>CAWHBM010000005.1:0-20594 GCA_963827725.1 uncultured Actinomycetes bacterium | reverse complement strand
ATGACCCAGGACGCGATCGAGGGCACCCCCGAGGAGGAGACGACGAAGAGCATGTACGGCCCCGGGGGCGCGTGGTTGGCAGTGGGAGGGGACGTCGCCGAGATGCTTCCCGGGCCGACAGAGAAGGGCAGGTCGACGTAGCGCTGGTCGAAGTTGACCGAATGCGTCACCGAGTCGGGCCGCACGAGCGCAACCCGCTGGATCGAGGAGGCGTCCGGCGTCGAGATCGTGAAGCTCTCGCCGTACCCAACTGTGGCGGGGGCCGACGCGATCTGCGGGCGCGGGCCCTGGAAGAGATAGGGCGGCGAGTAGATCTCGGCGGTGAACTGGAGCGTGCCCTTGTCCTGCCCGGCGGAGACCACGCGTCCGTCGGGGAGGAGCACTGCAGTGGAGTGGTAGATCCGAGGAGCGACCTGCGGCGCCATCGTCGTCCACGTCTCCGCGACCGGGTCGAAGAGCTCGGCTTCCTTGACGGGGTTGTCGTAGATTCCCGGCCCGCGCCCGCCGCCGATCATGAGCACGTTCCCGTCCGGCAGAACCACAGGGTTCCCGTACATGCGGGGGAAGCTCATCGGCGCCGTGCTCCGCCACTGTGGGCTCGGCGCCGCGAAATCGATGATCTCGGCGGTGTTGGTGGCGGAGGGCGCGCCCGAGGCCTTGCCTCCGAACTCCAGCACCTTCGTGAGGCCAGGGAGGAGCACCGAGTGATCGGAGACGCCGCGGCCCCCAAAGTTCATTACCGCACCGGCTGACCACGTGTTCGTCGAGGGATTGAAGATCTGCGTCCGCCGCTGGTTCGTGAACGAGATCTTTCCGCTCGGCAGGAGGTGGAGCCGCGGGTAGGAGTTCACCTTCTTCGTGGCGCTCGCCGGGAGTGTTGTGAGCGCGTTCGTCGCCGGGTCATAGGACTCGACGGTGTCCGACGTCGTCTGGTTGTCCTTCTGCCCGCCGAAGATGAGAATCTTCCCGTTGCCGAGCTCGACGTTGGTCGGGTACCAGCGTTCGACAGAAAGGTCGGGACCCTCCGTCCACGTGTGGGACGAAGGGTGGAAGAAGTCGGTGTCATTGACCCCGAACCCGTACCCGGCGCCGTAGAGATGACCGCCCGTCATGAAGATGCGCCCGTCGGGGAGGAACGACTGAGCCACGCAGAAGACATCCCTCTGGATCGTCAGGCTTGCGTTTGTCGTCGACCCGGTTTGTGGATTCCACAGCCAGACGTCGCTCCCGACCTGGGCGACGGGGTACGAGAACCAGAGAACCTGGCCGGTCGGGAGCACCGTGGCGTGGATGCCTTTGGCCGGAATGGTGAACGGTGCGGTCCACTCGCCTGTCACGGCTGGGTCGGCAACCGCGACGGCGGCTGCCTGCACGGCAGCAGGGGCGAGCGTGGTTTCAGTCGTGTGCGTGCCATGGTGCAGAGCAGATTGGCCCTCGGCCTCCGCCGTCCCCCCGGCTGCGACCACGGCGGCGAGCACGGCGGTCACAAGCCACCTGAGATTCGGGAACGTTCGGAGCATCCGGGGCCTCCCCTAGAGGTTGACGGCAAGTGCGAGAAGCACGCTGAACACGACGATCACGACTGTCCCGGCGACGAGTTGCAGGCCGACGCTCATCGGGCGGACCTCGCGAGCTTCGAGGCGCTTTCGGGCTCCTCGACGGCGAGCCAGACCCGCAGACGACGGGAGGCTCTTCGGAGCGCGGCGCGAGACTCCCGAGCTTCGGGCTTCAAGCGGAGCGTGAGGAGCGTCTCGAATGCGACGTAGGCCCTGAACATCCGGAAGATGAGGTAGGCGGGCACGAAGGGCAGCACGCTAAATCTCCGGTGCGCGATCAGGATCGCTGCGATGACGATCAGCTGCAGACCGACGATGAAGCCGGCTATGACCGAGATCTCCCGCAGCGAGAGGACGCTCGCATCGAGCAACTCGACCGTTAGCGCGCAGATGAGTATCGGGATCATAAGGGAGCGGCGCGAGCCGTTGAAGATCGACCAGGGCAGAATCCAGACGCCGCGGGCTCCCTGACGCATCCAGATCATCGACATGTTCCGACCGGCCATGTGAAAGAGGCCACGAGTCCACCTCTGCCGCTGCTCGCGCAGGTGACCGAGATCGGCAGGGACCTCGGTGTACACCTCGACGGCTGGGTCGGTAATGATCCGGTAGCCCAGCCGGCCGATTCGCATAGTGATGTCCGCGTCCTCGCCGTTGATCCTCTCGGCGAAACCACCCAGCTCCTGGATGACCCGGCGGCGGTAGGAGGCGATCAGTCCGGGCATCACCATCACCCCGTCCGCCGCCGTCTGAGCGACCCGCAGAAACGCCGCGCCGTAGTGGACCTCGATCGAGCGAAGGGGGTAGAGCCAGCGTGGGGTCGTGGAGCGCTTCGGCAGCGGGAGGCCGCTCACGCCTCCGACCGAGGGGTCCCAGTACCAGGGGACGATGTTCTGGAGAAGCGTCGGCGACACGAGCGTGTCCGCGTCGATGCGGACCACGACGTCCTCGATGACGAATGAGAGACCGAGGTTGAGCGCGTGCGATTTCCCCGGCGCCCAGCAGCGGAGAACGATGCCCTCGAGAGCCCGGGATTTCCCAATCGCCTCCGCCGCGGCCTCGGACGTCCCGTCGCGTGAGCCGTTGTCGACCACGTACAGCTTGCACCGGCCTTCGTAGTTCGCGGCCGCTTCGTCGATCGACCGGATCGTGGCGGCGATCTCGTGCGCCTCGTTGAAGGCGGGAATCAGGAATGCGACCGAGAGCGTCGGCCCGGCTGTTGGCTTCTTGTCTCGCTCGAGCGCCGCCGCGAGGTAGAGGAGGCCGACGAGCGCGAGGAGAAAGATGACGAGCTCCGAGTCGAGCCCGCCGATGAAGCGGAGGTGCAGGTCCGGGAAATACTCCCTCTGCGCCCAGGCGAACAGCATCGTCGCGGCGAGCGCCGTCACGAGGCACGCGGCCAGCATCAGGATCAGCCCACTCGAAGCGGGGATCTGGCGAGAAACCTTGACGCCGCCGGGGAGCCGGTAGCGCGCGAAGATCGAGATGACGATCGCGAGCAGTCCGGCAACCCCGGCGGCGATCCCCCCGACCGGCGAGAAGGGCGCCGGTAGCCACGCGGCCTCGGCCGCTCGCGCGAGGAGGATGTCGATCACGAGCACGCTCCCCACGTAGAGCGACGCGGAGAAGAGGAAGAACTTGAGACGCTGGGTCGGCGAGCCGACCGCGAACAACGCGAGGATGAGGATCAGCGCCAGGAAGAACGGCCGAAACGCGATGGAGCCGCCTCGAATGAGGAGGTTCTCATCGGGCATGAGAGCGAGCTGAGCCACGACCTCCGCGTACCACGAGGTCAGCGTCTCAATCCCGACCACGATCGCTGCACAGGCGCCGGCGAACAGAACCAGCACGACCGGCGTAAGCCACGCCGGTCGCGTGACGGCGAAACCGATCGGCGCCGAGTCGGCCGAGACGTAGTGAGGAGCGAGATCCTCCGCCTGCGGCGGCGTACGGCGGAGCACGAGCCGCTCGCTCCACGAACCGAGTCCCTGCCAACCGTCGGATGCCGCGAAGCTCGCCGAGGCGCCGCGGTTCGGCCCCTCGACTTCGCCACTCGGCGGCTCACCGTTCGAGAATCTCGATCGCTCCTCGGCCGCGAGCACGATGCGACCCACCAATCGATCGATGTCGGAGTTCGGCGGGGTGAGTTGGTCGTCGGCAACCTCCACCACAAGGGCGAGCAATCGCTCCAGGTCGGCTTTCGGCAGGGCCTGTTGCTCCTCAGCCTGCTCGACGACTCGCTCGAGAATGCTGTCGATATCGTCATCGACGGTCTCGCTCGCGGAGCCCGTCACTTCTTCCAGCCCGACCTCCGACGAACGCAGCGTCAGAACACGACTCAGGCCGCCGCTCCGGGCGCCCGAACGTGCTCGGCTCGGCTCGCCGGCGGTGGTCGAGCCCGACGGAAGCCGGCGTTCTGCCGCGCGCGCTCGCAGCGCGAGGGCTGCGAGCGCAATGCCGACGAGGGTCAAGACGAGACCGGCAACGAGGATGGATCCAGATGCCCCTGGCTCGTCGGGCGCGGCGGTATCGTCGGACCCGGGGGCCGGAGCCCCCTGGGCGTCCGATGCCGGCTCGGCGCTCGTCGGAGGGAGGGCCTCGGCAGCGGGGACTCGTGAGACCGGGCTCGGCGGGTCGCCGTGAGCCGAAGGCAGCGCGCTCGAGGCAGCCGCGAGCCCGAATGCCGCCGCCACGCCTACGCAGACGAGCAGCCGCGGTCGCGCGTGGCCTCCGCGGTGGGGAGTGGCCTCAGTCGTCGTCGAGGCAGACCGCGTGAATGCTCCCTTCGTTCTGGAGTGCGTTCCCTTCCTGCTCGAGGTCAAACTGCCACTGGTGCCGGACGCAAGTGAGGAACCGCCCGTTCTCGATCCACCCCTGACTCAGATCCCCTCCCTGGTGGGGGCAGTAGCGGTCTATAGCGTATCGCTTTCCAGCCGCTTCGACGACGATCCTCTCCTGGTTGTTCTCGATGTTGAGCAGCTTCGAGCAGAACCAGTTCATGTCCTCGGGCTCGAGTCGGAGGAAGCCCTGGAGGACGGTCTGATGAATGTCCGGCTCGCGGTTGAGCCGCATCCGAAAGGTCAGAGAGAAGTCGTCCCACGTGATCTTCTCGTCGAGCACCCGGGCGACCTCCCAGGACGGAGCCGTGATCGAGTACTGATTCTCGTCCTCGATCTGACTCGCAAAATTCACCCGCTTTGCAGGGAAGTCGACCCTGAGCATCCGATCCGGAACATCGTCGAGACAGAAGTAGAGGGGTGTCTGCACTCGATCGTGCAGAGTGAGAAAGCTCAGCTTCTCCTCGAGCGCGCCTTGGAGCCGCCCGAGGACCGCGACGCCGCCGTCCTGGCCCTGATACTGGCGCTGCCGTTCGAGGAAGAGCCCCTCGTACGACGCTGAGTAGGCACTGATGTACGGCCGGAGGGTCTCCTCGCTGACCCGATCCTTCGTCTCGAAGGCGATTGTCCCCGTTTCCACGTCGAGGACGTCAGCCGGCATCAGCTCGAGAAGCGCCGTGTCGACCGTCTTCAGTCGGGGCCGAAGGAAGTCGAGGAGCTTCGCGGAGCGCGGGAAGATGTTCACGGCCTCGAAGTTGAGGTGGGAGAGCACCGGGTCGAGGAAGCACGGCGGTCCCGCAGACGGCACGAACATCCGAGGAGCGATCGTGCTGATCGCCTTGGCAACGCTGTGGAACTTGGCGATCATCTTCTTTCTGGAGATCGTCTCGTACGTTTCCTGCGAGTACTCGTAGCAGGTGGGGTGCCAGCCAGCACCTGAGAACTGGCAGGTGAAGACATCGATCGGCCCTTCCTCGCGCGCGATCGTTGGAATCGCGTCGAAGATCCGACAGTCGTTGAGATTGAGGAAGGAGCTCCCGTCTGCCTTGATCAAGATCGCCGAGTCGCGGTTCAGCTCGGAGTCGTCCAGGTAGAGCTTCAGCACTCCTCCTGGGATCTCGACCTCTTGCCCTTCGCCGCAGGCGACGACGTTCTTGCACCGATACTCCGCGAACGCCGATCTCAAATAGGCGCGCCGGAAGTCGGCGATGACGACGGTGAAGTCCCGGCAGCGCAGGCTCTCCAGGAAGGCCGGATCGAAGTGATCCTTGTGCTCGTGACTGACGTAGACGAACCGTTCCTTTCGCGTATCGGCGAGCCTGTCCTGAACGTAGGCAGCGAGGTGATGATTCCGCGGATACTGGAACCATGCGGAATCGAAGGCACCGCTTGGCGAGAGCCAGGGGTCGGTGATGACAATCGCCCGCGACGTCTCGACGCAAAAGCCGGCGTGACCGAGGAACGTGATCCTCATCTCGGCCACCGAGTAGAGACTGCCCCGGCCACCGCTCTGGGCTCTGGATCGTGAGCGTCAGCGAGAAATTCCACCTTCCCCCGCGTCCCATCCCAGCGGACGTCCGGGATGAGGACGTCGATCTTCGCCTCGATGCGATCGCGGTGCCGGAGCAGATCCTCGAGCATGAGCCGTATCTCCCCCTCAACATCGCGTGCAGGCGTGTATCCGAGGTCGAGGAGGTGCTGGTGCTCGGGGTTGTAGAAGTGATCCTCGAGCTCCTGCCGCGGATTCTCAAGGTTGTGCACCTCGACCGGCAATCCGAGCTCGACCGCGACGCGCTGCACCTTCAAAGCAAGCTCCGTGAGGTCATAGACCTCGTCGAACTGGTTGAAGACTCGGTACTCCCCGGCCGGCGGTGGGTTCTCGAGGGCGAGCCGGAGACACTGCATCGAATCCTGCAGCGGGAGAAACCCCCGCTTCTGATGCCCCTTCCCGAAGGGCGTGAGCGGATGGCCGACAACCGCTTCGCAGCAGAATCTGTTGATCGCGGTTCCGAACGCCTCGTCGAAGTCGAGGCGCGTTCGCAAGCGCTCGTCGTCCGGCCGCCCGTCGATGCGCGTCCCGAAGACGACTCCCTGCATGACGTCCGTCGCCCGGAGGCCCGAGATCCTGCAAGCGAACATGATGTTGTTCGATCCGTGGACCTTGCTCCAGTGGTACCAGGAGCCCGCCTGACGCGGAAACGGAAGCCGATCCGATCTTCCCTTGTAGTCGATTTCGAAGAAGCCCTCCGGAATGTCGACGTTCGGCGTGCCGTACTCACCCATCGTGCCGAGCTTGAGGAGATGAGCCTCCGGCGTGACACTGCGGATCGCGAAGAGCAGATTGAAGGTCGTGATGATGTTGTTCGTCTGCACGAAAACGGCGTGATCGCGATCCACCATCGAGTACGGTGCCGAGGGGCACTCCCCCAGGTGGACGACCGCCTCCGGCTCGAAATCGCGGAAGATCTCCTCGACGAACTGGTAGTCGCGGAGGTCCCCCTCCCAGAAGGTCAGCCGGGTGCCGAAGCGCTCCTGGAACGCTTCCAGGCGTTCTGGGAACGAGGAGATCGGTATCGCGCTCCACGATCCCATCTCCTCCACCCACTTGCGGCGAAGGAAGAAATCCGCTCCGGCAACCTCATGCCCGCGCGCTGCTAAGTGCTGCGCGAAGGACCAGCCCAGGTATCCATCGACGCCAGCGATGAAGATGCGCATGCCCCTCCTCCTGTTCCCGAAGATGACCGCCGGAAGGCGGAGCGCAGGCTCCTCGTTCCCTCAGTCAGAGAGCGCTGCAAGACCCGGCTGCACCAGCCTCGCATGCCGCAGAGCCGCATGCTCCTCCGTTCCCGATTGGGTCGATTGACGACCGCAGGCAGACTAAACAGGCATGTCCGAACGTGTCAAGTGTTTCTATCTGGAGTCCGGCGTCCCATCAGCCGTGCTCTGCGAGGGCGGGAGGTCGGCGAGGAGGTCGGCGACGAGACGGTCGGCGTGCAGAGCCTGGCGCCGCGCGGCCTGGTAGAGGTTGGCCACCGCGCCGTTCCAGGGGGCCGACCGCTCTTCGCCCACCGATTCGGAGATGACGGATTCCACCTTCACGCCGTCCGTGTTGAAGATGGCGAGCTCGAAGGGGTGCTCTCCGCTGCCGTCTACGCTCCTTACTAAGATCGTTCCGCTTCGGCGAGTGCAAGTGAAGGCGGTCTTCTCGCCAACATTCCATTCCAGTTGCTCTTCGATCGTCGCGGCGACGAGCCGCTCACAGAGCTCGACCAGCTGGACCTGTAGGTCACCCTGCATGCTCCGACCTCCCGAGGAGTGCTATTGGGGATTCGCGGTCCGGCATCGATCGATCTCTGACACTCCCTCGCTTTCCCGACCTTGGATCCTGGTGCACCTTAGACGTGGGCTACGATCAAGAGCCGTCGAGACCCAGGCTAGTCGCACTGTCCAAGCTGCGCACTTCGACGGGACGTGGGAACCTGACCCGCCGCAGAGCGCGGCGCGCTGCCTGCCTGCGGTTTACTCTCCACGTTCCACAAGGATGCTGGAACAGCTCATCGCCCGCTATGGCGAGGAGGCGAGCCTCACCGTTCGCCCGCACGTGCTCGATGACGGCGAGACGCTCCGATGGGTGGTCCAGATCGATGCAATGGACCTGCCCTACGCGGACGTCCGCATTGGCGTGCCCGTCCAGCACCCCGACATCAAGGTGATGATGCTCGTGGTTGGGAACGATGTGGTCGAGCTCACCCGCTGGCATGAGGACGAAACAAGCCCCGACTCGATCAAGGCAGGGGCCACGTACTACGAAGACGGACCGCCCTCCGTTGTGGAGTCGCTGGGACGTCTGCGCCGACTCAGCGCCTAAACGGGATCAGGCTCGCCGCAGCGCCTCGTCGCAGCCGGAGCCCGGCTGCGGCTGCGGGATCTACGCGGTGACGACGCGCGAGGCAGTGCTCGAATGGGCCGGGTGGGCCCAGGCCGCCGTGCCGAACCCGATCGTGCTCGGCCGGGTGCAGCTCTGGGGCCGCGTCCTCCCCCACTCCGCCGGCTACCGCGCGCAGCTCGCCTATCCGTACGAGCTCGGGGTGCTCCTCAGCAAGAAGGTCGGCCTGGCCGACGCCCGCCGCCTCGAGCGCCTGCTCCAGGCGGCCTACCTCGTGGACATCAGCGAGCGCGCCGCGTAGACCTCGAGAAACACCCCGTTTGTGCGGGGCTTTTCTAGGTGGGCGGTACTGCGCTCGATCGAGTGACCCCCAGCTTGTCGAAACGGTCCAACCGTGTACGGGCGGGCGGGCGCGGCGACGTTCCTCGCGTCGCGGAGGTCTGCGATCACGGCGGCGAGTGCCTCTAGCTCACGCTCGACGGCGGGCCACGCTTCGATCACGGCGGGTCGGGGAGCCTCGGCGATCTGAGGCCCAAGCTCCGTTAGTATCGATTCCGACCGCTTGATTTTGGAGGAGACGCAGCATGGACCGATTCACCGGCGGTTGCCTGTGCGGCAACGTCCGAATTGTGGCGTCGGGACTCCCATACCGGGTCGGCATTTGTCACTGTCTCGACTGCCGCAAGCATCATGGGGCCCTTTTTCACGCTTCCGCGGTGTTCCCTCAGGATGCGGTGACGATCGATGGCGAAACACGCGACTACGTCGGGCGGTTTTTCTGTCCCCGCTGCGGCTCCTCCGTTTTCGCACGCAGCGCAGACGAGATCGAAGTGAACCTTGGATCCCTGGATGCCCCTGACCAACTGATGCCAACCTACGAAGGCTGGATCGTCCGTCGCGAGTCCTGGTTGCCGCCGTTTCCGCTCAAGCGACGATACGACCGCGATCGTGACGCCACGGGTCGCTTTGAGCTCGGAGGGCCCGACAAGGCCAGTCGGCCGAGCTGATAAGCGTGCGCGCAACAGGCGTTGTAGCCAAGAGGAGCCAAAGCCCTTCCCCCGGTGCCTACTAGGAAAACGAAAACCCCCGATATGCGGGGGCTTCCGAGGTGGGCGGTACTGGGCTCGAACCAGTGACCCCCAGCTTGTCGAGCTGGTGCTCTCCCAACTGAGCTAACCGCCCTAGGGGCGCTCAGTCTAGCGAACGAACGCGCGCCGACCAGGAAACGGAGCGGGTCGACGCCGAGTCGGAGCCCGTGCAACGGGCCGGGGCCGGAACGACTTCTAGTCGCGGGCGAGCTCCTGCGCCAGCGGTCGGAAGCCGGCACGCGCCTCTATCGCCCCCAGGAGGGTGTCGAGCTCGCGGAGCAGCATCGCGTGGTCGTCGTACTCCTCGTCGGCCTCGACCTCGGCGATGAGCATGCGGCGGTAGCCCTCGGCACAGGTCCGTTCGAAGACCTCCTCCGTCACTGCGAAGAGCCGGTCCCGGAGCTCCTCGTCCTCGACGTCACCGACGAGGTCGAAGACGCGACGGATCAGCGCCTCGTCGTCGAGGCCGAGCAACTCCACTCGATCAGCCATCGCATCCCCCCATCGTCGTTTCCCCAGATGATTGTTGCGCGCCGGAGCGCAGAGTTCTACCGCGGATTGTTGGCCCGCCCACGACAATGACCTCCGATGCAGATCGTCGCCTGCCCCGAAGTCGACGTCCCGCTCGACCTTCGGCTCCAGGTGGTCGCTCTTCAGGAGCTGGCGTGGCCTTCCGACGGGCCGACCAGTGCGGGCACAAAGCACGACCCGGCGTTGCGACCGCGGTCGATGCTGCTGGTCGAGGACGGCCGCGTTCTCGCAGCGCTCGACATCCTCTCCAAGCTGATCGGCCACCGCGGTGCGCTGTATGCAGCGAGCGGGCTGAGCACTGTCGTGTCCGACCCGACACGTCGCGGCAGGGGCTACGGTCATCGGCTGGTCGAGGCGGCGCGTGAAGCCATGGCCGCGGGGGGCGCCGACCTGGGAATCTTCACGTGCGACCACCCGCTCCAGGCCTTCTACGAGCGGGCCGGGTGGCAAGCGCTCACCGGCAGTGTGCTCGTTGGAGGAACGCCGGACGCGCCGTTCCCGAGCGACGTGCTCGCCAAGATCGTGATGGCATGCTTCTTCTCCCGGAAGGCGCGAGAGGCCGCGGGGACGTTCGTCGGCGCCCGGATCGAGCTCTACCCAGGCGAGATCGACACGCTCTGGTAATGCCAACGAGCCGGAGGGCTCCCGGCGCTTCAGCGGCGAAGCGCTTCCCTGACGATGCGGGTGCCGGCGACCATCGCCTCGAGCTTGCGGAATGCCCGGTCGCGCGGGAGGTACTTCATCCCGCAATCCGGCGCGACGACGAGCCTTTCCGGCCCCACCACCGCGAGGGCCCGTCGGATCCGGTCAGCGACGACCTCGGGCGTCTCGACCTCGCTCGAGCCCAGGTCGAGAACTCCCAGGACGATCACCTTGTCGGAGACGTCGCCCAGCACGCTCGGATCGAGATTCGGCTGCGCGGCCTCGAGCGAGATGTGGGTCGCAGCGCAGTCGTCGAGCTCCCGCAGGAACGGGTAGCCGGTGAGCCGCTTCTTGACGATGTGCGCGTAGCCGAAACACGTGTGAAGAACCGTGTCGCCCTCGATCCCCTCGAGCGCCCGGTTGATTGCGTCGAGGGCATACTCTCGCGCCGGCTCGGGGCGGGCCTGGAGATATGGCTCGTCGATCTGCACGACGTCGGCGCCGGCTGCCTTGAGGTCCCGCAGCTCTTCGTTGACGGCGTCCGCGTAGGCGAGCGCGAGGCTCCGCTCGTCGGCGTAGTGGTCGTTCTGGGCCTGCTGTGCCATCGTGAACGGCCCGGGAACGGTGATCTTGATGCGACGGTCGGTGAGCGTTCGCAGGAACTCGACATCGCCGACCTCGACCGGTTGGGAGCGGCGGATCGGGCCGACGACTCTCGGCACCGGGTTCTCGTGGCCGGTGCGATCGAGCGCGACGCCTGGATTGTCGAGGTCGACGCCCTCGAGCGCGGTCGCGAATCGATTCGAATAGCTCTCCCTGCGCATCTCGCCGTCGGTGAGCACGTCCACGCCGGCCCGCTCCATGTCGTGGACGGCAAGGCGCGTCGCGTCGTTCTGGGCCTCTTCGAGGAGCGGCTCCGGAACTCGCCAGAGCTCACGCGCTCGCACGCGCGGCGGCAGCCGCGCCCCGAGCCGCTCCCGGTCGATCAGCCAGTCGGGCTGCGGGTAGCTGCCGACGATCGTCGTCGCCAGGACGTCGGGCGTCACGCAGGCTGCGACTTCACGTAGTCGACGTAGCCGCGCACGTCCGCCACCGGCTCCGAGTAGGCGTCGCCCAGGGTCTCCTCCATCCGGGCCATGTACTCCTCGGCCCAGGCCGGGAACTCGTAGTCGACCGCGCGCAGGAACTCGAGCGTCGCCGACAGGCGCATGTCCGCGATCGAGGGGTTGTCGCCGCCGATGAAGGGCCGTCCGGCCAGGAAGAACACGTTGTAGACCTCGAGGGGCCCGGCGAGCGCCTCCTCGGCGTCCTTCTGCGCCTTGGCCTTCATCTCGTCGTCCGCGTCGGAGGTGGCGACCTCGCCCGCGTACTGACCGAAGCCGAGCGTCGGATAGGTCGCCCGCGCGAGGAGGGGATAGAACGTGCCGATCAGGTAGAACATCGCGCTGTCGACCATGGCTCGCTCGGCCGGGTCCGTGGGGTAGAACTGGTCGAGGCCGTGCTTGTTGCAGAGGTACTGCATGATCGCGCAGCTCTCCCAGAGCGCTCCCCGCGGCAGGCCGTCCTCCTCGAGCAGCGGCGTCAGGTCGGCCGGGTCCTCGCCAGGAACTCGGGGGTGCTCTTCTTCCCCCACACGTCCAGCTCCTCGAACTCGAGCCCGGCGGCCCGAACGAAGATCCGGGCTGTCAGGTTGTTGACGCTCGGCTTCAGGATGCTCAGCGTGTTTGCAGGTGCAGCCATGTCTCCTCCGATCTCTAGCGGTACGGATTCTTCGGCGATCGATCATCCGAGAGCGAAGCTCGCGATCGCCTGACGAGCTCCTCGATGGCATCGGCGAGATGGACCTCCGCGATGTTGTAGTCGCCTCGCTCGGCGCGGATCTTGTGCGCCTGGAGCAGAACGTCGGGGTGCGTGAAGCCGGCCGGGGGCTCGAAGCGGTACGACGAGAGCTCGATCAGGAGACCGAGCGGATCCTCGAAGTAGATCGAGTCCATGAAGCCACGGTCCTTGACGCCGCTGTGGCGGATCCCACGCTCGTCGAGGCGCTCCACCGCCTGGCTGAAGAAGGCCTGCGAGAGCGCGAAGGCGATGTGATGCACACAGCCTTGATCCGTCGAGGTTCGCGTCGCGTCGGGGACACGATCCTCGTTGGTGAAGACGGTGATCAGGCGACCGTCGCCCGGATCGAAGTAGAGATGGCTCTCGAACTCGTTGTCGAGGTTGGGCTGCTCGAAGACGAAGGGCATGCCGAGCACTCCCTCCCAGAAGTCGATCGACGTCTGCCGGTTCGCCCCGACGATCGTGACGTGGTGGACGCCCTGGCTCTGAAGCTTCCGCATGGATCCTAGTGCTCGACGAGCTTCGACTTGTACTCACTTCGCCGCAGGCTCCCCCACGGCACGAGATCGACGCGGGTCTGGACGACCAGTACGTCACGCAGTCTGTCGCAGATTGCGTCCGCGAGCGCGGGTTCAGCCGCTGCGCCCGGTCCGAGCTCGACGCTCACCGGGAGCGGCGGCTCCTGCTTCACGCCCGGCGAGCTCGGCTTCACGAGTATGTGACCGCTGACCTCCGGTGCGAACCCGCTCACGACCTCACGGACGGCCGAGGGGAAGACGTTGACCCCGCGGACGATGAGCATGTCGTCGGTACGACCGACGCAGCGGACGCGTGGGCCGGTGCGCCCGCATGCGCACGGGCTCGTTCGGACCTCGACGTGATCCCGGGTGCGGAAGCGCAGGAGCGGTGCCCCACGATGCTGGAGATGCGTCAACACGAGCTCGCCGCGGGCGCCGTCGTCCAGATCGAGGGCGCGGCCCGTCTCGGGCTCGATCAGCTCGGCGTGGACGAAGTCGCGCGCGCCCAGGTGCATGCCGTCCTGCTCCTCGCACTCCCCCCAGAGCGACACGCCGATGTCGCCGATGCCCATCGCCTCCGTGACCTTCGCCCCCCAGCCCTCCTCGAGCTTCGCCCGAAAGGCCGGCTCGCCCCCTCCCGGCTCACCCGCCACGAGGACACGCTCGACGCTCGACTCCCGGAGATCCACATCTCGCTCCGTCGCCCATTCGACGAGATGAGCGGCGTAGGAGGGCGTGAGCACGATCGCCTCGGGCACAAGCTGCTCGAGCGCCAGGAACAGGCGCTCGGTCTGCCCGGTGCCGACCGGAACGTGGCAGAGGCCGATGCGGTCGAAGGCGGCCAGGGCCGCCCCTGCCACGAAAGGCCCGGCGTTGTAGGTAGAGACGATGCGCTGGCCGGCGGCGATGCCGGATGCCGCGTAGCTGCGCGCCGACGCGGTCACCCAGTTGTCGAGGTCGCCCGCCGTGAGCGGGACGAAGCTGGGCGTGCCGGTCGTGCCGCTCGTCGAGTAGACCCGGACGATCTCGGACGGCGGCGCGCAGAGGTGCGCGCCAAACGGATTCTCGGGCGTGGACGTCGCTCGAAGCTCGTCCTTGTCGGTGAGCGGCAGCTGCCCGATGTCCTCGAGCCCGCCGGCCGCGCGGTCGGAGCCGATCCCTGCCGCTCCGAGTCGCTCGCGATAGAAGGTCGAGTGCGCGAAGAGGTAGGCGAGCTGGGCGCGGTAGAGCGCGTCGTCGACGGCGAGCTGCTGCGCCCACGGACGGGCCTCGACCTCGGGCGCGAGCATCACTGGGCCCGGTCGTCAGGCCGGCGCTCGTATTCCACCGCCTCCTCCGCGCCCCCCGCCACGAGGAAGCCGAGGGGCTCCTGTCGCTCCTCGGCGAGATGGGCGAGCAGGCCGGCCGTGCGCGCCAGGATCGGGACCGACTTCACGACGTCGCGTGAGAACCCCAGGTCGAGCATGACCGCGGCGATAGGCATGGCGACGTTCATCGGAAGCGGCTTGCCCCATGCCGTGGCGACGGAATCGCGAAGACAACGCGCCAGCAGGACGTGAGGCCCGCTCACGGCGCGGGCGTCCGCGAGCTCGAGAATCCGCTCGGCACGCGGGTCGACCGGCCGGTGCACCGGGTGGCCGAACCCCGGCACCTTGCCCCCGGCCGCGTGGATCGTGCGCGCGATTCCGTCTACGACCTCCACGGGATCCTCGCCGGCCGCCACCTGCTCCTGCGCCTCTGCGAGGAGCCGCGCACACGACTCGGACGTGCCGAGGACGACCGGACCGCACCCGAGAATCCCTGCGGCGACGGCGCCCTGGAGTGATTCGGGGTCGGCGGCGAGGGTCATGCGCGCCGCGACGTTGGCCGGCATCATCCCGTGCTCCGCGATGCTGACCAGGAGCACGTCGAGGAAGAAGCGCTGGTCCTCGGTGGGCTCGCCGCCGGTGAGCAGGAGGTGGAAGTACTCCGTGAAGCTCATCCTGCCCATGAGGTCGTCGCAAAGGTCTCGTCCCCGCACTTCGACCCGGTCCGGATAGGCCTGGCTGATGTGGCTGACGGGGCTCCCTGCCTTACCGATCTGCATGGGCGGCGACGCTACGTCCCGGATGCACGAGCGTCAAGCGGCTCTGGCGTCAGCCCGGGACCCGTTCGTACCGGAGCGTCACGCCGTCGGTGTCCTCGGGGCGACGGACGGACATCAGCCGGAAGCGGCGCAGGGGGAGCTCGCCGTCGGCAAGCGCCGGGCCGCGCCCGAGGAATGTCGGCGCGAGCGTCAGAATGAGCTCGTCGAGGCGGTCGGCCGCCAGGAGCTGCGCGGCGAGGTTGCCCCCTCCGATCAGCCACACGCGCTCGAGGCCGGCCTCCTCGAGCTCACGCACGAGATCGCGCATGTCGCCCGAGAAGCTGCGCAGATTGGCTCCCTCGATGTCCGGCAGGTCGTCGCGGTGCGTCACGAGCCAGGTGGGCAGGTCGCCGTAGGGCCACGAATGGCCCGTCATGAACTCGTACGTGCCCGCGCCTGTCACCAACCCGTCGATCTCCTCGAAGAACTCGGCATAGCCGTAGGCGTCCACCCCGCCGGCCAGCGTCTTCAGGAAGTCCAGGTCGTGGTCGGGCCCGGCGATGCGGCCGTCGAGGCTCGCGGCGACGTAGTAGACGATCCGCATCAGAGCTTCGCGAACGCGTGCCGGCCGAGGAGCTCGAGCGGGTCGATCAGCTTTCCGTGCCGCCACGCCTGGAAGTGGAGGTGCGTGCCGGTGCAGGAGCCCGTGCACCCGGCCCGGCCGATGATCTGCCGGGCGGTGACGGCTTCGCCGCGCTCGACGAAGGCGCGTGCGAGGTGCGCGTACATCGTCACGATCCCGCTCTCGTGCCGGACCTTCACGACCAGACCGTAGCCCGAGTAGTCGTCGAGCCACCCGACGTACCTGACCACCCCGCGCTGGGCCGCGCGAACGCGCGTCTCATACCAACCCTCGATGTCGATGCCCTCGTGCGTCCCGCCCCAGCGCGGCCCGAAGTGCGAGCCGAGCGGGCCATCCATGGGAAGGAGCCAGCGCGGCTCCCGCTGGGAGTCCGCTGGAGAGTCCGGACCTCTGTACCAGGCCTGGGCGGGCCCGGCGAGGATGAAGCACGAAAAAAGGCCCATTAGCAGGGCCTTGACGGCAAGCACGAGGCGGAACGCTAGCAGAAACTCAGAAGATCTCCGGGCACCAGGGCTTGCGCTCCGTGCGGAAGACGGTGTCGGCGAGGGCGACTGCGCCCTCCGTCGTCTCCTCGAGACGCCCTGCGCGGGCCAGGTCGGCGAACGTGAATCCGCCCAGGTAGGCGGAGCCGAGCGCGTCCACCGAGAGGCGCAGGTCTGCGGCGGCCTTCGTCGCCGAGCCGCCGAGCGCGAAGCGCCCTTCGTTCCACGGGCAGAACTCGTCCCTCACCTCGAGGACGAGCTCGCCGTCGTCCGCACGCGCCCGTGCGGCCAGCGCGGCGCCGACGTCCACCAGCCGCACCCAGAGGCCGTCACCGACTCGAAACCTCATACGGTTCTGCTCGAGGAGGAGCAGGAAGAGCGGGTGGTCGACCGGCAGCAGCGTGGCCTCGACGCTCGCCATCCAATCGATGTCGAAGAGGTAGCGCCAGACGGCGGCCGTGGCGGCAGGCGTCGCCCCTATCGCCTCGATGACCACGGTCTTCCCGGTCGGGACGCCGTCGTCGTAGGAGAAGTTGAGCCGGTAGATCGCGTACGCCCCCGGCTGCCCGTCGAGCTCGAGCACGACGAAGGCCAGCTCCCCGCCGCCTGCACGACGCCATTCCGAGTCGGCGAGCGTCCGCTTCTCCCACCATTCCGCCGTGCGCGCGAACATGCCGGGCGTCTCGGCGGCAACGCGGTCGTAGACCTGGGAGAAGAGCGTGCGCGCCTCGTCAACGGGCACGAGCCGTGTCGTGCCGGGCCAGCCCGCGTCCCGGACGAAGCTGGTGTGTGCTCGCGCGATCGCCATGTCCCCGCAGACCGACGCAAGCCCGTAGCCGAAGCGGCCGTAGATGCCGCCCTCCGAGGCCCAGAGGATCGCGAGCGGCTCGCCACGCGCGTGGGCGTCGTCGAGCTGCACGCGCATCAGCTCTCGTAGGATCCCGCGACGGCGGTGCGTGGGCAAGACGCCGACGACAGTCACCCCTGCCGTGCGCACCGGCCCACCCGGGATCGTCAGCTCGAGCTCGAAGGCTCCGGCGCTGCCGACGATCATCTCGCCCTCGGCCGCGACGAGCATGCGGCCCCCGGGAATGAGCATCCGAGACACACGTTCCTCCTGCGGCCCGAACGGAGCGCCGAAGTAGTGCCAGATCGGCCGGAGCGCGTCGAGGCGCTCGTCGGGCCGAGCTGTGCGGACGAGCACGCTCAGACCTTCTCCAGGGGCGCGTAGTCGAGCATGAGGCGGCGCTCGGCGCCGTCCTGCGCGAAGCGCACGGTGACGATGCCGTCGCCCTCGATGCGGACGACGACGCCCTCGCCGAGCGTCGAATGGCGGACGGAATCGCCCGTCGAGAGGTCCGGCGTGGGGCCCGTGGACGCCTGCGACGACCGTGGCGCGTTGTAGCCCGTCCAGGAGGACGGCCGCAGGCGCTCGCGCTGGATCTCGTCGGGGAGCTCCTCGAGAAACCGGCTCGGGCTGCGGTAGTCGCGCGAGCCCCAGAGCGAGCGGGTGGCGGCATGCGTCAGCGTCAGCCGCTCCTGGGCGCGTGTCAGCCCGACGTACGCGAGCCGCCGCTCCTCCTCGATCCCCTGCTCCTCGATCGAGCGCGCATGCGGGAAGACGCCCTCCTCCATGCCGACGAGGAAGACCGCGCGGAACTCGAGGCCCTTCGCGTTGTGGAGGGTCATCAGGGTGACGCGGCTCCCCTCCTCAGCCAGTGCGTCCTGGTCGGAGAAGAGCGAGATCTGCTGCAGGAACTCGGAGAGGGTAGGCGTGGTGGCGGCGGCTGCCTGGTACTCGAGCGCGACGCCGCCGAGCTCGAGCAGGTTCTCCACGCGGCCTTGCGCCTCGATCGTCCGTTCGGCGCGGAGTGCCTCCAGGTAGCCGCTCTGGTCGAGCACCTTCTCCAGGAGCTCGGGCACGGACAGCTCGAGCGCGCCGGCCTGGAGCGACTGGAGCAGGCCGTGGAGGCGCTGGACAGCCTTGAGGGGAGCGGCGCCGACGCCCGCCTCCTCCGCGTGGTCGAGCGCCTCGAAGAGAGAGATGCCCTGGGCGTCCGCGTAGACCTGGAGGCGCGCGACCGACGCGTCGCCGATGCCGCGGCGAGGCTTGTTGGCGATGCGCGCGAGGGAGACGCCGTCGAACGGGTTGTCGATCACCTGGAGGTACGCGACGGCGTCCTTGATCTCGGCGCGCTCGTAGAAGCGGGGGCCGCCGATCACCTGGTACGGGATCTCCTGGCGGACGAGGACGTCCTCGAGCACGCGCGACTGCGCGTTCGTGCGGTAGAAGACTCCGAGCTCGGCGCCAGCGTAGCCCTCCTCGATCAGGCCGGCGATCTCCGAGGCGACGAAGCGCGCCTCCGCGTGCTCGTCCTCGACCTCGAGCGCGCGCACCGGGTCACCCTCGCCCAGCTCGCTGAAGAGGTTCTTCGGCTTCCGCTCCCGGTTCTGAGCGATCAGCGAGTTGGCGGCGCGAAGGATCGCGTTCGTCGAGCGGTAGTTCTGCTCCAGGGCGATCACCCGCGCGCCGCCGAAGTCGCGCTCGAACTCGAGGATGTTGCGGATGTCGGCGCCGCGGAAGGCGTAGATCGACTGGTCGGGGTCGCCAACCGCGAAGACGTTCCCGTGGACGCCGGCGAGGAGCTGCAGAAGCCGGTACTGCGCGTGGTTCGTGTCCTGGTACTCGTCCACGAGGACGTAGCGAAAGGCCTTCTGCCACTTCTCGCGCGCGTCAGGGTGGTTCTCCAGCACCTCCACCGTGCGCATGAGCAGGTCGTCGAAGTCCATGGCGTTGGAAGCGTGCAGCCGCCGCTGGTAGCGGTCGTAGACGGCGGCGACGGTCTGCTCGTAGAAGGAGCCGACACGCTGCGCGTACTCGTCGGGGCCGACGAGCTGGTTCTTGGCGGTTGAGATCTGGGCGTGGATGCCGCGGGGGACGAAGCGCTTGGGATCCCAGCCCTCCTCCTCCACGATCGCCTTGACGACGCGGACCTGGTCGGCCTGGTCGTAGATGGTGAAGTTCGACTTGTAGGCCAGGCGCGGCGCCTCGCGGCGGAGGATGCGGCCGCAGGCGGCGTGGAAGGTCATCACCCACATGCGCTGCGCGACGTCGCCTAGCGAGGCCTCGAGGCGGCGCTTCATCTCCCCGGCCGCCTTGTTCGTGAAGGTGATGGCGAAGATCTCGTTCGGCTTCACGCCGCAGGCGGTGACGAGGTGCGCGATGCGGTGAGTGAGCACGCGCGTCTTCCCCGAGCCGGCTCCGGCGACGACCAGCACCGGCCCCTCCGTGGCGAGGACCGCCTCACGCTGGGCCGGATTCAGGTCGGCGAGGTACTGGTCGGGAGAGGTGACCGCCACGAGGTCGATGGTATCCCTCGGCGCCCACGACTCGACCGGCCTGTCCCCCGCGGCCACCCCGGGTCTGACCCCGAACAAGGCCGGCCGTGACGGGAGTCGACCGGGAACGCTGTGGAAACCAAAGGGGACAGTTCGTGGTACGGGTGCAGAGATTGCTCGCGCTACGACGCCCGAAACGGGCGGTGGAAGGGGTCAGACGCCTGTCGTGTCCGCCGGAGACCTGGCCGCTAGAAGAAGAACTGGCGCCAGGCGGTCCACCAGTCCTCCGCCCGCGAGGCGACGGTGACCCCGTCGACGAGCTCGACCCCGTGGCGGTAGCGGTACCGCTCGGCGAGGTCAGGCGCGGCCAGGACGGCCACGACCTCGCAGGGCTTGCCGGGGTCATACGGCCGAGCCCGGTCGCGCCTCTCGACCGCTTCCCTGGCCGCCGCCTCGATCAGCTCCCGCACGCGAACGGGCGGGAGGTTCCGCGCGCTGTTGCGCCCCAGGCCGGTCTTTACGGCCACCGTGACGAGCTCCGCGCCGAGAAGCTCGGTCGCCTCACGGCAGGCCACGTCGTCGCCGGTGACGAGGACGATGGGGCAGCCCCACGTCCCACAGAGAGCCGCGTGGAGCCCGGTCTCGCCGACGGAGACGCCGTTGAAGCGCAGGTCGCGGTAGTCGTGGCCAGAGATCGTGTGGCTCATGACGCCGCGCTCCGAGCCCGCCTTCGCGTGCATGGCGATCAGAAGCGCCGCGTCGCAGCCCTGCTCCAGGAACTCGGTGTACTCCGACCACTCGTCCTGCACGACCCACTCGCAGCCGGGGTCGAGCAGCTCGGGGAGGAGCGCGTTGAACGTCCACCCCTTCCCCGCCCCGTGGCAGTCCATCACGACGATCTCGGTCGCCCCTGCGGCCCTGGCGCCGCGCACGGCCGCGTTGATCTCCTCCGTGTAGAGCCTGCGCGCTTCCTCGTAGAGCGACTCGCCGCCCTCGACCTGCTCCCATTTGACGACTCCCGAGACGCCCTCCATGTCGCTGATCACGAAGACCTTCATGTCACCTCCCAACACCCTCGTCCAACGCCGCCTCGACCCAGGCGGCCGCCGCGCCGAGCGCCTCTGCGTCGGCCGACTTGAGCACGACCTCCACCTCCGGCCCGGTATCG
>CAWHBM010000004.1:0-25213 GCA_963827725.1 uncultured Actinomycetes bacterium | reverse complement strand
GCCGCCTAGCCGTGAGCGACGGATCGCCCGCCCAGGTCTGCCCCGCCTGCGGGCAGGAGAATCCGGAGGAGGCGCGATTCTGCCTCGCCTGCGGTGAGCCGCTCGCGGAGCGGCCCGCGCCGGCCGAGGAGCGGAAGGTCGTCTCGGTGCTCTTCGTCGACCTCGTCGGCTTCACCGGCCGTTCCGACAGGGCCGACCCGGAGGATGTCCGCGCGGCGCTCCGGCCGTACCACGAACGGCTGAAGATCGAGATCGAGCGCTTCGGCGGAACGGTCGAGAAGTTCATCGGCGACGCGGTGATGGCCGTCTTCGGCGCTCCGGTCGCACACGAGGATGATGCGGAACGGGCCGTGCGCTCGGGCTTGCGAATCCTCGAGGCGATCCAGGAGCTGAACGAGGAGCGGGATCTCGATCTCGCGGTGCGCGCCGCAGTGGCAACCGGGGAGGCAGTCGTCGCCCTCGGAGCGCGGCCGGAGCGGGGTGAGGGGATTGCGACGGGCGACATCGTCAACACGGCGGCGCGCTTGCAGAGCGCAGCGCCCGTCGGAGCGGTGATCGTCGACGAGGCCACGATGCGCGGGGCGGGCGACGTGATCGTGACCGAGCCGCTCGATCCGGTGAGCGCGAAGGGCAAGGCCGAGCCGATCCCCGTGTGGCAAGTGGTCGGTGCCCGCAGCCGGTTCGGAGTGGAGACGGAGCTTGGCGCGCGTACCCCGTTCGTCGGACGCGAGCGCGACCTCGCGGTCCTCGTCAACACGCTCACGCGGGCGCAGCAGGAGCCGTCGGTGCAGCTGGTCACGGTCGTCGGCGAGCCGGGGCTCGGCAAGAGCCGGCTCGTGTGGGAGCTGAGCCAGGAAGTCGACCGGCGGTCGGAGCTCATCACCTGGCGCCAGGGCCGCTGTCTCCCGTACGGCGAGGGGATCACGTTCTGGGCGCTGGGAGAGATCGTCAAAGCCGAGGCCGGGATCCTCGAGTCGGACCGCCCTGCGGAGGCTCACGCGAAGCTCGAACGCGCCGTCGCGGCTGCCGTCGCGGACGAGGCGGAGCACACGTGGTTCACGGACCGGCTCGCCCCTCTCGTCGGTGCGCAGGAGGAGGGTGCCGGCGTTGCCCGTCAAGAGGCGTTCACGGCCTGGCGGCGCTACCTCGAGGCGCTCGCCGCGCAGCGGCCGCTCGTGCTCGTGATCGAGGACGTCCACTGGGCCGACGCTGCGTTGCTCGACTTCGTGGAGGAGCTCCTCGACTGGGCTGCGCCGGTGCCGCTGCTGGTGGTCGGCACGGCACGGCCCGAGCTCTACGAGAGCCGCCCGGACTGGGGAGGAGGGCGGCGCAATTCGACGACGGTCGGGCTCTCACCTCTCTCCGACGATGAGACGGCGAGGCTGATCGGCGCACTGCTCGAGCGTTCGGTGCTGCCTGCAGAGACGCAGGCCGCGCTCCTCGAGCGCGCCGGCGGCAATCCGCTCTACACGGAGCAGTTCGTGCGGATGCTGGCGGAGCGCGGCGATGAGGAGATTGCCGTGCCGGAGACCGTCCAGGCGCTGATCGCCGCGCGGCTCGACACGCTGGCGCCCCACTTGAAGTCGCTGGTGCAGGACGCCGCCGTCGTCGGCAAGGTCTTCTGGACCGGCGCTCTCGCGGCGATGGGCGGCAGAGAGCGCAGCGATGTGCTGGACGGCGTGCGTGAGCTAGTGCGCCGCGAGTTCGTGCGTCCCTCCCGCCTGTCCTCGGTGGCCGGAGAGGACGAGTTCTCGTTTTGGCACGTGCTGGTCCGCGACGTCGCCTACCAGCAGATCCCGCGCGCACAACGGGCTGAGAAGCACGTCCTGGCGGCGGGGTGGGTCGAGGCTGCGCAGGAGCGCGTGTCCGACCACGCTGAGATCCTCGTCTACCACTACGACCAGGCAATCGAGCTGTGGCAGGCAGCCGGCGATGCTCGACCGGCCGGCGACCTGGAGCAGCGGCTCGCCGGCTTCCTCGTGCTAGCCGGCGACCGAGCGATGCAGCTCGACATACCTGCCGCTGAGGCGGCGTATCGCCGTGCCCTCGAGCTGTCAGAGGGTCAGGACCGCGCGGGCCTGCTCGTGAAGCTGGCCGACGCGCTGCAGGAGCAGGGCCGTGTCGTCGAAGCGGAGCAGGCGTACGAGGAGGCGTTGCCGGCGCTGGACGAGCACGCGGCGGCTGTCGCGAGGGTCGGCCTGTCGCGAGCGCTCTGGCGGAGGGGCGACACGGGTCGTGCCCATGCGATCACGCTCGAAGCCATTTCGATACTCGAGCGCGAGCCAGGGCCCGAGCTCGTGCTCGCCTACGAACGGGCCGCAGGTGAGGACGCGCTGGCGGGTCGGTCCCAGGCAGCAATTGACTGGGCCGAGAAGGGCATCGCGCTGGCCGAAGAGCTCGGCGTCGAGAACATCGTGCGCAATCTCCAGTTCCGCGGTCTCGCGCGCGTCGCCATGGGCGACTACTCCGGGCTCGACGACCAGCGGCAGGCGCTCGACCTCGGTCTGACGCTCGGGCTGGGCATCGAGACCGCGACATCGTACGGCAATCTCGGAGAGGTGGTCGCCATGTTCGACGGCGCCGCAGCCGGCCTTCAGCTCATCGAGGCGGGAAACGAGTTCGCGCGCCGGCGAGGGCTGACGCACCACGAGATGTGGTCGCGGGTGTCGAGGCTGCCGTACCTCTATGAGCTCGGGCAGTGGGATGAGCTCCTGCGGGAGGCCGAAGCCCTCATGCGCTGGGACCGGGAGCAGGGCGGCACGCAGATCGAGGTCATCGCACTCATCGTCTCGGCCCCCGTCCACGCACAGCGCGGGAACATGGAGGAGGCGGCACGGTTGGCCTCGATCTTCCTCCCGCGGGCGCGCGAGATCGCCGATCCGCAGGTCCTCGAGCCGGCTCTTGCCCACGCCGCGTTCCTGTCCGCGCTCGGCGGAGAGCTAGAGGAGGCAGCAGCTCTCGTGGCGGAGTACGAGCGCGAGCGACCGGGCCTCGACAGCTTGCCGATGGCGGTCCTCGTCAGCTTCGCGGCGGGAAGGGCAGACCTCGCCGATTCTCTGGTCGAGAGGGCTGCCGATGTCGTGCCTTTGCCTGCATCCCGCCACGCGCTTACGTCAGCCAGGGCGATCGTCGCGGAGTCTCAGGGGCGGAAGGACGAGGCGGCGAGCCTCTATGCTCAAGCCGCAGCGGGCTGGCAGGAGTGGGGCTCGGTCGTCGAGCGAGGATACGCCCTGCTCGGCCTCGGGCGCTGCGGCGACGAGAACGCGTCGCGCGAGGGACAGGAGATCTTCGAAAGGCTCGGCGCCGTCCCGTTCACGGCGATTGCCGCCTGAGCGGCCCGGCTACGGGACGATGTTGTGGTTGTGGTGGAAGACGTTCTCGGGGTCGTACTTCCGCTTGACATCGACGAGCCGGTCGTAGTTCGGTCCGTACGCAGCCCGGATTGCGTCATCGCCCTGGTCGTCACCGAGATAGTTGAGCCAGCGCCGACCCGCGAAGTGCTCCGACAGCGCCGCGTACGTGTCCTTCCCCCAGGCGATGTTCTTGTCGTTCTCGGCCGGATCCGACCAGACCGACGGAATGAGGCAGTTCCAGCCCTCTGCGCGATGGGGAACGGCTGCGTCCGTCACGCCAATTCGTGTCACGGCGCCGTGGAAATGCTCGAGAAAGATGGCCGACAGCTCTGACGGCACTGACGCGAAACGCTCGAGCGCGGTATCGATGAAGCCGTCCGAGAGCCCGTTCGTGAAGCTCGACAACCAGTAGTTGAGCAACCCGCCCTGCAGGCCCTCGTCGAGCAGCGTGTTCATCACGGGGTACGGCATCGGGCCGACCTCGACCATCGCCGGTGAGCCCCACTCCTTGAACGGGGCCAGATCGCGCTCTGCTTCATCGGGTGTTCCGGTGTGGCAGACGACCATGACCGCGAGCGCTGCTCCGGAGCCGTCCGGCGCGTGTACGAGGCCGGCGAACACCGTCAGGTCGTCGGGGCAGGCGGCGACCGCATCGCGGTAGAAGCGCAGCATCTCGCCACCTGCTTCGATCGGATGGGCAATCAGACCACCTGTGACCATGTCGAGCGGATGGAGGCGGTATGTGAACGTCGTGGCCACCCCGAAGTTGCCTCCGCCGCCGCGCAGCGCCCAGAAGAGGTCGGGATGGGAGTCCGCCGTGACGTCGAGTATCTCGCCGTCAGCCGTCACGAGCTCGACAGCTTCGACGTTGTCGGCTGCGAGGCCGTACTTCGCCATCAGCCAGCCGAGGCCGCCACCGAGTGTCAATCCCGCGATGCCGGTCGTCGAGATGGCGCCTCCGGTGACGGCGAGACCGTGCTCGGCGTTCGCGGCATTCAGCTCCGCCCACGTCAGCCCGCCTTCGGCCCGGACCGTCCTGGCCTCGGGGTCGACGTCGGCGTTCTTCATCTCTGCGAGGTCGATCATCACGGCGCCGTCCGCGATGCATCTGCCTGCGACGTTGTGGCCGCCTCCGCGGACTGTGATGTCGAGACCGCTGTCTCGTGCAAAGCGGATTCCCGCCGCAGCGTCAGCCGCGTTGCGGCAGCGGACGATGACAGCCGGCTTGCGCTCGATGAGCGCGTTGTGGATCTTGCATGCCTCGTCGTATCCGTCGTCGCCCGGAGTCAGCACGCGGCCGGAGATGCCGCTCAGCGCCTGCACGTCGACGCTCACGGCAGTGAGTCTAAGGCCCGGCGCACACGCGCGCTAGTAGTTGGTCAAGCGAGCCGCGGCGGTCGTGGAGATGCTCGAGCCACCACGTCGTGCCGGCGGCCGCGTAGGCGTCGTGCAGCGTTTGCTCGGCGGGCGCCGAGTAGCCCATCACCGCGATCCCTGGCTGCGTATCGTCGCGAACGTCGTCGGGGCTCATGCGCATCTCGTCGAGGGTCGTCGAATCGGGCATCCAGCCGTCGTAGCGCGCAGCAAGCTGACGCGCACGCGTGCTGTTGCCGCCGATCCAGATCGGGACCTGGCGCGGGCCGAGCGGCCCCGCCCAGAGCTCGCGGATGAGGGACAGCCCCTCCTCGAGCAGCTCCCAGCGCCGCTCCCGGTCGAAGCTCTCGCCGAAGTGCTCGAACTCCTTGCGGTTGCCGCCGATGCCCGCGCCGAGGACGGCCCGGCCACCGGACAGCTCGTCGAGGGTGGCGATTTGGACCGCGAGCACCTGCGGCCTGCGCCTCGGGACCGGCGTCACGCACGTTCCAAGCAACAGGCGTTCCGTGCGGACAGCCACGGCGCCGAGCGTCACCCAGGGATCGACCGCAGGCCCGTCCCACACCCACGCGAGGTGATCCCAGAGGAAGAGCGCCTCCCAGCCTGCCTCCTCCGCTGCTTCCGCGAGCGTGACAACGTTCTCCGGCTGCGAGAACGAGCCGATGTTCGACGCAACGAGTCCGAATCTCATCAGCAGCAGGTGTACGCGCCGGGCGGGGCCGCGCCCTCTTCCTCGACCGGCAGCTCGGCGGCCGCGAGCGCCGCGCCGTCGAGGATGTCCCGCTCGCTTGCCTCGAGGCTGTCCAGTCCGTAGCGCGCCAGCACCTCGCAGACGATGACGGCGCCGGCGACGATCACGGGCGCGCGCTCGGGCTCGAGACCGGGCACGCGGCGCCGTTCGTCGAGCGACAACGCAGCCAGTCGCTCGAGCTGCTCCTCGACGGCGTCGCGCGTGAGCACGTGGCCGTGTACACGGTCGGGGTCGTATTCGACGAGTCCGAGGTCGAGTGCGGCCAGTGCCGTCACCGTGCCGGCGACGCCGATGGCGCCCCGAGGCTGGAGATCGGGTAGCTCGGAGCGGACGTGCGTAGCGCAGGCCTCGATGTCGTCCCCGAAGCGCTCGGTCAGGCGCACGCAGCCGAGGTCGACGCTCGTGTGAAAGGAAACGCCGTCGGGGCCGCCGAGCACGAGCTCCGTCGAGCCGCCGCCGACGTCCACGATCAGCGTGTCAGGCTCGATCGCTCGGCCGTCGGCGACTCCGCGGAACGTCAGCAGGGCCTCGTCGTGCCCGGACAGGAGCTGAGTCGTGAAGCCGTAGCTCCACTCGATCTCGCCGAGGAAGGCCTCACCGTTCTCGGCATCGCGCACGGCGCTCGTCGCAATGGCGAGCGTCCGCTCGGCGCCGAGGTCCTCCAGCTCCCGGCGAAAGTCGGCGAGGCAGTTGCGCACGCGCGCGATGGGGAGGGGGAGCAGCCGTCGCCGCTTGTCGACACCTTCGCCGAGCCGGGTGATCTGGAGCCGCCTCGCTACTTCATCGACGTGGCCGTCGACCACGTCGGCGACGAGCAGGCGCGTGGAGTTCGTCCCGAGGTCGACCGCCGCGACGCGGGTCAAAGCGTGAAGAACCGTGCGACGCGATACGCCGTCTTGGCCCCATGGACGCCGCCGAAGAGCACGCGAATACGGGCGACCGAGCGCTGGAGCCGCGCGACGTCGCGCTGGAGCTGCGAGGTCTTCGGCTCCAGCGTGGCAAGGCGGCGTTCGAGCTCGGACGATCGTCCGTTCAGTGATGCCGATGCTTCCTCCATCCGCCGCAGCGCCGGACGGCCCGCTCGCCAGGCTCGGAGCCCGTTGGCGAGCGCCCAGATGCCGCCGGCAAGGAGGCACACGAAGAAGACGGCCAGAGCGATCCAGACGAAGGCGGGCACGGATCGACTCTACCCGCGGGCCGGGTCAGCCTCCGCTGATTGCGGCGATCACGTCCACGCGCGACGACTCGCCAATCGGCGTGTCCAACGCCGCCCGTTCACGGTCGACGTAGATATTGATGTGGCGGCGGATGCCGAGGCCGGGCTCGCAGAGCCGGTCGCGAAGGCCAGGCCAGCGTTCGTCAAGGCGGTCGATCGCCTCCTGCACCGTCGTCGCCTCGACCTCCAGGCGGCGTTCGAGGCCGGGGAAGAGCGGGGGCAGCGTCGAGGGGAGATAGACGTCGGCCATCGTCAGCTCGACGAGCGCCACCTCGACCGAGGTGATGCCCGGCAGGTAGCTCGCGATCTCGCTCCAGCTGTCACCTTCGTCGCCGCTCGCGAACACCTGGCCGGTGCTCGTGCCGAAGTACAGGCCTGGCGTGTCGAGCGAATCGATCGCCATCCCCTCGCGGAGCACGCCGACGTACGCGTCGTGCTGAGGCAGGCCGCGGTCGAGCCGCTGCCACGTGGAGCCTGCGTCGCGCGTCCGCCACACGGCGGCCTGGCCGTCGGGCATGCACCGTGTATGGCCGGCATCGAGCGGGATGACGTAGAAGCTGTCGCGGTCGTGTGGGTGCACCGCCGCGGCGAAGCCGAACTCGCTCGGCAGCCCCTCGCTGACCTCGACCCAGGTCTGCGCCCCGTCGTCGCTGCGGTGCATGCCGACGTGGTTCTGCTGGTACATGCGGTCGTGGTCTGTGGGCGAGAGCACGAGCTTGTGGACGCAGTAGCCGACCTCGGGGTCCTCCAGCGGCCAGTCGGTGCGTAGCCCCTTGTTTCGCGGCGCCCACGTTTCGCCGCCGTCGGTCGTCTCGAAGATGCTGTGCCCCTGGACGATCACCCAGAGCCGCTCCGGATCGGTCGGGTGCGGGAGGATCGCCGACAGGCCCAGATGTCCTGGAGGCTGGTTGTCGGGGTTGTTCCACTTGTCTCGTCCGGGGAGGTCGTCCAGCGTCGTCAGCAGCGAGAACGTCGTACCACCGTCGCGGCTCTCGAACAGCCCGGCGGCCTCGGCGCCCACCAGCAGGCGTCCGTGAGCGGCGGCGACACTGGAGACCTTGGAGAGCTTCAGCTCGCCGTCGGGGTAGCCGAGGCCCTCGCTCGAATGCTCCCACGTCTCGCCGAGATCCGAGCTTCGCCACACCGCGGAGCCGTGCCACTCGCTTGCAGCCGCGGCGTAGATCGAGCCCGAGTCTTGGTCGTAGACCGCGTGAAAGACCGGCCAGCCTTCGCAGAACGGGCCGCGGAGCTTCCACTTCCGGCGATCCTCGTCGCCCTCCAGGACGAAACACCCCTTCCGCGTGCCGACCAGCAGGAGTATCCGCTCCATGTTCCCTCCTTGTCTCGAGACGGTCCAGATCTGTAGCTATAGACGGCCGCGGGCAGCCGAAGTCATCGAACGGGTGGACGCTATACTGAGCGCCGCGACGCGGGGTGGAGCAGTCAGGTAGCTCGCCGGGCTCATAACCCGGAGGTCGCAGGTTCAAATCCTGCCCCCGCTACTGGGGACGGGGGAAACCATGTTTCCCCCGTGGACCCCCTTCTTCTAGTGGTCTCCGAGAGCGTGAGCGAGCCGCGCCCGCCATGTCGGGCGCGGCGGCGAGCTAGAGTCGAACAGTGTCCCTCCCCCGGCTGACAGTTGGTGCGTTGCTGGCGGCGCTGTCGCTGGTGCTGTTGGTGAGCCGCGCCGACGGAAGGGGCGTCGGCGGGCTCAGGCGCGACAGTCCGGTCGGTCGTGATCGACACCGACATGACGGTCGACGACTGGATGGCGGTCCTCTTCCTGGTGAACCGAACAGACGTGCGCGTGAAGGCGATCACCGTCCCGGGCACGGGGATCGCTCACGGTGCGCAGGGCGCACGAAACGCCATCCGTCTCCTCGACCTTGCGGGCAAGAGAGACATTCCCGTCGCCTACGGGCGAGCTACGACGTATCCGGGCGGGCATGCGTTCCCGCCCACCTGGCGGAAGTCGTCCGACGAGCTGCTCGGCGTCCCGCTCCCAGCGCCGAGTCGAACCGTGTCGAAGCTCGGAGCCGCGCGCCTGCTGCTCGACGTCGTCAAGAAGGAGAAGGTGGAGATCGTGACGCTCGGCCCTCTCACGAACATCGCAGACACGCTCAGGAAGTCGCGGACGTTCGCGTCGCGGGTCACGGGGATCACTGTCATGGGTGGCGCATTGAACGTGGCCGGCAATGTGCCGGGCAGCAAGGCGGAGTGGAACTTCTACGCCGATCCGCGCGCGACCGACATCGTCCTTCGCTCGGGAATCCCGTGGACGCTCGTCCCACTCGACGCGACAAACACCGTTCCGCAGAACGACGCGTTCTTCGTGCGGCTCGGCGCGAATGCGACGACGGCTTCCGCGCGCTTCGTCCACGAGGTGATGTCTAGATCGGGACCTCTCGAAGAGCTGTACTTCTGGGATCCCCTCGCCGCCGCGGTGCTCGTCGATCCATCCGTCGCGACGCTCGGGCGGCGGACGGTTCGCGTCGTCACCTCCGGGGCGGATGCGGGCCGGACAGTGGTCGCCGCGAAAGGCACGCGGATTCGGACGGCGCTACGGGCCAACCGCACGGCGTTCGAGGACCTCTTCCTCGCCACGCTGAACGCGTCGGCGAGCTAGCTCGACGCCGCTCAGGCGGTCAGGGATTCGCGGCCGGCGACTTACTCGTTGCCACGCACCAGATCGCCATGTCGAGGAGTCGCACCTCCGTGAGTCGATGTCCTCGCCGGGCGAGCTGTCGCCGGATCTCGCGCAGGGCGGAGCGGTTGCGATCGAGCTCGCGTTTGTAGCCGCGAACGAGCGCGGTTGCGCGCTCGCCGAACGACGCCGACGAGCGTGGCCCCGGATCGTCCCCTGCCAGGTATGCCTGGACGACGCTGTCGAGCATTGGGATCAGCGCCGGGCGCTTCGGGTGCAGCGCTTTCGTCATCTTCGAGAAGCCCACTCCGCGGATGTCGGCGAAGCAAGCGAAGAGCTGCGTCAGCGGGATCCACGGGATCGAGCTTGCTGCGCCCGCCAAGGACGCATCGGAGTCGATTTCACGCAAGGCACGTTCGATCTCCATCCGACGCTCCAGAATCGCTGCGGTCTCGGCCGCCGAGATGCGGGCACCGCCTCGGTTCGCTCGCTTGAGGTCGCTCTCGGCGAACGATGCCGGCCTCGAGGGGTCATGCGTCTCGTAGCTCGGATACTTCTCCAGGAACTCGAGCGCGAGCTCGAGTGAATCCTCGATCTCGACACCACTCCGAAGAATGAGCGTGCTCATATGCGACCCGTAGTAGTAGCGCCCGGGAGGAGGTGGGAGGAGTCGGACGGTTCCAGATCTGGTGATATGCAGGCCATGGCCGCGACCGTGGAACTCCGTGAGATCAGCCAGGACTCACTCAGAGCGGTTCTCGATCTTGCGGTCGATCCCGATCAGGAGCCGTACGTCGCAACGAACGCTCGCTCGATCGCTGAGGCCCACTTCGAGCCGTACGCGTGGTTTCGTGCCGTCTACGCCGATGACGATCCCGTGGGATTTGTCATGGCGTACCGCGATCCCCCGGAGGTCTTCTTTGTCTGGCGCTTCATGATCGATGCGCGGCACCAGGGCAAGGGATACGGCCTCCGCGCGCTGGAGTTGCTGGTCGAAGAGGCTCGCGCAGATCGTGCCCGTGAGATCAAGCTCAGCTTCCATCCCGGCGAGCACTCGCCGCGGGGCTTCTACGAACGCTTCGGCTTTGCTGAGACTGGCGAGGTCCAGGGGAGGAGATCGTCATGCGGCTTGCGCTCGACTAGTCTGGGGGCCGATGAGCTTGCTCAGGGTCGTCCATGCAGACGTTACTCAGGCGGCCCTCGAGTCCACGCGTTCTGCAAGCATCGGGCTTCTGCGGGGCGGCTCATGGTACGGAGGTCGCAGGTCAAATCCTGCCACAGCTACTCGAATCGGGCGTTCGTAGGCGCTAGAGAGCAGTTGCCTCGAGCGCGATCTGCGCCGTCGGTTCCAATGGCTTGAGGACCAATCCTGAACCGGAGTCCAATTCTGAACCGCGGAGGACCGCGACTTCCGGCAGCTCGGGCGCGAGGACTCGGTACACGGCATCCCGGGGTGCCTTGCGAACCACAAGCGCCGCGCGCACGGGGGGGACGCCGTGCGCCCGGAGGGTCGACCAGAACGCGTCGCGTACTCGCTCCGCGTAAAGTGCGTCCGGCGCCGCAAGTCCGTCTTCGATCTCAGGCGACAGCTCGAAGAGCGTGCGCCCCTCTCCTTCTGACAGAAAGCGGTGGTAGACGTAGGTAGACAGGCCCCGCCGTACGAATTCGGCGCGTGCATCGGGCCGTAGCGGGTGGACGACCAGACGCGCAAACCGCTCGAGGATCACCGGCAAGAGTCGCGGCGGGATCCGCTCGAGCACAAGTGCGCGGAGCACCTGGGTAACCTCGGCAACCGTGAAGTGCCGCAGGACAAGGTGGACGAGCTCACCCGCTCGTCGCTCGAGGTCCTGCAACAGGTACAGCGTCTGCTCCGTTCCGACCAGCCGGTGCGCGTTGGCGACGAGCTCGCGATAGACGAGGAGCGCGGCGAATCCGGCCGGCGTCGCGGTGGGGACGGTGGCGTCGAGCTGTGCGGCGCGGGCCGACTCGACCACCATCAGCTTGAAGTCGGCGTTTGCGGGGTTGAGGATCGTGCGCTTCACGTCGCCGTCCGCCAGGGCTCGCGCGCTCGGGTCGGCCGGAAGAATGACGCAGTCGCCTTCGTCCAGGCCGCGGAGCGCGAGCGAGCGGCGGTCGTTCACCTTCACGACGACCCTGCCATCGGGAACATCGTGAGCAGTCGTCCACACGATGTCAGGAGGGACGATTCCCCATTCGACGAGCAGGCGTTCCTCGGCCAGTTCGAAGAACTGTGGTGAAGAAGGATCCATCCCCGAGTGGGAGACGTGCTCCGGTTCCCCTCGTTCGGTTCCGGTCAGGACGGATCGATACGAAGCGGAGACCCCGATCTCGATCTGCCGTCCCTGAAGGAGGGCGAACGCGGCCTCGACGGAGTCCTCGAGGCGGTTCTCGTTCGACGCCAGCACATCGAGCACTAGCTCCGTGGGGCACGGTGCAACGCCTAGGTCGAGGAGTGACTCGAGCACACGCCGGAGCACGGAGTGGTCGACCCCGTTTGTGTCTGATCCCCTTCCGACATACGCCGCCTGCTCGTCGTCGACGAGCAATGCGGGTCGGTCGCGAACAATTGAGACGACGAGCCGTGCGACGTCGTTGGGTGCACACTCGCCGGGCCCGCAATGAGCGGTGACGCAGTCGCGCGCAATCGAGCCCTCGGCCTCGTCCTGGCCTAACCAGCCGTCGGGAGGCTCCATCCACAGCTGCCAGAGCAGATCCGGCGGATATGGGGCCGCCATGCCGTTGACGATCACGCGAAGGGGCCTCCGCGCGTCGGAACTCGTCACCTCGACCCGCACATCCCGTGCAAGGCCGACGCGGTCCGCCAGCTCGCTGACCTCGGTCTGGACTCGACTCGCCAGCGCGCCCGCCGAGGTCCCGGTCGCCAGGCTCCGCAGCGGTCCGCTCAGTGCGACCTCGACTGCCGTCGTCATCGGCCCACCACCCATGACGACCCCTGCAGACCAGGGTCGTCCGGTCGTACCGCCCGGTCCGTGTCCGCATCCCGGCTGCGGCGGGACCGGATCGACTCGACGATGCTATCGATGTCCCGTTCGGCACCGTTGTCTCGGAGCTCTCCGACCACCTCTGCGAGATCGACGGGCATCCCCATCACGACTAGCCTGCGCACCGTCTGTACCAGCCGAATCTTCGCCGCGTCGTCGTTGAGAACCAGATCGCGCCATTCAGCGCCGTCCTCGGGCATCGCGCCGAGTGCGTGCACGATGTCATCGACCCCAACGAGCGTCTTGAGATGCCGGCGGATCTCTTCTTCGATCACCGTCGCGATCGCTTCATAGCCGTCATCGTCTACAACCCGGCCCTCGGCGACGGGGAGCTCGTTGACGAGCACGCGGAACCCACCCGGGAGCAGAAACTCATTTCTGCTGACGCTGGGGAGCGGAACGGGCACGCCTGTCGCCGCCTGCACCCTGGCGCGGATGGCAGGTCTCTCCTTCCAGACAAGCTCCGAGAACAGGTCCTCCCGGTCGAAGATGACGTCGGGATGCACCTCGAGCGCCAGGCGCCGCACCAGCGGGACGTTGGAGGACTCCGTGTCGAGCTCCGGATCTCCGGTCGGCGCCGAGACATCGGGCAGAGGCGTGGTGCGGTTCGGCGCCACCCGCTCGTACCGGGCGGCGGTTAGGCAGAGGAGCGCACAGGCTGCGTCGAAGGCGCCCGAGACGTCGCCGCCGGCAACGCGGGCGACGTGCTCGCGCCCAAGCCACGAGACGAGCTTGCGGTACCCCTCATCCTCGTGGTGCTCCGCGTCGTCCTCACCCACGGGGGTTGGGCTCCGAGCTCGTTCGCGGCGCGCCCTTCGAGGCGTGGCGATGCCGGCTAGCCGGCCCCGCCGGCGATTATCGTCGATCGGCTGGCCTTCGGCGCCCGAGTCTTCGGGCTCCGGCGTGCCCGCTTCGATCTGCCTGCGGTCAGCCAGCGTTTCCACGAACCGAGTCCGCCAGCTCTCGCCGCCGTCTCGGCTCGCCACGAGACCGAGCGTGGCCACCGCCTCGTCGTAGTGCGCCATGCCCCACTCCGCTCGTGCCTTTCCGAGCAAGACGGTCGCTTCGTCGACGTCCACGTGCTGCCCCGCTGCGCCGCGGTATGCCGCGAGCGCTCGACAGTGAGCCTCGAGAGCTGAGTCATAGTCCTTCAGGCTCTCCAGCCTCTGTCCCAGCCACGTAAGAACTGGCGACGCCACCTCGCGCTGCCCGACAGCCTCGACGAACGCCTCACGCTTCGCTCTGGCCTGAGCGGGGTCGCCTCCCGAAAGGAAGTCGTCCGCCACGCGGAGGAGCTGGTAGTTCGCCGGATCGAAGGCCAGCGATCGGGCGGCGAGGCTACCGAGGCGCTCGGCGAGCTGCGGCTCGCCTTGCAGCTTGAGGCGAAGGCGAGCGGCAAGCGCTTCCTGACGGTCCGGCCAGAACTGCGCCTCGAGGAGGCTGAGCAGATCGTGGGTTCGGTTCAAGTGCCGTGCCAGCCTGGCGCGCTCGCTCTCGTCGACCCGACCGTACGCGCGCGTGATCGCCCACGTCTCGAGAGCGCGTACGTGCAGGTCGCCGAAGTCACGTAGCCAGCGCGGATCGAACGCTCGACGCCGCCGACGGAGCGCCTTCCATCTGAACCCCCAGTCTTGCGCGCTTCCCTGCCACAGCCACTCATGCGGGACGAGATCGTGGACGGTGACGATGGCGCTCATTGCGGACACGTCGAGCCTTGCCCTGATCTCCTTGCATCTCTCGTCCTTCCTGTCTCGTTCGTTTTCATGCTCGTGTATCTGCGCTTTCAGATGGTCGACCGCCGCCCCGGGGGCGACGATCTCCCGCGCGTCGGCTCCGAGCCCAGTCCCTCTCGGGGCGGCAGGCGTCTGTGCCTCCTTGCCGAGGTCGCCGGCGCGGCTCTTCTTCTCGAGCACGTTGACACGCTGCTCGCGGTCTTCGATGTCATTGTTGTGCTTCTCGATCTCGGACTCGAGCCGCGCCCACTCGTCCGCGGGCTCCCGAGAGCGAAGTGCCTGCACCAGCATCTCCTCGAGCACGGCTTCCGGCCACTTTGGCTCCTTGCGTAGAACGGCCGTGATGTGTTCCTGGGCCTTGGCGGGATCGCCATACAGACGGCAGAGCAAGCAGAGGTTGTACGAGGGGATGACGTACGTCCTGTTCGTCTCCTTGGCCTTCTCGTACTGAGATTGCGCTAGTGCGAGGTACTGGTCCTTCCCGGTGCGCTCGAAGAAGTTCAAGCACGCTTCGCCGTAGTCGTTCTCCACGAATGCCTTGACCGATCGCAGGATGCGAGGCTCGACGGAATTGTCCCCGCTCGACTTCTCTTCCACCTGGCGCTCGACATTCGACACATAGCGTTCGAAGCGGCTCAGAATTGCCTCGTTCCTGACGACCGAGTTGTGCTGCTCAGCCCACGTTCCGTGCGCGATGCCTTCCCCGACGCTCGCAGTAGTCGAGGCGACGTAGTGCCCATACGCTTCCGGGAACTGGCCTAGCTCGGCTGTGACTCGCGCGAGGCTGTAGCGCAACCCGGCAGTGAACGTCTCGCGCTTGATCTCCTTGTACTCGAGCCCGCGGCGGAAGTATCTGAGTGCTTCTTCGAGCTTCTCGTCATCTTCGGCGAGGAGCCAGTGCGTGTGACCGAGGCTCGACCACGCCTGAATGTTGCCGGGGTTGATCCCGACAACTTCCATGTACTCGGCGATGACCGTGTCGGCGACCGTCTTCTCGAGCTCGGGACGAAACTGCCAGAGGGCCTCCGTGCGACGCGCACGCTCGAACTGGGCGACCTCGAATCGCGGACTCAGCTCGACCGCTCGGCGAAGAAGCGACAGGGCGGAGGTCGTTCGCGGCTCCAGCAGCGCCGCGACGAACAGGTAGCGGGGGCTCTCCTCCGCGCGGTCCGGTAGCGAAGCGCGGGCGCACTTGAGCTCGATCTCCGCCCGGTCATCCGATCCGAGGTAGTGCAGCGTGAGGGCGAGCGTCACACGCGCGTCGAACAGCGCTTGATCTGCTCCGGCGTGGCCTCGGCGGGCCAGCTTTTCGAGCCGGTCGCGTGCACGCTCGGCGATCGCGCGGGCTGCAAAGATCTGGTTGACCCGCCGACCGGACAAGCGGGCGAGTGCACGCCGAGAGACGAGCGCGTTCGCGAGGCCGAGCTCCGCGCGTGCCAGCATTGCCTCTCTCTTCGCGAGGCGGCGGCCGATGCGAAGGAGCAGTTTCCGGGCGGGGGAAGGGGTGTACAGCACCCTCGCCTGCTCGAACAACTCTTGCGCGTCGTCGTAGGCGTCGAGCGTGTTCGACTGTGCGTAGTCCTCGGCCTCGTGGAGGTACGCGGTCGCACGGAGGTAGCGCGTCGGAAGCAGGCTGATCTTGCGCTCGACGTCGTCTCGGATCAGTTTGTATAGGTGGCTTGCGATACTGAAGTAGACGCGTTCACGGACCTTGTCGTAGTGCTCGCGCCTCAGCACGAAGTTGGCGGCAGGTGCCCCTTCCTGTTCGGGCAGCCCATAACGAACGGCATGCGCAAGGCTCTGCGAGGCATTCGCTCCCCCGACGCGTACGCGTGGCGTCACCTCGAGTGTGCACTCGCCTTTGTCGTCCTCCCTCACGAGATACTCGCCGGCGATGTGCAAGTGGGCCTCTTGCTCCTCGGGGTCCACTGGCTCGGTGTCGCGGAACGACAGTCGGCCAATCCGATCGTTCAGCAGCTCGTCGAGGTCGTGGCGAAGCAGCGGAAGGGCGCGCTCCGGTGTCGGCGGGACGGCGTCGAACGTCATGATGCGGCACGTGTAGCGGAACGGCGTGCGCGACTCCCTGAGCCAGTACCGCGCGGCTACGAAGAGGACCAATACGGCAGCTAGGAGGAACGATGGGATGACGATGTACCACTGACTGAGGATCGAGTCCCAGTCGAAGTCCTTCGCGGTGCCGAGAATCGCGACACCGACCTGAAGCGTGAAGAGGGCCACGAGCCCAATCGCCCCCACGCGGCCGAGGTTTCGACGGCGTCGCAGTCCAGCTTCGATTCCGTCGACGCCCGCGAGCAGGTCCGGGGACAGGAGATCGCGGGCGGTCACGGTGGCGCACCTTCACCGCTCTGAGTCATGCAACCCACTCCTAACGCCGCGAGGAGGCGCTGGCGTTGGCTTGACTGCTTCGCGGCGTTTACCAGGTTTATCCCGCTGTCGGGTGAATGTCAAGGCCGGAAGCGGAAGCGAAGCCGGCCGTGATCGGTTCTAAACCTGCCCGCTACTTCGAAGGTGCGCCGACCGCTTGCGTCGTAGTCTTCCGCGGGGGGTTGAAGAACGGGAGCTCCACCACCCTCGCGGGCGTGCGGTGTCGCCGTGCCTCGACCGTCCACTCGATCTCGATCTTGCTCCCGAGCGAACTGTGGCCGGCGCGAACAGACGCCAGTGCCACGACCTTCTTCAGAATCGGGCTCCACGTCGTGCTCGTTGCCTTGCCGACCTGCCGACCCTTCGCATACAGCGGGAGGTGTTCGCGCGACGCCGCCGGGTCGAGCGTCGGCATCAGTCCCTTCGATCGGTAGAGCTCCTCGAGGGAGTCCCATTCGAGCTCGAGGCCGACGAGTCTTCGCGGAGGTCCACCTCGCTTGTGTTCTCGTTCGAGCGCACGGCGGCCGACGAATTCGGCGTGCTTTCCGAAGTCGACGAAGCGGCCGAGGATGCCCAGCTCGAACGGCGAGAACGACTGCTCGGGAATCAGAGCTCGTCGGACGGAATCGAAGTCGGCCTCGACGAGGATGAGCCCGGCCTCGATCCGGGCAACGTCGAGGGCGAGCATCCCTGCAGGCCGTATCCCATACGGGCTTCCGGCTCGCACGAGGGCGTCCCAGAGCTCGACTGCGTAGGAGCTCTCGACCCACACCTCGTACCCGAGGTCGCCGGTGTAGCCCGTCCGGGAGACGTCGACGGGAATGCGCCCGATCCGAGAGGCACGCCGGCCGAAGTACGCGAGGTCGCCCCACGACGTCTCGGTCGCGGCCTCGAGCACGTCCCGGCTCAGCGGCCCCTGGATCGCCACGGCCGAGATCCGTTCGCTGACGTCCTCGACCTCGACCTCCAGGCCGGAGGCGTTCATCCGCAGCCAGCGCAGAGACGGATCGGCCGCCGTCCAGCGGTACGTTCGCTCGTCCAGACAGGCGACGGTGCCGTCGTCGACGACGCGACCGTCCTCGTCGCACCAGGACGTGTAGTAGACGCGACCGACCGCGAGCCTGCTCGCGTCACGCGTGATCACGCGGTCGACGAGCCTCGTCGCGTCCGGGCCGGAGACGAGATACTTGTAGAGGGGAGAGACGTCGATCAGCGCGGCCGCCTCGCGGATAGCGTTGTACTCGATCTCGTGTGAGTCGTGGTACGCGCTGGCGGCGAGATAACCCGACCACTCCCGCCACTGCAGCTTGCGGTTGAGGGGCGCGGTTCTCGGATGGAACGCGGTTCCGGACACGCCGAGCTACGACTTCGGGATCTGCTTCTCGGGGTCGACGAACGGCAGCGGCACGACCGCAGCGTTCCTCTCGCCGTCGGGCGTCTTCACCGTGAGACGCGTCCCGAGCTCGGTGCGCTCGACCGGCAGCCACGCGTAGCCGATGTTCTTCTCCAGGCGAGGGGAGTACACGGCAGAGGTCACCCGTCCGAGTGCGCCGTCGGCCGAGACCGGCCACGTCGTCGCGTTCATCTCCAGCCGGTCGCCCTCGATCTCGACGCCCACGATCTTCTGCTTCACGCCCTCCTCGCGGATCCTCGCGAGCGCCTCCCGGGCTATGAAGTCGGCGTCGCTGTCCAGGTCGACGAGCCGGTCCAGCCCCAGCTCGAAGGGATTGTTCTCGTAGGTCATGTCGGCGCCCCAGTTGAAGATGCCTCCCTCGATCCGGCGGATGTCGACCGGCCCCGTCGGGCGGATCTCGTACGGGGCCCCAGCGTCCATGATCCGCTCCCACAGATCCGTTCCGCGCGTCGCGTCGAGGAGGTAGATCTCGTACCCGATCTCCGAGGTCCAGCCCGTGCGAGTGAGGATGAGTGGGATTCCATCCACGTCGAGACGGCGGAAGTGGTAGTAGCGGAGGTCGAGGACATTCTCGCCGAACAGGTCGCGGACGACGTCCTTGGACTTCGGCCCCTGGATCTGCAGCGGGTATGCCTCGGCCTCCGAGAGCTCCACGTCCAGCCCAGCGTGCGCAGCGAGACCCTTTGCGTACTGCAGCACGTCGCTGTCGGCGAGCGCGAACCAGAACGTGTTCTCGTCGAGGCGCAGCATCACCGGGTCGTTGAGGATGCCGCCGTCCGGCGCCGTGATCAGCACGTACTTCGCCTGGCCGACCGCGCACGTCGAAAGGTCACGGCAGGTGAGCAGCTGCGCGAAGCGGAAGCCGTCCGGCCCCGTCACCTCCACGTTGCGCTCTACGGCAACGTCCCACAGGGTCACGTGGTTCAGCAGGTGCCAGTACTCGGCCTCGAAGTCGGCGAAGTTGATCGGGAAGAGGGTGTGGTTGTAGACGGTGAACCCCTTGGGGCCGTGGCGTTGCGTCGCCTCGAAGAACGGGCTCCGCCGTAGCCTTGCCCCTCGCTGCACTACCGACATGTCGAATGGTTCGGGCATGGTCGGCAAATATAATCGGGCTGCTTTGGCCGGCCGCCGTGTCTACGACGCCGTGGTGATCGGCGGCGGGCACAATGGCCTGGTCGCCGCCGCCTACTTGGCGCGGGCCGGCCTCGAGGTCGTCGTACTCGAGCGGCGCCATGTACTCGGCGGAGCCGCGGTGACTGAGGAGGTCTTCCCCGGCTTTCGGTTCAGCGTGGCGTCGTACGTGGTTTCGCTGCTGCGCCCTGAGATCGTCCGAGAGCTCGAGCTGCCGAAGCACGGCCTCGAGATCCTGCCGCTCGACGGGACGTTCACGCCGCTCGAGGGCGACTACTTGTGGCGGGTGAACGATCACGGTCGCACGGTGCGCGAGCTTCGGCGTTGGTCGCCGAGCGATGCGGAGGCCTACGACGAGTACGGCCGCCTGATGGTCGAGATGGCGCGATTCATCAAGCCGATCCTGTCCATGGCCCCGCCGGATCCCGGCCGACTCCGTCCCCGCGAATGGGTCCCGGTCGCGCGTCTCGCGCGCGCTTTCAACGACCTTTCACGCGAGCAGCGGGCTGTCTTCATCCAGCTCATGACGATGAGCGCAGCCGACTTCCTCGACCAATGGTTCGAGACCGATCCGCTCAAGGCGACGATCGCCGCCTCGGGGATCATCGGCACGTTCCAGGGAATCCGCTCTCCGGGGACCGCCTACGTCCTCCTGCACCACTACATGGGCGAGATCGACGGCGTCCTGCGGGCGTGGGGGATACCGCGAGGAGGGACGGGCGCCGTCAGCGAGGCGATCGCGAGCGCAGCTCGATCATTTGGCGCCGAGATTAGAACCGAAGCCCCAGTCGAGCGAATCCTGACGCGAGGCGACGAAGTCACGGGCGCCGTCACGACCTCCGGGGAGGAGTTCCTCGGCCGGGTGACGCTGTCGAGCCTGGACCCGCGTCAGACGTTTGTCCGGCTCGTCCAGCCCGGTCTCCTCGATCGATCGTTCCTCGAGGACGTCGACCGCTACAAGTACCGAGGCTCGAGCGGAAAGGTGAACCTCGCCCTGGATGGCCTTCCCGAGTTCACGTGCCTGCCCGACGAGCTCGAGCACCTCCGCGGGGCGATCAGCTTCAGTCCCAGCATCGACTACATGGAGCTGGCATACGACGACGCCAAGGCCGGACGCTTCAGCCGGCGTCCGTTCATCGACATGGTCATCCCGACCCTGGTCGATCCGTCCATGGCGCCACCGGGCAAGCACGTCATGAGTTGCTTCGTCCAGTACGCGCCCTATCACCTCGCCGGCGGCGCCGAATGGAACGATGCTCGGCGCCAGGCGTTCGGGGAGACGGTCCTCGACACCATCGAGGAACGGGCACCCAACATCCGCCGGCTGATCCTGCACGCGCAGGTGCTCACCCCCAAGGACATCGAGGACCGGTTCGGGCTGTCGGAGGGCAACATCTTCCAGGGCGAGCTCTCCCTCGAGCAGCTCTTCTTCAACCGGCCCGTCGCCGGTTGGGCCCGCTATCGGACACCGCTGCGAAACCTCTGGATGTGCGGCTCGGCCACGCATCCCGGAGGGGGAATCATGGGGGCGTCCGGCCGTCTCGCCGCCCTCCAGGTCGTGCGCTCGCTCCCTAACCGCAGGGCGGCCTAGGCGACTCTTGGCTCGCGAGCGTTACGACGCGATCATCGTGGGTGCCGGCCACAACGGCCTCGTGACGGCGGCGTACCTGGCGAGATCGGGTCTCCGCACACTCGTTCTCGAGCGCCGCAGCCGCGCGGGCGGGTTGTTGGCGACTGAGGAGGTTGCCCCGGGCGTGCGCGCGCCGGTTGCCGCCGACGGCTTGGGAGGTCTCCGTGCGAGCGTCGTTCGGGACCTGCAGCTCGCCTCGCACGGCCTTCGAGCAGTCCAGCCCGACGTGGTCGCCTTCGCCCCGTCGGCCGACGGGCCGCCCATCACGTTATGGCGCGACCCGGCTCGGACCGCCACGGAGCTGCGGACGCAGCGGCCGAGTGACGCCGACGCATTCCTCGCGTTCGACCGCAAGGTCCGCTCTCTCGCCCGGTTCCTGAGCCGCGTCCAGGCGACCGAGCCTCCAGATCTCGCGTCGCCGTCTGCCACGGACGGCTTCAAGGGCCTCACGCTCGCGAACGCCATGCGGCACCTGGGCAAGCGGCAGATCAGCGAGACGCTGCGAGTCCTGCCCATGTCCGTCGCGGATCTCGTGAGCGAGGCAGTCGACGACGAAGCGTTGCGCGGCGTGCTCGGGGTGCGGGGCATTCGCTACTCCGCCATGGGCCCGCGATCCGCGGGGACTGCGCTCAACTTCCTGTGGGACTCCGCCTCTGGTGGAGGAGCGGTGGGGCGCACGGTCTTCGCCCGGGGCGGACCGGACGCGCTGACCGAGGCACTCCTCGCCGCGGCACGAAGCAAGGGCGCGACGCTGCGGTGCAGTGCCGACGTCTCGGACATCCGCACCAAACGAGGCTCCGTCGAAGGCGTCGCCCTGGCGAGTGGCGAGGAGATCGACGCGCGGATCGTCGCCTCGAGCGCCGACCCCAAGCACACCCTCTTGCGTCTCCTCGACCCGGCCGAGATCGGTCCGACCCTGAGTTGGCGTGCCGGGAACATCCGCATGCCCGGCGTGGTCGCGAAGGTGACCCTCGTCCTGGACGCCCTGCCGGTGTTCGGCGTCGACGACCAGCGCCTAAGGGGGCGAATCGTCATCGCCCCGAGCCTCGACGATCTCGATGGGGCATTCAACGACTCGAAGTACGGCCGGATCTCCGCCCAGCCCTATCTCGAGACGACGATCCCGACCCTCTCCGACCCTGCGCTCGCTCCCGAGGGAACCCATGTCTTGACCGCGCTGTTTCAGTACGCGCCGCGGCATCTCCGTGACGGGGATTGGGACGAGGCAGCAAGAGATCACCTGGTGGACACGGCCGTGGGGACGCTCGCGGCCTACGCTCCAGGTCTCGCGGACACGATCGTCGCTCGGCACGTCGTCACGCCCGCGGACCTCGAACGTGAATACGGCCTGAGCGGCGGGCACCCGATGCACGGCGAGCACGCCCTCGACCAGTTCTTCGCCTGGCGGCCCCTTCTGGGCCACGCGCGCTACCGGCTGGCCGACGTCCGTGGTCTCTACCTGTGCGGGGCAGGCGCACATCCCGGAGGCGGAGTCACCGGCGGCCCCGGGGGTAACGCAGCCCGCGCCATCCTGGCCGACGCCCGGCGCGCGCGACGAAGCGGCACGAGACGTCGCCTTCGGGGCGCGGCTGCGTAACTACAGAGTTGTCTTTATCCCCGACTGCCTTTCGAGCGACAGTACGCTCGCCCAGAGCGCGCGTGTCTCCTGGCCGATCAACTCGCTTCGGGGGTGAACAACTTCCAGTGTCCCTCGGAGACGACTTCGACGTTGCCGTCGACAACTCGTATCGCGGTCTGGTCGTCGATCGCGTACGCCGGCACCGATAGCCCGGCGGCCCATCTCTCGATGTTGGCGAGGGGCGTCGCCGGCATGTCCTCGCGGTCCAGGTGCGGAAACACCGAGAAGTCGACCAGCCCCAGCGCTTCGTCGCTACCGGTGAGCGGCTCGCTGTCGTCGTAGGTCTCGCCTCCGAAGTCGGGAGTCGCCACCATCGCTCCGCCGCTCGTACCCACATACACGGCCTCGGGCCGCAGCGACGGCAAGAGGTCGGCGAGCCCGGATTGCCGCATCCAGTAGCACAGATACAACGGGCTCCCTCCCCAGACCAGCAGCGCATCGACTTCCTCGACAGCCGCGACCCAATGCTCCTTCTTGACGCTGGGGAGCGCCGTGAGCTCCAGCACTCCCAACGACTTCCAGCCCAAAGCGCACATGGGGCCTCCCACTGTCCCGGTCAAGAACCCATAGACGTGTGAGGGTCCGCCGGGAAAAGGCTGTACTCCGGTGGGAATGCAGAGCGCGCTGGACTCGGCGATCGGTTTGCCCAGCAGGTCGACCAGCGTGTCGTGGATGGTCGTGTTGGTGATGCCGCTGGACGTAAGAAGGATTTTCATGCTGCTCCCGAGTCGGTTACGGATCCGTACGCCGTAGAGACTGGCAGACCACCGAACGCTCATCGGTCGCGGCCTTCGAAAGGCATTCCGGAACGCCGGGGCTCTGGCGTCATTCCGGAACGCTGGCCCATGCGACCGTGTCGTCTGACTCGAACCAGGGGATCGACTCGGCGACTGGGCGGCCGGTACCCTCGGCAAGTGCCGCAGCGCTCCGACATCCGCAACGTCGCCATCGTCGCCCACGTCGACCACGGCAAGACGACCCTCGTCGATGCGCTGCTCTGGCAGTCCGGGGCATTCCGCGCGAACCAGGATGTCGCCGAGCGGATCCTCGACACCGGGGAGCTCGAACGCGAGAAGGGGATCACGATCCTCGCCAAGAACACCGCCGTCCGCCACGGTTCGGTCAAGATCAACATCGTCGACACGCCGGGCCATGCCGACTTCGGCGGGGAGGTGGAGCGCGGGCTGACGATGGTCGACGGCGTCCTGCTGCTCGTCGACGCGAGCGAGGGCCCCCTCCCGCAAACCCGCTTCGTGCTGCGCAAGGCGCTAGAGGCGCGGCTTCCCGTCATCCTCGTCGTCAACAAGGTCGACCGCCCAGACGCGCGAATCGCAGACGTCGTGGACGAGGTCTACGCGCTCTTCCTCGACCTCGACGCGGACGAAAGCCAGATCGAGTTTCCGATCGTCTACTGCAACGCCAGGGCAGGTCGTGCCTCGCTCGAGCCAGACCCGGACGCTCTCGGGCCGGACCTTACGCCGCTGCTCGAGCTGATCCTCGAACACATTCCGCCACCGGTCTACGAGGAGGGTCATCCGCTGCAAGCGCTCGTCACCAACCTCGACGCCTCGCCCTACGTCGGCCGGCTCGCGCTCTGTCGCGTGCAGCAAGGGACGATTCGCCGCGCCCAGGACGTTGCGTGGTGTCGCACCGATGGGACGATCACGCGCGTGAAGGTCAATGAGCTGTTCGTCAGCGAAGCCCTCGATCGTGTGGAGGCCGAGGAAGCCGGCCCCGGCGACCTGATCGCCGTCGCCGGCATCCCCGAGGTGATGATCGGCGAGACCCTCGCAGACCCGCTCGATCCGCGGCCACTGCCCGTGATCTCGGTCGACGAGCCATCGCTCTCGATGACCGTCGGCATTAACACCGCCCCGCTAGCCGGGAGAGACGGCGACAGGCTGACCGCGCGTCAGGTCGAGAGCCGCCTCCAGGCCGAGCTTGTCGGGAACGTCTCGCTACGGGTTCTCCCGACCGAACGGCCCGAGGTGTGGGAGGTGCAGGGTCGCGGCGAGCTGCAACTCGCGGTGCTGATCGAGCAGATGCGCCGCGAGGGGTTCGAGCTCACGGTCGGCAAGCCGCAGGTCGTGACCCGCGTCGTCGACGGTGAGGTGCACGAGCCGATGGAGCGCGTCTCGGTCGACGTACCCGAGGATTATCTCGGCGTCGTCACCCAGCTCTTCGCGCTGCGCAAGGGACAAACGGAGGCGCTCGTCAACCACGGCACCGGCTGGGTGCGGATGGATGTCATCGTCCCCGCTCGCGGCCTGATCGGGTTCCGCACGGAGTTTCTCACCGAGACGCGCGGAACCGGCATCCTCCACCACGTCTTCGAGCGCTTCGAGCCGTGGCACGGCGAGCTTCGAACGAGACCGACCGGCAGCCTCGTCGCCGACCGCGCGGGGAAGACGACCGCCTTCGCTCTCATCAACCTCCAGGAACGCGGCTCGATGTTGGTCGGGCCGGGCGCCGACGTCTACGAGGGGATGATCGTCGGCGAGAACGCCCGCGCAGATGACCTCGACGTCAATGCGACGAAGGAGAAGAAGCTGACGAACATGCGCGCTGCCTCGGCCGACGACTTCGTGCGGCTGATCCCGGCGCGTGCTCTCTCGCTCGATCAGGCGCTCGAGCTGATCCGCGAGGACGAGTGCGTCGAGGTCACGCCGCAGAACGTGCGCCTGCGCAAGGTCGAGCTGTCCGCGCAGCGGCGACAGACGGCTGCGAGCCGCAAGTCGCGCGGCCTGGCGGCCGTCTGATGGGAGAGAAGCTCACGCGAGAGCAGCACGCTCGCCTCGCCGCCGAGCTCGCGGAGCTCGAGGCCCGAAGCGCCGGGAGATGGTCGAGGCGATCAGCGCCGCTCGCGCCCACGGCGATCTCTCGGAGAACTTCGAGTACCACGCCGCGAAGAACGAGCAGG
>CAWHBM010000003.1:0-350641 GCA_963827725.1 uncultured Actinomycetes bacterium | reverse complement strand
AGGGCCTTGTCGTCCAACGAGAGGACGAGGTCGGTGATCAGCCCCGGAACGGGTATCGGCCAGCTCTCGAGATCGACGGGCTCGACCGCGACCACCGGCTCGGCCGCGTACGAGCCGTTCGCACGGTGGAAGCGCCAGATCGTCGACGACAGCGCAGCGCCGACGAAGCCCTCGTCCGCTTCGGGGTCGGGCGTCCACCGGATCTCGAGCGGGACGAGGCCGTTCGCGCCGAGGTCGATCGACTGTTCGAGCTCGCGGGTCCCGAGGTTCCAGAAGTGCAGGCGCTGCCCGTAGCGGCCGGCTTCTACGTCGGCCAGGTCGAAGCCCGGCTCGTAGGCGTTCGGGACGCCGAACTCGCTGGAGACGAGCGTGTTCCTGCGTGGCTGGTACCAGAAGTCGTAGTTCATCGGCGGCAGCGCTCCGCCGTTCTCCCAGCGGCCCTTGACCTCGAACGTCGTGGCATCGATCACGGCGAAGCCGCCGGCGGCGTTGCCCTCGGCATCGCCGAGCATCGAGATCACGACGTTCTCGCCCGGCATGCAGTGCGTGGTGTGGGGTCGCGTGTATCCGGTCGCGCGAGTGATCTCGTCGGGCTCGATCACCTTCTCGATCTGCGGCCGCAGCGGGTCGCCGGCGACGTTGACGACGTAGACGCGGGAAGAGCGAAAGCCGGGGATGATCAGGTGCGAACGGTCCGGCCATGGCACGCCGACGAGCAGCGGTTCCACCCGAAGTGGTGGAGCTCGTCGCCGACGTAGCGCATCGGCGTCTCGTGCACGACCTGTCCGTAGGTGTCGGACTCCGGGTTCGTGTCGACCACGGCCAGGAAATCGGGCGCCTCGACGCCAGTTCCCGCTCGCATCGCGGCGACATACAGGTACTCCTCCGGCGGCGCCTTCTGCGCGTCGGCGGGCGAGCGGTGGAACGGGGCAGGTCCCTGCCCGTGATCGGCGTGTGAAGCGGGGGTCGCCATTCCTTCTCTCCTTTCATCTGGTGAACGAGGTGGAGCAAAGGAGACTCGGAGGCGGCTGCCCGTCGGCTGCTCGCGGGTAATCAGCCGGTAAATCGATGCCGTGGTACGGTCACCGCGAGGCCTATGGACTTCCGCATCCTCGGACCACTCGAGGTCAGCGACGGCGACCGCGCGGTGCGACTGCGGGGGGGAAAGCAGCGGGCGCTGCTGGCGCTGCTGCTCGTCAATGCCAACCGCACGCTGGCGATCGACCGGATCGTCGACGAGCTGTGGGGCGAGGACGTACCCGAGACGGCCCAGAAGATGGTGCAGATCTATGTCTCGCGCCTGCGCAAGGCATTGCCGGCCGGGATGCTCCACTCGCGCCCGCCGGGATACGCGCTCGTGGTCGAGCCGGAGGCACTCGACCTCCACCGCTTCGAGCAGCTCGTCGCGGCTGCTCGCGCGGCACTCGACGCGGGGCATCCCGACCGGGCGGCAGAGGGGTTCCGCGCCGCGCTGGAGCTCTGGCGCGGCCCCGCGCTCGCCGAGTTCGTCTCCGAGCCGTTCGCGCGGCCCGAGACCGCCCGTCTCGACGAGCTGCGCCTGAGCGCGCTCGAGGAGCGCATCGAGTCCGACCTGGCGCTCGGCCGCGACCATGCTCTCGTTCCCGAGCTGGAACCGCTCGTGGCTGCGCACCCGTTCCGCGAGCGCCTACGTGGCCAGCTGATGCTCGCGCTCTACCGTTGCGGCCGGCAGGCGGATGCGCTCCACGTCCTCCAGAGCGGGCGCCACAGGCTGGTCGAGGAGCTCGGGATCGCTCCCGGCCCTGCCCTCCAGGAGCTCGAGCGGCGGATTCTGAACCAGGATCCCTCACTCGACGTCGACCGTCGCGCCGATGAAACGCAGCCGCAGCCAGGCGTGGCCGTCGAGCGCAAGCTCGCGACGATCGTCTTCGCCGACGTGGTCGGCTCGACGGAGCGCGGCGAGCGGCTCGACCCCGAGCGGCTGGACGCGCTCCTGGGCGTCTACTTCGAGACGCTGTCCGAGGTCGTCGCCTCGTGGGGCGGGACGGTCGAGAAGTACGTCGGCGACGCGATCGTCGCCGTCTTCGGCGTCCCGGCCGCACACGAGAACGATCCCGAACGTGCGCTGCGGACGTCGCTCGAGCTCGTCGACCGGCTTGAGCTGCTCAACGGAAGCTTTCGCGACCGTTACGGCATCACTCTCGCGATTCGGATCGGGATCAACACGGGCGAGGTCGTCACCGGCGAGCGGCAGCTGGTCGCCGGCGACGCGGTCAACGTCGCCGCCCGGCTGGCGCAGGCGGCGGAGCCGGGCACGGTTCTCGCCGGCGACCGGACGTTCGCCGCGACGCGCCGGCTGTTCCGTTTTGACGATGCGCTCACACTCGACCTGAAGGGCGCGAGCAAGCCGGTGCTCGGGCATCGGCTGGGCGGGACGCGGCTCGAGCCGGAGATGCCCGCTGCGCGCCGCTCGCCGCTGGTCGGGCGCGGGCGCGACCTAGCGCGTCTCCAGGAGCTCCTGGACGAGTCGGTGCAGGCGGCAGCGCCACGCTTCGCGCTCGTCTTCGGCTCGGCCGGGATCGGCAAGAGCAGGCTCGTCGCCGAGTTCCTCACTGCCGCACGTGAAGCGGAACCAGACCTCGCGGTGTACAAGGGCCGTTGTGTGGCGGCCGGGCGCGGAATCACGTTCTGGGCGCTCGCCGAGATCCTCCGAGAGGCCTTCGGCGTCTCGCTGGACCTGCCCGCCGATCGCGCTGGGGAGACCGTGCTCGACGGAGCACGCGTCCTGCTCGCACCGCTCGGCCTCGCCGATGACGAGCTCGAGCGGACGGCGTATGCGCTGACGACGACGGCCGGTTTCGCGCTACCGGGAAACCCGCTGGACCAGCTGGAGCCGCGCACGGTCGCCGACGAGCTCGCCCGGGCCTGGCCGCGGTTCGCCGCGGCGCTTGCCACCCAGCGGCCGACGATCCTGGTGATCGAGGATCTCCACTGGGCCGGCGACGCTCTGGTCGCCCTGCTCGACCGGTTGCTCGTGCGCTCGGCAGGGCCCTTGGTCGTCGTTGCGACCGCCCGCCCGGAGTTCGCCGACGCTCATCCCGGCTTCGGGGCGGGGCGCGAGGGCGTGACGTCGCTCACGCTCCAGGCCCTGACGGAGGCGGAGGCCGTCGCGCTCGTCGACGGGCTGCTCCCCGCGGCAGACGTGCCGGACGCCCTCCGGCGCAGCATCGTCGGCACGGCCGAGGGAAATCCCTTCTTTCTCGAGGAGATCATTCTGCGCCTCGTCGATACGGGCGCGATCGTGGCGGCGGGCGACGGCTGGCGCGCCACAGCGGACGCCGCCCGGATCACGATTCCGGACACGGTCCACGGCGTTCTCGCCGCGCGGATCGATGCGCTGCCTCCGGACGAGAAGCGGGTTCTCCAGGAGGCGGCGGTGATCGGACGCGTCTTCTGGCCAGAGCCGCTTGCCCGCGCTCTCGCGGGCGTCGATGTCGAGGCTGCGCTACCGCGTCTCGAGGAACGCGCGCTCGTTGTGGAACGGCCGAGCTCGTCGCTTCGCGGCCACACGGAGTACCAGTTCAAGCATGCGCTCGTTCGCGACGTCGCCTACGCGGCTCTCCCGAAGACGCGCCGCGCGCGCGCTCACGCCGACCACGCTGCCTGGATCGAGCAGCTCGGCCGCCGGGACGAGCTGCTCGAGCTGATCGCCCACCACTACCGAAACGCAATCGTCGGTGACGACGCAGATCTAGCCTGGGCTGACAGCCCGGCCGAGCACGCTGCGCTGCGGGAGCGCGCGTTCGAGGCGCTGCTCGAGGCCGGGGAAGGGGCGCGGCGGCGCTTCGCGATCGCAAAGGCGCTCGAGCTGCACGAGGACGCGCTCTCGCTCGCCGCCGACGACGTTACGCGCGCCCGGGCGCTCGCGGCGATCGGCGACGACCACGAAGCGGCATATCACGGGGACGAGGCTGGGCGGCCTACCAGCCGGCGCTCGACCTCCTCCGCGACCGGCCCGGCACCGAGGAGCTCCGGACTCGGATCTACTTCGCGGCGAGCCGCATGGCGGCGGTCAAATGGGGCGGTTTCCGCCAGAAGCCGTCGCCGGCGCTGATGGAGCGCTTCCTCGATGAAGGGCTGGCGGTCGCCCAGAACGAGGAAGTCCGGAACTGGCTGACGGTCCTGAAGGGCAACGCGGGGCTGCGCTATGTGTGGTTGGGGCTCGAGGATCCGCTTCCGCGCGCAGAGCGGATCGCCGTCGCGGAGAAGGCAGTTGAGATCGCGGAGCGCCTGGGTGATCCCGACCTCCTGAGCCAGGCGTACCGCACATACGGGTTGTTGCAGTCGTTCGTGGGGCGGTGGGACGTTACGACTGCAATTGCCCGGCGGGATCTCGCCCTCGCCGATGAGCTACAACCGACGGAGCAAGCGTTCGCACTCTTCTGGAACGCGCTCTTCCTGATGGAGATCGCCGGCGAGTTCGCCGAGCATCTGCCTCACGCCGAGCGCTCGCTCGAGGTCGCGCGGGCGTTGTCACCGCACGAGCGGATGCACGGCACGTACACGGTGATGAACGCGAGGTACCACCTCGGCCGCTGGGCAGACCTCGGGCGCGCCGCCTCGGAGCACCTCGAGGAGCTGGCAAAGGAGCCGGGGATCGGCTGTGCGTACGTTCGCAGCGGGGCTCCGTTGGCCGCCTTCGTGCTCTCGCATCAGGGCCGCCTCGACCGCGCCGCGGAGGTCGCGGCGACCTTCGAGCCCGATCCCGACAAGCTCGGCCTCGCCGACGCGTGGCTCGCCCGTTACCACGTCGCCCGCGGCGACGCGCTCGCCGGTCGCGAGCTCGCGGAGCAGATCATGGGCCGCTCGGTCTACGCGGAGGAAAATGCTTTCGAGGTCCTGGCGATGCTCGAGGCGCTCGTCGCGCTCGAGGATTGGGACGCGCTCCTTGCCTTCCTCCCGCGGGCGCGCTCGTTTGCCGGCGCGCTCGTGCTCGTCGGGCCGGCCAGTGATCACGCGGAGGCGCTGGCGCGCATCGCGTCCGCGGACCCGCTGGGCGGCGAAGAGCTGCTTCGGGGCGCGCTGGCCGCGTTCGAGCGCCTCGGGGTCGTCTTCGAGGCGGCGCTCACCAAGGAGCAGCTGGCTGCGGTGACGTCGGCGGCGGAGGCGTCGCAACTCCGGCACGAGGCGCTCACGGTGTACGAGCAACTCGGAGCGGCTCCTCACGCGAGTCGCGTGCGAGCCGCGGCGCCAGAGCCAGCCACGCGCGGGCGTTAGGCTTGGGGCAGGTCATGCGTCTGCCTGTCTCGCCCCGGTAGCCGGAGTCGAGGCTCGCCCGACAGCAGGTAGATCGGGCGGCCGTTGGCATCCGTGCTGTGTCGGGTCCAACTTGCCGGCAGTTCCAGACGCAGCGCCGCAAACGGGCCGCCCACTACCACCGGATAGGGCTCAACTCAGAGGAGCTTGAGTTCCGCATGGGCGTCGTCTTCTAGCTCGTGCGGGAGCTTGATCGAGCCGTCCACGTCGGTGAAAGGTAACCATGCCGCCCCGACCGCGCGATCACGTTCTCATACCAGACAACGAAGACATTTATTTTGCAGGTAGGTTCTACGACAGCGACGGGACTCGAACCCGCGACCTCCGGCGTGTAGGCCGGTCATGGCGCCTCCGGGCTGAGCGGGGATACGCCGGGATTTGCGGGGTAGGAAGGGCTTTGCGCCTTGTCGTTGCGGGGATTCGCGGGTGCGGGCGGGGTTTCCGGGAGCGTCCCGTGGGATTAGCGCGGGATGTGTCGTTGTCCACATGTCAAACACAGCGGGACGTCGGACCACATCGGACGCCGTTCGCGAGCTGGCGCAGCAGCGACGGCATTCAGGGCGGTCGCCCTGCGTGTTCCGGCGGTCTTCGCCACTGCGGGGGCGCGGTCGAACGAAACGCTTTCCCTCGCGCACACGCGCGCGCACGCTAGACGGAGCGTCGCCTCGAGCCGCTCATGCCGGCGGCGAAGTCGCAGACAGCCGCGATCCAACCTTCCGACTCTCTCCCCTCCCCCTCGACGCTCGCGGCTACCGGGGGCCCGCTCGCAAGCGAGGCGTCCAGGAAGACCTACCGGTGGAGTTCCAAGGAACTCGACGCCGTAGACCGCACGAGGAAGATTGTTGACCTATCGCTCGTCTCGTTAGCAGTCGTATGAAAGGACGCTGATGAGCGCTGTCGCACATGCCCCCGCTCTCGGGTCGGCGTCGTTTCGCGAGCTCCTCTCGCCGATCAAGCGCGCGCGAGGGGCCAAGAGGAACGAGGCCCGCCCGGAGCGCAAGTCGCTGGAGCAACTGCTCGCTTCTGAGCGGTGGACGCCGACGCGTCGCACGAGTCCGGAACTGGCCAAGGTGCTGGGCTTCGTTCAAGCCGAGCTCGGTGAAGCCCGCCGCCTCCTCGCGAAGCGGAGGAGAGATGAGGCGCACCGAACGAGAGCCAGCGAACGCGAGCTGAGGGCTCTCCTTCTGGAGGACGCCCCGATCCGCTCGGTCGACCGCGGGTGGGAGTTCGTCGGCGCCCTCAAGCGCCTGAATCTCCGCCTCGGTGACCAGAGTCACGTCGCGGGGTTACTCGAGTACGAGAGCACGCGCGTCCACGACGCAGCTCATTGGCACACCTGGGACGAGCACTTTCCGAAGACAGAGCTCCGCAGGCTTTTGGGGGTCTTCCGCGCCGGTCGTGCGACACCCGGACAGTTGGCTCTGGCCGTCGACCGGCTTACGTTCCTGTACCTGAGGCGCGCAGAGGCCGGACGCAATCGGCGCGCGGTCGCCGCCCTGAAGCAGCTGTATCTCAGTCGCCTCGCCTTGGCGCTGCTCGCACTCCTCGTCGCACTTGGGGCAAGCGCGGACTTCACATCGCGCGACGACTTGTGGAAGTCGTTCACGCTCGCGGCTTGCGCAGGCGCGCTCGGGAGCACGCTGAGCGGCGTCCTCAAACTGCGGGATCACCTGGTCCGACTCGACGAACTGCGCGGCTTCTGGCCCGCCATGCGCGTTCAGCCCCTGGTGGGAGCCAGCGCCGGCGCGCTGGTGTTCATGCTTCTCTCCAGCAACGCCGTCTCGATCAGCTCCCTCTCCGCGGACGCGTGGTCGAGCCCAGGATTGCTCGGCTTCGTAGCCGGCTTCTCCGAGCCGTTCTTCCTCGGCCTAGTAGACCGCGTGGCCGTGATTCCGGACCGGCGACCGGAAAAACCACCGACCGTCCTGGCCGAAACTCACGCGCCGTGCTGCCCAGGGACCAGTCAAGAAGGCATCGAGCTAGGGCCCGAACGAGCGCTCGCGTGAGTCCCCTCACTCCCAGAGATCTCCTCCGCAAACGCGCGCGACGTCGACAGCAAGCGGTCGTGAGAGGTCCATGACGATGGGGCCTGGACGCGGCGGCCTGGACGCGGCGAACGGAATCCTCAGTCTGCGTGGGCCTCGCCTCGATGATGCTTGTGGTCGGAGGGCTCGGCATCCCCATGGCGCTCCTCCGGCGGTTCGGGGTCATGGTGCTGTTCGTGAGGTGGCGCGGCCGCGACGCCACCCTGCGGGAAGGCCGCCCCGGCGGCTGGGGATGGACGGTCTGCGGGCCTTGTCGATCGGCAGAACGCGAGGACGCACTTGCGCACGGCATCGAGGTCGATGCCTGCCTTCTGCAACCGCGCTTCGAGGTCTCGCGAGATCACGCGCTCGCTCAGCAAGCACGCGATCAGTGCGCAGAGGTCGCGGTCGCGTTCGGGGTGGTCGGGGGGCCGGTACGGTGTCCCAGAGCCATCCGGGTTGCCGTGCACCGACCCAGAGTCGCCGCCGAGTGCGTCGACCTTCTCGGCGAGGCCGTGGACGTAGAGCTGGAAGACCGGGTACCAACGGTTCGTCGGCGGAATGGTCGACAGGATGTGCTTCATGACTGACAGGGTTCGGATCTCGTCCTCGAGGATCAGCGCCGCCTTGCTCACCGGGATGGTGAGCTCGAAGGCGCCGATGACGCGGCCGCTCCCGCCGTCGACCTGGTGCACGCTCATGCGATAGGTCGCCCCCGACGTCACGTCGTCGGGAAGTCGCACCGTCAACAGCGCGGGGATATGCAGCGAACGCCCGCCCGGCAACGGCACCCAGGTCGTGCCGGCGACGTCGAGGCGCAGCGTGTGGTCGTCCACCTGTGTGAACGGAACCGGGCTTAGCCGAAGGCCGGCTAGTCGCATGATCTCGTCGGTACTAATGTCGCCGAAGTAGACGGTGACCTCGCTCTGGGCCGGCATGTTCCACCAGCGGAAGAGCAGCTCGTCTGGGAGACGGCGCGGCCTTTGGCCGGAGTGGTCGAGGTGAGTGAGCGGCCCGGTGTACCTCGGAGCCCGCACGGGAACCGCCTCGACCGCGACGTCCGGGGGAAGTTTGGGCAGCGCCGATGGCTTGATCTCAAATGTGTGCATGACCGTGTGTGACTCGGGGTCTCCGGGATTGTCGGAGAACAGGATCGCGAGGTTGCGTTGCGAGAGGTTGTCGCTCGATCCCGGCGTCTCGCCCGGGTCAGTCGCGTCAGGTGGGAAGAAGATCTCCGTGACCAGGCACTGGTGACGGCCCCGCACCAGTTCCTGGATGCTCCGACACGCCGCGTCGGCCCACGGCCCGTCGCCGGCGCCCGGTGTGATCGGGGAAGCGCTTGCGCGTCCGGTTGATGTCCAGCCAGCAGCCGAAGTACGCCGTGACCTCGACGCCCGCAGTAGGGGTGATGTCTTGCACCTCCCGAACGGCGTCCAGTGGCTGCGCGAGCATCGACGCGGCTCCCGCTTGCCCCTGCACCGTCTCGACTCGTTCGCTCGCGAAGAACGGGATGCTGACGACCTCCCCGCCCGCGATGCCGAGCAGCGGCACGCGGTCGGGACCGGGGCTGACACGGTACGTCGTGCCGGTGTTGTACTCGAGGGCCGTCCCGACGGTGTTGAAGAGGCGGAAGAACGCCCTGACGTCCTGGGCGACCGTACTGGTGGCGCGGTAACGCACCCTCGCCACGGCGTAGTTGAAGAACCGCATCCCGAGGATCCCCGTGGCGAGGACGAGCGGCGACGCGGACGGGTCGGTGGAGATGGAGTTGAAGTGGTGTGAGATCCCTTCGGGTGCGTTGTTGAACTTGTCAATCACCGCCCGGATGAACGTGATGGCCGAGGCGTCCGACGTGCCCTGTCCGATGTCGCCGAAGTAGGTGATCCCGCTGAGTGTGGGGAACACGCGAACGTCGATGCTCAGCCAGTGAGGGTTGTTGGCGACCGGGTCGACGTCGAGCATGTACGGATTCGGCGACCGGGTGAGGTCGATCGTCTCGCTGCACGTGAACGGGCCGAGCGTGAAGGTGAGACGCACGTTCCGTTCGTCGACGACGTCGTCGAAGGCGCTGAGGTCGGGGAACCGGACGTGGTAGGCGAACGTGATGCGCTGCGGGATGTCAGGGTGCGGCGGTGAGGACTCGAGCAGGCGTCCGGCGCTAACGAGCGTGAGCTCGGAGCTGGCCACCGTCCCGTCGGTGTCGGTCCATGTGAGCGAGAAGGTAGGCGTCCCGGTGAGCTCGCCGTCGAGGAAGCCGTCGAAGTAGACGTACACGGCGTTGGTGATCGTGACCTGGCCGCCACCGCCCAGCGAGTCGATCTCCTCGATCGAGAAGGTGCTGCGGTCCGTGACCACTCGACAGCCGACATGGGCCAGGCGCACGAAGCGCGCCAGCTCGCAGGGATTCCCCGCGTTGTCGACCACCCACAGCATGTAGTAGCCGGGTGGAGCGACCCCGCCCGAAGGCGGGGACGTGACCGTCAGCGTGTTCCCGTCTCGCGCGGTGATCTCGAGCCCTACGTACCGCTGGTCGTTGTTCGTCGAGTGGGTGACCGATCCGTTCCGGATCAGCGCAACCCGCGCCACATTCGTTGCGACGCGGTCGAGCATGATCTCGAAGGGTTCACCGTATGGCGCGAAGCGCGGAGCGTCCGTGATCTGGATGCGGTTCGCGACCGCCACGTAGTCCGGCTCGTACAGCTCGATCCACTTGACGCCGACGTCGGCGGGATCACCGGAGTCGGCGTTATCGTTGCCGCCCGCCACCCACACCTTGCCGTTGGGGAGCAGCAACGCGACCGAGTGGTAGTTGCGGGTGTGCTGGGCCGCCTCCTTCTGAGTCCAGGAATCGGTGGCGCTGTAGGCATCGGCCGTCCAGTCGATGCCGGGGTCGTAGATCTCGGCCTCGAGCACAGGGTTCTCCGGGTCCACAACGCTGACACCGCCGACGACGCACACCTGTCCCGTTGGCAGCAGCGCGGCGTTGCTGTACTCCCGCGTTCGTCCCGCCACCGCGCCGTTTCTCGCCGCCGTGTTCTGCCACGACGGGCTGCTCGCGCCGAGGTCGATCTTGATCGCCGTCGTGTCGCCGCAGAAGAGCACGCGAGGCCGCCAGTCCTCACCCGGCAGTAACGGAAGGAGGATTGCCGGTCGACTCCAGTCGTGGTAGGCGCCGGAACCGGGCTCGGGGATCTTGGGGGCCTCGTAGTCGCCGCTCGCGGGGTCGTACCGGGTACTGAAGTACGTGCCGTCCCCGGACATCGCCGTGGCGAAGTCGACGGGCATCGGCGTCGCGAAGAACACACTCCCGTCCGGGAGCGTGAAGCACCGCGCATAGAAGAGGAAGCGCAGGCCGCCGCCGGGCGGCAGCGGGTGGGCCATCTCCTTGGGGGCGTTGATCCAGTTGTTGGCCGCCTGGTTGTACCGCTCGGGCAGCGTGTTGCGGTGACGCACGTCCTGCTGCATCAGGTGCCCGAACAGCGCGAGGACGTCGCCGTTGGCCAGCGTGACGCAGCCGGGGTACCAGCGCCCCCCGCTCTCCGGTTCGTCCGGTTGGTCAGGGTTGCGGTTCAGGTGCGCGACCTCGACCCAGTCACGGGTGTGCGGTCGGTACAGCCAGCACCGGTTGTGACCGAGGAAGTCGAGCCCGTGGCCGTGGATGTCGGTCTCGGGCCACTTCGACGTGCCCCCGGCGATCAGCAACCGGCCATCGGACGCGAAGGCGTGATGGCTACAGAACACGTCGCTGTCCGGCGACTCCACCGGCACCGAGAGAATCGAGTGCGTGCGGACGTCGTAGACGCGCGTCTTCTTCCAGACGTCCCCGCCGGCAGACTCCTGTTGCGCTCCCCAGTGCTCGTCCCCACCGAAGAGCACCACCTCACCGTGGTCTCCCGTGGGTACCAGCGCAGCGTGGACGGCCAGGATTTCGGAGTCGACGAGCGCGCCGTTCCAGCCCATTAGGGCCTCCAAACGACCGACGGCAGAAGCTTCATTGTCCTCCCGTGTCGCGTGGTAGTCAATGGCCGAGGAGCGACTGGACCGAAGAGGCCGACAACCGCGGACGAGGCGAAGGACCGCAGCTGGGACGAACTCAGCCTCGTGATCGCGATCTCGCACGCTTCGAAATCCGCGCGGTCATCCCTACTTCGTATTGCTCGCAATTATTGCCGTAATTGTTCTCGCGTTGATTAGCCATCGATTAGCCGTATCGCTCACACTCACCTCTCCGATCTTTTCGAGATACATATTGAGGAGATGTCCGAGCTCCGCCAGTCGGAAATCGAAGCACCGTTTTGTTGAAAAGGCATGCTTGTGCGTCACGTTGCAATGTGCCAACGCTTTGTAGTACTCTCGGATGTGCCGCCGACCGTGAATCAGTGTTCCGGAGGTTTCGATGGGTAGCCTTACCCGGCTGATCGACGCGGAATTGAATGATGCCGTCGCGCAATGCACGGCTTTCCCGTGCCCACCAAGGCTCGGTGAGGCTATTCGATATGCGGTGTTTCCCGGCGGTGGCAGAATCCGACCGCAATTCTGTCTGGCAGTCGCGGGAGCCACCGGCGACACCTGTCCGGAGCTGTCGCGCGCCGCTGCCGCCGCGATCGAGCTGTTCCATTGCGCGTCGCTGGCCCAGGACGACCTGCCCTGCTTTGACGGCGCCGCAACGCGTCGCGGCCGCGCCGCACTCCATCACGTCTTCGGCGAGTCGTACGCCGTGCTGGTAGGAGACGCGCTTATCATCGCCGCCACCAGCCTCGTCGCTGGTGCCGAGACAGCGCAGACCGACCGGCGCACGGCGATCCTTCGCCGTCTGTTGCGAGCAGCTGGGCCGCAGCACGGACTGGTGGCCGGACAGGCCTGGGAGTCCGAGCCAGACGTCGACTGGAGGCGCTACCACGCCTGCAAGACCGTCAGCCTGTTCGAAACAGCGGCAGCGTGCGGTGCTCTGGCGTCGGGAAGCGACGAACGGCCGTGGAGTGAGGTTGGACGCCGCTTCGGCGCCGCGTATCAGATTGCGGACGACATCGCCGACACGGGCGACGACTCGGTTCTGATCGGAAAGCCCGTGGCACAAGACCGAGCGCGCTGGCGGCCGAACATCGCACTCGATGTCGGGCCAGAGCAGGCAGCCGAGGAGGTCCGTCGTCTGCTCGGTGAGGCTGTGCGTCTGATTCCGGACTGTCCGGGCCGCAATCGATTCCGAGAGTGGCTGGTCGGGACGAACGCGAGGCTTCTTCGAGCGACGGCCGGCGCGGCGTTCGACTCATTTCGATCACCGGCGCTGGTGGCTCAGCGCGGGCAAGCAAGGAGGTAGGGATGCCTACTGCACGGAGGCTTTCCGGCGTCTGGAGAGGCCGGTTGGTGGATATCCAGGGATTCGAAGGAGCCCTCGAGCTCAAGCTCGAGAGCGGCGCAGGTGGAAAGCTGCGCGGCTCCTACCACGTCGACATCGCGACGACGCATTCCGCGATGCGGCAGCAGGGCGAAGTTCATGGCAGCTATTCGAAGAGCGGCTTGAGCCTGGCGTTTGCCTCGAAGGAGCCGCCGATCGGGATTCGCTTGACAGGGGACGTGCTCGATCTCCGCGACGGCGGGGTCGGCATGCGTGGCGTCTACGAGGTCTCGGCGAAGACCTTCTCGCCGCTGCAAGGTGGGGTCATCAGTGCTGCGAAGGACCAGAGAGCGGACGTCGACATCGCTTCCAAGCGGGACGCCACACAGGCTCCAAGGGTAGGGGGTTCGACATGAGTGTTGCGGGAAAATGGGAAGGAAAGCTGCTCGATACCTCGGGGGTCGCGGCCAAGGTCGAGGCGGAGCTGACACAGAAGCAGACAGCAGTCGCCGGCCAGTTCTCGGTGTACTTCGCGTCGGCGCGCGACGACTGTGGATGTGCGGACTGGACGCTGGCCCAGACAGCTGCGGTGAAAGGTACGTACAGATCGCGGGGCGAACAGGTGAGGTTGAAGTATGTGGTCGATCTCGGAGGCCGACCGGTGAACGTCGTCTTTCAGGCAAAGCTCACCAAGGCAGACCCGCATGCCAGCAAGGCCTTGGTCGGGTCGTACACCGTGACCGACGAAGAACAAGAGCTCGGCTTCGAGGGCGGCGCATGCGTGCTCTGGCTCTACCGCGCCGCGAGGAGGTAGGCGAGAATGGCCTGTCCAGCAAACACCATCTGGGTCCGCACCACATGCGTAGCTCGCGCGTGGCACGGAGGCTGCACCAGCAGTGTGAGAACCTGCTCGCAGGCACAGATCGACGCCATCTTCCGAGCGCTCGACGGAATCTGCGCCAAGGTCAATGCCTGCGACCTGCGCGGACTGAACGACTTGAAGGACTGCCTCCGCCGTGGAAGCGACGACATCGTCTGGAACTGCGGGACGCTCAGCGGGTCGGCGGTCGCGCAGACCTCCGGGAACGAGATCACGCTTACGCCCGCGGCGTTCGGCAGCACGACCGCTCGCTTCGAGGCGATCGTCTTTCACGAGATGGTCCATGCCTGCGGCGGAACGGAGCTCGACTCGGAGGCCTTCGAGAATCACTGCTACAGGGGTGCCGGCGCCACCGTTCCCACGTCTGACGACTTCCCGAAGTTTCGCAGCGAAGGCGGGCGCTGGGTGAACTGGAACGGCTCCACCGGCGCGGTGACGACCAAAGACGGCCAGAACATGAACGTGAACACTGCGAGCTTCGTGGATCCGAGCCCGCCGTCCGGAGGTGGGGGTGGCTGGATCTAGCAACGGCGCGGACTGCCGCGCGGCCGTTCAACAAGGCGTCCGGTGGTTGTGCGGTGCGCAGGAAGACGGATGCTGGCGCGGGTTCCCGACGCTGGCCGGCGAGTCGAACGTCTGGGTCACGGCGTTCGTGGCGGCGCACCTGCGCGAGATCGCGCCGCGGCGTACAGCGTTGAGGGCGGCGCGTGCCTATGTGGCCGCCCAGCGGTGGCCTGGTTCGGGCTGGTCGTACGGGGGCGACGTTCCCCCCGATGCCGATTCCACCGCGTGGTGCCTGCTCACGCTACAGGGCACAGCTCTCCTCTCACAGGCAGTGGCCTCGGAGGCGCGTGAGTTCCTCGCCTCTCACCAAACTGCACCCGGCACCGCGACCTACGGGGAGACCGGCGGTATCCGCGGCTACATCGGAGCGGTGGCCGGGGTGTCGACCGAAGGCTGGACCTCGCCGCATCTCGACGTCACGGCGGCTGCGCTGCTGGCGGGAGTCCCCCGAACGGGCGGTGCGCCGTGGCTGGCGGCGATGAAACGGCTGATTGCTGCACAGTCCGGAGCAGGATTCTGGGAGGCCTATTGGTGGCGCGGACCGCTCTACACGACGGCGCTGGTGCTACGCGCCGTCGGCAAGGCGGGCTACCAGCTGCCACTCGAGCGAGCGCGCAGAGCGCTGGCCGCGCTGGAGCGGGAGCAACTCGGGGACGGCGGCTTCGGGCTCGGGGCGTCCGTCGTGTCGGACCCGTTCACGACGGCGCTCGCGCTGGAGTCCTTCAGCCGGCTGGCGTACCTGGGGGGAGCCGAAAGGCGGCGGGCTGCGACGCGCGCCTTGCTTCGGCAGCAGCTGGCCGACGGCAGCTGGCCCGGCGACTACGTCATGCGGATCCCCGCACCGGATGTCTTGGACCCCAGGCATGTCGCGTCCTGGAGCCAGGGGAACGGTGGCGGCAACAGCCATGTGCCGGATTCGCTCGGCGTGTTCGCCACGACGCTCGCGTCCTACGCGCTTGCCCAGTCGCAGGCCGTTAGTGCGGGCGCCGCGAAGCAGCCGGGCCCTGCGTTGTCCGAGGAGCCGGTAACGGACCCCGACCGTGCCATGGTGAGCCGCTGACTGCATGCAGTGGCGTTCGCACTTCAACGCGGCTTTCTTCGGCGCGTGGCAGCGGCACGGACTGACGGGACCGGACGGGCAGGCGCGGCGCTACGAAGCCTTTCACGACGGGATCGAGGTCGCGGGGCTCCCGGTCGTCTCAGCTCGTGAGGCGTCCGGCCCGCTCGCGGGGCCAATCTTGCAGGATGTGTACCGCTTTGGTGTCTTCGTCGGTTGCGTCGTCGGCCGACTGCTCGGACTCGAACCGGAGGAGATCGAACGGCGCGCCGACTGGTGCGGCCGATTCAACCTCGGCGTCAGCCTGTTCGACTACCTCTCCGACGAGGCGGGTCACGGCGCAGCAGTGACGTCATGGCCGCCCTTCGACCGGTTGGTGCCCACCGGTTCCCAGCCTGTGGGTGCGTGGGAGCCCCCCTCGGCAGCGGCCGGGTTGCTGTCGGAGGTCGCGACGGACGTGCTGGCGGAGATGGAGAACGAAGCAGGCCCGTTCGGCGAGGATGAGCTGTGGCTCTCGATGGCGGAGATGATGGAGGCGGAGACGCTGCTCTCACAGCATCGAGCGCGCGTGAGTCCCGACGTGGACGCGTTGCTGGAGGCATCGAGGACCAAGTCGTCGGGGCCGTTTCGCGCGATCGCCGAATGGATGTCGTTGGGCTCGGCCAAAGAGCTCAGGCCCGAAGCCCGGGAGCTGGGCGTGGCCATCGGCGACTGCTATTGGCTCGTGGACGATGCGAGGGATTTGTGGGTCGACCTGGACGCGGGCCGCTGGAACCTCTTCCTGCTGGAGGTGGCCCGGCGCGAGCCCGAACTGTTCTCAGCCGACGTCGTCGGCTTGGCGGAGATCCGGTTGAGCAGGGTTCTGCTGACCCAGGGCTGGGTCGAGGGGATCGCCGATCCCGTGGTGGCGGCTCTGCATCGCAAAATGTGGGGAATGCCTGAGGCGACGGCATGCGAAGACACCTCTGGGCTGCTCGCGGCTTCGATCGAACGGTGGCTCAACTGACGCCGGATCGCGCGTACGATGGGGTCGATCCTGGGATATCGAGCGGCGATCAGATCCGGAACGGCGAGGTGCGCGCGATGAAGGCGGGTCGGTGGGAAGGCGAGTACACCGACATCGACGGTCATCGGGCGCGTGTGCTGTTCACGATCACCGCCGCGGGTGAGTCCATCCGCGGCACGTTCGCGATGATCCTGTCGACAGAGGACGAAGCGGAGCGCTACGAGGGGAGACTGACGGGAACGGAGAGTGGCGAAGCGATCGCGCTCCAGCTTCACCTGGAGAGCGATACGGTGCTGACATGCGATGTGCAGCTGCGCGAGCCGGCGGCGCACGCCCAGCAGGCCGTGTTCGGCACCGTCGGGCCGGCGCGCGCCCTCAACTTCGGAGGCGGCACGCTGATCGCCTGGAAGTTTCGGAGCCCGTGATCCGGCAGAACTGTCGCCGTCCGGGAGAGGTTCCCGGCCGCCGAAAGGCCTAGTGCAGCGGTCCGGCGCGGGCCCGCTACCTGGTCACGGCCGACTCCGCCTCCTATCATCGTTGGGGGTTGACAGTTCAGGGCGAGACGCAACGCGAGCAGCCGCCGCCGGGCAACGCCGAGGTGTGGGCCGAGATCCTCAGCGACTGGCCCAGGCGGAAGTTTCGCAAGCTGCACGAGCTCGTCGAGCGACTCCCTCAGGTGTCTGTCGTCGCGATCGACAGCTTGTTCGACGAGACGCCGGCCCCGACCAACGCGGCAGCAAACGAGGTGCTCCGAAAGGCGTTCGCCGCGGCGGCCTCGCCGGAGAACAGGGTTCTCGTGGCGTTGTACCTGTACGCGAAGTGTCTCGAGACCTGGGAGCTGAGCACGGACTATCTGCGGATTCGCACCGTGCTCCGCGCACTCGAGACGACCGCCGCCGAGCTCCCGGCGGGCGCCGGCGCGGCGCGGGACCGCGAGAGCAAGCTGTTGAAGCTCGTCGTCGAGCAAGCGGTCGCGATGGACGACTCGATGGCCGTCGAGAGCGGAGTCAACTGCTCATGTGCGGTGGAGACGGGCGAGAAGGCCGGGAGCGTCGCAGGCATGATGAAAGGCCTCCTTGGGCGGCTCGAGGAGCTCGGAGCGGCCGGCGACCCACGGGCCGAGATCTTGCGAGACGACGCGGAGGCGCAGCGGGGCTACTTCGATGCCGTGTCGGCGATGGCGGCGGCGACCGAGGGACTCGTCGATCCGAGCCAACGTGCGCGTCCGAGCGTCCAGGAGGCGCTCGGCGTTGTCGAGTGCGCGGAGGCCGACGACGACCCCCGCCGCGACGTCTATCGGAGCGAGCTTCGGGCGCACCGAGCGGCGCTCGCCGCACTACACGATGTGGAGTCCCGGCCACGGCTCCACGTCGAGCACGCAGAGTTCGTCTATCTCTACCCGTTCGCCCTCGAGCCGTTCGATCCGCTCAGGATCGACATCCGCATCCACCGGCTGATCTCGCTTCCCAACCTTTGCGCAAAGGATCTCGAGCTGCACGACCTTCGGCTGACGGACCTGTGGCGACGGCCGGCCCGGCCCGGCGCCGAGTCCGGGTACGGGGGAGTCTCGATCTGGCTCCCCCAGGTCCGCGTCACGACGACGGCCAGGAGAGCCGAGGACAAGGAGCTCCGTTTCGAGGCCGAGGTCCGACTGAGCCGGCTCGGAAACCACCATCTGCGCGTCTCGTCGACGCTCGAGAACGCGTCCTTGCACCATGTGAACCAAGGGCTGAGGCGAGGGTCGCGAAGCATGGGCGACGAGGAGCTCGCGTCGGACGGCGGTCGAACATGGCGACGGTTCACCGACTACGCGCGCGACGTAGTCGACGCTGTGGCCGCTGAGCTCGAGGCCGAGAGGATCGGTGATCCCGAGGCGAGCTTTCACATCGCGCTCGCCGCGAGCGAGATCACTGTCAGGGAGCTGGGCAAGGCGCCGCGTGCGGCCAAGCTCTGCGATCTGAAGAAAGCGGTCGGCGCCTCGCTACTCTTCAGACCCGTACCCGGGCTCGCGACGGCGCTCGAGGAATGGGTCCGCTACGAGCCGCCAGTCGTCCGCGACCTCTTGCTCGACGGCGGCTACGAGGGCGAGCTCGTCGCACGGACGGCGAACACATCAATCCTCTACATGCCGGACTCGCCCGACTGGCGCACCGCCGGCTATCGGGAGATGACCGAGTTCGTCGCGTCGGTGCCGCCGCTTCTTCAGCTCTGGGAACAGCAGGCGAGCGACCGCGCCGTCGAGCTGGAGGACAGGCTCAAGTGGCTCACTGAACTGCTCAAGAAGGCCAAGAGCCGTCAAGTCGAGAGCGCTGTGCTCGACGACGAGGTCGAGAAGCTTCATCTCAACGAGGCCGACCTCCGCGGGTTCGAGGGGCGGATCACGCAGCAGCTCGGGTTCATTCACTCGCCGGCTCTCTGCCGCGACCGCTCGCAGCGCGAGTTCATCGACGCGCTCTGGGATGCCGCGGGTCTGGGGTCGCTGGAACGCGAGCTCGAGCGGCGCTTGGCGTATCTCTCGGCGCTTCAAGAGCGAGTGTCGACGATCGCCGAGGCGATTGCGGCCCAGCTGCGCCGAGAAGAGCGGCAGCTCGCGGAGAAACACGCTTCCCGCATCCAGACGGCCGTTCAGTATGTCGGCACGTTCCTCGCCGTCGTCTCGGTGGCGGAGTTGTTCAGCTGGCTCAACGCCGCACTCGACCTCAAGGGCTGGCCGTGGACGGTCGTCGAGGGTGCGCTGCTCGCGGCCGTCGCGGTCGGAGTCTTCTCGCTCTTGACCTGGTTGCCGAAAGCCGGCGAGCAGTGATCCTCCGCGATCTGCGAACCGAGCCGGACGAGGCACTGCTCCGCCGCTTCTACGACGAGGTTCTTCGCCCTTCGTTCGACGACGACGAGCTGATGGAAATCGAGAGCCTGACAGACGGCCTTCGCAGCGAGGACGACCCTCGCTCGCTCGCGTCCGTCGTCGTCGATGTCGAAGGAAGGGTTGTCGGCGGCGTCGTCGGCGAGCTCTACGAAGCGGAGAGCGTTCTCCTGCTCGCCTACCTCGCTGTGCGGTCCGGCGAGCGCGGTCGCGGCGTCGGTACCGAGGTCATACAGCGCGTGCTTCCGGGCTGGTTCGCCGACCCTCATGTCGCGCTCGCGGTCGCCGAGGTGCACGATCCCCGCTTCTGGCCGGACGACGAGGCCGAGGCGCGGCTGGGGCTCTACGACCGCCTCGGCGGCCGGGTGCTCGGGGTCCCGTTCGTGCAGCCCGCGCTCGGCCCAGGTCAAGAGCGCGTTCGAGGCTTCCTGCTGCTCGTCTTTCACGCCGACCCGCGCGTGAGCGTCCGCCTGGACGGCGGCGAGGCGATCCGGACCGAAGTCGTCGCGCGGTTCATCCGCCGCTACTTCGAGGAGACCGAGGGTGCCCGGGCGCCCTACGATCAGGAGCTCGCTGGCCTGCTCGAGTTGATCGAAAGAAACGGGGCGGTGCCGCTGCTTCCGATCAGCGATTACCGTCGCGTGCCGGCGCTCGACTCGGACGGCTTGTAGCGCGGGTTGAGCTACCCGCGCTGAGCTGCCGGCTGTCGAAGCCTAGCGCTAGTGGGCGGGAGGACCTGCGAGTCTCCGCGCGGGACGCCGGTACGGTGTCGTTCCGTCGTCCGCCATCTTCGGAGAGTGACGCACCTCGACTCTCTGCGCTTTCGGGGGCGACCGATCTTAGGACGTCGGAGGTGTGGCGGCGCGGAAGGCCTTGATGACAGGGTCGCCGGCGATCACGTTCCGGAGATACCTGCTCGCTTCCGCTGCTTTTAGGTCCGTCTCTATTTCTTCGCGAACCTCCGGCGGGGCGTTGTCGCCGTGCTGCAGGATTCGCGCAAGGGCGCGGTTGAATTCGTAGAGCAGGAACCCGCGGTCGCCGACATCGTCCCGGATCTCGATCGCCTCGGACAGCGCGGCTTGCGCCGCCAGGAGGTCAGGCTGCTCCTTGTCCTTCAGCGCGTTACCAAGCTGTCCGCGGTTGCGATGGAACATCCGGTCCGTCTCAGCCGAGATGAGCGCACGGAAGACGGGAATCGTGCGCTCCATGGCCCGCTTGTCGGTTTTCCATGTTTGCCGACGCTGGTCGCGAGCCCGGTTAAAGATCTGCGTCTTCGCGAAGGGCGAGGCTCCAGCGACAGCGGTGTCAAGTTCGGCCTGCGAGATATCTGGTGCCCCGGGTTCGGGTTCGAGTCGGCGCACCACGAGCGTCAGACAATCCACGTCGGCCTTCTGCTGCTCGCGCTGGGTCTCCTGGACCTGCTCGATCTCCTTCTTGACGACGGTCATCACTTGCGCCTGTGAGGTCTGCTGAGAGAGCGCAACTGTTTTCTTGACAAAGGTCTCGACCTGCGCGCGATCCGCATGCGCGAATGCGCGTCCGAGGTAGATGCGTGTGACGAGGTAGCAGGCGAGGAAGCCGTTGATGCTGAAGATGACGAGGATTGCAGCAGCGAAAGTTTCTCCGAGCGACTCGCCCCCAAATGCTGGACCTGCAGGACGGCAGGGCATGGCACGGAGCGCATGGTTAGGCCGTTCCTGCGCCGCGACAACCCAGCAGATCCCACCAGTTCCGGGCTAGCCGTAGCCAAGGTGTAGACAAGCCAAGACGACGAGAGCCCGCCGCGTAGAGCCCGAACACCACCGGCAGCCCGGCGAGCTCGCCCATCGCGAGCGACGACGGGACCGCGACTACGGCCACGATCGCTCCGGCGATCAGATCTGAACGCAGAGAGGATCGCTCGTGGGCGGCGCGCAACGCCAAACGGCGGGTACTGCCTCCTCGAGCGAGGAAGGGAGCAGCCGGCGTAGCCGCGCCGAGGTTCCGTTGTGCGTGTTCATCGGGAGCTAGTGCTGGTGCGACTCCGTGGCTGCCGCGGCGTCTCGGTCTGCCTGGAGCTTCTGCCTCCAGCCCGCGAGGATGAAGGTCGAACGGCCCTGTCTGGAGACCGTCTCCGAGCTCAGGCTAGATCCGCCGGCGGCGACCTGGCCTCCCGGGCGTCACAGCCGCAGCCACGACGGCGGTCTTCGCCACAGGTGAGGGGCCGGGTGTGACGGCCTTGGCCACGACGGCGGTCTTCGCCACCGGGTGGCCGATGACACCGACACGTCCTACACGTCCTGGTCCGAGAGGCATCTCAGTCTCCTTCCGTTGCGCGCGCTTCATCGGCCTCGATGGAGGCGATGATCGCTTGAATGGGAATCCTTCCGTTGGCGATCAGCTGGCCACCCGAACGCCGTGCAGCCGAGGCGAACGGCGCGGCCCACAGGTTCTCCCAGATGAGTACCCCGGCTGTGCTGCCAGGGTCCATCGCAGCGGCGAGGTTCTCGACGTCCTCCGCTGCCAGCAGCTCGGCGAGCTGAGCCTCGACCGCCTGAAGCGGCCCGAGCTCTTCGATGTCGGAGAGCTCCATCGCCTCGACGGTGCCGTCCTCGTTCTTCGTGAGGATCAACACGTCGATGACGCGAATGGTTCCGGCGTCGACCAGGGCGAGCAGCTCCTTCGCCATCTCGCCCGTGAAGTTGCTCGCGCCGGCCGGGAACTCGACGATGAGGTAGTCGACGGGACCCAGTGTGTCGAGATCGGTGTTCTGCTGTACAGCTTCGGTCGTGACGTCGGTCATGAAGACCTCCTTGCTGCGTAGGCGACTACGCGGTTGCTGGTGCCGTCTTGTCGGACACCAGGTAGGCGACGATGAGAGCCGCTGGGAAGAAGACGAGGCTGAAGAGGAAGTAGACGAAGAAGCTATGGCCCTTCCTGGCGGCGACCCGGGCGGGCCAGAAGGCGATCGCCACCCAGACGATGATGAAGAGAATCGATCCAAGCCACCAGCCGAGCATCTCTGACCTCCGTCTCTCGGTGTCCGTCCAGTTCGTTCGAGGGACTTTGGGGCCTGAGCGTCCGGCTTTCCTCATACCGATTGCATGAACTTGCACGCGTCACGGGTCGAGCAGCTCGAGTGCTTCCTCGACGTCGTAGCCGAGCGCGAGGGCGACCTTCGGGACGCAGAGGACGACTCGCGCAGCGCCTGTCACCGGCGTCACCGCGTCGAGGGTGGCGACGATCTCGTCGCTCGTCGCCCCGGCTGCGAGGGCGTGCGCGACGGCGTGCTGGAACGAGGAAGGCGCCGCATCTACGGCGATCGTCGCGGCGATGCGCAGGAGTGCCTCGGTTCGCTGGTCGATGACCGAGGTTACGAACGAGCTGCGCTTCCCCGGCGATCACTTCGAGGAGCGCGTCGTCGTGCACGGCGAGCCGGCGAAGGTGCTCCTTGTAGTCGTCCATTCTGGCTGCACGTATTCGACCTCGTGCAGGCTGCTCGCGCGTCATACCTCCTGGGTGAGATTTGCCCGCGGCGGGTAGAGCGAGCTCTCCAGGAGCCCGACCTCGACGGCTCGCTCGATCGCCTGGCTGCGCGAGGAGGCGCCCAGCTTGCGGTAGATCGAGACCGCTTCGGTCTTGACGGTGTTGCGCGAGATGAACAGCCTGGTCGCGATCTCAGGGACCGTGAGATGGGTGGCGAGGTAGGGAAGCAGCCGGAGCTCTGCGCCGGTCAGGCTCATCGCCCAGGCACCGGCCGGCCCGGAGGTCGCCGCCAGGCGCTCGCGAAGCTCGCGGGCCTCCTCGACGAGAGAGCCCAGGTCCGGGCGGAGCTCGAGCACGCGCTCGGCCTCGCTGAAAACGGTGCGGGCGGCGCCCGCCTCGGCGAGTGCGAGGTGGGCGCGTGTGAGCTCGAGCCCGACTTCGACGGCCACCCAGGGAAGGCCGTGGTCGAGCAGCGGTCGCAGACGGTGGGCGCGCGCCAGCGCCGCTCGCGCCTCCTCGCGTCCCCCCTCGTGGAGTGCGACCCGCGCCGTCGCAACGTGCACGATTGCGCTGCTCGCGTAGTCACCGAGACCCTTCTCGTCGATGATCGCCTGTGCCGCCCGTGCGCGTTCGGCGGCCTCGCCCCACGCCCCTTGTTTCGCAGCGCGGAGCGCGAGCAGTGCCTGGGCCACGGGGACGTCGTCGCCCGGGGCGCCGAGGGCCTGCGCCGCCGCTATCGATCCCTCCAGATCCTCAGTCGCACGATCGGTTGCGCCGAGCAGCGCGTGCGCAACCCCTCGCATACGGAGCGCGCCGGGGATCCACCAACTTCCCGGTGGCAGCTGATCGAGCGCCAGATTCGCGTCGGAGAGCGCACGTTCGACACCGTCCCGCATCATGTGCGCGCGCAGGACTGCGATCCACGGCTCGATCGTGGCGCTGCCATCCGCCAGAGGGCCTGTCGGGGTCGCCCCGTCTGCGAGAGCCAGCAACCGCTCGGCATCGTCGGGCCGCCCGGTCAGCACGCGGATCCACGCTCCGTAGACGGCGAGTGCAGGATGCTGCACCAGCTCGTCCTCGCCGAACCACTCCGAACCACTCGCTCCGCGGTCTGCATCCGGCCGTCGAAGTAGAGCGGCAGCATAAGGCCCTCGAGCAAGTCGGCGACGGTGCTCGTCTCGCCCGCCGCGTGCCCGTAGACGACCGCTTCCTCCGTCAGGTCGTTGGCGATGCACCAGGCCATCGCACGACGGTTCAGCTCGGCCAGCAAGTCCGGCTCGCTCCGCTCGAGCTCGTTCCGCAGCAGCTGACCGAACAGGTGGTGGTAGCGATACCACTCGCGCCGCCGGTCCAGTCGTACGACGAAGCCGTTCGCGCGCTCGAGCGCGTCGAGTGTGTGTGCCGACCCAGTCGTCTGGAGCACCGCATCGCAGAGCCGCCGGACATCACGCTCCAGCACCGACGTGTACCAAATCACACTTTTTTTTTTTTTTTTTTTTTCATCACAATCATTACTTTTTTTTTATAATATCACACGTGGCTTGAGGAAGGTCGCTTCCGCGGCCGGCAGGCGTGAGAGAAGCTCGACGCGGAAGTAGTCGGACACGAACTGGTCGTCGCCGCTGAAGCCCGCATCAGCCCGCGGGCCTGCCGCCCCCGTCTGCATCGACAGCGCTGCGAGGTACAGACCCGCAGGCCACCCTTCCGTCCGCTCGGTCAGGTCGGACAGCTCGCGCGCGTCGAGCTCGACTCCTGCAGCTCCCAGCAGCAACGCGGCCTCCTGCTCGTCGAGCCGGAGGTCCGCGACGCCGATCTCCTGCACCTGCCCGTTCGTCCGCCAGCGGGCAAGCGGCAGTGCCGGCTCCTCCCTGCTGGCAATCGCGATCTGCGAGCCGGCCGGAACGTACTGGACGAGTTCCGCGATCACGTCCAGACACGACCGATTGGCGACGAGGTGCAGATCGTCGAGCACGAGCACCAGGGGACGCTCGAGTGCGGCCAGAGCAGCCCCGACACGCGGGACGCGTTTCGCCCAGGTGGATGCCCCTGGGCCGGACAACGCGTCGAACACCTCAGGCGAGACCGGCTCGACTCGGTGGATCGCGGCTGCGATGTAGCGCAGGAACACGATGGCGTCGCTGTCTCGCGCGTCGAGCACGACCCACGCAAACGGGCGCGGGTCAGCCTCGGCCCAACGCGCGAGAAGGGTTGTCTTGCCGTACCCGGCCGGCGCAACCACGCTCGCGAAAGGCACGCCCGCGGTGCTGAGCCGTGCGATCACGTCCTCCTTGGCGACGGTGCCGGGCCGAATCGGCGGCGCTGCGAGCTTGATCTCCGCGAGGTCGAAAGGGACGTCCGTAGCACACACGGAACGCAATGCTAAACAGAGGGTCGAGTCTGACCAACGGCGTGCCGTACCGCCTGCGCCACGAAGGCTCATTTCATGCAATCGGTATGAGGCACAGGGACGGGCTTGCAGGCGATGCTCGGCGAGATGGCCGACGTGACGCACGACTCGGATCTCTGGAAGACCGTCCCGACTGCGCCTGATCGGCGCGCGAGCGCTCACCGTCCTCGCGATCCTGCTCGCGCTCGTCGGGATGCTCGCGTTCTACGTCGAGCACACGGTCCTCGACGAAGACGGGCTTCGAGACGATCTCGCGGGAGATGATCGAAAACGACGAGATCCGCACCCAGGTCGCCGCGACAACCGTCGATCGGCTGTTCGCGAACGTCGACGTCGAAGCCGCGATCGCGGAACGGCTGCCTCCGGCCCAGCAAGGGTTGGCGCCGGTCCTCGCCGGTCTCGCGCGCTCGGGCGCCGACCGGGCAGCGCAGGCGGCGCTCGAGCGACCGCGCGTGCAGACGCTGTGGGTGGAGACGACGACCGGGACGCAGCGCCAGCTCGTGCGTCTCCTGGACGACGAGACCAAGTTCATCCAGGCCGAGGGCGGGACCGTCGTCCTCGACCTGCGGCCCCTCATGCTCGAGGTCGGCAACGAGGTGGTCGTGATCGGACGCCTCGCCCAGAGGCTGCCCGAGTCCTCGGGCAGGATCGCGATCATCGAAGAGAGCCAGCTCGAGACGGCGCAGACGCTGACGAAGATCCTGCGCGCCGTCGCCGACTGGATGTGGCTCCTCGCGCTCGCCGTCGCGGCGCTCGCGATCTGGCTCGCGCGCGGGCGTCGCAGGCTCGAGCTCCGCGCGCTCGCGATCGGCCTCGTCCTCGTCGGGCTCCTGCTGCTGGCGGTACGCCGCTTTGCCGGCGACTACCTGGTCGACGAGCTCGCGAAGGACGACGCCGTCAAGCCCGCGGCACACGACGCCTGGAGCATCCTCACGCAGACCCTCGCCGACCGGGCATGGGTGTGGATCGTCCTCGGCGTCGTGACGCTGGTGGGAGTCTGGTTCGTCGGCGAGAGCCGTCGCGCCGGACAAGCGCGTCGCGCCGCTGCGCCGATCCTCGAGAGCCGTCCGACGACGTACACGATCGCCGCAGTCGCTCTCCTCGTGGTCGCCCTCGTCACTCCGCCCATCGCGCGCGGCTGGCTGACGGCCCTCGTTCTGATCGCTCTCGTCGTCGCCGGCATCGAAGTCGTCCGAGCAATCGTCAACAGAGAAGCACCGCACCCCGACTAGAGGAGGCAACGTTGTCCGAGAAGCCGAAGCTAAGGCGCGATGTTCTGCCGATCCCGGACAAGCCGTTCGAAGGAACGCTCCCACTCGACGCCAAGGACCCAGACGCGTCGTTCCCTGCGATCGAGCCGCTACGGCCACCGGCGGGCGCGCCCAACGTGCTTGTCATCTTGCTCGACGACGTCGGCTTCGCCGCGCTCGAGCGCGTTCGGCGGGCCGTGCGCGACGCCGACGGCTGAGCGGCTGGCCGGGAACGGCCTGAAGTACAACCGCTTCCACACGACGGCGCTGTGCGCCCCGACGCGGGCTGCCTTGCTGAGCGGGCGCAACCACCACTCGGTGGGAATGGGCGTCATCACCGAGCTCGCCACCTCGGCGCCCGGCTACAACTCGATTCGCCCCAATACCTGCGCGCCGCTGGCGCAGACGCTGCTGCTGAACGGCTATTCGACGTCACAGTTCGGCAAGTGCCACGAGGTGCCGGTCTGGCAGACGAGCCCGATGGGGCCCTTCGATGCCTGGCCGACCGGCGGCAGCGGCTTCGAGTACTTCTACGGCTTCATCGGCGGCGAGACGAATCAGTACTACCCGGCGATCTACGAGGGCACGACGCCGGTGGAGCCGGAGAAGACGCCCGAGGAGGGCTACCACTTCACCGAGGACATGACCGACAAGGCGATCAAGTGGGCGCGCCAGCAGAAGTCGCTCATGCCCGACAAGCCGTTCTTCATGTACTTCGCTCCCGGCGCGACGCACGCTCCGCATCACGTTCCGACGGAGTGGTCGGACAAGTACAAGGGTCGCTTCGACGAGGGCTGGGACGTCTTGCGCGAGGAGATCCTCGCCCGCCAGAAGGAGCTGGGAGTCGTGCCCCCGGAGACGGAGCTGACGGCGCGGCACGAGGAGATTCCGGCCTGGGACGACATGCCCGATGAGCTGAAGCCGGTTCTCGCCCGCCAGATGGAGGTCTACGCCGGCTTCCTCGAGCACACCGACCACCACATCGGCCGGCTCGTGGACGCGCTCGAGGACCTCGGCGTGCTCGAGGACACGCTCGTCTACTACATCATCGGCGACAACGGGGCGAGTGCCGAGGGCACGATCAACGGCAGCTTCAACGAGACGCTTCTCTTCAACGGCGCCGCGGCGCTCGAGACGCCCGAGTTCATGGCTGCGCGGATCGACGACTTCGGCACACCGAAGGCCTACAACCACTTCGCGGTCGGCTGGGCGCACGCGATGGACACGCCCTACCAGTGGACGAAGCAGGTCGCCTCGCACTGGGGCGGAACGCGCAACGGCACGATCGTCCACTGGCCGCAACGGATTCTCCGCGCGCGGCGAGGTTCGCTCGCAGTTCCACCACGTGATCGACGTCGCCCCGACCGTGCTCGAAGCCGCCGGCCTGCCCCAGCCGACGGTCGTCGACGGCGTCGAGCAACGGCCGATCGAGGGCGTCAGCATGGCGTACTCGTTCGACGGAGCGAAGCGAGGCCGACCGCCACGAGACGCAGTACTTCGAGATGTTCTGCAACCGCGGCATCTACCACCAGGGCTGGACTGCGGTCACCCGGCACAGCGTGCCGTGGCTGATGGGTGCAGCGTTGCCGCCGTTCTCGGACGACGTCTGGGAGCTCTACGACACGACGGACTGGAGCCAGGCCCACGATCTCGCCGCCGAGATGCCCGAGAAGCTGGCCGAGCTGCAGCAGCTCTGGCTCGACGAGGCCCGCAAGTACAACGTGCTCCCGCTCGACGACCGGCGCGTCGAGCGCTTCAACGCCGAGCTCGTCGGCCGGCCGGAGCTCGTGAAGGGAAACTCCCAGCTGCTCTTCGGCGGCATGGGGCGCCTCAGCGAGAACAGCCTCATCAACATCAAGAACAAGTCCCACGCGGTCACGGCGGAAGTCGTCGTGCCCGACGCGGGCGCCGAGGGCGTGATCGTCGCCCAGGGCGGCGCCTTCGCCGGCTGGAGCCTGTACGCGAAAGACGGGCGTCCGACCTACTGCTACAACCTGCTCGGCCTGCAGCGCTTCAAGATCGAGGCCGACGCCGCGATCCCGCCCGGAACGCACCAGGTGCGGATGGAGTTCGCCTACGACGGCGGCGGCCCGGCCAAGGGCGGCACCGTCACGCTCTACCTCGACGGCGAGAAGACCGGTGAAGGCCGCGTCGAGGGAACCGTGCCGCTGATCTTCTCCGCGGACGAGACCGCCGACGTCGGACGAGACACCGCGTCCCCGGTCAGCGACGACTACGACGGCGAGAGCAGCGTCTTCACCGGCACGGTCAACTGGGTGCAGATCGACCTCGGCGAGGACGCAGAAGACGCCGACCACCTGATCACCCCCGAGGAGCGACTCCGCGTCGCAATGGCTAGCCAGTAGATGCACTGGGCACTAGCGGTCATCGCGCTGACGCTGCTCGCGTTCGCGGCGATATCGGGCCGAATCGCAGGTACGCCCATCACCGCTCCGATGGTCTTCACCGCCGTCGGACTGATCCTCGGCTCCGAGGCTCTGGGACTCTTGGAGCTCGCTCCGTCCGGGGAGACGGTGAAGCTGCTCGCCGAAGCGACGCTCGCGATCGTCCTCTTCACGGACGCCTCGCGAATCGACGTGCGCGCGCTGCGCGGTGAGCTTTCGCTGCCTGCACGCTTGCTTGGCATCGGTCTGCCGCTCACCCTCCTCGCCGGGTTCGTGGTCGCTCTGCTCGTGTTTCCCGAGCTCTTGTGGGCCGAGGCGCTGCTCCTCGCGGTCATCCTTGCACCGACGGATGCAGCCCTCGGTCAAGCGGTCGTCACGCTAAAGCGGCTCCCAAGCCGTGTGAGACAGGGCCTGAACGTCGAAAGCGGCCTCAACGACGGGATCTGCGTGCCGCTGTTCTGGATCGTGCTCGCGATCGCCCAGGCCGAGTCGGGAGCGATCGGCAACGGCTCTGCGGTACGGCTGGTGCTCGAGCAAATCGGCTACGGCATCCTTGCCGGACTGGTGGCCGGCCTCGCGGCTGCGTTCGTCGTCGTGGTCGCGGGGAGGCACGGCCTCGTCGGGGCGCTCCTGGCTTCAGGTCGTGCCGCTGGCGGCCGCCGGGCTTGCCTTCGGAATCGCCGATCCGATCGGTGGCTCAGGCTTCATCGCAGCGTTCGTCGGCGGCTTCGTGTTCGGCGCCCTCCGCCGGCGAATCGGCGGCGAGCTCGAGCATCTCACCGAGGAGCTCGGCGAGGTGCTCGCTGCCGTGACGTTCATAGTGTTCGGCGCCGTGTTGCTCGGTCCCGGGCTCGGGGACGTGACTTGGTCGATCGCCCTCTACGTCGTCCTCAGCCTGACGATCGTCCGAATGCTCCCGGTTGCGGCTGCGCTGATCGGAACCGGCGCACGCAGGCCAACCGTGGCCTTCCTCGGATGGTTTGGGCCTCGAGGGCTGGCGTCAATCGTCTTCGCGGTGCTGATGATCGAGGAGGGCGGCCTACCCCACGACGATCTGATCCTCGTCACCATTTACGTTGCGATCGGGCTCTCCGTCCTCGCTCACGGTCTCACCGCCGCACCCCTCGCCGATCGCTACGCGACGTGGTTCGAGTCGCATCCACGTGAGGCGTTGCCTCGCCTCGAGGGCGCAGAGGTGCAAGAGGTTCGTTGGCGCCACGGGGTGGGCCACCACCGCGTTCCGGACTAGCGATTCCTAGAGACGGGCTGGAAGGGACCCGGAAGCCGGGGCCTTCCTGCTGCCGAGTCGGGCCAGCTGGACAGGGAGGAGCGCTAGACAGACGAGCTCGCGCGCGAGCAGGAGAGGCGGGCGTGATCGGCCCGCCGTGGCGACCGAGAGCCGTATGCCGCTCCCCCGCATCGCCGCCCGCAGGAGGACGTTCGCGCGGGGTCGATGCCACGGCGATGTGACGACGACGAGCTCCTCGGCGCCGAGAGCGCGAACCGCGGCCGCGATGTTGACGGCGTTGTCGGCCGTCGAACGAGCTTCCGGGTCACAGATCAGACGAACGGTGGGCCCAGCCCAAGCCGCACGCATCAGCTCGGCCTCGGGCGTCGGCCCCGAGCGGCGGGCCCAGCCGGAGAGAATGACGGCGCGGGCTCCCATGGCCAGCTTCTCGGCGTGCGCGAGCCTTTCGGCGCAAACCGGGTGCAGGCCCGCACCGCGACCACCGGAATAGCCGAGCACCGCTACGACTCGGCCGCCCTCCGAGTCGGGGTGCTCCGTCATTGTCCGCGCCGCCGCCGCAGGTACTCGGCCGACACCAGCGTGCCGGCGACGGTCAGGACAAGCATCAGCGCCTTGCTTCCACGAAGCTTCGACTCGCCCGTTGCCCGCTCTCGCATCTGAACCGGGATCTCGTGCACTCGCAGGCCCTCCTCGTCGAGGCGGAGAACAGCCTCCACCTCGGGAGCCCCGCTCGTGTACGGGCGGGCAAGGATCGGGATCGCGCGCGCGTTCGCTGCATACATTCCGCTCGTGGCGTCGTGGAATGGCCTGTCGAGCACGACCTCCATCGATCTGCGGAGAAGCCCTGTGCCGAGCCTCCGCGCAGGGCTGGACTCGTAGCGCTCGCGCGAGAACCCGTCACCCTTCTCCACGGCAAAGCGCGAGCCAACCGCGACGTCGCACTCTCCCTCGCGCACGAGCCCGAGCAGGGTTCGCAGCTCATGCACCGGGTGCTGCCCGTCGGCATCGACTCGACCGCAGTAGGCGTATCCATGTTCGGCGGCGAACCCGTAGCCGGTCGCGATGGCAGCCTGAAGCCCGCGGTTCTCAGGGAAGGAGAACGACCTTTATGCCGTGCTCGCCGGCGACGGCTGCCGTGCGGTCGGTCGAGCCGTCGTCCACGACGAGGACGTCGACCTCGGGGAGCTCGCGGTGGAGCTCGTCGAGCACGGCCGGCAGGTTTGCCTCCTCGTTCCACGCAGGCACGAAGACGATCGTGTCGCTTGGTTCGCCCACTCCCCCAGCCTACTGTCGGCTAGGCAGTAGCCCGGGCCGCAGTCAGGCGTTCGACGAGGCCGTCCACGAGTTGCGTCTTCAGCAGGACGTCGTCGGCGCCCGACTCCTTCGCCGCGCGGTGAAGCGCCGGCGCCCCGTCGCCCGTGAGCGCGATCAGGCAGAGGTGCGGATGGTCTCGCCGCAGCCGGGCGACGGTTGTCACTCCGTCGAGGAGTGGCATGTGCAGGTCGAGCACTGCAGCGTCCGGCCCGAGTTGGTCCACGAGCTCGATCGCGGCCAGGCCGTCCGTGGCGGTGCCGACGACGGAGAGCTCAGGCTGGTGGTCGATCAGCTCGCAGAGGGAGACGAGGAAGACCTCGTCGTCGTCTGCCAGCAGAACCCTGATTATCCCCTCGGAGGCCTGCGTCGGCACAGGGCCCAGTCTCACCGGTTCTGACAGCACCGCGTCAAGCAACATCGGAACGACCTCGTGCCACTCGCCCGCGAGCGAAACATCCGCCACCTCGGGGACCGACGTGCCGATGTTCACGATCACGCCGGACTTCACGGAGCCCGCCCAGTGCTCCGGCTGGTCGTCGACCTCGACCGCGACGTAGAGGCGTGGCGCGACGGGTCGACCGAGCAGGCCGATCTGTCGGCTCCGAGGGGCGCCCGAGCCGAGGGTCCCGCCGACTGAGGCTCGATGGGGCGCTGCGATCCTCTCCAGCTCGGCCAGGTCCACTCCGAGGCCCGCACAGACGACGACGTCCGCCTCGTCCAGCACGCCTGCGTTCTCCGAGGCGCGCCGCTCGACGAGTCGCAGCCGGGGAACGGGCGGGGTGCGAAGCTCCACCGGTCGCACCTCGGGTGCCGCATCGTCCCGGGGCTCGAGCGGTTCGTACATCCTGGGACGCACCGTCGCGAGCTGCGGAGTCGTCGAGCCCATGATCACCGAGACGATGTTCCCGCCGAAGGCGGGCTTCTGCTGGAGGAGGCGCCCCGCCTTGGCGATGTCGACGGCGACGCAGTCCCCGGTCATGCCGAGCTCGAGCTCGCCGGCCGCACGTGGCCCGAAGTCGCGGCCTTGCGTGGTTGCGGGAATGAGGAGGACATGCGGGCTGTGCCGTGCGAGGACGTCGTGCAGGACTGCCGACCAGAGCTCCGGGTGGTAGTCGGCAAGCGCAGAGTCGTCCGCGGCGTACACGACCTCCGCGCCGTGGCGTCCCAGCTCTCGAATCGCGTCGTCGAGGCCGTGGCCGATCACGAGCGCGACGTTCTCGCCTCCGAGCTTCCCGGCCAGCTCGCGCCCACGCGCGAGTAGTTCGAGCGAGACCCGCCGCGGCCGTCCGTCCGCGAGCTCGACCACCGACCAGCAGTCGTACGAGGCACCGGGGATCTCGGCGATGTGCCCGGGCTTCTCCCACGAGGGTGGCTCCGGGGTGCGCTCAGCGAGGAGCTCCGAGACGACGCGCGCGGCTTCGCTGACGTCGTCCGTCTGGAGCCCCTTGCGCTCGGGCCGCGCGTCGCGGACAGCCAGCACCCGGGTCGGCGACCCGGTCTGGCCGAAGCGCTTGTCGTTCGGGCGAACGTCCTCCACCAGGTCGGAGGCCTGCCAGACGTCGATCTGGCCCTCTTTCGAGGTCGGTTCGCCCTCGGGGGGAGCCGAGACCGAGAGCACGGCCGGTGCATCGACCTCGAACACCTCCTCGGCGTCGTCCGTCTCCCGTGTGACGCGCAGTCCGGGCTCGATCGCGACGACGCTCGTCAGGTGCGGCCAATCGAGGAACGCAGCGACCTCTAGCGGCACCTGCCACGTCTCGGAGTCCGTCGTCTTGCGGCCGCAGAGGACCAGGTCCGCGCCCTCCTTGCGGATCGCAAGCGCCAGTGTCCTGGACGTGCCCAAAGTGTCGGCGACCGCGAAGACGCGGTCGGAGAGATGGATGGCACGGTCGGCGCCGAGCGCGAGGCATTCGCGCAGCGCCTCCTCCGCCTGCGGCGGGCCCATGGTCATTGCGACCACCTCGTCGCCGATCGCGGCAGCGTGTCGTACTGCGTAGCGGTCGAAGGCGTTCAGCTCGAGAGGAACGCCTTCGCGCTTGAGCGTCTTCGACTCCTCGTCGAACTCGATCGCACCGATCTCGGGCACTTGCTTGACGAGGCAGATGATCTTCACCGGTGCGACCATATCCGGGGTGCTCGGAGTCCTCTACGACATCCACGGGAACTTGCCGGCCCTGGAGAGCGTGCTCGACGAAGCCCGGCAGCTCGAAATCGACCGCTGGCTGCTCGGCGGGGACTACGGAACGCCGAGCCCATGGGCCGAGGAGACGATCGCCCGCCTCCGGGAGTTGCCGAACGCGACGTGGATCCGGGGCAACGGCGAGCGCTGGCTTCGTGAGCCACCGCTCGACCGGCCGGAGGTGATGGAGGCCTACGAGCTCTTCGGAGGTTTCTATCCGGAGGAGCTCGTGGAATGGCTGTACGCGCTACCGACAGAAGCCGATCTCGACGGTGTTCTCTACGTGCACGGCTCGCCGCTCTCGGACGTCGACAGCTTCCCCGCGGAGCCAGGCGAGGGCGACGAGCGGATGCTCATGGGCGTGCGCGACCGGACGGTCGTGTTCGGCCACAGCCACCTCCAGTTCCGGCGTGCTGGCCCGAACGGCACAGACCTCGTCAACCCGGGCAGCGCGGGCATGCCGCTCGACGGCGACGTACGCGCGGCCTGGGCGACCTGGGACGGCGACTTCGAGCTCCACCGCACCGAGTACGACGTCGCCCGGGCTGCGGCGGGCTATCGCTCCCTGGGGGGCGAGTTCGCCGAGTTCATGGCCCTGCGAATCGAGCGCGGATCGGACTAGAGCAGCGCCGCGTCGAGGGTGACCTCGACGTTGCCCTTGAGTGCCTGCGAGACCGGGCAGTTCTCCTTCGCGCCCTCGGCGGCCTGCTGGAAGGCCTCGTCGTCGATCCCTTCGACCTCGCCGCGGATGCTCAACTCGATCGTCGTGAACCTGAAGCCCTCTCCGACCTTGTCGAAGGTCGCCCTCGCCTCGGATTCGAGCTTGGTCGGGGGCGTCCCGGCCTTGGCCAGGCCGCCCGCGAGAGCCATGAGGACGCAGCTCGCGTGAGCGGCCGCGATCAGCTCCTCGGGGCTAGTGCCGACGCCTTCCTCCGCGCGGTCCTTCCACGTGACCGTCTGATCGGTAACCGCTCCGCTGCCAAGGCTGAAGCGGCCACGGCCCTCAGCCAGGGTGCCCTCCCAGGTCGCGCGCGCAGTCTTCTCAGTCGCCATCGTTTCCCCCTTCTTCGCCTGAACCCGACGGGCGATAGTACTTCTTGCCTCTCAAGGGCTCGGGAAGGTTGTCCACCTCGAACCCACGCGGGTCGGAGTGGGGATAGATGTAGCCCTGGCCGCGTCCGAGCTTCTTGGCGCCGAAGTAGTGCGCGTCGCGGAGAGCGTCCGGCGGCCGGACGTGACCGTGCTCCCTCACGTCGGCCTGGGCATCGCTGAGCGCGATGATGACCGCGTTCGACTTGGGCGCGCGTGCAAGGTAGATCGCCGCTTGGGCGAGATTGAGCTGCACCTCAGGCAGGCCGACGTGCTCGACGGCGTGGGCCGCAGCGACCGCCACCAGCAGCGCGCGCGGGTCGGCGTTGCCGACGTCCTCGGAGGCGAGGATGACCATGCGGCGCGCAATGAAGCGCGGATCCTCGCCGCCGGCGAGCATCGCGGCGAGGTAGTAGACCGAGGCGTCCGGATCCGAGGCGCGCATCGACTTGATGAAAGCCGAGACGAAGTCGTAGTGCGCATCGCCGCCCTTGTCGTAGACGAGCGGCCGCTTGCGGGCCGCGTCCTCGACGTGCCCCTCGGCGATTGGCTGTCCCTCCGCACGTGCCGTGTGAAACGCAAGCTCGAGGATGTTGAGCGCGTTTCGCGCGTCGCCGCCCGCGCGGCGGGCGATCAGCTCGACGAGCTCGTCTGAGACCTCGGCCTCGAGCTCCTCGGCTCCCCGACGCACGATCACCGCGAGCTCCTCGTTCGTGAGCGGGACGAGCTCGTAGATCTGGCTCCGGGAAAGCAGAGCCGAGTTGACCTCGAAGTAGGGGTTCTCCGTGGTGGCGCCGATCAGGGTCACGGTTCCCTCTTCGACCGCCGGCAGGAGAGCGTCTTGCTGCGCCTTGTTGAACCGGTGGATCTCGTCCAGGAAGAGGATCGTGCGCTGACCGTTTGCGCCAAGGCGCTCTCGACCGGCCTTGAGGATTTCGCGCACCTGGGCCACGGTTGCCGACACGGCGGACAGCTCTTCGAACGCTGCGCCGGTCGTCCGTGCAATCACCCTCGCGAGCGTGGTCTTGCCGGTTCCGGGCGGCCCGTAGAGGATCGAGGAGCCGACGCGGTCTTCTTCGATCGCGAGGCGGAGAGCCGAATGCTCGCCGAGCACCTGCTCCTGGCCGACGAAGTCTTCGAGCCGCTGCGGCCGCATCCGCAGGGCGAGCGGAGCCGTCTCCGGCAGCCGTTCGTGGGCCGCGTCCGAGAACAGGTTTCCCACAGCTCAGAAGTATGCTTCTCGCGCTCAGTGAGCTCACGACGGAGGAGGAACAGGTGGCTTTCGAAGAGTTGAAGTCCAAGCAAAGCGTCATGTGGGGGAACGGCCCGTACCAGAACGTCACCGAGACGCTCGTCGACATCCACGACCTGCTGGTGGATCGCCTCGACCCGAAAGAGGGCGACGCGTGGCTCGACCTCGCATGCGGCACGGGGGCGATGTCGGAGCTGGCGGCGAAGAGGGGCGCTTCGGTGACCGGCGTCGACCTCGCCCCCGTGCTGATCGACACGGCGAAGGAGCGGGCCAACGAGCAGGGTCTGAGCATCGACTACCGGGTGGGCGACTGCGAGAACCTCGATTTCGAGGACGGAGCCTTCGACATCGTCTCGTCGACCTGCGGAGTCATGTTTGCGCCCGATCACGAGGCGACTGCGGGCGAGCTTGCGCGCGTCGTAGCCCCAGGCGGGCGTCTCGGGCTCGCGAACTGGACCCCGGAGGGCGGGCTCGCGAAGATGTTCGCGATGATGAAGCCGTTTGCGCCACCGCCTCCGGAGGGCGCCGGCAGTCCGTTCTCATGGGGAAGCGAAGAGCACGTGCAGGGACTGCTCGGCGACTCCTTCGACCTGACCCTCGAGCGGCACGTCTCGCATCTCCGCGTCCCTTCCGGTGAGGACTACTGGGAGCTCTTCTCCTCGAGCTACGGACCGACGAAGTCGCTCGCCGAGTCGCTCGACGACGACCGTCGTGAGGAGTTCCGGCAGGCCTGGATCGACTTCTTCGAGTCGAACTACCGATCGAACGGCGAGATCGATCACGACCGCGAGTGGCTCCTCGTGCTCGGGACACGTCGCTGAGCGCCACCGTCTCGCTCCGAGATGAGGCCGTCGAGCTTCTGCAGGCCCTCGTTCGCCTGGACACGGTCAATCCCCCGGGCAACGAGACCGTTGCCGCGGAGCTCCTTCGCGACTACCTCGTAGAGAACGGGATCGCGTGCGAGCTCTACGCGAAGGTGCCCGAGCGTGCGAACCTCGTCGCCAGGATTCCCGGCCGAGGCGACGGGCCGCGCTTGGCTCTGCTCTCGCACACCGATACGGTGCCCGCCGATCCCACCGAATGGCAGGCCGACCCCTGGTCGGGCGAGCTCCGCGACTCGGAGATCTGGGGCCGCGGCGCGCTCGACATGAAGGGCCAGGTCGCGGCCAGCGCGGTTGCGATCGCCTCGCTTGCCCGCGAGGGGTTCGAGCCCGCGGGCGACCTGATCTTCGTCGCAGCCGCCGACGAGGAGGTTGGTGTCGACTTCGGCCTCTCCTGGCTCTGCAAGGAGCATCCGGAGGCCGTGCGGGCGGAGTACTCGCTGAACGAGGGCGCAGGCGACCGGGTCGAGCTCGGAGGCCGCCCGTTCTATCTCGCCTCGACCGCCGAGAAGATGAGCTCGCCGTTCGTCGTCCGGGTGCGCGGCCGGAGTGGGCATGCGTCGATGCCCGGAATCGCCGACAACGCACTGGTGAAGGCGGCCCGGCTGATCGAGCGGCTTGGCGAGTTCTCACCGGAGCCGCGCCTCGAACCCGAGGTGATCGCCTTGTTCGACGCGGTCACAGGCGAGCCGCCGACCGATGCAGGTCAGGTGGTCGCTCTCGCGCGGGCGGTCGACCCGGTTGCGGGCGAGCTCGTGGAGCCGCTCGTCGGGATGACCGTCTCCCCGACGATGATCAAGGCGTCGCAGACGCGAAACGTGATTCCCGCGCTCTGCGAGGTGACGGTCGACTGCAGGCTGCTACCCGGCCAGACACAGGCCGAGGCAGACGCCGTCGTGCGCGAGCTCCTCGGCGAGGGTGACTACGAGCTCGAGTGGATCGAAGGGTTTCGGCGGCACCCGGTCGCCGATGGAGGGCCCGCTCTGGGACGCGATCGTCTCGTGGGTCGCCGACACGGAGCCGGAAGCCGCGGTCGCGCCGATCTGCCTGGCGGGATTCACGGACAGCCACTGGCTGCGGCAAGCGTTCGGGACCGTTGCCTACGGGTTCTTCCCGATGCGGTACATGGATCCCCAGGTCGCGACGCGGCTCGTGCATTCGGCCGACGAGCGAGTGCGTGTGGATGACCTCGAGCTCGGGGTGGAGTTCCTCCGCTACGCAGCGCGCGCTATGGGCGAGCAATAGCTTGCGGAATTCGACTGTGAGTCGATAACCTCGGGGAGATGGCGGAGGAAAAGCTCAGGCTCGGTGGGATGGCCCTCTCGAACGGGGTCCTCGTGCACGGCCCGAACTCGTGGGCCTGCGCGATCCGCCACCTCGACGGACGGATTGAGGTCGCGTCGGAGCTCAAGCGCTACAGGGCAGCCCACGTGACGAATCCGCTCTTTCGCGGGCCGGCTCGGCTCGCCGAGGCGCTGGCGGTGCTCCCTCAGGTGCGGCGGCGGCTGCCCGAGGCGAAGCTCCCCTTCCAGCGGCCGCGCGTCCTGACCGCGATGGTCGCGGGTGCGGTTGCCGTGCAGGTCGCCCGCGGATCCCGTCTCGGGCCTGCGGCCCAGGAGCTCGTCGCCGCGATCGCGTCGCTCGCTCCGGCTGCCGTCGCCCTTCGAAGCTCCGACCTCGCCGCGTACCACGGGGCCGAGCACATCACCATCGGAACGTATGAGCATGGGGAGGCGCGCGCGAAGGAGCACGAGCGCTGTGGCTCGCACCTGATCGGTCCACTCATCGGGACGATGGCGATCGGAAACACCCTCGCGGCCCTCGCCCCGGCGCAGTTCAGGTTCGCTGCACGTGGGCTCGCGTCGCTCGGCGCCCTCGCCGCCTCGACCGAGATCTTCTCGTGGATGGTGCGCAACCCCGAGCACCCCGTTTCCAAGGCGCTCGCACGTCCGGGGCACGAGCTCCAGCATCGCCTCGCGACCGCAGAGCCGACCGCGGAGCAGCTGGAGGTGGCCGAGGCTGCCCTTGCCGCGTGCCTCGAGCTCGAAGATGGCCACACGAACTAGAACCGAGCGCCTTCCGCCGGAGGTCTTCGACCTCCCGGTCGAGAAGATGCGCGACGGCTACTACACCGACGCGTACTTCAATCACACGCGCGCGGCTCTCTTGCAGGACGGCCGGCGACCGCGGGTCGTGATGCAGGTGTTCCAGAAGAACAGGGGCTACCTCGGAGGGATGGATGAGGCGATCGCGATCCTGAAGCTCTGCTCGCACGACTGGGAGCAGCTGACGGTGCACGCGCTCTACGACGGCGATCGAGTGGAGGCGTACGAGACCGTGATGCACGTCGAGGGCGACTACACGCTCCATGCGCACCTCGAGACGGCCTACCTCGGCGTTCTCGCGCGACGCACGCTGATCACGACCAACGTCGTCCGCGTGCTCGAGGCTGCGAACGGGAAGCCGATCATCTTCATGCCCGCGCGCCACGACCATCACCGGGTGCAGACCGGTGACGGCTACGCGGCGTACGTCGCGGGCCAGATCGTCGGGGCGCCGGTCGGCGTCACCACCGACGAGCAGGCGTCCTGGTGGGGCGGCAAGGGCGTGGGCACGGTGCCGCATTCGCTGATCGCTGCCTACGGCGGCAATTCCGTGCTCGCCGCGACGAAGTTCGCGGAGTGGGCACCCGAGGACCTGAACGTGACCGTGCTCGTCGACTTCGAGAACGATTCGGTTGGTACGGCTCTTGAAGTGGCTCGCGCGCTCGGCCCGCGCCTCTGGGGTGTGCGGCTCGACACGTCCGAGAACCTGGTCGATCGCTCGCTGTGGGACGAGATGGGCGACTTCAAGCCCACCGGGGTGAACGAGCGGCTCGTGCGCAAGGTGCGCGACGCGCTCGACGCGGACGGCTTCGAGCACGTGAAGATCGTCGCCTCGGGCGGCTTCACGGTCGAGAAGATCGCCGAATTCGAGGCGAAGGAGGTGCCGGTGGACGCGTACGGCGTCGGCTCCTCGCTGATTCGGGGCCAGAACGACTTCACGGCCGATGTCGTCATGACCGACGGCCGCCCGTCCGCGAAGGTGGGCCGTCACTACCGGCCGAACCCCCGGCTCGAGCTTGTCACCTAGGCCGGTTCCCGTGGCCTCCTCCCCACTGAGATCGTATCGGGGAGATTCGCGCACGTGGGTGTCAGCTCTGTGACGAGAGCGAACGGCCGAGTGGTGCTCTGGGACGTGGATACCCAGGTCGACTTCATGCTTCCGACCGGGAAGCTCTACGTGCCGGGCGCCGAAGAGACCGCGCCGGCGATGCGACGGCTCGTCGACGCCGCGCGTGAGGCCGGAGTCGTCCACGTCGCCTCCGCCGACGACCACGAGCTCACCGATCCGGAGATCTCCGTCGATCCCGACTTCCGGAACACGTATCCGCCGCATTGCCTACGCGGGACGCGCGGTGCCCAGCGAATCCCCGAGACCGAGCAGGCCAATCCGTTCCCGTTCTCGCTCGTCCCGTACCCGCCGGGGCTCGTGCCGGACCTGATCGCGGGGCACCGCGAGATCCTTCTCCTGAAGAAGAACTTCAACGTCTTCACGAACCCGAACTCGGGTCCACTCCTCGATGCGCTCGATCCGGCCGAGATCGTCGTCTTCGGCGTTGCGACCGATGTCTGTGACGACGCGGCGATTCGTGGCTTCCTCGAGCGCGGCCGCCGTGTGCGGTTCGTCGAGGACGCCGCGCGAGGCCTGGACGAGGAGCGTACGAAGGCCTGTATCGCAGCTTGGCGAGAGGCCGGCGTGGAGTTCACGACGACCGCTGACGTCGTCGCCTCGCTCGGGTAACTACAGAACCTCGCTCGAGATGCCGATGACGGGGCCTGGATGCCGAACGTGGGTGACATTCTCAGCCAGGTAGGCCAGGTCGCACTGATCTGGCTGCCCCTCCTCATGTTCGGCCTCATCATCTACCTGCTCTGGCGCACCCTCCAGGTGATGCCGCGCGTGAAGCCAAAGCACGTCCAGTCGAGCTCCAAGTCGTCCGTGACCTGGGAAGAGGTCGCCGGACTCGAAGAGGCCCGAGCCGAGATGGAGGAGATCGTCGATTTCCTGCGCGATTCGAAGCGCTTCGCCAAGCTCGGCGCGCGCGTGCCGAAGGGCATCCTGCTCTACGGGCCGCCGGGCACCGGCAAGACGCTGCTGGCAAAGGCCGTCGCGCATGAGTCCGGCGCGAGCTTCTACTCCCAGAGCGCGTCTGCCTTCGTCGAGATGTTCGCCGGCCTCGGTGCCGCCCGCATCCGCAAGCTTTTCGAGGACGCGCGCAAGTCGGCTCCGGCGATCGTCTTCATCGACGAGCTCGATGCCGTCGGGACCGCGCGGACGGGCCACGGGTTCAACCGCGAACAGGACCAAACTCTGAACCAGCTCCTCGTCGAGCTCGACGGCTTCACCAATCGCGAGCAGGTGATCGTCATGGGCGCTTCGAACCGGCTCCAGGATCTCGACCCGGCGCTTCTGCGTCCCGGTCGGTTCGATCGCCAGGTTCTCGTCTCGCCGCCCGACCTCGCCGGCCGCGAGGCGATCCTGCACGTGCACACGCGCGGCAAGCCTCTCGCCGCCGACGTCGACATCACCTCGGTCGCCCGTCAGACGGCCGGCCTCACCGGCGCCGACCTCGCGAACATCGCGAACGAAGCCGCGATCTTCGCCGGCCGCGACGACAAGCAGTTCATTCACCAGATCCATTTCGACGACGCTCTGGAGCGAATCATCGCCGGCCTCCAGCAGCGCAAGGTCATGTCCGAGAAGGAGAAGCGGATCCTCGCCTACCACGAGGGCGGCCACGCACTCATGTCACACCTGATGGGCGAGGGCTTTCCCGTCCAGAAGGCAACGATCGTGCCCCGGGGCAATGCTCTCGGCTACACGTACAACCTGCCCGAGGAGGAGCGCTTCCTGCACACGCGGGAAGAGTTCATCGACTGGATGAAGATCGCGCTCGCCGGCCGTGCCGCCGAGCAGGTCGTGTTCGGCCGAGTAACGAACGGCGCTGCGAACGATCTGGAAAAGGTGACCGAACTGGCGCGGGCGATGGTGTTCGAGTACGGGATGTCGGAAGGCGTCGTCTCGAGGACGATGCGCGCCGACAACTACGCGCTCTCCGAGGAGACCAAGCGTGTGCGTGACCATGAGCAGGCCCGCCTCACCGACGATGCCTATCACGAGGCGGTCCGGCTGATCACCAAGCATCGGGCTGCCCTCGACCGACTCGCAGGAGCGCTGCTCGAGAAGGAGACGCTCGTCCGCGACGAGATGCAGTCGATGCTCGCCGATGTCGAGCCTGAGTGCAGCGCGAGCGACATGGTCGGTCGCGTCGTTCCGCTCAAGCGCATCGAAGAGAACGCCCCCGAGGGGTCGGGCATCTAGCAACGGCTACGATCCTCTCGCGTGCAGGCGAAGGGGATTCACCATCTCGGATTGGCCGTCGAGGACCTCGACGAGGCTCTCGCCACTTACCGGCGGCTCTTCGGTGCCGAGATCGAGCACCGCGCCATGGTTCCCGAGCAGGGCGTCGAAGCGGCTGCCGTGCGCGTTGGGGATAGCCGCGTCGAGCTGCTTGCGTCGCTCGGCGACGAGACCCCGGTCGGCAAGTTCCTCGCCAGCCGCGGGCCGGGCATGCATCACGTCGCGTACGAGGTGAGCGATCTGCAGCAGGAGCTGAAGGGCCTGGCCGCCCGTGGCGTCGAGTTGATCGACGAGGAGCCGCACCGCGGGCTTTTCGGGCTCGAGGTCGCCTTTGTCCACCCGGACGCCCTTCACGGCGTGCTGTCCGAGTTGGTGGCAAGTGCCTGAGTCCCAGCGGGTCCGCATCGAGATCGGCTTCGACGGCGGCCAGGTGATGAGCGCTTACGTCGCGACGACGTCGGCAGACGAGCTCGAGCAGGCGCTTGCAGCGAGCGCGGGGTTGGGCTCCTTCCTGCTCGACGCCGAGGACGGCCGCTACACGGTCGTTCTCGCGAAGATCGTCTACGTGAAGCGATTTTCGCGAGAGGGCCGCGTCGGTTTCAGCGACAGCTGAGTTAGAGGCGGAGTCCGTCGGGGCACTTCCATTGAGAATGGTGCGGGACTGATGAGCGTGGCGAGCGCTCCGGGCGGCGCGTCCGCGAACGTGCGCGCCCTCGTCGAACGTGCCCAGCGCGGCGACCGGCGCGCGCTCGAGGAGCTCTACCTCCTCCATTTCGATCGGATCTACAGCTACCTGCACGTGAGCGTCGGCAACCGGCACGACGCGGAGGACCTGACGACGCAGACGTTCCTCAGGATGCTGGAGGCGATCGGCCGGTTCCGGTGGCAGTCGGCTCCCTTCTCTGCGTGGCTCTTCCGGATCGCACACAACCTCGCCATGGATCACTTCCGGGCCGGGCGACGGGTGCAGGTCGAGGAGGACCTTCCGGAGCAGCCCGGCGCCGAGGAGTCGTCGGCCGAGGACCAGGCGCTCGACTCGCTCGGCCAGGCCGGCATGCTCGAACTGATCGAGCGGCTCTCGGCCGAGCAGCGTCAGGTGCTGACCCTGAAGTTCCTGTTCGGCTTCACAAACGCGGAGGTGGCCGGGATCCTCGGCAAGACCGAGGGCGCAGTGAAGTCGCTTCAGCACCGTGCGCTGGCCTCGCTGCAGCGGCACGTCGTTCGCGCGTAGACGCGTCGAGTTTCGGCACGAAGCTGACACCCATGCGTGCGCTTTCCACGACTAGGATCGCAGTGGGGAGGAGGTCGGCGGTACCGTCTTTAGAGTGCCGCTTGATGTTGGACTCGTGGGCTTGCCGGGATCCGGTAAGACCTCGCTCTTCACGGCCCTGACCGGGGTTTCCGGCGACGCGTACGGGAAGGAGCACGTCGGGATCGCGCTGATCCCAGACGAGCGGCTTGCTCCGGTCGCGGCGATCGAGAGCTCCGCGAAGACGACGCCCGCGACGATTCGCGTGGTCGACCCGCCGGGCCTGAGCCCTGCTGTTCTGGGCGAGCTCCGGAAGTCCGACGCGCTCATCGCCGTCATCGGCAACTTCGGATCCGACTCCGATCCCGAGCGCGACAAGCAGGAACTGGAGCTCGAGCTCGTCGTCGCCGACCGCGACCACGTGGAGAAGCGGCTGGAGCGAGTCCGCTCGCAGGCGAAATCAGGCGACCCTCAGCTTCGTAAAGAAGGCGGAGGAGCTCGAACGCGTGCTCGCTCACGTCGAAGGCGGCAATCCCCTCAGCTCGTACCCGGGCACGCTGCCGGGAGACCTCGAGCCGCTCACGACGAAGCCGCTGATCCAGCTCGTCAACGGAGCGGATGGCTTCGACCTCAAGCTCGAAGCGGAGTTGGCAGAGCTATCAACCGAGGAAGCCGCGGCGTTCCGCGAGGGCCCGGCGAGCTTCGAGACGGTTCTCACCGGGGTGTTCGAAGCCGTCGGGTTGATCGTCTTCTTCACCGCGGGCGACACCGAGACCAGGGCCTGGACGCTTCGCAGAGGGCAGACCGCGCTCGAGGCCGCCGCGACGATTCACACCGATATCGCCCGCGGCTTCATCCGCTGCGAGGTGATCGGGTGGCGCGACCTCGTCGAGGCGGGGAGTCGCGCCGAAGCCGCCCGCCGCGGCCTACAACGTCTCGAGGGCAAGGACTACGTCGTCGCCGACGGCGACGTCCTCAACGTGCGCTTCAACGTCTGACCGCTAGCAGCAGCCACCGCCGCAGCAACCAGAGCCGCCCTCGCAACATGACAGATCCGTCATCGCGGTCCTCCTTTCATCGAAGGATGTCGATGTAAAGCTAATTGCTATATTGATAAGTGTCAATGAAGAAGCTGGCGACGGTCACCTGCTGTTCACCCGGGGCTCCGCCCCTTCGCGCGAAGGAGTTCGAGGACCTTTCGTCACGCTTCAAGGCGCTTGCCGATCCGACGAGGCTGGCGATTGTGAACCGTCTCGCGAGTCGCGATGACGCCTGCGTGTGCGAGTTCGAGTCCCTGGGGCTATCCCAGCCGACGATCTCACATCACCTTCGGATCCTGCGCGAGGCGGGGCTTATCGAGGTAGCGCACAAGCGCAAGACCTGGGTCTTCTACCGCCTCGTTCCCGAGGCCGTCGAGGCGCTCGCCTTCGCACTCGGCGGCGCGCGGCAGCCGGAGTTTGTCCTCGCCACAGCCGAGGGCACCGTTGCCCGGTAGTCGCGTCCTCTTCGTTTGCATCGGTAACCAGGGGCGCTCGCAGATGGCGCACGCCTTCTACGAGCGGGCCGGCGGCGAGGCCCGCTCGGCGGGTAGCCACGCCGGCGACAAGGTTCATCCCGAGGTCGTGGAGGTGATGCGCGAAGTGGGCATCGACATCGAGGGACGAGTGCCGCACCAGTTGGCACAGTCAGACGTCGAGTGGGCCGAGCTGGTCGTGAAGATGGGCTGCGGAGACGCGTGCCCCGTCTTGCCGGGGAAGCAGTACCTCGACTGGAACATTCAGGACCCGATGGGCATGCCGGTCGAGGTCGTGCGCTCGATCCGGGACGAGATCGCCGGGCTCGTGGACGCGCTTCCGCGTTAGTCCGGGACCGGCCGCGTGGCGGCGACCGCGTCGAGCTGATTCGCGTGGTAGAGAACTGCCGCCTCGGCCGTGCGGGCTGCGCGCGGGTCGTGGTGCGACCCGACCGCGTGCAGGAGCTCGGCGCGAACCGCGGCCTCGAGTGGCGCGGCGCGCTCCTCGATCAGGCGTAGCCCGAGATGCACGTGCCCGAGCAGGCGCCCCTCCTCGGTCGGACGGAATGTCGGGCCGCGCGTGAGCTCGACGGTGCGCCCGACGTCGTGGAGCAGCGCGGCCGCGAGCAACAAATCGGAGCGCAGCCGCGGATGGAGCTGGGCGACCTCGCGGCAGATCGTCGCCACGCCGACAGTGTGCTCGAGCAGGCCTCCGGCATAGCTGTGATGGCCCTCGACGGTCGCCGGCAGCGAGCGGAGCCGTCCTCGCAGCTCGCCGTCTTCCACGAAGCGCCCGACGGCGGCCTTCAGGCCCGGATGGGTGATCTCACCCGCAAGGAACTCCAGGAAGCCCTCCAGCTCGTCGGCATCTCGGCGCATGGCGGGCGCGAGCGCGGCCGGATCGAGGTCCTCTGCGGGCTCGAGCGAGCGAACCTCGAGCTGCAGGCGGTCACGAAAGCGGTCGACGCGTCCGAGCACGCGCACGGCGTCGCCCTCGGCAAAGCGGCTGTCCAGGAGGTCGACGTCGGTCCAGACGCGCGCTTGGATCCGGCCGCTCGGGTCCACGAGCTCGAGCGCAAGGTACGGCGCCCCGCCGCGCGTCTTCAGTCGCTGCTTCTTAGCTACCGCATAGACGCCCTCGACGACCCGGTCCTGCTCGAGCTCCGCGATCGCTGACACGCACCGAGTCTAAGCCCGGAAACGGATGCTACGGTCCGCGTCGATGGCCGAAATCAAGCCGTTCAGCGCCCTCCGGTACGACACCGACCGCTCCGGTCCGCTGGAAGACCTCGTCGCTCCGCCCTACGACGTGATCGGTCCGCACGAGCGCGACGCGTTGCTTGCGAAGAGCCCGCACAACGTCGTCCACCTGACGCTGCCAGACTCGGAAGAGGAGGCCGGCAGGACCTTCCGCGCGTGGCGTGAGGAAGGCGACCTCATTGCGGAAGAACAAGGCTTCTGGGCGCTTTCCCAGGATTACGTGGGCCCGGACGGCGTTTCCCGCACTCGCTCCGGACTCGTCGGCTCGCTCCGCGTCGAGCCCTACGAAACCGGCACGGTCATGCCGCACGAACGAACGCATCGTGGGCCGAAGGAGGGGCGCCTTCGCCTGCTTCGCGAAGTGCGAGCTCAACTCGAGCCGATCTTCCTCCTCTACGAAGGCGATGCCCCCTTTGAGACGCCTGATCGCCCGCCGCAGCTCAAGGTCGAGGGCGCTCGACTCTGGCACCTGCCCGAGGAGGGCCTGGGAGATGCGTTTGCCGACCGGAGACTGCTGATCGCAGACGGCCATCACCGGTACGAGACGGCGCTTGCCTACCACGAAGAGACCGGAACGCCCGAAAGTGGGTACATGATGGTCGTGCTCGTCAGCCTCGATGATCCCGGCCTCACGATCTTCCCGACCCACCGCGTATTTCGAGACGCCCCGCAACGTGAGCAGCTCACAGGGGAATCGCGATCCGACCCCGAGGCCGCACTCCGCGAGCTCGATGAGCTGTCGCGGGAGCGTGCTGCGGTCGTTGTCTACGACGGGAAGACCGAGCTGGCGGTCGACGGGGCGGGAGAGCTCGACGTTCAGCTCGTCGACCGGCTCGGCCACGAGGGTCTGTCATACACCGCCGACTGGCGGGAAGCCGTTCGCGCGGTCGACGACGGCGACGCGCAGGTAGCGGTGCTGATGCGGCCCACGCGAATCGAGGATGTCTTCCAAGTCGCGGCTCGCGGAGAGACGATGCCGCAGAAGAGCACTTACTTCTATCCGAAGCTCGTCTCCGGCCTGCTCTTCCACCCACTCGAGTCGTGACCAACGAGTCCTGGCTGGCGTTCTGCCGTGTCGTGGTCGAGGACCTGCGGGGCGTCCTCGCGAGCATGCCCACACGGAACGAGCGTGAGGGGGTTCTCGGCACGGGAGTCGGTGGCGACGAGACGACCGAGGTCGACGCTGCGGCCGAGGGCGCGATCGTCGCCCGGTTGGAACGTCTGCACGAGGAGGAGGGGCTCGACTTCCACCTCGTGTCGGAGGAGCTCGGGGAGCGATCTTTCGGCGACTCGCCGACGCTGCGCGTGGTAGTCGACCCGATCGACGGCTCGCTGAACGCCAAGCGGAACATCCCGTTCTTCTCGGTTTCGATCGCGGTGGCAGAGGGCTCGACTATGGACGACGTCGTCTTCGGCTTCGTGCACGACTTCGGCTCGGGGGAGGAGTGGACGGCGACGAAAGGCGGAGGCGCCTGGTTGAACGGCGAGCAGCTCGGCGCTGTACGTCCCAAGGACGAGGTCGAGATCCTGGCCCTCGAAGCGACCCAAGCGGGCGCAGTGGCCGACGACGCCGTTGCGTTTGCCAGCTACGCAAAACGGCTACGGATCATGGGCTCGCTCGCGCTATCGCTCTGCTACCTCGCCGCCGGCCGCGTCGACGCGGTCTGCTCGCTCAAGGAAGCGCGGGCAGTCGACATCGCGGCCGCTCAGCTTCTCTTGCGTGAGGTTGGGATGCCGGTCATGTTCGTCGACGCAGCCCCCTTCGAGGCCGGACCGCTCGACACGGCAGCGCGGTCTCCCATTGCAGCCGCAGGGACGCAGGAGCTGTGCGAACGGCTGGCCTACATCGTTGCCAGCTAGACGGCTCGGCGGGGGACCGGTGCTACGCTCGAAGCGTGGAGCAGCCCACTCCTGAGCAGATCACCGAGGCGCTCGGCAAGGTCATCGATCCCGAGCTGAAGCGGCCTGTCACAGAGCTGGACATGGTCCGCGAGGTACACGTCGAGAACGGGAAGCTCACAGTCACGATCGCGCTCACCGTCGCCGGCTGCCCGCTCCGATCGAGCTTCGAGAACCAGGTGAGCGAGCACCTGCTACCACTGCCGGGAGTCGAGTCCGTCTCGCTTGCGTTCGACGTCATGAGCCCCGAGGAGCGGGCCGCCCTGACGGCGAAGCTGCGTGGCAGCGTCACCGGCCGCTCGAAGGGCATCTCGGTCGACGCGTCTACGCGGGTCCTCGCGGTTGCGAGCGGCAAGGGTGGTGTCGGGAAGTCCACGCTCTCCGTCAACCTGGCCGCTGCCTTCGACCGGCTCGGGCAGCGCACCGGGATTCTCGACGCGGACGTCTACGGGCACTCGATTCCGCACATGCTCGGCGTCACCCAGCGCCCGGTCGTCGTCGACAAGATGATCGTTCCGCCCGTGAGCGGCAACCTCAAGCTGATGTCGATCGGCTTCTTCCTCGATGAGAACGCGCCGGTCATGTGGCGCGGTCCGATGCTCCACCGCGCACTCGAGCAGTTTCTCTCCGACGTCCACTGGGGTGAGCTCGACACGCTGGTCGTCGACATGCCGCCTGGAACCGGTGACGTGTCCATATCGCTCGGTCAGTTGCTGCCACGCGCGGAGGCGATCGTTGTCACCACGCCTCAGCCGGCAGCGCAGCAAGTCGCGGTTCGCGCGGCCCAGATGGCACAGAAAACCGGGATGCGGCTGATCGGAGCAATCGAGAACATGTCCTACCTCGTCGGCAGCGGACAGGAGGTCTTCGGGGCAGGTGGCGGGGAGGCGCTCGCGGATGCGATCGACGCGCCCCTGCTCGGCAGGATTCCGCTCGACCCCCGATTGCGGGAGTCCGCAGACGCGGGCGAGCCGCTCGTCTGGGCGGATCCAGAGAACGAAACCGCCCGGACGATCTTCGAGCTCGCCCAGACGATCACCGCGACCGGGATCGAGCCGGGGCGGGTCAAGAAGCCCCTGCCACTCGTCACCTGAAAGACAAAGGGCGCCCGAAGGCGCCCTTTGCAATTCGTGGAGCCGGGGTCCCTACGGGCAGTTGCCCTTGTAGAGGACCGCGGAGTTGTCCGGTGCAACCGGAGCATCCGCGCCGAGTGCGCCGCTCAGTGTCGAGCCGACGACGGTCGCGGAGAAGTTGCCCAACAGGCGCGCATACGGCCGGCGAGTGTCACCGGTCGCGAGCCCGTCGAGATGGTTCCCGTTGTCGATCACGGCGGAGAGCCGCGCGTTCGACTTGGCCCTCGTCCGAGGGTTCCCGACAGAGTCGTTGATCGTGCGCCAAGTGCCCGTGGCCCAGCCGTCGCCCGTTGTTTCGTTCACGACGGTGCGGGTCGTGATGACGAGCGCGCCGGAAAGTCGCGGCTCCGAGCTCGCAGCCGTGCCACGCCAGGTCGAGCGTGTGATGCGGAACGTGTTTCCGTCCACGTCACAGGTCCGCGTGGCCATTCGCGTCTGGTTTGCGGTAAACGCGGCGGACACGTCCGAAGTCTGAGGGCGTGGGTGTGTCGCCAGAGCGGCCCCGGCGAGAACGAACAGGCCGACTGCAGCGAGTAGAACGACGTGCTTGTGTCGACGCATGTCGATTACTCCCCTTTCGTGGTTCTACAAGCGAGAGGATCTCGCGCGACCGTGAAGAGTTCGCGTGTGACTCGTAAAGATTTCGTGAGGAATGCGCGCCCGTGTCAGTCTGGGCTTCGATGAGTGCTCGCGACGACGTTCTTCGGAAGCTAAGGAGCCTCGGTTTCGGTGAGGAGGACGTCGCGGTGCTCGGAGATCACTTTCTCGATGCCGAGGCCCGGGGCCGGACGGGACACGGCCTGAGCAGAGTCGATTGGCTTTCGAGCCTGCCGGACATCGATCCGGGGGCCCGACCCGAGCGGGTGCTTGCGGAACCGGGCTTCGAGCGCTGGGAAGGTCGTGGCGCGCTTGGCTACCTCACGCTCGCCGCGATCTGCGAGGCGCAGCTCGCCGATCCCCCTGCGAACGCACGCGTGGTCGTCGCCAAGGACTGTTTCCCGACAGGAATGCTCGGCCACTGGGTGCGAAAGCTCGCGGAAGGAGGGCTTGTTGCCGCGCTGACGGCGACCTCGCCCGCCCGGCTTGGGCACCCGAACGGCGGGCCGCCGCTCGCAGGCACGAACCCGCTCGCGATTGCGATCCCGAGCTCGGACGGAGACCCGATCGTCTCCGACGTGTCCATGGGCCGCGTCACCTACGGTGAGGTGATCGCCGGGGAGGCGAGCGAGGAGGAGCTCGTGCCGTTCGGCGGCGAGCATGCGCACAAGGCCTTCGCGCTCGCGGTCGGGCTACAGCTGCTGGTCGATGCCCTGGCCGGGGACGGCTACGGCGCGGTCTTGCTCGTCGCGCGGCCGGAGGCTGACCCCGTGCCCGCGCTACGAGGTCGGGCCGACGGTATCCGGCTTCCCGGCGATCGCTGAGGCATAGCCGGGATCGTTGCGGATCGGATCGAAGTCGGAATCCTTCCCCGCCAGCTCGCCGAAGCTCGCGTCCAGCTCGATGGCGCGGCTGAGGTGCTCGACGGCCTGATCGCCTTTCCCGCTCATGCTCTCTGCGCAGGCGAGGTTGTAGAGGACTCCCGGGTCCTCGGGGTCTTCCCGGTGGATCTGCTCCAGCTCTTCCACGGCCTTGTCGAACTCGCCGGTGCCGAAGTAGGCGAGCGCATGACCGTTTCGCTCCCACGGGGAAGGCGAGAACGCCTCGCCAGGCTTTCCTCCGACGATGAGGACCGTCGTCCCGGCTTCTTTTGCGACCGCCTTGCGCTTGGCAGCAGGGTCCCGGACAAAGACGAAGGTGCCCGAAGGCGCGTCGATCTCGTCCCCGTTGATCGTGAACGTTGCGTGCCCACTGCTGACGAAGTAGAGCTCCTCGTGCTTCCCGGATCGCTCACCGAGCTCGTCATGCTCGCCAATGACCTCGGTTCCCGCTTCGTCTGCCACGTATGCGTTCACGCCGAACGCCGTGATCCCGAAGTGCGTTCGAACCATCGCCCAGCGTTGTCCACCGGCAAGGCCAAAGGCCAGGTCGGAGATGTTCGCCGTTCCGCTCACGCAGGGAACTCCGGGTCGTCGCGGAGCCAGTCGAAGTCCTTGTCGCCCCGGGCGAACTCGCGGGCCTTTTCGTCGAGCTCGATCGCGCGGCGGAGATGCTCGAACGTCGCCTCCTTGTTCTTCGTGAGGCTCTCGAAACACGCCGCGTTGTAGTGGCCCTGCCAGGCGTCGGGTTGGCCGGCGACCGCCTCTGTCATTGCCTTGCGTCCCGCGGCCTCGTTCCCATTCCGGAGCTCTCCGAAGGCGACGAACATGTTTTCCCAGCCCGAGATCTCGTGCGGCACGCCGGGCTTCGCGCCGAACGCGACGATTGTGGTCTTCGGCTCGGAGGCAATCGCGCCGCGCTTGGTTCCGGGCTCGGCGTAGACGAACGTGCCGGCCGGCGCGTCGACCACCTCGTTGCCGAGCGTGAACTTCGCTCGACCGCTCGCTACGAAGTACAGCTCCTCGTGGCCGTCCTCCTCGGAGTGTTCCTCGACGACGCGCTCGTCGCCCTTCTCGGCGGTGTACGCGTTCGTGCCGAAGGCGGTGATCCCGAGCCGGCGGCGAACCGGACGCCAGAGCAGGCCCTCGTCGTCGACAGGAAAGCGCTCCAGCTCGTCGATGTGCGCGACTTCGTAGGCCCTCTCGCTCACGTTCTGCTCCTCAGGGCTTCCAGGACGACGGGATCGATCTGCTCTACTCCGTCAACGCGGTCTTCGAGGTTCTCCTTCCCGGTCCAGCGTGTGAACGCGTCGCCGAGGTCGCCCTCGTAGCCGAGCGTCGCCAGCCGCTCACGCAGTTCGGTGGCCAGCGTCTCGTCGACGTCGAGCCACTTGTCACGCGGCGTTTTCCCGAAGATCTCGTCGTGCAGGACGTAGATCCGCCGCAGCTCCTCGATCGGGCGCTCGTGGTCCTCCACCCGTAGCTCGACGACGACATCCGACATCTGGGCGTAGCCGCCGTTTTTCTCGACGACCAGGAGCGCCGAGGACTGTTGTCCGCGGCTGTCACCGCCGGCCGCCTGCGCTGCGGCGAGGCAGTCGATCAGGCGTTCGGCGAGCGGCTGGCCTTTGCTTCCCTCGAACGTCTCAGCCATCGCGTCGACCGTCTCGGCCGAGACGAGGATGTTCCCCTGCGCGGCGTAGCCCGCCCCGGTGCGGCCGCCCGCCCAGTCCATGCACTCGGCTCCCGTGTACGTGGCGGCCTCGCCCTTGGCGTCGACGACTCCGAGCTGACGGTGGTCGCGTCCATCGTCGGCATCGGTCAGGCGCTCGACGACTTCCTGCGCCGAAAGTCCCTCGCGGAGCAGATCAAGCCCCTGCGGGCCGTAGCGCGGGTTCGCATACGCCTGGGTCGCAACCGCTCCCACGTGCGGCTCGGCCCACGGCACGACGGAGCCAACCGAAAGGAACTTCGACTGGACGGCTACGCCCCACTGCTCGGCTTCGAGGTCGCAGGCCACGATCGAGTACGTGGCGACGATCGGCCTACCCATAGGTCCGTTCTACGAGGTCGATCTCGAGGAGCTCCGCGCTCGGCACCAGGACGCAGGCTACTTCGGGACGGGCCAGAGCGGCGAGCACTTTCTCCTCCGTGTCGGCACGGACGACGACGGGAGTTCCCTCCTCGTGGGCCTTGCGAAGTTGCGCGTCGTCCAGCTCTTCGAGCACGAGCGGCTCGGACGGGAACTCGATCTCACCTTCGACGGCGAGCTGCGGCACCTGCTGTCGGGTGGCGCCGAACCAGCGCTGCCTCAAACCTCGATCGTCTCCCCGGGCGCCGGCTCGAGGATCTCGACCCCCGAAGGCGCGAGCTTGCGAAGCTCGTCGGGCGTGCCGGCGAGGATCGGGAAGGTTCCGTAGTGGCACGGGACGCACTTCTTCGCACCGAGAAACTCGAGCGCGACAGCCGCCTCGCGCGGGTCCATCGTGAAATGGCCGCCGATCGGCAGGATCGCGACGTCGGGCGCGTAGAGGCGCTTGATCAGCTGCATGTCGCCGAAGACGTTCGTGTCGCCCGCGAAGTAGAGCTTCGTGCCGTTTTCCGCCTCGAACACGAGCCCGACGGGCTCACCCAGGTAGACCATGTGGTCCTCGTCGATCGTGCTGCTCGAGTGGTTGGCGTCGGTCAGCGTGACCTTCACGCCGTCGACGTCGACGGTGCCGCCCTTGTTCGAGTCCCGGATCTTGTCCTCGGACACCGCCTTCTTCATCCACACGAGCCAATCCGCGAGCTCGACTGGAGCTACGACTATGGGGTCGAACTTCTCCACTAGCTCGATCGTGTTCCCGACGTGGTCGTCATGGCCGTGCGTGAGCGCGATCAGATCGATCCGCTCGGGCTCCTTCTCGTTGTCGGGGCACTTCGGGTTCGTGACCCAGGGGTCGACGTAGACACGCTTCCCGCCCGGTGTGTCGAAGCGGAAGGTGGCGTGGCCGAGCCAGGTCAGTTGAACGTCGGGCATCTCTCTCCTCTCGGATTCGCCTGAGACTAACCCGAATCTCCGTTCAGCTCGACCAGAACGAACGCCTCGACGGGCTCGCTCTTTCCCTTCAGGTCGAGGGGGGCGAGCGGCTCGAACTTCGCCACTCCGACTAGTGCCGCATGGGTGGCAGAACCGACGACGACGCGGCCTGGTTCTGCGGCGCCCTGCAGGCGAGCGGCAAGGTTCGTCGTGTCCCCGATCGCAGTGAAGCTGTGCTGTGCGGCCGCGCCGACGTTTCCGATCACTGCGGGGCCGCTGTTGACGCCGACCCGGAACCGCGGCCAGTCCGGCCGCCCCGCCGCGACGGCCTCGGAAGCATCGGCGAACGCGAGGCCGGCACGCGCAGCGCGTAGCGCATGATCAGGCTGGTCGACCGCTGCGTTGAAGACGACCATGACCGCGTCGCCTGCGAAGCGTTCGATCATCCCGTCCTCGGCAGCGACGACGGGCACGACCTTCGCCCAGTACGCATTCAGCATGGCGACGACTTCGGAGGGGGTTGATCGCTCGGAGAAGGCGGTGAAGCCCTGGAGGTCGGCGAAGAGCACACTGACGTCTCGTTCCTCGCCTCCGAGAACGGCGGCGCCCGGCTCATGTCGAAGGCGAGCAACGAGCTGCGGTGAGAGGTAAGGACTGAACAGCTCGTCCAGCCGCTTGAGCTCACCGGCGGCATGCTCGAGCAACGCCGCCTCCTCGTCGCTCAGGTGGTCCCGGTCGCGAATCGTCTCGAGCGAGGTTTCCGAGCCGGCGAGCTCGCCGAGGGCATTCGCGTAGCGCTGGTCGACGAGGTCCGCGGTGTGCCCCAGGTAGAGGTCCTTGAAGACGGCCGCGGTCGACCGGCGGCGTCGATACTCGTACCGCGCCGTGAGCGCGACGATTCCGAAGGCGGCGACCATCAGGACGTGCCACTCCCACCAGGACGCACGCCAGTTGCGGCCGAGCGCGATTGCGACCATCGCTTCGGCGAGGAGCGCGAAGGCCGCGGCGACCGCGAGCGGCATCGGCCCCGGCAGCCGGCGGTAGAGACCGAGGTAGCGAACTGCCGCGAACGCGTACAGAGGGACGCCGAGCACGGCGAGCGCGTACAGCGGCGCATGTGCCTCGTCGGCGCTCAGCGGGCGATCAAGGGGAGCTAGAGCCGCGAGTGAGTAGCCCGCCCAGGCGGCTAGCAGCACGAGGATGGCTCCGCGGAGCAGCGCTTGCCGTCGCATGATCGCCGCGGACAGATCGGGAGAGAGGTGGACCCCCGAGGCGGCCGCAAACACGCCCGCGATCAGAAGCCCGACCGGGGTGGCGACGACGAAGCCCGCATTTGGCTTCTCCAGCAGGACGCCCGGCGTGGCGAGTGCGTGCAGGCCCAGGAAGCCGGCGCTCGTCATGAAAGCGAGCGAGACGAGAAACAGACGTGCGTCCCCGAGCCGGCGCGCGACCTCACCCGCGAGATAGCCGAGCACGACGCTGACGAGCGCTGTGATCAGGACGAGCCAGAAATGAGCCGGGTGGTGCTCCCAGTGGACATCCGCATCTGGCTGAGCAAGTAGCAGCGCCAGCCCTGCAAGAGGGAGAGCGAGTGGAAGGAGCCAGACGGCCACGACCGGCCCACCCTACGCGGCAGGATCGCCGGGAGCATCGTCGAACCCCGGTTCATGCGGCGCTCCATTCCGATCGGGATCGCCCTGGCCGCAGCGGCCGCCCATGCTGCCGGAGGGCCTCGCCTCTCCTTCTACCTGGTGCTCGCGGCGGTGCCGGTCATCGCCATCGGTGGGCTCGTGGCTCTCGGCGAGCTGCTCGACGCGCGGGACGCGGCTCCGGTCGAGCCGGCGGCTGCACTCGAACCGTTCCTGTTCGGCGTTGCCCTGCTTCTGCTCGTCGCGGGGGCGGCTGCGGGGGCCCCCGCATTCGCCATTTCCGGTTGCCTTGCCGTCTTCGGCGTGCAGGCTCTTCTCGGTCTGAGCGTCGAGCTAAGGCGCCCTGCGCTAGACCAGCGGTAATACCTCAGCCGCAGTCCTCGTCAGGTCGACGAGCGGCTGGATTGCGAAGAACGCGCCGACGTTCACGAGCATCGCCACGATCACTGCGCTCGTCAGCATGACCTCTCGGGGCGGCGAGCCGCCGATCGGTGCGAGCCCGAGCTCGGCCGCTGGACGCATGTACATCGCGCGGATGACCGCGAGGTAGTAGTAGAGGCTGACGAGCGTTGCGGCGACGCCGACGATCACGAGCCAGTTCCAGCCTGCTTCCGAGGCCGCCGAGAAGATCAGAAACTTGCCCATGAAGCCGCCGGTCAGCGGGAAGCCGGCGAAGCCGAGCATGAACGTGAACATCGCGGCGCCGAGCACCGGACGCTCCCAGCCGAAGCCGGCGAGGTTCTCGAGCGTGACCGTCTCGCCGAGCTCGCGCTCACGGGCGGCGACGACGGCGAAGGCGCCGATCGAGATCGCCGCGTATGGGATCAGGTAGTAGAGGAGCGATCGCGCTCCGAGCTGGTTGTTGGCGGCGATTGCGATCAGCATGAAGCCGGCGTGCGAGATCGAGGAGTACGCCAGGAGCCGCTTCACCCGCGTCTGGACGAGCGCGGCGAGATTGCCCCACGCAAGCGACGCGCAGGCGAGGAAGGCGACGGCGATCGTCCAGACGTCCTCCTTCTCGGGAAACGCCACGGTGAGCAGGCGGAAGGTGAGGACGAGAGCGACTGCCTTCGTCGCCGCGGCCATGAACCCGGTCACCGGCGTCGGCGCGCCTTCGTAGACGTCGGGCGTCCACATGTGGAACGGCGCGGCCGAGGCCTTGAACGCGAGGCCGGCGAGGATCATCGCGAGGCCGACGAGGAGGATCGGGTCGCCGGAGAGGTTGTCAGCGCGAGTTGCGTCCGCGATCGCCGAGAAGCCGAGCTCGCCGGTCGAGCCGTAGACGAGCGCCGAGCCGAAGAGCAGCACGGCCGAGCCCATCCCGCCGATGATCAGGTACTTGAGGCCGGCCTCGAGCGAGCCGACGAGGTCGATCTCGATCGCGCAGAGGATGTAGAGGCAGACCGAGAACCACTCCAGCCCGAGGAAGAGCGTCATCAGGTTCGATGCCTGGACGAGGAAGGCCATGCCCGCGCCGGCCGTGGCGAGCAGTGCGTAGTACTCGCCGATGTGGTCCTGGCGCATGCGCGCGGAGTAGGAGACGCCGACCGCGAGCAGGCCCGAGCCCATCACGATCAGCTGCGTGACGGCGGCGAACCGATCACGGCTGATCGAGTCGGCGATGAGCGAGCTCGGCGTCCGGGCTCTCCAGGTAGACGAGGGTCGCCGCGACGAGCCCGCCGATGAATCCGAGCGCGCAGATGAACGCCGCGAAGGGCCGGAGGAGCCATTGAGGTGCGAGCACGGCCGAGAGCAGGCAGATCGCAGCGGCGCCAAGCGGGACGAGTGAGGGCGAGAGCGCGAACCAGTCGACTGTCGGGGTCTCGATCATGGTTCTAACTCCCTGAAGGCCGGAAGCCCAGGAGAGTTCTGGATGACGCGGTCGCTGATTCCCGCCGGCCATGCCGAGAGTGCGAGCAGGCACGCGATCAACGGAACGAGAATCGCGAGCTCGGCGGGCCGCAGATCGAGGGCCGATTCCGAAACCGCAGACCCGCGTTCTGTATGCAAGACCGCTGAGATCAGTCTGAGCATGTACATGGCAGCCAGCACCATTCCGGCCGCGCCAACGACCGCCCAACCCCAACCTGTGTCGAACACTGCCGGCGAGGATCAGGAACTCGCCCGCAAACGCTGAGGAACCCGGAACGGCGAGCGCGATGATCCCGGTCACCATCAGCGTCGTTGCGAGAGCCGGCCGCCCTCGCGCCATGCCTCCAAGCTGGCTGAACCTACCTGTCGAGGTTCTCCGTTCGATGGTCCCCGCGAGAAGGAAAAGCGTTGCCGAGAGAAGGCCGTGATTGACGGATTGCAGAATGGCACCGCTAACGCTCGCGAGGTTGAAAGCGAAGACGCCGATGGTGATCAGTCCCATCTGCGCAAGGCTCGAGTAAGCGATAACGCCGCGTATGTCGGGCGCGCGAAACGCGAGCAGGGAGCCGTACACCAGGCCGACCGCTGCCAACGCGAGCAGGACGTTTCGGAAGTCGTCGAATGGACCTGGGAACTTCCCGACGCAGATGTAGATGAAGCCGAAGATCGCCGCCTTCGAGATCACGCCGGAAAGGACGGCGGCAACCTCCGGCGACGATTCTCGGTAAGCGTCCGGGAGCCAGCCGTGGAAGGGGAACAGGGGTGCCTTGACGGCGAACGCGATCGCGAAGCCGAGGAAGAGCCAGGTGCTGTCGCTCGTACCCGTGTCGACGAGGTCGAACGAGTTCTTCGAGAGCCCGAAGACGATGACCGCGACGAGCATCAGCAGCGAGCCCGCCATCGTGTAGATGACGAACTTCACCGTCGCGCCCAGCCGGCCCGGTCCGCCCCAGACGCCGATCAGGACGTAGAGCGGAATCATCATCGCCTCGAAGAAGACGTAGAAGAGCAGGAGATCCTGCGAGGCGAAGACGCCGACGACAGCCGCGGTCAGGAAGAGCATCAGGCCGAAGTACGCGCGGGGCCGCTCGCGCCCGACCCAGAAGCCGTACGCGATCGCTGCCGCCATCACGACGACCGCGAGTCCCGCGAGCCAGAACGAGAACGCGTAGAAGCCGACGTGGTACGAGACGCCAAGATCGCTGAACCAGGTCCAGCGTTGGTCGAAGTTCGGGGCGGCGCCGGCGCGGTCGAAGTCCATGAGGGTCAACCCGTTGATCCAGAAGCCGACTTCCGTGAGGGCGACGAGCAACGCGATGGGACCTGCCACTTTCCCCACCGGCAGCAGCCAGACGATGAGCGCGCCGGCGAGCGGGAGGAAGACGAGGATCGTGGCGAGCCAGCTACTCATCTGACCCACACGAAGACGAGGGCGAGGACGGTGACTCCGCCTGCGATCGAGAGCGCGTACGTGCGGACGAGTCCGGTCTGGAGCTCGGTCACCTCGTTGCCGATGCGGCGCACGCTGGTCGCGATCGCGTCGATCGAGCCGAGGAGGACAGGTCGTTCGACGTAGTCACGCAGCGTGCGTGCGAGCAGGACCGTCGGCCGGTAGAAGACTCGGTCGTAGAGCTCGTCGAAGTAGAACTTGTGCTCGAGCACGGTGCGCACGCCTCGCCACTGCGGGACCGCAATGGTGCGGGCCGAGTAGACCGCCCACGCGACCACGATCCCGGCGATCCCGAGCCCGACCGCAAGGAGGCTGGCGAAAGCGTCTTGTGCTCCGGTCGGCTCGACGAGCGGCTCGGCCACCGGGTCCAGGAAGTCGGCCAGCGGATGCCAGAGGCCGGGGATCTGGATCCAGCCGCCGATCACCGCGAGCACGGCGAGAGCGCCGACGGTCAAGTCCCATCCAGAGCCAGGGCTCGGAGCGGTCCGGCCGGTGGAAGTGCTCGCGCGCGTAGGCGGAGGGCTCTCCCCCGAAGACGAGGAAGACCATCCGGAACGTGTAGAGGCCGGTCAGGAAAGCCCCGGCGATGCCCACGACGAAGAGCAGTTGCCCGTACGAGCCCGCGGCGAGCGCCGAGGCCAGGATCGAGTCCTTCGAGAAGAAACCGGAGAGCGGTGGGATTCCGGTGAGCGCGAGCGCGCCGATCAGGAACGCGACGTACGTGCGCGGCAGGAAGCGCTTGAGGCCGCCCATCTTCCGCATGTCCTGCTCGCCGAGCAGCGCGTGGATGACGAGGCCGGCGGCGAGGAAGAGGAGCGCCTTGAAGAACGCGTGCGTCATCAGGTGGAACATCGAGCTCGCGTACGCGCCGAGGCCGGCTCCGAGGAACATGTAGCCGATCTGGGACATCGTCGAGTACGCGATCACGCGCTTGATGTCCACCTGGACGAGCGCGATCAGCCCCGCGAGCAGAATGGTCGCGGCTCCGAGCCCCGCGGCGAGATCCTGAACGGGCGGCGCCGCCTCGAACACCGGCGACGTGCGCACGAGCAGGTAGACGCCGGCCGTCACCATCGTCGCTGCGTGGATGAGCGCGCTGACTGGCGTCGGGCCTTCCATCGCGTCGGGCAGCCACGTCTGAAGCGGGAGCTGCGCCGACTTCGCAACGGCGCCGCCGAGCAGCCCGAGCGCGACGAGGTTCACCGCCCATGAGCCCTCGGCGCCGCTAGCCCACTCGAACCCCGAGTCGAACGAGAGCGAGCCAGTCCGCTGGATGAGCACGAAGAAGGCGAGCGCCATCGTCGCGTCGCCGAACGCGTTCATGATGAACGCCTTCTTGGCGGCCGCCACGGCGGCTGGCCGCTCGTGGTGGAAGCCGATCAGCAGGTACGAGCTGAGCCCGACGAGGCCCCAGCCGACGAGCAGCATCAGGTAGTTGCCGCCCTGGACGAGCAGGAGCATCGAGAAGACGAAGAGGGCCATGTAGGCGAAGAAGCGCCGCTCCTCCTCGTCGCCGTTCATGTAGCCGATCGAGTAGCCGACGATGAGTGCGCCGACGCCGGAGACGATCAGCATCATGAAGATCGAGAGCGGGTCTACGAGCAGCGTCAGGCCGACGTCGAAGTCGCCCGCGGCCAGCCACGTCCAGGCCGTCGAGTAATGAGTGCGCTCCTCCGCGGGGTCACCCAGGATCGAGAAGAAGGCGACGGCCGCGGCCACGAACGAGGTCGCCACGGACGCGGTCGCGAGGTAGCCGGCCACGCGGCGTGACCAAAGGGTGCCGCCGAGCGTGATGGCGACCGCGGCGCCCAGCGGCGCGAGGAGGCAGACCCAGGCCGCCGCGATCATCCGCGCAACGTCGACAGCTTGTCGACGTCCAGGTCGAGCCTTCGGCGGTGCACCGCGACGATCAGCCCGAGGCCGACCACGACCTCAGCCGCGGCCACCGCCATGACCGCGAGCGCAAAGATCTGGCCGTCGAGCTCGCCGTGGTGGCGCGAGAACGTGATCAGGGCGAGGTTTGCGCCGTTCAGCATGATCTCGAGCGAGAGCAGGACGATCAGCGGGCTGCGCCTGAGCATCACTCCGAGCGCTCCGATCGCGAACAGGAAAGCGGCGATCGCCAGGTACCAGGTGAGGTCCGGCCCCATCACGCGGCCTCCTCCTCGCCTCGCGCATGGCTGCCGAGGACGACCCCCCCGACCGCGGCCGCCAGCAGGACGATCGACGTGATCTCGAACGCCAGCAGGTGGTCGGTCAGGAACAGCTTGCCCACCTCGTACGGGCTCCCGAAGCTAGCGTCGATCGCGGGCGCGTCCGAGAGCCGGCCGCTCGCCTGCAAGCCGATGACGACCACGATCTCCACCATCAGCGCACCCGCGGCGGCGACCGCGCCGAGCGCCTGCCAACTCGGCCCCCCGGCCCAGGGAGCTTCGGCGTGCCGGCCGAGATAGGCGATGACGAAGAGGAACATGACCATCACGGCGCCGGCGTAGACGAGGACCTGCGCGGCGGCGATGAATTCCGCGGACAGCATCAGATAGAGAACGGCGAGCGACGCGAGATTCCCGATCAGCGCGAGCGCGGAGTAGTAGGGGTTCGAGAAGCTCACGACCGCTGCGCCCGAGCCGAGGCAGGCGAACGCGGCGATCACCCAGACGGCCCAGACGACGACGTCGCCCACTACGCCGTTCCTTGTAGGCCGGGATCGGCGTGTCGTAGAGGTCGCGGTCGGCCACGGGGACGCGCTTGATCGGCTCCGCGAGCAGCATGTCCTTGGTGTAGATCAGGTCGTCGCGCGAGTACTCGGAGATCTCGAACTCCTGCTCGAGCGTGATCGCGTCGAACGGGCAGGCGAGCTCGCAGTAGCCGCAGAAGATGCAGCGGGAGAGGTTGATCTCGTAGATGCGGGCGTACCGCTCGCCGGGCGAGACGCGTTTGTCGGCGGTGTTCTCCTCGGCGACGACCCGGATGCAGTCGGCCGGGCAGGCCGCCGCGCAGAGCGAGCAGCCGACGCACTTCTCGAGCCCGTTCTCGTGTCGCCAGAGCCGGTGGCGGCCGCGGAAGCGCGGGTAGACGGGTCGCTTGTACTCCGGGTACTGCTGCGTGATCGGCTTCTTGAAGATCTGCCTCAGCGTCACGCCGAAGCCGCGGAGAGAGTCGACTGGCTGCGGGCTCACAGGGCGACCACCAGGGCGGCGGTGACGAGAGCGTTCAAGGTCGCGACGGGGAGGAGCACCTTCCAGCCGAAGGCCATCAACTGGTCGTATCGAAGTCTCGGCAGCGTCGCTCGCAGCCAGATGAAGAGGAAGATCAGCACGAAAACCTTGAGCACGAACCAGAGCGGGCCGAGCGGCTCCCACGGCCCGTGCCAGCCGCCGAGGAAGAGCGTCACGCAGAGCCCGGAGAGCGTGATCATGTTCACGTACTCCGCCATCGAGAAGAGCCCGAAGCGCATGCCGCTGTACTCGGTGTGGTACCCGGCGACGAGTTCTGTGTCGGCCTCGGGCAGGTCGAACGGCGGCCGGTTCGTCTCGGCGGTTCCGGCGGCGAAGAACACGAGCAGGCCGATCACCTGCGGCACGGCGTACCAGATCGTCTCCTCCTGCTTCGCGACGATCTCCGTGAGTGAGAGCGAGCCTGCCATGAGCACGACACCGAGCACGGACAGGGCAAGCGCGACCTCATACGAGACGAGCTGAGCGCAGGTCCGCATCGAGCCGAGCAATGCGTACTTCGAGTCGGAGGCCCAGCCGCCGACGATGAAGCCGTAGACCCCGATGGAGCCGAGGGCGAAGATGAGGATCAGGGAGATCGGCACGTCCACGATCGCGCCGGAGACGTCGTAGCCGGCAATGTTCCAGCCTCCACCCCAGGGGATGACGGCGAACGCGAGGAGCGCTGTCGCGGCCGAGATGAGCGGCGCCCCGATGTAGAGCACCCCGACCGCGGTCGCGGGGTAGAAGCTCTCCTTGCGGATCAGCTTGACGAGGTCGGCGATCGGCTGGAGCAGCCCGAACCAGCCTGCCCGGTTGGGGCCGTAGCGCTGCTGCATGCGCCCGATCAGCTTTCGCTCGACCCAGGTCATGTACGCGAAGATCCCGAGCAGCAGGTTCACGATCACGACCGCTTTGATCAGGTCGATCCACCAGGGCTCGTTCATGCGCGCCCCTCGCCGGCGACGGCTCCCGCCGGGCAAAGCCCGGCTCCGCCGTCGCCTGACGCCGCTCGCGGCACGGGGCTCTCCGGGCCCGTATTGCGAATACTGTTCCCTCCGGCCCCGCACCGCGAGCACGCCCGAGGAACGCGCAAGCAGTACTCGACGTTTGGCTCATCTCCCAACCTCCACGTGCGTGCCGAGGCCCTGGGCGTGCTCCGCCGCGACTCGGGCGACGCCCGCCGCGAGGAGCTTGTTCACGCGCGCGCGAAGTTCCACCGAGGTGCCGTTGGAGCGGACGCTGACGGAGCCGCCGGGCTCGAGGCCGAGCCTGGCCGTGTCCTCGGGGGAAAGCTCGATCTCCGGAGCGGGCCGCTGGAACTGGAGCTCGGTGACGCGTTCGACGGCAGGCCCCGAGAAGAGCGGGCGATACGTGATCAGGCGAAGGCCGCTGCCCTTCCCGTTTCGCTTCGCTGGGGCCGCAGCGGCGGGAACCTCGACCTCGGAAGCGCGCGCAGGCAACGAGGCGCGCTCGCCGATCCCGGTGTAGTCGAGCCCTCCGTAGCAGCGCTCCGAGATCTCGGCGAAGACCTGTGGCGCATGGGGCGAGACCTCGACGCCGAAGCGCTCCGCGAGCTTCGCGATCCAGGCGAGCTCGTCCGGGCAGGGCGGGATGACAGCCCGGCGAAGGCGCTGGAGCCTGCCTTCGAGGTTCATGTAGGTGCCGTCGCGCTCGAGGTAGCTCGTACCGGGAAGGACGAGATCGGTCCAGCCGGCGAGAGGCGAGCGGAACATCGAGATCGCCAGCACCTTCGAAGCGCGCTCGGCGAGGGCCCGAACGTCGGGATTCGCGGCCGCTTCGTCGCCCGACACGATCAGGAGCTCGATCGGCTCGGGATCCGCCTCTTCCCCCTCGGCGGCGGCGGCCCATGCGTCTGCGACGCCGCGCCCGTTCGCGGTCTCCAGGAGCTGGAAGGCGCCGCAGCCCGGCTTGTCGGCGAAGCCGAGCTCTGCTGCGAGCGCGGCGACCGTCGCACCACCTCGGCCTCCCGGGCCTGACCAGATCAGGATCGCGCGCTCGCTCGTCGCGAAGCCGGGAGCCGAGCTCGCCGTCGCGGACAGCGCCGACGCCGCGGTCCGCGGCTCCGATCGGAGTCGTGACGACATCCGCGCCTGCTCTGCGCGCCGCGCGTAGCCAGAGGTCGACGATCGGAGCCCGTTCGACGACCGGGTCGTCGCCGAGGACGACGACCAGCTCGGCGTCGCGGATCGCCGAGAGCGGGAGGCGGAAGGCGTCTAGCGCCGGGCTCACGTCCTCGGGCATGACGGCGCAGTGCGCGCCGACTCCCTCGCGCATGAGCTTGGCCAGCGCATAGGCCTGCTCAGTGGTCTCCGAGCCGGAGAGCGCAGTGACGACGTTCTGCCCTGCGCCGCGCAGCATCTGCTCCGCCTCGTCCAGCGCCGCGTCCCAGGAGAGTTTCTCGTAGCGGCGCGCCGCGCCCCGGCGAAGTGGGTCGACGACGCGATCTCCGGCGCGCAGGTGTGTGAATCCGAAGCGCCCCTTGTCGCAGAGCCAGCCTTCATCCACCTCAGGGTGGTTGCGCGAGACGATTCGCTTCACCTTTCCCTCGCGCGTCGTGGACTCGATGTTGCAGCCGACCGGGCAGAGGCCGCAGACGGTCGGGACGTCCTGGATCTCCCAGGGGCGGGCCTCGAAGCGGTACTGCGTGGACGTGAGCGCGCCGACCGGGCAGAGCTCGATCACGTTGCCAGAGAACGGGGCGCGGTACGGCTCGTCCTCGAAGGTGGCGATCACCGACTGCGAGCCGCGGTCGCGCGCGACGAGCTGGCTGTCCTCGGCGACATCGGACGAGAACCGCGTGCAGCGGTAGCAGAGGATGCAGCGTTCGCGGTCGAGGGCGATCGTCGGCGAGATGGGGATCGGCTTCTCGAACGTGCGCTTCGGGAACGTGTTCCGGGTGACCGGCGGGCCCCCAGCGGAACGTGAGGTCCTGGAGCGGGCACTCGCCGCCCTTGTCGCAGACCGGGCAGTCGAGCGGGTGGTTGACGAGGATGAACTCGAGCGTCGAGTTCTGGCCGTCCGCTGCCGCGGGCGAGGTCTGCGCCGTGCGGACGACCATGCCGTCGTTTGCGGTCAGCGTGCAGCCGGCCTGGAGCTTCGGCATCCCCTCGACCTCGACGAGGCACATCCGGCAGGCGCCGATCGGCGCGCCGAGCCTCGGCTCGTAGCAGAAGACGGGAATCTCGATCCCGGCAGCGAGCGCCGTTTCCACGAGCCCAGTCCCTTTCGGCACCTGAACCTCGCGCCCGTCAACCGAGACAGTGACGATTTCCGCCGCGCTCATGCGGGCACCTCGGCTACGGGACTGTGGGTGTGCTGGTCGACCGGGGCGACGATTCCTTCGATCGAGGACTCGCCGCCATAGGGGCAGCCGCCCTGGTCGATGTGCGCCTCGAACTCCTCCCGGTACTTGTCCATGTAGCTCGCAACCGGGTAGACGGCGAAGTCGCCGAGCGCGCAGAGAGACCGTCCCAGCACCCGGTCGCACACGTTTCGCAGCAAGTCGAGATCCGAGTGTTCCGCGCCGCCCGACTCGATCTTCTCGAGGAGGCTCACCATCCAGCGCGTGCCCTCACGGCAGGGCGTGCACTTGCCGCACGACTCGTGCATGTAGAACTTCTCGACTCTGAGGGCGAGCTGGACCATGCAGGCCCTGTCGTCGACGGCGATGATCGCAGCCGAGCCGAGGAACGAGCCTGCGGCCTGGATCGAGTCGAAGTCAGCCGGCGTGTCGATCTCGTCCGGTGTGAACACCGGCACCGAGGAGCCGCCCGGAATGACCGCCTTCAGCTTCCGGCCGCCCGGAATGCCGCCGCCGACGTCGTAGATCAGCTCGCGAATCGTCGTCCCGAGCGGAAGCTCGTAGTTCCCCGGCCGCTCGACGTTCCCGGAGATCGAGTAGACGACGGTGCCGGGCGAGGCCTCGGGACCGACCTTTGCGTACCAGGCACCTCCGCGCTCGATGATGATCGGGACGGTCGTCAGGGTCTGGACGTTGTTGATCAGCGTGGGCGACGCGTACAGCCCCGAGACCGGCGGAAACGGCGGTCGCGGTCGCGGCTGGCCGCGGTCACCCTCGAGCGACTCGAGGAGCGCCGACTCCTCGCCGCAGATGTACGCGCCGGCGCCGCGATGCAGGACGAGCGTGACGTCCCCGAGCAGCTCCGCGTCGCGCGCCTCGTCGGCGGCAGCCTTCAGCACCTCGTACTCGGCCGCGTACTCGCCCCGGATGTAGATGAAGGCGTACGCGGACCCGATCGCGTGCGCGGCGATCAGGCAGCCCTCGATGAACCTGTGCGGTACCCGGCGCATGATCTCCCGGTCCTTGAAGGCCCCCGGCTCCGACTCGTCGGCGTTCGCGACGACGTAGGTGGGCTTGCCGGCCACCTCCGGCTGCGGCACGAGGCTCAGCTTGCGTCCCATCGGAAAGCCCGCGCCGCCCCGGCCGCGCAGCACCGCTGTCGAGATCTCCTCGATCACTTGCTCCCGCGTCATCCCGCGCGCCTTCTCCAGCGCCGCGTAGCCACCGATCGCCCGGTACTCGTCGAGCCGCGTCAGGTCGCGGTCGTCGGCGCCGGCGAGAACCAAGGCCTCGACCTCAGCCACCGTTCAGCTCCTCGACGATCCCAGGCACGTCCTCGGGCCGGGTTGGCTCGCGGTACCGATGGTCGACGACGACGACCGGCGCATAGCCGCAGCCGCCGGCGCACTCGATCGTGCGCAACGTGACCTTGCCGTCCTCGCTCGTCTCGCCGGCGCGAACGCCGAGCTCGCGCTCGAACGCCTCGACCACCTGCTGCGCTCCGACGAGAGCGCACGAGACGTTCGTGCAGATCTCGACCAGATGCTCGCCTACGGGAGCCAGGTGGTACATGTCGTAGAACGACGCGACCGCCTGGACGTGCGCAGGAGTCAGGTCCAGGATCTCAGCGACTTCGCGAAGTGCTTCCGGAGAGAGCCACCCGTCGCGCTCTTGAGCTAGACGAAGCGCCGGCATGACAGCCGAGCGTGCGTCCGGGTAGTCGGTCCGTACAGCGTTCACCCGCTGCTGAAAGTCCGCAGGAGCGTCGTCAGATTTCATCGGTCGACCTCCCCCATGACCGAGTCGAGGGAACCGACGATCGCGATCATGTCGGCGATCAGCGCATCGGTCATGCACGTCGCCGTCGCCTCCAGCGCGACGAACGACGGTGCCCGGAACTTCACGCGCCACGGCTTAGGGCCGCCGTCCGAGACGACGTAGCAGCCCATTTCGCCTCGGGCCGACTCGACCGTCACGTAGACCTCGCCCTCGGGCACGCGATAGCCCTCCGTGACGATCTTGAAATGGTGGATGAGCGACTCCATCGAGGTGTGGAGCTCGTGGCGGGGCGGCAGCACGACCTTTCTGTCGTCCGCGATCCACGGTCCCTCGGGCATCCCCTCCAGGCACTGCTCGACGATCCGCACCGACTCGCGCATCTCGTCCATCCGCACCCGGTAGCGGTCGTACACGTCGCCGTTCGGATACACCGGGACGTTGAAGTCGATGTCCGGGTACGCGAGGTACGGCTTGTCTCGGCGCAGATCCCAGTCGACCCCGGAGGCGCGCAGCACGGGACCCGACTGGCCGAGCGCGATCGCATCGGCGGCCGAGAGGAGCCCGATGCCCTGGGTGCGCTCGAGCCAGATCTCGTTCTTCGAGAGCATCGACTCGTACTGGTCGATCGCCTTCGGCATCCAGTCGACGAACTTGCGGCACTCCGGCGCAAAGCCACGCGGGATGTCCTCGGCAAGCCCGCCGGCCTGGAAGTACCTGGTGTGCATGCGCGTTCCGCAGACCATCTCGTAGAGATCGAGGATCTGGTCGCGCTCGCGGAAGCAGTACCAGAACATCGAGATCGCCCCTAGCTCGAGAGCGCTCGTGCCCAGGAAGATGAGATGCGAGTGCAGGCGGCTCAGTTCGACGAGCAAGGTCCGCATCCACGTCGCCTTCGCGGGAACCTCCATCGCGAGGAGCTTCTCGATCGCAAGCACGAAGACGAGCTCGTTGTACTGGAAGGAGACGTAGTCGATCCGCTCCGGGTACGTGATCGCCTTCCACCAGGTCTTCTGCTCCATGTTCTTCTCGAAGCCGGTGTGCAGGTATCCGATGACGGCTCGAACGCCGACGACCTCCTCGCCACGGAGATCGACGACCAGGCGGAGCACTCCGTGGGTCGACGGGTGGTTTGGCCCGAAGTTGACCTGAAGAATCTCCTCGGAGTCGACCAACGACGCGGGCACTTGGAGCACGGTCGGAGTCGGCGACGGGATGTGCGTCCCCTCATAGATCTGCGGACGCTCGGTAACGGCCATCTACTCCTCCCCGCTGAACCGAACCGGCTCGCCACCGATTGGATAGTCCTTGCGGAGCGGGTGTCCCTGCCAGTCGTCCTCCATGATGATCCGGGTGAGGTTCGGGTGGCCGTCGAATCGGATGCCCATCAGGTCGAACGCCTCACGCTCGTGCCAGTCGGCCGTCGGCCAGACCGAGACGACGCTCGCCACGCTCTGACCGTCCTCGAGCCAGACCTGGACTCGAACGACCGGTGCGCCGGGGCGGATCGCGAGCAGGTGGTAGTTGACGGCGAAACGGGCAGGCTTGGGCTCGGGGGTACGGGCGTAGCCTTGGGCGCTCGTCGCATCGAGATCACGGCCCGATTGCGTGCCGTAGTAGCCGGCGACCTGGCCCTCGCCCCAGCCGAGATAGTCGACCGGCGTGACGTCCGAGAGGAAATCGAAGCCCTCCTCGTCCCTTAGATACGTGCATGCCTCGACGAGTCGTGCCGGATCTACGACGAGAGTCGTCTCGCCGAATGCAGCCTTGTGCTCGACCAGGCCTGGTACGCCTTCGTATGTCAACTCGCGACCCCGCGCAGCTCGTAGGCCGGTGGCACGCCCGCCAGGATCTTCTCCTGGAGCCGGACGATGCCCTCGAGCAGCGCTTCGGGACGCGGCGGACAGCCCGGCACGTGGACGTCGACGGCGACGATCTTGTCGACGCCCTGCAGGATCGCGTAGTTGTTGAACATGCCGCCGGAGCTGGCGCAGGCGCCCATAGCGATCACCCACTTCGGTTCGAGCATCTGGTCGTAGATCTGACGAAGCGGTGCCGCCATCTTGTGCGCGACCCGGCCGGAGACGATCAGGAGATCGGCCTGGCGTGGCGAGGAGCGGAAGACCTCGGCGCCGAAACGCGCGACGTCGTAACGCGAGGAGACGATGGACATCATCTCGATCGCGCAGCACGCGAGCCCGAATGTGTCCGGCCACATCGAGTTGCCCTGTGCCCACGCGACGGCCTTCCCGACTGTCGTGAGCATCAGCTTGTCCTCGAGGTCGTCGCCGAGCTCCCGCTCGAAGACACCGGGGCCCTTCCCGCGCCATTGCACTCGCTCCGAGTTCAGGCCCCAGTCCGCGAGGCGTTGCTTGCGCTTCACCGCCATCGCAGTGCTCCCTTCCGCCAGATGTAGATGTAGGCGATCGCGAGAATCGAGAGGAAGAACAGGAGCTCGAAGAAGCCGAACCAGCCGAGCGGCTCGAGCACGACGCCGAGCGGGTAGAGGTAGACGATCTCGATGTCGAAGACGATGAAGAGCATCGCCGTCAGGTAGAAGCCAACCGTGAAGCGGTTCGTCTGAGGCGAGCCCTGCGAGACGCCCGACTCGAACGGGAGCCGCCGTGTCTTCGTCCGTCGCGCCGGTCGGGTCGCGAACACGAACGACATCAGGATCATCGATGCCGGAATGACGAGCGCGAGCGTCCCGTACATGAGGAACGGGAGCCAGCTATCGAGCATCTGCGCGCCAGCCGCTCCAGGCCAATTCGCGCGGAAACGTACCACGGCACGAGGGAGCGCGGATTTCGCTCAACCGTGCGGGTATCGGCTGTTACAAAGTTCCGGGGCGATCGGGGGTTGAGCGGACGGGGCACGTTGCTACCATGAGTTAGTGGCGACGATCGAACAGGAAGCGCTCGTAACCCTCACGGAGAGTGCCGCGAGCAAGATCCAGGAGCTCATGGCCGAGGAGCCGGAGGGCGAAGCCGGCGTTCTGCGAATCGCCGTGCAGGGCGGTGGCTGCTCGGGGTTCGAGTATGCCCTCGGGTTCGACTCCGGTGCCCAGGAGGGCGACCACCAGCTGGACGTCTTCGGGATCCAGATCGCCGTCGATCCCCACAGCGCGCCGTATCTTCAGGGCACCCAGATCGACTTCGTCGACGGCCTGCAGGGCGGGTTCGCGATCAACAACCCGAACGTCACCTCGGCGTGTGGCTGCGGCCACTCCTTCCAGGTGGAAGACGGTGCCGAGGGCGAGCAGCCTCCGGCCGCCGCAGGTTGCGGCTCCGGCTGCGGCTAAGTCGCGTCGTTAGCATTCGTTCGCGGTGAGCACCGAGGGCGTCGTCGACATCACGATTCTTGGCGCGGGGCCGACCGGCCTGGCTGCCGCCTACTACGCAGGTCACCGCGACGGGACGGTGCGGATCGTCGAGAGCCTCGAGCAGCTCGGCGGGCAGGTCGCCGCGACCTATCCCGAAAAGCACGTGTACGACGTGGCGGGACATCCGAAGATCCTCGGCCAGGCGCTCGTCGACCTCTCTGTCGAGCAGGGGCTCCAGTACGGAGCGGAGGTGATCCTCGGCGAGGAAGCGAAGACTCTGGAGCACGTCAATCAGAACGGCGAGGAGCTCCTGGCGCTGACGACCGAGAAAGGCGGCCCGTACCTGTCTCGCGCAGTGATCATCACAGCCGGTCACGGAGCTTTTGAGCCGCGGAGGCTTGGCGTCGAGGGGATCGACGAGTGGTTGGGTCGCGGCCTCCACTACGTCGTCAAGGAGAAGGCGCAGTTCGCCGGCAAGCGATGCGTCATCGTCGGCGGTGGGGACTCCGCGCTCGACTGGACGCTCGGTCTCCAGGACACGGTGGATCTCCCCGTCACTCTCGTCCACCGGCGCGACCGCTTTCGCGCTCTCGAGTCCTCGCTCACCGAGGCGAAGCGCCTCGAGGCGGAGGGTGCTGTCCGAATCCTCACTCCGCACGAGGTGCGCGAGGTCCACGGCGACGGCTCGATCGAGGCGGTCTCGATCGAAAACACGAAGTCCGGAGAGGTGGAGCGCTACGACTGCCAGGCACTCATCACCCTGCTTGGCTTCGTCTCCCACCTCGGCGCGATCGCCGAGTGGGGTATCGAGCTCGAGGGGAAACGGCAGATCAAGATCGACCCGATGACCTGTGAGACGTCGATGCCAGGCGTCTACGCCGCGGGCGACGTCGCCGGCTATCCGGGGAAGATCACGCTGATCACGATCGGGATGGGTGAAGCCGCGATCGCCTCGAACAACGCAATTGCGCAGATTCGTGGCGAAAAGGTGCAGCCCAAGTACTCGACCGACTAGTTCGTCCCTCGATCGAGGGGTCTGACCCCCTTGGGCCGGCGTCGATCACAGGAAGTGAATGGCTCCGAACTTCCTCGAGTGTCTCGGCTGCGGCGCACGCCGCTCCGTTCTCGCAAGCGTTCATAGCCGTCCCGAGACGGGCGAGTGCGGACGCTGTGGTTACGTCGGCTGGGCCAGCGCGACCGAATTGACCGAGCACACGCGCCGAGCGTTGCGTGAGCGCCCGGTTGAGCGGCGCCGTCTCCGCGCTGCGTCCTAAGCGCAGCGCCCTCTAGGTCCGGTACAACCAACCTCCTCCCCGCCGCGAGCCTAGCTCGGGAAAACGCATGCGTGGGTGACGATTTCGTGCCGGGATAGACTCGCCGCATGGCCGAGCACTGGGGCGCCGAGACGAAGAAAGCGATCGAGAACTTCCAGATCTCGGGCGAGCCGATTCCGCGTTACGTCGCCCGCTGGCTGGGCCGGATCAAGGCCGCCGCAGCCCGGGTGAACGCGGAGCTCGGTCTGCTCGACGCCGACAAGGCCGAACGGATTGCGGCCGCCGCCGATCGCGTGGCCGCCGGTGAGCTCGATGAGCAGTTTCCGATCGACGTCTTCCAGACCGGGTCCGGAACGTCCTCGAACATGAATGCGAACGAGGTGATCGCGAGCCTCGGCGGCGAGGATGTGCACGCCAACGACGACGTGAACATGGGCCAGTCGTCGAACGACGTCTTCCCTTCCGCCGTCCACCTCGCGGCGCTCGAACAGCTGACGAACGACCTCATTCCCGCGCTCGATCGACTCGCGCAGGCACTCGAGGCGAAGGCGGGCGAGTTCGACGACGTCGTGAAGTCGGGTCGCACGCATCTCATGGATGCGGTGCCCGTCACCCTTGGCCAGGAGTTCGGCGGCTATGCGGCGCAGGTTCGCCAGGGAATCGCGCGGGTCGAGGCGACGCTCGAACGTCTGGGCCAGATCCCGCTGGGCGGCACCGCGGTCGGCACCGGTCTCAACACGCACCCGGACTTTGCCAAGCGGGTACGTGCCCTCCTCACCGAGGAGACCGGGCTCGCCATCCTTCCGCCCGCCGATCCGTTCGAGGCGCAGGCCGCCCGCGACGGGCTCGTCGAAGCGTCCGGGGCGATGAAGGTTGTCGCCGTCTCCCTGACGAAGATCGCAAACGACCTGAGGCTGATGGGGTCGGGCCCGCGTGCGGGTCTCGCCGAGATCGCGCTTCCCGAGCTCCAAAAGGGAAGCTCGATCATGCCGGGCAAGGTGAACCCCGTGGTTCCCGAGGTGGTGACCCAGGTCGCCGCGCAGGTGATCGGAAACGACGTCGCGGTCACCGTGGGCGGCATGCAAGGGCACTTCGAGCTGAACGTTTTCGTGCCCCTGATCGCGCGCAACGTCCTCGACTCGATCCAGCTCCTGGCCGCCGCCTCGCGCCTGCTCGCCGAGCGCTGCGTCGAGGGCATCGAGGCAAACCGCGAGACGAACGAGCACTACGCGGAGCTGACCCTCTCGGCGGCGACCGCGCTCAACCCGTACATCGGCTACGACAAGGGCGCGGAGATCGTCAAGGAGGCCGCGGCGAGCGGCCGTTCGCTACGCGACGTAGCGCGTGAGGCGGGCGTCGACGACGAGACCCTCGACAAGGCGCTCGACTACCGGGCGATGGCCCACCCGCACGACGCGAGCGAGGGCGGCTCGGGGAGCTGAGTAGGGCCGACTTTCAGCCGCCGGCGCGCGCCGGCATGCAGGCCGGCGAGGGCAGCATCTTCACGACCGCGTAGCTCCCGGCAGAGCCGCGCGCGAGCACGCGAACCGAGTTGCAGCGGTCGGTTCCGCGAATCGTGACGACGAAGAAGCCGTCGCCATTCGCCTTCGTCCGCATCGTGAGCCCTCGCGCGGTCACTCGCACGCGTTCTCCGGGTCGGAAATGGCTGCCGCGAATCGTCGGCGGCATCGTTTGAACTACGCGGAGTGAAGGCTTGGCCTGACCATCAGGCTTTCCGGCCGCGCCGGCCGAGCAGCCGAGGACGGCTAGGACGGCGAGCAGAAAAACGGTCGTTCGCACGGTCGCGGGAAGCATTGCCGTTACAAAGTTGAAAGTCGAGGAAGAAGGGAAGAGTATCTGCGCCCACAGGGGAGAAACAACGTCGGGACCGGCGGCGTCAAGCGCCGGCAGCCCCGGAGGAGGTGCATGCCCAGGACACACGCTCCGCGCCCTGTTTCTCGACCCGTGAGGAGGAGAACGTCTTGAGAAAACCTCGAGCTCTGTTGTCGGCAGCAGCCGCTGGACTGATGGTCGCTCTCGTAGCGGCCCTCAGTGCGGGCTCCGCCGGAACCAGGCAGGAACCAAACAGCGTCCTTGCCCGAGCGGCCGCGATCCAACTCGGACACGTTCAGGCCAAGGGCAAAGAGTCGGCGCTCCGCGTTTCCGGTGGCGTCTTGACCACCTACATGGAGCTAAACGGGCTCGTCCCGCAGGGCTCACAGCAGGGCCAGGCGCGCGGCGGAGGCGGAGGAGGCGGAGTTCACGACATCGCCGACGACGATTCCCTCGGCTGCCCCAACGAGTTCCGCAGGCACGGCATGAAGAACACGCGAGTCAACCAGGACTGCACGCTGCGGCGGCAGGCCGAGGAGTGGGTCGGCGTCAACCCACGCGACTTCGACAACGTGGTCGCCGGGCAGAACGACTCGGTCATCGGCTTCAACCACTGCGGGTACGACTGGTCGTACAACGAAGGCAAGGACTGGGGGAGCGTAGGTACCGCTCCGCCGCCGTTCTGGCAGCAGTTCCTCGCCGACAACCGCACGAGCGACGCCTGCAGCGACCCCGCCGGCTCGTTCGACCATCTCGGGAACGTCTACGTAACCGGTGTCTTCTTCAACGCCGGGCCGTATCCCGCGAACGGCATCTTCGTCGCGAAGTCGAACTGGCCCAACGGGGGTGCTCTGTACCACGCCCCGGACTCGGCACTCACTTTCCAGGAGTACCGAACGGCTCCGCTGGGCGTCGTCGTGAACGACACCGGCGAGAACTTCCACGACAAGGAGCTGATGATCGCGGACTCGCGGCCGTCGAGCCCGAAGAAGGGCCGCGTCTACGTCACCTGGACGCGATTCCAGGAGGATGGCCACAGCCCGATCTACTTCAGCCAGTCAACCGACGGCGCGGCAACATGGTCGACTCCGATCGAGATCAGCGGCGCCAACCCCAGCTTCTGCACGTTCCCGGTGCCGGGGCCGTGCAACGACGACCAAGGCTCGGATCCGGTCGTGGGGCCCGACGGGACGATCTACGTCATCTTCGGGAACGCGAACCTGCCCAATCCTGGGATCAACCAGGTCGCGATGGTCAAGTGCCCGGCCACGAACTCGTGCGACAGCCCGAGCGACTGGTCGCAGCCCGTCCGGATCGGCGACCTGATTGGAACGCATCCGACCGGAAACGGCGATCCGAACGGCTGTCCGAACGGCCGGCAGTGCCTGCCGCCGAACGGCTATCGGGCGCCGGAGTTCACGTCGATGACGATCTCCGTCGACCGGCACAGCAACCTGTACGCCACGTGGGCCGACCACCGCAACTCGGACGCAAACTGCACGGGCACTGTGCCGCCGGCGACGTCGCCGTGCGACCACGACATCTTCTACTCGTTCTCGACGAACGGTGGAGCGACGTGGAGCTCGACGAAGAACATCACACCGCGGTCGAGGCTCGGCAACAACGCGCAGTGGCAGCCGTGGAGCGACGTAGCGGGCGACGGCAGCAGGCTGTACGCAGCCTTCTACGATCGCCAGTACGGGAACTGCGAGAGCACGGGCTGCAACGACATCACGTTGGCGACGATTCGGAACCCGCGGTCGAGCCACCCGGATATCGACTACACCCGGGTGACGACCGGTTCCATGCCGAATCTGACCCCGGCGACCAACCCCGTACAGGCGGGTTTCCTCGGCGACTACATGTGGGTCGAGGTCAGCCGCCATCACTTCGACCAGAAGGACGTCCACATCGTCTGGGCGGACACGCGGCCGCTTCCGGGCCGACTCGCGCATCAGCGGGCTCCGGAGGAGGACATCTACTACGCGAAGCTCGACCGGCACGGTCACGGCGGTGACCACTAGCCGGTAATCGAGTCGAGACAAGGCGAAAGGGCCGCTCCTTCCGGGGCGGCCCTTTCTCTAGCCGGCGGGGCGATTCGTGATGTGAACGTAGATCTTGTCGCCGCGCCCGCATTCCTCGCGCAGGGCGACCTGTCCGGACCGGCCCTGGCCTTCCCACGAGACCTCCGCGTCGTGGTCTTCGCGCTCCTCGAAGAGGATCGTGAAGCCCGCTTCCTCGAGCTCTCGTTTGTACTCCTCGTGCGCGGCCTCGATCTCGCCCTCGAAGTAGCCTTCTACGATTTCGGTCGGTCCCTGCGTCGCCTGTTGCGTGAAGGTCACCTGAGCCAGTTCAGGCCAGTTCGAAGGCAACTTCGCCGCTTTCGACAGTGGAGAGCCGCTACAGGCAGCCCTGGTCGCCCGATCAAGGTCGGTCTCAGCCTTCGTGTCGCCGCCGCAGGCGACGAGACCGAGCGCAAGCGCTCCCAAGGCCCCGGCGAGCATCAATGAGCGCACTACCGGCACCTCGTTTCGTTCTCGAGATTGCGGAGAGTGTATGGGGGCACGTCGAAAGACAGTGTCGTATATTTGCGACCGTCCATCTGCCCGGCCTGGGTCAGGGTCGGCTGTCAGGGAAGGGGAGGCAATGAAGAAACTCGCAGGAGTTTCCATTGTGTTCGTCGCGCTCACGGCCATGCTCGTTGTATGGGGTGGCAGTGCCGTTGCGACCAATGGTGATAACTCGAACCGGGCCCAGATGTCCGGAGCGAGGGAGTACGGTGACGAGGAGCTGGGTTCCAACATCACCGAGTGTCCGCAGGCGGGCATCGACGACAACAGCCTGCGCAGAACGGAGCGCGACGCGGTCGAGCGATTGAGCGAGCGTGGAGACGACATCCGGCTCAATCAGGACTACGCGTGCATGCCGCAGGACGAGATGTCGATCGCGGTCAACCCGACCGACACCGACAACGTCTTCGGCGGGGCCAACGACTATCGACTCGGATGGGGCTCATCCGGCTTCTACGTGAGCACCGATCGCGGCCACGATTGGAACGACGGAATCGCGATCTTCCCCACTCCGGGGACCTACCCGGCGCCGCCGCAAGCGCCCAAGGATCACATCGACGGCGGCGGCGACCCGATCGCGCTCTTCGATCGAGACGGAACTGCCTATTACGGGCAGATCCACTTCGAACGTGAGAACGACACGGGCGGGATCTTCGTCAACCGCTCGACGAACGGCGGCTTCACATGGAGCCGACCGTGCGTTCCCAACGCCGGAGGAGTCTGCGGCGGCAACGGCGATACGCGCCAGCCGGGCGACGGCGTCGTCACTTGGAACCCGGACAACGACGGGCTCCCCAACGGGAGCATCCCGTTCGACGACAAGCCGTACGGCACGACCGGACGTCGACCGTCAGGCGTGGCGCCTGTGTGCTTCACGCCGGCTCACACCCCGACCGCGTGCCCCGAAGGGCATGTGGGCCCGGATCGGATCTACATCACGTGGACCCGCTTCAACGACGTCGGGTCCGAGATCATGATCAGCTATTCCGACGATCGCGCTCGATCGTGGTCTGCGGCGAGCATCATCCAGGGCAACGCAGTGTTCTGCGTCGGCGGAGCGAACGGCTGTAGCGACAACCAGGGCTCGCAGCCCGTCGTGAATCCGACGAACGGACACCTGTACGTCCTCTTCGAGAACTTCGACACGCCTGACGAGAACCAGTACCTCCTCGTCAGCTCGACGGACGGCGGCACCACGTTTACCGGGCCGTTGTTCGTCACACCGGTGTTCGACGTCAACTATCCGACCACCGGCAACAACAACCGGCCGGACTGCGCGGCGCGCGGCCAAGCTGGTGGCCGAGCCGTGCTGACGAACAGCTGCTTCCGCGTCAACGCACGCGGGGCGATCACGGTGGACAAGCGGGGCGGTGCCTTCGCCAACGACCTGTACGTGGTCATCGCGGACAACCGCAACGGGACGAGGGTCAGTACGAACACCGACGTCTCGTTGTTCAAATCCACCGACGGCGGTGTCACGTGGGCCGGACCGACCCGCGTGAACGACGATCCGTCCACCACACCGGCGAGCCGCGACTGCGGCCGCGGTGGGCGCCCGGCGTGTCCGACCAACGTACACACGGGCAACGACCAGTGGTTCCCGTGGCTGGACATCAGCTGGGACGGCTGGGTGCACGGGACGTGGCAGGACCGGCGTCTCGACACGAGCTCGCCGGTAGGCGTCGGCGAGTGGCCAACCAGCAAGACCAGGCAGGGCAACTACATCGCCTGGTACTGGGGCGGCCGTTGCCGCACGACGCAGACCGGGCCGATCACGCAGCAATCCGGTCGCCAGTGCATCCATCCGAACGCGGCGATCATCACGCAGCCGACCGGACCGGTGGATCCGCCGGATACCTACATGGATCCAGCGCAGTCGGTCTTCCCGTTCCGCAACTTCGGGATCTCCGACACTCCGTACAACTGGGACTACTGCTTCCGTGCCGGCATCTTCTGCGGCGACTACGAGAACGTCTTCATCGACACAGACGATCGCGTCTGGGCGATGTGGACGGATGCTCGAAACGGGCGCTCGTCCCGTGCGCAGGTCGGCCGGAACCCGCACTGCGAGCAGTCGGACGCCTGGGCCGACACCTATCGCGACCACCAGGACGCCGACGGGCAGGAGCACGCGCGTTCAAGCGATCACCACTTCTGGGTGACGCCTTGTCCGACGGATGACGACTAACCAAGCGCGTTAGACACACGAAGAGAGGGCCGCCCCCCGAGGCGGCCCTCTTTCGTTTCAGTACGCGACCGCGCCTCGTCTGGTTTCCGCGGCGTGGCGCTGCTCGTCAGCGCGATACGAGGAGCGAACGAGTGGCCCGGAGAAGACCGATCCGAAGCCGAGCGCCTCGCCTTGCTCGCGGAACCAGCGGAACTCGTCCGGATGCACCCAGCGATCGATCTTCGCGTGCTTGGCCGAAGGCTGGAGGTACTGGCCGATCGTGACGACGTCGACGCCGTTCGCACGCAGATCGCGCATCGTCTCGACAACCTCGTCGTTTCTCTCCCCCAGGCCGACGATGATTCCCGACTTCGTCAGCACGGGGTAGCCGGCGAGCTCCTTGGCCCGGGAGAGGAGCCAGAGGGCCTTGTCGTATGACGCCTTGGCTCCGCGCATGCGCGCGTGCAGCCGGCGCACGGTCTCGATGTTGTGGTTGAAGACCTCGGGCCGCTCGACGAGGATCGTGCGCAGCGCCTCCTCCTCGTAGCCGAGGAAGTCCGGCGTCAAAATCTCCACCGACGCTTGCGGCACCTTGGTCTTGAGCGCCCGGATCGTCGCCGCGTAGTGACCGGCGCCTTTGTCGGGGAGGTCGTCGCGGTCGACCGAGGTCACGACGACGTGCTTGAGCCCCATCTGGGCCGCGGTCTGGCCGAGGCGCAGCGGCTCGAGCGGGTCCGGCGGATGCTCGGGCTTCCCGGAGTGGACGTAGCAGTAGCGGCAGGCGCGCGTGCACGTGTCTCCGAGGATCTGGAAGGTCGCGGTTCCGCGCCCCCAGCACTCCGCGATGTTCGGGCAGCGAGCCTCTTCGCAGATCGTGTGCAGGTTGTGCCCGTGGATGAGCTTCTTGACGTCGAAGTAGCTCGAGTTGGCGCTCGGCGCCCGCACCTTCATCCACTCCGGGCGGCGGGGCCGTTCGGCGACAGGCAGCGAGCTCTGCATGCCGGAAAGTCTAGTTGCGACGGGTTACGTGTCTTTCCAGGGATCGAGGTAGGTGTCGTCGATCTGCGACGCACCGCTCGTAGCCGTGAATCGGAACGAGACCGCCTTGGTCGTCAGCAGCCCGCCGACGTTCGTCAGTAGGAGCCCGACCTGGGGAGACGGCTGCCAAGTGCCGTCATTCGAGACAGTGCCCCCGTCCAGGGTGCTCACCACCCCGAAGAGACTGGCGACGGTCACGGTCACTTTGAGCATGGACGACTGATTCGCGCTGACGCCCACGAAGCGCAGGTGCCAGTCGCCGGTGGTGAAGCACATCGTCGGCGTCGTGGCAGATGATCCGGCCGGCATGTAGAGCGACCGACGATCAGTCCTCGACCGAAGGTAGAAGGGCTCGTTGCCGGAGACGATCTTCGCTCCGCCGCTGAGCCTCCAGCTCGGTGTTCCCTCCTCGAAGCTCCCTCCGGGCATGAGCATGTAGTTCGACCGATCTCCCCATGCCTGGAAAGCCTGAGACGAGTAGGCATCGCAGAAGCTCGCGGCGCCGGTGCCGAGGATGCCAGCCTTCGCAGAGGGGGTCATGACGAGCAAGAGCGCGCCGACGACGATCGCCGTCGCGAGTCGAACCGGAGACACCAGTCGAGCTTCCACAGTTCCTCCCTGACTTGCCGCAGACACCTGATCTCAGTGTCCTCATGTACGCGCGGCGTGCATCCCCCTTCAGAGGGGTCGAGCACCCCTCCTTGACCCCTCGAACGAGTGATTCGCTTCAGCAACTGGGCCGTTTAGCCGATTTCAGAGGGGTGTCCAGTGCGGCCGGGACGACCTCCGGGCACTCGATTGCGCTCGACCCAGACGCGCAACGTGTGATCGAGGAGCAGCGAGCGAGGCGACTCAGTCGCCTGGCAACGCGTGACCGAACGACGCTGATCGTCTCCGCCGGGCTCTTCTTGGTGGTTGCCGTCGCGATGGCCGTGCTGATTCCATCGCAGCGGTCGCCGTCGCTGCTCACCGTTGCTTTGCTGCTCGGCGCCTACGCGCTCGCCTTTCGCCTCGACTTCGAGATCTCGAGCGGCTCCGCGGTCCCGACCCAGCTGATTCTCGTTCCCATGCTCTTCCTGCTTCCGGTCGGATCCGTTCCACTCGCGGTCGCCGGCGGCGTGCTCCTGGGGAGCGCGATCGAGTACGCCCGCGGGACCCTCCATGCGGAGCGGGTCTTCATTCGACTTCTCGGCGGTTGGCACGCCGTCGGGCCTGCCCTCGTGCTTGGCCTGGCGGGAGAGTCAGGCCCGACTCTCAGCCAGTTCCCGCTTTACCTCGGCGCGCTTGCAGCTCAGTTCGCGCTCGACTTCGGGACGACCGCGGTCCGCCAGTGGGCTGCGCTCGGCGTGCCGCCCAAGCTACATCTCCGGGCCATGGCCTCGGTCTACGTGATCGATCTCGGACTCGCGCCCGTCGGGCTCGCCGTCGCCATCGCGAGCGTTCAGTCGCCCGCGGGCGTGCTCCTCGCCCTGCCGCTGATCGCCGTCCTCGGAGTGTTCGCCCGCGAGCGCCGGGTCCGCATCGACCACGAACTCGAGCTCCGCGACGCGTATCGCGGCACCGCGTTCCTGCTCGGGGACGTGATCGAGGCCGACGACGCGTACACGGGCACCCATTCGAAGGACGTCGTCGATCTCACGCTCGCGGTGGCGGACGAGCTCGGCCTCACGGCTCGCGAGCGCCGAGACGCTGAGTTCGCAGCCCTCCTCCATGACGTCGGCAAGGTCCGCGTCCCGAACGAGATCATCAACAAGGCCGGGCCGCTCACGCCCGAGGAGCGCAAGGTGATCGAGAGGCACACGATCGAGGGCGAGCAGATGCTGCTCCGCGTCGGCGGCCTCCTCGGGGAGATCGGACGGATCATCCGTGCCTGCCACGAGCGCTACGACGGGACCGGCTACCCGGACGGGATCGCCGCCGAGGAGATCCCGATGATCGCGCGCATCGTGTGCTGTTGCGATGCCTATAACGCGATGACGAGCGACCGGGCCTACCGGAAGGCCATGCCCGAGAACGAGGCGATCGCCGAGCTTCGCCGCTCGAGCGGCAGCCAGTTCGACCCTCGGGTGGTCGAGGCTCTGATCGCAACCGTGGAGGGCTAGCGCGTGACCGCCTTGCCGGCGCGTGTCTGGCAGGGTTCGGAGCGTGGTTCCGGAGGTGCCTCTCAGGGAGACGAAGTACGGCTTGGTCGCTGACGGTGACGGGTGGTTCGTGATCAACGCACGGGACAGTCGATGGCGTGACACAGGGCCGCTCGGCTTCTACTGCGACTTCGAGGGCAAGCGACGGTTTCCACAGCTCGGAATCAACCTCAACGTGCTCGAGCCTGGCCAGCCCATGGGTAGGTACCACCGTGAGAACGCGCAGGAGGACTTCCTGGTGCTATCCGGGACCTGTCTTCTGCTCGTCGAGGGTGAGGAACGCGAGTTGCAGACGTGGGATTTCTTCCACTGCCCGCCTCAGACCGAGCACATCATTGTGGGAGCCGGCGACGGGCCGGCCGTTGTGCTCGCCGTCGGGGCCCGGGGTCGCGGCCGGAAGGGCCTCGTCTATCTCGTAGCGGAGGTTGCGCAGAAGCACGGCGCCGGGGTCACAGCCGAGACGACGAAGCCGGCTGAGGCATATGCCGGCCTTCCGGCGTACAGCCGGTGTGTCTACCGCGACGGCTGGCTGCCCTAGCGGGCGGTGACTTGCTCGACACCCAGCGCTGTACCTGCGGCGCTCGCCTCCGTTGGCTTCCCGGTCAGGCGCGCGTGTAGGGGTTGCGGCCAGAGGCCTGCGCCCTGCTCCGCTGAGACCTCTTCGAGGGAAAGGTCGAAGACTTCCTCGAGCGCTGCGGCGGCGTGCGGCCGTAGCTCGTCCACCGAGACCGACCGGCCGAGCTCGCGCGCGATTGTGGTGAACGACGCATCGGCGAGACCGCAGGCCGTGATCCACTCCGTGAACGGTGCCGTGTCGAGGTCGACGTTCAGCGCGTAGCCGTGCGTGGTCACCCACTTCGTGATGTGGACCCCGATCGAGCCGATCTTGCGGGGTGGGTCCTCGACCCAGATCCCCGTCAGCCCTTCGATCCGCGTCGCCTCGACGGCGACTGCTCCCAGCGTGCGGATGAGCGCCTCCTCGAGGTCGCGGCAGTAGCGCTTGACATCCTGGCCGTGGCGAGTCAGGTCGAGGATCGGGTAGCAGACGAGCTGTCCTGGCCCGTGGTAAGTGGACTTGCCGCCGCGGTCGGTCTCGACGATCTCGACCTCCGCGCCGTCGGGCACGTGGAGCTCACCGTCGTCCGTGCGCCGGCCGATCGTGATCACCGGCGGATGCTCGAGCAGGAGGACCGTGTCGGGGATCGCTCCCTGCGAGACGGCGGCCGCAAGCGAGCGTTGAAGCTCCCAAGCCTCGAGGTAGGGCACGCGGCCGAGGTTGTAGAGATACGCGCCCCGCGTCATGGCTTCAGCCTAGCCGCGGGCGCGCGCCTCTTACGTCACTTGCAGCGAAACGGGCCGTTCGCCGGATCCGGAGGCTCCGGGACCGTGTAGCTCTTGGTAGCGGTCCTCGCGCCCTGGCGAGCGACCCTGATCGTGTACCTCCCGGCTGACGTGATCTTGAAGGCAACGATCCTGGTGCCCTTCCATCGAATCTTCCTCGGCTGGAGTTGGCCCGGGCCTCCGCGGGTCGCGGTGACCGTAGCCGTCCCCGCCGCCGTCTTCTTGATCCTTGCGCAGACCCACGAGTAGGCCTGGCCGGCTGGGTGGGTGTGCGACATGGCGATGATCCGGAACGGACGCGCCGACGCGGTCCCGCCTGCCGAGCTCGCCAGCGAGAGCAACGCGACTGCCGCAACGAGCGCAAATGACGCCGCTCTAGTCACTTTGTGCCTCCCTCGTTCCCCCGAGATGACGGAGAACTGATTCTAGCCCGGGCCCGTTTCGGCGTCAGTCGAGATGAGCGCCTTCGCGAATTCGAGGTCCTTCTCGAGAACGAGGATCTCCCGCGCGCCGCCCATCCCGGTGGCCCCGTCCAGGCTTCCGGCTCCGAAGTCGGTCAGCTTCTGCATCGATTCGATCCCCTCCAACTTGAGGAGCGAACAAATCTGGTCGGCCTCGATCTCGTTGAGCGCAGTGGTCAGATGAACGAGGTCCACGCCGTCCCGATTGCTCTAGTAGTTCGCCTCGTCCCAGGTCTCGAGGGCTTCCTTCAGGTCCTTGAGGAAGCGGCCTGCGAGAGCGCCGTCGACGAGGCGATGGTCGTAGGTGAGCGTGATGTTCATGATCGGCCGGATCGCGATCACGTCCTTGCCGAACGAGTCCTGGATGACCCAGGGGCGCTTGACGAGTGCGTAGGTGCCGAGGATTCCGGCTTGCGGCTGGCTGATCACCGGCGTGCCGTGGAACGTGCCGTAGCCACCGGGGTTCGTGATCGTGAAGGTGCCGCCCTGCACCTCGTCGGGCGTGAGCTTCTTGTTGCGTGCGCGATCGGCGATGTCGGTCACGGCCTGCGCCATCCCGAGCAGGTTCAGCCCCTCCGCGTGTTTCACGACGGGGACGATGAGCCCCTTGCCGTCGGTGAGCTCGACGGCGAAGCCGAGGTTGACGTTCGGCCGGGTGACGATCTGCTCCCCGCGGATCTCGCCGTTGATCCACGGGTATCTCTTCAGAGTCTCGACCACGGCGCGCGCGACGAAGATCAGATAGGTCGGGTTGACCCCGTACTGCTTCTGGAAGTCGGGCTTGAGCTTTTCGCGGATCCCGACGACGCGGGACATGTCGACCTCGATCGCGCTCGTGACGTGCGCGGCCGTGTCGAGCGAGCGGCGCATGTGCTCGGCGATGCCGCGCCGCATGGCGTTCATCGGCTCGAGTTGCTCGCCCACGCCTGCGGCGACCGGTTCCGGCGCGGGCGGCGGGGCAGCAGGCTTCGGCGGTGCGGCCGGTGGGGTAGCAGGCTTCGGCGGTGCCTCGGCAGCCGGAGCGGGAGCCGCCGGAGCTTCCGGTGCGGGGGTAGGAGCGGGCTCGGGGCCGCCGGAGCCGGCGGCGGCGCTGCAGCGGGCGCTTCCTCCTGGGGAGGGGCGGCCGCCGCGCCGGACTCGACGACGTTCAGGATGTCCTTCTTCGTCACGCGGCCTCCGCGGCCGGTGCCGGGGACGCTCGAGACGTCGACGCCGTGCTCGGCCGCGATCCTGGCGACGACCGGCGAGACGAAGCTCTTGCCGTCCTGCTCGCCGTTGGCTGGTGCGGCAACGGGCTCAGGAGTCGGTGCGGGTGCGGGTGGTGGAGCCGGTGCAGCCTCTGGCTGAGGCGCGGGAGACTCGGCGCTCGAGGCAGCCCCGGCCTCCGCCGCGGCTTGAGCCGTCGCGGGCTCCGGCGGCGGCTCGGCCTCGGGCGCGGGCGCGCCTGCTTCTCCGCCGATCACGGCCAGCTTCGTCCCGACCTCGACCGTCTCGCCTTCCTGGACGAGGATCTGCGTCACGACTCCGCTCGCGGGGCTCGGGATCTCGGTGTCGACCTTGTCAGTCGAGATCTCGAGCAGGGACTCGTCGGCCTCGACCTGTTCGCCCTCGCGCTTGAGCCACTTCGTGATCGTTCCCTCCGAGACGGAGACGCCCATCTGGGGCATGACGACGTCGACGGCTTCAGTCGTAGCCACGCTACGCGTCAAAGGATGATTGGCATGCCAGACGACTCACAACGGTTCTCCAATGGCCATCAGTACTCGGCCAGCTCTCTGAGTCCTGCGGCCACGTCTTCGACCTGAGGAATGAACGCCTTCTCGAGCGGCGGCGAGAACGGCACCGGCGTGTCCGGCGCGGCGATGCGCTTGATCGGCCCGTCGAGGTACTCGAAGGCCTCTTCCGCGATTGTGGCCGCGATCTCTCCGCCGAAGCCGCCGGTCCGGTTGTCCTCGTGCAGGACGAGGACCTTCGACGTCCGCTTCGCGCTCTCCAGCACCGCCTGCTTGTCCCAGGGGACGATTGTCCGCAGGTCGAGGATCTCGACGGAGATCCCGTCGGCCTCGAGCTGCTTGGCGGCGTCGTCGGCGGTGTAGACCATCGCGCCCCAGGTAACGAGCGTGATGTCGTCGCCCTCGCGATGCACACGGGCCTTGCCGAACGGCACCGTGAAGCGCTCTTCGGGCACCTCGGCCTTGATCCGCCGATAGAGGTGCTTATGCTCGAAGTAGAGGACGGGGTTGGGATCCTCGATCGCGGTGATCAGTAGGCCCTTCGCGTCCTCGGGAGTCGCCGGGCAGACGACCTTCAGGCCGGGGATGTGCGCGAAGGAGCTTTCCGGGTTTTGCGAGTGGAAGGGCCCGCCGGAGAAGCCGCCGCCTGACGGAAGCCGGACGACGATCGGCACCGGGGTGCCGGCGCGGTAGCGCTGCTTCGCCGCGACCGTGACGAGATGGTCCCAGGCACACGAGATGAAGTCGGCGAACTGCATCTCGGCGACGGGGCGCATGCCCATGATCGCGGCGCCCGTGCAGCCGGCGACGATGGCGGTCTCCGAAAGCGGCGCGTCGATCACGCGCCAGGCGCCGAACTCCTCCTGGAAGCCGAGCGTGACCTTGAAGGCGCCGCCGTAAACCCCGACGTCCTCGCCGATCACGAAGACGCGCTTGTCACGGCGCATCTCGGTGCGGAGGCCGTCCGAAATCGCCTGCAAATAGGTCATTTCAGCCATGGCTATTTGTGGTGGGGCGTGTCGAGGTCTTCGGGTGTCGCGAAGACACCCTCGGTCAGCGTGGACGGATCCGGGAGCGGCGACTCGTCCGCGCGATTCATCGCATCGCTCAGCAGCTTCTTGACGCTTGCGCCGATCTCTTCCTCCTCGGCGTCGGTGAGCTCGGCGTTGTCGCGAAGCCAGCTGCGGAACCGCTCAATCGGATCGCGCTTCGCCCACTCCTCGAACATCTCCTTGGGCACGTAGAAGGCGTCGTCGTGCACGGCGTGGCCCTCCATGCGCAACGTCATCGACTCGATCAGCGTCGGGCCTCCACCGTCGCGCGCCTTCTCGATCGCGCGCTTCGTCTCGCGATAGACCGCGAGCACGTCGGTCCCGTCGACGACGACGCCCTCGAACCCGTACGCCTGCGCGCGGTCGGCGAGCGTCTCGCACGCGTACTCGAGATGGGTCGGCGTCGAGTAGGCCCACTGGTTGTTGTCGCAGATGAAGACCACCGGCAGCCGGCGCACGCCGGCCAGGTTCATGCCCTCGTGCGCGTCGCCTCGCGCGGAAGCACCCTCGCCGAACCAGCCGAGCGCGACACGTTTCTCCTCGCGGATCCGGAAGGCGAGCGCACAGCCGACCGCCACCGGGAGCATCGCCGGCAGGTGGCTGACCATGGCGAGCAGGCCGAGCTTCGAATCGGCCATGTGGACGTTGCCGTCGCGCCCACGCGTCGGGCCGTCCTCACGCCCCATGTACTGGGCGAAGATCCGCCATGGCTCCACACCGCGCGTGACGTGGACGCCCATGTCGCGGTGCAGTGGGCAGCCGACGTCCTCGGGGCCCATCGCGGTGGCGACGCCGACCGAGGAAGCCTCGTTTCCGCGGCCTGTGTAGAAGGAGCCGGGGATCTTGCCCTGCTTGTAGAGGATGTGGCCGCGCTCCTCGATCCCGCGCGTGGTCAGCATGCTGCGGTAAATCGCGAGCAGGTCCTCTCGGTCGAGGCCCGCCTCCTTCACTTCGCTCAGCGAGCCGACGGGCTCGGCTTCTCTCGCAATCGCCATGGCCGCGGAAACTCTAACGACTGGGGTCACCGGCGCGGCTTAGCGCTCGCGAGAGCGAGGACGACGCATCGAGCAGAAGGGGCAGAAGTCTGGCCGTCGCTTCCTGCGGAGGTGTAGGGTCGCCAAGTCGTGCCCTGCCTCTTCCTACTCCTGATGATGATCTCGGCGCGGATCGCGCTCGGCGCCATCTGGATCTTCACGAACCTCGTCGACCGGGCTTTCGACTCGTTCTTCATCCCGCTGCTCGGTCTCGTCTTCGTGCCGTGGACAACGCTCATGTACGTGCTGTTCTGGAGCGCAGCAGGTGGCGTGAACGGTTGGGAATGGATCGTCGTCGGTCTTGGCCTTGCTGCGGACATCGGGTCCTACGCGCGCGGTGGAATGGTGCGCCGCGGACAGTTCGAGTAGACCGCCGAAATCGCGTTCCCGCCTGCGGCGAATGGCCGGGATCGGCCTCGCCCTTGCCGTCGTCGTTGCGACGTTCGTCTTCGTCCTGCCCCGGATCGCGGACTACGGGGACGTCTGGGGCGTGGTCAAGGAGCTCTCCTGGCCCGAGCTCGGCGCCCTCCTCCTTGTTACGGCTGTCAACCTGGCGACCTATGCACCACCCTGGCAGGCGGCGCTTCCGGGGCTTCGCTTCCGGCAGGCCTTCGCCCTCACGCAGATAGTCAGCGCCTCGAGCTTGATCGCGCCCGGAGGCCCAGCGGTCGGCTTCGGGGTCGCCTACGGGCTACTACGCAGGCGCTTTCCCCCGAAGAGGGTGACGTTGGCGGTCGCGCTCACGAGCGTGTGGAACCAGTTCTTGCTTCTGGGCCTGCCGAGCCTCGCCCTCGTCATGCTCACGCTGAGTGGCGAGAAGCACCCGCTGCTCCAGACGGTGGCCCTCATCGGGCTCGGGATCTTCGTCGTCGCGGTCGCCGCTTACGCAGCCGGTCTCACGAGCAAGCGATTGGCTCGCTGGGTGGGGAACCTCGCGGCGCGGATCACCAACCGGGCGTTTCGGGTCGCGAGGAAGGGGCCCGTCACCTGGTCGGGTGAGACGTTCGCCGAGTTTCGCCGCGATGCGGTCGTTCTGCTTCGGCGGCGCTGGCACGTCCTCACGCTGGCGACGCTGGCCGGACACCTCACCGTGTTCTGCGTGCTACTCGTCACGCTGCGGGTGTTCGACGTCACCTCCGGCGAGGTGAGCGCAGTCGAGGCCTTCGCCGCGTGGTCGCTCATGCGCCTCATCGGCTCGATCCCGATCACTCCGGGCGGCCTCGGCATCGTCGAGCTCGGCTTGACGACAGCGCTCGTCAGTTTCGGCGGGGCCAACGCCGAGGTCGTGGCCGCTGTGCTCGTGTATCGGTTCCTAACGATGGTCCCGACACTCGTGCTCGGCCTGCTCGCCGGCGTCACGTGGAGACGCCACGCTCCAGCCCAGCCGCTCTAGGAGGGTTTGGCGGAATTCTGCTCGTTCCCGGGGTGCGATGGTCGTTCCGAGGGCGCGGACGCAGGGACACCCAGGCTCGTCAGCCTGGGTGCGACTGAGGACCCGCCCTCGGGGCGAGCAGCGCGGCCCGGGGGCTCAGCATGTTTTTCGCCAGACCCTCCTCGGGGCGCCGAACGCCCGTGTCGATCAGCCCGCTCGAGTAGCCGGCGCGCTGCCCACGCGGGACGGAAGCTTCTTCAGCTCGAAGGCCGTCAGCATCTGCGAGACCCCGGTCACGACTGCCCAGGCTCCGACGAGCGTGATCAGGAGCACGATCGTCTGATCGGGGCGGCGCATTGCCCAGACGCCGATCGGTATCTCGATTGCGCCGAGAACGAGCATTAGCCACCAGTTCGGGACGTGTCGGTTCGAGAGCGCTCCGACAACGTGAAGCGCGCCGGAACACAGCACGAAGATGCCGACGAAGACGCCGACGGTGCGCAACCCCTTGTCCGGCCAGACGATCAGGGCGACGCCGGCTCCTGCCGCGATCGTGCCGGCGCCCACGTTCGCCCAGCGGCCGCTCCCGTCCAGGGACGGCGTGATCGCCAGCGACGCTCCCTGCACGATGAACAGGACCCCCACGAATGTCGCGAGGCTGTCCACCGACCAGTCAATGGTCAGGATGAGCGCGCCGAACACGAGCGACGTGATCCCGGCGAGGAGAAAGACCAGCCAGTGGCGCGCGGCCTCCTCGGCATCGGCGCGGCCGAAGTCCGTGCGAGTGCTCATCGGGTTCATCAACACGGTGCCACCTCCCCGGTCGCTTGAGGCGAGTCTATTCCGCCTTTGCCCTGAGAAGCCGCTCGATCTCGGCCAGCCGGCGGTCGAGTTGCTCGACGTCGGTCGCCGTTGCGGGTGTGGCTGCCTGGGTCCTCTTGTGAACGAGGACCGACGCGATGATGCCGGTGAGCAGCGACAGGGAGGCGTACCCCACGATCATCAAAATCGCCGCCACTGCTCGGCCGCCGGGTTGCACCGGGACGACATCTCCGTAGCCGACCGTGGTCACTGTCGTTACCGCCCACCACAGCGCAAGGCCGAGACTGGGAAAGTCGGCGGGATCGACGATCCGCATGATGAGGGCGGACGCAACGGCGATGGTGACGATGGCCGCGATCAGGTAGCGGAGGATGCGCCCGGTCTCCAGCGCTCCCTCGAGTCGTCGCATGACGAATTGGTTCAGGGGCATCGCCACCGTCCGCCCAGCTAAGCAGCGCAGCAGGACGGTGAGGTCGGTGGCACCCCTGAGCTGGACCATCGAGCCCGGCGCTTCCCTGCTGAGACAAGGATAGGCTCCGCGCAATGGAGGCTCAGGGGAAGAGGCGAGTCGAGCTTTACCTTCCGGTGCGGACGGTTCTGGTCGTTGCAGCCGCGCTCCTGCTCCTGGCCGCCTTCGCGACGATTGGCAGCACCTTCCTGGTCGTCTTCGTCGGCGTCTTCCTCGCCCTCGTCTTCGAGTTTCCGGTGCGCTTTGTGATGGAGAAGACCGGGATGTCTCGTGGGCTCGCGGCAACGGTCACGGTGCTCGGCACGGCGCTGACCGTGACGGTTGTGGCGCTGCTGTTCCTTGTTCCATTGGTCAGCTCTGTGAGGGACTTTCTCCAGCAGTTGCCGATGATGGTCGAGGACCTCCGCTCGTCGGACGAGCTCTCGTGGTTCGGCGACACGGGGATCGGCGGGAATGTGCAGTCCGGATCAGAGAGCGCGGCCGCTTCGGTGCCGGACGCGATCTCCGCCTTGCTGGGCGTGGCGGGCAGCTTCTTCTCGGTCTTCCTCATCGCCTTCACGGTGCTCTTCATCTGCCTCTTCTTCCTGAGCGACGTCACGAACCTGAAGAAGGGGCTCGCAAGCTTGCTCATGCCCGGTGAAGACGAGCGCTGGCTCGGCGTGTGGGAACGGGTGACGGAGTCGGTCTCGCGGTGGGCAATCGCAGTGGTCGTCATTGCGACGATCGCCGGCGTCACTCAAGGGCTGACCGCGTGGCTGCTCGGCTCGAGCTTCGCCATCGCGCTCGGGGTCATTGCCGGGTTGCTGGACACGATCCCGAATATCGGCGCGACGATCGCCAGCTTCGTTCTCGTACCCGCCCTCTGGGCGGAGCAGGGGCTGACCGCAGCCTTGATCATGCTCGTCGTCATCCTCGTCTACCAGCAGCTCGAGAACAACATCCTCACGCCCAAGATTCAAGGCAAAGCCGTCAAGCTTTCCGGCTTCTTCATCATCGTCGCGGTCACGCTCTTCGGCGCGTTGTTGGGAGTGCTGGGAGCGCTGACCGCCGTGCCGCTGGCGGCCACGATTCAGATTGTCACTCAGGAGCTGACGAAGGCCCGGCGGGAGAAAGTGGCTGCGGCGAGCTCTGCAGTCACATAGTCCGAGGAGGTGGTAGGTGTGGTTCTTGCAGCTGACTATCCGTTGCTGGACGTGATCTGGACGATGATCGTCTTCTTCGCCTGGGTGATCTGGCTCTGGATCCTGGTCTCGATTCTCGGTGACGTTTTCCGCCGACACGATGTCTCCGGCTGGGGGAAAGCGGGCTGGACGGTGCTTCTGATCGCTCTTCCGCTCCTGGGCGTTCTGATCTACATGATCGCGAACGGAGACGGCATGGCCCAGCGGAACATCAAGACGCTTCAGTCCGCTGCGACGGCGGGCGGACCGGCGACGGAGATCGCCCTCGGGCAGCAACTGCTCGACCAGGGCTCGATCACGCAGGAAGAGTTCGAAGCGATCAAGCGGAAGGCGACTGCGGACTAGTCGCTAGGCGTGGCGCGGCCTCGAGCTAAAGCCCGAGGCCGCGCAGATCCTCGGTTCAGGTGGCCCGGACGGCGCCCGGCCGCGTCAACGCCCAGATCACCCAGACGCAGAGCGCAATGATGAGAATCGACCAGAACGGGTAGTACGGAATGAAGAAGAAGTTCTCGATGGCGCTCAGCATGGCCAGGAAGATCGCGGTCATGGCCGCCCACAGCTTCTGGGAGTACAGGGCCCATCCCGTGAAGAGCAGGAGGAGTCCCAGGATCAGGTGGATCCAGCCCCAGGCAGTGGTGTCGAGATCGAACGTGTAGTTCTCCGTGATCAGGAAGAACCCGTCGTCGAAGATGGCGACCAGGCCGGAGATCACCTGGAAGGAACCGATGATGAGCAGCATCGTCGCAGCGAAAGTGATTCCGCCTGCGGCCCAGCCAGAGACCTGCTGGGGCTCCGGATCGTATTGACTCATTGACTTCCTCCCTTACGCAGTTGCGGGCAGAGGCGGTTCCGCTGGGCTTCAGTGCACCGCCGAGTTCGTCGCAGCGGATGTCCTACATAGCGGGTTTTCCACGCCGGGTGAGGGACCCCTTCCGGGGGACGCGAGATGCTTGGCTCGTCACCCCGATTTCGGCTTGGGGAGTATGCTCGCCTGGTGGCTGAGCTGACCACCGCCTCGCGATGGCGCATGGTGCTAGCCCGAGTGTTGGTCCTCCTCGGGATCGTTCTCGCCGTCGTCGCTGTTGTCGCGGGCTACGTTCGCTATCAGGCGCTGGATACGCCGACCGTCGAGAACTCCGCGAACGAGTTGATCGCAAACGACGAGATCCGGAACCAGGTCGCCGCGACGCTCGTCGAGCAGTTCTTCTCGAACGTCGACGTCCAGGCCGAGCTCGAGCTTCGTCTGTCGGAGGACCAGAAGCCGCTCGCCGGCCCCTTGGCCGCCGCCATGCGCGAGCTCGCAGACCGGTCCGCCCGGCGGCTGCTCGCCAGACCGAGGTTCCAGGCCCTCTGGGCGAGCTCGATCGTTCGCGCTCACGAGCAGCTTGTCCGGCTGCTCGACGACGAGCTCACTACGGTCGGCACCGAAGACGGAGTCGTCGTGCTCGATCTCCAGCCTCTGGTGGTCCAGCTCGGAGACCAGGTCGCCGTCGTCGGAAACATCGCTCAACGCCTGCCCGATGACGCCGGTCGCGTCGAGGTCATGCAGGCCGACCAGCTCGAGACTGCACAGAACCTGACGCAGCTTCTGAAGCAACTAGCGCTGTTTCTCTGGCTCGTGCCGCTCGCGCTCTTTGCGATCTCGCTCTGGCTCGCGCACGGTCGTCGGCGCGGGATCTTGCGGATGATCGCTATCGGCCTCATGGTGGCCGGCCTGGTCGTCGTCCTCGTCCGCAATCTCGCGGGTGACTATGTGGTCGAGAACATCGTGATGGAGGACGCCAACCGCCCGGCTGCCGCGGAGGCGTGGAGCATTCTCACCATGCTGTTGTCGGACGGAGGCTGGACGCTGGTCGCGCTCGGCATCTTCGCACTGATTGCCGTCTGGCTCGCCGGCCCGTCGCGTAGCGGGACAGCCACGAGGCGAGAGCTCGCGCCGTTCCTCGCACGGTGGGAGATTGCCTATGGAGCCGCGGCCATTCTTCTGTTCCTGCTGGTGCTGTGGGGGCCGACCGAGCAGATGACCCGCGCGAGGTTCGTGATCTCCGCCGCGCTCCTGCTCGGACTGGGGATCGAGTTGCTGCGCCGTCAGGCCGCGCGCGAGCACCCCGACGCGGCCGCGGCCGACCTGGGCGACTCGATGCGCGGCACGTTTTTGCGAGCACGGGGCTCCCGTCCGCACGAGTAACGTGGGCAAGGCCTCGGATTGGCTACGCGAGGAGCGCCGCAAGACGCTCGGCGACTGGGTGTCGTTCTGCCTGACCTGCGGCTTTGCGCAGCGCTACTTCGACGACTCCGAGGACGAGCTGCCAAAGACATGTCCCCAGTGCGCCGGCGAGATGCGCTGGCGCTGCCCAGAGTGCAACGCACGCTTCAGCTCGGTCTTCGCGGTGGAATGTGAGGCCTGTAGCGCGGAGCTTCGACCTGCTGAAGCCTTCGGGACGCCTATTCGACGAACTAAGCCCGGATCTCGGAAAAGCGGATCAGGGTGACGATCTCATCTGATCCGATGTGACGGTTGTAGAGCTGGCCGAGGAAGACGGCGAGCTCCTCGGGCCGCCTCGCTTCGGGGTTGTCATGCTCGATCTCCTTGGGCGAGAGCTCGGCGAGCTTTTTCACCTCGACCTTGTCGATGACTGCGTCGAAGACCCGGTCTCGCGGCCCGTAGCGGGCGCCCACGAGCACTTGGACGACCATGCCCTTCTTGTATTTCTTGGATTTGTCGCCCAGCCGGATCGTCGCCGTCTTACGACGGCTCCGCAGTTGGTCGACGACCATCGGAGAGTAGAAGTTGAGCGCGTACATGGCGGCTATCGGGCGGGAAGAGCGCGCATCATAGGCCGTTGGCGCGGATGAACGCGAGCGCCTTTTCCGCCATCTCCCGCTCGCCTTTGTAGGCGAGCAGCCCGGGAGCCTCCTCGAGCGGTAGCCAGCGGGCCTCGGCGACCTCGACTTTCTGCTCCGGCGCGATCTCGCCCGAGGCGGCCGCGCCGGTAGCGCAACAAATAGAAGCTGACGACCTTGAAGACCCGCTCGCCGTCCCACGTGTACACGTAGCGCACGTCGCCGAGCTTCGTCATGAGCCGCGGCTCGATCCCCGTCTCTTCCGCGACCTCCCGCAGGGCCGCCTCCTCGGGTCTCTCATCCGGCCCGATGATCCCCTTCGGGAGCGCCCATACGGGTCGCTTGCGCCCGGCCGGCTGGATCGCGGCCATGAACCAGCGCCCGCGCAGACGGCGCACGAGCACCCCGCCGGCAGAGAACTCCCTCCTCACCGGCCCACGCTAACACGGCGAAACCTGTTACAAACTGCTCTCACTGCACGTCGGCCCTGGTCTCGTCGAGGTTCCCTAGACCGCCTGCACAGCGGACTTGAGACCGGGTAGTATGGCTTGGCACTCAATGTCCTCGAGTGCCAGCACGTGTCACAAAGTCTGAATAGGAGGTCCTGAATGGATCTGCAACCACTGGGCGACCGCCTCATCGTCGAGCCCCTCGAAGAAGAGGAGACGACGTCGAGCGGGATCGTTCTGCCCGACACCGCGAAGGAGAAGCCGCAGCGCGGCCGCGTCCTCGCAGTCGGCCCGGGCGCCCGCAACGACTCGGGCGAGATCGTGCCGATGGAAGTCGCCGTCGGCGACGAGATCATCTACTCGAAGTACGGCGGGACCGACATCAAGGTCGGTGCCGACGAAGTTCTCATCCTGCGCGAGTCCGACGTGCTCGCGAAGGTCGCGTCCAAGGGCGCCAAGTCGAGCAAGAAGAAAGAGCTCGCGGGCGCGTCCGCTTAGTAACCAGTCACGGAAGAAGGAGTAGTTAATGGCTCATAAAGAACTGAAGTTCGACGAGGAGGCGAGGCGCTCACTCGAGCGCGGCGTCAACATCCTCGCCGACGCGGTCAAGGTCACCCTTGGCCCCAAAGGTAGGTACGTCGTTCTCGACAAGAAGTTCGGCGCACCGACGATCACGAACGACGGAGTCACGATCGCACGCGAGATCGAGGTCGAGGATCCGTTCGAGAATCAAGGCGCGCAGCTCGTCAAAGAGGTCGCCACGGCGACCAACGACGTTGCCGGCGACGGCACGACGACTGCGACGGTGCTCGCCCAGGCGATTGTCCGCGAGGGCCTGAAGAACGTCGCTGCCGGCGCGAACCCCATGGGGATCAAGCGCGGCATCGAGCAGGCTGTCGAAGCTGTCGTCGAGGATCTGAAGAAGCAGTCGAAGGGGATCTCGGGCAAGGAAGACATCGCCCGGGTTGCCACCATCTCCGCGCGTGAGCGCGAGATCGGCGACGTCATCGCCGACGCGATCGACCGGGTCGGAAAAGACGGTGTCGTCAACGTCGAGGAGGGCCAGACCTTCGGGCTCGAGCTCGAGTTCACCGAGGGGATGCAGTTCGACAAGGGCTACCTCTCGCCGTACATGGTCACCGACCCCGAGCGCATGGAGGCCGTGCTCGACGAGCCGTACATCCTGGTCGCAAACCAGAAGGTCGGCGCCGTCAAGGACCTCCTCCCCGTGCTCGAGCAGGTCATCCAGGCCGGTAGGCCGCTGCTGATCATCGCCGAGGACGTCGAGGGCGAGGCTCTCGCCACGATCGTCGTCAACAAACTCCGCGGAACCTTCACGGCAGTTGCCGTCAAGGCGCCGGGCTTCGGCGACCGCCGCAAGCGCATGCTCGAGGACATCGCGATCCTCGCGGGCGCCGAGGTGATCACCGAAGAGATGGGCTTGAAGCTCGAGAACACGAAGATCTCTCAGCTCGGCAAGGCCCGCAAGGTCGTCATCGACAAGGACACCACGACGATCATCGACGGAGACGGCGATGCGAACAACATCAAGGCTCGCATCAAGCAGATCAAGAACGAGATCGAGAACACCGACTCCGACTTCGACCGCGAGAAGCTGCAGGAGCGGCTGGCGAAGCTCGCCGGCGGCGTTGCGGTGATCAAGGTCGGAGCTGCGACCGAGACCGAGATGAAGGAGAAGAAGCATCGCGTCGAGGACGCGCTGCAGGCGACTCGCGCCGCGCTGGAAGAGGGGATCGTCCCCGGCGGCGGTGTCGCTCTTCTGACCGCGGCCTCTGCGATCAAGGTCGACTCATACGAGGGCGACGAGAAGACGGGTGCGCTCATCATCACCCGCGCGCTCGAGGAGCCGATCCGTCAGCTCGCCGACAACGCGGGCCTCGAGGGCTCGGTCGTCGTCGACAAGATCCGATCGGCCGCGAAGGGCCACGGGCTCAACGTCGAGACCGGCGAGCTCGAGGACCTGGTCAAGGCCGGGATCATCGACCCGACCATGGTCACGCGCTCTGCCCTGCAGAACGCCGCTTCGATCGCGAAGAACATCCTCACGACCGAGGCAATCGTCGCCGAGGCCCCGGAGAAGGCCGGAGCCCCAATGGGTGGCGGCATGCCCGACATGGGCGGAATGATGTAACTACCGCGACGGGGCCGCTTTCGCGGCCCCTCGCTATCACGGGGGAACCCCTGGTTCCCCCGTGAGCCCCCTCCTTGCGACCGAGTTGGTTGGTGGAAGGCTCAGTGGGCCGGTGGCCGGGGTCGCGATTCGACCGCGCGTAGTGGGCCTCCCGCCGGGCTAAGCCCGGCTCCGGCGGTGGAGGGTGTCGCTCTCCGTGAGTGCTCAAACAAAAAGAGCCGACTCAGAGAGCCGGCCCTTTTGTTCTCAAATGCGACCTGGAATTAACCAATCCGCATGAGGAGGGGGGAGGTGGGTGATTCCCGTATCGGCCCTCGGTCTAGGTGGGCGATCCCTCGAACGAGGGTTCCTGCGAAGCTAGCGGCATGACTCTTCTCTGGTTCTTCATCTGGTTCATCTGCAACCTCGTCGGTGACAACGAGCCGATCGAGCTGACCCCTGTGAACTGGTGGGCAGGGACACTGCTCTTCGCGATCGCGGTCGATTTGAGCAAGACGCACGTGCTCGACAAGCGCGGCTAGAACTCGTAGCGCTCCTCTTTCCAGTAGTCGGCGTCGTTGTGGTACCCGTAGCGCTCCCAGAAGCCCGGCTGATCGGTGGAGAGCAGCTCGATGCCGCGGAGCCATTTGGCGCTCTTCCAGAAGTAGCGGCTCGGGACGACGAGTCGCAACGGCCAGCCGTGCTCCGGCTCGAGCGGCTCGCCATCGGCTTCATAGGCGAGCATCGCGTTCTCGTCCTCGAGGGCTTCGAGCGGCACGTTCGCGGTGTAGCCCTGCTCCGCGTGGGCGACGACGAACCTCGCGTTCGGCTTCGGGCGCACGAGCTTGGCGAGCTCTGCCCAGCGAACGCCCCGGAAACTCGTGTCGAAGCGGCTCCAGCGCGTGACGCAATGGATGTCGATCGTGATGTCGGTGCTGGGCAGCGCCTTCAGCTCGTCCCAGCTCAGCGTGATCGGATCTTCGACTTCCCCGAAGACCTTGAAGTCCCAGGTCGCAAGGTCGATGTCGGGAACCGAGCCGGCGTGGAGCACCGGCCATTTCTCGGTCAGGTACTGGCCCGGCGGCAGGCGCGCAGGGTCGTACCCCGCGTCGGCGACCTTTTGCTCTGCCTTGGACCGGAACACGATTCCTAGACTATTGAGCGTGGCGACGATTACGCGCAGAGTGGCCGCCCGGCCGCGCGACTTCCTCGGGGTGATCGGGCCGGACGCGGAGGACTTCCTCCAACGGATGCTCTCGAACGACGTCACGACCGCGCCGTGCCAGGCGCTGCTCCTGACGCCGAAGGCGCGGGTGATCGCCCCGGTGGTCGTCGTGCGGCGGGCTGACGACGATTTCCTCCTGCTGACCGAGCCGGGACTCGGCGAGGCGGTCGCGTCGACGCTGCTGCGCGCCCGTTTTGCGGCCAAGGTCGAGGTCGGGCCCGAGGAGCACAGCTCGGTCGTCGTCTTCGGCGAGGACGGCGGGATCCCGAACTGGCGAGTTCGGTGAAGCCGCGTCGGAGCTACTCGACGCGGCATGTCGAGCCGACGCTGTCGGCCGACGAGCTCGAGCGGCTCCGAATCGAGGCGGGCGACGCCGGCCTGGGGGAAGGAGATCGACGACACGATCCTCCCGGCCGAGGCTGGTCTCGACGAGACGCATGTCTCGTTCACGAAGGGCTGCTACCCCGGACAAGAGCCGATCGCCCGCCTCCGTCACCGAGGCAAGGTCAACCGGCGGCTGCGCGTCCTCGATGCCGCTTCGGCGCAGCCCGGCGACGAGATCCGTTCGGGCGAGAAGGTGGTCGGTCGCGTGACGAGCGCGGTAGACGGCCTTGCCCTGGGGTACGTGCGTACCGAGGTGCCCGAGGACGCCGAGCTCGACGTCGGCGAACGGCGAGCGAGAGTGCGCCCGGACTGATTACCGCGCGGCCTGGTCGTCAGACGCTTCAGGCCCTGACCATTCGGCTTCACCCGAAAGATGCGCGGCTCGTCCGAGCGCTTGCCGGTAGCCGGAGAACACGATCCAGGCACCGTTCGGTGACCACGCGGGACTGACGTCCTGCGCGACCTCACTCCGGGCGCTTGTAATCCGGTGGATTCCGGTCCCGTTGGCACGCATGACGTACAGGCCGAGCTCGCTCCGGAAGACGATGCGGCGGGCGTCAGGTGACCAGGCCGGCTCGTAGTAGGCGTGGCCGGAGGCCGACGCGCGCGTCAGCCGGCGTACGTTGGAGCCGTTCGCATTGACGACGTAGATGTCGAAGGCTCGAGCAAACAAGCAGGCGCTTGCCGTCGGGAGACCACGATCCGCCGTAGTCGGCTTCCGCAACGATCTTGCGACGGCCGGACCCGTCGGGACGGACGGCGTAGATCTCGCCTCGGCCCGTCCTCCCGCTTTGCCAGTAAGCAATCTCCTTTCCGCTCGGGGACCACGTTGGCGCGCCGGCTCCGACGGAGACGCCGCGAACGACCCGCGCGCCGGAGCCGTCCGAGCGCATCACGAAGAGACGGTTCTGCAGGGCGGGTGACCCTCGACGCAAGAAAGCGATCAGCTTCCCGTTCGGCGACCACGCAGGCTCGAAGTCGAGACCGCCTTTCATGCGGCGAAGACTCTGGCCGCCGGCGCCCATGACCTGGAGAGTCGAGCTGTTCAGGAGACAGCACTCTCCGTTGTTCGGATTCACCTGACCGCGCGCCCGCGCGAAGACGACCTTCTTCGCGTTCGGAGACCAGCTCGGCGAGAAGTCCAGGACGTAGATTCGCGGGCTCGTGCCCTGGCGCTGCGCGGCCGCGCTGGAAACGAGCACCACGGCGAGTGCCACCAGCGCGCAAAGGACGAGTCGTTGCAGCTTCATGCTCATAGGACGGTTCCCCCAACCGCATTGTTGAGCGTGCCCACAGCATGATGCAAGCTGGCGTACCCGTGTTCGAGTCCCAGACCGGATCGAGAAACTCGGCAGCCGACGCAAACGGGCCTGTCACGGCGGGGCGGCGAGGCCGAAGCCTCACCGCCCGCTCGCCGTGTCGACCCTAGTCGTGGCCCTCTAAACGCCGGTGGCCGTGCAGCTGTTGCCGCTCGCCATCGTTTGAAGGGCGTTGAACCTGTTGCCGAAGCCGTCGTCGGTCTTCGCGTTCGCCGTCAACGTGTACGCGATCGTGACGGTCTCGCCGACAGCGAGCGTCACGCCCGTGGGCACCAGGTAGTCCGAGGGCGGAGCCGGGCCTGCCCGGCGGGAGCCTCGCCGGTCAGGGAAGCGAGGTGCGCCGGGCACGATTCGAACGTGCGACCTCCGCCTCCGTACGGGAGGCTTTACCCAGTGCCTCGACTGACGACGAGATTGTCTCGCTCCCTCGCCGGACGCCAACCCAACCGTCGAGGGTGGCGTCCGGCGTCTCAAGAGGCTTCGTTCTCCGGAACAGGTGTCGGAGAATTCGGGGGCCGGTTCGGTCTAAGGGCAGACGACCCTAGGGTTCCAGTCCTCGAACATCCCTGCCGGATTGGGCTTCCAGACCCAGGCGTGCATGATGTAGAAGCCCACCGCCGGGACGAGGATGTGCATCGGCATCCCGAGCACGATGGGTGGCTCAGTCACGCCGGGAGGGTTGGAGTTCGCGCCCCGGACGACCCATTCGACGGCGACGAGCTTACGTTGCCCGTCTGGCTCCGACGCATAGACGAGGACCTCGGGATTCAGGAGATCTGTGGTCAGATCGGCCATCAGCTCGGCGTTGAAGTAGTGGTAGCCCATTGCCCCGGCCGTGGGGTGCGCGACGCAGCCAGTGATGATCCTCGTACCGGAGCCGTTCACCCATCCGAGCTCGTACCCAGCGTCCAGTGCAGCATCGAGGTCATGGAAACGGGCGGTGACCCGTCGCACTTGCGCGAGCTCAGCTTGGAGCCCGGCATGGTCTTGGACCGCGTGCTGGACATGGGTGCCCGATGCTGCCGTGGTCTCTGCGGGTGAGTGCGCGAGAACCGCTCCGGCGTAAACGGCGATTCCCACCAAACCGACGAGCAGAGCCCACACTAGTTTCGATCTCATATCTCTCCTCCTTTTCGGACGAGCGTGCCCGCCGTTCACGCGCCTCGCGCTCACCGGCGGCACCGGGTGCGAGGAATGTCTGGACGAGGGGGCTCGGCATGTGCCCCGAAGCTACGCGGCGTCCGGGGTGGAGTCGATACGTCAAACGCCGTATCTTTTGAAACATGCCTGCGCTCGCACGCGGTGATGAGGGACGCCTGCTTCGCTTCGTCGCCGAGGCAGAGAGCTTCGGCGACGACCACCCTTTCGCTGGAGAGTTCCTCACACAATTCGGACGGCTAGTACCGGCCGAGTGGATCGGCTACTGCGATTTCGTCGAGTCCCTTGGCGACGGATCCGGTAACAACTTCGAGCGCCCGGGTGACGAGGGCGTCTACAGCGGCATCGACTGGAAGGCGGTCATGCCCGTCGTGAGTGCGGAGAGTCCCGTCTCCGAATTCTTTTGGCAGAGAGGCTCCAGCGCAGTGAAGCTCTCCGACTTGCTGACTCGGCGTGAACTCCGCCGCACGCAGCTGTACGACCTGGTGCTGAAGCCGGGCGGTCTCGAGCACTCGCTTGCCCTCAGGCTTCCCATCGCGCCGCCGGAGGTAGCAGGGTTCGCCTTCGACCGCAGCGGACGCGACTTCAGCGCGCGCGACCGTGCAGTCCTCGACATGCTGAGCCCCCACCTTGTACAGCTCCACCGCGCCAGTGAGGCCAGACGGCGCCTACGCGAGGCTCTCGCGTTGCACGAGTCGACCCGGGCAGCCTTCGTGCTGCTCGAGGCCGACGTCCGCATCGCATACGCCAGCACTGCGGCGACCGAGTTGCTGAGTCGCTATCTCGGTGAGAACGGGGTCGGGCTCCCAGATCCGGTGGCGTCGTGGCTCCGGGAGCGGCGCCGGGCAGCCACCGCGGAGCCGCTCCGCATCGAAGCAGGCGACCGAGCGCTCGTCGTCGAGCTTGTTGACGGCGCGCTGTTTCTCGAGGAGGAGCAGCACTTGCCGCGGCTCACGCCGCGCGAGCGCGAGATCCTGGGTCTCGTTGCCGAGGGCAAGACGAACGCCGAGATCGCCGAAAGCCTTTGTGTAGCGCGTGGGACCGTGAGGAAGCACCTCGACAACGTTTACGCCAAGCTCGGAGTCCATACGCGCACAGCCGCCGCCGCGTTCGTGCGGGAACGCCGGCTCCATTCTCAGGAGCACTGACCTTCGGCCGGGCTTCGGATCGCTGGCTCAGCACGCCCGAAGACGCCGGTTCCGGCTGACGCTTCGAGGAAAAGAGCCGGTGTACAGGGAGATCGGACTGATGCGCCCGGCACGATTCGAACGTGCGACCCCTGGCTCCGCAAGCCAGTGCTCTATCCCCTGAGCTACGGGCGCGCAGGGCGACCTAGTGTAGCGACGGGCGGAAGGGAATCCGGGCGGCCCCGGCGAACTTCGGCGCGTGGCCGATACGCCGCAATTTCTGACGCTGAAAGTCAATCGCGACCGCTCGGAGCGGGTCGAGCTTGCTTTCCGCCGCTCTTTCTTCGGGCTCCTTGCAATCGTCCTCCTCGCCGCGCTTCTGAATGTCTTCGGACAGCGGCCGACGAACACATTCGCGGCTGCCGCCGCGGCAGACCTGCATGTCTTCGCCCCGGAAGCCGTGCGAGGCGGCCTCTACTACGAAGGTCGTTTCACCGTCGAGGCCAAGCAGGACATCGAGAAGGCGACGCTCGTCCTGGACTCCGGGTGGACCGAGCAGATGCAGATCAACACGATCGAGCCTTCGCCCGTAGGCGAGGCGAGCCGTGACGGGAAGCTCGCGCTCGACTTCGGACACGTCGGCGCCGGCAACAAGCTCGTCGTCTGGTTGCAGTTTCAGGTCAACCCGACGAACGTGGGCCGCCGCTCGCAGGACGCCGCTCTCTACGACGACCTGACGCTGCTCGCAACGGCCAACCGAACGGTGACGGTCTTTCCCTAATGGACATCGTCGTCAGGGCCCTGGTCGCTTTCTGCTTCGTCTTCCTGCTGACGCGGTTGATCGGTCGACGCGAGCTGAGCTCGATGCAGCCGTTCGATCTCATGCTCCTGATCGTCGTCGGCGACCTCATCCAGCAGGGCGTCACGCAGAACGACCTCTCCGTGACGGGAATCCTGCTCGCGGTCGGTGTCTTCGGCCTGATGACGCTCACAGCGTCGTACCTCGGCTTTCGGTTCCCGCGCGTGCGGCCGATCCTCGAGCCCGAGCCTTTGATCCTGATCGAGGATGGCAAGCTGATCGAGAAGAACATGCGCAAGGAGCGGATGACGGCGGAAGAGATTGCCGGCGAGGCGCGTCTCCAGCAGATCGACTCGTTGGACAAGGTCAAGTGGGCCGTCCTCGAGTCGGGCGGGCGGATCAGCTTCATTCCGAAGGCGTCCTAGACTCCGCAGACCCTGGCGCTCTATCTCACCGAAGCAAACGTCAAGTCGCTCCTGAAGCCTGCCGACGCGCTCGCGGCGATCGAGGCTTGCTGCGAGCGGCTCGCGCGCGGGGTGATCGAGAATCGGCCTCGCACGCGGACGCGGCTGCCCGACGGCGTCTTCGCGGTCATGTCCGCCGACCGACAGCGAGCTCGGGCTCGCGGGCGTGAAGTCGTACACCTGGCTCCCCGGCGGCACGCCGTTCGTCGTCGTCGTCTTCGACACTGCGAAGGCCAAGCTGGCAGGCGTGATCGAGGCCGACCGGCTCGGCCAGCTGCGCACCGGAGCCGCGAGCGGAGTCGCCGCGAAGTTTCTCGCGAAGCCCGAGGCGCGGACGCTTGGCGTCATCGGCTGCGGCTGGCAGGCCGAGAGCCAGGTCGCCTGCATCCGCGAGGCGCTGCCGGGGATCGAGCGCGTCGTCGCCTATTGCCGCACTGCGAAAACTCTGCGCGCGTTCTGCAAGAAGGTGGGCGCCGAGCCCGGCGAGACGCATCGTGACGCGGCGGAGCAGGACGTCGTCGTCACCGCGACGACCTCGAAGGATCCCGTTTTGCGCGGAGAGTGGCTGCAGCCGGGGGCGCTCGTCTGTGCGATCGGGGCAAACGAGCCTCGCGCGCGCGAGCTCGACAATGTTGTCCTCGAACGAGCGGTCTTTGTCTGCTGCGACTCGGTCGAACAGTCGAGGCTCGAGTCCGGCGACCTGGCCGAGCCTGTCGAGCGCGGCGTCCTCGACTGGCTCGAGGTACACGAGCTCCAGGAAGTGGTCGCGGGCGAGATTGCCGGGCGGGGCTCTCCGGACGACATCGTGGTCTTCAAGTCGAATGGGATCGCGGCCTGGGACGTCGCGATCGGCGCAGCAGCCCTCGAGCGGGCGCGTTCAAAGCGGGTAGGCCGAAAGCTCTAACCAATCTCGGAGAGCAAAACCATTCGCCGCCGGAGCCGGGCTTTGCCCGGCGGGAGGCCAACTACGCTCGGTTGAATCGCGACCACGGCCACCGGCCCACTACACCGTTACCCACCTCCGCCGATTGCAAGGAGGGGGCCCACGGGGGAACCAGGGGTTCACCCGTGAAGCGAGGGAACCGAGCGCCTAGCGCTCGGTTCGCGCAGCGGCAACGTTGTCGTCCCCGAGCGCGCGGATCAGCTCGGGCCGGTCGAGCAGGCGTGCCTGCTCCTCCGGTGTGGCGCGGTTTCGCACATAGGGGTCTTCCAGGATCTCGGAAAGCGAACGACCGCGCTCGTGCTCGCGGATGAGGTAGGCGGCGACGCGGTCCCCCGAGCTGGAGCGAGTGAACATGAACGAGAACGGATTGCGGAAGAGGGAGGCAAGCCTGCCCATCGGAGCCGATTGTATCCTGGCCCCATGCGGAAGCTGTCGACCGCCTCGCGTTTCGCCGAGCGCGAGCTGCACGGATTCGACGAGGCAGGCAGCGAAGAGCGGATCGTCGTCTGGATCGAGCGCATGAGCGGCGGCACGTGGGCGGTCGGGCGCGCGGTGAACCCCCAGCACCGGCCGAGCGACGAGCCGCGACGAGACGACTACGTCTTCGAAGGCCATGAGCTCGGAGACGTCCTCGACCAGGCGAACGGGATTCTCGACGACGACGCCCGGGTCTCCGAGGACGACGGGCGTCCCGAGCACGTACGGCCGTTCACGCGTAAGGAGCTCCTCGGCCCGCTCGAGCGTTGGTTCTTCGGGCGAGGCCAGCAACGATGAAGATCAGGCTCGGCCACAGCCCGGATCCCGACGACGCGTTCATGTTCTGGGCTCTCGCCGTAGGCGAGGTCGACGCGCGCGGCTTCGAGTTCGAGCATGTGCTCAAGGACATCCAGACGCTGAACGAGTGGGCGCTCGAAGGCCGCCTCGAGGTCACGGCGATCTCGCTCCATTCGTATCCGTTCGTCCAGGACCGCTACGTGCTGCTTCCGCACGGCGCGAGCATGGGCGCCGGTTACGGGCCGATCGTCGTCGCTTCGGAGCCGCTGACCGAGGACGATCTGCGTCGCATCGAGATCGCCGTGCCGGGCCGCATGACGACCGCGTTTCTCGCATTGCGACTTGCCATCGGCGATTTCGCCTGGCGCGAGGTGCCGTTCGACCAGATCATGGACGAGGTCTCCTCGGGCAAAGCCGAGGCCGGGCTCCTCATCCACGAGGGACAGCTCACGTACGCCTCCGCCGGCCTCCACAAGGTGCTCGACCTCGGCGAGTGGTGGCTCGCGGACACGGGTCTCCCGTTGCCGCTGGGCGCAAACGTCGCCCGGCGCGATCTGGGGCCTGAGGTCCTGCGCGAGCTCTCGGCCGTCCTCGCCGCGTCCATCCGGGCCGGGCTCGACAACCGTGAGCAGGCGCTCGAGTACGCATCGCAGTGGGGCCGGGGCCTCGACGACGAGCTCGCCGACCGCTTCGTGGGCATGTACGTGAACGAGCTGACCGAGGACTACGGCGAGGAGGGACGGCGGGCCGTCCACGAGCTCCTGCGCCGCGGCGAGGAGATCGGCGCCTTCACCACGCCCGTGAAAGTGGAGTTCGTCGGCTGAGCCGAGCCGTCGTCCTCTCGGCGGTTCGCACACCGATCGGGCGTCATGGCGGTGTCCTGGCCGGTGTGCGGCCGGACGACCTCGCGGCGGCGGTGATCAAGGAGGCGGTCGAGCGCGCCGGTGTTCCTGCCGGCGAGATCGAGGACGTCTACTTCGGCGCCGCAAACCAGGCGGGGGAGGACAACCGCAACGTCGCTCGCATGGGAGCGCTCCTCGCCGGGCTGCCCGAGTCGGTTGCCGGTGTGACCGTGAACCGTCTCTGCGCGTCGGGTCTCTCCGCGGTCATCTCGGCCTCACATGCGATCGCAGCCGGCGACGGCGACCTCTTCGTCGCGGGGGGAGTCGAGTCCATGAGCCGCGCACCACTGGTCATGGCAAAGCCAGACGAAGGCGGCGGTGATCAGAAGGCCTGGGACACGACCCTCGGCTGGCGCTTCCCGAATCAGCGCATGGAAGAGATGTTCCCCCTCGAGTCGATGGGCGAGACGGGCGAGAACGTTGCCGAGCGGTACGGGGTGAGCCGAGAGGAACAGGACGAGTTCGCGCTGCGCTCGCAGCAGCGTTGGGCCGCGGCCGATGCGGCGGGCCGCTTCGACGAAGAGCTTTTGGCCATCGAGGGCGTGACGCGCGACGAGCACCCGCGACCCGACACGAACTCCGAGAAGATGGCGACGCTGAAGCCGGCCTTTCGCGAGGGCGGATCGGTCACGGCCGGGAATTCGAGCGGGATCAACGACGGCGCTGCCGCGCTCGTGATCGCGAGTGAGGAGCGCGCGAAGGCGCTCGGTGTCGAGCCGCTCGGTGCCTTCGTCGGTAGCGCCGTCGCCGGGGTCGACCCGCGCGTGATGGGAATCGGCCCTGTGCCCGCGGTTCGGAAGCTCCTCGATCGGGTCGGAATCGACGTTGCCGACATCGACCTCGTCGAGCTGAACGAGGCGTTCGCCTCGCAAAGCCTCGTCGTCATTCGAGAGCTCGGCCTCGACTCCGAGCGCGTGAACGTGAACGGCGGGGCGATCGCGATCGGCCATCCACTCGGAATGACCGGTGCGCGCCTCGTGGTCACGTTGCTCCACGAGCTGCGCCGCCGCGGCGGCCGCTACGGCCTCGCAACCCTCTGCGTCGGCGTCGGCCAGGGCCAGGCGGCTCTCTTCGAGCGCTAGTCGGCGAGGACCTGCGCCAGCGCGTGTGAGGCCTGGCGGATCATGCCGGGGTTCGTTTCCCAGTAGTACGGCAGCGCAATCAAGGCCTGCGCGAGCGCCCAGCCGCGGCCACGCGACCACGAGGCATCGTCGACCTGGAGCTCGGCTCGATACCGCGTGCGACTCTCATCCGCGAAGACGTTCCAGGCGGGCTGCAGGTCACAGGCGGGATCGCCCACGTTGAGGGCGCCGAAGTCGATCACCGCCGACAGCCGGCCGTCGACGACGAGCAGGTTGCCCGGCAGCAGGTCGCCGTGAACCCACACCTCTTCGCCGTTCCATCGCGGCGCGTCGAGCGACTCCTCCCACGAACGGAGGGCGGCATCGCCGTCGATTCGGTCGCCGAGCCCTGCGATCGACCGACGGACATCCTCGTCGAGCTCCGCGAGTGGTGCGCCTCGACGACCCGGGGGCCGGGGATGTGCACCGGTCGTGTCGATCCCGCGCAGCGCTTTCACGAACGCGGCGAGATCGACGGCAGCCTGCTCCAGATCGTCGATCGTGCCGTTCGCGTTCTCGCCGGGCAACCACTGGTAGACGGACCACTCGAAGGGGTACCCCTCAGCCGGATGTCCCCTTGCCAACTGCACCGGAACCGCGAGCGGCAGCTGCGGCGCGAGCTTCGGCAGCCACTCCGCCTCTTTCACCGCTTGGCCGGTGGCCCACTCGATCCGCGGCAGCCGAGCGGCGAGGTGGTCGCCGAGCCGGTAGATGTCGTGATCGGTCCCGTACGACACGACCAGCTCGATGGCCAGATCGGCCCATTGCGGGAACTGCCCGGCGAGCAAGCGCCGCACGAGCGCGGCGTCGGTCTCGATCTCGTCGGCATGCATCTTCGGTGCCGCCACGGCCTCATCATTGCCAGACTCTCCGGGCGAATGGACGTCGTCACCTCCTACCTCGAGCTCTGCCTGCGCCTCGGGCGCCACATCGACGGGCTCGTGGATGCCTACTACGGCCCGCCGGAGATCTCGGAACGCGTCGACGCCGAAGAGCTGCGCGAGCCGTCCGCCCTGGCGAAAGACGCCCACGCGCAAATCGAAGCGGTCGGCGACGACGCGTGGCTCCGCGCGCAGCTCGTCGGCCTCGAGACAGTCGCACGCAAGCTCGCCGGGGAAGACATCGCGTACGAGGACGAGGTCGAGCGTTGTTACGGCGTGCGGCCGGAATGGACTCCTGAGGAGTCGTTCCAAGCAGCGCACCGCGAGCTGGACGAGGCGCTTCCCGGGTCGGGCCCGCTCCCCGAGCGGTATCAGGCCTGGCGCGAGCAGGACGCGCTCGAGGGCGATGCGCTCACCACGGTCTACGCCAAGCTCCTCGACGACTTCCGCGAACGCACGAACGCGATGTTCGGCTTGCCGCAGGGCGAGTCGGTCGAGGTCGACTACGTCTCAGATGAGCCTTGGTCTGCCTATAACTACTACCTGGGCGGTCTCCGCAGCCGGATCGCGGTCAACACGGACTCGTCGCTCACGCCCGATTTCGTCCTCGAGCTCGCGACGCATGAGGGCTACCCCGGCCATCACACCGAGCACTCGTGGAAGGAGCAGGTCCAGCGTCCGGGATGCCGGCCGGCTCGAGGAGTCTGCCCTCATGGTCGGGACGCCGTCCTCTCTCATCGGGGAAGGCATCGCCGGGCTGGCCTCGGAGATCCTGCTCGGAGAGGAGGAGGAGCAAGTCCTGGCCGCGCACCTCGACGGCACGGGCGTCGAGTACGACCCCGACCTCTCGCGGGTGGTCAAGGAGGCGAGACGTCCGATCGGGCACGTCTCCTCGAACGTCGCCTTGCTCATCCACACTCGGGGCGCTTCGGAGGAAGATGCGATCGAGTACTTGATGGGGTGGGGGCTCACGTCGCGCAAGCGCGCCGGGCATGCCGTCAGTTTCGTCACTGACCCCCTCTGGCGCTCCTACGTCACGACATACACCGACGGCTACGACCTCTGCCGCGACTTCGTCGCGGGCGACCCGGAGAGGTTCAAGCGGCTGCTGACCGAGCAGCTCACGCCAGCAGACCTTCGCTAGGGTCTCCCCCGTGGCAGTCGCAACCGAGCGCGAATACCTGCTCTTCATCAACGGGGAGGCGACTGAGCCTTCCGGCGGCGAGCTGAAGGAGCTCGTCGAGCCTGCGACCGGCGAGCCGCTCGCCAAGGTGGCGATGGGCTCGGAGGCGGACGTCGACCGCGCTGTCGAGGCTGCGCGCGCCGCGCTCGACGGGGACTGGGGCAAGACGCCGCCGACCGAGCGCTCTCGCCTGCTGCACGCACTCGCCGACGCGATCCAGGCCGACCGGAAAGAGCTGGCCGAGCTGGAGGTGCGGAACGTCGGCAAGGCGATCTCGTCCGTCAAGGCCGAGCTCGCCCAGGGGGTCGAGAACTTCCGCTTCTGTGCCTCGGCGATTGCGTCGATCGCGGGCCGGGCGAATCCGATCGGCGGCTCGCTGCTCTTCTACTCGCTGAAGGAGCCGGTGGGTGTCGCCGGCCAGATCGTCCCGTGGAACTACCCGCTGATGATGACGACCTGGAAGCTGGCGCCCGCGCTCGCCGCGGGCTGCTCGGTCGTGCTCAAGCCCGATTCGCAGACGCCGCTCACGGCACTCCGCATGGCCGAGTTGGCGAACGAGGTCGGCTTCCCGCCCGGCTCGATCAACGTCGTTCCTGGACCCGGGAAGACGATCGGCGCCCACCTCGTCAAGCACCCGGGCGTCGACAAGATCGCGTTCACCGGCTCGACCGAGACCGGGGCGCAAATCATGCGAGACGGCTCCGACTCGATCAAGCGGCTGACGCTCGAGCTCGGCGGCAAGAGCCCGAATCTCGTCTTTGCCGACGCGAACCTCGACGATGCGATCCCGAGCTCGGTCTGGTCGATCTACTACTCCGCCGGGCAGAGCTGCGAGGCACGCTCTCGCGTGCTCGTCGAGAGCTCGCTGTACGACGATTTCGTCTCGCGGTTCGCCGACGCCGCCAAGACGCTGCGCATGGGTGACCCGCTCGACAAGGAGACCCAGGTCGGGTCGCTCATCTCCACCGACCACCGCGAGCGGGTGCACGGCTACGTCGAGACAGGCCGCGAGGAAGGCGCCGAGGTCGTCGTCGGTGGGAACCTAGGAGCGATAGCTGGAAAGGGAGCCTTCTACCCGCCGACCGTGCTCGCGAAGGTCGACAACGGGATGAAGGTGGCCCAGGAGGAGATCTTCGGGCCGGTCGTGACGATCATCCCCTTCGAGGACGAGAAAGACGCTGCGCGGATCGCGAACGACTCCCGTTACGGGCTGATGGCCACCGTCTGGACGGGCGATCCCGCCCGCGGCCACCGCCTCGCCAGGAAGATCAAGGCGGGACTGATCGGCATCAACATGCCGTACTCGGCGTTTCCCGGCATCCCGTTCGGCGGCTACAAGCAGTCCGGCTTCGGACGTGAGCTCGGGCTCGAAACGCTCGAGCTCTATCTCGAGACGAAGAGCGTGATCGTCTCGACGAGCCCGAAACCCTTCAATCCCTTCCAGCTATAGAACGACGGTATCGCTGGGTCGTCCTTGCCGCGGGGACGGCGGCGCAGGCGAGCTTCTCCGCGGTCCTGATCGGCGTGCCGGTGCTCGCGCCGGCGCTGCGTGAGCGGTACGACCTCTCGTTGTCGGAGGTCGGGATTGCGTTCTCGAGCATCTGGGCGGGGCCGATCCTGACGCTCCTCCCCTGGGGCCTGCTCGCCGACCGGCTGGGCGAGCGCGTCGTGCTTGCCAGCGGCCTGGCGATCTCCGGCTGCCTCGTGGCGGCCGCGGGCTGGGCTTCGAGCTTCTGGCTGCTCGTCGTTCTGCTCGCTCTCGCGGGGGGGATGGGCGCGAGCGTGAACGCCGCCAGCGGCCGGGCGGTGATGCAGTGGTTCTCGGCGGAGCAGCGAGGGCTCGCGCTCGGCCTTCGCCAGACGGCCATCCCGATCGGCGGCGCGCTTGCTGCGCTCGCCCTTCCGGCGGTGAACGGTGCCGGCGGCCTCGAGGCGTCCTTCCTGTTTCTCGGCGCCGTCTGCGTTGCGAGCGCAGCTGTCGCCGCTGTAGCGATCAAGGAGTACGTCCGTCCAGACGACTCCCACCTCGAGGCCGACGACGTGACCTGGACGCTCCGTGACTCGAGGCTCTGGATCGTCTGTACCGGCAGCGGCCTCTACCTCTTCACCCAGCTCGCGCTCACCGCCTTTCTCGTCCTCTTCCTGCACGATGCGCATGGACTGAGCCCGGGCGAGGCAGCCGCCTGCCTCGCGGCCGTCCAGGTCGGCGCGGTGATCACACGCGTCGGGTCGGGGTGGATCTCGGATGCGATGAGGGCTCGGATCCGGCCGTTGCGCTGGATCGGCCTTGCAAGCGCGGCGGGCGCGCTTGTCACGGCGGTCTTCGCCGACGGGCCGATTGCCGTCCTGCTACCCGTCGTCGTCCTGGCCGGTGCGATCTCGATGGCCTGGAACGGGCTATCCGTGACGGCTGCCGCGGAGCTGGCGGGACGAGCGCGAAGTGGGGCTGCGATCGGCTTTCAACAGACGATGCTCGCGGTGATCGGCCTCTTCGTGCCCGCTGTATTCGCCTACATCGTCGAGTCGAGCTCGTGGCAGCTTGGTTTCGCGCTCGCCTCGGCCGGCCCGCTCCTCGGCTGGTTCTTACTGGGGCGCACACCGGAAATCAGCAGCTAAATAGGCGAATTCACCCTTCGTGGGGAGGGTGATGGGTGACGGAGTGAGTTACCTCAGATGTGGTGATTCTGCGGTCACTCATCTCGGCGCGTGTTGTCGCGTCCACTGCGGCTCTGGCTGTCGGCGTCGGCGCGCCCGCGGCCGTGGTCATCAATCAGGCGGACGGGAAGACCAATCGCCCCAAGGCTTCGTGGACGGATGCTTCGTGGACGGACGCATCGTGGACGGACGCGAGTTGGACGGACAAAGCGCGCAAGAACCGGTTGCGCGGAGCCAAGCCGGGGACCCGCGGCAAGGACACCCGGCTGAGCGCGAGGAGCGTGGCGCTGGAGCCGGCAACTCCGGTTCAGCAGCTGCCGCCTCCGTCGACGGCGCAGACCGCGGCCGTCAACATGGTCGCCGGGCCGGTGGGACCGCCTGGCCCGACTGGGGCTCAAGGAGCGATGGGAGCACAAGGATTTACCGGCCCGGCTGGGCCGGCCGGACCGATGGGACCCCCTGGGCCGGAAGGCTCGAAGGGGCCGGCGGGAGCGAACGGGGCCACTGGGCCTGCGGGCGCAGCCGGGAAGCAAGGAGCCGCTGGGCTCTCCGGGGCGGACGGGGCTACGGGCGCAGCTGGGGCTAACGGTGCAGCTGGCGCTAGCGGTGCAGATGGCGCTACGGGCGCCGACGGACCTACCGGCGCGAACGGTGCCACGGGCGCAAACGGCGCTACAGGCGCTACAGGCCCGACCGGCGCTACAGGCGCAACCGGCGCTACAGGTGCAGACGGTCCGGCTGGTCCTCAGGGACTACAGGGGTTGGTTGGACCGACCGGTCCGCAGGGACCGGCTGGTGCTCAGGGCTCGGCTGGAGCGACCGGAGCGGCGGGCGCGAACGGCGCGAACGGCGCGAACGGCGCGGCTGGGCCGCAAGGGGCACAGGGCGCTCAGGGACCAGCAGGGCCCCAGGGCCCGGCGGGTTCGCAAGGGCCGGCTGGTCCGCAAGGGAGCGCCGGACCGGCAGGCACTGCGAGCGCGACGGAGGTCTTCCGCAACGGCGACCAGAACCTTCCACAGAGCGTCAACCAGGTGGTTGCGACGATGGCTGCCATCCCAGCCGGCTCGTACACGCTCACCGCCAAGACCACCCTCGTCTCGAATACGGGCTCTGACGAGGGGACGGTGATCTGCACGCTCGACGCAGGTGGAACGATCGATACGTCAGAGTTCAGGATGGTGCAGCTGAGCACGGCTGCTCGCGGCACCGTTCAGATGCAGCTTGTGAGGACGTTCGCAGCACCCGGTACCGCGATCGTCAGGTGTAACAGCGACGCATCGTTCATCGTCACTGCGCGACACACGACGATCATCGCGGTCAAGGTCGACACGGTCACGCGCACCGCGGTCACCGGCTAGCGGTTGTCGTCTGAAGCAAGAAAGCGGGCGTCCGCGCCGAAAGGTGCGCGCGTGGCAGAGAAGCGCACGACCGCACGGAAGTCCACTGCAAAGCGCGGGCCGCGGAGTCGCCCCACGAAACGGCCGGCCCAGGACGAGAACCGGCCGGCTGCCGTGGCGCCTGCGTCTCCCGCTCCGCCTCCGGCTCCCGTCCGGCCCACTGTGCCGCCGCCTGTTGCCTCGACGCGCTGGACGCTCGGCGCCACGCTCGTCGCCACCCTGGTCGTGCTTGCGGTCGCCGCAGCGGTCGTGGGCGGGCTGTGGCTGCGCGGCAATGAAGAGAAGACCTTCAAGCTCGACCTCGGCGTGCCGACCGCGTTGTCGGCGGACGATCTCCGCGCCTTCGCCTCTCCCGGCAGGCCCGTCTACTGGGTCGGGCCTGCCAACTCGGGCACGCTCGAGGTGACACGGACCTCGCGCGGAGCCGTCTACGTTCGGTATCTCCCGACCGGAGTCGCGGTCGGCGACCGTGCGCCGAGCTACACGACGATCGCGACCTACTCGACGCCCGATGCGTACGCGACCATGCAGCGCTCGGCAGCGACGCAGGGCTTCAGGCAGTCGGAAGCTGCAAACGGAGGCCTGGCCGTGTGGCGGGTGGCGAAGGCGACTAGCGTCTACCTCGCATATCCGAAGAGCGACTACCTCGTCGAGGTCTACGACCCGAGCCCGCGCCGGGCGCGCACGGTGGCGCTCAGCGCCAGGGTCCGGCAAGTGCCCTAGCTAGGAGCTAGTTCAGCTCTCGGCGCAGGACCGAGGCAGCGGCCGTGAGGGCCAGCCGTGTCTCGTCCAGGCTGGGCTCGCGAGTCGTCAGGCGCTGCAGGGCAAGCCCCGGCAGCAGGAACACGCGCGCGATCCTGTGCGTCGAGCCCTGCACCATCCGCCAGAGCTCCATCGAGAGCGCGAGCGAGAGCACGGCGACGATGATCGGCGTCCAGAGTGCCGGAGCAAAGGGCCAGAGCCGGTCGGCGATGAGCGCGACTGGAAGCACGAGTGCGACGAAGTTCGTCCCACAGCGCAGCGCGAATCGAGACGGCTTTGCGTCCCCCTCCCAAGTGGCGGTGAGATTGCCCTGCTCGGCTGCGGCAATCGCGCGGTGCTCGGCCCCGTGCAGGTAGAGCGTCCGACCCCGCAGAATCCAGGCGAGCATCCCGCCGGTCATGACGAAGCCGGCCACGAGAGTTGCGGTGCCTGAGAGGAAGACGAAGAAGAGTGGCGTCAACAGCATGGCTGTCAGCAAGATCCGCTCGCGCACCCCGGCTACGCCGTCGCGCCGAAGCAGCGGAGAGACCGACATCGCGAGGCGGGCGAGCCCGCGCAGAAGCGGCAGGCGCGCCACGAGTCGGGGCACCTCCGGCATGTCGCCCTCGAGCAGCGATCCGTCCCGGCCCGCGAAGGCGAAATAGCGCTCGCTCGCGATCACGACACCGTCGGGTCTGGCCATGCCGCCGAGCAGCGGCAACGGACTGGCGTCAGCCCGCGCGAGGACAGCTGCAAGGCCGGTTACCTGCACCCTCTAACAGTGCCGGACCAGGCGACCGCCCGGCAAGGGCCGGGCGGCCTAGTTCAGCGCTCTGCCGGTCCTACAAGCGGCCGCGGCTGAAGAAACCGAGCAGCAGGAGAACGAGCACGACGATCAGGATGATCCAAATAAGACTCATAGGAGGGTCACCCCCTTTCCGAGGTTAGCCTCGTGATTCCACGTACGCGGCGATCCGAAACCGGCCCCGTGGGTATTGCTGAGGCATGCGCTTTTATCCCGATATCCCGTCGCGCCGTGCTTCCACGCTTGCGAAGGACGTCCTCCTGGTCCTGCTCCTCGTTCTGCTCGCGCTTCTTGCGCTCCAGGTTCGCGACGCCGTAAACGGCCTGGCTGTGCTGGGCGAGGGCGTACACGGCGCGGGCTCGTCGATCCAGAGCGGTTTCGACTCCGCCGCCGACGCGGTGGACTCGGCGCCGCTCGTGGGAGACGACCTGGCCCGCGGTTTCCGGGACGCAGGTGAGGGCTCGGGCGGCAACCTTGCCGAGCTCGGCATCCAAGGGGAGGAGAAAGCCCATCAGCTCGCCAACCTGCTCGCCCTCATCACCTTCGCCCTGCCGGCCCTCTTTCTGCTGGGCATCGCTCTTCCCGATCGAGTCGACCACGTCCGTCGCCTGACGGCAGCGTCGAAGGTGCTCGGCGACCCGGAGAGCTCCGAGCGCCGCCGCCTGGTGGCGATGCGCGCCGCTTTCTCGCTTCCGTACGGCGAGCTTCTCCGCTTCACTCGCGACCCGCTGGGCGACCTCGAGGCCGAGCGCTACGACGCTCTTGTCCAGGCGGCATTCGAGGACGTCGGCCTCCGCACTCAGGCGCGGTAGGCTCGCCCAGTCAATCGAGAGGGAGTGCGCATGGTCAGAGCGTTTGTCGTGTACGAGTCCGAGCCGGACTCCGGCCGCTATGAGCAGCACGCCGAGCTCTGCCGCAAGGTGCCCGGCTCGACGTTTCGGCATGGACCGATCTTCGGGGCGCCGATGGGCGAGCCGCAGTTCCGCTACTACGCCGAGTGGGAGTTCGCTGACATGGACGCCTTCAAGGCAGCGGCGCGAACCGAGGAGTTCATGGCAACCGGCAAGGACGCGATGGAGATGGGCGTCCGATTCCACGTCCATTTCGCCGAAGTCACGTGAGAATCCCGGCGAGATTCGGCGGCGCCAGGCCCGCGATCACGCGGCGCCAGAGCCCGCCCTCGCCCTTGCCAAGGCTTCTAGCCTTGGCCGCGGACGAGTGCAGTCTCTGGCTTGGTGCTCGCGAACCTGGCATCCACCAATCCCACCGGGAGTCCCACTGACTGAGCCCACGTACCCGAGCCCGCGCTCGCCGGACGAGCTCGGCTTCGAGAAGATCGTCTACGAGAAGGCTCCCCCGCGGGCGACGATCACGTTCAACCGTCCCGAGATCCTCAACGCGTTCGACTTCCAGATGCTCAGAGAGCTCGCGCGCGCGTGTGAGGATGCCTCCTGGGACGACGAGATCCGCGTCGTCGTCCTGACCGGAGCCGGCCGGGCCTTTTGCGTCGGTGCCGACCTCAGCTCCTGGGGCGACGACTATCTCGACAAGCCGAACGAGTACTGGAAGTGGTTCGGCGCCTTCAAGGACGCACACGATCGGCTGCGGGAGATCGGCAAGCCGACCGTCGCGCGGATCAACGGCATCGCGGTCGGCGGAGGGAACGAGTTCCAGATGGCCTGCGACCTCGCGGTCATGGTCGACGACGCCTTCATCCGGCACGTCGGCCCCGAGCACGGGTCGGTTCCCGCCGGCGGTGCGACGCAGTGGCTGACGATCATGGTCGGCGATCGGCGTGCTCGCGAGATCGTCCTCATGTGCGAGGAGATCCCGGCGGCCAAGGCGAGGAGTGGGGGCTCGTGAACCGCGTCGTCCCCGCCGCCGAGCTCGACGCGGAGGTCGATCGAATGGTCGAGAACCTCGCGCGCAAGCTCCCGCAGACGACGCGCTACGCGAAGCAGCACCTGAACTTCTGGAAGGACTTCGCCTGGCACGAGACGATCAACCACGCCCGCGACTGGCTCGCGCTGTCGATGGCGACCGAGGAGCCGAAGGCCGCGATCCGCCGCTTTCTCGACAAGGAGAAATGAGCGAGCTCGTCCTTAGGGAGCGGGACGGTCCGGTCGCGGTCGTCCTTCTGAACCGGCCCGACGCGCTGAACGCGCTCTCCGACGAGCTGATGGAGCAACTTGTCGGCACGCTCGAGGAGCTCGACCGCGACGAAGCCGTTCGCTGCATCGTCCTCGGCGGCAACGACAAAGCCTTCGCCGCGGGGGCGGACATCGCCGAGCTGGCGCGCTCGTCGGCGATCGACCTCTACTACCAGCGGCGGATCGAGCGCTGGGACGCGATCCGCGGGCTCTGGACGCCGCTCGTTGCCGCGGTCTCGGGTTACTGCCTCGGCGGCGGCTGCGAGCTGGCCATGGCCTGCGACCTGATCATCGCGTCGGAGACCGCGAAGTTCGGCCAGCCGGAGACCGGGGTCGGCGTGATTCCCGGCGCCGGCGGAACCCAGCGGCTGACACGGGCCGTTGGGAAGTCGCTGGCGATGGACGTGATCCTCAGCGGCCGCTTCCTGTCCGCGCAGGAGGCGCTGGCAGCCGGCCTCGTCGCGCGAGTCGTCGACGAGGACGCGTGGCTAGACGAGGCCAAGAAAGTGGCGCACGAGATCGCGTCGAAGGCGCCCATCGCGACGCGGCTCGCCAAGGAGGGAATCGACAGGTCGTTCGAGGGACCGCTTCAGCTCGGCCTCGAGTACGAGCGGCGGCTGCTCTATCTCGCCTTCGCGTCCGAGGACACCAAGGAGGGCCTGAACGCCTTCCTCGAAAAGCGCAAGCCAGATTTCAAAGGGAGGTAACGATGCCGAACATCGATGAACTGCTCGGAGGTGCCAGGGACGCGATTACCGTCAAGCGTGTCTACGGCGATCCGATCGAGTCCGAGGGTGTAACCGTCATTCCGGCCGCGAAGGTCGGCGGTGGCGGAGGTGGAGGGGGCGACAGCGAGGGTGACGGGGGCGCTGGCTTCGGTCTCGGGGCGAAGCCGGTGGGCGCTTACGTGATCCAGGGCGGCGACGTGAGGTGGGTGCCGGCGGTCGACGTCAACCGCATCGTCGGGCTGGCCTTCCTCGTCGGTGTGGTGTTCGCGCTCAGACGCTGAGCTCGGCCGGGACGACCTCGACCGAGATCGGTTCGCCTCCGCGGACGACCTGCATCGTGGCGGTGCGACCGATTTGCTCGCCGGCCATCAGGCGCTGAAGATCGTTCACCTGTTCGACGGCGACGCCGTCGAGCGCGACGATCAGATCCTCGGGCCGAAGGCCGGCACCATCGGCGGGGCTTCCGTCGACGACTTCGACGACCTCGATCGCCGACTGGCGTCCCAGACGGGACGCGAGCCGGGGCGGAAGCGGCCGCGAGCCGCCGGCGATGCCGATGTAGGCGCGTCGAAAGCGGCCCTCGCTCATGAGCGCAGCGATGATCCGGCGCGTCGCCGCGTCGATCGGCACCGCCAGGCCAAGCCCCAGGCCGGCAACCGCCGTGTTGATCCCGATCACCTGTGCGGTTGCGTCGGCGAGCGCTCCGCCGGAGTTGCCCGGATTGAGCGCCGCGTCGGTTTGAATCACGTTCTCGACGACCCGTCCCGCTGGAACCGGCAACGAGCGGCCGAGCGCCGAGACGACGCCTGCCGTCAGCGTTCCGCCGAAGCCGAGCGGGCTGCCGATTGCGACCACGAGCTGGCCGACACGCAGGCGATCCGCGTCGCCGAGCTCCGCAGCCGTGAGGCCGTTCGTGTCGAGCCGAAGCACGGCCAGGTCCGAGAGCGGATCGGCGCCCACGAGCGTGAACTCGTGCTCGCTGCCGTCGACGAACGAGGCGCGGCCCGAGCCGTCGGTCTGCGCGACGACGTGCGCCGACGTGAGAAGGAACCCGTCAGGTGTGATGACGACGGCGCTCCCGCCTCCGTCAAGCCGTCGGCCTCCCCGAACGCGGCGGGAGACACGCAGGCTTGCAACCGACGGAGCGAGCCGCTCCGCTACCGAGGTGACCGCGCGCGAGTAGGCGTCGAGCGCCGCTGTTTCGTTTGGCGGTTCCGCGATGAAATGCAGCTCCGGCATGGGGCTTCGAAGCTAGCAAGGCGCTTGTAGGCTGCGGCGGATGGCGGAGGTGGAGACAAGCCGCGAGGGAAGCGTGCTGACAATCACGCTCAATCGCCCCGAGGTCCTGAACGCCTTCAACGCGGCCATGCACAAGGCCCTGGGCGCTGCGCTGGAAGAGGCCGCCGACGCTGCCGTGCGGGCGGTCGTCCTCACCGGTGCAGGACGTGGGTTCTGCGTCGGCCAGGACCTGTCCGAGTTCCGCGAGGCGCCCGGCGACATCGGCAGCCGCCTGCGCGAGAACTACCACCCGAACGTGCTCGCGATCCGGCAGCTCGAGAAGCCGGTGATCGCCGCCGTGAACGGAGCGGCCGCCGGAGCAGGGCTCTCGTTTGCCTGCGCGTGCGACATCCGCATTGCCGCCGACTCGGCGAGCTTCGTGCCGGCTTTCATCAACATCGGGCTCGTGCCGGACTCCGGTGGGACGTTCTTCGTTACCCGCCTGCTCGGCTACGCGCGCGCTTTCGAGTGGATGACTTCGGGCCGGAAGCTCACTGCGGCCGAGGCCCAGGCCTGGGGCCTCGTCTCGGAGGTCGTGGAGGACGATGATCTCGTCGCGCGGACGGCCGATCTCGCCGCGCAGCTCGCTGCGATGCCTACCCGGGGTGCGGGGATGACCAAGCATCTCTTCGACCAGGCGGCGCACAACACTCTCGAGGAGCAGCTCGAGCTCGAGGCCGGGCTCCAGACCGCAGCTACTCAGACGGACGACTTCCGGGAAGGCGTCTCCGCTTTCCTCGAGAAGCGGCCGCCCGAGTTCACCGGCTCTTAGCGGCTCTCGGCTTCAGGTCGACGACGAGCTCGCAGTCGAGCGCCTCCGCGATGCGTAGCAAGGTATCGATGCGCGGGGGCCGCCCGCCAGACTCGAGCCGCGCGATCGCGGACTGTGTCGTGCCGGTCAACTCGGCGAGCTCCTTTTGCGAGAGCCCGCGGGCCTTTCGCTGCTGCGTGACCTGCTTCGCGACGCGGGCGAAGAACCACCCCTGGTCGGGATCGACGTGCGCGAGGCGCTCGCGGAGCCGCTCGAAAGCTTCAGGCTGCATATACCACCTCTGCTATGATAGCAAACATGAGATACGTCGTGACCGCCCTCGTTTTGGGGGCCGGACTTGCCGGGCTCGTGCTCTTCGCCTCCGGAAACGACGGGTATTACGGGAACAGTGACGTCTCTCGCTGGGAACACGCCAGCAAGGGGGGCGCAGCCACCATCGTCGTCGTGACACTCGCCATCGTGGCCGCGACCATCATCGGTCTGCTCCTGGCCGCTCTACCGCGGGGCGCTCGCTTGCGCCCCTTCGTGTGGCCTGCCGCGGCGGTCGCTCCCCTTCTACTGCTTGTTGCGATGCTCTTTCTCTCCGTCGGACACTGAGCTACCCGAGTAGTGCGCGGATCTCCGAGTGCTCCGGGAACCGTCCTTCGTGCTGCTTGGAGAAGATCAGCTCACCGTCCGCGAGCACGTCGTACTGGCTCTTCGCGCCCTCTTCGATCCCCGCTTCGTGCTCGGTCTCGTCGTTCAGCTCGGCCGCGAGACTCGCGGCCCGTGTGTCGTAGCTGTCTCAGACGGGGCAGTACTGGATCAAAACCTTGGCCACGCCGGAAACCTACCGCCTCTTAACGGGGTCAGACCCCGTAAAGATCACGGGGTCAGACCCTGTAAAGGTTTACGGGGTCAGACCCTGTTAAGGGTTGGCTAGATGGTCTTGAACTGCTCGAACGGCTGGCGGCAGCTCTCGCAGTAGCGGAGCGAGCGGCACGGCGTGGGGCCGAAGATGTTCTCGAGACGCGTCTCGGTCGAGTTGCAGTACGGGCACCGGAACGACTTGCTCTGGAGCTGGACGAGCTGCGGGCCGCCGGCCTCTCGTGGGGAAGGCGGGGCGAAACCCGACTCGCGGAGCTTCTCGCGACCTTCGGGCGTGATCCGGTCGGTCGACCACGAGTCGTCGAGGATCACTCGCACCTCCGGCTCGGCGCCGAGCTCGCGGATCCGGTCGGCCATCTGGTCGCGCATCACCTCGAGCGCTGGGCAGCCGAGGAAAGTCGGCGTGAACTCGACTCGGACGGTTCCGTTCTCGACGGCAACGCTGCGTACGACGCCGAGGTCGACGATCGAGATCGGCGGGATCTCCGGGTCTGGGATCTCCGCGAGCGCGGACCAGACGGCTTCGGCGGTTACCACGTCGCCCCCGCGACCGAGCGTCGCACCATCGTCATCTCGTCCCACAGCTCCGCGAACTCGGGTGTGTGCTCGCCCCGCTCCTCGACCAACGGCTGCAACTCTTCGACGGCTTCGATGAACCGAGGCTCGTCCTTCAGCCGGTCGAACCACATCTGCGCGTGCATCCGGTGGTATGCCTCTTCGCGGTCGATCTTCGCCGCGAGGCCTGCGACTTCGGCGTCGTCGGACTCCATCAGCGCGTGGATGCGCCGTTCGTCGGCCTGCTCGTAGAGGTAGTGCCGCGCAATCGTCTTCGCCCAGTCGGGCACGAAACGGAGCTCGACGAACTTCGAGCATTGGTACTCCTCCGGCTTGCGGTCGAAGGCGAGCTCGTCGGCGGTCGTCCCCAGCTCCTCGGCGGCGAGCTGGTACAGCGCCCGCGCGTGGCCGATCTCGTTCTGGGCGATCGACGAGAAGGCGACGTCCTCCTCGAGGAATGGCGCGATGCCGGTCCACTCGGAATTGCGCCAGCCGAGGACGAGCTCGTCGTCAGCGATCGGCAGGAGGAGCTGTGCCCGCTCGCTCACGTGCCTCCTTCAGCTTCTCCTTCAGCGGATAGCCGTCGACGCGGTGGTAGTTGCGCTCGAGCTCGTCGACGAACTCGTCGATCTCGTGCACGTTCTCGCGTGCGACGACCCACAGTGCCACCGACTCGCCGCGGCGGCCGAACTGCTCGCGCGCGTATCCGTCGGCGTACGCCGCGTCAGGCGCCTCGACCGAGCCGGCGTGCGCAAAGGGCTGCCCCTTGCGCTCCTGGCGAAAGACCTCCCAGATCATCTAAGCCGCTTCGGCAAGCAGCGCACGGCGAACCCACTCGGTCTCGTCCCGCGTCGTGCGCCGGAGGTCGAGCCGCTCCTGGGTCATCGGCCCGTGCCCCGTGACGACGTGCTTCAGCTCGTCCCAGTCCGGCTCGGTGAACTCCCAGACCTCGTCCTTGTTCTTGCGCAGCTTCGGGTCCGGAACCGTCAGGCCGAGCTCCCAGATCTGGGGCACGTAGCCGTCGAGGAACTGCTGGCGTGCCTCGCCGTTGCCCTGGCTCTTGATCCGCCAGAGGTACATCGGGTCCTCCTCCGACGGGATCGGGTTCCCGTGGAACTGCATCAGCGGGCCCCACCAGCGGTCGAGCGCCTCCTGGACGAGCTCACGCTGCTCGCTGGTGCCGTTCATCATCGTCAGGATCACGTCGCGCCCGTGGAGGATGTGGAACGACTCCTCCCAGCAGATCTTCTTCATGATCCGCGCGTAGGGCGCGTACGAGCACTTGAGGAGCGCCTTCTGGCTGATGATCGCCGCGGCGTCGACGAGCCAGGCGATGACGCCGACGTCACCCCAGGTCTTCGTCGGGTAGTGAAAGACGTTGTGGAACTTCGACTTGCCCGAGATCAGGTCCTCGAGGCACTGCGCCCGAGGCTTGCCGAGGTCCTCGACGACCCGGTAGATGAGCTGCGAGTGCCCGACCTCGTCCTGCACCTTGGCGGTGAGGGCGAGCTTCCGCTGCAGGGTCGGCGCGCGGAGGATCCACTCGCGCTCGGGAAGCACTCCCATCAGCTCCGAGTTGCCGTGCATCTCGATGAACTTGATCAGCTTCGCCCGGTAGTCGTCGGGCATCCAGTCGCCGGTCTCGACCTGGCCGCCGGACTGCACGTACTCGAGAAAGTCCTGCTCCTGGCTCATTCCACGCCTCCTACCGAACGATCGTTAGCTAGATTCTAGCGCCTCGCGAATCCGCGCGGCGCCATCGGTCAACACCGGTTCGCCGTGCGCGATCAGGACGCGCTCGATCGGGAGTGCCAGCAACGCCGTCAGAGACACGAGGAACGCCTCCCGATGGTCTTCCTCGGAGACGAAGACGTGGAACCGGCCGCCCGTGCCGCTGAACATGTCGCCGGTGACGAGCGTCCGATGCTCGCGGATGAAGAAGAAGGCCTGACCTTCGTCGTTCCCGTCCGGGAGGAAGGTCTCGACGCCCGCTGGGAGCTCGTCGGTCGTCGTCAACACGGGGCCTTTCCAGAGTGCCTCGGGATGCGCCCAGACGTCCGCGTCGTATCGCTCGACGACGAGTGTCGTGTCGCGGTCGTGCCACGGCGCCGTGAGCAGCACGCGGACGGGTCGGCCCAACCGCTCCACGTCTCTGTCGAGCGCGCGCCAGAACTCGTCCTCCTCGCCGCGCGGCACCAAAGGGTCGAAGAGCACGACCGCGTCCGCCGCCTCGTAGTAGGCACACAGCACGCCCTCGGGCCAGTTTTCGTCCGGGCGCCACGCAGGATGCGGCGCGAGCCAGTACCAGAGCCCCGGAGCGATCTGGTGGACTTCCACGCGGTGTAGTGTCGCGAGGATGGCGACTAGGCGCTCGGAGCTCACGCGCACGGCCGCGCGGCTCTTCGCCGAGAAGGGCTACCACGGCACTTCCATCGGCGACCTCGCGAAGGCGATGGGCGTCCAGAAGGGCTCGCTCTACGCGCACATCTCGTCGAAGGAGGACCTCCTCTACGAGACCATGCGCGACGGCGCGGATGCCTTCCACGCCGCGCTCGACGGGATCCCCGACGACGTGCCGGCGACCGACAAGATCCGGCTCGCGCTGCGAGGGCACCTCCGCGTGGTCGCCGAGCAACTCGACGTCGCGACGGTGTTCATGCGCGAGTGGCGCTACCTCGAGGGCGAGCGGCGCGAGGAGATCCTGGTGGAGCGCAGACGCTACGAGGACCGCGTTCGAGCGCTCTTCCGAGAGGGGCGTGAGCTCGGCGGCCTCCGCACAGACCTCGACGACGCAACGGCCGCGCTGCTCACGCTCTCGGCCGCCAACTGGGCATACACGTGGCTCCAGCCGGGCCGCGACACGGACGAGCTCGCCGACCGCTTCTACGCGTTGCTCGTGGACGGCATGCGCGGGTACTCGACGCCCGGCACCTAGCACGGCTTTCGGCAGTTTTGGAGAGCTTTCGCCGTCGATCCTGCGTGATTGACGAATCAATCACGTAAATTCGGACAGAATTTTGCGTCGCGATTGACTTGTCAGTCATACGGCAAAGAACACGTCTTGATACGACGTATATCGAATAGAAAATCGATGCTTGCATTTTTGCGTAACTCTCCGCATACTTCCGCCGTTCCAGGTACGTAATTCCCCTCGGTCTAACGATCCCCAGGGAGGGCACACATGAAGGTCTTCGCGCGCGTCTCGGCTCTGTTCGCGTTTGTTGCAGTGCTTGCGGTCGGAGCCGCATCCTCGCCGGCGGCATCACCGCCTGCCGGCTCCATCGGTCCTCCCAACGGCACGTCATTCCCGTGGGCGGGGCAGCCGTATGCAGTGGGGCACTCGGTCGCTGTTCCCGACGCCTGCCCACCTGCGATCGACCCGGGGAATGTGCTCTGCGACCACTTCCTCTTGACGGTCAATGTTCCGTCGACCTACTGGGACACGAACACGGGCGGCGCTGACGTCCTGATCGAATGGACATCTCCTGACGACGATTTCGACCTCTTCGTGTACGACGTCAACGGCACGCTGGTTGGGTCCTCAGCGTCCGGCGGCACTGCGTCGGAGCGGGCTTTCATCCAGAACGCGAGCAGCGCGGGCAGCCCCTACGAAGTGCGGGTCGTCCCGTTTCTGATCGCCTCACCCACCGCGCAGTACAACGGGACCGCGACCTTCGTCTCGCAAGCCGGCGGTCCGGCGCCGAACCCCGTGCGGAGCACGAACGGGCTTGCATTCTCACCGCCGGCGACGATCGTCGACGCTCAGCGGACCGAGGGCGAGCCTCTGAACTACATCGACAACGACGGCAACTACTGGGACTCGGGCCCGTACGGCTTCAGCACGGGGCAGTCATGGGTGCATCGCTCCACCGACGGCGGCAACCAGTTCAACATCGTCAGCTTCGCCGGGCTGCGCCCCAACGCGCCGCCGGGCGGTGGAGACACCGACGTTGTCGTAGACGACCAGGACGACGCGTACTTCGTCGACCTCGAGGGGCTCGCGGAGCTCAGCTGCGCGGTCAGCGAGGACGACGGCAACAACTGGACGACGAACCAGGCGTGCGTCCACGACACCGTCGTCGACCGGCAGTGGTTCGCCGTGGACAACGGAACGGATAGTGGGCCGGACAACAACACGGTCTTCCTCGCCTACCGGCAGACGCCGCGAGGCTCGTTCATCTACTCGACGCCGGGCGCAGACGACCCCAACGACGCAGGCGGGGGCGTCCTTTATCTGAATTCGTCCGCGGACTTGGTGAACCCGGTCTCAACGGGCGCGCCCTGCGGCCAGATGCGCTTCGACCCGGTCAACCGAAACATCTACTACCCGTGCAACCAGGGGAATCACGTCGAGATCACCGTGGGCCACGTCAATCCGGGCCAGCGCACGGGCATCGTCTATACAAACGTGCAGGCGCCGGCATCGCCCGGCGGCGGGCCTGTCGGGGACATCTTCCCGTCGGTCGCCACTGACTCCGCGGGGAACCTGTATGCGGTGTGGATCGACGAGACCGACCACAACGTCTACTACGCGGCCTCGACGAACGAAGGCCAGACCTGGGGCCCGGCGCGCCAGATCAACGGGAACGACGCGAACTCCAACGAGTTCATGTGGGCGCAGGGCGGAGCCCCCGGCACGCTCGCCGTCGCATGGCTCGGCAACAGCTCGCACCTCGACAGCGATTTCATGCCGTCCTGGTACAACAACCGTCAGGCGGCCACCCAGTTCAAGTGGTTCGGCTACGCGTCGGTCATCCGAAACGCAACGAGCGGATCCCCGAACTACTCGCAGACGAAGTTCACTGATCAGCCGTCCCACTACGGCCAGATCTGCAACCAGGGCCTCTTCTGCACCGTGTCCGGGGGCGACCGCACCATGGCGGACTACTTCTCGCTCTATCTGGACCTCGACGGCAGCATGCGCATCGTCTTCAACGACACGACGAGCCAGCATCACGGGGCTCACGTGTTCGAAGTGCGCCAGACCGGGGGGCCGAGCGCAACCGGAGGGACGATCTCCAAGCAGGTTCCGAGGAGCCCGGTGCCCGATCCGACCGGCGACGCACAATCGCCGCACTACTCGCCCCTGGGCACCGGCACAAGCCAGCCCCACCTCGACTTCACGAGGCTCGAGCTGAGCAAGCCGAACACGGGGACTCTGCGCGTGAAAATGACACTCGCGGCCCCGCCGACCGGTCCGGTGCCGGCCGGCGAGACGAGCAACGTCTGGCTCACTCGCTTCCAGGCGCTCTCGCTCGGCGACGAGGGCGAGGAGTCGTACCGGATCTTCTACGTCGGCGCAGAATCGGCGGCAGGCTTCGGCGCACCAACGTTCTTCGCCGGTAGCGGTAAGTCGGCGATCGACGCGGTTCCCGGGAACGGCTGCACCCCGACGACGCCTGAGAACTGCAAGATCCTCCAGTACCCGAGCGAGGTTGCCGCGACAGGCAGCGTCAGCGGCAACGTGATCACGATTGACGTGCCCGTGCAGGGTGGCTTTGGTCCGAACAGGCCGATCTTCGGCAACACGATCTACAACGTGACGGCGCTCAGCGCCGGTCGGGGGAATCTCGGCGGCGAAATCTCGGACATCTACGCCGACGTGGACGCCACGCCGTCCTTCGACTTCGGCCTCGCCGGCGGAGGACAGCCGCCGCCTCCCCCTGGGGGCGGCGGTGGTGGCTGCAGGGTGACTGGGGGTGGCACGATCTCCACGGGTCCAGGAAGTGAGGGCCAGTTCAGCCTGAACCCGCACCAGAACCTGAAGGGGAAGGTGCAGTACCGCGACGGCGCCGCTGCCGACTTCCGCTCGACCCGCCTGACCGAGGTGAGCTGCAACTTCGCTTCTGACAGCGCGACAATTCGCGGCGAAGGGACGAACAACGGACACATGGTCACATTCACGGTTGAGGTGATCGACAACGGTGAGCCGGGCAGCGCCGACGTCTTCAGCATCTCGCTGACAGACGGCTACTCGCGAAGCGGAACGCTGAGGAGTGGCAACATCCAACTTCACGAATGACTGAGGAACCGACAGGGAGGGCCGGCGAAAACCGGCTCTCCCTGCGCGGTCGATTCGGGCCTCGGGCTCTCGCCGGGATCTTCCTCGCCGCACTCGCCGTGGTGGTGATCGGGATCGCAGCCGGCCGTGGCGGCGACGGCGGCTCAGCGCAGACGAAAGACGTCCAGGGCCCTGCCTGTGCAGGCCCGATCAAGTCGGTGGATCGACCCGATGCGGTGCCGGCCAACCTGCTTCCTCCCGGAACGGTGCTCACGTCCCGAGCGAACCTGCCGCAGCGGGGGACGCTCGTCACGGGCGTGATTCCGCTCAAATTTCGCAGCGCGGTGGACTTCTACGTGACCAAGCTTCCCGCCGCCGGCTATCAGCTCGGAGCGGGCGATGCGGAACAGGACGAAGCCGAAGCCCTGTTCCTCGGCGAGCGGATCCGCGGCAAGTGGAAGGTGAACGGGATCCTGAACTGCCCCGACGCGGTCACGCTGACGCTGCTCGTCAACTCCTAGAAGGTCATGCGGCTCCTGATCGTCAATCCCTACGCGAGCGGCGTTACCGACGAGCGCATCGAGCAGGTGACCCGAGTGCTCGGCGATGTCGGCGTTCGCCGCACCGAGCACCGCGGTCACGCCACCGAGCTAGCACGCCAGGCCCGTGGCGCCGACGCCGTCTACGTCTTCTCCGGAGACGGGGGCTTCAACGAGGTCCTGAACGGGATCGACCGAGAGACGCCGGTCGGGTTCCTCCCGGGCGGCGGCGCGAACGTGCTTCCTCGCGCGCTCGGCCTTCCGGGAGACCCCGTCCGCGCTGCCGAGCGCTTCGTCGCCGGCCGCACGCGGAGAATCTCGCTCGGGCGGGTCAACGGACGGCGGTTCGGGTTCGCCGCGGGCATCGGCATCGACGCCGAGGCGGTCCGTCGCCTCGAGGCGCGCGGACGGGGGGAAGACGGCGCCCGCGCGGGCAACCTCGTCTTCGCGTGGGAGTTCACGCGCCTGCTCGCCGAGCATCGGGGCCGATTTGAGCCTGCCCTCGAGATCCTGGGACGCGGCCGAGCGGCGTTCGCTCTCGTCGCGAACGGGGATCCGTACACCTTCGCCGGGCCGGTCCCGATCCGCATCGCGCCGGAAGCGCAGTTCGAGCTCGGCATCGACCTCGTCGCGCCGCGCGCCGTCTCGCCGATGTCGATGCCTCGGCTGCTTGCGTACGCCGTCCTCGGCCGCGGTCAGCCGGGGGCACGCGACATCGTCTATGGCCACGATCTCGACCGCATCGAGATCGTCTGTGACAGGCCCATGCCCCTGCAGGCCGACGGGGAGGACCTGGGAGACGCCACCTCCGCCATTTTCGAGGCTGAGCGGGGCGCCGCGCTCGTACTCATCTAGGGTTCCGTTATGAGGCAGCGGTCCTGGCGCACGATGGCTGCTGTCGGCGGGTTGCTCGGGCTCGTCGGCGTCGTGGCCGTTGCGGCGGCCGGGCACGCACCCGGCGCGGGCGAGAGCAGGCCGAGCGCCGATGCGCCCGACCTCGTGACCGACTATCTGGCGACGGCGCTTGCGCTTCTCATGCCGCTCGGAGCAATCCTCGTCATCTTCCTGCTCGCCGCGGGCCGCGTGCAGCACACGAAGAAGGACAAAGGCAGCCGCAGGAGCTCAACGGTGCTGGGCCTCGTCGCCTTTGCCGTGGCTCTGATCATCGTCACGCAGGGCCCGTGGGCTGACCTGCTCAGCCGGGACGAGCGGAAAGACGACGGGAAGGCCGCCGCGCAGCCGGCGAAGCCCAAACCCGAGGAGAAGACCGCGGCACCCGCGCGCCCGGACTCGTACGAGCCCCAGTTCCGCTGGGTGCCCGTGTTCGTGGTCGGCTCGCTCATCCTCGGGATCGGCGGCGCGATGGCCGTCTTCGCGGTACGGCGGAAGCGCCAGGAGCTTCAGAATGCCCCAGTCGTCGAGGCTCTCTCGGAGGTGCTCGCCGAGACGCTCGACGATCTCCGCCGGGAACTCGATCCACGCCGAGCCGTGATCCGCGCGTACGCGAGGATGGAGCGGACGCTCGCAGCCACGGGGCTCCCGAAGCTGGAGACCGAGGCGCCGCTCGAGTACCTCGCACGCGTGCTCGACGTCGTTCAGGCGAGCGGCCACTCGGTTCTGGCCCTCACCCAGCTCTTCCAACGCGCCCGCTTCAGCCCGCACGAGATCGACGCGGGCATGAAGGACGACGCGATCGACGCGCTCTCCGGGCTGCGGGCCGAGCTGGAGGCGGCGCGCTGAGAGGGCACGCCACCAGTTGGGCGCTCGGCGCCCTGCTCGCCACGTTCGGGCTCCTGGCCGCGCGCAGCATTGCGCCGGGGCGGCACGAGATCGAGCTCGACATCTACGTGCTCGTGCTCGGTGCCCTGGCGCTCCTGGCGATGGTCTCGTGGCAGCGCCAGCTCGTCCGGAGCGAAGGCGTGTCGCGGCTCGCCGCCGCGCTCGAGCCACGGACGCCGGAGCTCCAGCGCATCCCGGAGCTCGACCGTCTCGAGCGCGAGCTCAACCTGGGCGCCTCGCGCGACTTCGACCTCCACTACCGGCTGCGCCCCGTCGTCCGCGAGATCGCCCTCTCCCGGCTCGAGCGCCGCGGCCTCAGGCTCGACTCGGGGAGCGAAGCCGTCCGAGAGCTCCTCGGAGACGATCTGTGGCAGCTCGTGAGGCCGGACCGCGAGCGGCCCAGCGATCGGCAGGCGCCGGGGCCCGGCTTCGCCGAGCTCCGCCAATCAGTCGAGATCCTCGAACGTCTCTAATCACGTGGCAATGACCATCGAAGAGCTGAACGTGCAAGCTGACCGGATCCTCGCGGAGGTCGAGCGAGCGATCGTCGGCAAGCGAGAGGCGCTCGAGCTCGTGCTCCTGGGGATCCTCGCCGACGGCCATGTCCTGATCGAGGACTTTCCGGGCCTCGCGAAGACCCTGATCGCGCGTTCCTTCGCCCGCGTGACAGGGATGAAGTTCTCACGCATCCAGTTCACCCCAGACCTGATGCCGGCCGACGTCACCGGCTCGTCGATCTACAACCAGCAGCGGAGCGACTTCGAGTTCAGGCCGGGGCCGATCTTCGGCAACCTCTTGCTCGGCGACGAGATCAACCGCGCGCCGCCGAAGACCCAGGCGGCGCTGCTGGAGGCGATGCAGGAGCGCCAGGTGACGATCGAGGGCACCACGCACATCCTCGAGCCGCCGTTCATCGTCCTCGCCACCCAGAACCCGATCGAGTACGAGGGCACCTATCCGTTGCCGGAGGCCCAGCTCGACCGTTTCGTGCTGCGGATGGGCGTCGGCTACCCCTCCCGGGACCACGAGTGGGAGATGCTGGAGCGGCGGCTCGAGCGGGCCGAGGAGGACGTCGAGCTCATGGAGGTGGCCGAGCGGCAGACGCTGCTCGAGATGCAGCGGTCGCTCGAGCAGGTGCACGTGGAGGAGACCCTCGGCCGCTACATCGTCGATCTCGTCGCCGCGACGAGGAGCGCTCCCGGCGTCCAGGTCGGCTCGAGCCCGCGCGGGTCGCTGGCCCTGCTCAAGCTTGCCCGCGGCCGTGCCGCCCTCTCGGGCCGTGATTTCGCGACACCCGACGACGTGAAGGCGGTCGCGGTGCCCGCGCTCGCGCACCGGCTCTCCCTCAGGCCCGAGCTCTGGGTCGAGCGGCGGCGCTCGGACGACATCGTCCGGGAGCTCCTCGACCAGGTGCCGACGCCGGCGGTCGAGTCCGCTTTGAAGTGACCCGCGCCGCGACGGCGAAGCTTCGCGTGTATCCGGCGCTCGCGGGGCTCGGCCTGATCGGGGCGCTGGCGTTCGGACGTCCGGAGCTCGCCGCTCTAGCGGCGCCGTTTGCCGTCCTCGTCGGAGTCGGGCTCGTTCTCGCTCGGCCTCCTCAGCTCAAGATGCAGGTCGAGCTCGACCGGGAGCGTCAGCTCGAGGACCGGCACGTCGGCCTCGACCTCGAGCTCGTCGCCGAGAAGGCCGTTGGGCGCCTCGAGCTCCTCGTGAGGCTTCCCGACGGGCTCGTCGCGGAAGAGCCGAATCCGCTCTTGATCCGTCTCGGCGCGCGCGAGCGGCGAGAGCTTCACGTCCCCCTCCGTTGCGCTCACTGGGGCACCTACGAGGTTGGCGAAGCCCTCTGGCGCGCACGTGACGCGTTCGGCTTGCTCGTGTTCGAAGGATCCGTCGGCGAGCCTCGGCGGCTCAAGGTCTACCCCAGCGGAGAGACGCTCGCGCGGCTCTTGCAGCCCCTCGACACGCAGGTGTATTCCGGGAACCAGGTCGCGCGTCATCGCGGCGAGGGGATCGAGTTCGCCGACCTGCGGCCGTTCACGACCGGCGATCGCATTCGGCGGGTCAACTGGCGGGCCACCGCGAAGCGGGGCGCCCCGTGGGTGAACGAGGCGCATCCCGAGCGCAACACCGACGTCGTCCTCTTCCTCGACACGTTCGCCGAGGCGAGACGCAGCGATACCGGAACGCTCGACCTCGGCGTCCGCGCCGCGGCCTCGTTCGCGACGCACTATCTGAAGGAGAAGGACCGCGTCGGCCTCGTGTCGTTCGGCGGCGTCCTCAACTGGCTGACGGTGACGAGCGGGACGACGCAGCTCTACCGGATCGTCGACTCGCTGCTCGACGCCCAGATCCTGCTCAGCTACGCGTGGAAGGACCTCGACGTCATCCCGACCCGGACCCTGCCCCCGCGCGCTCTCGTGATCGCCCTCAGCCCGCTGCTCGACGAGCGGGCCGTTCGCGCCCTGCTCGACCTTCCGGCTCGCGGCTTCGACCTGGCGGTGATCGAGCTCTCGCCGTTCCCGTTCGTCGAGCGAGGGCGAGACCGAGACCGAGCGGCTTGCCTACCGGCTCTGGCGTCTCCGCCGGGAAGCGCTTCGCTCGCAGTACGCGTCGCTCGGCGTGCCGATCGTCGAATGGCGCGAAGGTGTGCCGCTGGAGGCGATGGTGGAGGAGGTGAGGGCATTCAGGCGCCACGCCCGAGTCGTGCGCGTCTAGCCACCGGGATCGCCGCGTTCGCGGCGGCTTTTGGTCTGGCGACGTATCCCGCGGTGCAGGACATCGAGCTGTGGTGGCTCGCGCTGGCGCTCGGCGGGCTCGCCGTGACGCTGCTGGCGGTCGGGCTCGCTGCTCGCTCGGGGCCGGCCCTCGGTTGGGCGCTCGCCGCCCTCGGCGGGGAGTACACGGTCCTGTTCGTAGCCCAGGGGCCGGCACTCGACGAGTTTGCTCCCCTGTACGCGGGAGCATTCGTCCTGGTTGCGGAGCTCGCCTTCTGGTCGATCGAACGGCGTGTGCCGGCCTGGACCGCACCGGGCCTCGTCGAGCTGCGCCTCGCCAAACTCGCGGCGCTCACCGTCGGGGCCATGGCCCTGGGGGCAGTGGTCCTCGTCGTCGCGGCGGCGTCCGGCGGGGGCGGGGTCGTCCTCGAGGCGATCGGCGTGTCGGCCGTGATTGGGGCGCTCGCCCTCCTTGCCGTGCTGGTCCGGCGCACGGCGGCTGAGGTAGATTCGGGGCCGTAATGGCCCAGGTTCTCCCTGCTGAGCGTGATCTCCGGCGTGTGATCGGAGACGGCGACGCGGTGCCGGACGGCGAAGTCGAGGGGCTCACCGACCACGACCTGGTCGAGCTCTACCGCGACCTCGTCCTCCTGCGCACCTACGACGAGCGCTCGGTCGTCTACCACAGCCAGGGCCGCATCGGCACCTACGCGATCTTCTGGAACCACGAGGCGATGCAGGCGGGCTCGGCCTACGCGCTCGAGGACGCGGACTGGATCTTTCCCAGCTATCGCGAGTCCGCGATCGGCCTCCTGCGCGGGCTGCCGGCCTCGACGGTGCTCTCCTGGTGGCGCGGCCATCCCGCCGGTTGGTGGAACCCGGCGGAGTACAACGTCGCATCGATCTGCGTGCCGATCGGGACGCACGTTCCGCACGCGGCCGGGCTCGCCTGGGGCAAGCGGCTGCGCGGTGAGAAGGCATGCGCGATCGTCTATTTCGGCGACGGCGCGACCTCGGAAGGCTCGTTCCACGAGGGCGCGAACTTCGCGGCCGTCATGCGCGCGCCACTCGTCCTGTTCTGCAACAACAACGGCTGGGCGATCTCGACACCGGTCGAGGCGCAGACCCGCGCGGAGACGCTCGCCGACAAGGCGGTCGGGTACGGGATGCCCGGCCTGCGGGTGGACGGGCTCGACGTCCTCGCCGTCTACGAGGCCACGCGCGAGGCCGTTGCGCGAGCGCGGGCGGGAGAAGGGCCGACCTTCATCGAGGCCGTGAGCTACCGCGCCGCGCCGCACGCCACCGCCGACGATCCGAGGGCCTACATCGATCTCGAGCGCGTCGAGGAGGAGAAAAAGAAGGAATGCGTCGGCCGCTACGAGGGTTATCTGCGGCGTGCGGGCATCCTGACGGACGAGATGGCCGATTCGATCCGCGGAGAGGCCATGGAGGCGATGCGCGACGGGATCGCAGCGGCGGAGGCCGAGTCGCCTGCGGATTCGTCGCTCGTCTTCGACCATGCTCTCGTCGACCCACCCGCGTCGTTCGAGACCGATCTCGCCGAGCTACGGAGGGTCCTCGGTGAGTGAGCTCACCTTGCTCGAGGCGATCAACGACTGCTTCCACGTCGAGCTCGGACGTGACGAGGACGTGATGGTCATGGGCCAGGACGTCGGCCGTGTGGGCGGTGTCTTCCGCGCGACCGCGGGGCTCCTCGACAAGTACGGCCCCGACCGCTGCGTCGACACCCCGCTCGCCGAGGCGGGGATCATGGGCACCGCGGTCGGGCTGTGCATGGCCGGCTATCGCCCGGTCTGCGAGATGCAGTACGACGCTTTCAGCTATCCGTCGCTCGACCAGCTGATCACGCACGTGGGCCGCTACCGCTGGCGCACCGGCGGGAAGATGGAGTTCCCGATCACGGTGCGGATGCCGTACGGGGGCGGCGTGCGTGCGCCCGAGCTGCACGACGACTCGCCGGAGGCCTACTACGTGCACACGCCGGGAGTGAAGGTCGCGATCCCGTCTACCCCGAGCGACGCAAAAGGCCTGCTGGCGGCGGCAATTCGCGATCCCGATCCGGTCGTCATCTTCGAGCCCAAGCTCCACTACCGGACGATGCGCGGCGAGGTTCCCGAGGGCGAGCACGTCGTCCCGCTTGGCCAGGCGAGGACCGTGCGGCAGGGCGACGACGTCACGCTCGTCGCCTACGGCTCGATGGTGCCGCTCGCCGAGCAGGCCGCCGATTCGCTCGACGGGCGCGCGAGCGTCGAGATCCTCGACATCCGGACGCTGAAGCCCCTCGACGAGGAGGCGCTGCTCGCTGCCGCAGGCAAGACCGGGCGGGTCGTGATCATCCAGGAGGCGCCGCGAACCGCCGGCTACGGAGCCGAGCTCGCGGCGATCCTCGCCGAGAAGGCGATGCTCGATCTGCGGGGACCGGTGCTGCGGGTGACCGGCTACGACGTGCCCTACCCGTACTGGCAGATCGAGGATGCGTACATGCCCTCGGTCGAGCGGGTCGTGGACGCCGTCGAGCGGCTGCTCGAGTTCTGAGCGAGCGCCTCCGCCTGCTGCTCGAGCGCGCCCGAGTCGGGCTATCGGATCCGGGACGCCGCGACGGGCGAGGTCGTGCGCTGGGAAGACCCTGCGATTCTCGTCGTCCCGGTCGCCGGCGTTTCCTTTCGGCCCGAGTCGCTCGAGGACCCCTCGTTCGAGCCCGGCCGTGCGCTCGCCCTCGTGCCCGAGCCCGACAACCCGCACGACTCGAACGCCGTCGCGGTCTGGAACGAAGAGCGAACGCTCCAGCTCGGCTATGTCCCGTCGGGAGACCGCGCCGCAGCTGGCGGGGGACGAACAGGCCGTCTCGCTCTGGCGGGTCGAGGGCGGCCTGCGCGTCCTCATCGCCCCGGCCGACGCCTGGGTCGGCCGCCCCCGATAGATTCCGCCGCGGTGGCCTACGAGTTCAAGCTTCCCGACCTCGGCGAAGGCCTGACCGAAGGCGAGGTCGCCCGTTGGCTCGTTTCCGAAGGGGACGAGATCGCGGAGGACCAGCCGCTCGTCGAGATCCAGACGGACAAGACGACCGTCGAGATCCCGTCTCCGGCCGCCGGGAAGGTCGCGAGCATCCTCGTCGAAGAGGGCACCGTCGTCGCGGTCGGCACGATCCTCGTCGTGATCGGGGGCGACGGCGCCACTTCTCCACAGCCCCAGGCCCCTTCGGCCACGTCCGGGGGTCAGACCCCTGGACATGGCGAGACTGGACGTGTCCGCGCAACGCCGCTCGTACGGCGGCTCGCTCAAGAGCTCGACGTAGACCTCGAAGCGCTGGCCGGCACCGGCCAGCAGGGACGCGTGACCGAAGCGGACGTGCGCGCAGCGGCCACGTCCGGGGGTCAGACCCCTGGACATGGCTCGGAGGGACGCCGCGAGCCGCTCAGAGGCATTCGCCGGGTGATCGCCGAGCACATGGCTCGCGCGCACCGGGAGGTGCCGGCCGTGACGTGGGTCGAGGAGTGCAACTTCGGCGGGCTCGACCTCAAGCTGTTGCTGCCGACCGTGCTCAAGAGCGCCGCGGAGTCGCTCAAGGAGTTCCCCGAGTTGAACGCCCGGCTCGAAGGCGCCGAGATCGTCTACCTCGAGCGGTACGACCTCGGCGTTGCCGTGCAGACCGACGAGGGGCTCGTCGTCCCGGTCGTCCGCAACTGCGACACGGCCTCGATCGACGAGCTTGCGGCCGAGGTTGCCCGGCTGGCGGAGGGTGCCCGCGCAGGGAGTCTCAAGCCGGAAGAGTTGCGCGGCTCGACCTTCACCGTCACGAGCGCCGGCAAGCTCGCCGGCCTCTTCCAGACGCCGATCGTCAACCATCCCGAGGTGGCGATCCTCAGCATCGGGCGCATCGAGGAGCGGCCGGTCGTTCGCGACGGCGGACTCGCCGTCGCGCGGACCGGCCACGTCTCGCTCACGTTCGACCATCGCGTCGTCGACGGCGCGCGCGCCGCGGAGTTCGGGCTTGCGGTCATCCGCCGGCTCGAGGGAACCGTCGCCTGAAAGAGAAGAGCCCGGCCGCTAGACCGGGCTCTTCAGAGCGAAAGCGGCTTGCTAAGGACTAGCGGCCCTTACCCCGGCCGCGGTTGCCACCGTGGCCATGGCCCTTGCTGATCTGGCCGCGGATCAGGCCGGGTCCGTTGGTCGCCGTGTGGACGTTCGCATAGGTGTAGCCCTTCCGCATTGCGCGGATCAACTCGGCCATCTCCCCGGCGGTGATGCCCTGGACGCCGGGGCCGATGACGTCGGCGGCGTCGATGTCGCCTTCGATCGTCCCCTCGGTCGGCGTGCACGGGGGCTTGTCTCCACCGCCGCAGAGGAATGCACTCGACACCGCCGGCCACGCCGCGCTGGCCGAAGTGGATGTGCGCGGCCGTGGTGGCGCCTTCACCGGCTTCGAAGTCCTCGTAGTGGAGCGTGTAGTGGATCGTGTCCCCACCGACGATGCGGGCCCGGAACCAACCGTTGCCGGGCGTCGACTCTGACGGCGTCTCCTGGAATCCGGTCAGCCTGGCGGAGAACCTATTGCCGCCGTCGCCGTTGCCGCGATCTGCCAGTGCCGCGGCCGCGATGAGTGTCAGACCAGCGGCGGCCACGATGGAAATCAGAACTGCGAACTTGCGCATGCTTCTGCCTCCCCGTCGGTTGCTTTCACTTCTACGAGCTTTCCCGTGGGTTGGATTCGAACCCTTCGAGGTGCTCCTCGACGAGCTCCTCGATCTCGGCCGCGTTCGCACGACCTTCGAGCCGCGCCACTGAGCGCTTTCCCTGCACCAGCACCAGGGTCGGCACCTTGCGAACCTTGAAGCGCCGGGCGAGCTCGGGCTGTTCTTCCACGTCGACCCGTGCGACCTTCAGGCGGTGGCGTTCCCTGCGCGCGAGCTGAGCGAGCAGGCTGTCCATCCGCCGAGCTGGGCCCGAGCGGAGCTCAGAAAAGAACACGAGGAGGTTCCGACGATCACGGCCGGACCCCCCGGAGCGACCGTTCATTACCCATCTACTACCCGCATGGGCTGAGGCGAAACGCCCTCCAACTACACTGGCCGGGATGGGGAGCTGGTACTGGATCGGTGTCTTCACAGGCCTCGGAGTCGCGCTCGGAATCGTGGCAGCGGCAGGTCTGGCGGGAACGCGCTGGAGCCTCCTCGCACCCTTTCTCGCTGCGGCTGTAGCGGTAGCGCTCGGGATCGTCTTCGCCGATGCGGCGGAAGCCGTCGGCGCAGGCGTGGGCGCGGTTCTCGGGGCGCTGGGCGCGTTGCAGCTCGTCGGCGGCGCGCTTCATCGAGGGGGCACGCGGGCGGCAACGGGCCTTTTGGTCGTCGGCGCAGCAGCGCTTGTCGCGGCGCTCGCGTTCGTGCCTGGGGTCGGATACGTGGAGGCTCTCGCCCTGCCCGCGCTCGGGATGCGCCTCCGCCGCCGGGCCGGGAAGCGGTACGCGGGACTTCGCACGCTCGCGCGGGACTAGGTGCTGGTGAAGAAGCTCGTCCTGATCGTCATCGACGGCCTCACGCCGGCGATGCTCGAAGACGCGGTCGAGCGGAAGGACGTCCCCGCGCTCCGCTTCCTCGTCGAAAACGGTGAGTATCGGCGGGCGGTGACGACCTTCCCGTCACTGACGCCGGTGTGCCTCTCGTCCCTCGCGACCGGTGTCGGTCCCGACGTCCACGGCATTCCTCACCTCGTCTGGTACCACCGCGGCGAGCGACGGCTCGTGGAGTACGGCTCGTCGCCCAGCGCCATCCGCGCTGCCGGGCCGACCCGTGCGCTTCGCGACGCGGTCTTCAACATGAACGCGCAGCACCTCTCGCGCGATGCGGTCACGCTCTTCGAGTCGCTCGAAGGCGCCGGCCTCGTGACGGGTGCCGTGAACATGGTCTGCTATCGCGGGCCGACGCGGCACGAGTCGACGGTGCCCGGCATCGGCCCCGCCTTCGGCCCTCGCCGCTTCTTCTACTACAACCTCTTCGAGTCGGATGTGACGGGCTCGCCGCTTGCGATCCGTACCCGCGCCCGCGGCTCGGTCGACGAGTACGCGGGCGTCGTCGGCCGCTGGCTCGTGACGCGAGACGGCTTCGACTTCCTCGTCTTCTACCTGCCCGACTACGACTTCGCGTCGCACGCGGCCGGCCCGGAGGCGGCACACGCCGCGCTCGTGCGCTCCGACCACGCAATCGGCTCGCTGCTCGCAGCGGCAGGCGGCCCGGACGAGTTCCTCGAGCGCTACGCGGTCCTGCTCTGCTCCGACCACGGACAGACGCGGGTCGACGAGTCAGCCCGCCTCGAGGACGCGTTCTCCGGCTTCAGGCTCTTCCACCCGGGGAACGGGCGTCGTGCCGAACTGGTCGTGACCGCCTCCAACCGTGCGGGGATGGTCTACCGCCTCCCGGGGTGCACCGCCGAGCCGAAGGAGCTCGCCGAGCGGCTCCACGGAAGCCCACACGTCGTTCTCTTCCGAGAGGACGGGGGAGCCGTTGCGCAGCGCGACGGCGAAGAGCTGCGCTTCGCCCCGGGTGAAGGAGGCTGGGAGACGAGCGGGACGACGGAGGTCCTCTCGCAGCCGAACGCGCTCGAGCGGGCGTGGGCGGCGCTCGAGAACCCGAACGCGGGCGACCTGATCGTCTCGGCCGCCTCCGGCGTCGAGTTCGCGGACCTCGGCGGCCGCGACCACGTCGGCGGCGGCTCGCATGGCTCTCTCGAGGTCGGCGACTCGGAGGTGCCGATGCTCTCGGTCGGCCTGGGAGCCCCGCCTGCACGGATCGTCGACGTTGCACCGCGCGTGCTCGACCATTTCGGCGTCGACCGTGACGCCTGAGAAAGACCTCTCCGCCGAGCGGCTCCGCATGGTCGACGACCAGCTGCGCGCACGCGACATCGTCGACGAACGGGTGCTGGCGGCAATGGAGCGTGTGCCGCGGGAGCTCTTCGTCCCGGGGGCGCCGCGACGAAAGGCTTACGCGGACGCCGCACTTCCGATCGGCCACGAGCAGACGATCTCGCAGCCGTACATGGTCGCCCGCATCTGCGAGGTCCTCGGCCTCACCGGCCGCGAGCGAGTGCTCGACGTCGGCACCGGCTCGGGCTACCAGGCTGCAGTGTTGGCCGAGCTCGCCGCGGACGTGCACACGATCGAGCGGATCCCGGAGCTCGCGATCGAGGCCCGGAAGAACCTCGCTGCAGCGGGGTACGAGCAGGTCGAGGTCCACGTCGGGGACGGGTCGGTCGGCTTGCCGGAGCACGCCCCCTACGACGCGATCGCGGTCGCGGCCGCCGCACCCGCTCTGCCGCAGCCGCTCTACGAGCAGCTCGAGCCTCGCGGGCGCCTCGCCGTCCCGATCGGTGGGCGCTGGGGACAGCGCCTCGAGCTGATCGTCCGCAGCCCCGAGGGGCCGGCGGTCGTCCGCTCGGTCCCGTGCCGTTTCGTCCCCCTGGTGGGGCAGGAGGGTTTCGAGAAGTGAAGCGCGCGACGGTTGTCGTCCATGGCTCCGTGCAAGGCGTGTTCTTTCGCGTCGAGGCGCGTGACAGGGCCCGCTCGCTGGGGCTGGCAGGCTGGGTCCGCAATGCCCGGAATGGAACCGTCGAGGCAGCGTTCGAGGGCGACGCCGAACGGGTGGAGTCGATGGTCGACTGGTGCCGGCGCGGACCGGCCGGTGCCCGGGTCGACGAGGTCGAGGTGGCCTGGGTCGAGCCGGAGGGCGCAGACGGCTTCTCGATCGCCTGACGGAGTGCTGCCAGCCCGCTGCTACGCTCGCCCGTCGTGACCGACGAAGCCTCGACGATGGCCGCGGCGAGGGCCCGCGCATCCAGCGCTCTGCGCAGGTCTCGCAACTGGGTCCAGCTCGCGAAGTTCTGCACCGTGGGCGCGGTCGGATACGCCGTCAACCTCGCCGTCTACTCGGCGCTGGTCGGGTCCGGCATGCACTACAACCTCGCGGCGGCGTGCTCCTTCCTCGTCGCGGTCACGAACAACTACACGTGGAACAGACTCTGGACGTTCCGGGGCGAGCGCGGACATGTCGGCTACCAGGGCCTCCGCTTCTTCGTCGTCTCGCTGATCGCGCTCGCCGCGAACGAGGTGCTCCTGACCGCGTTCGTCGCCGCCGGCGTGGGGAAGGTCGTGGCGCAGGCGATCGCAGTCGTGCTCGTGACGCCCATCAACTTCGTGGGCAACAAGCTCTGGTCTTTCAGGCGCGGCTGAGGTTGGCGTGAGGCGGGTCGCCCTCGCCCTGCTCGCCGCGGCTGTGCTCGCCCCGGCGGCGCACGCCTCGACGACGACTCCGACCAGGCCTGTCTACGACTCGAAGGGCCGTCTCGTCCAGGCTCCGTTTGCCCCCGTTGCGGATCGCGCGCGCCTGACCGAGAAGCGCGCGACGGCGATCTTTCTCCGCAACGACAAGGTTGCCGACTGGCTCGACCGCTACCCGCAGCGCGACCGCGTCACGGACGCGACCTACGACAAGGAGCGCGGGGACTGGAAGCTCGGGGTCTGGTGGGGCTCGGCCGGCCAGATCGCCGTCGGCCGGGTGGACGACGGCTCCGGCGCCGTCACCGAAGCGTGGACCGGGCCGCAGGTCGCCTGGAAGATGGCCCGCGGTTACAGCGGCGCATTCGGCGGCCAGCAGATCAACAACGTCGCCATCTGGCTTGCGTTCTGCGTCATCTTCCTGCTCGGCCTCGCCGATCTCAGGCGCCCGCTCAGCCTGCGGAACCTCGACCTCCTCGTCTTGCTCTCGTTCTCGGCCTCGCTCTGGTTCTTCAACCGCGGCGACATCTTCACGAGCGTCCCGCTCGTCTATCCGCCGCTTCTGTACCTGTTCGGTCGCATGGTCTGGTGCGCGTGGCGAGGCGGGCCTGGCGCGTCGCGATCGGTCTGGCCGCTGTGGCTCGTCGCCGCTGCGGCGGTCTTCCTCACCGGGTTTCGCGTCGGGCTCAACGTGCGCGACTCCAACGTGATCGACGTCGGCTACTCGGGCGTGATCGGCGCGCACCGGATCGCCCACGGAGAGTCGCCGTACGGCCACATGCCCGCGCAAGGGAAGCTGAAGGCGTGCGGCCCGGAGGACGCCGACGGGGAGATCCGCGAGCGGGTTCAGACGAACGGGCGCTGCGAGTCGGCGAACGAGCGCGGCGATACGTACGGGCCGGTCGCGTACGAGGCATACGTGCCTGCGTGGGCCGTGCTCGGATGGAGCGGCCGCTGGGACGAGTTGCCGGCGGCGCACGCGACCGCGATCGCGTTCGACCTGCTGGCGCTCCTCGGCTTGATGCTGCTCGGCCGGCGGTTCGGGGGCATGCGGCTCGCTGTCATGCTCCCGTTCGCCTGGGCTGCGTATCCGTTCACGCAGTACGTGTCCAGTTCGAACACGAACGACACGATCATGCCCGTGCTGCTCATCTTCGGCTTCTGGCTCGTCACGTCTGATTTCGCGCGCGGCGCGTTTGTCGCGCTCGCCGGCTGGACGAAGTTCGCCGCGCTCCTCCTGGTGCCGCTGTGGGCCGGCTATCCCGAGGGACGCCGTTTCTCCGGAAAGATCGCGTTTGCAGGGGGTTTTGTCGCGGCCACACTCGCCGCCTTCTGGATCCTCCTGCTCGAGCCGAATCCCGCGCACGCGGCCAGGGTCTTCTGGGATCGCACGTTCGGCTGGCAGGTGGGCCGCGATTCGCCCTTCTCGATCTGGGGGTGGGGCCAGTACCACGCCGAGGGGATCCCGGACCTCGGTTTTGCCCAGCAGGTCTTCCTCGGCCTGCTCGCGGTCGGCGCTGTCGCCTGCTACTTCGTGCCGCGGCGCAAGACGCCGCTCCAGCTCGCGGCGCTCACCGCCGCGCTCCTGATCGGCTTCGAGCTCGCGCTCACCCACTGGTTCTACCTCTACATCCCGTGGTTCTTCCCGTTCGTCGCGTTCGTCGTGCTGGCTCCACGGCGACGGCGTCATGCTCCTCCCGGTGACAGCGAAGCCCCAGAGTCAGAGCTCGTCCTCCCCGCCCGCTGATAGCGCGTTCGCCCTGGCGGCGACGCTCGCTGCGCTCGTCCTCTTTCTCGTCGTCTGGGGCGTGCTGCACCGCGGGTACTTCACGAGTCACCTGATCGTCGACACGCCGGTCTACGAGCGATACGGGTCGGCGATGGACGACGGCAAGCTGCCCTACCGCGACTTCAAGGTGGAGTACCCGCCCGGTGCGCTTCCGGTCTTCGCGGTGCCCGCGCTCGGCGACGTGGGCTCCGAGACGTTCCGCGTGCGTTTCGAGGCGCTGATGGCCTTCTTCGGCGAGGCGATCATCGTCTGTGTCGCGATCGCGCTCGTCTCGCTCGGGGCCGGCAGGACGTGGCTCGTGGGAGCGCTCGGCTTCGTCGCGCTGGCTCCGCTCGCGCTCGGCCCGGTCGTTGTCTCGCGCTTCGACCTGTGGCCCGCAGCGCTGACTGTGGCTGCGCTTGCAGCGCTGATCACGGGGCGGCTACGCCTCGGGCACGTCGCGCTCGGGGCCGCGGTCGCGGCGAAGCTCTACCCGGTCGTGCTCGTTCCGATCGCGGTCGCCTACGTCTGGCGGCGCAAGGGCAGACGCGAGGCGCTCATCTGTGCCGCCGCCCTGGCGGCGACGGCCGCGCTCGCGTTCGTGCCGTTTCTCGTGCTCGCGCCGGGCGGTCTCTGGCACAGCCTCTGGGATCAGGCGTTGCGCCCGCTGCAGATCGAGAGCCTCGGCGCCGGCTTCCTGCTGGTTGCGCATCAGGTGTTCGGGACCGGGATCACGATGGAATCGAGCCACGGCTCTCAGAACCTCGTCGGATCGGCGCCTGACGTGCTCGCCGCCGCGCAGTCCGTCCTACAGGTCGCCGCGCTCGTCACCGTCTGGGTCCTGTTCGCCCGGGGCCCGGCTCGGCGCGACCGGCTCATCCTGGCGAGCGGGGCCGCGCTCGTCGCCTTCATCGCGCTCGGCAAAGTCCTCTCGCCGCAGTTCCTGATCTGGCTGATCCCGGTTGTTCCGCTCGTCCGTGGCCGGCGCGGCCTCAATGCGTCGGTGCTGCTCGGCGCCGCGCTCGTCCTCACGCAGCTCTGGTTCCCGTACCGCTACTGGGAGCTCGCACTCCACTTCGGAGCGCTCCAGTCCTGGCTCGTGCTCGTGCGCGACCTCGTGCTGATCGCGCTCCTGCTCGTTTTGGCGCTCCCTCTACGTCACCGAGACGCGAACGGCCTCGCAGCTCGTCGCGCGGCCTGAGGCGTCGCACTCGACGATCGCACCCTCCAGGCGGATGCCGCCCTCGGCCGTCTCGAACCTGACCGGCATCCCGGTCCGCATCCGCTGGATCGCCTGCTCGGCCTTGACGCCGATCACGGAGTCGTGAGGGCCGGTCATGCCCGCGTCCGTGATCGCAGCCGTCCCTCCGGGCTGCACCCGCGCGTCGCTTGTCTGGACGTGCGTGTGCGTGCCGAAGACGGCGGTCACCCGGCCGTCGAGATAGTGGGCCATCGCCACCTTCTCGCTCGTTGCCTCGCCGTGGAAGTCGACGAGCACGACCGGCGTCTCGCGGCGCGCGTCCTCGACGAGCTCGTCGATCACCTCGAACGGTGCCACGGCGGGCTGCATGAAGAGATCGCCGAGCAGGTTGATCACCGCGACCGGAGTGTCGTCCCGGGCGGTGGCGACGGTCATGCCGCGCCCGGGCGCCTGGGCCGAGAGGTTCGCGGGCCGGATCAGCCGCTCGCTCCCCGAGAGGTAGGGGACGATCTCGCGCCGCCGCCACGTGTGATTGCCGAGTGTGAGCACGTCCACGCCGGAAGCGAGGAGCACGTCCGCGAGCTTCGGCGTGATGCCGACCCCGTCCGCGACGTTCTCGCCGTTGGCGACGCAGAAGTCGATGTCCAGCTCTTCGCGCAGAGACGGCAGACGCTCCTCGACCGCGCGGCGGCCCGGATGACCGTTGACGTCGGCGACGAAGAGGATTCTCAGGGGATGGCGAGTGTTGCGGGGCGAGCCAGCGAGACCGAGACGTGGTTGCCCGCGTCCTGCGTATAGCGCGCGAGCGCCTGCCGCTCGACCTGGGAGAAGTCGATCACCGTGCCGACCTTCGAGATCGCCTCCCCGACTGAGGAGCCAACCGTCAGCGAGGGGTCCGGACGCAGGTGGGTCAGCCGGACGACGAGCGCGGGCTCGTTCATCGGCTGGATGTCGATGCGGGCTCCGAACACCTTGCCCCGCAGCATCAACGGAGTGATGCCGACGACCGTCCCGTCCACCGGCGAGTAGACGTCGGTGCCGGGGGCCGCGCCCACGTCGAGCGCCGCCGTGCTCGGGCCTTCATCGCCTCCGAGCAAGTAGTACGTCAGTCCGTTCGTGCCTCCGCCGAAGAGCTTCCGCGCGACCCGCGTGAGGATCCCCTCGTTTGCCTGGCGCCCGACCGGTTCGAGCGCGAGCGCGCCGCCGCCGACCGCGTGGTACCCGATCGCCGTCACGCGGCTCTGCTCGATCGGCAACTGCAGCCGGAGAGCGCCGTACAGCGCAACGGCCTGAAGCCGCGGCTGGCCGGCCGGCAGGAGCCGGTTGGCCGGCGCGGGCCGGGTCTGGGTTTGCGCAGGCGAGCCTGAGCCGAAGGCGGTGAGGGCAAACGTAACGACGACAGCGATGGAAACGGCCGTCAGACCGGCAATTCGCCGGGCTCTTCGTCTCGCGGCGGCTCGAGCCTTGGACGTGCGGCGCGCCTGCCCTGGGGTCCGGGGCGGGGGCATGGTCGGCACCGTAACCGATGTGTCCGCATCTTGCATCGCCGCACCCTCCGCGCGCCCGCGCAGGAGGGCGAGCCGCGGAGACGGCTCCGTTTCCTCCCACAGCTCGTAAGGGTCGAGAGCAAGCGCACCGTCCTCGAAGGCTGACCAATCCCACGCGGGTGGCCTGAGCGACACGACCTGCGCGGTACGATGGCCTCCATGTCCGGCGGGACGCCGACGATTCAGATCCCGCGCTGGATTCAGCTGGTCGGCCTTCCCGTGCTCGCGCTGATCGCGATCCTGCTCGCGGGGAAGGTCTTTCACGCGGTCTTCCTGTTCGTCGTGGCGGGGTTGATCGCGCTGCTGCTCGACCCGCTGGTGCGCGCCCTCGAACGGCTCCGGATTCCGCGCGGTTTCTCTATTGCGATCGTCTACCTCAGCTTTGCCGCTGCTCTGGCGGTTGTCGCCATCGCCATCGGCGTGATCGTCAGCGACCAGACGCAGTCGGCGGCGAACAGGATCGACTCCTACCTTACGAAGGAGGACGGACAGAGCTCGCAGACCGGCTTCGAGCAGGACGTCGATCGCCTACAGAGTTGGCTCGACACACACAACCTCGAGCGGGTCGACATCCGCGAGCAGGGCCAGGACTTCGCGGCCAACATCAAGGGCCAGGATGTGGAGAAGTACACATCGACGGCGATCGACTTCGTCAGCGGCGCCGCGATCTCGATCTTCCAGCTCGTCTTCAGCGTGGTGCTGATCATCGTCGTCTCGATCTACATGCTCCTCGACATGGGCCGCCTCAAAAGGGCGGCCGACCGGCGCTTCCCGCCGAGGCCCGGCAGCTCCGGGCTCGTCATCCGGATGGAGCATGCGGTCGCGGGCTACGTGCGCGGTCAGTTCCTGCTGTCGGCGATCATCGGTACGAGCGCGGGTGTCGGGCTCTGGTTGCTCGGCACGCTCGGCTTGGTGCCGGGTGCGGACACGTACGCCGTGCTGTTCGGCGCCTGGGTTGCCTTCACCGAGCTCATTCCCTACCTGGGTCCCTGGCTCGGCGGGGCGTTGCCCGTCATCTATGCCCTCGCCGTCGACCCGCTCTCCGCGCTTTGGGTGTTCCTGCTCTTCCTGGGGATCCACCAGATCGAAGGGCACATCGTCGTTCCGAAGGTGATGGGAAGCGCGTTGCGGCTCCACCCGCTGATGGTCATCTTCGGCCTGCTCGCCGGAGCAGAGCTCTACGGGCTGGCTGGGATCTTCGTCGCGCTGCCGCTGCTCGCCGTGATGCGTTCCGGGTACGAGTTCTTCAGCGAGCGCGTCGAGCTCGAGGACTGGAAGGGCGGAGTGGTGCCTGTCGAGGTCGATATCGAAGAGACGCGCCCGATCAAGCCCGTGCCGCCGGAGGAACCCCCCGAGGCTAAGGTGGCCCCGTGAGTGCGTTTCCGACAACGCGATTGCGCAGGCTGCGCCGCACCGGTGCGCTTCGCTCGCTCGTGCGCGAGACGAAGCTCGACCTCGACGATTTCGTCTATCCGCTCTTCGTCGGCCCCGACACGAAGGCGAACGAGGAGCTGCCCGCGCTCGGGCGCTTCTCGGTGGACGACCTCTCGCGGGAGGCCGAGGAGCTGCTGGGGCTAGGGCTCTCCGCCGTCATCCTCTTCGGGATCCCCGAGGAGAAGGACGACGAGGGCTCGGGCGCGTACGCGTCGGACGGGATCGTCCAGCGGGCTCTGCGGTCGCTGCGTGAGCGCTATCCGGATCTCGTGCTGATCACGGATGTCTGTCTCTGCGAGTACACCTCGCACGGCCATTGCGGCCTGATCGAGAACGGCGAGGTGGCAAACGACGCGACGCTGGAGCTGCTCGGCCGCACCGCGGTCAGCCATGTCGAGGCCGGCGCGGACGTGGTCGCGCCGAGCGACATGATGGACGGGCGCGTCGCTTCTCTCCGCGCAGCGCTCGACGAGGGCGGGTTTGCCGAGACAGCGATCGTCTCGTACGCGGCGAAATATGCCTCGGCCTTCTACGGGCCCTTCCGCGAGGCGGCCGAGTCGACGCCTTCGTTCGGCGATCGCCGCGGCTACCAGATGGATCCCGCGAACGTGCGGGAGGCGTTGCGCGAGTGCGAGCTCGACGTCGCGGAGGGCGCCGACGCGCTGATCGTCAAGCCGGCGCTCCCGAATCTCGACGTGATCCGTGCCGTCCGCGAGCGCTTCGACCTGCCGGTTGCCGCGTACAACGTCTCCGGCGAGTACGCCATGGTGAAGGCCGCCGCGGCGCGCGGCTGGCTCGACGAGCGCCAGGCGGCGATCGAGTCGTCTGACGGCCGTCAAGCGCGCAGGCGCCGACTTCGTCGTCAGCTACTGGGCCAAGGAGCTCGCCGCCTGGCTCTGAAGTCCAAGTCCGAGCTTGCACGGGAGGCCGAGCGCCTGATCCCGGGCGGCGTCAACTCGCCGGTGCGCGCGATGAAGGCGGTGGGGCTCGACGAGCCGCTCTTCGTGCGCAAGGGGAAGGGCGCGTACGTGACGACGGCCGGCGGCGAGCGCTACGTCGACTGGGTGATGTCGTTCGGCCCGCTCGTCTTCGGCCATGCGGACCGGGAGACGGTCGAGGCGGTTCAGCAGACGGCCGACGAGGGGACGACCTTCGGCGCGACGACCGAGCGGGAGGTGGAGCTCGCGGCCGAGATCGTCGACGCGTTCCCCTCGATCGAGCAGGTGCGGCTCGTCAGCTCGGGGACCGAGGCGGCGATGAGCGCCGTCCGGCTCGCGCGGGGAGCGACGAGGCGCGACCGGATCCTCAAGTTCGCCGGCTGCTACCACGGCCACGCCGATGCGCTGCTCGCCGAGGCGGGCTCCGGCCCGGCGACGCTCGGTGTGCCCGCAACCGCCGGAGTCCCCTCCGGTGCAACGGCGGACACGATCGTCGCTCCTTACAACGACATCGAGGAGGCGGCCCTTGCCGTCGCGCGCTACGGCGAGGGGCTGGCCTGCGTGATCGTCGAGCCGGTCGCCGGGAACATGGGCGTCGTCCCGCCGGCACCGGGCTTCCTCGAGGCGCTTCGTGAGCTCTGCGATGCCTCGGGCGCGCTGCTCGTGTTCGACGAGGTGATCACCGGGTTCCGGATCGCGCGCGGGGGCGCGCAGGAGCGCCTGGGCGTCACGCCGGACCTCACGATCCTCGGGAAGATCATCGGCGGCGGGTTGCCGGTCGGCGCCTTCGGCGGTTCCGCGGAGCTCATGCGTCACCTCGCGCCCGTCGGCGAGGTCTACCAGGCGGGAACTCTCTCCGGGAACCCGCTCGCAACGGCCGCGGGCATCTCCGTCCTCCGCCGCCTGCGCGATCCGGCCGTCTACGAGGAGCTCGAGCGCAAGGCAGCGCGCCTGGAGGCCGGCCTCAGCAGCCTTGGCACGTTCCAGCGAGTCGGCGCGATGGCCACCCTCTTTACAGGGACAGTCCCTGTCACGGACTTTGCACAGGCCTCGGCGTGCGACACGGCCCGTTACAGCGAGTACTTCCGGCACATGCTCGAGCGGGGCATCTATGTGCCGCCTTCGCAGTTCGAGGCGATGTTCGTCTCCCTTGCTCATGGCGACGAGGAGATCGACCGGACGGTGGAGGCCGCCGCTGAGTTCTTCGCAGCCACTTGACCTGTGGCAGGAGATCGCGCTCGACGCCGAGCGCGAGGGCTCGCTCTGGCGGGAAGCGCTCCGGCCCCGGGGGGCACGCGACCGAGAATTGGTCTTCTCGACGCTGGCAGAGTCTCGTTTCGCGCTCGCCGTAGAGACCATCTACGAGGGGTACCTCGTCCACTACGGCCGCCCTCGCCTGTTCACGTCCGGCGACCACGACACGATCCTCCTTCTCGGCGACTACCTCTATGCGCACGGGCTCGTGCGCCTCGCGAAGGCGGGATCGGTGGAGGCAGTCGCGGACATGGGGGAGCTGATCTCGCTCTGCGCCCAGCTGCGTGCCGAGGGATCGAGCGAGGACGGGCCGGCCTGGGCGGCGAGCGTTGCCCTGCTCGGCAAAGGGGTTCTCAAGGAGACCGACGACCCGGAGACCCTCGTCTCGCGCGCGAAAGAGGTAGCCGGGCCGGAGCCCGTCGATCGCGCGCTCGAAGCTCATCGCCAGCGGGTTCGTTAAAGTCGCAGCCCATGGGTCACGTGCTTGCAGCTGCCTTCGTCCTCGCCGACGCAGCCGCGGAGGGCAAGAAGGTGATCATCGGGATGCTCGTCATCGGGCTGATCCTCGCGGCGCCGCCCCTCCTCGGCGAGACGTACATGTACTTCAAGTACCACCGTCGCGGCCGCAGCCCGCACTAGACGGCTCGTCCCCGACGCGCTTCACTTGACCGGCATGGCCGAGCTGCCTACCGGCACCGTCACCTTCCTGTTCACAGACATCGAGGGCTCGACGCGGCTGCTGAGCGAGCTCGGTGATGGATACGCACATGCACTGGCGAAGCATCGCGCGCTGCTCAGGGACGCGTTTTCCGCCCACCGCGGCGTCGAGGTCGACACCCAGGGCGATGCGTTCTTTGTCGCGTTCGCCCGAGCCACGGACGCCGTCGCGGCCGCCGCCAGCGCTCAGCGCGGTCTCGCCGCAGGGCCGATCCAGGTTCGCATCGGTATCCACACCGGCGAGCCGCTGCGGACGGACGAGGGCTACGTCGGGATGGACGTTCACCGAGCTGCGCGCATAGCCGCGGTTGGTCACGGCGGCCAGGTCCTCATCTCGCAATCGGCCCGAGATCTCGTCGAGGCGGATCTCCCGGCAGACCTCGCGCTCGACAATCTCGGCGAGCACAGGCTCAAGGACCTCAGCGCGCCGCAGCCGATCTTCCAGCTCGTCGGCGAAGGGCTAGAGAGGGAGTTTCCGGCGCTCGCGACGCTCGAGACTCGGCCGACCAACATTCCGCCCCAGCCGACACGCCTGATCGGACGCGAGCAGGAGCTGGCTGAGGTCGGCGAGCTCCTCCGCCGTGTCGACGTACGCCTCCTCACCGTGACGGGCCCGGGCGGCGCGGGCAAGACGAGGCTCGCATTGCAGGCCGCGGCGGATCTGCTCGACGACTTCGCCGACGGCGTCTTCTTCGTCAGTCTGGTCGGTGTCGCCGAGCCATCGCTGGTGATCCCGGCTATCGCCCAGACGCTCGGAGTGAAGGAGTCCGGCGGTCTGTCAGCGGAGGAGGCTCTCGAGCGGTTCGTGCATGAGCGGGAGGTGCTGCTCGTGCTCGACAACCTCGAGCACGTCCTCGATGCCGCGCCGCAGATCCACCAGCTCGTGCTCAACGCTCCGGCTCTCAAGGCGATTTCCTCCAGCAGGGCGCCGTTGCGGGTCTCGGGCGAGTGGGAGTATCCGATCCCGGAGCTTGCCGACGAGGACGCGGTTGCGCTCTTTTGCGAACGGGCGGAGGCGATCAAGCCGGACTTCCGGCTGAACGGCGACGCGACCACCGTCGGCGAGATCTGCCGCCGGCTTGACGGCCTACCGCTTGCGATCGAGTTGGCCGCTGCGCGCGCGAAAGTTCTCTCCCCCACGGCGTTGCTCGAGCGACTCGAGCAGCGGCTGCCGATGCTGAGCGTCGGCGCTCGCGACCTGCCCGACCGGCAGCGGACGCTGCGGGACACCATCGCCTGGAGCTACGAGCTGCTCGACGAGGGCGAGCAGAGACTCTTCGCACGGCTCGCCTTGTTCGTGGGCGGGTTCACGCTCCCCGCGGCCGAGCAGGTCTGCGACGCGGATCTCGACGTGCTCACGTCGCTCGTCGAGAAGAGCCTCGTCCGGCACCACGAGGAGCGCTTTCGGATGCTCGAGACGATCCGGGAGTTCGCGCTCGAGCGCCTAGAGGAGAGCGGCGAAGTCGAGCGGGTCGCCCGCCGCCACATCGAGTTCTTCCTGGGCTTCGTGAGCGTCAAGGACTCCGGTGTCGACGAGGAATCCAGTTTCCGGCGCGTGACGTCTGACTGGCTCGAGCGCGTGGGTTCCGAGCAGGACAACCTCCGGGCGGCAATTCAGCTTGCGCGAAGGCTCGATGACCCGAGGCTCGAGCTGCGGCTCGTGGCTCTCACCGGGAGGTTCTGGGAACTCCATGGCCATCTCGCAGAGGGATTGCGCCGCATCGTGGAGGCGCTCGACCGTGATCCTGAGGCGCCGGCCGAGGTCCGCGCCCGCGCTTTGAGCGCCGCGGGGCTGATCGCGTACAAGCAGGGCGATTACGCAACGGCTCGCGACCTCGCCGAGCAACTCGTTCGCCTTAATGCGGAAACGCACGATGAGAGAAGCTCGGGGGAGGCCCTCAACTTGCTCGGCGTGATCGCCGTGGGCGACGGCAGCTATGAAGAGGCGCGTGATCTGCTCGAGCGGGCGAAGTCGGTTCGCGAACGCATTGGCGACGAGGCCGGCGCACAAACCTCGATGCACAACCTCGGCTTGCTGGCGCTGAACCAGGCTGATTACAGGCACGCTCGACCGGCGCTCGAAGAGGCGCTGGCGATCGCGCAGAAGCACGAGTGGGACATTTTCATCGCCAACGGCATGTGCGATCTCGGTTTTGCCGAACTCGGGGAGGGACGGTTCGATCAGGCGCGAGAGCGATTTGGAGAAGCCACTACTGCTGCGGTGCGAATGGAGTGGAAGGAGAACATTGCGTACTGCCTCGTCGGGCTCGGTGCTCTGTCCCTCGCCGCGGGCGACCCCGATCGGGCGGCACGTCTCCTCGGTCAAGCAGAACGCCTCCAGCACGAGCTTCCTCTCAGATTCGAGGCGTACGCGGACAGGGTGCGGGCCAAGCTCGAGGACGATCTTCGCGCAGGTCTCGGCGACGACCGGCTCGATGCACTCCGCGCCGAGGGTCGTGCGCTTTCGATCGATGCCGCAGTGTCAGAGGCAATGTCGACCTAGACTGACCGCGATGACGCCGCCGAGTGACCTGCGGGAGTGGATCGGGCTCCTCGAGACTGAAGGCGAGCTCGTTCGCGTGACCACCGAGGTCGACCCGTACCTCGAGGTGACCGAGATCGTCGACCGGACGGTCAGGGCAGGAGGGCCGGCGCTCCTTTTCGAGAACCCGACGGGCTCGAGCCACCCGCTGCTGATCAACCAGTTCGGCACCGAGCGCCGCATGTGCCTCGCGTTCGGGGTCGAGCGGCTCGACGATGCGGCCGCGAAGCTCGAGTCCGTCCTCGAGATGCAACCCCCGCAGGGCCTGGCCGAGAAGGTCCGCGGGCTGAAGACGCTCAAGTCGATCGCCGACTCGCGTCCGAAGACGGTTCGCCGCGCGGCCCACCACGACGTCGTGCTCGAAGGCGACGACGTCGATCTCGACCTCCTGCCGATCCAGCACTGCTGGCCCGGCGACCCCGCGCCTTTCATAACGCTCCCGGCCGTCATCACCCACGATCCGAAGACCGGCACGCGGAACGTCGGCATGTACCGCATGCAGAAGCTCGGCCCGCGCTCGACCGCGATGCACTGGCAGCTGCACAAGGACGGGCGCATGGACTACCTCGCCACCGACGGGCGTCTCGAGGTCGCCGTCGCGCTCGGCCTCGATCCGGTGAGCGCCTACTCCGCCTCCGCGCCGCTCCCGAAGCACATCGACGAGTTCATGCTCGCCGGGTTCCTGAAGGGAGAACCGGTTGGGCTCGTGAAAGGCAAGACCGTGGACGTGGAGGTGCCCGCGAACGCAGAGATCGTGCTCGAGGGCTACGTGGAGCAAGGGGACGAGACGCTCGAAGGCCCGTTCGGCGACCACACCGGCTACTACTCGGCGGCCGAGCCGTTCCCGGTCTTCCACGTGACCGCGATGACCATGCGCGCCGACGCGATCTACCCGTCGATCGTCGTCGGCAAGCCGCCCGCCGAGGACGCGTGGCTCGGCAAGGCAACCGAGCGCATCTTCCTGCCGGCGATCAAGATGAGCGTGCCCGAGATCGTCGACTACGACCTGCCCGTCGCGGGTGCGTTCCACAACTGCGTGATCGTCTCGATCCGCAAGAGCTTTCCCGGCCAGGCCCAGAAGGTGATGCACGCGATCTGGGGCCTCGGCCTCCTCAGCCTCACGAAGTCGGTCGTCATCGTGGACGAGCACGTGAACGTCCACGATTACGAGGAGGTCTTCTTCCGGGTGACCGCGAACGTCGATCCACAACGCGACGTCATGCTCAGCGAGGGGCCGCTCGACCACCTCGACCACGCCCCGACGCGCCAGTTCTACGGCGGCAAGATCGGCATCGACGCGACGCACAAGGGCCCGGACGAGGGCACCCGCGAGTGGCCAGACGAGATCGTCATGAGCGACGAGATCCGCTCCCTCGTCGACCGCCGTTGGGCCGAGTACGGGCTCGACGAAGCTCCCGACGATATCGACGGCCGCCTGTCGCGGCCGTTGCGCCAATTGCTACGTCGTTGACGATGAGTCCGGAGACCGATTGAATCCGCGTCACGACGTGGATCCGCACGGCGGTCACGGCACTCAGCACGAGCCTGCGCCGACCATCTGGCCGGTTGGCTTTGCCGTCGGCATCGCTTGCATCCTCGTCGGCCTGATCCTCGGCACGATCGTCCTGGCAGTCGGCGCGGTGCTCACGGCGATCTTCGGCTTCCTCTGGATCCGCGACGTCACGAGCGGGTACCGAGCAGGGCCGGTGCAGGAGCCCGCGGAGCCTGAGCCGATCCCAGCCCACAAGGCAGAGCCCGCCCTGTCGGAGTTGGACGAAGGCGAGATCGTCCGCTACCCGCGGTCGAAGTTCCTCGAGGCCTCGACGCTCGGTCTGGGCGCGGTGATCGGCGGAATCATCACCGCGCCCATCCTTGGTTTCACCATGCTGCCGCCCTTCATCGCTCAGGACCATCCTGAGGTCGACGTCGGCGCCGTCGACGACTTCCCGTTGAACAAGTTCGTGATCGCGACCTTCCTGCTCGACCCCGAGCAAGGCGAGGTCTCGCGGCGAACTGCGTACATCCGCAACAACGGCCTGCTCGAAGGCAACCCGAGCTTCACGATCCTTTCGAACCGGTGTGTCCACCTCGGCTGCCCCGTTCAGGTGAACGGATTGCCGCTCGACGACGAGAAGACGACCGTTAAGAACGTGGACCTCATCCCGACCGAGGCCGCCGCCGGCTTCGGCTGTCCGTGTCACGGAGGTCAGTACGACAACGAAGGGAATCGCACGGCCGGCCCGCCGGTGCGCGCGCTCGACCGCTACCTGTTCCGCATCGAGGACGGTCGGCTCCTCCTCGGCAAGACCTACTCCGTCTCCGAAGTGGACGGGATGGGAGCCGAGGCGATGATCCATGCGTACCCGCTCAGCGGCCCCGGGCAGCACGTCGATGGCGTCTCGGGCTTGCTCTATCCGGTCCAGCCGCCCCGCTGATGGCAAAGTCGAAGCCAGGCCGAGGCAAGCAGCTCCTGATGCTGCTCCTGTACCCACTGAGCTGGCTGGAAGAGCGCTCCGGGCTCATCGGCGGCGTCAAGTACTTCCTCTTCCGCAAGGTGCCCGGCGACATCAGCTGGGGCCACACGCTCGGCTCGGCCTCGCTGACCGCCTTCATCGTCCAGGCCATCACCGGCGTGATCCTGGCGATGTACTACAAGCCGGATCCGAACTCGGCCTACGAGTCGATCCGTCACATCACGGACGACCTCACGCTCGGCTGGCTCGTCCGCGGCATGCACCGCTGGGGCGCGAGCGTCTTCATCATCCTGCTCTTCCTGCACATGGGCCGGGTGTTCCTCTACGGCGCTTACAAGTACCCGCGTGAGCTGAACTGGATCGTCGGTGCCCTGATCCTCGTGCTCGGGATGATGGAGGGCTTCTTCGGCTACCTCCTGCCCTGGGACCAGACGGCGTACTGGGCGACCGTCGTCGGCGTCAACCTGCAGGCGACGGGGCCGTTCGTCGGGCCGTTTCTCGGTCAAGTTCTCCAGGGAGGGGCTGAAATTGGTCCGGAGACGCTGCCGCGGTTCTACACGCTGCACATGCTCGTCATACCGGGAGCCCTCGCCGGGCTGATCATTTTCCACCTCTACCTGGTCGTGCGCCTTGGCGTGACCTCGCCGCCGTGGTCGCCGACGGCCGCCGGCAGGCCGCGCCCGGGCCCGCCGCCTCCGCCGCGCAAGGGATTGGTCGCGCCCGGCTCACGAGGGAGGCGCAAGCGATGAGCAGGGGGCTCGACCGGCGGCGCGCGGAGTACCAGCAGTACAAGAAGGACGTCAAGCAGCGGGGGAAGCCGTTCTTCCCGTTCGCGATGTTCCACGACACCGTGATGAGCCTGTTCGTGGTTTGTCTGATCGTCGCCATGACGGTCGTCTGGAAGTTCACGGCCGACGAAGCGACCGATCCCGAAGGAGCGTCGGGCTCCGGCTGGTTCGGGAGGCTCTACGACGACAAGGCGGACCCCGGGACGACGAGCTTCACTCCGCGGCCCGACTGGTACTTCTACTTCCTCTTCTACCTGCTGCGGATCTTCAAGTGGCCGGACTCGGTCATCCTCGGCACGGTCGGCGTTCCGACGATCGCTCTCGTGCTTCTGCTCGCGTTTCCGTTCCTGGACGTGCGGCAGCGAGCGGCGGCCGCTGCGCCGTCCGGTTGCGATGGTGGCGGCCATAGTGACCGTGATCTCGATGGGGACGCTGAGCTGGCTCGGCGCGACGGCGAAAGAGCCGGGCGCGAGTCTCGAGCTGGTGAGCGAGTGGGCCGAGATCCAGGGTTTCGCCGACAATCCGGACGCGGTCGAGGGAGCAACGATCTTCGCCAGTGTCGGCTGCCAGAACTGCCACACGTATCTGGGCTCCGGGGCAACGAACCTCGGTGCGCCGGATCTGTCCGAGATCGGTGCGACCTCGAACCGCGGCGTGGAGGGCTTCGCGGCGTACGTGGCCGACCCGTCGGAGTTCGGCAACAGCGTGATGCCGCAGTACGCCGGGTTCGGCGAGGAGAACCTGCGCAAGCTCGGCGAGTTCCTCCAGGCCTCCCAGGGCCCGCAATGAGAGTTTTCCTCGGGATTACGGGCGCCTCTGGAGCGCCGTATGCCGCGCGCCTCGTCGATGCTCTGGCGGCCGCCGAATGCGAAGTCGGGATCTGTGCCTCCGCTGCGGGCGTGCAGGTGCTCGCCACGGAGCTGTACGGCGACCCGCGGCTGCCGCGGGACGAGGTCCTGGCGCGCTTCACGGAGCGGGCCGGCGCCGCGGCGACGGTCTATGACCCGCACGACTACTCCGCGCCGTACGCCAGCGGGTCGGCCCCCGTCGACGGCTACGTCGTCTGCCCTTGCTCGATGGCGACCGCGGGCACGATCGCGACGGGGGGCGAGGCGAACCTGATCCACCGGGCGGCCGGCGTCGCACTCAAGGAAGGGCGGAAGCTCGTCCTCGTCCCGCGCGAGACGCCGCTCTCGACGATTCACCTCGAGAACCTGCTGACGCTGCGCCAGGCGGGCGCGGTCATTCTCTTCGCGGCCCCCGGCTTCTACCACGGGGCCGAGACGATCGACGATCTCGTCGACTTCGTCGCCGGCCGCTGCCTGGCCCAGCTAGGCCTCGACACGACCCTGGTCAAGCCGTGGGGCGACGAATGACCCGTGTCCAACACCCCTGTCCGGCGTCTGACACCGGACACGGCCTCCAGGGACAGTCACAACCGCAGAGCTATGCGGGTGGCGGGCCAGAACAGACATGACTTGGTGTCAGACACCGGACATGTCCGGGGTCGGCGTGACGCAGCAGACCGGGACCCTGCCGCCCGAGGGCGTCGGCGCATGTTCGACCGGATCGCCCCGGTCTACGACTCGATGAACCGGCTGATGACCGCCGGGCTCGATCGCCGCTGGCGGGACGCGACCGCCGCTGCCGTCGTGCGGCCCGGCGACCGGGTGCTCGACGCCTGCTGCGGGACCGGCGACCTCGCGATCGCCGCAGCCAAGGCCGGGGGCAAAGTGACGGGCCTCGACTTCTCCGAGCCGATGCTCGAGCGCGCGCGCCGCAAGTCGGACGAGGTCGAATGGCTCGAAGGCGACGCGCTGGGGCTGCCGTTCGCGGACGGGTCGTTTGACGTCGTCACGATCGGCTTCGGGCTCCGGAACCTCTCGAACGTCGAGCGTGGACTGGAAGAGCTGCGCCGTGTCCTGCGGCCCGGGGGCCGTCTCGCCATTCTCGAAATCACGCGGCCGAAGGGGCTGATGGCTCCCTTCTACCGCTTCTGGTTCGACGGGGTCATTCCGGTTGCCGGAAAGGTGCTCCCCGGCGGCTCTGCCTATTCGTACCTCCCGGCGAGCGTGCGCAGGTTCCCCGCGCCCGAAGGCCTGGCGAAGCTGCTCGACGAGGCCGGCTTCGACGAGGTCCGCTGGCGCCTCTTTGCCGGTGGCATCGTCGCTCTGCATACGGGGACGGCCCGGTGAGCGCGATCGCAACCGTGCGTGCGACGCCAGGCCTCGACGCCTACCTCGACCGGCTCGAGGACGACCTCGCCATGGCAGTTGCCGCCAGGCCGGGGCTCGTCGCCGAGATCGGGAGCGAGGCGCTCTCCTCGGGCGGAAAGCGGCTGCGTCCGCTGCTCGTCTTTCTCACGGCGCCCGCGGAGGATGACCCACCGCTCGCGGCGGGCGTCGCGATCGAGCTCGTCCACATGGCGAGCCTCGTCCACGACGACCTGATCGACGGAGCGGAGCTCCGGCGCGGGCGCGCGTCCGTCTGGTCGGCGTACGGGCCCGAGGCCGCGAGCGCGGGAGGCGTCTACCTCTTCGCCCGCGCCTTTGCCGAGCTCGCCGAGACCGGCGACGCCGAAGGGGTCGGCATCCTCGCCGAGTCAGCGCTCGCCCTCGTCCAGGGCGAGGCGCTCGAACGGGGACAGCGGCGCCGCCCCGACACAACCGTCGAGGAGTACGTGGAACGCTGTTCGCTCAAGACCGCCAAGCTCTTCGAGGCGGCCTGCCTGCTCGGGAGCCGGCGCGCCGAGCTGGGAGCGTTCGGCCTCGCGCTCGGCATCGCCTTCCAGATCATCGACGACTGCCTCGACTGCGCGGGCCAGACGGTCGAAACCGGGAAGATCGCCGGCACCGACCTGCGCGAGGGAATCCCGACGCTCCCGCTCCTGCTGGCCGCCCAGGAAGACGAAGTCGTGCGCCGGGCGCTCGCCGGCGGTTCGCTCGACGGAGCGCTCCTTCGCGTCGCCGCAAGCGGTGCGATCGAGCAGGCACAAGAGGTCGCCCGCGAGTACGCCGAACAGGCCCGCGCCTGTCTCGACGGAGTCGAATCGCGTGACGAGCTGGACGCGATCGCCGACGCAGTCGTGGAGAGGACCGCGTGATGGCAGTCCTCGACCGCACTCTCCACGCTCGAGCCGATTCGCGAGAAGGTGGAGGCCGGCGAGCGGCTCGGCCTCGAAGACGGGCTCGCGCTGATGGAGTCCGACGACCTGCTCGGGATCGGAGAGCTCGCCGACCTCGCGCGGCGACAGCGGGGCGGCAACGACGAGGTCTACTTCGTCCAGAACCTGTACTTGAACCAGACGAACGTCTGCCGCGTGAAGTGCAAGTTCTGCGCCTTCGCCGTCACGCAGAAGCAGGAGGCCGCGTACACCTACACGGCCGAGGAGCTCGTCGAGGACGCGCTCCGCCAGCGCGAGCTGACCGGGTTCACCGAGATCCACATGGTCGGCGGCGAGAGCCCTCACGTCGATTTTTCGTACTACGTCGAGATCGTCCGCCAGCTGCACGAGGCGATGCCGGACGTGCACCTGAAGCTGTTCACGGCGAGCGAAATCCATCACATGACGAAGCTCTCCGGCCTCACGCACGAAGAGGTGCTGCGCGAGCTGCGCGACGTCGGTCTCGGCTCGCTCCCGGGCGGCGGCGCCGAGGTCTTCGCCGATCGCGTGCGGCGTCTCGTCGCACCCGGCAAGGAGCATCCCGACAACTGGTTCCACGTCCACCGCACGGCACACGCGCTCGGGATCCCGACGCACTGCACGATGCTCTACGGCCACGTCGAAACCTACGAGGAGCGGGTCGACCACCTCCTCCGGCTCCGCGATCTCCAGGACGAGACGGGCGGCTTCCTCGCGTTCATCCCGCTCGCGTTCCACCCGGAGAACACCGTCTTCGAGAAGCGCGGCTGGAAGCACACCGCCGGTTCCGACGACCTGAAGGTGATCGCCGTCTCGCGTCTGCTGCTCGACAACGTCCCGAACGTGAAGGCCTACTGGATCATGATGGGCCTCCCGCTGACGCAAATTGCCCTGCATTTCGGCGCAAATGACGTGCAGGGGACGGTCGTACGGGAGGAGATCTTCCACGCGGCGGGCGCGCAGACCGAGACGGAGCAGAAGATCGACGAGCTCGTCCGTGTCGTGCAGGAAGCGGGTCGGATTCCCGTGCAGCGGGACACCCTCTACAACGAGGTCCGTCGCTGGTGAGACTCGGACGCATCTCGTACGTGAACATGGCGCCGGTCTTCCACCGGCTCGATGCCGACGTGGAGGAGGTCGCAGGCGTGCCGACCGAGCTTGCGCGGGCCCTGCTAGCCGGCGAGGTGGACGTGGCGCCGATCCCGTCGATCGAGTGGGCGCGAAACGCCGACCGTCTCAAGCTCCTCCCGCGGCTCTGCGTCTCCTCGGAAGGGGCGGTCGATTCGATCCAGCTCGTCTCCTCGGTGCCGCTCGAGCGCATCCGGAGCGTCGCGGTGACGCCGGAGAGCGCGACCTCTGTCGTGCTCGCTCGAGTTCTCCTGCCCGAAGCCCAGCAGGTTCCGTTCGATGAGCAGGCAGACGGCAAGCTGCTGATCGGCGATGCGGCGCTGCGCAGCGCCTTCGAGGACCCGACCCCGCACCACGATCTCGGCCGGATGTGGACGGAGCGCACCGGCCTGCCGATGGTCTTCGCCGTCTGGGCAACGCTCGATCCGCCGCCGGAAGGGATCAACGAGCTGGAGGACGCCCTCGTCGCGTCGGTGCGCCAAGCCCGCGCCGAGCCGGACGTGCTCGCCCGCGAGGCAAGCGAGCGATACGGGTATCCGCCGGGCTTCCTCGCGCGCTACTTCGAGAAGCTGCGCTACCGGTTCGGTCCGCGCGAGCGCGCCGGGCTCTTCACGTTCATGGAGCTCGCACGCGACGCAGGCCAGCTCGAGCGCATCCCAGACCTCCGCTTCATCCAGGGAGAGGTAGTGCCGGCATGAGCAGCGGCGGACATTCCTCGAGAAGGCGCTCGACGGCGAGCGGATCACCGACACCGAGGCTCTCGCGCTCCTCGAGTCGAAAGACCTCGTCGCGATCGGCAAAGCGGCCGAGGCTCTCCGGGGACGACGCACCGACCCGGGCCGGATCACGTTCATCATCGACCGCAACGTCAACTACACGAACGTCTGCGTCACCGATTGCGACTTCTGCGCCTTCTACCGCCGGCCGGGCGACCGCGCCGAGGGGTACCTGCTCCCGAAGACGGTCATCTTCAAGAAGATCGAGGAGACCCTCGCCATCGGCGGCACCGGCGTCCTCATGCAGGGCGGGCACCACCCCGATCTCGCGGTGGACTACTACGAAGACCTCTTCCGCTCGATCAAGGAGCGCTACCCGATTCACCTGCACGCGCTCTCGCCGCCCGAGATCCAGCACATCGCGCGCCGGTCGAAGCTCAGCATCCCGGCCACGCTCACCCGCTTGCGCGACTCCGGCCTCGACTCGATTCCCGGCGGCGGGGCAGAGATCCTCGTCGACCGCGTCCGCGACGTGATCGCGCCGAAGAAGACCAGGACCGCCGACTGGCTGAACGTCATGCGCCACGCGCACCGGCTGGGCATGTCGACGACGGCCACGATGATGTACGGCCACGTCGAGACGCTCGCCGAACGGATCGAGCACATGCGGCGCATCCGTGAGCTCCAGGACGAGACGCGCGGCTTCCGCGCCTTCATCTCCTGGACGTTTCAGCCGCAGGGCACGCGACTTGCCCCGCTCGTCACACATCACCCGACGTCGCTCGAGTACCTGCTCACGCAGGCGGTGAGCCGGATCTACCTCGACAACGTCGACCACATCCAGTCGTCCTGGGTCACGCAAGGGATGAAGGTCGGCCAGGTCGCTCTCGGCTTCGGGGCCGACGACCTCGGCTCGGTGATGATCGAGGAGAACGTCGTCTCGGCGGCCGGAACAACGCATCGCGCGTCGACAGACGACTTCATCCGCGCGATCAAGGCGCTCGGCAAGACCCCGGTGCAGCGCGACACGCTGTACCGCGACGTAAAGACCTGGAACTAGCGGCTTCCACTTTTTCCCGTCGGACGCCGCTGATTCCGGTTCGAAAGATGTAAAGCCTGCGCAGGCCCGCTGATCGTTTCGCTAGCCTCGTGCAGGGTCGTGCTCCGAAGAGTCCTGATAGCGGCTGTCCTCGCCGGCATCCTCGCGCCGTCCGCATCCGCGGGCCGTGTGTCGCTGACGCCGGGAGTCACCTACGAGCGCCAGGTGTGGTTCACGCCGCACGGGCCCGAGGTCGTTCACATCATGACCGCGCCCAAGCCGGGCGGCCTCTACGCGCTGCGCCCGGTGCTGTCGAACGACTCCGTTCAGGGCCGGGAGACGGTCACCTCGATGCAGCGGAGCGCCTCGGCGAGCGCGACCGTCGGCGGGGTCAACGCCGATCTCTTCACCTGGAACGAGGGACTGCCCAGCGGGATGTTCATGGAATCCGGCGTGATGAAGACCCCACCTCATCCGAAGCGGTCGACCGTTGGCATCACCGACGACGGGCGCCTGCTCGTCCAACGGGTGAAGATGCTCGGGACCTGGCAGGGCTCGACCCAGCGGCGCCCGCTCAACGGGCTCAACCAGCGACCGGGCGAGCAAGGCGTATCGCTCTTCACACCGGCGTGGGGGCCGACGACCCCCGCCGCGCAGGGAACCGTCGAGGTCACGCTCGACACGTTCCCACCTGCCTCTCCGGCTACGGATCTGACCGGAACGGTGGTCGCCGTGAAGCCTGCAGGTGGCACGCCGATTCCGCCCACCGGCGCGGTGCTCGTGGGCCGCGGGACCTCGGCCAGCAGGCTCGCGTCCGAGGCGCCGGTCGGCCAGGTCGTGACTGCCCGCCTCGTTCTGCGCCCCGAGTGGGCCGGCGTCGTCGACGCGGTCGGCGGCGGGCCGCTGATCGTCCGTGACCGGCAGCCCGTCTTCAGGGCGCTCGAATCGTTCACGAGCAGCCAGCTCTCGCTCCGACACCCGCGCACGGCCGTCGGCCAGAAAGCGGACGGCCGCATCATCTTCGTCGCGATCGACGGGCGGCAGCCGGGTTACAGCACCGGCGCCACCAACTTCGAGCTTGCGCAGAGGATGGTCAGCCTGGGTGCCGTGACCGCAAGCGCGCTCGACGCGGGCGGCTCGACGACGATGGCTTTCGACGGCAAGCTCCTGAACCGGCCGTCCGAGCCGGAGCGGGCGGTCGCGGACGGTCTCTTCGTCTTCTACTACGGCGTCCACGCGCCGCCGGCGGCCCAGCGGGTCCTCTCGCCCAACGGAGACGGCTTCGCCGAGGTGCAGGCGCTGAGCTACAAGATCGTGAGGCCCTCGACGGTTACGGCGAGCCTCATCGGGCCCGACCGGATCCCACGGCAGACGCAGACGGGCCTGCGTGAGCCCGGCCTTTACCGGCTCGGCTGGTCGGGCCGAACGCCGGCGGGCGCGCCCGAGCCAGAAGGCCGCTGGCGCTGGGTGATCAACGCGGTCGACGACCAGGGGCAGCAGTCGCGGGTCGAGCGAGTCTTCTACCTCAACAACACGCTCGGCTACCTGAGAGTGCGTCCCACGCGCGTGGTCGTCCGTCGCCGCGGCGGCAAGCTGCGAGTCGGCTTCCGGCTCGCCCATCGCGCAGCCGTCACGTTGACGATCGAGACCGCGAGCGGGGCTCGCGTCCGGACGATTCGCCAGCGGCGACGGGCCGGACAGACGAGCATCCAGTGGAACGGCCGCTACGCAAACGGCGTTCGCGCTTTCTCCGGGACGTATGTCGCACGCGTGCAGACGTCGAACTCCTTCGGCCTCTCCGAGCTCGAGCGCCGCTTCCTCGTCCGCCGCGCGCGCCGCTAGTCTCCCGCGGTGCTTCTGGCCTCCGTTACCGCGTCCCTGACGGACGCCCTGACCTCGCTGATCGGAGACCACGGGCTCTATGCAGTCTTCTTCCTGATGTTGATCGACGCTGTGCTGCCGGCGGCGAGCGAGCTCGTCATGCTCTACGCCGGAGCGCTGGCGGCGGGCGCGTTTGCGGGCCAGAACGTCGTCTTCTTCGGCTCGCAGATCGACTCGCACTTCTGGGGGTTCGTCGCGATGTCGATGGCCGGAGTGGTGGGCTACACAGTCGGGTCGGTGTTCGGCTGGTGGATCGGCTACTACGGCGGCCGCCCGCTGATCGAGAGTCACGGGCGCTGGCTTCATCTCGGGCCCGAGAACCTGGTTCGCGCCGAGCGCTGGTTCGAGCGCTGGGGGAACTGGGCCGTTTTCCTCGGGCGCATCACACCTGTCGTGCGCTCGTTCGTATCCATCCCGGCCGGCATCGCCGCGGATGCCGCTGGGCCGGTTCACCGTCCTCAGTTTCCTCGGGACCGCCGTCTGGTGCTTCGGGATCGCAGGCGCGGGCCTGGCGCTCGGGTCCCGCTACGAGAGCTTCCACCACAACTTCCGCTACGTGGACATCGCTGTCGGCGTGCTGCTCGTGCTGGCCGCGGTCGCCTGGTACGTCCGCCGTCGGCGGGGCACTAAACTGGCTCGCCGTGGCTCAGATCCCGCTCGTTGACGTCAAGGCGCAGTACGCGCCGCTCTTGGACGAGCTGAAGGAGCGAATCGCCGAGGTCCTCGACTCCGGCCGGTTCATCCTCGGCCCAGAGGTCCGCGCCTTCGAGGAGGAGGCCGCCGCCTACCTCGGCGTCAAGCATGCGATCGGAGTTGCGAACGGAACCGACGCGATCGTGCTTGCCCTCGACGCGCTCGGAGTGGGCGAGGGGGACGAGGTCATCTGCCCGGCTTTCACGTTCTATGCGACCGCAGAGGCAATCGTCCAGCGCGGGGCGACTCCCGTCTTCGCGGACATCGACCCGCAGACGATGAACCTCGATCCGAGCGACGTGCGCCGGAAGGTGACGCCGAAGACGAAGGCGATCCTCCCCGTGCACCTCTTCGGCCGGCCGGCCCCGCTCGGGGAGCTCTCCGAGCTGGGCGTCCCGCTCGTCGAGGACGCTGCCCAGGCCTTCGGCGCGCAGGGCACCGGGCGAACCGGAATCGCCTCCACGTACAGCTTCTTCCCGACGAAGAACCTGTTCGCGTTCGGCGACGGAGGTCTCGTCTCCACGGACGACGACGACCTCGCGGAGCGCGTGCGTCTCCTCCGCTTCCACGGCTCCAAGGCGAAGAAGCAGTTCGAGCTGATCGGCTACAACTCGCGCCTCGACGAGCTCCAGGCGGCCGTCCTGCGCGTTTTCCTCCCGCATCTCGAGGGTTGGAACCGCTCGCGCCGAGAGGCCGCCGCGCGCTACGGCGAGCTGGGCCTCGGCGAGGTCTGCGAGCTTCCCGTCGACGAGGCCGGCCACGTCTACCACGTCTTTGCCGTCCGCTCGCCCGAGCGCGACCGGATCGCCGAGCACCTCGCGGCCAACGAGATCGCATCGAGCTCCTACTACGAGACGCCGCTGCACCGGCAGCCCGCGCTGGCCTTCCTCGGGCAGGCCGACGCCGAGCTCCCGGAGACGGAGCGCGCCGCGCGGGAGAATCTCGCGCTTCCGATGTGGTCGGGAATCGGCGCGGACGTGCAGGAACAGGTCGTCGCAGCGGTAAGAGAAGCGGTATCGCTGGAGGCCGTCCGATGAGTAGCCTGGTCAACCGGCACCGGATCTGGCAGCTCGCTGCCGATGCCGCGCTGATCGCCGCCGCCTGGCTGCTCGCCTTCCAGATTCGCTTCGACTCGTACGCGAAGATCCCGCCCTTCTACGAGCAGCTCGTCAGCTGGCGGATGGTCTTGCTCGTCGTCGCGATCAAGCTCCTCGTCTTCACCGGCTTCGGCTTCTACAACCGCTGGTGGCGCTACGTGTCCACCCGCGACATGTGGGGCGCGCTGCGCGGTGTCACCGTCGCCTCCCTCGCGGCCAGCCTCGCCGTCTACTTCTTCCCGCTCGCGGACACTGCGCGCCTTCCGCGCGGGGTCGCGGTCATCGACTGGCTGCTCCTGCTCGCGCTCGTCGCGGGCACACGCCTGCTCGCGCGGTCGATCTTCGAGCGGCCGGCTGCGTCCGGCCTCGTCGCACGCGGCAAGGAAGTGATCGTCGTCGGCGCCGGCGACGCGGGCCAGCTGATCGTGAAGGAGATGCAGCGCGGCCGGATCGGCTACGCGCCGATCGGGTTCGTCGACGACGACGCGCGCAAGCGCAACGACCGGATCCAGGGCGTGCGCGTGCTCGGGACGACAGCCGAGCTGCCGCACATCCTCAACGACAACAGGCCCGACGAGCTCCTGATCGCGATCCCCTCAGCGTCGGGCGAGGTGCGCCAGAAGGTCGTCGAGCAGGCTCGTGACGCGCAGGTTCCGGTGAAGACGCTGCCGGGCCTCTACGAGCTGATTGCCGGCGACTCGAACCTGGCGGCGCAGATTCGCCCCGTGCAGGTCGAGGACATCCTCGGCCGTGAGCCCGTCGAGGTCGACTTCGAGGAGGTCTCGGCCTACCTGCGCGGCGAGACGGTGCTGATCACCGGCGCCGGAGGCTCGATCGGCTCCGAGCTCTGCCGCCAGGCGGCGCGCGCGGGGGCGGCGAGGCTCATCCTCGTCGACCAGGCCGAGTCGCCGCTCTACGAGATCGAGCGCGAGTTGACGGACGACCGCGGCTTCCCGGCAAGCGTGCCCGTGATCGCCGACATCGGCAACCGGGAGAAGCTGCGCCAGGTCTTCGACCGCTACCGGCCGAGCGTCGTCTTCCACGCGGCCGCGTACAAGCACGTGCCGATGATGGAGGCGAACCCGCTCGAGTCGGTGCGAAACAACGTGCTCGGGACGAAGGTCGTCGCCGAGGTCGCCGTCGAGTTCGAGGCCAAGCGCTTCGTGCTCGTCTCGACGGACAAGGCGCTGAACGCGCAAGCGGTCTACGGCCAGTCGAAGGCCCTCTGCGAGTGGATCGTCGAGGCCTACGGCGCGCGCGAGGACGTCTCGACCCGCTTCGTCGCGGTTCGCTTCGGCAACGTCCTCGACTCGGCCGGGAGCGTGATTCGCATCTTCAAGCGCCAGATCGCCAAGGGCGGGCCTGTGACGGTGACGAACCCGGAGATGACGCGGTTCTTCATGACGACTCCGGAGGCCGTGTCCCTGGTCATCCAGGCAGGCTCGATCGGCGGTCGCGGCGAGATCTTCGTCCTCGACATGGGCGAGCCCGTGAAGATCCTCGACCTGGCGCAGTCGATGATCAGGCTCTCGGGAAAGGAGCCCGACCGCGACATCGCGATCGAGTTCATCGGCGTCCGAGCAGGAGAGAAGCTCCACGAAGAGCTCTGGGGCGAGAACGAGACCGTCGGCGAGACCGCGCATCCGAAGATCCATCGCGCGCGGCGCCCGCCCGTGGACGGCGTCTGGCTCGAGGAAGAGCTCGGCGCGCTCGAGCAGCTCGTCGAGGAAGGTGAGACGCTCCATGTCGTCTCCCGGCTCTCCGCGATGGTGCGAGCCCCGCGCCGTGTCGGGGTCGCGCAAACTGACACGGTTTCGGAGCAGACGCTTCACTAAGGTCCTCCGCCGCCCGAATTAGGGTGGCCTCGTGTCCTCGGAGTTGAATCCGGAGCAGCGCCGCGCGGTTGAGGCCGTTCGCGGACCGGTTTGCATTCTGGCCGGCGCGGGGTCCGGCAAGACCACGACGATCACGCACCGAGTCGCAAACCAGGTCAAGACCGGGGCATTTGCGTCCGACCAGATCCTCGCTGTCACCTTTACGGACAAGGCCGCCGGCGAGATGCGGGCTCGGTTGGAGGCGCTGGGCGTCACAGGCGTGCGGGCAAGCACGTTCCACTCCGCGGCGCTCGGGCAGCTTCGTTTCTTCGCGCCGGAGCCGATCGGCAAGATCATGGCGTCCAAGGCGCTGCCGCTTCGCTACATCGGGAACTCGCTGCCGGCGCCGTACAAGTTCCGGCCGGCGGCCGACCTCGCGACCGAGGTCGAGTGGGCGAAGAACCGGCGCATCGCGCCCGGCGAGTACCTCCGCTCGCTCGGCGATCACGAGCCCCCGATCCCCAAAGACCTGATGGTCAAGGTCTACCGCGACTACGAGCTGCGAAAGGTCGACCAGGGTTACGTCGACTTCGAGGACTTGCTGGAGATGGCGATCCGGCTCTTCGACGCCGACGCGGGCGCCCTCGATCAGGTGCGCGACCGGTACCGCGCGTTTACCGTCGACGAGTATCAGGACGTCAACACGCTGCAGCAGACGCTGCTCGACCGCTGGCTCGGCGACCGGGACGAGCTCTGTGCGGTCGGTGACGACTACCAGTCGATCTACGCCTTCACCGGAGCAAGCCCGGAGCACCTGCTCTCGATGCCCGAGCGATTCCCGGGCGCGACCGTCGTCCGGCTCGAGGAGAACTACCGCTCGACTCCCGAGGTGCTCGAGTTCGCGAATCGGCTCGTGCCGCGGCTCGGCGGCGCCGAGAAGGTGCTGCGGGCCACGCTTCCCGGAGGCGACGCGCCGGTCACCCGCTCCTTCCGCGACCCCGAGCTCGAGGCGGCGATTCATCGTCGAGCGGATGCGCGAGCTGCACGCGGCCGGGACGCCCTACGAGGACATGGCGCTTCTCTTCCGGACGAACGCTCGCTCTGCCGACTTCGAGGAGGCGCTGACCGACGCGCACATTCCGTTCCAGGGCGCGGCTTTCCTTTCGCGCCAGGGCGCCAAGCAGCTCTTGAAGGCGCTGCGAGGTTCTGGTGGATCGGTCTCCGAGGTTCGCCGCGTCGCGCTGGAGCAGGGGATGCTCGAGGTGATTCCCGACAAGCTCGGTGAGCGCGAGGTAACGCGCCAGAACGATCTCGCGCGTCTGGTCAAGCTGGCCGAGGAGTTCGGCGAGGGCACCGTCGCGCAGTTCGTCGCGCAACTCGAGGAGCGCTTCGGGACCACCTCCACCAAGGGCGTCCACCTCCTGACCTATCACCGCGCGAAGGGGCTCGAGTTCGACGCGGTCTTCCTGCCGCGGCTCGAGGAGCGTGAGCTGCCGTCGAAGCTCTCGAAGACCGATGCGGCAATTGACGAGGAGCGCCGGCTTCTCTACGTCGGCCTGACGCGGGCCAAGCGCCACCTGACCGTGACGTGGGCCGGCAAGCCCAGCCGCTTCCTGGCCGAGCTCGACATCCAGGCAGCGCCTCCGCCCAAGCCCCTCGAGCCCGACGACCCAGCGTACGAAGCGCTCAAGCGCTGGCGGCTCGCCACCGCGAAGGCAGAGGAGCGCCCCGCGTACGTGATCTTCCACAACACGACGCTCGCCGAGATCGTGCGCAGGGCTCCGCAGACTCGCGAAGAGCTCGCCGCGGTCCCCGGAATCGGCCCCGCCAAGCTCGAGCGCTACGGCGACGAGGTGCTCGCGACCCTGCGCGGCTAGCTCGCATGCCGATGGCCGTCTACCTCGTCGTCTACGCCGTGCTCGGCACGGGCGGGGTCCTGCTCCTGCGGACGGCGTTGAAGGACGTGGACGGAGCCTCCGTCGCCACGGCGAAGGATCTCCTGGCCGACCCCTCGTTCCTGCTCGGGTTCGTGCTCTACGCGCTCAGCTTCCTGACGTGGCTCGTAGCGCTGACGCGCTGGGAGGTCGTTGTCGCGTTCCCCGCGTTCGCCGGGGTCGGCTACGCCTGCATTGTCCTTGGCGCCTACTTCTTTCTCGGCGAAGCGCTGTCTCCCACGCGGCTCGCCGGCATCCTCGTCATCTTCGCGGGGATGCTTCTTCTCGCTCGCTGAGCTCGGACGCTTCGCGGCGGGCCGTGTCGTCGGCGACCAGGAAGAGCGGACGGCCCTTCATCTCCTCGTACATGCGCCCCAGGTACTGCCCGATGATGCCGATGCAGAGCAGCTGGACTCCGCCCAGCACGAGCACCGTCGCGACGACGGACGTCCAACCGGCCACTGTGTTGTCGGTAAAGACCCGGGCCGCGACGACGTATGCGAGGTAGAGCAGTCCGAAGAACGAGAACACGAACCCGAGCAGGCTCGCGACCCGAAGCGGTAGCGACGAAAAGCTGACGACCGCGTCCCAGCCAAGAGCGAACATCTTGCGCAGGGTGTACTTGGACTTTCCGCCGGCGCGTGCCGGCCGGTGGTACTCGATCGTCGCCTGCTCGAAGCCGACCCAGCGGGTCATCCCACGGAGGAACCGGTGACGCTCGGGCATCGCGAGCAGCGCGTCCACGACCCGCCGCGACATGTACCGGAAGTCCCCGCCCGCCTGCGGGAGCTCGAGCGACGAGATCCGGTTGAGCAGCCAGTAGAAGAGGCTTGCGGAGCGCCGCTTGAACCACGAGCCGCTGTCGGACGAGCTCCGAACGGCATAGACGACGTCGAAGCCTTCCCCGGCCCTGGCCTGGAGCGACGGAATGAGCTCCGGCGGATGCTGTAGGTCGCTGTCCATCGTGATCACGGCGTCGCCTGTGGCCATGTGCAACCCGGCGCTCAATGCGATCTGGTGACCGAAGTTACGCGAGAAGCGAATCGCCCGAATGCGCCCGTCGCCCTCGGCGGCGGCTTGCAGCAGATCCCAGCTCGAGTCGATGGAGCCGTCGTCGACAAACACCGCTTCCCACTCGCCCTCCAGCTCCTCGAGCACGGCGGTCAGCCTGCGAACGAGCTCCGGGATGACCGGAGCTTCGTCGTGCACCGGCAGCACAACGCTCAGCTTCATGGGCCGATTATCGACGTGGAAGGCGCCGAAGGAGGCCGGAGGCCCCGCCAGGGCCTAGGTAACGCCTTACGTTGGCCGAGATCGTCCGCAGCGCCCACGGTGCTCGCCGCCGGGACCTGAGCGGCCCCGGCGGCGAAGCAGGCTTCCGTCAGGACCCGGGGACCCGGAGCAGCATCATCTGCCCGGCCTCGCGCCTGAGCTCGATGCCCGGATACGGGCTGGGCGCCGTTTCGATCTCCCAGCCGTGGGCCTGCACGTCGAGCAGGAACGCACCCGGGCCGAAAGCCGCCGAGGCGTCGATGATCCCGCTCGACTCCCAGGAGCCGATCGGAAGGTCCGGTCGCTGGGACTGGTTGACCTGCGCGACGGGCGCGAAGGCCGTGGTCGCGAAGTTGTAGCGCCAGACCTTCGCGTACCCGTTGACCGGGCCCTGGTTGTGCGCGCCTGGATCCTCCTGGACCATCAGGCTCCCGGCCGTCGTCTCGATGTTGTCGGGCTGGTGCATCGCGGCCGGGTTGTTGTACCCGAGGGGATCGTGGTCGATCAGCACCGACAGGCTCTGCACCGTGAGCGGCTCATCCGGGTCGAGCACCATCTTGAAGATGCGGCCGTTCGGATAGAGGCCCTGTGTGCCCGAGCCTCCCCGCCGAAGGCGCCCGGCGCCGTCCGGGATCGCCCGCGGCTCGCCGGTGTCGGCGAAATAGACGACGTTCGGCGTCGTCCGGTCGTAGGCGATGTCCTCGACGCGGATGAACTGCAATGCGCGCACGACGTTGTGGCTCCAGTACTCGAGCACCCACTGCGGCCCGTCCGGGATCAACCCGGGCGGGTCCGGATAGCCGAAGTCAGCCGCGCGCACGTCCGTTCCGTCGGCCCGCTTACCTGTCGCGATCATGCGCGGGACCGGAACGAAGTGTCCCGAAGCGCCGTTAGCCGCCGGAAAGTCACCGTAGTCGTTGACATTCGGATCGTCGGCGACGAATGCATACAGCGTGCCCTGGTCGTTCCAGACCGCCTGCCCACTCGAGGCCGAATACATGTAGAGCTGCGAGGCGGGAGCGTCGAACGTGTCGTCACCCGAGAGCACCACCGGGTGCCCGTAGCCGGGAACACCGACGCTGTTCTCGTGGTTATGGCGTCCCATGCCGTAGATCGAGCGATACGCGCCGCTCCTTGGGTCCATGGCGACGACGACGCCCGCCTGCTCGGCGGAAGGCTCGTCCAGGCTCACCGACGGCGGATGCCATGCGTACCCCTCCCGCAGGACGATGTCACGGGCCTCCTCGTTCGTGAGCAGGAGCTCGCGTTCGAATCCATGCTCAGGCCCGACGAGGAAGTTGGAGCAGAACCGCTGGTAGTTCGCGTCGTTCGGGATCACGTATTCGCCTTTCAGCACGCCTGCGCTGTGCTGGTTCAGCCTCAGCTTGCTCACGAGCGAGTTGGTGAAGTCGCTTCGACCCGCCGGGAACGAGACGAGCGACGTCTCGTGGTTGAGGTAGACGTCCATCGTGCCCCGGCCGTTCAGGGTGAACGAGATGCCGTCCGGGATCGCCTCGAACCGATATCCCCTGAGCTGTTCGCCGACCGTCATGATCGGTGTGACGCTCGAGCCTTGAGTAAGCGGAGTCAGCATCGACGGCGCCGAGGTGCGGAACCCCGAGCCGTTGTCTCCGGCTCCGGCCGGCAGAGCTGCGATCGCCACGATCGCGGCGGCTGCGGCCAGCAGCATCCAGAGCCTTCGTCTCATGTCTCTCCCCCTTTGAAGATTGCTTGCGGCCGCCAGTTTAAAGGGGGTCTGCGGCAGAGAGCAGCAGGTCGAGCATGAGCTTCGGGTGGCGCCGCACCCGCTCGGCGCCTTCGACCGGGCGCTTCTCCAGCGCGAGCGCACGCGGGTCGGTGAGGGGCCGCAGCCGGCCTTCGCGAAGCAGCATCTCGTCCACGCCGCCGAGACGGCCGCCGTACGTCGTGTAGACGGGCACGCCGAGCGCCGCTGCCTCGCGATTCATGGTCCCGCCGGCCGAGACGACGAGGTCGGCAAGCGCGATCAGGCTCTGTGCGTCCACGGCCTTCTCTGGGACGATCACCGACGGGAGGGACAGTCCCCGAACGTACTCGCGCTGCTCCGCGCTGCGAGGAAGGACGACCGCATGCACGTCGTTCTGGCGGCCCAGGTGTGCGAGCAGACGCGGGAAGAACGGGTTCGAGCGCCGGTGGTACAGCGAGACATCCGGGGGCGTGCGCACGACCACGAGCGTCCGCTCCCTGTTGACGAGCAGCTCGTCGAGCACAGTCGGGTCCGGCTCGAAGTCGTGGAGGTAGTACTCCTCCTTCAGCCCGGGGTACTGGAGGAGCTTCGGCGGCCGGACGCCGAAGCGTGCCATTCGCTCGAGGGGGATCGCCTCGGGCACGACGACCTTCGTCGCCGCGCGGTCTCCGAGGTGGTGCTGGAGCGTCGCGTATTCGTAGTCGTGCGTGGTTGCGCTCGGGATGCCAAGGCGCCGCGCGGTGATCGTCAGCTCGTGCGAGCCGTGGGCGAGCGCGAGGTCGAAGCCACGGTCGCGCGAATGGCGCCTGAGCGCGCGGAGGCGACCCGCCAGGGATGCCGCCTTTCCCACGCGTGACCGTCCGCCGTGCCGGCCGATCACGGTCGCGTCGATCCCGTGCCGCTCGAGCAGCTCGAGCGTCTGCGCGTAGTCGCGCGTCGTCACCTCGATCTCGTCTCCTCGCTCGCGCAGGAGCTTCATCAGCGGCCGGAAGACGAGCACGTGCGCGGGAGCCGAGATGTCGATCCAGACCTTCATTTGGCGAGCGCTTCGAGCCGGGGCTCGCGCAAGGGCCCGGGTGTTCGTTCGACGTGCCGCTCGTGCCAGAGCGTGAACGAGAGGAGGCCCCAGAGCTGGCGGCTCAGATCCTCGCGCCCGGCTACGTGGTCGTCGATCAGCCGCGTGACCGCCTCTGGGCGGAAGAAGCCCTGGCGGTGAAGCGTCTCGGCCGAGAGCGTGTCGCGGGCGAACGGCTCGAGCTCGCCGCGCAACCAGGCGGCCGCGGGAATCGAGAAGCCGCGCTTCTTGCGCTCGAGCAACTCCGGCGGAACGAGCGGAGCTGCGGCTTTCCGCAACAGAACCTTCTTGCGCAGGCCGCGGACCTTGTGGCGGCTGGGTAACGCGAGCGCGAAGTTCGTGACCACGGGGTCGAGGAACGGGACGCGCGCCTCGAGCGAGTGCGCCATCGAGGCGCGGTCGGTCTTCACGAGCAGGTCGTCGACGAGGTAGGTGCCGAGGTCGACGTCCTGGAGGCGGGCAAGGAGCTCGGCGCCCTCGGTTTCCCCGAAACGCGCACGGAGCAGCTCGACCGGATCGAGCTCGCTCCGCCGGCCGGTCAGCTCGGCCCGAGCCTCGGACGAGAAGATCTCCTTCCAGCCGTGATGGCGCTCGAGTGGAGGCAGGTGGGCAGCTCGGACGAACCGCTTCGCCCGATAATCGAAGCTCGCTCGCTTGGAGGAGCTCGGCAGCCGCTCGACGAGGGGCCGTAGGAGAGGCGCCGTCCACGCGGTTCTCTGGGCGAGGAGATCGGCTGCGTACGTGTAGTAGCCGCCGAAGAGCTCGTCCCCGCCCTCGCCGGAAAGCGCCACCTTCACGTCCTCGGCTGCGAGCCGGGAGACGAGGTAGGTGGGAAGAGCCGACGAGTCGGCGAAGGGCTCGTCGAAGGCCTCGGCGAGCGCGGGGAGGAGGAGCGCCGCGTCGGGCCGCAGCACGAGCTCGCGGTGCTCTGTGCCGTAACGCTCCGCCACGAGCCGCGCATCGGCGAGCTCGTCGAAGCTCCGCTCCTCGAAGCCGATCGAGAAGGTGCGCAGGGGCTCCGCCGCTTCCTCCGCAGCAAGCGCGACCAGCATGGAGGAATCAACCCCGCCCGACAGGAGCACGCCGACGGGAACATCGGAGACGAGGTGCGCGCGTACGGAGTCGCGCAGGCGGGCGCGCAGCTCCTCGAGCTAGCTCCGCCTCCTCCGCGTTGCGCACGTCGGACGCCGGCACCGGCGCCGGCCGAGCGTACCGCGTCAACTCGGTCCGGCCGTTCTCCCAGGTGAGAACGTGCCCTGGCTGGAGCTTCCGCACGTCGCGAAAGATCGTCAGCGGGCCGGGAACGGAGTTGAACGCGAGGAAGGCTTCGAGCGCGTCGAGATCGACCTCGCCGCGGGGCAGAGCGCGCAACTCGGAGGCGAAGGCCAGCTCGTCGGCGGTCTCTCGGTAGTAGAGCGGCTTGATCCCGTAGCGGTCGCGCGCGAGGACGAGGCGGTTCCGCTCGGAGTCCCAGAGCGCGACGGCGAACATCCCGCGCAGCCGTTCGGCGAAGCGCTCGCCGTGCTCCTCGTAGAGATGGGCGAGCACCTCCGTGTCGCCGCTCGTCGAGAACCGATGCCCTGCGCGCTCGAGCTCGTACCGCAGCTCGCGGTAGTTGTAGATCTCGCCGTTCTGGACGACCGTGATGCGGCCGTCCTCGTTCGAGATCGGCTGGTCGCCCGTCTCAAGGTCGATGATCGCGAGCCGTCGGGCCGCGAGCCCCACCGCCGAGTCGGTGAAAGCCCCGTCGGAGTCGGGGCCGCGGTGGACGAGCGTCGCGCTCATCCCGGCCAGGCGGCCGGGGTCGGGCGTGCCTGCAGCGCTTGCGATTCCGCAGATCCCACACACGGCGCGAAGCCTATGCGCGGGGCCTGAACACGCCCTGCAGCGACTGGCGGAGCACACGCCAGCCCGTCGCCGCGAGCGTGCGCAGGTAGAGCCGCAGCGAGCGATCGGCGATCCACTCGAGATCGTGAGAGAGCTTCTCGACCATCGAGGTCTCGTAGCCCCGCCGCACCTGGGCGAAGCCGGTCAGGCCCGGGCGCACGACGAGTCGCTGCCAGTACGCGGGCAACTCGGCTGCGAGCTCCTCGAAGAAGCGGGGGCGGATCGGGCGCGGCCCGACGAGGCTCATGTCGCCTTTCAGCACGTTCCAGAACTGCGGGATCTCGTCGAGCTGTGTCGCGCGGAGCCAGCGTCCCATGCGCGTGACTTCGGCCTCCGTCCGCTCGACGAGGGCGGGTCCGAGGTTATGTCCGAGCCTGGCTTCGGCCCCGGGCTGCAGCGTGCGGAACTTCGTCATCGTGAAGACGCGTCCTTCGCGGCCGACCCGCTGCCCACGGTAGAAGACCGGTCGGCCCGAGGTCAGGGCGATCCCGACGCCGATCGGTACCGCGATCAGCAGCGCGACGACGAGGAAGAGCGTCGAGAGCAGAATGTCGAGCGCACGAAGCTCGAAGTCGACCCGTCGCCGGTCCGGCATTTCCTGGGCCAGCCGCGAATAGCGCTCGGCAAGGCTGGCTCCGCCTTGCATGCTCAGGCTCACAGGGCTCTAATTCTTGCCGATGGTCGTTTCTCCGGCACCGCGGCACCGTCTGGATCCGGTCTCGGCCGCCGTGGTGCTGCTCGGCGCCGCCCTCGTGGCCTGGATCGTGACTTTCGACCGGATGCGCGGGATGGACGCGGGCCCCGGCACCGACCTGGGCGGATTGAGCTGGTTCATCGGCATCTGGGTGACGATGATGGCGGCGATGATGCTCCCGTCGGTGGCGCCGATGGTGTTGGCGTTCGCGAGGGTGAGCCGGGAGCGCGCGAGCCGGGGGCAGGCGTCATTCGTGCCGACGTGGATCTTCGTCGCGGGCTACCTGGCGGCGTGGACCGCATACGGCCTGCTCGCGTATGGCGTCTTCCGCGCCGTGAACGCCGTGGCCGGCGGCGCGCTCGCCTGGGATCGCGCCGGGCCTTACGTCGCCGGCGGAGCGATCGTCGCAGCCGGCCTCTACCAGCTGACCCCGATCAAGGACGTCTGCCTGCGCCACTGCCGCACGCCGCTCCATTTCTTCCTCCACTCCTGGCACGAGGGGAAGGTGAGGCGCGCTGCGCATGGGCGTCGTGCACGGCCTCTACTGCGTCGGCTGCTGCTGGGGCCTGATGATCGTCCTCTTCAGCCTCGGCGTGATGAGCCTCGTCTGGATGGCGGTGATTGCGGGCGTGATCTTCGCGGAGAAGGTGCTCCCGTTCGGCGAGCGGCTGGCAAGGGTCGTCGCCGTCGCGTTCGTAGCGCTCGGCCTCTGGATCGCGTTCTCTCCGGGCAGCGTGCCGGGGCTGACGGATCCGGCGGACCCGGCCAACCCGTCGATGCAGATGGAGCCCTAGCAGCCCCGAGGGCGAGAACTCTCACTCACGGATAAGCTCTACTCGGAGCACCGGCACTTGCACGAGTGGCCATGACTACGGACGAGGAGAAGGGGCGAGGGAAGGGGTCAGCCGGGTGCTTGCCAGGCTTCATAGTCGCCACGATCGGCGCAATCGTTGGCGGCTGCTTCGCGGGGGTCGCGTCGGGGACTACGCCTACGGACTACAACCCCCTCGACAGTCTTATAGCCGGGGTGATAGTCGGTTTCGTGATCGGTGGGTTTATGGGCCTCCTATTGTGGGGTTGGATTAGCGTCCTTCGCGAGGATGACCCGTAGTCCGTGAACGACGTCGTACCCGGCACACGACCCCGCGATGTGTCTCGGGGCGTAGTGGCGACGATAAATCCCACGCCGGATAGGGCTTGTGACTAGATAAGCTCTTCTTATGAGAAAGGAGGGCTGTCGGGACAGGCGCTTGGGTTCGTCAAGTGCATAGTTTCCGCTCTACTTATGGATACGCGGCAGCTAGCCGCCTTTTGCGCGATCGTCGAGCGAAAGAGCTTCTCGGAGGCGGCGGAGCGGCTTGGAGTCACCCAGCCTGCGGTCAGCCAGCAGATGCGTTCGCTCGAGGAGCGTCTGGGGCAGCAGCTCCTCGACCGGTCAGGCCGACGAGTCGAGCCGACCGAGGCCGGGCGGCGCCTCTACCGCGGAGCGCAGCGCCTACTGGCTCAGGAGCGACAGCTGCTCGAGGACGTCGCCGGCGAGGTCGAGGGCCCCCTGCGCGGTCAGTTGGCGATGGGCGCTTCCACCGGCCCCGGCGGCACGGTCGTCCCGGTCCTCCTCTGCGAGTTCGCAGAGGCGAACCCCGACGTCACGGTCGACCTCACGATCTCGGACACGCAGACGATCGTAGACCGCGTCGCCCGCCGAGAGCTCGAGCTCGGCGTCGTCGGCGCGACACCGCGCAACCGCTCCGTTGCATACGAGCCTTTCTTCCAGGACGAGGTCGTCCTCGTCTGTCCGCCCGAGCATCGTTTCGCAAGCAAGACGGTGACCCTCGACGACCTCCGCGGCGAGCGGCTGATCGTCATGCAGGAGGGCGCGGGCGTCCGGCAAGTGATCGAGGACGAGCTGCGACAGGCCGGGACGCGCCTGCGTGACCTCGACGTGCGGCTCGAGCTCGGGCTGCAGGAGTCCGTCAAGAGCGCTGTCGAGGCCGGTCACGGCGTGACGTTCATCTCGCGCACTGCCGTCGAGCCCGAGCTTGCCGCAGGCACGCTGGCTGCGGCTTCAGTCGAGGGCCTCGAGCCGTCCCGCGAGATCTCGCTCGTCCGCGCGACGGGACGCGTCTCGACGCGCGTGGCCGACGCTTTCGTCGAGTTCGCGCGCGAACGCCTTTGATCGTCCGCTGGGGCCTGGAGGAGCTGCCGGGCCTGCTCGTCGAGCTGGACATCGAGCGGCCGTTCCTCGTGGCAAGCCCGCGCTGGGAGGCTCCGGTCGACGTGGCCGGAACCTGGTCCGAGGTCCCGTCGGACCGAATTCAGGACGCTGCTGCGGCTGCCGGACGGGCGGACGGGCTGCTCGCGCTCGGAGGCGGAAGCGCAATCGACCTCGCCAAGGCAATCTCGGTCGAGACAGGTCTCCCGATCGTCTCGGTCCCGACGACGTACTCGGGCGCCGAGTGGACGCCGAGCTTCGGCATTCGCGACCACGGCAAGCGCATGAAAGGCGGCGGCTCGGGTGCGCGGCTGGCGGGGATCGTCTACGAGCCGAAGCTCACGCTCGACCTGCCCCGAGCCGAGACGGTCGGCACGTCGCTGAACGCCCTGGCGCACGCGGCCGAGGCGCTCTACGTGAAGGGGCGCAACGAAGAGGGCGACCGCGAGGCGCTGGCCGCCGCAACGCTCATCTCAGAGTGGCTGCCGAAGGTAGTGGACGATCCGCACGACCTGGAGGCGAGACGGGCGCTTCTCGAGGGCGCGATGCACGCGGGCGCTGCGCTCGCAGCAGCCGGCCTCGGGCTGGGCCATGCGATGGCGCAGGCGCTCGGCGGGCGCTATGGTCTTCCGCACGGCGCGATGAACGCGCTGGCGCTCCCGGCGGCTCTTCGCTTCAACGCGGCCGTGGCAGCAGCCGAGATCGCCCGTTTCGGCGAGGCAATGGGAACCACTGATCCAGCCGGCCACGTCGAGGAGCTCGCGCGTCTTGGTGGCTTCGCGCGGCTCCGCGACGTGGGCGTGCCGGAGGACGAGCTCGAGGAGGTCGCAGAAGCAGCAGCCGCCCGGACTGGGGCCCAGGCGAACCCGCGTCCCGCCGCATCGGACGCCGTGGCTCAGCTACTGCGTTCGATCTGGTGAAGCGCCCCTACGGGCCGTCCCACCAACTGCTCTTGACTCCCACCACTCACTCCCCCTTTCAGCGAGTCGAGCCTCCAGTCGGCCTGACGGCCTCACACCGGCTGGAGGCTGCGATTCGTCTTCCGCCGGAATGCTTCCACCGAGGGCTGAAGAGACGCTGAAAGGGCGGGTTACCATCCTCAGGAGAGGAGGACCCCAATGCAGTACCGGATTCTCGGCCCGCTCGAGGTCGCGCCCGACGGACAGACCGCGACCCTGAAGGGTAAGAAGCCACGCGCGCTGCTCGCTCTCCTTCTCCTGAACGGCAACGAGAACGTTCCCGCCGAGCGGCTCATCGACGGGCTGTGGGGCGAGAAGGCGCCATCGACGGCCGCGAACACGCTCCAGGTCTACGTTTCGCAGCTGCGGAAGCTCGTGGGCGAGCGCCTCGTCACCAAAGGCCTCGGCTACACCCTGCGCGTCGAGCCGAACGAGCTGGACGCGGCTCGGTTCGAGCAGCTTGCAGGCGAGGCGGCTGCAGCCCTCGGCCGCAGTGCCTACGGCGAGGCTTTCGAGCTGGCCGACGAGGCGCTAGGGCTCTGGCGCGGCCCGGTGCTCGCGGACGTCCAGTACGAGGCGTTCGCCCAGCCGGAAATCCTGCGCCTCGACGAGCTGCGGCTGGCGGCGATCGAGAACAGAATCGAGTCGGCGCTCGCCCTGGGGCGTCACGACCAGGTGATCGGCGAGCTGGAAGGTCTCGTCGCCGAGCACCCGGTTCGCGAGCGGTTCCGCGCCCTGCTGATGCTCGCGCTCTATCGAGCGGGCCGGCAGGCTGATGCGCTCGAGACCTACCGCGCGGCGCGCGAGGTGTTGCTCGACGAGCTGGGGCTCGAGCCCGGTCCGGAGCTTCGCGAGCTCGAGCAGGCGATCCTCCGCCAGGACGAAGGGCTCACACGGCGGCCGATGCCCAAGGGCAACGTCCCGGTTCCGGTCAGCACCCTCGTCGGGCGAGACGGCGAGCTGGCGGAGATCTGCGGCGCGCTGCGCAGCGGCGAGCTGCGGCTTCTGACACTGACCGGCCCGGGTGGAGCGGGCAAGACACGGCTCGCAATCGAAGCGGCGAACGCGCTTGCCGGGGAGCTTCCCGACGGCGCTTTCTTCGTCCCTCTCGACACGATCCGCGACCCGGCGCTCCTCCTGCCGGCGATCGCACATGCGCTGGCGATCCGCGAGAGCGGCGAGCGCCCGCTCCTGGAGAGCCTCACCGAGCGGCTCGTCGGCCGGCGCGTGCTTGTGCTGCTGGACAACTTCGAGCAGCTGGCTCATGCGGCCCCCATGCTGACGGACGTCCTCGAGGCCTCCTCGGCTCTGACCTTCCTCGTCACGAGCCGCGCTGCCCTCCGGCTGAACGGAGAGAGGGAATACCCGGTGGAACCTCTCGGCTCCACGGATGCCCTCGCGCTCTTCGTCGAACGTGCCCAGGCGGTCGACCCGCGGTTCCAGCTCACTGACGAGAACGCGAGCGCCCTGCAGGAGATCTGCGCGCGGCTCGACGGGCTCCCGCTCGCGCTCGAGCTCGCGGCGGCGCGGACGAAGCTCCTTCCCCCCGAGACAATGCTCCAGCGGCTCGACCAACGGCTCGAGCTCCTGAGCCACGGGCCTCGTGACAAGCCCGAACGCCACCGCGCGCTGCGGGCCACCGTTGCCTGGAGCTACGACCTCCTCGAGGCCGACGCGCAGCGTCTTTTCGCACGACTGGCGGTTTTCTCGGGCGGTTGCATCCTGGAGTCGGCCGTCGCGGTCTGCGACGCGTCGCTCGACCTGACTGCGACCCTCATCGACGACAGCCTGCTCGAGCGCGACGGCGTGAGACTGCGGATGCTCGAGACGATCCGCGAGTACGCGCTCGAGCAGCTCGCGCAGGACGCCGAGGCGGCCGCCGTTCATCGGAGACACGCAGAGCACTTCCTGAAGCTCGCCGAATCGGAGCTCGTCTCCAACCAGGCTGACTGGCTCGCACAGCTCGACGCCGAGCAAGACAATCTCCGAGCGGCGCTCGCGTGGACCGTCGAGTCCGAAGAGGCCGGCCTCGGCCTGCGGCTTGCGTCCTCGCTGTGGGAGTTCTGGTGGGTACGCGGCCACCTGGCCGAAGGGCGCCGCTGGTTGGACGACGCGCTCGTTCGGGGTGCCTCCGAGCCTCCGGAGCTTCGCGCGCGCGCGCTGCATGCCGCAGCGAGCCTCGCGACTCGGCAGGGGGCGTACGGGCGGGCAGCCGAGCTCTCCGAGCAGAGCCTCGCCCTTTGGGAGGAATTAGGTGACGTCTCCGGGACGGCCCGTTCGCTGCTCTCACTGGGGACGGTTGCAGCCGAGCAGGGAGACCAGGAGCGGGCGATCTCGCTGTCTGAGCGTGCCGCGGAGCTCTACAGCGAGTCCGGCGACCAGCGAGGGCATGCACTGGCGGTCAGCAACCTCGGCGGGATCGCGCTCGAGCAGGGCGAGTATGCGAAGGCGGCATCGCTCAGCGAGCAGGCGTACGGACTCTTCGAGACGCTTGCGGACAGCGAAGGGATGGCGTTCGCCCTCGTCAACCAGGGGTTCGCGGCGCTATCGGAGCACGAGCACGACCGCGCCCTCGAGCTTCTGCGGCGGGCGCTGCGCCTGCTGGTTGAGCTCGAGTTCCGAGACGTGATCGGCTACTGCTTCGAAGGGCTTGCCGCGGTCCTGGCGTTCACCGGACAGCCTGAGGTGGCCGCTCGGCTCCTCGGCGCCGCGGAGGCCCTCCGTGAGAGCCTCGGTGTCGACCTGGCTCCGGCCGAACGGGAGACCCACGAGGAGACGGCTGCCGCCATCCGGCAGGCTCTGGGCGAGGAGCGGTTCAGCGCCGCGTGGCGGCAGGGGCGGGAACTGGCTCTGGCTCAAGCCATCGCGTACGCGCTTGAAGAGGAGCCGGCACGGGCTTCGGCGCCACCGGGGGATCGAGCCGCCTGAGGTTGCGAACGTCGCGGACGCAGATAACGGCAGCGGTCGCGACGACGACGACGAGCGCAGCGCCGATAAGCGTGTTGGCGACCCCGATCGCGCCCGAGATCGGCCCCATCACCGCGACGCCGACGGGAATCAGGGCAAAGGAGCCAAGGACGTCGTACGAGCTCACGCGTGACAGCTTCTCGTCCGGAATGTGCTGCTGGAGAGTCGTGTCCCAGAAGACGCCGTAGAGCTCGAGGCCGACGCCGGCGAGCAGGGCGGCAGGCAGGATCAGGACGAGCGGTGCGGCGAGGCCGAGCAGCGCCAGCAACGGTGCCATCGTCAGCACGGCGAGCGTGGCAACAAGAAGCGGACGCTCCGGCCGGTAGCGGAGCGCGACGATGCCCGCCAGGATCATCCCCACGGCCTCCGCGGCGAGGATGAAGCCCCAGGCTGCTGCTCCGCCGAGCTCCTTCTCCGCGACGAACGGGCCGAGAACGAGAAAGGCGCCGATTGCGTATGCGTTGATGAGAGCGAACTGCACGATCGTCACGCAGAGCCACGACCGAGAACGGAACTCATGCCAACCCTCGGCGAGCTCGCGTAGGAACTTCCGGTCCTTCTTCGCCTCGCATCGCGGCAGCTTGAGCATCCCGATGAACACCGCGCCCAACGCGTAGGTCGCACCGTCGAGGGCGAGTGCCCAACCGGCACCAAGCGTCGCGACGAGGATGCCTGCGAGGGCAACGCCCGCGATCCGGGTCGAGTTTCGGGAGAGGCTGAGCAATGCGTTCGCCTGCTGTAGGCGGGGCGCGCTCACGATCTGGGGGACGAGCCCGGTCGAAGCGGGCATGAAGAACGCGGAGGCACCACCCTTGATGGCCGCGAGGACGATCAGGTGCCACGTCTCGGCGATCCCGGCGAGCAGGAGGATCGCCGCCGCGATCTGCGCCGCCGCGCTCAGGACGTCCGAGGTGACCATGACGAGATGGCGCGGCAGCCGGTCGGCCCAGACGCCGCCGACGAGGAGGAAGACGAGGTGAGCAAGCATGTACGCCGACAGCACGAGGCCGAGATCGGAGGGCGAGCCGGTCAGCGTGATCACGGCAAAGGCGAGCGCGATCGGCGCGAAGGAGCTCCCGAAGAGGGAGATCGTCCGCCCGATGAAGAGAAGGCGAAAGTCCCGCTCGACGAGGGGGCCGAGCGAAGGATTTCTCAGCCGTTGCGTCAGGCGGTTGCCAGTGATCATCGTCCCGCCTTCAACTGTGTGTCGCGCGCGCGTGGACCGCTTCCCTCACCTGGGTGACGAGGCATCCCCGAATTGCGCAGCGAAGCGGCGAGTAGGCCCATCGGGGCGGGCGAGACGAAGGGCGCCACCAGGACCATGAGAAGTGGCATCGGTTGACCCGCTCGCTCTCTTGAATCTGAATAAGGATTCCTTATCAGTAGGATTAGGAAAACGCTGGTATAGTCGCCGAGGTGGCCGCTCCCCAGGAGTTCGACGTGCTCGTCGTCGGAAGCGGAGCTTCCGGCCTCGCGGCGGCTGTCTCGGCCCAGCGCGCGGGCGCGAGCGTGGCCCTCGTCGCAAAGGAAGCCCTCCAGTCCTGCAATTCCGCGAAGGCGCAAGGCGGAATCCAGGCCGCGTTCGGAGAAGACGATTCCCCGGCCCAGCACGCCGAGGACGTCTGGCAGAGCTCGCACGAGACCGCAGACCTGAGGCTCGTCGAGGTCCTGACCGGCGAGGCACCGAGCGCGATCCACTGGCTCGAGGAGCTCGGTGTCGAGTTCACCCGCGAGAACGGCGGCTACCGCCTTGCACGCTGCGGCGGCGCCACCCGGATGCGACTCCTCCAGGTCGGCGACCGTACAGGGCACGCGATCACGAGCGCGTTGCGCGACGCCGTGAAGGCCGCCGGCATCCAGACTTTTCCGAAATCGCCGCTCACCGAGCTCGAGCAGGGCTCGAACGGCTGGCGCGCGCTCTGTGGTGAGCACGTGATCGACGCGGGGACGGTCGTGCTCGCGGCCGGGGGTCGCTGTTTCCGCGTCGCCGAAGAGCGTGGCGAGCTGACGACGAATCACCCTGGCGCGACCGGGGAGGTGACGCGCATCGCGGTCGAGCTCGGCGCCGAGACGCGCGACTACGACGCGCTCCAGTACCACCCGAACGGCGGCGCGTGGCCCGAGCCGATGCAGGGCTACTCGATCCCGGAGACGACCCGCGCGTACGGTGCGGTGCTCCTCAATGCCGACCGTGAGGAGTTCACCGACTCGCTCGGGCCGCGAGATGCGGTCTCCCAGGCGATCTTCGACGAGGTGGAAGCCGGTCGCGGGGTCGAGACTCCCGACGGCCGACCGGCGGTCTACCTCGATACGACGCGCATCCCCGCGGCCGATGCCAAGATCTCCCTGCCGTACATGCTCCGCCGCTACCGAGCCGGTGGTATCGACCCGCTCGAGGAGCCGATCTTCACGTTTCCCGTGCTCCACTACCAAAACGGCGGGCTCGTGATCGACGAGCAGAGCGAGACGACCGTCGAGGGCCTCTACGCGTGCGGCGAGATCGCCGGCGGGACGCACGGCCGCAACCGAATGATGGGCAACTCGCTGCTCGAGTGCACCGTCTTCGGCCGGCGCGCAGGCAAAGCGGCCGCGGAGAAGGCGGCATGAGCCTCGTCGCGGTCGACCTCCGTCAGACCGTCGAGGACGCGGCGGCGCACCTGTACGTCTGGGCGCTCAAGGACATCCCGCAGGACCTCCGAGACGCGCTCGCGGCCGCTCTCGAGCGGGAGACCTCGGTGCCGGGCCGTCGCGTGCTGGAGACGATCGCCAAGAACGTGGACGTCGCCGAGCGCGAGAACAACATCGTCTGCCAGGACACGGGCATCGCCGTTTACACGTGCCGCGTCGGCGAGCATTTTCCCCTGCATCCGGCCAATATTTACGACGCCTTGAAGGTCGGCACCGAGCGAGCGACGATCGACACGCCGCTCCGCTCGAACGCCGTCCACACGATCACGCGCGAGAACACCGGGCCCAACACGGGCTACCGCCTGCCGATCGTGCACTGGGAGTTCATCCCCGACTGGGACGGCCTCGACGTCAAGTGCGTCCCGAAGGGATCGGGCTCCGAGAACATGAGCTTCCTCAAGATGTGTGTCCCCGCCGACGGCGTGAAGGGGATCAAGCAGTTCGTCCTCGAGTCGATCGTCGGCGCCGGCGGCAAGCCCTGCCCGCCGGGGATCGTCGGCGTCGGGATCGGTGGCTCGGCCGACTACGCGATGTACCTCGCGAAGGAGGCGATCGCCCGGCCGGTCGGCACTCGCAATTCGGATCCGCACGTGGCGAAGCTCGAGGAGGAGCTCTACGACCTCCTGAACCAGACCGGCATCGGCCCGATGGGCCTAGGCGGCGACGTCACTGTCCTCCAGTGCCACATCGAGCACGCGGACACGCACATGACCCTGAACCCGGTCGCGGTCAACTACCAGTGCTGGGCCGCCCGCCGGGCGAGCGCGCACGTGACCGCAGAAGGCCTCGTCGACTTCGACCGAGAATTCTGATGGCCGAGCACAAGCTGACATTTCCGGCGACCGAGGAGGACATCCGCAAGCTCCGCGCGGGAGATCTCGTCACGGTCGATGGCCACATCATCGGCATCCGCGACCGGACGCAGATGCGGATCTTCGACGAGGGCGTCGAGCCGCCGATGGATCTGAACGGCGCTTTTCTCCTGCATACGGCCCCAAATGTCCGCAAGCTCGGCCCCGGCAAGTACGAGCCGATGTGCATCGGGACGACGACGAGCGCGCGCATGGTGCGCTTCACCGAGCCGCTCGGACGCGACTACGGCGTGCGCGCGATCGCCGGCAAGGGAGGCCTGCCCGACGAGGCGATCGAGCCGATGGCCAAGTACGGAATGGTCTACTTCGCGCTCGTCGGCGGCGCGGCCGCGCTCGAGACGACACAGATCGAGGCGATCGAAGAGGTGCTCTGGGAAGAGCTCATGCCCGAGTGTCTCTGGAAGTTCCGCGTCAAGGACTTCGGGCCTCTCTGGGTGGGGATCGACTCCCACGGCAACTCGATGTATCACGACGTCCAAACCGAGGCGACGAAGAAGCTGGAGGGACTCATTGCTGGACTTTGAGCCGCGATCCGGAGGGCTGACCCACGTCCTCGACAAGGGGCTCGGCCCCCGCGCCTGGGAAGACGTCCTCGAGACGTCCGGGCTCTACATCGACATCGTCAAGCTGGGCTGGGGGACGGCGTACGTCACACCGAACCTGCGCCGAAAGCTCGAAGTCCTGAAGGAGAAGCCCGTCGTGATCGGCGGGACGTTCTTCGAGGTCGTCTACGTCAAGGGGAAGGTCGACGAGTACAAGCGGTGGCTCGCGGATCTCGGCCTCACGCACGTCGAGATCTCCGACGGAACCGTCGAGATGCCGCGCGAGGAGAAGCTCGAGCTGATCGCCGACTTCGCCCGCGACTTCACCGTCCTCTCCGAGGTCGGCTCGAAGGACACGGAGGTCAACTTTGCTCCGTACCTCTGGGTGCAATGGATCAAGGAAGAGCTCGAGGCCGGCGCGTGGAAGGTGATCACGGAGTCGCGGGAGAGCGGCACCGCCGGGATCTTCCGGCCGACCGGCGAGATGCGCACCGGCCTGATCGACGAGATCGTCCATTCGATCGACGTCAACGACCTCGTCTTCGAGGCTCCCTCGAAGGCCTCCCAGGCCTGGTTCGTGAAGGAGTTCGGCCCCACGGTCAACCTCGGAAACATTTCGCCCGACGAGGTCATCCCACTCGAGACGCTGCGCCTCGGACTTCGCGGCGACACCTTGAAGGAGGTGCTCCTCCCTGACGAGCGCGCCCGCCTCAAGTAACTCCGGGGACAGGATTAATCCTGTCCCCGGCGAGCAATCAATCGACTTCGAGACGATGTCCGCCGAGGACCTGCTCGTCTGGGTCTACGGCGAGTACGGCGACAAGCTCTGCCTCACCTGCTCGTGGCAGAAGCAGTCGTCGGTGCTCGTGCACATGGTCTCCGAGCTCGGCCTCGGCCTGCCGGTGATCGAGCTCGACACGCAGCTTTTCTTCCGCGAGACCTATGACACGCGCGACCGCCTCGTCCAGCGCTACGGGCTCGAGCTCATCTCGAATCCGATCATCACGGTGGCCGAGCAGCATCGCGAGGAAGGCCCGAACCTCTGGGAGCGGGACCCCGACCGGTGCTGCCACATCCGGAAGGTCGAGCCGCTGCTGGCCGCGCTCGAGCCCTACGACGCCTGGATCTCGGGCATCCGGCGCGACCAGTCACCGAGCCGGGCGGAGACGCCGAAGCTGCAGTGGTCGGAGCGCTACGGCGTCTGGAAGGTGCACCCGCTCGCCGACTGGGACGAGAAGCGCGTCTGGGCCTACATCAAGGTCAACGACATCCCCTTCAACCCGCTGCACGAGGCGGGTTACCGCTCGATCGGCTGCATCCCCTGCACCCGGCCGATCTCTGCGGACGAGGAGGAGCGCGCCGGCCGCTGGGCGGGCTCGGACAAGCTGGAGTGCGGGATTCACGAAAACACACCACTAAAGGAGACACAGACGTATGCCTGACGGATTCACGTTGTGGTTCACCGGCCTCTCCGGTGCCGGCAAGACGACGATCGCAGAGATCGTCGGCCCCGAGCTCGAGCGTCGCGGGCGTCTCGTCGAGTACCTCGACGGCGACGCCGTCCGACAGCATCTCTCGAAGGGGCTCGGCTTCTCGAAAGAGGACCGCGACACGAACATCGAGCGCGTCGGTTGGGTGGCGTCCCGGATCACCCGGCAGGGAGGCGCCGTCATCGTGTCGGCGATCTCGCCCTACGAGGAGACGCGGGCCAAGGCACGCGAGATGGTCGAGGAGTTCGGCCGTTTCGTCGAGGTGCACATCGACGCCTCCGTCGAAGCGTGCGCCGAGCGCGACGTGAAGGGGCTCTACGCGAAGGCCTTCGCCGGAGAGATCAAGGAGTTCACCGGCGTCTCCGATCCGTACGAGGCTCCGACGAGCCCCGAGCTGCGGGTCGACACCGAGAGCATGACCCCCGAGGAGAGCGCCGAGCTAATCCTCGGCAAGCTCGCCGAGCTTGGGCTCGTCGAGCAAGAGGTGCCAGCGTGACCGGCGCCAACGAGACCTTGCAACAGTCTGTTGCCAAGTCGCTGATCGAGCCGCACGGTGGCACGCTCGTCGACCGGACCGGCGATCGCCCTGACGACCTCGAGTCGCTCGAGCAGGTCACGCTGACCTCGCGCGAGGTGTCCGACCTGGACATGCTCGCCTCGGGTGCGCTCTCGCCGCTCGAAGGCTTCATGGGCCGCGAGGACTACGAGCGGGTCGTCGAGGACATGCGCCTTGCGAACGGCCTGCCCTGGGCGCTGCCGGTCTGCCTGGCGGTCGAGAAGGCTCCGGAGGGCGATCGTGTCGCCCTCGCCGACGAGGAGGGTCGCGCACTGGCCGTCCTCGAGGTCGACGAGGTCTACGAGTACGACGGGCAGCGCGAGGCCGAGAACTGCTTCCGCACCACGGACGAGGCTCACCCCGGTGTCGAGCGGCTCTTCGCGCAACATCCGCTCTACCTTGCTGGGCGGGTCACGGTCTTCGACAGGCCGGAGCCGGCCTTCCCTGAGCTCGCGATGGACCCGGCGCAAACGCGCGCCGCGTTCGCGGAGCGGGGTTGGCGCCGGGTGGTCGGCTTCCAGACGCGGAACCCGATCCACCGGGCACACGAGTACCTGACGAAGGTCGCGCTGGAAACCGTCGACGGCCTGCTCATCCACCCGCTCGTCGGCGACACGAAGTCCGACGACGTGCCGGCCGCAACCCGAGTCGAGTGCTACCGCGTCCTGCTGGAGGGCTACTACCCGACTGACCGAGTGGTGATCTCCGCCTTCCCGGCGGCGATGCGCTACGCGGGGCCGCGCGAGGCGATCTGGCATGCGATCTGCCGCAAGAACTTCGGCTGCTCGCACTTCATCGTCGGCCGCGACCACGCCGGGGTCGGCGACTACTACGGCACCTATGACGCCCAGCTCATCTTCGACGAGTTCGAGCCGCACGAGCTCGGGATCGAGCCGATGTTCTTCGAGCACGCCTTCTGGTGCAAGGCGTGCGGCTCGATGGCCACGCCGAAGACATGTCCGCATGGGGGCGACGACCACGTCTTCCTGTCGGGAACGAAGGTTCGCGAGCTGCTCGAAGCCGGCGAGCTGCCGCCCGTCGAGTTCTCGCGTCCCGAGGTCGCCGAGGTGCTGATCGACGCCTACCGGTAGATGGACTGGCAGCTCTCGATCACGGGCCTGCTGATCGGGGCGCTCGTCGGGTTGACGGGGATGGGTGGCGGCTCGCTGATGACGCCGATCCTCATCCTCGTCTTCGGCTTCAAACCGACGCTCGCCGTCGGCACCGACATCCTTCACGGTGCCATCTTCAAGAGCTTCGGCGCCGTCCGGCATCGGCGGCTAGGGACGGTCCACGCGCGGATCACGTTCTGGATGTTCCTCGGCTCGGCGCCGCTCTCGCTGGTCGGCGTCGAGGTCGGCGACTGGCTCGAAGAGCGCTACGGAAGCGGTGTCGAGTCGTTGTCGGCGAAAGTGATCGGCGCCGCGCTGATTCTGGGCGGCCTCGGGTTTCTCGCCAAGACGTTCGTCAAGCGCGGCGTCCAGCCGAGCGATGCGCCGCTACTGCTGACGAATCGGCAGCGTGTGATCTGCCTTGCCCTCGGCGCGAGCGGTGGCTTCATCGTCGGGTTGACCTCGGTCGGAAGCGGCACGTTCTTCGGGCTCGTCATGCTGCTCGTCTTCCCGTTGACCGCGGCAAAGATCGTCGGCACGGACATCTTCCACGCGGCGGCGTTGCTTTGGGTGGCGGGAATCAGTCATCTGTTCCACGGCAACGTCGATGTCCCGGCGATGGCCTGGCTGCTGCTCGGATCGATTCCCGGGGTGCTCCTCGGGAGCAGGCTGACCGTGCGGCTGCCGGAGGGCGCGCTACGTGTTGGGCTCGGCGTCGTCCTCACGGCGAGCGGAGTGCGGCTGCTCGAGGTGCCCGGCTACGAGATCCTCGTGCCGGTAATTCTTGGCTTGGGTGGCGCGGCGGCAGTCGTTATCGAGCTAAGGCGGCGCAACGCTCGAGTCGCGCCCTCCTAGGGAACCAGGGCGGACGAATCGTCGCGCCACTTTCCGCCAGCCTGCTTGGCGAGGTCAGCGAACGTGACGCCCTCGAGGATCTCGATCGTTGCGTCGCGCACGTCGCCCCAGGCCTCGCGGAGTGAGTCGGCGACGAACCTCGGGCAGCTGTCGGGGTTTCGTCGCGTCGCGTAACCGATCGGAGCGAGCTGGCCCTGGAAGAGGCGGACGACTCGTTCCAGCGTGATCTCCTCCGGAGGGTTGTTGAGCCGGTAGCCGCCTGCCGGACCGCGCTCCGAGCGGACGATGCCCGCCGTCCGCAGCGTCGGCATCACCTGCTCCAGCACCGACTGCGGGGCGCCGGTCCGGTCGGCCAGCTCCTCGAGCTTCAGGGTGCCGCCGCCGTCCAGCGTCAAAGCGAGGACGGCTCGAGTCGCGTAGTCAGTCCGGCGTGAAACCCACATCGCACAGTTCCCATTTGACGGATGAGGACCCCTCCGCCTAGAGTTCAATGTCGAGAAAGTTTACAGAAACAGTAGACATTGTCAACAATATGGAGAGGAATGCCGTGACCCCCCGCCCAAGCCACCTGCTTTTCGCACTCGTCCCGCTTGCTCTGATGCTCGTCGTGACGGCCTGTGGCGGCTCGTCCGCGAGCGCACAAGGCGACAAGCTCACTCTGGTCTCGTACTCCACGCCCCGCGAGGCGTACGAGGAGCTCACGAAGGACTTCGGCCAAACGCCGGCGGGCGAGGGCGTGACGTTCGACCAGTCCTACGGCAGCTCCGGCGAGCAAAGCCGGGCCGTGGAGTCGGGGCTCCGGGCGGACGTCCTTGCCTTCTCGCTCGCACCGGACATCAAGCGCCTCGTGGAGGCGGGTCTCGTGGACGAGGGGTGGGCAGACGACGAGTACGAAGGGATGGTCACCAACTCCGTGGTCGTCCTTGCAGTCCGCAAAGGCAACCCGAAGGGAATCAAGACCTGGGACGACCTGATCGAGGACGGCGTCGAGGTGATCACGCCGAATCCGTTTACGTCGGGAGGGGCCCGCTGGAACGTCATGGCCGCGTACGGCGCGCAGCAGAGGCTCGGCAAGACTCACGAGCAGGCGGTCGAGTACCTCGGCGAGCTGTTCAAACACGTATCCGTCCAGGACAAGAGCGCGCGCGAGTCGCTCCAGACCTTCACGGGCGGTAAGGGCGACGTTCTCCTCGCGTACGAGAACGAGGCGATCACCGCCCAGCAGAAGGGCGAGGAGCTCGACTACGTGATTCCGGACGAGACGATCCTGATCGAGAACCCGATCGCGGTCACGAAGGACTCCAACGCCAAGGCGCCGGCATTCGTCGAGTTCCTCCGCTCCGAGCAGGCGCAGAAGGTGTTCGCCGAGAAGGGCTACCGCTCGGTGATTCCGAGCCTGCTCGACGCCTCGACGTACCCGCAGCCGCAGGTGCTCTTCACGATCGACTCGCTCGGCGGCTGGGACAAGGTGCAGGAAACCTTCTTCGACCGGGAGGACGGGATCATGTCCGGGATCCAGCGAGAGGTCGGGGCCGCGCTTGAGTAGCGTCGCCCAGCCGGCCGCGGGTTCGCTCAAGCGCCGGGGCCCAGAGACTCTGAGCCTCGGTGTGACGATGGGCTACCTCAGCCTCATCGTCCTCGTTCCCCTGGCGGCGGTCGTGCTCCGCTCGACCGAGGGCGGAGCACAGGCCTTCTGGGAGGCGGTCTCCAACCCGCAGGCGGTCGCCGCGCTCCAGGTGACGTTTGTGGTCTCGTTCGCGGTCGTCCTGGTCAACGCCGTGGTCGGGACGATCACCGCGTGGGTGCTCGTTCGCGACTCCTTTCCGGGCAAGAGCATCGTCAACGCGCTCATCGACCTGCCGTTCGCGCTGCCGACGATCGTCGCCGGGCTGACGCTCCTCGCGCTCTACGGGCCCAAGAGCCCGATCGGCGTGAACGTCGCCTACACGACGACGGCTCTGGTCCTTGCCCTCCTCTTCGTCACGCTCCCGTTCGTCGTCCGGACCGTCCAGCCGGTGCTCCTCGAGCTCGACCTCGAGATGGAAGAGGCGGCTCGGTCGCTCGGTGCAACGCCGTTGCAGACCTTCAGGCGGGTCGTCTTTCCCAACCTCTTCCCCGCGATCCTGTCCGGCACGGCGCTCGGGTTCGCCCGCTCCCTCGGCGAGTTTGGGGCCGTCGTCCTGATCTCGGGCAACCAGCCGTTCAAGACGGAGGTTGCCTCCGTCTACATCTTCGGGCAGATCGAGTCCGACAACGTCACCGGCGCGGCGGCCGTGTCGGTCGTGCTGCTCGTCGCCTCGCTCGTTGTGCTCCTTGCGATCGGCGGCATCCGCCGCTGGGCCACGAGGCATGACGTCTAGGCTACACATTGAGATTCGTGGCGCTCGGCTACCTCGCCGCAGTGCTCCTGGTGCCCGTGGGGCTTGTCTTCTTCCGCGCGTTCGCGGACGGTGTCGACGCCTTCTTCGCTGCGATCACGACCCCGGAGGCGCTACACGCGCTCTGGCTCACCATCCTCATCGCTCTGATCGCGGTCCCGGCGAACACCGTCTTCGGCGTTTTCTGTGCGCTCGCGATCGTTCGCCGGCGATTCCGCGGGCACGGCCTCGTGAACAGCGTCGTCGACCTGCCGCTTGCGCTCTCCCCGGTCGTCGTCGGCCTCGCTCTCGTGCTGGTCTACGGACGCAACGGTTGGTGGGGCGGCTGGCTGATCGACAACGGCTTCCAGGTCATCTTCGCGCTGCCCGGCATGGTCCTCGCCACGATCTTCGTGTCGCTGCCCTTCGTCGTGCGGGAGGTCGTCCCGGTGCTGCGGGAAGTCGGCGACGAGCAGGAGCAGGCCGCGGCCACGCTCGGCGCCTCGCCCTGGCAGACCTTCTGGCGGGTGACGTTGCCGGCGATCCGCTGGGGGATCGCGTACGGAGTCGTGCTGACGACGGCCCGCGCGCTCGGGGAGTTCGGCGCGGTCAGCGTCGTCTCCGGACGGATCGCAGGCCGCACCGACACGATGACGCTCCACGTCCAGGAGCGGTTCGAATCGTTCGACCTGACCGGCGCTTATGCCGCGGCGGTCGTGCTGGCGCTGCTTGCCGTCACGACTCTGCTGGCGATGACGCTCCTCCGGCGGGAGGAAGCCCACTGATGGCGATCGAGGCCCGCAAGATCACGAAGCGATTCGGCGAGTTCGTCGCGCTCGACGACGTCTCCGTCGAGGTCGCAAGCGGGTCGCTGACAGCCCTGCTCGGTCCGAGCGGCGGCGGAAAATCGACGCTTCTCCGGGTGATCGCGGGGCTCGAGGAGCCAGACGCCGGCGAGGTATTCATCTCCGGCGAGGACGCGACCTATGTTTCACCGCAGAAGCGCGGAGTCGGCTTCGTCTTCCAGCATTACGCCGCCTTCAAGCACATGACGGTCTGGGACAACGTCGCGTTTGGCCTCTCGATCCGGAAGCGGCCCAAGGCCGAGATCGCCAGGCGGGTCAACGAGCTCCTCGAGCTCGTCCAGCTGGGCGGGCTCGCCAAGCGCTATCCGTCGCAGCTCTCCGGCGGCCAGCGCCAGCGGATGGCGCTCGCCCGTGCCCTCGCCGTCGAACCGAAGGTGCTCCTGCTCGACGAGCCGTTCGGGGCACTCGACGCGCGCGTTCGGAAGGAGCTGCGGGGCTGGCTTCGGCGGCTCCACGACGAGGTCCACGTCACGACGATCTTCGTCACGCACGACCAGGAGGAGGCGATGGAGATCGCCGACCAGATCGTGCTCATGAACCAGGGGCGCGTCGAGCAGGTCGGCGGGCCGCGCGACCTCTACGAGGAGCCGGCGAACGAGTTCGTGATGGGCTTCGTAGGCCCCGTCAACCGGCTCGGTGATTCCTTCGTGCGTCCGCACGACCTGGAAGTGCGGAGTGAGCCGAACGGGAAGACGACACCCGGAACGGTGCAGCGGATCGTCCATCTCGGTTTCGAAGTGCGCGTCGAGCTGCTGCTCGAGGATGGCCGCGAGTGCTGGGCTCAGGTGACGCGCGAAGAGGCAGATGAGCTCGGGTTGGCCCCGGGTGGACGCGTCTTCGTCCGCCCGCGCCGCTCCAGGGTCTTTCAGACTCCGTAGGAACATGAGGAGAGTCCGCTCCCTGGCGCTGCAAGCGCTCGACCGCGTCTCGCTGCTCCAACCGACCTACCGGGCCTACGAGGCTTTCAAGGCCGCGAGGGGCGGTGACGACGCGGGAGAGGCCGATGGTGACGGTCTCCCGCTCCCGCCTCCGAGCCTTCGCACTGTCGTCGCAGGGACTCCCGGAGCGGCGTGGTTCCTCGAAAGCGGCCGGCAGCAGGCGGAGATCATCAGTGAGGCTGTTGAACGCCACGGGCCGGGCATCGACGAGCTCGAGCGGATGCTGGACTTCGGTTGCGGTTGCGGCCGGGTCATTCGGCACTGGTCCGGTCTCGGCCGACCGGAGATCCACGGGAGTGACTACAACCGCCGCCTCGTCCGCTGGTGTGAGTCGAATCTCCCGTTCGCCGAGTTCTCGTCCAACGAGCTTGCCCCTCCGCTCGCGTACCAGACGGGCCTCTTCGACCTCGTCTACGCGATCTCCGTCTTCACGCACCTCCCGGAAGACCTGGAGCGAGCCTGGGTCGACGAGCTCAGCCGGATCCTCCAGCCCGGAGGGCTTCTCCTCCTGACGACCCACGGCGACTCCTACCTCGATCGCCTGAATGCCGAGGAGCGCGCGCTATACCTCGCGGGAGAACCAGTCGTGCGCTGGGCGAGCGTCGCCGGGACGAACCTCTGCACGACGTTTCACCCCGAGGCCTACGTCCGGGAGCGGCTCGCCCCGGGACTGGAGCTCCTCGAGCTCGTGTCGGAGGGCGGATCCCCCGGAAGCCTCCGCCAGGATCTCGTCGTCTTCAGAAAGCCTTACGACTAGTTGGCGAGCTTGAGGAACGGGAGCTCGCTCGTCAGCTCGAGCGTGCCCAGCGACGGCAGCCAGTCGCGCCGGCAGGTCGTCCAGGCCAGCGCGCTTTGCTCGCGGCGCATGAGCCAGTTGTCGAAGACCTGGTCCTGGGCGATCTGAACCAGGGCCGCGCGGATCGAGGCGCTTGCCTCGGGAAGGGTGAACGCACCGAGTGGCGCCGTGGGGCTGACGGCGCGCACCTCAACGGGCTTGTTTCGGGTCTGGAGCATGACCGAGCGGCCCAGCGGAATCTGGAACACCGCGGCAGGGGCCATTCCCTGGATTGCCACTCCGCGTCCCCGGCGTCCGAGCCACGGCGGGGCAGGCGTAGCCTCGACGAGGCGGGCCGAGGTGTCCGAGTACGAGCTGCGGTACTCGGCGATGGCCGCGCCCGAAGGCGACGCCACCTGGAAGTTGCGCTCGATTCGAGCCTGGCGGAGCTCGTCGGCGATCACCCCGCGTGCGATTGCCCGCGTTGCGCCGGCGCGGGCCAACGCGGCCCGGTAGGCAGCGCCACTGCCTCCGAAGCGGTAGGTGACGATTGCCCGCTCGGCCGCCCTCAGGTCCTCGGCGTCGATCCGCACATGGCCCTTGAGCACGAGCCGTGCGAAGAGTGAGCTGTACGCAACCTCGCGGTCGCCGGTGACGCCGGTCAGGCTGGAGATCTGTCCATTTCGGATCTTGCCCCAGGGCGTGTTGCACTGGACTCCGCCGGGGAGGATCAGCTGCCCGACGGTGAGCGACTTGTCGAAACCGGGCCCTGCCATCCCGGGGCCGCCGCACAGACCGGGGTCGCGCGTCCAGAGGAAGACGCAGGCGGCGGCCGGCTTGTCAGGGTCGCGATCCGACGCACTCCACTCGCCCCAGCCCCACGACCAGACGGTTTCGAACGGCATCTCGCGGCGCACCTGCCTGATCGCAAGCACCTGGAGCTTGACGTGGTTGTACCAGGCGCTCGCGGGCTTCAGGCCCTCTCGGCCGCCCGCGCCCGGGTTGGTGTGGAAGCCGAGGAAGATTCCGACCTTCGACGGCGGGATCGCGATCGAGGTCAGGTCGGTGACGCCTTGCCGGAATGCGTTGCGCAGGGTGCGTGAGCCACGCGTCGGTCCCATCCGGTGGATCTGCGGCGCCGAGAAGTAGATCTCCTGGACAAAGTCCGTGTAGAGGGCGGCTTGCCGCCACCAGTCGCCCGCTTCGCCGTCGGTGAAGGGCCGCGTGGAGAGCAGGAGGAAGGGGCGCGCGCCGAGCGCCCGGAGCCGGCTGACGAAGATGATGATGTTCTCGCGGTACTGCGCATTCGTCGGTGACCACGGCGTCGGGAGGTTCGAGCCCCACATCTCGTTCAGCGCGATCCAAGGTGTCGCGCAGGCAGACGAGGCCACTGCTCGGTAGAAGACCCGGTCGGCCCAGTCCTTGACCACCGCGGGGTCCTTCGGCTTGTTCGGCGTCCCGACCCGTTGCCGGAGATACATGTCCCAGTAGATGGTGTCCGCACCGAGTGCGCGTATCTGCGGCGGAAAGAGGAAGTTGGCGGCGGCGGCAGTTACTCCCGGCCGGGCGAACATCGGCCAGTAGGGCACCGAGCCGTCGGCGAAGTCGATCCAGAGCGGTGAGGCGTTCGAGAGCCCGCACGGCCGCGCTTCCGCATGGCCGGGGGCGGCCGCGAAAAGCGCTACGCAGCCGAAGATGACGACCAGGAGCCGCTTCAAGGCGGAAATGCTACCGGTCTGCTCGTACGAGGAAGCCACTGCGCCCTTGTTTGATCAGCACGCGGCTAAACCCTGCTCCGCCGAACAGGAAACGCAGCTCCCGCTCGGTGTAGTCGAAGATCGGGCAGTTGTTGACCACCTCGTAGCGCAGCTTCCGCACTGGGCCCTTGAGCCAGTTCCAGCGGGGAAAGCTCGCGACCGCGCTCCCCGAGGTCAACTCGGCCATTCGGCGGACGAAAACGTGCGCATCGGACTGGTAGTCGAAGAAGCCGAGCGCGAGCACGACGTCGAAGGTTCCCTCGAGCGGCGCGGTCAGGAAGTCGCCGTGGACGAGCTTGACCTTGTCGCCGAAGCGCGCGAGACGCTCCTTGGAGAGGTCGAGCATCTCCTTCGCGATGTCGGCGTTCACGTACTCGCCGGCGCCAGCCTCGAGCGCGAGCTCGCCCACCCGTCCCGAGCCGCCGCCGATGTCGAGCACGCGTGGCGCGGAGTATTCGCGGACGACCTCGATCGCGAAGTCGCGGCGCTTCAGCAGTCCGGGGCGGACCGCGCGCTGGAGCAGGTGCTCCTCGTCGTAGAGCGCGTCAAACGAGGACGCCTTCTCGCGAAAGTGATCTCGTACGAGCTCCGTAGCGTTCGACGATCTCTCCATGTGCCTCCTCGTAGCTGCCAAGTGGGAATTCTCGCGCAATTGCACGAATCCGATCCGCGACGCGCCGCCTGCCGGGATTGCGCTGCACGCTCTTCCAGCCGGCGAGCAACCGCTGCCTCGGAGTCGGGCTCTCTGGCAGCTTGGCCCGCAGCGGGCGCGGATCGAGCTCGTACGGATGGAAGTACAGCACAGGGTAGGCGTTTTCGCCCGTGACCTGCCGCAGGGCGCGCCGGAGGATCGGAGCCGGCAGGACGCGCCAGTAGGCGCCACCGCCGATCGGCACCGGGCGGCCGCGGATGTGCCAGACGGTGATCGGAAACTCCCAGATCTCGCGGCCGGACGGCAGTTCGAGCCGGTAGGGGGTCGGCGGCACCGGCCGGATTCGCCGCGGGATCCGCGGCGAGTCGTACTGGCTCGAGTCGTAACGAAAGCCGAGCTCCGAGAGCGTCTCGTAGGCCCAGGGCGTGTCACGCGTGATCGAGAACGCCGGGGCGCGATAGCCGTGGGGCCGCCGGCCGCCCAGGTGCTCGAGGAGCTGTGCGCAGCGCTCGACGTCGCGGCGAAACTCATCCGCCTTCTGGGTGTGCACCCGCTCGTGCGCGAAGCCGTGGCAGGCGAGCTCGTGCCCGCGCGCGGCGATCTCTCGCACGAGGTCCGGGTAGCGCTCGGCGGTCATGCCGAGGACGAAGAAGGTCGCCTTGGACTTCAACTCGTCGAGAAGATCGAAGATCGCGCCGGTCTGACGCTCGAGGGCATCGCCTCGCGAGTCCCAGTCCGGCCGGCCGAGCCGCCGGTGCACCAGTTGGTGCCAGTCCTCGAAGTCGAAGCTGAGCAGGAGCTTGGCCATCTCTAGCTCGCCAGCTTCTCGAGCACGAGGCCACGCCGACTCTGCATGACCCAGAAGAGCTCGACCTCGTTCCGGCCGGGACGGAGCGCCGTTTCCGGCGCCATGGCCGAGTAACGCACCGTCGATCCCTCGCGATAGGTCCGCGTGACGGACGCGATCCGGCCATTCAACGCAAGCGCGAGCGGCCGGTCCGCCTTGGCGCCGGGACCGCTGATCGATCCCATCACCTGTGCCGGGACGACGTCCGAGTCGGCGGGCAAGGAACGGAGGAGGTCGGCGATCTCGGCGTCGATGCTCCCTCGATCCCCGGCAGGACTGACGCGAAGACCAGCGACTCGCCGACCTCGAAGCGCCTGGTTTGGCCCCAAGTCGAGTTGTCCCGCGCCGAAGAGCGCAGTCTTCCGCCGCACCGTCCGGCCACGCTGCCGCGCGAGCGCGCGCACGTCGGCCTGGGCCCGCCCGCGAGCGGTGAGGAAGTCCACCTGGTCGGAGTGGCCGGCCTCGAAGGCCGAGTTGCCCTCGATCTCCCACGGGACCTCGATACCGAGAACGTCGGCGATCGTGGGAACGATGTCCAACGTGCGGACGTGGGTGTCGTCGACCGTTCCGGCCCGCTGGCCGGGTCGCTTGACGAAGAGCGGCACGAAAGCCAGATCGGCGAGATTCGTCGGGCTGTGCAGGGTCGACCGACCGCCGGCTCTGTCCCGCCCGCACGCTCACGCCCTGGTCTGCCGTCACGATCACGAGCGCATCGTCATAGACGTCCGGTCTCGCGCAGCCGCTGCAGGAGCTCTCCGAGCAGCCGGTCCGTGCACTGGAGCTGGAGCAGGTGCCGCTGGTAGGCCTGGGCGACCAGCCATTCGTTGTTGCCCCAACGATTGCCGGGGACGACGAGGCCCGGGCGAGTAGTCGGGGGTGATGTACTCGCGACAGGACGGCTGGAGCTCCCACGTCCCATGGGGAAGCAGGACGTGCGCGAGACTGAGCGTCGGCCGGCCGTCGGTCCGCGGGATCGACGAGACAAAGCTCTCGAACCGGCTGCGCTCGAAGCGGGCTCCCCGATCGGCGACGCGCCGGAAATGACCCCAGGCTGTGCCCACGTCTGGAAGCCGCTTCTCTTCGGCAGACGGTGTGACCATGTGGAGGTAGACGATCCCGGCGTCCTCGAACAGGGAGTGCATCCGGTCGGCGAACGAGTTGCTGAGCTCGCCCTTGCCACGGCAGAGGCTGGTCGGGCAGACGTGCGTCTGGGTTTCCCAGACGTTCATCCGATAGCGGCCTCCAAGCAACGTGAAGAGGTTCTGCTGATGGTCGGCGAAGGTCGGCTGAAGGCGTCTCATCGGGAGCCGCGCGTCGAGGATGGACGGCACCGCGGCATGGGTTCCCTCGTGCTCGCCCGTCGCGTTCCTGAACCAGGTCGAGTCGGCGGCGAGCCGGCCGAAGTTCGGAAAGCGAGCGGCGTCGATCTGCCCCCCGGCGGTCATGAGCGAGCTCGTCGGGAACTCGTCCAGGACCAGCAAGACGACATCGTTTCGCGCGTCTGCGACAGCGACACTTGCCCGGGCTTCAGGCGTGAGCACGAGCTTCTCCACGGGGGAGAAGAAGAGAAAGATGGCGAGGAAGATCAGCGGCGCCGGAACGAGCACGCTCACGATCGAGCGCCCTGCCCGGACGCGCGAGTAAAAGAGGGCGCCTGCGATGCCGAGGGCGAGTGCGGCGAGGCCGAGCACCGCGGGCGGCGGGTCGAAGACCTGCTTCAGAGCCCGCAGCGAGATCAGGGCGAGGAGCCCTCCGATGAAGAAGAGATGGAGTGCCTGTCGCGGGCCCTCACCGGCGAGGCCCACGAGGCCTTCCAGGGCCAGCGCGATGAGGAAGGGCGCGAGCACGACCGCGACGGCGAAGACGACGATCTCGGTGCTGGTCGAGCCGCGCACGCCGAAGAACTGCGGAGTGCCCGCCAGCAGGTTGAAGATCGGCTGAGCGATTGCGAATCCGGCAAGAGCCGCCACATGCGCGGCCTCGACGACGAGCGGCGGGCCGCGCCGCTCGCTCGAGTCAGACCTTCGGCTGGGCAACGTAGAGGACGCGTGTGCCGGAGGACAGCTCCTCGGTCGACGTCACGTCGAAGAGATCGCCGAGGGTGCGCTCGAAGTAGCCGCGGTCGTAGTCGGGGTGGGTTCCCTCCTGCTTGCGGGCGAGCAGCCGCCGGACGAGCGGGTCGTCGGTTGTCGGAAACTCGATCACGAGCCTCGTCTCGAGTGAGCGGAGCCAGTCCAGGAAGTCCCTCACGGGCACGTTGCCGCTGAGCGCAACGTGGTGGATGAAGGCGAGGCAGAGCGTCAGCTCCGGGGTGCCGCGGTCGCTCAGGGTGCGCCGTTCGCCCCCGCGCCAGCCCAGAGCGGGCGAGGGATCGACGACGTCGACATAGAGCGGCAGGATCGAAGTCTCGCCGCCGGCTCGTAGTGAGCGGTAGAGGCCATCGACGACGGCTGCGTCGGCGTCCATCGCGACCACGGTGCGGGCGTGCTCGGCCACGATCCGAGAGAAGCGGCCATCGTTGCAGCCGAGGTCCCAGGCGAGGCCCAAGCTGCGCTCCGCCGCGACCCGGCGCACGAACTCGTCCTTTTGGTCTGCATCGGCGTCTGTGTAGTGCCCCCGCGGCCCGTAGTCCGACCACTCCGAGGCACCCGGCCTCCACTCGAGGCCTCGGACGAGGCGCTCCAGCCGTTTCACGTTCGCGGCGATCAGCTCCTTCTTGAAGCCGGCTTTCCTCAGCTCGCCCTTGACGTCGCGCTCCGAGTCGGCGTTGCGCCGCTCCAGCCGCGCGTGGAGGAGGACGTGACTGAGGACGCCCGCGCGAAAGAGGTCGCGGAACGACATCAGCATGCGGCACTCCTGCGGCTCGATCCCGTCGAGAGATCCGCGCAGCCACGGCTGGAAGGGCATGCCCTTGTAGGCCTGGAGCAGCAACGGGTACAGGAAGAGCATGCAGAACTGGCGGTAGCCGATCCAAGGCTCGCCGGGGCGCAGAGCCTCGAACGAGCCGATGTCGATGAAGACAGGCTGGGCGCCGCGCCACTGGATGTTGTACGGGGAGGAGTCTTTGAGGATCAGGTCCTCGTCGAGAGCTCGTCGAAGCAGCTCCAGCTGGAGCAGGGCGGCGTCCTTCAGCATCGCGAAAGTCCACTCGTAGGGATAGGAGACGAAGGGAACGACCTCGTGCCGGAGGACCGCCGCTGCGCCGTCGACGAGCCCGTCGGGGAGATCCGCAGCGCCCTCGGCCTCGAGCTCCGTGCCGACGAGCTTTCCCTCCGCGACCGATCCTCGGAAGAGCTCGCTCGCCGCGAGTGCGTTCCAGTCGCGCAGGCCCTGCGCACTGAGGAGGCGGAGGACTGCTCCGTCTGCTTCCACGACGCGACTGTGCGGATCGCGAAACGACCCCGGCTCGATCGTCGCGGCGCTCATCGCCGGGAGACTCCTAAGCGGCAGGAGTGTCTGGGTCGCTCTGCTTCCTGCCCAGATGCAGGAAGTCGAGCACGCGGCGCCAGGTCATCTTCAGGCCGATGCCGGCTGCAGCCGCTCCGCCCAGAAGGAGCTGGAGCAGCATGCTGCCTGAGCCGGGATCTAGATACGCGAGGAGTGCCTGCATGGTCGAAAGCCCTCTGTCGGAGAGGGTCGCCGCAGGCTAGCAGATGCCTCAGCGGCCTAGGCTTGGCTTGTGAGCACGCGGCCCCGGCATGTTTCGCCACGCCTGCAGACGGCGCTAGTCGCGGTTTCCGCGGCGGCCGTCAGTGCAGCCGTGAACATCCCGCGCGCGATCGAGACATCGTTCTGGCAGGACGAAGTCGGCTCGGCCCGCGTGATCACTGTGTCGGGGCCGATCTCGATGTTGCGTGCGCTCGTCGGCGCCGAGAACCATCCGCCCGGCTTCTACGCTCTCGGCTGGCTTCTGGATCGGCTCGGTACCCCGGTCGTCTGGGATCGCGCGATCTCCGTGCTCGCGGCGGCGGCGCTGAGTGCGCTCGTCGTCGTCTATGCGCGACGGATGATGCCGCTCTGGGGAGCGGCGCTCGCCGGGCTCATCACCGCGCTGGGCTGGCAGTCCTGGCGGCACGGGTGGGAGCTGCGCCCTTACAGCCTGTTCGCGTTGGCGTGCCTCCTCTTCGTGCTGGCGCTCGAGCACGCTGCGGAGCGGCCCACCCGGGGCCGCCTCGCGCTCCTGGCCGCGGCGGTCATGGCCGGCGTGATGACGCACTACTTCTTCCTCTTCTCTCTCTTCGCGGGTCTCCTCTGGGTCTATCTCGGCCGCGAGCGGCGGCCCCTCCGGCCCCTGTTGATCGCGATGGGAGTGGGCCTCCTGCCGCTCGTCGTCTGGCTGCCCGCGTTCTCCAAGCAATTCGGAAGCGGCGGCTTTCAGACGAACCCCGACTTCACCTTGCGGTCTGCGGTCGAGACCTACGGCGCATTGCTCGTGCGAGGCGATGTGAGCCTGTTGCTCGCCCTGCCCGTGCTCGCGCTCGTGCTGCTCGGCGCCCTGCGCCTCTCGCGGCTGTCCGAGAGCGGTCGCCTCTGCGCGCTCGGGGCCGTCGTTCCCGTCACGGGCGCCTCGGTCGTCTGGCTGGCCGGCCCGGACATCTACACCGTCAAGAACCTGATGGGCGCCGCACCGTTTGCGGCGGTCGCGATCGCGGGAGCACTCGCGGGGCTGCCGAGGCCGCTCGCGCTGGCGGCCACCGCGTCGGCCGCGGCCCTTCTGGTGGTGGGCTACGTCGACAAGCGCGGGCAGATCATTCCCGACTACGACCTCGTCGCGGCCGCGCTTCGCGAGGAGGGATGGCAGGAGCAGGACCCGATCCTCGTCTTCGGGCCGCCCTACCAGCTCCTGCATCCGCTGGACTGGTACTTGCCCGGCGAGCGACTCGAGGTGGCCAACTGGAATGGGAGGGCCTGTGCCCGCGTGTTTGTCGTCAGCGTCGGCGGCCGCGGGCGAGCGCTGACCGCGGGTATGGCGACTCGGCGAATCAAACGGATCGTGGTTGCACGGCTGCCGTATCGGCCGGAACTGGTCGGCGAGGCACGTCGCCGGGACGGCCGCCTGCTCGCCACTCGCGCGGCCGAGTGCGCGCGCGTTGCTTAAATCATTTGCCGTGGCCCGTCACGCTTTGACACTGCTCGTTGCCGGGGTGCTCGTTGCCACAGCCACGGCCTTCGCCGTGACGGAGCGCCTGAAGCTCGAGGACAGCCCGGTGCTCGGCACTCAAATCGACACCGTCGTCTCCCCGGTCTGCACGAGCTGCCCGCCCAAGTCCCGCAACGCCCTGATCAGGTTCCGGCTGCGGCGAGAGGAGGAAATCAGGCTCGACATCGCAAACGCGGGCGGCACGATTGTCCGGCGAGGCATCGGCTCCGGCATCTTCGGCCAGCGTTTTCACACGTTCGCGTGGGATGGGCGGGACGACTCCGGTCGCGTCGTTCCGGACGGCTCGTATACGGCCGAGCTCACGCTCATGGACGAGGACAGGACGTTCGAGTTCCCCGAGGAGATCCGGGTGGACGCGACCCCGCCGACGATCGAGGTCACGAGGCCGCCGCGGGCGGCTTTCTCCCCGGACGGGGACGGCCGCGCAGACCGGGTCGACCTCCGTTACCGGTTCAGCGAGCCGGCGTACGCCATCCTCTACCTCGACGGGCGACGCCTGCCTGGGCGCAGCTACCGGAAGCGCCCGGCCGGGACGATCCAGTGGTACGGCCGAGGCGTTCGGCGGGGCGACCACCGGCTCGCGCTCGCGGCCCAGGACCTGGCCGGAAACGTTGCGCCCTCGACCCGCGAGTTCCCGGTGCGGATCCGCTACGTCGAGCTGCCCAAGCGCGCTACGTCGTCAGCGGGAGAACGCTGCGCGTCCGCGTCTCGACCGACGTCAAGAGACTGCAGTGGCGGCTTGCCGGACAGGGTGGCACCGTGCGGAAGCGCGTCTTCACGATTCCAGTGCCGAGCCGGGCAGGCCGCTATCCCTTGACGGTGACCGCGAACGGGCGCAGCGCAAGGGCAACCGTCGTCGTTCGTCGGTAGCGCCGCTAGTCTGGCCAGGCCCTTGTTCCTCCTCGCAGCGTCGCTGGAAAGCGCAGTCACCCAAGCCGCCGAGCTTCTGCTCGCAGCCGGCGTTGTCCTCGCGCTCGCGTGGGGCCTCCTCCAGCGTCGACTCGGCCTCCTCCGCTGGCCGCTGCTGGTGATCGCGGTTGGAACGCTCGCGGGTGGCGCCGTCGCCGGCGGGTGGGCCTGGCACGAGAAGCGCGACCGCACGGTGCGCGGCTCCCCGACGACCGAGTTCGTCCCCGCGCAGAAGCCGAAGAAGCGACCTCGCAAGGAGCTCTCCGAGGAGCCCTGGCCTCTGTACGGCTACAACGTCGAGCGGTCTCGCTTCGCGCCGTTCCGGCTCCGGCCGCCGTACGCAGGCCTCTGGTCGCTCAGGCCGAGGGGCCCTCTCGAGCCCCCGCCCGTGGTCGCGTACGACCGCGTATTCCTTTCCACTGGCCGCGGCATCCTGGTCGCCATCGACGCCAGGCTCGGAAAGGTCGTCTGGCGGCGGAAGTTCCCGAACTGCATCGCCGGCTCGCCCGCGGTCGCGCGCGGGACTCTCTACGTCCCCCTGATGCACCGCCGGCCGTGCGCGAAGAACGCCCCCGCCACGCGGGGCGGGATGATCGTGGCGCTCGACGCCGGGACCGGCCGCACGAAATGGCGCTTCAAGGCAGGTCCGATCGAGTCCGCGCCGTTGCTTGTCGGCCGCGTCCTCTACTTCGGCTCGTGGGATCGCAAGGTCTATGCGCTCAATGTGCGCAAGAAGCGGAATCGCATGCTCTGGAGCTACGAGACGGACGACAAGGTCGTCGGCGCACCGGCGTACGCGAACGGGACCGTCTACGTGGGCACGAACGGGGGCCGCGTCTACGCGATCAGCGCGCGAACAGGACGAGCGCGCTGGCGTGCGCAATCGTTCTCGCGCTTCGGCCGTCGGGAGTACTTCTACGCCGCCCCCGCGGTTGCCTACGGACGCGTCTTCCTCGGCAACACCGATGGGACGGTGTATGCCTACGGGGCGACCACCGGGAACCTGCTCTGGGCTCGCCAGGCCGGGACCTACGTCTACTCGGCCCCGGCCGTCTGGCGGAACATGGTGTTCGTCGGGACCTGGGACGGGTACTTCTCGGCCCTCGACGCGCGAACGGGTGACTTCCGCTGGCGCTTCAGCGCGCCTGGCGGGATCATGGGGGCGTCGTCGGTCCTGGACGGCCTCGTCTACTTCTCGACGTTCGGCCGGTTCTCCCAGCGCCACCAAAGGAGAGTGAAGAGCGGCCCTCGGGCGACGTTTGCGCTCAACGCTCGCACCGGCGATCTCATCTGGCGCTTCCACGACGGCCACTACTCGCCGGTCGTGGCCGACTCACGGCGGATCTACATCTCGGGGAAGAGGCGTATCTACGCGCTCATCCCGCAGGCGCGCCTCAAGCAGATCCGGCGCTGGCAGGCCCTCGCGCGCTGCGACCGATTCCAGAAAGCAAAAAGGCGAGCGCAATGCCAGTCAAAGGCCAGACGAGGTACGAGCTCTGGAAAACCCGGCTCAGGAAAAGCAGCACGAACATCGAAATCGAAAAGCCGACAGCGCCCGCCCAAAAAGTCCCCGCCCGCCTCTGATTCCAGAGCAGCCACGCCGTGACCGGCAGCCAGAGCGCGAGAGCGAGCGGCACGAACGGGTAGTAGTCGAAGCGTCCGTCGATCAAGCCGACGTTGAGCAGGATCGCGGCCAGGCCGTAACCGATGATGCGATAGGTGCCGGCGCCGTAGGCAACGGTGTCGTCCCAGAGGGCTCCCGGGTCGGCGACGAGGAACGGGAGGATGGTGGCGAGGAAGACTCCGGCAAACGCCGCGCCCGCCCGGTAGAAGACCCGCCGAGGAACGCCCATCGTCAGCAGCATCACCGCGAAGAATGGGACTGCGACGAGCGCGAATTGCTTCAGCGCGAGCGCGCCACCGAGGCTTGCGGCGGCCCAGACGAGGCGTCCGCGAGCCAGGAGCGCGAACGCGAGCACGAGCGCGAGCAGAGCCGGGGCATCCGCGGTCCCGAACCAGGCTCCGTGCACGATGAGCGGATTCGCCGCGAGCGCTGCGCCGACCGAGACCCGCACGTAGAGCGGCCCCGGGAAGAGCAGCGCGGCTGGGAGCAGCGCCAGGGTCGCGAGCAGTACGAGGATGCGGTAGTCGTCGAACGGCCGCGGCAACAGCCGCCAGGCCGCCGCCGTCAGGGCGGTTCCGGGAAAGTAGGCGAAGTGCTCGAGCGCGACCTGCGTGATTCCCTCGGGCTCGTTGTCCGCCGCGGGGTAGAACAGCTCGAGGCCCGAGCCGTTGTAATCGTGGCCGTACGGATTGTCGCCGTCGAGAACGAGGTCGCCCGCGATCTCGATCTGGTACGTGGAGTCGTTCGTGAAGTACCAGGGGTCCGTCGCGTCGCGCAGGCCGACCTGGAGGAGGACGGCGGGAACGAGCAGCATCGCGCAGACGAGCGCCGCGAGCCCGATTCCGGCCCAGCGGGGCCAGGAGCGAAAGCGCCAGGCAGCCGCGGCCGCGAGTGCGACGACGAGGCCCGCGAGCACGGCCAGCGAGCGGATGATGCCGAGATCCCACTCCCGATCGGCCGCGCGGACGAGCGGCCCGAGGATGCCGCGCGGCTGCACGGACTGCGGGTCGAACGGCCAGCCGCCGGCGCCGAGCGTTGGCATCGTCACGATCACCAAGACGCCGAGCGTCGCCAGGAGCGTCCAGATCTCGACGCCGTGTAGACGCTTCACGGTTCGAGTATGGCGTCGTCGTCGGCTCGTGACAGAACGAAGCTCGATGCGACGCCGAGCACGAGCCAGGTGACCGGATCCTCGAGGAAGCCGCTGTAGAAGAGCGAGTGCACGAAGAGGGCGAGCAGCGTCGCGGCCAGACCCAGCCCGAGCGCGGGGTCCCGCCGACGCACGCGTTCGATGAGCGCACCGGCGCCGGCGAGTAGGGCGAGATATGCGCCGAGGCCAAGAAGGCCGAGCTCAGCCGCGATCGTCAGCGGCGTCGTGTGTGAGACGAAGCGTGTCGGGGACCCGCCCTGGGTCGACCGCGCCCGGCTCGCGAGCGCCTGGCCGCCGAGGCCCACGCCTGCCAATGGGTGTGAGTGGACGACCTTGACGGTCAGCTCGATCCGGCGCGAGCGGTCGCTCGTCACCTGCTTCAGCGAGTGGCGGCCGACCGAGGCGACGATCAGGCCTGCGCCCGCCAGCGCAACGACGAGCGCGGTCACGACGGCCACCGTGCGCAGCGCCCTGGTGCCCGCGACCAGCGCGAGCGCGAGCGTGACGACGAAGAGCGCGGCCATGCTCGATTGCGAGTAGGAGAACCAGAGCCCGGCGAACATGACCGCGACGAGCGGGAACGCATAAAACGGGCTCAGCCGCTGGTAGAGCACCGCGACGAGCAGCACCGCGATCCCCAACACGACGTGACGTCCGTACAGGCTCGGGTCCCGGAACAGCGACGTGACGCGGAAGAACGAGCTGTAGGCGTTGCCGACCTCCACAGCCGGTGAGAAGAACCAGAGCTCGCGCGTCGCCGCCTGGACGAGCCCGACGACTGCGAAGAGCGTGGCGAGGGCGACGGCGATCGCTGCCAGCACGCGCGGCATCCAGGGCGGGAACGGCGCTCGAGCGACGACCCCGACGAGCAGGGCGAAGGGGAAGAGGAAGTACGCGAGGACGTTCTCGCCCGAGTGGAGGTCGTTCGTCCAGAGCAGCGAGAGCGCGGCGATTGCGATGAAGGCAACGGCAGGTAGAGAGACGAGCGAGGGGACGCGCTTCAGATCGCGGCCGCGGAGGGCGTTCCAGCCAAGCGCGAGCGCAGTGGCGCCCAGCACTCCGTAGAGAGGCAGCAGGCGGCCGAGCTGGCCTGCGCTTGCGACGCCGACGTAGAACTGATGCTCGCCCCCGAACGAGAGTGGCGGCCGAAACGGCGCTGCCGCGAGCAGGACCGGCGTGACCATGGCCGGCCAGCGGACGAATCCGGCTGCGAGCACTGCCATTGGAACAAGCGCCACGGCCCCGAGCCCAAGGAGCGCGGGGGAGACCCTGTTGCCGTGATCCGAGAGGTCGAGGACCAAACCGGCCTCAGCGCCGGCGAGCAAAGCGAGCCCCACGAGCAGCGGGATTCGAGTTCGTCCGAGCAGGACGAGCGCAGCACCTAGCGCGCCGACGAGCGCAGCAATCTGTCCCACCTCTCCCGCGTCCACAGCGTCGAACGGTAAACGCGCCGCGCTATCGCGCGCCTGCGAACACGCGCCGGCCGAACGCGCCGATCCGCTGGCGCTCGGCCGGGAGGTAGAAGCCGAGGAGCGCAAGGACGAACGGGTAGGCGAGCGTGAGCCCGACCGCAGCAGCGAGGCCGCCGTGCAACTGCTTGCCCGCGACCGTGAGCGCGGCAGCCGTTCCGACGGCGAGCACCACGCGGCGCCACTGGTAGTAGACCGGGAAAACACGTTGGGCCTTCCAGGTGATGCCCAGGAACATCGCCAAGTACGAGATGAGCACCGAGGCCGCGGCGCCCATCATTCCGTAGCGCGGGATCAGCACGAGGTTGAGCACGACGTTGAGAAGGGCCGCCGCTCCTGTGACGATCCAGTTCGATCCTCGCCGCCCGACGCGGCCGATCGACGTCACGACCACGATGTAACCCCCGAAGACGACGAATGCGAAGGCCAGCGGCGCGACCACCCGCGAGCCCTCGTAGAAGTCGGGGGTCGTCAGCAGCCGGACGATCCACGGCGAGCCGAGCCCCAATCCCAGTGCGACCCACGCGGAGCAGAAGGTGACGTATGTGAGGACGAAGCCGTACACACGCTTGGCCTCGCCGTCGTCACGGATCGAGTACGCGAATGCGGGCCAGGCCGTGCGGAACGCCGCCAGCACGAACAGGAGCGCCGCCGCGACGCGGAGTCCGATCGCGTACAGCCCGAGCTCGTGGGTGTCCCGGAAATGGACGAGGAAAAAGCGGTCGCTGAAGTCGATCACCGTCAGCGCGACCACCGACGGCAGAAGCGGCAGGCCCCACTCGATCATCCTCCGGAACACGCGGGTGTCGAATTCGAGGCCCAGTTGCGTGCGCCGGTACGCGAGGAGGACGGCGTAGACGATGAGCGTTCCGCTGAAGTTCCCGACGAGGACGCCGACGGGGCCCTTGTCGAGGACGACGACGAGCAGGATCGTTGCGCCGACTGTGACGAGGACGTTCGCCAGGCTGGCGATCGAGTAGCTCACCGAGCGCTCCTCGACTCGGAAGAGCGCGGTCAGCTGGTCGTAGTTCATCGCCGCCCACAGACCGACGAAGGCGACTCGGACGAGGTTCGTGTCCTCGGTCGATCCGAAGAGAGCCTCCGAGATAGGCCCGGCCAGAGCGACCCCGGCGAGAAGCGCGAGAGTCGATGTCCCCATCGTGAACCAGAAAGCCGTGCGGACGAGCGTCAGCCGCGCCGGCTCATCGTCGGCCTGGAAGTAGAAGCGGAAGAACGAGCTCTGAATCACAGTCCGCAGGAGCGCGAAGAGGACTGCGGAGAGAGCTATGAGAGCTTCGATCGTCCCGTAGTCGGACGGCGAGAGGTAGCGCGTGTAGAGCGGAAGCAGGAGGACGGCGACGATCCGCTGGATGAGGCCTCCCAGCCCGTAGATCGCGGAGTGCTTACCCAGCCGCTTGATCTGCGCCAGGAGCGACATCTACAACCGAGCGTAGATATCCAGCAGGCGGTCGGTCATCCGTTCGATGTCATGCACCTCTTCGACGTATGCGCGCCCGGCTTGGCCGAGCCGCTTGCGCTCCTGGAACGAGTCGACGAGCGGACGGAGCTTCTCGACGAGGTCGTCCTTCGTCGCCTGCACGATCGGGACCTTCACCCCGAACGCCTCCTCCGTCTGGCGAACGGCGTCCTCGTCGAGCGAGGTGACCACCGGCTTGCCGAGGGCCATTCCTTCGATCGAGAAGATCCCGTGCCAGTCGCGCAGCACCTGGTCGACGACGATGTCCGCCTGCTTGTAGCGCTCGAGCGCCTCCTCGTTGCGGACGCCATGGACGACGTCGAGGTCGACCGGCAGCTCCTTGCACGCCTCGATCACATGCTGGGTGCCCTTCTTCTCCAGGTTCGAAGGGGCGTGCACGATCCGCACGCGCTCGCGCTCAACCGGGGGCACGGGGTCGTAGCCGGCGAGGTCGATCCCCGGCGGAAGCACGTCCGCGTCGTACGGGATGAAGTTGAGCGCCGCGAAGGAGCCGACGACGCGCGCGTCGGCCTTCAGCCCGTACATCAGCTCCTCCTTGGGGCGTTCGCGGATGTCCGCGCCCAGGAAGTGGAAGAGCGACTTGCGGCGGGTTGCCTTCAGGATCGGGAACTGGAGCTTCTTCGGGACGAGCGTCAGCCCGAAGTAGAAGTGGAAGATGTCCGTCTGAGGCAGCAGCTTGGAGAACGCGCGCCACTGAACTGCTTGCTGGCGGAGCAAGCCGGAGCGCGGGCGTTTCAGGTCCCAGTCGGCCTGGTCGGGTCGGAAGGGCTGTGTGTTGAAGACGACGAGCCGTGCGTCGACGCCACGGCGGCGGAGCGCCTGAACGTTCGTCCAGCCGACGCCGGCCAGGTTGACCGGGCAATGGGTGACGCGGAGGGCCATCGGGCCCGAAGTATCGTCAGCCCACGCCTGGGAAGAGGAAGCCCACTCGCTCCCAGCGCTCGATCTCGCATCCGTTCGTTCGGGTGAACTGGGTGGAGACCGAGCGCTCGCGGAACCTTCCGCGGACGGTCGCCTCCTCGGGGCCGCCGTAGATCAACGTGCAGGCGGCGTCCTTCGGCGTCGGCACGAACGGCTTCTTGGTTGCGGCGAGCTGCGCGCAGGCCTTGCGCGGTTGCGGAAGCGTTCCCTGGTCGGGGCACGTGAGCGTCCAGACCTTCGTCGGCCGGTCCGACTTTCCGGTCGAGACCTCGATCGTCAGTGCGGTCGAACTTGCCGGGGCGGCGCTCACCGTTGCCGAGTCGGACGTGCCTCGCCCCGTGCATCCCGTCGCTGCGAGCGCCGCGAGAGCAAGGAAGGCGACCTTCACGCCGCTAGAGAGCCGCGGTCGGCAAGAGGAGTGCATAGCCGTCCCGCAGGAACGGAGTCCGGTCGACGAGGGAGCCTACGCAGTCACTCGAGACCGATCCCTCCTCGGTGATGATCTCGGTGATCAGGTTGGGCGGAGTCAGCTCGAAAAGCGCGCGCTCGGCCGGGCTCAGATCCGGAGCCGACGCGGCGTCGATCGGCGCGAGCTTCACGATCTCGCACGCGACGACGACCGGTTTGTTAGCGGCGGTCGCAGCCTCGGCCAGAGCCGTCGTCCCGATCTTGTTGCAGAGCGTCCCGTCGAGGAAGACGGTGTCGGCTCCCACCAGGAAGAGCGTTGCGTCGGCCAGAGCCGCCGGGGCGTCAGCATCCTCGATGAGGTCGACGTTCAAACCTTCGCCACGGAGCTCCTCCGAAAACGCACGTCCTTCGCCGACGGGCTCCGAGACCGTGCAGATCGCCCGGGCGGGTGGGGTGTGCAGGAGCGCTTCGCGCACTGTTGCGGACGCCGAATGCGTGAGAACGACTGCGCCCGCGAGCCGCTCTTGAAGCTGGATCGCGATCGAGGCCCCGGCGCGGCGGCGACCGTCGAGCAGCCCCTGCCCCTCCTCGTCGATCAAGCGTCGGAGCTCGTCGAGCTCGAGGTAGCGATGTGCGTTCGCCGCCGCGAGGATGCGCCCGGTCGCGCCGGCGATCGCGCCGACTCCGGGCCTGGTCTCGGAGAGCTCGCGGCTCGCCTTGACGAGGTCGTCGATCAGCGAGTCGGTGCTCTTCGCCGGCTCCGTGCTCACCTCGAGGAGGGTCTCGACGGCCCGTCTTGCCATCCAGCTCGCTCCGTGCTCGCGGTCGTTGCGAAGCTCTTCGACCGTGGCAGCAAGGGCCGACATGCAGGGAGTTTAACCCGAGGCAGTTAGATTTCCGGTGTGGCGAGCACCCGGCACGAAGTGTTGCCGCGGCCTTTAGTGGCCGACCCCGACGCGCCCGCGCCGTCGATCTCGGTTGTGATTCCGGTCTACAACGAGGCCGGAAGCATCCGGGAGCTGTACGGACGGGCGGTCGAGTCTCTCGACACGGCGGGCCGGACGTTCGAGCTCATCTTCGTCGACGACGGCTCGACAGACGCGACCTTCGCCGAGCTCGAGCGCATCCACGACGCCGACGGCCGCGTCCGCGCGGTGAAGCTCAAGCGCAACTTCGGTCAGCACTCGGCCATGCACGCGGGGCTCGTACGGGCGCGCGGCGAGATCTTCGTGACGATGGACGGCGACCTCCAGAACGCCCCCGAGGACCTGCCGTTGCTCGTCGATGCCGTCGAGTCGGGCGCCGACGTCGCCAGCGGCACCCGTGCTGCACGGCGGGACTCCTGGGGCCGGACTCTGCCCTCGCGGGTGATCAACGGGATGCTGCGCCGCTTTACACGTGTGGACATATCCGACTTCGGTTGCGCGTTCAACGCGTACCGGCGGAGCGCGATCGAGCCGATGCTCGGCTCGATCGGGAAGCAGAAGTTTACGAAGGCGCTCGTTCTCTCGAGCGGCGCGAGCGTGGTCGAAGTCAACGTGACCCATTCGGCGCGGGCAGGCCGCTCCCGATACTCACCGCTTCGCCTCACACGGCTCGCGTTGCATGTACTCGCCGGTTTCTGGCCGCAGCCGATCCAGTGGATCGGGATCGCGCTCGGCTTCCTCTGCACGACCGCCGCCCTCGCTCTCGGCGTGTACGGCGTCGTCTACTGGATCGGGAACTCCAACTTCCCAGGCCCGCTCTTCGGGGGAGTGGGCGTCATCTTCGTCCTCGGCATGCAGGGGTTCATGCTCGCCTTGGTCGGCGAGTATCTCGGGCGGATCCAGCGAGAAGTCGAAGGCCGCCCGCTCTACACGATCGACCGCGAGCTCTAACGAAGCAGTAACGGGGTCAGACCCCGTAAAGGTTCATGGGGTCAGACCCCTGTCGTAAGCAGTGACAGGTCCGGCCCCGAAGTCGAACATCGAGTTCACAGATCCGCTGGGCGCCTCGAGTGAACCCGACCCCTCACACATGGGGTCAGACCCTGTAAACGTTAACGGGGTCAGACCCCCGAAACCGCCTTTAGCGCAGCTGGCCGGCGTACTTCGTGCCTTCGAGCGCGTCCCGAACCTCGCCGTAGTTCTCGATCAGCTCCTCGTGGGCGGTTGGATTGACCTTCTGGAGCGATGACGTAACCGGAGTGGGCTCGACATCGAGGAACTCGAAGAGCGTGGCGAACCCGCGCTCGTCATCCACCAGGTCCTCGTATACGACCTCGCGGTAGGGGAGGCCGACCCGCTTGAAGCGAACTCGCGCGCCGTCGATCGCGCGCTCGTGGAGCGTCATCCGGCGCAGCAGGTCGTCGGTTTGTAGCCGGATGCTCACGCGTTCGACGTCCTCCCCTTCGCGAGCGTGCAGCTTCCCGCCGCGCGCGGCCCCGGCTTCCTTGGAGAGAACGACGTCGAGCGCGTTCCGCCGGATCAGGTGGATGATCCGGACTCGCTTCAGCCAGAGTGAGGGCATGAGCGGCTTGCTGATGCTCGTCAACTGGCTGTACATGAGCTTGAACCCGATCGCGTCTACCCCGGGTCGCTCCTGGAATGCCTCTCCGAGGTACCGCCACAGCCAGTAGGGACGGGTCACCCGTCCGCCACGCTTGTCGCGGGCGTAGGTCTGCCAGTAGGGAAGATCCTTCTCCTTTCCCCATCTCGGGGTGCCTTCGCCGCCGTGCATGAAGAGCTCGGAATAGGCAACCACGCGTGGGTGGCTGGTCAGCATGTCGACGACCCAGGTCGAGCCGCTGCGCTGGGTGGAGAGGACCACGAATTTCGTCACGAGGGGAGACTAGTCGGGCCGGTAGGGTTCCGATCCGTGAAGGCGAAGCGCGTTCTCGTCACCGGCGGCGCGGGATTCATCCCGTCCAATTTCGTGCGCCACATCCTCGAGACCACCCCGTACGAGGTCGTCTCCCTCGACGCCCTCACCTACGCGGGCAGCATGGACAACCTCGCGTCGGTGAGCGGGCACGAGCGCCACTCGTTCGTGCACGGGGACATTCGCGACCCGGAGCTCATGCGCCAGGTGGTCGCCGAGGTGGACGTGATCGTCAACGCGGCAGCCGAGTCACACGTGGAGAAGTCGATCGAGGCCGGGGCGTCCGAGTTCGTGACGACGAACGTCGAGGGCACACAGATCCTGCTCGATGCGATTCGAGAGACGCCGGTCGAGCGGTTCATCCTCTTCTCGTCGAGCGAGGTCTACGGGACGGCGCTCTACGCGCCCATGGACGAGGAGCATCCGCTCAACCCGCGCAGCCCGTACGCGGCAACGAAGGCCGGCGCGGACCGCCTTGCGTACTCGTACCACGTGACGTACGGCCTGCCCATCGTGATCGTTCGTCCGTTCAACAACTACGGGCCGAGCCAGCATCCGGAGAAGGTGATCCCGCGGTTCATCACGCAGGCGCTCTCGGACGAGCCTCTCACGATTCACGGGGACGGCCACGCGAGCCGTGACTGGCTGTACGTGGACGACGACGCCGAGGCGATCGAGGCGATCATCGCGGCCGACGACCGGGTCGTCGGCGAGGTGATCAACGTCGCGACCGGCATCGACATCAGCGTCTCGGCCATCGCCGACACGGTGCTCGAGCTCCTCGGGAAGTCGAACGCCCTGAAGGTTCATCTCGACGAGCGCCCCGGGCAGGTCGACCGCCACATCGGCTCGACCGAGAAGGCGGAGAAGCTCCTCGGCTGGAAGGCTCGGACGTCGTTCGAGGACGGGCTCGAGCGCACCATCTCGTGGTACCGCGACAATGAGGCCTGGTGGAGGGCCCCGGAGCGGCGACCGGCAGACGTCTTCTCGTCCTAGGGGCCGGGCCAGCGCAGCTCGGGCTGCTTTCGGCGGCCCGCGAGCGGGGGCTCTTCGTGATCGCGCTGGACCGCGACCCGGCCGCGCCCGGATTCCAGTACGCCGACCGGCGGGCGATCATCTCCACCGAGGACGAGCAGGGGATCGCGCAGCTCGCGGAGGCGGAGGCCGTCGAGGGCGTCATCGCTCCGGGCATCGACTGGCCCGTTGGTATCGCGGCGCGCGTCGCCGAGCGACAAGGTCTTCCGCATCCGATCGATGGTGCGACCGCGGGGCTCGCCGTCTCCAAGCAGAAGCAGCGGGAGCGGCTTGCCGAAGCCGGCGTGCCCCAGCCCAACTGGCAGATCGTCAAAGGCCCCGAAGAGACTTTGCAACAGACTGTTGCTAAGTCGTGGGTCGTCAAGGCGCCCGACCGCCAGGGACAGAAGGGCCTTGCGCTCGTTCGCTCCGAAGACGAGCTCCCGGCGGCGATCGGGCGGGCGATCGAGGAGTCCCGTAGCGGGGTTGCGATCGTCGAGGAGCTCGTCGACGGGCCGGAGGTGACCGTCAACGCGTTCTCGGTGCGCGGCGAGTTCCATCCGCTGACCGTTACCGACCGGCTGACGGCAGAGCCGCCCGCATTCGGCGTCGCGCTCGCCCACGTCTGGCCGAGTGAGGCCGGCGGGAAGGCCGCCGAGGTTGCCCGAGCTGCCGTCGAGGCGCTCGGCATCCAGGACGGGCCGACCTACACCCAGCTTCGCATCGGCCCCGACGGCCCGCAGGTGATCGAAGTCGCGGCCCGCCTGGGCGGTGGCCACGACGCGGAGCTCGTGCACGCCGCGCTCGGCGTCGACCTGAACGGTCTTGCACTTCAGGCGGCACTCGGCGAGCCGCTCTGGTCGGCCGCGCTGCACGCGGTGCCGCAGGTTGGCGGCGCGGTCGTCCGCTTCCTCGTCCCGCCGGAGGGCGTCCTACAGGTGGTCGAAGGCATCGAGGAAGCCCGCGCAGTCGAAGGCGTCCAGGATGTGCGCGTCTACCGCGAGCCCGGCCACGTCTTCGGGCCCTTCCAGCGCGGCTCAGACCGCGCCGGAGCCGTGCTCGCCGTCGGCGACAGCCGCGAGGAGGCCCTGCAAGGGGCCGACCAGGCCGCTCGTCTCATACGCTTTGAGGTCGGTGCAGAAACTCTCGTCTGAACGGAGAGAAACGATGCTCGGCTTCCAGCCGCCGGCGATCGGCGAGGAGGAGATCGCATCGGTTGCCGAGACGCTTCGCTCGGGCTGGCTGACGACCGGCCCAAAGGCCGCTGAGCTCGAGCGGCGCTTCGCGGAGTTCGTCGAAGCCGACTACGCCCTGGCCGTCGCCTCGGGCACCGCCGCGCTCCATCTCGCGCTGCTCGCCGTCGACGTCGGGCCGGGCGACGAGGTGATCACGAGCCCGATCACCTGGCCCGCGACTGCGAACGTGATCGTGCATGCAGGTGCGACGCCTGTCTTTGCTGACGTCCGCGACTCCGACCTGAACATCGATCCCGACCACGTGGCCGAGCTCGTCAGCGACAAGACGAAGGCGATCATGCCCGTCCACCTTGCGGGCCAGGTCGCCGACATGGATCCGCTTCTCACCCACGGGATCCCGGTGATCGAGGACGCGGCTCACGCGGCCGAGAGCGCCTATCGCGGGCGCAAGGTCGGCGGCCTCTCCGACGCGACGTGCTTCTCGCTCTACGCGACGAAGAACATCGCCGCCGGCGAGGGCGGCCTCATCTCGACGAACGACTCGGCCGTCGCCGAGAAGATCGAGGCCCTGCGGCTCATGCGTCGCGGCGAGGGTTCGCTCTACGACATCGTCGTCCCGGGCTACAAGGCCAACCTTTCCGACGTCCTCGCGGCGATCGCGCTCTGCCAGCTGGACAAGGTCGAGCACCACGGCGAGATCCGGAAGCGTCAGTTCGCCGCCTACGACGAGGCGGTCGCCGAGCTCGAGGGAATCGAGCCGCTCGCCCGGGACGCTCGCGACACGCATGCGTACCACCTCTACATCGTGCGAATCGACGCCGAGCAGGCCGGAGCGACTCGTGACGAATATCAGGGGCTGCTTCGCGAGGAGAACATCGCGACGAGCATCCACTTCTTGCCGGTCCACCAGCTCACCGCGTACCGCGAGCGCCTTCCCGACCAGCCCTCGCTCCCGGTCGCGGAGCGCGCCGGCGCCGAGGTGCTCTCGCTGCCGCTCTCGCCGGCGCACTCCGACGAGGACATCGCAGACGTCGTCGCAGCGCTGCGCCGAGTGCACACTTCCGTCCGGCGATGAGCCGGCGGCTCCGCGTCACCCTCACGCTCCTCGTCACGGGGCTCTGCACCGCGTACCTCGTCTGGAAGGTCGACCTCGGCCGTACCGCGGCGGTCCTCAAGGACATCAATCTCCTCTACTTCCTGCTCGCCGTTGTCCTCGTGGTCGTGACGATCCTGCCGATGGCCTGGCGCTGGAAGCTCTTGCTGAAGGCGAAAGGGGTTCACGAGGATCTTCCGTGGCTGACCCGCGCGTACTTCGTCTCCTATGCAGCCGGGCAGGTGCTCCCGACCTCGATCGGGGGAGACGCCGTGCGCATCTTCGAGACGGCGCGCCGCCACCCCGGCCGCGGCGACACCGGCGCGGCCTCGGTGCTGCTCGAGCGCGCGATAGGAGGCGCGGCGACGCTGTTGCTCGCCGCCGTCGGCTTTCTGCTGGCGATCGGTCACTACGACGTCGGGCCCTATCTCTGGATCGAGGCGCTCTTCGTCGTCGGGACGATCATCCTCGGGTTCCTGCTCTTCTCCCGGCGCGCCCGGCCGCTGCTGCGGCTGGCCAGGCCGCTGCTCGCCGTCGTCAAGCTCGACCGGCTCGTAGCGCAGGTGTACTTGGCCATCGCACTCCTATCGCGAGCACGTCGGCGTCCTGCTGGCGGTTTTCGCGATCACCCTCGGCGTCCAGGCGGTGCGCGTGCTGGCGATCTGGCTGTGCGGCGAGGCCGTCGGGATCGACCTGTCGCCGCGCCCGTACTACGTGATGGGCCCGCTTCTCTTCCTCGTCATGCTCGTCCCGTTCACGCTCAACGGGCTCGCGGTGCGCGAGTCGTTCTTCGTCAGCTTCCTCGGGAACGTCGGCGTCGACGCCGACCGCGCGTTTGCGGCCGGGTTCGTCTTCTTCGTGATCACAGTGCTGATCGCGGTTCCCGGGGCGATCATCCTCGCCTGGGAGGGCCTGCGCGGGTCGGGCCGGAGCCGCCTACCGCGTGAAGCAGATGGCTGAGGTCTCGTCGGTCGTGGTGACGTACAACGCCGCGCCGTGGATCGAGCGCCCGCTCGAGAGCCTCCGCGGCACCGAAGCGGAGGTGATCGTCGTCGACAACGGGTCCACGGATGGAACGCTCGAGATCGTCCGCGAGCGATTTCCGGAGGCGAGGATCATCGAGCAGGAGAATCGCGGCTTCGGCGCCGGCAACAACGTCGGGATGCGCGCGGCGTCAGGCCGGTACTTCCTGCTCCTGAATCCCGACGCGTGGCTCACCGAGGGAGCGCTCGAGGACATGGTCGCCTTCGCCGACGAGCATCCTGAGGCCGGCATCGTCGGGCCGAGGCTCCTCAACCCGGACGGCTCGCTCCAGCGCTCGGTGCGGGGATATCCGACTCCCTGGCGCCTTGCTACCGAGTACTTCTTCCTGCGGAAGCTCGCGCCTCGCTCCCAGGCGCTCAATGCACTCTTCGGCGCAGGCTTCGATCACCGGTCCGTACGTGAGGCGGACTACTTGTTCGGGGCGTGCCTGCTCGTGAGACGCGAGGCTGTCGACTCGATCGGCGGTTTCGACGAAGAGTTTTTCCTGATGAGCGAGGAAGTGGACTGGTGCTACCGCTTTCACCAGGCCGGGTGGAAGGTGCTCTTCTACCCCGACGCCGAGGCGTACCACGTCGTCGGGGCTTCGCTCAACCCGGCTCGGTTCAAGGACGTGGTTCGCGGTCATCTCCAGTTCCTACGGAAGCATCGGGGCACGCGTGTAGCCGACCGGGCGCGGCGCGTAATGCTGTGGGGCCTGCGGGCTCGAGGGCTCATGTTCCGCGGAGATAGAGGACGCGCCTACCGGGAGACAGCCCGCTGGCTAGGGTCGGCCCGCGTTGACGCCCTCCTAGAATCAAGCGAGTGAAGGCGCTCGTCCTCGACGTCGGCTGGGTCAACGGCCTGGCCGCGATTCGCTCGCTCGGGCGGGCCGGGATCACCGTTCTGGCGCTCGACCACCGCTCGAGCCCGCTCGGGTTTCGGTCGCGCTACGCGACGCCGGTGCGCGTTCCCGACCCCGCGACCGACGAGGAGGGGTTCGTCGCCCGGGTCGCCGAGATCGAGACGCCCGCGGTCGTCTTCCCGACGCACGACCCGCCGTTGAACGCACTCGCTCGCAACCGTGACCGGCTCCCGGGGCTCCTCTTTCCCTTTCCGCCCTGGGCGGCCCTCGAGGCGATCCAGGACAAGCGCCACCAGCTCGAGACGGCAGCCGCCGCCGGCGTGGACGTGCCGGAGACGAGATACCCGGGGAGCGCCGCGGAGGCACGGGCCGCGGCCGATGAGCTCGGGCTCCCTGTCCTCGTCAAGCCCCAGCATCCCGACGGTTTCAAGCGCCGCTTCGGCAAGCAGGCTTTCCGCTGCGAGGTCTCCGCCGAGGTCGAGCGCGCCTATGCGGAAGCCGAGCCCTTCGGGCCGATGGTTCAGGAGCTCGTGCCCGGCGGGGACGAGGAGCTCTACAGCCTCGGCAGCTACTTGAGGGAGGATGGCGAGCCACTCGGCCTCTTCTGCGGGCGAAAGCTGAAGCAGGTCCCGCCCGGAGTCGGCACGTGCCGCACCGGCGAGGCCGTCTGGATTCAGGAGGTCGTCGATTCCGGGCTGCGCTTCCTGCGCGAGCTCGGCTTCCACGGCATCTCGCAGGTCGAGTTCAAGCGCGATCCTCGCGACGGGCGCTTCAAGTTGATGGAGATCAACCCCCGCCTCTGGCAGTGGCACGGGCTCGCCTCGGCGTGCGGGGTCGACTTGCCCGTGATCGCATACCGCGACCTCACCGGCGAGAAGGTCGAGCCTGTCTCCATGAACGGGACTCGGCGCGTCTGGACGATCTCGCTCATGCCCGGCGAGCGCCCGGCGTTCCCGCGACCCCCGTTCGTGGACGCCGTCTTCGCCCCCGACGACCTGAAGCCCGGCCTCGTGCACGCAGCGCGGGTCTTGCGCGGAGTGTTCAGCTGATCCCGGAAACAGTCGAGCGGAAGGCCCGTTGGGTCCTCGACACGATCGGGGCCCGCGACACCGGTCTCGGGGACGACATCCCCTACCGAGCCGAGGCCTGGGAGCAGGTCGAGCGGGGAGCGCGGCCCGACGGCGACGAGCTCGCGGAGGCGTTCTTCCATCTCGCTCGTGTCGAGGAGCGCAACGGCGCCCGCGACGAGCACGACCGCTTTCGAGCGTCCTCGTCCTGCCTCGACCCGCTCGACCCGCCACTCGAGCGCCTGCGGCGCAGGCTCGGTGTCGAGCCCCCTCGTTGGGGCGGGGCTCGCTTCGCCGTCGCGCTGACCCATGACGTCGACACGCCCTGGAAGTGGACCTCCACGGGTTTGCGAGGCGCCGCTGCGCGTGCGAAGGCCAACCTGCTTGGCGGCCGCGCCCGATCGGGCTTGCGCGAAGCTCGATCGCTGGCCGCCTGGCCGATTCACAAGGCGAGGGGAACCGACCCTTTCTGGAGCTTCGACCGGATCCTCACCGACGAGCGGCGGAGCAACGCCTCGTCGACCTTCTTCCTCATGGCCGACCACGCGCACGAGCTCGACGGGCCCGCCGGGGAGTCGTACGAGCGGCTGCGCCCGCGCCTGGTGGCGACGCTGCTCGACGGTGGGGCCGAGGTCGGTCTCCACGGCAGCTACTCGGCTGCCGACGACGGTGACCGCCTCGCTGCCGAGAAGGCACGGCTCGAGCAGCTCGCCGGGCCGGTGCGCGGTCAGCGCTACCACTTCCTGCGGCTCGATCTTCGTCGCAACCTGTCTCAGCTCGAGGCCGCCGGCTTCGCCTACGACTCGACGCTCGGATTCAACGATGCTCCCGGCTTTCGTGCCGGGATCGCCCACCCGTTCCGACCCTGGGATCTCGAGCGGGACGCTCCGTGCGACATCGTCGAGGTTCCGCTCGCAGCGATGGACGTGACGCTTTCGGCTGAGCGCTACCTCAATCTCGACATCCAGCGAGCCGGGGAGCGGCTGAGCACGCTGCTCGACTGGGCCGGCGAGCACGGCGGTGGGTTTGCCGTCCTCTGGCACTCGGAGCAGTACGACTCGACCATGTTGCCCGGGTGGGACCGGCTATACCGGCGATTCATGGAGGACGTCCGCGCGCGCGGAGGCATCTGCATCCAGGCCGGGGTTCTTGCCGAGGAGGCGCGCGAGTGGCTGTCGTGAGCGCCCCGATGCGGATCTACCGCGTCGGAGAGGGCCGGATCGGATCGGCCGTCCTTTTTCTGGGGCTCGTCGCGGTGGCGCCCGCTGCCCTTGCTCTCAGTCGTCTGCTCCCGGCGGAGGGACCTGCGCTCGCGCTCCGGCTGACGGCAGCCGCGGCGTGCGTGCTGCTCCTTCCCGGTGGAATCTTCGTGCGGGCACTCGGACGGCCCGCCACCTTCGGCGTCGCGCTCGCCGCCTCTTTCGTCTGGAGTCTCGCCGCGCTCGCGGGCGCGCTCGCTCTCACCTTCGCGCTCGACGGCACGATCGACACGATTCTCTGGCTGCTCGCCGGCTTCGCCGCCGCCGCGCTCGTGCCGGCGCTTCTGCGCAGGCCGGTCGCCTCGGAGTCGACCGAGCGGAAGGCCCTCGCAGGCGTTGCCGCGGGAGGTGCGATCTTCGCCGGGGCGGTCTGGTGGACAGCGAACACGATCTACGGCGACGGCCTGTTCCACCTCGGGCGAATCCGGAAGCTCGAGGCATTCGACCTGACGTCGCTCAGCGTCCTCAACGAGTTCCGCGAGGGAGGGCTCCACCCCGGCTACGCATTCCCGGTCTGGCACTCCGCCGTCGCGCTCGTCGCCCGGATCGCAGACGTCGATCCCGCAGTCGCGCTCCAGCACCTGCCGGCGATCCTGACCCCACTCGCGGTCGTGCTCGCCTACGCCGCGGGGGCTGCGCTCTTCCGCTCCTTTGGAGGCGGGGTCGCAACGGCGGCCGCACAGGTAGGGCTGCTCGGTTTCTCTCGCTCGGGCACCGGGTCTTTCGACTTCCTCTCGAACCCGCCGACCGTCGCGCGCGCGCTGATCACACCGGCACTGCTTGCGCTCGTCTTCTCGGTCGCCGCGGGCGGCCGGCGGCGCAGCGTGCTGTCGATCGCGGCAGCCTCGCTCGCGCTCGCGCTCGTCCATCCGACCTACGCGTTCTTCGTCGCCGTGCCGCTCACGGGCTTCCTCGTGGCGCGCATCGTGTTGGCGCCGAAACGCTGGCGCGAAGCGCTACGCATCGCTGCCGCGTTGCCGGCGGTGCTCGTCCCGGCGGGGCTCTACGCCCTCTGGTTGAAGCCGATCGTCGACGAGACCGTCTCGCACCAGCCGGACGCTGCAAAGCGTGCGGAGGCGATCAGCCACTACCGGGGCCAGATCGACGTCATCGACGGCCTGCTGCGGCTCGCGCCGGAGACGATCTCGCGGGGAGGCGTGATTTCCGTCGCGGGTCTCATCGCCATCCCGCTCGCGGCCCTGGCGGGGCGGCGTCGCTGGGCCGCATACGTTCTCGGGGGCTCCGTCGCCGTGCTCGGCCTCGTGCTCTTTCCGTGGGCCTTTGACCAGCTCTCGGACGTCGTCTCGCTCTCGCAGTCGCGTCGCCTACCGGCCTTTTTGCCGATTCCGTTCGCCGTCGCGGGCGCAGCGGCCCTGCTGGGCCGGCTCCGACTCGCCGGCTGCCTGGTTGCGTTCGGCGCCGGAGGGCTGCTTCAGCTCGCCTATCCGGGGGAGTTTTCGTACTTCCTGGTCGTCGGCGGCCCTCCGTGGCCGGTCTGGGTCGCGCTCGGTGGGGCGGCCGTGGGCCTCGTCGTCGCTGCGGTCGTCCGTCGGAGCCTCACGGAGGGCACACCGCTGTGGACGATGGCCGTTGCGCTCTCGCTCGTCGCTCCGGTGGCCCTCGCCGGCATCGCGTATCTGAAGCAGGACGAGCCGGACCGATTCCGGCTCACACCCGGGCTCGTCACTGCTCTGCGCACCGAGGTGCCCCCCAGGGACATCGTCTTCTCCGACCTCGAGACGAGCTACCGGATCGAGGGCTACGCGCCGGTCTACATCTCGGCCGCGCCGCCGGCCCACGTCGCCGACACGAAGGAGAACGTGCCCCAGCGCCGCCGCGAGGACGTGATCGACTTCCTGCGCACGGGCAGCGTTGCGATCCCGCGGCGCTACCACGCGGACTGGGTCGTGGTCGCCAAGCGGCGCTTCGACCTCGAGCTCCCGCTTCCGAAAGCCTTCGAGGACGACCGCTTCGTTCTCTACAAGGTCAGTTCCGCACGGTGAACGCGAACCGCTAGGGTGCCGCGTCATGGCTGATGTAGCGACTGCTTCGCCCGGCACAACCGTCTACGCGAAGCCGCGGACCGTCACCGATCTCGACGAGTGCTACTTCTACCACTCGATGGAGATCCCCGGCTACGGGCTCGTAGAGGGCCCGTGGGACCTCCGCGGCGGCGTCGACGACTACCTCGGCGGCATCGACCTCCGCGACAAGCGCGTGCTCGAGGTCGGCACGGCCAGCGGCTTCCTCTGCTTCACGATGGAGGGGCGCGGCGCCGAGGTCGTCGCGTACGACCTCTCTGACAAGCAGTCGTGGGATGTCGTCCCCTACGCGCAGTACGACCACGAGTCGTTCGACGCCGAGCGCCGCGAGCACCTGCTGAAGCTGAACAACAGCTGGTGGCTCGCGCACCGCGCGTTCGAGTCGTCGGCGAAGGTCGTCTACGGCACCGTCTACGAGATCCCGGAGGAGATCGGGCGTGTCGAGGTGGCCACGTTCGGGAACGTTCTGCGCCATTTTCGAGACCCGTTCCTCGCGCTCGAGCGCGGACTGCGCCTGACGACCGAGACGGTGATCGTCACCGAGAACCCGTCGCTTCGGTACTCGCTGCCTCAGATGGCGGCGAGCCTGCTCAAGCCGAACATGGCGTTCCTGCCGAACTTCGAGCGGGTGCAGCCGCGCGAGTCGTGGTGGCACTTCACGCCGGCTGCGATCAAGCAGATGCTCGGGATCCTCGGCTTCGAGGACACGACTGTGCGGTATCACGTGCAGCGCTTCGCCGGGAAGCGCAAGCCGCTCTTCACCGTGGTCGGGAAGCGCACAGTCCCGCTGCGTTGACTTGACGTAGCTGCAGTTAGATCCTTACGGGATGGCGTCTCGCCTCCTGCTCTGCGGCTTTGCTGCCGCGCTTGTCTCGGTGTCGCTCGCGCTCGCCCAAAGCCGCGCCGGCGCAGCCCTGCAGGTGTCGAACGGCCAGATCGCGTTCGCCAGCGATCGAACCGGCGACTACGAGCTCTACGCCATGAACCCCGACGGCACGGGTGTCAACAGGCTGACGTACAGCAGCGGCTGGGACTGCTGTCCAGCCTGGTCGCCGGACGGGACGAGGATCGCCTTCGTCAGCTATCGAGACGGCAACAACGAGGTCTACCGGATGGACGCGGACGGCTCCAACGTCACGAGGCTGACCTTCGACCCGGGCTTCGACCACCAGCCAGCCTGGTCGCCGGACGGCCAGACGCTCGCGTTCGCGACCGAACGCGACGGCAACTTCGAGATCTACCGGATGAACCCAGACGGGAGCGGCCTGCTCCGGTTGACGTACGACGCTAACCAGGACGGCTCCCCAGCTTGGTCGCCCGACGGGATGCGGATCGCCTTCGAAGGGACGCGTGAGGGACGGACGTACGCCGACATCTTCGTCATGCGCAGCGACGGAGCCGACGTCATCCGCCTGACGACCAATACCGGCTGGGACGGCTCGCCCGACTGGTCGCCCGACGGAAGCAAGATCGCCTTCACGGCAGTGCGCTTCCCCCCACCGCCCCCGCCCCCGCCGCCGATGCCGCCGACGCCGGACGATTTTCCCGACATCTACACGATCACGCCTGAGGGGACGGGCCTCACGAGGCTCACGCTGAACTATCACTCCGACCTGGAGCCGGCCTGGTCTCCGGACGGCTCGAAGCTCGCGTTCTACGCTGCGCCGTTCTCGGACTCCGACGTCTTCGTGATGAATGCGGACGGCACCGGCCAGACCAACCTGACAAACAACGGCGTCGGGATCACGGACTGGTTCCCGGATTGGCAGCGACTGCCGTTGGCTCCGCCGCCTCCGCCTCCGCCACCGCCACCGCCACCGCCACCGCCACCGCCACCTCAACCTCCACCGCCGCCGCAACCACCTCCGCCTCCGCCTTCCCTGGCCGGCTATCCGTGCCTCGTTCCCCGAGTCGTCGGCTTGCGGCTGCTCATTGCGAAGCGACGGATCAGGCGTGCCCATTGCAGCATCGGTCGTGTTCGCCGAAAGCTTTCTCGCCGCAGCCGCGTTGGGCGCGTCATCTGGCAGAGCCCGAAGCCAGGCGCGGTCAAGTCGCAGAGCTGGAAGGTCACGCTCCTGGTCGGCCGTCGGTAGCCCGCCGGGCGACTACCGTTCCCCGCGATGCGAGTGCTGCTCGTGACGATGTACTTCCCCCCTGCCGGCGGCGGTGGGGTCGCTCGACCCTTGAAGCTGGCGACTCACCTGCCCGACCTCGGGATCGAGACGCACGTGCTCGCGCCGGACGATCCCAAGTGGCTTGCGCGCGACGACGAGCTGGACATCCCGCCCGACGCGAAGGTGCACCGCGCGCGCTACTTCGGGCCGAGCGCCAAGCTGCCGGCCGAGGAGCTGAAGGGCCTGGAGGGTGCGGAGCGCTTCTTGCGGCAGGCCGCGCTCTTCTCGCGTCGCTTGTTGCTCCCAGACGAGTTCGTCAGCTGGGGCCTGACTGCGATCCCGGCCGCCAGGAGGATCGTCCAGGAGGAGCAGATCGACGTCGTGGTCACGACGTCGCCGCCGGCCTCCGTCAACCTGATCGGGGCTGCGGTCAAGCAGGCGACCGGCGTCCCATGGGTCGCCGATCTGCGCGACTCGGTGGCCGCGAACCCCGACCGGCGCGTCGATCGGCTCTCCGTGCGGGTGAAGGAGCAAGGCCAGGCTCTCGTCGCTCGCCTGGTCGCGAAGCGCGCCGACGCCGTCATCACCGTCTCCGACGCGATCTCGCAGGAGCTGCGCGACCTCGGCGCGGAGCGGGTCGAGACGATCCCGAACGGCTGCGACTTCGACGACTTCGAGGGGCTCGAGTACCGCCGCGGCGAGCGCTTTCGAATCACGCACACCGGCAGTTTCTTCGGGCATCGCGACCCCCGGCCGTTCCTGTCCGCCCTCGCGGAGTCCGAGCGGCGATGTCGTTGCTCGGTTCGTGGGCGGCCTTCGCTCGTCCGATCGCGAGTTCGGCGAGGCCCTCGGGCTGGGCGATCGGCTGGAGGAGATCCCCCACGTTCCGCGGCGCGCGGCGCTCGAGCTGCAGCGCGATTCCGAGGTGCTGCTCCTGCTGTTGCCGGAGGCGGGCGGGCGGGGCCGAACCGTTCCGTCCGGCAAGATCTTCGAGTACCTCGCCGCCGAGCGCCCGATCCTCGCAGCGGTGCCCACAGATGGTGTCGCCGCCGACCTCGTCCGGCGCGCGGACGCCGGCATCGTGGTCGCGCCGGACGACGTGGCGGCTCTGAAGGCGGCGATCGGCGGGCTGCGCGCGCGCTGGGAAAAGGGTGCGCTCGAAAACGGAAGCCTCTCGCCGGAGCTGCGAGAGCAGCTGTCGCGGCGTACCCGCTCGGGTGAGTTCGCCGAGGTCCTCAGGAGCTTCGAGTGAGCGCCGTCGACACTTTGCAACAGACTGTTGCCAAGTCAGGAGGGCGCCTGGTCGCCTTCCTCTTCCTGGCGACGATGTTCTCGGTCTCGTTTCAGAACGTCTACTGGGACGTCGCCGGGCGCGTGAACCTCGCAGACGTGCTCGCGCTGCTCTTCCTCGTCGCTTTCGTTGCCGGCCGGATCACCGACCGCGATCGGCTCGTGCCGCCGACGACGCTCGCAGTGCTCGGCTTCGGTCTCGCCCTGCTCGTCGTCTACCTGTTCGGCTTCTTCAACATCGAGACGAAGCAGGCCCTGTCGCTGTACGGAAAGGGGCTGACGAAGTTCCTGATCCACTTCGGGTTCCTTGCTGCCGGCATCGCGTATCTCGCGCGCCGCTCCGAGGGCTTCTATTGGCGAACGATCGCGTGGTTCGTCGCCGGGTTCGTGGCGAACGCCGTCTACGGCTTGCTGCAGCTCGCGGCGACGCTTGCGGGCCGGAACCTCGACGCGATCGTCCTGAACCCGATCACGGGCGGCGCGGCGTCGATCAACATCTGGGGGGCGGTCGGCGAGTCGAGCGTCTATCGCGTGAATGCCCTGACCGGGGATGCGAACCATCTCGGCGTGATGCTCATCGTCCCGCTCCTGCTCTTGACGCCCATCTACCTGCGCCTCGAGCGCGGCCACCGGCTGCGCATCCCTCTTGCCGTCTTGCTCGGGTTCCTCCTGATCGTCGAGCTTACGACGCTCTCCCGGAGCGGGCTTCTGGGCCTCGTCGTCGGGGCGGCGATCCTCGCCGTCGTCTACCGGCCTCTGCTCGCCTCGCGTGCTCTGCTCGTCCCGCTGGGCGCGGTCGCGGCGCTGTTGGCGGTCGTGGTCGTGCGAAGGCTCGATTACTTCTCGAACGTGCTCCAGGCCCGGTTGCAGACGGCTGACACGTCATCGACGCTGCACTTCCAGGTCTACGACTTCATCCCGCAGACGATTCACGCGTACCCGTTGTTCGGCTTCGGGCTGAACACGTTCTCGGTCTACTTCGAGTTCGTAACTGGGAGGACGCAGTGGGGCGCGCACTCGTACTACGTCGCGACGGTGGTCGAGACCGGGCTCGTCGGTACGGTCGTCTTCGCGCTCTTCCTCGTCTACGTCTTCAAGCGGCTCGGAGCGGCCCGGAAGATCGGGCGCGCACTGGCTGCGACGGGCGATTCGGTTGCGGCGCGGGTTCGTCCGCTCGCGTGGGGCCTCACGGCGGCACTTGCGGGGACGATCGCGGCCAACGCGTTCTACCTGACGATGCAGTTCTATTACTTCTATGCGCTCGCGTTGCTCGCGCTGGCGGCGCCAGTCGTCTTCGCCCGGCGAGTCGCACCGCGTTGAAAATCGTCGTTCTCACCACCTCGTATCCCCGACACGCCGCCGACGTCGCGGGTCGGGTCGTGGCCGACGGGGTCGACCACTTGCGGCAGCGAGGTCTCGAGCTGGACGTCGTCTCACCGGCGCGGTTCCGTCACTACGGGATCGCCTACGGGGACGGGGTCGCCGCCAACTTGCGTAGGCGGCCACAGCTGACACTCGCATTGCCGCTCATGCTCGGCGGCTTCGTCCGTGCTGCTCGGCGCGCGGCACGGGATGCGGATCTCGTCCATGCGCACTGGCTGCCCACCGGAGCCGTCGCGCTCGCGACCGGGAAGCCGTTCGTCCTTCAGGTCCACGGGACCGACATCGAGCTGGCACGGCGTGCTCCTCCTCTGGCCCGGGCTGTGCTGTCGCGGGCAAGGCTCGTGATCGCACCTTCGGCGTCGCTCGCCGGGGAAGCGCGCGACCTGGGCGCCCGAGACGTGCGGACGATCCCGCACGGGTTCGACCTTGGCGACGGCACCGGCGAAGAGGCGGACCCGCCCGAGATCCTCTTTGCCGGCCGACTTTCTCCGGAGAAGGGGATCCGCGAGCTGGTGACGGCAGCAAACGGCCTGCCGCTCGTCGTCGCCGGGGACGGTCCTCTCCGCGACGAGGTGCCGGGTGCGCTCGGGTTCGTTCCGCACGACGAGCTCGAGCGGCTATTCGCTCGCGCCGCCGTGGTCGCCTGCCCTTCGCTCAGAGAGGGCTTCGGTGTCGTCTGCGCCGAGGCGATGGCGCACGCGAGGCCGGTCGTTGCAACCGACGTCGGCGGCCTTCGCGAGCTCGTCGTCGACGGCGAGACCGGCCTCCTCGTCCCGCCGGGCGACGTTCCCGCGCTGCGCAGCGCGATCCAGTGTTTGTTGGGAGACGCCGAGCTCCGCCGCCGCCTGGGGGAAGCGGGGCGCGCCCGCATCGCCGAGCACTTCACGTGGAAGCGGTTCACCGACGACACCCTCCGCGCGTACGAAGACGCGCTGGCCAAGGGCTAAGCTCGGCCCGCGATGCTCTTCGTCAAGGTTCTCTTCTGGACATCGCTGGCGGCGCTCGTCTGGACCCACGTGGGCTACGCGCTCGCGGCGGCGGTCGCAGCGCGGGTGCGCCGGCGGCGCGTCGGCGGGGCCGACATCGAGCCGATGGTCACCGTGGTCGTCGCGGCGCACGACGAGGAGGACGTGATCGAGCGCCGGGTGCGGAATCTGCTCGAGCTGGACTATCCAGCCGCGCAGCTCGAAGTCGTCGTCGCGTCCGACGCGTCCGCGGATCGCACCGACGAGATCGTCGAGCGGCTGGCCGCCGAGGATTCCCGGGTGAAGCTGGTCCGCTGTCCGCGCGGCGGCAAGGTGGCGGCTCAGAATCTCGGCGTCCAGGCAGCGACGGGCGAGATCGTGGCCTTCTCGGACGCGAACGCCGTCTGGCAACCCGGAGCACTGCGCCTACTCGTGCGGAGCTTTGCCGACCCCGCGGTCGGCTACGTCTCGGGCCGGGCCTCGTACGAGGCGCCTGACGGAACGAACCGCGAAGGCGCCTACTGGCGCTTCGAGCTCTGGCTGCGCGCCCAGGAGTCCAGCCTCGGATCGATCACTGCCGGCAACGGGCCGATCTACGCTGTGCGGCGGACCGACTGGGTCGACCTCGAGCCCTGGTGCGGCCACGACCTCGGCCTCCCTTACCTGATGGTGCAGCGAGGCCGCCGAGCCGTGTACGACCCGGACGCGGTCTCGATCGAGAAGCCGTCGCGCGACATCGAAGACGAGTACCGCCGGAAGGTGCGGATGCTGCGGGGAGCCTGGGTCCATGTCTTTCGGGGGATGCTCCGGCGAGTCGGGCCTGTCTACTTCGTCGAGCTCGTCTCGCACCGCCTCCTCCGATATGCGAGCGGCCTCCTCCACGTGGCGCTGCTGATCTCGAGCGCCATCCTCGTGGGGGAGGGGTGGGCCTACCAGGCCGTGCTCGCGGCCCAGCTCCTCTGGCTGCTCCTCGCCGGCGCAGGCCGGCTCGGGCTGCCGATCCCCGGAGCCGGTCTCGCCTACTACTACCTGGTCGTCACGTGGGCGACCATCGTCGGCCTTGCGCGCTACGTGCGGTTCGGGCCGCCCCTGCTGTGGGAACGGATCGAGGGAACCCGGTGAATCGCGCCTTCGACGTGGCCGGCGCTTCGCTCGTGCTGGCGCTGGCGAGCCCATTCCTGGCGGTTGCAGCGCTCGGGATCAAGGCCGAGGACCGCGGCCCAGTCCTCTACCGGCAACGCCGTGTCGGCCGGGACGGACGCGAGTTCGAGCTCCTGAAGCTGCGGACGATGGTCGTCGGCGCCGAGCAGCAGGGGGCGGGGTGGGCAGTGAACCGAGGCGACCCGCGCATCACCCGCGTCGGCCGTGCGCTGCGGCGCCTCTCGCTGGACGAGCTGCCTCAGCTCTGGAACGTCGTGCGAGGTGAGATGAGCCTGATCGGGCCGCGGCCGACCCTGTCGTACCAGGTCGAGCAGTACACGCCGAGGCAGCGAAAGCGGCTCGACGTGAAGCCGGGGATCACGGGTTGGGCGCAGATCCACGGGCGAGCCTCGCTGCCGTGGGACGAGCGGATCGAGCTGGACGTCTGGTATGTCGAGAACCGCTCGCCGAGCGTCGATGCGAGGATCCTGCTCCGCACTCCGCGCGCGCTGCTCGGGGGCACCTACAAGGGCGAGACGGGGGGCTGGCGGGGCCGCGACGCCCCGAAAAAGCCCCTATAAAGAGGTTCGCTCCACCTCCTCCCCGCTGCGATCGTACTGAGAAAGATGTGACACGTGTGAAACACATTTGTGCCGGAATCGTGACGTTTCCAGGGGGCCACTCTCCCGCGAGTCGTTACCCTCTTTCGCCGTGACGGCGGTCCTCTTCACCTGCGCAGGGCAGCGGGTCGACATCGTCTCGGCCTTCGGCCGGGCCGGCGCGACGACCGTTGCCGCCGATGTCAACCCGCTCGCGCCCGCGCTCTACCACGCGGACCGGTACGAGCTCGTCGTCCGCGTGGATGACCCCGGCTACGTGTCCCAGTTGGCAGAGCTCGTCTCCGAGCATGGCGTCGACCTCGTCGTTCCGCTCACCGATCTCGACCAGATGATCCTGGCCGGTGCACGCGAAGACCTCGGCGCCGCCCTGCTCCTTCCGCCGGCGGAGGTGGCCGAGCAAATGGGCGACAAGTACCTGGCCCATGAGACCTTCGAGGCGCTCGGAATTCCGTCTCCGCCGAGCTGGCTGCCCGAGAATCTTCCGGCGGAGCTCGATTTCCCCGTGCTCGTGAAGGCGCGCGAGGGCTTCGGCTCGCGCCACATCTATCGCGCCCACGATCGTGAGGAGCTCGACTTCCATCTCGCGCGGACGCCGGTTCCGTCGTTCGTCCAGGCGCACTGCCGGGGTGAGGAGTTCTCGGTCGACGTGTTCAACGACTTCGACGGCCGCTGCCTCAACGCGATCCCGCGGACGATGATCGAGTCGAAGGGCGGCGAATCCATCAAAGGGATGACGATCAAGGACTGGGACCTGATCGAGCACGGCCGCCGGGTCGCCGAGGCGCTGCCGATCTGGGGCCCGGCCAACATCCAGTGCTTCCGCGAGCCCGACGACACGCTCGTCGTCACCGACGTCAACCCTCGCTTCGGCGGAGCATTCCCGCTCCCGCTCGCCGCGGGCAGCCGCTACCCGGAGCTCGCGCTCGCGCTTGCGAACGGTGAGCGGCCCGAGCCGACCGTCGGGGAGTTCCTCGAGGGCGTCGTCATGACGCGCTTCTTCTCCGACCTCTGCCTGACCGAGGGCGCAGACGGGCGACTCGAGCCGTTCGCCGAGGAGCTGCCCGAACCGGTCGCGAGCGAGCCGGGCGAGGCGTGAGCGCCCGGACGCCGCAGAGCGAGCCCGACCTCGACGCCGAGCGCGAGGTGGACATCGGCCGCTTCTTCAATGCGCTCGTCGAGCGCTGGTGGCTCCCGCTCCTCGGCCTGGTCGTCGGGCTCGCCTTCGGCTATCTGCTCTCGCTGGGAGGCAAGGAGGTCTACCGCGCGGAGGCCACCGTTTACGTCGGCACGCCGTACAGCGCGGGCGGCAACACCCCTCTTCAGGGCATCGCGACGAACCCGAACACCGTGGCGCGGATCGCGCGAGGACAGGAGACGATCGCTGAGGTCGCGTCTGAGTCGGGCATGTCACCGCGTGAGTTACGTGCGGGCGTTGCGACGCGGGCGATCCGGACCGGCCTCGCGAGGGCAGCTCCTAGCCAGCTCTACGTCGTCTCGGTGAAGGGAGACCGGCGGGCAGAGGTCAGCAAGGCGACCGCCGCGATCGCCGAGAGAATCGTGGACTCGGTCGGCGGCTACGCGAGGCAGAAACGGGAGACGCTTCAGGAGGAGCTCGCCTCCGACAACCGCCAGCTCGCCGCAATCGACCGGCACATCGAGGAGACGGAGGCCGCGTTGCGGGGCGCCTCCGGAACCGAGCGGCTGACGATGGCCACCATCCTCCTGGCCGCCGAGCAGCGGCGCGGAACGCTCGAGCAGGATCGTCTCCAGGCTCGCCAGCTGCTCGCGCAGGCCGAGCAGGTCGAGCTGCCACTGATTCTCGATCGCGGGTCGGCGACCGCGACGACCGCGCGGAGCTCGCGCAACTCGGCTGCGGTTGCGGGCCTGATCGGCCTTCTGCTCGGCATCCTCGCGGCGCTCCTCTGGGAGCCGATCGCCGCGCGAACCGGCCGCCAGTAATGCTCGAGGGGAAGCGTGTCGCCGTCGTCGTGCCGGCGTTCGACGAGGAACGCCTCATCGGCACGACGCTGAGCGGGATCCCCGAGTTCGTCGACCGGATCTTCGTCGTCGACGACGCCTCCCGCGACGGCACGGCCGAGAGCGCGCAGGCCTCGGGCGACCCCCGGGTCGAGGTGATCTCGCACGAGCGCAATCAGGGCGTCGGCGCCGCCATCCTCACCGGCTACCGGCGCGCCCTCGCCGAGGGGATCGACGTCACGTGCGTGATGGCCGGCGACAACCAAATGGACCCTGCCGACCTCGAGGCGATCGCGGGGCCCGTCGCCCGCGGCGAGGTCGACTACGCGAAGGCGAACCGCCTCTTCACCGGACGCGCCTGGGAGCTGATCCCGCGCACGCGCTACCTCGGCAACGCAGTCCTCTCGCTCCTGACGAAGATCGCCTCCGGCTACTGGCACGTCGCGGACTCGCAGTCGGGCTACACCGCGATCGGCCACTCGACGCTCGAACTGCTCGACCTCGACCGCATCTATGCCCGCTACGGCTTCCCGAACGACATGCTCGTCCACCTGAACGTGATCAACGCGCGGGTGCGGGACGTGCCCTCCCGTCCGGTCTACGGCGTGGGCGAGACCTCGGGGATCCGCCTGCGGCGGGTCATCCCAGCCATCTCCTGGCTGCTGACCAAGGCGTTCTTCTGGCGGATGCGCGAGAAGTACGTGATCCGCGACTTCCATCCGCTCGTCTTCTTCTGGTTCTTCGGCATCCTCTTCTCGCTGCTCGGGCTCGTGCTCGGGGCAACCGTCACGATCCTTCGTATCCTCGGCAACGAGCTGACCGTCGCGACAGTCGTCCTCGTCGCCCTGCTCTTGATCGCGGGCCTGCTGTTCACGCTGTTCGCGATGCTGTTCGACATGGAGTCGAACCGCGAGCTTCGCTAGGAAACCCCGGTACAAAGCCAGGGTTAAAGGTTCGTAAGGATCGGAAGGCCTCGCCGAGGCCGTGGCTATCCTGCGCCCTCGTGCCCAGCGCAGTCGTCACCGGCGGAGCCGGCTTTCTCGGCTCTCATCTCTGCGAGTACCTCCTCGCGAAGGATTACCGCGTCGTTTGCGTGGACAACCTCGAGACGAGCTCGCTCTCGAACATCGAGCACATCCGCGACGACGCCTTCACGTTTCTGAACCACGACGTGATCGGGCACATCGAGCTCGACGAGCCGGTCGACGTCGTGTTCCATCTGGCCGCGCTCGCAAGCCCGATCGATTACCTGCGCCAGCCGCTGGCTTCCCTCAAGACCGGATCGCACGGAACCCACAACGCGCTCGGGCTCGCAAAGTGGAAGCGCGCCCGCTTCCTGCTTGCCTCGACGAGCGAGATCTACGGTGACCCACAGGTGCACCCGCAGCCGGAGACCTACTGGGGTCACGTGAACCCGATCGGCCCGCGCGGGGTCTACGACGAAGCCAAGCGCTATGCCGAGGCGATGACGATGGCGTACCACCGGCAGCAGGGTGTGGACACCTCGATCGCCCGCATCTTCAACACCTACGGGCCACGCATGCGCGCCTATGACGGTCGCGCGATCCCGACACTCGTCCGCCAGGCCGTCGAAAACAAGCCGTTGACCGTCTTCGGAGACGGCTCGCAAACGCGGAGCTTCTGTTACGTGGACGACCTCATTCGCGCCCTCTACCTGCTTGCCACGAGCACCGAGCACTTGCCGGTGAACCTCGGGAACCCACGCGAGTTCACGATCCTGGAGCTTGCGGAAACCGTGCTCAAGGTGACCGAGTCCAGGAGCGAGATCGTCTTCGAGGCCCTACCGGTAGACGACCCGCAGGTCCGCCAGCCCGACATCACTCGCGCCAAGCAGGTGCTCGGCTGGCAGCCCGAGGTCGAGCTCGAAGAAGGGCTCCGACGCATGCTTCCTACCCTGGAGCCCGTCCGTGCGTAGGCAGCTGATCCTCGTCGCGGTGATTGCCGTCCTCGCCGGGCTGGCGGCGCAGTCGGCGACGTCCTCGCGGAGCCTCGTCGTCGGCGTCTTCGACGAGGCGTCGACCCTGGGGAACCCGAACTGGGCCTACCCGCAATACAAGTCTCTCGGCGTCGAGGCGCTTCGCGTCAACCTCTACTGGGGAGGCGCGAGCGGCGTCGCCCGTAAACGGCGGCCCGCCAACGCTGCCAATCCGGCAGATCCGGCGTACGACTGGTCGGTGTACGACGCAATGGTCACGCGTTCCAAGGCAAACGGGATCAAGGTCGTCTTCTCGATCCTCTGGACGCCGTACTGGGCGACGAGCAAGGCGGGCAAGGCGAACCGTGCGCCCAAGCGGATGATCGACCTGCAGAACTTCGCGTACGCCGCTGCAAAGCGCTACAGCGGAACCTTCCGTCCCACGCCCGACGCGCAGCCGCTACCGGCCGTGCGCGACTGGCTGGCCTGGAACGAGCCGAACAACCCCGTGTTCCTGAGGCCGCAGTTCCTCTACGCGGGTGGTGGCCGGTACAGGGCCGTGAGCCCGGGCATCTACGCCAAGATGTGCAACGCAATCTGGTCGGGAATCCACATGACCGGGCTTCGAAACGAAAGGGTCGCCTGTGGCGTCACGGCGCCGAGGGGCAACAACAGCGGTCAGCAGCCGCGGTCCTCGCTCTCGCCGATCCCCTTCCTGCGCGGTATGAAGAAAGGCGGCGCCCGCTTCGACGTGTACGCGCACCATCCCTATTACGGCCACCGGAGCGAGACGCCCCGCACACCGCCCCCCTTGAAGGGGACTGCCGTGACGCTCGGAACATCAACGTCCTGATCCGGGAGCTCACCCGGCTCTACGGCCCGAAGCGCGTCTGGCTGACCGAGTACGGCTTCCAGACGAATCCTCCGGACCGGCTCTTCGGAATCTCCTTCGCGAGGCAGGCGCAATACCTCTCGCAGGCGTTCGCCATCGCCCGTGCCCATAAGCGCATCGACATGATGATCTGGTTCCTGATCAAGGACGAGGCACGACGGCCGGGGATGGATGGCTGGCAGTCGGGCTTCTTCACGACGTCCACTCGTCGGAAGCCAAGCTGGCTGGCCTTCAAGCGGATGCCCAAATAAGCGGAGGCTAGACGACCCCCGCGGGCCGTATCATGGAGCGGCCCGTGGCTACTGAACAAGCGCCTCCGGCTCGGCCGCCCTCGTCCGTCCCGAGCCGCCGGGACGAGAGTGGCGACGCTGCGCCCCTAGGCGACATCCGGTCGGCCAGCCCGTACTTCCCGATTCGCGGCGCCGCGAGGCGCGCGGCGAGCATGGCGGCGCTGTCGCCCTCGATCTCGTCGGGCTCGTGCTGGGCGTCTACGCGGCCCTGGCGCTGCGTGAGCTCGTCTACGGCGACGGCGTGCCTCTCTGGGGCTTCCTGTGGAACGCCGAGACCGACTGGCTGCCGTTCCTCACCCTGATCACGGTGCTCGTCTTCTGGCAGGCGGGGCTCTATGCCGAGCGCGAGCGACGGGGCGGATTCGGCCGGATCGTGGCCTCGCTCACTCTCGTCGCCGTGATCACGATGATCTTCGCTCTCGGCGTCGGCCACCAGTTCGGCACCTACGGGCTTGCGCCGACGGCGGTGATCCTGACCTCGATCTGCATCGGCCTGCTGCGCGGGAGCTACGACGTCGTCACCGGCGACCTGCTCAAGCTCGCGGGCGTACGCCGCCGCGCGATCCTCGTGGGAGAAGGCGAGAGCCTGGCGCGGCTTCGCCGGACTCTTGGCGCGAGCCGCGGGGGAATCGACTACGAGTTCGTCGGAGCTGTCGCGATCTCGTCCGACGGCGCGGGCCTGCCCGTGCTGGGGAACCTCGCGTCGCTTCGCCACAGTCCTCGCCCAGCGCGAGGTGGACGAGCTGATCGTGACCGACTCCGACTTCAACGACCGGGAGTTGATCGAGATCGTCGAGCAGGCCCACCGGCGGGGCGTCAAGGTGCGGGTCGCTCCGCGCGCGACCGAGCTGCTGATCGAACGGCGCGGCGAGTACGTGCCCGGGCAGGGCGTGCCGCTCTTCGAGCTCCGGCCGCCCGTGTTCGCCGGCGCCGACTGGGTCGTCAAGCGCGGATTCGACTGGGTCGTCTCCGCGATCATGGTCGTGGTGGGCATGCCGTTCTGGGTGCTGATCGCACTCGCGATCAAGCTCGACTCAAGCGGCCCAATCTTCTTCCGTGACCAGCGCGTCGGCCTGAACGAGCGGGAGTTCGGCATGCTCAAGTTCCGCACGATGTACGCCAACGCGGAGGCCCAGCAGGCCGACCTCGAGGCGGAGAACGAGGCGGAAGGCGCCCTCTTCAAGATCCGCGACGACCCTCGCGTGACGCGGGTCGGGAAGGTGCTGCGGCGGTTGTCGATCGACGAGATCCCCCAGGTGCTGAACGTCCTGCGGGGCGAGATGAGCCTCGTCGGGCCGCGGCCGCTTCCGGTCCGCGACTACGAGCTCCTCGAGCCGTGGCACCGGAAGCGCTACCTCGTCCTGCCGGGCATGACCGGGCTCTGGCAGGTCGCCGGCCGGTCGAGCCTCAGCTTCGACGACCTCGTCCGGCTCGATTTCTACTACCTCGAGCACTGGTCGATTTGGCTTGACGTCTCGATCCTGCTGAAGACGATCCCCGCCGTCCTCGCCAGTCGCGGCGCCTACTAGGGGATGAAGACCTCTTCACTCGAACGCCACGGTCGGGACTGGGAGGAGCTCGCCGCAGCAGATCCGCTCTGGGCGATCCTCGCCGGTCCTGATCAGCGAGGCGGCCGCTGGGACACGGAGAAGTTCTTCGCCACCGGCGAGCAGGAGATTGCCGAGCTGCTCGATTCGGTGGAGCAGGTGGGCGGGATCGAGCGGAGGGGACGTGCCCTGGACTTCGGCTGCGGGGTCGGCCGGCTGACCCGTGCGCTGGCGGGCCGTTTTGACGAGGCCGTCGGCGTGGACATCTCCGAAGAGATGGTCCGGCTAGGGCGCGAGCTCAACGCCGACGTTCCCAGTGCCAGTTTCGTGGTCAACGTGAAGCCCGACCTCTCCGTCTTCGAGGATTCGTCCTTCGACCTCGTCTACACGACGCTCGTCCTGCAACACCTGCCGCGGCGAGAGCTTCAGCGCGCGTACCTGGCCGAGTTCTTGCGAATCCTGCGACCGGGTGGGCTGGCCGTGTTCCAGACGCTTGCCCGACTCCCGCTCGCTCTCCACCTTCAGCCTCGCCGCCGGGCCTACAGCGTCCTGCGTGCCGTCGGCGTACCGGGAGACCTGCTCCTCAATCGCTTGCACCTCGCCCCGACGAGGCTGCTCGCGATCTCGGAGCCGGACGTCCGCGAGACCGTCGAGCGGGCCGGCGGCAAGGTCGAGCTCGTCGAGGAGCATCCGAAGAGGACCGACGGGGTTCGCAGCCTTCGCTACTACGTCCGCCGGACGTAGGCCGATTGAGCGTCTCGGTCGTCACGGTCGCCTACCGAACCGGGCCATCTCTCACGAGGTGCCTCGATTCGCTCGCCGGGGACGCCGACGAGATCCTCGTCGTCGACAATGGCGCCGGCGGGCCGGAGATCGAGGAGGCCCGGCGCCGCGACGGGGTGCGGGTACTCGAGCCGGGAGAGAACCTCGGTTTCGGCGGCGCGAACAACCTGGCTGCCGCCGAGGCGACCGGGGACGTCCTCGCTTTCCTGAATCCCGACACCGTCGTCGCGTCCGGAGCGATCGCTCAGCTCGCCCGGACGCTGGAGGATCCGAAGGTCGGGATCGCGATGGCGCGCCTCCGCCTGCTCGAGGATCCGGAGAAGCTCAACTCCTCGGGCGTCCAGGTGCACGTCACCGGCATCGGGTGGGCAGGCGGGTTCGGCGAGCCGGTCACGACGGTGAACAGGCTCCAGGACGTTCCCGCGCCCAGCGGCACCGCGATGGCCATGCGAGTAGAGACGTTCCGCGAGCTCGGGGGCTTCGCCGAGGAGCTCTTCATGTACCTGGAGGATCTGGAGCTCGGCTGGCGTGCGCGGCTCGCCGGGTATCGCGTCGTCGTCGATCCCGCCGCGGATGTCTTCCACGAGTACGAGTACGAGCGCAATCCGCGCAAGAGCTACTTCCTCGAGCGCAATCGGCTCGTCTTCGTCCTCTCCTCGTACTCGGTTCGGCAGCTCCTGCTCTTGTCGCCTCTCCTGCTGGCCACCGAGCTCGGCATGGTGGCTATCGCGACCAAGGAGCGCTGGCTGCGCGACAAGCTTGCCGGCTGGGGGTGGCTCGCCGGACATGCTCGTCTGGTCGCGCGGCGCAGGCGATCCACGCAACAGCTCCGCCGTGTCCGCGACCGCGACCTGGCCCATTATCTGACCCCCACATTCTCTCCCGGGATGGTGGCCGTGCCGACTCTGCTCCGCGCGGCGAACCCCGTCGTCGGCGGCTACTGGAAGCTCGTCAAGAAGCTGCTCTGACGCTGATCTCCGTGACGTCTTCTCCGGGCTTCGAACGGCGTCGCGCGCGGAGAAAGCTCGTCGGCACGCGAACGCCGTAGCTCGGCGAGTACCAGCCTTGCTCGGGCCGGAACTCCAGGCCTTCGGCGCGGATCTCCACCTTGCCCTCGGCATCGGGTGCAAGGGTGAACGTCCATTCGAGCTCTCGGGCGGCCGTGGAGTCGACCGTGTCGCGAATGAGGAGCCCATCCGAGCCGAGCTCGAGCCGTCGTGTGTGAGTTGCCCCGGGAAAGCCGTGATGCCGCCCCTCGAAGACGGTTCCGCCCCGGTGGAGAGCCTCCGCCTGCGCTCGATCTCGCATCGCGAAGAGATCGTCGGTCCGCAACTCGTTCTGCTCGCCGCCGTCGATGCGGAGCGTCGAGTGGAAACCGGTCGAGCGGAAGAGGTTCCGCGCCTCGGGGTCGGGCGTGTACAGGAACGTGCCCGGGTCGACGACGAGCGGCTCTTCGCCCTTCGTCAGCTCGAACGAGAGCTGGTCGTTGTGGGAATGGCCTCCCAGGCCGTAGCGGCCGGTGTCGCCGCAGCGAACGATCACGTACAGGTCGCCCTCGCGCATGACGTAGAAGCCGCTCTCGGGGAATGAGGCCGGCTCCGTTGCCGGCACGAACTCGCGACCGGCCTGCGCGAAGAGATGCCGGTGATCGCGCGGATCCTGCCCGTAGTCGCCGAGCGGCAGGAAGCGTCCGTCGTCGGCATCGCCAACCTGGGGGGCAAGGCCGTCGGGCCGGGTGTAACCGGCCACGAACGCGAGCATCAGCTCGAGCCGCTCGTGGTACCAGGGCGGCAGGCGTCCGGGCACGAGGGCCTCGGCGGCCTGGGTGCCGCAGACGAAGAGCTCGGTGACGAGGCGGTGATACGGAATCGAAGCCTCGTGCGCGCCACCGTCGGGTCGGACCTGGTGTTCCATCTCCGAGGCGATCTCGTCCACGGCCCACTCGGCCCACGCTCTGCCCTCCGACCCCGCCGAGAACAGGGCGGCCACGGGCAGCAGGCCGACGACGTCGGAGAGGTAGTGGTTCCCGCGCACGCGGCCGTCTTCGAGGTGGGCGCGGATGAACCGCCCGTGGAGCAGCAGGCTCTCCAGGGCGAGTGTGAGCCATGGCTCATCGGCTACGGCCTCGGCTGCGATCGAGAGGGCGGCCGTCCAGTTGGCCGCCCGGATCGCAACGTCCATCGTGCAGGCCCAGTTCGGGCCGAGCTCGACGGGATTGGCCCGGGTCCAGTCGCTCAGTTGACTACCGAGCTCGTCCAGATAACGCCTCTCCCCGGTCAATCGGTGAGCACCGGCGAGGAGCGGGAGATGCTGGCCCCGAGAAAGCTCCCAGGGAACCTTGATGTCGGAGCCGTCTCCGTACGAGACGGGAAGCAGAGAGGCGTGCCGAAGCGGCCAACGACGGCCCGTCTTGAAGTCCGCGTGCCAGTCGATCTGCCGGCCGAGCTCCGTCGGGCCGGAGCCGAGAAGGTCGAACCGATGAGCGACGATCTCGTCGGCCCGCTTGACCACGGAGTCATCGAGCTCTCGCTCGAAGCGGGCCACGCTCGGCATTGCGGCGAGCGCAGGGCCTCGGAGCGAGTCGACGAGGTCGGCTCCGCCAAGGGCCACGGCAAGGTCGCCCGGCGCGGCCGTCAGCGGCCTGGCGCGAAGACGAACCTCTCGAGCGGCGCCGCGCGCCAGGCCCCCGACTCTCCGCGCAGCGGCCCGCCCGCCTTGCCTGAGGCCCACATGCCGCCAGAGGGCGATCCCCTCGCGGAGACTCGGTCTCAACTCGTCAGGCCAGAGTGCGCCCGGCGACCCAGAGGTCATGCCAGACGCTCACGTTGTAGATGTTCCACAGCTGGAACGCCCAGTCGCCCCGGCCGGCGCGATGCGCGGCCCACAGGTCGTCGATCGCCTCGTAGTTCAGGAGGCCTCGCTCGACCAGCGACGACTGGCGAATCTCCCGCTGCGCTCGCTCGCCCAGGTCGGCTCGGAACCACTCGCTGACCGGCGCCGAGAAGCCCTGCTTGGGTCGATTCACGATCTCCGGGGGGAGAATGTTCGCGACGGCGCGCTTGAGCAGGTACTTGCCCTCGTTCCCGCGGACCTTCATCTCGGGCGGCAGCGCCAGCGCGAACTCGACGAGAGCGCGGTCGAGGAACGGGACCCGCGCCTCCACCGAATTCGCCATCGTCATCTTGTCGACCCGCATCAGCAGAAGCTCCGCGAGACGGTTCTTGAGCTCGAGGTAGGTCATCTTCTGCAGGAGGTCGGCGCCGGGGAGCTGCTCCTCGGCCTCGCGCCAGAACCGCTGGACGATCTCGTACGAGTCCGGGTGGGCCCGTCCGTTTGACAGGACGCGGTCCTTGAGCTCGCCGTGGTAGGCGATCGCGCCGCCCCAGAACGAGTTCCGCCCCTCCGCCGCCTGTTCGAGTGCTTCGGCGTGGCCCACGAGCTTGCCGAAGCGCCGCGAGAAAGCGGTGAGGCCGCCGCTCAGGGCCCGTCGCACGGGCCGGGGCACCCGCTGGAACGGAGGCAGGTACCGCGAATCGAAGCGGGCGTGGCTCTGGTAGCCCGGATACCCGTGGAAGAGCTCGTCCGAGCCTTCTCCGATCTGGACGACGACCGTCCCGTCGTCGCGGGCGAGCTTGGAGACGTAGTGCAGCGGGACCGCGACCCAGTCGGCGATGGGCTCGTCCTGGTGGTAGATGAGGTCGGGGAGGAACTTCTCGAGATCCGCCGAGTCGATGATCACCTCGTGGTGGTCGGTCCCGAACTCCGTGGCGATCCGGCGTGCGTGCTCGAGCTCGTTGTAGCGCTCGTAGTCCTCGTAGCCGACCGAGAACGTGCGGACCGGGCTGGACATCAGCTCGGACATGAGCGCGACGTTGGTCGAGGAGTCGACGCCTCCGGAGAGGAAGACGCCGAATGGCACGTCGGACATCATGCGCCGGCGGATCGACTCTCGAAGTAGCTCGAGCAGCCGCTCTGCGAGCTCCGGCTCCTCGAGCGATGCCACCTCTGCCGCAGCGCTCGGCGACATCGGGCTCCAGTACGTCTCGATCTCCTTCGACCCGTTGGCGTGCACCGTCATCCGCTCGGCCGGGCCCAGCTTCCGGATCCCCTTGAACATCGTGAGCGGTGCGGGCGTGCAGACGAAGGTCAGGTAGTGGAAGAACGCTTCCTCGTCGAGCTCGGGCGAGATCGCCGGGTGTTCGAGGAGGGCCTTGATCTCGGACGCGAAGGCGAAGCCACCGTCCGTTTGCGCGTAGTAGAGCGGCTTCTTCCCGAGCCGGTCACGAGTGAGGTGCAGCTCGCGCGTACGGCTGTCCCAGATCGCGTAGTGGAACATGCCGTCCAGGCGCTCGACACAGCGAGGGCCTTCCTCCTCGTAGAGGTGGATGATCGTCTCGGTGTCGGTATTGGAGCGGTAGACGTGGCCTTTCGCCTCCAGCTCCGGCCGGATGTCCATGTGGTTGTAGATCTCTCCGCCGAACGTGATCCAGACGGTTCCGTCCTCGTTCGACATCGGCTGATGGCCGGCGTCGGTGAGGTCGATGATCGAGAGCCGCCGGTGGCCGAGGGCGACTCGGTGCTCGGGCGAGTGCCACGAGCCTCCGTCGTCAGGCCCGCGGTGGTGAATGCGCTCCCGCATGGTCGTCACGAGCTCCTCGTCGACCCTGAAGTCGTCTCGGGTTCCGAGGATCCCGCAGATACCGCACATCAGGCGGCCCTCTCGGGAGGTCGCTGTACCTCGACCGGCTGTCCGGACGCGATCGACTCGAGTGCTGCGAGACCGACGCTCTGCGCGACGTAGGCAGCGCCGAGCCCTGGCTCGAACGGCTGCTCCCCGCGCGTCGCCGAGAGTGTGCGATGCAGGAGCTCGGCATGCCCCTTGCCGCCGCGACTGCTTTTCGTCTGGGTTCCGTCGGCGCCGAACGAGGTCAGGGTCCGGAAGTCGTCCAGGACCCAGGAGTGTCCGCTGCGCAAGAGCTCGACTCGCTCCTTCGGCATCGAGGCGGGACCGAGACCCGAGTAGTGGATCGTCGCCACCGAGCCGTCAGCGTACTGGATCGTGATCGAGGCGCTCTCGGGCGAGCCGACCCCGGAAGGTGCCGGCACGGCCGCCGCGATCACGCGCTCGGGAGTGCCCAGCAGCCAGTTGGCGAAGTCGAACATGTGGCACGCCTCGCCGAGGATGCGCCCGCCTCCCTGGAGCGGGTCGTTCAGCCAGTGGTCGTGCGAAACCGGAGAGCTGACTCGGTAGACGAGCTGAGAGGGACCGGTGAGACGCCTCGTCTCCTCCGCCAGGCCGCGGGCCAGCTCGGCGAACGGCCGGTTGAAGCCGATCGCCAGACGGTCGTTCGTCTCTCCCGCTGCCCACACGTCGTCGATCTCCTCGCGCGTGAGACCGAGCGGCTTCTCGACGAAGACAGCCTTGCCCGCTCTCAATGCCGCCGCCGAGATCTCTGCGTGCGAGTCGTGCCGAGTGGCGACGACGACGAGGTCGACGTCCGGTGCATCCATGGCCTCACGCCAGTCTGTTCCCGGTCGCGCCCCGTTGAGCGAGCGGGCGAGGGAGTCGGCCGACGACCCTCCGAGGCTGACGACCGTCGTGATGCGGACGCCTTCTTCACGTTGCAGGTTCGGGAGGTGCATCGAGCGGACGAAGCCGCCGGCGCCGATGAGAGCGACCCGAATCTCAGAGCCGTCGCCGGGCGACGACGCCGCCGACGAACGCAGCACCGGCTTCTCGATCGCACTCCGCTCCGAATAGGTCAGCACTGCCGCGAGGGGCGGCGGGCTGCCGGCGAGCGCCTCGTAGGCTTCGACCGCTCGTTCGACGGGAAGCTCCAGCTCGATGAGCGGGTCGAGCTTGACGAGATCCTCGGAGAGCAGGCGGAGGAACTCCTCGATGTTTCGTCCAGCCGTCCAGCGTGCGTACGGCAGTGGGTAGTCGATGCCGTCGGTCTCGTAGGAGGGGTCGTAGCGGCCCGGCCCGTACGACGTCGAGATGAGCACGTCGGCCTCGCGCTCGTACAGCGCCTCGCGCGCGAAGCCCGAGCCCGACGTCGCCGACCGGTACGACGCGCCCTTTCCGCCGCACCATTCGCACGGCGTCGTTGACGAGGTCGTCGCTGCGTGCAGAAGCCGTGATGATGACGGCGTCTGCTCCCGTCCCGCCGGTCCAGTCCAGGACCGCGTCGACCGCTCCGGCGGGCTCCAGCACGAGCTCGGCTCCGAGGTCTGAGCCCAGGGTACGGCGCACGTCGACCGGCTCGACCCCGGCCACGCGACAGCCGGCGGCGCGGAGTGCCTGCACCGTGATCAGGCCGAGCAGCCCGAGCCCGACGACGACGACGCGCTCCCCGAGGGTCGGCGCTGCCCGGCGCACGCCCTGGATCGCTATCGCCCCGATCGCCCCGAAGGACGCATCTCGGAGCGAGACCCCCTCCGGCACGGGAGCGACGAGGTTCGCCGGCACGGAGACGACCTCCGCGTGATTCGCCTGGCCCGCGCCGGCGGCGGCGACCCGCTGACCGACGTGGATCCCGGCGACGCCGCCCGTGTCGAGGATCGTTCCCGCTGTCGAATACCCGAGCGGAGCATCCTCGGCGACGGCGCCCTTGACCGCCCCGATCGTCTCGCGCACGCCGTGCTCCCGAGCGTGGCGGAGGGTCTGCGCAACGAGCTGCGGGTTCTTGATCGCTCGTGCCGCAAGCGAGCCCGAGCCGGACGCGACCACCGAGCGCTCGGTGCCGCTGGAAATGGCAGATGCACCGTTTGCGACCAGGACGAAGCCGGGAGTCGGCGCCGGCTCCGGCACGTCGACGACCTGGGTCTTTCCACCCCGCAAAACGACTTGTTTCACGCGGTTGAGAGTATCGGCAGCGAAGGCCGTCGGACCGGGCCCGTCTCTATCCTCTGACCGCATGGCCAAGCGGCGCAAGGTGCTCTCGGTCGTCGGCACGCGACCGAACCTGATGAAGATCGCGCCCATTGCGGCCGAGCTTCAGCGCCGTGGCGACGAGTTCGAGCACGTCCTCGTCCATACCGGACAGCACTACGACCGCGAGATGTCCGAGATCTTCCTCGAAGAGCTCGGAGTCGGCGAGCCCGACTACTCGCTCGGAGTGGGCTCCGGCTCGCACGCGCAGCAGACCGCTGCCGTGATGGAACGGCTCGAGCCGGTGCTGCTCGAGGCGAAGCCGGATGTCGTGCTCGTGCCCGGCGACGTGAACTCGACGATGGCTGCCGCGCTGACGGCCTCGAAGCTGCTCTTGCCGATCGGGCATGTGGAGTCGGGACTGCGCTCCTTCGATCGCACGATGCCCGAGGAGATCAACCGCATCGTTGCCGACCAGGTGTCGGACCTCCTCTTCATCCACTCGCCCGAGGCGCGCGACAATCTCCTCGCGGAGGGCTGTCCCGCGCCCAGGATCCACGACGTCGGCAACACGATGATCGACTCGCTCGTCGCCATGCGGGAGCGAATCGACGCCCGTGGCGCGCCCGAGGAGCGCGATCTGCCCAGGGGCGAGTACCTGGTCGTCACGTTGCACCGCCCTGCCCTCGTCGACGGCCCCTTGCTGGCCGAGGCGATGGGCGAGCTCGCGGGCATCTCGGCCGAGCTTCCCGTCGTCTTCCCGGTTCACCCCCGGACACGCGGAGCGCTCGAGGCGCTGTCGATCGACTTCGATCTCGAGCGGCTCAGGTTGATCGAGCCGGTCGGCTACGTCGAGTTCCTGAGCCTCGTTGCAGGGTCGGCTGCGGTACTGACGGATTCGGGCGGCATCCAGGAGGAGACGACGTTCCTCGGACTGCCGTGCTTCACGCTGCGCGCGAACACCGAGCGGCCGATCACGGTCTCGATGGGAACGAACGTCCTCCTGGGACTCGAGCCGAAGCGAATCTCCGAGGTTCCGGCGCTGATCGCGGCGCGCGAGGGCAAGGAGGCGCACGTCCCGCCGCTCTGGGACGGCAAGGCCTCCGAGCGGATCGTCGACGTGCTCGAGCACACCCTTGCCGGACGACCGAGCGACGTCGTCAACGAGCGCTCATAGCAACCCAATGCAGACCTCACTCTCCCTACACGAGCGTTTTCCCCCCGTCTACCGTGAAGCCGTCCGCGAGATCGGGCCGTTCCTAACCTCCGAGCGCTTGGAGGTAGTCGCGCGCCACAACCCGGGCTGGAGACCCGAGCGCTTCAACGCCATCGCTTACCTCAACACCTCCGAGACCCGCTATGCGGCGGCACTCGAGCTTTTCGCGCGTCACGGTGACCCAGCGTCGCAGGAGCCGCTGCGCTTCCTTGACGTCGGGGGCTTCCTGGGCGCGATGCCGCTGGCGCTGGCCCGGCTCGGAGCGCAGGTCACGTTGGTCGAGAAGTACAGCTACTACTACGGCGCCTTCGACGGCCTCCGCGACCACCTTGTCGGGCAGGGTGTCGAGGTCTGGGACCTCGACCTGACCGAGCCTCTCAGCTCGCTTCCCGATGAGCGCTTCGACCTCGTCGCGGCGATGGCGATCCTCGAGCACCTGCCCTCCTCGCCGCGACCGCTCCTACGGAACATCGAGGCGCTGCTCGCGGACGGTGGCCGCATAGTCGCGGACGTGCCGAACATCGCCTACTGGCCTCGGCGAGTCGGCCTGCTGCTGGGGAAGAGCCCGCTTCCGCCGATCGCCGACATCTGGGACGCCGAGCCACCATTCACCGGCCATCACCATGAATACACCGCCAAGGAGCTCGTGGACGTCTTGACGTGGAGCGGGCTCGCGGTGGACGAGATCGTGACGCTCAACTACACGCCGTGGCCTGACGACCGGTTGCTCCGCCGAATCGCTGCCGACTGGCCGCGCCGGCGCTTCGCCTCGATGCGCGAGGTGCTGCTGGCCTGCGCAGCCCGAGAACCCTCCTAGTCAGACACCGTTTCCAGAAGCTCGGCCAGGCGCTGCGCGAGGCGTGGGCGCGCGTAAGGCGCAAGCTTCTCCGGCGGAACGGCCGGCGGAAGGTTGCCGGCGAGGATCCGCTCGAGCGCCTCTTCGATCGAACGCTCGTCGTCGAGGCGTGCGCAGAGCCCGTCAGCGCTGAGGCGTCGAAGCAGCGCCTCCGTTGCCCCGCCGTGGGAGAGGCACAGGACTGGCTTGCCGAGCGCGAGGTACTCATAGACCTTCGCGGCGATCGCCGTAGCGTCCCCCGCGCTGCCCGCCTGGGTCACCAGGCAGACGTCCGCTTCGGCGATTCGGCTGATCGCGTCCTCCCAGGCCGAAGGCGGAACGATCTCGACATCCATCCCGGACTCCTCGATCTCATTTTGGATCTGCGGAGCGACATAACCGTGCAGCATGAGGCGGAGCTCGGGCGGAAGCATCCGGAGGAGCGGCGCCAGCGGCCTGTCAGCGGTCAGGGTTCCCGAGTGGAGGATCCTCTGGGGCCTGCCCGTCGCCGGACGGCGCAAGTCGAGAAGCTCGGGCTCGAACCCGTTTGGAATCACCTCGACTCGGGCGCCCGGATGGCGACGGCGTACATCCTCGGCCGCCTCGTCTGTCACGACGACGACGGCGTCCGCTCCGCTCACCACCCAAGCTTCGAGCCGGCGGAGCAAGCCGCTGCCTCGGTCGGTCGCCGGGTTCCCCGCCCAGAGGTCGCGTAGCTCGACGACCAGGGGCACCTCGTCCGCAGCGCGGCGGGCCGCGACGAGAGCCGCGAAGGGTGGGCCTGTCGCGAGGACCGCGTCGTACCCTCCCTCGTGCATCCGTTCCTTGGCCTGCCTGGTCCCCTTCGGGATCCAGGTCGTCGACAGGGGAAGAGCTTCCGGACGCAGATTGAGCAGGCGGAAAGCGGGCCCGGCGACCCGACCGAGGACCGTCATCACGCGGGCCCGGCTCTGTGCGGTTCGCCCGCCGCCGAACTCGTTTGCGCTCGGTCGTGCCGGAGCCGACAGTACGTCCACCTCCCAGCCGTGCAGTGGCAGGTGGCGCTGGAACGAGCGCCACCGGGCCGCCGGACCCCCCGCCTGGTCGACCGGGCGGTGACTTACGAGGAGCAGCCGCCTCACGATCGAAGCATCTCACGGCTCTGCGACCATGGCGCCCATGGAAGCTGAGCCCTTTGTCGCCGCGGGGCAGCCCGGCAGGCTGCGGACAGATGTGTTCGTGACCTTTGGCGGCAAGATGGCCACGCTCTTCCTCGGCCTTCTCACCGCGGTCGTGATCGCGCGCGAGCTCGGCCCCTCGGGCCAAGGAACATTTGCTGTCGCGTACAGCCTGACGCTCCTCCTCGTGCAGGTCGGTGGTCTCGGAATCGGGACCGCCAATCCATACTTCGCGGCACGCGACGCGGCCTTGCTGCCGCGAATCGTGCTGAACTCGTACTGGCTCAGCGCCGTTCTCGGGCTCGTGCTCGTCGGGGTTGGGGCCGCGCTCAAGCTGGCTGCGCCGGAGGCTCTCGAAGGGCTTGGCTGGACGCCTCTCGCCGTGACTTTGGCGGGAATTCCCGCCGCCCTCGCTGCCTATTTCCTCCAGAGCGTGCTGCTGGGCGAGGGGCGGATGATCGCCTACAACGCTGTCGAGGCGGGTCAGGCTGCACTCACGCTCATCGGCGTCGTCGTCGGCTTCGTGTTCTTCGACTTCCGCGTCACGGGTGCACTCGCCGTGATCGCTGCCGGCCGCTATGTCGCGGTCGTGATCTACGTCGCGCTGCTTGCTCGGCACACGAAGAGACTCGCCGTTCCCGACTTTCGCCTCGCACGCGAGATGCTCAAGTACGGGTTCAGGGTCTACGTCGCCATTGTCCTCTCGTACCTCGTGATCCGGTTCGACCTCCTCCTCGTCAACGGCTACCTCGGCGCGCACGAGGCGGGGCTGTATTCCGTCGCCGCGACTCTTGCGGACGGCATGTTTGTGCTGCCGATGGTGATCGGGCTGAACCTCCTTCCTCGCGTCGCCCGAGGAGATCCAACGAAGGCGAGTGCCGAGATCTTTCGCTCGGTAGCCGTGCTCTACGGATTGCTCTGCCTCCTGACCGTTCCGCTTGCAGGACCGGCGATCCGCACGTTCTTTGGTCCCGAATACTCTGGAGCGACGTCGCTGTACTACTGGCTCGTGCCGGGCATCTACGCCTTCGGCATGCTGACGATCCTGTCGAGCCACTTTGCCGGCCGGGGCTTCCCGCGGCAGGCGATCGTGATCTGGTTCTTCGGGATCGGACTGAACGTCGTCCTCAACGTTCTCTTCTTGCCCGGGCGAGGAGCCTACGTGGCCTCCATCACGTCGAGCGTCTCGTACATGGTTCTCCTAGCGCTGCACATGTGGCTCTTCGCGAAGGAAGCCGGAGGATTCCGATCGCTGCGCCCTCGGCTACGCGAGGTCGTTCAGTTCGTGCGCGTTTCGTTGAGCAAGAGCTGATGGAGATCGTTCCCCGCGAGAACATCTACGGGCACCTCCAGCGCTTGCACTGGCTGCGTGACCACTTGCGCCCGGAGGAACGGACTGTCGAGTTCGGCTGCGGCACCGGTCGGCTGATCACCCTGCCGCTTCGCGCTTGGGGATACGACGTCATCGGCGTCGACCTCGACGAGCGGAGCGTCGAGCACGGCAGAGGGCTGTTCCGCGAGGCAGGCCTCGATCCCGAAGCGCTGCAAGCGGTCGACCTCAGCGAGCTGCCTGGACCGTTCGACGCGGTCATCGCGTCCGAGATCCTCGAGCACCTGGACGACGAGGGGCTACGGGCCTCGCTCGAGCTGATCCGGGACAAGCTCGTCCCCGAGGGCAAGCTGCTCGTGACGACACCGAACGGGTACAGCCTGTTCGAGCTGGAGAACGCGCTCTGGTACCGGACCGGCATCGACCGGCTCTACCGGCGTCTGGGCTCGGGTCGGATGGCCGGCCGACTGCGCCGCCTGAAAGCCGAGCGTGCCGATTGGAGCGCGAGCGCCGAGCCGATGACTCTCGCCGACTCTCCGCACCAGCAGCGCTTCACCTGGCGCTCGATCCATGAGGAGTTGTCGCGCGCAGGCTTCGAGGTGGTCGAGGCGCGCGGCGCGATCCTCTTCTGTGGCCCTTTCACCGATCTCGCCTTCTCAGGCGTAGCCCGAGTGACGGAGGCGAACAAGCGGCTTGGACGCCGCTTCCCGCGGCTCGCGTCCGACTTCTACCTGGCTGCCGTCAGGCGCTAGGGAAGTTGGGCGCGCTCCAGTTGCTAGCAGGCGAGGTCGATGCAGGCGACTGCTTCGGCACCGAAGCCGGAACGGTAGCGGGCGTCCGCGGCCCGGTCGAGGTCGCTCAGCTGCCACCCCGAGTCGAAGGCCCGATAGACGACCACCTCCACTTCGCGCGGTCGAGCTGCGGCCGCGAGCTGTTCGACATCCGCCCGGTCGAGCTGCCGAAACGAGCCGTGGTCCTCGCGTGCCCCGTACGGGACCGAGAGCAGGAGGCGTCCGCCTTCTCGCAGGACCCGCGCCAGCTCCGCGACCGCTCGCTCGGATTCGTGCGCCGGGTCGTCCGCGCGTGGAACCGAGCCGCCGTAGGCCGTGTTGTCCATCCCCACATGCTCGAGCGTCGAGATCGAGATCACGGTGTCGAAATACCCGTCGCGGTAGGGGAGCTCGCGGAGGTCTCCGTAGACGTATGAGATGCCGCGCTCCGGATACGCCGCGCCCTCGAAGACGAGCGTAGCGATGTGGAGCTCGTCGATGAGGGGGACAAGGCGGTCGAGGTACTGCAGATGATTCAGCGAGGAGCCGGCATCGAGGACGCAGCCCGTCGGACGGCGCCCGAGCACCCACGGGATCTCGACGACGCGCTCGTTTGCACCTTCGCCGTACCCTCCCGGAAGCATCGCCGGCTCCGTGAAGCTCGCGACACCGCCTGCTCGATCGAGCTCGCGGATTACGCGACGCGCCTGCCTAGTCTCGTGTCGGCTGCGCAGATAGCGAAGTGCGATCGATCGTGGCGAGGAGGGCAAGCCGCGATTCTTCCAGGCCGGGAATCGAGTCGCTGGCCGTCGACCCTGGGGATGGCGATTCAGCCGGTCGAGCCATCCTTGAGCGCGGCGAGCTCCCACTCGACGACCCAGATGACCCCGCCGATGTGGCGCGCGAAGGCGGACAGGAGCCGCCGGCCGACCCTGTTGCGGACCGGCAGGTACATCCACACGGGCTTGACCCAGAACACTTGCGAGCGGATCGTGAACTTCGCCTTCGAGTAGTACGGGCGAATCCGGCCGTGCCTCCTCGACGGGTCGAAGAAGTCGAACGTGTACTCGTTGAACCGAGTCCGGTGCGTCGGGTCGCTCGCCCAGTCCTGCGAGTTCCAGTACGGGACACGGATGTTCACGATCCCGCCTTGCGCGCTGATCCGATGCAGCTCCTCGATTGCCTTCATCGGCTCGGCCAGGTGCTCGAGCACGTGGTAGAGACGCACCTCCGTGAAGGCGTCGTCCTCAAAAGGCCACGGGTAGGCATCGAGATCGTGGACGACGTCCACTCCGGGAAGCTCGACCAGGTCGTGATTGAGCCAGCCCGGCAGGATCTCGTGGCCGCAGCCGAGATGGAGTTTGGTTGGCGGGGACGCGTCAGCCACGTGCAGAGAGAAGGCCATCGTACGAGCGGAGCAGGTCGTCCAGCACCGCCTGCTTCTCGAAGAGCTCCGAGGCTCGCTGTCGTCCTCGGTCCCCGAGTGCTTGAAGCTCCTCCGGGGGAAGGCCGAGGAGCTCGTTGACCGCTCTCGCGAGCGCTTGCGCGTCACCAGGCTCGACGAGCCGCCCGTCGACCCCTTCGCGGATCACTTCCGGGGCGCCGGCGATGCTCGTTGCGACGACGGGGACCCCGGCGAACATCGCCTGGACGAAGGACAGCCCGAGACACTCGATCGTCGTCATGGTCGGGAAGACGAATATGTCTGCGGCGGCGTAGTAGGAAGGAAGCTCGTCGTCCCCGACCGTGCCGACGACATCGACTGCGTCCTCCACGCCGAGCCGCTTCGCGATCGACTGGATCTCCTCCGCGTAGCCGTAGTCCGGGCCAACGAAGATCGCAATCGTTCCGGGGAAGCGCTCGCGGATTGCGGGGAGAGCCTCGACCAGGAGATGCGGTCCCTTGCGAGCTCGAACCTGGCCCACGAAGAGAAGGATCGAGCCATCCCCGTAGCGGCCGCGAACGGCCTCGCCGTCGACCTCGGGATCGAAGGGATCCATGTCCCCGATCACGCGCACGAGCGCAACCTCATCGGGCGAGAGGCCCAGGCTGCGCACGAGCTCCCGACAGTGGTTCGTCATGCTCGCGGCGAGGTCGACTCCCTCCAGCACAGCTCGGCTCGCGGGTGCGAACGAGCGACCCGCGGCTTCGAAATGCTCGAGCTCGGCGGCGTGCGGCAGGACGTCGCCGAAGAACGAGAACATGCTCTTCGCGCCGGTTTCCCGCGCGAGCAGCAAAGTCGCGACGCCGTAGGACCAGGGCGTGTCGAAGCCGTGGACGATGGCCGGCCGCTCGCCGTCCAGCACTCGTTCGCCCGATCTGATGAGACAAGCTGTCATCGCGAACTCGGGGACTGCAAAGCCCGGCGCCCGCAGGAGCGCCTTGCCGTACAGGCGGAGGATTCTCGCCAGGGTCCGCGGTCGGCGTAGGAGCCAGCCGACGAGTTTGATCGCGCCCGGAAACTCGACCACTTCGGCTTCCAGCTCGCTTCCGTCGGGCAAGGTTGGCAGGGGCGGCGCGGGTCCGCGACCCGGATGCACGACCCGAATGCGGAAGCCTCGACGCGCGAGGGCGGGGAGCAGGAGCTGGATGTAACGCGCGACGCCTCCATATGGCGGCGGGAGCGGAGCGCCGATCAGCAGGACGAGCGGTTGCTTCAGCGTGCCTTCCGCCCGCGAATAACGCTGAACCACCCGAGCCAGCGACCCGTCAGGCTCGCGATGGGGCCCAGCCTTTCGCGGTCATACGAAGTCACGACCTTCTCGATCCGAACGTCCTCGAGGCCCTCGAATATCTCGCGCAGCTCGTCCTTCGTGAAGCCACGCGTCCCCTCGCTCTCCATGTGGGCGGCGAGCACGTCGGCGAGGGAGCGTCCCGGCTTCCCCTCGAGGAGGGCGAAGCGCACCCAGTGCTTGTACGCGACCCACGAGTGGCGCGAGTAGAGCATCACGCAGATCTCTCCACCTGGGCGAAGCACCCGCATCGCCTCGGCGACGGCCTGCTCGGTGCGGGGCGTGTGGTGCAGGACGCCCCAAGAATAGACCCGGTCGAAACTTGCGTCGTCGAACGGCAAGCTCTCGGCGTCCGCGACTCGTACGTCGCCTTCGAGCCCCTCCAATGCGAGCCGTCGCCGCACGAGCTCGACGGCGTGCTGGGTGAGGTCCACGCCGGTGACCTGGGCGCCCGCGCGGGCGAAGCGGATGAAGTCGGTCCCGAGCCCGACGCCGATCTCGAGCAATCGCTTGCCGCGCGCGCTCTCGAAGTCGGCGAACTGAGGAATGAACGGCTCGAGCTCGTTGCGTCGCTGCTCGACCTGGGCGAAATACTCCGGGGTGCCTTCAGGAGCCTCGGCGTGGGCCGATCCGCACGGCTCGTCCTCCCAGAATTCCTGGACGCGACCCTTCGTCTCGTCTGGGCTCACCGACCGGGTGCTCAGGGGGCGCATGGTACTGACCGCGCCCCCCGTTCGGGCGCCCGGAAACGGTCAAGGCCGGCCGCTTCCGTGCCGATATCCGCTGCATGGCGGCAACGGCGCCTGCGCGCGAAAACGACGACGTCACGGTCGTCATCACCTCATTCAACTCGGGGCTTTGGCTAGCCGAGGCGGTCGACAGCGCCCTGGGTCAGGCCGGCGGAGCACCAAGCGTCGTCGTGGTCGACGACGGGTCGAGCGATCCGGAGACGCAGAACGTGCTCTCGACGCTTCCCGACTCCGTCCAGGTCATCCGGCAGCAGAACGCCGGAGTCTGTGCGGCACGCAACCGCGGGCTTACAGCGACGACGACGCCGTACGTCCTCTTCCTCGACGGCGACGACCGGCTGGCCCCGAACGCGGTCGCCGCCATGCGACAGCCTCTGGATGCTGACTCCGCGCTCGGATTCGCATACGGCTCCATGCGCTTCTTCGGGGCCTGGGACGGGGAGCTCCGCTTTCCGCCCTACGATCCGTTCAAGCTCCTGTACCGCCACATCATCGGGCTGAGCGCCCTGGTTCGCCGGAACGTGCTCGAGGAGATCGGCGGCTTCGACGCGAGCTTCGAGCAGTTCGAGGACTGGGAGCTGTGGCTGAACGCGCTCGCACACGGCTGGAGCGGCGAGCAGGTGGACGCGACGACGATCGAGTACCGCCGCCACGGCGAGTCCAAGTGGCACCAGGACCGCAAGAGCTTCCGCCGAGTCGTCCGTCAGCTCCGCGCCAAGCACCGTGACCTCTACCGGCGCTCGACGACCCTGTCCCGCACGAGTGGTCTTCGCGCCCACGGCCGGCTCGTATATCGGATCTACTGGGCCTGGCGGCCGGTCCCGGCACGCCTCGAGCAGCTGCTGTACTCGCTGCGCTGGGCGAGCTAACCGCCCGCTGCGAGCTCCCGATAAGCCTGCTCGTGGAGGGTGGCACACCGCTCCCACGTGAACTGCTTGACGCGCTCCAGCCCCGCCGCCGCGAGACCGTCTGGCTTTTCGACGACATCGGCGATCGTCGCTCCCATCTCCTCGACGGACTCGGGATCGAAGTAGCGCGCAGCATCGCCGCAGACCTCGGTCAGCGCACCGACACTGGACGTAGCCACGGGACAGCCCGAGGCCATCGCCTCGAGTGGAGGAAGCCCGAAGCTCTCGTGGAGGCTCGGGAAGACCAGCGCCGAGGCCCGGCGGTAGAGCTCCGCCAGCTCGGCTGCCGGGACGCGCCCGCGAACTGTGACTCCGGGAGCCTCGAAAGCGGGCAGGTCGCGACCCGTCATCACGAGCTCGAGCTCCGGCTTTCGTCGCCGGACGAGCTGGAAAGCCTGGAGCAGGCGTGCGTGGTTCTTGTGCGGGTAGAAGTCCGCCGGATAGAAGACGAATGGTTCGCGCGCACCATCACCCGGGTGAAACGTCTCGGTGTCGACGCCGAGCGGGATCGTCCGGACTGAAGCCGAGTCGAGCCCCGCCCGTTCGACCAGAGTCTGGCGCGCGAAGTCGCTCGCGACGATCACGATCCGGCTCGCCGAGAGCGACCAGCCGTAGACGAGGCGCCGGTAGGCACGCTCGGCGCGCGAGAGGAAGTGTGGCGCCGCCAGGTGGAGAACGTCGTGCAGCGTGGTCGCAGCCGGAGGGTGCGTGATCCTCGGCAGCATCACGCTGAGCGGGAAGTGGATTGCGCTCAAGCTGTCGAGCTCGAGCTGGCGCCGGATTCGGCGTGGCGCGACGGCGGCTCGCGTCATGGCGGCGAGACGCTCGGGCATGGAGTGCGCCGCCGGGTACGCGGTCACCGTCTTCGTCGGGAGATTCTGCGTGGGCGGTTCGGCGATCCGGGGGACGAAGACGCGGTACTCGAGCCGGCCGAAGCGCTCGAGAGCCCGCAGGAGCGCCGACGCATACGTCGCCGAGCCGCCGAAGACCCCCGGCACGAGAGTGAGCAGGCTGATGCCGATCACAGGGCGCGAGACTATCCAGGCGCCAGAGGCGGCCGAAGCGTTAGCTAAGCTCACTCCGCGCGGTCTCGATGACGCAGAAAACCACCACAGGCGCGCACCAGGCGGTCGATCCGCGGCCGGCGGGCTTGCGGCGACTGGCGATTGTCCCTGCCTACAACGAGGCCGACGCGATCGAGGCCGTGATCAACGAGCTGCGCTCGGTCGACCCGGACCTCGCGATCGTCGTCATCGACGACGGGTCGAGGGACGGGACCGCCGCGCGGGCGGAGAAGCTCGGTGCCGACGTCGTGCGGCTGCCCTTCAACCTCGGCATCGGGGGCGCGATGCAGACCGGCTACCAGTACGCCCGCGACCGCGGCTTCCAGCTCGCGATCCAGGTCGACGGCGACGGCCAGCACGACCCCGGCGAGATCGCCGCGCTGATCGAGCCGGTGATCAGCGGTGAGGCCGACATGGCCGTCGGCACACGTTTTCGGGGCGGCCGGCGCTATCGCCCCCCGTTTGCCCGCAGAGTTGGGATCCAGGTCTTCGCGCGCATGGTCTCGCTGATCATTCGCCAGCGGGTCACCGACACGACGTCGGGGTTCCGCGCGGTCAACCGTCACGGGATCGTCCTCTTCGCATCCGACTACCCGCACGACTACCCGGAGGTCGAGACGACGGTGCTCGTGCACCGGCACCGGCTGCGGATGGTCGAAGTGCCCGTGGCGATGCGCACGCGCGCGACCGGCCGCTCCTCGATCACCCTCTTCCAGTCGATCTACTACATGCTCAAGGTCTCGCTCGCACTCTTCGTCGGGCTGTTCCGGCGCCAATCGACACCAATGGAGGAACGATGACCGTACGCGTCTCCGTCGTCGCCGCGATCGCTGCGCTGATCCTGCTCGCAGTGATCTTCGAGCTGATCCGCAGCCGCCGGCTCCACGAGCGCTACGCGATCCTCTGGCTCGTCACCGGGACGATCATCCTCGTGCTTGCGGTCTGGCGCGACGCTCTCGGGACGTTCTCCGACACGGTCGGAATCGCGTACCCGCCATCGGCGCTTTTTGCGCTAGCGGCGCTCTTCATCCTGATCGTGCTCCTGCACTACTCCACGGTCATCTCGAAGCTCGCGGATCAAAACCGGATCCTGGCCCAGCGGCTCGCCCTGCTCGAGAGCCAGGTGCACGAAGACGAGCGGAGCCAGGACGGCTAGCGGCCCGATTCTCGTCACGGGGGCCGACGGTTTCGTCGGCACGCATCTCCTGGCCGAGCTCGGTGAGGTAGCCCGGCCTCTCGAGGCGGACGTTCGCGACGCCGGCGAGCTGCTCGAAGCGGTGCGCGCGGCGGCACCAGCCGCGGTCGTCCACCTCGCGGCCGTGTCTTCGGTCGGAGAGTCGTGGACGAGCCCCGCGGAGACCTGGCACGTGAATGCGGTCGGGACGGTCAACCTCGTCGAGGCGTTGCTCGAGGCCAGTCCTTCCGCGCGGCTGCTCCTTGTGTCGACAGGGGAGGTCTACGGGCGGCCCGAGGAGCTGCCGACCACCGAGAACGGGCCGACGGCACCGATCTCGCCCTACGGCGCTTCGAAGGTTGCAGCCGAGGTCGCCTGCGAGCAGGCCGCCAGGTCGAAGGGCCTCGAGCTCGTCGTGGCGCGCGCGTTCCAGCACGAGGGCCCAGGCCGCGACGTCCGGTTCGCGATCGGCTCGTGGACGCGACAGATCGCGGAGCTCGAGCTGCGGGGTGGGGGCGAGCTGCTCGTGGGCGACCTCTCGGCGGAGCGCGACATCACCGACGTGCGGGACGTCTGCCGCGCGTATCGGTTGCTGCTCGATCCGGCCGTCGCGCCCGGGACGTACAACGTCGCCTCGGGGCGAAAGGTCGGCCTGGCGGAGATCGTCGGCCTCTTGCGAGAGCTCGCAGCGTCCCCGATCGAGGTCGTTCCCGACCCGACGCGCCTGCGTCCGGCCGACCTCCCCGTGGTCTGGGGCGATGCCTCCAGGCTCACCGCCGCAACCGGCTGGAAACCCGAGATCCCGCTCCAGCAGACACTTGCGGATGCCCTTGACTATGCTCGTCTCCTCGTCGCGCAGGAGAGAGTCGCCAACGCATGACCGCCAAAAAAAGAGCGCTGATCACGGGGATCACGGGCCAGGACGGCTCGTACCTGGCCGACCTTCTGCTGGAGAAGGGCTACGAGGTCTACGGCATGGTGAGGCGCTCGTCGACTGAGAACGTCGAGCGGATCGAGCACCTCGTCGACCGCATCACGCTCGTGCAGGGAGACCTGCTCGATCCGACCTCGCTCACCTCCGCGCTCGAGGACGCGCGGCCGGCCGAGGTCTACAACCTCGCCGCGCAGAGCTTCATCCCTACATCCTGGCGCCAGCCGGTGCTGACTGCGGAATTTACGGGCGTCGGCGTCACACGCATCCTCGAGGCGGTCCGCCGGGTCGACCCCGAAATCCGCTTCTACCAAGCCTCCTCCTCCGAGATGTTCGGCAAGGTGCTCGAGACACCTCAGAACGAGGAGACGCCGTTTTATCCGCGTTCCCCGTACGGAGTCGCCAAGGCGTACGGGCACTTCATCACAATCAACTACCGAGAGTCGTACGGGCTTTTCGCCGTGTCGGGGATCCTCTTCAACCATGAATCGCCGCGGCGCGGGCTCGAGTTCGTGACGCGGAAGATCTCGGACGGCGTCGCGCGGATCAAGCTAGGTCTGAGTGACGAACTGCGCCTCGGGAACCTCGAGTCGTTTCGCGATTGGGGCTTCGCGGGCGACTACGTCGAGATGATGTGGCTCATGCTCCAGCAGGACGAACCCGAGGACTTCGTGATCGCGACCGGTGAGGCTCATTCGATCCAAGAGTTCGTCGACGCCGCATTCACGCATGTCGGGCTCGATCCGAAGCAGCACGTGACGACCGACCCAGAGTTCCTGCGCCCGGCCGAGGTCGATCACCTCGTCGGCGACTCCTCGAAGGCCCGCGAGAAGCTTGGCTGGGAGCCGCGGGTGAGCTTCGCAGAGCTCGTCGAGATGATGGTTGACGCCGACCTCGATCGCCTTTCGGGCGAGCCTGCGGCCGCTCCGGGATCGCCCGCGGTCGTCCTCTAAGAGTCGTGTCGACCGAAGGCTCGCTCACACCGAGCGCCGCGCCGCTCGGAAACATTCGCGTCGCTCGCGCCCATCCGACCCTGGTCATGACGCTTCTCGTCGGCGGGATGCTCGCGCTCGCATTCGTCGTCCGAGTGATCCTGATCCGCCGCATCCCCGCCCCGTGGATCATGGGCGACGAGCTCCTTTACTCGGACTTCGCCAGGAGTTTCGCGGATGACGGTCACCTCGCGATCCGCGGGTTGCCGAGCAGCGTGGCGGCTTATGGCCTCTACCCCGTCGTGATCTCTCCAGCGTGGCTCTTCGACTCGACGACGACCGCCTACGGCGCCGCCAAGGCGATCAACGCCGTCCTGATGACGCTCGCAGCTGTGCCCATGTACTTCTGGGCTCGCCGGCTCGTCCGCGCCGAGTACGCCCTGTGCCTGCTCGGGCTCGTCCTGCTGCTGCCTGCGTCGTCGTACACAGGCACTCTCATGACCGAGAACCTCGGGTTTCCGGCTGCCGTGCTTGCCTTCTTCGCGATCGCCGTCGCGCTCGAACGGGCGACGACGGCCTGGCAGCTACTGGCGATTGCCGCGATGCTCTTCGCGCTCGGCGCGAGGCTCCAGAACGTCATCTTCTTCGTGATCCTCCCGACGGCCGTCGTGCTCAAAGTCCTCCTCGATGCCCGCGCGACCCGCGAGCGTCGGTTTCGCTCGGGCCTTCTTCCCGGGCTTCGGGCCTACTTGGTGACATGGCTCGGCCTGGCTGTGATCGCGCTGGGATACGTCGTCTACCAGTTCGCGCAGGACCGTCCCCTGTCGGGCGGCTTCGGCGCCTACGAGACCGTCGCCACGACCAACTACGCGGTGCGAGACGTAGGCCGCTGGGTCGTCTTCCACGTCGCCGAGCTCGGGTTCGCCGTGGCGATCCTGCCGCTCAGCGCGCTCATCATCGTTTTCGGGCTGGCGTGGTCGCGGGAGTTCGTGACGACTGCTGCGGAGCGCGCCTTCCTCGCCGTCGCGGCCGCTTCGATGTGGTTCGTGCTCCAGGCAGGCGCCTTCGCATCGCAGTTCATCCAGCGCATCGAGGAGCGCAACATGATCTACGTCGAGCCGCTGCTCCTCCTCGCGTTCGTGCTCTGGCTCGAGCGGGGCGCGCCCCGTCCCCCGCGGCTCACGGTTGCAGCTCTGCTCGTGCCGGCGGCGCTTCTGACGTCGATCCCGTTCGAGCGTCTCTTCAACGTCTCGATCTTTTCCGACACAACCGGTCTGCTCCCGCTGTACCGCGTGGCGAGCGTCGTGTCGGGCGGCGCTGACGGCATGCGGGTGCTGCTCGCGCTCGGCGTGATCGCCACGTGCCTCTTCTTCGCGCTCGCGCCGAGACGCGTGCTCGTCTTCGGCACGATCACCGGAGTCGCGCTGTTTCTGGCCGTCTCTACGCGGATGGTCGTGGGCTCGCAGCGCAGCCAGGCTGTCGCCGCCGACGCTGCTCCGGGCGTGCTGAACGAGCAGTGGGTGGACGACAGCGTGCCGGATGGAGAAACGGCCGCCCTGCTCTTCACTCCCGAGTTCAGCGCCGATCCGCACCCGCTCTGGCAGACCGAGATCTGGAACCGCTCGGTGGAACGGGTCTTCTACCTCGGTGCGCGCGACTTCTCCGGATTTCCCGGCTATGACGTCGCCGTCAGCCCGACCGGCGAGCTCGTCTCGACGAACGGAACGGGCGCGCCGCCGGGAGTCCCCGATTACATGGTGGCCTCGCCGACCGTGCAGCTCGCAGGCTCGCGCGTAAAAGCCGAGGGCCGCTTCGTCCTCTACCGGCCATCGCATCCGCTCCGACTCTCGGTGGGCACCACGGGCGTGTATACCGATGGCTGGACCGGTCCCGAAGCGACCTTCACGCGCTATGTGCCGGGCGCCCGCACAGTGCTCCTGGATCTCTCGCGGCTCGGCTGGGCCGGGCCAGACGTCCCGGGCGCGGTGCGTGTCGAGGTGATCAGGAAGGAGAAAGTCGTGGCGCGAGGCGCGTGGATCGCTCACGCCGGTGCCGCCAAGAGCTTCCGCTTCCGAGCTCCCCCGGCTCCGTTCACGGTGCGGGTTCTCACCCAACCGACGTTCTCGCCCTCCCAGTTCGGGCCGGGCGACACGCGGCAACTGGGCGTCCAGGCCTCGTTCAGGACCTTGCCCCGGTGAGGAGCCCCGTGCGCCGAGCCAGGGCCGTGCTCGGCCGCGCCAGGCGGCGGGTCGCTCAGCGCGCCTCGCACGAAGACGAGCGCGGCGTCACCGCGGAGCACTGGGGCGAAGAGGCGCGCACGAAGGTCGAGGGAGACGAATGGACCGGCCTCTACTGGCAGTCGTACATCCTCACCCAGCGCAACATCAACAAGGCGATCGCCGGCGATCCGGATGAGAACTGGCTCCACTTCACGAAGCGGCGCTTCTTCGAGGCGCCGGCGGAGCGTGGCCTGAGCCTGGGTTGCGGATTCGGCGTTCTCGAGCGAGAGGCGGTGAAGCTGGGGATCGCCGAGCGCTTCGACGCGTTCGACATCTCGCCGGAAGCCGTCGAGGTCGCGCGCGAGGAGGCCGAGCGCCAGGAGCTCGGCGAGAAGATCGACTACGCCGCGACCGACCTCAACACGATCGAGCTGGAGCCCAACCGGTATGGAGCGGTCTTCGGGATCCAGTCGCTGCACCACATCGAGGCGCTGGAGCACCTGTTCGACCAGATCCGGTCATCGCTCACTCCGGGCGGCCTCTTCGTGGTCAACGAATACGTCGGGCCGTCGCGCTTCCAGTTTCCCGAAGAGCGACTCGTCCTGATGAACAAGCTGCTCTCGGTGCTTCCCGAGAGCCATCGGAAGAGCCTGCGCGCCGATTACGTGAAGACCGAGGTCCAGCGCCCGTCGGCCAAGGAGGTCCGCCGCGTGGACCCGTCGGAGTCGATTCGCTCCGACGAGATCATGGGCTTGCTCGAGGAACGGTTCGAGATCGTCTACAAAGCCGACTTCGGAGGCACGCTGCTTCAGTTCGTCTTTGCGGACATTGCCGGGAACTTCGATCCGGCCGACCCGCGGGACGTCGCGCTCGTCGATCTCATCTGCCTGTACGAGGAGACGCTGATCGAGCACGGCGTGCTGCCGAGCGACTTCACCTACGTCGTCGCGAAGGCCCGCGTAGGAGTCGCCGGGCTCGTTGAGCTGGCGCCAGAGCGCCGGATCCACCTGTAGCTGCTCCGGGTAGACCGCCTCGCCGGGCTTTCCGTAGCGCGGGAAGACGAGCTTGTCGTAGACGACCTTGCCCAGGTAGCGGTCGGGCTCGGCGACGATGATCTCGGCCGACGGCCGGGCAACGATCTTGAGACCGGCGCTGCGGACAAGCGGCGGGAGCGCCTGGTGGTTCGGGACCCACCAGTTGGTCGGGTCGTTGCGGTAGCGATGCTCGACGAACGCAAGCCGTGGATAGTCGGGGCCTTCGAGGGCGCTCTCCGCCTCGGGTAGCTCCGCCGCTTCGCTGTCTGCCCCTCCGACGCTGTGCGACTGGAAGACGAGCCGCTCCTTCGTCATCTCGGCGAGCCGGTCGAGCACGAGACCGGGATACTTCAGGTGGTAGAAGAGCCCGAGGAAGAGGACGAAGTCGAAGCGCTCCTCGGTCGTCAGGCAGTAGGTGTGGACGTCTGCGTTGACGATCTCGAGCTCCACGTCGAACTGCTCGGCGGCGAAACGCGCCTGGTCGGTGAACTCCTTGAACGGCTCGACGAGGACGACGCGCTTCGCGCCCCGGAGCATCATCTGGATCGCGAAGAACCCCGAGTTGCCGCCGACGTCGAGAGCCGTCGATGCCGCTCAGGTCGGCCGGGATGTACGGCTCGAACGCATTCCAGCGATCGCGAGGGTCGTAGGCGGGCGGCTTGCCGTCGCCGGTCCAGATCCCGTTCGGCAGCTCGAAGTGCTGGTACCACCAGCCGAGGGAGCGCATCTCGCGCTCGACCTCGTCGCGCGTCTTCGCCGGAGGCCGGCGGCGGAGGAGCCTCACGCCGGCGATCGCTTTCGCAGGAACCCTCGCGGGTTGAAGGTCATGAAGAACTTCTCGCGCGCGGCGTCGATCTCGAACTCTTCCGTTTCGGCCAGGAACTCCTCCAGCGCCTCCATCGGGCCCGGGCCGTGCTCGGGCATCGCCGGGTGGCCGTTCACGTTCGTGTCCTCGACGACGAGATACGAGCCCGGTGTCACGAAGCGGCTGTAGATTCGCAGCTCGTCGAGCACGTGGTCGCGCGAATGGTCGGAGTCGAGGATGACGAGCACGCGCTCGTGTCCCGCGGCCACCCCGCTCACGTAAGCGACGACCTCGCCCGCGGTCGACGAGCCCGTCACGTAGGTGATCCGCGGATGCTCCGGACGGCCCTCGATGGGATAGATGTCGACGGTGACGATCTCGCCCCGGCCGAGCAGGTCGCAAACCGAGGCGAAATAGAGCGCGCTCCCGCCATGGGCCGTGCCCGTCTCCAGGATCAGGTCTGGCTTGACCTCGTAGAGGATCTCCTGGTAGATCCAGAGGTCGAGCGGGCACTTCTGCGTGCGCACGCCGAGCCAGTAGGTGTCCTTCCAGACCGCCGAGTCGTAATAGAGGCGGTGGAACGCCTCGGTGACGCCGGGCTCACGCCACGAGCGGCGACGAGCTCGAACGGCGCCCCTGCGAACGCTCCCTCCGGCGGAAGGACGCCGAGATGGCTCATCGCCTCGGCGAGCGTTCGCCGGAAGGTTCCTCGGTCGAAGTCGTTCCGTGCGATGTCGAGCAGGCCTCGCTGCGCCCGTCGCCAAAGCTGCTGTCCGTGTACAGCGCGTGCGTGAGCTCGGCGATCCGCAGGGGCTCCTCGGCAACGAGCTGCGGGCGCAGGCCGGCGAGCGGCAAGCCCTCCGCGCCGACGGCTGTCGTCACGAACGGCAGGCCGGCGGCGATCGTGTCGAGCAGCTTCAGCTTGATCCCGGCGCCGAAGCGCATCGGGCTGACGTGGACCCGCGTGCGGGCGAGCCACTCGGCAGGGTCGTCGACGAAACCCACGACGTTGACGCGCTCGCCGTGCAGAGCCTCGACGGCCGGAGTCGGATCGGCGCCGACGACGTGGAGGCGCAGCTCGGGCTCACGCTCCCAGAGGATCGGCATCACTTCGTGGACGAGCTGGAGCAGCGCGTCCTCGTTCGGCGACCCCGCCCCGGCGAGGAAGCCGCCGAAGAAAAGGAGGTCGCTGCCGCTCCGCGAAACCGGTCGGCTCCGGAACGGTCTCGACCCAGTTCGGGAGCACGAAGGTCGGCTTGCCAGGTGCGATCTCGCCGATGAACTCCGCCTCCTCGGCGGAGACGGCGAAGACGACGGCTCGACTCCTGGAGCGCGCCGAGCTCGACCTGGCGTGAGGCGATCGCCTCTGCGCTTACCCGCGAGCTCTCGGCCGGAGTCTCCGAGGAAGCCGACCATGCGCTCGAGTCGGCGGAAGGTGAGCGCCTCCGTGTCGAACGCGCGCAGCGCCTGAGGCTGAGTGCTGCGTCAGAACCTGGTCGAAGCGCGAGACGTTCGTGCCGCGGCTCACGATCGCCGCCGAGTAGTGGAACGTCCGGCTCTCGAACCAGCTTGCCCCAGTCGATCGGCGGCGCGACGACCTCGATCCCGCGCGCGAGCAGCGGCTCCGCGTAGCGCTCCGACCTCGCGGCTCGTCGGCGGCCGCGAGCGTGATGCGCGCCTCCGGCCAGAGCTCGACCAGCTCGTAGAGCATCTTCGCCATCCGCGGGTCGCCGGAACCGCGGTCGTGGAAGGGAACTCGGTCGTCGATGACGAGGATCCGGTCGACGACCTCCGCGTCGCGCGCCGCAACGAGCCGCGCCGGCTTTGTCGGCAGCTCGATCGAGGTTCGGGCGGCTTCGCGAGCCGCTCGCTCCAGCGCTCGATAGAAGATCGTCCGGTTCGCCTCCATCGCGCGGCGAGCCTGCAACGAGCGTGCCCGAGCCGTGCAGCTCGTGGACGACGCGCGACCGGGGCTCGTAGATCGTCCGCAGCCCGCGCTCCTTCAGCTTGAAGGCAGAGGTCGACGTCCTCGAAGTAGCCGACGCCGTAGCCCGGGATCGAAGCCGCCGGCCTCGAGAACGTCTTCCGCTCGATCAGCAGGCAGGCGGCAGAGCCGTAGTCGATCTCGCGCCTGAAGCGGTGCTCGAACGCGTCTGGCGCTCTCGCCCGCGCCGAGGGCCTGTGGCCAGCCGACCGAGTCGATCAACCGAGCCCGCTTCCTGGATCGTCCCGTCCGGGTTCAGCAGCATCGGGACGACCGCGCCGGCCGTCTCGTCCTCGTCGAGCACCTCGACGAGCGGCTCGAGCCAGCCCGGCTCGACGAGCGCGTCCGGGTTCAGGAAGCACAGGATAGCGTCCGACGCGCCTGGTCTGCGCCGTGGTTCGAGCCCGGCCCGAAGCCGATGTTCGCCTCGCTCAGAACGAGGTTCGCGCCCTCGACCTCGTCGCTCAGCCTCTGCCGGTGTCTCGTCCGGCGAGGCGCTGTCGACGACGATCAGCTCGTAGACGGGATCCGTGTCGCTCGAGGAGCGCTTCGAGCGAGCGGCGCGACGAGCGGCCAGTTGCCGTACGTGACCATGACCACCGAGACGAGCGGCTCGTCGACCGTCGGGAAGCGAAGCGGGGTCATCGTCCGCGCAGGCGGCGCAGCAGGCCCGGATGCCGCCGCGCAGTGGCGCCGTCAGGCGCCACGAACGGGAGCCGTAGACGACCGCGTGCACGTGCGCGAGCCCCTCGGCGAACGCGACGCGCTCGTTCATCGAGCCGCTGGCCCTGGACCTGCGTGCGCCCGGCGCACGGCTTCGATCTCGGCGCGCAGGCTCGCGACCTCCTCGCGCAGCGGGCGCAGCTCGCCGAGCTCCTCGCGGGCGGCGGCGAGCTGCGTCGAGGCGTCGCGGTGCTGCCGTAGCTCCTCGAGCTCCTCGCGCAGTGTCTTGAGCTGGCTCGCGGGCTCCGAGACGAGCGCCCGGAGCAGACGAACTGGTACGTCGTCGTCTCGGGATCGGAGGCGAGCCACTCGCGCACGGCGTCGGGCACCTGCGGGACGTTGATCTCCGTCTCGCCGACGTCGAGCCGCTGGCGCACCCAGTGCGTGACCACGTAGCCGGTCTCCTCGAAGAGATCCTGGATCGAGGCGCGTGTGAAGAAGCGCAGGTGCGTGTCGTCGAGCAGACCCCAGTCGCGGTACCGGAACTCGCCGCCGAGGAGCGCGAGCCGCACGCTGCCGTGCGCGATGTTCGGGATCGAGGCGATGACGACGCCGTTCTCGGCGACGAACGGGCGGACGCGGCGCAGCACGTCGCCGGGCTCCTTCAGGTGCTCGAGGACGTCCGCGAAGAGGACGACGTCGAACTCCTCGCCGGCGAGCTCGGCGGCATAGTCGATCTTCTCCGCGTCGCCGACGATCACGCGCTCGGTGTGCTGCTCGGCGAGCGCGGCCGCCTCGCGGCGAGATCTCGACTCCGGTGACCGTGCAGCCGAGGCGGTTCTTCAGCACGTCGGACATGTATCCCGTCGCGCAGCCGAACTCGAGCACCCGCGTCGCCGGCGGCACGAGCGACGACGATCTTGCTGTGCGTCGAGCCCGGATCCGCCTGGAACTCGGTGTACTTGAAGGCGTGCGGAGGCGGAGCGCCCGCCTTCTGGACTGCGATTCGAGGCTCGTCTTCCATGGCGTTTCCGCGTGTGAGGTTAGCGGCTAGATGTTGCGTAACCGTTCGGGGTGCTTGCGCACAAACCTCGCGATCGAGCGCCAGTGCCAGAGGGTCTGCCGTGTCAGGAAGCTCCTGTCCGTGACCGCTGCATGGGCATGGCGAACGGCTGCCTGCGGAACGAACCAGCGCTCCCAGCCGGCTTGCTTGGCCCGGTAGCAGAGGTCGATGTCCTCGCCGTAGAGGCGGTAGCCCTCGTCGAAGCCGCCCAGCTCGTCGAGCATCTCGCGCCGCAGGAGCAGGAACGCGCCGAGCATCCAGTCGGACTCCATCGGCTCGTCTGGGCGCTGATCGGTGAGGTAGTGGCGGCGCTGCCGATCCTGCGGCTTGAGCAGGAGCCGCAGCGGCGTCCGCCGCACGATCGTGCCCGAGACTGTCGGAAAACTGCGGCGCGAGGCCTGAAGCGTGCCGTCCGAGTTGCGCAGGAGCGGCCCGGCGATTCCGCAGCGGGGTCGTGACTCGGCGAAGTCGCGCAGTGCGGCCACGGCTCCGGGCCTCGGCTCGGTATCGGCGTTCGCGACGACCACGAACGGAGCGGTCGTCTCGGCGATGCCCCGGTTCGCGTTCGCCGCGAACCCGCGCGCCTGCTCGTTGACGACCAGCCGCGCCTCCACGGCGGGCGCCGGGGGGTTCGAGATGACGACGAGCTCGTCCACCTGGGGACCGAGCGCCGCGAGGCAGCGGTCGAGCTCCGGGTGCGGCCCGTGCGTGACGACGACGGCCGCGACCCGGCTGCTCACAGGAGCTCCCGGTAGGCCGCGAGCGTCAACCGTGCCGTCGCCGCCCAGCTGAACTGCCGCGCGCGCTCCAGGCCGGCCGACACGAGCCGGTCGCGGTCGGAGAGCGCCCGCTCGATTCCGGCGGCGAGAGCGGCCGGATTGCCGGGCTCGACGAGGACGGCAGCGTCGCCGGCCACCTCCGGCACGGCGCCGGCCGCCGCCGCGACGACAGGTGTCCCGGAGGCCATCGCCTCGAGCACGGGGAGGCCGAAGCCTTCGTAGCGGGACGGGAAGACGAGACACGCCGCGCCGCGATAGAGCCCCGCGAGCTCCGCGCGCTCGAGGTGTCCGGTCAGCTCGACCCGCTGCTCGAGCCCCAGCCGCTGGATCGCGCTTCGTACTTCGTCGCCGCCACGCTTCTCCGCCCCGACGAGGACGAGGCTGAGGTTGCCGTTCAACAAGCCGAAAGCCTCGATCGCGCTCAGGGGATCCTTGCGCGGCTGGATCCCGCCGACGAACAGCGCGTACGGCGAGCGCTCGGGAGACTCTCCGTGCGGCCGGAAGATGGGGTCGACGCCGTTCGGCGTGACGACGATCTTGTCCTCGGCGATGCCGTAGCGCTCGACGAGGTCGCGCTTCGTCTGCTCCGAGACCGCGAGCACCCTGTCGGCGCGGCGTGCCGAGCGCGGGACGAGCGTCCGGAAGAGCAGGCGGTCACGTTGGCTCATCAGCCCGGGGTGCCGCTCGAAGGAGAGATCGTGCACGGTCACGACCGCCTTCCCCCGGTAGGCGGGGGGAACGACGTAGTTGAAGTGCGCGAGCGCGGGCCCGAGGCGGCGCAGGGCTTTCGGGAGCCCGTACGTCATCCGTGCGATCTGGCTCCGAGCTGGCAGGACGAGCTCCTCGATTCCCTCCGGGACGAGCCCCTCGTGGCGGGTGACCGCCGCCAGGCGCTCCTGGTCGGCGAGCGGCACGAGCTCTCTGAGGAGATTCGCCATGTACGTCTCGTCTCCGGTCCGGCGGCGGCCTAGGACATCGGCGTCGATCACGACGAGCGGTTTCACGCGGCGAGCTCGCGGTAGAGGTCGACATGGGCCTGGACGGCTCGCTCCCAGCTGAAGTCGGCAGCCCGCCGCGCACCTGCGGGCTGTGCGCCGCCGGAGACCGCCCGCTGCAGGCCCTGTGCGATCGAATCGGGGTCGCGCGGATCGACCTCGAACGCGACCCCGCGCGCGAACTCGTCGTACGGCCGCCCGCCCGGGGCGACGACCGGCGCGGCGCAGGCCATCGCCTCGAGCACTGGCAGCCCGAACCCCTCGTAGAGCGAGACATAGGCGACGCAGGCTGCGCCACGGTAGAGCCGCGCGAGCTCCTCGTCGTCGACGTCGTTCAGGTGCCGGACGCGGTCGCCGTCGACGGACACGCCGCCCCAGCCCTCGGCGCCGACTACGCGGAGCTCGAGGCCGTCGAGGCCGGACCGGCGGAACCCCTCGAGTAGCCGGGGCAAGTTCTTTCGCGGCTCCAGCGTCGAGACTGCCAGCACGTACGAGCCGTCAGCGCGCGGCCCCTCCGGCTGAAAAGGCGGCCCGACGCCGTAGGGGATCACGCGAATCTTCTCGGCGGGAACGTCGAGCAGCTCCCCGACCTCGCCGGCTGCGAAACGCGAGCCGACGACGATCGCGTCCGCCGCTTTGACGACGCGGGGGAGAGCGAGGTTGCTGTAGCTACGCGTCCACCGGTTGAAAGTTTCCGGATGCCGGAGCACCGCCACGTCGTGGATCGTGACGACGAGAGGAACGCGGGAGCGGAACGGCGCGCGCATCGTCGTGCAGTGGAGCACGTCGACCCCGTCGCGTCGGGCTGCGCGCGGGAGCGCCACCGGGTACCAGGCCACGTCTCGCGCGACTCTCGTCAGCCGGCCCGAGCCGCCGTAGGAGTAGCGGCGCGTCTCGAGCGTGGGCTCGCGCTCGAGACCGTCCAGGAGGTTGGTCAGGTAGCGGGCGGTGCCCGCTTTCGTCAAGGCGAGCGGAGACACGTCGAGACCCACGCGGAGCACGGCCCGAAGTGTCTCAGAGACTTGTTGCGAAGCCTTGAAGGTGAGCCTCGCCGCAGGCGCGCCAGGTGAAGCGCCTCGCATGCTCGAGCCCGCGCGCGGAGAGGGACTCACCCTCGGTCAGGGCGCGCTCGATGCCCGCGGCGATCGCCTCCGGGCTCTCGGGATCGACTCGCACCGCAGCTTCTCCGCAGGCCTCGTCCAGCGACGGATGCGAGGAGGCGACGACCGGAGCCCCGCTGGCCATCGCCTCGACGATCGGGATCCCGAACCCCTCGAAGAAGGACGGGTAGGCGAACACGGCGGCGCCGCGATAGAGCCCCGGCAGGTCTTCGTCCGACACATGGCCGGGCGCGACGAGCTCGAGCTCCGGCCTCCGAGCGCGGACGATCTCCATCGCCGTCGCGAGGTTGCTGTGGTTTTTCCGAGGGTCGCCCGGTGCGAGCATGAGCACGTACTCGCCATCGCGCCGCGGGCCGTCGGGCGTGAACCGTTCGTCCACTCCGGGATAGGCGACGACGATCCGCTCGCGGGGGAAGCCGAGGCGCTCCGCGATGTCGTCCGCCGTGAACGAGGAGATGGTCACGATCACGTCGCAGGTGCGGGCCGCGTGCGCGTACTTCGCGAGGTTCTGCCGGCGCGTTCGTGGGTGCACCCACTCCGGAAAACGCAGCGGGATCAGGTCGTGGACGATCGTCGAGCGGAGCCCACCGCGCTGGCTCGGGTACATCCAGTCCGAGAAGTGGAAGACGTCGAGGCGGCCCGCAAGGCGTTCGACCGCAGGGGCGCCAGCGCGACTCCAGAGCATGCGCCAGACGTACGCCGAGGGCGGGAGCGTGATCAGCCTTCGCTCGACCGGAAGGTCAGCGAGAGCCTCCTGAAGCCGGTTGCGCGAGAGGATGCTGACGGCCGCGAAGGCCACGACCTCGTGCTCTGCGCCTGCCGCCTCGGCTAGCCCGCGCAACGAGCCGCGCAGGTAGTTGCCCACGCCGGTACGCGGGTGAGAGAGAGGCGTTGCGTCGACGACGATGCGCACGGAGGGTGACGATAGACGCCTACACTCTTGCCCCGTGACGCTCTACGCCGACCTCTTTCGCTACGGCGATCTCTTCCTCAACCTCTTCCGGCGCGAGCTGAGCCTGAAGTACCGCGGCTCGGTGCTCGGGCTCGGGTGGACGCTCGTGCTACCGATCGTCCTGATGGGGGTCTACACGGTCGTCTTCTCGGTGCTGTTGAAGGCCGTCGAGATCGACCACTACCCGCTGTTCCTGCTCTCGGGGCTCGTCACGTGGGTCTTCTTCCAAGGCGCGCTCCAGACCTCGTGCACGAGCCTGCTCGGCCAGGCGAGCCTCGTGAAGCAGGTGCGGTTTCCGAGGCAACTGCTGCCGTTCGCGGTCGTGGCGACGAACGCCGTCACGCTCCTCGTGATGCTCGCGATCATCGTTCCGGTGAACCTGATCGTCATTCCCGAGACGCGGTCGACGTTCTGGGCTGGGCTTCCGCTGGTGCCCCTGCTCGTCGCCTTCGCCGGCAGCCTCGCGCTCGTGCTCTCCGCAGTGACGGTGATCTTTCGGGACGTCGAGCACCTCCTGACTGCGGTGCTGCTGCCCTGGTTCTTCCTGACGCCCGTCTTCTACACCTTCGACCTGCCCGTGATTGGAAATCACCCGACCCTCGTCGACTTCCTCCACTACGCGAACCCCGTCGCGCCTTTCGTCTTGGCGATCCGCGACCCGCTCTTCTTCGGTGAGCTCCCGGCAGCCGGCGACGTCGCGTACGTGATCGTCGCTTCTCTCGTTGCGCTAGCTGCCGCGGCGGCGGTCTTCCGGCGGGTGGACGACCAGCTCGCGGCCCATCTTTAGGTGACAACGCCACTCCTCGTCAGAGCCGCGCGCCTGGAGCCGGTCGAGCGGACTCCGGTCTGGTTCATGCGCCAGGCGGGCCGCTCGCTGCCCGGCTACCGCGAGATCCGCAAGCGCCACAACCTCTTCGAGGTCTGCCGGCGGCCGGAGCTCTGCGCCGAGGTGACCCTCGAGCCCGTGCGCGTCCACGGCGTCGACGCCGCCGTCATGTTCGCCGACATCATGCTGCCGATCCTCGGCATGGGGATCGACGTGGAGCTGGTCGAGAACGTCGGCCCCGTGATCGACAAGCCGGTGCGCAGCGCCGCGGACGTCGAGGCGCTGCGCGTGCCCGACCCGGAGGAGGCGGTGCCGTTCATCCTCGAGGCAGTGCGGCTCGTGCGCTCGCAGCTCGAGCCCGAGCAGGCGCTCGTCGGGTTCTGCGGAGGGCCGTTCACCGTCGCGGGCTACCTCATCGAGGGCAAGCCGACACGCGACTTCGTGCAGACGAAGCGCTGCATGTACGGCTCGCCGGAGGTCTGGCACGGCCTGATGGAGAAGCTGACGGAGACCTCGATCGCCTACCTGCGGGCGAAGGTCGCTGCGGGCGCCGACGTCGTCCAACTCTTCGACTCGTGGATCGGAGCGCTCTCTCGGGCCGACTACGAGGAGTTCGTCGCGCCCTACTCGGCGCGAATGCTCGCTTCGGTGGAAGTCCCCACGATTCACTTCGGGACCGGGACCTCGCATCTGCTGGAGGCGATGGCGCTCGCCGGCGGGGACGTGATCGGGCTCGACTGGCGGGTGCGGCTCGACGAGGGCTGGCAGCGGGTCGGCTTCGACCGAGGCGTGCAGGGAAACCTCGACCCGGCGCTGCTGCTCGGGCCGTTCGAGCGGACACAAGGAGCGGCCCTGCAGATCCTCGAGCTCGCCGGTGGCCGCCCCGGCCACATCTTCAACCTCGGCCACGGCGTCCTTCCCGAGACTGATCCCGCGGACCTGAGGCGCCTCGTCGAGCTCGTGCACGAGCAGACCGCGAGCGTCGCGGCGTGAAGCTCGCAGTCGTCCTCATGGCCTACGGGAGCCCGTCGACCGAGGAGGACGTGCCGGCGTACCTGGCCGACGTCCGCGAGGGGAAGCCGATCTCGCCGGGTGCGGTCGAGGCTCTGGCGGAGCGCTACCGGCGGATCGGCGGGCGCTCGCCACTCGACGATGCGACCGAGGCACAGCGGGCGGCGCTCGAGCGCGAGCTGGGCGCGCCCGTGTTCGTCGGCATGAAGCACTGGCAGCCGCGCATCGCCGACGCCGTCGAACGGGCGCTTGCAAGCGGCGCCGAGACGATCGTCGGCATCGTCCTGGCGCCGCACTACTCGCGCCTCTCCGTCGAGGGCTATCGCGAGCGGCTCGTCGAGGCGCTGGCCGGTCGTGCCGAGCTCCGCTTCGTCGAGAGCTGGCACGTCCACGAGCCCTACCTCGACGTCCTGGCCGAGCGCGTGCGGGGTGAGGCAGGCCACGTCGTCTTCACCGCACACAGCCTCCCCGCACGGATTCTCGAGTCGGAGGATCCGTACCAGGATCAGCTGCTCGAGACGGCGCGGCTCGTCGCGGAGCGAGCCGGGATCGAACGCTGGTCGTTTGCCTACCAGAGCGCGAGCGCGACGGGAGAGCCGTGGCTCGGCCCGGACCTGCTCGAGGAGCTCGACGCCCTCGCGGCGCGCGGCGTTACTCGCGTCCTCGTTTGCCCGATCGGCTTCGTCTCGGATCATCTCGAGATCCTGTGGGACATCGACATCGAGGCGCGGAAGCGGGCCGACGAGCTCGGGCTCGACCTCGATCGGATCGAGTCTCTGAACGACGATCCCGCCTTCATCCGTGGCCTGGCCGAGCTCTCGCGCGAGGTCGTTGGAGTACCCTCGAAGACATGAAGGACGGCGAGATCCTCCTCGAGAACGTCGGTCGCCGCTTCCGTGTCTACCCGAAGCGGAACATGACCCTGAAGGAGGCGATCGTCCGGCGGCGCGACCTGAAGCCGACCGACATCTGGGCGCTCCGCGACGTCTCGCTGCACGTCGAGCCCGGCAAGTCGATCGGCTTCGTCGGCCGCAACGGCTCGGGCAAGACGACGCTCATGAGGCTGATCGCCGGCATCTTCGGCCCGACGACCGGGCGCGTCGCGGTCGGCGGCTCCGTCGGGTCGCTGCTCGAGCTCGGCGCAGGCTTCCACCCCGACTTCACCGGGCGCGAGAACGTCTACCTGAGCGGGTCGATCTACGGGCTCAAGCGGCGCGTGATCGATGAGCGGCTCGAGGAGATCGTTGCGTTCGCGGAGCTCGACCGGTTCATCGACTTCCCCGTGCGCACCTACTCGGCCGGAATGCAGATGCGGCTCGGGTTCGCGATCGCCGTTCACGTCCAGGCCGAGGTGCTGCTCCTCGACGAGGTCTTTGCCGTCGGCGACGAGGCATTTCAGCGCAAGTGCGTCAACAAGATCATCGAGTTCACCGGCCAGGGTGGCACTCTCTGCTTCGTGTCCCACGTCGCCTCAGCGGTCGAGCACCTCTGCGACCGGGCAGTGCTCCTTCGGAACGGCCGGATCGAGTACGACGGCGAGGCCGAGGAGGCGTTGCGGCGCTACCACGCGCAGCTCGCCGACGAGGAGGCGCCTGCCGAGGTCGGCGCGGGCCTGCAGGAATGGGGCTCGGGCGAGGTGCGCGTCGCCGGGCTCGCGGTCGAAGGCGCCGACGGTGTCTCGCGCGACCGCTTTGTCGCAGGCGAGCCGATCTCCGTGCGGCTCCTCCTCGAGTCGGAGCGCTCCGTTCCGCCGCCGCGTCTCTCCCTCGAGCTGCGAGATCTCTCGGGCGCCCTGCTCGGCGCGAGCCAGCAGGATCTCGGCGACCTGGGCTGGGACGGCGAGCCGGGGATCGGACAGGTCCGGTTCGCCGTCGACCGCCTGCCGCTCGCGGAGGGCACCTTCCAGCTCGGCGTCACCATCGTCGACTCCGAGGGGTCGCATCGCTACCACCGCCTCGACCGCGCGGCGCAGTTCATCGTCTCCGGCTCCGAGGACTCGCGCGGCCCGCTGCTCCTCGAAGGCGCGTGGTCGCTGGAGGGGTCGCGGCCCCAGGTGGGAGCGGCGTGAGCTCGAGAACCTGTCCCGACTGGCCGCGGCTGACGGAGATCGCGCCCGATCTCCAGTTCAAGCACTACACGGTCGCGGAGGCGAAGCTTCCGGCGGATGCGTTCGTGCATCTGGAGGACGTCTCAACGGATGAGGTCGCGATCTGCGCCGATCTCGACAAGAACGTGTTCTTCGCGGAGCACACTGAGCCGAGGGTTGCCGCGGCCCTGAAGGACTCCCACTGGTACGAGGTGCGCGAGTGGACGACGACCGGCCCGGGCACCGACGCCGATGCCTGAGGCCGAGCGCGGAACACCAATTCCCGCGCTCCCGCGGAAGTTCCACTCCAGACACACCCGTGACACAGACATGCGCGGATTTCCCCAATAGGCTGAAAACCGGTGGGTGGCCTGCGGCCGGCCCCGTGAGCGAAAGCGGCTAGGGCCTGACGATTTTGGACAGGGGTCGCGTGTTCACGACGTCGGCCCCCGTTGCCCAGCCACGCCTTGCTGTGGCCACCGACAGGCGCATGTTCTCGAGCCCGCGGACGGAGTGCGCGTCCGTCGAGCACACGATCGGCACCCCGGCCTCGATCGCGCTTCGGACATGGACGTCTCGGAGGTCGAGCCGAGGGGCAAGGCCGTTCACCTCGAGCGCCACTCCCGTCTCGAGCGCGACCTCGAACACCCGGTCGAGATCGAGCGCGTTCTCGGGGCGGTGGTTGATGATCCGCCCCTTCGGGTGACTGATCGCGCTCACGGCCGGATGCCGCATCGCCTCGATCGTCCGCCGAGTCAGCTCCTCCGCCGGCGCGCGCTGGCCAGCATGGACGCTCGCCTGCACCCAGTCGAGCTCGGCGAGCACGTCATCCGGAAGATCGAGCGATCCGTCCGGGAGGATGTCGCACTCGCTTCCGCGCAGGATCCGAAACGGTTCGAGCAGGTCGTTCGCCTCGGCGATCTCCTCGCCCTGACGCCGGATGTCGTCCGCGTCGAGCCCGGGGACGACATGGACGTTCCGCGTGTGGTCGCAAATCGCCAGGTACTCGTAACCCCGCGCGAGGGCGGCCTCGCCCATCTCCAGCACCGTCGCCTTCCCGTCCGACCAGTCCGTGTGGACGTGGAGGTCGCCCCTGATCTCGGCGAGCTCGACGAGTGCGGGCGGCTCGCCGCGGAAGGGCCGCTCGCGAAGCTCGGGCGGACAGAACGGGATGCCGAGAGCCCGATAGACGCTTTCTTCGTCGGGCGCCTCGGGCAACGGCTCGAGCGCCTCGACGTACTCGCGCGAGCCGGTCGCGCGCAGGAGCTCCGTGCCGAACCGTCCCGGCTCGGCGACGACGAGCTCGACCGGGACGCCCTCGACGGTGACTCCGAGCGCCCGCCACTCGCTCCGCTCGACGATCGAGACGATCTGTGGGATCCGCTCGAAGTGCTCGAGCAGCGGCTCGGGATGAAGACCGAAGCAGACGACGGCGAACTCCTCGTTCAGGTCGCGCCATCGTCTCGGGTCGCCCGCGATCTCACCGCCGAGCGCCTCCGCGATGCCCTCGAGGAGAGCCCGGGCACGATTCAGGAGCATGCCCCGACGAGGTCGCGGCCGCTCCTCCCGCTCCAGAGCCGCAAGCAACTTCGCCTCCGTCTTCGGCCCGATCCCGGGCACGCCGGCAAGCCTCCCCTCCGCCGCGGCCGCACGGAACTCGTCCGCGGTGCGCACGCCGAGCGCGCGCCCGATCTCGACCGCCCGCTTGGGGCCGAGCCCGATGAATCGCCCGAGCCCGACGAGCTCGGGCGAGACCTCGCTCTCCAGCTCGTCCAGCTCGGCGATCCGCCCTGTCTCGACGAGCTCCCGGAGCCTTGCTTCGATTCCGGGTCCGATTCCGCGCAGCTCACGGACGCGACCCGCCTTCACGAGCTCGGCGATCGGCGCCTTCGTCTCGCGGATCAGCTCGGCGGCCCGCCTGTAGGCGCGCGCCGTGTACTGGTTCGCGCCGGCGAGGTCGAGCAGGGACGCGAAGGTCTCGAGCCGGTCCGCGATCTCCGCATTGTTTAGCTGCGTCACGGCAATAGTGTTCCCATGAAGCTGCGTTTCAGTGACGAGTTCGAGCACGGATTCGCCTGGCATCCCGAGGGAGAGAAGTTGCGGCGCACCTCGCACGCGCTCCGGGCAGGAGGAGGCGTGTGGCTGATGGACGTCGTCGATGGCCCTGGTCTCGACGAGCGGATCCGCGCTCTCGGCGAGCCGGCGGGAGTCGTCCAGCTCATCGACCGCCACGAGCGCGACAACGCGGCTGTGGCAGACCGACTCGGAGTTTCCCTCCACGTCACGCCGTTCACAGACGTTCCGGGGGCGCCGTTCGTCGTTCTGCCCGTCGTGCGGCGCAGGTTCTGGCGCGAGATCGCCCTCTGGTTTCCGGAGGAGAAGATCCTCGTCTGCGGCGATGCCCTCGGAAGCCTCGGTTACTTCCGCGCGCGAGCTGAGCCGTTCGGCGTCCACCCGTTGCTGCGCCTCTTCCCGCCGCGCCGCGCGCTCGGCGGCCTCGAGCCGGAGCACATCCTCTTCGGGCACGGCAAGGGAGTCCACGGCTCCGAGGCCGCCGCGGCCCTGCGCGAAGCGCTCGCTACGGCCCGCAGGCGATTGCCGCGAGCCCTACTTCCAAACTGAGCGCCTGCGCAGCGCGATCCCGGTCATCACCTCGCGCACGATCCGGTCGGCGACGAGCGCGGTGATGTCTGAGGAGCCGACCGCGGTCGGGATCACTTCGACGACGTCCGCGCCGATCACGTTCAGCCCTGCAGCCGCCGTTCGCGCGGCCCAGAGCAGCTCGGCCGACGTGAGCCCGCCCGGCTCGGGCGTGCCGGTTCCCGGCGCGTACGCGGGGTCGAGCACGTCCACGTCGATCGAGAGGAACGTCGGCCCGCCGCCGACGATCGCGAGCGTCTGCCCGATCACGTCCTCGATCCCGAGCCGCCGAACGTCGTGGGCGAAGAAGCTCTTGATCCCGTGTTTCGCCTGCCACTCGAATTCCTCAGGTCCCGGCCAGTAGCCGCGCAGGCCGATCTGGACGTAGCGCTTCGGGTCGATCGCTCCTTCCTCGACGAGCCGGAACATCGGCGTTCCGTGCGAGACCTCGACTCCGAAGACCTCTGTTCCCGTGTCGGTGTGCGTGTCGAAGTGGACGAGGCCGACAGGCCCGTGTGCGGCCGCGCAAGCGCGGATGTCGGGCTCGGCGATCGAATGGTCGCCGCCAAGCACGATCGGGATCGCGCCGGCCGCGAGCACCTGCCCGACGGTCGCCTCGATCGCCTCGTGCGAGCGCGCCGGATCCGCGGGCAGGACGGGCGCATCTCCGAAGTCGACCATCCGCAGCTCCGCGAAGGCGTCGATCCCGGCTTCGAGGTGCTGGCCCGGCGAGCCGCTCGCCGCGCGGATCGCCCTCGGGCCGAAGCGCGTCCCCGGCCGGTCCGAGACGAGATCGTCGGTCGGAGCCCCTACGACGGCGACATCGATCCCCGCGAGCTCGGCTGGGTCCTCCGTGTAGGGGAGCCCGCCGAAGGTGAGCAGGCCGGCGAAGTCTGGCTTCTCGCCGTACTCGCGCCAGCGGTCGAGAGGATCGATCATGACTGGATTCTCCTAGACTCGGCAAGCGGCGCGCGGCGCAGCGGGAGCAGCACGAGCAGGCCGCTGAGGCTGACGAGCGAGGCGACGAGGAACGCGCCCCCGTAGCCCGAGACCGCGGCGACAGCGCCGAGCGTGAACGCGCCGAGGCCGAGCGCTACGTCCACGAACGCGCCCACGGTGCCGACCGTCGCGCTCCGCTCCGCCGCCGGTGTCGACTCCATTGCCAGAAGCACCGCCGAGGGGTACATGAGCGCCTGGCCGAGAGCGAAGACGACCGTGCCGACGAGCAGGCCGGACGTCGATTGCCAGCCACCGAGGGTCGCCAGGCCCGCGGCGAGAGCGAGGAAAGAGAGCAGAAGCGTCCGACGTGCGCCCAGAGCATCCGGCAGTCGGCGTCCGAAGGCGCGAACAAGGCAGATGACCCCGCCGAAGAGCGCGAAGATGAGCCCCGGCCGGTCGATGCCCAGATCGCGGGCATAGAGCGCGCCGAAGGTCACGAAACCGGCAAAACCGAGCACGCCGACGAGAACGAGTAGCCCGGGGAAGAGCGCCCCGCGCGGGGGGAGCCAGCCGGGCGAGGCTGCGTGCTCTACGTGCGGCTTTGTCTCGCGGAAGGTCGCGATCATCGCGATCGAGACGAGCACGAGCCCGGCGGCGACCAGCCAGACCGCTGTGTAGCGGCCGTCGCCGAGGACGAGGTCGGCAAGCACGGGGCCGATTGTCAGCCCGATGTAGGAGGCGAGCGTGACGAGGCTCAGCGCTTCGCCACGGCGATCCTCGGGCGCGATGTCCGCGACGACCGTGTAGGCGCCGACCACGAAGGTTGCTTCGGCTGCCCCGGCGAAGAGGCGGACACCGATCACGCCGGAAAGCTCGGGGGTGAGTGCCAGTGCGAGGTAGCAGGCAGCCATCCCGATCGCGCCGGAGAGGAGGAGCGGCCGCCGTCCGTGCCGGTCCGCGAACCGTCCAGCGAGCGTCGAGAGCAAGATCGCGGTCAGACTTGCGGCACCCATCGCGATTCCGATCGCAGCCGAGCCTCGGTCGAGCTCGTCCTTCGCGTAGAGCGGCAGTGCGAGCACGACCATTCCGAACGAGGCGAAGGCGCCGAGAGTGGCGAGCCAGATGCGGACGAAGGTCGCCGTCAGGAGAGGGGAGCGCTCAGCCGCCATCGGCTGATTGTCACAGCAGCGAGCGTCAGTCGAGACGCGGGCGCAGCGCGACGAAGTACGGCGCGGCGATACCGGCGAGCCAGTGTGTCGTCTTCCAGATCACGGCGAGAAAGAGGACAGCCGTTCCCGAGAGGACGAGCAACGTGTGCGCCGCGAGCGCAAATCCCAACGCCTGCGAGGCGCCGATCCCCGACACGACGAGGAGGGTCGTGCCGGCTCCGACCTGCGTTGCTGCGCCGCCGAGTGCGATCGGCAGGGCGGCCGCCGCGGCGCCTGCGCAGAGGAACATCATCGCGAGGGGGAACGAGTAGCCGAGCCCGAGCGCTGCCAGCAAGAACGTCAATGCCGTCGCCCGCGTGAGCCAGGAAGCCGAGACGAGGGCCCACGCCTGAATCGCGGCGCGAAGCGGCGTCGCCCTCGGGGCCAGCCAACGAGTGATCCGGAATCGCATCAGCCGCCGGCTCCGCGAGGCGTGGGGGAGTGCGACGACGATCCCCGCCGCCGCGATGCCGCCAACTCCCACGACGGCGAATCCGATCCGAACGGCAACCGAGTTTCCGGGCCAGCCCGCTGCGACCAAAGCGAACGGGGCGAGGGCTGCGGCGTCGATCAGTCCCAGGGTCACGAGCGACAGGCAGATCGCACGCACGTTCGCGGGGCAGCCAGGGAAGCGGCGGACGATCGCGATCCGGACGAGCTCGTCGAAGCGTCCCGGGAGCACGATGCCCATCAGCGTTGCGCCTCCTCCCGCGGCGGCAAGCGAAACCGGCCCGGGTCGCTCCTGCGCATGGAAGAGCCGAGCCCAGCCGAGCGCCTTCAGCAAGAAGGCGACGAGAAAGAGAAGCGCGACGGAGACGAGGAGGAACGGGCTTCCGTCCGTGAACGGCATGGGCGCGTTGCGGATGTGCCGGAACGCGAGCCCGACGATCACGAGCCCGGCGAGCATGGAGCCGACCGCGATTGCGATCCGTCCATGCCTCGATTTCCCTACACGTCGGAGGTACGAGAGCGATCTGCGCGCTCGGCCCGGCCGGCGATCACGCATTGAGCGCTCCTCGTTCGACGTCTCGGCCAGCGTAGCCGCGGGTCTTTGGGTATGGGGCAAAATGTTTGTAATGGTTCGGATCAGCCTTCTCGTGGCGCTCACGCCGTCTGGAGCTTCATCGGCAGATCAGGCCAGGGTCCCGAGAGCTACTGGAGTGAGAGCGGCGGCGCCGGTCTAGACCGGTAGTAGCTCGCGACGGCGATCGTCGTTGCGCAGACGATGAACGCGACCGTGTTCGGCACGACGAGGAACCAGTTCTCGATCGTCAGGCCGTAGGCGATCCAGAGCACGAAGCCGACTTGCAGGACCCAGAAGTAGGCGATCGAGACCTCGCGCGAGGAGCGGTGCCGGATCATCTTGCGGATCTGGAGCGCAGGCGAGATCGCCATCAGGATGCCCCAGGCCGCCGCCGAGGTCGCGAGGATCGTCTCCATCTGCTTCGAAACTTCTTCCTTTGGCAATGATCCCCTTGCCATGGAGGTTCGAGACGACGGACGAGTCGTTCATGCCTGGATCGAGCTCGAGGGAGTCGAGCCGCCCGAGGCGATTCGCGCGTTCACGGATCCGGCGCTGCTTCGGGAGTGGTGGGGAGGCGAGCTCGAGATGGAGCCCGAGCCCGGAGGCGGCTATGTCGTCCGCTTCGAGTCGCAGGGGTGGACGCTCGACGGGAAGGTGGTTACGTACCACCCCGAGTCGAGGCTGACCTTTACGTGGGCGTGGGAACATCATCCTGACGCGCCACTGCGTGGCGTGAAAGTTCGCGCCGAGCCTGCCGAGAGCGGGACGAGGCTCGAGATCGAGCACGGCCCGCACGGAGTCTCGGAGGCAGAGCTGGAGGAGGCGGACTCGCATCGCGAGGGCTGGCTCCACTTTCTGCCTCGGATCGCGGACTGCCTCAGCCGGTGACCCGAGACCTTCGGTTCCGCCCGATGGAGCAAGACGACCTGCGCCTGGTCCACGAGTGGCGGCTCCGCCCGCATGTGGAGCGCTGGTGGACGAGGCGAGAGACCTACGAGGAGATCGTGGCGCACTACCTCCCCGCTATCGAAGGCGAGAAGCCGACGGATCTCTATATCGCGCTCCTCGACGAGCAGCCGGTCTGCTTCATCCAGACCTATCTGCTCTCCGACTATCCCCACGACGCGGCGCTCGTTGGAGCAGATGAAGGCGTTGCCGGCGTCGATCTGTTCATCGGTGACGAGGCGCTGACGGGCAAGGGGCTCGGCAGCGAGATTCTCCGCCGCTTCGTGGATGAGGTCGTGTTCGCTCGACCGGCGACCATGAGTTGCCTGGCTGACCCCGATGCGCGGAACATCGCCTCGATCCGCGCGTTCGAGAAGGCGGGCTTCCGAGTCGTCAAGGAGTTCGTCGACCCGAAGGACGAGCAGACGCACGCGCTCGTCTGGCGCGACCGCTAGCGCAGCGTTCCACCCCAGGATGCGGGATCGACGTCGGCGATCGACTCGGAGAACGTCCAGTGGTGCCCGCCGATGTCCTCGGCTGTGTATTGCCGCTCTCCGTACGGGTAGTCGGTCGGCGGGTGCACGATCCGCGCGCCGTGCTCCGCGGCTCGGGCGTGATGGCTGTCGGCATCCTCGACGCGAACGAGGACCGAGCTCGCCGAGGCGTCGTCGCCTCGCTTGGATCACGATCACGGCACCGTCACCGAAGACGAGCTGCGCCCGGTGATCGCCGATGCGGAGACGCTCCTTGAATCCGAAGGCGCCGCTGAGCCACTCGCTGGCCTCGGCCACGTCGTCGTACGGGAGCTCGGGAATGACCTGCGCGCTGGGGACGGAGCGATTCGGGATCACAGCCGAGTCTTGACGGACTCTTGCGCTGGTCGAAGTGGAGCCCGGGCGGCGTTAGACGTTTGCCGGGCGGAGCATCGTGTACATGAGTATCCCGATGAACGGAACGATGAGCATGATGATCATCCAGGCCGCCTTTGCGCCGGTACTCAGGTCCCTGCGCTTGAACACATCGATTACAGCTCGCACCCACATGACGAGGAAGAGCGCGACGGCCGCGATGATGAGGATGCGGATGAACACGATCGAATCCTAGCTCTACCCGCTACGTGTCCGGATGGCCGTCGACGAGGAAATCGAGCAGGAGCGGGTTCACGAGCTCCGGGGTGCATATGTCGGGCCGGTGACCACCGGCCGGGATCAGCTCGAGCCGTGCGTTCGGCATCGCGGCGACGATGTCTTCGGCGAGCGCGGAGGGGACCGCGGCATCGGCCTCGCCGTGGACGACAAGTGTCGGGCAGGTGACCTGGTCGAGGAGACGAGCCGGCCGTTGCCAGTCGAGTTCGAGCTCCTGCGTGATGACGACCTCCGGCGTCGCCTCGACGCCGATCGCGATCATCTCGGCGATCACGTCCGCCGAGCCCGGCTCCGTGAAGACCAAGTTCATGAACGGAACGATGAACCCCGGCCAGTCGGTCCGCAGGGACTCGAGCCACGCGGGGTCCGGAGCTGCCGGCTCGACCTCGAGCTGCATGTACGGCGCGAGCACGGCGAGGCGGTCGAATCGCTCCGGCTCGTCCGTGGTCAAAAGCACTGCCGCGTTCACTCCTCGGGACGCGGTGACGAGCGCCGCCTGCTCGATCCCCGCGGCCTCGAGAGCCGCCATCGCGTCGGCTGCGTGGAGCGGAAAGTCGTAGCCGCGCTTCGGCCGCTCGCTGGCGCCGGCCCCTCGCGGATCGTAGGTGACGACGGTGGCGTGCGGCTCAAGAGCGGCGACTTGGTGGCCGACGACGCGCGCATCGACGATGTTCCAGGTCGGCACGAACAGGATGGCCCGATCGCCGCGGCCGTACCGGTACCAGGCGATCTGCGTCCCATCGGCGCTCGTCGTCATGCCGTGGTCGCGCGGACGAGGTGCGGGGATCACTCGCCGACGATCTTCAGCTTCGTCACTTCGGCGCAATCCTAGGGCCGGCTTGCTCCTCCGCGAAAGGTGTCGGACACCGTTCGTCCGCAGGAGCGCCTCATTTGCATTTGCCGCAGCCCGCGACCTATCCTCGCCCATGGTGTCGCGTTCCGATTCGCGCACCGGCGTCGCGGCAATCCTCGCCGGCGCGCTGATTTTCGCTGGCCAGGGCGGAGAGCTCGTGTTCGGCTCGACACGGAACCTTGTGGGCGGCGTCTACGTGGTGCTCTGGAGCGCAGGCGTCCTCGCGCTCGGGGTCGCGCTCTGGGGATTGCGGACTGTGATCTCCGGGACCCGGCTCGGGCGCATCGGCATGCGGCTCGCACTTGTCGGACTGGGCCTCCTCGTGCTCTTCGCGATCCAGGTCGGAGTCGCGCTCATCCGAACACGCGAGATACCGGAGAACTTCATCCTGTTTGCCCTCGGCTTCCTGCTCGTCCTCGTCGGGCAGTTGCTCTTCGCGCGCGATCTGCGTCCGACGCTCGGTCGCGCCTGGCTCTTCCCGATTATCGGGGTGGCCGGGCTCGTCGTGGCCCTCACAGCCGACGACAAGCTCGGCCCAGTCCACGATGTGGGCCTCTTCGTGTTCGAGGCTGCCTGGATTGCGCTCGGTGTCGCGCTGCTGCGAGTGAAGCGAGGGCCGATCTAGGCGACGTCGATTCGCAACAGCCGGAGTCTTAACGGAATCTAGAAGTCCGTCTGTAGCGTAGGCGCGTGGCCGAGCGCGTCCTCACTCTGCGCGAGCTGAACCGCGCGACGCTTGCTCGGCAGTTGCTGCTCGAACGCAAGCGGCTTTCTCCGAAGGCGGTGATCGAGCGCCTCGTCGGGATGCAGGCGCAGTGGTCGCAGGCGCCCTACGTCGGCATCTGGACGCGGACGACCGGCTTTCGCCGCCAGACTCTCGAACGCGAGCTCGCCCGCCAAGCGATTGTCAAGGCGAACCTGATGCGCCAGACGCTGCACCTCGTGACGGCGCGCGACTACGGGCTGATTCGGGCCGCGCTCAGCGAGTCGGGCCACCGAGACCAGTGGCCGGCCGCGAAGCGCCTGGCGCTGGAGCTGCGCGCCCTAGCCGAGGCCAGGCCCGTGACGTCGAGCGAGGTGGTCGAGCTCTTCGAGCGCAAGCACGGCCTGACGGGCATGGAGGCCCGTCAGGCCTTCCAGGCAGCGCGCATCCGCGCGCACGTGTTGCACGACCACGAGTCGGCGTCGTGGAACGCGCCGGCGAGGCATCGGTTCGTGGCGCACGCCGAGCCCGAGGCCCATGACCCGACCGAGGCGCGCGTCGCGATCATCCGCCGCTACCTGGCGGCGTTCGGCCCAGCGTCGCGCCAGGACATCGGCGCGTGGAGCAAGATGCGAACGCCAGAGCTGAAACGCTCGTTGGAGCGCCTCGAGCCGCTGCGCCGCTTTCGAGACGAAAACGGCCGAGAGCTACTCGACGTCCCGCGCGCGCCGCTGCCGGATCCGGAGACCCCAGCGCCGGTCCGATTCCTCCCGAAGTGGGACAACGTCCTCCTCTCCTTCGCCGACCGGACGCGCGTCCTCCCGGAGGCCTACCGGAGGAGGGTCATCGCCGTCAACGGCGACGTCGCTCAGACGTTCCTCGTCGACGGCTTCGTCGCCGGCATCTGGACTGTCGAAGCCGACCGCGTCGCGCTGGAGCCGTTCGGGAAGCTGCCGCGCTCGGTGCGGAGCGAGCTCGAAGCCGAGGCAGGCCGCCTGGAGACGTTTCTCGGCTAACCGTGATAACGGCGCACAAGGGCAGCGGTGTGAGGGGCATTTCATCGCCCGTTCTCCCCAAACTTCCGTAGGGGCAAGCCGTCTATCAAGACAGGTGCGCGCTCTCGCTCTCGCGGTCGGGCTCGGAGTCCTGCTCGCTGCAGGAGCCGGCGGCGCGGCCGGTGAGCCGACGGCGGAGCCGACTGCGCGTGCGGCGGTTCCGGCGCGAGCGCTTGCCCGTGCGATCACGCCGCGGCGCCTGAAGGCACATCTCACAGCGCTCGCGGCGATCGCACAGCGAAACGGCGGTACGCGCGCGGCCGGAACGGCCGGCTACTCGCAGTCGGTGGCGTACGTCTCGCGGCAGCTGCGCGCGGCCGGGTACCGACCACGGTTGAACCGATTCTCCTTCGACTTCTTTCGCGAGACCAGCCCGCCGGTGTTCGAGCGCGTGGCTCCTGGAGCTCGGCGCTACGAAAACGGGCCGGACTTCTTCACGATGCGCTACTCGGGCGGCGGAAACCTCACCGCCCAGGTCGTCCCGGTCGAGCCCACCTCGTTGTCGAGCGGTTGTGAGCCGTCCGATTTCGTTGCGTTCCCGAGCGGCGCCGTGGCTCTCATGAGGCGCGGCGGGTGCACGTTCTCCCAGAAGGCCGGAAACGCCGCAGGCGCTGGCGCCGCCGCCGCGTTGATCGCCAACGACGGCACGCCGGGGCGCACCGCACCGATCTCGGCCACGCTCGTCGTGCGCGTCCAGATGCCGGTCATGATCATCTCTTCGGAGGTCGGGTCCGAGCTCACGAGCATGGCGCAGTTGGGCCCGGTGCAGGTGCGGATCGTCCTCACGGTTCGCACGACGCAGGCTCGAGCCTCGAACGTCATCGCCGACCTGCCCGGCCGGAGGAGGGGTGTGGTGCTGCTCGGCGCGCACCTCGACTCGGCGGCGAGCGGCCCGGGCCTCAACGACAACGGGTCGGGCACGGCGCTCGTCCTCGAGGTCGCGCGGCAGGCCCGCCGACTCCGCATCCGGTCGAGGCACGGGCTGCGGTTTACGTTCTGGGGCGCCGAGGAGGTCGGGCTCGTCGGCTCGACGAGCTATGTGGACGGCTTGAGCGCGACCGCGCGTTCACGGATTCGGAGCGTGCTCAACCTCGACATGGTCGGCTCGCGGAACTTCGCCCGACTCGTCTACTCGGGTGAAGGGCAACCCGCAGGCTCGGTCAGGATCGAGAATGCGTTCCGCGCCTACTTCGCGTCCCGAGGGCTGGCCGTCGAGGAGGCCTCGCTCGGCGGCGGCTCCGACCATGCGGCGTTCGCGAGAGCCGGGATCCCGGTGGGCGGTCTCTTCACCGGTGCAGACGAGCCCAAGTCAGCTGAGCTGGCCCGCCGCTTCGGCGGCGAGGCGGGCCGGTCATTCGACTCGTGCTACCACAAGGCCTGCGACACGGTCGCGAACGTCGACCTCGGCATCCTCGACCAAATGGCCGACGCCGCCGGGGTGGTCGCGGTCCGCCTCGCCGGCTAGCGACTACGCGACGGCGTCGACGAGGAAACCAAAACCTCCTGTTCGCTCCGGGCTGGGAGAGACCGCTGAACAAACGAGGCTCCCACTCGTCCGGATAGAAAGAAGCGTTAGCTACAACCGGTGTTCGTGCCGCAGTCTCGGCACGTGTAGCACGAGCCTGTGCGGATCATTCGGCCCCCGCACTTGGCGCACTCGACTGCGTCTTCCCACGCGTTGAACAAGGCGGTTTGGCCCGGTGGCGGGGCTTCCAGCGGGGCTGGCCGGCGGCTTCTGCCGTGCTCGGCTCGCCGTTGCTGTAGCGCTCCGCCATCCTCGCTTTGACCTCGGGGGAGAGGATCCCGATCTCCTCCTGCTGGTCTGTGGTGAGGAACTTCTTGCCCATCCAGCGGAAGATGTAGTCGACGATCGACTTGGCGATTCGGATGTCGGCGTCGTTCGTCTGGCCGCTCGGCTCGAAGCGCATGTGCGCGAACTTCGAGACGTAGACCTCCAGCGGAACGCCGTACTGCAGGCCCAGCGAGACCGAGATCATGAACGCGTTCATCAGGCCGGCCAGCGTCGTGCCCTCCTTGGCGATGTCGACGAAGATGTCGCCCGGGGTGCCGTCCTCGTAGAGGCCGACGTGGATGTAGCCCTCGTAGTCGCCGACCCGGAACTTGCGGCCGACCTCGACCCGGTCCTCGGGTAGGCGGCGGCGATGGGTGAGCGGGACCGGTGGTGCGGCCACGCCCGTCAGCGCCTCGATCGCCGCTCCGCTCTTCGATGACAGCGGCTGGGCGACCTTGCAGTTGTCGCGGTAGATCGCGATTGCCTTCACGCCGAGCTTCCACGCGTCCGTCACGACCTGCGCGACGTCGTCGACCGTGGCCTCCTCGGGCAGGTTCACGGTCTTCGAGATCGCGCCCGAGATGAACGGCTGAACCGCGCCCATCATCTTCACGTGGCCCATGTAGTGGATCGAGCGCTCGCCGACGGCGCAGTCGAAGACCGGGTAGTGCTCGGTCTTCACGTGCGGGGCGCCGATCACGGTGTTCTTCTCGTCGATGAAGGCCTCGATGTCGGAGACCTCGTTCGGCGCGTAGCCGAGTCGCTCGAGCGCGGCCTTCACGGTCTGGTTGACGATCGTGATCTCGCCGCCGCCGACGAGCTTCTTCGACTTGACGAGCGAGAAGTCGGGCTCGACGCCGGTCGTGTCGCAATCCATCATGAAGCTGATCGTCCCGGTGGGAGCGAGCACGGTTGCCTGCGCGTTCCGGTAGCCGTGCACCTCGCCGAGGTTGAGCGCCTCGTCCCACGCGCGCCTGCACGCGGAGAGGAGATCGGCCGGCACCGAGTCGGTGTTCTCGATGTTGCCGACCGCGGCGCGGTGCTGCGCCATGACGCCGATCATCGCCGCGGCGTTCGGCTGGTAGCCCGCGAACGGGCCCATGCGCGCCGCGATCTCGGACGACTTGCGGTACGCGCGCCCGGTCATGAGCGCCGTGATCGCAGCCGCGTACGCCCGGCCCGAGTCCGAGTCGTAGGGCAGGCCGCGCGCCATCAGGAGCGCGCCGAGGTTCGCGTAGCCGAGCCCGAGCTGGCGGAACGCCTTCGCGTTGCCCTCGATCTGCGGCGTCGGGTACGAGGAGTAGCCGACGAGGATCTCCTGCGCGAGGAACATGACGTCGACGGTGTGCTCGAACTGCTCGACGTCGAACTCGCCGTCCTCGCGGCGGAACTTCAAGAGGTTGATCGACGAGAGGTTGCACGCCGAGTCGTCGATCGACATGTACTCGGAGCACGGGTTCGACGCGTTGATCCGCGCCGTGTTCGGCAGCGTGTGCCACTGGTTGATCGTCGTGTCGTACTGGATGCCCGGATCGGCGCAGCGCCAGGCCGCCTCGGCCATGTCGCGCAGCAGCTTCCTGGCCGGGATCGTCTCGACGACGGCCCCGTCGGTGCGGGCGGTCAGGTTCCAGTCGCCGCCTGCCTCGGCGGCCTCCATGAACGCGTCGGTGACGCGCACCGAGTTGTTCGCGTTCTGGTACTGGATCGAGGCCCAGTCGCTCGAGTCGAGCGACATGTCGTAGCCCGCCGCCTCGAGGACGCGCGCCTTCTCCTCTTCCTTCGACTTGCACCAGATGAACTCGTCGATGTCCGGATGGTCGATGTCGAGGACGACCATCTTGGCCGCGCGCCGCGTCTTGCCGCCCGACTTGATCGTGCCGGCGGACGCGTCGGCGCCGCGCATGAAGCTGACCGGCCCGGAGGCGTAGCCGCCCTTCGAGAGCTGCTCCTTCGACGAGCGCAGCTTCGAGAGGTTGACGCCCGAGCCCGAGCCGCCGCGGAAGATGACGCCCTCGCGGCGGATCCAGTCGAGGATCGAGTCCATCGAGTCCTCGATCGAGAGGATGAAGCACGCCGAGCACTGCGGCTTCTCCTCGAAGCCGACGTTGAACCAGACCGGCGAGTTGAACGCGGCGTACTGGTTGACCAGGATCGCCTTCAGCTCGGCCTCGAAGGTCTGGGCCTCGTCCTCGTCGGCGAAGTAGCCGCCCTCGCGGCCCCAGGAGCCGACCGTCGCAATGATCCGCCCGATCATCTGCTTGACGCTCGACTCGCGGTCGGGCGAGCCCATGCGGCCGCGGAAGTACTTCTGCGCGACGATGTTCGTGGCCGTCTGCGACCAGAACTTCGGGAACTCGACGCCCTTCTGCTCGAAGGCCGGCTTGTCCTTGCCGGGGATGAGCGCGTCGCGAATCTCCCACTCGACTTCCTCGAACGGGTCGCGCCCGGGGATCGTGAAGAGGCGGCGGACGGCGACGTTTGCGGCGTCGTCGACGACGGTGTTTACGACCTCGTTCGGTGTTGCTTCTGCGGTCTGTGCTGGCTTCGCGGACGCCATTCCTACCTCCTGGTCAACGTGGTTCCAGAGCGCCCAGTCGGCGGAGCTAGACCGTCGGCGAGCGGACCTGGCAGCCTAGGCCGATGGTCGGATGACATCACAGGAAAGACCGCGGAAAACACCTGCAAATCATAGCCATTCGGCCTCTGCGTCAGGCCGGGCTAAGTGAGCAATTTGCGGGTGATTTCTAGGTCGCGGGAGGCGTGTGTCCGCGACCGGTGCGCATTCGCCTTGCGACGAGGCCCGCGGCGCCTGCAGCGACCAGTAGGGACGAAAGTGCCGCGAGGATCAGGAGCGGCAACGGGACGGCGTCGACGTTTCGCGCGCCGAGCTTGTCGAAGCCTTGCGTGAAGAGACCTCGGTCTGGCGTGTTGGCTTGGCTCGTGGAAGAGGGGGGTGGAGGATTGCTGAAGAGTCTGCGATTGCGGGCCGCAGCCTTCCGGGCGGCCAGGATGTCCTCCTCGATCCCCGTGTAGACGCCGAGATCTTCGGGGACCACTGCGATCGCCGCCTGGTAGCAGTGGAGCGGGTACGTCTGGGTGATCCGGCGATCCTCGTCGGACCAGTCCTCGATGATCTGCTGAGCACAGGCGCTCTTGGCAGCAGCAGGCGAGGCGGCGGCCCCAAGCGCAAGCGCGGCTAGGGCGGCGACCAGCACGGTGACGGCAGTGATCCGGGCGGGACCGATAGGTCGAAACCTACCTTCTCGGGGTCGACGACATTGTCCGCAGTCTCTCGGACGTGAGTGATGCCCCCGTTAGCCGGTTGTTAAGCATTTGTAAGGGAGGTCCGGGTGGTAGCTTCGCGCCATGCGGACGGGAGCGCTGGCCCTGCTCGCGACGGCCGGCGTGCTCCTCGCCGCCTCGCTCTTCTTCGGAGGCGGCTCGAGCGACGGGCCGGTGGCCTGGATCGGGGCCGGTGCCGTGGTGGTCGCGGCCGTCGCTTGCGGAGCTGCGCTCTGGGGCTTGCTTCCGGTGCCGGCGATCGGTCGAGAGGGGCTCGCGTTCGCCTGTCTCGCTGGAGGCTTCGTCGTCTGGAACGGGGTGACGATCCTCTGGTCGGCTGCGCCCGACCGCTCCTGGGACTACTTCAACCGCGGGCTCGTCTACCTCGCCTTCGGCGTCCTGGGTGCGTTCGTCGGGTCGGCTGTTGCACCGCGCATCGCCGTCTGGCTCCTCGGTGGGCTGATCGGAGCCACCTGTCTCTGGGCCCTGGCTGGGAAGGCCGTGCCCGCGCTGTACGACGATTACGGCCGGCTCGCCCGCCTGCGCTCTCCGGTCGGGTACTGGAACGCGCTTGCGCTCGTCGCCGCCTTTGGTCTGCCGCTCGCGCTCTGGGCGGCGACGAGGCAGCGGTATTCCCGCGCGGTGCGGGCCGGCGCGGTCGTGATCCTCTACTCGCTCCTCGTTGCGCTCGTCCTTACGTACTCGCGCGGGGGGATTCTCGCGGCGCTCGTCGTGGTCGGCCTCTGGCTCTGGCTGACGCGGGAGCGCTTCGACAGCGTGGCCGCGCTCGTGATCGCTGCCGCACCCGCTGCGGCCGTGCTCGCTGTTGCGTTCGCGCTACCCGGCATCTCGCAGGACGGCCAGCCGCGCTCGGTCCGGGTCGAGGACGGCGCGTGGTTCGCGCTCGTGTTCGTGCTTGGCGCGGGCCTTGCCTTCGCCGCGGCCTTCCTCGCCCGCGAACGGCCGAGCCCCGAGCGCCAGCGCGTCTTGCTTCGGGTCGCCGCCGGGGTCGCCGCGGTCCTGCTCCTCGTCGGCGCCGGCGTGATCGCCTCGCGGGGGAACCCGCTGAAGGGCGACCAGGTCAGCCAGAGCCCGAGCCGCCTGAGCGAGGGAAGCCTCAACAACCGCTGGGATTGGTGGAAGGAGGCCTGGGAGGCCTTCGAGGGGCAGCCTGTCGGCGGCACCGGCGCGGGCTCCTTCGTGCTCGTCCACCGGCAGCTGCGCACGAACACGGTGGTCGTTCGCGAGGTGCACAGCCTGCCGCTGCAGTTCGCGTCCGAGACGGGGCTCATCGGGCTCCTGCTCGCGGGCGGGGCGGCAGGTGCGGCACTGCTCGGCGCCTGGCGCGCGCTTGGGCGGCTGGACGGCGACGAGCGGGCGGCGGCGGTTGCTCTCGGGGTCGCGTTGCCCACGTTTCTCGTCCACGGGGCGATCGACTACGACTGGGAGTTCGTCGCCCTCTGCGGGCCGCTCTTCTTCGTGACCGGCTTCCTGCTTGCGACCGGGCGTGGGGAGGCCGTGCGTGTCCGGCACCGGGCCTGGGCGCTCGTGCTCGTCCTCGTCGCGTGGGCCGGGCTGTACTCGATCGCCGCGCCGAGAGTTGCGGCGGCCAAGGTCGACGATGCGTACGCCCAGCTCGAGCGCGGAGACGTGGAGGACGCAGTCGCCTCGGCGAAGAGCGCCCACTCGCTCGATCCGCTCTCGATCGAGCCCCTCGAAGCGTGGGCCTCGGCGGAGGAGTCGCGGAACCACCTCCCGAGGGCGCGTGAGCTCTACGTGCGCGCGGTCGAGCTCCAGCCTCTCAACTGGGTCGCCTGGTACGAGCTCGGCCGCTTCGACCAGGAGGTGCTCGGCGACGACGCGGCCGCTGTGCGGGAGCTCAGGCGCGCGATCGAGCTCGACCCGTACGGCTGCCCGGCCCGCCTCGCCCTCGGCGAAGCCTGTGCCGGATAGGACGGGCTAACAGGACGCGCGTTCGTCTTTTAAGCTCGACTGAGGTGCAGGACCCTCGTTCCCGCCTCCAGCGTCGTCACGACACCGAGCATCGGCTTACCCACGACATCGATCTCTGGTTGGCCAGTGCCTCGGCGGACGGTGCGCCGTATCTGGTGCCGGTGTCCTTCGACTGGGATGGCGAGACGCTGCTCGTGGCCACGCCGACGAATAGCCCCACCGGCAGGAATCTGGCTACCACCCGAACCGTTCGGCTGGCGCTTGGCCACACCCGCGACGTGTCCATGATCGAGGGCGAAGTCGAGGTCCTCGAGATCGACGCGCTGCCGCAGCAGCAGGGTGACCGCTTCGCCGCGCGCAGCGGCTTCGACCCGCGTGCGCTGACCACGCCGTACCGCTGGTTCCGTATCTCCCCCCGCCGCATTCAGGCTTGGCGCGAGGTGAACGAGCTGTCCGACCGCGAGCTGATGCGCGACGGCCGCTGGTTGGCCTGACGCGCGAGTTCAGGTGCCGAGAACGACGACGGCGTGCGCGCCGAGGAGGTCGCGCAGCTTGATGCCGTCGAGCGGCGCCACGAGGCGGATGCCGAGGTCGGCTGCGAGCCGCTGGCCCTCCGGCCGGCGCCCGGCGCGATACATGACGACGCTCTGGCCGTAGCTGCGGGCCGCGTTCCCGGTTCCGGTGACCGAGTACCCGCGCGCGCGTATGCGCGAGGCGGCGTCGGCGGCAGCGCCGGCGATCCCGTTCCCGTTCAGGACGAGCACCGAGGTCTCGTCGCGCGAGAGGGTCGCGCTCTTCGGCTCCGGACGCGAGGGTGCAGCCGGGATCCCCATCGCCCTCGTGATCGCAGTCTCCTTGGCGTGCGCCGACAGAGGCTTCGACAGAAGCGCGATACCAATGATCAGCAGAATGACGAGCTCGAAGACCGCGACGCCGGCGGCGACGAGCGTCGCGGTGCGCCAGGGGTGGTCGAGCTGACTGGGAGCGGGGGCCGAGATCTCCACGGGCCGAACGTGATTCGCCTCGGCCCGGGCCGTTCCTTCCTAGCCGGCCATCGATTCCCAGGTCTCGCGCAGCCCGTCCTCGAGGCTGTGCTCCGGCCGCCAGCCGAGCTCGTCCACCGCGCGGCTGATGTCGAGCACGCTCCGCTGCAGCTCACCCGGACGCGGCGGCGCGAACACCGGCTCGACGTCCTCCCTGCCTGCGACCCGACGGCACAGCTCGGAGAGCTCGACGACGGAGGTCTCGCGCCCGGTTCCGACGTTGAACACTCCTCCGTCCAGCTCGGCCGCGGCCAGCGTCGCGCGCACGACGTCCGCGACGTACACGTAGTCGCGCGTCTGGCTCCCGTCGCCGAAGATCTTCGGCTGCTCCCCGCTCAGGAGCCGGTTGAAGAAGATCGCCACCACGCCCGCCTCGCCGTGCGGATCCTGCCGCGGCCCGTAGACGTTCCCGAAGCGAAGCGTCACGTGACGCGTCTCGTGCAACCGGTTGTAGGTCGCCAGGTACTCCTCGCCGGCGAGCTTCGACGTCCCGTAGGGCGCGAGCGGACGCCTCGGTGCATCCTCGGGAGCAGGCCGCTCGCATTCGCCGTAGATCGCGCCGCCCGTGGAGCTGAAGACGATCCGCGTGTCCTGCTCGAGCGCGGCCTGGAGCAGGTTGACGGTTCCGAGGACGTTGATCGCGGCGTCGTGCTCGGGCCGCGCGACCGAGACCCGCACGTCTGCCTGCGCCGCGAGGTGAAAGCAGACCGCCGGGTTGATCTCCGCGAACAGGTCGTCCTGCGGCTCGCGGATGTCGCCCTCGACGAGCCTCACGCCCTCGGGGAGGTTCTCGCGCTTTCCCGACGAGAGGTCGTCCAGGACCACGACGTCCTCGCCGCGGGCGACGAGCGCCTCTGCGACGTGCGAGCCGATGAACCCCGCTCCTCCGGTGACGAGAACCGCCACGCTCGTATCCTAGGCGGGTGTTCGTCACTTTCGAGGGCCTGGACGGCTCAGGCAAGACCACCCAGGTCGAGCTGCTGCGGGCGCACCTCGAAGAGTTGGGCCGCGAAGTCGTCGGAACACGTGAGCCCGGAGGCACGGATCTCGGTGAGAAAGTGCGCGAGCTGCTCCTCGGCGGGACGAAGATCTCGCCGTGGGCGGAAGCGGCTCTCTTCGCGGCCGCGCGGGCCGAGCTCGTCGCCGAGGTGATCGGGCCGGCGCTCGAGCGGGGAGCCGACGTCGTGTGCGATCGCTACCTCGACTCGTCGCTCGCCTACCAGGGGATCGCGCGCGGCCTCGGCGTGGATCGCGTGCTCGCTCTGAACATCGACGCGATCCGCGGCATCCTTCCCGACGTGACGTTCCTCTTGCTCGTCGACCCGGAGGAGGGCGCTCGCCGGACCGGTCTGGCTTCCGACCGCATCGAACGCGAGGGCGCAGAGTTCCTGCACGCGGTCGACAAGGCCTACCGCGAGCTCGGCGCGATCTTCGGGGCTCGGATAGTCACGCTCGACGGCGCGAAGGCGCCCGAGGAGATCGCGAAGGAGGTGCATGACTCACTTCCAGGGCTTTCCTGAGCAGGCCGAGGCCCGCCGCCTGCTCGACGCCGCCCTCGCGGAGGGCCCGGCGCACGCGTACCTCTTCCACGGGCCGCCGGGAGTGGGCAAGCGCCGCGCTGCGATCGGCTTCGCGGGAGCGCTGCTGGGCGATCCCGGACGGGTCGAGCGGCGTACCCATCCCGGACCTCTATCTGCTCGAGCCGCTCGGCGACCAGATCCGGATCGACGCGATCCGCGAGCTCCGGCACGACCTGCACATGCGGCCGTTCGAGGCCGACCGCCGCGTCTACCTGATCTTCGGAGCGCACTCGCTGAACGACGAGGCGGCCGACGCGCTGCTCAAGGACCTCGAGGAACCGCCGCCGTATGCCGTCGTTGTGCTCGTCGCCGACGACCTCGGCCCGCTGTCCGCGACGATCCGCTCGCGCTGCCAGCTCGTGCCGTTTCGGCGGCTGGCCGAGAAGACCGTGCGGGAGGAGATCGCCCGGCGCGCGCCCGGGCTCTCGGACGAGGAGGCGGCCTCGCTCGCCCGGGTCGCGGGCGGTCGGCTCGATCGTGTCGAGCGGTTGCTCGATCCGCAGGCGGCGAGACGGCGCGAGGCCGTGCTCGAGGTCGCGCGCTCGGTCTATCGCGATCCGGGGTTCGAGCCGCACGCAGCGGCCGAGGTCCTGATGGGCATCGCGGGAGAGCGGGCGGCCGAGGCGAAGGAGGTGGCGCAGGCCGAGAACCAGGAGATCGACCTGACTCCGCGCGAGAAGGAGCAGCGAACCCGCCGCGCGATGCGGGGAGCCGAGCGCGAGGAGGTCCTGCTCTGCCTCGAGGAGCTCGAAGCGTGGTACCGGGACCTCGTCGTCGTCGCAGCGGGCGCCGAGTCGGCGGCGGCGCACGTCGATCGACTCGCGGAGCTGCGGGAAGACGCAACCGTTGAGCAGTTACCGGGCGCGGAGGCCGCGGCCGAGGCGGTGCGAGAGACGTGGCGCCTCTTCGAGGAGCTGCAGCTCCAGGCAGGCCTCGCGCTCGAGGCGCTCTTCGTCAAGCTTCGCCGCGAGTTTGCGGCGGCGCTCGTCTAGTTCGGATAGGGGATCGGAACCGGGTCTCCGGGAGGCCCGGGAGGGCGACCGCCGCGCACATCCTCGGCTGCTTCCTCGTCCACCTCGAGATCCTCGAGCTCGGGCTCGTCCCGCTCGTGCTCTTCTTGCTTGGCCATGCGATGAGTCTACGACGCTGCCAGAGCCTCGTCGAGCTTCTCAAGGCCCTCGTCGAGCTCTTCGCGCGTGATCGTCAGGGGCGGTGCGACGATGATCACGTTCCAGTGCGTCATCAGGTAGAGGCCGTTCGCGAGGGCGGCCTTGCCGATCTTCGCCATCGGCGCGAACGCCTCGCCTGACGCGTTGAACGGGACGAGCGGCTCGCGCGTCTCGCGATCCTTGACCAGCTCGACGCCGTAGAAGAGCCCGAGGCCGCGCACCTCGCCGATCGACTCGTGCTTGTCGGCGAGCCGCGCAAGCCCGTCGCCGAGCACCTCGCCCATCGCGGCCGCGTTCTCGACGATGCCCTCCTCGCGGAACGCCTCGATCGACGCCACGCCCGACGCGCACGCGAGCGGATGGCCGCTGTACGTCAGCCCGCCCGCGAAGTACTTGTCCTGGAGCCAGTCCGCGATCGGCTGCGAGACGGTCATCGCCCCGAGCGGCACGTAGCCGGAGTTGATCCCCTTGGCGAGCGTGATGATGTCCGGGACGACGTCCCAGTTCTCGCAGGCGAACCACTTGCCGGTGCGGCCGAAGCCGGCCATGACCTCGTCGAGGATCAGCAGGATCCCGTGGCGGTCGCAGACCTCGCGCACCGACTGCAGGTAACCGGGTGGCGGCGGGATGACGCCGTTCGTGCCGGTCACGGTTTCGAGGATCACGGCCGCGACGTTCTGCGCGCCCTCGTACTGGAGGATCTCCTCGAGGTGCGGCGCGCCGGTGCAGACCGGGCACGGATCGGGATGCCCCGCCGGGCAGCGGTAGGTGTACGGGTCGAGCATGCGGACGATCCCCGGCACGCCCGGCTCGGCGGGCCAGCGCCGCGGGTCGCCGGTCGCGGAGATCGCCCCCGCGGTCGCGCCGTGGTAGGAGCGGTAGCGCGCGACGATCTTCGGCCGCCCCGTATACCAACGGGCGAGCTTGATCGCGTTCTCGTTGGCCTCGGCGCCGCCGTTCGTGAAGAACGACATCGTCAGGTCGCCCGGAGTCACCTCGGCGAGCAGCCGCGCCAGCTCGGAGCGCTTCTCGTTCGCCATCATCGGCCCGATCGTGCAGAGCTGGTCGGCCTGCTCCTTGATCGCCGCGATCACCTTCGGGTGCTGGTGCCCGAGCGAGACGTTGACGAGCTGTGACGCGAAGTCGAGGTAGCGCTTGCCGTCGAAGTCCCAGAAGTAGCGGCCTTCGGCGCCCGCGATCGGGATCGGGTCGATGGCGGACCGCACCGACCACGAGTGGAGGACGTGCTTCGCGTCGTCGGCCGTGACGCGGTCGCCGCTCTCGACGATGGCCATGCGGCAACCTTAGCGCTAGGCTGACCGCATGACCGAGACCGTCCAGGCACCTGAGGCCGCGGACGCGAGCGTGAAGCGGATCAGCCATTGGATCGGCGGCAAAAGCGTTGCCGGCGAATCGGGGCGAAGCGGGCGCGTCTACAACCCGGCGATCGGTGCGCAGACGGGAGAGGTCGACTTCGCGTCGCCCGAGGAGGTCGGCAAGGCCGTCGCTGCCGCCAAGGACGCATTCTCCAGCTGGCGTGCCGTCTCTCTTTCGAGGCGCACGGAGATCATGTTCCGCGTCCGCGAGCTCGTGCATTCGCAGCGCGAGGAGATTGCCAAGGTCCTCACGGACGAGCACGGCAAGGTTCTCTCCGACGCGAGCGGCGAAGTGCAGCGCGGGCTCGAGGTGATCGAGCACGCGTGCGGCATCCCGACGCTGCTCCGCGGCTCGTTCTCGGAGCAGGCCTCGACCGGCATCGACGTCTATTCGATCCGCCAGCCGCTCGGCGTCGTCGCCGGGATCACGCCTTTCAACTTCCCGGCGATGGTGCCCATGTGGATGTGGGCGCCCGCGATTGCCTGCGGCAACACGTTCGTGCTGAAGCCGTCCGAGAAGGATCCGTCCACGTCGCTGTATGTCGCCGAGCTGCTGAAGGAGGCCGGCGTTCCCGGACGGCGTCTTCAACATCGTCAACGGAGACAAGGTCGCGGTCGACGCGATCCTCGAGCATCCGGAGATCGCCGCGGTCAGCTTCGTCGGCTCGACGCCGATCGCGAAGTACATCTACACGACCGGCTCTGCGAACGGGAAGCGCGTGCAGGCGCTCGGCGGCGCCAAGAACCACATGGTCGTGCTGCCGGATGCGGACATCGACATGGCCGCCGATGCGGCGGTCAGCGCGGCCTACGGCTCGGCCGGCGAGCGCTGCATGGCGGTCTCGGTCGTGGTTGCGATCGGGGATGCGGCCGATCCGCTGGTCGATGCGATCAACGAGCGGCTTCCGAAGGTGAAGGTCGGGCCGGGCACCGACCCGGAGTCGGAGATGGGCCCGCTGATCACCCGCGAGCACCGTGACAAGGTCGCGTCGTACATCGATCGCGGCGCCGAGCAGGGCGCGAAGGTCGTCGCGGACGGACGCGAGACGAGCCCGAACGGCGACGGCTTCTTCCTCGGCGTCTCGCTGCTGGACGAGGTCACGCCCGAGATGGACGCCTACAAGGACGAGATCTTCGGGCCCGTCCTGTCAGTCGTTCGCGTCGAGACCTACGACGAGGCCGTGCAGATGGTCAACGACAACCCGTACGGCAACGGCGTCGCGATCTTCACGCGCGACGGCGGCGCGGCCCGCCAGTTCCAGTTCGAGGCCCAGGCCGGCATGGTCGGGATCAACGTCCCGATCCCCGTCCCGGTCGCCTACTACTCGTTCGGCGGCTGGAAGTCGTCGCTCTTCGGCGACTCGCACGTCTACGGGCCGGAGGGAATCAACTTCTACACGCGCGGGAAGGTCGTCACGTCGCGCTGGCCCGACCCGGCCACGAGCCAGGTCGACCTCGGCTTCCCGCAGACGCGCTAGGCGCTGCAGCCCGTCAACGCCTGACGCGGAACAGGCCCGTCACCGGGAACGGCCGCACGGGTAGGCGGGAACCTACGATCCGACGCTTGCAGGTCGGCTTCGCTCCGCGGCACGATCCGCCCCAGCGGGCGAAGCGAGCATGCGGCCCCGCCTTCGTGCTCAGGGGCACCTCGATCCTGTTTCCGCGCCCGAGAAAGAACAACGCGCTGCAGCGAAACCGGGGCCTCGGAGACCAGCCGCAACGGATCCGCCCGTCAGCTGACCTGACGAGGCCCGAGCCCGAAACCGTCACCTGCACCTGCACGTCACGGCGAGGCACGGGCAGCGGCGGCGGCGGTGGAGGCGGGGCGACTCCGACCTCGGTCGGGGCGTCGAGCACCACCGCGCAGCGATCGAGGTACTTGCCACTGCACGCGGGCTGCCACTGTCCGCGGTTCAGGCGCAGCGTGACGACGGTGCCCGAAGGGAACGACTCCATGCAGGCAGGCGGACAGTCGATCCCCGCCGGCTGACTCGTCACGTGGACGAGGGAGTCGTACCGAGTCACGGTCAGTGGCTGCTCTCCCGACTGCGGCGAGCTATGGCCAAAGGCGGCTGCCGTCTCGGTCCGCGGGTTTTGGAGCCGGACGGTGCAGGCCCCGACCCCGGCCGACGAACACGGTCCGTCCCAGGCGCCGAAGCGTCCCGTGCTGTCGGGAATCGGGCTCAGCGTGACGTTCGACGCATACGGGGCCGTGAGGAGGCAGGCGTAGGCAGCTCCGCCGCAGTCGAGTCCCGCCGGGACGCTCGTGACCTTTCCGGGGCCTCCGACCGAGACCGCCAGTACGACCGGTTCACCGACAAAGATCGCTCGGACGGACGTGCTCCGGTCGAGCGCGACGTCGCAGATCGGAGCGACTCCGATGCAATCGCCCGACCAGCGTACGAACAGGTAGTTCGCGGCGGGCTTCGCGGTCAGCGTCAGCATCCTGCCGCGCGGATAGCGGAGAGAGCAGGGCCGAGCGCAATCGACCAGGCCGTCCGAGCTCAGCACCCGTCCTCCGCCGCCAACGGCCACGCGTAGAACAGGGCCTTGATCCGCGCGCGCCCCCGCTCCTCCGCCGATCAGAAACACCGGGAGAGCGAGCAAGGCTCCGAGTCCGCGCGCACGGTTCATCGCACGCGTTGCAGCTTAGGGCGTTTCCGCTGAGCAGGGAAATCAGCCGAGCAGGAGAGCCTTGAGCGCCCAGTAGGCGGGCCGCGGGCTTAGATCGTTCCTCAAGAGTCCGTAGCCCGACTGGATCTCGTCCTCGCCGGGCCGGCTCGCGTCCTTGTACCAGAAGGCCCGCTCGACGTACGGGTAACGCAGGCGAATGAGCGCGACCGCGCGGCCGAGGAATGCCGCCTGCTCCTCGGCCGTCACGCCTCGCTGCCAGTTCTCCATCCCCGGCCGGTTCTCGTGCACGGACCAGCCGAACTCCGTGAACCAGATCGGCTTGCCGCCGTCGCCGTAACGCGCCATCAGGTCGTGGATCGCAGGCACGTGGGTCATCAGCCACCAGTCGCCGCCGCTGTCCACGGTCTCCGGAGCCGCGTCGCCGACGCCCTGATACGGATGCGTGCCCATCACGTCGAAGGCGCCGCGGGCACCGGCGGCATAGGCGCGGGCTAGGAAGCGGTCGTCGTTGTGCATGAGCCCTGCGAAGACGACGGTCGCGTTCGGGTCGCCGGCCTTGATCGCCGGGTAGGCGGCGCGGAGCAGGCGTGCGTACCGCTTCGCTGACCCCTTCCAGAAGCGTTTGACGTTTGGCTCGTTCCACACCTCCCAGGCCGTGACTCGGCCGCGGAAATGGCGAGCCGCCCAGCGCGCGAAGCGTGCGAAGTCGGCCCGGCGCCTCGGCGGGGTGGCCTGGTCGCGGCCGCGGTTGGCCCAGGCGGGAGTCCAGAGCAGGGTTCCGAGGACCTGCATGCCGTGGGCCCGCGCGAGGTTGACGCAGCGATCGGCGAGGCGGATCTGCCAGCCGCTGCGGCGGTGCCGCTTCGGCTCGAAGGAGGGCCAGCCGAAGTCGATTCGCACGGCCCGGACTCCGGCCGCCGCGAACCTCGACACGATCTCCCTGCGCTGCGCGTTCGTCTGGTTGGTCCACGTGCAGTGGAACTGCACGCCGACGGTCGGGCCGAGCGCGAGTTTTTGAGTCCGCGTAGCCGCGCTGGCCGATGCGGCGGCACAGCAAACCAGGGCGGCAATGAGGGCGATGCGGCGTGGAACGGGTCCGAGACTAGCGCGCCCGGAGGCCGGACCCGTCACCCGAGTGGGGGCTCTGATGTCTCGCGTTGGCTTTTCCCCTAGCCGGAGAGCATTCCGCTGACAAGTGCTCGCCAGGTGATCGGCCCGACGATGCCGTCCGAGTCGACGTCGACGGCGTTCTGGAAGCCTCGAACCCAGCTGTCGGTCTGTGGGCCGAAGATCCCGTCGACGTGGATCGGCGGTCCCTCGCCATCCGACTGATCGTGGAACTTCATGACCTCCTGGACGCCGCGAACCGCGTCTCCGGAGTCGCCCCTCTTGACCTGAACGATCAGCTTCGGCCACGTCTGCGGGCCGACGATCCCGTCGACCCCAAGGCCTCTGCTCTGCTGGAACACCTTCACCGCGGCTTTGGTGTCGGGGCCGAAGATCCCGTCGACGGCGATCGCGTGATTACGGGCGCGCAGGAGCTGTTGCAGCGGCCGGACGGGAAAGATCGCGTTCGGGGCGCGCCGGACGAGCGGCCACGGGAGTATCTGGGTGGCTGGCATGCGGATCTCCTCTCAGACGTTGGGCTGACTGCCGCAGTCCGAGGGCCGCCGGCGAGAAGGGCCGCGTTCCAGCAGGAAACCGTCGGTGGGAGGGTTATAGCGCGGAACGACTCGGCGCCAAAACGCGGCTAAGCTAGGAGAGCCCCGCCGACGTAGCTCAGCTGGTAGAGCACTTCACTCGTAATGAAGGGGTCCCCGGTTCGAGTCCGGGCGTCGGCTCTCGCTTCCCTGGCCGGCGGCGGGCTCCGCCCGCCGCCTCGCGCCGCTCCGCGCCCTCCAGCCGACGGCCCGTGCGTGCCAGCACTGTTCCGTCGGCCTACGGGCACGGAGCAACGCGCCAGGAAACCGAGAGCGAGCGGGCACCTCTACTGAGAACCACACAGCGACCCCTTTTCTGTGCACGCAGTCGGCGGGTCTTGGCACGCCGCCCTTCCCCTTGTATTTTGCGCCTGTGAGCCCGCTCTCTGCGGCATTCGCTGGGCCGATCCGGTGAGAACGATCCTCATCGTCGACGACGAGTCCAACATGCGCTTCCTGCTCCGGATCACCCTCGAGAGCGCCGGCTACCAGGTCGTCGAGGCGGCGCACGGCGTCGACGCGCTGGAGCGGGCAAAGGAGTCGTCGCCGGACCTGGTCGTGACCGATCTGATGATGCCCGTGATGAACGGCCGCGACCTGATCGAGTGCCTACGCGCCGACCCCCAGACAGCAGAGATCCCGATCCTGGTCGTCAGCGCCAATCCGCGGACGACCGTCGATGCGGCCGACGCCGTGCTCAGAAAGCCGTTCGACCCCGAAGAGCTGCTCGAGACGGCGCGCACGCTCTCCGAAATGGCAGCCTGAGATGAAGCGCTGGACGACCGGCATCGCGGAGCTCGATCTCGTCCTCGACGGCGGGCTGCCTGCGGGCTCGCTCATCGTCGTCGCCGGCGCCCCGGGCACCGGCAAGACGATCCTTGCCCAGCAAATCTGCTTCGCCAACGCAACAGCGGAGCGCAAGGCGATCTACTACACGACCTTCTCCGAGCCGCACGACAAGCTCGTCCACTACCTGGAGCCGTTCGACTTCTTCGATGCGGGCGCGCTCGAGGAGCGGGTCGAGTTCGTCAACCTCGAGTCTTTGCTGCGGGACGAGGCCAGGCACGACGGCGGCGCGCTCGTCCCCGCGATCACGGAGATCGTCCGTACCACCTTCAAGGAGAAACCGTCCGTGGTCGTCGTGGACAGCGCCAAGGCGCTGCGTGACTTCGCGGACGACCCTGCCGTGCGTCGGATGTTCTACGACTTGAGCGGCCGGGTCGCCCACACCGACACGGTCCTGCTCTTCCTCGGCGAGTATGCCCCAGATGAGATGGAGAGCAGCCCCGAGTTCTCGCTCGCGGACGGGATCCTCCAGCTCGCCTACGAGCCGGCCGAGCCGGTCGACCGGCGCTGGCTCCGCGTCCTCAAGCTGCGCGGCGCCGACCACCGCGGCGGCAAGCACTCGCTTCAGATCGACCGGGCGGGCATCAGCATCGCCCCGCGGCTGGAGTCGCTGACACCGCAAGTCGCCGCTTTCGACGGGGGCCGGCTCGCGAGCGGGATCAGCGGCCTGGACGAGATGCTGGGCGGCGGGATCCCGGCCGGAGACGTGACGGCGATCCTGGGACCGTCCGGCTCCGGCAAGACCGCGCACGCGCTCCAGTACGTCGCCAAAGGCATCGAGCAGGGCGAGGGCTGCCTCTACGTCACCTTCCAGGAGGACGCCGGCCAACTGCTCAAGAAGGCCGCCTCCTTCGGCTGGGACCTGGCGGACGCGCACGACTCCGGCCAGCTCATGATCCACCACGTCCCTCCGGGGAACCTCGACCTCGACATCCTCGGCAGCGCGGTCCGAGCTGGGCTGGCCGAGGGCTCGGTGAGCCGGGTAGTGCTGGACAGCCTCGCCGAGCTCGTGTTCGCCGCCCGCGAATCGGAGCGCTTCCCTGCCTACGCGCGCACGCTCGCAGGCTTCCTGCGCGGGGCCGGGGCCACCTCGCTGATCACGAGCGAGACCGTCTCCCTCGGACCGACGATGATCGCCCCGCTCGGCGGCCTCTCCTTCCTCTTTCACAACATCGTCCTGCTCCGCTTCTTCGAGCAGGACTCCCAGTTCGGCCGCGCCATCACAGTGCTCAAGATGCGCGACTCCGACCACGAGAAGGGCCTCCGGCAGTACGAGGTCACCGGTGAAGGAATCGTCATCGGCGACAAGCTCGAGGACCTCTCCGGCATGCTCGGCTGGACCGCGCTCCGCGAGGGCCCGCCGCCCGGAACCTGACCGCCTCTTGCAGGTTCGAGTCGGGGCGTCGGCTCTTTTACCTCTAGCCGCCGAGGCGGCGCCAGAACGATCGCCGCGCGTCAGGGTCGTCCGGCTCCTCGCCGATTGCCCGCGCGGCTGCCAGGAAGTCCTCGGAGCGGAGCGTCATCAGCTCGTCGCGCTCGAGGTCGGCGAGCTCGGCGCCCCCGACGCGAGCTAGGCGCAACGCCTGCGCGTTCAGCGCTTGCTCGAAGAGCGTGCGGGCAAAGCGCGCGTTTCCGAACCCTTCGCCCCGCTCCGCCTTCGGAAGAATCCGCCGCAAGGTCTCGGCTGCCCCTTCGCCGAGGAGGTACTCGTTCTCCGCGAGAAACTTGCTCGTGATCGCGAGCAGCTCGTCGGTCGAGTAGTCCGGGAAGGTGATCTCGCGCGAGAAACGTGAGCGCAGCCCGGGGTTGGAGTCGAGGAAGCGGTGCATCAGCCGGGGGTAGCCGGCCACGATCACGACGAGGCGGTGGCGGTAGTCCTCCATCCGCTTGAGGAGCGTCTCGATGGCCTCGCTCCCGAAGTCGAGACGCTCGTCGCTCACCGCCAGCGCGTACGCCTCGTCGATGAAGAGCACGCCGTCGAGCGCCCGGCGGATCGCACGGTCGGTCTTGATCGCCGTCATCCCGACGTACTGGCCGACGAGCCCGGCGCGGTCGACCTCGACGAGATGGCCGCGCCGAAGGAGCCCCATCGAGCGATACATCTCGGCGAGCAGCCGCGCGACCGTGGTCTTGCCCGTTCCCGGATTGCCGAGGAAGACGAGGTGTTGCGACGTCGCAACCTCGGGCAGCCCGTGCTCGGCGCGCTGAGCCTGCACCTGGAGGAACGCGACGAGCGCCCGGACCTGCTCCTTCACGGTCTCGAGGCCGACGAGCGAATCGAGCTCGGCCTGGAGATCCTCCATGCTCCGGGCCGGCTCCGGCTTCCGTAGCGCCTCGAGCTGGTCAGAGATCCAGTCGGTGCCGTCGCGGCCGGAGCCGACCCGGAGCCGGTCACCGATCGCTTTCAGCATGTCGTCGAGCGGACTGGGCATCAACGGAGTTCTACCCGTGTACTCCGCTCCCGTAGCATCTGGGCGTGCGCAGGGCGTGGGTTCGAATCGCTTGCGTCCTGCTCGGGGGGACGCTCTTGCCTCTCTTCATCGGTGTTGGCGCTGCGGCGGCACCGGCCGGGGGCTGGCTCGTCTACGGGAACGATCTCCCCCGGACCTCCGCAACCGACACCTCGCTTTCTCCTCCATCGGTGCGGCCCGCCTGGTACACGCCCGTCTCCGGCCGGATCAGCGCGCAAGCGCTCGTCGCGCAGGACACGCCCGCGCCGGGCCGGCGCACCGTCTACGTCGCGACCACGAAGGGCGTCGTCTACGCGATGGCGGAGAACGGCTACATCCGTTGGCGGGTCGAGCTCGGCCAACTCGACCGCATCTGCGCACAGATCGACGGCTATGGAGTCACCGGCACGCCGGGGATCGACCGGCAGTCGAACACCCTCTACGTCGTCGATGCCTTCGGTCGGCTCCATGCGCTCGATCTCGCGACGGGACAGGAGCGGCCGGGCTGGCCGGTTCGCCTGTACGAGGACTACCGCCGGGAGCTCGTCTGGGGAGCGCTCACGATCGTGAACGGATCCGTCTATGTCGGCACCGGCGCCTACTGCGACCGTCCGATGGTCGGCAAGGTGATCCGGGTCGAGATCGCGACCCGCAATGTCTCGAGTTGGGTCTCTGTTCCCAGCTCTCTTGGCGGCGGCGGCGGCGTGTGGGGGTGGGGCGGTGTCGCGTACAGCGCGGAGCAGGGCTCGCTCTTCGTCGGGACGGGAAACGCGTTCCGTGGGGGTACGAACGTCGGGAAGCGCTTCCGCGAGTGGGCGGGCTTCGGCGAGCACCTCGTCCAGCTCAGCCTCGACCTCACGGTGCGCGCCGCGAACCATCCGCCCTCGATCCGGAAGCCACGCGAGGGCTATGGCTTCTCGGGCTCTCCCGTCATCTTCCGGCATCAGTCCTGCGGTGAGCTCGTCGGCGTGCTGAACAAGGACGGCTTCCTGTACGTATGGCGTAGCGCGGCGGTCACGGCCGGCCCGGTGTTCAGGCTCAGGCTCGCACGCCACACGATTGCAGCCCCCCTTCTCTCGCAGCCCGCCTATTCCCCGCTGACGGGAGCTCTGTACGTCGTGACCCCGGGCCGGCTCGTCCGGGTCGACGTCAACAGCCGCTGCCGGGGACGTGTGAAGTGGGCGAAGAAGGTCGGCAGCGGGCTCTTCAACGGCTCACCGAGCATCGCCGGACAGACGGTGTGGCTCGCCGAGAACGCGATCGGGGGATCGACCCTGCTCGGCTTCGACGCCCGCACCGGCGTCAATCGATCGCGCGCCCCGCTCGCGGGCCCCACGTACGTCGCGCCGACCGTCGTCGGCGACAGGCTCTATGTGGGGACGTTCACGGGCGGGGTGCAGGGCTTCGTGATCGCCTCGGGCCGGGCGCGGGTCGTCGGCACGGACGAGAGCGCCATTCCCGAGCACCGAAGCTTCGCGGACGGATTGCACGGCTGGGCGAGCAGGGAGGACGGCGTCTACGCCACGGACGACGGGGGGCGATTCTGGCAGTCCATCTATCCCCGAAGCGCAATCCGGGTGGCGCGGGTGTCAGCCCGGACGGGAATGATCGCTCTCGGTGACCGGGTCTCCGCGTGCGGCTGCCGCCAGGTTCGCCTCTGGACGTCGGATGCCGGCCTTCACTGGCACCCGACGCGCGAGGGCGCCGGGAGAGGCTTCATCGGGGCTGCGGGGACTCTCTGGTGGTGGCGCGGCGGACGGCTGTCTCAAGCCGCCGTGTGGCCGCCCGGCCCCAAGGGGCTTCGCAGGCGCTCAGTCATCCGTGTCCGCGGCGTGATCGTCGATGCGAAGCCTGCGCCGAACCGGGTCGTGGCCCTGGTCACCAATCGCGTAAGTGGCATCGGCTTCGACCACTCGCCGCGCCTTCTGCTCGCTCAGGGCCGTGTGGCGCGCGTTCTCACCCTGCCCCGGGTCACGGGCGAGGTGCTCGTGCGCTCCGTCGATGCCGCCTGGCCAAGGCTGACCGTGCGCGGAGTCGACGTGGCCGCGTTCACTCGCGGAGAAGAGGGCTCGATCACCTGGGTCTCGGCGAATGGGGGCAGCACGTGGACGGTGGCGCGGAGGTAGCCGCGGCGGCTCAGCCGCGTGCGCTACCTGCGGCCGCGGCTGATGGTCAGGTTCACGCGCCCGCGCGCGACCAGGCGCACCCCCGCGCGAGGGTGCTGCGTCGCGACGCGGCCGGCACGGGCGCGCGAGCGTGCTCGCCGCACTCGGCCGACGCGACACCCTGCGCGCTCGATCCGTTGGCGAGCGATGGTCAGTCGGCGGCCGAGGACGGCCGGAACGACACAGTCGCGAAGCGGGAGTCGCGGCGCGGCTCCCAGGAGCAGCCGACCGCTTCCGAAGGCCGAGTCCTTGCCGGGCAGCACCGAGGTCGACGGCGTTCTCCTCGAGGTAGGCCTGTAGCTCTGTCGGGCCGAAGGAGGGATTCATCTGCTTGACGAGAGCAGCCGCAGCGGCGACGTGCGGCGCCGCTGCCGAAGTGCCCGCGAACCCGCTCGCTCCGCAGCCGGAGAAGGGGCCGAACGTGAATGACGAGACCGAGTCGGGCCCGATCAGGTCCGGCTTCACCCGCCCGTCGATGGTCGGCCCCTGGGAGCTGTATCGCTCGAGGTCGCTCCCGCGCCAGCACGCGGCCCCGACAGTCAGGGCCGAAGCAGACGTGCCCGGCTCGGTGACGCTGCCCTCGGCAACCTGGTATTCGAGATCGGGGCCCGGGTAGACGAAGAGGTCGAATCGCACCGGGCGGGCGCTGATGCGGTTGGCCCGGACGCCGATCGCGTACGACTGAGTCGAGGCGGAGCTGTTGATCAAGCAGGCCAGCTCGGTCGGCGGCTCGAAGCCCGTCTGGGGCCCGGTTGAGGCAGCGGTGACGGTGCCGCCCGCCGTCCGGGTCAGGTAGAGGTCGTAGTCCTCGGCGCTCGCAGGCCAGTCGTCCCACTTCAGCGCGACGCAGGCGATAGCGCCGCTTCGCACGGCGATCGTGTTCCCCTCGTCACCCGCGGCGAACTCGTTCCAGCCGTTCGCGTCGGCATCGACGAACGTGCCGCTCCAGTGCTGCTGGGCTCGGTTGCCTGCGGCGTTCACCCACAGGATCCCTGCGGCGCGCGCCGACGCGACGATCCCCTCCGGCGAGTCCGGCGCCCCGGAGCCGTCGCCCCGCCCCGAGTTGAACCAGCTCGCGGAGTGGTTGACGATCTGGATTCCGTGGGCTTGCGCGTAGGCGACGGCGAGTCCGAGGCCGGCGACGTCCCTGATGCAGACGAGATAGAGCTTCGCGTCGGGCGCCATCTCGGCCACGATCTCGGCGACCGCCGTGCCGTGACTCGTTGCTTCGAAACCGCCGGGCCCGCAGTAGTCGACCTTGACGACCGACTTCGGGAGATCGCCCGTGGCCTGGCTCTGCCGATACCCGCCGAAGCCGAGGTCGACAACTGCGATCTTCACGCCGTGGCCGCGCGCGCCGGCCTTGTGCCATCTGGCGGCCCCCGTCGCGGCGACACCCTGGCCCCGAACCGACTCGGGCACGGGGCGCGCGGGCTCACGAACGAAGCGAACTCCGCGACTTCGCGCGAGCGCCGCCAGCGATCTCGCCGGGACGCGCGCCTCGATCACCCGGCCGTAAGTCGCCTCGACCTGTCCTCCTACGCGGAGGACGGCCGCTCGAGCGCGACCGGGACGAGTTGCCAGCAGCTCCACGCGAACGCTGCCGGTGCGCAGGGCTGCAAGCTGCGAGTCCAGTCTCGCGACCTTGACGGGATGGGCAACGGGGTGCAGCGTCTCGCGCGCGTGCCCGAGCGTGCCTGCGCCGCTCACCGCAGCCCCTGTGGCGGCGAGCAGCCCGCACAACATCCCCAATACGACCCTCCGCACCCCAGCCTCCCCTCGAGATCCCATCTAAGGGATAGCTGCAATTCAGGCCCCAAGTCCATAGGTCGCCCGGCCTAGGGACGCGGATCCCTCGTCCCAGCGGCTAGCCATGCGGCGCCGACGCCGATAACTGGGCTGTAAAGCCGAGTTAAGGCGGGGCGGCCACGCCGAAAAATCCAGGAGGTCCGACGTGAAAGCCCCACCAACTTCGCGCTCTACCGGCACCGGCCAGTCTCGCGAGCAGGGCCAGGTGCTCGTTCTCGCCCTCATCTTCATCGTCGTATTTGCTCGGTGAAGTGCCGACGATCTTTGCCATCTTCGGCATCAGCACTTCACACAGCGAAGGCATTTACCGCACGAACTCGATGAACCAGCTCACGGAAGCACCAGAGGAGTGCGCAGGGATCCTGGCTCCTCCAACAAGGTCGGGCTCATCGCCTATCCCCGGGGAACGGAGGCAACGCCTGCACGTTCACCCCGCACAGCGTCGACGCCCCCACGACCGACTACGACGCCTATCCGAACGGCTACCAGCTCGTCCCGCTCTCGAATGACTACAAGCGGGCGGACGGAAGCCTCGACCCGAGCTCGCGCCTGGTGTCGACGGTGACCTGCCTCAGGGCCCAGGGGACCACGGCGACGGCGCCCGGCATCGACAAGGCCCAGCAGGTACTCGCGGCGAACCACGATCCCGAAGCCCAGGACGCGATCATCTTCCTCACGGACGGCGAGGCGAACTACGGGCCCTGCACCGACAGCAACGGCGACCAGAACTGCGAGAACAACTCGTCGCAGTACCGCTCGAGGCCGTGTCGCCAGGCTGCCACATCGGGACAGGCCGCGACGGCCGCCGGGACCTGGGTCTACGGCATCGCCTACGACGCGCCGGGCGTGGAGTGCTGGGGCTGGCGCTCCTCCGGGACCGGCACCGACGGGAAGTCCTGCAACAAGAAGAACGGCTTCCAGTTCCGGTGCAAGGAGCAGCCGACGATGACGGCCATGCAGATGGTCCAGGGGATCGCGTCCGACCCGTCGAAGTTCTTCAACCAGCCGAATCCCGGCGACCTGACGGAGATCTTCAGAATGATCGCCTTCTCCCTCACCGGGCCGAGCCTGATCGACAACGACCAGCAGTAACGACCTAGCTCGAATTACGGAACGTCGAAGCCGGCTCGCAAGGGCCGGCTTCTTTCTTTCCGTGCGCTTCTCCGCTTTCACCGACCGCGGAAACCATTACGCGCCGCCGCCGGAGCCGGGCTTTGCCCGGCGGGAGGCCAACTACGGCTCGGCTGAATCGCAACCACGGTCACCGGCCCACTATCCGGTCGTCAACCTGACCGGAACGTAAGGAGGGGGCACGTGGGGGAACCAGGGGTTTCCCCACGAAGGCGAGCGCAGCGGAGCCGAACTAGCGCTGCTGCTGGTCTTGCGCCTGCTTTTGCTCGAGCTTGATGAACTCGAGGTCGTCTTTCGTGACGACGAGGCTCGGGCCGACGGTGCCGATGCCGTTTGACTTCAGCTGGCTCATGGCGTCCTCGAGCGCCTTGCGCGCATCGTCTTCATTCTCGGCGACGTCGGCGCGAGTAGTCGAGCCGGATCGGAATCTCACGTAGGCCTGCCACATAGCCGCGGCATCCTAACGGAGATTTCGAACACGTCTCGCGGAGACCACTTCCGGCCGCCGCCGGAGCCGGGCTTAGCCCGGCGGGAGGCCGAACTACGCTCGGCTGAATCGCGACCACGGCGACCGGCCCACTACAGCGGTGCCAACCGCAGCCGGTTGCAAGGAGGGGGCCATGGGGGAACCAGGGGTTTCACCCGTGGAGGCGAGCGCTAGCGAAGCCGGCTACGCGACTTCGGCGTCAGCGGCGTCGTCGTCTTTGTCCGAGTTGCTTGTTCCACCACTCGGACTCGCGGCGCTGTAGTGCGCCCTGCGCCTGCGCGACGTAGGCCGCGAGCTGGGTCTCCTTGCTGCCGAGCTTCTCCTCCAGCTCGGCCAGGGCCTTCTCGCGGTTCTCGAGCTTCTCGAGGCGGATCTCGTAGTCGGTCTCGTCCCGAGCCTCGCGTCGGTGCTGCTCTTCTTCGCGCTCGTCGATCTCGCGGACGCGCTCGCGAAGGTTCGCCTCGGTCTGTGCGATGCGCTTCTCGCGCCTGTCGACCCGCTCGCGCGCCGTCTCGGAAAGATCAGACTTCCTCGTTGACCGCAGACTCGCGATCGGCGAGCGCCTGCTCGCGCGCTTCGAGCCGCGAGGTCCACTCGTCGAGGTCGCGCCCGCGGAGGCTGTCGCCCTCGACGCGCTTCAGCTCGGACTCGCGGCGGTTGAGCTCGGCCTCGCGGGCGATGAGCTCCTCCTCGCGACCCTCGATCTCGGCGAGCCGTGCCTGCATCTGCTGAACCTCGGCGCCGGAAGCTGACAGCTGGGTCTCGAGCTGCTTGGTCTCGGCGCGCACGCGTTCGTGGCGCTCGAACACCTCGGCCTCGCGACGCTTGAGCCGCCTCGCCGTCAGCCGAGACGCGCGCGCTCTCCTTCGCCAGGCGCTGCTCGGCCTCCGCCAGGCGACCTTCGCGCCCTCCGAGGTCCTTCTCGCGGCGCTTCAATTCGTTCTCGCGCGCCTTCCACTGACCCTCGCGGGTCGCGAGGTCGCGCTCCGTCTTGCCGAGCTTCTCCTCGCGCGCGGCCACTGCGGAGCCTCGTTGGGCGAGCTCCGAGGAGCTCCGGCCCGCGAGTCGCTCGGCCTCAGTCAGCTCGGCGTCGCGCGCCTGGAGCTCCTCCTGTAGCTCGGCGGCAGCAGATTGTGCTGCTGCAACCTCTTCCTGGAGCGCGGAGAGCCGCTGACGCTCGGCGTTCAGCTCCTTGCGCTCCTCGGCGCAAGTCGCTGTTCGCGCTCGCGGATCTGTTCTCGGTCGACGAAAGCTTGGCGCTGCGCTCATGGAGCTTCGTCTGCTCCCGCGAGACGTCGTACTCCTCCGAAAGCTTGCGCTCGTACGCCTCCACCTGCTCGGCGAACGCGGCGCGGAGCTCCAGCTCGCGCTTCTGCGCCGCGGCGAGCTGCCCACGGACCTCCTCGAGCTCTGCGCCGGCGCCAGCCTGCTCGTTCCGTTGAGCTGGTGCGCCGCCGACGGGTCGAGGTCGAACCTGACGAGCGGAGCCTCCGGCGAGGCCTGCGCCGGTGCAGCCTCGGGCTCCTGGCTGCCCGCCGCGGCGCTTCTCGAGCTGGGCCCTGAGGCCCGTGCCGAAACCGCCCTCGGTCGCCTCGGCCGCTTCGGCTCTTCCTGTTCGTCCTGCTCGTCCTGCTTGTTCTCGTCACCGGACATGCTTGGCTCCTAGCCGAAGAGCTTCTGGACGTTGAGGATGGCCGGCCCGAGGATGACGAGGAACATCGCCGGGAAGATGAAGAGAACCGTGGGGAAGAGCATCTTGATCGGCGCCTTCATCGCCCGTTCCTCGGCGGCCGCCTGCCTGCGGAGCCGCGCGTCGGCGGCCTGCACACGCAGGATCCGGCCGAGTGAGGTACCGAGCTGGTCGGCCTGGATGATGGCGCGGGTGAAGGCCGACAGCTCCTGCGCATCCACGCGCTCGGCGAGTCGCTTCAGCGCCTCCGACCTGCTCTCGCCGATTCGCATCTCGGACAGCGTCAGCCCGAACTCCTCTGCGAGCGGGCCTTCCATGTGCTCGTTCATCTTGGCGAGCGAGGCGTCGAACCCCATGCCTGCCTCGACGCTCACGGCGAGAAGGTCGAGCGCGTCGGGGAGATCGGCGCGAACCCGCTCCTTCCGGCCTCGCGCCTTCAGCGTCAAGTGCGTAGTCCGGCGCGAGAAAGCCGACCGCGCCGAGGAACATCGCGCCCATCATCAGGCCGCCGATGCCGCGGCCCGACCCGAGCATCGACCCGAGGAAGATCCCGATCAGGGCGACGAAGCCCTTGATGGCGAGGAAGCTCGTCGGCGAGAGCGTGCGGCCCATGCCCGACGGCGAGGATCCTCATTCCGATCGTCGTCGGTGCTCGATGCGCGGATTGACCTTGAGCGCCCAGCTTGGCGAGCCATTCGCCGATCGGAGCGAGCACGCGCACTCGCACCCCTTCCTGCGGCGTTCCCGACGGAAGCTCCATCCGTCCGTAGGTGGCTGCGCGCCGAACCGAGATGAAGCGCTGTCGCGCGGGCAGCATGACGATCTCGCCGACGAGGAACGCGGCGCCGGCGAGGCAGAAGACGGCGAGGACGAGAAGGATGGTCATGGCTGTGTCACTACCCCTTGAAGGAGACGATCTTCTTGAGGATGAGGGAGCCGAACGCCATCATCGCGAGGCCCGTGTAGATGAGCATGTGACCCGTGCTGCGTGTGGTAGAGCGGGTCCATGTACGTGGGGTTGATGACCGTGATCGCGATAGCGATGAAGAACGGGAGCGCGACGAGCGTGTAGGCGCCCGCGCGGCCCATCGCGGTCAGGCCCTTGACCTTGCGGATGAACTGCAGTCGCTGGCGGACGGTGTCGGCGACCATGTCGATCAGGCCCGCGAGGCTGCCGCCGACCTGCTGCTGGATCTTGACGGCCGTGATCACGAAGTCGAAGTTCTTCGAGCCGAGGCGCTCCGCCATGTCGGCGAGCGCGAGCTCCATCGGCCGCCCGAGACGCGCCTCGGCGAGCACCCGCTGGAACTCCTTGCTCGCAGGCGGATTGCCTTCGTCGACGATCGTCTGCAGGCCCTGCTTGAAGCTGTGCCCCGCCTTGAGCGCGGCGGCGAGGGTGATGAGGACGTCCGGGAGCTGGTCCTCGAACGCCTTCAATCGTCGAGTCCGCCTTGATCCAGACGACTCACGGTCGGCGATGGCCGCGAAGCCTGCAAGCACGAGCGAGAGTCACCATCCCTGATCGCCCGGTGAGGGTCGCAAAGGTTGCGGCAAGCAGTCCGGCACCGGCGGATGAGGTAGACGAGCTCGACGGTGCGCAGCGGCATGTCGCTGCGCTCGAGCAGGCGCTCGAGACGCGTCCAGAACTTCCAGTGCGCGAGCGCTCCCTCCGTCGCCTTGAAGAGCCCTGCCGCGGCGGCGAAGCGCTCCTTCTGATCCTGCTTGCGCTTTCGCACGTCCGTGCTCGTTGCGAGGTGCGGCGCGATGCGCTTGCGCAACCGGGAGCCCTTCACGGTGGTGAGCGCGAGCGTCGCCGCGAAGAGCACGATGAAGAACGAGATGAGCGCCATCACCTGGGTGCCGAGCGACGGTCTCGTAGAAGAAGTCGGGGAGCAGGTGCGACGGCTTCAGAGCGTTCCGGGCCGAGGCTCGCGGGCAGTTCGAGCACGAGCCGGCTTCGAGCCTTGGCCTCTCCAGTGGGCCCGCAGGGTCGCCTTGGTCGCCGGGGCGCGTCGCTGTTCAGGTACTCGAGGCGCCACGTGCGGCGAAGCTCGGAGGCGATCGATGCGTACTCCCGGCCGAAGCGTCGCGCTCGAGGCTGCGCCGTGGTAGGCGCCGCCGGTCTCCTCGGCCAGCCGCTTGCAGAGGCGCAGGACTGAACTTCGGGCTCTCGATCGCGACGACGTAGACGGCTGCGCCGGCACTGCACTGGCGGCGGCGACCGCGTCGCCGAGCGTGGCGCCGCTACGCGTCTCGTTGCCGTCCGTGACGACGATGATCACGCGGGCGGGGAGCGGCTCGGTCCGCGAGCCTGCCTGCACGCGTCGACGAGCGCGTCGTAGAGCGTTGTCCCCTGCACGGGGTCGACCTTGATCGAGCCTGAGCGCGCCGGCCGCGTCGCCGCGCCTCGTCGAGAACTCCGTCAGATGAGCGGCTCGGGTGGCGAACGCGGCGACGGCGACCCGGTCCTGACCGGGCTTTCGAGGCGATGAAGGCGCGCGCAGCCGCGATCGCGCTGGCGAGCGGCCCGCCCCGCATCGACTGCGAGCGGTCGATCGCGAGGACGACGGACTTCGCCTCGGCCGAGATTCTGGGCGCCGGCGAGTCGGAACTCGCTGGCCGTTCTCGGCGAGTCGGGGCGCGGTCGCGCTCGGTTCCGACGTCGACGACGCTCACCCGCATCTGCGGGAACGCAGCTCGAGTCGACCCCCTTCACGGCTGACGCTCGGCCTGCGCTGCCGGAGCAAGGAGCGAGATCGCCCCGATCGAGAGCGAGGTATGGCTGCGCGTCGGCTCACGAGAACCCGCCGAAGCTCGCCGCAGAAAGCGTCGATCGGTACGCGCTCGATTCCTCCTCGTCGAAGAAGTTCGGCTGGAGCGCGACTCCGTGCGCGGCCATCTTCTCGAGGAACTGAGGCTTGAGGCCCGTGTGCACGAGAGCGGCGAGAGCAGCCGCGACCGCGTGCTCGACAGCTGCGGCGGTCTCCTCGTCCGGGCGGCTTCGCATGGAAGATGTCCTGGAGCGTGATCACCTCCGACTCCATGCGCAGCACCTCGGTGATGTGCGAGATGCGCCGGGAGCCGTCGACGAGACGTGTGATCTGGACGAGCAGGTCGAACGCGCTGGCGATCTGCTCGCGGATCGCCCTCAGGGGCAGGTCGACGCCGGCCGTCAGCACGAGTGTCTCGAGCCTGGACAGCGCGTCGCGAGGAGAGTTCGCGTGGATCGTCGTCAGCGAGCCGTCGTGGCCCGTGTTCATCGCCTGGAGCATGTCCAGGGTCTCGGCGCCGCGGACCTCACCGACGATGATCCGGTCGGGGCGCATGCGGAGGGCGTTGCGGACGAGCTCGCGGATGCGGATCTCGCCCTGGCCCTCGATGTTCGGCGGGCGCGACTCGAGCGTGATCACGTGCTCCTGCTGGAGCTGAAGCTCGGCTGCGTCCTCGATCGTGACGATGCGCTCGTCGCCGGGCACGAACGCGGAGATCGCGTTCAGCGTCGTCGTCTTACCGGTACCGGTACCGCCGGAGATGAGGACGTTCAGCTTCCCGCGCGAGCAGGCGGCAAGGAACTGAGCCGCCTTCGGCGTCATCGTGCCGAAGTTGATCAGGTCGTCCATCGTGTACGGGTCGCGGGAGAACTTTCGGATCGTCAGCGTCGGCCCGCGCAGCGAGAGCGGCGGGATGATCGCGTTCACGCGGCTCCCGTCGGGGAGGCGCGCGTCGACCATCGGCGACGACTCGTCGATGCGGCGCCCGACCTGCGAGACGATCTTGTCGATGATGCGGAGCAGGTGGGCGTTGTCGGCGAAGGTCGTCGACGAGCTGCTCGAGCTTTCCTTCGCGCTCGACGAAGATCCGGTCGAAGTTGTTGACCATGACCTCGGTCACGGTGTCGTCGCGGAGCAGTGGCTCCAGCGGCCCGTAGCCGAGGATGTCGTCGGTGATCTCGCGGACGATGCGGCGCCGCTCCTCGCGCGTGAGGGGCGTGCGGTCGAGCGTCAGCTGCTCGGTGACTTCGCGCAGGACGCGCTCGGAGAGGTTCTCGCTCGTCTCGGTCGTGAAGAGCTGCGGGCCGAGCTTCGCGATGCAGGCGTGGTGGACGCGCGTCTTCAGCTCGCCGTACGGGTCCGCCGCCGAGGGCTCCGAGCGCTGCTGCTCGCCGATCGCCGGGTTGGTCGCGGCAAGCGCGATCGGCTGCTCTTCCGGGCCCGTCCCCGTTCGTCTTCGCTCTTGATCCGGTCGTGGAGGCCCATTGCTCAGCTCCCGTTCCTCGGCCGAGGAAGCGCCGGCGGCTCGCCGTTGGCGGCAGCCTGGGCGGGAAGGAGGGCTTTGCCATCTCACGCAAGGCCCGGCCGAAATCCGACTTGGGGTCGGACAGCACGGCTGGGTTCGAGCGGTTGACGGCGAGCGGAACTGCTCGGTCGCTTGGAACCTCGAACCGGATCTTCGTCTCGAGCGCCGCCTCGACTTCGCCCTTCTTCATGCCCGACGTTCGAGTTCGCGCGGTTGAGCACGACCCGGATCCGCTCCGGCGGGAAGGAGAGGAGCTGGAGCGTCTGCAGGCTCAGCTTGACGTTCTTGATCGTCGGCACGTCGAGCCCGCACACGAGCAGCAGGTCGTCGGTCTGGTCGAGAGTGGCCAGCATCGGGCCGTGGAAGAACGGCGAGGTGTCGACCACGATCAGGTCGTAGGACTCCTTCGCGACTTCCATCAGCCTCGCCAGCTTCGCCTCGGTCACGAGCTCTGCGTCCTCGGGCCGGATCGGTGCGGGGAGCACGTCGAGCCCGCACGAGTGGCGAGTGATGTACCCGGCCAGCTTCTCGGGGTCGAGCTCGCCCGGAGCCGTGACCAGGTCCTGAATGGTCTTCTCCGGCTCGATCCCGAGCATGATCGCGGCGTCCCCGAACTGCAGGTCGAGGTCGAGGAGCAGCGTTCGCTTGCCGGCGTACTTGGCGAACGAGGTCGCCAGGTTCGTCGCGGTGACGGTCTTGCCGGTCCCGCCCTTGGGCGAGAACACGGTGACCACGCGACCGTTGCCGCGAGGGCGTCCAACCGTTCCGCGGCGGCCTGTGTGGCCTACTTTGCGGATCGCGAAGACGACGTTCTCGGTCAGCTGCGGAAGCAGGAGGACGTCTGCGACGTCTGCGTCGAGCGCCTCCTCGAGCAGCGCGGAGGATTCACCCGAGGCGAGCAGGACGATCGGTGCCTGCGTGTACTCGCGGATGGCGGCGAGCTCGTCGACGGGCAGAACCGAGCTGCGCGTGGCATGGAGGACGGCCTGGAGGTGACCCCCGGTGAGCGGGCCTGCGCCCTCGCGGACTTGGTCCGAGCGGCCGACGAGCTCGACCTCGCCGTGGCGCCCGAGGGCGTCAGCCAGCTCGGACATGCCCTCGCAGTTGCCCGTGATGAAGACCCGGGTCTTCTCGCGGGCTGGTGCCTGGGTCTCGACCGTCATTACTGGCCTCCTCTCAGGAGCCGGCGCTGCCCTGGTGGCAGGCCGTCGCCGAGGACTGTCTGGGAGGTGTCCACGGACTCGGGGCTGTCGGCCGCGCCGGTGACCGGGCGCAGCTGGAGCGTCCACTTACCGTTCTCCACGACATGGAAGAGCTTTTGCGACTGCGCGTCGGTGACGGCGAGCATCACCGAGAACGGAGAATTCGGATCACTCCCGAGCTTGCTTCCGATCCGGGTCGACTCGGGCGCCTGCAGGACGAGCAGGTCGCGCAAGACGACGCGCGAAGCGGCCGTCTGGAGCTGGCCGCTGAGCTGGATCGACGCGACAAAGTCGACGCGGTCGCCGTCGACCAGGGTGCCGTTCAGGAGCTGGTGGTCGTTTCCGGCCAGCCTGGAACGCACGGAGGTTGCCCTTCAGCTGGGCTCGGATCCCCTGCTCTTCCGCGGTGCGGAAGCGTCGGGTGGAGACCTGCTCGCCGGCGTAGATCGGCTCGACTGCGACGAGCTTGTCGATCTGGTTTGGCTGCGAGATCGCTCCCGGGACGACACTCCGTCGCGGCACGTGCTCCACGCGCAGCAGCTTGCGGCTCGCGACGTCGGAGCCGGGCGTTCCCAACGCGATGTCGTGCGAGGCGACATAGACGGGCACTTTCTGGTCACCCTGCTGGACGGTGCGCTTGTAATTCGTGACGTAGAACGTCGTCAGCAGGGCGGCGACGATCGCAAGCGCGACCGCGATACCGATATTGCGAATTCTGTAAGTCATCAATACATCAGCTCTTTCTCTGTTCGGAGGCCTGTATCGGTGAAGGGGGTCATTCCACGCGTTCCGTGGTGCTGCTGTGCATGCGTCCGGACTTGACGACAAGCCCGAGCAAACTGATCGAGTAGGGGTAATTGGCCGAGACCGTGACCTCGGCGCCGGCCGCCCAGCCGGGATTGACGGCGACGCTCGACGTTCAGTTGCGACTGGTTGAGATCGGTTGCGGCGTTGCGTACGGCTTGCGACCGCCGCGCCGGGTGGATCGGAAGATGTCTTCCTACGGCTGCCTTGCGGGCGCCTGCTCGGACGGCGTCAGTCAGCGTGATGTAGTGGTTGAAGGCGACCCCGAACTGGATCACGCCGAACAGCAGCAGGGCGAGGATGGGCAGGACGAGAGCGAACTCCGTCATCGACTGCCCCTGCTGATTTTTGAGATGAAATCCTCTTGGTCATGCTGATTTCGCACGTTGTTGCTTCGTGAATCCTTTGAGAGTTGAGGGGGGCGGGCTCTTGTCGGAAGAGCCCGCCCGTGGTGCCATGCAGTTAGGGACTTAGGTGATGTACCCAGCGACCCTGTTGATGGCGGAAACGATGTTGCCGGAGAGGAGCGCGAGTGCGCCGAAGACGGCGATCGTAATTACGGCCAGAACGACACCGTACTCAGCCATCGTCTGCCCCTCTTCGCGCCTGAGCGCATTGAAAAGCTTCAGCACCTGATTCACCTCCCTTCCTCGAATCAGGCGTGCCTTTCGGCGCGCCAAGACAGAACGACTGGAGGAAAAGGGGGTGGCGAATCGCGAAGTGTGCGACGAGCCTGGGAATGTAGGGGCGAATTGTTTGGTCACGCCGGGATAAACCTCCGGAAACACGTCTTCGGCGTGGCCGCGCCGCCTTATGGGCTCAGTTCGATCCCGTTCATCGCCCCGGACGGGTCACCCGGTAATCCCTCGATTTGGGGATTCGTTCGGCGGTTCCTCAGATCGAGTGAGTGGACGTGCCGCCGTACGCCGATAGTCGTCTCGATTCCGTTGCGGCCGCGGACGTCGTCATGAGATCCGCGCCGAAGTGGCGGCCTCGGCGCTCGAACGAAACGGAGCAAGGCAATGCCACAACGGAGAAAACCAGGTAGGAAGGGCCTCGTCCATACGCTCTTCCTCGCGGCTGCGCTGTCGCTTCTGAGCGCCGTAGTGCGACGGGAGCGGAGCCGGCTGGTCATGACTACGCGGGCCCGAAGGAAGAAAGTTCGGGTCGCGCCCCGAAAGATCGCTGCAAGCCTCGCGTTTACGACGCTCTTCTTCGCGGGCGCTGCGTTGTCGGCAGGAGCAGGTGACACCGTCACCAACCTGCTCGATGGAAGCAGCGAGTCGGCGCTGTCGTCGGAGACGACGACGACGACCGAGGATCCGGCTCTGACGCCGGCCGAGGCGGCAGTCTGCCGAGGATCCGGCGGATACGCCTGCCGAGGCAGCGCCTGCCGAGACACCCGCCGCTGAAACGCCGGCCGCTGAAACGCCGGCGAGTGAGCCGGAGTCGCCGGCCGACCAATCCACGGCTGAAGCTCCTGCCCAGGGCGCGCAGGCTGCACCCAGCCTTTCCCAGAACGTTCAGTCGGCGTTGAGCCAGCGCGTCAAGACCGGATTGGCTGCCAACGCCGAAACCGCGTCACAGGAGGCCGCTAAGACTCACGGGAAGCCCGCGAACCAGTTCAACCGCCAGCCTCCGGTGGTCAAGACCGAGCCAGCGGGTCCTGAGCGCTCCGCTCGACCGCGAAGCGGAGGCGGATGAGCCGAACGTGGCGGCCACGGTGTGGCTGTACAGGACTCTTCCCGACCCGACACCGCCGTCGCGGCGGCTGAAGCCGGCTTTCGCCCGGCAACTCGCCCGCATCTCCGCGCGGAACAACGTCGACTGGGCACTCACGCTGGCCGTTCTTCGCGCCAGTGGTGAGCGCGGAGCCGCGCCGGCATCGAAAGCGAGGCTGCTGACGCTGACGAACCGGCTTCAGTCGCTCCGCTCCAGGCGAAACGCGTGGAGCTCGGTGCTCGCGATCGAGGGCCGAACGACGTTCGCCGATCGCACAGTCGCCTTGCAGCACCTCTATCGGGCCGTTGGCCTGAAGGCGCTCGTCAAGGGCTTCGACTGGGCAAAGCCGTCCCTCTCGAAGCGGATCCTGAACGACAGGCGGATCTCGATCTACTCGGGCGGACGGGCTGACATCCAGGCGGGCCGCGTCAACATTCGCGTGCTCACCCTCCTCGCCTACCTCGCAGAAGCGCACGGCCAGGCGACTGTGTCGAGCCTGATCAGCGGGCACCGGCTGTATTCGCGACCGGGCGTGATCTCGGCGCACATCTATGGGCTCGCAGCCGACATCTCGGTCGTCGGCAACACCTCGATCATGGGGAACAGCCGGCCGGGCGGGATCACCGAGGAGGCAGTGCGCAACATCCTCCTCCTCCCGGCGGAGATGCAGCCGAGGCAGGTCATCTCCCTGCTCGGGCTGGGCGGGCCATCGTTCCCGCTCTCAAACCACGACGACCACATCCACGTCGGGTTCTAGATGAATCGAGAGCTGACCCTCAGGCGGGAAGACGGGACTGTCGTCTGCGAGCGGTGCACGCTCGCCGACTCCCCGGTGACCCGCCTGAGGGGTTTGCTCGGGCGAGACGGGCTGGAGCAGGGCGAAGGGCTCTTGCTTCAGCCCGCCTCGTCGATTCACACCTTCTTCATGCGCTTTCCGATCGACGTCGTCTTCCTCGACGACTCGCTCGTCGTGGTGGGCATCGCCGACGGCGTCGACCCCTGGCGGGCAGCCTCGCGCCGGGGCTCCAAGGCAGTTCTCGAGCTGTCCGCGGGCGAGAGCTCGCGCCGCGGTCTCGCGGTCGGCGACCGGCTGACCCTGGCTGCTTGACACGTCTTCTCCGCCGGTTTGCCTCGGCTGCTAGTTTCGACTAGCTTCGAGGTCGAAAATCCGGGCTGGAGAGGGGAACGCCGCCATGCAGGTCACAGGGGAAGCCAAGGCCGAAGAGGCCGGGTCGCAGAACGGCGCCGTCGTCACGGCGCACGAGGTCACGCGCCGCTACGGCGAGGGCGAGACTCTGGTCGACGCTCTGAGCGGCGTCTCGCTGGATGTTGCGCCCGCAAAGCTGACAGCGGTCATGGGGCCGTCGGGCTCCGGCAAGTCGACGCTCATGCACATCCTCGCAGCGCTCGATCGCCCGACTTCGGGCTACGTGACGGTGGCCGGGACTCGGCTCGGCGAGTTGAGCGACACGGAGATCACGCGGCTTCGGCGGCGTCACATCGGCTTCGTCTTCCAGTTCTTCAACCTGCTCCCGATGCTGACTGCGGAAGAGAACATCTCGCTGCCGCTCTCGATCTCCGGCCAGAAGATCGATCCGGCCGAGTTCGAGGACCTGTTGAAGAAGGTCGGGCTCGCGGATCGCCGCTCGCATCGTCCGTCCGAGCTCTCGGGCGGGCAGCAGCAGCGCGTCGCCATCGCGCGAGCACTCGTCTCGAAGCCAACCGTCATCTTCGCCGACGAACCGACCGGAAACCTCGACTCGAAGACGGGTGGCCAGATCCTCGAGCTGCTTCGTGAGTCGGTCGCCGACTACGGTCAGACGCTCGTCGTCGTCACGCACGACGCGCGCGTGGCCGCGATCGCCGACCGCATCCTCTTCCTCGCCGACGGCGTGATCGCCAAGGATCTCGGGAATGCGACCGAGCACGATCTGATCGTCGCCATGGAGGAGCTGACCCCCCGCTGACCTCTCGCTTCCCTGACCGGCGGGCCCTCCCGCCGGGCAGAGCCCGGCTCCGGGCCCGCCTCGCGCCGCTCAGCCCCCTCCTGCGAGCGGCCCGTGTGTGCCAACACTGTTCCACTCGCATACGGGGTCTGAGCGACGCGTCAGGAAACCGAGAGGCACGCAGCGGAAGGCCGGTAGCATGATCAGAGTTGCGTTGCGCGGCCTCATGGGCCGAAAGCTCCGCGCCGTCCTGACTGCGCTCGCGATCGTCCTTGGCGTGTCGATGATCAGCGGCACGCTGGTGCTGACAAGCGCGATCGACCGCGCCTTCGACCAGATTTTCATCGAGTCGTACGCGGGCACCGACGCAGTCATCACGTCTGCGGAGTCGGACATCACCTTCGAAGGCGAGAGCGCGACGGCCCCTCCGTTCAACGCCGGTGTGCTCGAGCAGGTGCGTGGCGTCTCCTCGGTGGACGCCGCGGCCGGAAGCGTCTTCGAGGACACGGCTGTCAAGATCATCGACGCCGAAGGCGAGCCGATCTCGAAGAACGCCCCGACGTTCGGGTTCGGGCTCGACTCGAGCGTGCCTCGCTTCAACCCGCTCGAGCTCAAGGAAGGGCGCTGGGCGACCGGCCCGACCGAGGTCGTGATCGACTTCGGAACTGCGAGCGACGAGGACTACGGAATTGGCGACAGCGTGCCCATCGCCACCCTCCAGCCCCTGCGCGAGTTCGAGGTCGTCGGCATCGCTCAGTACCCCGGGGTCGAATCGATCGGCGGCGCGACCTTCGCTGTCTTCGACCTGCCCACGGGCCAGGAGCTGCTCGACCAGGAAGGGAAGTTCGACGCCGTCTCGGTAGCGGCCAAGCCGGGTGTCAGCCCGGAGCAGCTCGTCACCGACCTCGAGGCTGCGCTTCCCCCGACGGTGCAGGCGAGAACCGGCTCCCAGCAGGCGGACGAAGAGTCGAGCGAGATCGCGACGTTCACGTCGATCATCCGCTACTTCCTGCTCAGCTTCGGCTTCGTCGCTCTCTTCGTGGGCGCCTTCGTGATCTTCAACACGCTCTCGATGACTGTCGCGCAGCGCACACGCGAGCTCGCGACGCTGCGGACGATCGGCGCTTCTCGCCGGCAGGTCCTCGGGTCGGTCATGATCGAGGCGCTCGCCATCGGCGTGTTCGCTTCCGTGACCGGGCTGTTCTTGGGCCTCCTCCTCGCCGTGGGGTTGAACGCGCTCTTCAAGGCTCTCGAAATCGAGCTTCCGACGACCTCGCTTCAGCTCACGACCGGCGCGGTGATCGCGTCGCTCTCCGTTGGCATCCTCATCACGCTGCTTGCCGGGCTCGCCCCGGCATTGCGTGCGACACGTGTCCCACCGATCGCGGCTGTCCGCGAGGGTGCAACGCTGCCGCCGTCGCGCCTCTCGCGCTACTGGCCATACGTAGCCGCCGTGCTGATCGCGGTTGCGGTCGCCCTGCTGGGGTACTCCCTCTTCGCGGACGACGTCGAGATCATCCAGCGCCTGCTGGCCATCGCCGTCGGTGTGCTCTCCCTCTTCGTCGGCGTCGCCCTGATCTCGTCGCGGCTCGTGCGCCCGCTCGCCGCGCTCGTCGGGTGGCCCGCCCGGCGGATCGGCGGCGCTGCCGGGCGGCTTGCGCACGGCAATTCGCTGAGGAATCCGGGGCGGACCGCGGCGACCGCGGCGGCGCTGATGATCGGAATCGCCCTCGTGACGTTCGTGGCCGTGCTGGGCGAAGGGATGCGCGTCGCGAACCGCCAGGCGATCGAGGACCAGATCCGAGCGGATCTGATCATCACCTCCGAGGACGGCTACAGCCCGTTCGTGGCCGGTGCGACGGATGCGGCTCGCGAGGCTCCTCCCGTGGAGATCGTGACCGAGGTCCGGGAGGAGGTTGCGAGAGTCGCCGGCTCCGGCAACGACATCTCGGGGATCGATCCCGACCTGATCACGACCGGATACGCGTTCGACTGGAAGGAGGGCTCCGACGCCACGCTTGCGCAACTCGGTCGGAACGGCGCGATCCTCTCCGAGGACTTCGCAGACGAGAAGAAGCTTTCGGTGGGCGACACCTTCACGGTCGAAGTGCCCGGCGGCAAGAAAGCCGAGCTCGAGGTGAAGGGGATCGTCGACCCCCCGCCCTTCTACCCGCTGCTCGGGGTCGTGACGATTGCCAACGACACCTTCGCTTCGCTGTTCGAGCTCGAGCGCAGCCAGTTCGCCTTCATCAAGGCGGCAGGCGGCGAGACCGAGGCGAACAAGGACGCAGTCGATGCGGCTCTCCAGAGCTATCCCGACGCACGCGTGCAGACCAGAGAGGAGTGGATCGACAAGGAGGACAAAGAGATCCAGCAGTTCCTGAGCATGCTCTACATCCTCCTTGCGCTCTCCGTGATCGTGAGCGTCGCCGGGATCGTCAACACGCTCGTTCTTTCCGTCTTCGAGCGAACGCGCGAGCTCGGAATGCTGCGGGCCGTGGGCATGACGAGACGCCAGGTGAGGCGAATGATCCGCCACGAGAGCATCATCACGGCGCTGATCGGCGCCGCACTCGGGCTGCCGCTCGGCATCTTCCTGGCCGCACTGATCGTGCAGTCGCTCGGTCAGTACGGAGTTCAGTTCAAGTTGCCCGTTAGTCAGCTCGTCGTCTTTGCCGTCGTGTCGATCATCGTCGGCGTCATCGCGGCGGTCCTGCCCGCGCGACGCGCGGCTCGCCTGAACGTGCTCAGGGCGCTCCAGTACGAGTAGGCGCTCCGGGCTGCCGGTAGGACGCTTAGTAAGTACACGCGCGCGCAGCCCCACCCGGGTGGGGATGAAGTCCTCCCGCCTCCCGCTTCGAGCCTACCCCGGAGTTTCGGGCCGGTCTGAGTCGACTCAGAGCCAATATCGTCCGGCCAGTTAGCTCCTCTGTCGATATCGGGTTGCAGCGTGGCGGTACCCGGGCGTAGGTTGTCCTCAAACCCAAATCAGGGAGGTGCACGTGATCGCAGCGTTGACAGTGCGGAAGCTCAAGCCGGGGACCTACGACGAGTGGCGTAAGGCCTGGGAGGGCGACGAAGGCGACATGCCCGAGGGCGTCGAGATCTTCGTTCTCCGCAACACGAAGGATCCGGACGAGATCATCGCGTTCGGCCTCATCGACGGGTCGATTGACGAGATCAAGGCGCAGATGGACCCGGAAGACGACAAGGCGCGGCAAGAGGCCATGGCTCCTTTCATCGAGTCGATTGGTGCCGACGGGATCTACGACGTGATCGAGCGAATCGGCGCGACGACCGGAGCGAACGCCTAGGTAAGAAGTTCGAGGAGGCGCTCCGCGGCCCGGGGCGCCTCTGGCTCGTCTTCGTGCTTGAAGTAGCAGTAGACCTCGATCCCGTCGTCGAGCAGCGGACGGATCCGCTCGGCCCACTCCTTGAGCGTGCTGTCGTCGTACGGCGGCTCACGCAGCCGTAGGTAGCGGAAGGAAGCAGCGGACCCGAGGTCGTTGACGCGCACTGCGTTCGGTGGCAGGTCGGCCTCGACCCCCTCCCAGGAGTCATGCCGGAAGTCGAACGCGATCTTCAGCCCCGGGTCGAACGAGCCGAGCGCCAGCGTCAGCAGGCCCTCGTCCCGCGCCGAGCCGACGTGCACGCGAATCGGGCCGAGCCGGTCGCCAAGGAGCCGCACCCGTTCCTCGAACGTCCCCGCCCCAGCGAGGCGAAACGAGTTGAACTTGACCGCGAAGCGGAACCCTGGCGAGACCTGTTCGGCCCAGCGCCGGAACTGATCCTCGGCCGGAATCCTGTAGCCCGTCGTGTTCAGCTCGACGCTCGGCAGCCGCTCCGAGTAGTGGCGAAGAAAGTTCGGAGGCTTGACCTCGGCCGGGTAGTAGCCGGGTCGCCAGGACGGATAGGACCAGCCAGAAGTGCCGACATAGGCCCTCGCTAGACTCGCCTTCGTGGCTGTCACACCTGAAGTCCTAGCGGAGAACGTCGTTCCTGTCCTCGATCATGGCTTCGTTGCGCTCGACGGAGCGCTCGCCTCCGATCTCGCGGTCGTGAACGGCGCGCGCGTCTCCTTCAACCAGGCGTCCGACGAGATGGGTGAGAAGGACGCGGGTCTCATCCGCTTTCTGATGCGCGAGAAGCACGGGAGCCCATTCGAGCACGGCTACTTCCGGTTCGTCGTCAAGGCGCCGCTCTTCGTCGTCCGCGAGCACCACCGTCACAGAGCCGGCCACTCATACAACGAATGGAGTGGGCGCTACTCGAAGATCGAGCCCGAGTTCTACGTGCCGGAGAACGTCCGCACCCAGGTCGGCAAGCCGGGCTCGTACAGCTTCGAGCCCGTCGAGGACGAGGTTCGCGAGAACGCCCAGCGGGAGATCGAGGAAAACGCGACGCGGGCGTTCCAGGCGTACGAGCGCATGCTCGAGCAGGGTGTTGCAAAAGAGGTCGCCCGCACGGTCCTGCCGCTCTCGACCTACACGAAGTACTACTGGAGCTGTAACCCGCGAAGCCTCATGCACTTCTGCTCGCTGCGGAACCACGAGGCCGCGCAGTACGAGATTCGCCAGTACGCGGCGGCGGCCGAGTCGTTCCTCGAGCGCCAGATGCCGATCACCCACGCGGCCTTCGTCGCGAACGACCGCACCGCTCCCTAGGTCGTCGTCAGCAGGACCGGGCCCGTGCCTTCGTGGTTCGGCTCCCAACGGGTCACGACCCAGCCGTCGAAGCGCTTGAGCGAATACGGAACTGTGAAATCGAGCGTGGTCGTCCCGGGCTCGACGTTGAAGGTTCCGCAGGACGCCAGCGGCTTGCCGTTCCTCGTCAGGAACAGCTCGTAGTACGCGCGTCCCGAAAGCCTGGGCAGGCCCCGCACGGTGACGACCATCGGCACGTTGCCGGCTGCGTCGATTGCGCCGAGCTTGATCAGGGCGCTCGCATCGGCCTCGGCGCCTGTCCCGTGCATCGCTACTTCGCGCGTGGAGTCGAAGTCGTTCTTGTTGAGCCCGGCCACGTAGCCGCCGAGGAAGGCGACGAGAGCGATTGCCGCGGCAAGCGAGAAGGCGGCACCGATGCGGCGGCGCGGCAGCCAGGAGGGAGACTGCGCGTTGCTTCGGGGAGCCTCGGCAAGTGAGGGTGGAAGCTCAGGTGGGGGCCCTGCCTCCACGAGCAGGTCGTGCACGTGCTCGAGCCTAGCCCGGTCCCGTTCGGACAGGTCGTCGCCGACGAGATCGCGGAAGTCGGGCGGGCGAGTCACGAGAGCTCTCCCTCCAGGAGGCCGGCGAGACGGGACAGAGCGCTTCGCGTTCGTGTCTTCACGGTTCCCAGCGGCACGTTGAGAAATTCTGCGATCTCGCTCTGAGAGAGCCCACCCCAGTACGCGAGCTCGATCAGCTGGCGCTCGTGCTCCGGCAGCTCGGCGAGAGCTCGGTGCACGCGCCATGCCGTCCAGCTCGACTCGGTGCGCTCCAGAGGCCCCGGATCCTTGGACGCTTCGTCGACGGGCTCCGCCACGGGGTCGCCGAACGCCCGCCGCCGGTCGACGATCGCGTTCCGTGCGACGGCGTAGAGCCACGGTGCGCCGGGCCCGCGCTCCTGCCGGTAGCTGCCGGCCGAGCGCCAGACCGAGGCAAACGTCTCCTGCACGGCGTCTTCGGCTCGACCGCGGTCGCCGAGGCGGCGCAGCGCGAGTGCGAAGACAGGTCTCGAGTAGCGTCGGTAGAGGGCCTCGAACGCGCTCGAGTCACCCTCGCCGACGCGCGCGATCAACTCCCCGTCCGTCATCGGATCGGCAGCCACGACTTGGATGGTGGCGAGTCGGGGCGCACCCGGCAAGCCGGTGCGCAGAGTGAGTGCAGCTGACATCGTCCTTCCATGGTCTCTACGACTCCGGCCGTCGCTCGGTTTGGAGCAGACGGCCGCCGTCGACGACGAGGCTCGTGCCCGTCACGAAGTCGGCTCCGGCGAGATAGAGGACTGCGGCGGCGATGTCGCTGGGCGAGCCAACACGGCCGAGGAGCGTCTCGCCGGCCCGGCGCTCCTCCTGCCCGGGCTCGACGGCGACGGGGCCCGGCGCGATTCCACATACCCGAACCTCGGGCGCGAGGGCGCGCGCGAGGACGCGGGTCAGCATCGCCTGAGCCGCCTTCGCCGCAGAGTGCGGGGCGAACGAGGGCCACGGCTGATACGCCGCGACGTCCTCGATCATGACCACGAGGCCGCTGGTTTCGCGAAGGTGCGGCGCGGCTGCCTGGGTGACGAAGAAGCTCCCCTTGGCGGTTGCTCCGAACGCGGTCTCCCAGTCCGCTTCAGTCACGTCGGCAACCGGCTTGGGCTCGAATCCCTCGCCGGCGCCGTTCACGAGCAGATCGAGCCCGCCGAGCTCCTCGACCGCACGCCTGACGAGCGCCTGGGCGTCATCCACTCGAGCCAGGTCGCCATCGGCCCTACCGACAGCGAGGACGGACCACCCCTCCGATCGGAGCCGCTCGGCGACCTTCGAGCCGATCCTCCCCGTCCCCCCGGTAACGAGAGCCCGCATTCAGGCTCAGTGTAGGTACATGCGCACAAAATCCTTACAGCGAAGACGCAACTTTTGCCTGCTCAGGGCGTTCCACTCAAGTAGCCGTCAACGACTGGGGGAACCACCATGAAACGAACGCTATTGATCGCCACTGCGGTGTGTGCCCTTGCGGGTGCGGGCTTCGCCGTCGCGTCGCTCAGCGCGCTGAAGGTCGTCAACATCCGAAGCACGGGCTTCGCTCCGAAGACCGTCACGGTTGCCGGCGGTGACACCGTCCGCTGGAAGAACGTCGACACCGTCAACCACCAGCCCGTCGCGAACAACGGGGCTTTTGCGTGCGGCACGATCACGCCGACCAAGACCTGCTCGAAGCGCCTCGACACGCCTGGCACGTACGCCTATCGAGACGCTCTCCACCCGGCCCTGAAGGGCACGGTGAGGGTGACCGGCGCAGCACCGTCGGTCTCGATCGGGTCGTCGGTAGGGATCGCCGTCTTCGGCAACGCCATCCGAGTCGGAGGGGCCGTCTCTCCGGCCGCCGTGGGCGATACGGTCGAAATCTTCGGTCAGCCCTACGGCCAGCTGTCGTTCGTGAAGCTCGGCGAGGTTCTGACGACCACGAACGGCGTCTGGGACTTCGCTGCCTCGCCGCAACTCCTCACCGCGTACAAGGCCACGTGGAAGGGGAAGGAGAGCGCAGTCATCCAGGTCGCAGTCCAGCCACGTCTGACGCTCATGCGCTCGGGTCGCTGGTTCGTGGCTCGCGCCCAGGCTGCGAAGTCGTTCTCGGGCCGCTCGGTCACCGCCCAGCGATTGAATCGCTTCGGCGAGTGGGTGAGCCTGAAGAAGGTCAAGCTCAACAGTCAGGGAGCTCAGCGCTTCCGCCTGAAGTCGCTGACAGCGGGCCGCCATCAGGTGCGCGTCTTCATGACCACGAACCAGGCCGGGACCGGTTACGTGTTCGGCACCAGCCCGACCATAAGCTTCCGCCGCGGATAACGCGCCGGAATAGTCGAGACGCCGGGGGTGGGGTCCCCCGGCGCCTCGGCATTGCTCGGGCTTCGCCCTCGCTCGCCTTCGTGGGGGAACCCCTGGTTCCCCGGCAGCTTGGGCTTCGCCCTCGCTCGCCTTCACGGGGGAACCCCTGGTTCCCCCGTGGGCCCCCTCCTTGCGTCCGGGTTGGTTGGCAAGGGGGTAGTGGGCCGGTCGCCGTGGTCGTGATTCGGGCGCGCTTAGTTGGCCTCCCGCCGGGCAAAGCCCGGCTCCGGCGGCGACCGGTGCTGGTCTCCGTGGGCGTCTAGGGCCGTAAAATCTCATTTCTTAGGTTGCGGTTTGGACTTTGCCGATCGCTTTTTCATAGCGCTCGGCTACTGCGGGCCAGTTGACGACGTTCCACCAGGCCTCGAGATAATCCGGGCGACGGTTCTGGTAGCTCAGGTAGTACGCGTGCTCCCAGACGTCGATGCCGAGGAGGGGCTCGCCTGACTGCATGATCGGCGAGTCCTGGTTGGCCGTCGAGTAGACCGCCAGCCCCGTTCCGTCGTGAACGAGCCACGTCCACCCCGAGCCGAAGCGGTTGACGCCTCCGTCGTTGATCACCTTCTTCAGCTCGTCGAGCGAGCCGAAGAGATCGGTGATCGCATCACCCAGTTCGCCTTCGGGCTCTCCGCCTCCGTCCGGGCTCATGATCTCCCAGAAGAGGGTGTGGTTCGCGTGGCCGCCGGCGTTGTTGCGAATCGCGGTCTGCTTGTCCTTTGGGAATGTGTCGAGGATGGACAGGATGTGCTCGACCGACTCGTGTGCGGAGTCGGTGTCCGCGAGCGCTGCATTCGCCTTGTCCACGTAGGCCTGGTGGTGCTTGTCGTGGTGGACGCGCATCGTCTCTGAGTCGATGTGCGGCTCGAGCGCGTCGTAGTCGTAAGGGAGAGGCGGAACCTCGAAGGCCATCTCCAGCTCCTTTCTTTCGGCTGAAGAGTGAGGCTACACCCACCAGGGCGCCGACCATAGAGGCCATGCCGGCTCTATCGGCGTGGCCGTCGTAATATGCTCGCCGCGCCCATCTCCTGGAAGGAGCTCCATGCCAACCCTTGTCTTCAACGCCGAAGAGATCGCACCGAGAGAGCTCAAGCCGGAGCTGTACGAGCTCGAGGGCATCTCGCGCGAAGCCGTCGAGGCCCATTACAAGCTGTACGAGGGCTACGTCGCGAAGCGCAACGAGATCCTCGCCAAGCTCGCCGACGTCGATCTCTCGGCGGGAAACCAGGTCTACTCGGAGATCCGGGCGCTAAAGGTCGACCTGACGTTCGCGGTCGGCGGCGTCAAGAACCACGAGATCTATTTCGAGCACCTGGGCGGCGAGGGCGGCGAGCCCGGCGGGCCTATGGGTGACCTGATCGAGCGCGACTTCGGGTCGGTAGCCGACTGGCGCGCCGACCTGAAGGCAACCGGCATGGGCGGCCGGGGCTGGGCGTGGACGGCTTACGACTGGGACGAGGGCCGGCTTTTCAACTACATCGGCGACGCTCAGAACAGCTACCCGATCTGGAACGCGACGCCGCTCGTGGCGCTCGACGTCTACGAGCACGCGTACTTCCTCGACTACCGCACCGACCGCGCCTCGTACATCGACGTCTTCTTCGACAACCTCGACTGGCCAACCGTGAACGACTGGGTCTCGAAGTACGGGATTCCGCTGAAGTAGGAGACGACGATCGAGACGCTCGCCTTTATCGTCGTCGGCTACCTCGCCGGCAGCCTCCCCTTCGGTCTCTGGGTCGCCAAGTTGGCGCGAGGCGTGGACGTCCGCACGCTCGGCAGCGGCGCCATCGGTGCGACGAACGTCTGGCGGGCGGCCGGGCCGCGCTATGCGATCCCCGTGATGTTTCTCGACGTCGCAAAGGGATTCATTCCGACCCTCGTCGCAACCATGTCCGCAGGCCCTCTCGTCGGCGCGCTCACGGGCGGGGCGGCGATGTTCGGCCATTGGCGCCCGATCTTTCTCCGCTTCGCCAAGGGCGGGAAGACGGTCGCGACCTGCGGCGGTGCGCTACTTGGGCTCGCGCCGCTCGTTGGGCTGGCCGGGATTCTCGTCTGGCTCCTGGTGTTTGCGCTCACCCGCTACGCGTCGGTCTCCTCGATCCTTGCCACGGCGTCACTTCCGCTGGCCGCACTCCTGCTCGGCGAGCCGTGGCCCGTGGTCGTCTTCACGAGTGCGGCCGCGCTCGGAGTGCTCCTCCTGCATCGCCCAAACCTCGCGCGCCTGCGCGCCGGTACGGAAACCCGGGTGCAGCTTCGTCGGAAACCCGCGCAGGCTTAGCTAGCTAGCCACTCGCGCAGCTCGGTGTGATGGTCGAGCGGCCCGCCGTGTTCGAGCTCCAGGCGCAGCTCGCCAACCGTGCCGTAGCGCTCCGCGAGCACGTCATGGGTGTGGATCGTCTCGAGGTTGACCTGCCGCGAGAAGAGGAAGTCCGCGTCGTCGAGGGCGGGGTGCGCATCCAGGACGCCCTTCAGGGCGAGGCGAACCGAGTCCTCGACGAACCGTGGCTGTAGATGTGCGTGCTCGACCACGAAGAGCTCGTCCGGCCGCTTCAGGAGCTCGTAGACCGGCGCGCTCATGGACCCCTCGACGATCGTCACGAGCTGCTCTGCGTCGACTCTCGCCTGCGTCCCGACGTAGAGCGTCCCGCGACCCCTCTGGTTGTGCGTCGCGAGCGGGACGAGCTCGAGGATGCGGTCGACGTCTTCGTCGGCAAAGCCCGCCTCGAGCAGACGCTCGCTCGCGCGGCCCCGGACGAGCCCCTGCGCGCACGGGCAGGCGTTGATGCCAGCCGCCTCCACACCGACCAGCCTCCGCACGCCACGAGAGGAGGCGGCTGCGATCCCGATCAGGCTGACCATCTCCTGGGTCGGGAGGTCCGTGACCGGCGTGGTGCGCTCGATCGGATATCTCGCCGAGATCTTGACCTCGGCCCGCAGCGCCTGCTGGCGCTCGACGACGTGCGTCGCGATGTGCTCGGCGAGCACCTCGATGAGGAAAGCCTCCCCGATGACGACTTCCTCGATCGCTTCCGCGAAGAGCTCCGGGAAGCGAGACATGTGCACGCCCTTCTGGTCAGGGTCGAGGTCGACCGTGCACTCGATATCGGCAGCTATCTGCTTCTCGTAGTCGCCGTACCTGATCCGGATCGCCTTGCTCGCACCGGTTACCCCCGCGCGCGAGAGCCCGAGCGAGACTTCGGGCAAGGAGGCCTGAAGGTCGTCTACGAGTAAGCGCGAATGCGTCATCCATACTTGTCGCCCAACCGTACCAAGGGGGTTCGTGGCTTCAGAAAACAGCTTCGCCGGATTCGTCTCGCTCGCGTGTCATGACCTGAGGACGCCGCTTGCGACGGTTTCGGGCTTCGCGTACACGCTGCAGGAGAGCGAGCCGCTCGGCGACCCCGCCGCTCGGTACCTCGCCATGATCCAGGCGGCCTCCGATCAGATTGCGGAGCTCCTGGAGGATCTCGGAGTGGTCGCGCGGATCGAAGCAGCGCGCTACGAGCCGAGCCTGACGGAAGCCGACACGCTCGACCTGGTCCAGGCAGCCGCGTCTCGCCTCGGCGAGAAGGCGACGGCCGCAGGCTCCGGCGCCACGGTTCGGGTCGACCGCGATGCGGTCGAGCGCGGCCTCGCGGGGTTCGCCCGCTGCGCCCTTCGACACGGCGCGCTCGAGCGGGTCACGTTGACTGCGGACGGCCCTTCGGTGTGGGTCGAGCCCGTGACTCCCGGCGTTGCGCCGATCGTGCTCAGCGAGGACCTGAAGGACCTGAGCGCCGCGGCCGCGCGGCGTCTCGTCGAAGCACTCGGCGGGTCGATCCAGGTCGAGGGCGAACGCTTGCACGTCCGCCTCGCGACTTAACGGATCTTCAGCGCAGAAGGCGCGAGAGCCGCCGGTCTTTGAGCACGCGGCCGTCGGTCTGGCAATCGGGGCAGTAGTAGATCGTGTGTTGCTCGAAGTCGACGCGAGCGATCGGTGCCCCGCAGACGTGGCAGGGGGCGTCGAGGGAGTTGTGGACGCGGTAGGTGCGCTTGTCGTTGGCGCCCCGCTCCCGGAGCTCCAGGCCCCGCTCGAGCTCGGAGTCGATTGCGGCCGCCAGTCGCTTGATCTCTTCCGAGGTCACGTCTTTGGAAAGTGCGTACGGCGAGAGCCTCGCCGTGTGGAGGATCTCGTTCGCCCAGGCGCGGCCGATCCCCGCGATGACACGCTGGTCTCGCAGGAGCGAGTGCAGCCGCCGCGATTCCGACCCCAGAATCTCGGCCAGGCCCTCGGCACCCAGCCCGAGCGCTTCCGGGCCGAGGTGTGCCAGCTCGGACTCCGCCTCCGCCGGCGTGAGCAGCCAGACTCCGGCGCGCTTCTTCTTGCCGGCCTCGGTGAGGACGAGCTCCGCTCCGCCCTGGAAACGAAGGCGGAACGCCGGTGTCTTCGGCCCTTTCTCGCCCGCCTGCAGATACCGCAGCCGGCCGGCCGTCATCAGGTGAACGAGCAGGACGAGCTCGCCGTCCTCCGTCGGGAAGAGGAGCCGCTTCGCGCGCCGCTTCGCCCCGGACAGGCGCCTGCCCTCCAGTGCTGTCAGCGGCGGGTCGATCGTCTTCAGGGTGGCGATGTGCGCGGGGCCGGCCTTCTCGATCGGAAAGGCCGAGACCGGGCCGTCGAGAGCGCGCCGCCACGCCTCCATCTCCGGAAGTTCGGGCACTAGTCTCTCCTCATGGCTGAGCCGATCAGCGTAGCCGCGCGGCGCGGCGCGACCGTGGAGTCCGTCCACCGCGTCCACGCGGTCGCCGTTCGCGGCGGCGAGATCGTCGCGTCTGCAGGTGATCCGGGCCTCGTCACGTTCATGCGCTCGGCGGCAAAGCCGATCCAGGCTCTCCCTCTGGCACGCGAGCGCCCCGACCTGGATGACCGCGACCTCGCGATCGCCTCGGCTTCCCACCTCGCGGACGAGGCCCAGCTTGCAGCCGTGCAGGCGCTGCTCGACAAGGCGCCGGCCACAGAAGACGACCTCGAGTGCGGCCCGGACGGTGATCCGCCGCGACGCATCAACCACAACTGCTCGGGCAAGCACGCGGGAATGCTCGCCCTCTGCCACTCGAAGGACTGGCCCGTCGATGGCTACCGACTCGCCGAGCACCCGTGCCAGCAAGCGATGCAAGCCGAGGTGGCAACCATGGCGGGATCGGCCCCAGTCGCAACCGCAATCGACGGCTGCGGGGTCGTCAGCTTCGCCTTTTCGCTGGAGTCGATGGCGCTGGCACTTGCACGCATGGAGGAAGTCGAAGGCGGCAAGGCCGTCGCCGACGCCATGCGCGCACACCCTGAGCTCATCCGCGGCCCCAAGGCCCTCGACACGAATCTCATGCAGGCGCTTCCCGGTTGGATCGCCAAGGGCGGCGCCGAAGGCCTCCTCTGCGCAGCCGGCCCCGGCGAGCTCGGCCTCGCCCTCAAGGTCGAGGACGGCTCTGGCCGCGCGCTGCGCCCTGCCCTCGGCTCCTTTCTCGACTCCCTCGGCCTGGAAGCGTCCGCCTTCGGGCCGGTGCCGATTCGCAACAGTCGAGACGAGGTCGTGGGCGAGCTCGAGACCTGTTGAAAAAACTCTTCACAGTTCTGTGGATAGCTGTTAACTTCCCAACCGCCGCGAGGCGAGCCGGGGGGAGGTTGAACCGGCTCTTTGCGTTCCTGGGATCCGTCCACCTAAGCGCGAAAGAGAGGTCAATTGCTCACAGTCGACATCTCCCTCCCGGACGTCGAAGAGCTCCACAAGCTGGTACAGGACGGAACAGAGAAGGGCTTTCTCACCTACGACGAGATCGTCGCGGGGCTCGAGGAGGTCGATCTCACCAAAGAGCAGATCGAGGACTTCTACACGTACTTGATCGACCACTCCATCGAGTTGATGGAGGGCGAGCACCACAAGCATCCGCCGCACGAGCAGCCCGCGCTCGCCGAGGAGGAGAAGGGCCCGAAGCTCGACCTTTCCGTCGAGCCCTCGCTTGATTCGCTGCGGCTCTACCTGCGCGAGATCGGCAAGGTCCCGCTCCTGACCGCCGACCAGGAGGTCTACCTCGCCAAGCGGATCGAGCGCGGGGACATGTTCGCGAAGACGCACATGACCGAGGCGAACCTCCGCCTCGTCGTATCGATTGCGAAGAGCTACCTGGGCCGCGGCCTCTCGTTCCTGGACCTGATCCAGGAGGGCTCGCTCGGCCTCATCCGGGCGGTCGAGAAGTTCGACTACCGCAAGGGCTACAAGTTCTCGACGTACGCGACCTGGTGGATCCGCCAGGCCGTGACGCGCGCGATCGCCGACAAGGCGCGCACGATCCGAATCCCCGTGCACATGGTCGAGAAGCTGAACAAGGTCGTGCACATCGAGCGCCAGCTCGTCCAGCGCCTCGGCCGCGAGCCGCAGCCCGAGGAGATTGCGCTCGAGCTCGAGATGACGCCCGACGAGGTGCGAGAGATCCTGCGAATGGCTCAGCTGCCGGTCTCGCTCGAGAAGCCGATCGGCGAGGAAGAGGAGTCGGAGCTCGGCGACTTCGTCCAGGACGAGCAGGCCGAGTCACCGTTCGACACCGCGTCCGTCTCGCTGCGGCGGGAAGACATTCAGAAGGCACTCGACTCGTTGCCCGACCGCGAGCGGAAGGTGATCGAGCTGCGCTTCGGGCTCACCGGCGCGCAGCCCTGCACCCTCGAGGAGGTCGGCCGCGCCTTCGGCGTCACGCGAGAGCGGATTCGCCAGATCGAGAACAACACCCTGAAGCGCCTGGAGACCCTTCCAGAGGCCCAGGGCCTCAAAGACTGCTAGCTAGCCGGCGGCGTCGTCGGTCGCGGCCCGCTCGTACGGGACGAACAGGCGGCAATGCGGGCACTTGAAGCCCTGGTGGCGCTCGTCCTTACCCCCGAGTAGCTCGCTGTTGAACGACTTCTTGCAGTGGGGGCAGACAACGTCGTACGAGGCCGGGGCGGAGGCCATGTCTCGACGCTACCAGTGACCTATGAGCCCGGGCAGCGGCCGGCCTGGTATGCGCGGATGGCCGAGTCGTTCAGGACCCAGTGCCAGCGGTCCCCGACGTTCACCTCGTGAGCAACGAACGTGACGTTCTTGCCGTCGTTCGAGGTCAGCCTCACCCGGACGGCCTTTGCTTGCTCCTCGCTTCCGCCCGGGATCTGAACCGGATCGTCGAAGACTTCGAGGATCTCGATCGTGTCGAGTTGGCCGACCGGGATCGTGCTCACGGCGCAATCCGTGAAGAACTTGCGAGAGACGATGTCCTTGTAGGCGGGATGCAGGTCTGCGTAGGCCTGCTCGAAGCGGCCGTTGTAGACGTCCTCGTTGTAGACGACCTGGGCGCGGCCCGCGGGCGTCGTCGCGGGATCTGTGTCTCCGCCGCAGCCCGCGATGGCAGCGACGGCGAGCAGGCTGGCGAGGGCGGCGCGCTTCACGCGTCGAATCATGGCGTACGGGGCGGCCGCTGCCCGCCGGCCGCGCCGTTCAGGCGCAGCCGCATCGTCGTGCCGCCGCCATCTGCCCGCTCGGCGACGACGGTCCCGCCGTGCGCCTCGGCCACCTGCCGGACGATCGCGAGGCCGAGCCCCGATCCGGGCAAGCCTCGGGCGGAGCTCGCCCGGTAGAAGCGATCGAAGACGTACGGAAGATCCTCGTCGGCGATTCCCGGGCCATGGTCTCGCACGGTCACCTCTCCGCCGCGGACCGTGACCTCGACCTGTCCGCCTGCGGGGCTCCATTTCGCGGCGTTGTCGAGGAGGTTCGCGAGCGCGCGGTCGATCGTTCTCGGCACGCCGTGGACCAGGGACTCCGCCAGCTCGGTCTTGAACTCCACGCCCGGTCGGTTGCGCTTCGCCCGCTCGACGGCATCGGCTGCCATCAGGTCGAGCCGAACATCCTCCTGCGCCTCGACCTGATGCTCGCCGCGCGCGAGCTCGATCAGCTCAGAGATGAGCGTCGTCATCTCGCCGAGCTGCTCGACGACGTCGTTCAACAGGCGCTCCCGCTCACCCGGGGGTAGCGCTCGCTCGCTTGCGAGCACCTCGATGTTCGTTCGCAGGCTCGTCAGCGGTGTGCGCAGCTCGTGTGACGCGTCGGCGACGAGCTGGCGTCGGGCACGGGTCGATTCCTCCAGGGCGCCGAGCATGTTGTTGAAGCTCGTTGCCAGCCGGCTCAGCTCGTCGCGCCCGCCGGCTTCGATGCGCTCCGACAGGTCGCCGGTCTCGGTCACTGTCTCCGTCGCCTGTGTGAGCCGGCGCACAGGGGCCAAAGCGGCGCGAGACACAACCAGGCCGAGCCCGGCCGCGACGAGAATCCCGCCCGCCGCGATCAGGATCAACAGCAGCTTGATGCGCGAGAGCGCCCGGTCGGTGTCCTCGAGGGAGCGGGCGACCTGGACCGCGTGGTCCTCGGCGTACGGGAACGTGATCACGCGCACGTGTGTCCCCGAGACCTGGGCGTCCGTGAAGAAGGTCCCGCGTTCACCGCGTGCGACATCGAGAACGCGATCGTTGACGGGCAGGGCCAGCTCCTCACCCTGCGGCTGGTACGTGGCGCCGTCGGCGCGGACGACCTGCGGATAGCCCCCGAACACGCCGGGCTGGGGGCGTCCCCGTCCGAGCTCGAAGGGCGAATTGATGATCCGCTCCATGCTGTTGCGAAGCGAGTTGTCGGTGCTCGAGTACAGCTGGTCACGGACGACGACGTAGACCACGGCAGAAGCGGCGATCACCGCAAGTGCGACCGCCGCAGCGGCCACGAGCGCGAGCCGTGCGCGGAAACTCATGATTCTCGAAGCGCGTACCCGACGCCGCGCACGGTCTGGATGAGCCGAGGCTCGCCGCCCGCTTCGGTCTTTCGCCGCAGGTAGCCGATGTAGACGTCGAGGGAGTTCGACGCGAAGCCGAAGTCGTAGCCCCACACGCGCTCGAAGATCACGGACCGCGTCAGGACCTGCCGCGGGTTTCGCATGAAGAGCTCGAGGAGGGAGAACTCAGTGCGCGTGAGCTCGATCGGTCGGTCGCTCCGCCGGACTTCCCGCGTCCCCTGATCCAGCTCCAGGTCGCCAAATCGCATGACCTCCGCGGCCTCGTCTCCCGTCCTCCGCAGGAGCGCGCGCACGCGGGCGAGCAGCTCCTCGAGCGCGAACGGCTTCGTGACGTAGTCGTCCGCGCCGGCGTCGAGGCCGGCGACTCGATCCTCCACCTCGGTGCGCGCGGTCAGCATCAGGACAGGGAGCTTGCTGCCCGTGCGGCGAAGGCGGCGGCAGACCTCGAGCCCGTCGACGCCGGGCATGAGCACGTCGAGGATCATCGCGTCGGGCTCGTCGCTTCCCTCGAGGCGGTAGAGGGCCTCGTTGCCGTCGCCGGCGAGCTCGATCTCGTACCCCTCGAGCTCGAGAGCACGCCGCAGCGATTCACGGACCGCCCGCTCGTCGTCGACAACCAGGATCTTCATCCTCCAATTCTTGCGCCAGGAGTATGAGAGGCGAGTAAGAAGCCGTTCTCTTAGCCAGTTCTTAATCGGCTCTCAGGCGGTCCTTAGGCACAACTGCTCTCATAGGGTGATCCGAATCGAAAGGAATCCGATGAATCGCCGCCCAAGACGCATCTCGACTCTATTCATGGCCCTCGCCGCGACCCTCGCAGTCGGCCTTGGCGCGGGGGCGGTCGCCTATGAGAAATTCGCGCCTTCCGACACAACGATCGTTCGCCAGGTCTCCGTCGGCAACTCGGAGCTGGCAGCCGAGAACGCCCAGCTCACGATCGGCGAGATCTACCGGCGCTCACACGAGGGCGTCGTCGAGATCACGGTCACGTCCTCATCCGCGAGCCCGTTCGGCGAGGGCGATTCCCAATCGCAGGGCTCGGGCTTCGTGTACGACTCGAACGGCCACGTGGTCACGAACGAGCACGTCGTCGACGGTGCCGAGTCGGTGTCGGTCCGCTTCTGGAACGGCGATATCCACAAGGCGACTGTCGTCGGCTCAGACGCCTCGACCGATCTCGCAGTGATCAAGGTGGACGCGCCACAGTCGCTTCTCACCTCGCTTTCGGTCGGCGACTCCAGCAAGCTGCGCGTCGGGGACGGCGTGGTGGCGATCGGCAGTCCCTACGGGCTGGAAGAGACGATCACGAGCGGCATCGTCAGCGCCCTGCACCGGCAAATGCGGGCGCCGAACGGTTTCACGATCAACGATTCGATCCAGACCGACGCCGCGATCAACCACGGCAACTCCGGCGGCCCGCTGCTGAACGCAAGAGGCCAGGTTGTGGGCGTCAACGCACAGATCCGCAGCGATTCGGGCGGTAGCGACGGCGTGGGCTTCGCGATCCCCTCGAACACGATCCGGACGATTGCGTCGCAGCTCCTCGCGAGCGGCAAGGTGGAGCACGCCTACCTCGGCGTGTCCGTTCAGACGATCCCCGCCTCGGTCGCGTCGGAGCTCGACCTCGTCGAAGGCGTCGCGCTCCAGAAGGTCACGGGCACCACGCCGGCGGCCAAAGCCGGGCTGCGCGCCGCGACCGGCACGAAAGCAATCGACGGTGAGCAATATGCGACCGGCGGCGACGTCATCACCGAGTTCGACGGCGAGAAGGTCACGACAGCCGAGGAGCTGCAGCGCGCCGTCGACTCGAAGCGCCCCGGCGACACGGTCTCGGTCACGTACTGGCGGAACGGCGATACCAAGACCGTCGATGTGAAGCTCGGGACCCGGCCGGCGACCGCAGACATCGAGTAAGAGTCACCGATATCGGACGAAGAAAGGGCCGCCGCGAGGCGGCCCTTTCTTCAGCTCGGATTCTTAGCTCCTTCTTAGCCCCGTCTCAGATTCGCCTTAGGCCGCCGTGGTTCTATGGGATCACGCCATGAGGAAAGGACCCCCGATGAACATGCTCCACTCGAAGCGAACACTTGCTGCCGGCGCCGCCCTAGCCGTGGCCGTCGGAGCCGGAGGCGCGATCGCAGCGTCGAAGGGCTCGTCGACCTCGAGGGACGGATTCCTCGCACGGGTCGCCGGCCACCTCGGCATCTCGCCCGAGAAGCTCGAGGATGCGACGAAGGCGGCGGCGATCGACCAGGTCGATGCCGATCTCAAGGCGGGCCGGATCACCAAGGCCCAGGCCGACGCGCTCAAGGCCAGGATCAAGGCGGGCAACGTTGTTCCGCTCTTCGGTGGCCCGCATCGTTTCGGCGGCTTCGGTCACCACGGCCGGGGCGGCGACAAGCTCTCGGCGGCTGCCGCTTATCTCGGACTGACCGAGGCGCAACTGCGCGAGAAGCTCGCCGCAGGCACGACGCTCGCCGGCGTTGCGAAAGCCCAGAACAAGTCCGTCGACGGGCTCAAGCAGGCAATGGTCGAGTCAGCACAGAAGCGGATCGACCAGGCCGTCGAGGACGGACGGCTCACGAAGGCCCAGGCCGACAGGATCAAGGCCCATTTGGCGGAGCGGATCGATGGCATCGTCAACGGCACCTTCCCCGGCCGGGGCGAGCGTCGCAAGTTCCGCTGGCATGGCGAGCCGAAGCCCGACGCCGGCTTCCTGATGCCTGCCGCATAGCTCTCTAAAGATCCACTCCCCACCCGTGAACAGAAGAGGCCCGCTCCCCCCGGGCCTCTTCGCACGAGCTAAAGCTCGCGGATCCGTGCGCTCGTCCCGATCACGATCGTCGGTGAGCGCTCCGGGCGCAGCCAGCGAAGGACCCTGAGGAGCTGAGGAAGCGGCAGGCTCACGCAGCCGATCGTCGGCCGGCCGGTGCTCGCGTGGAGGAAGATCCCCGACCCGCGGCCGGGCACGACCGGGTTCGTGTTGTAGGAGATCACCGCCAGGTGCCGGTACGCGGTCGGCGAGCGGGACATGTCGTCGCTCGTGGTCGAGAACGGCGGCGGCCGTCCGCAGGGGGCGTGGTAGAAGCGGTTGTAGTACCGGGAGCGCGGATCCTCGACCCACCAGTCGCCGCAGACGATCCGGTGGTACCGGTAGCGGACGCCGGGGTTCGGCGCGACGCCGAACATCGTCCTGTTGAAGCCAAAGGCCCCGCTCGGCGTCGTGCGGTCTCCCTCGCGCCTCGACTCGGAGACGCCTCGCTGGCCCACCCACGCAGCCCACGGCCCGGCGACCGGGAGCCAGCAACCGCCGGCCTTCCTCCAGATGCGGAGCATGCCGCTGGTCGAGGTGCGCCTGGCGGTGACGACCGTGACGAGCTGCGTACCCGTTCCGGTGGAGGCGAGCTGGTTCGCAAGCGTCGGAGGGCAGTCCCCTGCAGCACGCGGCGCGGCAGTTGCCGGAGTAGCCCAGCAGAGTGTCAGGAACGCCAGTAGCGCAATCGTCCTCGCCATGTCGCCCGTCAGACTAATCTCGACGCGATGAGCTTCGCTCTGATCGCCCTCCTGGCCGCGCAGGCGCCGCCGTTTGCCTACACCGTGTCTCCGGTCACGAGGGCGCAGCTTCCGCACTCGTGGCATTCGGGCTGTCCGGTTGCGCCTTCAGCTCTTCGACGAGTCCGGCTCACCCACTGGGGCTTCGACCGGCGGGTGCACACGGGTGCGCTTGTCGTGAACGAGCGCGCTACCTCCGACATCGTCGTCGTCTTCAGGCGCCTGTACAAGGCGCGCTTCCCCATTCGGCGGATGCGCCCGATCGACGCCTACGGCGGGAGCGATGAGCGCTCGCTCGCGGCCGACAATACGGCCGCGTTCAACTGTCGCTACGTCATCGGCCCCGGCCCGCGCCGTTGGTCGAACCACGCGTACGGCCTGGCGATCGACGTCAACCCCGTCGAGAACCCGTACGTGGAGGGCGGACGCGTTCATCCTCGCGCGGGCAGGGCGTACCTGAACCGCTCGAAGGTGCGGCCCGGCATGGCCGTACCGGGCGGACCGCTTGTCCGGGCGTTCTCGGCGGTGGGGTGGCAGTGGGGCGGACGCTGGGCCGGCACGCCCGACTACCAGCACTTCTCGTCGACCGGCGGCTAAGGCTCGCACGTCCGGGGCTGCGGAAAAGCCGCAGTGAACACTGCGGGAAAGCCGCGAGCCCATGCGGGGTTGCTCACGAAGTCTTCCGGCCACGGGCGCCCTAATCTCGGAGCACGCAGCTGCGCCTACGAAGGAGAGCCCCATGGCAACAAATCCCGCTTACGTCAATCTCGAGACCGATTCCGGCGCCTTCTTCAAGGTCGCCGCGATCCTCCTTGGCTTCGCCGTCGGGGTCGTCGGGTTCGTCGCTCTCATGCTGTGGGCCGATTCGCGCAACGCCCGCGCCGACACAAACGGCGCTCCTCAGGCGGCGGGCGCCCAGGCGGCCGACCCAAATGTCGCTCTCCCGTTGAACAGCTTCGCGGGCGTCGTGCCGGGAAACGCGCAGGAGCTCGCCGCGGCGCACAAGCCCTACGACGCGAACCTGCCGCCCATCCCGGCCGGCGACCTCGTCAAGGTCCAGATGACGCTCAAGGACATCACCGTCGAGATCGCGCCGGGCGTCAAGTACAACACCTGGGCCTTCGACGGCCACGGCGCTCCGGGCCCGATCGTCAACGTGCGGGAGGGTCAGACGGTTGAGATGACGCTGACGAACGGCGGCTCGATCCCGCATTCGATCGACTTCCATGCGGCGCGCATCGCCCCCGACCGCGCCTTCCGCGATGCGAACCCGGGCGAGTCGTTCACCTTCCGCTTCAAGGCGGAGGATCCCGGCGTCTACATGTACCACTGCGGCACGAAGCCGGTGCTCGCGCACATCGCCAACGGCATGTACGGCGCGATCATCGTCCAGCCAAAGAAGGCCCTGCCGAAGGTCGACAACGAGTACGTGCTCGTCGGCAGCGAGTGGTACATGAACGGCGACGGCATCAAGGAGCCGGCCTCACTCGACCTGGCGAAGGCCCGCGCAAGGATGTCCGACTGGGTGACGTTCAACGGCTACGCCAACCAGTACGTCACGCATCCGCTGCCCGCGAAGCCGGGAGAGACGACGCGCTTCTGGGTCGTCGCCGCCGGGCCGACCAACAACGTGAACTTCCACGTCGTCGGCGGGATGCTCGACCGGGCCTGGGTCAACGGCGGTCTGACGAACCCGCCACAGACGGACGTGCAGACGGTGATCGTGCCGGCCGGCGGCGGCGGCGTCTTCGACGTCAAGATCGACAAGCCGGGCCTCTATCCGTTCGTCAGCCACGCGTTTGCCGACGTCGATCTCGGCCAAGTCGGGCTGCTCAAGGTCGGTAACCCGAAGGGGACGATGTCGCACTGAGTGATTCCTGGCCCGGTGTCAAGCCGAGGCCGGACATAGGCTTCCCGCACAGTGGACGCGCACGTGCTTCTCGTGGAGGACGACGCCTCCATCCGCGAGATCGCGACCCTCGGCCTCGAGCAGGCCGGCTTTCGCGTCACGGCGACGGGTGACGGGCGCGATGCGCTGATTCGCTTCCGGCAGGGGCCGTTTGACCTCGTCGTGCTCGACGTGATGCTCCCGTCGCTCGACGGATTCGAGGTCTGCAAGGAGATCCGGCGTGAGAGCCAGACGCCGATCGTCATGCTCACGGCGCGAAGCGAGCTGCACGACGTCGTCGTCGGGCTCGAGCTCGGGGCAGACGACTACGTCACGAAGCCGTTCGAGCTGCCCGAGCTCGTCGCGCGGATCAAGGCAGTGCTTCGCCGCTCGACGGCCGGCCCGCCGGAGGGGACGATCGCGATCGGCGACCTCGAGATCGATCCGGGCGCGTTCAGCGTCAGGCGTGGGGGAGAGGACGTCACTCTCACTGCCACCGAGTTCCGGTTGCTGCTCGAGCTGGCCCGGCGGCCAAAGCAGGTCTTCACGCGCGAGCTCCTGCTCGACCTCGTCTGGAACTACGACTACCTCGGCGACTCTCGTCTCGTGGACGTGGCGGTCCAGCGGCTCCGGGCCAAGATCGAGGCTGACCCGAAGCAGCCGAAGCTGATCCACACCGTCCGCGGCGTCGGCTACCGCCTCAATCCCGACTGATGCCAGGACGGATCTCGTCGGGTGGTGGTCTCCGCCGCAGACTGACGATCGTCTTCATGCTCGCGGTCGGCGTCTCGGCTGCGGCGCTCGCGGCCGGGTCCTACCTCGTCGTGCGGCACAACCTCCTGGCGGACTCGGTCGAGACGGCTGAGCGCCAGGCCCGCCAGAACCTTGCGATCGTCCCCACGTACATCGAGGACGGACCGACGGCGCTGCTCGAGGCCTACCAGCGCGGCGGCGGCAACTTCGAGACAGCCGGGGTCCACGGAGGCCGTCCCTTCTCGTCGACGTTCCAGGTCAACCTTCGCGAGGTACCAGCCGACGTGCGCGCACTCGTGAAGGAAGGCGAGCTCGCCTACGCGCGCAAGACGGTTGCCGGCACGCACTACCTCGTAGTCGGCGGATCGGCCGGCCCCAACACCGAGCTCTATTACTTCTTCTCGGAGGACGACATCCGGCACGAGCTAGACCAGCTGCGAACGATCCTGCTCGCAGGGGTTGGGATTCTCACGCTCGTCGCCGCCTTCGTCGGCGCGCTACTTGCCCGCAGCACGCTCCTACCCGTCGCGCGTGCGAGCGATGCGGCCCGTTCGCTCGCCGAAGGCCTGCTCGAGACGCGCCTTCCTGTCGAGGGGCGCGACGAGTTCGGCGTGTGGGCGCAGTCATTCAACGAGATGGCGGCGGCCCTCGAGGCAAAGATCTCGGCGCTCTCCGCCGCCCAGGCGCGTGAACGCCGCTTTACCGCCGACGTCGCACACGAGCTCCGCACGCCTTTGACCGCGCTGGTCGGCGAGGCCTCACTCCTCGCAGAGCACATCGATTCGATGCCACTCGAATCGCGCCGGCCGGCCGAGCTGCTGATCGCCGACGTCGGGCGGTTGCGACGGCTCGTGGAGGACCTGATGGAGATCTCCCGCTTCGACGCGGCCCGTGAGAGCGTGCAGGCCGAGAGCGTCGAGGTTGGCTCGCTCGCCCGGGCCACCGTGCGAGCCCGGGGCTGGGAAGGGCAGGTCCGTCTCGTTGCGGACGACGTCGTCATCTCGAGCGACCCCCGGCGCCTCGAAGGGATCGTCGCGAACCTCGTCGGTAACGCGCTCGACCACGGCGGAAGTGAAGTGTCGGTTCGCGTCGGCAGTGACGGCGACGGCGCCTTCGTCGAGGTCGCCGACGACGGGCCGGGGATCTCGCCCGAGCACCTTCCGCATCTCTTCGAGCGCTTTTACAAGGCGGACGCGGCGCGGAGCGGCGCCGGAACCGGGCTCGGCCTGGCGATCGCGCAGGAGAACGCGAGGCTGCTCGGGGGCAGGATCGAGGTCTGGAGCGAAGTAGGGAAGGGCACGCGTTTCACGCTTTGGCTCTAGGCAACTGTTTCGCAACCGTTACGCGCCGGTGACCGTCGCGTTTCGGGGCGCGGCCACGATGGGTGCGACAACGTCAAGGAGGCTCTGGTGAAGACCGCTCTCATAATCGCAAGCCTGGTAGTTCTCGGCGGCTCTCTCGGCGTCATCTTCGCCAGCCGCGACTCGCAGAGCGCCGTCTCTCTGGGCCCGTCGCCGAACGCCGGCGGCACGACCACCCGCGCGGACACGACGCTGCCCGCACCGGCCTCGCTCGAGGTCTGGTTCGCGCGCGGCGAAGAGCTCGTGAGCGTGCGGCGCACTCACGAGGCGACGCCCCGCGTGGCGACCGCCGCGATTGAAGAGCTCCTCGACGGGCCCACCCGGGCGGAGCGCGCATCCGGCGTCGACACCGCCATCCCGGCCGGCTCCCGGCTACTCGGAATTTCGATCAAGGACGGGGTCGCGACGATCGATCTGACCTCGGAGTACCAGTCCGGCGGGGGCTCCCTCTCGATGCAGGTGCGGCTGGGCCAGATCGTCTACACGCTGACTCAGTTTCCGACCGTGAAGGCGGTCAGCTTCCGGCTCGACGGCACGCCGGTGAACGTCTTCTCGAGCGAGGGCATCGTCCTCTCCAAGCCGGTGGGCCGGGGCGACTACAAGGATCTCCTCCCCGTGATCGTCGTCTCGAGCCCCGCGGCCGGGTCGCGCGTTACGAGCCCCGTGACGGTCTCGGGGAGCGCGAACGTCTTCGAGGCGAACGTGACCGTGAAGGTTCTCGACGCCGACGGCCGCGTCGTCGGCAGCACGTTCACGACCGCCACCTGCGGGACCGGTTGCCGGGGGACGTACTCGGTGGACGTGCCCTTCCAGTCTGATCGCGAGCAGCGCGGGACGATCGTCGTCTCGGACGACGACGCCGCCGGTGTGGGACGCCCGCCGCACGAAGTGCGTGTCCCGGTCGTCCTGACTCCGTCCCAGTAGCCCGCCGAGAACCCGGCTAGAAATCGCGCCCTTCGTGCGGTAGATTCCTAGCCGGGTATTCGACGGAAGGTGAGCCGCACTTGCTGAGGCTCTGGAGCGTTTCGACTCTGATGATCGCCGCCCTCGCGCTGCCGCTGATGGCATCCGCGGGAGCCGCGCCGGCCAAGCCCGCTGTGCCCGGGTCGGTCACGGAGTTTCCTCTTCCCTTCCCTGACAGCCGCCCCTACTCGATCGTCCGGGGCCCGGACCGGAACGTCTGGTTCACCGAGTCCGACCGTGGTGTGATCGGCCGGATGAAGCCGACCGGCGAACTGGCGGAGTTCGCGCTCCCGAATCCCGAAAGCGGCCCATACGGCATCACGCTCGGCGCCGACGGCAACCTCTGGTTCACGGAACGCTTCGCCGACATGATCGGGAGGATCACGCCGAGCGGCGAGATCACCGAATTCTGCTGCCTGACCCCGTTTGCGCAACCCTGGGACATCGCCGCCCTGCCGGACGGGAGCCTCTGGTTCACCGAGGAGAATGTCGACCAGGTCGGGGTGGTCTATCCGAACGGTGCGATCTACGAGTTTCCGACCGGTCCCGGGGAGCATCCGATCTCCATCGCTGCAGGCCCGGGAGGCAAGATCTGGTTCACGAAGGAGCTCGGCAACAAGATCGTCCGCCTGACCCCCGGCGAGAACCCCGGGGATCCGCCGGAGATGGTGGAGTTTCCGCTTCCGACCGAGAACGCTCTCCCGTGGGACATTGCCCGCGGCCCGGATGGGAACATGTGGTTCACCACGCTGGCCGCGCGGATCATCGGGAAGATCACTCCGAACGGGACGATTACCGAGTATCAGGTGCCCGGTGAATATGGCATCGCGGGAATCGCGTGGGGACCGAGCGACCGCATGTGGTTCACGGAGAACGACACGGGCCTCGTCGGATCGATCACAGTCAACGGCGTCGTCGAGCAGCGGTTCGGCACGAGCCCATATCCGTTCGGAATCACCTACGGCGGCGACGGGAACATGTGGTTCGCCGGAGGCTACGGCAACACGATCGGCCGCCTGAGCATCAGGCACGCGCTCCTTCGGCGCAGCGGTCTGTAGCGACGGTCCGGTTCGCGCGCGCGGCGAGGTTTCATCTGATTAGGATGCTGTCTCTCGATCCTTCCTCTCTGAGGATGCCGCATTGGTGAAGCTGCCGAAGGAGACAACACAGGAGAGCACTAGTGTCCACGGCTGATTCCGCCGCGGACGGGCCCGTCGTCGCCGCGCCTGCGCGCGCGACTGTTGCAGGCCCTAACTACATCGCCTGGACCGCGCTGGCGCTGATGACGGTGTCGTCGGTCGCGAGCTTGCGACCGGCGCCGACGATGGCCGTCTACGGCCTCGCCGCGGTGTTCCTCTACGTGCTGCCGGCGATCGTGTTCCTGATCCCGACGGCGCTCGTCTCGGCCGAGCTCGCCTCCGGCTGGAACGGCGGGGTCTACCGGTGGGTGACGGAGGGCATCTCGCCCCGCATGGGCTTTACCGCCGCGTGGCACCAGTACGCGATGACGCTCTTCTACTACCCGACGCTGCTTTCCTTCGTGGCGGGAACGCTCGCCTTCGTGATCTCGCCGGACCTCGCATCGAGCGGCGTCTGGACAGCAGTGGTGATCATCACGGTTTACTGGCTCGGCGTGATGGTGACGTTGCGGGGCGGCATCGGAGTGGTCGCGAAGCTTGCCTCGAGCGGCGTCCTCATCGGCACTCTGATCCCGGGTGCGCTGCTCGTGACGCTCGGGATCGTCTACCTCGCCCAGGGGAACCCGTCCGCAGCGCCGATGGACGTGGATCACATCCTCCCCGCCTGGACAGGGATCGCGAGCATCGTCCTGATCGTCTCGAACTTCGGCGCCTACTCGGGCATGGAGATGAACGCCGTCCACGTCAACCGCCTCCGCGATCCGAGCAAACAGTTCATCAAGGTGATGCTCGTCGCCACCGCACTCGTGCTCCTCATCCTGATCCTTCCGCCGCTCGCGATCAGTTGGATCGTCCCGGCGGCAGACGTGAGCCTGACGGCGGGGATCATGCAGGCCTTCGAGGCGGTGCTCGCGTTCTTCGGCATCCAGTGGCTGACGCCGATCATCGCGCTGGCAATCGTGTCCGCCTCCCTGGCCGGCTTCCTCACCTGGCTGGCCGGGCCCTCGAGGAGCCTTCTGCTCGTCTCGAGGGAAGGCGGCTACATGCCGCCATGGTTCCAGCGAACGAACGCTGCTGGCGTGCAGGCGAACATCCTCGCCGCTCAGGGGGCGCTGACCACGGTGCTCGCGCTCCTCTACGCATTCGTCCCGGCCGTCTCGAACGCCTACTGGATCTTCATGACGATCACCACGTCGGTCTATCTCCTCATGTACCTGTCGATGTTCGTCGCCGCGTACAACCTCCGCAAGCGCCAGCCCGATCATCCGCGCGGCTACCGCGCGCCGGCCCTCACACTGCTTTGTGCCATGGGATTCCTCTCCTCGCTCGCGGCGATCGCCATCAGCTTCGTTCCACCCTCGCAGCTCGGGACGCTTAGCACGACCGGATACCTGGTCTTCGTCGGTGGCGGGATCGCGCTGCTCGGCGCCATCGTCCCGGGTCTCTTCCTCTGGCTGCGCAAGCCGAGCTGGAAGACAGAGGATCCCGCTCCGGAGGCCCTGACGTGAGAGAGCGTCCCATCTACTGGTTCGTCGGGGGAGTCCTCGGCCTTCTGCTGATCGTGATGCTCATCGGCTGGAACTACGACCGCCAAAACGATGAAGCGAACGCAAAAGCGCAGGAGCTGATCGCCGCCTTCGAGGGAGCTGGGCTCCGGGCTCCGGATCAGGATCAGATCGCGCGGACGCTCGGCGACGACGGCGGCCAGGTGTGCGATGCCGCGGACAGCGAGCTCGTGCAGGGCTACTGGAAGCTCCGACTCATGGTCGGTGGCGAGTTCTACACCCGCGCCGTCAGGCTCGATGGCCGGATCCGCGAGGGTCTGTCGCTGGTCGTCGATGTCTACTGTCCTGAGAAGCGCCCCGACATCGAGGACTTCTTCGAGGGCTGGGACTTCGACGACACCATCCGCGAATAGCGGGGCAGGGCCGGTGTCCTCAGACGCTCTGCGCGAACGGGTCAAGAGCCTGATGCCGCAGGCACGGGACGACCTCGCCCGCGCGGTCGCCTTCAAGTCGGTCGCCGACGGCAGCGAGCCCGAGGAATGCGAGCGGATGGTCGAGTGGACGGTCGACGCCTTGACGGGCGTCGGCGTCCAGGACGTCCGCGCCCACGAGACCGCCGACGGGAGCAAGGCCGTTACCGGCCAGGTCCCGGGGCCAGCGGGGGCGCCGACGGTCCTCCTCTACTTCCACCACGACGTGCAGCCGGCGACCGACGAGGGCTGGGACTCGCCGCCCTGGGAGCTGACCGAGCGCAGCGGCCGCTGGTACGGGCGAGGCGCCGCCGACTGCAAGGGAAGCCTGGCCGCGCACCTGACCGCGCTGCGCGCGCTCGGGAACGAGCCGCCCGTGACAGTGAAGATCGTCGGCGAGGGCTCCGAGGAGCAGGGGACCGGCGGTCTCGAGAAGTTCGTACCGAAGAACACCGACCTGCTCGAGGCCGACGCGATCCTCGTCTGCGACACGGGCAATGTCGCGGTGGGCGTGCCCACCCTGACCGCAAGCTTGCGCGGGATCGCGCGGGTCGTGGTCACCGTGCGCACGCTTCAGAGTGCCGTGCACTCCGGAATGTTCGGCGGTGCCGCCCCCGATGCGCTCGCGGCACTCATCCGCATGCTCGCCACATTGCGGGACGACCAGGGCAACACGACCGTCCGCGGGCTCGACGCGACCGAGAAGTGGTCTGGCGCGGCGTATCCGCCGGAGCAGTTCCGCACCGACGCGGGCGTGCTCGAAGGCGTGGACGTGATCGGGGACGGCATCGCCGACACGTTGTGGGCTCGGCCGACGGCCACCGTGCTCGGCATCGACTGCCCGTCGGTCGCGGGCTCGTCCGCCGCGGTGCCTCATGAAGCGCGCGCGCGCATCGACCTGCGCGTCCCGCCCGGAATCGACCCGAAGGACGCCCAGTCGAAGCTGATCGAGCATCTCGAGGCAGTGGCCCCGTGGCACGTTCAACTCGACTTCGAGCGAGAGGCCGACGGACAGCCCTTCAAAGGCTCGACCGAAGGGCCTGGCTTCGAGGCGATGTCGGCAGCGATGCGTGACGCCTACGGGCGCGACGTGACTCTTCAGGGTCAGGGGGGCTCGATCCCGCTCTGCACGGTCTTCCAGGAGACGTTTCCCGACGCGGACATCATGCTGCTCGGCGTGGAGGAGCCCCAGTGCCTGATCCACTCTGCCAACGAGAGCGTCGATCCAAGTGAGATCGAGCACATCGCGCTCGCCGAGGTGCTGTTCATGCAGCGCTACGCCGACGCGAAGGCGTCATAGCGATGGCGGTCACCGAGACTTCGACTCCGTTCACCGGCGAGGACTTCGCCCGACGGATGGATCATGCGGCCGAGCAGGCGCGGACGGCCGGCCTAACCGGCATCCTCGTCACCCCCGGGCCCGATCTCCTCTACTTCACGGGCTACGAGCCGATTGCGATCACCGAGCGCATCACCATGCTCGTGCTGCAGGCCGGCCGCCAATCCCTGATCGTTCCGG
>CAWHBM010000002.1:0-39058 GCA_963827725.1 uncultured Actinomycetes bacterium | reverse complement strand
GCTCCCCTGGGAGCGCGGCTAGCTCGGGCCTTCGAGCTGGGACACGGCCTGCTCAAGGCCTCCTCGGGCTGGGCCCCGAGGACAAGCAGGCGGTTGTCGAGGACGAACGCGGGCATCGCGTTGATCCCGAGCCGGTTCGCCTCCTGCGTGGACGCGACCACGCGATCGGAGTAGCGCCGCTCGGCAATCGCCTCAGCCGCCTCGGCCCGGTCGAGCCCGCCCTTCCTCGACGAGGTCAAGGAGGGTCTCCTCGTCGCCGAGGTCCCGCCTGCTCCGACCAGTAGCCGTGCATGAGCCGGTCGTGCACCGCGTCGTGCAGGCCGTGGTCCCGTGCGAGCTCGGTGACGTGGTGCGCGTGCAGCGTGTTCGGGAGCCTTGGCGAGGGATTGAACGTCAGCCCGGCCGCCTCCACGAGCCGCTGCGTGTGCTCGTGGACGCCGGGCCGTAGCGCCGCTCGAGGTCGGAGCGCGGAAACCCCTCGTCCGGGTACTCCGGGTGGAGGAAGAACGGCAGCCAGTGCACCCGCGCGGCGTACGGCCGCTCAGCCACTGGGCACGGGCGAGACCGACGTAGCAGAACGGTCAGGTGTAGTCGGACCAGATCGTGACGGCCAGCACGCTCATGAGCCCCAGGCTAGCGACTACACCCCACCCGTCCGATGGAGAGCCGCGTGGATCTCCCGCCCGACCTTGGCGGGGACGCCGGGGACGCCCTCCAGCTCCTCCGGCGTGGCGGCGAGGAGGCGCTCGGGGGAGCCGAAGTGCCGGATCAGCGCGCGCCTGCGGGCCGGGCCGACGCCCGGGAGCGCGTCGAGGATGGACTCCCGCGTCTTCGCGTCCCGCCGCGTCCGGTGGAAGCCGAGCGCGAAGCGATGAGCCTCGTCGCGGATCCGCTGCAGGAGCTGGAGGCCGGCCGAGTCGCGGGCGAGCGCGACCGGCTGCGAGCGGCCCGGGACGAAGACCTCCTCCTCGCGCTTGGCCAGCGCGATCACGGCCACGCGCGGCAGGTCGTAGGCGTGGAGCGCGGCCAGCGCGGCCTTGAGCTGGCCCTTGCCGCCGTCGACGACGACGAGGTTCGGGACCGCGGCGAAGCCCTCGTCGTAGCGCTCGGCCGTGACCTCGCGCGCCCGCGCGAACCTGCGCGAGATCACCTCGGCCATCATCGCGAAGTCGTCCTGCCCCTCGACGCCCTTGATCCCGAACTTCCGGTAGTGCGCCTTCTTGGGCACGGCGTCCTGGAAGACGACCATCGAGCCGACCGGCGACTCGCCCTGGATCGTCGAGATGTCGAAGCACTCGATCCGCAGCGGCAGGCTCTCGAGGTTGAGGCACTCGCGCAGCTCCTCCAGGGCTTCCACGCGCCGGAGGCGCTTCCGCTCGCGGTGGGCGCGGTCGCTCTCGAGCGCGAGCTCCGCGTTCTGCTGGGCGAGCTCCTGGAGCCGCCGCTTCTCGCCGCGCTGCGCCGGCCGCACCTCGACCTTCGACCCGCGCAGGTCGGAGAGATAGCCGGAGAGCGCCTCGGTGGCCTCGGCCTCGGGCGGGACGACGAGCAGCGGCGGGATGCTGGGCGCGCCGCCGTAGTACTCCAGGCAGAAGGACTCCAGGAGCTGCGGGACGTCCTCGCCCGCCTCGTTCTCCAGGTAGAAGGTGTGCCTGTCGACGAGCCGCCCGGCGCGGAGCGGGAAGACCTGGACGGCCGCGGTCTGCCCGCGGGCGGCGATCCCGATGACGTCGACGGTGCCGATGGCGCGCTTGTCCGCCGCCTGACGCTCTGCAAGGTGGCGGACGGCGGTGAGGCGATTGCGGTAGCGCGCGGCCTCCTCGAACTCCTGCCGCTCGGCCGCGTCGCGCATCTTCTCCTCCAGCTCGCGCAGCACGGGCCGCGAGTCGCCGGAGAGGAACTCGATCACGCGCTCGACGATCGCGCGGTAGTCCTCCTTCGTCACGTACCCGACGCAGGGCGCCAGGCAGCGCTCGATGTGGTAGTCGAGGCACGGGATCCCCGAGTGGCGACCCGGCTGAGGGCCTTCGCACGGCCGGTACGGGAAGACGCGGTTGAGCACGTCCAGCGTCTCCCGCACCTTCTTCGCGGAGGCGTACGGCCCGAAGTACGTGACCCCGCGCCGGTGCCGCTCCCGCGTGAACATGACCCGTGGGTACTCGTCCTCCTCGGTGACGGCGATGTAGGGGTAGCTCTTGTCGTCGCGCAGCCGGACGTTGAACGTCGGCCGGTAGCGCTTGATCAGGTTCTGCTCCAGGTGGAACGCCTCCACCTCGGTCGAGGTGACGACCACCTCGATCTGCTCCACGCGCTCGATCAGCCGGTCGAGGCCGAGCCGGCTGTCCCCGCCCCGAAAGTACGACCGGGTGCGGGAACGGAGCGACTTCGCTTTCCCGACGTAGAGCACGGTGCCCTTGGCGCCGCGGAAGAGGTAGACGCCAGGCTTCGCCGGGATCCCCTTGAGCTGCTCCTCGATGCGCTCCTCGCGCGTCGTGGCGGACGCAGTCGCCATGTCCCGGTCAGCCTAGCCAGACACCCCGAAGTCCCCGGTCAGCGGAGGGACGAGGCGACCGCGGACAGTGTTTCCGCTGCGCTCTCGCGGACGACGAGCTCGGCGCGGGCGTCCACCCAGGTGGGCTCCCGGTTGACGACCGCGACCTTGCCTCCGGCGGTGAGCGTGGCACGCGGCAGGTCGGCGACGGGAAGGACCTCGAGCGACGACCCGACCACGAGCAGGAGCCCCGCTTGCTCCGCGAGCTCTGTCGCGCGCTCCATCGCGCCCTCGGGCAGCAGCTCGTCGAAGAAGACGACGTCCGGCTTCAGGATCGCGTCGCAGGCGGGGCACGGCGGCGCGCCGTGTGCCTCGAGCAGCGGCTCGACCTCGGCGAGCGGGTAGACCGCGCTACACGCGGGGCACGAGGACGTCCGGATGGAGCCGTGCACCTCGACGACGTCGCGCGAGCCGGCGCGCTGGTGGAGCAGGTCGATGTTCTGCGTGACGACCGCCCGGACGAGCCCGCGGCGCTCGAGCTCGGCGAGCGCCACGTGCGCCGCGTTTGGCTCGGCCTCGCCGAGCATGGCGAAGCGCGGCGCGTAGAAGCGCCAGACCTTCTCGGGGTCGGCCCGGAAGGCGCCGAGCGTCGCGTACTCGCGCGGGTCGAACTCGGCCCACATCCCCGATGCGGAGCGGAAGTCCGGGATGCCGCTCTCGGTCGAGGCACCTGCTCCAGTCAACGCGACACAGGGCTGGTGCTGGACGATCAGCCGAGCTAGCTTGGCCGCCTCCGCATCCGTCGCCGACCGAGGGCGCACGGCGTCCGGCTTAGCCAGCTCCGAATCGCGCAAACCCGGCGTGAAGCTCGTTCACGACAACGCGGGCAGTCCCGAGCAATTCGGCCTTCTGACGCATCTGTTCCAACAGGGCGTCGCTCGGCGTGCCGTAGAAGTCGATCCTCGAGAGCACGACCAGTTCCGTGAACTTCTGAAAGATCGGGCCCGCCAGCCTCATGTGGAGCTCCATCGACGCGGAGCTCGGATGGATCTGTATGACGGTCATCCGACTGCCGGCCTCATCGATGTAGATGCTGTACGCGATCGGCTCGGGCTCGTTGGCTTCGACGAACTCGACCAACTCCGAGAGCCCCGTCTTGAGCTCGTCGATCTTTCCTTCCCGGATCTCCGAGCTGTCGATGGCAACGAGCGGAGCGACCGTGCTTGTGCGCGTCCCCTGCGTCACTTTCTGGCCGAGCGTATGACCTCGGCGGTGGAGACGCAAGGCGGTACTCAGGTACTTCGGGACCGTTTCGGTGGACACGCCCGCGCCCGTGAGGACGACGCACGGCTGATGGTCGGCGATCAGCCGCGCGAGCCGTGCGCTGTCCGGCGCTACGTCCAGCGGCTGCCCTCGGCCGGGGCCGGTCGGGACCAGAAGACCTCGATCCGGATCCCGTCCGGGTCGAACGCGAAGAACGCGTAGTAGTCCTCGAGGTCGTCGTCCTCCTCGGGTGGGAAGTGGACCTCGGCGCCGAGCGCGACAGCGCGCTCGTGCGCCTCGTCGACCTGCTCGCGGCGCTCCACCTCGAAGGCGAGGTGCTCGATCCCGACGCCGTAGTAGTCGTGGCGGCCGCCGTCCGCGGGCCGCAGCCCCAGGTTCTGCTCGCCGAAGCGGAGGTAGACGATCTCCTCCGTGCCGCGGTAGCTGGCGATACGGAGGTCCTCCTCGAGCCCGAGCGGGCCGAGCAGGCCGAGATAGAAGGCGAGCGAGCGCTCGACGTCGCTGACGCAGAGATCGACGTGCTGGATGGCGGGCGCCGGCATGGCGCGGAATCTACCGCGCCGCCCGTTCGTTCGGACTCCTGGATGGACCTGAACGGCCGTCAGAAGCTTCTCGACGCCACCTTCGGCGCGGTCTGCGAGACCACCGGCTGCTCCGAGGCGCGTCGGCGCACGCTCGAGGAGGTCGTGAACCTCGCCGTCGAGCTCGCCCGCGAGGGGCGCGAGGGGCGCAAGATCGGGACGCTGTTCGTGATCGGCGACGTCGAAGTCGTCACCGAGCAGTCCCGGCCGTTGATCCTCGACCCGCTCTTCGGCCACGACGACGAGCTTCTGAGGGTCGAGCTGCCCGAGTTCCGGGAGACGGTGAAGGAGCTGGCGCAGCTCGACGGCGCGTTCCTGCTCGGCGACGACGGAACGTTCGTCTCGGCGGGACGCTTCATCGACGTGGACGTCACCGCGCCCGAGAACTTCCTCCCCGGCCTCGGCACGCGGCACGCCGCCGCCGCCTCGATCTCGCGGACGACGAGCGCGATCGCCGTCGTCGTCTCGCAGAGCTCGGTCGTGCGCGTCTACGCGCGCGGCGAGGTACGGGCCGAGATCATCCCCGAGCTCTTCCTCATGTCGAAGGGGAGCCTGTTCACGCGCCAGGCCGAGGTCCGGCAGCTGCCGGAGGCCGGCGTCACCCTCGCGGTCGCCGCCGAGGGGTAGCCGCCCGGGCTCCTCTCGCCTACGGTGAGGGGATCGCTGCGACCCGCACCGAGACGACGCTCGACGAGCGCGCGCGGCACCTCCTCGAGGCGAACACCCAGACCGCCGAGCTGGACGGCCGGCAGTTCCGGTTCACCGTGCCGAGCGTGCGCGACTACCCGTTCCAGTGGTTCTGGGACTCCTGCTTCCACGCGATCGCCTGGTCGCGCTTCGACGCGGAGCGCGCGGCGGACGAGCTGCGCGGGCTCCTGGCCGTGCAGGAGCCGGACGGGCTGATACCGCACGTCGTCTTCTGGAAGGGAGACCTCGTCTCGCGGCTCCAGTGGCACCATCTCGAGAGCCGCACGACGGGGCGCGTGCCGTTTCACCGCACGCCGTACACGACCGCGCAGATGCAGCCGCCGGTGCTCGCGCAAGCTGTGGAGCGGGTCGTCGACGCGGGCGCGGACGGCTTCCTGACGGAGGCCCTCCCCCACCTCGAGCGCTACTACCGCCACCTCGCCGCGCTCAGGGACCCGGACGAGGACGGGCTGATCTCGATCGTGTCGCAGTTCGAGAGCGGGCTCGACTTCAGCCCGGTCTACGACGACTCGATCGGGCTCCACCGCGTCACGCCGGCGCCTCTGTTGGCCCGCACACGGCTCCCGCAGCTCCGCAACAAGCTCGCGAACTACGACCTCGAGGTCATCTTCCGCCGGTACCGGCACCACCTGGAGGACGTGCTCGTGAACGCGGTCTACGGGCAGGGCCTGCGCGCGCTGGCGCGGCTGGCGCGGCGCGGCGGGCGCGAGGCGACGGCGCGCTGGGCCTCCCGGGCGGCCGATCGCGTCACGGAGACGCTGCTGGAGCGCTCCTGGGACGACCGCCTCGGCCTGTTCGTGAACCTCGCAGGCCCGGACGAGCGACGCTCGCGGGTGAAGACGATTCACGGGCTGCTGCCGCTCGTGCTCCCCGACCTGCCGCAGGCCGTCGCCGACCGGCTCGTGGAGCACCTGTGCAACCCGCTCACGTTCGACGCGCCCTACCCCGTGCCCTCGGTGGCGCTCGACGAGCCGAGTTTCCTGCGCGACCACCGGGTGCGCGGCTTCCGCTTCATCTGGCGCGGGCCGCTCTCGCTGAACACGAACTGGTTCCTCGTCCACGGCCTGCGCGGCCACGGCTACGACGACGTCGCCGCCCGCATCGCGGAGCGCTCGCGCGAGGTCGTCGAGCGCGGTGGCCTGAACGAGTTCTACGACCCGCTCGACGGCAGCCCGGTCGGCGCCGAGCGCTTCGGCTGGGCCACGCTGGCCACCGACATGTAGCGGCCGCGGGCGCGCCCGCCTGCCCGCCGGCGGACGCGCCGCGCCCACCCCGAGCCTAGGAGGGAAGCCGTCACGCGAGTGGGTACGATTGAGCCGTGTCTGCCGAGACTTCCACGCAATACGTCGCGTACACGCTCTACAAGGCCGATCCGGCCTGGCTGCGGCTTCCGATCGAGGAGCGCGCGGCCGCGAAGGACGCCTTCGCCGAGGTGGTCGAGGAGTGGGCCGAGCGCATGGAGCTGCGCAGCTACAGCCTCGTCGGCGTCCGCCCCGAGGCCGACTTCATGCTCTGGAAGCTCACGGAGCGCTACGACGACCTGCGCGAGCTCGGCACCGCCCTGAACGGGACGCCGCTGGCCGGCTGGGTGACGACGCCCTACTCGTACCTGGCCGCGAGCGAGCCGTCGCAGTACTTCGAGCAGAAGAGCAAGCGCCCGCGCCGAGTGGTCCCACGCGGGGCGCCGTACCTCGTCGTCTACCCGTTCGTGAAGAAGCGCGAGTGGTACTCGCTGTCCATGGACGACCGCCGCCGCGCGATGCAGGAGCACGCCGCCGTCGGCAGCCGCTTCGTCACGATCACGAACCACACCACGTACTCGTTCGGCATCGACGACCAGGAGTTCATGACGGCCTTCGAGTGCGAGGAGCCGTCCGACTTCCTCCAGCTGATGAAGACGCTGCGCGAGACCGAGGCGAGCCGCTACACGGAGCGGGACACGCCTATCTTCGTGGGGACCGCGCAGGAGATCCGCGCGCTCCTCGACTCGCTCGACGGCGCAGCCGCGCGCGTTACCTCCTAGGCGACGAGGGCGACCCGGGGCTTCGGCCGCGGGCGCGAAACGCCGTGTCCGGGGTCAGGCCCCGGACGTGGCTCCGTTAGCCGGCGGCGAGCTCGCGGAGGCTCGCGTGCTCCTCGGCGCACGCGGGGCAGCCTTCGAGGTGCGCCCGCATGCCGGGAACGGCGGCCTCGGCGTCGGTGCCGGCCAGCTCGAGCTCGACGTAGCGGTCGAGCTCGGCGAAGCACTCGTCGCACCCGATCTCCGGCCCCGCCGGGCCGAGCAGCCGGCCGATGAGGGCGTCAGACATCGAAGCCTCCCTGGGCGAGAGCCGCCCGGAGGCGGACCCGGGCGTCGTGGATCGTCTTGTAGAGCGCGCCGCGGGTCGTGCCCAGGCGCTCGGCGAGCACGTCGATGGGCACGTCGTCGAGGACGACGGCGAGGAGCACCCGGCGCTGATGCGGCGTGAGCGCCTCGCGCACGGCCGTGACGACGGCCTGGAGGAGCTCGCGCTGCTCGGAGCCGGCGCCGGTCGAGAGCCCGCCTCCCTCCAGCTGCGGCCAGCGCTCGGGCTCGAGGGGGATCTCCCGCCCCTGCCAGGCCCGGCGCCGCAAGGCAACCGCGGCCTCGAGGAGGGCGAACTTGTAGGCCCAGGTCGTGAACCGGCTCTCGCCGCGGAAGTCGCCGAGCCGGGCGAGCACGGCCACGAGCGCGTCGTCGGCCGTCTGCATCGCGATGTCGTCGAGCTCCTCCCCGCGCAGGTGCTTGAGCCCCTGGCGCCGCCGCGCGACCTCGAAGCGGGCCGCCCGCAGCAGGAGCGCGTGGAGCCGTCCGACCGCCTCGTCTCGCCGCGCGCCGGCCCCGGCGAGCGCCTCGAGCCACCGCTGGTTCTCCGCGTCGCGGCCGGGAGCCGAGCCCATGCGGCCGACGCTAACAGCGGGACCCGTGGTCACGGCGACTCCGACTCGAGGGGAGCCAGGATGCGGGCCGCAAGCCGGGGCCGGCAGCCGCGCTCGACCAGCTCGATGAGCGCGTGGACGTCCACGCTCTCGGCGGCGAGCGCGGCGGCCAGCCCCGGGGGGAAGCCGGCCTCCGCGAGCTGGCGGCGCCGCCAGGCCGCGACGGCGGCGCGCTCGGCTCGGTCTGGTTCGAGGACGGCCCGCACGTCGAGGTTGGTGTCGGCCGGCGGCGGGTTCTTACCGGCCGAGCGGGCATCGGTACGACCGCGCCGTGCCGTGTCGCCAACGGATCAGTTCCCGACAACGGAGGTGCGCAGATGCCCTGGGGCGACTGGATCAACGAGCTGCCGATGGGGTTCTTCATGGCGGTGCACATCGCCGCGTTCGCGATCGGTGCGATCTTCGCCTGGCAGGCCCACGTGCGCGGGCTCTCGCTGCTGACCTGGGCGTTCGCGCTCTTCGCGCTCGCCGAGGTCAGCTACATGACCTACCACCTCGACTGGACCGTGTTCCTCTTCGCGCACACCATCAGCGAGGTGCTCGACCTGGTGGCGTTCGTCCTCGTCTTCGCGGCCGCGGTCGCCCGCGTCACCGCCCCGAGACGGGCACCGCTCGAGGCCGAGGGCGCGTGACGCGCTCCGGCCTCGCGCTCCTCGCCGCGCTCGCCGCCACGGCGGCGGGCTGCGGCGGGAGCGACCCGCTCGAGTCGGAGCCCGTCGCCACGACCCGGGTCGAGCTCCCGCAGAGCTACCGCTTCGACCCGCCCGTGATCGAGGTCGAGCCGGGCGCCGAGGTCACCTGGGAGAACGGCGACAACTTCACGCACACGATCCGCTTCGACGGCGAGGACGAGACCGCCGAGCTCGAGCCCGGAGACTCGTACGCGCGCGAGTTCCCGGAGGCGGGCTCGTTCCACTACGTCTGCACCCTGCACCCGCGCGACATGGAGGGCGAGGTGCGGGTCGGTCAGTAGCCGTACGTGTGCTCGTCGCGCCAGGTTCGCCACATGCCGAACACCCCCGCGGCGACGGCGAGCACCGCGGCGACCGTGTCGAGCCCGCTGGTCGGAAACCACGGCGTCAGCGCGAGGCCGACCGCCGCGATCGCCAGCGCGGCGCCACCGTAGAAGACGAGCCGCGACCGCAGCGACCACATGGCGATGCTCTCGCGGTTCCGGCGCCAGAGCACGATCAGGACGTACGCGATCGCCACCAGGAAGAGGACCTGCAGGAACGTCAGGATCACGACGAGCCCGAAGCCGAGCTGGAGCGCCGTGATCACGGCGGCGATCAGGACGAGGATCCCGAACGCGCGCAGGGTCGGGGAGACGTTCATATCCCGGTGGTGTAGGCGCGGATGGAGAGCGCCGTGGCCACGAGCGCAGCCGCGGAGAACCAGAGGAGCCGGCGGGCCGGGACGGGCGGCGCGTAGACCCACGGCGAGAGCGCCGCGAGCAGGGCGAGCCCGCCGTAGACCGCATGGAGGCGATCGGGGGACGAGCTCCCGTCGGAGAGCAACAGGAGCCCGAGCGCGACCTGGGCGATCAGGAGCGCCTGCGCAAGCGCGAGCAGGTGCGCGTAGATCCGCCCGGGCGTCCGCTTGCGCCTGACGTAGACGAAGCCCCAGCCGGCGGCGAGGCCGCTCGCGGCGATCACGAGGACGGCGTTCAAGGCATGCAGCTCGCGCACTGCTCCGCAGCCTACAAGCCGACCTCGGGCCGATCTGCGAGAGCCGCCGGTCGGTGGCCTAAGATGCAATCGCAAGACGGTGGAGAGCCAGGTGAGTCCCGACGTCGACCCGCACCCGGCCGCGGAGCCTGTCGGTCGGCTGAACCCTGCGACGGTCGCCGTCCTCCTCGACATCACCTGGCGAACCGTCGACGCCGAGTCGGCCAGGCGCGAGGGCATCAACGGCAAGGCATCGTCGCTCGCCTCCTTCGCCGCCGTCGTGCTGTCGCTGACGGCGACCCTCGGGCGGGAGTTCCTGGATCTCGAGGACGCCTGGCAGCTCGCGCTCTACACCGTGAGCCTTCTCGCCCTCGTGGCGGCACTCGCCGTCGCGGTGTGGGCGCTGCTCCCGCAGAAGCGCCAGGTGTTCGGGGCGAGCTACCTCGCGCGCTTCCCCGAGTGGTCGCAGATCTCGAAGGCGCCCGAGCTCGTGCAGGGAGAGGCGATGCGGGGTCTCCTCGCCGGCCTGGAGAGCGACCGGGAGCTGAACCATCGCAACGCCCGGCGGGTGTTCGCCGGGTTCGTCCTCCTGGCCGTGGGGCTCTTCGCGGTCGCGCTGGAGGCGATGATCGCGGCGATCGGCGGAGCCACGTGAGCGGCGGCCCGCCGTCCGAGGGAGACTCGCCGTTCCCGTCGCCGGACATGGACTCGGTGCGCAGCCGGGACGCGCCGGGCCAGGCCCCTCCGCCAACCGGCTCTCGCAAGAAGACGCCCACTCGCGATCGTCGCCGTGGTCGTCCTCGTCGCCGTCGGCGCCGTGTCGGCCGCAGCCGTCGCCCTCTGGGACGGAGGCGGCGAGAACCCGAGCCCTCCGGCCACCACGCAGCCGACCACCACGGACGACGCGCAGCCGCCTCGCTAGGCTCCCGGCGACAGAGGCAGTCCCAGGGAAGGAGAGACCGTGGTCGAGGAAGGCAAGCCGGCACCTGACTTCACCCTGCGCTCGGATGCGGGCCAGGACGTCTCGCTCTCCGACCTCCGCGGGCGCACGGTCGTCCTCTACTTCTATCCCCGGGACGACACCCCGGGGTGCACGAAGCAGGCGTGCGGCCTCCGCGACGTCTACGGCGAGCTGCAGGAGCGCGGCGCGACGGTGCTCGGCGTCAGCCCGGACACCGAGGCCTCGCACGTCAAGTTCCGGGAGAAGTACGGCCTGCCCGTTCCCGCTCCTCGCCGACCCGGAGCACCAGGTGGCGGAGCTCTACGGGGTCTGGGTCGAGAAGAACAACTACGGCAAGAAGTCGATGGGCATCAAGCGCTCGACCTTCGTGATCGACGCCGAGGGCAACGTGGCCAGCGCGATGCTGGGCGTCAGCCCCGACGGCCACGCAGACAAGGTTCTGACGGCGCTGCCCTAGCTAGGGAGGAAAGGGCGGGATCACCGGCCAGTCCCCTGCCCGATGTTCCCGGCGTCCCGATCTCTGTCCCGCAGCCCGGCCGCCCATCGGTGTGGGCGCTGTTCGGGCGCCGGCGCACTCTCGAACTGCGGGCGCGGCGTCGCGCGGGTGGGCCGCGAACCACGCCGCGTAGCGCCCGGCTAGGGGGGCTGCTGTCAGGCCGTGCAGGAGGACCGAGAGGCCGATCGTGAGAAAGATGGTGTTCAGCAGGAGCGACTCGTTGGCGAGGTTGGCATCCTCGACGAGGATCACTCGCGAACACGATCGAGGCCAGTCCCCGCGGCCCGAACCAGCCCAGGAAGGCGACCGTCGGTCGTCTGGCGCCGGATCGGAGCATCGCCAGCGCTACGGGGACCATGCGCACGAGGGTCAGGCTGAGCAGCGCATACAGGATGACCTGGGCGGTGAGGTCGTCGAGAACGGGCACGAGCATGACGGCGCCGAAGAGGACGAACGTGACTGCACCGAGCAAGCCGCCTGTCTCTTCGAGGAAGAGCGTCACTTCGCCCCCGGCCTCGCGGCGCAACCAGCCGAAGACGGCGCCGCCGACGAAGGCGGCGATGAACCCGCTGCCGTGCATCCATACGGCGAGCCCGTAGGCGAGCGCGGCCCCGGCGACCGGGACGACCTGGAGCCAGATCGAATCGACGAGGTGACGCGGGACGCCCACCCTGATCACGAGTGCGGCTGCGAGCCCCGCGACGACGCCGCCGATGCACCCGTAGCCGATTTCCTCGAGGACGAGCTCCAGCGCCGCGCCGTTTCCGATCGCGCCCTCCTGTGCTTCGGCAATCGCGATCGCGATCAGGAGGAGCGGCACGCAGATGCCGTCGTTGAGCCCGCTCTCGACGTTCAGGCCCTGACGCACACGTGAAGGCACTCGCGGATCGGTGACCACCGCCTGCCCCAGCGCGGCGTCGGTCGGGGCAAGCACGATTGCGAGCAGGACTGCCTCGATGAGCACGAGCTCTCCGAGCAGGCCGACGCCCGCGAGGGCGCCGGCCACGATGGTCAGCGGCAACCCGATCGCGAGCAGGCGAAGCGGCACCACGTACTCGCGCCGCAACACTCCGAGGTTGATCCGCGACGCGTCCGAGAAGAGGACGACCGTCAGCGTCGCCTCGGCGACCCAGCGGACGGATTCGCTCTCGATCGTCGGATCGAGCCAGCCGAGGACCTCGTCGCTCGCCAGGATGCCGCCGGCGACGAACACCATCGCGGCGGTGATCGCCGACCCCGAGAGCCGTCGCGAAACGGCTGCGTACGCGAGGACGAGGAGTGCGATCGTGACCAGGCCCGAGGCGCCCACCTCAGTTTCCTCTAGCGGGACGCTCGGGCACTATCCGTCGCTTTGACACGACATGTTGCATGGCAGCGGTGCCGGCCTCCGCCTCACACCGAACGCAGGTTCTAGCCGGCCCGAACCGCCGCCTCGGACGGCCGCATGAAAGCGCCGATGATCCAGAACACGGGGAGGAAGAACCCGAAGAAGAACATCCACCCATGGCCGTTCCGAAGCGTGGCCAACCCGAGCGTGACCACCAAGATCACGTACACGATCCCGCCGATGCCGATTGCCCACCACATGTTCTCTCCCTTCGTTCTCATGAGCCGCCACGTAGGACGGCTGTGACAGACCCACGGTCGCACGCCGGCCGAACGAGGAGCATCGCCCGGGCCGCCTGTTCACCCGGGTGAACTCGCGTTCCGGGCGATGCGCCCTGCCGCTGACGGTGGCACGATCACGCCATGATCTGGGCAGTCCTCATAGCTCTGGGTGTGCCGCTCTGGCTCTGCGCCTGCGGCATCCTCATACTGGTTTTCCGCAACCGCGGGCTGCGGAAGCGGCCGGGGAACGTCCCGTGCAAGTTCCGCCCGAAAGATAAGAAGAGGTGGACTTCGGGGCACGGCGTCTGGGTCTCCGACGTGTTCGCCTGGGGGGGAAGCGCGGCGGCGTGGAAGAGCGAGCTCGCCTGGACCGGCGATCTGGCGACCCGTCCCGTCGATGAAGAGGAACGCAAGAAGCTTCGCCGGCTTGGAGACTCTCCGCTCATTGCCTCGCTGGCACTCGCCGAGGGGGGAACAGTCGAGGTCGCGGCCGGCCGCGAGCACCGCGCCGGTCTTCTCGGGCCGTTCGCGGACAGCGCGGCTGATGCTGGTGCAGACGGCGCTACGCGGTAGACGCCGGGGTTTGCCACTGGTGAATCTCCGCCGGCGGCGACCCCTGCGAGATCAGGAACCTCTGAGCGCGCACGAAGCGAAGGAGCATGAGATCACGGCCTCGGGTGCAGCTCCGCTTCAGGAGCCGATGGCAGTCGGCGTCCTGGTCGTCGACGATCAGGCCTACTTTCGGCGCGCGGCGCTCGAAGTGGTTGGTGCAACCCCTGGCTTTGAGCCGTTGGGCGAGGCAGTCTCGGGCGAGGAGGCACTTGCACTGGCGGCCGGTCTCAGGCCGGATCTCATCCTCCTGGACGTCCGCATGCCGGTCATGGATGGAATCGAGACTGCCCGTCGGCTCAGCACGGAGCACCCGGGAGGAGTCATCGTTCTGATCTCCATCGACGAGCCGTCCGAGTTGCCCGCTGAAGCGGGATCCTGCGGCGCCAAGGCGCTGATCCGGAAACAAGACTTTGGATCTCTCGCCCTGCGCCGGCTCTGGGATGCGCATGGGGACCCGGACTCTCGCGCCTCTCATGGTGCCCGGCCGTAGGTTAGGCTTCCAGGCGCTTACAGCCGACAGGCGAGGTGGCCTGGTGTCGAGTGTCGGGTATGTGGGCGCCGTCGGCCAACGAGGAGCGTCCAGGCAGCGTCGAGCGTTGATTGCCGCCGGAACTGGTGGCCTGTTGCTCAGCTGCCTCGCGTTCGCGATCGTCCTCACGAGCGACCAGCCCGGCAACCGACCGCTGATCGCGCTCGGCCGCGTCCTCATCGTCGCAGTGCCAATCGCTGTCGGAATCTGGCTCTGGAGTCAGGCCCAGTACGAGCGCTTCGGCCGCCTGCTCGTCCTGGCGGGTTACGTGTCGTTCGTCGCGGCGCTGGCGGAGTCGAGCAACTCGTGGCTCTACAGCATCGGCCGCGTCGGCATCTGGGCGGCCGAGACGGTGATGATCTTCCTGATTCTCTCGTTTCCGAGCGGACGGCTGAAGACGACTCCCGAGCGCGTGCTGGTCGGGGGGATGGTGGTGTTCACCGTGGTGCTCTTCGCGCCTGTGCTGCTGATCGAAGAGAGCATCCCCCCTGCTGCGGCCGGAGCCTCGTGCTGGGTGGACTGCCCGGCCAATCCTTTCTTCGTCCTCTCGTCCGAACCGGACTTCTTGGAAGGCTGGATTCGCCCTGTGCGGAGGCTCCTGGTGATCTCGGTCTTCATCGGGACTACGTTGCTGCTCGTCTGGCGGATCCGAGCCGCCTCATACCTGATGCGGAAGACGCTGGCGCCGGTCCTCTTCGTCGCGATCCTCCGCTGCCTTGCCTTCCTGTTGCTTGTCGTCGTGATGCGAGATCTTGGGCTGCTCCTGGGTGCACGCTCGGTGGTCGGGTGGTTGTTCTTCCTCGGCCTTCCCGCGATTGCGCTCGCGTTCCTGGTCGGGGTGCTTCGGAGGCGCTTGTACGCCGCCGGCGCACTTCAGCGCCTTGCCCGTCGGCTGCAAGACGACCCGAACGTGGACCTGCCGGTCGTCATCGGCGAGGCCATCGCGGATCCTTCGCTCGAGGTCGCGTACAGGACGTCTGGGCTTCGGGGACCGTGGGTTGACGATGCCGGCCGCAGCATCACGCTCCCCGGCAAGGACTCAGCGCGCTCGACGACGGAGGTCTACGGCCACGACGGCCCCGTGGCTCTCCTCATCCACGATCGCGCCCTGGACGACCAGGAGGAATTTCTCGAAGCGGTGGGGTCCATCAGTGTGGCGGCCCTCGAGAATCGCCGTCTCGCTGCGCAGGTGGACGCTTCGCTCGAGGAGCTGCACGATTCGCGTGCACGAATTCAGGCGGCGGCGGATGCCGAACGGCAGCGCATGGAGCGTGACCTCCACGACGGAGCGCAGCAGCGACTCGTCGCGCTCCGGGTGAGGGTGGAGCTGGCAGGCGAGCTCATCGGTGAGGACCCGGGACGTGGCGCCGCGCTCCTCGGCGAGCTCGGATCGGAGTTGGAGGAGGCTCTCGATGAGGTTCGGTCGCTCGCGCGAGGAATCTACCCGTCACTCCTGGCTGATCGGGGTCTCGTCGAGGCGCTTCGGGCCGCCGGGCGCCGACACCCCGTCCCGACGACGATCGAGGCCAACGGGGTCGGCCGCTATCCCCCCGAGCTCGAGAGGGCCGTGTATTTCAGTTGCCTCGAGGCACTCCAGAATGCCGCGAAGCACGCCAGCAGCGCAAGCACTGTCTCGATCTTGCTCGTGGACAATGGCGCCCTGCGCTTCGCCGTTCGCGACGACGGCGTCGGGTTCGTCGTCGCAGACATTGGCTCGGGTCAAGGACTGACGAACATGCGCGACCGTCTTGCGGCCGTCGGCGGCGAGCTGACGATCGAATCGACACCGGGAGAGGGCACCACCGTTCTCGGCGTGATCTCTCGGCCTGGATCCGGCTAAGTGGTCCACCCGCGTGATTCCGGGCCGGCCGCCGACTTTATGATGGCCTCGTGGCGATCCGCGTTGCTCTTGCCGACGACAATCTGATCGTCCGCGAGGGCCTCGAGCAGATGCTCGCGGGCGAGGCAGAGATCGAGGTCGTTGCGTCCTGCGTCGATCTTCCCTCGCTCCTGGCGGCGGTCGAGGCCGAGAGCCCGGACGTGGTGCTCACGGACATTCGGATGCCGCCGTCCCAGGGCGACGAAGGCATCCGCGTAGCGACCGTCCTCCGAGGAACGCATCCCGACATCGGCGTGATCGTCCTCTCCCAGTACGACGATCCGGAGCATGTGCTGACCCTCCTCGAGCTCGGGTCGGACCGTCGCGGTTACATGCTCAAGGAGCGGATCCACGATCGGGCGCAGCTCGTGGACGCGATCGAGACGGTCGCCGAGGGTGGCTCGGTCATCGACCCAAGGGTCGTCGAGGTGCTCGTCGCAGCCCGCTCGCGCGGCGAGAGCTCGCCGCTCGCGACGCTCACGCCACGCGAGCTCGAGGTCCTCTCTCAGATTGCCCAGGGCAAGAGCAACAGCGCCATCGCCGAGTCGCTGGTGCTCACGAAGGGGGCCGTCGAGAAGCACACCAACTCGATCTTCCTGAAACTCGGGCTCTCGAACGCCGAGGATGTCAGCAAGCGGGTCAAGGCTTCCCTGCTCTTCCTCGCAGAAGAGGGCGATCAGGCCACCGCGGCTCCAGGGCTCGAATGATCCGCTAGGCGGATCGTCGACCGTGCGACAGCCCGGACGGCCCGAAGATCACCCGTTCGCGACCGGGCGGGGGCCCGGGTTGACACTGATCAGTTCGACACCTTGGTTCATGAGCTGATCGAGAACGGACTGTAGGTGAGATTGGTCGATGATCTCGCCGCTGAGGATCGTGACGTCTCCCCGATCTTCGATGCTCACGCCCTCGATCGGCGAGGTCCACAGCTTTCCTTGGACCTCGATGAGATAGACGCGGCCACGTCGCTCAGACGGCACTGGTTCTCGGAACTCCTCAAGCCATGTGACGGGTCGAAGGAACGCTCGCAGTCCCGCGCCCGAGCGACATCGCCTACCGGGCGGGTTCACCCGGGTGAACCCGCCCGGTTGGTTGGCTCCTGATACTGCGCCCGTGGTAGGGCGTACACCCCCGAGGATCCGCATGCGCTTGCCAAGCCCATTGGCACGCGGACGTCATTGCCGTAAATCGCTCTGTCAGCGAGATTTGTGCAGTCCCTGGAGAGAAGCTCAGAGCTCGGGGCTCACGGAGCAGAGGAGGCCGGGATGCACGCCGCAGCCGAAGTGGATCTGGGAGACCGGGCGTCGATCGGAATGTCGAACGGCTCCGGGCAGTACCGCCCAAGCCTTACATCGGTCAGCGTCAGGCTCACCCCTCCGGTCGCACATTCCGACCGAGTTCCGCGTGAGCGGCTGACGACGCCGCTCGTCGAGTCGCGTGAACGGCTCGTGCTGGTCGTCGCGCCGGCGGGATACGGGAAGACGACGCTCGCCCTCCAGTGGAGCGAGCTGGATGACCGGCGCTTCGCCTGGGTCGTGCTGCGCGCGGGCATGGGCGACCCGGCGGCGCTGTGGAGTTGCATTGCCGAATCCGTTGGTCGCGCGGAGCCGAGCTTCGCGCCGACTGCCGAGCGACTGGAGTCCCGGCTGGCCGCGGCCGAGCCAAGCACGATGGCCGCCCAGGTCGCCGAAGTACTCGAGGCGATCGACCGCGAGCTGGTCATCGTTCTCGACGACTACCACTTCATCAAGGAGTCGGCCTCCCACGCCTCGATCGCCTCGTTCCTGGAGCTCATGCCTCCGGGCGTCCAGCTCGCGGTGGTGTCGCGGCAGGATCCCCCGTTCACCTTCGGTCGGCTGCGTGCGAACGGTGACCTGCTCGAGCTGCGTGCGGACGAGCTCGCCTTTCGTCTCGATGAAGTCGACGCGCTCATGAACGCGACCCTGCGACTCGATCTCACGCCCGAAGCCCTCGCGCTGCTTCATGCCCGAACCGAGGGCTGGCCGGCCATCGTTGCACTCGCGGGCCGGTCGCTTCGCGACCGCGACGACCGTGAGGATTTCCTCGAACGCTTTGGCGGCTCGAATCGGTTCGTTGTCGACTACCTCTCGGAGGTCGTGTTGGACGAGTTGGACTCCGATCGGCGCTCCTTTCTCCTGGATACGTCGATCCTCGACCGCATGTCCGGTGACCTCTGCGACGCCGTGCTCGACCGCGAGGGGTCGACTCAACTTCTTTGCGAGCTCGAGAAGGAGGACCTGTTCCTCGGTCCGCTCGACGAACGCCGTGAGTGGTACCGGTATCACTCGATCTTCCGGGAGTTCCTCTACCGCGAGTTGATGCTCCGCTCTCCCGAACGTGTGCCGGAGCTCAGGCGCCGCGCCTTCGACTGGCTGGCGAGCGAGCGCCTCGTCGACGAGGCCTGCCACCAAGCTCTGGCGGCGCAGGAGTACGGCCAGGCGGCCAGGCTCCTCTCCGCGAACTGGCTGACGCTCGCCGGGCCGGAGGCGCCGGGGACGATTCTCGACTGGATCGACGAGTTCCCCAAGGACGTTCTTCGAGCAGACGCTCCGCTTTGCATCGCCCGGGCCTGGCTGCTGCGGCTCGTCGGTGATTACCCTGGGTCGCTGCACGCAAGCCGGGACGCTCTCGCGGCCGAGTGGTCAGGCCCGCTTCCGGATGGCGCAGCTTCTGTCGAGGCCGCGGCCAGCCTTCTCCGGGCCAGCTTCGTCGGGGGCGACGTTGCGGAGCAGCTGCGAGCGGCGCGCCGTGGGCTCGAGCTCGAGACTGATGGCACTGCTGTCTGGCAGACCGTTGGCCGGGTGCTCCTCGCCTGGGCGTGCTACCTCGCCGATAATCCGCTCGAGGCAAGGCCGCTCGTGGAGCAAGCAGCCGAGGACGCTCCCGAGCTCGAGATGTGGACGACTGCCGCCGACGCCCGATCCGTGCTCGCGGCCGTCGCATTGGCCGAGGGCGAGCCCGACGTGGCAGAGCAACACGCGCTCGCCGCACTCGAGATCGCCGAAACGAGGCGACTCTCTGGCCTCAGCCACCTCGCCCTGTCGCAGGTTGTCCTGGGCCGCGTGCTCGCCGACCGAGGCGAGCTCGACGAGGCCGATCGGGTGCTCACGCAAGCTCTGGAGCGACTGCGAGCCCGGCAGGACCCCCTTCCTCTGGCCGAGTGCCTCCTCGCGCTCGCACCAGTTCGGAGAGCCCTCAAGCGATCCGATGAGGGTCGTGAGCTCCTCGCGGAGGCGGCCGGCATCATCGAGGGAAGCGGCGATCCGGGGATCCTCCGCCGGCGTCTCGAGGAGACGACGGTCATCCTCGGCCGGCCGATCCGCAGGACGAGTGAGGCCGACGAGCTCACCGACCGCGAGCGGGACGTCCTGCGGTTGCTCGACGAGCGGCTGACGAAGCGTGAAATCGGCGCCGCGCTCTTTCTCTCTTACAACACGATCCACTCCCATACGAAGTCGATCTACCGCAAGCTGGGCGCCTCCTCACGGCAGGATGCTCTCGCGCGAGCACACGAGCTCGCGCTGATCTGAGCGGTCGTGGGTCGCGCTGAGCGCACCGGGCGTCCACCCGGGTGAAGCCGTCGCGCGAGCGGCACGCTCAGTCGGCCGTCCTAGCGAAGCGCGGACCGCTCTCGAACGCATCGACGGCCGCGCGCACGGTCGGGAAGAACTGGCCGCACCGATCGAACGCCGGCACCGTCGGCTTCAGTTCGACGCTTTCGGCGCCGTGGACGAGCTCGAGCACCTCGATCAGCTGCTCGTTGGAAAGCCCTGAGGCTTGCGTCGTCGCAGTGGCCATGGTGGCGTGCTTCCCTCACCTCGGATGTCGTTGATGGTTGGGGTGCCGATGTGAGGAGGCCACCGATCGGTGACCTCCTCAGCTGTCCCTAATCAGCGTCCGGGGCCTGGACGGCCGGGTCCGGGGCCGGGGCGTCCTGGACCGCCGGGTCCGGGGCCGGGGCGTCCTGGACCGCCGGGTCCGGGGCCGGGGCGTCCTGGACCGCCGGGTCCGGGGCCGGGGCCACCTGGACCGGCTGGGCCGGGTCTCGGGCGAGCTTCTCTCACCATGTGAACACCTCCGTGGCGTCGACTACGTGCTCGGCCTGCGTGCGGGGATGGCCGGGCCCGTGGGGGCCGGCCGGGTGACACGGCCGACGGTGTCGATTTGGAGGATCGCGCTATGGCCATGCCGCGCGCATCGCCCGCCGGACGTGTTCACCCGGGTGAAGCCCCCGGCGGACGGGTCTTCCCCTCGTCCCGGGGCTCATCGTCCTGCTTGCGGAGCTCGTCGTGAAGCGAGCTGTTGAGAATGGGTGCGGTGACGACGAGCCTCCCGACGACGTACATGAAGAAGAGGAGCGTCGTCACGGCGCCGAGAGCGCCGTACAGCGAGGTCGACTTCTCGAGCTTCGGCACGAGGAATCTGACGATCACCTCGTGAAGTGCCTGAAACCCGATCCCGACGACGAGAGCTCCGGGTAGCAGTGCCCGCCAGGAAGCGTCCCCGTGCGGAAGGCGAAGAGAGGCCCAGAGCCACAGCCCCGCCAGCGGTGCGATGGTGACCGTGGCGGCGAGGAGGCCCACGATCCATGTTTCTTCGCGCAGCCACCAGGTGAATGCGACCGCGGCCATGAACGCACACACGACACCCGTGAAGGCAAGCGATCCCTTCAGTGGCTTGGTCCGCGGAGGGGGCTCGTCCCAGACGAGCGAATGAATGAGTTGCACCGCCTTCGTGCCCGTGTATCCCGCCCAGAGGAGCAAGGGCACGCCGACCGCGAGGAGCCACCACCACTCGGAGTCCGCCGCACGCGCGGCGTCGCCGATCGCGTTGGTGACCGCCGCCGGAAGGCCACCGCCCTCAACTGCCTCCTCGGTGCTGTCCGCATCCATGAGGCCCAGCGCGCCTCCGACGATCAAGCCGAACGGCAGCAACCACAGGAATAGCCGATAGGCGATCCCTCCCGCGAGAACGCTCGCCGCCACGCGCCGGTTTCGTTCAGCTGCGTGGAAGGGGACCGCGACCGAGACATGCCGTTCGCTCGCGCCTTTCGCGCTCGCCCTGGCGGCCGTCAGCCTGACGCGCAGGCGATCGGAGAGGCCTGCGTCAGGGGCTCCGTCACGATCCCCCGAGATCGGGTCGTCGATCCTCGGCGTCCTCATCGTCGCTTCCTTCCAACGGCTCGGCCTGTCTCATCACGACGGAAGGCTGGCTCGAGGGGGCGTGCTCCTGTGCCCTCACCCGTCAGATCCGGCCGTGCTGGACGGGATCGCCGGCTCCGCATCGAGCGGCTCCGCGGTCTCCGCGCCTCTCCTCCTACGACGGTCGACGAAGTAAATCGCCGCCAACGCGGCGGACGTGATGAGCGAGGAGATAACGAGCGACGCGAGCGGGTAGCCCGAGAGCGTGGTCGCCACGTTGTAGGCCAGCGCGCACGTGTAGACCGACCACAGGACTCCACCGATGACCGACCAGAGGAGGAAACGGCGGTAGGGGATGCCGGAGAGCCCCATGGACGCGTTGACGGCGAATCGCATCCCCGGGACGTAGCGCCCGGCGATGATCAAGAGGCCGGGAGAGCGGTCGAGAGCGTCCCAAGCAGTGCGGACCTTCGAGTTCTCCAGTGCCTTGTCGAGCTGACCTTCCACTTTGTCGGCGCTCTTGCGGGCGATCCAGAAGAGCGAGGAGTCTCCGACGATCGCGCCGAGTGCGCCGGCCAGCATGACGAGCTCGAGCTCGAGGGCTCCCTCTGCGGCGAGCGTCGAAGCGGCGCTCAATGTCGTCTCGCCGGGGAAGATCGGTATGACCGCATCGAACCAGACGAGCAGGAAACACGCGACGTAAGCCCATTGCTCCGGCGCGTCTGCGAGCCACTCGGCCACGTCTCCCTGGTCCAGGAGCTGGAGAGCGACGATCACGACCAGGAGGACAGCGAATCCAACGAGGATCCGGTGTCGTCTCCAGAAAGACTCCTGCTCCTCGAGATCGACTGCCATCGTCGTGCTCCCGTCTTCTCGCTACCGGGTCGGCCGGGCGCCGACGCCGCGCCAGCGGCATGTCGGGCGCCATGCTAGAAGCGGCGGCGCGCTCCTTCATCGCCCGCGCTTCGTGTTCACCCGGGTGAGTGCTGTCAGGCGGGCGGGTCGAGCGGGGCCGGACCGTTACCGTCGATCAGCAGCGCGAGCAGAGCGGAGACCTGCTCGCGGATCTTGTCCTCGGTCATCGGAAGTCGCCGGTACGCGTCGACGTAGTGCTTGCCAAGGACGTCGACCAACGCAGCCTCGTCCTCGGCCGAAAGTACGGCTTCGCAGTCCATGCATTTGACCGCTCGGATCCGTTTCCGCGCGCTCATCGTTCCGATCGGCCTGATCCTGGGACAGCGCGGGCCTCGCCACATCGCCCGAGCCCGCCTTTCACCCGGGTGAACTCGGCTTGTGGGCGATGACCCTCGATTTCCCGAACGCTAGCGTCGCTCTGGAACGCGGGATCAACGGATGGATGGGAGTTGCTCAATGGAAATCGGACCAGTTCAGCTGCTCGCCTTCGGATTCGACCAACCCGAGTTCGCAGGCTCGATCCTCGACGAGCTCACGAAACTCGCAGACGCCGACGAAGAGGCGCAGAGTGCGAGCTGAGCTCGTCGACCTTCGAGAGACGGGATCGGACAGCCGAGATCCGGCCCGCCGCGTGGACGGGATCGGCGATGACATCCTCGCTCCCGTCCCGCTGACCGTCCTCACAGGCTTCCTCGGCGCGGGCAAGACCACGCTCCTGAACCGCATCCTGAACGGGGACCACGGGCTGCGCGTGGCCGTGCTCGTCAACGATTTCGGTTCGATCAACATCGACGCGGACCTCGTCGTCGGCGTCGAGAGCGACGTCATCAGCCTCGCGAACGGCTGCGTGTGCTGCACGATCCGGGACGACCTGATCGAGTCGGTGATCGCGACGATCGACCGGCCCGAGCAGCCCGAGTACATCCTGCTCGAGGCGAGTGGGGTCGCTGACCCTTCGGGGATCATGGTCACCTTCTCGATGGCCAGGTTCCGGGACCGGATCCGGCTAGACAGCATCACCTGCGTCCTCGATGCCGAGCAGGTCTTTGCTGCGCCGGAGGTCGAGCAGCTCAAGCTCTGGCAGATCGCGTGCGCCGACATGCTGATCCTGAACAAGGTCGACCTCGTCGACGGCGCTCGGCTCGAGCGAATCTACTCGTGGCTCGGCGAGCACTTTCACCGCATTCGGGTCCTCGAAGCGAGCCACTGCGACGTGCCGCTCGAGGTCCTCCTCTCGGCCGGCCGGTTCGATCCGGCCCGGCTCGAGACCGAGGCGCACGGCCATGACCACGAGCTTCACGAGCAGGACCATTCCTCGACCTTCAGCACGTGGAGCTACGAGACCGACGAGCCGGTGTCGCTCGAGGCGCTCCGAGAAGCCGCGTCGCGACTGCCCGTAGGCATCTACCGGGCGAAGGGCGTCGTGCACTCACTCGAGTCTCCCGAGCGGCGGGCGGTGCTGCAGGTCGTGGGAAAGCGCGCCGAAGTCGAGCTCTCCGACGGTTGGGGCTCGCGGCCGCGACGCACACGGATCGTCGCCATCGGCTCCAGTGACGGTACCGACCCGCACCTACTACACGAGCTCTTCGCTGCGTGTGTTGCAGCTGCCTGAGACGAGATCCAGAGACTCGATAAACGACGGAGAGGACGAGATCATGGCAAGACAGCGCGCAAAGCCCAAGCAAACGACGCGGAAGAAGTCCGCCGCGGCTTCGAAGCCCGCTGCCAAGAAGCCGGCCGCAGCGAAGAAGCCGGCCGCGGCGAAGAAGACGCCGACTGCGGCGGCGAAGAAGACGTCGGCTGCGTCCCCGCCGCCCGCGAGCCCGTACGGCGGTGGCGGCGGCCAGGGCGTTTCGCTACCGCCCTACTTCCAGCCGACGCCGTACCTGAACAGCAACAGCACGTTCTTTCCGACGTCGGAGGAGATCGGGCCGGACGAGATGCGGATCACGTTCATGGGCTCTTGCCCGTTCCCCCCCAAGCGCGACCAGGCGGCGACCTGCATCTGCGTCGAGCTCGGGAACGGCGACCGCTTCTTCTTCGACTTCGGTCCAGGGAGCCTGCGCAACATCCTGGCCGCGCAGGTGCCGCTGCAGAACATCAACGACATCTTCTTCACCCACCTCCACGTCGACCACTACGGCGAGCTGCCGTACCTCTTCTGCTTCGCCCCCTGGGCGGCGCGGTGGACTCCTCTCCGCGTGCATGGGCCCTCGGGCCGCACGAAGGAGGAAGGCCTCGGCCACATGATCGACGGCATGAAGAAGATGACCCACTGGCACACGAAGTCGTTCAACGCGAGCCCGATCGGTGACGGCTACGAGGTCGAGGTCAACGAATTCGACTACACCGACGACAACGGCATCTGCTACGACAAGAACGGTGTCACGGTCCGGCACTGGCGCCGCTCGCACAACATGGACGGCGCTTCCGCCTACCGCCTCGACTGGAACGGCCTCAGCTTCGTGTGGACGGGCGACGGCCGGCCCGACACGAACACGATCGAGTACGCGCAGGGCGTCGACGTTTTCGTCACGGAGCTGCAGCCGGATCTCGGGACCACGATGGAGCGGAAGACCGGCATTCCGGCGGCGATCTACAACTCGACGATCGACATCGTGCACACCGACCACTACGCAACGGGCTACATGATCGAGCAGGTCAATCCCCGTATGGGCATGGTCACGCACATGGCCTTCGATCGCGACCTCGTGAGCGAGTGCCTGGCGGGCATCCGGCAGCACTGGAAAGGGTTGTTCTGCTTCGGTGCGCCAGACGGCGTCGTCGTCAACGTGACGAAGGACGCGGTCTGGACGCGCGACTGGGCCGTCTCCGACTCGGCCAACATGAGGTCGCCTCGGAGCTTCGCCCCGTCGGAATTCCGCTCCATGTTCGGCGGCGAGATCCCGACCGCGTTCCGGGTCCCGACCCCGCAGTATTCGAAGAACGACCTCGTGAGTGCCGAGATCCAGGCAACCGAGATCGCAGGCGAGGTCTTCACCCCTGCGGACGTGCAGCGGCATACGATCGCTGACTTCAGCGAAGCGTTCGGCGACATGATGACGACGGACGTCCCGCTCTCGACGCTCCTCGGCGCGCAGCAGTTCGGCAAGGCGGCGGGCGACGTGACGCATGCGATCCGGACACTCACCGACGGCGTCCAGCTTCTCGGCGCAGGCGTGCTCAGCCAGGTGGTCTCCGACCCCGTGCAGGCAGAGAAGGCAAAGCAGGCGATTGCGACGATCACATCGATGGTCCGGGACGCGGCCTGGCGCTCCGACGCTATTCGGAGCGGGATGCAGGCGGCCGCGCAGGAAGCCCTCCCGGCCCTGAAGGACGCGAAGGAGCGCCTCGACTTCAAGGCCGCAGCCGGTTCGATGGTCGAGGTTGCCGGCACCCTCGGGTCCGAGCTCGAAAAGCCGGACGTCCAGCAGATGACGGCGCAGGCGACCGGGCTGTTCATCGATGCTGCGTCCTCCCGGCTCGGGGCGAAGGACGTCCAGAGCGGCAAGGCCAGCCCGACCGAGGCGCTGCAGGGGGCTGCCGCGATGTCGGCTGCGATGTTCGCCGGCATCTTCGGGGACAAGCTCAAGAACCCGGCCGTGGCGGGCAAGGTGCAGGAGGCGATCGCGGGGCTGCAGGGCTTCGGCGGCCCTCTGCTCTCGTCAGGGCAGGTGAAGCCCGGGATCGACCAGTTCCTCGTCATCGTTGGGCAGATCCTTCAGGACCCGGGCAAGCGCGAGGCGCTCAAGGGCGCCGCCGCCACCCTGGTCCAGACGGCAGGCACAGTCGGCGGCTCGCTGCAGAACGGCAATGCCAAGGGAGCAGTCACGAGCGGAGCCGGTCTCATCATCGAAGGCCTCGGGAGCAAGCTCCAGAGCGCCGGCGTGCACTGATGACCCAATGGGTCAGGAAGGAGGGGCTTGAATGGGGACTTTGACGGTCTGGAAGTTCGACCAGGCGACGGGGGCGGACGCGGCGCTCGCGAAGCTCGAGAATCTCGATGCGCAAGAAGTGATCGAGATCGAGGACGCCGCGGTCGTCCGCTGGCCCGAGGAGGCCGCGGCTGCCGAGACGGAGGAGCACGCGACCGGCGGAAAGATGGACGGACTCGTGAAGCGACTCAAGCGCTCGGGCATCGACGACAGCTTCGTGCAGAGCCTCGAGGAGAAGGTCACGCCGGGGACATCGGCGCTCTTCCTCCTCAGCGAGCATGCGGTGCTCGACCGGGTGGCGGACGCGTTCAACGAGACGAAGATGGACCTGATCGAGTCGAACCTGTCCGACGACCAGGAGCGCGAGGTGCGCGAAACGTTCCGCGAGGAGACCGACCTCCACCTCGGACCGCTGACGTGGAAAAGGTGAGGTGCAGGCGCTCGCTCGGAAGCCCGTTGTCGAAGCGGAAGCAAGTCGCTCCGACGCGGGAACCCCAACACAGGAGGTAGACATGCCGCCCGCAGGAAGACGAAGAAGGCGCCGAGCCGTGGCCGGAGGAGCCATGATCGCGCACCACCACGCGGAGAAGGAGGCGGCGCAGCAGACCCAGTACGAGCAGCCGGTCGACGCGCCGCCGCCCGAGGCACCGCCACCGCCGGCTGAGCCGTCCATGGACCAGAAGATCCATGAAATCGACGAGCTCGCGAAGCTGCGGGACTCCGGTGCTCTCACCGAGGAGGAGTTCTCGCAGCAGAAGCAGCGGATCCTGGACGGCTAGAGCACGGTTGGGAAGCGGCGGGTCTCGCTCCGGGCCCGCCGCACACCTAGCTCAGTGCTTTCTGCGACAGAGGCACGCGGCGCGGTAGCGGCCTACGGGTCGTCCGCACGCATCGCAGCGCTTCGGACGCGGGCGGGTCTCGAGGAGGTTCGCCTTCACGGCGAGTCCTGCGAGGACGAGCCCGAGCCCGCTGCCCAGCGTGAGAGTGCCGAGAACCGAAGGATCGATTGGCTCAGTCATCCCGACTGTTGTTGCTCGGGAGCGGGAAGGTGGTTCTAGCCCGAAGCATTTCTCGCCCTTCCTTTCGACGGACGCTCGCGCTCACTGGGAGCAGCGAGCGTCCGCGGTACCGAGTATCAGCACATCAGCAGCCCTTGTCTTCACCCGGCGATTTCGTTCACCCGGGTGAACGAGACGGCTGGGCGATGTGCTGGCGCCAGCGGGCGGCGAAGCTGGAGTTTCCTGATCGAAGACGAACAAGGAGGCCGACCGTGAGCTCGAATCGTATGCGTCGTCTCGCAGCTGTCCTCACGGTTGCCTTCATGGCTTGGGTTCCGGCTCTCGGCTGCGCTTCCGACGATGAAAGCGACGCACCGACCGAGGCCGCTGCGACCGCGAACGGCGGCGCCGAGACCGACACCGGCGCGGTCGATGAGGGCGTCGATAGCCTCCAGGAGGCCCAGGCGCAGCTCTGTCCCGAGCTTTCCGACCTCGAGTCGAACCTCACGGAAGTCTCTACCAGCGGGACCGAGGCCGGTCAGGATCTGCTCGAACAGCTTGGATCCCTTGCGGCGACTCTCGAGGCCGCTGCGTCGAGTCTCAGTGCGGCCGGTGCCGAGGACGCGGCGACTGCCGCCGAGGACCTCGGGACCAGCCTGGAGTCGCTCTCCACCTCTGGCGGAGATGACGCCCAGGCGCGCGCCGGCGAAGCGGCCGCCGGGGCGCAGCAGCTGACCGACGCTCTGCAATGTCCGTGACCGCCCTGGGTGGGGAGCCATGAGCCGGAAGAGGCGGATCCTCGTCTGGACGCTCCTCGTCCTCGGGACGCTGATCGTCCTCGTCGGCTCGCTCACGGTCTGGGTGAAGCGGCAAGCCCTCGACACGGAGTCGTGGGTCGAGACGAGCGCGAATCTTCTCGAGGACGACGATGTCCGCCAGGCGCTCTCCGTCTACATCGTCGATCAGCTCTACACGAACGTCGACGTCGAGGCTCGGCTCGAGGAGCGGCTGCCCGAGAACCTCGACGGTCTCGCCGCGCCTCTCTCGGGCGCGCTCCGCGAGCCCGCGCAACAGGGCGTTGACCAGTTCCTCCAGCGGCCGCGCGTCCAGGAGCTCTGGGAGGAGGTCAACCGCGCGGCGCACGAGGCGCTCCTGCGCGTCCTCGAGGACGAGACCCGGGAGGCGGTCTCGACGGCAGAGGGCACCGTCACGCTCGACCTGCGCACGTTCGTCGTGAACGTCGGCGAAGAGCTCGGCTTCGGCGAGGAGCTCGACGCCAGGCTTCCTCCCGACGCGGGCCAGGTCACGATTCTCCAATCGGACGAGCTCGAGGCTGCTCAGACCGGCGTGAAAGTGATCAAGGCGCTGAGCTGGCTGATCGTCCTGGTGGCCTTCGCTTGCTTCGCCGCCGCGGTCTGGCTCGCCCGCGGCCGCCGCAGGGAGACGCTTCGGAACGTAGGCCTGGGTCTTCTCCTCGTCGGCGTTCTCCTCCTCGTCATCCGCAGAGGGGTGGGCAACTACATCGTCGACACCCTTGCGCAGGGAGAATCGGTTCGCGACGCCATCGGGTCGACCTGGATCATTGGCACCAGCCTGTTGGCCGAGGTTGCATGGGCCCTGCTCCTCTGCGCCCTCGTCATCCTCGCCGGCACACTGCTCGCCGGCCCTTCTCGCCTGGCGCGCCGCGCCCGGGGCGCGATGGGGCCCACGCTGCGGGAACAGCCGTGGATCGGCTGGAGCATCCTCGCTCTCGTCTACCTCCTGCTCGTCCTGTGGGGCCCGGTGCCGGCGCTTCGCAGCTGGGTCGGCATTCTCCTCCTCGGCGGCCTTGCCGCCCTCGGCTTCGAGGCCTTCCGCCGGCTGACCCTGCGTGAACTCGACTCAGGCGCGCGCGATGTCTAGCGGCCCCGAGCCGTCCTACGGCCAGTCCACAGCCTGGCAGCCCGAGCGTCCCCAGCTGCCGCTGGTCCCTCTGCTCGTCTCGTGGTTCGCCACGGGCCTCGCTTTGTCAGGCCGGCAATGACGCTCGCCGCTCACGAGGCCCAGGTCTAACGCGTGTCGTCCGGGTGGGCGGATTCGAATGCCGCGACTGCAGCCCGGACCGTGGGGAAGAGTCGGTCGGGCCCGATCTGCGCTGTGAGGCCCGTCTCCTCGAAGATCTCGCGCTGACGCCCCTTCAGGCGGGCGAAACAAAGCGCGACGTCCCGCTGCTCGAGCTCGACCTGGAGTCGGGCCAGGACGTCGATCGCGGTGGCGTCGAGGTAGGTCCACGCCTCGGCGTTGAGCACCAGCCATCTGACGTCTTCGGAGGCGTCGACCAGCTCGAGCACACGCTCTCGGAGGTACGCGGCGTTGACGAAGAAAGGCGCCGCATCGAAGCGGTACACGAGCAGCCCGGGAACCGTCTCGGCGCCCTCCCAGCGCGTGACGTCGTGATAGCCGTCGATGTCTTCGATGCGCCCGAGTACGGCGTCGTGCGGGCGCGCCGCACGGTAGAGGAACACGCCGACCGAGAGCGCGATCGCGACGACGACGCCGCCGACGACGCCGAACACGAGCACGCCACCGAAGGCGACGAGGGCGAGCGCGACCTCGGCGGAGCGGACGTGCCGAAGGCGCCAGATCGAGCGGATGTTGATCAACCCTGCGGCGGCGACGACGATGATCACTCCGAGCGCGGCCGTCGGAAGCGGCTCGATCAGGGGCATCGCGACGAGGAGGAAGAGCCCGACGACCGCCGCGGCGACGACGACAGCAGCCTGGGACCTCGCGCCCGCGGAGTCGTTGACCGCGGACCGGGAGTTGGAGGAGGAGACGGGAAACGCCCCTGTCAGGCCGCCGACGAGGTTGGCGCCGCCGATCGCAGTCAGCTCGCGGTTGGCGTCGACCTCGTAGCCGTGCTTCTGGGCGAAGGTGCGCACGGTCGCGATCAGGTCGGCGAAGGCGACGAGCGAGAATGCCGCCGCGGGAAGCACGAGATCGAGGAAGTCGTTTGCCCCGACACCCGGCAGCCCGAACGACGGTAGGCCGCCGGCGACCTCGCCGACGACCGCGATCCCGTGATCCTCCAGGTCGACGAGCGCCGCGATCAGGAGCCCAAGCGCGAGCACCACAAGGGACGGGGGCAGGGCAGGAAGGAAGCGCCGAGTTGCGACCGCGGCCGCCAGCAGCACCGCGCTCAGGAAGACGGTCGGCCCGTTCGCATCACCGAGCTCCGACAGAACCTCCCACACGATCGCGAAGAAGTCGTCCGCGCCGACGCTGAGACCGAAGAGCTTGCCCAGCTGGGTCGAGATCACGATCAGCGCGACCCCGTTGATGTAGCCGAGCAGCACCGGCTTGCCGAAGAAGTCCGCCACGAACCCCAGCCGGAGCGCTCCGGCCAGGAAGAGCAGAAGACCCATCGCCAGCGCCAGTGCCGCGGCGAGCGCCGCATAGCGCGCCGGGTCGACCTCCCCTCCGACCATCGCGAGCGGCGCCACCGTCACTCCGGTCAGCGCCGCGAGCGTCGAGTCCGGCCCGACCACGTGCTGCCGCGACGTCCCGAGCAGTCCGTAGACAGCGAGCGGCAGGAAGGTCCCGTAGAGGCCATAGACGACCGGCAGCCCGGCCAGCTCTGCCATCGCCAGCGACGAGGGCACCGCCACGGCTCCGACCGTGACCCCCGCCACCACGTCAGAACGGAGGTACGAGCGCGGATAGCGCAAGAAGAACGCAACACCGGGCGCCGCGTCCGCTAGAGATCGCGGAACGAGCGATTGCGCGTACGAGACGAGCGCGGCGCGGGTGTCATCGCGCATCACGTCACCCCTTCATGCCGCCGACCCGCCGGTTTGACGATCGGTGCGCTCGCGCCCGCGTCCTACGAGGCCTCGCGGCGAGCCGGCCACCAGGCGGGCTCCTCGGCAGTTCCGGTCTGGACTGCGAGGGCAAGCGAGTCGAAGACCGACCACGCCTCGACGATCTTGTCGTCGTCGAGCTTCAGAAACGCGGAGCCTTGGATCTCGATCGCATTGCCGCTCGCCGGCAGATCGGACCGCTCGCCCGTGTGCGTGCCCGTCAGCACCCACTCGATGGCGATCTGGTCCTTCGCGCGGATCTCCTGCGAGAGCTCCATCCTGATGTCGGGCACGATCGAACGCCAGTATTCGATGCTCTCCTCAGCCAGAGCAGGGCCGCTCTCGTTGGGACCAAGATCGGGAGAGAAGCCGTTCATGAAGACAGCACAGTCCGGAGCGACGTACTTCTCAGCCTCGCTGAAATCGCCCTCGTTCCAGGCGGCCACCAGGAACTTCACGGCCGGATGCTTCGGCGCGTGCTCCTCCTGCTTGCCGTGTCTGAAGTGCCTCACGGCCAGAGCGCCGAGTGTCGGAATGATCGCCACCTCGACGTCGGCGGGCAACAGAAGCTTGGCCAGCACCCAGCTGCAGAGAGCGGCTAGCGTCATGTACGCCAGGAAGAGAAGCTTCTCGTCTCCCTTGAGCATGTCTTGGCTCACAGAGTTCTCCTCTCTCGCGAGGACGATCGCTGAGGCCGCCGCCTAGGCGCTGATCCCCTGAGCCGCTGCGACGTGCGCGCCGCCCTCGTGCAGCGCAACCTCGTCATCGTGGCTGCCCGGCTTGAGGTCGAAGATGACCTTCTTCACCGTGCCGGTGAAGGGGTAGGGTGACTTCGCGGCGTAGGCTCGGTCGACGGGGAGGCCGTTGTCGCGGCCGATGTCCATGCCTGCGTAACCGGAGAAGCGGACGGCGACCGTCCCCTCCATCCGTCCTTCTCCGATCTGGTCGTCGTTCGCGTACAGGTAGACGGTTCCGCCGGCCATCCGTTCCTGCCGGTCGGCGTCGAACTGCATACCGGACCGTGACGTCCCCGGTCGGTATGGGCTCGGTCGAGACCTGCTCGTACCGCTCGACGCCCATCACCGAGTAGCTGTGGTGCAGCCGGCCGTTCTCGTCGACCCAGAGCGAGAAGCCGCCCATCTCGTCCGCCTCGGCGACGATCACGCCCTCGGCGCCGCCCTCGGGGACCGAGAGCGCCGCCTCGATCGCATACGAGCGGCCGTAGACGCGCGGGATCATCCCGGCAGCGATGTTCTCGACGTCGCCGTAGAACGTCTGGGTCGTGGTCGTCGGCATCGGCGGCAGGATCCCGAAGAAGACCGAGAGCGCCGCCAGCAGCGGCAACGCGTTGTGCTTCTCGGCCTCTTCCCAGAAGAGCTCCTTCAGCTCGGCGAGCTTCTCCGGGTTCTCCGCGGCGAGGTCCTTCGCCTGGCTGAAGTCGTCGGGCAGGTAGTACAGCTCCCAGGTGTCCTGCTCCGGGTCGTAGATTCCGGGGGCCAACTTGGCCATCGTCGGCGGCGAAAGGTCCCACGGGATCCGGTCCAGCTTGCAGGCGGCCCACCAGCCGTCCTTGTAGATCGCCCGGTTGCCGACGATCTCGAAGTACTGCACGGTGTGGCGCTCCGGTGCGTCCGCGTCCTCGAAGGTGTAGAGGAAGCTCGTCCCCTCCATCGGCTTCTGGGCGGTCCCGTCCACGATCGTGGGCTCCGGGATACCGGCCGCTTCGAGGATCGTCGGCCCGACGTCGATGACGTGGGTGAACTGCGTCCGCAACCCGCCGGCGTCCTTGATCCGCTCCGGCCAGGAGACCACCGTGCCGTTGCGCGTGCCGCCGAGGTGGGAGGCGCACTGCTTGCCCCACTGGAACGGCGTGTTCCCGGCCCACGCCCAGGCGGCCGCGTAGTGCGGCGCGTACGCGTCGGTGCCCCAGGCGTCGAGCCCGCCGTACTGCTCGATCAGCGAGAGCTGCTGCTCGGCCGTGAGGGCGATCCCGTTCTGCATCGTCAGCTCGTTGAAGGAGCCGGTCAGCGTTCCCTCCAGGCTCGCGCCGTTGTCCCCGAAGATGTAGATGACGAGCGTGTTGTCGAGCTCGCCCATCTCCTCGACCGCGTCGAGCAGGCGGCCGACGTTCCAGTCGGTGTTCTCCTGGAAGCCGGCATACACCTCCATCTGCCGCGCGTACAGCGTCTTCTCTGCGTCCGAGAGAGAGTCCCAGGCGGGGAGCGCGTCCGGTCTCGGCGTGAGCTCCGCGTCCGGCGGGATCACGCCCAGCGCCTTCTGCCGTTCGAAGGTCTCCTCGCGGAGCACGTCCCAGCCCTGGTCGAACTTGCCGCGGTACTTCTCGCTCCACTCGACCGCGACCTGGTGCGGCGCGTGCGAGCACCCGGTCGAGTAGTAGATGAACCACGGCTTTTCCTGGTCCTGCGCGCGTACCCCGTGCAGCCAGCCCACCGCCTGATCGGTGATGTCGTCCGGCCAGTAGTACTCCTTGCCGTCCTCGCCCTCCGGGACGCCGATCGTCGTGTTGTCCTGCGTGATCAGCGGGTCGTACTGGCCCGCCTCGCCGCCGAGGATGCCCCAGAAGTGATCGAACCCCCACGCGTTCGGCCAGCGGTCGAAGGGCCCGGCTGCACCCTGGACGTGATCGGGGGTCATGTGCCATTTGCCGAATCCGGCGGTCGAGTAGCCGTTGGCCTGAAGCGCGCGGACGAACGGAGCGCAGTCCTTCGGCACGCTCGCGCAGTAGCCCGGGAACGGTCCGGGGAACTCGCCGATCGACCCGAAGCCGACGGTGTGGTGGTTGCGGCCTGTCAGCAGGGCGGCCCGGGTGGGCGAGCACAGCGCGACAACGTGGAAGCGGTTGTACCTGAGGCCCTGCTCGGCGACCCGCGTCATCGCCGGCGTCGAGACGGGCCCGCCGAACGTCGACGGGTTGCCGAAGCCCGCGTCGTCGATGAGGACGAGCAACACGTTCGGCGCGCCCTCCGGCGGCGACGGTGTCATGGCGATTGTCCAATCGGCGACGGACGTGTCCAGAGTTCGACCGATCGCGCCGCCGAAGTTCGGATCCGGGATCGGCAGCACGGTGCGGTCGGGGCTGAACTTCCCCATCGCCTCGCCGAGCGACTCCTTCAGTGCGCCCATGCCCTTCTTGTCGCCCTGGACGACCGACCGGAGCAGAGCGCCGGCGAGCGCCTGCTCGACGGCCAGCCGCTGCTCGTCGTCGAAGATCGCGATGATCCCGGCCGACCCCGGCGGCAGGTTCTCTCCGATCTTGTCGCGAAGCTCCTTCTCGACCTTGTTGCCGGCGAATCTGCCCACCAGCCGACCTGCCACCGCCCCGACGGCGACTGACGCGAGCAGCGGCGGCGCGAACAAGCCCACCGCGAGCCCGACGCCACCTCCCCAGCCCGTTCCCTTGCGTCCGAGGTTGTCGCCGGTCCGCTGCACCGAGACGTTGCCTTCCTCGTCGTGCGTGACGAGGATGACGCCCTCGATCGAGATCTCTTTCTCCTTGACGAGCTCGACCAGCGCCTCGAAGTCCTTTGTCGCCTCGTCGATGTCCTGGTAGCCGGCGACGAGGACGTCGGTGGGTTTCTCAGCCATAAAGGCTCTCCCTTCGATTCCGAGCATCGCGGCTCCCATGCCGCGCTGCCCAGCATCGCACAGACGCGCGTGACCGAACATCGCCCGGCCGCGGGTTCACCCAGGTGAACGTTGGCCGCGGGTGATGCGCGATCTAGGAGATTGCAGGAACCTCGTGCTGGACGACCTGCCGGATCGACCGAAGGGAGGACGATGGAATCGTTCTGGGCAACGGTCGTGTATCTATCGCTCGCGGCGACAGGGGCTCTGGTTGCATTCGTGATCATCTACTGGCTCGGCGCGGTGGCGGCGCGAGAAGGAGCGCATTCACGAGCACAGACGTCCAGAACCGCCGCGACCGGGCGGATGCACCACCATCGACGTGTGACCTGAATCGGCCGGCGAGTGCACCGACGGATGTCGAAGCGCTACGCAGGCCGCAGCGGACAAGACCGGGTCCCCTACCGGATTGTGATTCGCGGTGAGATCGGAGAGCCGCTCGTGGGACCACTGGAAGGAATGACCGTCGAGGTCGTCGGCGAGGAGTCCGTGCTGACGGGGGACCTCCTCGATCAGGCCCAGCTCCAGGGAGCATTGAGCTGGCTGACCAAGCTCGGCGTCGAGATCGTCAGCGTGAACCCGACAGACGACCAGTCGCAGCGATGACCGGATGACGAGCTTGACTCCATCGGCAAACGGGGAGCACGAGTCGTACTGGCGGCGCCATGCCGGAGCGCTCCTCCTCGGCGGATTCGGCCTCCTGCTCCTCGTCATCGTCGTTGGCCAGCTTCTCGACCGGGGCGACATCGAGGCATGGCTCGCCGAGCAGTCCGCCGCGGTGGCGTACCTCATCGTCTTCCTTCTGGTCGGCCTGGATGCCGTGATCCCGATCTTCCCCGGCGAAACGACGCTGAACGCGGCGTCCACGATTGCAGCCGACGGCGGGCTCGAGCTCGAGCTTGTCATGCTCGCAGGTGCTCTCGGAGCGATTGTCGGCGACTCCTGTCTGTTCTGGATCGCCCGCAAGAACGCGGCCAAGGTCCGGCCAAGCCTGGAAAAGGCGACGAAGAACCCGAAGGTCGAGGCCGCCTGGAGCATGCTGGACGCCTCGCCCGGGCTCCTCATCGTCGGGGGCCGCTACGTCCCCGGAATGCGCTTCGCCGTCAACGCGTCGATGGGACTTTCCGACATCCCGTATCGCCGCTTTCTGCCGTGGTCGGTTCTCGGAGGCGTGCTGTGGTCGATCTACACGTGCGGTCTGGCCTACCTGGTGGCATCGACGCTGGCCGGTTTCCCGCTCGCATCCATGGTCATCGCCGCCGTCATCACCTCGTGCGTCCTCGTGGCCACCTACTTCGTCTACCGGCGCAGACAGAGGCGGGTCGCCGAGAAGGCTCCGGGTGACGCATCCGCCCCCGCTGGTTCATCGCGATAGACCCCTGCAACGACGACGCAAGACGATCAGAGAGGAGATGTGATGGCAATCGGACCCGTTCAGCTCATCGTGTTGGGCTTTTCTCATCCCGAGTTCCACGGGGAGATCGTCGCCGAGCTGGAGCGGCTGCGAGAAAGCGACACGGTGCGAGTGATCGACGCCCTCGCAGTCCACAAGGACGCAAGCGGGGAGATCGAGGTGGCGCACCTGAGCAACCTCAGCGACGAGGAGGCGATCGAGCTCGGCAGCAAGGTCGGCGCCCTCATCGGCCTCGGCATCGAGGGCGAGGAGGGCATGGAGGCGGGCGCTCTGGCGGGCGCCGAGGCGGCCGCCGAGCACGGCGTGCATGCCTTCTCGGACGAGGACGCCTGGGACGTGCTCGAGGAGATCCCCAATGACTCGGCCGCAGCGCTCCTGTTGCTCGAGCACCACTGGGCGGTTCCGCTCCGGGATGCGATCGTGCGCGCTGGAGGTTTCCGCATCAGCGACGGTTTCATCAGTCCGCTCGACCTCGTCGAGATTGGGCTGGTGTCCGCCGAGGAAGCCAAGGAGCTCCACGCAATGGAGGCCAAGGCCGAGGCCGCAAGCGCCACGTAGCGCCCGGCGAGACGAGATCGGAGGCAAGGAGATGCTCAGGACACGCAGAGTCGCGCGACGGACCAGCCGACGCACTGCCAGGCGTCGGCGCCGTTAACCAGCGGCCGGCAAGAAGGGCGCGGGTGCCGGGCAGGAAGCTGACCGGCACCCGATGCTCGAGGAACGTTCCCGAACAGGTGACCTACACCGCTGCCGCTCTCCCCGTCGGCTGCATGAAAAGCACCGATGATCCAGAGTTCCGCACCCGCGATTCTCGGCGCGACGGCGCAGTTGTTCCCCCACCTAGCGGGCTGGTCCACCCGGGTGAAACTTGGGTGGGGTCTGGCGAAAGGTCGCCGTTGACGCCGGCGAGTTTCTGCGCGGCTTACAAGGCTCCGAGCGTTCGAGCACGAGCAATCGCATCCTGCCGCGACGAGACCCGAAGCTTGTGGTAGATCGACTTCGTGTGTGAGTGGATCGTGTTGAAGGAAAGAAAAAGCTCCTTGCCGATCTCTCGCTGGGACAGGCCCTCGGCGAGGTAGCGGAGAACCTCGAGCTCGCGCTCCGTCAGGTCGCTGTCACCCTCGATTCGACGGTGGGCCGGCGTCAGCGTGCGCGCGACTTCCACAAGGCGGGCGCCCAGGACTCCTGGATCCGGGCAGCTCGCAAGGAGCTCCCTCGCTTCCTCGAGCATTGCGCGCGCCGGAGCGGGTGCCTCGAGGCCGCGGCGCACCGAGGCTGACAGGAGCAATGCATCCGCAATGTCCAGCGGCTGGCCACGGGCCCGAAGGTTCGCCAGGCCCCGATCGAGCAGCTTCCCCGCCTCCTCGAGCTCGCCTCCGCGGGCGAGGGCGGCGCCGAGGGCCACGTGCGCGATGCCTGCGCCGGGCTGGTCGGCGACGCCGTGAACCTCGAGGGTGCTCAGCGCACGCCCGGCCGTTGACACGGCGAGGTCCACGTCGTCAGTCTCGAGCGAGATCCGCGCGAGCATCGCCTTGGCGATGCCGGCGACGAGCCATTGGTTCGAACGTGCGGCGAGGAAGGCAGCCTGCTCGAGCGGCGCAAGGGCCGCCTCGCACTCGCCCGTGAAACGTCGTGCCCAGGCGAGCGCAAGGAGGGAGACCGGTCTTCCGATCGAGAACGTGTCGTCGAGCAGCTCGGATGCCCGTCTGGCAGCGCCCAGCATCCGGCCCACGTCGCCCCAGGGGAAGCAGGCGCGGGTCAACGCGGTCGCAGCCTCGAACGGGAGGCCGCAGGGCATGGCCGGTTCGCATCGGGCCGACTCCGCCGACTCGAGCGCGATCAGCGAGTCTTCGCGGCGGTTGAGGGCGCTCAGCGCCCAGGCCCTGACGACGGCAAGCTGCGCATCTCGCTCCACGCTCGTCGAAGGAAGTTCCTCGAGCTGGCGGAGGATCGCGGCGGCGGCGTCCTGCTCGAGCGAAGGGCTCCAGTCTTCCAGCACCAATGTGATTGCGCTCTCGAGCGCGTCGGCGGCGACGGCGTGACGCACGGCTTCGTACCGGTGGCCCTCGGGCCCGAGCCACTCGGACGCGCGCCGGTGCACCGCACGGACGAGCTCGGAATCGCTCTGGAGCAGCCGGTACCGGAGCACGTCCGCAAACAGCTCGTGGTAGCGATACCACTCTCGGCGGTCGTCGAGCGGTATCAGGAAGAGGTTGGCGCGCTCGAGCTCGACCAACACCTCGGCGGAGCCCTGCCTCCCGGTGGCCGCGTCACAGAGAGGCCCACACATCGAATCGAGGACCGACGTCTCGAGCAGGAAGCGGCGTCGGTCCTCGTCGAGCGTGTCGAGAACGACCTCGGTCAAGTAGTCGACGATGTGTCGGCTGGCACCGCCAAAGCGCGCGACGAAGCCTGCACGATCTGCCTCTTGAGACAGCGACATCGCCGCCAAGCGAACGCCGACCGGCCAGCCTTCGGTGCGCCCGTGCAGCACGGCCAGGGTCTCGGCCGCGAGGCCGAGGTGCAAGATCTCGTTGAGAAATGCGGCTGATTCGTCCTCGGTGAAGCTGAGGTCGAGGGCACGAAGCTCGAGCAGCTCCTCGAGCGCTCGCAGCCTTCCCATCGGGATCGGTGGATCGGAACGCGTCGAAAGGGCCACCGTGACGTTGCTCGGCGCCCGCTCGAGGAAGAAGCTGAGCGAGTCATGGCAGACGCGATTCGTGATCTCCTGGTAGTCGTCGAGGACGAGGACGAGCTTCTCGCCGAGCCCTTCCAGGCGGCTGAGAACAGCCGGGACGACCGTATCGACAACATCCGCGCGCGGCTGACGCAGCGCACTCAGGTCGGCGACGCTCCATTCAGGCACGGCGTGTTGGATGGACTGAACGACGTAGCTCCAGAACGTGACTGGGTCGTTGTCCCCCGAGTCGAGCGAGACGCAGGCAAAGACGCGGTCGTCGACCGCGCGCCACTGCGCGAGGAGCGTCGTCTTCCCGAAGCCCGGCGGCGCAGCGAGCAGGACGAGTCTCGGCGCCGACTCGCGCAGAATGTCGGTGCAGCGCGCGCGGACGAGAGCGTCTCGTGGAGCGCGAACCCGCTCGAACTTCGACTCGAAGAAGGCCGCCTCGTCGGTGGTAGCCGAGCTGCGGAGTGCCGGCGCTACCGCCACCACGCCTTGACCTCTCGTACGCAGCGGCAGTGGGGGGATCGCGGCGGGGGGACAGACGCCATGGTCACATTCGCCTCATCGGTCCGCAGGGTCCTTCTGGGTGCCGCTAGCGTCGCTTACGAAGGACCCGCGTGGCAATGAGGCCTGCACGGAACTTCGGTCGTGCCTGCACTGGGGGTGCCTGCACCCCCGAAGCAAGAGGTGCAA
>CAWHBM010000001.1:0-2106094 GCA_963827725.1 uncultured Actinomycetes bacterium | reverse complement strand
TCCTTCGGAAGCTACGCGACCTCGCTCTTCATCGGCGACGATGCGGCCAGCGGCTGGGACAACCTCTTCACGACGGTCGTAGTCGTCGCGATGGCGGGGATCACCTTCGTCGGCGCCCGTTTCGTCGACCGGGCGCAGTCGCTGATCGTGTTCGTCCTGCTCGCGGTCTTCGCGGTCTTCATCGCCGTCACGTTCGTCGAAATCGACTGGGATCTGCTCGCGTTCAGCGGCTATCCGTCGTTCTCGGACATCGTCGCGAGTGTCGCGCTCACCTTCTTCGCTTACCTCGGCTTCAGCGTGATCACCTTCGCCGTCGGAGACCTGCGCGAGCCTGGGCGCGAGTTGCCGAAGGCGATGTATCTCGCACTCGGCGTTACCGCGCTCACGTACGTCCTGATCGCGCTCGGCGTCTTCGGCACGCTGACCGTCGACGAGGTAGTCGGCTACGGCGAGACCGCGATCGCCGAGGCGGCGCGACCGGCACTGGGTGACGCGGGCTTCACGATGATGGCGATCGCAGCGTTGCTGGCGACGGCATCGTCCGTGCTCGCCACGCTCTACGCCTCTGGCGGTTTGACGGCGATGCTGGCGGAGGTCGGGCAGTTTCCGCCGTTCTTCGGAAGGCGGTCACCGCTCGGTCCGAAGGCCGGGATCCTCATCACGGCGGCGATCGTCCTGGTCGTTTCGAACCTCGTCGACCTCTCCGCGATCGCTTCTGTAGGGAGTGCTTGCGCGCTGGTGATCTTCCTGCTCGTCGGCATGTCCGGCTACCGGTTGCGGTCGGTGACCGGCGCGCGCGGTTCGATCGTGCTGGTGGGGGTGGCCGCGACCGCGATCGTGCTGGTCTTCTTCGCGGTTGACACGCTCCGGAACGCTCCGCAGACGTTCGCAGCCATCGTCGCAATCGCCGCTCTGGCCGTGGTCCTCGACTTCCTCTGGAAGCGTGTAGCGCCGGAGCCTCCGCCTGCGGCAGAACAGTCGCCGCCGCCGACGCCGACCGGTTAGATCGGCTCCGATGACGGCGCTCGAAAGCTCGGACTCGGCCGTCGAGTTCCTGATCCGGTTCGTGCGTGTTGGCCACGAGGCCGGCTATCCAACCGCCGACCTCGAGGACCGGGTGCTGGCTCTCGCCCAATCGCTTGGGCTCGCGGACGTCCAGGTCTCAGACACGCCGACGCTGATCGAGGTCTCGCTGGGATCGCTTCCCCACCAGCGCACCTTCACGGTACGCGTACGCCCCTCGCCGGTCGACCTGGACGCGATCGCACGCGTTGACGACCTCGTCCAGGACGTGCTCGCGGAGCGCCTCGACGCCGACGCTGCGCTCACGGCGCTCGCAGAGATCACGTCACGGCCCCAGCGGCGTCCCTGGCCTGTGCTGCTCGCCGCGTACTCGATCGCCGGCGCTGCGTCTGACGCCGGTGCTCGGCGGCGGCTGGCACGAGATCGCCGCGGCGGCCGTCGTCGGGCTTCTCGTCGGCGCAATTGCGCTTCCCGCGACGCGTGCTCCACGCACCGAGCCGATGGCGGCTCCGCTTGCGGCGATCACCGCGAGCTTCTGTGCGGCGACGATCGTTCACCTCGGCCTCGACGCGTCGCCCAGCGTCGTGACGCTGGCCGCGCTCGTGACGTTTCTGCCCGGGATGAGACTCACGATCGGCATGCGCGAGCTGTCGAGCGAGCACCTCCAGTCGGGCGTCGCGAACACGGCGAACGCTCTCGTCCAGCTACTCGGCCTCGTCTTCGGGGTCGAGGTCGGGCGCTCGATCGCGGAGAGCTGGTTCGGCGCGACCGAGACGGTGGCCACGAACACGGCGTTCGCGGGAACACACCTGATCGCGGCGGTTGCGGCCGGGCTCGCGTTCACGCTGACCCTGCGTGCCCAGTATCGGGACGCCTGGATCATGTGCGCCGCAACGGTCCTGGCGCTCAGCGCCAATGCAGCCGGCGCGGCACTCGTCGGAGCCCAGGCCGGCGTCTTCGTCGCAACGCTCGCAGTCGGCCTCGTCGGCGGCCTCATCGGATCCGGGCTCCGCCGCTCGCCGCTCGTCTTCATCGTGCCCGGGGTCCTCATGCTCGTACCGGGCAGCGCGGGCTTCGACAGCGTGCTGCAGCTGCTCGACAACCAGACGGTCAGCGGCATCACGGCCGCATTCGACACCTTCGTTACCGCAACGTCCATCGCGTACGGCCTCATGGTCTCGGCGGTGGTCCTGCCCGGCCGCTTCCAGCCGTCCGGGTTGCCCGAGGAACCAGTCGTCCGATCAGGATGATGTGACGGCGGCGGGCTTGCAAGACTAAGGACATGGCGGATCGTACTCGAGCGCTGCGCAGGCTTGGTCTCACCGCCCCTGGCCTCGCCCTCGTGGCCGTCGCCGGCTTCCTGCTCGGAGCCTGCGGAGGTGGCGACGGAAGCGGCGTGACAGCGCCGTCGGGCGTGTCAGTGACGAGACCGCCCGTGACTGCCACGCGACCGGCCGTCACTCAGACCAGGCCGAGTGAGACCCGGCCGCTCGTTCCTCCCCCGCCGGCGACGACTTCGGCGCTCCCGGCCCCGCCGCCACCGCCTCTAGCCCCACCGCCTCCACCGCCACCGCCACCTCCGCCTCCGCCGCCACCTCCGCCACCGCCGCCTCCGCCTCCGCCACCTCCGCCTCCGCCGCCACCTCCGCCACCGCCGCCTCCGCCTCCGCCACCTCCGCCTCCGCCGCCACCTCCGCCACCTCCGCCTCCTCCGCCTCCGCCACCGCCCTCACCGCCGCCTCCGCCACCTCCGACAACCGTCGAGGGCGATGAGCCGTCGTCCACGAGCACGCCCTGGGGTTGGATCGCTCTCGCTCTCGCTCTCGCTCTGGCAGCGGCATCGCTGGCGGGCTTCTTCCTCTGGAGGCGCCGACGCGCCCAAGCTGCCTCGTGGTTCACCCAATCGGCGGATCTCTCCCGGCGCAGTCTCGTCGCGCTCGACGCCGTCCTCGCCGATGGCTCTGTCGTGACCGGTCAGATCCAGGCGCTCGCCGCCGAAGCGCGGACGCTGGAGACGCGCGCTCCCGACGACCTTTCGAGAGAGGCAGCGGGCCGGCTGCGAAGCTCCCTCGACGAGCTCGTGGGGACGCTCGAGACCGATCGAGCCCTCCGACTCGGCTCACCGCCCCCGAGCTCGGAACAGCTCTCGTACTCGACAGCTCTGATTCGCCAGCGCGTGGAGGCGCTCCAGGGCGTGCTGCGGCCACCGAGCCCCGACCCGCCATCCGCACCGGTATAGGAGAATCGTCCGCGTGAGCAACGCGGAGATCGCCAAGCCGGCCGCCGCCGCAGCGGCCACGGTCGTGCTGATGACGCTCGCGTCGGGCCAGTTCCTGATGACGCTGGACAGCTCGGTGATGAACGTCTCGATCGCGACGGTGGCGAAGGACGTGGGCACGACGGTGACCGGCATCCAGGGCGCGATCACGGCCTACACGCTGGTGATGGCGGCGCTGATGATCACCGGCGCGAAGATCGGCGCGATCATCGGGCGGAAGCGCGCGTTCGCGATCGGCTGCGTCATCTACGGCTGCGGCTCGCTGACGACGGCGCTGGCGCCGAACCTGCCCGTACTGCTGCTCGGCTGGTCTCTGCTCGAGGGAATCGGCGCGGCGTTGATCTTGCCGGCCATCGTCGCCCTGGTCGCCTCGAACTTCCCGGCCGAGCGCAGGCCCGCTGCCTACGGGCTGGTTGCGGCCGCGGGCGCCGTCGCCGTGGCGGTGGGCCCTCTCATCGGCGGTTTCTGCACGACCTACTTCTCGTGGCGATGGGTGTTCGCCGGCGAGGTCGTGCTCGTGCTCGTGATCCTCCTCCTGACGCGTCGGATCGCGGACGCCCCGGTCGAGCAGCGCCCGAAGCTGGACGTGGTCGGCGCAGTGCTCTCGGCGCTTGGCCTGGGGCTGCTCGTCTTCGGAGTGCTCCGCACCAGCGAGTGGGGCTGGATCCAGCCCAAGACCGGCGGCCCGTCGTGGGCGGGGCTTTCCCCGTCGATCTGGCTCATCCTCGGCGGGCTCTTCGTGATCTGGGTCTTCTTCCGCTGGCAGTCCCGCCGGGAGTCGCACGGCCAGGAGCCCCTCGTTCGGCCGGCGATGCTGCGCAACCGGCAGCTGACCGGCGGCCTGACGATGTTCTTCTTCCAGTTCCTCGTCCAGGCGGGGTTCTTCTTCGTCGTGCCGCTCTTCCTCTCGGTCGCGCTCGGCCTCTCCGCGATCGAGACGGGAGTTCGGATACTGCCGCTGTCCGTGACGCTGCTGGCAGCGGCGATTCTCATCCCGAAGCTGCTTCCGAATATCTCGCCACGCCTCGTGGTCCGAGTCGGCCTACTCTCGCTCCTCGCAGGGACAGTAGTGCTGCTCGGCGGGCTCGACGCGGACGCCGGCGCGGAGATCGTCTTCGTGCCGATGCTGCTCGTCGGGCTGGGGATCGGCGCGCTCGCCTCGCAGCTCGGGGCGGTGACGGTCTCGGCAGTCCCGGACGACGAGAGCCCCGAGGTCGGCGGTGTTCAGAACACGATGACGAACCTCGGCGCCTCCCTGGGCACGGCGCTGGCCGGTTCGCTCCTGATCGCGACTCTGACGTCTGCGTTCCTGACGAACATCCAGCAGAGCCCGGCGATCCCTGCAACCGCGAAGGAGCAGGCCCAGGTCGAGCTCGCGGGCAGCGTGCCGTTCGTCTCCGACGCCGACCTCGAGGCCGCGCTCGACGAGGCGAATGTCGCTCCGGGGACCGTCGACGCCGCGCTCGACGCCTACGAAGACGCGCGCCTCGCGGGGCTCCGCTCCGCGCTCGCGATCCTCGCCGGGCTTTCGCTCCTCGCGCTGTTCCTGGCCCAGAGCATCCCGTCGAGACAGCCGGGTGGGGGAGAGAGGAAGTAGCAACCGCCTAGCCGAGAGCATTTCCGGTGGCGGTCTAAGCCGCGTTAAGCCGATGCCTGGAGCGGGTACACCCACGGAACACAACCGAGGAGGGGTCAAATGTCCGACGGACTGCAAGACAAGGCTGAGGGCAAGCTCAAGGAAACCGAGGGCAAGCTCACCGACGACGAGATGCGCGAGAAGCAGGGCCAGACCCAGGAGAAGTGGGGCGAGGCCAAGGACAAGGCCGAGGACTTGAAGGACAAGGTCAGCTAGAGCCTTCGGAAACGGTTGCGGCCGCCGACGGCGGCCGCAACTGTCCCAAGGGGGCGCACGTCGTCAGAGGCGTGCTTCGAGGACGATGTTGAAGGGCGTCTCGTGGGCCGTGCGGATGGAGCGGAAGCCGGCCTCGCGGAGCACCGCGGCCAGGCGGGCGGGACCGGCCTGTGCGCCGAGCGCGAGCCCGACCTGCTCGGAGCGCGAGTGGGGGACGCAGAGCGCGGTCGAGCCCGTGTAGTACAGGCGCCCGATGACACCGAGGTTGTCGGCGACCGTGTCTCCGGCGTACGGCTCGACGACCATGAGCGTTCCGTCGTCCGCGAGTGCCTGACGCGCATGCCGAGCGGCACCGACGGGATCGCCGAGGTCGTGAAGCGTGTCGAAGAAGCAGACCAGGTCGTATCCGGTCCCCTCGTATGAGCCCGCATCAGACCGCTGGAACCCGACGCGCTCGACGACGCCGGCCGCCTCGGCGTTGAGGCGGGCCTCGTCGAGTGAGCCCTCGTGCGTGTCGAAACCGTCGAACCTGGAACGCTCGAACGCGGACGCCATCAGGACGGTCGAGTGTCCATGGCCGCAACCTACGTCCGCCACGCGGGCGCCGCGCTCCAGCTTCTCGACGACGCCGTCGAGTTCCGGGAGCCATTCGGTCACGAGCGAGGCCCGATACGCGTTGGCGTAGATGCCGGCGATGCCGCAATAGAGCCGTCCGTCGTGCTCGCCCCAGGGGATGCCGGCGCCGGTGCGGAAGGCGTCGAGGGTGCGCTCCTGGTCGAACCACATCGACGCCGGGATCTCGAAGGCAGACGCCAGGAAGACAGGGCTGTCCTCGTCCACGAGCACCGGCTCGTGCTCGGCCGGCAGCTCGTAGGTCTCGGACTCCTCGTGGTAGACCAGATAGCCGCCGGCGACCTGCGAGTTCAGCCACTCGCGCACGTAGCGCTCTTCGCACCCCGTCCGCGCCGCAAGCTCGAACGAGCTCAGTGGCCCCTGGCCCGCCAGTGCCCGGTACAGGCCGAGCTTGCGCCCGGTACTGACCATCACGCCGCCGTAGTTGGCGGCCAGATCGGTCAGAGCGTGCTCGACGAACGCTTCCGTCGATCTCTCTTGGACTGACATTTCGACCTCCGTGTTCTCGATTCGGGTTGTCCAGAACACGATCGCGATCGCAGTTGGCGGGCGGAAGTGTGATCGCGGTCAGAATGGGTTCGAACGTGCCACCGAACACTCGATCTACGGATCGCGGGCTACTCCGGGTCTCGCTGCTGGTGCTCCCCGAAGCTGGGCTCGGCACCGTCACGGGCATATTCGATGCACTGTCGTGCTTCTCGCTGCTGAGCACCTTCGACGACGCCGTGCCCTCCGCGCCGCCGTTCTCGGTCGAGCTCGTCGGCGCGACCCGCGAGCCCCAGCCGACGGCGAGCGGGCTCTCCCTGCCCGTACACCGGTCGATCGGCGACCCTGGCCGAACGGACATTGCCATCGTCCCTTCGCTCGCCGTCCGGGATGGGAGCTGGGTCACCGGCCGATACCCCGACCTCGTTGACTGGTTGCAGCGCGTGCACTCGGAGGGCGCGATGGTCTGCTCCGCTTGCTCCGGTGCACTGCTGATCGCCGAGACGGGGCTCCTTTCGGGCTGGAGCGTCACGATCCATCCCGCCTATGCCCGCACGTTCACGGACAACTACCCCGACGTCGGCCTGAATCTCGACGAGGTCCTGGTCGCGACCGGCGACCGTCAGGAGCTCGTGATGTCCGGCGCGTCCGCCTCCTGGCACGACCTCGTGCTCTATCTCGTGGCGCGCCACGTCGGCCCGACTGCGGCGCAGGCACTCGCGAAGTTCCTGCTCCTGCAGTGGCACACCGACGGCCAAGGGCCGTACGTTCCGTTCAACCCGCGGACCGATCACGGCGACGCGATCGTCGCCGAGGCGCAGGAGTGGCTACGAACGGGCTACGCGGTCGCGGCACCCGTGACCGAGCTGGTCGAACGCTCCGGCCTCCCGGAGCGAACGTTCAAGCGCCGCTTCACCACGGCGACCGGCCATTCGCCGATCGCCTACGTTCAGCGCGTTCGTGTGGAAGAGGCCAAACGCCGGCTCGAGCGGACATCGGCGCCGGTCGACGCCATCAGCTACGCCGTCGGGTACGAAGACCCCGCGTCTTTCCGCCGCCTGTTCAAACGCATCACGGGGGTCCCTCCGGGCGTATACCGGCGCAAGCTCCAGCTCCCCGGGTTTGCCACTCACGTCGCAAGGAGTTGAGCTGCAGGAGTTTTGCGAAGCCCTCTTCCGGACTCGAACCGGAGACCCCCTCCTTACCATGGAGGTGCTCTACCAACTGAGCTAAGAGGGCGCTCCGAGCCATTGTAGGCGGCCCCCGCTCGTCCCCGTTCCCATCCTCGGCGTAGCGCGCGTTCGTAAATCGCGGGAAATATGCGACAGTTCTGAGGATTGTCATCGAGGGGAGGACGACCAGTGAGTAGGGGAATCAAGCTTTCGGCCGCGCTTGCGGTCTCAGTGGCCGCTTTCGCCGTGCTTTTCGGCGGAACCGCGGTCAGCAGCAACGAATCGAAGATCGAAGGCAGGGTCCTGCAAGGCACGGCGGACGGGAACGAGACTTCGTTCGTCATCAATCTCGCGGACCAGGCCGACCTGAGCGCTGCATACGGCATGAGGAACGAAGATGCCCGCGGCCGTTACGTCTACAAGACTCTCAAGAACCATGCCGCCCGCACACAGGCGCCGATCAAGGCTCTGCTTGCCTCGCGCGGTGTCTCCTATACGTCGCGCTGGGTCGCGAATGTGATCTTCGCCAAGGGCGATCGCTCGCTCGTCGAGGACCTCGCCTCGCGCTCGGACGTGGGCACGATCCAGTCGAACGGGAAGTCCAACTGGCTCGAGACCGTCGATGCCCCGGCCGCGACGAAGGCGCCCGGTGCGCCCGGCGCGATCGAGCCCGGCGTGAATCAGGTACAGGCGCCCGCCGTGTGGGCTCTTGGTTTCACCGGACAAGGCATCGTCATCGGCAACCAGGACACCGGCGTACGGTGGACCCATAACGCGCTCAAGCCGCACTACCGCGGCTGGGACGGGTCGGTCGCCAATCACAACTACAACTGGCACGACTCGATCCACAGCGGTGGCGGCGCGTGCGGGCCGGACACCATGGCGCCTTGCGACGACCACAGCCACGGCACGCACACCACCGGCACCACCTCCGGGTTCGACGGAGGGACGAACCAGATCGGTGTCGCTCCGGGTGCCAAGTGGATCGGCTGTCGGAACATGGACGTGGGAGTCGGGACTCCGGAGACCTATACGGAGTGCTTCGAGTTCTTCATGGCGCCAACCGACTTGAGCGGCCAGAACCCTGACCCGACACTCCGGCCGCACGTGATGAACAACAGCTGGGGTTGCCCCCCGAGCGAAGGCTGCGCAGCGAACACGCTCCAGCAGGTGATCGAGAACACCCAGGCTGCGGGCATCTTCGTCGTAGCCTCTGCCGGCAACAATGGGCCGAACTGCAGCACGGTTCAGGATCCACCGGCGATCTACGCTGCGTCGTACTCGGCCGGCGCGCTCACCACCGGCACGATGAGCGTCGTCAGCTTCAGTAGCCGCGGCCCGGTCACGGTCGACGGCTCCGGCCGGATCAAGCCCGACATCGTCGCACCAGGCACGAGCACCCGCTCCTCGGTCCACAGCAGCGATACCGCGTACCAGAACTTCAGCGGCACCTCGATGGCCGGTCCGCACGTCGTCGGCGTCGTCGCCCTGCTCTGGTCGGGAAATCCCGGGCTATCCAGGGACATCGCCGCCACCAAGCAACGCCTGTCGAGCACGGCCAACCCGGCCGTCTCGGCGGCCAACGGAACGCAGTGCGGCGGCATCAGCCAGGTGCCGAACAACCACTTCGGTTGGGGCCTGGTCAATGCACTCGCCGCTCATAACGGCGGCCCTCCGCCTCCGCCGCCACCACCACCGCCTCCGCCACCTCCGCCTCCGCCTCCGCCACCGCCTCCACCGCCTCCACCACCTCCGCCCCGCCGCCACCACCACCACCACCGCCACCGCCTCCGCCTCCGCCTCCGCCACCGCCACCTCCGCCACCGGCACGCTGCCGGGTGCCGAGGGTGATCGGTCTGAGGCTCGGTCAGGCACGGGTTCAGATCCGCAGGGCCCGCTGCTCTGTCGGCCGCGTACGCCGCGCTCGCTCCAGGCGAGTCGGCCGCGTCATCGCCCAGAGCCCAAGGCCCGGCGCCATTCGGGCCCGCGGCTTCCGGGTGAACCTGGTGGTCGGCCGGCGCTAAACCCGAACGAACAACAGGGAAACGAAAAGAGGGGCGCCATCTGGCGCCCCTCTTTGAGAACGGTAAAAGATGTGACAGGCTTCGCCGGGAAGAAGTGTCACTCGAGGGGAGGGCAAATGACCAAGAGATTCAGGCTTGCTGCCGTGTTGGCCATTTCGATCGCTGGTTTCGCCGTGTTTTTCGGTGGGACCGCGGCGAGTAGCGCGGCCAAGAGCGAAAGCAAATCGACAGGCGCCGCGGCTGGTGGCTGGGAGCTCGTTGCACCGCTGCCGCTGGACATCTTCGGTTCAGCAAGTGCTTCTGACGGAACTTACGCTTACGTGTTCGGCGGTTACTCATTCACGACAGTCCAGACCGTAGACACCGCCCAGCGCTACGACCCCGTCGCCAACACGTGGACGACGCTGGCGCCGATGCCTCAGAGAACGATCGTGAGCTCGGCCGTCTATTACCCGCCCACGAACAAGATCTACGTTTTCGGGGGCTCGGACCGCGACCTGCAGCTGGTCTTCGACCTCACGCAGGTTTACGACATCGCGACCAACACCTGGTCGGCAGGCCCGACCATGCCGCTCCCGCGCAGCCAGATGGCTCGCGGCTACAACCCCGCCAACGGCAAGATCTACCTGAACGGGGGCTACGAGACGGCCTTCATCGACAGCGTTTCGGGCCAGACCTGGGAGTTCGACCCGGTCCTGGGTACGTTCACCGATAAGGCGCCGAGCCCGGCGCTTCAGGGCGGCACCGCCTCGGGGATCATCAACAACCACTTGATCATGTCCGGCGGCCGCACGAATCCCGATGAGATCCTCGCCACGACGTATGACTACGACATCGCGGCCAACACGTGGTCGAGCAGGGCCGCCATGTCGATGCCGAAGAACGTTGCGGGCAGCGTCGTCGCGCAGGGGCTGCTCTGGTCGATCGGAGGAGGCGAGCCGTTCCGGGCTGGGAACCTGCTTGCCCCGGACGCGACGACCGACGTCCAGACCTTCGATCCAGTGGCGAACACCTGGACAGCCGCTCCGGCGCTCAACGGTGTGCGCTCGTTCACGGCCGCTTCAGCGGTCGGGGACACGCTGATCGCCGCCGGCGGCCGCGATGGCACGGCGATCTCACTCGCAACCGTGGAGAAGCTCGTGCTGGCGGGACCGCCACCGCCGCCGCCACCACCTCCGCCACCTCCGCCACCACCGCCACCGCCACCGCCACCACCACCGCCTCCGCCTCCGCCGCCTCCACCTCCACCACCGCCTCCGCCACCCCCTCCGCCACCACCACCGCCTCCGCCACCTCCGCCACCGGCACGCTGCCGGGTCCCGAGGGTGATCGGTCTGAGGCTCGCTCGGGCACGCGTTGTGATCCGCAGGGCCCGCTGCTCAGTCGGCCGCGTGCGCCGCGCTCGCTCCAGGCGAGTCGGCCGCGTGATCGCTCAGAACCCGAGGCCCGGCGCCATTCGGGCCCGCGGCTTCCGGGTGAATCTGGTGGTCGGCCGGCGCTAAAGCCCACTACGACAAGCGAATGAAAAAGAGGGGCGCCCATCGGCGCCCCTCTTTGCGAACGGGAAAAAATGTGAAAGGGTCCAGAGGAGGATTGTCACTCGAGGGGAGGGCAAATGACCAAGAGATTCAGGCTCGCGGCCGTGCTGGCCATTTCGATCGCCGGGTTCGCCGTGCTTTTCGGTGGGACGGCAGCCAGTAGCGCGGCCAAAGGCAACTCAACAGGCACCGTGGCTGGTGGCTGGGAGCTCGTTGCACCGCTGCCGCAGACGGTGTTCGGGCCGGCAACGACGAGCGACGGTACCTACGTCTACGCCATCGGCGGCTACCACTTCCCGGAGGCCCCCGGCTCGACGTTGGCCACGGTCTACCGCTACGACCCGGTCGCAAACACGTGGGCGACGCTGGCTCCGATGCCACAGCCGTCGCTCATCGCCTCCGCGGTCTACTACCCGACGACGAACAAGATCTATGTCTTCGGGGGAGCGACGCGCACTCCGGACCCGATCGTCACCTACGACACAACGTTGATCTACGACATCGCGTCGAACACGTGGAGCTCGGGCGCGACTATGCCGGCCATCCGTTACCAGATGGCCGCCGGCTACAACTCGGCGGATGGGAAGATCTACCTGCACGGCGGTTATGAGGGGACGGGGATCGACACCGTCCAGGCGACGACCTGGGCGTACGACCCCGTCGCGAACTCGTTCACCGACCTTGCCCCGAATCCCATCGCTCGTGGAGGCCCGGCCTCGGGGATCGTCAATGGCCACTTCCTGGTCTCAGGAGGTCGAACGAACCCCGACGAGACGCTTGTTGGGACTTGGGACTACGACATCGCGTCCAATACCTGGGCTCAGAGGCTGGACATGCCGCGGCCGACGAACGTGCCGGGCTCAGCGGTTGCGAACAATCAGCTCTGGTCGATGGGAGGGTGTACTCCGACTCCCTGCAATCCGTTCCCCGGGATGTTCGAGGTCTCGAGCTTCGATCCCGTCGCGAACACATGGACGGACGCTCCGCTCCTCAATCAGGCGCGATCGTTCCCAGGGGGTGCGGCGATCGGCAACACGCTGTTCGCCGTGGGCGGCCGCGACGGCTTGGACGTGTCGCTCGACTCGGTTGAAAAGCTAGTGCTGGCAGGCCCGCCGCCTCCGCCACCACCTCCGCCACCTCCGCCTCCACCACCTCCGCCTCCACCGCCACCTCCGCCACCGCCACCGCCACCTCCGCCTCCGCCTCCGCCACCGCCACCACCACCGCCACCTCCGCCTCCACCACCACCACCACCACCACCACCTCCGCCACCGGCACGCTGCCGGGTCCCGAGGGTGATCGGTCTGAGGCTCGCTCGGGCACGCGTTGTGATCCGCAGGGCCCGCTGCTCAGTCGGCCGCGTACGCCGCGCTCGCTCCAGGCGAGTCGGCCGCGTGATCGCCCAGAGCCCGAGGCCCGGCGCCGTCAGGGCGCGCGGCTTCAGGGTCAACCTGGTGGTCGGCCGGCGCTAAGCCAAGACAAGACCAGATGAAACGAGAGGGGCGCCAATGGCGCCCCTCTTCCTTTGCGGACGGGATGGTCCAACGAGTACGTGCCCTCCCTCTCGGTTTCCTGACGCGTCGCGAGGCGGCGGGCGGAGCCGGGCTCTGCCCGGCGGGAGCCCGCCGCCGGTCAGGGAAGCGAGAGAGAGATGGGGGAGAGAGGATTCGAACCTCTGAAGGCTGAGCCAACGGGTTTACAGCCCGTCCCCTTTGGCCACTCGGGAACTCCCCCGGGGCGGCCATTCTAGCGGCGCCTCTTTAGGATCCAGGTGGTGGAGCGCTTCGACGTCCTCGTGGTCGGCGCCGGCCCGGCGGGCTCGACTGCCGCTTACCGGCTCGCTCGTGAGGGCGCGTCCGTCCTCCTCGCGGACCGCGCCCGGTTCCCGAGAGACAAGCCGTGCGGCGGCGGCCTGACGATGCGCGCGGTCCGGCTCCTTCCCTTCCCGGTTGATCCCGTCGTTGAGGACCGGGCAACGCGGATCCAGTTCGGTCTCGATTTCGGCTCGCGCTTCGAGCGGCGTGCGGCCGAGCCGCTCGTCCTCATGACCCAGCGGATACGGCTCGACGCGTTCCTCGCCGAGCAGGCGGCGAGTGCCGGGGCCGACTTCCGCGACAACACGAAAGTGACCGGTATCGAACTGACGAAGGACGGGGTCGAGGCCTTCGTCGATGGCAACAAAGTTGCTGCATATGCCGTGCTTTGCGCCGACGGCGTGAATGGTGTCGGCGCCCGCGCGGTCGGTTTGGACGAAGGACGTGACTACGGCGTCGCGCTCGAGGCGAACGTCCCCTACGGCGTTGTCTCCCGTGAGCGCTACCAGGGCCGGGTTTGCCTCGAGCTCGCGAACGTGCCCGGCGGTTACGGCTGGGTCTTTCCGAAGGGCGATCACGTCAACGTCGGCGTCGGCGGATGGGAGCGCGAGGGGCCGCGGCTGCGGGAGCATCTCGCCCGTTTCTGCCGCGAGTACTCGATTCCCGAGTCCGCCCTCGCGAACGTCCGCGGCTACCGGCTCCCCCTTCTTCACGCGCGCGCGCGTCTCGCCAAGGGGCGACTCGCTCTGCTCGGTGACGCGGCCGGGCTCGTCGACCCGCTCTCGGGCGACGGGATCTACGAGGCCTTTCTCTCGGCGAGGATCGCTGCGGGCGAAACGCTCGAGCTGCTGGCCGGCCGGACAACAGATCTCGCCGGCTACGACCGGGAGCTTCGGCGGGCGCTCTCGTCGCAGCTCGCAGCCGCGTGGGGCGCAAAGATCGCGCTCGACCGCTTCCCTCGCCTCACGTACTCGATCGTCCGCACGCCGTATCTCTGGAAGGCGCTCGTGGCGTTGGTCGGCGGCGAGGTGCCGAGCCCGAGCGCGATGCGCGGTCTCCGCCGCGCCTCGATGCGCATGGTCGGGGCGGTCGCTCGGGCTGCCGGCGATCCGGGCAAACCGTACAAAGCCGCCCAAACCTAAAGAAGCCCGTTTTCCCTGCCGATGGTCAGCGTGGCCCAGCCACAGCAATGGACCTGAACAGCCTCCTCAAAGCAGTCGTCGACAGCGGTGCAACCGATGTGCACCTCAAGCTCGGCCTGCCGCCGGTCATCCGCTGCGACGGTGACCTCGGCGCGCTCAATGGCTGGCAGCCGCTCACCGAGGCCGACCTCGAAACCATTCTCCAGCACATCACATCGCGGACGCCACACCGGCTCGAGGGCTTCCGCGAGAAGGGCGAGCTCGACACCTCGTACATGGCTCCCGACCTCGCTCGCTTCCGGGTCAACGGCTTCAAACAGCGCGGGACGACCTCGTTCGCATTCCGCGTCATCCCGACCGAAGTGCCCGGGTTCGAGGACCTGCGCCTGCCCGAAGGCGTCAGGCGCCTGGGCGACGAGCACCGCGGCCTCATCCTCGTCACGGGCGCGACCGGCTCGGGGAAGTCGACGACGCTTGCGTCGCTCATCGGGCACATCAACAAGACGCGCCGCCAGCACATCGTCACGATCGAGGACCCGATCGAGTTCCTGCACGCCGACCACAGTTGCATCGTCAACCAGCGCGAGGTCGGCCTCGACACGGACTCCTTCTCGCAGGCGCTCAGGCGAGCACTGCGCCAGGACCCCGACGTGATCCTGATCGGAGAGCTTCGCGACGCCGAGTCGGCCGAGACGGCGATGCAGGCTGCCGAGTCGGGCCACCTCGTCCTCTCGACGATGCACACCGTGGACGCGGCTGAGACGGTCGGCCGCATCATCGAATTCTTTCCGGGGATCAAGCAGCAGGCGATCAGGTCGATCCTCGCGGGCGTCCTGCGCGGCGTCGTCAGCCAGCGCCTCTTGCCACGCGCGGAAGGCGGGCGTGTCGGCGCCTTCGAGGTGATGGTCAACAACGCGCGCATCGCCGACCTGATCCGCGACGACAAGGCGGACGAGATGCACGAGGCGATCGAGGAAGGCTCGTTCTTCCACATGCAGACCTTCAAGCAGGCACTGATCGCGCTCGTCGTTTCGGGCGAGATCGACCGGGAGACTGCGGCGAACGCCGCTACCAACAAGCACGACTTTCTCGTTTCGCTCGAGCACGCGCTCAAGGACAAGGACGCCGTCGCGCGCGAAGCCGTCGAGGCGGAGACGGCCGGCGAAGAGCCCGAGCTGCGGGTCGTTCGCCCGGCCGAAAGCGCATGAGGCGGCTCCTCCCCTCGATCGCCATCCTCGTCGTGGTGCTGGCAGGGACGGCGGCGGCGGCCCAGGCTTCCGGTCCCGTCTTCACGGTCGTTCCCACGACGCCGTCGATGACGACGTTCGCGAGCGCCGAGACTCCCAATCCTTCGGGCGGGCCGGTCCTGCCTCCTTCGTGGCTCACGCGCCGCGAATCGGCCGGTCTGCCGTTTCCTGCGCTGCACGGCCTCTGGCAGAAGGCAGGGGCGACCTACGGGATCCCGTGGCAAGTGCTTGCGGCAATCAACAAGGTCGAGTCCAACTTCGGGCGGAACATGGGCCCGAGCTCGGCCGGCGCGATCGGCTGGATGCAGTTCATGCCTTCTACGTGGCTCCGCTGGGGAATGGATGCCGACGGAGACGGTGTGGCCGACCCGTGGAACCCGCCGGATGCGATCTTCTCGGCGGCCCGGTACCTCGCTGCGGCCGGCGGCCGCACAGACCTGCAGCGGGGAATCTTCGCCTACAACCACGCGCAGTGGTACGTGGACGAGATCCTCGCTCTTGCGCGGGTCTACGGCCACAACGGCGTCGACATCCCGTTCACCTACGACCAGCTCCAGGTCGACCTCCAGAAAGCGGAGCGCACCCTCGCCCGGCAGAACAGGGTGCTCGTACGAGCGACGCTTGCCGAGCGGCGCCTCGCCCGCCACGCCCGCGCCGCATACGCCCGGGCCGATAACGCGCGCCTGCTCTCCGATCGCCTCGCGCTCCAGAAGCGCGCCTTCCAGGTGGACTCGAGGCGCGTCGCTGCAGCTGAGGCTGTTGACGCTGCCAAGCGAAAGCTCGCAGCCGCGGAGAAGGCGCTCACCGAGGTGAGGTCGAGCTCCTGGACGAGCTCGTTCTCCCCCGGCGCAACGCTGCTCGCCGCACCTCAAATCCAGGGCGACTTCGCGTTTCCGGTCGGCGGTGGCCCCTCGTCGATCTCGGTCGGCCACCGCCATCACGACTATCCGGCTGCCGACATCGCCGCACCCGAGGGCGCTCCGCTCTATGCGCTCGGAGACGGGTTCATCGTCGATGCCTGGCACCTCCCCTCCGGGAACTGCGGCATCGGCCTGACGATGCGCACCGCGAGCGACGGGCGACAGTGGACGTACTGCCATCTGTCCTATCTCGAGCCGTCGATCCAGGCCGGAGTCGCCGTCGCCGTTGGTCAGCCGGTCGGGCTCGTCGGATCGACGGGACACTCGACCGGACCGCACCTCCACCTCCAGCTCGCGCCTGCAGCCTCGTATCCGCAGGACGAGCTGTGGTTTCAGGCCTTTGCCGGCAGCGGGTTTCGCTGGCAGGACGCGCCGACGATCGATACGGGACCGGTCTTCCAGATCGTCGAAGGTGGGAACTTCCCTCCCTCTGACGAGCCCGACGTGATCGCGTTCACCGTCGAAAGGCCTTAACTCCGTGCCCGTCCCTGCCGAAGACCGAACCATGGCTTTGCGGCTCCGCTCTCTCTTGCCTCGCGTTTTTGTAGTCGTCGTGGTCGGCCTGCTTGCGACTGCGACGATCTCGTTCGCTGCGGAGACACGCAGTGATCCTCCCGCGGCCGCGACGGCTCCGTCCGGTTCCAAGCCGGTGCTGCTCGTCCCCGATGTACGGGGCCAGGCGTATGTCTTTGCCAAGAGCACGCTCGAGGAGAGCGGCTTTGCCTGGCGCGTAACCGGAAGCGTCCAGGGATTCGCGGCGAACCTCGTCGTGAGCCAGACACCCGCCCCAGGCAGCCGGGTGTACGACACCGGCGCGCCGACGATCACGCTCGGGCTCAAGACGAACACGCGCTACCCGCAGGCCGGCTCCCCCGAGAACACCTCATCTTTCGCGGGCACGAACATTCAAGTCGTCGGCGGGGTCACAAAGCCCAAGCCAAAGCCGAAGCCAAAGCCAAAGCCAAAGCCAAAGCCGAAGCCGAAGCCGAAGCCGAAGCCGAAGCCGAAGCCTGCCGCCAAGCCCAAGCCCGCCCCGAAACCGAAGCCCGCGCCAAAAGCCAAGCAAGCGCGGCCCCCGGCGTTCATCGTCCCGGGCGCCAAGGCGGAGCCCCTCGACGAGGTCCCGCTGACCGTCCGGGCCCGCCGGCTCGACACCTGGCTCTCGTCGCATCGCTCCACGAGTGACGCGAACGTCCGCTACTGGCTCTACCAGCACGCGTGGATCGTCACCGGCGCGAAGCTCGGTTGGTGGCACGGTGCCGAGGCTCTCGAGACCCTTATCACGGTCGACCGCAAGGTCCAGCGTCTGTGGGGCATCGGCAGTCGGAGCGAGCGAGTCGCGCGGACGGCGCTCGCGGAGGTCAGCAAGAAGGCGCGATGAGCGTCTTGCACAAGCTGCGCCGCCGGCTTGCCGGCCAGGGCGGTTACTCCCTGGTGGAGCTGCTCATGGTGACCGTGATCCTCGGGACCATCCTCGGTGCGGTGACCACCGTCTTCGTCCAAGGGTTGAACGCCCAGGTCGACGTAAACCGCCGCTTCGAGGCCCAGCAGTCCGCCCGGGTCGCGGTCGACAAGATGCGCCGCGAGCTTCACTGCGCGAGCTCGGTCACACCCGCCGGCGTTTCTTCCTCGATCAGCGTCACGCTCCCTGCCCAGTGCCCATCCTCGGGCGGCTCGCTAACCACGGTCACGTATGACATGAACCAGATCGTTGCGGGCCAGCGGTACACCTTGCGCCGGAACAACGTCGTTCTCGCCGACTTCAGCACGCTCCAGAATGCGTTCGACTATGCGGCGCCGGTCCCGAGCACGAGCCTGGGGATGCTCACGGTGACGCTTGCGATCAACACGAATCCCGGCAAGCCGAACAAGCAGTGGAAGCTCGTTGCGCCCATGGTGCTTCGCAACACCACTCGCTAGGAGGCTGACTCACTCGATCGAGTGAACATGGCCTCCCGCCTCAATAGGGGGACGCCGGGATACGCCGTTCCGTCGATGGTGAGCACGTGACCGATGCCCAGAAGGGGTCTATGAGCGTGCTGCGGCTATTCAGAAAACAGGAAGGTTTCGCGCTGATCATGTCGATCGGCGTGCTCGGCGTGCTCACCATCGCCGGCACGACGGTAATGATCTCCACGACCTCGAACACGCGCACCGCGCAACGAAGCAAGGTCGACGAGACCTCGTTCTCGCTGTCCGAGGCCGCCCTCAACAACGCGATGGCGGTGCTCTCGAACCCGGCGAACAACGCCCTCGATCCCGATCTTCTGCCGGCAACCGAGACCGCATCTTCCTCGGCCTCCTACGAGAACGGCACCGCGAAGTGGTACGGCACCCTCGACCGCAACACGGCGGTCTGGACGGTCACGGCGCTCGGTGTCTACAACAACCCCGCAGGCCCGGGCGCAGCCCAGGTGAAACGCAAGCTGACCGCAAAGGTCCCGGTCACCCCAAACCTCACTCAGCCCAGCAACAACCCTGCCTGGAACTACATCTATGCCCGAGCGACCGGGAGCACGTGCGACGTGACTCTTGCCAACAACCTCTCCGGACAGTCGCAGTTCTACATCGCAGGAAACCTGTGTCTGAGCAACAACGTGAACATCACGTCGAGCGTCGCTGATCGTTCGCGGAAACCTCGATCTCGGGAACAACGCCGCGGTTGGGGCGTCGACGAGCATGAGCACGCGCGTAGAGACCTACGTCGGCGGCAACTGCCGCTACGGCGGCGGTAGCTGGGCGACCCCGTGCACGGGCAACCAGGACAGTCGCAAGATCTTTTCGAAGATGAACCCTCCGAGCTACGTCGTCGGCGTCAACAACGTCGCCCCGCTGATTCCTGAGCCGGCGGCCGACTTCGCCATGTGGTACGAGAACGCGATCCCTGGGCCGTCTCAGAACTGCAGCGCGACGAGCGGAACTCCGCCGACCTTCGACAACAACTACGCGAACCGGGACAACAGCGTCTCGACCGTCTTCGAGCTGACGCCGGCGAGCTCGTACAAGTGCCGGGTCGGCCCGGGTGCGTCGAGCACGCTCGCCGGCGCGATGAACGCCTAGCCAGACGACCCTTTCCGTCGCCTCGGCCTCGGGGTTCCCGACCTCCGCGTTCCGGGTCAGGATCGACAACGAGCTGATCAACGTCACGGGCTGGGTTCGGGACGACCAACTGGACGGTGACCCGCGGCGTCAACGGAACCACGGCGGCGTCGCACGTCATCAACCAGACGGTCCAGTGGGACACTCCGGCGAGCGGAGAGATCTCCTGGAACGCATCGACGAAGATGCTCACGGTCAGCGGCACGATCTTCATCGACGGCAGCGCGAAGGTCACCAACGGGGCGGTCAACCAGTACAACGGCCAGGCGACCCTGTATCTCTCGGGCACGCTCCTGATCAACAACTCGTTCGAAGCTCTGCGGTGGCGTCTCCGGCAGCGACTGCGACTTCGCCGCGTGGAACCCGAACACGGAGATGCTGACGATCGTGACGAACGGGAACGGCGGACAGGCCGGAACCGGCAACGGCATCATGGTCGAGAACAACGGCCAGTACCAGGGCGGTCTTTTCGCCACGAGCGCGGTCGAGTTCACGAACAACGCTCGCTCGGACGGACCGATCGTCGGCAGCACGGTCAAGTTCAACAACAACGTGCAGAACGACCAGTTCCCGACGATCACGGTCGTTCCGGTGGGCATGCCCGGCAGCCCGATCGTCTACGCGCAGCCGAACCCGCCGCAGATGTTCGCCGGCTAGGTCCCGGCCACGGGCCCGGACTCGCGAAAGTGCTTCGCACTTTCCGCGACTAAGAGCACACATGCTCGGGGTACGACACTTTCGACCAGCGGCGCCCATGCTCACGGTCGGGACTGCTGTCGGGCCCCTTTCTCAACCTGCGTAGCTTGGCAGCCGATAGGACGGGTGCGATGAATCCTGCCTTTGCTGCACTTGCATTTGCTCCCGGGCTTGCTATCGGGAGTTTCCTGAACGTCGTTGCCGCTCGGGTGCCGCTCAAGCGGTCGCTCGTTCGGCCTGGCTCGGCCTGCATGTCCTGCTCGGCTCCGATCGCCTGGTACGACAACATTCCGCTGGTCTCGTACCTCGTTCTCCGGGGCAGGTGCAGGGGCTGCGGCGTCCGAATCAGCCTCATCTATCCGGCTGTCGAGCTCGCCTCGGCCTTGCTCATCTCGGCCTGCGCGCTCGTCTTCGGGCTCACGGCGGAGGGGGCTCTCGCTGCCTTCTTCTGCTGCGTGCTCGTGGCTATCTCGGCCGTCGATCTGGAGCACCGCATCGTGCCCGACCGGATCGTGTTGCCCGCAACCGTGGTCGTGCTCATCGCGCACTCCGCTTATGCCCCCAGTGTCGAATGGCTCCTCTGTGCCTTTGGCGCATCGCTCTTCCTCTTCCTCGCAGTGCTCGCCTACCCGGCCGGCATGGGCATGGGAGACGTGAAGCTCGCGCTCCTGATGGGCGCGGCGCTCGGCAAGCTCGTCGCCGTCGCCCTGATGCTGGGGATGTTCGCGGCGCTCATCCCGGGGCTCTATCTGCTCGCACGGCACGGGCAGGCCGCGCGCAAGATGGCGATCCCGTTCGCGCCCTTCCTGGCTTTTGGCTCGATTGTGGCGCTGTTTGCAGGCGATTCGATACTCGACGCCTACGTCCGACTGCTTGGCCCTTAAGCGGCCCGCTCTGCTGACCGATACCTCAATCGAGGTATATGGCATCTGAGCCGCCACCAAAGCTGCGAACCGTCTCGGAGTCCGAGGGCGCCGCGGAAGCGAGCGCGTCTCCGCTTCCGGCTGCGTTCGACGTCAATCCGCTTGCGGAGCTGGTTGCCGACGTCGTGGAAGCGACGGGCATCCTCGCCCCCGACAAGCTCGCCTTCGTGCGCGAACGCGCCCGTTCCGGCTCCTTTGCGCAGGCGCTCGTCGACGAAGGCCTCGCCGAGGGCTCCAGCATTGCCCGCACGATCGCCGCTCGCCACAACCTCGGCGTCGTCGACATCGTCGAGCTGGGCGTCTCTGCCGAAGCTGCCGAGCTGATCCCGCTCCATGTGCTCGAGCGCGTCAGCGCCATTCCGTACGCGATCGACGGTGACAGGCTGAGGATCGCGGTCGCCGACCCTCAGAACGTCCACGGAATCGACGAGCTTCGGCTGGCCACTCGCTACCAGCTCGATCTCTCCGTGGCGACCCGCGAGGACATCGACGCCGAGATCCGGAAGCTGTCCCGTGCAGCAGAAGCGTTCGGCGCCCGCGCGATGCTCGACGACGACGACGACTTCGAGGAGGTCGCCGAGGAAGAGGACGATCTCGAGGCCGACGATGGCATCTCGGACGCGCCGCTCGTCCGGCTCGTCAACTCGCTGATCTTCCAGGCCGCCGAGGACGGTGCGAGCGACATGCACTTCGAGCCGCAGAAGGACGGAATCGTCGTGCGCTTCCGCATCGACGGAGTGCTGCACGAGGTCCAGCGGATTCCGAAGCGGATGGCCGCGGGAGTCACTACGCGCCTGAAGGTGCTGGCCAAGCTCGACATCGCCGAGCGGCGAAAGCCGCAGGACGGGCGCATCTCTCTGAACGCGCGCACCGCCGGCCGCATGCTCGACATCCGCGTCGCCAGCCTGCCGACAGTCGAAGGCGAGAAGCTCTCGATGCGTCTCCTCGACAAGTCGAAGAAGGCCCCGACTCTCGAGGAGCTGGGCCTCCCCGAAGACATGCGCCAGAGCCTGAGCGAGATCATCCAGCGCCCACCGGCGCGCTCCTCGTGACCGGGCCGACCGGTTCCGGTAAGTCGACCTCGCTCTATGCCTCGATGGCCGAGATCAACAGGCCGGAGATCAACATCGTCACGATCGAGGACCCGGTCGAGTACCGCCTTGCCGGAATCAGCCAGATCCAGATCAACATCAAGGCCGGCCTCACCTTCGCCTCGGCGCTTCGCTCGATCCTCCGATCCGACCCCGACGTGGTGATGGTCGGCGAGATTCGCGACGCCGAGACCGCCAAGATCTCGATCGAGGCTGCGCTCACGGGCCACCTCGTGCTCTCGACGCTGCATACGAACGACGCTCCTGGCGCGATCACGCGCCTGAACGAGATGGGCGTCGAGCCGTTTCTTACGGGCTCCGCCGTGACCGCCGTGCTGGCCCAGCGACTCGCTCGAAAGCTCTGCGCGCACTGCTGTGAGATGTACAACCCCTCGTCCGACGAGCTCCTGCGGAACCGCGTCTCGCCTGAAGTGATGGCCGCGTCCGACGGGATGGCGTTCTATCGCAAGAAGGGCTGCCCTCGCTGTGGGCAGACCGGCTACAAGGGGCGAATCGGGATCTACCAGCTCCTCGTGATGAGCGAGGAGGTCGAGTCCCTGGCCGTGAAGAGGGCCACGCGGGAGGAGCTGGAGGCCAAGGCAACCGAGCAGGGAATGCGCTCGCTGTGGGACGACGGTCTCGCGAAAGTCGTGTCGGGCGTCACGTCGCTCGAGGAGCTCGGTCGTGTTCTCGTCTAGCTGTTTCGGCGTACCCCATTCGAGTGATGCCCCACCGGCGGGTTGCGCCGATACCAAGCCAGAGGATTGGCTTTGAGCGGAGTCGGTAGCGACGTGGTCACGCCGGAGCTTGCACTCGTCGACCCAAAGCTCGCGAAAGCCCTGCGGAAAATCTCTGATCGAAAGGCGGCAATGTCTTCCACTCCAGAATCGAACGGCACGTTCTTCATCGATCCGGCGCAGCCTGTGCCTCCACCAGGCACCCCCGAGGTGTCCGCGGCGCCGGCTCCCCTGGCCCCGCCCGTCGACGCGGCCCCCGTCGAGTCGGTCGCCCCGGCCCCCGCCGAATCGGTCGCGCCCGCCCCGGCTCCTGTTCCGGCGGCTCGCCCCGTCCTGCCTCCCGATGACGGATCGACCCCGATGCGCGACGTCCCCTTGGGCACGCTCATCTTCCGCGCCGGGCTCCTTGCCGAGGAACAGCTCGAAGATGCGCTTCAGGAAGGCATGCAGAGCGGAAAGCGCCTCGGAGAGGTCCTCCTCGAGCGCGGATGGCTGCACGAGCGCGACCTCGGACGCTTGCTCGCAGGCCAGAAGGGACTGCCGTTTGTGGAGATTCACGCCTCGGATGCTGAGCCCGCCGCCCTCCAGTTGCTCCCGGAGGAGAAGGCTCGCCTACAGGTCGCACTTCCGCTTCGCCACGAAGAGGGTCAGCTCGTCGTTGCGGTTGCCGACCCCTCGAATGAGCTCGTTCTCGAAAACCTGCGCCGCTCGCTGGGCTCTGAACCGCGGCTCGTGGTCGCACCCCAGGCCGAGCTGATCCGCGCAATCGGGGAGGCGTACGCAGGCGCCGTCGCTCCGCAGGAGCCGACCTTCACGCCCGAGCCGACTCTCACGCCCGAGCCGACTCTCGAGTCGGAGCCGATCCTGGCACCTGAGCCGAGCCTCGCCCCGGAGCCGACTCCTCAGGTGGTCGAGGCCGCTCCCGCGCCTGTGGTCGTGACTCCGCTGCCCACCGTGCTTCCGCCTGAGGAGGGGAGGGACGCCCAGCCGGCGGCAACTCCGCTCTCGCACCCGTCCGTCAGCGAGCCCGCCGCCTTCGTCGAGCAGCCCGTGGCCGTCGAGCCGACGGCGCCGCCGGTGGACGAGACGCCAGCTCTTCTCGACGCGCAGCCTGTTCCGCAGGCAGAGCCATTCGTCTCGACTGAGCCCACCACACCTCTCGTCGAGCTGACCGTCGAGGCTCAGCCGGCTCCCCCCGAGCCGCTGACCCCGATCGTGCCTTCGCCCCTGCAAGCGCCGGTGCAGGTCGAGGTCCCCGAGCCTCAGTCCATGCCTGAGCCTCTGCTGGCCCCGCCTGCAGCCGAGCCTCAGCAAGCCGCTCCGCCACCGCTCGAGCAGGTCACCGCGCCGGCGCCGGCACCACCCGTGGCACCGGTCGAGGCGCCCGTTGCAAGCCAGCACGAAGACGTCCCTGGCCCGCTTCACATCGTCCTTCTCCGCCTACGCGACGGTGAGGCCGTCGAGGTCGGCACCTTCCCCACCGCGGTCGAAGCTTCGGCCCGTGCCCAGGAGGTCGTCCGGCAGATCGCAACGGCGGAAGGCGACGCAAGCTGGCCGTTCTTCGGCGAGCGCTACCTCAGGCCTGACGTGATCGTTTCGGTCGATCTGCTCGAGGAGTCGGCCGACAAGTGGCTCGGCTCCGCAGCTCGCACTCGCTGGGCCAAACAGGAATCCGCATGAGCTCAACACCGCGGCTTCGCGTCATCGGCCTCGGGTCTGGGCTTGCGGTCCTCGCGCTGGCAGCAGGGTTCTTCCTGCTGAGCAGGGGCCAGGCATCGTCGAGTGCCTCCGTCACCCCGCACACCGTCGTTCCGCTCTCGCAGCGAACGAACGGGAAGGCCGGCAAGCCCGCCGTGAAGAAGCCGGCGGCCCGTAAGCCTGCAGTCCGCAAGCCCGCCGCGCGCAAACCGGCCGTGGCCGAGAACGGCCTGCCATTCGCTTTGGCGGCAGCCCTTTCGCAGCACCGGGTCGTCGTCGTCTCACTGCATGTCCCGAGTGTGGAGCTGGACGACATGGCGATGCTCGAGGCGCGAGCCGGAGCTGCCTCGGCCGGCGTCGGTTTCGTTGCGCTCGACGTATCGAAGGAACGCGAGGCGAGGCCCCTCACCAAGCTCCTCGGAGTCCTAGAGTCTCCTGCCGTCCTGATCTACCGCCGACCCAGTGATCTCGTCCTCCAGTTCTCCGGCTTCTCCGACCAGCAGACCGTCTTCCAGGCGGCACGGAACGCGGGGCTCTAGAGCATGCCGAACGCGAAGCCTCAGCCGAGCCCTTCCGGAGCCCCCGGCGGAGGACGCGCCGTCGACGACGACTTCACGAAGACTGCTCGGAAGGACGGCCGCCAGGTCGCAACTCTCAGGCGTCTTGCGCTGGGCAACCAGTTCATCGTCGAGAGCGACGTGTATCCCGTTGGGACGATGAGGGTCGAGCCCGTGCGCCCGGGGCCCTACGTCTTCGGCACCCGAGACGAGGCGAGCGCCTTCATCGAGGAAACGACGCTCGCGCTCGAGTATCTCGGCTGCGAGATCACCTAAGCCTCAGTCTCTTTGGGCCGTGTCCGGTGCCGCCGTGTCCGGTGCCAGGCACCGCTCATGTCTGCTCGAGACGACATAGCCGAGAGTGGGTGAGAGGCGAGTGACCACATCCCCCCGAATGGGGGTGGTGGGTGATGCGAAGAGGTCGATACGTGCAGGAGAGCCATCGACCCTTTCTCGAGAGAAGGAGCACACAGAATGCTTTCAAGGCTCAGTGCAAGGATCGACCGGAGCAAGTCAGAGGGTGGTTTCACCCTGATCGAGCTCCTCGTCGTGATCATCATCATCGGGATCCTGCTCGCCATCGCAATCCCGTCGTACCTCAAGTTCCGTGATCGTGCGAACAAGTCGGCCGCTCAGGCCAACGTGCGCGCGTCGATCCCGGCAGTCGAGGCGTACTACGCCGACAACAACACGTATGCCGGCGCGACGCTCTCGTATCTGCAGACGACCTACGACCAGGGCGTCAAGAACATCGTCATCCAGTCCGTGTCCTCGACGACCTACTGCATCCAGAGCACGGTCGGAGCCGAGACGTGGAAGAAGGCCGGCCCCGGTGCCGACATCCTGACCGGCGCCTGCCCGTAAACGATTCGAACCAGTTGTAGTACGGGAAAGGGGCGCGAATGCGCCCCTTTCCCCCATTTTGGGGTTAAGGGGGCGATCCGTTGGCCGATGCATCCCTTGCCACCGAACTCCCGAGAGAAGGAGCACAAAGAATGCTTTCAAGGCTCAGTGCAAGGATCGACCGGAGCAAGTCAGAGGGTGGTTTCACCCTGATCGAGCTCCTCGTCGTGATCATCATCATCGGGATCCTGCTCGCCATCGCAATCCCGTCGTACCTCAAGTTCCGTGATCGTGCGAACAAGTCGGCCGCTCAGGCCAACGTGCGCGCGTCGATCCCGGCAGTCGAGGCGTACTACGCCGACAACAACACGTATGCCGGCGCGACGCTCTCGTATCTGCAGACGACCTACGACCAGGGCGTCAAGAACATCGTGATCGTGTCCGTGTCCTCGACGACCTACTGCATCCAGAGCACGGTCGGAGCCGAGACGTGGAACAAGTCTGGCCCAGGTGCCGACATTCTGACCGGCGCCTGCTAAGCAGACGGCAACACCAGTAGCTAGAAGAGGGCGCTCCGGCGCCCTCTTCTATGGTCCCTGGCCACGGGCCAGGGCTCGCGCAAAGTGCTTCGCACTTTCCGCGACTCAGAGCACGCCACGCCGAGGTCCGACGCCCCGACAGGCACGCCCATGTCACGGTCGGGGTTGCCGCGCAACTCTTCATTCTGGTCAAGACCGGCCCAGCGGCGGCCGATAGAACGGTTGTGGAAGTTGCGGTCCGTTCCACCCGACCTGGTCTGACAACGCCTGCGGCGGCGATCGAACGCAGCGGTCTCACCGCTGCTCGCCTCCTCGCCGGCATTGTCGGGCTGAGCTTTGCCGTGCGCGCCGCGCTGGCCTGGCTGCGCTCGACGCCCGTCTACTTCGGCGATGAGTACCTCTATTCGTCACTGGGCCGCTCGCTCGCCGAGAGCGGCCGCCCACTCGTCCGCGGTCAGGCGGCCAATTTCCCGGCGCTCCTCGAGCCGCTGCTCACTGCTCCGGCCTGGCTCGTGAGTGACATCGGGATCGCGTATCACCTCGCGCAGATGATCGGCGCGCTCGCCATGTCGCTCGCGGCCGTCCCGGTGTACTGGCTGGCGAGAAGGCTCGGCCTGAAAACCGGCGTCGCACTCGGCCTCGCGGCGTTCTCACTTGCGCTGCCCGATCTCATCTACTCCTCGTGGATTGTTGCGGAGCCGTTCGCCTACCCGCTTGTCCTCGCCTCTGTTGCGGCCGCGGTCGCAGCGCTCGAGCGGCCCTCCAGGCGCTCGCAGCTGGCATTCGTCGCCTTTGCCGGGCTGGCAGCGTTCGCGCGAATTCAGTTCGTCGTCCTGCCCGCCTGCTTTCTAGGAGCCATCCTCCTCGTCGGCCTGCGTGAGCGGCGGATGCGCTCAGCCCTCAGGGAGCAGGTCCTTCCTTTGGCTCTCTTCGCGGTGCCCCTGATCGTCGCGCTCGCGGTCGGCCCTTCCCGGGTCCTCGCGTACTACCAAGGCGTCATCCACGTCGGGCTCGATCCGCTGGTCCTCCTGCGGGGCACGGGTTTGAACCTTCTCGTCCTGCTCTACGCCTCGGGGTTCGTTCTCGTTCCAGCAGCGATCCTCGGCCTCGTGGCCGTGCTCGCCCGCCCGCGCACTCGCGGAGAGCTCGCATTCGGAGCGATGACGCTGCTCGTCGCGGTCGTTCTCCTCGTCGAGGCCGGGCTCTTCGGGGCCCTCGAGCAGGCCCAGGAGCGCTACGTCTTCTACATAGTGCCTCTGGCGGCTCTCTCCTTCGGTCTCTACGCCTCCCGGGGTTGGCCGTGGCGCCTCTACCACGCGCTCATCGCTGCCGTGGTGGTGACCGTGGCGTCCGTAGTGCCACTCGCCGGGTACTCCGCCGCGGACGAGAAGGCCCATTCGGCTCTTCTCTACGGCGTCTTCCGCATCGAACAGTGGCTCGGCACGCCCGGCAACGGCTCGATCGCAGTAGCGCTCGCGGGCACCGTTGCCCTGGTCGTGCTCGTCGCCTGCTCCGTTCGCCCACGCATCGCAACGCCCACAGGAATCGCGCTCGCCGTCCTCCTCTCCGGTGGATTCGCTGCGGCCGGCGTCGTCTTCGACCAGGAGAACTCCCGCTCTGTGCGGCAAGCCTTCCTGCCCGCCGACCCCTCGTGGGTCGACCACGCAAACGTGGGTGACGTAGCGCTTCTGCGCAATATTGCCGGAGTCCGGGGCGGCGCGTACCAGCAGCTCTTCTGGAACCGGTCGGTGAAGGAACTGCTGCTGATGCCTGGGGCGCCCGAGATCGATCCGTTCCGCGCAGACCGCATCCAGGTCGCCGACGACGGTTCGCTCATGGTCGGTGATCGCCTTCTGACGAGCGCCCTGCTCGTGGACGACCATGCAGTCACGACGGTGTTCTCGGGAGCAGAGAAAGTCGCCTCCGCGCCGGGGTACACGCTCTATCGCCCGGTCGGCCGGCCTCGCCTGTCGCTCTTCTTCCTCGCCCGCTACGACGACGGCTGGATGGGCGACCGCGGCACGATCAACCTTTGGCCCCAGCCGGGCAGCGACCGCCTCGAGGGCACTCTCGTCTTCGATCTCGAGTCGCCGGCTCCGCTCGGAGCAACAACGGTCAACTTCCATCTCCCGGGCGGCCGGGTGGTCCACGTCCGCGTCGCGGGCGGAGGATCGACAACCGTTCGTCTGCCCGTCTGCTCGGATGGCCCTTGGGTGACCGGCGTCCAGTCAAAGATGCGCGGCTTCGTCGGCCAGCGACCGGTCAGCGTGAAGGCCGGCGTTCCGCGCTTCGTTCCCGGGGCATCCGGTTGCTCTGCGGAGCCTGAGCAGCAACCGGTACGACCGGGCGCTCCAGGCCAGTCGGCGTGAGCTCGGCTCTCCGCGAGAGCTCGGCGGCTGAGCCCGCGGCAGGGCCGGAACTGAGGCTCGTCCCACGCCCGGGTCGACTCCCGCAGCCAAGGCTCGTGCTCGCACTCGTCTATCTCGTCGCCTTCGCCTACCACTGGCTTCAGTCGCGCGCACACGTGACTCCAGCCGTGTTCGGGGACGAGCTCCTGTACTCCAAGCTCGCAGAGAGCCTTGCCTCGGGCAACGGGTTCACCCTGCGCGGCGAGACCGTGCTCTTTCCGGCTCCGCTCGCGATCTTCCTGCAAGTGCCGGCCTGGCTCATCGATTCGACTGCGACGGCGTATTCCGTCATCAAGGCGCTCAACGTCGCCGTCATGGCAGCGGCAGTGTTTCCCGCGTACTCCGTCGCGCGCAGGCTCATGCGCCCGTCGTACGCGCTGATCGCCGCCGCGGCGGCCGTCGCAGGCCCGTCGATGCTCTACGGCCCGTATCTCATGTCCGAGGCGCTGGCGTACCCGGTCTTCCTCCTCGCTCTCGCCACCATGCTGAGGGCGATCGACCATCCCTCCCGCAGGATGGAGGTCGCCGTCGTAACGGTCTCGGCCGCTGCCGTGCTCACGCGGCTCCAGTTCGTCGTCGTTCCTCTCGTCTACTTGATCGCAGCGCCGCTGGCGGCACGAGCGTGCGGGGAGACCCTCCGCTCAGCCGTTCGCCGTCACGCTCTTTCACTCGGCGTGATCTCCTCGTGCGTGGCGGTTGCCCTTCTGACCCGTGGGGCAATCCTCGGTACGTACGCCGGTGCCACGGTGCTCGACTACGACCCGGGGACCGTCCTGGCCTGGAGCGGGTTCGCCGCTGCTCTCCTGCCGTTCGCGGCCGGCTGGCTCGTCGTTCCCGGCGCGCTGCTGGGACTGGCCGTGCTTGCGGCGCACCCGCGCAAGCGGGTCGAAGCCGGCTTCGCGGCGCTGGCCGTTTCGTCGATCGTGCTCGTCCTGCTCGAAGTCGGCATGATCGCCGCCGGCGAGGCCGGTCGCGCAATCGAGCGATACGAGATCTACCTCGTCCCACTCGCGGCGATCGCGTTCTTCGCCTACGTGGAACGCGGGGCGCCCTGGCTGGGCGTCTACGTCGCGCTCGCGCTCGTCGGCTCCGCTACAGCCTGGCTGATGCCCTTCCCCGGACGAGCCGGAACCGCCTTCACCTTCGACACGCCCACGTTCTCCACCTACGCGCAGCTCGCGCAATGGTTCGGGCACGCGAACGCGGCAACCTTCTTCGCCGCGATCCCGTTCCTCGGCGGCATCGCTCTGGCGCTGCTTCCCCTTCGCCGCAGGTTCGTCCCGGCCGCAGTCGGCCTGGCGACGATCGGCCTCCTCCTGCTGAGCGGGATCCCGGCCTATGCCGGAGACCACGCGATGACGCGCGGGACTTTGCTCCAGCGTGGCGGCGACCCGCCGGACTGGCTCGACCGGAGCGATCTCGGGCCCCGCGGACTACCTCCAGCTACCCGGCGGCTCGGCCCATTACGGCTGGCTGCTCGAAGCGTGGAACCGCGACTTCCGCCACGCGATCGAGCTGGGTCTCGGCAGCTACGACGGTTACGCCTCGTCTTCGGCCCGGATCGAACGGGACGGCCGCTTCCTCGCCGACGGGAGCCCGCTGGATGCGGGCATCCTCGTCGTCAACGACGTCGCAACGGCGCTCGAGATCGAGGGCAGCCGTGTCGTCGCGCGACCCCGAGACGGGCTCACGGCCTACCGGATCCCGGTGGCGCCGCACGTCCGGTCGCTGGCGACGGGCCTCTACTTCGATCGCTGGGCAGCCTCGGTCGTCCGTTACCGCGTCTGGCTGCGGAGCCCATCGGCAAAAGGGGAGTACCGGATCGTCCTCGAGCTTCCACCCGGGCTCGCAGCGAGGAGGGTCGAGCTCGAGGTCGGCCGCTCAGCGCGCAGCGTCTCATTGCGTCCAGGCGAGCGGAAGACCGTACGAGTGCCGGCTGAGGGCCACCCGGTGCCGGTGCTCCGCATCAGCACCGACCGGGCCGACTACGTCGCCGAAGGCACGCCCGAACGCGCGGTTCGTGGCGATTCGCATTCCGTTCATCTCATACGTGCCGGAAGGGCGAAATAAGTGATTCAAGGAGCACGCAGCGGGCTGCCGATAGCTCGTTTGAGGGACTGCCATGTCTGAAAACTCTTTCTCCATCGACACGCTCCTGGAGCAGATGGTGGCGCACAACGCCTCCGATCTGCACATCACGGTCGGCTCCAAGCCGGCCCTTCGCGTGCGCGGCCATCTCGAGCGGATGGAGGTCTTCCCCGACCTCACGGCCGACATCACCCGGCAGCTCCTCTACCGGATCATCTCGAGCGAGCAGCAGAAGCGCCTCGAGATCGACCGCCAGCTCGACCTCTCCTACTCGATCCCGGGCCTCGCCCGCTTCCGAGTCAACATCTACTCGCAGCGCGAGAGCCTCGCCGGCGCGTTCCGCATGATTCCCGCGGAGCTGAAGAGCCTCGAAGACCTCGGCCTTCCGACCGACCTCTACGAGCTGTGTCGCAAGCCTCGCGGGCTCGTGCTGGTGACCGGGCCTACGGGCTCCGGTAAGTCGACCACGCTCGCAGCGCTCATCGACGAGATCAACCGGACTCGCGCCGAGCACATCATCACGATCGAGGACCCGATCGAGTTCCTCCACCGCCACAAGCGCTGCATCGTCAACCAGCGCGAGCTCGGCCCCGACGCCACGACCTTTGCCGAAGCCCTCCGTGGCGCGCTCCGCCAGGACCCCGACGTGATCCTCCTCGGCGAGATGCGCGACCTCGAGACGATCTCGACCGCGCTGACCGCGGCCGAGACCGGCCACCTCGTCTTTGCAACGCTCCACACCCAGGACGCCGCGTCCACGGTCGACCGAGTGATCGACGTCTTCCCGGCCGGCCAGCAGGGCCAGATCCGGACGCAGCTCGCCGGGACGCTCGAAGGCGTCATCGCGCAGACGCTGCTCCCGACTGCGGACGGCCAGGGTCGCGTCGCAGCCGTCGAAGTGCTCGCGCCCGACGATGCTGTGCGAAACCTCATCCGCCAGGCCAAGATCGAGCAGGTCTATTCGATCATGCAGACCGGTGGCGCGAAGGGAATGAACACGATGGAGCAGGCCCTCGCCGAGCTCGTCCTTCGCGGGATCATCACCCAGGAGGTCGCGCTCGCCCGCTCGAGCCGCGGCGACCAGCTGCTCGGCCTTCTCGACCGAGTCGCCGGCGAGAGTGCGCAGGGCGCACCGCTGAGGATTGCGGAGGCCTAGGCCGTGGATTTCAAGAAAGAGATCAAGCTCGGAGACCTGCTGCCGAAGCGCGGCAAGAAGCCTTCGACGGACACGCCCACCCCCGCGGCCGAGGCGAAGCCGGCCAAGGCGAAGCGGAGCATCTCGTTCGCCCGCAAGGGCAAGGCATCCGGCGAGCCCGAGACCGCCGAGCGCAAGCAGAAGGAGCCGAAGGCCCCGCGAGCCAAGCGCGAGCGCAAGCCGAGCCGCCACAAGCGGCTCGTCGGTCTCAAGATCGGTGCTTCCCAGCTGGCAGCTGCGCGTGTCGTGAACAACGGCTCTGCTGAGCTCGTCCAGGTCGCACGGCAGGGCCTCGAGCCCGGAATCATCGTCGGCGGAGAGCTTCGCGAGCCGGACGCGCTGGCCGACGCGCTCAAGCTGTTCTTCAAGGCTCACAAGCTCCCGAAGCAGGGCGTAAGGCTCGGAATCGCGAGCAATCGCATCGGCGTCCGAACCTTCGAGATCGGCGGCATCACCGATCCGAAGCAGCTCGAGAACGCGATTCGATTCCGCGCCCAGGAAACGTTGCCGATTCCGCTCGAAGAGGCCGTGCTCGATTACCAGATCCTCGGCGAGTCGACCGACGAGGAAGGTGCGCAGACCACTCGTGTGCTCCTCGTCGTCGCCTACCGGGACCTGATCGACCGCTATGTCGCCGCGTGCAGAAAGGCCGGAATCAAGCTCGCCGGCATCGATCTCGAGGCGTTCGCGCTCCTACGCGCCCTTGGTGACCGCCCCTCCGACGCGGGCAACGCCGCGATCGTCGTCGTGGCTGTCGGCTCCGACCGTTCGACGCTGGCAGTGTCGAACGGCGAGAGCTGCGAGTTCACCCGCGTCATCGATTGGGGAGGGCACAACCTGAACGTCGCGATCGCGCAGGCGATGGACGTGACGCCTTCCGAGGCCGAGCCCGTGAAGCGCTCCATCTCGCTGCTCGAGCCCGCCGAAGCAATGGAGGGCCTCGATCCGGAGCGGGCCGCCAAAGTCCGCACCGCCGTCCACGAGGAGCTCCAGCAGTTCACACGTGAGCTCGTCTCCTCGCTCGCAGTTCTACCAGGGACAGCCGGGCTCGCTCGGCATCGGCGAGGTCGTCCTGACGGGTGGCAGCGCGCAGCTGCCCGGGCTCGACGCAGAGCTGGCCCGCATGCTGGGCGTGAGCGTCCGCGTCGGTGACCCCCTCTCCCGCGTGACGCTTGGCAAGAAGGTCGACAGTGAGCTCGAGGCCGGGTCGCTCGCCGTAGCAATCGGATTGGGAATCGAAGCGTGAGAGCTGTCAACCTCCTCCCACGAGACGACAGGCGTCAGCGCTCAGGGTCGACGCAGAACAACCCGCTCCTGGTCGGGGGCGTTGGCGGCACGGTCCTCATGACCGCGATCATCGCAGCGCTGTTCCTGATCGCAAGCGGAGCAGTCGCCGACAACCAGGGCCGCTACGACGCGGCACAGGCCGAGCTGGCCGAGACTCCGGCTCCCCCGCCGACTAGCTCAGAGGCGACGCAGCTCGATCAGGAAAAGAACGCTCGGATCACGGCTCTGTCGTCGGCGCTCGCCGGAAGGCTTGCCTGGGACCGCGTCCTCCGAGAGGTTTCGCTCGTCCTCCCAGACGACGTTTGGCTGACGAGCCTCTCCGCAAAGGCTCCTGCAGCCGCCGCGACTCCCGGTGCGTCTGCCGGTTTCACCCTCAACGGTCGAACCTATTCCCATGACGGAGTCGCGCGCCTGCTCGCCCGACTGGCCGTTGTGCCGCACCTGTCGAACGTCCAGCTTCAGAGCAGCGCCTCCGCTACGAGCGAGACAGGGCGCAAGGTGGTCGAGTTCTCGATCAACGCGAATGTGAAAGCGGCGGGATCGGCCTGATGCGCGCTAAGCCTTCAGCACTCGCCATCATCGGCGTCGTGGTCGGACTGCTCGTGTACGGCTTGGCCGGCTACTTCCTGCTCGTCTCTCCGCAGCGCGGTAAGGCAGCCGACCTGAAGAAGCAGACCGCGGCGACGCAGCAGCAGATCGACCAGAACCGCCTGCTCGCCGCCCAGGCCCAGGCCACTCCGCCGATCCGTGTCGCCGAGCTCTTTCGGCTGACGAAGGCCATGCCGGACAGCGTCGACATGGCCGGGGTCGTCCTGGAGCTCAGCCAGGTGGCACGGGGCAGCGGTATCGAGTTCACCTCGATCACCCCACAGGGTGCCGCTCCCGCGTCCGGCTACTCGAACATTCCGATCACCCTCGAGTTCGACGGGAACTACTACGAGCTTTCCGACTTCCTCTTTCGCCTTCGCAACCTCGTACGCGTGCAGGCCGGGCACCTGGATGCTGTCGGACGGCTCTTCGTTGTCGACGCGATCAGCTTCAGCGAAAGCACCCGCTCGTTCCCGCAGATCAAGGCGAGCCTGACCGTCCACGCGTTCGCCTACGGCGACGTCTCGGCGACGGCTCCACCCGTGGCGCCCGCGACTCCCGGCACAACCACGACGACGCCTACGACGACAGGGACCACCACGACCGCGCCAACTGCGCCGAACACGCCGCCGGCCGGCGCGAGCGCGAGCCCGGGGCTTCAGTAATGGCAAAGAAATTCGACGCAAAGGCAAAGGCCAAGCGCCAGAAGATCATCGCGGGCGTCGGTGGCGTGATTCTCCTTGCAGTGCTCGCCTACCAGGTGCCTTCCGTCTTGAAGATCATGAACAAGAAGCCGCCGGCTGCAGCCGCTCCGGCGCCGGCGCCCGTCACGCCCGTTCCCGGCGCTGTGCCTGGAACTCCGGTCTCGACGCCTGTCCTGCCCGGCGGGACGCTCTCCGACTCGGATCCCGCGCCGCAGGCCGGCAGTGGGCAGCTTCTGTCCTTCGACCGCTTCTCGAGCAAGGATCCGTTCGTCCAGCAGGCGAACACGGCGAAGGCGCCGGCCGCCCCGGCGACGCCCAAGGATCCACCACCGCCGCCGCCGCCGCCTCCGCCCGCGGCCTTCAACACCGTCCTCCTCGGCCAGGCGGACCTCGGCGCGGATCTCCGTCAACGGCGAGACCGAGCAGGTGAGCGCCGGCGCGACCTTCCCGGCCGCCGACCCCGTCTTCCAGCTCGTGTCGGTGACCCGGACGACGGCGAAGGTCGGGATCTCCGGCGGCTCGCTCTCGACCGGGACGAACGTGACCCTGACGAAGGGCAAGAAGGTCACGCTCATGAACACGGCAGACGGCACGCGCTACGAGCTCGTCCTGGTTTCGACCTCGTAACTCGACCCGGCGACTACGTAAAGGGTGGCCCGTACCTACGGCCCCCCGGGGACCGCAGGTACGGGCCGTCAGTCCCCGGAGTCGGACGCTTCCGATCCGAGGCTTTGCAGGAGCGGGTCCTCGCCGGTCAGGAGGCGATAGGCGACCGGGATCTGCCGCCGGCGTGAGACGCCGAGCTTTTGGCGAAGGACGTCGCAATGCGCCTTTGCCGTTCTCGGCGAGATGCCCAGCCGCTCGCCGACCTCGTCGTTCGAAAGGCCGGCGGCGATGAGCTCTACGACCTCGCGCTGCCGCTCCGTGATCTTCAAAGCCCGCGCACTCAGCACCTGTGTCATGACGACGAAGCTAACAGCGGCGTGACCTCGCGAACATTGGCCGAACGACGTATTCGACGCGTTACTCCGAAGGGGGTAGGAAGCTCGTCTCGTGCCCGCGCCGGTTCGCCTCGCCGAGCTCGCCCTCCTCGAGCGCGCCGATGCGGAGAAGGAGCTCGAACTCGTCGCGCAGGTGCGTACGCATCATCTCAGGGCCGTCCGTTGCGATCGTGAACGGAACGTCTGCGTCCTTGAAGGCCCGGATGGTGTCGCGCACGGCGTCCTCGTTCGGAAGCGCCTTGGTGAGCAGGTTCGAGGTGGGGCAGATCTCGAGGGTGATCTCGGCGTCGCGAAGCTCGGACATCAGTTCGGGATCCTGGGCAGCGAGGATCCCGTGCCCGATCCGGTCCGGCCGGAGAGCGTCCACGACCTCGCGGATCTCACCGATGCCGTGCTCGCCGCCCTCCTCGCCGACGTGGATCGTCACGCCGAGGCCCGCGGAGCGCGCCTGCTCGATGAGGGGCGCCAGGTCGCGGTACGGGTAAGGGCCGTCGGCCGTCGGACGCGGCCCGGCGATGTCGATGCCGACGACCCCGCGCGGCGCGTACTTGATGGCTTTCTCGACGATGATCCCGTTCTGGCGCTCGGAGAACGTCCGGTCCATCATCAGGATCAGGCCCGCGCGCACCTGGGGGTACTCGAGGCTCGCTCGGTCGAGCCCGCGGACGGCCGCCATGATGATGTGGTCGAGGTCGCGCTCGCCTCCGCGATTTCGCTTCATCGGGTTGAAGCGCAGCTCGAGCGTCGTGATCCCCTGCGAGCGGTAAGCGCCCCCGATCGCCGCATGCACCGAGCGCTCGACCGCGAGCGGGCTCGACTGGATCAGCTCGGTCCAGTGGTAGATCGCATCCAGCGCGTTCAGGTCCTGGACGCCGAGCGGGTCGGAGACCGTGACGAGCTGGTCGAACTCCCAGAAGTCCTTGACCGGGAGCGCGATCCCCTGCTCGTGGGCGAGGCTCCAGAGGATGTCGGAGGCCACGGAGCCGCCGAGATGCGTGTGTAGCTCGGCGAGGCCTTCCATCGAGGGAGCTTAGTGGAGGCTTCGGGCTAGGCGTGAACCTTTACGACGGTGCCAAGCGGGACTGTTTTCATCAGGTAGCGCAGGTCGGGCTCGTCGGCGTGGGGGCAGCCGTTCGAGACCGCGAGTCCCCACGTCGGGGTGGGGGAGCCGTGAATCGCGAGACGGTCGCCACCCGACCAGCCCTCCGGCAGGTTCGTCTGACGCCCGGAGAGCGCGAGGATGCAGCACCCGTAATAGGGGCCGTACTGGGGGCCGTCGAGCTTGTCGGTGACAGAGAACTCGCCCGTCGGAGTCGGAGTGTCGGGTGCGCCGATCGCGACGCTGATCCGACGTGTGACGCCCTGCGCGTCTCGGACGGAGAGCTCGCGCTTCGAGAGGTCGATCTCGAGCGTGACGGGTCGACGCAGCAACCGCAGCGGACCAGCGCGCACCCAGCCGAGCTCCTTGTTTCCGAGCGCTGGACTGCGGACGGCGAGCCAGTCTCCCTTCCGAAAGGCCACTGCGAGGGTCTGCGGAGAGCCGAACTCCGTGCGCCCGCCGACCTCGGCCAGGATCGGGCCGTCGGGCCGAGCGCGGAGCGCCACCCGGTTACCGGGCGGCACGCGCACGGCGAGTTCGGAAACTCGCTCGAGGGTCGGCGGGGGCGGAACCGGAGCGGCTCGGGTGGAAGGCGCCTGTGTCGTCGCATCGGAGCCGCAGCCGAGGGCTCCGGCAACCAGCAGCCCACCCACGACGAGAGCAGCGCGACGCACGGCTAGCGGAGCTTCACGTCCGCGGCGCTCACGTCGACGTAGGCACCCTGCTTGGTGAGTAGCTCCGTGTCGGGGCCGTTGCGCACTCCCAGCGAGGGGTCGTCGCCCGTGGCCGTCAAGACTCCGACGAAGTTGACCTTCTGGCCCACCTTGACATTCGGCGGGCTTCCGCCCTTCGGCTGCATCTTGACCAGGATCCGCTTGGGTGACTGGCCTGCCCAGAACCCGTCGGGACCGACGACCGCGATCACGTTCAGCGACTTGCCCGTGACCTGCGTCGGCGCGAAGCCCCGAATGTCGCCCTCCAGGAGCTGGAGCAGGTCGCGCGTTCCCATCAAGAGCGAGGCCTGCCCAGACTTTGTGCCGGTACCGGTGCCGGTGGGCGCTGGAGGCGCCTGAGGCGCCGGGGGCATCGGCGTCGTGTCGCTGCCCGTCGTGGTGGCAAGCGGCGGAGGAGGCTCGTTCGGGCTCGCAGTCCCCTCGTTGTCGTCGCCGCACGCCGCCGCCAGAACGACGACCAGCGCGAGCGGCGCAACTCGGCTCAAACGTCGGGTAGTGCTCTTTTCGGTCATTTGGGCTCCTCCGGGCAGTCGACGGACTAGCTGGGTGCCGAAAGCTACCGACCAAGGCATAGTTCCTGCGGATGAAGGTCGGGATCGTCGTTCCTTATTCCTGGTCCTTCTGGGGTGCCGTGGTCGAGCACGCGGAGCTTCAGGCGGCCGCGCTGCGGCGTCTGGGGCTCGACGTGCGGCTCGTGATGGGCAACGACCCGCCCGGCAGCTTCACGCGTGTCCTCCACCCCCGGCTCGGACGGCACGACGAGCCGCCGCCAGAGGTCATCCCCGTCGGCCGCTCCGTGATCGTGCCGGCGAACGGCGCGCTGCCGAACATCATCCTGAGCCCGCGCTCGGTGTGGCGGCTTCGGCGTGTGCTCGAGCGGGAGCGGTTCGACCTCGTGCACATCCACGAGCCAATGACGCCGACGCCAGGCCCCGCGACGATGGCGCTGGCGCGGTGCCCGATCGTTGCGACGTTCCATGCTTCGGGTGAGCTCTCCTGGCTGAAGCTCGCAAAGCCGGCCTGGGGGTTCCTGCTCGACCGGGTCGACCATCGGATCGCCGTCTCGGAGGCCGCGCGCGAGTCGGCCGCGCGCTACTTCCCCGGCGACTACGAGCTGATCCCCAACGGCGTCCTCGTCCCCGACGAGGCAGACGCCGCGGGGCGCCAGGAGCGCATCGTGTTCGTCGGCCGGCAGGAGCCTCGCAAGGGGCTGCAGGTGCTGCTCCGAGCCTGGCCCGAGGTGCAGCGCCGGACCGGCGCGCGGCTGCGGCTGATCGGCGCCGACCCGCTCGCCGTGCGCCTTCTCCTCGCCCGTCTACGGATGTCGAGCGAGGGGATCGACGTCCTTGGCTTCCTCTCGCAAGAGGACCTGACCGAGGAGCTGCTCGCGGCGAAGGCGCTCGTCGCGCCGTCGCTTGGCGGTGAGAGCTTCGGCATGGTGCTGACGCGCGCGTTCGCCTGCGCCACTCCGGTCGTAGCCTCCGACATCGCCGGGTATCGCAGCGTGATGGAGCCCGACGCCGGCCTGCTCGTGCCCCCCGGCGAACCGGCCGCGCTCGCTGATGCGATCGCAAGCCTGCTGGCCGACGAGCCGCGGCGCCAGGAGCTCGGCCGAGCTGCGCGCACGATTGCGCAGGAGCGCTACTCCTGGGATCGCATTGCGCAGCGGCTGGCCGAGATCTACGAGGCGCTCGCCGGCTCGCGCAAGGCGGTAGCGGCATGAGGCCCCCGCGGACGACCTGGGGGCGGCTCGCGCTGATCCTGCCTCCGTTTGCGGCGATGATGGCGCTCCTCGTCTGGAGAGGGCCGGACTGGAACCTCGTCGCCAATGCGTTCCGGTTCGTAGCCTGGGAATGGGTGGTCGCCGCGATTGCCCTCAATCTCGTCTCGGTCGTGGCGCGCGCCGCTGCCTGGGACCGCGTGATCGAGCAGGCGATGCCTCCGCCTACTCCGCCCTTTCGCACGGTCTTCTCGGCCTTCGCAGTCGGTCTCTTTGCGAACGCCGTGCTCCCTGGCCGGATCGGGGAGCTCGCGCGAGTTGCCGTCCTGACCCGCCGCCAGAAGCTGGCGCGCCGCAGCGACGCGTGGGCGACGCTCGTCGGGACCGTCTTCGCTCATCGCGTGTTCGACCTCTTCCCGACGCTGCTGCTGATCGGCTACGTGCTGTCGACCGCGAAGATCCCCCACTGGGCGCTCACGAGCTTGATGATCTTCGCCGCCGTCGGTTTCGGGCTCTTCGCCTTCGCCCTTGCGAGCGCGCGCGGCCATCAACGCTCGGTGCTCGAAGGAGTCGGGCCCGTCCGGCGCCTCGTGACCATGGCTCGGCACGGCCTCGGCGTCATGCGCGCGCCGGTGCCCGCAGTCGAGGCCGCCCTTCTTCAAACGGCCGGTTGGACCTGTCAGCTCTTCGCCGTCTGGGCGGCGATGCGCGCCTTCGACATCCACTTGCCACTATCTGCGGCGGCGGTCGTGTTGTTGCTGATGACCGTGTCGATGCTCTTCCCGCTCTGGCCCGGCAACATCGGTCTCGTCCAGGCCGCCATCGCTCTGCCCCTCGTCTCCTACGGCGTCGCCTACCCGAAGGGGTTTGCGTTCGGGATCGGGCTCCAGGCGATCGAGATGTCGGTGGGTGTGGGCGTCGGTCTGGTCTTCCTGGCCCGCGAAGGGCTCTCGTTCGCGATGCTGAAGCGGATGCCGGGCGCCGAGCAGGCGGAGGTCGCTCAGGCCGACGAGCAAGAGGGCGACACCGTCGAGGAGCCGCCCCGTGCGCGCGCTCGCATCTCCGGCTAGCTGCAAGGGATCCATCTCAGCAGTCGGTGGGGCGTTGGCGCTGGCAGCCGGGCTGCGCGCGGGCGGCCTCGACGCCGAGGAGGCGCCGGTGGCCGACGGCGGCGAGGGAACGGTTGAGGTGCTCGCGGCGACGCTCGGCGGCGAATGGCGCGCGGCGCGGGCATCCGATCCGCTCGGCCGGGTGGTCGCCGCGCGGTATCTGGTGCTCGAAGACGGGACGGCCGTCGTGGAGGCGGCGGAGGCGGTGGGTCTCTCGCGGCTGGCCGGGGACGAGCTCGACCCGATGCGGGCATCGAGCAGCGGGCTCGGCGAGCTCCTGCTCTCGGTCGCCTCGGAAACGGTTGGCCCGATCTTCGTGGGGCTCGGGGATTCCGCGACGGTTGACGGCGGAGCGGGCCTGCGTGAGGTCGTGGGCAACGCGCTCTCGGGCCGCGAGCTGCGGGCGCTTTGCGACGTGCGCAACCCGCTCCTCGGCGAGCGGGGCGCCGCGCGCGCCTTCGGGCCCCAGAAGGGCGCCTCTCCCGAGCAAGTCGAGGAGCTCGAGGCTCGGCTGGCAGCGATGACCGAGCTTCGGCCCTATGCAGAGCTGCCGGGAGCCGGCGCGGCGGGCGGGCTCGGCGCCGCGATCGCGCTACTCGGCGGCGAGCTCGCCTCGGGAGCACAGGTCGTCCTCGAGAGGATCGACCTCCGCGGGCTGGCGAGCGGGGCAGACATCGTCGTCACGGGCGAAGGGACGATCGACCGCTCGAGCGCCGAAGGGAAGGCAGTTGGCGAGGTGGTTCGGCTCTGCAGCGAAGAGCGTGTGCGGTGCGTCGTCTTCGGCGGGCGGGTGGAGGAAGCGCTTCCCGGGGTCGAGACGCATGAGCTGAGCGGAGACCCCGAGCGGGCAGCGGACGACCTCGTCGGTCTCGGAAAGCGGCTAGCCGATGCGCTTCTCGGAGGCGCGTAGCATCTTCGCCATCGACTGAAGCATCTTCCAGGCGAGGTCGGCGTTCTGCTCGACCAGCGGCTTGAACTCCCAGGATGTGATGCCGTAGCACTTGAGCGGCGTCTTGGCGGTGATCGTCGCGGTTCGCGCTCCGTCGTCGATGAGAGCCACCTCGCCGAAGTAGTCACCGTGACCGAGCGTCGCACGCTCCTCGCCCTTGACGGTGATCGTTGCCTCGCCCTCCTCGATGATGAAGAAGCCGACTCCCGTCTGCCCCTCGCTCGCGATCGTGTCGCCTTCGTCGAAGACGCGCTCCTTCATCGAGCTCGCGAGGCCCTTGAGGTCCTCCTTGCTGAGGTGCGAGAAGAGAGGTACCTGTTGGATCAACTCTTGCGAGGCAGCCACGGCGATGATTCTAAGCAGGGTTGGGGTGCATGACTAGGGCTTAACGGCCTCGACGCGGCGTGCGAGCTCCTCGATCCGGCCCTGGGCCGAGTCGAGCTTCGAGGAGCAGAGGCGGTAGAGCTCCTCGCCCCGCTCCCAGAGCGTGATCGCCTCGTCGAGGCTCGCTTCTCCGCTCTCCAGGCGCTGGACGATGCCCTCGAGCTCGCGCTGCGCCTCCTCGAAGCTGGGCTCGGTCACCGAGTCTCCTCCACCTGGGCGCCGAAACCGCCGGTTCCGAGCTCGACGTCCACGTGGCTTCCCGCGCCGACTTGCGAGCTCGAACGCACGATCTCGCCGGTTGCTCGCACGATCGCGTATCCACGCTCGAGCGTGGCCCTTGGAGAGAGCGCGCGCAGGCGTCCGGCCGCCTGCTCGAGCGCTGCTCGCCGGCGTTCGAGCACGAGCAGGGGGGCCCGACGCAGGTGGTCGCGGGCATTCTCGAGGCGGCGTCGCTCCCGATCGAGGGCGGCCCGCGTCCCCCGAGCAAGCGCCGTTCGTGAGCGATCGAGCCGTGCGGTCAGCTCCGCGAGGTCCGGCACGACGAGTCGGGCGGCCGCCGTTGGCGTGGACGCTCGCGCATCCGCGACGAGGTCCGACAGGGGCGTGTCCTGCTCGTGGCCGACGGCGGAGACGATCGGGACCGGGCAGGCGGCGAGCGCGCGGACGAGCCGCTCGTCGCTGAATGGGAGGAGGTCCTCGAAGCTCCCACCGCCGCGGGCGAGGACGACGACGTCGATCTCGGGCGCGTCGCAGATCTCGCGCAGCGCGTCGGCGATTGCGGAGGCTGCGCGCGGTCCCTGGACCAGGGTCTCGGCGACGAGGATCCGGGCGGGCGGGAAGCGCGACGTGATCGATGTCAGGACATCTCGCTTGGCCGCGGCGTCGTTGCCCGTCACGAGCCCGATGCGCCGCGGAAAGCGCGGGAGTGCCCGCTTTCGCTCCGCAGCGAACAGGCCCTCGGCGGCGAGCTTGCGCTTCAGGCGCTCGAGGGCCGCGAGATGGTCGCCGAGCCCGAAGCGCTCGATCGAGAGCGCCCGGAGGCGGAAGTCACCTCGCGCCTCGAAGAGCTCGGGGCGCCCGAAGACATGGACGCGCTCCCCGTTGGCGAGCTCGAGTCGGAGCGCATCGAATTGGCCTCGGGGCATCGTGACGCCGAGGCACGCGCCGTCGGCCGGGTCCTTGAGCGTGAGGAAGACGCTCTGCCAGCGCTCCTGGCGCCGGAGCTCGGTCACCTCGCCCTCCACCCAGACGGACGGTAGGCGCGCGAGCCAGTCGCCGATGCCGCGGTTGAAGGACGACACCGTGAAGACGCGCCGGTCCCCGTACTCGATCGCCTCGACCTTCACGCCGGGATGCTACGCCCTGGGCTCGGGCCGGTCGTGAGCGGCTCCAGGCGGCCGCCGCACCGGCGTGTGATTTGTCCGCCTTCTGATCGAGTCGCGTGCGCCTCTGCGCGGTACGCTCACCGCGGGTGGCGGGTGGACCTCTTCCCCACCCGGGTGGGGAGGAGTGCGCTTACAGGAGGATTTCGGCCGCGGTCTGCGGCTCGCAGCCCTGCCTGACGAGCTCAACGGCGGTGTGCAGGTCCGCCTCGCTGTGCGCGAGCTTCTCGGCCAGCGGAAGGGGGTAGCCGGCTTCGATCAGCACGTGCAGCCTCCACCCCGCGACCTTCTCGCGCTCGTTCGGGTGATGCTCGACGGTTTGCGTCATGTCATTCACTGGCCGGAGATTCGTCCTCTCTAAGACGAACCCTGCCACTGAAAGTCTGCAGTTATCGGCGTGAGCCGTGCAGCGAATCGAGCCGTTCCTCGGCTCGGGAGACGGTTTTGTCGATCCTACGGGCGATCTCGGCGAGCCTCGCTTCGAGCGCGGCGCGCTCCGACTGCTCCTCGGCTGCGAGTGCAGCAAGGCGCTCGCGGAAGTCCGATTCGACCTCTCCCAGCCGTCGGCTGAGCGAGGCTACGAACTCTTCCCGCTGCCGCTCGAGGCCTTCGGCCACCTGGACGAGCTTCTTCTCGAGTCGCATCCCGCCGGCGTCGCCGAGCTGGGCCATGCGCTCCGCGAGCAAGGACTCGCCCTCGCGGGCGAATGATTGGACGGCGCGATCGAGCTCACGGGAAAGGCGCCGCGCCGCGTCTTCTCGCGCGGTCTTGACAGTTCCGTCGAACTGATGCGTCGCCGCGTCGACGAACCGGGCCGCGGCGCGCTCGAGGACGCGTTCGAGCTGCTCGACCTGGCGGCGCTCGACGTCCGTGAACGTCGACTGGATCCGGCGGGAGACATCCGTCTCCTCGCGCTCGATCCGGCGTACGAGGTCCCGCTCCCTCACGGTCAGCCGCTCGGCGACCTGGTGGAGCGCTCGGCGGCGCTCGGTGGCATGTGACTCGAGCTCTGCCGACGCAGCCGCAGCGGCTTCCTTCGCCGCCTTGCCGAGATCCTCACGGAGGCGAATGACGCCGGCCCGCTGCTCCTCGTCGGCCGTCTTGAGGCGCTCGGCGTCGCTCTCGAGCCGGGCTTCGAGCGCTTCGATCAGCGACCGCTCCCGCGCGGCGATCTGCTCGAGGCGGCCGCCGAGCTGCCGCTGGGCCCGATCGAGATCCTGGTGCCAGGCTGCGAGCCGCTGCTCGACCTGCCCCTGCACCTTCGAGAAGGCCTCGGCAAGGCCGTGCCGCAGCCGCTGCTCGCTCTCGCCCAGCGCCTCGCGCCGGTTCTCCGCCAGCCGCCGCTCCTCTTCCGCATACGCGGAGAGCGAGTCGGCTCGTCCGCGGGCCAGCGCACGCTCGAGGTCAGCCGAACGCTCGCGGAGCTCGCGTTCCACGACGGCGTCGAGCTCGGACTTGGCCCGCTCGATGTCGCGTTCGACGGTTCGGCCGTGCGCAAGCCCGCGGCGAAGAGCCAGCGCTCCGACGACGGCCAGCAGGCAGGCAAGGAGGCCGGTCGCCGAGATCGCAAGCTCGACCTGAGGACGCAGTGCGAACGCGATCCACGCGGCTGTCGCTGCCGCCCCGATAGCCCCTGCCGCACCGAGCAGGAGCCGTTTCCCCACCCGCTCGAGCGCCGCTCCTGCAAGCGACGCCGCCGCCAGCAGGACGGCGCAGGCGAACACGATTTCGAACGCGAGCTCGATCGTCATTCAGACATCGTAAAAGGCCTGCTATCCGAGGCGAAGTATGAGGAGGGCGGCTGCGAGAGCTGTCACCGCCACCGTGAGCGCGCGGAGGGCGGCCTCGGGCGCCGCGGTCAAGGTCTCGACGGTCACCGGCTCACTGCCCGCCGTCGAGCAAGTCGATCGTGCCCCGGACCGCCGCCACCCGCCGGCGCACGGATCTCACCTGGGTCGAGAGGCGCCGCTGGGCGAGGCTCAGAAAAGCCGCGAACACGGCGGCGAGGAGCGCTCCGACAGACAGGCGCTCGGCGACAGCCAGGTAGGCGGCGAGAAGGGGGAAAGCGCCCCAGGAAACCGCGAACCAAGCATCGGAATGGAACAAACCGCCGAAGAGCTCGAGGTTGTACGCGCAGACGATGAAGGCGCCCACGACCACGAGCGGTGCGAGCCAGGGTGTGTAGACGAGCGAGGCATAGACGCCGACCGCAACCGCTCCCCCGATCGAGCCGGCAGCGAGCGCTACGAGGACGCGGGATGAGATCTGCGTGCGTAGAGGATGGCCGTTCAGCTCGTCCAACGCGTGCGCTCCGATGCCGACGGCCAGGAAGAACGCCAGGAGAGCGACGAGGAGCCGGCGCGCCTCGAGCTCAGGAGCAAGGCAGGCCCCAATTGCGACATACGAGAGATGCCAGAGCGTGTACGGCGGGTGCAGAAGGGTCACGAAGTCGCGCCAGCCGCCGGGAGCAAGCGCATAGAAGGCAGGTCGCGGCTCCGCGCTCAAGCCCGCCGCCCCCACATCACGTAGCCGCCGCCGAAGCTGAGCCGGCGCACGGCGGGGTTGTCGATGCCTGCGCCGCGCCAGAGGTCGAGCTGCCGTTCGATCGGTAGCCGGGAATGAAACTCGCGGATGCTCGGGCCGAGGAAGGCGCCGACCTCGTGCCAGCCGGGTGAGATGAACCGGCCCGCGACGGGGAGCCCGGCCCGGATGTAGAGCTCCCAGAGTGGCCGCCAGAGGCCACGTGGGAGCCCGAACTCGAGCGCCGCTATACCTCCACCCGGCCTCACGACCCGCGCGAGCTCACGCAGGGTCGCAGCGGGGTCGTCGACGTAGCGAAGCAGGTATGTGAACGTGAGCCCGTCGAACGAGGCGTCCTCGAACGGAAGCCGCTCCGCGCTCCCCTCGACGAGCCGGATTCGATCGGCGAGCCCCGCCGCTTCGATGCGCCCTCGGCCCGCCGCCAGCATCTCGGTGCTCTGGTCGACCCCGACCACTCTGCAGCCCGTCCGCCGGGCGAGCTCGATCGCGACAGCCGCCGTCCCTGTTGCCACGTCGAGCACCTCGTCGCCGGGCTCGGCATCGAGTCGCGACACGAGGAAGCGGCGCCAGCGAGGGTCCTGGCCGAGCGAGAGCAGGCGACTCCAGCGATCGTATGTCGGGCCGAGCGGCGCGAAGAGCTCCTGCGCCAGCCGGGAGCGCTCCGAGATGGCCATGGACCGAGTCTATGCTTGCCGCCGTGGCGCTCCGGGACGATCTCGACCGTGCCGCCACCGCGGCCGCGCGCTTCGCCGCCTCCGGCGAGCAGCTCGCGGGGGTCGTTCCGGCCGAGCCCGAGCCGGGGGAGCGCACGTATCTCTGCGCCTTCGCAGCAGGAGAGGAGCGCAGATGGCTAGTCCTCGACGACCGCGGAGAGCCGGTCGGAAGCCGCGACGCGGTTCGCCGGACCGTGTCGATCACAGCCATGTGCGAGCTGGCCGAGGAAAGTGCGGGCGGGGGAGAGCTCGGAGAGCTCCGCGAGCAGCTCGTCGCGCTGCGGTTGACCGAGAACCCGCCGGGCATCGAGGAGGCCGAGGATGCCGCGCTCGCTCTCGAGCAGGCGATCGGCGCACCGCCGCGTCTCGCAGAGCCCGCCTACCTCGATCGGGTCGGCGCGGCGACTAGGCGCCTCGAAGAGGCTCTCGGGCCTTCGACGGGCTCGCCGTTCGCGGAGGCGATGCGAAGCGGCCTGGCAACCGTCGAGGAGCTTGCCCACGACGTCGAGTCGAACTACAAGGTCTCGCTCGACTGAGCGCCGGTATCGTTGACCCCATGGAAGGCGGATTTGGATTCCCGCTCGGGGGCGACCCGGACGAGCTCATGAAGAACCTCCAGGAGTTCGCCGCGCGCCAGGCGGAGTCGGTCGCCGAGGCTCAGCGCGAGCAGTTCGCCACGCTGACGCTGAGCACAGCGGTCGAGCTGACCGGCGCTGCACTGCGGCGGATCACGGTCGAAGGCGGCCCGGATGAGCAGGCGATCGCCCTGCGAGACGCGATGAGGGTTCTCTTTCCGGAAGCCGTCGCGTTAGTAAGCGCAGCCCGCCAGGGCTTCATGCGCGAGCCCTAGCCTTCCCGCGTCGTCCGTTACGCCGGGATCGGCGCTTGAAGCGGCGGGCACTCGCACGGCTCGTCGCCCGAGTGAAGCCTCGGGTTGCACGGGATGCCCATGTTCATGAAGCAGTGGCAGCTCAGGTTCTGGCAGCCGGGCGGGCAGTTGCACTCGGAGCAGCGGTAGCGGCACCCCTGACGCTGTCCGCTCGTGAGGCAGCAGAACCACTCGCCGGAGGTCTGACATGCCGCCGGACAGCCCGCGCCCTCCTGGCACGTCTTGCAGGGGAAGCCTGCGTTCGTGCAGATGGGCCCGATCCCGACACACGGGTTGCACGGCCCGCCGCCGCAGCCGACGCACCCGGAAACCGAGCCGAGCGAGACGTCGGTGCGCGTCAGGAAGAGGCCGGCTCCGAGCGAGCCCGCACCGAGAAACTTGAAGAACTGACGGCGCGACGAGCGACGCGCGAGCGCATGAGCGGTCTTACCGGCCAGATCCACGGCTAGGTGGTGACTCCGGCTGTGATCATCTTGTGCTCGTCGAGGGCAACCTTCTCGACGGCGAACTCGGGCAAGGCGTGGTACGCGCTCTCCTTCGACCGGGAGGTTCGCCGCAGGCGCGTGAACTGGTCGTTCACGATCGTCTTCGCATGCGCCGGGCTGCTCGCGAACACGATCACGTTCTGCATGAAGGACTCACCTCGGTCGCCGCTGACCTTGCGGCTCAAGACGTAGATGGCTCCAGTCATCTCCTCACCTCCTCCTTAGGAAATCACGATCAGGGCAGCAATTACAAGGGCGGTCGCGCCGACGAGGCGCTTGAGCGGCACGACCCGGGCCTGGATCGCGTCGCAGGCTGCCGCCATAGTCGTCGCCGGCCGTGGAGACCGCCGCAACGACCGCGAGCGCCCGCGAGGCGCCGTAGACGCCGGTGATCGCGACGGCCGTCGCGAGATCGCCGGCGAAGAAGGCAGCGATCGGAAGCACGAGCAGCGACTGGTAGGGGATGCGCGTCGTGATCCCGAGGCCGAGGTCGAAGCCCCAGGCGAAGATGCCCGGATAGTGGCCCATCGAGCACGGCCAGGAACCCGGTGTCTGGCGCTCCCAGGTGATCGGGCGCACTCGCAGAAAGCCCAGGTCGACTGAGGCTGCGTAGAGGAGCGCGGCTGTCACGACCACCACGAAGACCGTGTTCAGCGTGTCGCCGAGAACCGCCCGCAGCAGCAGTCCTCCGAAGCCGAGCACGACGCCGAGCGTTACTCCTCCGGCGAGGCCGCCGACGACGTGGAGGGCGAGCGCTGTCTTTTTCTTGCCCACCTGGACCAGGGGGCCGATCTGCCCGACCATGGACAGCCCTCAGGGGCTGGCGGCCGTCGAGAGCCCGACGACGAGGCTGAGGCTGATCGAGCACGAAGACCGGCAGGGCGCCGATCGCCGGCTCGGCCACTCCGCCCACGAGCACCGCGGCGGCGAGACCGACCAGGGCTGCGAGCCCGAGGAGACCCCCGAGCCTGGCCGTGTTAGCCACGAGCGGCGGCGAGTGCAGGACCCTCGACCGGGGCACAGGCACACGGCTCGTCGCCCGAATCCAGTCTCGGTACGCAGGGGATGTTGAGCTGCGTGAAGCAGTGACAGGGTGGAGAGTTGCAGCCGTTCGGGCCGCAGTTGCACTCAGAGCAGCGCTGGCGACAGGGCGTGCCGGTCAGGCAGCAGAACCACTCGCCGGAGGTGCTGCAGCCCTGCGGGCAGCCGCCGCCCTGGAGGCAGGTCTTGCAGGGGAACGGAGGGTCCAGGTCGTTGCAGCGGATGACGGGCGACCAGCACGGGTTGCAGGGGCCGCCGCCGCAGCCGACGCAGCCTCCCGACACCGATCCGAGGGAGACGTCTGTCCGCGTCAGGAAGAGGCCGGTGCCGAGCGAGCCCGCGGCCATGAACTTGAAGAACTGACGGCGGGACGAGCGCCGTGCGAGCGCGTGAGCAGCTTTGCCTGCGAGATCCATCAGTCCTCCCTCGACTCGACGACGGCCGCCGGTTCGCCGTTCCCATCCACCTCGACGAATGGGCTGGGTTGCAGTGTGCCCTCCTGCTCGAGCAGCGACTCGAGCTGGCGCCAGTCGTTTGCGAGGCCGCGGATGACGACGTTGCGCTCGTGGTCGAGCAGGTAGGCAAACGGGGTCAGTGTCACGAGGTAATCCTTCTCGATCTGCCCGTTCGTGTCCACGACCATCGGCGCCTCGAAGCGGTTCATGCGGCCGAATGACTGGCACGAGTCGATGTCACCTCGGCAGACGACCAGGAAATCGAAGTCGCGCCTCGTCTTGCGGACCTCGTTCAGCCCTGGGATCAGCTCGCGGCACGAGAGGCAGCCGGGTGACGCGAAGACGATCATCCGGGCCCGGGGCTCGAGGGCGGAGAGCGTCACGAGCTCGCGGGTCTCGGCGTCGGGGGCGTCGAAGTCCGGCGCCAGGGTCCCTCGCTCCAGTCCCGTGTCCGTGATGAGGGCGCCCGGGTCGTCGCCCAGCCGCAGCTGGAGGAGGCCGAGCTGGCGCAGCGCACCGGCGAGCAGGAAGGCAAGGCCGAGCACCAGGAGCCAGAGCACGACGTAGGAGGCGAGCCAGACGCCGCTCATCGCTGCTCCTGCTTTGGCCAGAGCGGGACGTGGAGCGGCTGGTGCCGGAAGCTCACCCTGCGGGTCGGCGTGGGATAGAAGGTCGCCTCGGACCGGAGGTAAGACCATGCGAGCGGGAAGAGGCCCGAGAGGCGGGTTGCGGTCACGAACCCGGCCACGAGCAGCAGGGCGGGGAACAGGTCGTCACGGGCGATCCCTGCGGTGTCTCCGAGCGCGAAGAGGAGCACCGCGACGGCCAGGCCGGTGAGGACGAGCGCGCGGACGAGCGCGAGCGGGGAGATGGTCTCCACGTCCGAGGCACCGAAGCAATGGCACGGGGCCCGGTTCGAGCGGGCGAGGCTCACCGCAAGCGCCGCGGCGAAGACTGCGAAGAGAGCAATCGCACCGGTCGCGGCGATCACCGGCACGAGGCCGCTCACGAGCAGCGCGCCGAGCCCGAGCTCGGCTGCAATCAACCCGGCGCCGACGATCGGGGCGAGCCGCGGGGACACCAGCCGGTACTGGCGCACACCCTCGAAGAAGTCCCGCGGAGCTCGCGCCTTTTCGAGCCCGGCCAGCAGGCACACGGCGCCAAGGCCCGTGCGAAACACGAAGTACGTGACTACAGACGTCAAAAAGCTCCCCCTCTGGGTGCCGCCCCGCTCGCGGTTCTCCTCGATCTTGCGCTGAAGGGGAGATTTCGTCAAGTCCGGGGCAACCACCGCCCAACTACAATCGCCAGCCCTTGGCTTTCGTCGATCGCGCCATCGTCCGGGTCCTTCCGGCCGTGCCACGGCCGATCGTCCGCAAGATCTCGGACCGCTACATCGCCGGAACGAACATCGTTGACGCGTGCCGAGGTCGTGAAGCAGCTGAACGCGGAGGGCAAGATGGCCACGATCGACGTCCTCGGCGAAGAGATCCGCACACGCCGGGAGACCCTCGACATCGTGCGTGCCTACCACGACGTCTTCGAGACGATCGAGCGGGAGGAGCTCGACTCGAACGTCAGCGTCAAGCTGACGGGACTGGGGCTGAACCTCGCCTACGAGCTCTGCCGGGCGAATCTCGAGAAGGTCGTCCGCCATGCAGCCGAGAGCGGCAACTTCGTCCGGATCGACATGGAGGACTCGAACTGCACGAGCGACACGCTGCACATGTACCGCGAACTGCGTGAGGCCGGGCTCGACAACGTCGGCGTCGTCCTTCAGGCCTATCTCCGGCGGACGGTCAGGGACATCCGAGAGCTCGCGCCGCTGAAGCCGAACGTCCGGCTCTGCAAGGGCATCTACGTCGAGCCGCCGCTGATCGCGTATCGCGACTTCGAGGAGGTGCGCGCGAACTTCGTCCTCGCACTCCGCGAGCTGCTGCGGGCCGGGTCGTACGTCGGGATCGCGACGCACGACAAGTGGCTGATCTCGGAAGGGCTGCGCCTTGTCGAGGAGCACAGCCTGACGCGCGACCAGTACGAGTTCCAGATGCTGCTCGGGGTGAGCGAGGCGGCCGGCGACCGGCTCGTCCGAGACGGTCACCGCCTGCGGGTCTACGTCCCCTTCGGCGACCACTGGTACAGCTACTCGGTGCGCCGGCTTCAGGAGAATCCGAAGATCGCCGGTTACATCGCCGGCGACACGGTTAATCGGCTGTTCGGCGCGAACGGCAGGTAGTAGGTTTTCCACAGTGCCGTCCGAGTCAGAGCCTGAGAATCCCAACGAGCGTTTCCGGGCTCGGCGGGACCAGGCGCGCAAGCGCCGCCGTCATCACCGCACCTTCGCGCTCGCGATCCTGATCGTCGCCGCTGCGCTCGTGGCGCTCGGGGCGACCGTGATCGGGACGCGCGGCTCTGACGCCGGAGACGGCGGGAAGAAGGCGGCGACCACAGAGAAGAAATCGAAGCCGGCCGGCCCGCGGCCGTTCCCGGACGAGGTCCGCGGCGTGCACGTGACGATGGCGCTCGCCTCACTCGACGGCAAGCTCGACGAGTACCTCGCGATTCCCGGCCTGAACACGATCGAGCTCGACGTCAAGGACGAGAACGGAGAGGTGGGCTTCCTCCTCCCGGCCGGCACGCTGGCTCGGGAAGTGGGCGCTTCGAAGCCGTATTACAAGGCGAGAGCCGTTTCGGCGAAGGCGCGGGCCGCAGGCGTCTACCTGATCGGTCGAGTCGTGGTCTTCGAAGACCCCGTGCTCTCCACGAAGCGCCCGGACCTGGCGATCAGGACGAGCGGCGGCGGGGTCTGGGAGAACAACGCCGGGCTGGGCTGGACGAATCCCTACGACCGGCGAGTCTGGGACTACAACCTCGAGATCGCCGAGGCAGCGGCCCGCGCGGGCTTCGACGAGATCCAGCTCGACTACGTGCGCTTCCCGAGCGACGGCCCGATCGAGGCGGCCGTCTTCTCCAACAAGGTGGACGAGCCGATGGGCTGGACGATCACCCGCTTCGTCCACCACGCCTCGACCAAGCTGAAGCCGCTCGGCGTGCGCCTCTCGGTCGACGTCTTCGGGCTCTCGGCCACCCACGACCTCGGCATCGGCCAGAAGCCGGGACGGCTTGCGAAGTACGTGGACGCCGTCTACCCGATGGTCTATCCGTCGCACTACAACTCGGGGGAGTTCAATCTCTCCGACCCGAGCGCGGTGCCCGGCCAGACGGTGGCCCTGTCGCTGCGCGATTTCAAAAATGCCATGGTCGGCGAGAAGGCGATGCTGATCCCGTGGCTCGAGGACTTCTCGCTGGGCGGAGGAAGCCGGCCGGCGTCGGAGGTGCAGGCACAGATCGATGCCGCGCGCAGAGCCAACGCAAAAGGCTTCCTCCTCTGGAACCCCGAGGGCATCTACACGACCGAAGTCCTCAAGTAGTCTCCGCCCCGGAAGCTACGCCCGGAGGAAACTCGTGACAGAGAAGTTCGAAGAGCTCAAGACGCGCTTGGCCGCAATCCACGACCTGCACATGGCGCGGGCGATTCTCGGTTGGGACCAGCACACGAAGATGCCCCCGAAATCGGGCCCACTCAGGGCCGAGCAACTCGGCACGCTCGATGCCTTTTCGCACGATCTCTTCATCGACGACGAGATCGGCAAGCTCCTCGAAGACGTCCGGGCCTATGAGGAGAGCCTCGATCCTGATTCCGACGACGCCAGCCTGATCCGCGTCACCCGCCGCGACTACGAGAAGGCCAAGCGTGTCCCCACCGAGTTGCGTGCCGAGATGACCCGCACGGGTGCCCATGCCCTGGCCGCATGGGTTGAAGCGCGCGAGAAGTCCGACTTCTCGATCTTCCTCCCGTTCTTGCAGAAGAACGTCGAGCTGACGCACCGCTACATCGACTGCTTCGACGGGATGGGCTACGAGAGCGCGTACGACGTCTTGCTGGACGACTTCGACGAGGGCCTCAAGACCGAGGCGGTGCGCGAGGTCTTCGACGAGCTCAAGCGCGGACTGGTTCCTCTCATCGCGGAGATCGCCGAGCACACCGATCGCGTAGACGATTCGTGCCTGCACGGTGAGATCCCGATCGAGAAGCAGCGCGAGTTCGCGATCGTGATGCTCGAGAGGTTTGGATTCGACCACGAGTCGTGGCGGCTCGACCCGACCGTGCACCCCTTCGCGATGAGCGCCGGCACGACTGACATCCGCTTGACGACTCGCTACGACGAGAACGACCTCGGCGTCAGCCTCTTCGCGACAATCCACGAGTTCGGCCACGGCTACTACGAGGCGGGCGTCGACCCGGCACTCGAGCGGACGGTGCTCTCGTCGGTGACCTCGATGGGCCTGCACGAGTCGCAGAGCCGCATGTGGGAGAACCTCGTCGGCCGCGGCCTGCCTGCCTGGCGCTACTTCTACCCCAAGCTCCAGGAGGCGATTCCCGCCCAGTTCGGCAACGTCGAGCTCGACGAGTACTACCGGGCGATCAACAAGGTGCAGCCCTCGCTCATCCGCGTCGAGGCAGACGAGGCGACGTACAACCTGCACATCATCCTGCGCTTCGAGCTGGAGCAGCAGATTCTCTCCGGCGATCTTCCGCTCGAGGACCTTCCCGAGGCGTGGAACGCGCGCATGGAGGAATACCTGGGGATCCAGGTGCCCGACGACGCGCACGGCGTCCTCCAGGACGTGCACTGGTCGGGCGGGGCGATCGGCTACTTCCCGACCTATGCGCTCGGCAACGTGATCTCGGTGCAGCTGTGGGATCAGCTCCGCGCGGAGCTGCCTGACCTCGACACCCAGTTCGAGCAGGGCGAATTCGGCGAGCTCGGCAAGTGGCTACGCGAGAACCTGCACCGGCACGGGCGCAAGCACACGTCGCGAGAGATGCTCGAGCGAATCGTCGGCGGCCCGATGGACCCGGCTCCGTACCTGCGATACCTCCGAGAGAAGCTCGGCGAGATCTACGGGCTCCCCGTGGAGGCCGGCGCCACGGCCTGAAGCGGCTCTACGGAGGAGGCGGTGGACCGCCGGGCGGCGGTGGCGGCGCCTCGTCCTCGACGTAAGTCGTGCGCCGGCGGCTGTACCCGCCCTGATACCAGGGCCGGGCCGGTCCGGCCGGTCCGGCCGGTGCTCCCGCGTCGTACGGCGCCCGGCCGAAGTAGCCGGGGCCCCACCACGACTGCCAGAGCAGCAAGGTGAGGATGAAGCCGACGATGCCGATCACCATCAGGATGACCCCGATCGCGTCGAGGTTGAGACCTGTCGGCTCGTCGGTGACTCCCCACGTGAGGATGGCTCCTGCGGCGATCAGAATCAGGCTGACGGGAAGTCCCATTGGAATCGTCGTGCCCGTTTTCCGGCTGGTCTAACCTCGATGGTGTCGAGGAAGCGACCTGGGCTCGCTCACTAGCGCTTCTCTGCGAGGAGCGCGAACTCCCAGGGCACGCGGCGGTCCCGCTGCATCCATTTGTAGAGGGTCTGGAACTCGACCAGACGCTTCACCTGAAGGCCCGCCCCGGTGACCGCAGCGACGATTTGACCGAGCTGCCAATCCCGCTCGTGCTTCTCCTCGGTGGCCGGCTCGCCCGTCAGCTCGAAGTGCGTCCAGCCACTCGTAACTACCGGTGTCTCGTTGAAGTAGTCGTCCCGCCAATGGCCGAGCGCGTCGACGCACTTGCTGACCGGATGGGGGTCGTAGAGGAGGAGCATCCCGCCGGGCTTGAGCGCGTTGGCAATTCCGGTCGCCCACGCGTCGAGGTCGTGGAGCCAGATCAGGACGCCACCTCCGGTGTACACGAGGTCGAAGCGGCTTCGGCGCAGCTCGAGCGGGAGGTCGTGCACGTCGGCGTGGACGTAGGCGACATCGGGTGCGCGCTCGCGGGCGAGGTCGAGCGCCTCGGTCGAGATGTCGACCGCGCTGACGAGTGCGCCGAGCTCGACGAGCTGCGCGGTCGACTCGCCCGTTGCGCACTGAAGGTGGAGGACGTGCTTCCCCTCGATTTCGGGCAGTAGCTCACGGATCTTGTCGGGGATCCCGAGCTGGCCGGCCATCGCGTTGGCTCGGCGCCGGTGAATCTCGTCCCAGGCCTTCCGGTTCTGCTCGGTGGGCTCCACTACGCGGGCAGCGAGAAGCCGCCGTCGACGACGAGGATGTGGCCGCAGATCATGTCCGCCTCAGGCGAGCAGAGAAACGCGACTGCGTCGGCGATGTCACTTCGGCTCGACAAGGCGGCCCGCGGGCGTCCGCTTCTTGCCCCACTCGAGCATCTTGTCCCGGTTCGGGAAGTGGTCGAGCGCGGCCGTGTCGACGACGCCTCCGGAGACGGCGTTCACACGGATCCCCCTCGGCGCGAGCTCGACTGCCAGATAGCGGACGAGCGCCTCGAGCGCCGCCTTCGAGGTGCCCACCAGCACGTACTCCTCGAGGACCCGGGTCGAGCCCAGGCTCGAGATGCCGACGATCGAGGAGCCGACCGGCATCTGGGGAGCGGCGGCGCGGGCGAGCGAGAGAAACGCACGCGCGTTCGCGTCAAGCGTCCAGTCCCAGTGCTTGTCCTCGGTCTCCAATGCGGGGCGGATGACTCCGGTCGCAGCGTTGTGGACGAGCGCCCGCAGCGGGCCGAGCTCGGCCACCTCGCGAACGACGCGGTCGGAGGAGACGTTCCCCCGGACGAGCAGCGGCTCGGCGCCCTTGGCGCGCAGCTCCTCGGCCGTCTCCTCGGCCGCCGAATCGTTTCGCATGTAGCCGATGCCGATTCGGGCTGCGCCCAGGTCGGCGAACCGGTGTGCGATCGCCTTGCCGATCCCCCGTGAGCCCCCCGTGACGAACACGGTGGCGCCTTCGAAGCTCATTTGTGGCGAGGAAGCGGCTGGTCGGCGGGCGCGGCGCTCGGGATCGTCTCCCAGCCGGGCCGCGTGCTCGACTCACGCCGGCCTTCCTCTGCCTTCGAGGAGGCATGGCCGAGCCGGTCGAGGAGGTCGGCCTTCTCCTTGGCATAGCGGCGGACCTCGTGAGCCTCGGGAAGGTCCTCGACGAGCTCGAGGACACGCGCGCGCAGCTGGTAGGCGAAGTGGGGCGTCGCCGGGCCGACGATCGCGTCGACGTCGTCTCTGGTCGGCTCTGCCATCGGGGCGAAGGCTAATGGGTAGGCTCGTTTCGGTGCGCCGGAGCTCTGTGGCAGACGCGATGCTCCTCGTGACCGTCTGTCTGTGGGCGCTCAACTTCACGACCTCGAAGTACATCCTCGACCACGGCTTCCGGCCGCTCTCCTATGCGGGAATTCGCTACGCAATCGCTGCGCTGATCTTTCTGCTGATCGTGCTGCCGCGCGAACGCTCGCTGCGGATCGAGCGGCGCGACCTGCCACTCGTGGGAGGGGCGGTCGTGCTCCTGTTCTTGAACCAGGTCGGCTTCGTCTTCGCGATCGACCTGACGACGGCGACGACCGTGGCTCTGCTCTTCGGGACGCTCCCGATCTTCACGGGTCTGATCGCCCGGCTCGTAGGAATGGAGCAGCTCACCGGCCGTTTCTGGATCGCGGCGGCGCTCTCGTTCGGCGGGGTGGCGCTCGTCACGGCCGGCTCGGGGGACAGCCTCTCGGGATCCATCTGGGGTGACCTGCTTGCGATCATGAGCTCGGCGATGTGGGCCGGCTACTCGGTCGCACTCGCGCCGCTCATGCGGCGTTACTCGCCATATCGGCTGAGCGCGATCTTCCTCGTCGCGGTCAGCATCGCGCTTCTCGCCGCCGGTGCGCCGCAGCTCGACGACCAGAGCTTTGACCTCTCCTGGCTCGTCTGGGCAAGCTTCGTGTACGCGGTGGTCGGCCCGCTCGTGATCACGAATTTGCTCTGGTTCTCGGCGATCGACCGCGTAGGCCCGACCCGCGCGTCCCTGTTCGCGAACCTGCAGCCGTTCCTCGCGGCCGTCATCGCGCTGCTGCTCCTGCACGAGAGCCTGACCAGGCTCCAGTTCGCCGGCGGTCTCTTGATCGCGGCCGGCATCGTCTTCTCGCGCGGCCGCCAACCTCCGCCCGAGCCCACGTAACGCCCCCGCTAGTCTGAGCGCGTGGGTCGAATTCGCGCTCGTCTTGCCGAGAAACCGCCCGGATACCGCTTCACGATCGGGCGTGTTCTCGCGATCTACGGCGCGATCATGGTCGCGCTGCTGCTCGCCGCGCTCGACCAGACGATCGTCGCGACGGCACTGCCGGCGATCGTCGACGACCTCGGCGGACTGACGAGCTACTCGTGGGTGATCACCTCCTACATCCTGGCGATGACCGTCACTGTTCCCCTCTACGGGAAGCTCGGCGACATCTACGGCCGGCGGCTCCTGTGGCTCTTTGCGATCTCGATCTTCCTCGTCGGCTCGGCGCTGTGCGGCCTCGCTCAGTCGATGAACCAGCTCGTCGCCTTCCGTGTCGTCCAGGGCATGGGAGCGGGTGGGCTGTTCGCGCTCGCGCACGCGACGATCGGCGTGATCGTGCCGCCCCGCGAGCGCGGGCGCTATCAGGGGCTCCTCGGGTCGACGTTCATCGTCGGATCCTTCCTCGGCCCCCTGGTGGGCGGAATCCTCGTCGACCAGGCGAGTTGGCGTTGGGCGTTCTACGTCAACCTGCCGATCGGGCTAGTCGCTCTGGTTGTGATCGCAATTGCGATTCCGAAGCGGACCGCCCGACGCGATCACTACCTCGACCTTCCGGGCGCCGCGCTGCTTGCCGCCGGCACAGCGACTCTGCTGCTGGGTCTCGTCTGGAGCCGTGACCACGGTTGGGGATCCCCGCCGGTCCTCGGCGCGCTCGTCCTCGCGGTCGGGCTGCTGGCGGCCTTTGCGTACGTCGAGCGGCGCGCACCTGAGCCAATCTTGCCCTTCGACCTGCTGCGGAACCCCACCGTCGCGACCGGGGTCGTCTGCACCGGTCTCGCCGCGATGGCGTTCGTCGGCACGATCGCCTACGTCCCGCTCTTCGTGCAGGGCGTGATCGGCACCTCCGCAACGGCGTCCGGAGTTGTGCTCACGCCATTCATGGTCGCCGCGGTCCTCACGAGCGCGCTCTCCGGCCAGTGGATCTCCCGGAGCGGCCGCTACCGGCCGAATGCCCTCGCGGGGCCGCTCGTGCTCGGCGTCGGGCTTCTCCTACTCTCGACGATGGACACGACCACGTCGAACGGTGAGGCTGCGATGTACATGGCCGTGACCGGCGTCGGCCTGGGCTTGATGATGCAGGTCTTCGTCGTCGCCGTGCAGAACGTCGTCCCGTTCCGGGCGATCGGGTCGGCGACCGCCCTCACCCAGTTCTCGCGCTCGATCGGCTCGACGCTCGGCGTGACGCTCATGGGGGTCCTGATCAACCACGGCCTGCCGAGTGGAACGGACGTCGAGCAGGCTGCGGTGCGCCAGTTGCCGCCTAACCTGCGCGAGGCGCTCGCCGAGGCGATGCAGCCGGCGTTCATGGCCGCCGCCGTCCTACCGGCGATCATCTTTGTGATCGTCTTCTTCGGGCTGCGGGCGGTACCGCTGCGCGAGGGTTTCGAGGAGGATCCAGCTGCAGTGATCCCAGAGGCGAAGACGCCAACTGTCGTAAGATCTGAGACGTGAGCTCGAACGACTTCATGCCGATCAAGGGGTGGGACCACCTCGAGCTTTGGATCGGCAACGCGAAGCAGGCGGCGTATTACTACGAGCGGGCGCTCGGGTTCACGCAGACGGCGTATGCCGGCCCCGAGACGGGCCTGCGCGACCGAGCCTCGTACGTCCTGGACCAGAACGATGTCCGGCTCGTCCTGACGAGCGGGCTGCGCCCGGACAGTGAGATCACCCGCTTTGCTTGCTCCCACGGCGACGGAGTCAAGGACGTCGCCCTCACCGTCCCGAGCGCGACCGAGGCCTACCGCCAGGCCGTGCAGCGCGGGGCCAGGAGCGTCGTCGAGCCGCACTGGGTCGAAGACGAGAACGGGCGCGTGGAGCTGGCCTCGATCGCGACGTACGGAGAGAACATCCACACGTTCGTCAATCGCGAGGAGTACGCCGGGCCGTACCTGCCCGGGTACAGAACGGTCAGCGAGAACGGCGCGCCTGCGACGGGCATCGGCCTCCAGGTGATCGACCACGTCGTTGGAAACGTCGAGCTCGGGCGAATGCAGCACTGGGTCGAGTTCTACGAGCGGTCGTTCGGGATGACCGAGCTCATCCACTTCTCCGACGAGGCAATCTCGACCGAGTACTCGGCGCTCATGTCGAAGGTGATGATGGACGGCGAGGGCAAGATCAAGTTCCCGATCAACGAGCCCGCTGAGGGGAAGCGCAAGAGCCAGATCGAGGAATACCTCGATTTCTACGGGGGCCCGGGCGTCCAGCACGTTGCGATGGCGACGGACGACATCGTCGCCACCGTCGAGCAGCTCGAGGAGCGCGGCCTCAAGTTCCTGAAGACTCCCACTGCGTACTACGACGACCTCGAGGAGCGGGTCGGCGAGATCGACGCTGACTACGAGGACCTGAAGCGACTGGGCATCCTCGCCGACCGCGACGAGGAGGGCTACCTGCTCCAGATTTTCACGAAGACGGCCCAGGATCGGCCGACGCTTTTCTTCGAGGTGATCGAACGACACGGCTCGCGCGGGTTTGGCGAGGGCAATTTCAAGGCATTGTTCGAGGCCATCGAGCGTGAACAGGCCCTGCGGGGCAATCTCTAGAGAGAGGGGAAGTTCGTGGGAATCGGTGCAATTCTCGTCATCGTCGGAATCGTCATCCTGATCATCAGCAATCTCTGGCTCGGCCTACTACTGATCATCCTCGGCCTGGCATTCGGCGGCTTTCGCCGCGGCCGCTGGTACTAGGTCCCGGGCCACGGGCCCGGGACTCGCCCAAAGTGCTTCGCACTTTGGGCGACTAAGAGCACACGTGCCGAAGTTGCGACGCCTCGATCAGCCCGCCCATGCCTTCGTCGATTTAGCTCTCTGACTGACTTGTCATAGGCCGCACGCTCACGTTTCCTCGTAGCCTTTCGGAATGAGTCCGCAGCGGCGAACGGCGCTTGTTTCCGTTGTCGCGGCTTGCGTGCTCATCGCGCTCAAGCTCGGGACCGGGTTGGCGACCGGAAGCCTCGGGCTCATCTCCGAGGCGATCCATTCCGGCACCGACCTTGTCGCCGCGCTGCTGACGCTCTTCGCGGTCGGGGTTGCCGGCCGCCCTGCTGACCGTGCGCACCCGTACGGACACGGCAAGGCCGAGCACCTGGTCGCGCTCGGCGAGGCCGCGATCCTCGTGCTTGCGAGTCTCTACATCGCTTACCGCGCTCTGGCCGTGCTCGTGGGCTCCGCCGAGCCGCACGTCGACCCGACGTGGTACGCGCTGGTCGTCGTCCTGGTCGTCATCGCCGTCGACGCGAGCCGGACGACGGTCTCGCGCAGGGCTGCGCGCCTTTACCAGAGCCCCGCGTTCGCCTCGAATGCGCTCCATTTCGCGACCGACATGGTGGGCTCGACCGCGGTGCTTGCCGGCCTCCTGCTGGCGCGGGCGGGGTGGCCCGAGGGCGATGCGGCCGCCGCGCTCCTCGTGGCGATGCTCGTCCTGCTCGCCGCCGGGCGCCTGATGCGGGGGAACATCGACGTGCTCATGGACCAGGTTCCCGCCGAGGCCGAGCGAGCAGCGCGGACTGCCATCGCCAGGCTCGACCCGAGTGTCGAGCTGCGGCGCCTGCGGATCAGGCAGGCGGCAGGGCGCCACTTCGCCGACGTCGTCATCGGGGTTTCGCCCGACGCGGGCGTTGGACAAGGACATGCCGCGGCGGATGCCGTCGAGGCTGCGGTCCAGAGCGCGTTGCCCGAGAGCGACGTCGTCGTCCACGTCGAGCCGGCAGAGGGAGAGACGGCACTGCGCGAGCGCGTGCTCGCCGCCGCGCTCACGGTCCCGCGCGTCCGCGAGGTGCACAACCTGCGAGTCGTCTCGGTCGACGGCGGTCTCCAGGTCGCCTTGCATCTGAAACTTCCCGGTGAGCAGACACTGGAGGCTGCGCACCTGGTCGCCACGCAGGTCGAGCGTGCGATCGCACAGGCCGTGCCCGAGGTGATCTCCGTCCAGACGCACCTCGAGCCGCTTCGCGAGCCGGGCACCGGCAGCGCTCCGGCCGAGGCCGACGTCGAGGCTGACGCCGAGACGGTTCGGAGGATCGTGCAGGAGCGAACGGGCTCGCTTCCTCGCGAGGTCCGCTTCCTCCAGACCGACGACGGGCTCGTCGTGTTCCTGACGCTCGGGCTTGACCGGGGGAGCCCCCTGGCGGAGGCCCATGCCCTCGCAAGCGAGGTCGAGGAGGAGGTACGCCGCTCCCTTCCAGGCCTCGCCGACGTTAGCGTTCACACCGAGCCATGAGGTTGGTCATGTTCAGTCCCAAGGGCGAGAACCTGGAACGCGGCTGGCCGGGCCGCGTGGAAGGCGACCGCGTGATCCAGCTTGCCGCCCAGACGATTCAGTCGTTCTTCGCCGGCGGCGGACAGGCGCGAGAGCACGCCGAGTACAAGTTGGAGGAGGTCGATCTTCGGCCTCCGGTCCTGTACCCACCGTCGGTGCGCGACTTCTACGCCTTCGAGCAGCACGTGAAGACAGCCCGCGGGCTCCGTGGCCTCGAGATGGTGCCCGAGTGGTACGAGGTTCCCGCCTTCTACTTCTCGAATCCGGCGGCGATCTTCGGCCCGGAGGACGAGATCCCTTATCCCGAGGGCTCGAACGAGCTCGACTACGAGCTCGAGGCCGCCGTCGTGATCGGCAAGGACGGCCAGATCGGCGGGTTCACGATCATGAACGACTGGTCGGCACGCGACCTCCAGCGTCCCGAGATGAAGATCGGCCTCGGGCCGTCCAAGGGCAAGGACTTTGCGACGAGCCTTGGGCCGATGGTCGTCACCCCGGACGAGCTCGGCGACCTGAAGCTCGACATGGTCGCGCGGGTGAACGACGAGGAGCGTTCACGCGGGAACATGGGCGACATGCAGCATTCGTGGGACACGATCGTCGAGCACGCCGCTCGTAACACGCGCCTTCGCGCCGGCGACGTCCTCGGCTCGGGCACCGTCGGCACGGGCTGCATCCTCGAGCACGGCGACGGCCGCTGGCTCCAGCGAGGAGACGTCGTCGAGCTGGAGATCGAGGGGATCGGCGTCCTGCGGAACCGAGTCGCTGACTAGTACTAGCGCTCGGCCAGCGGATCTAGATCCCAGCCGGTTCCGAACGGAAGCGAGACGGCTGAGAACGGAGACTGCGGAGGCGCCAGCGAGCCTTGCGCCTGAACGCTCTCCTCACCCTGCACGAACCGCGTGCTGGGCAGGCCCTGCGCCGCGAGGGACGTTCGCGTCACGCGGACGCGGAAGCCCTTCGCGCTCGACGCGAGCACCTTGACCCTGATCCCGGCGGCATCGTTCACGAAGAGGTCGTCCTCGCCGCGAGCGCTGTCGAACGTCGCGTTGTTAAGCGGCCCGCACCGATTCAAGACAGCCCCGCCCGAGTCCCGCTGGGCGGGGTGGACGCGAACCGGCCCGTAGCCGGTGCGGACCGATGCGTCGACGGAGTAGATGAGAACGCCCGTTTCGCAGAGCCGCGTGTCTTCGCCGATGCGCCTGCGCGCCTCGATGACGAATGCTGACGAGAGACCGGTCTTGACGACGATTGCCTTGAGACCTCCGGGCCGCGCAAGCGGGGTGATCGTCGTCGTCAGCTGGCCGGGCTCGTCCAGGCAGGTGAGCTCGGAAGGCTCGAGCCAGCCGAGCTTCCATTTCTCCCAGGCAAGGAAGTGCCCGCCGGGCTCGTTCCAGCTCATCATGTCCCAGCTGCCCGCGAAGCGGAAGGCGCTCCAGAAATTGGGATTGGGGACGTCGTAGAGATCCGGTAGCCCGAGGACGTGCCCGGTCTCGTGGATCAAGACGTTGGCGGCGTAGCGCGCGTCGGAGTGCGTGTCTTCGAAGAAGGTCGAGCCTGCCCGGATCTCGGTCCCGTCGACCCGGATGCCTGATCCCTGATACGCATGGAAGGCAGGCGAGCGATCAATCGGTGTGCCCTTCGCCGCCGTGACGTAGACGACCTCGTAGCGCGAGAAGTCGACGTCGGCGTCGGCGGCGGCGATCGCGTCGCGCATGTAGTCGTAGTGCTCCTCCCAGCTGATTCCGTCCGCGAGGTCGTAGCTGCCGACCGAGTGCGGCATCCGGTACCAGCGGTCGACGGCGGTCACGTCGAGCTGGACGCGGCCGTAGGAGACCTCGTTGAACCAGGAGCGCGAGCGTGGGACGAGCCGGTCGTAGAGCGCGCTCGTCGATCCGCTCGCATGGAGGTTCGGGAAGTCGACGAAGAGCATCACCGCTCGGATCTGTCTGCCGGGCTTCAGTGGGAGCGCGGCGTTGGTCGTTCCTTCGTTCATCTCCACGTAGGGGGCGGAGTAGAGCGAGGGTGAGCAGGCCTTCGGCTCCGGATCCGGGACGGCCTCGGGGACGGCATTCGCGCCTGAGCCGCAGCGGGCAACTGCGCGCTTCAGCGCTGTGAGCCTGCGTTGCTGGCCGGCTACGAACGCGCGCCGCGCGCGTGCTCGCTTGTGCTGGCGAAAGAACTTCACGCGGGCCGGTTTCACCTGGCCCTGGAACACGCGCAGGGAGACGATTTTCATTGCGCGCGTAGGCGCGCTGCAACCGGGCTTCGAGGCGGCCGACGCGTGCGCCGGGAACGACGCTGCGAGCGCGAGGAAGAGACCGGTAACGAGCCCGACGCCCGCGAGACGGCGGCAGAGGGAGAGGGCGAAGTGCGGCACCAGTCCCTCTGATCGGGACGGCGCTCCCCTCCCTCGCGGGAGTTCCCTCGAACTGCGGCCCCCCAACGAGGGCACCCGAACGAGGGGCCTTCTCTATCCTCTTCGGTATGCCGACCTACCAGCGCCGCGGTGACGTCCCCCGAAAGCGGCACATCCAGTTCCGAGACAACGGCACGTTGCTGACCGAGGAGGTCATGGGCCTCGAGGGCTTCTCGGGCAACGAGTCGATCCTGTACCACCTGATCTCCCCTTGCCGCGTCAAGGAGCTCGGCGATTTCGAGCCGATCAAGCGTGAGGAGTGGGTGCCGGATGCCCACGCGCACCGGCACTTCCAGACGATGGGAGTCGAGCCGGAGGGGGACGAGGTTTCCGGGCGGCGCCTACTGATGTGGAACAACGACGTCGAGATCTCGCTCGTGCGTCCGAGCGAGTCGATGGACTACTTCTTCCGGAACGGGGAGGGCGACGAGGTCTACTTCGTGCACGAGGGCAGCGGCACGCTCCACACGACCTTCGGAGACCTGCCGTACGCCGACGGCGACTACATCGTCATCCCGCGCGGGACGACGTACCGGTTCGAGCCCTCAGGCCCGCAGCGCTACCTGCTCTTCGAGACCCCGGGCCTCGTCGAGATCCCGAAGCGATACCGGAACCAGTACGGCCAGCTCATGGAGCATGCGCCCTTCTACCACCGGGACATCCACCCGCCGACCGAGCTCCAGACTTTCCGCGACCGGGGCGACCACGTGCTCAAGATCCGCGTCCGGGACGGGTACCAGGACTACGTCATCGACTACCACCCGTTCGACGTCGTGGGCTGGGACGGGTACCTCTACCCGTGGACGTTCAACATCAAGGACTTCGAGCCGATCACGGGCCGGATCCACATGCCGCCCCCTTCGCACCAGACGTTTTCGGGCCCGAACTTCGTCATCTGCTCGTTCTGTCCACGGAAGCTCGACTTCGACCCGCTGTCGATTCCGATTCCGTACCACCACTCGAACCTGCAGAGCGAGGAGATGATCTATTACGTCGACGGGCAGTTCTCGTCTCGGAAGGGGATCGAGATCGGCTCCGTGACGCTGCATCCGTCCGGGATTCCGCACGGTCCGCAGCCGGGCCTCGCCGAGGCCTCGATCGGCGCGACCGAGACGCACGAGTACGCGGTCATGTGCGACACGTTCAATCCGCTGAAGCTCTCGAAGCTCGCCAAGAAGCTCGACGACGGGAAGTACGCGTTTTCGTGGTACGAGGAGCCCGGGGCGACGCACACGTACGACCAGGACCCGGCGGGGGCGACGTCGCACCTTTAGCCTGCAGGCGCGCCGTTTTAAAGGCACAGCCCACCTCCTCCCGTTTTTAATCGTATCGATGAAATCCGCGCGTGTCTGTGACGAGGTTGTGTCGAGATTGAGCCAATGAGCGGGTCGGTCGTCCTCGACTACGACGGCACGGTGACGGAGTCGGATCTCCTCGACCGCGCGGCCGAAGAGTTCGGTGACCCGACCGTCTACCAGGAAGTAGAGGACGGGCTCGACGGAGGGCGGCTTCCGCTCCGCGAAGTGATCACGCGTGAGTTCGCGCCCGTGACCGCACCGCTCGACGAGGTCGTCAGCTGGGTGCTCGAGCACGCCAGGGTCCGGGCCGGGTTCGCCGAGTTCGTCTCGAAGGCCCGCAGCGCCGGTTGGGACCTCCACATCGTCTCGAGCGGGTTCCACGAGCTGATCGAGCCGGTGCTCGAACGGGAGGGCGTCGACGTGCCGCTCCATGCGAATCGCGTCGATCCGCGCCCGGACGGCTGGCGGGTGCAGTGGCGCTATCCGGACGACTGCGACGAGTGCGGCGAGTCGTGCAAGCGGACGCTCTTGCCGGCGGGCCACGTCGTCTACGTCGGCGACGGCTACTCCGATCGTTGCGCCGCGCTCGCCGCCGATCGTGTCTTTGCGACGGCCGGGCTGGCGCGCTACCTCGCCGAGCGCGGTACCCCCTTCGAGCCTTTCTCGGACTTCCACGCCTTGTCCAGCGCGCTAGCTAACGAAATCGTTACTCCTCCCTCGTAGCTCGCTAACGCGCGACTCCGACCTTCTCCTCCAGGGCGTCCGACTTGGCGGCGCCGAATCGAAGAAGGAAGGCAATACATGTTCAAGCGAATCGTTCCTCTCCTCGCGCTTGCGGTCATGGCACTGCCCGTGGCGGCCGGCGCGAAGCAGATCGACGTCAGTGGCCCGGCGAAGTACGTCGGCAAGGGCGCCGTCCAGGGCCGTTTGGCGTCGGAAGAAGGCTCGAAGCGGGTCCGCTTCAGGTTTGCCGGAAGCCTCACGTTCACGGGTGCTGCTGACATGAAGCTCGTCTGCCGCGGCAACGGCCAGACGCTCGCGAGGGTCGAGGACGGCAACCTCGTCGTGACGTGCAAGGGTCGAATGCTGGCAGTCGCCGGGGCAAGCGCCCTCGCATTCAAGGGCCATGCGCGCCAGTACGCGATTCACGTGCCGGAAGGCGTGAGCGGCTCGATCGAGGGCCGTCTTATCCGGCAGGTTCGGCCTCCGGCCGAGCGCCCTGCCGAGCCGGCCGAGCCCGAAGAGGCTCCGGGCGAAGAGTAGTTCCACTCCTGCGGCGGCGGCTTCGGCCGCCCGGAAGCCGCCGCTAGGTTCTGGGGCATGGCGTTTCTGGCCATGCCCGATCCCTACGACTTCGCGCTCTCCACGGCGCGCTACCGGGCCTTCGGCCCCGACCTTGCGAATCTCTGGCTCGAGGACGCGCTCCATCGGGTCGTCGACGGGCGCGAAGTGCGGATCGGGCACGCCGAAGGAGGAACCGACGTCGAGCCACTCGACAACGCGATCGAGCCGGTCGTTCGAAAGCTGCTGGGCGCCGAGTTCGATCTCGACGAGTTCTACGGCTTCGCCGCGACCGAACCGACGCTTGCCGCGCTCGTCGAGGAGCTTCGTGGCCTGAGGCCTCCCATGGCGGTCGAGCCGTTCGAGAGCCTCGTCACCTCGATCACCGCCCAGCAGGTTTCCCTGCGATCTGCGTTTGCGATCCGCAACCGGCTCGTCGAGCGCTTTGGCATCCGGGCCGAGCACGCCTACGCGTTCCCAACCCGCGAGCGGATTGCTCTTGCCGAGCCCTCGGAGCTCACAGCCCTCGGCTTCTCGGGCCGCAAGGCCGAGTACGTGGTCGGCCTCGCCCGTAGCGACCTCGACCTTCATCGGCTCGCCACGCTGGCCGACGACGAAGTGCGCTCGGCACTCACGGCCCTGCCCGGAATCGGCGAGTGGACCGCGGACTGGTTCCTCGCGCGGCACCTGGGGCGGCCCGAGGCCTGGCCCGCAGGCGACCTCGCTCTGCGCAAGGCGGTCTCCCGCTTCTATGGTGAGGGCCGCGACCTGACGCCCGACGAGGTGAGGCAGATCGGCGAGCGGTTCACTCCGTTCCAGAACCTGACTGCGCACTACCTCCTCGGCGGATTGCTCGCCGGTGCCACATGACCATTCGCGAAGCCACCGAGAGTGACATTCCGGCCCTGGAGGAGCTCGTGGCCGCGTACCTGGACGAGCACTGGGCGCGCCCCTACCCGCCGCCGCCGCTTCCCGACGCGTATCTGCGGGAAGGGCGAATCGTGGTCGCCGAAGCAGAGGATGGGGTCGTCGGCCTGGCGAAAGCGGAGGTGCGGGACGGCCTAGGTCATGTCAGCCTCGTCTATCTCCGCCCGGAGGCTCGCGGGCAGGGTGGCGGCAAGGATCTCTTGCGGGAGCTCGTCGGGTACTTCCGCGAGCAGGGGCTCGAGCTCGTCTCGCTGAACGTCGAGCTCCCGAACGACGAGGCTCTCGCCTACTGGCGGCGGCTCGGCTTTACCGACTACCGGCGCTCGCTGCTCACGGACCTCGCGTCGCTCGAAGGGCGCCTCGCAGGCGGAGCCGTCGCCTCTACGGGCTCGGTGCACGTTCATACAGACGACCAGGGCGCCGTCGAGAAGGCGGTCGCCCGCTTCGGGCCGCGCGTCGTGCGCTCGCAATGGAGTGTCGTCGCGCCTCCTGAGAACGGATGGATCGGTGTGTATGACGAGATGGCCGCGGCCGAGCCCGACCGCTTACGCAAGCTCGCCTCGGAGCTCTCGTACGTGACCGGTGGAGTCGTGCTCGCGTTCGGCACGGAGCGAGGCGCCGTCGTCCGGCTCGTCGCTTTCGAGCGGGGCCAGATGATGGACGAGTATCTGTCCGTGCCCGAGTACTACGGTGCGCTTCCGCCGGGAGACGCAATGGCGCTGCGGGCGAACCCGACCCTGCTCGGACGCCTGACCGGCGCCGACGCGGCCTCGATCCGCCGAGCCGCGCGAAGCGCGGATTCGCCCGCCGAGCTCCCCGCGGTCGAAGAGCTCTGCGCTGAGCTTGCCGAGGCTCTGGGGATCGCCGGCGTCGGTCTCGGCTTCGACGAGGCCAAGGACCTGCCGGGCGCGGCAACGGTGGCGCACGGATGAAGGTCGTCCTCTTGCATGCGTTCCCGCTCGACGAGCGGATGTGGGAGACGCAACTGCCCGTGCTCGAGAGCCACGACGTGGTCGCGCCGAATCTCTATGAACTCGGCGGCAACTCGATCGACGGCTGGGCGGAGCGGATTCTCGACGAGGTCGTGGGCGATCTCGTCGCCGTCGGCGCGTCGATGGGCGGATACGTCGCGCTCGCGCTGGCCCGCCAGGCGCCCGAACGTATTCGCGGGCTCCTCCTGGCCGGCTCGCGTCCCGATGCGGACTCGCCGGAGCGGCGAGCCGGCCGGGCCGGGACGATCGAGCTGATCGAGCGCGAGGGTGCGCAGGGCATCTGGGAGAACCAGCGGGAGAAGCTCTTCGCGAAGGTGCCACCAGGCGGAGCCAAGGAGATGGCGCTCAGTCGGGCGAGTGACGAGCTGGTGCGCGGCGTCGAGGCATTGCGGGACCGAGCCGACAGCAGCGGCGTTCTCCCCTCGCTCCAGATCCCTGTCGTCTTCGCGCTCGGCGCGAGCGATATCTTCTTCCCGGCTGACGAAGCCCGCGTTTTTGCGGACCAGGCACCGCTTGGCCGTCTGGTGATCTTCGAGCGCTCGAGGCACCTGCCCAACCTCGAGCAAACGGCCGAGTTCAACCAGACGCTGCTCGGGTTCCTGGACTCGGTCGACTGACCGGGAGGCCCTCCTTCGTGAGCAACTCGCGGAGCATCTCGGCGTTCGTCGGCGCCTGCGCGACCTCGCGACCGCCAACCATGCTCCGGTTGTTGTTGTTGAAGAACACGTAGGCATCCTCGGCCTGCTGCGAGAGCTCCTGGAGTGGCCCGACCCACTCGGCGAGCTCCTCCTCGGAGTAGAGGTAGTCGAACCGCTCCGCCGCGCTTTTCCCGCGCGAGTTCCACGTCTCCGCGTTTCGGCCGTGCATGCGGACGTAGAGGAGCGGGGTCGTCAGCGCGAAGACCGTGAGCGGCACGTTCTTGCCTTCGGAGCGGGGAGCATCGACGACGACGTGGCTCATCCGATGCTCCTCGAGGAAGCGGAGCGTCTCCTCGCGGTGCTCCTCGTCGAGCCAGCTCCGGTGCCGGAACTCGACGAGCATCTCGTCCTCGCCGACCTGCTCGCGCGCCCACGCGAGATAGTCGTGGGAAGCCTCCTTGGGGACGACGTACGGTGGGAACTGGAAGAGGAGCCCGCCCAGCTTCCCGGCCGTGCGGAGTGGCTCGAGTGCCTCGAGGAACCGGCGGAAGACCTCGGCGCGAAACTCCCGCGGCGGACGGTCGACGCGGCCGCGCTCGTCCTTCGGCGCCGCGTCACGCAGGTCGGGCGGAAGCTGCTCGACCTTCACCGGATGCCGGGTCATGACGCCGAACGCCTTCACGTGCATCACGAACCCGTCCGGCGTGCGCTCCGCCCAGCGCTCGACCATCTCCACGTCCGGCAGCCGGTAGTAGGTCGAGTCGACCTCGACGGAGTCGAAATGCTCCGCGTAGTGGCGCAGCCGCTCCGCGGGCGGCACGCCCTTCGGATACCAGTACTTCGAGAGGGCTTCGTCGGCCCACGAGCACGTGCCGATTCGGATGACAGTGCTCATGCCCGGCCAGGATACGAGACCACGAGCGGGGCCCCCGAAGAGGCCCCGCCCATGCGATTGGTAGTAGCTACTTCCGTTTCCGGCCGGTAGCGGTGTTGCTCGTCGCGACGAACGAGAGCGTCCCCGTCTGGCATCCCTTCGGGACCCCTGGCAACGCGTCTGCCGGGCAAGCGGCGAGACCACCGACGAATGCGACGAGTGCGCGGTACCTCGTCTTCTTCTTGATTCGGCGTGTCTTGAAGGCGAAGGTGCCGTTGGGCTTCGTCTTTGCAATGGCGACCCTCTTGGTCCCGACGTACAGCTCGATGGAAGCTGCGCGGAACGGCGACCCGGAAACGAGGAGCCGTCCAGTGATTGCGACTCTGCCGCGCTTCAGGCTCTTAGCCTTGAGCGTGAGGCTGACACGGCCGGGCACGACGGCCTGGCCCTCCGAAGTCCCAGCGGGGTTCGGGTTGGGAGTACCGGGCGTGTACGGAGTGAACAGCGCGCGCCACAGCCGATCGCCGGTGTGCCCCGGATTCGTGAAGACGCCGTTCACGTCGAAGAGCGCGAAGAGGAGCTGCGCTCCGGCGGGCGTCCCGATCGGGCCTGCGAGACAGAACTGGAGCTTCGCCGAGGCGAATGCCGCCTCAGGCCCGGCGGTGATCCGGTCCACGTACATGGGGACCGTGAGCGGAGTACCGGCGACCGTGATGTTCAGCTTCCAGACCGCGTGGTGCAGCCCTTGTCCCTGGACACACGGATCGTTCGGATGCAGAGCCGGGTCGTCGACGATGACCTCTCCGGTCACGTCGACCTCGGCGTTGCCTCCACCTCTCAGGATGAGAGTCGCGTTGACGTCACCGATCTTCGTCCCGACGGCCTGTCCCAGCGTGACCCCGTACCCGGCGGGCGCGTAGATCGTGTCCTTTGCGGTCGGATCCTGGTCGGCCGTCTGCGAGTGGCCCAGAAGCATCGTCGTCGGCGCGCCGGGCTTGTTGTTCAGCGACGTCGCGATGAGGTTCGGGGCGTAAGCAGCCCAAGCCGAGCCCGCGAATGCGAGCGTGGCGAGTGCCGCGCTGGCGGTTATCGCCAGGCGAATAGACCTTCTCATAGAGCTTTTCCTTTCCTCGGAGTGCATGACGTGAGACGAAAAACGCACGGATGAGTTAACAGACTGCCGGACCGCTTGGTCAAACAGCTTTGAGTTCAACGGGAAACGGGCCGAACGAGGTGCGGCAAGGACAGGCTCGCCGGACCGACGTCGAGGCGCGCCCCGCGGGGAACGCTCGACAGGTAGAGGAGGTTTCCGGGGCTCTGGGCGGTCGATGACCCGGCCACGGTCAAGCGCAGCCGCGACCTGGGCGGAACGTTCGTGACCTGGCTGATCAGGCGGACGGTGAAGCGCTTCGGACGCTGTCCCAGTCGTACGCGCGCGCCTCCCGAGCTGACCACGATCTCCTTGCCTTGCGGAGTCAGCGCGGAGAGCACGACGACGACGTGGGGCCATCCGGTCGAGCTCGCGAGCGAGAGCTTGACGACCGGCGGGCCGAACGTCTCCAGGCGTAGCCGGTTACGCCCTCGCGTGCGGGCGACCTTTCCGCTCGAGGCGATCGTCCCGCTGCCGGGGAACCGAACCTTGAGCGTACGCCGGGCCGGCAGGGAGCGATAGGAGAAGGTCCGTCCGTTCCACGGATCGGGAGCGAGCTTCACCGGCCGTTGCTTGTCGATCCCGTTCGGCAGCCCCTTCAGGAAGCGGTCGAACCAGAGCCGCACCTCCGGCAGCATGTGCTCGAGCTCACCTGCTGGCAGTGGCGAGGGTGCGTGACCGAAGTCCCCGAGGTAGAGGCGCTTCGGGCCTTTGAGGCGTGAGTACGCGGCCAGGGCCTGGCCGACGTCGAATGCGAAGTCGCGCCGTCCCTGGAGCAGGAACGTCGGGACCTTGACCGGGCCGAGGAGGTGGCGGGACGAGCGCAGGCGCGTGAACGCGCGTACTCCGGCAAGGTTTCGCCCCGCGAGCGCATCCTGGAGGACGGGCTCGACCTCGGGCGCCGCCCGTGCGGCGATCGACTGCCAGAACCCGAGGATGACGCCGGACCGGGCGAGGTCCTGAGGCGCGAGCGCCGCATACAGGTCGGTCCAGGTCGCCGCGGGCGCGATCGCCGCGAACGGGACGCCCTCGACGGTCGCGCGCCAGATGGCGCCGCCTCCGTAGGAGTAGCCGAACGCGCCGATTCGCTGCGGGTTGATGCTCGCGCTCGAGGCGAGCCAGTTGAAGAGCTCGCGTACGTCCTGGATCTCCCGCGGCCCGTCCACCGCCACGAGCCCTTCCGACTCGCCGTGCCCACGGGCATCGAAGGTCAACGCGGCGTAGCCCTGCGGAACGAGCTGCGTCTCGGCGATCGTGTTGATCGACATGCCGACCGCGTTGGTCGTGTCGGTGCGGTTTTCGCCCAGTCCGTGCAGCAGCAGCACCGTCGGCCAGCCGCCGGCGGGGGCCGCGCCGTCCGGCAGGTAATAGGTGGCGGCGAGCTTTGCCCCGTCGCTCATGGGGATCATCAAATCGGTCTTCGTCGAGGCGGCGGAGGCAGCGTTCGGTGCGGCCAGGAGGATGACGGCGAGGCCTGCGACGAGGTATCGCATGACACGAGCCTACAATCGCGCCATGGATCCTCGCCCGATCGGCGTCTTCGACTCTGGAACCGGTGGGCTCACAGTCCTCCACGAATGCCTCGTGACGATGCCGCACGAGGACTTCGTCTACCTCGGTGACCTCGCGCGCCTTCCGTACGGGCCGCGCGAGCTCGGCGAGATCCGGCGCTTCGCGGGAGAGATCGCCGGCTACCTCGAGGGCCAGGGCGTGAAGATGATCGTCGCCGCCTGCAACGCGGCCACGTCGGCGGCTCTGCCCGAGCTCCAGGAGCGCCTCGAGGTCCCGATCGTCGGCGTGATCACACCGGAGGCACACGCGGCGGTTCAGACGACGCGGAACCGCCGGATCGGGTTGCTCGCGACCCAGGCGACGGTCACCGCCGGCCGCTACGCCGACCTCGTGCACACGCTCGACGCCGGGGTCCGCTTCTTCCCGGTCGCCTGCCCGCGGCTCGTGCCGCTGATCGAGAGCGACGAGCCCTTCGGCGAGGAGACCGTGGAGGCGGTGCGCGAATACGCCGCCCCGCTCAAAGAGGCCGGCGTGGACACGGTGATCCTCGGCTGCACGCACTACCCGCTGATCCGTCCCGTCTTCCAACGCGTCTTCGGGCGTAGCGTCACGCTCATCTTCTCGGCCGAGGAGACCGCGCGCGAGGTGGCCGAGACGCTCGAGCGTAAGGGCATCGCCAACGACCAGGACCGCGAAGGCGCCTATCGCTTTCTCACGACGGGCGACCCCGATCGCTTCCGCGTCCTTGGTGAGCGGTTCTTGCAGTTGCCGCTGGGAGAAGTCGAGCAGGTGGCGATCGCAGAGCTGGAGGCAGCAGCCGCATGAGTCGGCCCAGCGGGCGGAGGACGGACGAGCTCCGGACGCTCGAGATCGAGCCGGACTACCTCGAGCAGGCAAACGGGTCGGCGTTGATCTCGTTCGGCAAGACACGCGTGCTCTGTACCGCGTCGATCGAGGAGGGCGTCCCCCGCTGGCTCGCCGGCCGGGGCCGAGGCTGGCTGACGGCCGAGTACTCGATGCTGCCTGCCTCGACGGGCCGGCGCACCCAGCGAGAAGCCAGCTCCGGAAAGCAGAAGGGCAGGACGGTCGAGATCCAGCGGTTGATTGGCCGGGCTCTGCGCGCCGTCGCCGACCTGGACGCCCTCGGCGAGCGGACGCTCTGGCTCGACTGTGACGTCATCCAGGCGGACGGGGGAACCCGCTGCGCGGCGATCTCGGGGGCGTACGTCGCGGCCCGGCGAGCGCTCAACGACATGGGGCTCGGGAAGGTCCTCACGGATTCCGTCGGCGCCGTCTCGGTCGGGATCGTCGAGGGCGAGCCCGTGCTCGATCTCGACTACGTGGAAGACTCGTCGGCCGATGTGGACGTGAACGTCGTCATGGCGGGCGACGGGCGCCTGATCGAGGTTCAGGCGACCGCCGAGAGGGCACCGCTCGATCGCGAGGCGCTCGACGAGTTGCTCGACCTCGCCGCGGCCGGGATCGAGGAGATCGGCCTCGCCCAGCGGGATGCGGTGGAGGCGGTCCGTGCCGCCTGAGCTGCACTGGGTCGAGGTGATGGTGAGGGTCGTCCTCGCTGGAGTCCTCGGCGGTGCGATCGGAGCCGAGCGAGAGATCCGTGAGCGCGAGGCAGGGCTGCGGACGCACCTCCTCGTGGCGGTCGGCGCAGCGCTCTTCACGCTCGTATCCGCCTACGGCTGGCGAGACTTCCGCTTCTCGACCGAAAGCGGGATCACGTACGACCCGACTCGAATCGCCGCGCAAGTCGTGACGGGCATCGGGTTCCTCGGAGCGGGCGCGATCATCCGCCAGGGCCTGTCGATTCGCGGTCTCACGACGGCAGCGAGCCTCTGGGTCGTGGCGGCGATCGGGATCGCTTCCGGCGCCGGTTACTACAGCGCCGCGGTGATCACGACCGTCCTCGTGCTCGTCAGCCTCTGGCCTCTTCGCATCGTCGCTTTCCGGCTCTTCGAGCGAATCCGGCCTGGCGAGCACCGCCTCGAGGTCGAGCTCGGTCCGAACGAGAGCCCGGCCACTCTCCTCGAGGCGCTCGAGCGGTCTGGTGCAGCGGTCAGGGCTTTCGAGGTGGAGGACGCCCGCGACCGGCGGCGAGTTCGGCTCGACGTCCGGCTCGCCGGGGCCCAGTCGCACGCCGTGACGGCTGAGCTGATGCGTCTCGAGCACGTGCTCGGGGTGCGGTGGGCCGACTAGCTCTTCTGGCGTCCACGAACGAGGGCAAGCTCCGCGAGTTGCGCCATGCTCTGCCCGGGTGGCGGATCGAGCCCCTCGACGCGGTCGAGTATCCGCCCGAGGAGGGCGAGACCTACTACGAGAACGCACGGGCGAAGGCCGTCCACGGACATGGTCTTGCTCCGGATGCGTGGGTGCTGGGTGAGGACTCGGGTGTCGAGCTGGACGCTCTGGGAGGCGAGCCCGGCGTGAGGTCGTCGCGGTGGGCGGGCGGAAAGGAGGCCGAGCGCGCCGTCGAGGCGCTCGCAGGCGTCGAGGGCGAGGGCCGTGGCGCGCGGTACGTCAGCGAGCTCGTCGCAATCTCACCTGCAGGCGAGGAGTTTCGCGGGACAGGCGTTCTCGAGGGGCGCATCGCCGAGGAGCCTCGGGGCAACGAAGGGTTCGGCTTCGACCCGGTCTTCGTCCCCGAGGGCGAGGAGCGCACCGTGGCCGAGCTGGGCAACGAGTGGAAGCGCGAGAACTCGCACCGCGCCCGCGCGGCCCAGGGCCCTGCTCGCCGGCTTAGGCTAGTCCTGCTGCCTCTTCGAGCTCGACCGCCTCCCGGCGGCCGCGGGCGAGCCACCAGTTGACCTCGGCCCCGAAGACGATCACGTTCGCCATCAGGTAGAGCCAGACCAGCAAGAGGGCCGGCGCGCCGAAGGCCTGGAGTGCGATCACGTCTCTCGAAAGCCGGAGGTACAGCGGCAGGAGCTGGAAGCTTGCTTCGAGCGCGACGGTGGCGACGATCGTCCCGGGTAGCACCTCCTGGAAGGTCAGCTTCTCGTTCGTCAGCAGGTAGTAGACGGCGAAGAGGAAGACGAACACGGACATCGTCGAGATCACGACCGAGATGCCGTACGCCACGTAGTCGTTGGCAAAGAAGCCGCTGGCTATGCGCTTCAGCACCTTGAAGCCGATTGAGCCGGCGAGGAGCCCGACGAAGAGCGTGACGAGCGAGCCGACGAGCAGCATCACCGCGAGCAGCTTCCCGTGCAGGAACGAGCGGTTCGGCTTGCCGTAGACGATGTTGAACGCCGACTCGAGCACGCTGAAGAGCGAGAGGGACGTCCAGCCGACGAACAGCGCACCGATCACGCCCAGCGTCGCCGCGTTGTCCTGAACCGACTGGACGACTTTGAGAATGCCCTCGACCGAGCTCGACGGGAACGCCTTGTTCAGCTCCGTGACGAGGAAGCTCGACTCGTCGGCCCGGCCCGCGAAGCCGAGAAGCGCGAGGGCGAGGAAGAGGAGCGGTACGAAGGAGAGGAGCGCGAAGTAGGCGATCATCGCCGCGAGGTGGGTTCCTCGGTCGGCGAAGAACTTCTCTAGGACCTGGCGCATAGTGAGGGAGGCTATTCCCTGGGCTGTTAGCTTTGCGAGCGATGACCGAGGCGCAGACCGCGCTCGCCGAGCTGGCCGAGATCTCTTCGCAGGTGCACGCCGCTGTCCTCTTCGACGGCAGCGGCGCGGTTGCAGCGGCGACCCTCTCCGACGAGGCCGCAGCGGCTCGGATTGCCTCCTCCGCGCTGGCCCTGGTGGAGGCGGCCGGAAGGCTTCGCGACGGCGAGCTGACACAGATCGAGGCGGCGACGGGCGAAGGGAGCCTCTTCGTCGCCCGCGATGGAGAGCGGCTGATCGCGGCCGTCACGGGGCCCTCGCCGACCGCGGGCCTCGTCTTCTACGACCTGAAGAGCTGCCTGCGCCGTGCTGCCGAAAAGCCGAAGTCGACCCCGAAGCCACGGCCAAAGCCGAAGCCAAAGCCAAAGACGACGCCGAAGCCGAAGCCGAAGCGCCGGCCACCGCCGAAGGCCAATGGGTCGTCGTAGGCTCCTCGCAGTCCTGCTCGCCGCCGGGTCGCTGCTGGGCATCGGGCTCTACGCGAGACGCGGCCGCGCGCACGAGCGCGTCGACCTCTACTTCGTAGACGGCTCCATGGTCTCGCTGGAGGGAGCCTCGGCGGAGGCGGCCCACCTGCTGCCGCTCGCGCACGACGCTCTCCGCGCGGCTCGCCCGTGAGGCGGGAAGAGCTCGCAGCCGCTCTTCGGGAGCACGCGTACCTCGAGGGTGACTTCCTCCTTCGCTCGGGCCGGCGCTCCAACTACTACCTCGACAAGTACCGGTTCGAGACCCGGCCCGACCTGCTCGCGGCGCTCGGCGAGCACATCGCCGCCGCCGTCGCAGAGCACGAGCCCGACGCTGCCCGGCTCGCCGGCCCGGAGCTCGGGGCGGTCGCGCTCACAGCGGCAGCCTCGCTCTCGTCGGAGCTGCCGTTCCTGATCGTCCGCAAGAAGGCGAAGGATTATGGGACCGCGAATCGCCTGGAAGGGGTCTTCGAGCCGGGCGAGCGCGTCTGCCTCGTCGAGGACGTCGTGACGTCGGGTGGGGCCGCCGTCGAGGCCCTCGAGGCCGTCCGCGAGGCGGGTCTCGAGTGCCGAATCGCGGTCTGCGTCGTCGATCGCGAGGAGGGCGGAGTGGACGCTCTCGCGCGCCGTGGAGTCCGTCTGGAGCCCCTTTTTCGGGCAGGAGACTTGCTCGGAATGCAGAAAACCGCCGCAAAACCGCATGGTTGAGCCGAAACAGCCAGGCTGTTAGTGTCCGACTGCGGATAACTGAACCGTTAGAGGGAGGAATGCACGTGACAAAACAGGAGTTCGTCGACAAGGTCGCCGACAGGGCGAATCTCTCGAAGCGCGACGCGGCGGAAGCCGTGGACGCCTTCCTGGACTCGATTACCGATGTTCTGCGCGGAGGCGGCGAGGTCGCCTTCACAGGCTTCGGCAAGTTCACGACGCAGGCGCGCGCTGCACGCCAGGGTGTCAATCCGAGGAACCCCACCCAGCGGGTGCAGATCCCCGCGACGACCGTTCCGAAGTTCTCGGCGGGTAGCCAGCTCAAGCAGGCGGTCAAGAGCGGCGCCGGCCACCCGACGTAGTCCACGGGCAATCGAAGCTTCAAACGGGGGCCGCGATTTTCGTGGCCCCCGTTTTGTTCGGTCGCGACTTCGTCTAGCAGCGAACCGAATGAAGGGGTCGAACTAACCAAACGGTCACGCCGGCAAAGCCGGCATGACCTCCAGGCGGCATCGCAAGCGATGCCGTAGGCCCCCGTTTCGTTGTAGCTCCGGTGACAGCGGTACCCTGACCCCGATGGCGCAGGATCTCGAGGCCGCACCCAGGGTCGGCGCGGCGACGTTCGGCGACCGGCTCGCCGAGGCTGTCGAGCGCAAGCGCAGCCAGCTCATGGTCGGGCTCGATCCCGTCACCGACCTGCTGCCCGTCGAGCTTGCCGGCGACGCGCACCTGGGCCGCGCGGAGGCGGCCGAGGCATTCAGCCGGTTCTGTCGCGGCATCATCGACGCCGTTTCCCCCTACGCGGTCGGAGTCAAGCCGCAGCTCGCCTTCTTCGAAGCCCTCGGCGCCGACGGCATGCGTGCGCTCGAGGACGTGTGTGCGTACGCCCGAACTGCCGGGTTGATCGTCGTCGCCGACGCAAAGCGAGGCGACATCGGCTCCACGTCACGCGCGTACGCCGCCGCCTATCTCGAGCCCCGGGACGACCAGCCGCCGCTCGCCGACGCGATGACCGTCAGCCCGTACCTCGGCCGCGACTCCCTCGAGCCGCTCATCGCAGCGTGTCGGCGAGAAGGCGCGGGCATCTTCTGCCTGGTCAAGACCTCGAACGAGGGCGTCGCCGACATCCAGGATCTCGCCCTCTCGGATGGGAGCCCGCTCTGGCAGCACGTCGCCCGGCTGGTCGCGGAATGGGGCGAGGATCTCGTGGGCGAGCGCGGGCTCTCCAGCGTCGGGGCAGTGGTCGGGGCGACCCATCCGCGCGCGATCGGCGAGGCTCGGAAATTGCTTCCGCGTGCTGTGCTCCTGCTCCCCGGTGTCGGGGCTCAGGGCGCGAGCGCTGCCGACGTCGCGCGCGCCTTCACGAGCGGCCCGGCCAGCGCGCTCGTGGCCGCATCGCGCTCGGTGCTCTATGCCTTCCGGACGACCGACGACGACTGGCGCTCTGCGGCCGCGGCCGAGGCTGCCCGGCTGAAGAGCGAGGTCTGGACGGCCTCGGGCTGGTGAGGGGCCTCGACTGGCGGGCCGAGGCTCGCCGCTACGCGCTGCCGGTCGCATTCCTGCTGCTCGTCACGGCTGCGGTGCTCGTCGTTCGCGGTGCCCTCTGACGCGCGGGTACATTTCGCGCCCGTGAAGCTCAGGCTGCTCCTCCTCGCGGCCGCGCTGGCGCTCGTTCCTTCGGCCTTCGCGGCCGGGCCGAGCGTGGAGGCGCGCTCGTACCTCGTTGCGGACGGGCGCACGGGCGAGGTCCTGCTCGCGGAGAACGCGGCGCGGGAGGCCCCGATCGCCAGCCTCACGAAGATGATGACCGTTCTCCTGGCCCTCGAGCGGGCCCAGCTGTCCGATGTCGTCACGGTCTCGCCGGAGGCCGCCGCGGTCGGCGAGTCGAGCGTTCGGCTACGGGCGGGCGAGCGGCTGACCGTTCGAGACCTGGTCGAGGCCAGTCTGATTCAGAGCGCGAACGATGCGGCCTGGGCGCTCGCCTACCACGTCGGCCGTGGCAGCGCGAGCCGCTTCGTCTCGATGATGAACCGGCGCGCGCAGCGGCTCGGGCTCTCGGAGACGCACTTCGTTCGCCCGGACGGGCTCGACGTGGCGGGCCACGTGTCCAGTGCACGGGACATGACGACGCTGGCCCGCGTCCTCATGCAGAAACCCGTGGCCCAGCAGATCGTGGCGACGAGGGACGCGACGATCGCGGGTGGACGGCGGCTGCACACGTGGAACGACCTGCTCGGCAACTACCCCGGCGTCGTCGGCGTGAAGACGGGCCATACGACGGCGGCCGGCTGGTCGCAAGTGGCTGCCGTGCGCGGCCCCGGCGTCACCGTGTACGCGACGCTCCTCGGCAGCCCGGGCCGCTCGACGCGGAACGGCGATCTGGTTGAGCTCCTGGCCTGGGGCCTCTCGCGCTTCCGCGTGGTCCCGGTCATCTCGGCCGGCCGCGCCTACGCGCGTGCCGAGACACCGTACGGCCGCGGAGCTCTCGCGCTTGTCGCCGCCGCGCTCTCAGCGGCGAGCCGTGCTCGTCGACCGCCCGCTCGTGGAGCGCGTCGTCGCACCAGCCGGTGTCGAGCTGCCGGTGCGCAAGGGCCAGAAGCTGGGCGAGGTACGCGTGTACGACCGGCAACGGCTGATCGCGCGATCGCCTCTCGTCGCTTCGCGTTCGATCTCCGAGCCCGGCTCGCTCGACCGCGCGGGCTGGTATGTCGGCCGTGCTGCGCGCAACATGTGGGGCTGGGTCGGATAGTGAGTCTCCGATGATCATCACCGTCACGCTCAACGCAGCCCTCGACCGGACGCTGACCGTCCCGAACTTCCAACGCGGCCAGCGGCACCGGGCGACCCGCGGCGGGCTCACGCTTGCCGGGGGCAAGGGCATCAACGTCGCCCGTGCACTGAAGCGCCTCGAGGTGCCGGTCGTCGCCACCGGACTCGCCGGCGGCCAGACGGGGACGCGAATCGTCGAGGAGCTGACGGCCGAGGCGATCCTCAACGACTTCGTCCGCATCGGCGACGAGTCCCGCACCTCGACCGCCGTCGTCGACCCCACGGCATCCGCTTACACCGAGATCAACGAGTGGGGGCCGCAGGTCGAGCCGGAGGAGCTCGAGATCCTCCGCGACAAGCTCCACTACCTCGCAAGTGGTGCCCAAACAGTCGTCTTCTCGGGCTCGCTCCCGCGCGGCGTAGAGGACGACTTCTATGCGGAGACGATCCGCGACCTGAACCGCCGCGGCGTGGAGACAGTCCTCGATTCAGAAGGCGAGCCGCTCCGGCTCGGCACCGGAGCCGAGCCGTTCCTCGTCTCGCCGAACCAACGTGAGGCCGAGAGCCTGGTCGGCCAGGAGTTCCACGAGGAGCAGGACTTCATCCTCGCGCTCGACTCCATCGCCGAGCTCGGGGCGCGCAATGTCCTCATCACCCAGGAGTCGGGCTGCTTCGCGCTCCTCCACGAAGAGCGCGAGGTGAAGCGATTCCGCTGCGTCGCACCGCGTGTGGAGAACATCTCGTCGGTTGGTTCGGGCGACGTGCTCCTTGCCGGATTCCTCGGGGCCCGCCACGCGGGCAAGCCGATCGACGAGGCGCTACGAGCCGCAGTCGCGGCGGGTGCCGCATCGACCCTCGAGGTGGGCGCCGGGCGCTTCGATCCGCGAGAGGCGAGCCGCCTCACGGGCGGTGTCGAGGTCGGCGTGCTCGAGCCCGTCGCGCGCTGACCGCCGTCACGCGAGGCTGATACGATCGACCACCAGTTGAGAGGCGAGGTTTGACAGACGGTCTTCACGACCCAGGCGACCCTAAGGCGCCTGGGTTTTCTGCTTTAAGGGGAGGTGTTCGAGCGCTTGGAAGTTGAGATCGGCCGCGGCAAGAAGGCGCGGCAGGCTTACGGATTCGACGACATCGCGATCGTCCCGAGCCGCCGGACGCGTGACCCGCAGGACGTCGACATCGGTTGGAAGCTCGGGCCGCACTTGCTGGAGCTCCCGCTGCTCGGCTCGGCGATGGACGGTGTCGTCTCGCCCCAGACGGCGATTCAGCTCGGCAAGCTCGGCGGCCTAGGCGTCCTCAACCTCGAGGGCATCTATACGCGCTACGCGAACCCTGACGTCGAGCTCGAGCGCATCGCGAAGCTGTCGAAAGACAAGGCGACGCGGGGCCTCCAGGAGATCTACGCGCGACCCGTCGAGCCGAAGCTGATCGCCGAGCGGATCGACGAGATCAAGCGCTCCGGCGTGCTCGTCGCCGGGTCGCTCACGCCGCAGCGCGTGCGCGAGCACTACGAGCTCGTGCTCGAGGCGGGGCTCGACATCCTCGTGATCCAGGGCACCGTCGTCTCCGCCGAGCACGTGTCGTCGAACGGCCAGGCACTGAACCTGAAGGAGTTCATCGCCGAGCTGCCGATCCCGACGCTCGTCGGTGGCTGCGCCTCGTACCAGACCGCGCTCCACCTGATGCGAACCGGTGCAGAGGGCGTGCTCGTCGGCGTCGGGCCGGGTCAGGCCTGCACCACTCGTGGTGTCCTCGGCGTGGGCGTCCCGCAGGCAACGGCAATCTCCGACGCGGCCGCCGCGCGCGTCCAGCACCTGCTCGAGACCGGGAAATACGTGAACGTGATCGCAGACGGCGGCATGCGCACGGGCGGTGACATCGCCAAGGCGGTCGCCTGCGGCGCCGACGCGGTCATGATCGGCTCCCCGCTCGCACGAGCGAAGGAGGCGCCGGGCCGCGGCTACCACTGGGGCATGGCGACCTTCCATCCCACGCTCCCGCGCGGCGCGCGCGTGCAGACCGAGCAAGTCGCCTCGCTCGAGGAGATCATCGTCGGCCCGGCGCGCGAGAACGACGGGACGCTGAACCTGATGGGCGCGCTGCGGACGTCGATGGCCACCTGCGGCTACGAGTCGATCCACGACTTCCAGAAGGCCGAGATCATGCTCGCCCCCTCGATCAAGTCCGAGGGCAAGTCGCTCCAGCAAGCCCAGAAAGTAGGCATGGGCTATGCCCCACCCGGCAATGGACTCCGGCCTCTGGCCCGCGATCACGCGGCGCCAGAGCCCACCCTCGCCCTTGCCAAGGCAGCGAGCCTTGGCCGCGGTCGAGTGCGGCCCCTGGCTTGGTGCTCGCGACCCAGATGCTCGGAACCATCACCGGGAGGGGCATTGAGCAATGTCATCCCGCTGCCCACGCCTGAGCCGGCCGCCGAAGAGCGGCCGGTGCTCGTTCTGGACTGCGGAGGGCAGTACTCGCAGCTGATCGCCAGGCGCGTTCGGGAATGTCGGGTGTTCTCGGAGCTCGTCCCTCACGACATCTCGCCGGAGGCGTTGCGCGCGCGCAACCCGCTCGCGCTCGTCCTGTCGGGCGGTCCTGCTTCGGTCTACGCCGAGGGCGCCCCGAAGGTCGACCCGAAGATCTTCGAGCTCGGAATTCCCACTCTCGGCATCTGCTACGGGATGCAGCTGATGGCGCAGGAGCTCGGCGGCCGGGTCGAGCGCACGGGGGTCTCGGAGTTCGGGAAGACGGAGTTCAGGGCCGAGGAGGGCGAGCTCTTCGTGAACCTCCCCTCAGAGCAGATCGGCTGGATGAGCCACCGCGACTCGGTGACCGCGCCGCCGACAGGGGCGCGAGTGGTCGCGTCGTCGCAGTCGACTCCGATCGCCGCCTTCGAGGATCCGGACCGGCAGCTCTACGGCGTCCAGTTTCACCCCGAGGTCGTGCACACGCCGTACGGGAACGACCTGCTCAAGAACTTCCTCTACACCGTCGCCGACGCGCCACCGACCTGGACAGCCGCCGCGGTCATCGAGGAGCAGGTGGAGCGGATTCGCGAGCAGGTCGGGAGCAAGCGCGTTCTCTGCGCCCTCTCCGGCGGGGTCGACTCGGCTGTGGCGGCGCTGCTCGTCTACAAGGCGATCGGCGCCCAGCTGACCTGCGTCTTCGTCGACCACGGCTTTCTGCGGAAGGACGAGGCGGCTCAGGTCGTGGAGACCTTCGGCAACCACTTTCACGTACCGCTCGTGCACGTCGAAGCGGAAGAGCGCTTCCTCGCGAAGCTCCAGGGCGTCACCGACCCGGAGGACAAGCGTCGCGCGATCGGCGAGGAGTTCATCCGTGTCTTCGAGGAGGAGTCGGGGAAGCTCGGGAACATGCGGTACCTCGTGCAGGGCACGCTGTACTCGGACGTGATCGAGTCGGGCGGCAGCGAGGGGATTGCCGCGACGATCAAGTCGCACCACAACGTCGGCGGCCTGCCGAAGGACATCGACTTCGAGCTCGTCGAGCCCCTGCGGATGCTCTTCAAGGACGAAGTGCGGCGTGTTGGCGAGGAGCTCGGGCTGCCCGAGAAGATGGTCTGGCGCCAGCCGTTTCCCGGTCCCGGCCTTGCGATCAGGATCATCGGCGAGGTCACCGACGAGCGGCTCGAGATCCTGCGCGAGGCCGACTCGATTCTCCAGGAAGAGGTCAGGCGCGCCGGGCTCTACCGCGACCTCTGGCAGAGCTTCGCCGTTCTTCCCGCGATCCGCTCGGTCGGCGTCCAGGGCGACGAGCGAACCTACGCGTATCCGATCGTGATCCGTGCGGTCACGTCGGAGGATGCGATGACCGCCGATTGGGCTCGCCTGCCGTACGACCTGCTCGAGACGATCTCCAGCCGCATCATCAACGAGATCCCAGCGGTGAATCGCGTCGCGCTCGACATCTCGTCGAAGCCGCCCAGCACGATCGAGTGGGAATAGACCTCCGGCCACGTTTCTACCCCGTCGGCCTATCTGGCGACGGGGCGAATTCGAGACGGTTGCGCAATCAACCTCGTAGGCTGCTCAGGTGGATTTTCGCGAAGTCCTGAATCGCCGCCGGGCTGTCCGCACATATGACCCGCGGCCGGTACCGCATGAAGTCCTCGAGCGGATCACCAACGCGGCCGTAGTGCGCGCCCCGAGCGCCGGGTTCAGCCAGGGGCTCCGCCTCGTCGTCGTAACCGATCCTGCAACACGCAGGGAGATAGCCGTGGCGGCGGCCGAGGAGGAGCTGGCTGCGCAGGGCCGCCCGCGTTGGAAGGCCGACGCGCCGGTGCACGTCGTCGTGCTCGTCCGCGAGGCCGACTACCACGCCCGATACCAGAAACAGGACAAGCTCGAGATCACCGGCGGGACGGAGATCGAATGGCCCGCGCCTTACTGGTATGTCGACGCCGGGGCGGCGGCGATGACACTCATGTTCGCCGCCATCGACGAGGGACTGGCAACGGCTATCTTCGGCGTCACGGATGTCCCCGCGCTGAAGCGGACGCTGGGTGTGCCTGATGACGTCCACTTTGTCGCCGTCGTAACGATGGGCTATCCGGCCGGCGACGACACGTTTCCGGCGGTGGCCAAGAGCGCGTTCAACCAGCGCCGCAAGCCCAGGAGCGAAGTCGTCCGTTGGGAGGAGTTCTCTAGCGGACGCTGACGAGCGCTCCGGCAACGCGGAGCGCGTCGACGATCGAGTGGGAGTAAGAGCGCGAGCCGCGGGCATACCTGCCTAGGGCCATGGTTCAACAGTTCATCGGCATGTGGGTGCTCCGCCGGGCTTACCGTCTCGCGACCGTGGACGACGGGCGCCCATTGCGGGCGCGACTGACAGGCGAGGCAAGGCGGATCCTCATCGGCGCGGCGCTCACGCTCTTGCTGTTGGTGCTCGGCGCAATCGTGTTGGTCGTGCTTCTAGTCTCGCTCGCGAACTGACCTCTGGCGGAATCAGCCGGTCGTGAAGCGGGGATAGCGGCTCCGAACGTCGTCCACGTAGGAGGCGAGCCGGTGCGCGAGGGCGGGATCCTCGATCTCGAGGACGTTCTCTGCGTTTCGCTCGCCCGAGCGCGAGAGGTTGTAGCTGCCCGTGAACACGACGTCGTCGGCGACCGTGATCTTCGCGTGCATGAAGTCGTGGACCGGGCCGGCTCCCCAGGGCGTCGAAGGCTTGGCCGAGAACGGCGCCGTCAAGACGCGTTCGAGCAGCGGAAGCTTCCAGGCAGCGTCGCCGTCCTTCTCCCACTGGTAGATGACGCCCTCGATCTGCGGGCGGTCGAGGCAGCCCGCGAGGTCGGGGTGGCCGTCCGAGACGATCTCGCAGAGGGCGGCCAGGACGGGTGCGACGGTCAGCACCGGCGAGCAGATCCGCACGCGTCGCTTCGCACGCCTGATTCGGCTCGCGATCCTGCGCGACAGCGCCTCGCCGTGACCCGGTGTGAACCAGGCGCGGACCGGTACTCCGCCGACCTCGACTGGAATCGGCTGCTCGAAGCCGCTGAGCTCGACGGCGCCGGTCGACCAGAGCTCCTCGAAGTTCGCCGTGAACGCGTTCGCGAGCTTCGGCGAGTCGACGGTGACGATCACGTTCTCCTGCCGCGACCAGGAGTCGTCCGTCCAGTTCGCCGAGCCCGTCCAGACGGTCGTCCGGTCGCGCACGACGTACTTGTGGTGCATCAGGTCCGGGACTCCCGCGATCGCCCGGTGCGGGACGCCGAGCGACGAGATCAGCTGCACATCTGGCTCCGGCGGCGGCGGCACCGGAATCGGGTTCTGGTGGTCGACGTCGTAGATCATCCGAACCGCCACTCCGCGCGCGGCTGCGTCCTTGATCGCGCCGCCGACGATTGCCGCGGTCTCGGGCCGGAGTTGGAAGTCGTACTGGGCGAGGTCGACAGTTTGCTTGGCCTCGCCGAGGAATGTCGCGACCATGCGAGCGATCTCAGTCGGCTGCTGGCCCCCGTCGGTCAGCGTCAAGACGTTGAGCGCGATTCGGCGCTCAGCGGACACTCACGAGGCCGCCGAGCTGGCGCCAGCGGCCGTCGCGGAAGCGGACCATCCTCGTCCGCTCGACCGGGTAGTAATCCTCAGGCCCGGTCTGCACGGCGATCCCCTTGACGAAGAAGGGATTCGCCCGCTCGTTCAGGCGCGTCGCCGCACGGAGCAGGCTCGAACCGGCTCGGCTGCGCTCCCGCGCCGCGAAGCGCGTCGACCATCGTGTACGCAGCCGCCATCCCGTACAGGTGCGCGACCTCCTTCACCTTTGCGCTCGGCAGGTAGCGCCGCAGGATCTGCTTGTAGAGCTTGACGCCCGGGTCGCGGGCGAGAGCGGGGTCGGTCGGGTCCTTGAGGAACGAGCTCGAGATCGCACCCTCGACGAGCCGCTTGCTCGTGTTGCGCAGGACGACCTCCATCACGAACGGATCGATCGAGACGGAGTTGACGAAGATGCGCGGCCGCCAGCCCAGCTTGTGCACGGCGAGGAAAGCCTGAATCGTCTGGGTCGGGAGCGCGAAGATCATGAGCGTGTCGGCGCCGGAGGAGCTTGAGGCGCGCCATCTGCGAGTTGACGTCGCTGTCTGACACGTCGTAAGTCTGGACCGCCTTGATGCGTGGAGACAGCTTCCCGAGCCCGCGCCGCAGGCCCGCGAACATGTCCTGGCCGTACTCGGAGTCCTCGTGCAGGACGGCGATCTTGGCGCGCGGACGGGTCTTGGCGAGATAGCGCCCGTACAACGCCCCTTCGCCCGCGAAGCGGGGCAGGTACCCCATCGACCACGGATAGCGTCTTGCGCTCCAGAGCGCAGCGCGGAGTGGCCGCTACCGACGAAGAGCTGCGGGACTCCCACCTGGTTCAGGTACGGCCGCACCGCGAGCACGTGCTCGGTGCCGACGCTGTTGAAGATCGCGAAAACCTTCTCGTCCTGGACGAGCTGCGCGCGTCTTGCGAACGGTCTCGGACGGGTTGTACGCGTCGTCGAGGTAGCGGTACTCGATCTGGCGGCCGCGCACGCCCCCGCGGGCGTTGACGTACTTGAAATAGGCCTCGGCGCCCCGGGCGACCGCGGCGTAGGCGACGGCGTCGCCCGTCAACGGGACAGTCCCGCCGAGCAGGATCGAGTCCGGCGGTCACGCCCTGGATCGCTCCCGCCGCGCCCATGAGCACCCGGTCAGACCGACGGAGAGGAAGCCGGCCAAGAGAACGACCGCTGCTAGCTGGAAGGAGCCGCATGCGCCAAGCCTACAATCGCCCACTTGACCGAGAACCTTCACATCCCGCGGAACACGGCGATCCTGGCCTCGGTGATAGCCGTCTACGTCGCCGTCCTCTCGCTTGGGGCGGCCGTCCTGTCCCTGACCTTCGTGCTCGTGACCGGGTACAGGTCGCTGCTCGGGCTCGGCCCGGCGATTTACCTCGCCGCCGCCGCACTCTCCGCCTTACCGGCGGGGCGGGCGATGGACCGCTTCGGGCGGGTGCCGGTGATCGCCACGGGCTTCCTGCTCGGTTCGGTCGGGTTGCGTGGTAACAGCGGCGGGCACGCACTGGGACTCTGGATTCGCAGTCGTCGCGGGCTTCCTGCTCATCGGTGTCTCCGGTGCCGTGACCCTGCTCATCCGCACCGCCGCGGGCGACATGTACCCGCGTGAGCGACGAGCTCGCGGGATCTCGCTCGTGCTCTTCGGCGCGGTCTTCGGTGCGATCCTCGGCCCTGCGGTCTTCGGGCCGCTTTTCTCCGGCAAGGACGTGGCCGCGAGCACGCTCACGGTGCCCTGGCTCGCCGCCGCCGGCATGTCGCTCGTCGCCTGCGCCATCGTGCTGACCGTCCGACCGGACCCGAAGGTGATCGCCGAGCGCATCTCCGCGGGCAGCGAGCTGACGCGGAGCCCGCGACGTCAGCCCCGCTGAGCGAGATCGTGCGCCGCCCGGGAGTACGCCCGGCGATGCTCGCTGCGATCGCGAGCTTCGGAGTCATGGTCTCGGTGATGAACCTCACCGGCTACGTGGTTGTCGACCACCATCACCACGCGCAGGGATCGGTGTTTCCGATCATCGGCGCGCACGTGCTCGGCATGTACGCCCTCGTCCTCGTCATCGGCAGCGTTGATCGACCGGATCGGACGCGGCCCGGCGCTCGGCGGCGGCCTCGCGATCATGGCCGTCTCGTGCGTCGGGCTGATGTGGGTCGAGAGCGTGCCGATGACCGCGGTCCTGCTTTTCGGCCTCGGGCTGGGCTGGAACCTCTCGTTCGTCTCCGCGACCGCGCAGCTCGCCGACGCCACCGGCCCCGCAGAGCGAGGCAAGCTGCTCGGCTTGAACGACCTCCTCGCCGGGCTCACGGGCGCCTCGCTCGCGCTTCTCGGCGGCGTTGCCCTTGACGTGCTGGGGGTCACCGCGCTCGCGGTCGGCGCCACGATGCTCGCGATAGCTCCCGCGATCCTCCTGGCTCGGCTCCGGCCCGCGGCAAGGCCTGCGGCCTGATCTGCTGGTAGGATCCCGCGCCGGCGGGCTTGAAGCTCGCCACTTTTATCTTCCGTGCCAGACTTCAGTCTGGCACGGGTTCAATCTGATGCAGAAGACATGGAATGCAAAGCCGGGCGAGATCGAGCGCCACTGGTACGTCGTCGACGCCGAGGGCAAGACCCTCGGGCGTCTCGCGACGCAGATCGCCGAGGCACTGCGCGGCAAGGGCAAGCCGCAATACACACCGCACGTCGACACCGGCGACTTCGTTGTCGTCGTCAACGCAGAGAAGATCGCCGTCACCGGCAAGAAGCTCGACGACAAGATGTACTACAGGCACTCCGGCTATCCGGGCGGGCTTCGTAGCCGCCCGCTGCGCGAAGAGCTCAAGCGCCGCCCGACCGAGGTTCTGCGCAAGGCCGTGAGAGGAATGCTCCCTCGAAACCGGCTCGGCCGCGCCCAGCTCCTCAAGCTGAAGATCTACGCCGGCCCGGAGCATCCCCACGAGGCGCAGGCGCCCAAGCCGCTGCCACTGGAGAACGGGAATGGCTGAGCAGGCTTCCTACCAGGGCACCGGCAAGCGGAAGACCTCCGTCGCGCGCGTGATCCTGCGTCCCGGCGACGGCACGACCTGGATCAACGGGCGCACGCTCGAGGACTACTTTCCGCGCGCTGCACACCGGACGTCCGTGATGTCTCCGCTCAAGCTCGCCGGTGCCGAAGGCCGCTACGACCTTCGTGCCCGCGTACAGGGCGGCGGCCCGTCCGGCCAGGCGGGTGCGGTTCGGCACGGCATTGCGCGAGCGCTCGTCGAGGCCGATCCCGAGCTGCGGATCCCGCTCAAGCGCGAGGGCTTCCTCACCCGCGATGCGCGCAAGGTCGAGCGCAAGAAGGCCGGCCTCCACAAGGCCCGCAAAGCGCCCCAGTTTTCTAAGCGCTAATTGGCCCGGAAGTACTTCGGGACCGACGGCGTCCGGGGGGTCGTTGGCCAAGACCTGACCGAAGATCTCGTCGAGCGTCTCGGTCGTGCCTCCTCCCTCTGGTCCGGGCGAGGGCGCGTCTTCGTCGGGCGCGACACGCGCGGATCCGGCCCCGAGCTCGAGGAGGCTTTCGGTCGTGGCGTGGCGTCGGCGGGCGGGAACGCCGTGCTCGCGGGCGTGCTTCCGACCCCTGCGGTGGCCTTGCTCGCTCTCGATCTCGGAGCGGTCATCTCCGCCTCGCACAATCCCCCTGAATACAACGGGGTCAAGCTCTTCGACGGCGACGGCCGCAAGCTGACCGACCAGGCCGAGGAGGAGATCGAGGCTCTCCTCGACGCCGAGCCCGCCGATACGCCTGGCTCGATCGACCGGGTCGAGGTCGCGACAGATAGCTACTTCGAGCACATCCTCGAGCGCTTCGGGAGTGACCTGACCGGGCTCAAGATCGCTGTTGACTGTGCGAACGGGGCGTATTCCGGCATCGCACCGCAGGCGTTCGAGCGTCTCGGCGCAGAAGTCTCGCCGGTCGCGGCCGCGCCTGACGGCGAGAACATCAACGTGGGCTGCGGGGCGACCGACCTGACGCTCCTGCAACGGGTCGTCGGCGACGGAGGCTTCGATCTCGGCATCGCCTTCGACGGTGATGGCGACCGCATGCTCGCGGTCGACGCCGACGGCGCCTCGGTCGACGGCGACCAGATCCTCGCGATCCTCGCCCTCGACCTGAAGGTCGGTCTGATCGCGGTGACGGTGATGACCAATCTCGGTTTCCACCGGCTCATGGGCGAGCGCGGGATCCGCGTGATCACGACGGACGTCGGCGACCGGTACGTGCTCGAAGCCCTGCGCCGGCACGGCGGCTCGCTCGGAGGCGAGCAGTCGGGCCACATCATCTATCTGCGGGACCACGTGACCGGCGACGGCCTCGCCGCGGCTCTTCTCCTCTGCGGTGCCCTCAAAGGCCGAACGCTGCGCGAGGCAGCCTCGGTGATGCCGCACTATCCGCAGGCCCAGGAGAACGTTCCCGTCTCCACAAAAGTCCTCCCGCAGAGCCTCCTGGCAGAGGTCGAGCGGCTGAACGGGGAGCTCGGTGAGAGGGGCCGGATCCTCGTTCGTCCGTCCGGCACAGAGCCGGTTGTCCGTGTCCTCGCGGAGGCTCAGGACTACGCCGAGGCGCGAGATCTCTGTGCTACCATCTCGAACCTCGTTCTACGAGAGCTCGGTTGACCGACCTCCGACGCAGGAGGGCGCGAACGCCGGGCTTTGCGCGTTTTTTAGAGACTTCAAACCGTCGACGTACATCACCTGAAGGCCCCGCAGCCGAAAGGAGCTCAGGGTGTGTGGAATCATCGGATACGTCGGGCCGCGGAGAGCGAAGCCGCTTCTCATTCATGGCCTAGAGCGCCTCGAGTACCGGGGCTATGACTCGGCTGGGCTCGCACTCCTCGAGGACGAGGGGCTCGACTACCTCCGGGCGGTCGGGAACCTCGAAAACCTGAAGCAGGTCGCAAAGCACAACGGCTCGCAGTCTTCGACCGGGCTCGGCCATACGCGCTGGGCTACGCACGGGCGGGTCTCCGAGGAGAACGCGCATCCGCTGACGGGCTGCGACGAGCGCAAGGCCGCCGTCGTCCTGAACGGGATCGTGGAGAACTTTCGCGAGTTGAAGCGCTCGCTCGAGTCCGACGGCCACAAGTTCAGCTCGGAGACTGATGCCGAGGTCGTCCTCCATCTCGTCGAGCGGCATTACCAGGGCGATCTCGTCGAGGCCGTCCGCGCCACATACCGGGAGCTCGAGGGACACTTCGCGTTCGTCGTCATCCACCGCGATCACCCGAATCAGCTCGTCGGAGCCCGCGTTCAGTGCCCGCTCCTCGTCGGCGTCGGCGAAGGCGAGATGTTCCTCGCCTCGGCCGTCACGGCGTTCCTCAAGGAGACGAGGCAGATGCAGCTGATCGAGGACGGCGAGGTCGTCTCGATCACACCCGAAGGCGCCACGTTCACGAGCGTCGAGGAGGGAGCTGTAGAGCGCGACGTGATCGAGATCGACTGGGACGACGAGGCGGCCGAGAAGTCCGGCTACGAGACGTTCATGCTGAAGGAGATCTACGAGCAGCCGGAGGGCGTGCGCGAGACGATCGGCGACCGCGTCCGCCACGGCAAGCTCGTGCTCGAAGGGATCGGGCTGAGCGACAAGGAGATTCGCAATCTGCGGCGGATCGTGATCCTCGCCTGCGGCACCTCGTACCACGCGGGCGTCGTCGGCCGCTACATCATCGAGGAATGGGCGCGCATCCCGGTCGAGCCGGACATCGCGAGCGAGTGGCGCTACCGAAACCCGGTGCTCTCGAAGGACACGCTCGTGATCGGCATCTCGCAGTCGGGCGAGACCGCCGACGTGCTGGCGGCGATGGCGCTCGCTCGCGAGAAGGGCGCGCGCACCGTTGCGATCACGAACATGATGGGCTCGCAACTCACGCGCGAGGTCGATTCCGTCCTGTATACGCGGACGGGGCTCGAGGTCGGCGTTGCCGCGTCGAAGACCTTCACCGCCCAGGTTGCCTTGCTCAGCCTGCTCGCGCTCAAGCTCGCGGGGGTGAAGAAGACGATCCCGCCTGAGGAGATCGAGTTCATCCTCGACGAGCTCTACCGCCTACCCGAGCACATGCAGGAGTTCCTCGACGGGAACCATCCGATCGAGGAGATCGCGCAGCGCTACTACGACAAGCCGTTCTTCCTCTACCTCGGACGCCACATCGGCCTGCCCGTCGCCCTCGAAGGCGCGCTCAAGCTGAAAGAGATCTCGTACATCCCGACCGAGGCGTATTCGGCCGGCGAGATGAAGCACGGGCCCATCGCGCTCCTCGACGAGGACACGCCCGTGGTCTGCGTCGCCACGGACTCGCACGTCTACGACAAGGTCGTCTCGAACATCCAGGAGAGCCGCGCGCGGGGAGCTCACGTGATCGCCGTAGCGACCGACGGGAACGAAGACATCCAGCACCATGCCGACGACGTCATCTTCGTGCCGAAGACACCCGCGTTCCTGCAGGCGGTGCTCGCGATCCTGCCGCTGCAACTGCTCGCCTACCGGATCGCTCGACTCCGGGGCATGAACGTCGATCAGCCGCGGAATCTCGCGAAGACCGTCACCGTCGAGTAGCGCGGCTCCCAACACAGTTCGTCAGCTCCCCCGTATGAGGGACGCCACGGCGGGCGCGCTGGGCGAAGGTCAGAGTGCATGGCTGCGGCTCTTTCGCGACGGCTCCTCATTTCTGCTGCGCTCGCCTCGGCGGCGGCGGTCTTCTTGTGCTTCCTGGTCTACGAGCGACCCGGCCTCGGGATCGGGCACTTTTACTACCTGAGCATCGCCCTCGCTGCGATGGCGGCAGGCCCTCGCGTCGGAGCGACTGCGGGAGCGGTGGCCACGGGCCTGTACATGCTGGGTGTGCTGATCAACCGGCACATGCCCTCCCACGAGCTGCTGACGACGGGCACTGTTACGCGTGGCGTCACGTACGTGACCGTTGGCGTGCTCATCGGTTGGTTTGCATCCCGCAACCGGGCGATGGTCAACGAGCTCCGCGTGCTCGCCGAGCGAGACCTCCTGACCGGGCTTCCAAACACCCGCGCCTTCGAGTCGGCGATCAGCCGGCGCCTGTCCTCGGGTCGCCCGTTTGCTCTCCTCGTCGCCGATCTGGACGCGCTCAAGGACTTCAACCGAGACGAGGGGTTCACCGCGGGCAACGACGCGTTGCGCCGTCTCGCCGACCGGATCGCAACTTCGCTCGGCCCCGACGACGACGTTGCCCGGGTCGGTAGCGACGAGTTCGCGATTCTCGCGTCGGTCCACACCTCGGATGGAGCCGCTCAGCTCGCGGCGCGTCTCGAACGGATTCTCGCGGACGACCGGACGAAGGCGACGATTGGTTGGGCGGCCTTCCCACAGGAAGGCGACAACGCGCTTGCGCTCTACCGTGCGGCGAGCGAGCGGCTCTACGCCCGAAAGGTGATGCGCAGCTACCTGCGACCGGTTCCAACACCGGTCGATCAGATCGCGGGCTAGCTCGGCGGCCGGCGCAGCCGCTTCGTCTGGGATCGCCGGCGCTTCGATTCGAGGCGCCGCTCGACCGCTGCTCTGCTCGGCTTGGTCGGCTTGCGGCGGCGCGGGACGTGTAGGGCGTCGCGCAGCGCCTCGGCGAGCCGCTCCGTCGCCAGCTCGCGGTTCCGTGCCTGGCTGCGCTCGTCCTGGGCAATCGCGCGCAGGACCGGGCCGGCCTTTCGCAGGACCCGCTGCTTCTGCCGGTCGGTGAGCGAGCTGGAGGCTTCGACGTCGAAGACGGCTTCGACGCGGGTCTCCGATTTCTGCGCATGCTGCCCGCCCGGCCCACTCGAGCGGGAGAAGCGGAGCTCGATCTCGGAGAGCGGGATCGAGACCGAGCGCGTCACCCGAATAGACTCGCGCTCCATGCCCGCCATTCTCCTTGACATCGACGGCGTCTTTCACGTTTCGGGCCGCCCGATCGACGGCGTCGGTGACGCGGTGCGCCAGTTACGCGTCGAAGGTCATCGCCTGCGGTTCGTGACCAACAACACGACGAGCTCGCGGGCCGACCTCGCGGAGGACCTCCGCGCTCTCGGAGTCGAACTCGATGACGAAGAGCTGGAAACGACTCCGCGCGCGGCCGCCCGCACACTTGCCGGCAAGCGCGTGCTTGCGCTGACGATGGCCGCGATCCGCTCCGAGCTCGAGGGCGTGGAGCTCGTCGGCGAGGAGGCCGAAGCGGTCCTGTTCGGCGGCGCCGACGAGACCGACGAGCCGAACCGCGTCTTCAGCTACATGAACATCGCGCGGGCGTTCGCAGAGCTCGAGGCGGGGGCCGATCTCTACTGCCTGCACAAGAACCGGTGGTGGCAGACCTCGCGGGGCCCGCTCCTCGACTCGGGGGCGTTCATCGCCGGGCTCGAATACGCGGCCGAGGTGGAGGCGACCGTGCTTGGTAAGCCGAGCCCGGCCTTCTTCGGCGCCGCGCTCGACGCGCTCGACGCCGACCCGGAGATGACCTGGATGGTCGGTGACGACCTCGAGGCCGACGTCGCCGGCGCCAAAGCCTGCGGCCTCCGGACGATCCTCGTTCGCACGGGGAAGTTCCGGGAGAAGGCGCTCGAAGACTCCCTCGTCAAGCCGGACGCAGTCGTCGACTCGCTCGGGGACGTGCCCGGATTCCTGGCACGTTCCTCCTAGAATTCCGAGCGCCATGCGAGTGGGGACCGACCTGATCGAGATCGAGCGCATCGCGCGCGCGCTCGACCGCTACGAGGGGTTCGCTGCCCGCTGCTTCACGGAGGCGGAGCGCACGTATTGCGACAGCCGCGGAAACCCGGCGCAGCACTACGCGGCGCGCTTCGCGGGAAAGGAGGCCGTCGGCAAGGCGCTCGGTTGCGGGGTCCGTTTCACCTGGCGCGAGATCGAGATCGTTGGCCGCCCGAAGCCGGGCGTCCTGCTCTCCGGGCGTACCAAGGCCTGGGCGGAAAAGGTTCGCGCCGGCGCGATCGACCTCTCGATGTCGCACTCGAAGGAGCTCGCAACGGCGGTCTGCCTGGTCGCCGACCGGGATGCTTGAGCCTCTTTACACGGCCGCTGAGATGCGCGCGGCCGAGGAGCGCTACCCGGGCTCCGTCGAGGAGCTCATGGAGCGGGCCGGTCGCGCTGTTGCCGAGCACGCGCTCGAGGACTTCGGAGACGCCCGCTCTTTCACGATCGTCTGCGGCGGAGGCTCGAATGGAGGCGACGGTCGCGTGGCCGCGCAGGTGCTCGAGCAGGAAGGCCGGGACGTCCTCGTCGTCGACGCGAAGCCCGAGGGGCAGGAGAAGGATCTCGGCGATCCCCACGTCCTGATCGACGCTCTCTTCGGCACGGGCTTCGAAGGCGAGCCGAGGCCGGGTGCCGCGCGGCTGATCGAGCAAATGAACGAGCTCGGCGCCCCGGTACTCGCCGTCGATCTGCCTTCAGGGGTAGACGCGTCGACAGGTGAGGTGGCTGGAGCCGCGGTCGACGCCGACATGACCGTCACGTTCCATGGCGAGAAGGTCGGGCACCACGTGACACCGGGTGCCTACTTGGCGGGCTATCTCGAAGTCGCGGACATCGGGCTCGACTCGGCGGAAACCGAGCACGCGCGAGTGACGAGGTCGATTCTCGAGCTCGTTCCGCGTCGAAGCCCGGAGGACAACAAGTACACCTCGGGTCACGTCGTCGTCGCCGGAGGCTCGCCGGGGCTCTCGGGGGCGCCGTGCCTCTCCGCCTTCGCCGCGCTGCGCGCGGATGCGGGCTACGTGACGCTCGCCGGGCCGGAGCCCATTGTGCCCGTCTTCGAGAACTGGGTGTTGGAGGCGGTCAAGCGCCCGCTGCCTTCCGACGCCGACGGACTTCTGACGGAGGAGGCCGCCCGGCCGGCGCTCGAGCTCCTCGACAAGGCCGGCGCGCTCGCCGTGGGCCCGGGCCTCGGCCGAAGCGAAGGCACGAAGGCCTTCGTTCGACGCCTCCTCGCAGAGGCTTCACTTCCGGCCGTTGTCGACGGAGATGCCCTCTGGGAGCTCGAGCCCGGCGAGTGGCCGGCTCCGCGCGTGCTGACGCCGCACTCCGGCGAGCTCGGCCGACTGATCGGCGAGGAGGCCTCGTGGGTAGACGCGCACCGGCTCGAGGCGGTTCGCCGTGCGGTCGAGCGGTTCCGCTGCGTCGTCCTGTTGAAGGGAACCGGCACGGTGGTCGCCGCTCCCGGCTCAGGCGCGCTCGTCAACGGCGGCCACCCGAGCCTCGCCACTGCCGGAACCGGCGACGTGCTCACAGGCATCGTCGCTGCGTTCCTCGCCAAGGGGATGGAGCCTCGGGTCGCGACAGCCGCTGCTGCGACCGCCCATCACTGGGCGGCGATTGCGGCTTCGCATGACGCGGGCATGATCGCGAGCGACCTCCTCGACGCGCTGCCCGGCGTCCTCTCGGGCTGATAGGTACCAGTGCATCGCTCCGAGATCACGATCGACCTCGGCGCTGTCCGGCGAAACGTGCGCCGCCTTCGCAGCGCGCTCGGCCGCTCGGAGCTCTGGGCCGTGGTCAAGGCGGATGGGTACGGGCACGGAGCGGTCGATGTGGGCGGCGCGGCTCTTGGTGAGGGGGCACTCGCGCTGTGCGTGGCGACGGTCGGCGAGGCGCTTCCTCTGCGCCGCGAGTTTCCTGGCGCGCGGATCCTCGTCATGGGGCCGAGCTCCGGCCGGGAGATCGCTCAGGCTCGCGATGCCGACCTTGACCTCACCGTCACGGACGAGGCGATACCGGAAGGCGTTCGGGTCCACCTGAAGCTGGACACCGGGATGGGCCGGTGGGGGCTCTCCGAGCTTCCGGCGTCGCCCGTCGAGGTCGTCGGCCTGATGAGCCATCTGGCGACGGCAGACTCGGACCCGGAGTTCGCCCGGGCGCAGATCGCCAGGTTCGACGAGGCGACCGCCGCAGCTCCCCAGCTGATCCGACACGTGGCGAACAGCGCCGCCGCGCTCCGCATTCCGGAGTCCCACTTCGAGGCGGCGCGTTGTGGCATTGCGCTCTACGGGCTCTCACCGTTCGGCGAGGCGCCCGCCGTTGACGGCCTCGAGCCCGCCCTGCGCTGGGACAGCCACCTGGCACAGGTTCGGCAGCTCGCCCCCGGCGAGAGCACGGGCTACCGCCGCGCATACGTCGCGCAGGAGGCGAGCTGGATCGGGATCGTCCCCGTGGGCTACGCGGACGGATTCCGCCGCGACATGACCGGCACGGAAGTGCGCGTGGGCGGCGAGCGTAGGCGCGTCGTCGGCGTCGTCTCGATGGATGCCCTGGCGGTCGAGCTCGATCGGGAGCTCCCGCTCGGGACACCCGTGACGATCGTCGGGCACGGCGTTCTCGTCGAGGATCATGCGCGCGTGGCGGACACGATCAACTACGAGGTCGTCTGCGGCATCGACTCGAGCCCGGCACGGGCGCGGCGAGTGGTGATCGATGCGTGAGCTCGCGCAGGAGATCCTCGCCGACGAGGAGGCCTGGATCGTAGGCGGGGCGGTGCGAGACGAGCTGCTCGGCCGCGAGGTCGTCGATCTCGACATCGCCTGCCGCGACCCGCAGGGTGCGGCGCGTGTCTACGCGAACCGCTCGGGCGGCGCCCCGTTTCCCCTCTCCGAGCGGCACGGTGCCTGGCGGGTCGCGCTCGAAGCGGGTCGGACCGTCGACTTCACGCCGCTCCCCGGCGCGATCGAGGACGACCTCGCCACCCGGGACTTCACTATCAACGCGATCGCCGTGCCGCTTGCGGGCGGCGAGCCGACCGACCCCTACGACGGCCGCGGTGACCTCGAGCAGAAGGTCGTTCGCGCGGTCTCGGCGAGCGTGTTCGCGGACGACCCGCTGCGGCTGCTCCGGGCCGTGCGGCTCGAGGACGAGTTGAGCTTCGGGCTAGACCCGGAGACCGAGCGGCTCGTGCGCGAACATGCTCAGCTCGTCACGCATCCCGCCGGCGAGCGGATCCTGGCCGAGTTGGTGCGCCTGTCCGAGGCGGGCTACCGGCGAGCCGACGAGCTCGGTTTACTAGCTCCGCTTGAGGGCTCGAGCGCCGGCCTCGAGCGCCACGAGCTCGTCGATCGCCCCGCCTTTCGGCTCGTCGCGGTGTTTGGCGACTCGCTCAATCGCTTTCCGGTGTCAAACGAGCTCAAGCGCTACGCGCGGGCGTTGCTTCGTGCGGAGCGGCCCGGAGACGGATCGCTGCGCGCCATCTACCGCTTTCGGCGGGACACCGAGCCGTGGGCGCTCGATGCGCTGGTCTTCGTCGGGTCCACCGAGCACGCCGAAAGCGTGCGTGCGGCTCGCGAGAATGACCCGCGTGAGCCGCTGCTCCGAGGCGATGAGCTCGGCCTGCCGCCCGGCCCCGAGGTCGGCCGCCTCCTGGAGCTCGTCGAAGAAGAGCGGGCTGCGGGGACAGTCTCGACGCGCGAGGAGGCGCTCGAGCTAGTCCGGCGCGAACAACGAATTTAGGGCGGCTGGGGAGGCAATATCGTCACGATTCCGTGACAGACACGCGCGAACTTCGTGAATAAGCTTGAAGCGGGGAGGAGGTTGGCTGTACCGCTTTAAGGGGACGGCGCTCGCCGCGCGCGCACTCGCCTGAATGCGCCCGGAAGCGCTGCCTGGGCCAGCGCGGCCACCCGGTACCACCGCGGCACGTAGATCTCGCCCCGGTCTCGCTCGATCGCGCGCAGGATTCGGTCTGCGACGAGATCCGGGCCGACGACGATGCGGCCCAATCGCCCTCGCATGAGCCAGTCCTGCGGGAAGCCCTCCGTATGAACGAAGCCGGGATTGACGGTGTGCACGTGGACTCCGCGGGGGCGGAGCTCTCTTGCGACCGAGCGAGAGAAGGCGAGCTGCGCGTGCTTCGACGCCGAATACGGGCCGATCGCGACCGTCCCGGCCACCGAGACGACGTTCACGAGGTGCGCGGGAGCCGCGCTTTCGAGCGCGGGCAAGAGCCCGAGCAGGCACCAGACGGAGCCCAGGTAGTTCGTCCTGACGAGCTGCTCGATCCGCTCCGGCGGCATGTCGAGGAAGTCCCCGCGCCCCGGCACGCCCGCGTTGTTCACGAGCAGGCTCACCTTCGGATGGCGCTCGCGCACCGACGAGGCCATCTGCTCGACGGCCTCGCGGTCGCCGACGTCGCAGACCTCGTACTCGCCGTCGATCTTCTCGGCTGCCGCCTGCAGTCGATCCTCGCGTCGACCGACGAGGACGCAGCGCCAGCCGCGATCTGCCAGCCGGTGGGCAAGGGCGGCGCCGATCCCCGTCGCCCCGCCTGTGACGACGGCTACTTGCACACGCGCATCACGCGTGAGGAAACCGCGTTGCGGCCGCGGGCCGAATCGACGACGGCCCGAAGGCGATGCAGACCGGGCTTTGCGCGCCGAGCTCGCCACGTGGCGGAATAGAGGCCGGAGACACCCTTCTTGACGGTTCGGATCAGTCTGCGGCCGTCGAAGAAGCGAACCGCCCGGATGACGCCGGTCGTGTTCGCGACCGCGAGCAGGCTCTGGTTGCCGCGCACGCAGTTACGGCCTCGCGGCAGGAGCCACGTCACCGTCGTCCCGCGGACGGCCTGGATCCGCACGGGGCGGTAGCTCGTGTTCGGCATCACGTTCGGGCCGAAGGTGGTGATGTTCTTCGCTTCCTGGAAATCCGAGGCGCCGAAGAGCGCCCGGCTGCTCCCCCGTCGGAGCCGCGGCGCGGATGACGGGAGCGAGAAGACCGCCACTCCGGAGCTCGAGTCGTACGCGACCGCGCTGAGGACAGAGGTCTTGTAGGCGAGGAGCAGTGAGTAGGGGTCGACCCCGGCTCCGTTGTCCTGGATCCGCGCGGCGAGCGTCGGCCGGCCGGCCGCGACGCGACGCGTGAGCAGCCTGATCCTCGGGGGACGAAGGTCGTTGACCCAGTAGCGCAGGCGGTAGCGGCCGCGAAGCGGCTTTCGCGTATAGACGTCCTGCGCGGAGTCGACGGAGACGTAGTAGCGCTTCAGTCGGGGGAACACCGTCGCAGCCGCGCCGATTGCGAGCCCGTAGTCGACCGTCAGAGGATTGATGTCGACCGGCGTGCCGGCGAGGCCCTGCACGTCGTTCTCGTCGAGAGAGCCAAGGAGCCAGGGGTCGATCACGGCATTGCTCGCAGCGGAGACGACGCTGACGCCGAGATTGACGACGGGTCGCTTGAGGTGGGGGACCAGGTACACGCGCTCTGCCCCGTCCTCTATTACCGGCGGGTCGGTCAGGATCGGCGGGTAACCGAACGGTGCGGACGGCCACCGGTAGGAGCTCACCCGTGACACGCCGCCCGCGGTGGTGCCGTTCTGGAACTTCCGCAACCGGATCGGCGAGACGTCCTGCAGCGCCGGTCGCGTGACGAAGAACGCATACGGGATTCGCCGTGTCACCGTGCCGCGGCGCAGAACGACGAAGCCGTGGTCGTCTCCTGCAGAAGCCTGCGAGGTAGCGCTGGCGGCGACCGGAAAGTCGGCGCGTCCACCGGGCGCCAGGGTGACGAGGGCCGGAGCTTCGAGCGACGCGCCCGTGCTGGCCGACTGGGGCCGCACCTCGACGGTCCACGTGCCGGCGCCTCCTCCCGCGTCGACGACCTCCACATTGAGTGTCCGCCGCGCCGCTCCCTTGTTGACGTTCAGATCGCCGAACGAGAGAGAGCTCGGGCTCGTGAACACCAGGGGGTCGTCCGCCCTGGGGACGTCGATCATCCCGCTGCCTTCGAGGAACACCGACGCCTCGGTCGTCTGCGCGGTGTCGGCCCAGGCCGGGCCTGCGGTCGACATCAGCGCCGAGCGGACCTCGAACGGCGTCCAGCCCGGATGGCGCTGCAGGAGCAGGCTCGCCGCGCCCGCGACGTGCGGCGCCGACATGCTCGTGCCGCTGAACGACGCGAACGAGGCCCCGGTGAACTCGGGCAGGGTCGCAGACAGGATCTCCCCGCCCGGTGCCGTGACGTCGGGCTTGAGCAGATGGCCGTACGCGGTCGGGCCCGCCGAGGAGAAGCTCGTGATGGTGCCCCCGCGGCCCACGTTCAGCTTCTGCGGGTCGAGCGCGAACCGAACGGCTGTGCTGCCGCCGACGGAAACCAGGTAGTCACGCAGCCTGGCGCCGTCTAGATCCGCGACCGTGCCGGCCGGGATGTCGAGCGCAAGGTCGTTGGCCTCCCCGGAGCGGTTGTCGACGAGCACCATGCCCTTTGCGCCTCCGATAAAGGCGGCGCGGATCTCCTTCGTCACGATCGCACAGCCGCCTCGCGAGATGAGAGCGATCGTCCCTCGCAACGACCCCTGCGGCAGGGTCGTGTCGAGCCCGTTCGGGTGCGTGCGGCCGCAGAGTTGGCGGTCGACGGGTCGCCCGTCGGTCCCGGTCACCGAGCCGACGTCGACGAGCGTCTGGTTCTGGGTTTGCCAGCCCGGAAACGCGCGCCTGGGAAGCGACGTCCGGAAAGGGATGCCTCGCAGGCTCGCCGGAGCTCCCGGGTCCTGAACCGAGAGCGACGGCGAGAAGACGTGGACGTTCGACGACGCTGCGACGGAGATCGCGTCAGGCGCCGAGCCCGGCGAGTTGATGCTGCCGAGGCCGTACTCGTCGCGTGCGTTCCCCGCCGAGATCACGGGCACGACGCCGGCGGCTGCCACGTTGCTCACCGCCTCGATCAGCGCGTCGTTCACCGGATCGGTCTCACCGGATCCGCCGGAGAAGTTGATGACGTCCATGCCGTCGCGGACTGCGGCCTCGAAGGCGGCCACGATCTCGGGCGTGTTCGCGGAGTAGCCCCCTCGGGTTGGGACGTTGAAGACGCGGTAGTTCCCGATCCAGGCGTTGGGCGCGACACCGGAGAGGTTCGTCACGGGAGGATGGTCGAGCCCGCCTGGAGAGGAGGTGCCCGTCCGGCCCGCCGCGATGCCTGCGACGTGCGTCCCGTGGAACGAGGCTTTGCGGTCGATCGGCAGCCGGCCGGGGCGACCGGACCCGGGGCCGGCAAACGCGCGGGCGACGATCACCTTGGGCGTCGTCCACTTGCGACCGCCCTTCGGGAACCCAGGCGGATACGTCATCCCCGTCGGCGCGAAGAAGACGTTCTTCTCGTCGACGCCGTCATCGACGACGCCGATCTTCAGCCCTTCCCCGCGGACACCGGCCGAAGCCCAGAACGTGTTCGCCCGGATGAGGCCAGGGCTCTCGTCCAGAGACAGCTTGTAGGCAACGCTCGGATAGATCCTGGTCACGAAGGGCAGCTCTGCGAGTGTCGTCAGCCGCCGCACAGGAAGCTCGACGGTCAGGCCGTCGAGGACGACCTGGAAGCGGCGCGAGATCACGGCGCCCGGAATCGCCTCGTGGATCGCCGTTGCAGCCGCGCTCTGTGCCTTTTCCAGCCGGGTGAGGTAGCGGCGTGCCGATCCGCTGCGGACGTCGAGCCGCCGTGACGAGCCGCCGATGGCGAGGTCCTCGTTGAAGGCGGCCGCGAGCGGGGGCAGGTCGAGCCGTGCGATCACCCGGACGCGCCCGCGGAAGTGCTCGCGCGGAATCTGCAGCGGGCCCTTCCAGATACGCGGCGCCGTGTCGCCCGAGTGCGGGCGACGGATCGGCTGGAGCGCGGTGGACGCCGCCGAGGTGCAGGCAAGCGCCGCCGTCGCGGCGACAAGAAGGGCGATGCGGCGCAAGGGCACAGAGTACCCGCCGGTTAGGATCGCGCCGTGCGCCGATTCGAGGGAAAGCGCGGGCTCGTTCTCGGGGTCGCCAACAAGCGGTCGATCGCCTGGGCGATCGCGCGGCGGCTTGCGGACGAGGGCGCGCAGCTCGCCTTCACGTATCAGGGCGAACGCATCGAGAAGAGCGTGCGCGAGCTCGCGGACAGCGTCTCGAGCCCACTCGTAACCGAGTGCGACGTACGTTCTGACGAGGACGTGGTCCGAGTCGTCCAGGAGGCCGGCGAGGCCTTCGGCGGCCAGCTCGACGTCCTCGTCCACTCGGTCGCCTACGCCGCGGCCGAGGATCTCGAAGGCCGCTTCACCGACACGCCCCGCGATCGCTTCTGGATGGCGCTCGACGTGAGTGCGTACTCGCTGATCGCGTGCGCCCGTGCGGCAGAGCCGCTCATGGAAGCCTCCGGCGGTGGGTCGATCTTGACGATGACCTACCTCGGCGGAGAGCGGGCCGTGCCGCACTACAACGTCATGGGCGTGGCGAAGGCTGCCCTGGACGCGTCGGTCCGCTACCTGGCCTGGGACCTCGGCCAGAAGAACGTACGCGTGAATGCGGTCTCAGCCGGCCCGGTGCGCACGCTCGCCGCCCGCTCGATCGCCGGCTTCCCCACGATGGAGGCAATCGTCGAAGAGCGCGCGCCGCTTCATCGTCACATCGACGCGGATGACGTCGCCGCCGGGGCCGCGTACCTGCTCTCCGACGAGGCCGACAACGTCACGGGGACGACGCTCTACGTCGACTCCGGCTATCACGCTATGGGGATGTGACCCGGTAGGCGGCGATCGGGCCGTCGCGGGCCAGGAGCCGCCCGCTACAGGGATTGGGCCGGTCGAGGTGGACGGCGAGGTACCGGATGCCGAGCTCGGCGAGGCGAGAGCACGGGTCGGCGCGCAGCGCGCGCATGACTGTGTCGGCCTTGCGCGGCGCGGTCGTCGTGTAACCGGCCGGCCCCTCGCGGGGTGACTGCATCCGGTAGTAGAGGTACACCGCATTGTCCTGCTCTCCCGGCGGGAAGACCGGGAGCTCGAGCAGACGCCCAGCCGGCTCCCCGCGCAGCGCTGCGTAGGCCCGGTTGTGCTCGCCGGCGGCGGTTGGGTGGAAGAGCCCCATGCGAAGGTCGACGAGCAGGAGAAGCGTGACCATCGCCGCCAGGCCGGGCCAGTGCCAGCGAGAGATTGCGAACGCGACGAGCGCCGCGAGTGCGAGACATGCGATCGGCAGCAAGCGCTCTGGCACCCGTGTGTGCCGGAGCCCTGGAATGTGCCGCCAGAGGGTCTCGTAGCCGGGGAGGTTCGCCCCGAGCGCGAAGAGGCTGGGCACGAGCGCTCCGACGCCCAGCGCGAGCGAGAGCCCCCACCGCCTCTGTGCGAGGAGCACACCGAGCCCGACGAGGGCGGCCGCAACGACGGTCCAGCCGAGGTAGACGATCCCTTCGAGTCGGTCCTGGTTCCGCGACAGGAAGTCGGAGAGATCCGCGGAGTAGAACTCGACCTGCCGGAACGAGCGGCCGCTCGCCCCGGTCGTGCCGCGCACGGCGGCGACGTAGGCGAGGAGCCCCGCCGCGAGCGCAGGCGCCGTGAGGAGGGCGGCCCAGCGGAGGCGGACGAGGGCATAGAGGCCGTAGAACGGAATCACTCCGAGGGCGAGGTGAAGCTGGCCCGAGAGCGGGATCGAGACGAGGGCGACCCCCGAGAGCGCAAGCCACCACCGGGATCCGCGTCGCGCGCGCTCGAGCGCATACAGCGACAGTGGCAGCAGCATCGCCGTCCACGCGAGCAGGTGGCCCGCACTCGCCTGCGCCTGCATGTAGGGGGCAAGCGCGAAGGCGAGCCCTCCGACGAGGGCAGCTCCGGTCCACACGCCGAGCTCACGCAGCCAGAGTGCAGCGAACCCTCCGGCGCCGAGGAAGCCGAGTAGCACGAACATGTTCCAGGCCGCGACCGACCCGAGGGCGCTCAGCGGCCAGTAGACGAGCCCGAATGGCCAGCCCGCGAGATTCCAGCGTGGCGTCACCACCGGCTGGAAGCTGTACGGGTCCCGCCACGGCGCGCGTCCCTGCTCGAGCTGGTGCCCGACGAGCCAGAGCTGATACCCCGTCTGCAGGTGGTCGCCCGGCGCCGCCTCGCCGTGACCCGGCAGCCCCTGGGCCATGAAGGACGTGCCCAGGTGCCTGGCACCGGGCCATGTCGCATAAAGCCCTGCCCCGAGGTAGAGGGCGCAGGCGAGCGCTACAACGCCTGCGCGGCCGCGAGCTGCTCGTCGAAATCGGGCGTCTCGTCCGTGTCGTAACGCCATGCGCCGCGGACCGTACCGCCGCGTCCCACGAGAAAGACGGTTCGCTCGGCGACGTCCTTCATGCCGCGATGCTCGTGCGCGACGCCGAAGCCCCGCACCGCTTCGGCGTTCCAGTCGGACAGGAACTGGATGTCGCCGAGGTCGAGCGCCTGGCTCCAGGCGGTCTGGGTCCAGCACGAGTCGCGCGAGATCGCGAACGGAGTGACTCCCGCCTGCTCGAACTCCGCTCTCCTGTCACGCAGGAGCTCGAGCTCGTTCGTTCAGGTCGACGACCAGGCATAGAGGAAGAAGACGAAGAGCGCAGCCGCATCGTCGACCAGCTCTGCCACCGTGGTGGGCTCGCGCGGCGCAAGCCAGACGGTCGCCGCCGGTATCTGCTGGCCGGGCTCGATCACGGGCGGCAAGCCTACGGCTTTAAGGCAGGGCCAACACAGCGCGCGCGTGCCGGGCCGCGGCTTCAGAAGAGAGGGCTCCCGCGGGGAGCTCCACGACGAAGGCGCTCGACCCGCCGAAACGGTGGTTCTGCCAGTTCGCAGCCGTGCCGGCGGGCCAGCGGATCGCACGGAAACGCATGCCCGCCAACTCCGCGTAGCGACGCGCCGACGGCATGCTCGGCCCCCAGGCACGCACGAGTGCCTGCGGCTGGTGGAACCAGATCGTGACGTCCGGGCGGATCCGTTCGATCAGCCGGACCGCGGCGCGAGTCTCCGGCTCGGAGAGTGGCCGTGGACCGGGATACTCCGGGTCCCACCGTCGGCCTCTGCGCTTCCATTCGGACGGGAAGTTCCGATTGAGGTCGACGCCGCGAGCGTTGTGGCGACGTCTCGCCGCGCGGCCGTCGGGATTCAGGTTCGGCAGGACCCAGAGGTCGAAGTCGGGCGCTGACTGAGTGAGGATCCCGGTAACCGCGGTACCCGCGCACTCGTTGCCGTGGATGCAGCCGACGACGAGCACGCGCTCGGACGCCTCGGGATCTCCGACCCTCACCGCTTCGAGCACCCGGCCCTGTGCAGAGCGGCCGAGTCTCCCCCGGGAGAGCGGATCAGGCCGGATCCGGACGTGCAGATGGTCGTCGTGGTGAGCGAGCCTCTGGACGATCCGTCGGGGTCCCCGGAGACCCGTTCTAGGGCCGACGAAGACGTAGACAGCTCCCATGCGCACGAAGCGCGTGACGAGGTCCTGCGCGAGGGCGCGGTCGATCTGGCTGGGCCGCGACGGCCTGAGCTCGAGCCCGTCGCGGCGCGGGTAATACACGTCCACGTCGAGGCCGTTCTGATGGGAGGCGTGGCCGAGCCCGCCGAACCGCTCGTCGAAGACACCGCCATTCGGGCGCGAGAGATCACCGATTCCGATCCGAGGAGTCTCGGGATGAGCGGCGGTGTACTCGGCCAGCACGCGGAGCAGCGGCCGGATCAAGCGGTCGCTTCCCCAGCGGCGCCACGGCCGGTTCGGTGAGCGCTTGAGGATCGGGTCCCAGGTGAAGTAGGTCATCCCCTCGTTCGGGAGTTGGACGCCACGAACGAGCCGTCCATCCCAGGGGACGCCGAGCGACCGAGACTCGCGCCACACGACCTGGTCGTCGTCGCCACCGGATTTCGAGAACGACGACGCGACGCCAAGCGCGAGTGCGCTTGCGGCGAGAATCAGGGCGAGGCGGGGCAGCACCAGCTCACGCTCTTCGGGAACTCCTTCGCAAGCGGCCCGGCCGATGTTGCGGCTCCGAACTGCTCGACGATGTTCGAGACTGCCTGAACCTTCGCGGCCGACAGGCGCAGGAAGAGGAACTGGTCGGCGTTGACCCAGCCGACGAGCAGCCAGTTGCCGTTGGGCGAGACCGCGAGCGTCCCAAAATCTCCGGGCGCAGAGTAGAGGGAACGGGCCTCTCCCGGGTCCGTCTCGGCCTGGAGGAGGACGAGGTTGCTGAGCCCCGTCGCGGGCGAGTAGCGGATCATCACGAAGCGGTGGCTTCCGCGGACGAACACGACGCCGGAGGGGCCGATCGGAAGCCCGATCGAGAAGAGCTTTCGCCCGTTCGCGTCGAGCACGCGAAGCGAGCGCTCGCCCAGGACGAGCAGGCGCTGCCCGTCCTCTGACCAGACGAGCTGGGTGGGCACGTCGCCGGCGGCCGTGCGCCAGAGCGTCTTCGTCGAATCGACATCGACGAGCTCGATTCGTCCGTCGACCGTCGAGAAGGCGACCTGCCGCTCCACCTCCGGCCGCCACGCCGGAGGTGTCGAGCCGACGACGCGCCGAAGCGAGGCGTCGCCTTTGCCGTCGCCCCCCACGACCCGCAGCTCGCGCCCGCTCAAGTACGCGATCCGGCAACACCGGGGCCGCTCCTCGAGCGACCAGCGCGCCGCTCGGACGGTGCCGGAGCGGGCGAGCGACCAGCGCACGGTCCCGTCCGGGAGCAGGGCGGCGAGCTCCTGACGACGTGTTGTGACGACGTGCTGCGCGTTCGGTGACCACGACCCCTCCTGCCACCGACCGAGCAGACGCTTCGAGCCGTCGAACTGCACGATCCAGGGCCCGGTGCTTGCGTTGACCAGGAGCATTCCGGGTGCCGGCAGCGAGGTCAGAGCGGGGCGAGCCTTCACGCTCTCGCTGGTTACCGCGTCTCGAACGGAGCCCACGAGCGCGCGGCCGGGCGGCGAGACCGCCGCCGCCAGGATGACGACCGCGATTGCGGCTGCCAGGAGTGGGCGAAGGCGCCGCCGGGTCATCTCGATTGGCTCGCGCGCCTCCAGAGCCGCACGCACGAGCGGCCATGCCCGTCGCTGCGCGTCGAGCTCGTCAGGCGCCTGGATCTTCTGCAACTCCCGCTTGAGCTCGCCGCTCATCTGCGCTCCCGATCGAGAATCGCCTCGAGGCTGTCGAGCCCCCGGCGAAGCCGTGAGTTGACCGTTCCTCTGGGAACCTCGAGAAGACTCGCGATCTCGCCAGGCGTGTACTCGAGGAGGTAGCGCATGACGATCACCGCGCGATGCTCCGGCCCCAGCGCGGCCAGCCCGGCGGCAACGCCTTGTGAGAACGGGTTCCCAATCTCGCCGGTGTCGAACTCATCGTCTGCGACCTCCGCGGAGCCGGTCTCACGGCGAAGCGATCTCGCGCGCGCGAAGTCGATCGCGCGGTTGACGACGATCCGGTGCAGCCACGGCCCGAACGGCCGCCTGCGGTCGAAGCGGTCGAGATTGCGAATGGCGGCGAGGAATGCCTCCTGCGCGATGTCCTCGGCTGCCGCCTCGTCCTGGACGACGAGAAAGGCGGCCCGGTGAGCTCGGGGCCAGTGCTCGCGAAAGAGCGCCTCGAGGTCCGAGGCCGATCCTGATTGCGCGCCCCGAATCCAGGAGCGCTCCTGCCGGCCGGGACCCAGCATCGCGCGTTGACTATACGAGTGACCTCGCCCACGAGGTCCATACGAGGGCGGGACCGTCGGAGGTCCCGACGGCCGATGCGCTAAACGGCTGCCATCTCGGTCACGTCGGCGATTTGCCGTACGACTTCGACCAGGTCGCGGTTCGCGTTGAAAACGCGGAGCTGGCGGACGGCGCCGTTCCCGTGCCCGAGGATGTCCTTGATGCCGTCTAGCTCCCGTTCCGAGCCGAGCTCGCGAGCGTGGGGCTCGAGCGCCTTCAGGCGCCGCCGGACGAGTTGTGCCACCGGCAGACGGTTGCGGCGGCCGGTCTCGAGGTCCATGAGTGGCGCGTCGAGCCCATGGCGGGCGGCGAGCCACTTGTTCTCAGTCGTGAGGATGCGGTGGTGCGTGCGGATCTCTTCGCCGGAGTCGAAGCGCTCAGAGAGGAGCTTGACGAGCGACTGGCAGTAGGCGGCGAGAGCGACTGCATGCTCGACGCGGGTCACGCCGTCGCAGATGCGGATCTCGACTGTCCCGAGCTTTGGGTGCGGCCTGATGTCCCACCAGATGTGCGTGTAGTCGGCGATGCAACCCGTCTTCTCGAGCTGCCCCACGACCTCGGCGTAGTCGCCGTAGTCGCGGAAGCGAGGCGGCGGGCCGCTGCGCGGGAAGGCGGCGAACACCATCTGTCGCGTCGATGCGAGGCCGGTTGCCTCGCCTCTCCAGAACGGCGAGCTTGCAGAGAGGGCGAGCAGCAGTGGCAGTTCGACCAGAAGCCCGTTCACGACCTGGATCGCCTTCTCGGGGTCGTCGACGGCAACGTGGATGTGGAGGCCGAAGATGAGCTCACGGCGAGCGACGTACTGCATCTGATCGACCAGGGCGTGGTACCGGTCGCGTGCGGTGATTCGCTGCGTCTCGAACAGGCTGAACGGGTGGGTACCGGCTGAGCCGACCCGTAGCGAGTGCTGCTGCGCCACAGACGTCACGTACTCGCGCAGCTTCCGCAACTCGCGGTCGACGTCGGTCGCGCTCCGACAGACCGGCGTCGCGATCTCGAGCACGGACTGCATGAGCTCCGCCTTCATCTGCGCTTCCAGCTCATGGCCAACGACGGACGCGAGGACAGTGTCGATGTGCTGGACGAGATCGAAGCTCTCCGGGTCGAGGAGCATGTACTCCTCTTCCACTCCGAGCGTGTACGGCTCGCCCTTCCCGAACGCATGGTCGAGGACGCTGACGCCCTCGGCGAAGCTTCCCGCGGTGATGCTGTCCGGGTAGATCTGCTTGGTCACGCCCGTAGTATCGAGCGGCTTTGGAGGCGCTTCAACTCATCGACGCCTGGCCGGCCGAGAACATTGCGGTTGCCGTGCTCGCGCCAGGCGGCGAACCGGGGCGCCGAGGCGACGATTCGCGCGTCTTTCGCTGGGCTTCGATCACGAAGCCCGTCACGGCGCTCGCGGCCCTCGTTGCGGCCGAAGAAGGGACGATCGACCTCGACGAGCCGGCCGGGCCGCTCGGCTCGACGATGCGCCACCTGCTCGCCCACGCGTCCGGGCTGCCGTTCGACGCAGGCGCTCCGATCGCCACGCCGGGAACGCGCAGGATCTACTCGAATGCCGGCTTCGAGGCCGCCGCCGAGCGGATTGCCCTGCATGCGGAGATGCCCTTCTCCGAGTATCTGTCGAAGGCCGTTCTCGGCCCGCTCGGCATGAAGGCGGAGCTGCGCGGCTCACCCGCCGCGGGACTGCAGGGAACGCTGGACGACCTCGTCGCGTTCGTGCGGGAGCTCTTCGCTCCGACCCTGGTTGCGCCCGAGACTCTTGCCGAGGCGGTGAGCGTCCAGTTCCCCGGTCTGGCCGGGGTGATTCCCGATCTGGGCCGGTTCGACCCGAACGACTGGGGCCTGGGCTTCGAGCTCAAAGGGGGCAAGCAGCCGCACTTCTCCGGCGCGCTGACCTCGCCGCGTACGTTCGGCCACTGGGGCGGGAGCGGCACCTTCTTCTGGGTCGACCCCGAGCGCAACCTCGCCCTGCTCACCCTCACCGACCTGGAGTTCGGCGACTGGGCAAAGGAGGCGTGGCCTCCCTTCAGTGACGCCGTCGTCAGCGGGTCTCAAGCCGAAGTCGAGCCTTAACAGGGTCTGACCCCATGAGCCTTAACGGGGTCTGACCCCATGAGCCTTAACGGGGTCTGACCCCGTAAAGCGGCGTAGGGGTCAGCGACGCGGTCGTTTCGGAGCTACGACCCTGAGGCGCGACTGCATGCCGCGCGCTGCGTGGTCCGAGAGCGAGCACGACAGGCGGTAGACGCCCGGCTTCAGTCGGAGGTTGATGATCTGCCGCTCGCCTGGCAGGGCCATCGGAATCCGGTAGACGGTCGACCCTCCGACGCGCTTGAGCGTGAGGTCGTGGTCGTCCTCTCCGAAGTTGGCGAGCTCGATTCGGACGGGCCCCGGCGGGATGCGGACCCGTGAGAGTCGGTAGTGGAACTCGAGCGCGACCACCTGGACGCGTGAGAGCGGCGCGGCTGCATGGGCCGGCATGGCGGCCGCGAAGACGAGACCGGCGAGCAGAAGGGGAAGGCGTCTCATCGGAGGATCGGCACCCGTGCGAAGGAGCCCGCTCGCGGCACGATCGGGGAAGCGTCGGTCCCGAGCCACTGCTCGAGCACCGAGGTGTAGATGCTGCGGTAGTCGACGGTGGCCTTGAGGTTCCCGTCGTCGTCGAGCCCGTTCTTCAGGCCCGGGAACTCACCGATCATCGTCCCGCGGACGCGGCTGCCCATGAGGAAGCCGATCCCGGCTGCGCCGTGGTCGGTTCCCGCTGACCCGTTCTCCTCGGCCCGGCGCCCGAACTCGGACCAGACGAGCGTGAGGACGCGGTCGGCGAGCCCGCGCGCCTCGAGATCGCGCTGGAACGCGAGCAGGGTGTCGCTCGTCAGCTTGAGCCCGTCGGAAAAGGTGTCGGCCTGCTCCGAGTGCGTGTCGTACATGCCGTACGCGCTCAGAGCGACGCAGTGCAACGGCAGGCCCGCGGCGAGCATGGCGGCAAGCCCGGCGAGCTGATCGGGGAAGCCGCTGTCGGAGGTCGGATAGGGAACCGGACTCTGGAACCCGTTGTCGTTGTTGAAGGGCTCGAGCTGCTGGCGGAGGCGGTGCGCCTGATAGGTGACGGCCCTCGCGCCTGCGAGCGCCTGGTCACGGCCGCGTGTCGCGCCGAGCGTGCCGACGGCCTCGAGCATCCGCTCCTCGACCTGGCCCCAGACTCCGGGCGCCCAGAACGAGTAGTCGCCGGCCCCGCTCATGGCCGCGACAGGCTTTTTCGCCGTCGCAAGCGAAGGCGAGAGGTCGCCGTCGAGGCTGACTCCCTGGAGTGGGTTGTCCATCGTCCCGACGCGGTCGAGATAGCGGCCGAGCCAACCGGTCTGGAGCCGCGCGTCAGTGGCCCCGACCTCCCAGTAGTGCCGGGAGGTGAAGTGTGACTGGTCGGCATTCGTGTAGCCGACGGCGGGGAGCACGGAGAGCTTCCCCTCGCTGTGCAGGGTGTGGAACGACGCAGCGGACGGATGCCAGCGCAGTCGCGTGTCCTCCGGGAAGACGAGGCCCGAGTCGGGAAGCGCGAGCTGCGGGCGGAGCTTGCGGTACTCCGGGTCGCCGTGCGGGAAGAGCAGCGAGAGCGAATCCGCGCCGCCGTCCATGAAGATCGAGACGAGAACCGTGTCCGGCGGACCGGCGGCGAGAGCCTTGGCGATGCCCTCGTCGAACATCCTCGGCGTGAGCGCGCTTGCGCCGTAGACCGCGAGCGCGAGCCCGGCGGTGCGCGAGAGGAAGCTACGGCGATCGAGGCCCGTTCCTGCCGGGAGCGGCATGCCCGGCTCGATCGCGGGCAATCCGGCGCCGGCCTCGGCCACAGCCTTTCGCAGCAAGGCCGAACGGGAGAACTCGTTGCAGCAATCTCTCATGACGTCTGCAGATCCGGGGAGATGGCGATGAGATGGCGTAGCGCGTTCTCGATCAGGGCCGGGTACTGCGCCTTCTTCCAGCGCTGGTCGGCGTCGGCGACGGCGCGGGTCGCAAACGACTTGAGCGCGCGGAGCGTCGTCGAGGTGAGGGGCGGCGTGCCCCAGAACGCGAGGGCGCGCTCGACGAGCTTGTCCGGATCGAGGGGCCCCTTCTCCGAGGTCTCGAGGACGGCCGGGCGGAGGATGCGGCCCGCGAGGTTCCAGCGGGCAAGGAACGACGCGGTGTCGAGCCAGCGGTCGTCGTCCCAACCGGCGACGTTGGGGGGATAGAAGAGCTGCTGGCCCGCCTGGTTCGCGAGCCAGGTCCAGGCCTCGGTGTCGACCCCGCGCTTGGTCGCTCGGAGCATGCCTGCGAGGTAGACGACGGGCGGCTTGACCATTCGCGGGCCCGTGTAGAGACGCGGGTGGCGAAGGATCGCCTCGACGACAGGCCGGACGGCGAACTTGTTTCCGACGTAGACCCGCTCCAGTCCGCGCTGCGCGTCGCCGCGGAGGGCGGCGCCGGGGATGAAGTAGCCCCAGAGCTTGGTGACGAAGAACGAGCGGTGCTTGGGGTGGTGGACGCTGAGCCGGCAGGCGTCCTGCCAGCCGAAGCGCCCGCGCTTACCAAAGATCCGTTTCAGGCCGGGATCGTGGCGCTCCGGGTCGTATCGGAAGTTGACCGGGCCCTTGTCGTCGTCCCAGTCGTAACGGAAGCCGGTCAACGCGCGAGCCTGCTCGCGGACGTCGCGCTCCGAGTACCCGCGGCCCGCGCCGAGCGTGAAGAGCTCCATCAGCTCGCGCCCGTAGTTCTCGTTCGGCGAGCCCTTCTCGTTGTCGGTTCCAGAGAGCCAGAGCAGCATCGCCGGGTCCTTCGTGACCGAGATCAGCAGTTGCTCGAACGAGCCGAGACCGCGGCTGCGAAAGAGGTTGTTCTGCTTCAGCATCAGCCGCTGCGAGCCGACGCCCGCGTTCGAAGTTGCGAACCAGTCGTGCCAGACGAGCGTCATCCGCTCCGTCAGCGGGCGACTCGAACGCACCATGCGGTCGAGCCACCAGAGATGGTCGTGGCCCCAGGCGTCGACCGGCGCAATTCGGTTCTTGTCGTCGTCCACCGGCCTGGGTCCGACGAGGCGCTCGCGCTTCGGCTGGGTCAGCGACCGAACGGCGCCGTTCAGGCCCTTCTTCGCGAGCCTCTCAGCCTCGCCCGGGCGAGGCCCGAAACCGGCACGCCAGAGCAGGCGCTCGGCCTCAGCAGGGCCGAAGCGGCCTCGGTAGACGGGAATGTTGCGTGCGGCAGAAGACAACAGGGGGACCCCGCTGCCTTCATCGGAAAAAGCCCGCTCTAACTCAACCCTCGGAGGGGTTGTCGTCGGCGAACAGTGGCCTGACGAACTCGTCGAAGGTCGCCTTGTCGCAGCTGGCGAGCGTTGTCGGGGTGAGCGCGGTCACCGAGGCGGTTCGCGGCACGTTCATCGCGAGCGCAACCTCGCCGAAGTAATCGCCGGGGCGCAGCATTCGCCGCGGGCCGAGGACGTCGCTATTCACGGCAAGGAGCCCCCGGAGAACGACGTAGAACCGTTCGCCCCGCTCGCCCTCGAGCATGATCGGGCTGCCGGCCGAGATGTCCTCCCGCTCCATCTTCTGCGCGAGCTTCGTCAGCACCTCGCCGGCGAGCTGCTGGAAGAGCCCGACTCGGTTGAGCTCCGTGACGGTGGCGGGGGAGAACCTCACGGCCTCTATTGTGCCGACGTGGGACGGCTCGACGATTGGAAGCATTGCCCTCGCTGTGCGGCGGAGATCGATGTCGAAGAGGGGAAGGTCGATTGCCCTGAGTGCGGCTTCGTCGAGTACGCGAGCTCGAAGCCGACGGCGAGTGCGGTCTGCGTGGACGAGGAGGGGCGCCTCCTGCTCTCGCGCCGTGGGGTCGACCCTTTCAGGGGCATGTGGGACTTCCCGGGTGGGTTCCTCGAGGAGGAGGAGCATCCACTCGAGTGCATCCGCCGCGAGCTGAAGGAGGAGGCCGGCGTCGAGGTGGAGCCGCTGGACTTCCTGGGCGTGTGGCTCGACCGCTATGGCGAAGACGGCTCGTCCCCGGTGACGCTGAACCTCTATCTGGTCCACACGCATCGTCGAAGGGACTCCGGAGCCCGCCGATGACGTCGCGGAGCTCCGCTGGTTCGCACCCGACGAGGTCCCGGAAGAGGAGCTCGCCTTCCCGCACACGCGTGAAGTGATTTCAGCCTGGCGGGACGAGAACCCGTAGCGCGCCGGGCTCGATCGCGAACCGGAGCGGGGTCTCGAGCTCCTCGGGCTCGCCGTCGATGGCCGCCGGCAGCCGCCCCGCCCTCGCGTCGATCGTGAACGTCTCTGCGCTCTGTTCTTCCCAGCTTCGGGGAAGCCAGCCGTGGGCGACGTAGAGGTGGAGATTGCCCTCGTCGATGCGCTCACGCTCTCCGACCGAGAGGAGGTCGAGCTCGTAGTCGTTGTTGGCCACGAGCACGATTCTCGCGTGCGCTGGGCGACCGTCGATCGTCACGCCGAGTGAGCCCGGGCGCCGAACGAGAAGCCCAAGGGCCCGCAGACGCGCGAACGCGTTGCGCCGGCGGCGGTGGCTTTCGCGGCGGTGAACGAGCCGCGCATAGACGCCGAGCGAGACGTTGTTCAGGAACAGCCGGTCGTTCACACGGCCCACGTCGATCAGCTGCTCGCGCCCCTGGAATGCGTCGAGGGCGGCAATCGGATCGTCTCGGTCGAGCCCGATGTCACGGGCGAAATGGTTCCGGGTTCCGAAGGGCACGGCGACGAACGGCACGCCGCGATCGATGGCGACCTGGGCGACCGTGGCGAGCGAGCCGTCTCCGCCGGCCATTCCGATCGGCCCATCCGGCGCGTCGCGAGCGAGCTCCGCGGGATCGTCGTTTTTCCCGAGGAGGCGTGTCTCGATTCCCCGCGACTGGGCTTCGTCGCGAAGCTTCTCCGCGCCGGGCTCGCCGCTTCCGGACCGCGGGTTGATGACGAGGAAGCCGTCCATCGCGTTAGCATCGCCTAAGACGGCCATACTGGCGAAGCCAGCATGGCCTTCAACGGCCACGCCAGCGAAGCCGGCATGGCCTCCAAAGCGGCATCGCAAGCGACGCCTCAGGTGCATCGCAAACCGATGCCTCAGCCACGAAAGGAGCCCAGGTGGATCTGATCGAGAGACTCGATGCCGTGCGCGAGAGGTGGAACCTGCTCGAGCATCCCTTCTACCGCCGGTGGAGCTGCGGCGAGCTTCGCCGGGACGAGCTCGCCCATTACGCGGGCGAGTACAGGCACGCCGTCGTCGCGCTCGCGGAGACCGCGGTCGGAAGCGGCAACGCCGAGCATGCGCAGGAGGAAGCCGACCACGTGAAGCTCTGGGACGAGTTCGCGGCAGCCTTCGACGCGGACCTCTCGCGAGCCCCGGCTCCCGAGACAGCCGAGTGCGTGATGGCCTGGACCGCTCCTGGTGACCGGCTCGAGGCGCTCGCGGTCATGTACGCGATCGAGGCGGGTCAGCCAGCTGTCTCCAAGGCGAAGCTCGACGGCCTCCGCGACCATTACGGAGTTGCCGCCGACGAGCCGGGCGCGACGTACTTCGCCCTCCACTCGGACCTCGACCACGAGCACGCTGCCGAGTCGCGCCGCGTTCTCGAGTCGGAGGCGACCGAGGCCGACACCGATCGCCTCGTCGAGAAGGCCGAGGCGGCACTGAAGGGCAACTGGACCCTCCTCGACGGAGTCGAAGCCAGGAGGTAACGCGATGAAGTGGTTGCTCAAGGGCTTTCCGGGCCACCCGCTGCACCCGTCCCTCACCGACATCACCATCGGGGCTTACACGTTCGCAACGGCCATGGCGGTCCTCTCGAAGCTCGGAGTCAGTGAGCACAACACGGCAACCGCATGGTGGCTGGGCCTGATCGCAGGGCTCGTCGTGACCCTCCCGACCGCGCTCACCGGCTTCGTCGAGTGGCTCGACATATCGCGCGGGACGCCGCTCTGGCGGACGGCTACCGCGCATCTGGCCGTGATGCTGGCGGCGACGATCCTGTTCGCGATCGCGGCCGGAGCGGGTCAAGCCGACTATGTGGACGGCGTCGTCAGCGGCGGCTCGCTCGCCATGACGCTCGCCGGCTTCGCCGTCATGGCGGTGGGCGGCTGGCTAGGCGGCGCGATCGTGTTCGTCCACGGAATGCGGGTTCTCAACCTCGCGAACGAGCCGGCGGCAAGCGCGGTCTCGCCGATTCCCTCTCCGGCGAAGGAGGAGGCGGAAGCCTAGGAAGGCTCGGTGCCGTTGTTGCTTGGGGTCTCGGCCTCGCCTAGGCCAAGCTGCTTCTCGATCGCACCCTTCGGCTGCGCGCCGATCGCGGCTGCTGCCGGCTCGCCGTCCCTGAACAGGACGATCGTCGGGATCGACGCGATCCCGTAGCGCTCCGCTAGTCCTTGCTCCTCGTCGATGTTGACCTTGACGAGCTTGAGCTCGCCGGCGCGCTCCTCGGCGATCTTGTCGAGGACTGGGGAGACCGCGTGGCAGGGCCCACACCATTCCGCCCAGAAGTCGACGATCACCGGCTTGTCGCTGGAGAGGACTTCCTGGTCAAAGGTGGACTCGGTCACTGCAGTCGACATGCGGATCCTTTCTTGGCTTTCCAAATGGTGATACCCGGGCAGCGAAAAAGTTACCTACCTCGAAAAAGGTACCTACCTCATCTAACGGCGCCGTGCCCTCCGTCATTCCGCTCGTAGAATCGACGCATGCCCTTCGAGCCCCTTCCGGCCGTACCCGACCACTCCGCCCTGGAGCTCGAGGTCCTGGACTGGTGGGAACGCGAGCGGGTCTTCGAGAAGCTGCGCGAGCAAAACCGCGGCGAGGAGCGTTTCAGCTTCATCGACGGGCCGATCACGGCGAACAACCCCATGGGCGTCCATCACGCGTGGGGCCGCACGCTGAAAGACGTCTTCCAGCGCTACAAGGCGCTGCGCGGGCTCGATCAGCGTTACCAGAACGGATTCGACTGCCAGGGGCTCTGGGTCGAGGTCGAGGTCGAGAAGGCGCTCGGGCTGAACTCGAAGCGGGACATCGAGGAGTACGGCCTCGCCGAGTTCGCCGAGCGCTGCAAGGAGCGCGTCGCGCACTACGCCGAGGTGATCACGGCCCAGGATCGCCGGCTCGGCCGCTGGATGGACTGGGACAACGACTACCACACGTTCTCGGACACGAACATCTCGTACATCTGGACGTTCCTGAAGGCCGTCCATGAGCGCGGTTGGCTCTACAAGGGGCACCGTTCCACCGAGTGGTGCCCGCGTTGCGGGACGTCGATCTCCCAGCACGAGCTCTTTGCCGGGGAATACAAGGAGCTCGAGCATCCGTCCCTGCAGGTGCGCTTCCCGCTGAAGGGGCGCGACGGCGAGGCGGTCATGATCTGGACGACGACGCCCTGGACGCTTCCGGCGAACGTCGCGGCCGCGGTCAAGCCGGATGCGGAGTACATCCTGCTCGAGGCCGGCGACTGGGTCGCGCGCGAGGCATACCCGGACGAGAAGGCGACGCGGTCGGTCCGCGGGGAGGAGCTCGTGGGCCTCGAGTACGAGGGGCCGTTCGACTACGTGTCTGCCCAGGAGGGGATCGTCCACCGGATCATTCCGTGGGACGAGGTCACGATGGACGAGGGCACGGGCATCGTCCACATCGCGCCGGGCGCCGGCTCCGAGGACTTCGAGCTCTCGCGCATGCACGACTTGCCGGTGCTCACGCCGATCGACGAATCCGGCCGGATGCTTCCGGGCTACGGGCCGTTCGAGGGCTTCTCGACGGACGAGGTCGCAGATCTGGTCATCGAGGACCTCCGCCGGCGCGATCTGCTCGTCGAGTCAGGGCGGATCACGCACCGCTATCCAACGTGCTGGCGCTGCGGGACGCCGCTGGTCTTCCGGGTCGTCGACGACTGGTTCATCGCCTGCGACGAGATCCGGCAGCCGATGCTGGATGCGAACGCGGAGGTCGAGTGGACGCCGTCCTTCTACTCCAAGCGCATGGACGACTGGCTGCGGAACATGGGCGACTGGAACATCTCGCGGAAGCGCTACTTCGGGCTACCGCTCCCGGTCTACCCTTGCGACTGCGGCGAGGTCAACGTGATCGGGTCGCGGGCCGAGCTCGAGGAGCGAGCGACGGCGGGCCTCGACGAGCTGAAGGAGCTGCACCGCCCCTGGGTGGACGGGGTGACGATCTCGTGCGGCTCGTGCGGGAAGGACGTGCACCGCATCCCCGAGGTCGGAGACGCCTGGCTCGATGCGGGGATCGTTCCTTTCTCGACCCTCGGCTGGCAGAGCCCGGAGTGGATCCCCGGCGGCTATGCGAACGGGGCTGCGGAGGGGCTGTCCGGCGCAGACCTGCCCGACCATGCGTACTGGGAACAGTGGTTCCCCGCGGACTGGATCTCGGAGATGCGAGAGCAGATCCGGCTCTGGTTCTATTCGATCTCGTTCATGTCGATCACCCTCGTCGGTGCCTCGCCGTATCGGAGGGTGCTGACCTACGAGAAGCTGCTCGACGAGACCGGCCGCGAGATGCATCGCTCCTGGGGCAACTCGATCGAGGCGGACGAGGCGCTCGACCGGATGGGGGCCGACGTGATGCGCTGGCAGTTCTGCGAGCAGAACCCGGGGCAGAACCTCAAGTTCGGCTACGGGCCGGCGAACGAGGTCAAGCGCCGGCTCCTCACGCTCTGGAACTCGGTGAAGTTCTTCGTCGACTACGCCAACGTCGCCGACGCAGACTGGAAGCCGGGCGAGGCGCGCGAGCTCGAGCCGATCGACCGCTGGCTCCTCTCGCGTGCCGAGCAGCTCGTCGCCGAGGCCACCGATGCGTACGAGCGCTACTGGACGCCCGATGTCCTCGTCGCGTTCGAGCGCTTCGTCGATGACCTCTCCAACTGGTACATCCGCCGGTCGCGGAGGCGCTTCTGGAACGGCGATCCGGCAGCGCTGGAGACGCTGTGGACAGCGCTCGTACGAGCGATCGTCGTGATCGCGCCCGTGATGCCGTTCCTCGCCGAGCACCTGTGGCGGGCCCTGCGCGCCGACGATGCTCCGGAATCGGTTTTCCTCGTTCGGTGGGAGGACGCGGGCGAACGGGACATCGAGCTCCTGGCCGAAGTCGTGGCGACGCGCCGGGTCGTGGACCTCGGCCGTCAGGCGAGGGCGGCGTCCGGCCTCAAGCTACGACAGCCGCTCCGCCGGCTCGTGGTCGAGGGTGCTCCGCTCGCTGCGAGCCACGTGGACGAAATCCGGGACGAGCTCCGCGTGAAGGACGTCGAGCTCGGCGACGTCGAGGCGACGGAGCTCCGCGTCAAGCCGAATCTGCCCGTGCTCGGCCCGAAGCTCGGGAAGGAGCTCGGTGCGGTTCGCGCGGCGCTCGAGGCCGGGAAGTTCGAGGAGCTTCCTGCCGGCGGCTTCCGGGCCGCCGGCCACGACCTCGCGGCGGGGGAGGTGCTGGTCGAGTTGACCGGCAAGGAAGGCTGGGCAGTTGCGAGCGCCGACGGCGTCACCGTCGCTCTCGACACCGCCCTCGACGCCGAGCTCGAGCTCGAGGGGCGAGTGCTCGACCTGATCCACGAGCTGAACTCGATGCGCAAGGAAGCGGGCCTCGAGCTGACCGACCGGATCCTCGTCACGCTGCCGGAGACCGCCTCCGACCTCCTTGCTCACGCGGACTGGATCAAGGAGGAAGTCCTCGCCATCGAGATCCGAACCGACGGCGGCTCGGGCAAGCCGGAGATCGTCAAGGCGTGAAGCGCTGCGGGTGGGTTCCGGAGGCCGACCCCGAGTACCTCGCCTACCACGACGAGGAGTGGGGAGTTCCGTCGCACGACGAGCGGCACCTGTTCGAGATGCTCACGCTCGAAGGCGCCCAGGCGGGGCTCTCCTGGTCGACGATCCTGCGTAAGCGCGAGGGCTACCGGAAGGCGTTCGCGAACTTCGACGCCGCGAAGGTCGCGCGCTTCACCAAGAAAGATGTGGAGCGGCTGCTCGCCGATCCCGGCATCGTCCGGAACCGGCTCAAGGTCGAATCGACGGTCAACAATGCGAAGCGGGTGCTCGAGCTGGACAGCCTCGACGCGTACTTATGGGACTTCGTCGGAAGCGAGCCGATCGTGAACCGGTGGCGCTCGATCAGGGATATCCCGGCAGAGACCGCCGAGTCGAAGGCGATGAGCAAGGACCTGAAGAAACGAGGGTTCCGCTTCGTCGGACCGACGGTCTGCTACGCCTTCATGCAGGCAACCGGCCTCGTCAACGACCACGTCGTCACCTGTTATCGCTACGCCGAGTTGACGGGTGGACGGGGTCAGACCCCGTAAAGATCATGGGGTCAGACCCCATCACCTAGCGTCCAGCCCGCGCGGGCGTCATGATCGCCCCATGTCAGCGGGCAAAGATCCCGAGCGGCGATCGGGCAAGGACCGGCGCACAGCCGAAGAGCGGCGCAGGAAGAGTGACGCCGCCAAGCGCGCAGACCGCCGGTCGGGCAAGGATCGCCGCTCCGGCGAAGAGCGCCGCGACGACGAGAAGCCGAAGTCCTAGGGCCTAGGCCTGGCTCTCGGCGAGCGCGAGCTCGCGGCGGAGCTCGACTGGCAGCCGGAACTCGACGTCCTCGTCGACGACGCGGTGCGCGGAGATGTCCTCCACGCCTCGTGCGCGGAACCAGTCGCAGACCCGATCGACGAGCTTTTCCGGCGCCGAGGCTCCCGAGGTCAGGCCAACCGTCTCGACCCCGTCGAGCCAGGTCACGTCGATGTCGGTCTCGTCGTCGATCAGATGCGCCTGGACGCCGTTTGCGCGGGCCACCTCGACGAGCCGGTTCGAGTTCGACGAGTTGCGTGACCCGATCACGAGCAGCAGGTCGACCTCCGTAAGCAGGTCCTTCACGGCCCACTGCCGGTTGGTGGTCGCGTAACAGATGTCCTCTTTCTTGGGCGCATAGACCTGCGGGAAGCGCCGGCGAAGCGCGGTGATGATCTCGCCGGTCTCGTCGACGGAGAGCGTCGTCTGCGTGATGTACGCGACCTTCGCGTCCGCGGGCAGATCGAGCGCATCCGCGTCCGCGACCGACTGAACGAGGATCGTCGACTCAGGGGCCTCGCCGGTCGTGCCCACGACCTCCTCGTGCCCCTCGTGGCCGATGAGCAGGACCGTGTACCCCTCGGCGGCGTACCGGCGCGCCTGGACGTGCACCTTCGTCACGAGCGGGCACGTGGCGTCCACGGTGTTCAGTCCTCGCGCCTCCGCGTTGCGGTAGACCTCTGGCGCGACACCGTGCGCCGAGAGGACGACCGTCTCGCCCTCCGGCACGTCGCGCTCGTCCTCGACGAAGATCGCGCCCCGCGCCTCCAGGTCGCGCACGACGTGGGCGTTGTGGACGATCTGCTTGCGCACGTACACGGGCGGCCCGTGCAGGTCGAGCAGCTTCTCGACCGTGTCCACGGCCCGCTCGACACCCGCGCAGTAACCCCGCGGGGACGCCAGAAGGACTCGCTTGACCACGAGTCCAGTCTAGTTCCAGAAATGGAAGAGCCCGCCACTCGGGGGGTCAGTGTGGCGGGCCTCCCAGATTGCTAACCGCGGCCTTCGTGGCCAGGTACGCACAAACCGCGGTTTGCATCGCCCAGTGGCAGGACGGTAACGCCGCTCGCACCTCTTGTGAATAGGCCGGACGGCCTATCTTTTCAACACGTATAGCGATGCCTCGATTAGCCGGCGCGGTTCTTGGCGTGGGCCTACGCAGCGACCTATCATCCTTCAGGCCGGTGACGCTCTCTGAGGCTTACTGATGCTCTTTCGGCGCAATCGTCGAGCCCTCGACGCCGCGCCCGCTCCGCCTGCGCCCGAGACAGCCGCTGATGTCGAAGGGGACGAAGGCGAGTTGTCCGAGGTCGCCTCTCTCTCGAGCGCTCTCGCGCACGCCCACGACGAGGAAGCGGTTGCGCGGACGCTGATCGAGGAATGCACGTCGCGATTCGACCTCGACTTCGCGGCAGTTGCCCTGGTGAGCGAGGACGGCAAGCGAGGCTCAGGCCTCCTGGCGGTCGCTCGCAACGGCGACACCGAGTGGTGGCGGGACGTCACCATCGACTTCGAGAACGAACCCTCCGGGATCGCCAGCGCGGCGTTCGAGGGCGGCCCGGTCGTTGTCCACGACGTCGCTGGCTCGTCGCGTGTGAATCGTCGCCTGGCCGAGAAGGTCGGCGCGAAGAGCGCCATCTTCATCCCGCTCGTCTCGCGCGGGAAGGTGCCTGCGGTGCTGGTGATCGCCACGACTCGCGAACCGAGAGTCTTCACGGAGGAGGACCTCGCAGTGCTCCAGGCCCTTGCTGCGGAGACTGCGCTCGCGCTCGACCGAGCCCATTCGGCGAGCGCGCTCGCCGAGGCGCTCGAGCGGGAGCGGCTCGTGGCTTCGATCGGGCGCAAGGTTCGGTCCGAGATCGACCTCGAGGCCGTCCTCCGGGTCGCCGTCGAGGAGACCGGGAAGGCCATGGGCGCCACACGCTGCTTCCTCACGGCTCGGCGAGCCGGGTGGACCGATGCCGATTCGCGCCGAGTGGGACGCAGAAGGCTTCGTTCCGATCGGAGCGGTCGACGATCGACTTCCGGTCTCGAATCTCGCCGCCCGCGAACGTCGAACGGTGGCCGTCAGCGACGTCCGCACGGAGCCTGAGCTGGAAGACCCTGACCTCGGCGGGATCCAGGGCATGCTCGATCTCGACGCGCTGGCTGTGCTGGCAACTCCGATCCTCGTGTTCGATCGCATGGTTGGCGTTTTCGGGCTCCACCGATCCGAGCCGCGTCCGTGGCCCGACGCGGAGGTTTCGCTCGCCGAGGCTGTGGCGCGCGAGGTCGGAATCGCCTTTCACGCGGCCCAGCTCCTGGCGGAAAACAAGCAGCGGCTCGACCAGCAGGCCGCGCTCCTCAAGGCTGCGCAGGTTGTGACGAGCGAGCTTCGCCTCGAGACCGTGCTCCAACGGCTCGTGGTCGAGGTGACCAAGCTGCTCGACGCCGACGCAGCCGACTGCTACCTCTACGACGCGGAGCGCTCGGTACTCCGGTGCGCAGCCGTCTACGGGCTCGATTCGGAGCTTCTGGAGTTCGAGTTTCCGGCGGAGCACGAGATCGAAGGCCGGTTCAGCGAGCCCGTTCCGCATCATGCCTACGAGGGATTCGCCAGTGCGATCGCGGCTCCGATGACCTGGTCCGGCGAGCGCCGGGGCGTGCTCGGTGTCGCGACGAAGGACCCGGACCGTCGCTTCGGGAAGCTCGACGCGAACCTCCTGGAGACGTTCGCAGGACTTGCCTCGCTGGCCGTTCGCAACGCGGCGAGCTTCGAGCAGAGCGTCCGTCAGGCACGCGTGCAGCGAGGGTTCTACGGAATTGCCTCGGCGCTTGCGGAACCGCTCTCGCAGTCGGCGACACTCGACGCGGTCGCGCACGCTGCGAGCGAGGCGCTAGGAGGATCGTTCGCCGCCGTCCTGATGCCCGGGGCGCGCGGTCTCGAGCTGGCGGCCTCGTACGGTTTGCCGGAGGACCTTGCCGCCTCCTTCGCGGACGGGGTTCCCAAGCCCGCGTCGGTGCTCACCGAAGCCGCGCGCGACCGGCAGCTCCTCTCGGCATCCTCGCTGGACGACGACGATCGGTTCGGAAGCGCCTGGCGACGGCTGGCCGGCGTCCGCTCGCTTCTCGCAATCCCCGTCGACCCGCCGCGCCGAGAGGAGGGCGGCCTCGTCGTCGTCTTCTTCGCCGAGCAGCGCTCGTTCAGCGACGACGACCTCGAGCTCGGCCGCCGGCTCGCCGGTGCGGCGCGCGGCGGGCTCGAGCGAAGCGAGCTCTACGAGAGCGAACGCACGTCCCGCGCGCTCTCCCAGCAGCTCGCGCGAATGGGAGGCCTGCTCGCGACCGAGCTCGACCCGGGTGCGATCCTGGACGAGGTTGCCGCGCAGGCGCCTGCCTTGCTGGGCGCGGACGCATGCGTGATCCAGGTCGTCGAGGGCGACGAGCTCGTGGTCAGCGCCGTCGGCGGCGAGACGCCCCCGGCGGTCGTCGGCTCGCGACTGCCCGCGACTGCCCGTCCCGCCGGAGACGTGGTCCAGTCTCGGGCACCCGTCGTCTTCGCGGACGCGGGGCAGGATGGCCGCTTGCTCGCCGACGACCCTGTCCTCGCGGCCGGGCATTCCGCCTACCTGGGTGTTCCGCTCGTCGGGCTCGAGGGAGGCTTTCAGGGTGTGCTCGCTGTCTACTCCCAACCGCCTCGGGTCTGGCGGGAGGAGGAGGTCGAGGCGCTGGCCGCTTTGGCCGGCAACGCGTCCGCGGTGCTCTCGAACGCGGAGCTCTACCAGCGGGTGGCTGTCGAACGGGAGCGCAGCTTCGCGATCCTCTCGAACATCGCCGACGGGATCGTCGCCGTGGATCGCGAGGGCAAGGTCGTCCTCTGGAACCGAGCCGCCGAGCAGATCACCGGGGTGCCGTCGGCCGCCGCGCTGGGACGGACGCCGCTCGAGGTCCTTCAGCGGGAGCTCGCGTCCGACGACGAAGGCCCGCCCGGCGAGCGGCTCGTCTCGGTTCAGCGCGGGGGCGAGGAAGCTTGGCTGTCGCTCACGGAAGCCGTCATGCGCGACCCGGTCGGCGCAGTGTCGGGACGGATCTACGCCTTCCGCGACGTTTCCGGCGAGCGGATCGTCGAGCAGATGAAGTCGGACTTCGTCTCGACTGTCTCCCACGAGCTCCGCGCCCCGCTGACGTCGATCTACGGCTTCGCGGAGACGCTTCTGCGGCGCGACGTGCTCTTCGGGGAGCCGGAACGGCTGACCTTTCTCGGCTACATCGCCTCTGAGGCGCAACGGCTCACGTCGATCGTCGACACGCTGCTCGGAGTCGCGAGGCTCGAGTCCGGCGATCTTCAGGTCGAGCTCGTGCCGACCGACCTCCGCACCGTCGTCTCCGAGGTCGTCACGACCGTGCGGCAGAGCTCCGACGTAAACGGGCACAAGTTCGTGCTCCACCTGCCGGAAGAGCCGCTGGCGGCTTCCGCCGATCGCGAGAAGCTGGGCCAGATCCTGACGAACCTCCTCGACAACGCGGTCAAGTTCTCGCCCGACGGCGGCACCGTGACCGTCGAGGCTCATCGTCGCAGCGGCCATGTCGAGGTACGCATCGTCGACGAGGGCCAGGGGATTCCCGAGGCGGAGCGCGAGAGGATCTTCTCGAAGTTCCACCGGGCCGAGAGCGGCCGGGGAGTGGGCGGGGCAGGGCTCGGGCTCTTCATCGCGCGCGGGCTCGTCGCAGCCATGGGCGGGCGGATCTGGGTGGACTCGGTCGAAGGCGGAGGCTCGAGCTTCGCGTTCGAGCTGCCTCTTGCTCGCGAGCCGGAGCCGGAGAAGACTAAGCCGCCGTCGGGACGGGTATAGAGAGCCAGACTTGGTCAGCGTCCTCGTAGTTGACGACGAAGCACCGATCCGGCTCCTCTGCCGAGTGAACCTCGAGGCGGCCGGAATGCAGGTTCGCGAGGCGCAGGACGGCGTCGCCGGCCTCGCCGCCGCCCGGGAGGAGCCCCCGGACGTGATCCTGCTCGACGTGATGATGCCGGGCATGGACGGGTGGCAGGTCCTCGAGGAGCTGCTCGGGGACGAATCCACCCGCGACATCCCGATCGTCTTCCTGACCGCCCGGGCAGAGCTTCGCGACCAGGCTCGCGGCCTGGAGCTCGGCGGTGTCGACTACGTGACGAAGCCGTTCAACCCGATCGAGCTTGCGCCCCTCGTCGAAAACCTCGTGGCGCGCGTGGCGCGCGGGGAAAGCGCGGAGCTCAGGCGCGAGCGCCTGGCCGCTCTACGCAACTTGCTCGTCGAGTAAGAGCTCTACCGGCCGGCGAAATCGGCCGGTGACGAGCTTCGTGCGGCCACCGGCGATACCGACGCCGGTGCGTCGAAACTTCCGGTCGAGCAGGTTCCGGCGGTGCGGCGGGCTCGCCATCCACATCTGAACGATGGCCATCGCGGCCATGGGCCCGGTGGTGTAGGCGAGGTTCTCACCGATGTACGGCGCGCGCACCCCGAAGCTCCGAAGGCGTTGAATGAACTGGCCGTGGTCGAAGTAATTCCTGCGTGCCATGTCCGCCGAGTGCGAGCGCGCTGCTCGGGTGAGCGCTCGACCCACTCGAAGGGGCGGAGCGCCATGCCGTGCCCGGACGACGTTCATCGCGCGGACGATCGCGTGTTCCCGGGGGGTGATGGCGGTGGCCCCGGGGGAAGCGAGTGGCGGCGGCGTGATGGCATTGGCCCCGGCGCCCGCGCCAGATGCAAGCGCAAGCCCGGACAGAAGCACCACGACGCTGAGAATGCGGCAATTCCCAGACATCAGGAAGTCAGCGCGGAACCTTAGTACGGAAACCGGACTCCGCTAGCCCAAAAAGGGGAAGTTTCGGCAGGTTCCGGCAGCTAACAGCGATCTGGCGATTATTTGAATTGCCGCATTTTGCAGGACTTATCGGGCTGTTTGGGCGAGCAGGATCCCCATCAGCACGATTGCCCCGCCGCCGAGCTGCACCGCTGTCAGCGACTCTCCCAGCCAGGCATAGGCAACGAGCGCACCGGCCACGGGCTCGAACATCGCCGTCACGCCGACCCGGGTCGCCGAGATGTGACGCAGCGCACCGACAAGCAGTAGGAAAGGGGCGATCGTGCCCACGACGATCATCGTCAGCATCAAGAACCACACGGGGCTTGTCGTCACGAGCACAGCACCGTCGAGCGTCACGCGATCGTCGACGATGCCCGCGGGGAAGGACCACCAGGGCTGGACGATCGCCCAGAAGATCGCGGCGACCGCGAAGCCGAGGCAGAGAAGCGAGACCGGGTCCCGCTCGCCGACGGCGTGCTCGGCGAGGAGGATGTAGAGAGCGAAGGCGACCGCCGCCCCCAGCGAGGCGGCCACCCCGAGCGTGTCGAGGCTGAATCCGTGCCGGAGGTCGACGACGAGCGAGAGGCCGCCCAGGGCGAGGATGAGGGCCGCCCAGATTCGCCGCCGTACAGGCTCCTTCGTCGCGAAGCGAGCCCAGAGAGCGATCAGCACGGGCGCGAGGTACTGAATGAGGAGGGCGATCCCGATCTGGAGCCGGTGAATCGCGAAGAAGTAGAACCACTGCACGAGCGCGAGCCCGAAGATGCCGAACACGCCGAGGAACAGGAGCTCGCTCCGCCGAACGCGAAGGCGCCACGGCTGGGTGAGCGCGAGCGCGACGGCGAGAGCGATGGCGGCCCCGGTCGACCGCACCTCGGTCAGCCGCGGGGAGGAGAGGCCGGCACCGAGAATGGCCTTCGAGACCGTCCCGTTCACGCCCCACATGCAGGTCGCAGCGAGCACCATCGCGTAGCCCAGCAGGGGCCGCCGCGAACGAGGTTCGTCCGGTCCGGAGAGGATCGGCTCTACCATTCGGCGAACCTATCCGACTACACTTGGAGAGCTTTCGGGGTGTAGCTCAGTCTGGTTAGAGTGCTGCGTTTGGGACGCAGAAGTCGCCGGTTCGAATCCGGCCACCCCGACTGAACGACGTGCTGATCTTCCGTCCTCCGACCCTCGATGATGCGCCGGCGGTGGCGGAGCTGATCAAGGCGCGCGACGAGGCCGATTTCGACGAGAAGCGCCCGATCGGCTTCAGCGGAGCAGAGCTGCGCGAGTGGTGGGCTCGTGAGCCCGAGCGGCCGCGGCTGGCGACGGACGCCTGGATCGCCGTCGTCGATGACCAGACCGTCGGCGTGGTGTGGGTTAACCGTGAAGGGGAGGAGCTCGCGAACGTCGCGGACGAATCGTGTGTCCATCCCAACTTCCGGGGACAGGGGATCGGGGTTGGGCTCGTCGAGCGCGCGGAGTCGTGGGCGCGGGAGCGGCAGTTCCCGCGGTTGCACGTCCATGTCGTCAACGACGAAGGCCGTCGTCTCGTAGAGCAACGGGGCTTCGAGCACGTTCGGTACTTCTGGCGGATGGAGATCGACGTCGACGACGTGCCCCCTCGGGCGGAAGTGCCTGCGGGGTTTGCCATCCGCACCTACCGCCCGGGAATCGACGACGCGGCTTTGCACGCCATGCACCAGGCCGCCTTCGCCGAGCACTGGGAGTTCGTACCTCAGGCGTTCGAGAGCTGGCTCCAGCAGCGAACCACGCGAATCGACTACGACCCGGAGCTCTGGCAGATCGCGTTCGAGGGAAACGAGGTGGCGGGCGCTGCGCTTTGCTTCGGCCTGAACGGGCTCGGCTGGGTGCTCGATCTTGCAGTCGGCCCGCGCTGGCGCAAGCGGGGCCTTGGGCTTGCGCTGCTTCAAGAGGGTTTCCGCGGGCTCCACGCCGGTGGCTTCACGCACATCGGGCTCGAGGTCGACTCGGAGAACGAGACGGGCGCGACGCGGCTCTACGAGCGTGCCGGCATGCACGTGACGCGCCGCTACGCGACGTACGAGAAACAGCTCAGCGCCTGAGATCCCGGAAAGCATCCGCGCGGCCCTCTCCCGCCAGGAACCGGAGGAAGAAGTACGCGCTCGCGGCGAAGAGGACGAACGCCTGCTCGAGCGCCATCGCCGCTCCCCCGATCTGCTGGTCGGTGAGCGGCGAGAGTCCCCAGAGCCGGGGCGCGTGGACGTAGAAGTGGTAGACGGCTCGCGGAATCAGCGCGAGCAGGAGCCCGAGCGGGCTGGCCAGGACGAAAGCGGCGAAGAGGTACATCGCCCGGGTTCCACCGCTGAGCCGGTGCGGCTCGTTCTGGAGGGCTGACCACCAGAAGAGCAAGCCGGTCACGAAGTAGCAGGCGTGCTCGACGTGGAGCAGGCTCGAGGGATGCCGGAGCGCCGCGTCGTAGGCGGCGGGGACGTGCCAGGCGAAATACGTGCCGAGCCAGAGCGGGAGGGCAACGAAGGGGTGCGTCAGGAATCGGACCGTGCGCGCTCTGCCGGCTGCGGCGGCAAACGCCGGCGGCAGCCCGAGCACGCAGAGCGCCGGCGCCCATTCGGCGAGGACGACGTTCTGGAGCAGGTGCGCGGAGAGCAGGTAGTGCAAGCGAGAGCGTGTGGAGCGGCGAGACGAAGGCCGCGAAAATCAGAAGCAGCCCCGCCGCGAAGCAGGCGATTCGCCAACGCTCGGTGGGAAATCGCCGGGTCGCGAGGATGTAGGCGATCGCCAGTGCGGGCACGAGGACAATCGCCTCGAAATCAAGCGTCCACGCGTAGGGATCGTGCACTGGCAGGACGCTACGCTATGGGCACGCGGGCGTAGCTCAGTGGTAGAGCGCGAGGTTTCCACCCTCGATACACGGGTTCGATTCCCGTCGCCCGCTTCGTCCGACTCAGGCGCTAAGCTGTTGTCTGCAATGAAAACAGCAGAGCGAGAGCGAGCGCGAAGGCTCCGGCGCGAGCAGGGTGCCTCGGTCAAAGAGCTGGCACGCCTGCTGGGCGTCTCGAAATCTTCGATCAGCCTCTGGGTAAGGGATATAGAGCTCACCGGACGAACAGCACGAGGCGCTGCGCCGACGAATGGGTGGCCGGATCGATGGATCCAGAGAGAAAGCGCTCCGGGCGCTTGCGCGTCGGCGGGCGGAGCAGGACGACGGCCGAGCGGCCGCCCGCGAAGGCGATCTGCTCCACTCCGCCGGTTGCATGCTCTATCTGGGCGGAGGGGGCGAGAGAGCGGAATTCGATCAAGTTCACGAATTCGGATCCCGCGATGATCTGCTTCTTCATGAGCTTCCTTCGGCGCTGCCTCGATGTCGCGGACGCGAAGGTCACGGTGACCTGCAACCTGTTCGCTGACCACGTCGAACGTCAGCGCGAGGTCGAGGACTTCTGGCTCTCAGTAGCCGGGTTACCTCGTTCGAGTGCTTCGGAAGTCGACTGTTAATCACTATTCCAAGTACAGCGAGAAGAAGCGCCAAAACAAGCTGCCATATGGAACGTGTCGCTTGAGCGTCTACGACACTCGGCTTGCGCAACACATCTACGGCGCGATCCAGGAATACGCTGCGTTCGAGCGAGAAGTGTGGGTCATGTAGCCGCGCGAGTCGTCCGACGCCGCCGCGATGCTGGCACGACGTGGAGGAGCGAGTTGTCCGCTTCCGGGCCACCACGATCCTGGCGGTGCTCGGGATCGCGATCGCGGTTGCGGTCCTGCTCCAGGTGCTCTGGATCGCTCGTCAGGTCCTGGTCTGGATCCTGATCGCGCTGTTCCTGACGCTAGCGCTGAACCCCGCGGTCGAATGGTTCCAGCGACACGGTCTCGCTCGCCGGGGGGCCGCGGCGGCGGTCACCTTCCTGCTCGCGCTCGGGGCGATCGCCTTGCTCGGCGCGTTGTTCATCCCAACGCTCGTCAGCGAGGTGAACGGGTTTGCCAGGGAACTGCCCCGCTATATCGAGGACGTGACAAGGAGCGAAGGCCCGCTCGGGTTCCTGGAGTCGAAATACCACGTGACCGAGCGCGTCCGGGAAGCTGTCGAGTCCGGCGGCGCCTCCTCGGCTCTCGGCCTGACGGGCACCGCGCTTGCGATCACGAAGGGGATCATCACCGCGATCGTCGCGGTGGTCACGATCACGTTCATGACGTTCTTCATGATCCTCGAGGGGCCGGCCTGGATGGAGCGCATCTACGGCCTGCTCCCCGCCGAATCGCAGGACCGCTGGCGCGGGATCGGCCAACAGATCTACCGAACGATCGGCGGCTACGTCTCGGGCAACCTCTTCCTCAGCCTGATCGCGGGCGTTACGTCGACCATCGTTCTGCTCGTGCTCGGAGTCCCATACGCCGTCGCGCTCGGACTGCTCGTGGCCATCCTCGACCTGATCCCACTTGCCGGTGCCACGATCGCCGCGATCATCGTCGTCAGCATCGGCTTCCTTCATTCAGTGCCGGCGGGCATCGTGCTGCTCGTCTTCTTCGTCGTCTATCAGCAGATCGAGAACCACGTCCTCCAGCCGATCGTCTACAGCAGAACAGTGCGGCTCTCTCCGCTGGTGATTCTCATCTCGATCTTGATCGGCGCCCACCTTGCGGGCGTCCTCGGTGCACTCGCCGCGATCCCGGTCGCAGGCACGGTGCAGGTGCTCCTGGTCGCCTGGCTCGAAGATCGGCGCCAGCGGCGGACGCGCCCAGCAACGGTCTAAACCGCCCAGAAATCACCCGTTCGGGTGACCGCTACGTCAGCGAAGCGCCGATCCCAATGGCATGCGCAGGCTTGCCGTACTCGGCGTCTTCTCTTTGCTCGTCCTTGGAGTCGCCCCGAACGCGCTCGCGCTTGCCAAGAAGCCCTCCCGGCTCCATAAGGGCGGACACGTCCACTCCGCGCAGAGCGCGTTCCAGAGGGCCACGTCGAGACTCGCGCAGGCAGCGTCCTTCCGCTCGCCTGGGGCTCGACCGTCCGGCACGACCGCCCCGAAGGCACGGCTCAGCGCACTCGAAGCGGACATCGTCGGCCGCATGAATGCACAGCGCGGCGCCCGCGGCCTCCGGCCGCTCCGCGTCTCCCGCGGCCTCACCGCCGCTGCGAACTACCACTCGCAGCAGATGGGCCTCTTCGGCTTCTTCGAGCACGAGTCCCGGAACGGAGCCCCGTTCTGGCGCCGGGTCGAGCGCTTCTATTCCTCAAACGGTGGCTACTGGTCGGTCGGCGAGAACATCTTCTGGGAGTCGCCCGACACGAGCGCGTCGAGCGCGGTCCGTGAATGGATGCAGAGCCCGCCTCACCGGCAGAACATCCTCACGCGCGAGTGGCGCGAGGTCGGCGTCGCCGCCGTGCACTTCCCAGTCGCGCGCGGCGCCTTCGGCGGCCGGTCGGTCACGATCGTCACCGCCGACTTCGGCGTCAGACGCTAGCCCCTCGCTTCCCTGACCGGCTGTGGGCTCCGCCCACAGCCTCGCGCCGCTCAGCCCCCTCCTGCGAGCGGCCCGTGCGACCCAGCACTGTTCCACTCGCATACGGCGTCTGAGCGACGCGTCAGGAAACCGAGGGAATCGCTTCCCTGGCTGGCGGTGAGCTCTGCGCCCAGCCTCGCGCCGCTCAGCCCCCTCCTGCGAGCGCCCCGTGCGACCCAGCACTGTTCCACTCGCATACGGGGCTCTGAGCGACGCGTCAGGAAACCGAGGGACCGGAGATGGGCAAGGGGCTACCCTTTAGGTACGCGCCTGTAGCTCAGCGGAAGAGCGGCGGCCTTCTAAGCCGCGGGTCGGGGGTTCGACTCCCTCCAGGCGCACCTCGCTTCCCTGACCGGCGTGGCGCTCCCGCCGGGCCAAGGGAGCGCGAGTTCGGCGCTCACTCCCCGCTGCTTACGCCGCTCAGGCTTTCGGGTCGCGGAGCCCGACGGCGTCGTGCCTCCAGAACGCCTCTGCGTACACCAGCGTGCCCGTCATCCAGGACTCATAGGTCGGGAGTCGGAGCACTTGGAACGCTGCGTCCGGGATTCGCAACGACGGCTTTCTGAATCCATGGGCTGCGCCTGGCTCGAACCCAAAGCGCGAGTAATACCCCGGTGCCCCTTCCAAGAAGACGAGCGGTACATCGCGTTCGCTCAGCAGCTCGAGGCCGCGGCGGATCAGCGCCGTTCCGACCCCCTGGTTCTGACGCGCCGGCACGACCCCGATCGGGCTCAGCACCTGCACCGGGAGCAAACGCTTCGGCGCGTCGAGCAGACTCGGGCTGAACATCACGTGTCCGACAATCTGGTCTCGTTCTGCCGCGACGAGGGAAAGCCCTTCGCCTCGCCTGACAGCGTCGCGCAGCTCGTCGACGAGGTTTGCAACAACCGGGAAGTGATCTTCTCCGAACGCCGCGACATGTAACGCCCGCACGGCCGACCGATCTCCGATCGCTTCAGGGCGCACCTCCACTCGCGCGAGCCTAGTCGCAGGAAGGGGCGGCGCGTGGTCGTGCTCTGGTGACATTTCCGAACGCTCGCCCACCGCAGTCTTGCGTAGCATCCACGCCGCGTGGAGGCAAGAGTTCGCACCGGCGGATGTCTCTGCGGGGCGGTCCGCTACAGCGTTCGCGGTGACCCTGTGCATGTCCGGCGTTGCCACTGCGCGAGTTGCAGAAAGGAGTCTGGCAGCGCGTTCAGTGTGTATGCGGTGTGGCCCGTCGAGGCGTTTGAGATGAGCGGCGAGATCTCAAGCTATGACGGTCGCGGCTTCTGCCCCCGCTGTGGATCTCGGCTTCTTGACACAGCCGACCCGGACGACACGCTCATCGAGATTCGGATCGGAAGTCTGGACGAGGCGCCCTTCGAACTGAAGCCCGACGATGAGACCTGGGTGAAACGGCGCGAGAGCTGGATATCCCCGGTCGAGGGCGCAGCGCAGCACGACGAGGGCGCAGCGCGGCACAACGAGGGCGGCTGAGAAGCCCCTAACCGACGATGAACTCGGCGTGTGCCTCCGGATGCGCCGCATGCCACGCCTGCAGGAAGAGATCGAGCTCCACACGGATGTGGTCGTGTCTGACGGAGGACAGCCGAGAGACCTCCACCGTATTCGGGCCGACCTCCTCCGCAACGTAGTCTCGCTCCTTCAGGAAGGCGACGAGACCCGCCAGGTCGGACGCGTCTTGAACTCGAATTCTCATCAGTGGATTCTCGGTGTCGGCATCGTGGTCTCCCAGCCTCAGCCTGCGTGCGAGGGATTTCAACGTCGTTTAGTCCGTCTTCGAGTCGGTTGAGCCGCGCGGGAGGCTCGACGAGGCGGGCTTATCCCGCAACTAGCGGGATAATTTGCTGCAAATCCCCCTTTTTTCGCACACGGCACCGAACGCCTGTACGGTAGCTCGTAGCACCGAGAAGAACGGCTTTCATCTTCGCGTCGATAAGACAGCGCGCCGCGCCTCTCTCTTTTCTTTGTCGGGAGTCCCTTATCAGGGAGTCCCCCATTTCTTCCTACGAGTTAGGAGCTTGTCCATGCATGCCACCATTCGTCGTTACGAAGGTGTTGACCAGAATCGCACCGAAGAGCTGACCAAGAAGGTCGGCGAGTCACTCATTCCGAAGCTGAGCAAGTTGGAAGGCTTCAGCGAGTACTACCTCATCGAGGCCGGCAACGGCATCATGACTTCGGTCGGAATCTTCGACACCCCGACCCACGCTTCCGAGTCGACCCGCGTCGCCGCCGATTGGGTGCGCGAGGAGAACCTGGAGAGCGCCCTCCCGAATCCGCCGAAGGTGACGGACGGAGAGATCATCGCGCGCCAGAACATCTCCGAGGTCCTCGTCTAACCCGGACCACGAGGAAGCAGTACCGGAAGGCCCGTTCGCGGGCCTTCCGTCGTTCCGGGGTCGATCTCGGGAACGGAGGACGGCTATTCTCAACGTGCGCGGTGGCGGTAGCTCAGTTGGTAGAGCCCCGGGTTGTGGTCCCGGTGGTCGCGGGTTCGAGTCCCGTCCGCCACCCCTCTTGTCTCCGCTCTACTCTGTGTGATCGGCGGCCCCGTAGCTCAGTGGATAGAGCAACGGACTTCGAATCCGTGTGCGCTGGTTCGATTCCAGCCGGGGCCATCCCGCTTCCCTGACCGGCGAGTCGCTCCCGCCGGGCGGAGCCCGGCTCCGCGACTCGCCTCGCGCCGCTGAGCGCCCTCCGGCGAGCGGGCCGTGTGGCCTAACACTGTCCCACTCGCCTACAGGCGCTCAGCGACACGTCAGGAAACCGGGAAGCACCAATCCGGGGGCGAGGCCGAACTAGGTCGGCTACGGCCGCAACGCGAGAAAGACCAGCATGGGCCCGACGGTCATCGCCAGGCAGAAGAGCCAGACGGCTGCCAGCTCAATTGGTCCCGTCTCGTCATCGAATCTCTTCAGCCACCACACCGGAGCGGGGAGTGCTTTGCGAGCGAGCTGGGCCGCTTCAGGCGACGAGACGAGCACGAGCTCGGGGCTGATCGGGTCGCGTGTGGCAAGAACAGACATCGCGCCGTCGATTCTCCGACGTCTCGGTGCTCCTGGCATCCCTCATTCGGGGGATGCCCAGACGATTCAGTCCCTCGATCGAGGGGCCGAAGAGGAAAACATGGATCAAGTGCTGACTCAGCGTCCCCGCACGAGCGAGGAAGAGCGCGTTCTCAATTGGCGCTTCGACGTGTTCGAGCTGGCGGGCTACAACCCGGTGGCAGCTCTGGCGCTCGCCAATTCGCCAGACGTCGATCTACACGTAGCGGTCGGCCTGCTCAACAAGGGCTGTCCCGAAAATACAGCCCTCAGAATCCTCCTTTAGTCCACCGCTTTGGCCGCCGCAGTCGACATGCGCGACTGCGGCCCACAACCGTTGGCCCACAAGACCAAGCCGGTGAAAGTCGTCATGGCCGCGGAGCGGCCGGACTTTACCGGCGAAGTGCGGGCGAGAGGACTCGAACCTCCAAGGGCTTTCGCCCACCGGGTCCTAAACCCGGCGCGTATGCCAGTTCCGCCACGCCCGCGCGGGTTCAAGGATAGAGCCGCCGGGGTAGATTGCCCCCATGCCAGACAAAGAGCAGAGAGAACGTGAAAGCCGCGAGAGCGACGTGACGAAGTTCGAGGAGCTGCAGGAAGAGGTCAGCGAAGAACAGCAGGAAGCCGCTCAGCGCATCGCCGAGCCCCTCGAGCCTCAGGACGACGACTCGGACTCGTCGGACGACTCGGACTCGTCGGACGACTCGGACTCGACTCGACTCGTCGGACTCCGACCCGGACACCGACTCCTAACTACATGACGAGGCAGCGGCCGCCGGTTCCGGGCTTTGCCCGGTGCCGCCGCCGTCGGTGAGGGGAGCGAGGGCTGGCAGAATGGCCGCACCGTGAAAACGAAGGTCGAAGAGCTGCCCGAGAACCGCGTCCGCCTCGAGGTCGAGGTTCCGAGCGACCACATGAAGCATGCCGTCGAGCACGCATCCTCGGACCTGGCGGCGACCGCGAAGATTCCCGGCTTCCGCAAGGGCAAGGTCCCGCAGAAGGTGCTGGAGGCGCGCGTCGGACGCGACAAGATCTTCAGCGAGGCCGTCGAGAGCCACATCGGCGGCTGGTTCTGGAACGCCGCTGAGGACGCGAAGGTCCGGCCCGTCTCGCCGCCCGAGCTCAACTACGAACTGCCCACCTCCGAGGACGAGCCGTTCAGCTTCACCGCCGAGGTCGCCGTCCAGCCGCCGCCCGAAGTGGCCGACTGGAGCGGTCTCGAAGTGCCGTCGCCCGAGCCCGATGTGCCGCAGGAGCTCGTCGAGCGCGAGCTCGAGGCGCTGCGCGCGTCGGTCGCAGAGCTCGTCCCCGTCGAGGGCCGCCCGGCGAAAGACGGCGACGTGCTGGTCGTCGACCTCGTCGACGAGACGGGCGAAGCGCAGCGCGACTACGTCGTCCAACTCGGCGCCGGCAGGCTCGTCGAGGAGATCGAGCGCGGCCTGCGCGGGATGAGCCCGGAGGAGACGAAGAAGATCACCTACACCGCTCCCGACGACTCCCAGAAGGAAGCCGAGGCGACGCTGAAAGAGATCAAGGAGCCGGTCCTGCCGCCCCTCGACGACGAGCTCGCCCGGGCCACGAGCGAGTTCGAGACACTCGAGGAGCTGCGTACCGAGATCGAGTCGCGCCTGCGCGAGGCGATCCAGGTCGAGCTCGAGGCCGACTTCCGCGCCGGCGCGGTGGACAAGCTGATCGAGGCGTCGAAGGTGGACGTCTCCGACTCGCTCGTCGAATCGCGCGCCGCCGATCTGCTCAACTCGATGCTGCGCTCTCTCCAGAGCCGCGGGCTCGACGCGGAGACCTACCTGCGGGTGACGGGCCAGTCGGCCGACGACCTGCGCGACACGCTGAGGGGCGAGGCGCGGCGCGCGATCTCCCGCGAGCTCGTGCTCGAGGCGGTCGCGGACAAGCTGGGCGTCGAGGTGAGCGACGACGAGCTGAAGGAGCTCGTCCGAGAGCAGGCCGAGGCCGCCGAGGAGGATCCGGAAGCGGTCATCGAGCAGCTCTGGCAGACCGGGCGTCACGAGCGCCTGCGCGCCGACCTCCGCCTGAAGAAAGCCCTCGACCGAATCGTCGAGGACGTCAAGCCAATCCCCGTCGAGCTCGCCCGTGCGCGCGAGAGCATCTGGACACCCGAGAAGGAAAAACCCGAAACCGCTGCGAAGTTGTGGACCCCTGGCAGCAGCAAGGAGCCCGTATGAGATACGACCCCCAAATGAGCCCACTCGTCCCGATGGTCGTCGAGCAGACCTCGCGCGGAGAGCGCGCGTTCGACATCTACTCGCGACTTCTGAACGAGCGGATCGTCTTCCTGGGCACCCCCGTCGACGATCAGATCGCGAACCTGATCATCGCCCAGCTCCTCCATCTCGAGTCGGAGGATCCGGACAAGGACATCGCGCTCTACATCAACTCACCCGGGGGCTCCGTGTATCACGGGCTCGCCGTCTACGACACGATGCAGTTCATCAAGCCCGACGTGCAGACGATCTGCGTCGGGATCGCCATGTCGATGGGCGCGCTACTCCTGGCAGGCGGCGCGAAAGGAAAGCGCATGGCGCTGCCGAACGCCAAGATCCTGATCCATCAGGTCTGGGGCGGCTTCCAGGGTCAGGCAACAGATATCGAGATTCACGCACGCGAGACGATTGCCCTGAAGCGAAAACTGGAAGAGATCATGGGTGAGCACACAGGCCAGGATCTCGAGAAGGTGTCGAAGGACATGGAGCGCGATTTCTTCATGACGGCCGAGGAAGCAGTCGGATACGGCATCATCGACACCGTCATCGAGCATCGCTAGGTCGAGGGGTATCCAGAGAGGCAAAATGGATGTACAACGTGATAGAGGGTTTGGGTAGCTAGATGACTGAGGGATTGGGTGGCTAGAGCCAGCGAAGGAAACGAGCAGCTTCTCTGCAGCTTCTGCGGGAAGTCGCAACGCCAGGTCAAGAAGCTGATTGCCGGCCCTGGGGTCTACATCTGCGACGAGTGCATCGATCTCTGCAACGAGATCATCGACGAGGAGATGACCGCTCCCGCGGCGCTCGACCTCGAGAACCTGCCGCGGCCGAGGGACATCTATGCCGTCCTGAACGACTACGTCGTCAGCCAGGAGGACTCGAAGCGCACGCTCGCCGTCGCTGTCTACAACCACTACAAGCGCGTCCAGATGGGCACCGAGGAGGGCGACGTCGAGCTCCAGAAGTCGAACATCCTTCTGCTCGGCCCGACCGGCTGCGGCAAGACGCTCCTCGCGCAGACGCTCGCGCGGATCCTGAACGTCCCGTTCGCGATCGCCGACGCGACGGCGCTGACCGAGGCCGGCTACGTCGGAGAGGACGTCGAGAACATCCTCCTGAAGCTGATCCAGGCCGCGGACTTCGACATCAAGAAGGCGGAGACCGGGATCATCTACATCGACGAAGTGGACAAGATCGCGCGGAAGGCGGACAACCCGTCCATCACGCGCGACGTCTCCGGCGAGGGCGTCCAGCAGGCGCTGCTGAAGATCCTCGAGGGCACGGTTGCCTCGGTGCCGCCCCAGGGCGGGCGCAAGCATCCGCACCAGGAGTTCTTGTCGATCGACACGACGAACGTCTTGTTCATCTGCGGCGGCGCGTTCTCCGGGCTCGAGAAGATCATCGGCAAGCGCACCGGCAAGAACGCCGTCGGCTTCGGCGCCGATATCCGCTCACGGCACGACCACGTGTCCTCGGAGCTGCTCTCGGACGTGATGCCGGAGGATCTCCTCTCGTACGGGCTGATCCCGGAGTTCATCGGCCGGCTGCCGGTCGTCTCGGCGGTGCACCAGCTGCAGCGCGAGGATCTCGTCCAGATCCTCACCGAGCCGAAGAACGCGCTCGTCAAGCAGTACCAGCGCTTCTTCGCCTACGACGACATCGAGCTCGTCTTCACCGAGGATGCCCTCTGGGAGATCGCCGACAAGGCTCTGGAGCGCGAAACCGGCGCGCGCGGCCTTCGCTCGATCATCGAGCATGCGCTGCTGGATGTCATGTTCGAGCTCCCGTCGCGCACCGACGTCTCCAAGTGCGCGATCACGAAGGAGACGATCGCGAACGACCTGAAGCCCACGCTCGTCACCACCGGTGGCGGCGAGGCCGACGAGCACGAAGAGCTCGCCGAAGAGTCGGCCTGACCGACACTTGCGCCGGCGGCATGCTCGCAGCAATACTGAGCGCATAGTCGCTGCCTAATCGCATCCGTTCTTCGCGCCGGGACTCCGAGAGTCCCCGGCTTTACGATGCGCCGATGGAGCCGCTCTACAAGCCGCAAGGGGTTGAGGAGCGCTGGCAGCGCATCTGGGAGGACGCGGGCCTCTACAACGCGGAGGCGGACGACCCGCGCGAGACCTACGTCATCTGCCTGCCGCCGCCGAACGTCACCGACCGGCTGCACATGGGCCACGCACTCAACGCGTCGGCGCAGGACGTCCTCATCCGCTGGCACCGGATGCGCGACTTCAACACGCTCTGGCAGCCGGGCTACGACCACGCCGGGATCGCGCTCCAGGCAGTGATGACCCGTCGCCTCGCCGCCGAGGGCAAGACGCTGCAGGACGTGGGGCGTGAGCGGTTCGTGGAGCTCTGCCAGGACTTCATCCGCGACTACGGCGGCCAGATCATGGATCAGCTCCGCTCGATGGGCGCCTCGCTCGACTACCGGCGGCACCGATTCACCATGGACGAGGTTTATGCAGGGGCGGTCATGCGCTTGTTCGCGCACCTCGCCGACAGGGGCTTGATCTACCGGGGAACGCGGATCGTGAACTGGTGCACGGGTTGCGCGAGCACCGTCTCGGATCTCGAGGTGAACCACATCGACGTGGACGACACGCTCACCTGGGTCCGCTATCCGCTCGCCGAGGGTGACGGTCACGTGACGATCGCGACCGTGCGGCCGCCGACGATGCTGGCCGACGTCGCGGTCGCTGTGCATCCGGACGACGAGCGCTACAAGGATCTGGTCGGCAAGGAGGCGATCGTGCCGATCGCCGAACGCCGCGTCCCGATCATCGCCGACGAGCGGGTCGATCCCGAGTTCGGAACCGGCGCCGTGAAGATCACGCCAGGCCACGACCCGATGGACTGGGAGATCGGCCGCGACCACCAGCTTCCCGAGCCGATGGTGATCGGCCTCGACGGGCGGATGACCGAAGAGGCCGGCGAGCTCGCAGGGCTCACGCAGGCTGAGGCGGAGGAGCAGATCCTGGCGCGCTTGAAGGAGGAAGGCCTGCTCGAGAAGCGCGAGTCGTTCCACCACTCGGTCGGCCACTGCGACCGATCCGGAGACCGGATCGAGCCGCTCGTCCTTCTCCAGTGGTGGGTCGAGATGGAGGAGCTCGTCCAGCCCGCGATCGCGGCGCTGAGCGAGGGACGCGTGCGCTCGAAGCCTGAGCAGCAGACGAAGGTGATGCTCAGCTACCTCGAGAACATCCGGCCCTGGTGCATCTCGCGCCAGCTCTGGTGGGGGCACCGGATCCCCGTCTGGTACTGCGGCGAGCACCACATCACGATCGCGGAGACCGAGCCCTCGACCTGCACCAAGTGCGGCATGGGTGACCTCCGGCAGGACGACGACGTGCTCGACACGTGGTTCTCGTCAGCGCTCTGGCCGTTCGCGACGCTCGGGTGGCCCGAGCAGACGCCTGATCTCGAGACGTTCTATCCGGGCGACGTCTGCTCAACCGGGCGCGACATCAACTTCCTCTGGGTCTCGAGGATGGTCTGGGCCGGGATCGAGCTCATGGGCGAGGAGCCGTTCCACGACGTCAACTACCACTCGATGATCCTCGCCGCCGACGGTCGGCGGATGTCCAAGAGCCTCGGAACCGGAATCGATCCGACCGACCTGATCGCCGAGCACGGGGCCGACGCCACGCGCTACGGGCTTCTGAAGATGGCCTCCACCCAGGACGTGCGGTTTTCGCCGGGCGCGATCGCAGAGGGTCGCAAGCTCGCGAACAAGCTCTGGAACGTGTCCCGCCTGATCCTCGCCAATGTGGGGGAGGCCCAGCCAGAGCCGAAACCACGCGACCTCGAGGAGCGCTGGATCCTCGCGCGCCTCGACGCCGCCCGAGAAGAGCTGGAGCAATCGATCGCGAGCTTCGAGTTCTCGCCCGCGACGAGCACGCTCTACCACCTCACCTTCGACGATTTCTGCGACTGGTACGCGGAGGCGATCAAACCGCGCCTTTATGGCGGCGACGAGGACGCGCGCGCCACGGCGCTGGCCGCCCTCGAGCGCCTGCTGAAGCTCCTGCACCCTGTGATGCCGCACGTCACCGAAGAGATCTGGTCGAACCTCCCGAGCCGCGCAACGCGGCTGATTCTCGCCCGTTGGCCGGAGCCCGACCCGAGCTATGCCGGAGCTGCCGGCGCTCTCGACCGAGTCCAGGAAGCAGCGGCGATCTTCCGGCGCAGCGGCGTTCGCGCCCGGCTCGAGGGCGACGAGCTGCGGATCTTCGAAGTCGTGGTGAAACCGGAGCGCCTGAAGACCGAAGGCGACAGCGCCGCCGAGAGCGAACGTCTCCGCAAGGAGATCGCGCGCGGTGAGGGGATGCTCGGAAACGAGCGATTCACCTCGAAGGCGCCCCCCGAGGTCGTCGAGGCGGAGCGCGAGAAGCTCGAGCGCTACCGTCGTGAGCTCGATGCCCTCGGCGACTAGGCCAACGACCGCGACCGAGTGGGTCGCATCGCTCAGCCCCTGGCCGGAGGAGTTCGGTCTCGATCGCATGCGGCAGCTCATGGCGGCGCTCGGAGAGCCCCAGCGCGCCTTCCCGTCGGTCCACGTGGTCGGGACGAACGGCAAGTCCACCGCGACCCGGACGATCGCCGCGCTCCTGCGGGCCGAGGGCCTGCGGGCAGGGGCCTATACCTCGCCGCACGTCTCCGGCTGGCACGAGCGGTTGGATTGTGATCCGGCAACGCTCGAACGGGCCGTCGCGCGGGTTCGCGGTTCCGCGGAACCGCTTGGGCGCGACCCAGTTCGAGGTGCTGACCGCCGCGGCGTTCGCCGAGTTCGCCGAGCAAGGCGTCGACGTAGCGGTCGTGGAGGCGGGGCTCGGCGGGCAGGCTCGACGCGACGAACGTCGTCGACGCGCCCGTCGTCCTGCTCACGAACGTCGCCCTCGAGCACACGGAGGTGCTCGGCGATACGCCTGAGCAGATCGCGAAAGAAAAACTTGCAGTTGCGCATGCGGCAAGAGTAGTTGTCATGTCGGACAACACGTACGAAGACCTCGTCCCCGCAAGCGCGACCGTGGTGCTCGGCGGGGCGCGAAGAGCCGCCGAGGCGTACCTCGGTCGACCCGTCGGGCGAGAGGTCGAGGTCGCACTCCCCGGGCGGCTCGAGCGCCGGGGCGACGAGGTCTGGGACGGGGCACACACGCCGGAAGGGGTCGACTGGCTGCTTCAGCACCTCCCGGCCCGCGAATACGTCCTCTGCGTCTCGATCCTCGGCGACAAGCGGGTCGACGAGCTCCTCGCGCGGCTTGCTCGCGCGGGCCGCACGCTTGTCGCGACGCGCTCGACGAACGCACGCGCGCTGCACGAGGACGAGCTCGCGGCTCAGGCGAAACCGCACTTCGAGCGCGTCGAAGCCATCGCCGATCCACATGAGGCGCTCGCCCGAGCCCGCGCGCTCGGCGGCCCCGTGCTCGTCACCGGGTCGCTCTACCTCCTCGCGGATCTCTACTCATGAGAGGAAGACGGCATGGAGCGACGAAATCCGGCGAACGGCTGACGGTTTTCGTGTTCGCGGCCGTCGTCGTGATGACGATTGTCGGGTTTGCGTTCGCCGTCGGCTACATCGTCGGTCAACTTCTCCTATAACGGGGAAAGAAGAAAACAATGGTTCTGGAAGCAGATTTCTTCGGGACACTGGGCGACTACTTCGGGTCGGACACCTGGCCGATCTTCCGGAACCTCGGGATCTTCCTGGTCGTCGTCTTCTGGCTCGCGGTCGGCTACTGGGTGTACAAGGACGCGCGGCGTCGGATCGAGGACCCATGGCTCGTCGGTGCGGCCACCGTGCTCGGTCTGATCCCGCCGTTCATCGGAGCGCTCATCTACATGCTCTTCCGGCCTCCCGAGTACCTGGAGGACGTGCGCGAGCGCGAGCTCGAGATCAAGGCGATGGAGGAGAGCCTCGGCCGCGGAACGCGTCAGCACTGCCCGGTTTGTCGGGCCGAGATCGACGAGGGTTTCCTCGTTTGCCCGGTGTGCACGACCCGGTTGCGCCAGTCCTGCACGACGTGCAAGGCGCCGCTGGAGCCGCTCTGGCAGGTGTGTCCGTACTGTGAGACGCCCATCGTGTCGCCGACGCCGATTCACTTCCCGCCGCTCGAGCCTCCACGGGCCGAAACCGGGTCCGAGTAGAGTCCGCCGCCGATGGCGGCTGAGCGCACACTCGTCCTGATCAAGCCCGACGCGATGGCCCGCGGGCTCGCCGGCGAGATCCTGCGCCGGCTCGAGCAGCGCGGGCTGGCGGTGCGCGAGGCCAGGCTCGTCCAGGTCGACGACGCGCTCGCCAAGGAGCACTACGCCGAGCACGCGGAGAAGCCGTTCTTCGGAGAGCTCGTCGAGTTCATCACGTCCGGGCCGACGCTGGCACTCGTCCTGGAGGGCGAAGGGGCGATCGCGACGGTTCGCTCGACGATGGGCGCAACGAACCCGGCCGACGCGACTCCCGGCTCGATCCGCGGCGATCTCGCACTCTCGATGCCCGACAATCTCGTCCATGGCTCCGACTCGCCGGAGTCGGCGGCGCGCGAGATCTCGCTCTGGTTTGACTGATTACCTCGCGAAGAACCGCGCCGTCTGGACGAAGGCGAACGCGGAGTACACGGACGCGCGCGCGAGCGAGGGCTGGCAGCAGGAGGAGATCGAGTGGGGCATGTTCCAAGTTCCCGAGTCGAAGCTCGGGGTGCTCGAGGACGTGGCCGGCAAGGACGTGATCGAGCTCGGCTGCGGGACGGCGTACTTCGGCGCGTGGCTCGCAAAGCGCGGCGCTCGCGTGACGGGGGTCGACCTGACTCCTGCGCAGCTCGAAACCGCGCGCCGCTGCAGCGAGGAGCTCGGGATCCCGATGGAGCTGATCGAGGCGAACGCTGAGGACGTGCCGCTGCCGGACGCGTCTTTCGACCTCGTCTTCTCGGAGTACGGGGCGTCGATCTGGTGCGATCCCTACAAGTGGATTCCGGAGGCAGCGCGACTCTTACGGCCCGGCGGCGAGCTCATCTTCTTGCGGAACTCGACGCTTTGCGTCTTGTGCGCTCCCGACGAGCCCGACGGGAAGGTGGGCGAGACGCTTCTCCGTCCGCAGTTCGGCATGCATCGCATGGAGTGGTCGGGCGATGACGAAGGGATCGACTTCCAGCTTCCGCACGGCAAGTGGATCGAGCTGCTGCGGGAGAACGGCTTCGACATCGAGGGGCTGTGGGAGCTGCAGGCGCCCGAGGAGGCGGAGACGCACAGCTACTACGGCTTCGTCCCCGCCGAGTGGGCGCGCAAGTGGCCGGCCGAGGAGATCTGGAAGGCCCGCAAGCGCGGGTGAGCGTCCCACCGACTCCGCCGATCGTCCTCGCCTCCGAGTCGCCCCAGCGGCGGGCGATCCTGGAACAGCTCGACATTCCGTTCATCGTCGTTCCTCCGCAGTACGAGGAGCACGATTCGCCGGACGCCGATCCGGTTGAGCTCGTGCGAGAGCACGCTCGGGGCAAAGCTCTGTCGGTGGGGCAGCAAGAGGAGTGCCCCGTGCTGGGCGTGGACACAGCGGTCGTCGTCGACGGCCGGTCCCTGGGCAAGCCGGGTAACGCGGGCGAGGCGGAGGCGATGCTCGAGCGGCTGTCGGGTCGGACGCACGAGGTCGTTTCGGGTCTCTGCCTCGTCACGCCCGGCTGGGAGGAGCTTCATCACGCGACGACGACGGTCACCTTCCGAGCGCTCACCGCGCGCGACCTGGCCCATTACGTCGGCAGTGGCGAGTGGCAAAACCGCGCGGGCGGCTATGCCATCCAGGGCCTGGGCGCCTCGCTCGTCGAGCACATCGCAGGCGACTACCTGAACGTAGTCGGCCTCCCAGCAGCCCTCCTCGTCCGCCTCCTGAGTGAGCGCTTCCCAGGCACGTACGGCCTCGGCTAATCGGAACATGTCCGGGGTCAGACGCCTGACATGGCTCGAATGGGCATGCCTACTCGTCGTATTGGAAGTCGACTGCGCCGTGGAAGCTGCTCCAGGGCCACTCTGCTGGGTGGTCGCATAGGCCCGCCTTGACGGGATTGAGAGCGATGTAACGGAGCGTCTTCTCGTAGTGCCTTTCGGTTTCGATCAAACGGGAGTCGAAGCGTTGCTGGAAGAGGTGCCCGACGAATGAATGGCGCTCATTGAAGTAGGCGGCGTATTCGCTCTTCAGACGTTGCATGCCGAACGACAGGTTCGGCTCGGGCGTCTCCACGAGCAGGTGAAAGTGGTTGCTCATGAGGCAGTACGCGTGCAGGCGCCAGCCGCATCGCTGGATGACGCGGTAGCGAAGCATTGAGAACCAGCGACGGTCGTCGTCGTCGAAGTAGATCGTCTGGCGGCGGTTCCCGCGAGACGTCACGTGGTACGTGCCGCCGGCGATCTGAATGCGAGGGGGTCTGGGCATGAAGGCCAACGTAGGGGCGCGCCGCACCAACTCGCGCCCCTGGGCCCTTTCTTTGCTCTTCCGACTCGATCTCGGGACATGTCCGGCGTCTGACCCCGGACATGGGGGAATTGGCCACGCTTCGGGGTTTTCCACAGAATCACTAGACTCGGGACGGGAGAGCATGGGTCTGATGGGTTACCTAAACGGCTTCGGCGGTCGCGACATGGCCGTGGACTTGGGCACCGCCAATACGCTCGTCTACGTACGCGGACGCGGGATCGTCCTCTCCGAGCCGTCCGTGGTCGCGATCGACGAGCGCTCCGGTGAAGTCCACGCCGTCGGCGTCGAGGCCAAGCGGATGCTCGGCCGCACCCCCGGAACCATCTCCGCGATCCGCCCGCTGAAAGACGGCGTCATCGCCGACTTCGACGTCACCGAGCAGATGCTCCGCCACTTCATCCAGAAGGTGCACCAGCATCGCTTCGCGCACCCGCGCGTCGTCGTCTGCGTCCCGTCGGGCGTCACCGGCGTCGAGAAGCGCGCCGTCGAGGAGGCCACCCTCTCCGCCGGAGCAAGAGAAGCGCACCTGATCGAAGAGCCGATGGCCGCCGCAATCGGCGCCGGGCTCCCGGTCAGCGAGCCCACCGGAAACATGATCGTCGACGTCGGCGGCGGCACCACGGAAGTCGCCGTCATCTCACTCGGCGGAATCGTCGTCTCCCAGTCCCTCCGAGTCGGCGGCGACGAGATGGACGAGGCGATCATCAGCCACATCAAGAAGGAGTACAAGCTCCTGATCGGCCAGCAGACGGCCGAGGAGATCAAGCTCGAGGTCGGCTCCGCGTTCCCGCTCCGCGAGGAGGTGCAAGCGGAAGTCCGAGGCCGCGACATGCTCACCGGCCTCCCGAAGACCGTCGTCATCAGCTCGGAGGAAGTCAGACAAGCCTTGGAGGAGCCCGTCGGCCAGATCCTGGACGCGATCCGCTCGACGCTCGACAAGACACCGCCCGAGCTCGCCGCGGACATCATGGACCGAGGGATTGTCCTCGCCGGCGGCGGAGCGCTCCTCGCCGGCCTCGACGAGCGGCTCCGCCACGAGACGCAGATGCCGGCGCAGCTCGCCGAGTCGCCGCTCACCTGCGTCGCCGTCGGCTCCGGCCGCAGCCTCGAGGTGCTGGAAGTGATGCAGAAGGCTGCGAAGTCACGGCACAAGAGCCGGAACGGCTACAGGCGTTAAGCGCTTTCTGCGCAGTTCGCTAACCTCAAAGCCCGTGCCTAGGAATCGCAGCGCGCGGGTGGCGGCGCTCGGCTCTCCAGTTCGGCGCGCAGTCGCCCCCCGGTACTCCTCGCGGACGTCAGGCCCCCTGAAAAGGCGGCTTCTCGTCGGCCTGCTCGTTCTCGCCTCGCTGGCGATGATCACCGTCTACTTCCGCGAGTCACCGAACGGCGGCCTGCACGACTTCCAGAGCGCGGGTGCGAGCGTCATCCGCCCCTTCGAGATCGGCGCGAACCGAATCGCACAGCCGTTCCAGGATGCCTACAACTGGACGGCCGACCTCTTCCACGCGCGCGCTGAAAACGAGAAGCTCCGCAGTGATCTGAGCAAGGCGCGCCAGGACGCCATCGCAACGGCGAACGCCGTTCAGGAGGCAGCGACGCTCCGCGAGCTCCTCAAGTACAAGCGCGGGCCCACTTTTCCCGAGGACTTCAAGAGATCCGTCACGGCGAGCGTCATCTCGAACCCCGCTAGCCAGTTCGACCAGACCGTCCTCATCTCCGCTGGTCGCACCAGCGGCATCGACGTCTACGACGCGGTTGTCACCGACGACGGCCTCGTCGGCCGGGTGACGAAGGTGACCCGGGATGTCGCGAAGGTCACGCTCCTCACCGACAAGGAGAGCGCGGTCACAGCGAAGGACTACCAGACCGGCGCAATCGGCACCGTTCGTCACAGCCAGGGCGCGGAGGATGTCCTCTTCCTCGACCGCGTCTCGAAGAGCAAGACGGTGAGGGAGGGCGACCTCGTCGTCACCGCGGGCCTCCAGCAGGGGAAGCTCCCCTCCTTCTACCCAAAGGGGATCCCGATCGGCGAGGTGACGAAGGTCGGCCAGACCGAGATCGACTCGTTCCAGAACGTCCAGATCCTGCCGGCCGTCGACTTCAGTTCGCTCGACGCCGTCATCGTCCTCGTCAGCGACAAGCCGAGGCCACGGATGCCGTGATGGCCGACATCGCGAAATCCGCTGCGCTCTTCTTCTTCGCCGTCGTGATCCAGGTGGCGATCGTCTCCTCGATCGGGATCTTCGGCGGCTCACCCGACCTCGTTCTCGTCCTCCTCGTTGCCGTCGCGCTCACCAAGGGCTCCATCTTCGGCGCGATCTCCGGCTTCTGGGCCGGGCTCGTGCTCGACATCGCCCAGCTCGGCACCCTCGGGTTCACCTCGCTCCTCCTGACCCTCGCCGGCTTCTGGATCGGTCGCTACGGCGAGACGACAGGTCGCGACCGCGCGCACGCCCCGCCGCTCTCAGTCGCCGTCGTCACCGTTCTCTACTCGGTCGGGGCGCTCATCCTTCACTACCTGCTCCGCGAGCCGGCCTCCGCGAGCGTCGCGCTCCTCCACGTGCTGCCGGGAACCGTGCTGCTCAACCTCCTGATCGCCTTCCCCGTCTTCGCGCTCGTCCGCCGCATCTTCCAGGCGCCGACACGCCGCCCGGAGGTCGAGTTCGTTGGCTAGCCGCGGGGGCACATACCGGCCGGGCCGCTTCCTCCCGCCCGATCCGCGTGCCGAGGGCCCGTACCGCCTGACGCCGCAGACCGTCTTCCGGATCGGAATCCTCGGCGTCCTCGTCCTCACGGCGTTCGCCATCCTCTTCTTCCGCCTCTGGGCCATCCAGGTCCTCTCCGGGAACCAGTTCCTGCAGGCGGCCGAGAACAACCAGCTCCGTCTGCTGCGCCTCGAGGCGCCGCGCGGCCCGATCAAGGACCGCTGGGGCGCCGTTCTCGTCGACAACAGGAGCGGGACCGCGGTCCGAGTCTGGCCGGCCGATCTACCGAAGAAGGGGGCCTACCAGGAGCTGCGGCGCCTCGCGCGGATCCTGAACGTCCCGCTGGCAGACGTCACGCGCGAGATCGACAAGAACCTCAACGACCCGGTCACTCCCGTCACCGTGAAGCAGTTCGCGACGGAACACGAGGTGCGGTATCTCTACGAGCACCAGACGGAGTTCCCGGGCGTGCAGATCTCGAACACGTACGTCCGGCAGTACCGGCAGGGCGACCTCGCCGCCCAGCTCATGGGCTACGTCGGCGAGATCTCCGAGCCGCAGCTGAAAAAGCTCAAGGGGTACACGCTCGGAGACAAGATCGGCCAGGGCGGAATCGAGTCCTCGTTCGACAAGGAGCTGCGCGGGCAGACCGGCCTCAACCAGTTGCGGGTCGACTCCCTCGGCCGGCCGACGAGCCCCGTCGAGGTGAAGGAGAATCCAGGCCCCGGCTATGCCGTGCGGCTGACGCTCGACGCGAAGCTCCAGCGGGCCGCGCAGCAGGCCGTGATCGACGGGATCAACCGCGCGCAGGCGAACAAGAACTGGTACGCGACGGCGGGAGCGATCGTCGCGCTCGATCCACGCAACGGAGCCGTCAGGGCGCTCGCGTCCTACCCGAGCTACGACCCGAACGTCTTCACGTCGCGCAAGAAGCACGAGCTCGCGCCGCTCATCGAGCCGGCCGCAGCCGAAGAAGCGGACTTCCCCGCGCTGAACCGCGCGATCGCAGGCGTCTATCCACCGGGCTCGACGTTCAAGCCCGTGACCGCACTCGCCGCGATGCAGGAGCAGATCCTCAGGCCGTACGACTCGCTGCTTTGCACCGGCAGCCTCACGATCGACGGCCACAAGTTCAACAACTGGGACCCGAACGCGAACCAGTCGATGACACTGCCGACGGCGATCGCGCAGTCGTGCGACACCTACTTCTACCAGGTGGGCAAGAGCTTCTACGACCTGCCCGCAGACCGCGGCCAGCCACTCCAGCGCTGGGCGAAGACCTTCGGCTTCGGCGAGCCGACGGGGCTCGACGTCGGTCCGGAGGAGGCGGGCCTCGTGCCCACGATCGAATGGCGCAAGAAGACGTACACGAAGGAGGCGTATCCGGAGACGTGGGAGATCGAGAGCCTGTGGAAGTCCGGGGATTCCGTCCAGCTTGCGATCGGCCAGAAGGACATGCAGGTGACGCCGCTGCAGATGGCGCGGTTCTACGCGCTCGTGGCGAACGGCGGCAAGCTCGTGACTCCGCACATCGTCGCCGCGGTTGAACAGCCGGGTTCCGGCAGCGGACCGGCCGCGCCGCCCGTCGTGCTGCGTACCTACCACCCGCCCGCGAAGGAGCTGAACCTCGATCCCGACGCGCTCCAGGCCGTGCGCCAGGGCCTGTACGACGCGACCCACTCGCCGCTCGGCACCTCGTCCACCGTCTTCGGCCACTTCCCGATCGGGATCGCCGGCAAGACGGGGACGGCCGAGAAGATCGTCGACGGCAACCTGACCGACACCTCCTGGTGGTGCGGCTACGGCCCGTTCGGCGATGCCCCGAAGCTCGTCGTCTGCGCGGTGATCGAGAACGGCGGCTTCGGCGGTGAGGCCGCGGCGCCCGCGGCTCTGCAGGTCTTCGAGTCCTTCTTCGGCATGGAAGCAGGCGCCGTCAGCGAGGCGAGCACGGACTGATGGTCGACTACGCAGCCAGCCGGCGAATCTCGACGAGGCCCCGCGCCCGCGCGCGCGACAGCTCGTTCCTGCGCAACCTCGACTGGGTGCTCCTCCTTGCGACCGGCGGAATCGTGGCGTACGGCCTCTGGGTCATCTCCGGGATCACGAAGGACGACGTCGCGGGCGACTCCAACTACTACGTCGTGCGCCAGGCGGTGTTCGCGCTCATCGGCGCAGCCGGGATGGTCGCGATGACGTTCGTCGAGCCCGGCTTCTGGCGCAGGCACGCGCGCGTCGTCTACGGCGTGATGATCGCGATGCTGATCGTCACTCCGATCCTGGGGACGAACGTCCGCGGCAGTCAGCGCTGGATCGACCTCGGCCCGTTTCGCTTCCAGCCGTCCGAGTTCGGAAAGGTCCTGCTCGTGCTGTTCCTGGCCGCATTCCTTGCGGACAAGGGCAAGGCGGTCTACGAGCGGCGCACGACGATGACCGCCGTCGGGCTCGCCGCGCTGCCGATCGTGCTCGTCTTCCTGCAGCCCGACTTCGGGACGGCGATCGTCTACGCCGCGATCCTCGGCGCGACGCTCTTCGTGGCCGGAACGCGGTGGTCGCAGGTCTCGGCCCTGCTCGTGCTCGGCGCGTTTGCGGCGACGTTCGTCCTCTGGCTCGGCCCGACGATCGGCGTCGACATCCTGAAGCCGTACCAGCGCGAGCGGATCACCGGCTTCACGAACCCGTCGGAGGACCCGCGCGGATCGACGTACAACAGCACGCAGGCGACGATCGCCGTGGGGGCGGGCGGACTGACCGGGCGCGGCGCGGAAGGCGCGACGCAGACGAACTTCAACTACCTCCCCGAGCACGCGACCGACTTCGTGTTCGCCTCGACCGCCGAGCAGCGAGGGTTCCTGGGCGCGACGATCCTGCTGCTGCTCTACCTGCTCGTGATCTGGCGCGCGATCAAGGTGATCACGCTCGCGCGCGACGCCTTCTCGGCGATTGCGGCCGGCGGCATCGCGGTCATGCTCCTCGTCCAGATCTTCATCAACGTGGGGATGACGATCGGGATGGCCCCGGTCACCGGGATTCCCTTGCCGTTCGTGAGCGTCGGCGGCTCGTCGATGGTCGCAAACATGCTCGCAATCGGCGTGCTGCAGTCGATCTGCGTCCGCCGCCGCTCGTAAGTAGCGAACTGTTACTAAGTCGTGACTCGGCTCCGTCCGGTCCAGGTCCTAGCATCGTGACGCATGAGCGAGGAAAGGGAATCCCTGGTGCCGACGACAAGACGAGAAGCGCACGAGTTGCTGCTGATCGAAGAAGCCGACGCCTGGTTCGAGTATCTCGCCGCGACGAGGGGTCAGTCAGTGCAGCGCTACAAGGAAGTGGAGCCGTGGGCGTGGGCCCGGCTCAGCCAGCGGTTGCGGGCGATCAGGACGAAGCGGCAGAAACTCAGGCCTGCGCGCGCCGCTTAGCGACTACGCTTCGTCCGTGAAGCAAATCTGGACGAGCCGCCTGGCTCAGGCTGCCGGGAAGTACGGCGAACACGCTCCGATGGCCGCGGTCTGCTGCAACGCCTGCCGCACCTGCGTCACGACGAACATCTTCTCCCTCGCCGCAGCTGGAGCTGCGGGCGCCGGCTACGCGGTGCTGCGATTTGCCAGGCGTTTCGTGCCGAGCTCCGGCTAGCTCATACTTCCCCGGCGTGAGCCGGACAATTGCCCTGCTGCTGGGCGCTGCCGCGCTGGTCGCGACCCTCGACCTCGCCCACAAGGCGTTCTCGATCTCCGAGCACAGCGGCGCCGTCCTTGCGCATGACCGCTCGGCGCTCTACGTGGCCGGAATCGCGGCTGCGTCGCTCGTATGGGCCTGGGCCGTGTCGCTGACTCGCTCGAGATCGATCGCCTTCGCCGGCGGCGTGGTGCTCGGCGGAGCGGCAGGGAACCTCGTCTCGATTGCGCTCTGGCCCTCGCTGCAAGGCGTGCCCAATCCGATCGCTGCCGGCGGCGTGGCGTTCAACCTCGCGGACATCGCCGTCGCGGTCGGCTTCGCCTTGCTGCTCCCGGCGACGCTCGTCTTCGCCGTGCAAAACAGGAATCGGCTCTTCGAGCCGGTCTAGGCTCCCGCGCGCGTCGTCGGCTGGCGGTCAGGGGTGCGTTCAGGGACTACTGGCGGCCTGGGCCATCGTGTGCTCACGGCGGGCGACTGCGACTGCCTCGAGCCGGGAGTGAACGCCGAGGTTCTGCATCATGTGCCGAATGTGGTTCCGAACCGTCTCGCGGCTCAGATGCAGCTCGTCGGCGATCTGCCCGGTCGAGCGGCCGTGCTCGAGCATGCGCAGGACCTCGGACTGGCGAGGCGTCAGCGCCGGGTGCGCCTTCACCGGCGCATCGGACGGCTGGTGGGCAATCTGACCGAACACGCCGATGACCCGGTCGCCCTGGCGGAGCGGCACGGAGGTCAACTCGATGTTCACGAGCTCGCCGTCAGCGCCGATCACCTTGACCTCGGCGTCCGTGACGGAGACCGTGCCCGCGACCTTCTGCGCGAAGGACTCACGCGCCCGGCGTTTCTCATCAGGCGCCACGACGGAGGTGAACTGGCGGCCCCGAACATCGCCGACCAGCCGCTCCGCCGCCGGATTGATCCAACGGATGATGCCCGTCGCATCGATCACGTAGCTGGGGACGTTTACGTTCTCGAGCGCCTGCTCGACGTCACCACCCATCTGACGCAAGCCCGACATACACACGAGTGTACGCCGGAATGAGCGGAAGTCAGCCGGCCTGGGCCCACTGCTCGGTCTCATCGGCCGACGAAACCGCCTCGTAACCGAGATCGAGCAGCGTGAGCGTGAGCTGGTTGTCCTCGGTGCGCACGTCATGGGCGAGCGCAGCGGTATCTGGGGAGTAGCCGCCTGCCCACGCAGTCACGACTTCCCACAGCGTGCGCACCGAGAACATCGTCGCGGTGCCCTGGAGGAGGAGCACCTTGTCTTGCAGATACGCGCCGGCCCACAGCTGGTTGGCGCCGAGCATGCCGACGAATCCAACACCGGCCCGCAATGTCAAGACGCCCCCGGACCCGCCGGCGATTGCGTGCAGGCACCGGCGGGTCTCACTGACGAAGTTGGGGGCGAGCATGGAGTCCGCGTCGAGCACGAGCATGAAGTCCTCGTCGCGGAGCCCCGGGAGAAGGAGTTCGAGGGCCTGGTTGAGCACCCCCGCTTTGGTGTGGACGGAGTCGACCGTCTCGTAGACGACGGCGCCCGCCTCTTCGGCGATGCGAATGGTGTCCTCGGAGCAGTTGTTCGCCAGGACGAAGATCGCGTCCGGCGGAAAGGTTTGCTCGCGGAGCGACTCGATCGTGGCCACAATCTGGTCCTCGTCGTTGTTGGCGGGGATCAGAGCGAGAACGCGACCCGGCCCCACCGCAGGGGGGCCGTCTCCACCTCGCACTCGAAACTCGTTGAGCATGGGAGACAGCTTCGCGCAGGAGCCACGCGCGGCGCTTGACACATTCGGGTCATTTTTGGGCGGCGCTAGGCGGCGACGCTGCTGAACAGCGGGATGATCTCTTTGCCGTAGGTCGCGAGCGTTTCGTCCTGGCCCTCGGTCATGAGGTAGATGTTGAACTGGTCGACGCCGATCGACTCGAGCTCCTTCAGCTTCTCGGTCGCCTGCTCGGCCGTCCCCAGCACGCAGAAGCGGTCGCAGATCTCGTCGGTCACGAACTCGCCGTGCTTGGCGCCGACGCGACTGTGGTCCTTGTAGTCGTAGAACTCGCGCGCCTTGACGAAGTCGGTCAGCGCCGCCGGGATCTCCGAGTCGAAGCCGTAGCGCTCGATCAGGTCCATGACGTGATTCGAGACCATCGCCGGGAACCAGCGCACTTGCTCCCGCGCGGCGGCGATGTCGTCGCCGATGTGGCTCGGCGCGCAGACGATGCACTCGAGCGCGTCGGGGTCGCGTCCCTCCTCCGTGGCCGCGGTACGGGCCGTCTCCATGATCCACTGGATGATTTGCGGGTCGGCGAGCTGGACGATGACGCCGTCACCGACGCGGCCGGCGACTCCGAGCGCTCGGGGCCCGTACGCGGCGACGTGCATCGGGATCTCCGGTAGCTCGCTGGCCCACTCGAGCGTGAGGTCCTTCTCGTTCCACGAGACGGGCCGGCCGTTCATCAGTTCCTTCATCATCCGGAGGCGCCGCTCGAACTCGACGATCTTGACCGGCTTGAGGCCCACAACGCGCCGCGACGAGTCGCCGCGGCCGATGCCCATCACCATCCGGCCCTTGGAGACGTCCTGCATGGTCGCGTACCAGCTCGCCGTGATCGTCGGGTCGCGGATGCCGGGGTTCGTGACGCAGTGGCCGAGCTTGAGGGTCTTCGTCTGCGCTGCCGCGAGCGGGAGGAGCGCGTAGGACTCCTGCCAGAGGATGTGCGAATCGTACGTCCAGCCGGTTTCGAACCCGTGCTTCTCGGCGGCCTGGAAGAGCTCGATCAGGCGCCCGTACGGGGGGTCCGGCATGACGGTGACGCCGAAGCTCAGCAAGGTCCGGAGCATACTCCCGCTCAGTCCATGGGCGAGTACGATCGATGACTGGCAACGATCGGCTACACGGAGGTCATCGGATGAACGACAACCCGAAGTGGAAGGTCGCCCGTCTCGACGACATCGAGCGGCGCGGCAAAGATATCCCGGTGCGCGAGCACTTCGGGATCCACGCATTCGGAATCAACGCTTTCACGCCCGGCGAGGACGGCACGGTAATCGGGGAGCACGACGAGGCAGGGTCGGGCCAGGAGGAGCTGTACATCGTGCTCGACGGGAAGGCAACCTTCGAGGTCGACGGCGAGACAGTCGACGCGCCCGCAGGGACATTCGTGTTCGTCGGGCCGGAGTCGCGGCGGAAGGCAACCGGGGACGGAACCATCCTCATTGTCGGCGCCGCACCCGGTGAGGCGTACCAGGGGATCGACTGGGGTGAGTCGTGGCCGTTCCACAGTGAGTCCATGACGGCCTACGGCGAACAGCGCTACGCGGACGCGCTCGAAGCGGTCCGCGGCGCTCTCGAGCACATGCCGGACCACGCGGGCTTGAATTACAACTACGCGTGCTTCGCAACGCTCGCAGGCGACACCGGCGACGACACGTTCGCCCACCTCCGACGGTCCGTCGAGCTGTTGCCGCGGTTCCGCGAGGACGCGCGCAGAGACGACGACTTCGCCGCCGTGCGCGACGACCCGCGGTTCGAGGAGGCTCTTAGCTGATGACGCGGTACCTGATCTCGTTCGATGACGGCGCAATGACGTTTCCCGAGGAGGATCTCCCCGACGTGGCCGAGGCAGCGCATGCGGTGGCGAAAGAGGCAAAGGACGCAGGCGTTTGGGTGTTCGGCGGCGGGCTGCATTCCCACGAAGAGGTGAGCGTTGTGGCCACCGACGGGTCGGTCACCGACGGCCCATACCCTGAGAGCAAGGCGTACATCGGCGGATTCTCGGTTGTCGACGTTCCCTCACGTGAGGAGGCGCTGGAGTGGGCCGGCAGGATCGCCGTCGCCTGCCGTTGTGCGCAGGAGGTTCGCGAGTTCGTGCCCGGCTCTACGCCCTGATCAAGGCCATCCGCGAGATCGCCTGGGCCAGCGTTACGGAAGTTCCCCCGAGCGACGACCCAACTAGATCCTCGTTAAGGCGTCCTGGGAAACAGCGTTAGGGAATGTCCATCCGAACGGCCGAATGGGAGTCGACCTAGTCCTCGATCTGTGCCTTTCCATCCCGCTGCAAGGCAGCGAGTGCTGTTCGCATGGCCTCGAGCTTCTCGGGCGGATGACCAACCCAGTCAACAAGCTCGCCAACGACGCGCACCGGCTCGCGGCTACGGAAGGACTGCGTCGGATTCCCCGGGAACTTCTTGTCGGTCACGTTCGGGTCGTCCTCGAACTCCCCGGTGGGCTCGACGATGTAGATGCGCCCGCGGCCCTCACCGCCGGCGAGCTCGGCGCCCCAGACCGCGGCGTCGAGCGTTGCTGTGAAGTAGACGTAGTTCATCACCCGGCCCGCTTCGAAGTTCGATTCGCGCCCCGGAACCAGCAGGCCGCCCACCAAGAGGTCTGCCTTTGTGCCGTGTAGGTACAGGCCCGCCTCGTACACCTCGAACGGCACGGGCTCACGCGAGGCGCTCATGCGACGATGCTAACGTCGCAACAGCGGCGACTGCGACGGCGAGAACTGTGCTCGGGTTTGGCGTGCGGGGACAGCAGTGTCGCCTGGGCCAGCGTGCCGGAATGCCACCCGAGCACTCTCGTTTCCGCCTGCTCTCGACGACCCGGGACTAAGCTCTCGACCGAAGCCGCCGATGGCCAAGCGATCAGCACAGATATTCGGAGGAGCGAGCCCGGCCGAGGGGGCTTCCTACGAGACCCGCCCGCTCGACGCGTCCACGTGGGACGCCTTTGCGGAGCTGGTCGAGCGCAACAACGGGGTCTACGGAGGGTGCTGGTGCATCGCCCATCACTCCGAGTACCAGCGCGGCGTCAGCGATCCCCGCACTCAGAAGGAGGAGCTGGTCAGAGCGGGCCGCGCTCATGCCGCACTCGTCTTCGACGAGGACGACCTCGCACAGGGCTGGTGCCAGTACGGCAGTCCGGAGGAACTCGGGCTCAAGCACCAGCGTGAGTACCTGAAGAACCCGCCGCCTCGTGCGCGCTGGCGGATCACCTGCATCTTCGTCGACAAAGGCCATCGCGGCCGCGGAGTCGCGCGGGTCGGGCTGGGGGGCGCGCTCGCCCAGATCGCCGCCGCCGGCGGCGGTCTCGTCGAAGCGATCTCCGAGGTAACCGCCGGACGGGAAGCACAAGGCCGGTTCCTGTTCAGTGCGACCGCCGAGCTGTTCGAGCAGTACGGGTTCACGAGAGGACGGCAGGTCGGCAAGCACGCGTGGATCCTGAGCCGCGAGATCGACCCCGCGTAGCGATCACGCACAAGCCGCAGGAAGAGACACCGCAGAAGAGACCGCGCGTGCGCACGCGGAGACCGTCAAGCCCTGCGGTCGAGTCGCTACTTCCCGGACAGGTAGCCGTGACCTGGGCCAGCGTGCCGGACGCCTGAGTTTATGCCCCGCGACGTCCCACGCGAGGGATTTTCGACCCCCTCCTTCGCCGTTCGGGCCCATTGAACTTCCTATCGGTCGGCGCTACAGTGGCCCGAGGTTCCACTGCGGCACGCCTTTTTGGCGGGAGGGAATTTGGGGTCACGCCTACTCAGGATCTTGGCTGGACTCGCGCTCTTTGGCGCGGTCGCCGCCGCGACCATATTTTCGCCTTCTATTTCTGGTTCTGGCGCAAACCACCCTGCGCCTTGGCTTGAGCCCGGTATCGAGTTGGAGGCGTCCGAGGGAGTAGCAGGTCCGCTGGGAGAGCAGCCGGCCTCGCGGGCGGAATGGTTCCAGCGCCAACGCGCGTACCCGGCCGCCGAGATCCCGCCACGAGCACTCAAAAGGGCGACTCGCCAAGCGCACAGGCTCGAGCTGTTCTCGGCCAACACCGACTCCTCCGAGACGGCCCTTCTGCCGCCCTCGCTCGACTGGACCTCGATCGGGCCAGAGCCGATCGGCGACGAGCAAGGAAACCTCTACGCGGCCGGCCGCGTCACAGCGCTCGCGCCCGTCGGAGACGGGATGGTCACTTACGTCGGCGCCGCGCAGGGAGGCGTCTGGAAGACGACCGACGCGGGTGACCATTGGACGCCCGTCTTCGACGACGCGATCGGCGCCGGCGGAACCGGGCTCGCGATTGGCTCGCTAGCCGTCGATCCGGCCGACTCGAACACGGTCTACGCCGGAACGGGCGAGGCGAACCTTTCGATCGACTCCTACTTCGGCGGCGGGATCTTCAAGTCCACGAATGCGGGCGGCGCCTGGGCGAAGCTGGGCGGTGCGCTCTTCGACACCTGCTACGTCGCCGATCTCGAGATCCGGGGCGGCGTCGTCCTCGCATCGGCCGTTCGAGTGGGGCGCTGGATTCGCTCCTGCGTCGGAGGCGTGTACCGCTCGACCGACGGCGGTGCCACCTGGACGCGAACGCTCACCGACGACTCCGACACCTGGAGCCCGCAGATCTGGCCGAACGGCGATCCGCGGATCACGACAACGGGCGCCTTCGACGTCGCGCCGGGTGGCGCCGGGACTTGGTTCGCAACTGTCCACGGCGACGATCCGGACCACGCCGGCGGCAACATCTTCAGGTCGACCAACGACGGGGCATCGTGGACGCGGCTCGCGGGCGGCCTGCCGACGACGGGAAACGGGCGCACGGAGATCGCAACCGCTCCGACCGACCGAAACCGCATCTATGCCGTCCTCTCGAGCACGCGGGCCGCTGACTACGGCAACCTCCTCGGCCTCTACACGTCGGCCAACGGCGGAACGTCGTGGGCGCAGCTCCCGCCGCCGATCCCCGAGTCGAATCTCTGCGGGTATGGCGGCGGCAGTATCGGCGTTTGCAACAAGCGGCTTTCGATCGCAGTCGACCCATCGGATGCCGGCACGGTCTATCTCGGCTCCGTCACGGCGTACAGGTCGACGGACTACGGACAGACGTGGACGTGGAGCGACTGGGGACACGCCGACTACAACGCGTTTGCATCCGACACGGCCGGGCACACTTGGATCGGCAACGACGGTGGCGTCTTTCGACGCTCCACCGACGGCTCGCTCGCGAATTTGAACTCGGACCTCCCCATCACCCAGTTCGAGTGGGGCATTGCGGGTGAGGCCGACGCCGACGGGCCTATTTTCGGAGGAACACAGGACACGCATACCGTCCGCCGCAGACCCGACGGTTCCTGGCGTGTCATGGTTTGTAACGATGGTGGTGCAGTGGCGTGGCGCCCCTCGCTACCCGACGTCGGTTACTTCGCGTGCTCCTTCGACCTGATCCTGAGGACGACGAACGACGGCGTCACTTTCGACGCCGACGGGTTTGCGGACATGCGCGCCAAGGAAGACCCCAACGAGTTCTTCAACTTCCACCCGCCGCTCGTCAAGGACCCGACCGACACGCTGCGGCTCTACTTCGCCTCGACGCGCGTCTGGCGCACGACGGACGGGGCGACGACCTGGAACCCGATCAGCCCGCACTTCGGCGTCGACCCGTCGTTCGCCGTGCAGGCGATCGGCGTGACGACGAGCCTGGACGTCCTCTATGCCGGCACTAACAATGGCCGACTCGAGCTGACGACGAACGCGACGGCGGGATCGCCGACCTGGACTGAAACGCAGCAGAACGGACTTCCCAACCGGATCTTCACCGAGATCGAGACTATGCCGGGCGATCCCGGCACGGCCTACGTCACCGCTTCGGGCTTCGATCCAGCCGGCGGCACCGGGCACGTCTTCAAGACGACCGACTACGGCGCGCACTGGTCGAACATCTCGGCGAATTTCCCGAATGCGCCCGCCAACGCGATCGAGATCGACTGGCGAACCTCGCCGGCGACCCTGTACGTGGCGACCGACGTCGGCGTCTTCTGGTCTCAGAACGGCGGGGCGACCTGGAACAACACCTCGACGGGGCTGCCGTCGCTGATGGTCGTGGACGTCAAGCTCGACCCGGTCGCGGACAAGCTGCTGGCCGCCACGCACGGCCGTGGGATGTATCGCGCTCCCGTGCTTTCGCCTCGCACGACCCGGACGCTGGCGGTCACGAGGAGCGGAGTGGGCTCTGGGACGGTCACGAGCGATCCCCCGGGGATCGACTGCGGCTCGACCTGCGAGTACGAGTTCGGCCTGGGCACGGTTGTCACCCTGACGGCGACGCCGGCGGAGGGCTCGTTGTTCTCCGGTTGGGGCGGGGCCTGTTCCGGCACGGGCACGTGCCAGTTGACTATGAGCGGCGATCAGTCCGTCACGGCCAACTTCGCGCTTGCTCCGAAGACGTTGACCGTGAGCAAAACGGGCGCCGGAACCGGAACGGTCACGAGCGACCCCGCGGGGATCGATTGCGGCCCGATCTGCACGCACGCCTTCGAGCACGGCACGTCGGTCACGCTGACGGCGGCGCCGGCGGACGGCTCGGTCTTCACCGGGTGGAGCGGGGCCTGTTCCGGCACGGGCACGTGTCAGCTGACGATGAGCGCCGATCACTCCGTCACGGCCAACTTCGCGCTTGCTCCGAAGACGTTGACCGTGAGCAAAACGGGCGCCGGAACCGGAACGGTCACCTCCAGCCCCGCAGGGATCGATTGCGGCCCGACCTGCACGCACGCCTTCGCGCACGGCACGTCGGTCACGCTGACGGCGACGCCGGCTGCCGGCTCGGTGTTCACCGGTTGGGGCGGGGCCTGTTCCGGCACGGGCACGTGTCAGCTGACGATGAGCGCCGATCACTCCGTCACGGCCGACTTTGCGCTTGCTCCGAAGACGCTGACGGTGAGCAAAGCGGGCGCCGGCAACGGAACGGTCACCTCCAGCCCCGCGGGGATCAACTGCGGCCCGACCTGCACGCACGTCTTCGAGCACGGCACGTCGGTCACGCTGACGGCGACGGCCCACACCGGCGCGACGTTCACGGGCTGGTCGGGCGCGTGCTCGGGAACCGGCACGTGCACGCTCACGATGAGCGAGGAGCGCTCGGCGACCGCGACTTTCGCACTCCTCTCCTTCGCCCTCAGCGTGGACAAGACCGGAAGCGGCGCCGGCACCATCAGCTCGAGCCCGGCGGGCATCGACTGCGGCCCGACTTGCGCGCACGACTTCCTCTACGGCACCGAGGTCACGCTCACCGCGCTCCCTGCCGTGGGCTCGAGCTTCGCGGGCTGGACGAGCGGGTGCTCAGGCACCGGGCCGTGCATGCTGACGATGACCGGCCCACGCTCGGCGACGGCGGTCTTCAACGCCAACGCCAGCCCCCCGGCAGCGCGGAGATGCGTCGTTCCGAGGCTGACGCGCAGGACGCTCGCTGCAGCGAAGCGCCTGATCCGAGCGGCCCGGTGCTCCGTTGGATCGATCAGAAGGGCTTATTCCGCCAAGCGGAAGGGGACGGTCATCTCGCAGAGGCCGGCGCCGGGAACCAGGCTTGCCAGCGGCGGGAGGGTCAAGCTCGTCGTCAGCAGGGGCAAGAAGAAGCGCTAGGAGCCCGACGCGACCGAGGCGATCGTCTTGTCGGTGAGGCGGTCAAGCGCCTGGACGGCGAGCTCGAGGTGCTCCACCTTCGTGTCCTCGAGCTTCGTGTGCGAGAGGCCGCGCAGGCTTTGGACGAAGAGCATCACGGTCGGGACTCCCGCCCGGGCGACCTCGGCTGCGTCGTGCAGCGGGCCACTCGGGAGGCGGTGGGAGACGCCGGCCACCTCTTGGACTGCCTCGTCTGCAAGTTCGATCAGGTCGTCGTCGAAGAGGATCGGCTCGATCTGCCAGATGCGTTTCCAGTCGACCTCGATGTCCTCGTCCTTCGCGATGCGCTCGGACGCTGACTTCGCCTCGTCGAGCATCGCCGCGAGCGTCTCCGCCTCAAGGTGCCGCTGGTCGAGCAGGCACTCGGCTGTCTCGACGACCGACGTCACGATGCCGGGCCTCGTGACGACGCTGCCAATCGTGCAGACGCCGCCTGCCTTTTTGGCGATTTCGCGGATCTCGAGCTCGAGCTTCGCCGCGCCGGCAAGCGCGTCGCGGCGCGCGTCCATCGGCGTCGAGCCCGCGTGGGCGGCCTGGCCACGGAAGGTGACCTGGTGGCGCTCGACGCCGAACGTGCCGAGGACAACGCCGAGCGGGAGATCGAGCGACTCGAGCACTGGGCCCTGCTCGATGTGCAGTTCCAGGTAAGCGGCCGCGTTCTTGAGATCTGCGTCAATCGCTCCGTTGAGATCGACCCCGTGCTCGGCGAGGACCTCGGGCAGCGCGTTGCCTTCAGCATCCTTGCGGGTGCGCAGCTCGTCCTGGTCGCCCATCGACCTGGCGGCGGCACTCGAGCCAAAGAGTGAGCGACCGAACCTGGCACCCTCCTCGTCGGCCCAGTTGACGAGGCGAACCGTCGCCGCGGGCTCACCCTCCTCGACGAGTCGCCGCATCACCTCGACCCCGGCCACGACGTTCAGCGCGCCGTCGAGCCAGCCGCCGTTCGGCACTGAGTCGATGTGACCGCCGATCAGCACCGCCTTGTCGGAGCTCCCTGTCAGCGTCCACCACTGGTTGCCGGCCTCGTCGACCTCGGCTTCGAGCGGAACCTTCTCGTCCAGCCACTCCTTCGCGCGCACCCAGGTCTCGGTCCAGGCGACGCGCTGGGCGCCGTTCTCGTCGCCGGTCAGCTCCTGCAGCTCGCGGAGCTCGGCGACGGTGCGGCTCGGATCGAGTGGCATCGCGTGCGAGCCTAAACTTGACGCGATGTCCGTACTGATCAAAGGCGGGCGAATCGTCACCGCGGACGACGACTACGTCGCCGACATCTACGTCGAGGACGAGACGGTGACGCAGATCGGCGAGTCGCTCGACCACCCCGCGGACAAGGTGATCGACGCGACCGGCCGCTGCGTGCTCCCGGGCGGCGTCGACCCGCACACGCACCTCGACATGCCCTTCGGCGGCACGGTCACGATCGACGACGTCGAGTCCGGACAGACCTCAGCGGCCTTCGGCGGGACGACCACGCACGTCGACTTCATCATCCAGCCGCCGGGCAAGTCGTTCTCCGAGGCCTTCGAGGAGTGGAAGGCGAAGGCGAACGGCAAGCAGGTAATCGACATGGGGTACCACATGGCGGTCACCGACCTGAAGGAGGGCGGCACGCTCGAGGAGCTCGCGACGCTCCCCGACCAGGGGATCACGAGCTACAAGCTCTTCATGGCCTACAAGGGCGCGCTGATGGTCGACGACGAGACGCTCTTCCGGGTCATGCAGGTCGCCGCCGAGACGGGTGCGGTCGTGATGGTGCATGCGGAGAACGGCGACGCGATCGACGTGCTGGTGAAGGAGGCGCTGGCTGCGGGGCACACCGAGCCGCGCTACCACGCGCTGACGCGCCCGCCGGAGACCGAGGGCGAGGCGACGAACCGGGCGATCCAGCTTGCGCGTGTCGCCGGATGCAAGCTGTACGTAGTGCATGTCTCGTGCCGGGAGTCGGTCGAGCCGATCGAGCTCGCGCGCGAGAAGGGCTGGGACGTGTGGGGCGAGACGTGCACGCAGTACTTCTTCATCGACGAGAGCTTCTTGGACAGGCCCGACTTCGAGGGCGCGAAGTACGTGTACACGCCCCCGCCGCGGGCGAAGGAGAACCAGGAGGAGCTGTGGCGTGCGGTCGAGAGCGACGTGCTGTCGGTGATCTCGACCGACCATTGCGCGTTCCTGTGGGACGGCCAGAAGACGATGGGCCGCGACGATTTCTCGAAGATCCCAAACGGCGCCCCCGGCCTGGAGAACCGGCTGGCAGATGATCCACGAGTTCGGCGTGCGGGCCGGGAAGATCTCGCTGAACCGGATGGTCGAGCTGCTCTCGACGAACCCGGCGCGCTACTTCGGCCTGTACCCGCGCAAGGGCACGATCGCCGTCGGCTCGGATGCCGACCTCGTCGTCTTCGACCCGGAGCGCAAGGTGACGATCTCAGCCGCCACGCACCATTCGAAGAGCGACTACAACATCTTCGAGGGCACGGAGGTCACCGGCGCGCCAGAGGTCGTCCTGCTACGAGGCCGCGTGCTGGTCGAGGGAGATGAGCTCGTCGCGCAGCCAGGCGTGGGAGAGTTCATCCGACGAGCGCGCTTCGGCGAAGAGCTGCGCAGCCAAGCTTTCTCACCGCAAATCCGATAGCTCGTGCCTCAGCGGCGAAGACTCCCGCGGTGCGGCCCCGCAGGAGCCTAGCGCCGCCGAACAAGCCTTTCGGAGAACGACTTGCCCCCGCTAGACGCAGATGAGTCAATTCAGGCCCTCGGTCTGGCGCGCGGTCAGAGCCAGGTGGGGATTCACCGGCGGGTCGCGCGGACGAAGACCAGATCCGGCGGCGATCCTTTCTCCCCCCGGATCGCGAATCGCTGCCTAGATCTGGTCTTCCCCGTTGTGCGCTTGGATCAGTGCGACGACGAGCCCGCGGTCCGGAGGAGACGGGGTCGCGCGTACGTCAGCGGGCCGGCCCTGCCGCGTAGGGCCGGCTCCGCTGGCTCGGAGATCTCGACGAGCACGGCGAGACCTTCGCACGGGGGCGTCACGCTTCGCCTGACGCATTCGGGTCAAATTCAGTCTCCTGACGCTCCGCTGGGGAACCGGAACCTGCGTCGCCATCTCAAAAGCGCTCATGCCCGCCGAGGAGCGACCGATAGACGCAACAGGCAGCAACTTCACCTGCTGCTAGCCTAGGACCCGAAGTTTTTATGAGTTTTTCCACTTACCCACGCTGCGCGCGCACCGCCCTTCGGGTGTCGTCTGCGCGCGCGCCACAGAAGGAGTTTTCGTTTGCTGAAGCTGTTTCGACGCAAGCTACGCCCGGAGAGGGCGCCCAGTGAGACTGCCCCTCCGGCACCACCACCTGCAGTAACCCAGCCGTCCGCTGAGGCGGGCGCACAATCCACTCGACCACGACGCCGGCGCGGATCTCGCGGCGGTCGCAACCGGCGGAAGCCTGCCGGCTCGGCCACGGCCACCGAGGCCAAGGAAGAGCCAAAGGCCGCTGACAAGAAGCCTGAGCGCAAGCCCGCTGCCAAGCGCGCTCCCCGCTCCCGCCCGCAGCAGCAGCGCCGCCGCCAGCAAGAGCGCCGCCCGCCGCTACCGAAGGCGAAGCGCGAGCTCCTCGTCTCAGTAGACGTCGGCGAGCAGCGCGTCGCCGTGATCGAGGACGACCGGGCCGCCGAGGTCTACCTCGAGCGCCCCGAGCGCCGCTCGATCGCCGGCAACATCTACAAGGGCACCGTCGACAACGTCCTCCCGGGCATGGAGGCCGCGTTCATCGAGATCGGTCTCGAGAAGAACGGCTTCCTCTACGTCGACGAGATCGTCGGCCCCGAGCTCGAAGGCCGCAGGCACGGCCGAAAGATCCAGGACCTGATCAAGCGCGGCCAGACGATCCTCGTCCAGTCCGTCAAGGACCCGATGAAGTCGAAGGGCGCGCGGCTCACGACCGAAATCTCGCTCCCGGGCCGCTTCGTCGTGTATGTCCCGCACGGCGAGGGACTCGGCGTCTCGCGCCGGCTCGAGGACGCCGAACGCGACCGCCTCCGGGACATCGTCAAGGCAATCGCGCCCAAGAAGGGCGGCGTCATCGTCCGCACCGCAGCCGAAGGCGCTTCGGCCGAGGACGTCGAGCGCGACCTCGCCTTCCTGATGAAGCTCTGGAAGTCGATCGAGGCCAACGCCGAGAAGGCGAAGGCGCCCGCGCTCGTCTACCAGGAGGCCGAGCTGCCGCTGCGCGTCACGCGCGACCTCTTCACCGGCGACTTCGTGAAAGCCGTCGTCGACGACGAAAAGACGTTCAAGCGCATCGTCGGCTACCTGAAAAAGACGTCGCCACACATGGTCGACCGCGTCATCCGCTACCGCGAGAAGACGCCTCTCTTCGAACAGACAGGCGTCGAGGACGCGATCCAATCCACGATCTCGCGCCGCGTCGACCTGCCCTCCGGCGGCTACCTCGTCTTCGACTACGCCGAGGCGTTCACGGTCATCGACGTCAACACCGGCCGCTTCGTCGGCTCGCGCTCGAAGAGCTCGGCCGGGCGGCTCGAGGACACGATCACCGCGAACAACCTCGAGGCGGTCAAAGAAGTCGTCCACCAGCTACGGCTGCGCGACATCGGCGGGATCATCGTCATCGACTTCATCGACATGGGGAGCCCCAAGAACCGGGCGACCGTCGAGGAGGCGCTGAAGACCGAGCTCGAGCGCGACCGGACGAAGACCTACGTCGTCGAGATCTCACCACTCGGGCTCGTCGAGATGACGCGCCAGAACGTGACCGAGGGCCCGCGCGAGATCCTCACGCAGAAGTGCCCCACTTGCGCCGGAGACGGGATCGTGCTCTCGACCCACTCCGCCGCGATCGACGCCGAGCGGCGCCTGCGGGCGCTCGCTGTGAACTCGAAGCGCGGCGTCGAAGCCATTCGCGTCGAGCTCGAGGAGGGCGTCGCCAGGCATGTGATCGGCTCCGGGGCGCTGCGCCTCACCGAGGTCGAGCGCCTGTCAAAGCGCAGGTTCTTCCTCGAGGGCCGCCCCGGCGTGGAGCACGACCACTTCAAGGTGCTCGCCGAGGGCAAGCTTGCGGACATCGCGCCGAAGGCTCCCGTCGAGGAGGGCGCAGAAGTCCGGATCGAGCTCGTCGAGGTTGGCAAGCACGACCTCGCCGCAGGCATGGGCAAGCTCGACGGCCTCGATGTTTGCGTCGCCGATGCGTCGAAGCTCGTCGGCAAGAAGGTCAAGGCCCGCATCGAGCGTGTGCTCGACGGAATGGCCTACGCGACGCTCGTCACGCCTGCGACGGCCAAGGTTGACGCTCCGATCACCGCCGAGGCCGAGGCCGAGAAGCCGACGCGCGCTCCGCGCAAGAAGGTTGAGGCGAAGGACGAAGCCCAGGCTCCGGAGCAAGCCGAGGAGCCCGTGGCGGAGGCAGTCGACGAGCCGGTCGACGCCGTCGCCGAGGTCGAGGAGCCTCCGACAGACGAGCCTTCAGCCGACGAGCCCGATGCCGCGGCGCCGCCGAAGAAGAAGACGAGGCGCGGATCGCGCGGCGGGCGCAACCGGCGCAAGAAGCCGGCGGCAGCGGCAGCGGCCGAGAATGGTCAGCCGCCGCCTGAGCAGGTGCCGCGAGCCGAAGCCAAAGCCCGAGGCCAAGCCGGCAGCCGCCCGGATCCATGTCCCGTCTGCCGATCTCGGCACCGAGGACAACGGCGCAGCAGCGCCTGCGGCCGACGGTGACGGCCAGCCGAAGAAGAAACGAACGCGCCGAGGCAGCCGAGGAGGCCGAAACCGCCGCAAGAAACCGGCGGCGGCCGCAGGCGAAGCACAGCCGAGCTCGCCGACGCCAGCGGCTGAATGACATGACGGCATCCGAGAGCGTGAGCCGCTTGCTCGCGGGCAAGTGCCGGTGCGGAGCGGTCCGCTACGAGGTCGCGGACGAGTTCCGGTACGCGGCGAACTGCCACTGCTCGGAGTGTCGAGCGGCGACCGGCTCGGCCTTCAAGCCGTTCGCCGGGATCGAGCGCGAGAAGCTCACGATCACCGAGGGTTTGGACGACGTCGCAGTCTTCGGAGAGGAAGACCTGAACGACACGCGCTGCGGGGCGTGCGGGTCTTTCCTCTTCTCGGTCGTGCGGGACGGCGCGTACGTGCATGTCGCCATGGGGTCGCTGGTGGACGCTCCGACCATTCGGCCGACCGGGCACATCTACGTCGGCTCCAAGGCGCCATGGTTCGAGATCACCGACGACCTGCCGCAATCCGACGAGCTCTAATCAACCAGGGTCGCATACGCACACAGGCGCTCGCGCTGATCCGCCGAGACGACCGGATCCTCGTCGAGCGGGGTCGGGACGATGTCAAAGACGAGACGTTCCTCCGGCTTCTCGGCGGGACTGTCGAGTTCGGCGAGAGAGGAGCCGAAGCGCTTCGACGCGAACTTCTCGAAGAGCTTGGCGCGGAGGCCGATGTCGGGCAACTCGTGGCAACCTTCGAGAACCTCTTCACCTTTGAAGGGGAGCCCGGCCACGAGATCTGCCTGGTGTACGACTGCACGCTTCGGGACGAGCGGCTCTACGCGCTCGACAAGTGGGACGCTGAGGAGATGACGCCAGAGGGCCCTCTGACGCACGAGGTCGAGTGGCGCACCCTCGAGTCCCTCCGCAGTGGCGGAGAGCCCCTCTATCCCGAGGAGCTCTTGACCCTGAAGCAGCTGAAGTAGATCGCCGCGCCGCCGGCGAGCACGAGCGCCCACATCCACGTGAGCTCGGGGCGGAGCATGCCCGGGATCTCCCAGTCGGTCCACCCGCGCTTGACGATCTGCTCGAGCCAGCCGTCGTTGGCGATGTTCGCGACTCCGTAGGCGATCATCAGCGAGAGGTAGGCGGCAAGGCCGGTGCGCAGCCAGGTCGGGTGCATTCGCGGGAGCTGGCGCGACAAGCAGAAGAGCAGTGACGACCAGCAAGAAGCCCTGAAAGCCGTGGTGCTCGCCGAGGTGAACCGAGGCGTGGCCCTCGTAGATCTCGTCCGATCGGAAGATCCAGCCCAGGCCGGGAACGTCTCCGGCGTAGAAGCCGACCTCGGCGAAGATCCACGGCAGGGAGACGAGTGCCGAGCAAGGCCGCGACGACGATTCGCGCCCGATCGCCGCGAGCTGATCCGCCGCCTCCGATCCGGTCCACGCGAGCCGACCAGAACGTCAGCGCCAGCACGATCGCGACGCCAAGGGCGGGGAGGACGTTGATCCACTTCGCGTCGAGGTCGTTCTCGTCGACGACTCCGGGCACGAGGATCACAAGGCAGAGCACGAGAGCCAGAACTGCCGGCCAGCGCCGATAGAGCCGATCGGTCACGAGCGCGAGCACAGCGATCGCCATCAGCGCGGTCGGGAAATTCAGGAACACGAGCATCCGGCTCGCTCCCCCGGCGAGCCCGTCGTGGCTCACGTTGTAGAGCTCTTCCGGCGGCAGGCGCCAGTACGTCACGAGGACGGCCAGCGCAACCAGCCCGTAGAGCCCCCAGACGACGAGCGCTTCGGCGAGCCCCGGGCCGGGTGAACGTTGGCTAAACTGACTCTCTCGCGGGCCCGAGCCCGCGTTTCCACGCAAATGACCGATTACGCGATCATCTCACTGGGTGGCAAGCAATACCGCGTCCGCGAGGGCGAGAAGCTGCTCGTGGACCGGGTCAAGACCGAAGAGGGCAAGACGTTCCACCCCGACATCCTCTTCGTCGGCGGAGACGGCAAGGCCGACTTCAAGCCGAAGACGCAGGTGACCGCGAAGGTCGTCGGGCATGTCCTCGGCGAGAAGATCCGGATCGGGAAGTACAAGGCGAAGAAGGGCTATCGGCGGCACACCGGCTATCGCAGCAAGCTGACGCAGATCGAGATCACCTCGATCGGAGCGAAGTCCGCGGCCGCGAAGAAGCCGGAGGCCGCGAAGAAGCCCGCCGCGGCGAAGAAGCCCGCTGCGTCAACGACGAAGAAGGCAGAGAGCTAGATGGCACACAAAAAGGGTCTCGGTTCCTCCAGGAACGGGCGCGACTCGAACGCCAAGCGTCTCGGCGTGAAGATCTACGACGGCCAGACGGTGACCGCGGGGATGATCCTCGTCCGCCAGCGCGGCACGAAGTTCCGGCCGGGCGCGGGCGCGGGCATCGGCCGCGACCACACGATCTTCGCGAAGCGCGACGGCAAGGTCGCGTTCGAGGCGAGCGGCGAGCGCCGCACCGTCGCAGTCACCGACTCGGAGTAGCGCTCTTGTTCCACGATCGCGCGCGTCTCCGGGTCCAAGCCGGGCGCGGTGGCGACGGGGCGATGAGCTTCCGGCGGGAGAAGCACGTCCCAAAGGGTGGGCCTGACGGCGGCGACGGCGGGCCTGGCGGGGACGTCGTGCTCGTAGCGGACGCCGATCTGCGCGACCTCTCGCGCTTTCGCACGAGCCGCCTCTACAAAGGCGGTCGCGGGGGCTCGGGGGGCGGGTCGGGCAAGCACGGAGCATCCGGCGAGGAAATCGAGCTACACGTGCCCGCGGGGACGCAGATCTTCGAGGACAACCAGCTCGTGGCCGATCTCGCGAGTCCTGGCGCGCGGGTCGTGGTCGCTCGGGGCGGGGGAGGGGGCAGGGGCAACCGCCGTTTCGCCACGGCGACGAGGCAGGCGCCGAGGTTCGCAGAGGTCGGGCTACCGGGCGGCGAGGCCGAGCTCGAGCTGCGGCTGAAGCTCCTGGCCGACGCGGCTCTCGTGGGGCTTCCGAACGCGGGTAAGTCGTCGCTTCTGACAAGAATCTCGAATGCGCGGCCGAAGGTCGCCGAATACCCGTTCACGACGCTGGCGCCGATCCTCGGCACTGTTGACGCGCCCGGCGGGCGTCAGCTGACGGTCGCGGACGTGCCGGGGCTGATCGAGGGGGCAAGCGAGGGCGTTGGCCTCGGTCATGAGTTCCTGGCGCATCTCGAGCGCGCGCGTGTCCTCGTGCACGTGATCGACTCGGCCGACGGCGAGCCGGCCGAGCGCTGGGCCGCGATCGACCGCGAGCTAGCCGCTTACGGCTCCGGCCTTGATGAGCTGCCGCAGGTCGTCGTCCTGAACAAGATCGACCTTCTCCCGGAGCCCCCGGAGCTCGGCGTCGAGGACGAGCGGATCATCGCGGTCTACCGCCTCTCGTGCGCGACCGGCGCGGGCATCGAGCAATTCCAGCGGAAACTTTTCGAGCACGTTCCGGAGTCGGAGGCGCTCCCCGAGGCGAAGCCCGAAGGCCTGGCCGACTTCCTCGTCTACCGGCCCGAGCCGCGCGGCCGGCGCTACCGGATCTTCCGCACGGATACGGGCTTCCGGGTCGTGGGTCGTCCGCCGGCCGAGCAGGAGCTGGCCGAGGCGCTCAAGGCCGCGGGGGCGAAGAAGGGCGACGAGATCGCGATCGGCGAGGAGCTCGTCGAGCTCTCATGATCGGGATCCTCGGCGGCACCTTCGATCCACCCCACAACGGACACGTAGCGCTTGCAAAGGGGGCGCTCGAGCAGCTGCCGATCGACAGGCTCGTCGTCCTCGTGGCCGAGCACCCGGGCCACCGGGGCGTCGTCGCAAACCCGGAGACGCGGCTGCGGCTCGCCCGAGCGGCGTTCCCGGAGCTGGACGTGCAGCTCGATCCGAACCCGTTCACGGTCGACGCTGTGCGCAACGAGCGCTTCGGCGCGGACGCGCTCTTCGTCGTGGGCGCAGACCAGGCGGCCGAGTTCAGCCGGTGGCGCGAGCCGGAGGAGGTGCTGAAGTCGGTCAGGCTCGCAGTCGGAACGCGGGCGGGATATCCGCTGCCCGACCTCTCTCCCTACGGAGATCGCATCGTTCCGTTCGACCTCGCCTCGCCGGAGGTCTCGTCGAGCGAGGTGCGCGAGCGCATAGCCGCCGGCGAGACGATCGATGATCTCGTCCCGCCGGCGGTCGCGCGGTTGATCGAAGAGCTAGGGCTGTACCGCTAGCGCCGCTTGCGGACCTGGGTCACCCAGTACTCGTCCGGGGGCGGCGGCGGCCCGAACCTGGCGTTGACCGCATACAGGCGGTGGCCGAAGTCGTCGACCGTCGTCGGCCCGGCGAAGTCGTCAGAGGTGATCGTCCGCTTGACGGTTCCGGACCGGAGGTCGTGTCGCAACCTGATAACGACGATCCCGTCGCCCGGGCTGCGCACGACGGCATAGAGCGTCCGCCCGTCGAGCAGGAGCCCGTCGCCGGTCACGGTTGCGCCGCCGAGATCGATCAGGCGTGCCACACCGCGGCGGTTGACCTTGAACAGCTTGCCGGTGTTCGACTGGACGATGATCAGCGTCCTGCCGTTCCGCGTCGCGTCGATGCCGTTCACGTTGAAACCGGACTGGTAGACGATGTCGCCCGTGAGCGGCACCGCCCGCGGTGTCCCGATCCGTCCGTTGTGTCCGATTGGCACCTTGTAGAGGAACTGCCGCTGCGAATCGGTGAACCAGGCCGCTCTCCTCGTGACGACGACGTCGTTCACGAACGACCCCTCGTCCGTGAAGTTGAACTGCGCGATGTCGGCGCCGGTCCTCGCGTTGTAGACATAACCGTCACCCGTGGGCCCTCCGGCGACCCAGAGCCGGTTGCGGCGGTCGACCTCGACGCCGATCGCCCGTCGTCCGCGGTTGGGGACGAGCTCCGCGCCCTGGCCGGTGCGCAGATCGCCGCGATAGACACGGCCGGTCGGGATCGAGCCGACGTAGAAGTTCGTGCCTCTCCCGATCGCGATCCCTTCCGGCTGCCAGCCGTTCGGGAGGTCGATGTGATCGGGGAAGCCTCTTGCGCTCGAGGCGGCGAGCGGAAGCGCCAGGACGAGACCCGCAAGCGCCACGAGCAAGTGAATGCGTTTCATCACAAGCTCCTTTCTCGGAGTTCTTTCGGGTTACCCCGGTCTACGGAAAACGAACTTCTCCGGTTCAGCCGGCGGTCGCATGCTCGATCGACGGCACGTCGCCCCAGAGCTCCTCGAGCCCGTAGTGCTTGCGGGTCTCGGGCGTGAAGACGTGGAGGACGACGTCGAGGTAGTCCGCCACGATCCAGTCGCCTTCTCGTTCGCCCTCGACCGAGTGGGGGAGCACCTTCTCGTCGTCCTGCTTGAGCCGGTAGCGCACTTCGTCCACGATCGACTTCGTCTGCCGGGAGTTCTGGCCCGAGCAGATGACGAAGAAGTCGGTGTACGCGCACACCGGCCGCATGTCGAGGATCACGATTTCCTGCGCCAGCTTCTCGTCGGCGAGGCCGGCAATTCTGCGTGCTTGTTCGAGTGAGTTCAGAGGCTTTTGTGACCTTTCTGTGCCGTCTGGATTGTATCCGCCGCGGAGGTGTCCGAACCGGACACGGCCCAGCCGAGGGGATCGGTAGGTTGTCTTGCATGACAACGGATCAGAAAGGAGCCATCGCCGAGGCTTGCATCGCGGCTCGCGGCGCTGAAGCTCGGAATCGAGGTCTATAGGCCGGTAGCCGAAGGCGGCCGGTACGACATGATCCTGGACATAGGCGGGAAGCTCTGGCGCGTTCAGTGCAAATGGGCAACGCGGAGAGGCGAAATCCTGGTCATCAGCTGCCAGAGCGCTCGTCGCTGCGCGGACGGGTTCATCCGGCGGCGGTACACGGCAGCAGGAGGTCGACGCGATCGGTGCGTACTGCCTGGAGCTCGACCGGTGCTTTCTGATTCCGATTGCGCGCGTTGAGAACAGGCCCGCGATATCGCTTCGCGTCGCCCCTTGTCGCAACAACCAGCGGCGTCGGATCAACTGGGCGGATGACTTCGATTTCGAGGCTACAATTCGGCGACAAGGGGCCGTAGCTCAGCTGGAAGAGCGCCGCCATGGCACGGCGGAGGCCGGCGGTTCGAGCCCGCCTCGGCTCCATCCCTTTGCTCTGATTCGATCAATCGTGCCCCGGCGCCGGGCCTCACACGAGTGATGACGATTTTCCCCTTGGCGTGCCCTTCCCCGAGATAGGCAAGGGCCGCGGGAGCCTCACTCAGCGGGTACTCCCGGTCGATGACCGACCTCACCTTCCCGGCCTCGAGCAGCTCCCCCATGACGACGAGATCCGTCCGTGTTGATGTCCGCGACGAAGAACTTCACCGTCTGGCTCCGTCCGCGTGACTTCAAGATCGTCCCGGCGAGGTGAGGCAGTGGCCCGAGCCCTCGATAGGTCATCTTTCCGCCGATCAAGGCGACAGTCGCCTCCGGCGTCAGTACCCGCCTGTAGGCCAGGAACGAGCGGCTTCCGGCGATGTCGAGCATCAAGTCGTGAAGCACCCCGAGCTTCGTGAAGTCCTCCCGCGTGTAGTCGACGACGCGGTCTGCGCCAAGCGATCGGGCCTGCTCGACGTTCCCCGTGCTGCACACGGCGGTCACGTCTGCGCCGAACACCTTCGCAAGCTGCACTGCGTAGGTGCCGACGCCTCCCGATGCGCCGTTGATCAGCACCTTCTGCCCGGGCTGGACATCTCCCTTGTCGCGCAGCGCCTGGAGCGCCGTGAGCGCCGCAATCGGGACGGCCGCCGCTTCCTCGAACGACACGTTGGCCGGCTTCGGCGCGAGCTTGGTGGGGCGGGCGACCGCGTACTCGGCCCAGGAGCCGCCCGAGGTGCCGAACACCTCGTCACCTGGTTGAACCCCTTTGACCCCCTTGCCGACGGCTTCCACCCGCCCGGCAAAGTCCGCTCCCACGCCCGTGTCCTTGGGCTTGCGCAGCCCGTTCCCGATCCGGGCGAAGACAGGCCCAGTCACCCCGTACCACTCGACGGGATTCACCGAAGACGCGTGCACGCGAACGAGCACCTGATCGTCTTCGATGGCCGGTTTCTCGATCTCTCGGAGCTCGAGCAAGTCAGGTCGGCCGTACCGCTCGTGAACGATCGCTTTCATCTCTCGCCTCCGGTTCGGCTACACTCGATTACGGTGTAAGCGTACGGCGTAAGCTATAACATACATTGTAAGCCTGTCAACTCCGATGCCCCGGAAAACCGGAACGAAGACCAAGCGCCGCGTCCCCTTGAGCAGGGAGCGCGTGCTGAACGCGGCCATCGCCCTTGCCGACGAGGGCGGGATCGAGGCGCTCAGCATGCGCAAGCTCGCCAAGGAGCTCGGGGTCGAGGCGATGTCGCTGTACAACCACGTCGCAGGGAAGGACGAGATCCTGGACGGCATCATCGACGTCGTCGCGGCCGAGGCCGATCTGCCGCCCGAGGATGTCGACTGGAAGACGGCAATCCGCAAGAGCGCGATCTCGACTCGCGACGTCTTCCTGGCTCATCCCTGGGCTTGCAACCTCTGGATGTCGCGCCAGGGCGGCGGCTCCGCGCGGCTGGAACGCGCGGACTGGATGCTGAAGACGCTTCGGGAAGCGGGCCTCTCGAGCGAGCTCACCTATCACGCCTACCACGTCCTCGAGAGCCACATCCTCGGCTTCACGATGCAGCAGCTGAACTTCCCCTACGAGGAGGAGGAGCTCGCGGGCATGGCTGAGACGTTCCTGCAGCAGCTCCCCGCTGACGAGTACCCCGATTTCGTCGAGCACGTCATGCAGCACCTCGAGCCCCACGAGGGTGACGAGGGCGGTTTCGAGTTCGGGCTCGACCTCGTCCTCGACGGCCTCGAGAGGCTCCGGGACACGCCCTAAAGTCGGTGAGTCTCCGTGCGGCTCCTCTCTGATCTCCGCAACGGCCCACTTGGCCGGCGCGAGTTCCGGTTCCTCTTCGCCGGCCGTACGACGTCGTTCATCGGCAGCGCCTTCGCGAACGTCGCGCTGGCGTTCGCCGTCCTCGAGCTGACCGGCTCCAAGGCGGATCTCGGCTTCGTCCTCGCCGCCCGGGCGATCCCGCAGGTGATCTTCCTGCTCGTCGGCGGAATCTGGGCCGACCGGCTCCCGCGGCACCTGGTGATGGTGTGGTCGAACGTGATCAGCGGCATCAGCCAGGGCGCGATCGCAGTGCTGCTGCTCACAGGCAACGCTCAGATCTGGCAGCTGATGGTCCTCGCGGCGATCAACGGCATGAGTTCGGCGTTCTTCTTCCCGGCCGCTGTCGGCATCGTCCCTCAGACGGTTCCGAGGTCGATGCTCCAGAGCGCGAACGCGATCCTTCGGCTTGGGCAGAACAGCAGCTGGATCGTCGGAGCAGCCCTCGGCGGGCTCGTCGTCGCCGCGACGAGCCCCGGCATCGGGATCGCGGTCGACGCGGGAACGTTCTTCCTTGCGGCGCTCTTCACCTCGCTCATCCGGCTGCCCAGGGAGTTGCGCATGGAGGCCTCGAACTTCATCGCCGAGCTGGCAGAGGGCTGGCGCGAGTTCAGCTCACGCGTCTGGCTCTGGGTGATCGTCCTGCAGTTCGGCTTCGTGAACGCGATCGAGCAGGGCACCGAGGGGGTCCTCGGCCCGTCGATCGCCAAGGATCACTTCAGCGGAGCCGTCAGCTGGGGGCTCATCCTGACCGCCCAGTCGCTGGGGCTCCTGGTCGGGGGGTTCATCCTGCTTCGGATACGCCCGCGGCGGCTCTTGCTCACCGCCACGCTGGGCTTTCTGCTGACGATCCCGTTTCTCCTCGCGCTCGCGGGGCCGCTGCCGCTGGCCGCGGTCATCGCCGCCGCCGCTCTGGCCGGGATCGGGATCGAGATCTTCGGCGTCATGTGGGACACGACGATGCAACAGGAGATTCCGCAGGAGAAGCTCTCTCGGGTCTACTCCTACGACGCGCTCGGCTCGTTCGTCCTGATCCCCCTTGGCCTCGCCGTCGCCGGGCCGGTCTCCGAGGTGTTCGGGACGAGGGCGACGCTTCTGGGTGCAGCCGCGATCAGCCTGACCGCAACACTCGCCGTCCTGTTCGTCCGCGACGTGCGCACGATCGAGCGCCGCGACTAGCGTCAGGTCGTCGAGGAGCTCGTCGAGCTCGGCGGGCTGGTCGCGATGGGCTTCCCAGCGTCGGAAGAGGTCGGCTGCAGCACGGCCCATGCCATCCGGAAGCCCCAGGGACGCAGCGGTGTCTGCGACCTCCTCCATCTCCGGTGCCCAGCGCCAGGCCCTCCCGGAGCCGCGAACGATCCCCTCGCTTTCGACGCCCTCGACGGCGAGCGCGTCCTCGACCCCGTACGCGCGGGCGATCGCATACGCCTGCGCCGCGAGCGCGACGCCGATCTTGTTCCACCCGCCGAACGCCATCTTCAGCGCCGAGGCCGCGCCGATCCCGCCCTCGAGCGGAATCGCGGTCACCTCGCCCTCCGGAAAGAGCGCGGCGACCTCGGCCACGTCGTCGGCATCGCCCGAGAGGTAGAGGTTGACGCCCGTGCGCGCGATGAGCGAGCCGTCGACGCAGCGGCCGTGTTCTGCGATTCGCTTCACGCGCGCGGGCGTGACGGCGTTCGCCTCGACGTAGAGGCCTTCGAACCCGGCGCCGAAGACCTCGGCCGCGACCTCCTCCGCGATCGCGGGCGGGCAGATGCTGAGAACGATCTCGCTCTGCTTCGCGAGCTCGCGCACCGAGCCGACGTCGCGAAGCCCTGCCTGCTCGGCGCGATTCGCGGTCGCCTCGCTCCGCCCCTCGCTCGCCCACAGCACCTCGCCCTCCAAGGCCGCGCCGACAAGCGCGCCCATCTCACCGGGGAAGAGCAGTCCGACGGATCTCACGTGGCGCCATCCTCGCAGTTCGCTAAGAGCGGGAAATTCAACCGCGTTGGCCGCAAGCGTCCGGGCACCCCGGCATCTCTTGGTCGGGGCCATGGCGAACGAGAAGAAGCGAGAAGACATCAGGTCGCCGGGGCACTTCGTCTCGGACGACCAACGCGCGCAGACCGAGAACTTCCTCGACGAGCTGAGGAAGCGGCTCAAGCGCAAGACATCCGAAGCAGAGCCGAAGCTTGGCCCGCCCCGGCGCCCTCGCTGAAGAATCCCCCTCGGCCGAGGGATTGGAGCGGACGGCCCGAAGCACGATGGTCTAAGCGAGTCAGCGGCCTGACTCAATCCAACACATGGCTGCTGACCAACGAAAATTTCGCCTCGCCCTCGCCGCACTGGCCGTCGCCGCGCTCGCCGTCGCTGCGCCCGCCGGCGGCGCGCTGACCGCGCCGGTTCTGCTCGACCCTGGCCCCGGCGCGTCGGTCGAGGCCCTTCCCGCTTTCTCCTGGAGCCCGGTCGCCGGGCGCCGACAGCTACGAGTTCCAGGTCGCAGCCGACCAGAACTTCAACTCCCCGGTGCTCGGCCGCGGGCGAGGGCAGCTTCGCGACTCGCAACACGCCGCGCGACGCTGAAGAAGACCCTCCCGAACGGCACGGTACTGGTGGCGCGTGCGGGCGACGACCAAGGCCGGCGCGACGTCTCCCCGTGGTCGAATCCGCGCTCGCTGACCAAGGCCTGGACGGCGGCTGCCGCAACTCGCAGACGCCCGGCTCCGGCTTCCCGTTCACGTTCCCGACCGCGCCGATCTCCCTCGGCTGGTCGCCTGTTCCACTACGCCGCGAGCTACATGTTCTCGCTCGCCAGCGACCCGGCCCTGGCGAACATCGTCGTCAACAACGGGCAGCCGGTCGAGACCTGGGCGACGAACTTCGTCCCGACCTTCAATCTCCTCCCGGCCGGCACGTACTACTGGAACGTCGTCCCGGTCGACTCCGAGGGAAACCGGGGCACGGCGTCGCCCGTCGTCTGCCTTCTACTGGTCGTGGCCGTCCGCGACCACCCCGCTCGTGACCGACCTGATGACCGCCACCGAGATGTTCGACCCGCAGTTCTCGTGGGACGCCGTCCCGGGAGCCGCGAAGTACGAGGTCGAGGTCAACTCCTCGGTCGACTTCGCGCCGGGATCGAAGGTCTGCTGCACGCAGCTGACGATCTCCACCTCGCTCGCGCCGACGGTCGTGTTCCGCGACAACACCTACTACTGGCGCGTCCGCGCGCTCGACGCAGCCGGGAACGCAGGTGTCTGGAACCGAGGGCCCGACTTCGTGAAGACCTTCGACAAGGTGCCGCCGGTGACCCCGCCGAGCATCAAGAACCTGCACATGCGCGACAACCTTGCCGATCCGGGCACCGACGTCGATCCCGGCGCCGCCGGGCTACCAGACGAACGTCCCGATCCTCGAAGTGGGACACCGTTCCGGGCGCCTCGGCCTACCTCGTCGACGTCGCGCCATTCAACGCCGGCATCTGCGAGTGGGGAAGCATCGACGGCTGGCGGGTGACGACTGTCGGCCCGTCGTGGACGCCGCTCGGCTCGCGGCTGGAACGGCGTGAAGCCGTATCCCGACGCAGCTGGCCGTGTCGTACGACTTCCCGGCGCTCGCGCTCAACCAGTCGTACTGCGCTCGCGTCCGGGCCAAGGGCGAGCGCGACTCGACCCTCCAGGACGTCTACGGCGACTTCACCTACCTCGACGACGGCACCGGCGCGGCGTTCCAGTGGACGGGATACCCCGACCGGTGGTGCCTGTACGCCGTCGTGCAATCCGTGGCTATGCCGGCGCTGACGACTACGTGTTGCCGGCGCGCGGGACGCTCACGCGCCTGACGCCGCTCGTCACGTGGAAGCCGATTGCCGGGCGCCAGAGCTACTTCGTGCTCGTCTCGAAGGACGCGAACTTCAGCAACATCGTCGACTACGCCTTCACGCAGGTTCCCGCCTACTCGCCGCGCAGCCTTGCCGGGCCGACGGACGTACACGGACGAGACGACGCTCTTCTACTGGGCGCTTCTCCCGGCGGCGAACCTGAACGGAAGCAGCGCCGTTGGCGACCCGCTCTCGGCCGCCGCTTCGAACTTCCAGAAGCAGTCGATGCCGCCGTCGGCGATGTCGCCCGCTGACGGGGCGCTGCTGGCAGCTCAGCCCATCTTCCGCTGGACGACCGTCGAAGGTGCGCGCCGTTACCGTTTCCAGGTCGCTCAGGAGCCGACGTTCGCCGCGCCGCTCGAGGATGTGACCACCGCCTCCACGTCGTACACCCCCTTCACGACGCATGCGGCCGACACGACGCTCTACTGGCGGGTTCGAGCTGACGACGAGAACCTGATCGGGCTCACGTGGTCGGCGGTCCGCACCTTCCAGCGCAGCCTCCCTGCCCCGACTCCCTCGTCCGGCAACTCGACGATCGGCGACTTCACGCCCGCCTGGAGCTGGTCGAACGTGATCGGCGCCTCCGGCTACACGTTCGCGATGGACGGCCCCGACGGGACTCACAAGGAATGGCCGAACCTCCGAATGCCCGCCGCTGCGTTCGTGTACCTCTTCGGGCCCGGGATCTGGCGCTGGCGGGTTCGCGCCGAGTTCCCGAAGCTCCCGTCCGGGACGGTCACCGGCCCATGGGCGCCGTTTACGCCCCTTCACGCGCACCTTGAGCGAGCCGAGCGGTGCGCAGACGAGCCGTCTCCGGTCACCACGTCCTGCTCTTGTGGAACTGGAAGCTCGGCGCGAAGAACTACCGCGTCCAGATCTCGTCGCAGCCCGACTTCTCGACTCCCGTCGAGGACGTCACGACCGACAACACGAGCTACGCACCGGTGCTCACCCATCCGGCCTACATCAACGGTGGCTCGGTGTAGTGGCGGGTGGCCGCGACGGACAAGGCCCTGAACGTCGGTGACTGGACGCAGGCACAGCGGATCGACATCGCGCAGCGCTTGCGCGTCGCCGTCAGCCGGCCCGCGCTTCGCAAGCGATGGACGAAGCGTCTTCGTCACCGTCTCCGATCCGACGATGAAGCCTGTCGCAGGCGCGCTCGTGCGTGTCTCCGGCGCCGGGATCAAGGCGAAGCGGGCTCGGACGAACCGGAAGGGCAAGGTCTCGTTCCGGCTGCGGCCGAAGAAGCGCGGCCGGCTCGTCTTCGGCGCGTCCAAGGCGGGGTACGCCGCCGGCTCGCTGTCGATGCGCGTCGCCTAGTCCGCCCTCGGCGCCAATCTCGGCACATAGGCGTCACACACGCGTGCGCGTTCTCTCGCTACGTTGTCTAGATAGGCAACAAGGAGACAGAGATGACGAGAGCATGGCGATGGCCTCTGGCGGGATTCGTCCTGGGGAGCCTGGTGGGGGCGACGTTTCTCACCGTCAACGTGGTTGGCGCGAGTAGCCCCGCTTGGCCCGAGGCTGCCGGCAGCTCCTCACGGGAGGTCCTGCACACGCCGCCGCTGCTCGTCCAGGTCGGGGCAGCCGGTCGAGCTCGACGTACGACGTGGTCTGCGCTCCGCAGGCGGATGAGTCGGATGGCAGGTGCGCTCCGGAGGGCTCGGTCTTCGTCCGATCAGCGGGAACTGACCGACTTCGAGGAGCTTTCGCTCGCGCCCGAGCCCGAGGGGCGGCTCTCCGCGCAGGTTCCGCGTCGGTACACCGCCGGCGCAGGCTTCGATTACTACGCCCAGATCGATCCAGGCGGAGGCGAGCCGGCGATCGTGCCGGCAGGAGCGGCCGAGGCTCCGCAGCATGCCTGGTCACTCGAGGGTTGGACGACGGTCGACCTCGGGGCGCACCAGTTCGGCGAGACCGACCCGCCGTCGTCGATCCTCGCCGAGTACTCGTGGGGCCAGGGCCGGCGCATGCTCGGGCTCGACAGCGGTCGCGAGCAATCGCGGATCGGCCCGTCGGCCTTCGACATCGCTCCCGATGGCTCGGCCGTCGTGCTCGATCAGGTGAACCGCAGGCTGTTGGTCGCCCGGACGAATGCGGATCCGCGCGAGCTGCCGATCGAGTTCGCCGGCGGGGAAGGGGATCTCGCAGTCGGCGGCGACGGGACGATCTACGTCCTCGAGGTTGGTGGCGCAGGAACAGTGCCTGTCGTTCGCTCGTACGCACCTTCGGGCGATCTGATCGCGGGAACACCTGTGGCGGAGCCGGTCGCAGACATGGTTCGCGCTAGGCCCGGACGGACCGCTCGTGCATGCATACCCGTCGGAGATGTGGCTGCCGACGGGGGCGGGTCGGCCGCCGATCGCTCCGGAAGAGCAGGTCGTCGCGGCTCATGCCGGGCGCAGCGTGGCCGGAGGCCGTGCCGTCGTCGTGCGGGCATCTCCCTTCGAGGCGAAGCTCGCGCTCGTGAGCGGCGACCGGGTCGTGACGAGCTGGGTCGTCCGAAGCTCGACCACCAACCTGGGAGAGGTGCAGCTCGCGGAGCCATACGGAGATGGCCTGCTCGTGGTGGTGCGGCTCTGGACCGAGACGCATGCGGAGTTCCGGGTGTTGCTGCTGAGACCCGACGGAATGGCCCGGAGCTTTGCCGTCGACCGTGCCGAGTGGGCGGAGACGGCTTCTCTCAGTCGCTTTCGCCTACACGGGAGCACCCTCTATCAACTCCGATCCGCGCCTTCCGGCGTCGAGATCGCCGCGTTCGAGATCGGAGGTCCGAGATGACAAAGCGCGCCAATCTCTGCGCAGCCCTGCCAGGGCTCGTCGGAGGGCTGACCCTCGCCGTTCTGATCTGGGGGGCGCCCGCCGGGGCCTACCACACGAACTTCACCGCAGGCTGCAACGACAGCTGGTCGAACGTCAGCCCCATCACCCGCGCGAGCGCTCGCATGTACGCCTACGTTGCGGCGGCGGAGGGCTACCAGTGGGGCGGTGGCTGCTGGAACGACAACAACGTCGACAATTCGCCCGGCGACCCTCCCGGAGACCCGGCGACGCGCGGCGAGGGGCCCGACTGCTCAGGCTTCACGTTCAAGGCGTGGCACGAGCGTGCCGAGACGGGCGACCCGTGGTTCCGGTTCCACCCCCGGCTACAGAACGTCCACGGCCCCTATACGGCATCCGCCTTCAAGGCCGGAGTCGGCGCGCCCAACACGACGGTGGCCAAGGCGAGCACCGTCTACATGGACGCCTTCGCCGCGGCGCACCACATTGGGATGATCTATTCGCCCAACACGGCCTACGGCCAGGATCGGATCATCGAGGCGAAGTGCGAGGCGTGCGGAACCGGAACGTGGCCTCGAACCTACCGCGGCAACCCGGACTACAGCGGCGTGAGGAGGTTGTACTGGGGCTGAATCCCGAAGGCCGCTCGCTTACACTTCCCGGGATGGTCGAGCTTCTGTTCATGATGCTCATCCTGAAGCTGCCAATCCTCTACCTGGCCGGAGTCTGCTACTGGGCAATCAAGGCAGAGCCCGAGCCGAGGCCGCTCGAGGGCGCACGGGCTCTGGTTCCGCTTGCTCCCGGCCCACGGACGCCGTCCCGACGTCGGCCGCCGCAACCCGGCTCGCACGGCCGCCCGGTTCGCCGTGAGGAGCGCAGCGCGCGGCGCACCGCCGTGAGGCCTTCGCAGTGAGCAGCGCGCCCATCGAGGACGACCGCGCGAGCGCCGCCGAGATCTCCGCGGGATTTCTTGCCGCGATCTCCTTCGCGGCGAGTGCGATTGCGCTCGTCTACTACCCGGTCCGGCTGGCGCCGTTCGCGATTCTCGTCGCCCTGGTCGCAGTCGCTCTCGCGGGGAAGCGCAATTCGAAGCTCGCGGCGGCCGCAGTCGTCGGCGGGACGCTGGCCTGGCTCATCGGGATGACCATTGCGGTCCTCATGAGCCGGCCCATTTATTAGCTCGCCCCCGCAGGGGGTTCGAGTGGTAGAACGAACCTGTGAAGGTGCTTGACGTCGACGGTCTGAACGTGGGTTACGCCCAGGGCCTGCTCGAGCAGTACCTCGAGAACCCCGAAGCAGTCCCCGAGGAATGGCGCGCGCTCTTCGAGAGTGGCGACGCCGGGCTGGTGGAGGCCCTGCCGGGGCTGGCCCGGCTACTCGAGACGCTGCGCGAGGGAAACGGTGCGCCTCCTGCCGCGGAGGCACCACCTGAAGCTCCGACCGCGCCGACCGAGACCCCGCCGGAGGCTCCGACCGCCGAGATTGCTCCGGCTCCCGCAACAGGCCCCCGACCCGGCGCCCACGCCCTCACCTACCGCGGCACCGGCACCGCCGGTAGAGACCGACCCGACGCTCCTGGGCGCGGTCGCCGCCGCGATGGCGCTCGTCAAGGCCTACCGCACGCATGGGCACCTCGCGGCACAACTCGACCCGCTCGGCTCCGAGCCGGTCGGCGATCCCGCGCTCGAGCCCGAGCTCCTCGAACCCAAGCTGACACCCGACCTCCAGGCGCAGGTCCCGGCCTCGGTGCTCCGGGTGGGCTGCGAGGGCGAGACGCTCGCGGACATCCTGCCCAGGCTGAAGGAGATCTACTGCGGGACGATCGCCTACGAGATCGAGCACATCTCCGACCACCAGGAGCGCGTCTGGCTCCGCCAGGCGATCGAGACCGGCCGATACAGGCAACCCCTCTCGCCCGAGGACCGCCGCCGGCTGCTCGAGCAGCTGACCGAGGTCGAAGTCTTCGAGCACTACCTGCGGCGGGCGTTCCTCGGACAGAAGCAGTTCTCCATCGAAGGCCTCGACGTGCTCGTCCCGATGGTCCACGAGGGTGTCGAGCTCGGAGTCGGGGCCGGCGCGCACGAGATCGTGATCGGCATGGCGCACCGGGGTCGCCTGAACGTCCTCGCCCACATCATCGACCGCCCGTACGAGGAGATCCTGCGCGAGTTCGAGGGCGAGCGGACGATCGAAGCCGTCGCCGCGACTGCGGAGGGCGCGAGCGGCGACGTGAAGTATCACCTCGGCGCAGTCGGGCGTCACACCACCGACGCCGGGCAGGCCACGGTCATGCTCGCAGCCAACCCGAGCCATCTGGAGGCCGTCGATCCGGTCGTCGAGGGCATCACGAGGGCGGAGCAGACCGACCGCTCCTCGCGCGCCGGCGAGCACGACCCGGCGATTGCCCAGCCCATCCTCATCCACGGTGACGCCTCGTTTCCGGGGCAGGGCGTCGTCGCCGAAACGCTGAACCTCCAGCGCCTCATCGGCTACACGACGGGCGGCACGCTGCACGTGATCGCCAACAACCAGGTCGGCTTCACGACCGATCCGGCCGACGGGCGCTCGACGCGCTACTCGAGCGACCTGGCAAAGGGCTTCGACAATCCGATCATCCATGTGAACGCCGACGACCCGGAGGCGGCGATCTCCGCGATTCGGCTCGCGGCCGCGTTCCGGCAGCGCTTCGGCAGCGACGTCGTCGTCGACCTCGTCGGCTACCGCAGACACGGCCACAACGAGGGCGACGAGCCCGCGTTCACGCAGCCGCTGCTCGCCGAGCGGATCGCGGGCCATCCGAGCGTCCGCACTCTCTACGCGCAGCAACTCGTGGAGTCCGGCGAGGTCGCGACCGAGGAGGCCGAGCGGCTGGTGACGCAGATGCAGGACCGGATGCGCGCCGCGCACGAGACGCTCCGCTCGTCGCTCTCGGCGCCGGCGCAGGCGCAGCCCGGGCACGGCGAGTCGACGCCGGTCGCCGCCGAGGCGACTGTCGAGACCGGCGTGCCGGGGGCGGAGCTCCGTGAGCTCTCCGCCGAGCTCGTCCACGTGCCCGAGGGGTTCACCGTCAACCCGAAGCTCGTGAAGATGCTCGAGCGGCGGATCGAGGCGCTCGACAGCGGCGGCATCGACTGGGGCCAGGCGGAGTCGCTCGCGTTCGCAAGCCTGCTCGTCGAGGGGATCCCCATCCGCCTCACCGGTCAGGACACCGAGCGAGGCACGTTCTCTCATCGCCACCTCGTCCTCCATGACGCGCACACCGGCGCCCAGCACGCTCCGATCAAGCACCTCTCGGGCGCGGCCGCATCCTTCGAGGCGTACAACTCGCCCCTCTCCGAGTACGCGGCGCTTGGCTTCGAGTACGGCTACTCGGTGACGGCGCCCGAGGCGCTCGTCCTCTGGGAGGCCCAATTCGGCGACTTCGTGAACGGCGCGCAGATCGTCGTCGACCAGTTCCTCGTCTCGGGGCTCGCCAAGTGGCGCCAGACATCCCGCCTGACGCTGCTGCTGCCGCACGGGTACGAGGGCAACGGGCCGGAGCACTCGAGTGCGAGGCTCGAGCGCTTCCTCCAACTCGCCGCCCAGGAAAACATCCGCATCGTCAACGCGACCACTTCGGCGCAGTACTTCCACCTGCTGCGCCGTCAGGCGCTCGACGCGAACGCACGGCCGCTCGTCGTCATGACCCCGAAGGGCCTACTGCGGCTGAAGGAGGCGGCGTCGACACTTTCCGAGCTAGCGGAGGGCCAGTTCGAGCCGGTCCTCGACGACCCGCTCGCCGACCACGAGCGGGTGACGAAGCTCATCCTGACCACCGGCAAGGTCTACTACGACATCGTCGGCCACGAGCTGCGCGCCCAGGCGGAGTCGGTGGCGGTCGCCCGCATCGAGCAGCTCTATCCATTCCCGGTCGAGGAGGCTGCTCGCCTCGTCGCCTCCTACGGCGCGCTCGAGGAAGTCGTCTGGGCACAAGAGGAGCCCCAGAACATGGGCGCGTGGCGCCCGATCCGGCACCGGCTCGAGGAGGCCGTCGCCGGCCGCCCGCTGCGCTACGTGGGCCGGCCCTGGCGCGCCAGCCCGAGCGAGGGCTACCCGACCTCGCACGCGCGCGTCCAGGACCAGATCGTGCGCGATGTCCTACAGCACGGCGGCGGAGAGCGGCATCTCCGCCGACTGGAACCCTAGGAACCCTCCTCTTTTAGCGTCTGCGGCGGCGCTGGCGGGCGGCCCTTGCGAGCCGCGGCCCGTGCTTTCTCGCCTCGGCGATTATCAGCCGGCGTTGCGTTGGTGGGATACGGCGCCAGACGTCGATGGCCGTGAGCGCGATCCCGATCGGGCCCATTCTGCGCGTAAACAAGCGGTTGAGGCGTGGCACGGAGGCTCATCCTACTTGTCCGGCAGGAGGTCTAAGCTCGCGTAGGAAGCGAGACCCCGCTATCATCCGCCACCCGTCAACGCGACCTACCGACCAGGGAGGTTTTATGCCGGTAGAGACGCCTTCAGTCTTTGCCAACGTCATACAGGAGCACCTCGAGCTCAAGCGCCGCAACTCGGAGCTCGAGCCCGACATGCCGCTGCAGAAGTACGAGTCCGAGGATCCGTTCCAGAATCATCCGCTCTTCAAGACCGAAGAGCAGGCCCGGATCGAGGAGACGATGGACGGAGAAGAGTCCATTCCGGCCGAGCAGCTCGCGGCCCTCGCTCCGCAGCCCGAGCAGCCCCAGGAAGAGGACACGCTCTGGGGCCGTTCACGCGATTTCGACTGGGGCGACTAGGGAGGTCCCGGGCCACGGGCCCGGGACTCGCGCAAAGTGCTTCGCACTTTCCGCGACTAAGGGCAACGCCTCGGCAGGGAGCGACACCACGATCGGCCCGCCCATGCCACGGTCGTTCGTTCCGCGCGACCGGACCCAGCGTCGAGTTGCGCCGGTGACCGGTTTTCCTCTGGCCGGTTAGGGTAGGTCGTTCTCACACCTGCCAGCGAGTCAGAGGAGTCGCCGCATGCTTCGCTTCATCAGAAACCTGGGCCTTGGAGCCCTGATCGCATACTTCTTCGATCCTCAGCACGGAGCCCGCCGTCGTGCCCACGCGCGTGACCGGATCCCGGCTCTCTTCCGCCGCAGCTCCCAGCGCGTCGAGAAGGCCGCACAAACCGTCACGTCAGAGGCGAAGGCCACCAAGGAGAAGGTGGCGCATCGCAAGGAGGCCGAGAAGCCCCAGCCCGACGACGTCACGCTCGCGCGCAAGGTCGAGACCGAGATCTTCCGCGACGCCGAGGTGCCGAAGGGGCAGATCAATGTCAACGCCGAGAACGGCAAGGTCGTCCTTCGCGGCGAAGTCGAGAAGCCCGCGATGATCAAGGACCTCGAGAAGCGAACCAAGAACGTCCAGGGCGTGCTCGAGGTCGAGAACCTGCTGCACACGCCGGGGAAGAGCGCGGCCCCGACCAAGTAGCGGTCAGCGGTCGCGGAGGCGGCGGCGAAGCAGCGGCATCCCGTACCAAAACCAGCCGAACACGGCCGCGTTCACGGCTGCCAGGACCGCGGCGGTCGTCGATTCGAAGAGGACGTCGGTGACGACGAAGATCGTGCCGGTGATCGCGAGAGCAAGGAATGCGGTGCCGGCGAGCGCCAGTTTGTTCGAGACGACGAGAAGATGGTCCCTGTCGCTCTGCCGCCAGAGCATGCGGTGGTAGGCGGAAGGGGCGATGAGGAGAGCCGTCGCGGCGGCGGTGAACAGAAACGTCGCGAAGTACACGTTCCTCTGAAGAGTGGTCACTTCGGCGAATCGCTGGGTGAACGGCACTCCCAGGAGGAACGCGAAGAGCACCTGTACGCCGGGAAGGGCAACGCGCAGCTCGTTCAGGAACTCGATCAGCTCGCGGTCGAGGCGTTCTTCCTTGCTTTCGTTGTCTGCCACCGGCGGATACCTTCCCGAAAGACCTAGCTTTGACGCAATCGAGAGAATCCCATGTGACGCACGAGCGTGCGAGCCGGTTACGACCGCGCGAGACGGATGGCGTCGAAGACGTGCTCGTCGCGGCCCTCGCGGAGGGAGTCGGCGAGCCGACCGCCACCTGCGGAGAGTCCCGACCGGGCGGACAGGATCTCGTAGAGCCGATTCTCGCCCAGGCCGCGCTCCCGCGCCTCGCGCACGAGCCTCGGGACGATCGGCAGCGGCCGCCATTCCTCGTCGAGTTGCCAGAGCGGGTAGTAGTGCTCGTGCGCACCCTCGGGCCGGTACGCGATCAGCTCGCCGGCGCGGCGCATGCCCTCCAGGCGCAACGGCTCCATGCCGAGGCGGGCCGCGAGCCAGGAGGCCGAGAGAGAGTCCTTTGCCACCTGTGTAGCCAAGGATGGGAGCCTATCCGGACATGAGCGATGTCCGCGACCTCCTTCGCCTTCCCGTCGACACGGCAGAGTACGACGCGATCCGTGAGCTCTGGAAACGCCACTCGAAGGCGGAAGACCAGCGTGACATCGCCGGCCTCCTGGCGACCCTCACGGACGACTGCGTCTACGAGATCGTCGGCACCGAGCACGTCTGGCACGGACACGAAGGGGCGACGCGCTTCTACGGCGGCCTGCTCGGCGCGTTCCCCGACATCGACTTCAAGCTGACCGACATCGTGATCGGCCCGCAGGGCGTCTGCGAGGAAGCGAACGTGACCGCGACCCACGAGGGCGACTGGCTCGACTATCCGGCAACCGGCGAGCACGTCGAGTTCGGCGTCGTCATCTTCTTCCCCTGGGACAGCGAACGGAAGCTCTTCAAGGGCGAGCGGGTCCACACGACCTTGACCGGGGCGGGCTCGTGAACATCGGCATCCCGGCTGAGGAAGGTGTCCTGGACGACCTTCGAGAGCTGCTTCTGGCGCGCTCGGACGAGGTGGTCGAGGCAATGGGACCCGCCCCGGAAATCAATCCGCGTGATCGACTTCCAGCTCTACGCGCGGCGCCTCGCGGACGACCGCTCGCGAGCTAGCGACCCTCGCCAAGATCTTCCGGCTCGGCGTTTCGGTCCCGCTCGACGACGCTGCGAGGGCGCTTGCTCCGGTCCGTCCCGAGGGGCTGGCCGAGATGGGGCTCGCAGAGCTCGATGCAGGCGTGGTGCAGCCCCGCGCCCGGGTCGGTACCTACTCCGGTCTCGTCTTCGCCTCGGACTCGGTGTACGACCTCGACCCGCCCGATTTCGTTCCCGGGCCGAGTCCTTCTGCCAGCCGAGTCGAACGACTGACCATTCGGCGACCCGTACGTACGGCGCTAGACGTCGGGACCGGCTCGGGAGTCCAGGCGCTCCTGGCCGCGGCGCACAGCGACCGGGTCGTCGCCGTCGACGTGAACGAGCGTGCGCTGGAGTTCAACCGCTTCAACGCTCGTCTCAACGGGATCTCCAACGTCGATCTTCGCCACGGGAGCTGGTTCGAGCCGGTCGCCGGCGAGCGTTTCGACCTGATCGTGGCTAACCCGCCGTATGTCGTGTCTCCGGATGCCGACGTCATGTATCGCGACAGCGGCCTCCGCGGCGACGCCGTTTCGGCGAAGCTCCTGCAGGAAGCCCCGACGTTCCTCGAGGAGGGCGGTTTTGCGCACCTCATGGGCAACTGGGCGCACGGGCGGGATGAAGACTGGCGCGCCCCGATCGAGCAGGTGATCAAGGGGTCGGGTTGCGATGCCCTCCTCCTGAAATATGCGACTGTCGAGCTGGTTGTCTACGCGGCTCAGTGGAACGAGTTGGTTGCGGCGCGGGGCGCGGAGGCATTCCTTGGCGCCGTCGACCGCTGGCTCGACTACTACCGGAGCGAGGAGATCGAGGTGATCTCGGAAGTGATGGTTGTACTGCGCCGACGCTCGGCGAGGCGCAACTGGCTGCGCGCGATAGAGGTGCCGACCCCGCCTGAGCGCCCGGCCGGTGACCACGTGCTCCGACTCTTCGAGGCGCGAGACCGCCGCGACGAGCTCGTCGAAGACAGAGCAGTGCTCGCTGCGAAGTTCGCGCTGGCCCCGGGAGCGAAGCTCAGCTGGCGCGCCGAAGGGCCGCATCTCGCCCAGAGGCAAGTGAAGGCCTGGCTCGAGCACGGGGTCGGGTTTGCTGCACCCGTCTCAGCGTCGATCGCCGATTTGCTTGGCTCGCTCGATGGGTCTCGTCGGCTCGAGGAGCTCGCGGGGGACGATGAGACTGTGTCGGCTGTTCGCCACTTGTTTGCACTCGGGCTCCTCGTCCTGGCTTGACTCGAAAGCGGCGCGGAAGGAAGATCAAGTGTCGTTTGACGGTCTTGAGGAAGGCAGCGAAAACAACCAGGACGAAAGGAGTTCCATGACCGACCAAGAGCACGAGCAGCGCAACGAGGAAACCTCGGAGGATCGTGAGGAGACCATGAAGGACCTTGACGTGCCCGAGGAAGAGGGCAAGGACGTCAAGGGCGGGGTCATGATCAAGGGCGAAAAGAAGTAACCGTTCGCCGGTAGTCCGCCGGAAACCGCTCCGGCGGACTACCCTCAGCGAACATGGATGCACCGCGGGAGGTCCTGGATCGCCCTGTTTTCGCCGCGGGCGACCAGGACTACTGCTGGGCCGATGTCGTCGCCGCCGCGAGGCACTGGAGCCGCTGGGCCGAGTTGGAGCGGCAGACGGCCGAGGGCCTCTCGGCTCTCGCGCAGCTTCCAGAAAGTGTGGGCAAGAACGATCTCGACGAGGCGATGCAGGCCTTTCGCTACGCACGGGGCCTGCTCGCCGCCGAGGAGATGGAAGCCTGGCTGGCGCACTGGGGCCTGAGAATGAAGGACTGGTCCGGTTATCTCCGGCGGGAGCTCGCCCCCACGCAGGCAACCGGCGAGCAGGGCCTACCGGCCGACGAGATCGACGTCTGGGCCGAGGCGGTCTGCTCGGGCGAGCTGGCCAATCTGGCGCGCGACCTCGCGGCTCGGGTTGCCGCGGCCGAGGCCGGCGGTGTCCGACTCGGCCCCGTCGAGTCCGATCTCGCCCGCATGGACGAGGAGCACACCGCCTTCGTTCAACGCGCTCTGACGCCGGAGGCTTCCGCCAAGACGCTCGAGCTTCGCAACGCGGACTGGGTGCGGCTGAGCTACACGGCCCTCGAGTTCCCCCAGGCTGCAATGGCGAGCGAGGCTGTCTTCCTCATGCGCGAGGACGGGCTCTCGCCGGCCGACGTCGCCGGCCGGGCGGGTGTGCCCCTGCACGAGCACGAAGCGTTCCTCGAGGATGTCGAGCCCGAGCTGGCGGAGCCCGTCCTCAGCGCTCCGACCGGTGAGCTCGTCGGGCCGCTTCCAGTTCGCAACGGCTTCGCCCTCATCCGCGTGAACGAGAAGGTGGCGCCAACTCTCGCCGACCCGGTGATCCAGGAGCGATTGCAGGAAGAGGTTCCGAGGACCGCGCTCGAGCGCGAGGTCAGAAACCGGGTGCAGTGGCATGAGCATCTCTGAGAAGCTGCCCGAGGACGCCGCGGCCGTTCTCGAAGGCCTCTCGATCCTGAAGCTGCTTCCCGACGAGGCGCGCCGGCTCGTCGTCGAGTCTTTTGTTCCCGTCTCGTACGGGTTCGGCGAGGTGATCGTGGCCGAAGGCGACGAGGCGGATGCCTTCTACGTGATCGTTTCCGGCTCGGCCCGGGTGCTCAGGCGGGGAGACCGTGGCGAGGAGGTGTCGCTCGGGAGCCTGGGGCCCGGCGACAACTTCGGCGAGATCGCCCTCCTCGAGGACGGAGACCGAACGGCCACCGTTCGCGCGAGCGGCGACATCGAGGCGCTGAAGCTCGACAAGGCGATCTTCCGTGCCGTCGTCCAGGTCAATCCCGCGATCAAGGAGCACTTCGAGCGTCACATCGAGCGCGTCTCCCTCCACGACCTCTTCCGGCTCTCTTCGGCATTCGCCGACATCGACCCCGAGACGCTCGACTCGCTCATCGACGCACTGGAGCCGCTCGCGGTCGACAAGGGTGAGCTCGTCGTCCGCCAGGGCGATGCGTCGACGTCCATGTTCTTCGTCGAGGAGGGACGGCTACGCGCGGTCTGGCAGACCGAAGAAGGCTCGCGCGGCGACGTCGCATACATCCGGCGCGGGGATTTCTTCGGCGAGCGCTCGCTGATCCTCGGCACCGAGCGAGCCGTGAGCATCGAGGCGGTCACTCCCGCGAAGCTGCTGGTCCTCCACGAGCCCGACTTCCGGCGGCTGTTCGAAGCCGACGCCGGGTTCGCAGCCGTCGTCAAGCGGGAGGTTGAGCGCTACGAGTTCAAGTTCGTCGCCCGCGTTCCCTTGGACTTCGCGGAGGAGCTCGTCCCGGCTGAGGCGGCCGTCGCGGAGCCGGTCGGCCTCGACCAGGTCGATGCGCCGCGCCGCCGCGGACGAGGCGGTCGAGGAGTGGGCGGCCGAGAAGGGCGAGCAGAAACGCATCAGGAGCTTCCCGCACGTCTGGCAGGTGGACGAGATGGATTGCGGCGCCGCCTGTCTCGCGATGGTCACGCGGCACTTCGGCCGGCCGGTGAGCCTTGCGCACATCCGTCGGCTCGTGCACACGTCGATCGACGGCACGAGCCTTGCCGGGATCGCGAGCGGCGCCGAGCAGGTCGGCCTCCGCGTGCGCTCAGTAAAGGCGTCGAAGACACGGCTCGACGAGCTGCCGCTGCCCGCCGTCTGTCACTTCGAGGGCAACCACTGGGTCGTCCTCTACCGGGTCGACGACAAGCACGTCCGGCTCGCCGACCCGGGCCGCGGGCTCGTGAAGATGGACCGCGCGGAGTTCGAGGAGAAGTGGTCGGGCTACTCGGCGCTGCTCGCCTACGGAGAAGGCCTCGAGGAGGCGCCGGTCGGCGACGAGAGCGTGGGCTGGATCTGGGACTTCTTCAAGCCCTTCAAGCGCACGCTGATCTGGGCCGCGATCCTGGCCCTGATAGCGGCCGCGCTCGAGATGGTGCTGCCGATCTTCACCGCAGTGATCGTCGACGACGTCCTCGTCAACGACGACTACGACCTGCTCTACCTCCTGCTCGGAGCCATGGCCTGCGTGCTCGTCGCGATCACCGGCGCCACTCTCCTCCAGCGCTACATCCTGAGCCGCGCGGCAGTCGTGATCGACGGACAGACGCTCGACTTCCTCACCGGAAAGCTGCTGGAGCTTCCGATGAGCTACTTCCAGTCGAGGCGCACGGGGGACATCCAGCGTCGCCTTGCGGGCCTGCGCCAGGTGCGGACACTCGTCGTCCAGGACGGCGTCCAGGCGCTGACGGCGCTCGCGACGCTGGTCGCCGCTCTCACCCTGATGTTCATCTACGACTGGGTGCTCGCGCTCGTCTTTCTCGTAACGGCGCCGGTCTACCTGTACCTGATGCGCTTCTCGCGGCGGAAATTGCGGCCGATGTTCGACAGTCTCGAGGAGGCCTTCGGCAAATATCACTCGCACCAGATCGACGCGATCAAGGGCATCGAGACGGTGAAGGCGGCCTCCGGCGAGCACGCGTTCCGCGGGCGCATGCTCGAGCAGTTCCAGGCTCTCGCGCACAGGCTCTTCCGGGCGGACTTCACGATCATGTCCTACGAGGCCGCGATCCAGCTCGTCTCGATCGGGACGCTCATGCTCTTCCTCTTCGTGGGCTCGCTGCGCGTGCTGGACGGGGCGCTGTCGGTCGGGGAGTTCGTCGCCTTCAACGCGATCGTGCTGCTCGCGAACGGGCCGATTCTCCTGCTGCTGGCGATCTGGGACCAGCTCCAGTACAGCTCGGTCCTGCTCAACCGCCTGAACGACATCGTCGCCGAGGAGCCCGAGCAGGGCGCCGACAAGACGGGGCTGACTGCCGTTCCGAGCCTGGAAGGGCGCATTCGGATCGAGAACCTGGGGTTCCGCTACACGCCGATCTCGCCGCCGATCCTGGAAGGCGTGACCCTCGACGTCGAGCCGGGGACGATGGTCGCGATCGTCGGACGCAGCGGTGGGGGCAAAACGACGCTCGTTCGCTGCCTTGCGGGCCTGCTCCAGCCGACCGAGGGAACCGTCTACTTCGACGGCGTCGACATGCGCACGCTCGACTACCGGCACCTGCGCAAGCACATCGGCTACGTCCTCCAGGAGAACCACCTCTTCGACGACACGATCGCGCGCAACATCGCCTTCGGCGACGAGGAGATCGACATGCGCCGCGTCCTCTGGGCGGCGAAGGTCGCCAACGCGCACGATTTCGTCGAGCGCCTGCCGCTCGGCTACGAGACGCGGATCGGCGAGACCGGCCTCCTGCTTTCCGGCGGCCAGCGGCAGCGGATCGCGATCTCGCGCGCGGTCTACGGGCGCCCGCCCGTGCTCGTCTTCGACGAGGCGACGAGCGCGCTCGACAGCGAGTCGGAGCGGGCGGTGCAGGCGAACATGGACGAGGTCTTCCAGGGGCGGACGTCCTTCGTGATCGCCCACAGGCTCTCGACGATCCGCGACGCCGACCTGATCATCGTCCTCGAGCGCGGCAAGCTCGTCGAGCAGGGCTCACACGAGGAGCTGATGAAGCGCCAGGGAATCTACTACTACCTCGTTGGCCAGCAATTAGGCCTCTAGGAAGCCGAGGTCCCGGAGGCCGTCGATCGGCTCTTGGGCGCTGCAGCTGCCGAAGCCGACGAAGAGCTCGCGTCTCACTCGGGCGATCTCGTCGGCGGCCGCCTCGCGGTCTCGCCAGCTGAACGCCTCGGCCGTGACCTCGAATGCTTCCGGGTCCTCCTCGGTGAGAGCGTCCTCCTCATCGCCGAAGACCGCGGCCGCGAGGAGGTTGAGGAAGCCGTGCTCGTCACCTGCTCGAAGCGGGTGGTGCAGCCCGGCCGTCGCCTTGAACGGCACGCCGAGCCTGCGGCAGGCTGCGACGAACTCGGCGAGGTCGGGAACGCGCGGCGTGATCGCGCCGCCGCAGCGCACCTTGGCCCGGATTCCCAGCTCGCCGAGCTGGAGGATGCGAAACGACACGTCATAGCTCAGCGGCACTTCGCAATAGACCTCGGGCGCCGCGTCGATCAAGACCTCGGGGTCGAGACCGGCCGCCTCGACGGCTTCGATCCGGCCGTCGGTCTGCGGGAGTCGGCCCTCGTCGACGACGACGGAGAGCCGCAGCGGCTCGTCACCGAGCTCCGCGAGCTTCGAGGCGGGGCAGACGAACCGGTTGACGATCCACCCGGTGTCACCGGCGCGGACGCGCCGGTGCTCGGCCAGGCCCTCGGCTAGCGGAAGCTCCGCAGGCGGAAAGGTGGGGGCGTGGTCGATCAGGCCTGCGAAGAGCGCGAGTCGAGCGTCAGTGGTCGTACCGGGCATCATGTGAACGATGACAGGACCCCGGATCGGGCTCGTGCTCCTGCTCGTGGGCCTCACCCTCGGCGGAGTCGGCTGCGGGAGCAGCGAGGAGCCGGCGTCCGGCCCAACCAGCAGCACGCCGACGACGATCTCTCGCGACGAGCTGCCCTCGGCAGTCGCAAAGAAGAGGGATGCGATCGTCGACGCTGCGAAGGCGTTCGACTACGACCGCCTGGAGACGCTGCTCGATCCCGAGAACTTTTCCTACTCCTTCGGCGAAAGCGGCGACCCCGTGGGCTACTGGCGGCGACTCGAGGAGCGTGGCACATGTTCCGATCCTGGGCGACTACCTACCGGTGATCCTGGGCTCGCCTCATTCGCAGGCGAGGGGACACGTATGTCTGGCCAAGCGCCTACGGCAAGAGCCCGTCCAAATGGACCGCCGAGGAAAGGCGGTGGCTCAAGAACACGTTCTATACCGAGCAGGAAGTCCGGGCCTTCGAGCGCGCCGGCGACTATCTGGGCTGGCGCGTCGGGATCCGCAAGGACGGCACGTGGCTCTTCTTCGTCTCGGGTGACTGAGAGCTCAGCCCGCCGAGCTGATGTACTCGGTCAGGTACTTGATCTCGAAGCTCTGCTGCTTCGACTTGAACTTCACGACATCCCCGATCGAGACGATCCCGATCACATCGCCCTCCTCCACCACCGGCACGTGGCGGATCCGCCGGTCGGTCATGAGCGCCATGCACTCGTCAATCGCCGTGTCCGGCGTGACGACGATCAGCGGCGACGACATGATCTCCCCGACGGTCACTTCCGCGTCTGGACGGCCTTCGATCGCCACGCGGCGGAGATAGTCCCGCTCGGTGACGATCCCGGCGATCTCGCCGTTCTTGGTCACGAGCAGCGACCCGATGTTCGCCTCGACCATCTGCTTCACCGCCTCGAGCACCGAGGCGTCTGCGTCGATCCGGAGCACGTCGCGGCCCTTGTCGCCGAGGATCTCGGACACCTGGTTCATGTCGCCTCCTTAGCCGATGCCACGAGCATAGGCGAACAGAGCGTTTCGGGTCGACACCGGAATAGACTCGGCCGATGCTCTTCTCGCCGGAAGCGCACGAAGCGCTAGCGGATGAGCCGTGGAGCGCCGACAGGGCTCGGATGGCGATCGCCTCGATCGTTGCCGATGCCGAGGAGCGCATTCGACGACGGTTGGCCGCTGCATCCACTGGACAAGGAGGAAGACGACGACCCGGGTGCGCGATTCCGGACGGTGTATTTCGGCGGTGCGGGGGTCGTGGATGCGCTTCGCCGGCTCGAGCAGCGGGGCTTCGTCGAGTTACGGCGAGACTACGTCCCGTATCTGGAGCGGTCGCTCGAAGCCGAGCCAGACTTCTCCGACGAGGGCGCCGAGCGAAGCCTCTGGATGGGGGAGACGGGCATCCGGCTCGTGCTCCAGAGGCTTGCGCCGTCGTCGCCCAACCTCGAGCGGCTTTCGGAGCTAATCGCCGCGAACGAGCAAGACGAACGCCGCGAATTGATGTGGGGCAGTCCGGGCACGATTCTTGCGGGTCGCGAGCTCGGGCTCGACGTGACGCCGAGCATCGAGTGGTTGCAGGGCCAACGAGACGCGGACGGCCTCTGGACGCAGCGGCTATACGGTCGGAGCGAGCGCTATCTCGGTGGGGCACACGGATTCGCAGGGTGTGTGCTCGCTCTCGGCGATGTCGGAGACCTCTCGGAAACGCTGCGGCGCTTTGCCGTCGAGGAGGACGGGCTCGTCAACTGGCCGCCGGTCGCTGGAACGCAACTCGACGACAATGGCGACGGGCTGATCCGCACGCAGTGGTGCCATGGCGCGCCGGGAATCGTCGGAATGCTCGCGTACGCGCTCGACGAGGAGCTCGCGGTCGCCGGCGGCGAGTTGACGTGGCGAGCCGGCCCGATCCGAAAGGGCGCGAACCTCTGCCACGGCACAGCGGGAAACGGATACGCGTTCCTGGCGCTGCTGGAGCGAACGGGCGACGAGCGGTGGCTCGACGCGAGCGCGCGCGTTCGCGATGCATGCTGCAGGCCAGGTGGAACGCAGCCGCTCGGAGCATGGGTGCGGCCGCTACACCCTCTGGACGGGCGACCTAGGCACAGCCCTCTATCTCGCCGACTGCGTCGACGGTCGAGGGAAACTACCTCTCCCCTAGCAGTCAGACAACCAAAGCGAGCGCCTCATCAGGGCGCGGAACGCCGCCGACAAGACAGGTCGCCTCTTGACACGGCCCTCGATCAGCGCAAACCTCAAGGAGAGCAACGCGATCGAGTCGTTGCTGCGGCCCTGCGACTCCGAGAGAGAGGGAGATCGCCATGGCCGGAAACGCAGAGTATGAGAACCACGTCGACCTCGTCTGCGAGGGCGGCGGCATCAAGGGAATCGGCCTCGCCGGCGCCTACAGCGTGCTCGAGGAGCGCGGCTTCGAGGCTCAGAACGTCGCCGGGACGTCTGCCGGGGCGATCACGGCCGCTCTCATCGCCGCGCGCTACTCGGCGGAGGATCTGAAGGAGATCATCGTCTCGCTCGACTTCCGCCAGTTCCAGGACGAGGGCTGGGAAGACCGCCTTCCGATCATCGACCGGACGGCCAGCATCTTGCTCGACCAGGGTCTCTACGAGGGCACGCGCTTCTACGAATGGATCCGCGAGCTCCTCGCAGCCAAGGGCATCAGCACGTTCGCCGACCTCGTCAACGAGGAGTGGGCCGACGACCCGAAGTACCGCTCACGCCTGCAGGTGATCGCATCCGACGTCACCGGCCGCCGGCTCCTCGTGCTGCCGCGTGACGCCAAGTTGATCGGTCTGGAACCGGACGAGCTCGAGGTTGCGCTCGCGGTGCGGATGAGCATGAGCATCCCGATCTTCTTCGAGCCGGTCCGCGTCACGCATCCGGAGACGAACCGCAAGCACGTGATCGTCGACGGCGGAATGCTCTCCAACTACCCGGTCTGGCTGTTCGACTGCGAAACGGACGAGGAGCCGGACTGGCCCACATTCGGCTTGCTCCTCGTCGAGCCCAACCCGAAGATGTCGATTGCGGATCGCTTGCCCGAGCCCGAGAAAGAGTCCCGCGGTGTCGGGCCCCTGCTCGACTACATCAAGGGCATGGCCCAGACGATGATGGAGGCCCACGACCGCCTCTACGTCCAGAAGGCAGAGTTCGCGCGCACGATCGCGATCCCCACGCTCGGCGTCGGGACGACCGAGTTCGAGATTACTCGCGAGCGGTCGCTGGCGCTCTACGAGTCGGGCCGCATGGCGGCCGAGAAGTTCCTGGAGAACTGGAACTTCGAGGCCTACATCGAGGAGTTCCGGCGCGGGAAGGTGCACTCGCGGAGGCGCGAGATCGGCACGCAGCTCCAGCGGGCCGTCACGAGTTAGCCATGGCCGAGCTGGCGACCTCATCCGCAAAGGCTTGGGCCCGCGAGAAGGTGACGAGGAAGAGACCCGCTCGCCGCGACCCCGTCTCGTTCGCAGAGCTGATCCTCGCGCACTACCTGCGCCAGGTCGAGGTCTTCCGCAACCGCCGTCTCGACGGCGACTGGGAGGCTCCGTATCGGCAGAAGCTCCGCGGATTCGGGCGAGAGCACGGCAAGCTGGTCGCCGCCTACTGGTGCACCCGAGAGCCGTCAGGAGTTGCATTGACCCAGAAGACGTTCCGGGCGAGTAACAAGCTCTGGCGACGCGACTCGGTCATGCGCCTCCACGCGGAGACCGACTGGATCACGCGCGATGCGCCGGAGATCGCGCACGAGGTTCACGAGTGCCAGACGCTCGCGATCAGGGTCGGCGAGATCCTGCGCGGAACGAGCGAACGAATCGCCATGCAGTGGCTCTTGGCGTCGATTTCGCGACTGCTCGGTTTCGTCGACCAGGCCGACGAGCGCCCGCTCGACCCGAAGCTGACGAAGGCGATCGTCGATCACAACCAGGCCGACCTGACCGCGATCCGCCGGTACTACCACAGGGCAGGCGAGAACCAGGGCCGCATCGTCTACTTCCAGGGAATGATGTTCGGCGCGATCGTGCTCGCGCTCCTCGTCGGCACGGTGGCGGGAGTGCTCTATCTCGCCGGCTTCGACCACTGGGACTCGATGGCGACGCAGGCGATCCTGATCACGATCGCGATGGGCGCCGTGGGCGCGATCGTCAGCGTCATGTCCCGCATGGCCGGCCGTGGTGCGTTCTCCGTCGACTACGAGGTGGGGAGGAAGACCGTTCGGCGGCTCGGGAGCTTCCGCCCCTTCATCGGAGCAACCTTCGGGCTCGCCCTCTACTTCGGGCTCGAGAGCAACCTGTTCCAGCTCGACATGACCAACAAGACGATCTACTTCTACGCGATCGTCGGTTTCCTCTCGGGCTTCAGCGAGCGCTGGGCGAAAGTGCTGCTCGATCGCGGAGGAGACTCGGACCCGGCCCCCGCAGCAGAGGCTCCGAGCACGGGAGGCACCCAGCAGACATAGGCGCCTTGTCCTCGACTTGTGAGAATGGGGAGATCGCCTACTTCGTAATCGTGCACGGTGGTTGGGGTGGTGGCTGGGAATGGACGGCGGTCGCCCGAGCGCTCCGCGAGCGGGGTCATGAGGTCTACACGCCCACGCTGACGGGTCTGGGCGAGCGCGCGCACCTGGGTAGGCCCGACGTGGGCTTGGCCACGCACGTGGAGGACGTCGTCGCGGTGCTCGAACTGGAGGATCTCCACGACGTGGTCCTGTGCGCCCACAGTTACGGCGGCATGCCCGTCACCGGCGCCGCTGACCGGGTCTCCGCGCGGATCAAATTGGTCGTCTACGTTGACGCCTTAGTGCCCTCGGACGGCCAGTCGGCGTTCGATCTTCTGCCCGATGAGTTCGTTGACCTCGCGCGTGCGTCAGCGGACGAGCACGGCGACGGATGGCGAGTGACCATCCCAGCCGGGTTGCTGCCACCGGAGGGCTTGATCGCGAAGGACGAACGGGCACGTTACGTCAACCGACTGGGAGACCAGCCCCTGGCGTCTTTCAGCGAGCCGATCAATCTCTCCGGCGGGCTCGACCGCCTTCCCCGCGCGTTTGTCCGCTGCACCGGCGGCAACCTCGACCACGACCTTGGCAGCGACCCAATCGCACCCATGGCCGCTCGGGCCCAGCGCGAGGGCTGGCTCTACCGCGAACTCGCCGCTTCGCATGACCCACAGCTGAGCGATCCAGTCGGGACGGCCGCGGTCCTCGATGAGCTGGCCGCGGCGTAGGACTAGCCGGACGTCCAAAGTCGACCCTGCGTGTCCCCCCGATGCGGGTCTGTTACCCCGTAGTCGGCTCGCCTGCGTTGTCCTGAACCAACTCCTTGAAAGCGGTCTCGGCGCGGATCGGGTCGAAGTCGCTGTCCTCGGCAGCAAGCGAACGGAACAATTCCTTGCGGTCGATCGCGAGCCGGAGATGCCTGATCGCGTCGTCTGTCCGACCGGCGAGGCTCTCGCAGCACGCGAGGTTGTAGAGCGGCCCTGCGTACTCAGGATGAGCTTCGATCAACTCGCGTCCCTGATCGGCGGCCTCGGCGTATTGGCCTGACTCGTAGAGATGGTTGAGCGGCATCCAGATGTCGCCGCCCAGGTACTCGTACGCCTTCCCCGGAGTTCCGCCGATCGCGACGATCGTCGTCCCCGGCTCCTCAGCGAACGCCGTCCGCTTCACCTCGGGGCGAACGAAGACGAGTGTGCCCGCGGGTGCGTCCACCCGCTCGCCATCGAGCTCGAACGTCGCGCGCCCGCGCTGGACGAGGTAAAGCTCCTCCTGCAGGTCATGCTCCTGTGACTCGTCGTGCTCGTTGATGAGCCGATCGCCCACCTGATGAGCCTTAAATGCGTTGACGCCGAAGGACGTGATGCCGAAGTGGAACCCGACAGGCCGCCAAGGACAGCGGCCGTCAGTGATCTCGTCGATCCCGTCGATCTGGGCCACTGCGTAACCGCTCATTCGGCCGTCCTCCTTCGGGTTGCGGGAAAACCAGGCGACCCAGCCTAACGAGCGCCCTTGGCACACGGGCTACTCGCAGGAGGGGGCTGAGCGACTCGCCGGTCAGGGAAGCGAGAGATGGAGCGTACCGGGATCGAACCGGTGACCTCCGGCTTGCAAAGCCGCTCCGACCCTGGACTCGGGCACCGTCAAGGCGCGCGTTCGACGCGGGCGACGAAGCAGCCCGCTTCGGTGTTGCGGACGTTGACGAAGTCGACGTCCGCCAGGTCACAGTCGGCTGATCCCAGATCGGGTCGCGGCCATGCTCGCGCACGTATCCGGCGACGTCTTGCGTCAGCGCCTTCACGGAGAAGCGAACGCTCATACTGTGAATAACGCCCGGCGGGACGAGAACGTGAGATGGAGCGTACCGGGATCGAACCGGTGACCTCCGGCTTGCAAAGCCGGCGCTCTCCCAGCTGAGCTAACGCCCCGTGAGCCTAAGTGTAGATGCGGCCTCGGCGGCGCTAGGCGGCGCGGAGGAGGCGCTCTTCGAGTCGGGCGCGCTTGATGATCACGTCACGGTCACCGAAGCGGCCGCGCACGCGAGCCTCGCGGTACTCATCCCAGAGGCGCGCGATCGTCTCCTCGACCTCGGCATGCTCCGCGGCGACAGTCGCGTCATGCCCTTCGGCGAGGACGTGCAGCAGCTCGGCGCGTCGTTCCGTTGCGCGCTCGATCTCGAGCTTGATTGTGTCCAACGTATTCGTAGTCATCAATGGATAAAACGCATAGACCTTTCTCATCATTCCTGCCAAACTTAAGAACTTCATGTGAACGGAAAGGAGTGAAGCATGGAAGAAGAGCGCAAGGATCAGGAGCAGGAAGAGCGCGAGGAGACCGTTAAGGACCTCGAGGTCTCGGACGAGCAGGCTGAGGACATCAAGGGTGGCGCCCGCGCTGCTCGTCCTGAGCAGAAGTTCTAGCCTAGTTCCCGCCCGCGAGGAGGGGCACCTGCTGCGTGATGCAGTGGACCCCTCCTCCGGCGCGGGCGAGTGTCAGTCCGGGGACCCCGACCACTTCTCGACCGGGCCAGGCTTTTCGCAGAACGGCTAGACCTTCGTCGTCAGTGGCGGCACCGGCAAGTGGGGCGATGACGCAGCCGTTGCCCACGAACGCGTTCAGGTACGGAATCGCGACTCGCCGTTCGTGGGACGCATAGGGAAGCACCGGCAGGTCGATGATCTCGAGCCCTGCGGCTTCGAGGGTCGCGCGATTGGCGGCCAGGCCCGATGCGTTCGGGTCCTCGTCGTCGGTCACCGTCTGGCACAGAACGGAGTTCTGTCCGACGAAGACCGCCACGTTGTCGGCATGCCCACCTGTCCAGTCGTCAACGAGTCCGTGATCGAGCCAGATCGTGCGCTTGATCCCGAGGTGCTCTGCGAACGAGGCCTCGATCTGTTCACGTTCGACTCCAGGGTTGCGATTGTCGTTGAGCACCGAGGTCGCGACGGCGATCAGTGTGCCTTCGCCGTTCGTGGTCACCGAGCCGCCCTCGAGCACGAACGGCGCCTCGACACGCGTGACCCCGAGCCACGGCGCCATGCCGCGCCCGGTCGATGCGTATCGCTCCCGAGGGACTCGCGTCGAGCCCCAGACGTTGAACCGGAAATCGACGGCGACGAGCTCTTTGTCATCCCGGACAGCAAGCAGGGGGCCGGAGTCGCGGAGGAAGACGTCGTCGAACATGAGCTCGACGACCTCGACGCTGGGGCCGCACGCTGACTCCGCCTCGGGGCCGAACCCGGCGTCGGCGATCATCACGACCGGCTCGAACTCGGCGATCGTCCTCGCGACGTGCGCAAAAACGCGAATTGCGTCGCCGCTCAGGATCTTCGGGCGCACTCCATAGCCGGGCCAGGCCATGAGACATCGCTCGTGTCGCTCCCAGTCCGCAGGCAGTCGCAGGCTCACTCGTCCCGGCCCCCGAGGAAGAAGAGCAGGATCACGATCGCGCCGACGATCGCCGCGACCACGGCCACGACGTTCAGCGCGGTGACCACTACTGATAGCCGAGCTCGGAGATCCGGTCCTCGTCGATCCCGAAGTAGTGCGCGAGCTCGTGGAGGACCGTGACGCGGATCTCGTGCTGGAGCTCCTCGGGGTCGGGAAACGCCTCCTCGAGCGGCCGGCGGTAGATGACGATCTTCGCGGGCAGCGCGCCTGGGGGAGTCCGCTCGCCGTGCGGGTACCCGAAGAAGCTGCCCAGAATCCCCGGGTCCTCCGGGCTCTCGTCCTCGATCACGACCGCGACGTTCTCGAGGCCGCGGGCGAGGTTCTCCGGCAGCGAGTCGAGTGCCTCCCGAACGTGCTCCTCGAACTCCACGTCTTCCATCAGTAGGCGGGCCGTAGCGGCGCGCGTTTCGCGAAGAAGCGGACAGCGATCAGGCCGAAGACGAAGCCGCCGATGTGCGCGAAGAAGGCGACCCCGCCGCCGGCCTCGGGCTCGACGAGCGAGAAGCCTCCACTCCAGAGCTGGAAGACGAACCAGAACCCGAGGAAGAGGAACGCAGGCACTTCGATGAGGAAGAAGAAGAGGATCGTCAGCACGCTCGCGGTCGGCAAGAGAACGAGGTACGCGCCGAGCACGCCCGAGACGGCGCCGCTGGCCCCGACGTTCGGGATCGCCGCCTCCATGTCGGAGCCGGCCTGGAGCGTGACCGCGGTCTGCAGGGCGGTCGCCGAAAACCCCGCCAGCAAGTAGAAGACGAGGAAGCGGACCTTCCCCATTGCGTCCTCGACGTTGTTGCCGAAGATCCAGAGGAAGAGCATGTTCCCGATGATGTGCAACCAGTTTCCGTGCATGAACATGGACGTGAGCGCCGTCACCTGCCAGCCCTCGCCGACGGCCGTGCCCGGCGGGCAAGATGACACGACTTCGCAGGGCTGGTAGGCGAGCTCGACCACGGATCCGTTCAGATCGGGAAGCTGGTAGAGGATCCAGACGGCGAAGTTGGCGGCGATCAAAGCGACCGTCACCAGCGGGAACGACCGGGTCGGGACGTTGTCCTTGAGCGGGAACACTCGCTACGGCACGATCAGTGCCATCAGCGCCTTCTGGGAATGGAGCCGGTTCTCAGCCTGGTCCCAGACCGCAGAGTGCGGGCCGTAGAGCACCTCTTCCGTGATCTCTTCTCCGTAGTGGGCGGGGAGGCAGTGGAGGACGATTGCGTCAGGGTTGGCGAGCGCGAGGAGGTCGTCGTCGATCCTGTAGGCAGCGAGGTCGGCCCGACGGCGATCAGCCTCCTCCTCCTGGCCCATGCTCGTCCAGACGTCGGTGTAGAGGACGTCGGCGCCGCCGACGGCATCCTTCGGGTCGCGGACGAGCTCGACCGTGCCGCCCATCTGCACCGCGGCCCGCCTGGCGGCGGTGACGGCGTCCGCGTCCGGCTCGTAGCCCTCCGGCGTCGCGGCGACGAAGCGCATCCCGAATCGCGCGGCGCCGACCATGAGCGAGACGCACACGTTGTTTCCGTCTCCGAGGTAGGCGAGGCGCACCCCCGAGAGTCTGCCGAGCCGCTCGCGGATCGTCATCAGGTCGGCGAGCGCCTGGCACGGGTGCGAGTAGTCGGTGAGGCCGTTGATCACCGGCACGTCGGCGTGCTCGGCGAGTTGCTCGACGTCCTCCTGGGCGAAAGTGCGGATCATGATCGCGTCGAGATACCGGTCGAGCACGTTCGCGGTGTCCTTGATCGTCTCGCCGCGGCCGAGCTGGAGGTCGCCGGCCGCGAGGTAGAGGCCACGCCCGCCGAGCTGAGCCACGCCCACCTCGAACGAGACGCGTGTTCGCGTCGAGGGCTTCTGGAAGATGAGCCCGACCATCCGGCCGGGGAGGAGCTCGTGCGGCTCGCGCCTGGCCTGGAGCTCCTTCAGCTCGTCGGCGAGGTCGAGGACGGTCTTCAGCTCGTCGGAGCTCCAGCTCCCGATGCGCGTGAAGTCTCTGCCCTTCAGGTGCTGCGCTACCTCGACCATGCGCGCGGATGTTAGTGAGATGCGCCTTCGAAACCCGATTCGACCAGTTCTGCGCGCAAACGTTCGAGACCGGTGAACATCCTGCTCTTGATCGTGCCGAGCGGCTGACCGAGTCGTTCGGCTAGCTCCGACTGGGTGAACCCGCCGTAGTAGGCGAGCTCGATCGCCTGCCGCTGCTCGTGGGGAAGGCGGCGAAGCGCTTCCTGCACGATCTGCCGCTTGGAGCGAGCCGCGACGTCCTCGTCCGCGCCGGGTTGGGTCGGTTCCGGTGCGGATTCCACCGGTTCGGTCCGCCGCCGCTCCTCGCGCCGGACGAGGTCGACCGCTCTGCGATGGACGAACGTGAGGAGCCAGGTGCTTGCCTTGGCGCGCCCGGTGGATGGCGATCATGTGCGTGTTGAAACCGCCCACTCCGTCCACGCCGTCCTCTGTCGGGAGCGGAATGGCGTGGAGCGTGTTGAACGGTCGCAGCCCGGCGAGGTCGAAGATCGAGCCGAGGTCGACGAAGAACGGATCGTCGATCTGACCCGCGAAGACCTTGCCGCCGCCGCGCGGGATGTTCCGCACGGCTGCCGCCATCAGCGATGTGTAGGTCGGTGTCGACCGCGGGCCGATGTTCACGGGCGACGTCGGCAGGCTTCGGCCCAGGTTCTTTCTCCGATTCCGATCGAACCGGGTCAGGCTGTAGAACTGGGGCCGGTTCCAGTCCGGGTCCGAGAGCGAGTTGATCGGCCCGGTGTTGTAGAGAAACGTGTCGCCGTTCCGGGTCTCGGTGCGGAAGCGGAACTCATAGACGATGTCCTCATCGCCGTCGGCCGTGTTGTCGATATTGATCGAGTACACGACGTCCTCGCCGAAGGCGTTGAAGTTCGGTCCGCCGGCCGGCTCCTCGAGGGGGATGTAGTTCGCCATGATGGTGACCGTGTTCGGCGCGTCCGGACTTCGGAACGCGTAGACGTCGGTGTTGTCCGCGACTGGGTCCTCAGAGATGAGAGGTGCTTCCCGGTGGCTCGAGGCCTTGGCGGCCTCAGGCTCGCTACCGCGCGTGAGCGCGGCGAGCAGGATCGCGGCTGTCCCTGCTAGGAAGACGAGTGCCAGAGTACGCATGCTGTGCGGCTCCTTCCGTATTGGGGTCGCCGCTGATTCGCTCGAGGCGCGAGATTGGTTCGGTCAGCCCGAGATGCGCGTGCCGGCGCGGCCGCCGAGCGCGTCGCCCAAGGCCTCGAACGACGTGATCAGGGTTTCGCCGCCCGGCTCGGGCGAAGTCGACTGCGGCCTCGAGCTTCGGGCGCATCGAGCCCTCGGCGAGCTCTGGCAGGAGCGATTCGGCCTCGTCGGCGGAGAGCCGGCGGATCTCCTCCTGGTTCGACTTCCGGAAACGCCTGTAGACCGCCGGCACCTCGGTCAGGATCACGAGCCGCTCAGCGCCGAGCCGAGTCGCCAGGAGCGCCGACGCTCGGTCCTTGTCGATCACCGCGTCGACCCCCTTCAGGCGTCCGTCCTTGCTCACGACGGGGATTCCGCCTCCGCCGCACGCGATCGTCACTGCGTCGCTGGCGAGCAAGGCCCGGATCGCTTCGAGCTCGACGATCTCCAGCGGCTCGGGCGACGGGACGACCCGCCGAAAGCCGCGACCTGCGTCCTCGACGAGCTGCCAGCCGCGCTGCGCTCGAGCTCGGGCGCCTCCTCGGCGCTGTAGAAGGGCCCGATCGGCTTCGACGGGCTCGCGAACGCCGGGTCGTCCGGATCGACGTGAACGTGCGTGAGCAGGCACACGACCTGGCGGCCAGACGCAGCGGCGAGCTCGGTCTCGAGCATCGCGCCGATCTCGGCCTGGGTCTGCGCGACCGCGAGGAAGAGCGGGAGCGGAGGCACCTCGTCGGCCGCGCGCTCCTGGCGCAGAAGCTCGTTCCCGACCTGGGGCCCGTTCCCGTGCGTGACGACGACCTCGCCCTCGCGGACGAGCGGCGCGATTGCCGCACAAGTCTCACGCAGCGCCGTCAGCTGCTCGGCGGCCGTCCCGCGCCCGAGCGCGTTACCGCCCAGCGCGACGACGAGGCTCACACGAGTGCGGCGCGCTCGCCGATCAGGCCATGCTCGCCGAGGACGTCGGCAAGCGTCGGCTCGCCGATCTCCTCGAGCCGATACGTCACGCGCATCGCCGGCACGCTGAAATCGATCAGCCGCCGGAGGTCGATCGGCGTCCCGATCAGGACGAGGTCGGGCTCGGAGCGCTTGATCGTCTCCGCGAGATCGTCCATCTGCTTGCGCCCGTAGCCCATCGCAGGAAGCAGTGCCCCGACGTGCGGGTACTCGGCGAAGGTCGCCTCGATCGAGCCCACCGCATGCGGTTTGGGGTCGATCAGCTCGGCCGCACCGTTCGTCTTTGCGGCCAGCACGGCGGCGCCGTAGGCCATCTCGCCGTGAGTCAGCGTCGGCCCGTCCTCGATTGCGAGCACTCGCTTGCCCTTGATCTCGGATGCATCGCCCTTCGACGTGGAAGGGCGAGGCGGCCATGACGATCGCCGCCTCGGGGTTGTGCGTGCGGATCGAGTCGAGGACGGCGTCGATGCCGGCCTGGTCGGCGCTGTCCACCTTGTTCACGACGCAGACGTGCGCCATGCGCAGGTTCGTCTCGCCGGGGTGGTAGCGAAGCTCGTGGCCCGGCCTGTGGGGATCGACGACGACGAGGTGCAGGTTGGGCTTCACGAACGGCGTGTCGTTGTTGCCTCCGTCCCACACGATCACGTCGGCCTCTTGCTCGGCGGCTTCCAGGATCGCGGCATAGTCGATGCCCGCAAAGACGAGGTTCCCCTCGGCGATGTGCGGCTCGTACTCCTCGCGCTCCTCGATCGTGCAGTCGGCTGCCTCGAGGTCCTCGTAGCGCGCGAAGCGCTGGACAACCTGCTTCGTGAGGTCGCCGTAGGGCATCGGGTGCCGGAGAACGGCCACGCGCTTCCCGTCGTCTCGCAGGAGCTGAGCGACCCGGCGGGTGGTCTGGCTCTTCCCCGAGCCCGTCCGGACGGCGCAGATCGCGACCGAGGGCTTCGAGGAGGTCAGCGCCGTGTCGTGCGGGGAGAGCAGGCTGAACTTCGCGCCGGCGGCGAGCGCGAGGGAGCCCGTGTGCATCACGTGCTCGTGGGTCACGTCGGAGTACGAGAAGACGACCTCGTCCACCTCGTGCTCGCGAATCAGGTCTGCGAGCTCGGCCTCGGGTCGGATCGGGATCCCGTCCGGGTAGAGGTCACCGGCCAGGAGTGGGGGATAGACGCGGCCGGCGATGTCCGGAATCTGTGTCGCCGTGAAGGCAACGACGTCGTAGTCCTCGCGGCCGCGGTACACGACGTTGAAATTGTGAAAGTCGCGTCCGGCCGCACCTGCGATGAGAATTCGTTTGGGCTCCATGAATACGAATTATGCAGCTACACAGCGGACGGAGCGCGGTAGAGTCGCGCCGTGGCGAGCTTTCCCAGCAAGCTGAACGAGCAGGTCGGCCACGAGTTCGCGGCCTCCCAGCAGTACGTCGCAATCGCGGTGTACTACGACGCCGAGACGCTGCCGTTGCTTGCCGCCCACTTCTACCGGCAGGCCATCGAGGAGCGAAACCACGCGATGATGATCGTGCAGTTCATGCTCGACGCCGACCACGCCGTCGAGATCCCGGCCGCCGAGGCGCCGCAGACGACGTTCTCGGACGCCCGCGCGCCGGTCGCGCTCGCGCTGGAGCAGGAGAAGCGGGTCACCGAGCAGATCGCCGCGCTGGCCGCCCTGGCGCGCGAGGAGGGAGACCTCGTCGGCGAGCAGTTCCTGCACTGGTTCCTCCAGGAGCAGCGCGAGGAGGTCGCAAGCATGTCCGCGCTACTGAGCATCGTCGAGCGCGCCTCGGAGTCGAACATCTTGCTGGTTGAGGACTACCTGTCCCGAAACGCGGTCGGCGACCAGGGCGAGTCGGCCGCAGCACCCCCCGCAGCCGGCGGCGCGCTCTAGCTAGTAGCTACGCGCGCGCCGAGACGATCGCGATCACGACGAGGGTCCCGCAGACCACGAGGATGCCGGCCAGGCCGACGAAGATCGCTGCGATCACGAACAGTGGAACCGAGATCGCCAACGCGCCGAGCACCATCTCCTTCTGGTGGTCGCGCTTGCGCTTCAGCGACTGCTCGCTCTCGCCTTTGCGCTGCTCCAGCCGCCGCTCGATGCGCTCGACGAAGGCGTCGACCAGTTCCGGCTCCAGGTCCTCGCCGACTTCTTTCCGCGCTTCGACGGCCGCCCGCAACTCGTCTCTCGGGACGATCTCGTCGCTCATGACTACTCCTAGGAGAGCGTCTCGCGCGTGAGTTGGGCGCAGGCGTCCATGTCGATCTCCTGGCCCGTCACCTCGTGGAGCATCTCGTCGGCGGTCATGCTCATGCCCGTCTCCCAGAGCTCTCGGACGAGCGAGCCCGCCTCGCGCTTCGTGAACCACTCGCTGCCCCACCGCTCGCGCAGGTGCGTGCGGAACTGCGCCTCGAATGCCCATGAGCGCAGGTAGCCGGTGACGTAGAAGCTCGAATCGATGTCGGAGAGGTAGTCCGTCGCCGACGGCTCGATCTTGAGCGCATCGCCGAGGATCTCGACATAGCGGTTCGAGAGCTTGGTCGGATCCTCCGCCTGGTGGAACTCGATCTCGTAGAGGAGCTTCGCCGAGTAGCGCCGCACCATGTAGAGGAGCTGCGTGACGCCTTCGATCTCGAAGTCGAGAGGCTTGGGGAAGTCGAGCCGCTTCGAGAGCCAGGCGGGGTCGTCGGTCAGATGCTGCATCAGCATCGCCCAGCCTTCGGTGACCGCGACGTCGCCGAGGCGCTTCTCCTCCATGCTCAGGTCGGCCGAGGTGTTCGCGTAGTGCTCGGTGTGGCCGGCCTCGTGGAAGAGGGCGCGCCAGTCGTCGGCGCCGCCCATCGGCTGGATGACGAGCACCACGCGGCCGGGAACCTCGATCGGGGCGCAGAAGGCGCGGGGGCTCTTCTTCGGGCGCTGCTCGACGTCGAGCTCGACGTTCTTCTGCGATTTCAAGTCGATGCCCATATCGGTGAGCGTCGCCTCGAGTGCCGGCATCATCTTCTCGGCCGGGAACTGCGGATCCCACTCGGGCGCGCGGAAGGTGCGGATCACGTCCCAGCGCTTCGCCTCGTCGAGGCTGACCCCGACCCGTGCTCGGAACAGCTTGTCGGCAGCCTGCTCGAAGACCTTCTCCGTCGAGTCGAGCAGCGCGCGGCACTGGTCGGCCAGCTCGTCGAGACGGAAGCCGAAGTTTCGGTACAGGTCGGCGTAGTTCGGCGCCTCGAGTTGCTCGACACCGTCGCGAACGACGTGCACGCCCTCCGCGTAGAGGGGGTTCAGATGCTCCTCGGTCAGCTCGACGCGCACGCGGTCGATGCGCTCACGCTTGTCGCGGTCGGGCTCGTTCGCCATCGCCGGCCGCAGCATCCGGAAGGGGATCGTCTCACCGTTTACGGTCGCCTCCAGGCTCGCCTCCAGCCTTGCGATCTTCTCCGCCTGCTCGCGGGTGAGATCACTCAGGTAGCCCTCGGCCGAGAAGCGCCAGAGCTCGCGGACTCCCCTGTCGCCGTTTGCGGTCTGGCCGAGCGCCTGCGCCTGCTCGAGGCGGGTGAGCTCGGAGTAGCGCTCGTAGATCGGCGCCAGCTCCAGGTCCTCCTTGAGGCCCGCGTAGTGGAGGTAGAACTCCTCGTCGAGCTCCGCGATGAACCGATCGGCCCGGTCGCGGAAGCGGTCGAGGTCGGCTGCGGTCAGGGGAGCGGCTGCGCTCGGCACGGGCCGTAGGATAACGCCGTGCGCGAGATTGGCCTAAGCACCGAGCGCAAGACGCAGCTGGTCGACATCACGCGGCTCGTCCAGGACGCGCTGGACGGAGCGAACGGCGCATCGGCCGCGCTCGTCTACGTCCCGCATACGACGGCCGGCGTCACGATCCAGGAGCACGCCGATCCGGCAGTCGCGCGTGACCTCGAGGCGGCCATGGAGCGAATCGTCGGCGAGGATTGGGGCTGGCAGCACATCGAGGACGGCGAGGAGAACGCGCCCTCCCACGTGCGAGCCGCGCTCTCGGGCCCCCAGGTGCTCGTCCCGCTCGCTGACGGGAAGCTTGCGCTCGGCACTTGGCAGGGAATCTTCTTCTGCGAGTTCGACGGGCCGCGGCAGCGGAAGGTCTACGTCACGCCGCTGACTTGATCGAGGTCGAGCACTCGCGCGCCCGTGATCTCCGCACGCGGGGTCGTGAAGCGCTATGGCAGCACGGTCGCGCTCGCGGGCCTCGACGCCGACATCGGCCCCGGGATCACCGGCCTGCTCGGGTCGAACGGCGCCGGCAAGACGACGTTCATCTCGCTGGTTCTCGGGCTCCGCTCCCGTGACGGCGGTGAGCTGACCGTGCTCGGCAAGGATCCCTCGACGGCAGGCATCGAGGTGCGATCGCGCATCGGCTACGCGCCCGAGCACCACGACCTGCCTTCGGAGCTCGCCGCAAACGACTTCGTGCGCCACCTCGCCGAGATGCACCTGCTGCCCCGCCGTGCGGCCGTCCAGCGGGCGAACGAGGCGCTGTGGCTCGTGGGTCTCGGCGAGGAGCGCTTCCGTCCGGTCGGGCCGATGTCCACGGGCCAGCGGCAACGGGTCAAGCTCGCCTCGGCGATCGCCCACGATCCTGAGCTCGTCCTCCTCGACGAGCCGACCGACGGGCTCGACCCGATGCAGCGGACGGAGATGCTCGCCCTCATCCGTCGCATCGGCACCGAGTTCGGCGTGCACATCGTCCTTTCGTCCCACCACCTCGAGGAGGCTGAGCGGATCTGCGACGCGGTCGTGATCGTCGAGGGCGGGGAGGTCGTGCGCGCCGGCACGCTCGCAGACCTCCGCCGGGGGCCGGAAGGGCTGGTCGTCGAAGTGGACGAGCGGGCTGACGAGCTGGCGGCCATCCTGGCCGCGCGCGGCCTCGACGTGACCCTCGATGGCGCCGTGCTCCTTCTCGGCGGCGACGGACGACGCCTACGACGCCGTTCGCGACACCGTCGCCGATCTCGGCGTCGGGCTGCGACGGCTCGAGCCGCGCGGACGGACGCTGGAGGACGTGTACCTCGGGACGGGTGCGTGACGACCGGCCCGGACGCACAGCTCTTCGACCTCGGCTACCGCGGCTACGACGGCCCACGAGAGCGTCCGGCGCGGGCGATCCTGACCCTCGCCGAATTCACGGCCCGGCGCGTGCTCGGCCTCGGGCGGGGCGGGCGCCACAAGGTGCTGCCTGCGATCACGCTCGCGATCGCGTTCCTCCCCGCCCTCGTCTCGGTCGCCGTTCGCCGTCATCGTGAACGACGTCGTCGCCGAGGACCTCATCAGCTACGGCGACTACATGTTCATCATCGGCGAGTGCGCTTGCGCTCTTCGCCGCGCTCGTCGCCCCCGAGGCGCTCTGCCCGGACAGGCGCAGCGGGATGCTCGGCCTCTACCTCGCCGGCCCGCTCGACCGCACCCGCTATCTCGTCGGCAAAGGGAGCAGGCGTCCTTGCCGTCATGCTCCTGATCACCCTCGGCCCGCTGCTCTTCATGCTGCTCGCCTTCGTCCTCGCCGGCCTTGGGCCGTCCGCCACCGAGATCCCGGGGCTCCTCGTGCGCATCTTCGCGGTCGGGACCACGACCGCGCTTCTCTATGCCGCTCTGTCGATGGCGGTCTCGAGCTTCACCACCCGACGAGCTGCTGCCGCCGTCGGCGTCGTCCTGCTCCTCTTCGTCCCGGCCGAGCATCGTGCGGTCGGCGATCGAGAGCGCGGATGCGCCGAACGAGCTCGACCTGTTCAGCTCTCCCGTTCGTCGCGTTCGAGCTCTCGTATCGGATCTTCGGCGAGGCCTCCGACGACACTGAGCCGGTCGGCGGAGCTCGTCGACGTGGCTCCTCGCCGGGGGCGTCGGCGCCGCCATCCTGGCCGGCGCGCTCGTCTGTTGGCTCCGCTACCGCCGTCTCGAGGCGTTCCGATGACGCCGAGCCGCGGGTCGTCGCAGAGAACGTCTCGAAGTGGTTCGGGCCGCTCGTCGCCGTCTCCGACGTCAGCTTCGACGTCGGACCAGGCGTGACGGCGCTGCTCGGACCGAACGGCGCCGGCAAGTCGACGATGTTCCGCATGCTCTGCGGCCTCGCCCGTCCGTCAAAGGGCACGGTCCGCGTTCTCGGCCGCGATCCGCGGGCGGACGTCGGCGTCTCCCGGCTGATCGGGCTGGTACCACAGCAGGAGGGCGTCTTCGAGCCTCTGACGGCACGCGAGTTCGTCACCCTGTCCGCCAGGCTGCAGGGCCTGCCCGATCCCGCCGGCGCGGCGGCCGCGGCGCTCGAGACGGTCGACCTCGACCCGTCCGACTCACGCCGGCTGCCGGCGTACTCGAAGGGGATGCGACAGCGCGTGAAGGTCGCGCAGGCGATCGTCCACGACCCGGCCGTGCTCGTCCTCGACGAGCCGCTGACCGGCCTCGACCCGCGTCAGCGAATGGACATGGTCGCCCTGTTCCGGCGGCTCGGCGAGCGAGGGGCGCTGCGTGATCGTGTCCAGCCACGTGCTCGACGAGGTGGAGCGGCTCGGCTCCCAGGTCCTCGTCATGTCGCAGGGCCGGCTCGCGGCCGCGGGCGACTTCCACGAGTTGCGCGCGCTGATGGACGACCGGCCGATGCGTATTCGCGTCCGCACCGACCGGCCTCGCGAGCTCGCCGGCGCGCTGCTCGAAGCCGGGACTGCGGTCGGCGTGCGGCTCGACGGAGACGATGTGCTCGAGCTCGACACGACGGACGCCCGGGCGCTGGCTCACGCGCTCGCGCCGGTCGCGCGCGACCGCGGCGCCCGCCTCTTCGAGGTGCATCCGCTCGACGCCGACCTCGAAGGCGTCTTCCGCTACGTGGTGCAGCGATGAGCACGGCTGAGCGCCGTCTCGGCCCGCCCGGGCGCGCTCGTCTCGCTCCTCGCGCTCTACCGGCTGCTGCTGCGCACGCAGATCACCGTTCCGCGCCTGCTCGGCATCGGCGGCTCTCGGCGCGCTCGCCGTCCTGATCGGGCGTGTTCGCCCGCCTGGACGACGACTCCGCCCAGGCGGCCGCGGACGCCGTCTCCACCTACGGGCTCGGGATCCTCGTCCCGCTCGCGGCGCTCTGGCTCGGCACTTCGGCGATCGGCGACCTCGTGGAGGACCAGCTGCTCGTCTACCTGTGGCTGAAGCCCGTGCCGCGCTGGCAGCTTCCCGCGGCCGCGGTGCTCGCCACGGTCACCGTCGTCGTGCCGCTGACCGCGCTGCCGCTCGACCGCGTCCGCCCTCGTCGCGGGTGCCGGCGACGTGGCCTGGGCGACGCTGCTCGCCGCGTCGCTCGCCGCGCTCGCGTACGCCGGCCTCTTCGTCGCGGCAGGCCTCTGGTTTCGGCGCGCGGTCTGGTGGGGACTTGCCTTCATTCTGATCTGGGAGAACGTCGTCGGCTACGCCGCAGAAGGCACGGCCCGCTTCACGGTCATCGGCTGGGCGTCCTCCGTTCTCGGCCTGGCGCCCGACGTCGACGTGCAGCTCGAGGCCGGCTCCGCTGCCGTCGCGTTCGTCGTCCTCCCCGCGATCGCGATCGCGGCCTGGCTGGCCGCGACCTGGCGCTACCGCCGCGCCGACGTCGACTGAGCCAGGGTCAAGAGGGCGGCGCCAGCGGGCCGCTGACAATGATCTGGATCGGCGCCTGCTCGTAGCCCAGGCGGGCGTTGACGCCGCGCATGCCCGTGTTCGTCTCGTCGTTCGTCGTCAGAATCCGCTCGATTCCGGCCTCGCGCGCACGCGCGATCTGCTCCCGTTTGAGCGCTGTCGCGATTCCCTTCCGGCGCCACGGACGACGCACCGCGGTGAGGAGGTTCTCCGCGATCGGCGAGGTCGAGCCATTCCTGCGCAGCCCCGTGTAGCCGACCACCTCGCCGTCGGCAAGCGCGACGACGCAAGCCGACGGCAGCGCCCCCGGGCCCTCGAGGTACTCGGTGTGCCAGCGCTCGAAGGTCTGCGGCTCGTGGCCTTCGTCATGGGTCGGCGCATCCGGCCCAACCTCCGCGTCGACGTCGAACACAGCACGGGTGAGGTCGGGGCCGCTCGGCGAGGCTGACGAGCTCGATCCCGGGCGGCGGCTCGCCGGAAACATCGGCCTTGGCCACGTCGAGAACGACCTCGTACTCGCGCCCAACCTCCTTGAAACCGCGGTTTGCCGCGAACTCACGTGACTCCCGGTCGTCCTCCAGGATCCGGCCCCAGAGCGACGTGAGGCCGCGGCCGCGCGCGTGTTCGGCAAGCGCCTCGTAGATCGTTCCGCCCGCGCCCTGGCGCCTGTGCTCCGGCAAGACGCGAACCATGGAGTAGAGGCTGCCGGCGATCGAGGAGGGCCGACCGACTCCGCAGCCGACCGCTTCTCGCCTACGAAGGCGAGCAGCCAGGCGCTCTCGCGATCCGTCTCGAAGACATGCGCGAGCTCCTCGACGCTGAAGACGTCGCCAGAGACGCGCTCCATGATCCTCGCCCATTGCTCGCAATGGGTAGGTGTGGTCGGCGTTTCGAGACGGAGGTCCACGGCGGAACCCTATGCTGGTCGGGTGGCCGCGCCCGTCCGACAAGACCAGGAGCTGGAGCTCAAGATCGAGTCGCTCGCCTACGGCGGGAACGGCGTTGCACGCTTGAACGGCTTCGTTCTCTTCGTCAAGCGCGGGCTGCCCGGGGACACGGTGCGCGCTCGCGTGACCAGAGTGAAGCGCAATCACGCGGAAGCGCTCGCGGTCAAGGTCGTCGAGCCGGGTGCCCCGCGGGTCGAAGCGCCGTGCCAGCACTACCCGGAGTGCGGCGGCTGCCGCTTCCAGGACCTCGCGTACGAGGCGCAGATCGCGGCGAAGGCCGACCAGGTCGAGGACGCGCTCCGCCGGATCGGCCGGCTCGACGATCCGCCGCTCGAGCCGATCGTCCCCGCCGAGTCCGTCTTTCACTATCGGAACAAGCTCGAGTACTCGTTCACCCAGACCCCGGAGGGCGCGGCCCTTGGCTTCCACCGCGCCGGGCGCTGGGACGAAGTTCTCGACATCCGCCGCTGCTGGCTGACGACCGACCTCGGCAACTCGATCCGGGAAGCGACGCGCGACTGGGCGCGCGCCCAGGGGCTCGAGGCCTACGATCAGGCAGAGCACACGGGCTTCCTGCGCCACCTCGTCGTGCGCGAGGGCCGCAACACAGGCCAGGCGCTCGTCCAGCTCGTCACGGCACCCGGCAAGCTCGACGTCGAAAGCTTCGTCGACGCACTCACCCCTCTTCTCCGAGGTCAGGTCGATCCACTGGTCGGTGAACGACCGCCCCGCGGAGGTGACGAACCTGCCGACGCAGCTACTCCATGGCGACGACGCGATCGAAGAGGAGCTGTGCGGTCTTCGCTTCCGCGTTCGCCCGAACGCGTTCCTGCAGACGAACACCGCGATGGCCGAGCGCCTGTACGAGCTCGCGCGCGATTATGCGCAGCTGACCGGCGAGGAGAGCGTCTACGACCTCTACTGCGGGATCGGCACGATCGGCCTCACCCTGGCCCGCGATGCGCTCACCGTCTGGGGCGTCGAGGTCTCCGAGGAATCGGTTGCGTGCGCGCTCGAGAACGCGGACCTGAACGGGATCACGAACGCCGCCTTTTTCGCCGGCGAGGTCGGTGAGGTGATCGCGGACCTCCGTGACCGAGCGGGGGCTCCCGACGTCGTCGTCGTCGATCCTCCGCGTGCGGGGCTCTCCGGAAAAGCCCTCCGCCGGATCGCGCGGCTCGAGGCGAAGAGGATCGTGTACGTGTCGTGCAATCCGACGACTCTCGCGGGCAACGTCAAGGACCTGAGCGCGGAGTGGGGCTACCGGCTCGAGCGCGCAAGGCCCGTGGACATGTTCCCCCACACGCCCCATATCGAGACGGTCGCGCTCCTCACGCGCGACTAGTCAGATGACCCCAAGCGCCTCGGGCGCGCAGCTTTTTCCAGAGCAGGTCGGCATTCGGGGCGAGGAAGCCGAGACACAGGAGTGGCAGCGCAGGTAGCCCGTTCAGCTCGAAGTAGACCGAGAGCGCCATCGTCGCGCCGAAGGAGAGGGTCATGGCCGCCCACGTCAGGCGCGTGCGCAGGCCCCACCGCACGGTCGAGGCCAGGAAGAGCGCGAAGAACATGAGGTCGGGAAGGCCGAGCTGTGCGGTGTTCTGCTCGCCGGGCACCGGGAAGGCGAACGAGAACGTCGTGAAGAGCTCTCGCCGCTCGGTGATGATGTGCTTCGTCGGCCCGCGCCAGACCGAGTAGCCGTCCACCAAGGGAATGATCAGCGCGACGAGGACGACCCAGGCCACCGTCTCGAAGTAGCTCAGGAACCAGTACGCGAACAGCGTGACCGCCGCGAGCTTCGCGAAGTTGGCGAGCACTTCGAAGTCGGTCACTTCGAGCACGGCTGCGAGGCCGGCGACGACGAGCCCGCCGACAAGCAGGCGGCGGGACGGCGCGTGCCAGAGGGGCAGCGCCAGGTACACGAGCCCGAAGACAGCCGGGATGACGAGGAACGCGAGGATCGCGACCTCCCACCAGAGCGTGAAGTTCGGCAGCGACTCGGCCACGACGTAGTACACGCCGAGGACGACCGAGAGCGCGACGAGCGCCGCGCCGCGCCGCGTTAGTAGGGAGGAAGCTCGGCCCACCAGGGCCCGAGCGCTTTGAAGGCGTTCCAAAATTGTGTCTTCGTCGGTTGCTCGTCGAGCGAGGTGTCGATGTCGGGGACGTAGAGCGCCTGGACGGTCGGCGTCCAGTCCTGGATTGTGCCCGCCTCGGCCTCGACCGCGCCCGAGAGCGGGAAATCGAGCGCATTCAGGAAGGCGAGTGCCTCCTCGCCCATGACGACGACGAGCTTCGGCTGGACGATGTGCAACTCGCGGACGAGGAACGGCCGGGCCTCGTCCTCGTCTTCGTCGGCGAACTTGAGGCAGTTCGTCCCGTAGATCGAGAGTGGATCGACGCGGAGCCGCTGCAGCGACTTGAGCACCGCCTGGCCCGCCCGTCCGTAGAAGGCGACCCCCTCCTGCACCTCCGCCGGTTGCGGACGGTGCTTGAGTAGGAAGACGTCGGCGCGCGGGTGCCCGGACCCGACGACCGGGACCCGTTCGCCCTTGGCGGCGCGCGCGATCTCGTCGCCGAGCTCGTTGATCTCGGCGATCGCCTTCTTCAGGTAGCGCTCGTAGATCTCATCGGTGGATGCAGGGGTCACGGAGGCCATATCCCAGTTCTCGCCTACCGCACTCTTTCCTTGACCTGGGCCACCCATTTCAGCGACTGCAGATAGGCAAGCGACCGCGGTCGGCGGAGGATCTCGGCCGAGCGCAGGCTCAACATGAACTCCTCGGGCCCGTCGAATGCACGCATGCGCAGACCGCCCGGTACCGAGGCCCTGGGGGACGTGAGCGTCCGAGCCCGCGCCCATCGTCAGGTTGTACTTGCGCGCGAAGCGGAGCGCTTCGTCGTTGTAGGCCTCGAAGAGCAGCCGCGCGTTGTAGACCTCGAAGACGTCGATGTCGCCGAGGTGCTTGTGGATCGTGGCGGGATCCGGGATCGCATGCAGGCGGTCGAAGGGGTGGGGGAGGTAGACCAGCCCGCCCTGCCCCTTGATCGCCTTGACCGTTTCCCGGAAGGACATCCCCTTCGGGATCTCTTCCGAGAGGAAGAGCCCGATCACCTCGCCCTGTCCGTCGGTCTTCACCTCCTCGCCCGGAATCACGGTCAGGCCGCGATCGCGCGCGAGCTCGACCGCCTCGAGAGCACCACCGAAGACGTTGTGGTCGGTGACCGCGATCGCGCCGAGGCCTATCTCCTCGGCCTGGTCGAGGACCTGCTCGACGTCGACCGCGCAGTCGGCCGACCACGAGGTGTGGAGATGGAGGTCCGCGAGGATCCACTCCCGGTCTGCAAGTGGCTCATCAGAGCGTGCAACAGTCTGTTGCGAGGTGCGCTTGCGGCGGGCTGAGAGGCCCGTGTAGAGCTCCTCGAGCTCGTCGGCGACGTCGACGAAGGTCTTGCCCTCCACGCTTCGCCGCGCCTCCTCGCCGAGCTGGCGGCGCAGCGGCTCGTTCTCGGCGAGCCGGGCGAGCGCCGCGGCAGCGAGCTCCGGCTGCTCGCGGACCCCCGGCGGCGAGACGATCGCGGCGCCGGCAGCAGACGCTTCGAGCGAAACTCGCGCCAGGCCGCCAAGGGCCGGGACGAAGATCGCGGCTTCGTTGAGGATGGCAGCGCGGCTTCGACCATCCCGCGCGGTGCGCACGTGCGCCCGGCCGCGCAGCCCGGCGGGAATGGTCGGCCGCCCGGCGAGCGACTTCGTCCGGAGGAAGACGAGCTCCCAGTCGGACAACTCGCGCATCGCGCGAACGACGGCTCTGAAGAGCGCTCGCTCCGCGGGCCTCCATTCGAGGACAACGAGCTGCCGTTTTGTCCCCGCCTGGAAGAGGTCCGTGTCCACGCCCTCGCCGACGATCCGGTACTCGCCCGGGAAGCGTTGCGTCGCTGCATGCGCGGCTTCCGCGGAAGCGGCCACGAGCGCGTCGGTGCGGCCGAGGAGCCGCTCGCGCTGTGCTCGGCCCGGCGGATAGCCGAGGCGCTCCGGCGAGAAGAAGCTCGCAACGGTCAAGGCTCTCGCGTCTCGGAGGGCGACGTACGAGAGGCTCGGCAGCCCAGGCTCGAAGCCGTGGACGACGTCGAAACCGCCCCGGGTGAGGGCCAGCGAAAGGTTCGCTCGCACGCCGACCGGCAGTCCGATCCGGCTCCGGCGCGAGATCGGGATGGCAGGGCCGACCGCGATCAGAGGCGCATCGGCGCCGTCACGGAGAGAGCGTCGGCCCGCGGCCAGGTCGGACGCGCGGCTCGAGGGGGCGAGAACCGTCACCGAGTGCCCGCGCTCTCGCAAGGCTTGCGCGACTCCGGCCACGTGCTCGTTGACGTCGTGCGGCTGCGACCAGGAAAAAGGTGTCACCAGGCAGATACGGAGACCCACGAAGCGAGTCTAGCCCCGCTTCCTTGAAGCTTCCCTAAAGTAAGACCGTGCCTGCGGCCTCACAGGAAGAGAAGCGACGCCAGATCCTCGAAGCGGCCGTTCGCGCTTTCGCACGCAAGGGCTACCACGCCTGCCGCGTCGGCGAGATCGCCGAGGAGGCGGGTGTCGCCTACGGCCTCGTCTACCACTACTTCGGCTCGAAGGAAGAGGTGCTGGAGACGATCTTCCGCGACACGTGGACTCAAATGCTCGCGCGTGTGCACGAAGTCCAGGAGGAGGGAGGCCCGGCCCGCGAGCAGGTGCGCAAGGTGACCGCGCTCCTGCTCCGGACGTGGCACCGCGACCCCGATCTCGTGCGGGTGCTCGTGCACGAGGTGACCCGGAGCCCCGAGCAGCTCCCGCGCCAGATCGACGAGATCGGACATGCCTACGAGGCGCTCGAGGGCATCGTCGCGGACGGGCAGCGAAGCGGCGAGTTCCGTGACGACCTCGACCCCGGCTCGGAGCCACGATCTTCTACGGCGCGCTCGAGGAAGTCCTCACCGGCTGGGTGATGGGTCAGCTCCCGGACAGCGACGAGGACATCGCAAAGGCGGAGCAGGCCGTCACCGGCCTCATCTGCGACGGCCTCGCAAACCGCTCCTAGCTCCGCAAACCTCCCCAAACCTGATCAGCGCAGGCAGCTAATCCTGCCGCGATTGATTCGTCAATCAACACTCGCTAATTGCGATTGACTTGTCAGTCAAGAGCGGTCAATTCCGAGTAAGAAAGATCTGCGTTTAATCCGACTTGCATTGGGCAAGAAAGCCGTTACGCGCTCGCGCGCGTAACGCCCCGAATTGTCGGCTCTCGCCGGAATCCAGGGGCGGACCCTCGGCACTGCGACCCCATAGGAGGAATCTCATGTCCGCGACTGGACATCCCCGGACGAGGCGAACCGTGCGCCGGCTCGCCGTCGTCCTCGGTGTGCTCGCCGCCTACGCGGCGATCAGCGTCACCCCGGCAATTGCGACGGGCGAAGTTCTCGGCGATCTCGACAACCGGTCGGGGAGCCTCGAGCCGACTGCGCAGCAGCGGCAAATGGTCACGAACATGGGAGCGATCGCTGAGTGGAGTAGCTTCGGCACGCCTTCGTCGGTCGTAAAGCCGAACGGCTATCTCGCGACGGGCCTGAGTCGGGCCCGACGCAAAGACGGTTGCACGGAACTGGGTCGCCTCGAATCTGGCGCTCTTTCGGCTGACGTCGCTGCAGAGTCTCGAGGTCGCCAACGACACCGCGCTTCCGCACAGCAACGGCTACGCCGTACTTTTTGAACAGAGCTTCGACGGGCTGCGAGCTGCAGAAGATGGCAAGCTCACCGTGGGAGTCGTCGGCACTCCGGCAAGCGGCTGGAAGATTGCCTATGCCTCTTCGGCTACCACCGGCGGGTCACTCGCCGGAGCCGCGAACCTCACGCCGCACGAGGCATGGTTGAGGGCCGCTGCCGATGTCGGACGCCCACAGTCGATCCTCGAGATCCGGGGTTCCAAGACCTACGAGGGGTGGACGGTCTTCGCCGTGGAGGGCCTGGCCGACACCCAGCGGGTCCGCATGGCCGCCCTGCCAACCCCGACGGGGGACGTGAGGCGCGTCTACGAGACGCTCTACCTTGACAACGCAGGGGGCCACACCTCGGCTTATCAGCATTACGTCGATGCTCAAACCGGCGAGATCTGGCTTCGCAAGAACATCGTCGAGGAGTCGCTCCACCACCGGACACGTTCACCGGCGCGGTGCCGCCCGTCGACGGCGCTTGCGCGCCGGACAACGGCCCGTGGATCGTTGCCGACGGAGACGATCGGCTCGGTCGCGGTCGCCGTCGAGGCGACGTGCCCGCGAACGACGCCGTCATCCAGCTCTGCGGAACGGCGCGGTCGTCGCGTCGCAGGACACGGCCACGAGCCCCGAGGCGCTCGCGCTACGACCCGGCTCGACAGCCGGCCGGGCACCTACCTCGTCCGCGTCTGCGACTTCGGCGACGGCGCGGCGTGGACGCGCCCCGACGACCGTACACCGGCCAGATCGCGTTCAACCCGGTGACGGCCGACGGCGGCTTCCCGTACCCGCCGAAGTGGAAGGTCTTCCCGGCCTTCCCGCTGATCGGCGACGAGCTTTCCCGTGGAGCAACCCGAGCACGGACACGCGCGAGCTGTGGTGCTGGGACTCGACGGTCGGCTCCCCGCCCACGCCCGTCGCGGGCTGCCAGCGCGAGGTGCAGAACCCCGCCTCGCGGGCGCCGTGGGACTACAGCTCCGGACGAACACGCCGACGTTCACGACGGTCGGGAACAACGCGCTCGCCGCCGAGGCCTGGACGAGCCCGCTGACGCCGGGGCCCACGGCTTCCGCCCGGTCAGCCCGACCGCGAGTACGTCTATCCGTGGACGAACGTGTGGCACACGAGCAAGTGCTTCACGCCCTTCGTTCCCGGCGAGAGCCACGACATCAGCGCGGCGGTCACCAACCTCTTCGCGATGCACAACCGGATGCACGACTGGTCGTACAACCTCGGCTTCACCGAGGAGCACTGGAACGCGCAGGAGTCGAACCTCGGCAACGGCGGCCCCGGGACGGCGGAGAACGACCGCCTGATCGGCGACGCCCAGGCCGGCGCGCGCGACGGCGGCTTCCCGAGCTACCTCGGCCGCGACAACGCGAACATGGTGCCGCTGCCCGACGGCGTGCGGCCGATCACGAACATGTACCTCTGGCAGCCGATCGCCGGCACGTTCTACGCGCCGTGCGTCGACGGCGACTTCGACAAGGCCGTGATCGGGCACGAGTTCGGCCACCTCGTCGAGAACCGCATGATCGGCAAGGGCGGCACGCGCGCCGGCCACCACGCGGGCGCCATGGGCGAGAGCTCGGGCGACCTGACGGGCGTCGAGTACCTCAACGAGTACGGCTTCGTCCCCGTCTCCGGCGAGAGCCCGTTCGCGGTCGGCTCGTACGCGACCGGCAACAAGGTGCGGGCGATCCGCAACTACGACATGAGCTACCCCCGCACGGGGGCGTTCCCGGACGCCGGGCGTAACGGCGCCGCGGATCGACCCGCTCAACTTCAGCGACATGGGCTACGACCTCACCGGCGCGCAGGTGCACGCCGACGGCGAGATCTGGAGCGCGACGAACTACGACATCCGGCAGGCGCTCGTCGCGAAGTACAACGCCGCCGCCCCGGCGGTCGAACGCGACGCTCCAGCGCGAGTGCGCCGACGGCGTGCGGCCGCCGCGAAGCTGCCCGGGCAACCGGCGCTGGATCCAGATCATGTTCGACGCGTACCTGCTGATGCCGACCGCGCCGTCGATGCTCGACGCGCGCGACGCGTACCTCGCCGCCGACCGGATGCGGTCTCGGCGCGTGCCGCGAACCAGACCGAGCTCTGGCGCGCGTTCGCCGGCGCGGCTTCGGCGAGTCGGCGGCGAGCACGAACGCCGCTCGACCGAGAGCGACACCGACCCGATGCCGAACTTCGCGGTCGCCGAGCCGGCGGGCGACGGTCACGTTCGCGACGTCGGCAACGAACGGGCGGCGCCGTCCCGGCGCGGATCTACGTCGGCCACTACGAGGCACGCGTCTCGCCGGTCGCCGACACCGATCCGGCCGACGACCGGGACCGGGGACCGGGGAAACCTCGACGCGACCGCGTCCTTCGTCGCCGGGCACGTACGAGTTCCTGATCCAGGCGAAGGGCTACGGCCACCTCCGCTTCCGCAGGACGCTCGCCGCCGGGCGTCGACGATCTCGATCAACCTGCAGGCGAACTGGGCGTCGACCTCCAAGGGCGCGACGGCGTCCGGGCGACGGCGTCCGACACGGCATCTGATCGACGACACCGAGGGGACGAACTGGGACGCAGCGCTCCGAATGGCAGCTGGCGGTCGCCCGTGAACGCCGCAGGTGCACTGTCGACCTCCAGGGAACGGCGCCCGGGCGGTCCGCCGCGTGCAGGTGAGCGCCATGCTCCTGCCGGGGCAGAACCGCTTCACGGCGCTGCGTCAGTTCCAGATCCAGACGTGCAGCGCGAACGAGTCACGTGCAGCGACTGGACGACGCGGCTGACGAGCGCCGGCGAACGCGTTCCCCGGCTTCAATCCGCGGCCGGTCGCGCCGGAGATCATCATCCGCAGCTTCTCGCTGCCGGCGCGCGTCAGGCGACGCACGTTCGGATCGTCGTGCTGACGAACCAGTGCACGGGCAACCCGCCTTCCAGGGCGACCAGGACGACGATCCGCTGAACGGCACCGACTGCCGCGAGGGCTCGCCCGGAGCCGGCCCCGTCGACGTCTTCGGCGACCTGCCGCAGGTCGTGGCGCAGCGCGACGACGAGGTGCACATCGCCGAGCTGCAGGTCTTCTCGAGCACCGGCGGCGCCGGTGGTGGCGGCGGGCCTCCGCCTCCGCCCCCGCCAGGGCCACCGCCGCCACCTCCGCCACCACACGGCGGCGGCGACGACTGCGAGGAGGACGACGACATCGTCAAGCTCGGCCCTGTCGTTGCCGCTCCTGGGAGCACGATCGAGTACACGATCACGTACGGCAACCGTCACGGCGACGACGATGACGACTGCGAGGTCGAAGATCGCCTTCCGGACGACCTGACATACGTCTCGTCGACCGAAGGTGGCGACTACGACGCAACCACCCGTACGGTGACGTGGAGGCTGGGCGATGTCTCGGGAGACCTGACGAAGACCGTCAGCGTGACGGGAACGGTCTCGCCATTCGCCACCATTGGCTCGACGCTGGTCAACCAGGCGCTCTTCGCCGGCCTAGTCGGGTCGCCTGTCGCAACCACGGCGACCATGGTCATGCCGTGAGCTGAGTCGCGGCGGACTTCTCCGCCCGAGGGAGGTGAGGGCCGGTCTGGGACCGGCCCTCACCATTTCTCTCTGGCGGCTACGCCTTCGCGGACAGCCCGTGGCTTCGCGGTCTTGCGCCCGTACTGCTTGATGAAGCGCTCGACGGCGTCATGCGCGTCGTCGTCCTGGAGCTGCTTCGGCGGCGACTTCATCAGATAGGCGCTTGGACCTTCGAGCGCCCCGCCGACGCCGTTGTCGAGCGCCAGCTTCGCGAGCCGCACGGCGTCGATGACGATGCCGGCCGAGTTCGGCGAGTCCCAGACCTCCATCTTGAGCTCGATGTTCAGCGGCACGTCGCCGAAGGACGAGCCCTCCATGCGGATGTAGGCCCACTTGCGATCCGTCAGCCACGGCACGTAGTCGGACGGGCCGACGTGCACGTTCTCCGCGCCCATGTCGTAGTCGAGCATCGACGTGACCGCGTTCGTCTTCGAGATCTTCTTGGACTCCAGGCGCTCACGCTCGAGCATGTTCAGGAAGTCGGAGTTGCCGCCGACGTTCAGCTGCATCGTCCGGTCGAGCTTCACGCCACGCTCGCGGAAGAGTGTCGTCAGCACGCGATGGGTGATCGTCGCGCCCACCTGCGACTTGATGTCGTCGCCGATGATCGGCAGGCCGCGGTCCGCGAACCGGTCCCCGAAGTACCCGCCCTTCGCGATGAAGACCGGCATGCAGTTCACCATCGCGCAGCCCGCGTTCAGGATCTGCTCCGTGTACCACTTCGTCGCCTCCTCCGAGCCGACCGGGAGGTAGTTGACGACGACGTCTGTGCCCGTCTCCTTGAGGATGCTGACGACGTCATCCGTGTCGCCGGGCGCCTTCTCGACGACCTCGGAGATGTACTTGCCGAGCCCGTCGTGGGTCATCCCTCGCGAGACCGTGATGCCGGTCTTCGCGACGTTGGCGAACTTGATCGTGTCGTTGGGCTTGGCCCAGATCGCGTCGGCGAGATCCTTGCCGACCTTCGCCGTTGTCACGTCGAAGGCGGCCGTGAACTCGACGTCGCGGACGTGATAGCCGCCGAGGTCGACGTGCATCAATCCGGGGACGAACTGATCCGGATCCGCGTCCTTGTAGTACTCGACTCCCTGGAGGAGCGAGTTGGCGCAGTTGCCCACGCCGATGATCGCGACGCGGACCTTGCCGCTCCCGCGGCCCTTGCCGTTCTGAGAACCGTTTCTTCGAGGCATTGCTTCCTTTCGTGGTGTGGAGACGTCGAGCCGCTCGGAGAGCGATGCGACGACGACTTTGTTCGTGCTGGTTTGGCGCTCGCGCGCTGCGGCGTCGAGCTGCCGCTTGAGCTCGGGCGGGACACGCAGGAGGACGGCGCCGGTATCGCCAAGCCTACGGCTCGAAGGTTGACGCCCACTGGGCGTGAAGGCCACGCCGAACTCGGAGGCCAGAAGGTCGACCGCGACGTCGTTGAGGGTGCTCTCGCGGCGGGCTACCTCGCGTGCGAGCCGCCTCTTCAGAGTCTTGGGCATCCGGACGAGGATGCTCTTCTGGTTTCGTTTCGCCATTCTGCTAGCAGCCAACCTGCTGCTAGCAGAATATCAGCGACTGCGAAGCTGTGTGCGAACTGATAGCACTCGCTGGGCGACCGTGATCCACGCGGTCGCGGTCAGAAGGTAGATCGCCCATGGCAGTACACCCCAGGGAGCGAGAACGAGCCCGGCGACGATGACGACGACCCGCTCCGCACGGCTGCCGATCCCGACGTCTCCCTTCAGCCCGAGGGCCTCAGCGCGCGCGCGTGTGTAGCTGACCAGGAGCGAGCCGGCCACTGCGGCGAACGCGAAGGCGACAGCCCACTCGTTCCCGTCTCGCGAGAAGACGAGCGCGATCGCCCCGAGCATGAACGCTTCGCCGATCCGGTCGGTGGTCGAGTCGAGGAAGGCTCCGAACGGCGTCCCCTTCCCGCTGCTCCTGGCGAGCGCGCCGTCCAGGATGTCCATCACCGAGCCGATCACGAAGAGTGCCGCCCCGACCCAGAAACAAAGGAGCTCGTGGCGGTACTCGAAGTAGACGACGACCGAGGCTACGGCGCAAAGAGCGACGCCTCCGAACGTCAGGGCGTCAGGTGAGATGGGCGTGCGCGCGAGGACGCCCATCGATCGCGTGGCCACCCTCCGCACGCCGGCGGTGTAACCCGCTTTCAGTCGGCTGAGCCCCTCGGGGCTACTGGTCAACGCACTAGGCCGGAGCGGGGCGGGCCAGGCGTCGCAGGTACCGGTAGTTGACGATCGCGGCGGCGACCGCGGCCACGAAGATGCCGGCGAGGATGTCCAGCCAGAAGTGGTTGCCGGTCGCGATCACGGAGAACCAAACCCACGCCGGCCAGAGCAGCCAGACCGCCTTCAGCCAGCGAGAGCGAACGATGAGCGCAAGCGCGACGCCGATGATCAGCGCGTCGGCCGCATGCAGGCTGGGCATTGCCGCGTAGGGATTGGCGTCGGCGCGAACGATCGCGCTGTCGTGGTTGATGCCGAACCCGGCGAGCGTGTCGACGAAGCCGATCTCCGGGAACATCCGCGGCGGCGCGGTCGGAACGAGGACGAACCCGAGCAGGCCGATGACATTGGCGAGCAAGAGCGTGTTCCTCACCCGGACGAACGACTCGTTCCGCCGAAGATAGATCCAGAGGAGCGACAGTCCGAGAACGGTGAACTGGGAGTGCCAGTACGTCCACGAGGTGAGCTCGAGCAGGAGCCCGGAGGAGGCGACGAAGCTCTGGAGCGAGAGCTCCCACAGCCCGGTGAACCGACGCTCGACGTCCGCGATGGCGAGCCCGTTGTGAAATGCCTGGAACGGGTCGCGGTCAGCGACCCCGCGCGTGTACTTGTACGCGTACAGGAAGCCGAACCAGATCGCGAGCTGGCGAAGGAGGTCTAGTGGCCCGTGCGGAAGGATCCGGAATCGGGCGGCCGAGGCAATGCCGGACACGGGTAAGCATTCTAAACTGACGCGCGGCTTGACCGAGCATTCGGAGGAATTGATCGAGCACTGGTCCGAGCGGCTCCTGCGCACCTCCGGGTACTCGGGTGACGGTTTCGCGGCCGGCTACGACTCATACCGCCCTGCTCCCCCGGCGGCGCTGCTCGATTTGCTGTGCCTCGAGGCACAAGTGGAGCGCCCGCATCTCGTCGTCGATCTCGGGAGCGGAACCGGCCTGTCGACGAGGGCCTGGGCCGAACGCGCGGACGAGGTCGTTGGTGTGGAGGCGAGCCCGGAGATGCGCTCGCAGGCGGAAGCGGCAACCTCGGCGAAGAATGTTCGCTTCGTTCAGGCGTTCGCGCAGGAGACCGGGCTACCCGAAGAGGTGGCCGACATCGTCACCTGCTCGCAGTCCTTCCACTGGATGGAGGCCGAGCCCACACTCGCCGAGGCGGCGCGGATCCTGAAGCCCGGAGGGGTCTTCGCGGCATACGACTACGACTGGCCGCCGGTCGTCCACTGGGAGGTCGAGGCTGCGTTCGAGGAGATGTTGCGTCGCGTGAGCGAGCGGCGAGCTGGCCCGAGAGGCTTCTTGAAGGAGGGGCACCTGGAGCGGCTCCGTGAGAGTGGCCACTTCCGGCACGCGCGTGAGGTCGTCCTCCACTCCCGCGAGCGGGGAAGCGCCGAGCGGATCGTGGGCATGGCGTTGAGCCTCGGCCCGATGGTCGTGATGCTCAAGGAGGGGGCAACCGAGGAAGAAATCGGGCTGGCTGCGCTTCGCGAAACCAGCGAGCGCGCCCTCGGCGAGCGCGACGTCGAGACATTCCACGGCTACCGCGTGCGGCTCGGCGTGAAATAGGGGTTTACTCTCTAGCCGCCGATCTGCGACATCGACCTCGAGGCGCGCACGAAGCCCGGGTCGTTGATCTTGTGCTTCAGCTCCTTGTGACGGACGGCGAAGCGGACGAGGGCGGCGAGCTCTTCGTCGCTCGCCCCGTCGCGGAGTGGCGCCTTCAGGTCCCACTCGCGGCGCGAGAAGAGGCACGTGCGGAGCTGGCCGTCGGCGGTCATGCGGATCCGGTCGCAGCTCGAGCAGAAGGGCTCCGACACCGGGTTTACGAACCCGATCTCGCCCGCGCCGTCGGCGAAGCGGAAGCGGCGGGCCGTCGAGGACGCCTTTGCCGGGATCTCCTCGAGCGGCCAGTGCTCCTCGATCAGCGCGCGGATCTCGCCGCCGGTCAGCACCTCGTCCTCGCGCCAGGCCTCGTCGGCGTCGAGGGGCATGAACTCGATGAAGCGGACGACGTACGGCTTCCGTCGGGCGAGCTCGGCGAGCGCCGGCACCTCCTCCTCCGTGAAGCCGCGGATCGCCACGCAGTTGACCTTGATCGGACGCAGCTCCGGATAGCGCTCGGCTTCCGCGAGACCGGCGAGGACGCGGTCGAGTGCGTCGCGGCGGGTGATCTCGGCGAAGCGCACGTGCGAGAGCGAGTCGAGGGAGACGTTCAGCCGGGTGAGCCCGGCTTCGACGAGCGGCCCGGCAAGGCGGTCGAGCAGGACGCCGTTCGTCGTCAAAGAGAGGTCCCGCACGCCCGGGGTCTCCGAGAGGAGCGAGACGAGGGTGGGCAGGTCGCGCCTTACGAGCGGTTCGCCGCCGGTCAGCCGGACCTCGTCGACGCCCATCGAGGCCAGGACGCGCACCAGGCGCGCGATCTCCTCGTAGCTCAGCACCTCGTCGCGGGGGAGCCATTCGAGCCCCTCCGCCGGCATGCAGTAGCGGCAGCGGAAGTTGCACTTGTCGGTGACGGAAACCCGTACGCTGCGGATCTCGCGGTCCCAGGAATCGACCAACGGCTCCATGCCGAGAGCCTAGCGAGGTTTCGGCAGACCGCGTTTCGCGGAAAAACCAGGATGCGCCCGCCGACGCGGCGGTGCGTAACCCCGAAAGGAGACATCAGATGTCGCAGTGGGAACAGGAAACACCAGAGACTCCAGACGCACCAGACGCACCAGACGCCCCTGAGGAAGGCGGCGGCGGCGGCCAGGACGGCGGCGGCGGCGGCATGGGCGGCGACGAGGGCGGCGGCGAGTCGGCCGACGCGCCCGCGTAGGGCCCAACCGCAAGAGGAAGTACGAGGGCGCCTCTCGGGGCGCCCTCTCTTTTCCCCCACGTTAGGCTCGCCGGGTGGCGCTGATCGACGACTGGCTGCCCGAGTACGACGTCGGCGAGCGGCACGACATCGCAGTGCCGGTTGGCCCCGAGCGGGCACTCGAGCTGGCGCGGAACACACCCGCGGCTTCGGACGGAATCGTCCGGGCACTCGTCACCGTGCGCGGAATGGTCGCCCGCGACGAGACGATCGAGGGCTTCTTCGCGGCACACCGGTTCGTCGTGTTGGCCGAGACCCCCACCGAGTTGGTCGTGGGGGCGGTCGGTGCGGTGTGGCGGCCCCGTGGAGGGCTCGTCCGTCTCGCCGACGCAGAGGCGTGGCGCGCGGCTGCCGTGCCGGGGACGATCAAGGCCGCCGCCGACTTCCGGGCTGAGCCGATTCCCGGCGGGTCACGCCTGACGACGGAGACGCGCGTGAAGGTCACAGACGAGCGAGCGCGTCGCGCGTTCCGGCTCTACTGGCTCGCCGTCGGCCCCTTCTCCGCCCTCATCCGGCGGCGCTGGCTGCGCGCGATCCAGGCGGCCGCGCGCACCTGATGCCGCTCGTCGCGCTCCTCCTCGTCACCGCGGTCTGGGGCGTCACCTTCGTCCAGGTCAAGGACGCGGTCGAGGTCTATCCGCTGTTCGCGTTCCTCTCGGTCCGGTTTGCGATCGCGAGCTTGACGCTGCGCCGGTCCCGGCGCGCGCCGCGCTTCGCATCCCTCGGCCGCCGTGGCCTCGGCGCGGGGGTCCTCCTCGGAACGCTCCTTGCCGCCGGGTACGCGCTGCAGACGGCCGGACTCGAGCGGACGACGGCCTCGAGCGCCGGCTTCATCACCGGGCTCTACGTCGTGCTGGTGCCGCTCATCGCCCTCGCGCTCTTCCGCGAACAGATCGGCCGAGGTGTCTGGGTCGGCGTCGCCCTCGCGCTCGTCGGGCTCGCCATGCTCTCCGGCGTCGACGCCGGCTCAGCGGTCGGCGTCCTGCTGCTCCTCGGCTGCGCCCTCGCCTTCGGCTTTCAGATCCCGCTCACGGGCCGTTTCGCACCGCACTACGACCCGCTGGCGCTGACACTCGTCCAGATGCTCGTCGCCTTCGTCGGGTTCACCGCGATCGCACTCGCGCTGGGCGAGCTCGAGGTGCCCCGCGGACGGACGGTGTGGGCCGCCCTGCTCGTGACCGGCATCTTCGCCAGCGCGCTTGCGTACCTGATCCAGACCTGGGCTCAGCGCAGCATCAGCGCGTCGCGGACGGCGCTCATCTACGCGATGGAGCCCGTCTTCGCGGGCTTCTTCGGCTACCTGCTCGCCGGCGACCGCCTGGGCGCGGTCGGCTGGGCCGGGTGCGCGCTGATCCTGGCGGCGATCGTTGTCTCGGAGCCGGCTGCCGCTAGGGCATTCGCGCGACGAGCGCGCGGGAGCCGCGTCGACGACAAGCGCATCGAGTTCCATTCCTAACGCGTTGTAGAAGCAGGTACGGTGCCGCGATCCTCGCGTACGTCGTGCGCTACCTCCGCCGCATGCACGCCTGAGTTCGGACGCGAGGGAAACACACTAACGCGTTGAAGGCGTTTCGCATGGGCATTCGCTTGCTCAAACGCATTGGATTCTCGGCCCTCACAGTGGCCGTCATCGCCTTGGCGGCCTTGAACGTGCTCGTCTGGAAGGGCTTCCTCGTCGGCGACGGGTCGAACTCAAGTAGGCTCGCCGCAGCCGAAACGGCTCCTCGGAGCAAGGCGCCGGCGAAGCCGGCGCCGACAGCAACCACGGCGAGAAGAACAGCGCCCTCGTCCGCGTCGACGGTCGTCCTCACCGCCTCTCGGGGCGACTGCTGGGTCGTGGCGAGGTCCGGATCGGCTGCAGGCCCGGTGGCCTACGAAGGGCTTCTGCGGCGCGGCCAATCAACGCGTCTCAAGGCCAGGCGTGTCTGGCTCAGCCTTGGCGCGGCAGCGAATCTCGACGTCCTCGTCGACGGCAAACCTCAAGAGCTGCCAGCCGGAACTGTCGAGCTTCTCGTCCCACGTAGTCTTGACTGACCGCGGAGGTTGCAGATCTCAATGCCCTGAACGTGCAGCCTTCGACGGGCCTAACGTCGTGTGCTGAGTCGAGCTGCTGTTGTCAACGAACTGACGGGCCGAGCACGGCTGCGAGAACGCGCCACCTCGAAGAAAACCTGCTTCAACTCGACCAAGCTCGCGCTCCTTCCGCACGAAGCCGCTGGCGCCAGCCGCCAGCGGCATCCTCCGCCCCGATTCCTTCGTCCGTTCCCGTGAGGATGAGAATCCGAGCGTCGGAGCCGACGGCGCGGAGGCGTGCGCGTCGCCTCGAACCCGTCGACCACGGGCATCTTCACGTCCATCAGGATCACATCCGGGCGGAGCTCGAGGGCGAGTATCGACGGCCTCTTGGCCGTTCTCGGCGATCCCGACGACGTCGACCCGATCGTCTTCGCCGAGCACCGTCATCAACGACTCGGCAAAGAGCCGGTGGTCGTCGGCGATGAGGATTCGGACGGCCCTCTGAACGGACGACGCAGAGAGCATGGCGAGAGGCTTAAGCCCGTGGTGGCTCCGCGTGTAGTCCAGACTTCAGCGCTTTCCTGGCCGGAAGTTCGGGGAGCGAGCTGTGGAAAACCTTCGCTTGTTCTCCACCTCGTTGCATTCCAAACGCTTCAAAAAGGTGGACTATGCTGGGGATTCTGCTATATCCAGTTATATGCGATCTGCGGCAATCGCATGACTTCGTCCACGGCAGCCCTGGAGGCGGTTCTTCTCGATCCTCATCCGATCTGGCTGGACGCAATCGAGCTCGTCCTCGGGCGCGTCGGGGTCGATGTCATTGGGAAGACGAGTTCGGGCCGAGACGCACCGAGGCTGGTCGAGGATCGAAGCCCCGACCTCCTAACGGTGGAGATCAACGCGCTGCCGGGTGAGCCAAGCGGGCTCGATGTGCTGCGGCAGGCTTGCGCGACAACGCCGAAGCTCCGGGCAATCGTCCTCTCGACGTATCACGACACCGCGAATATCGATAACGCGTTGGCCGCGGGCGCTTCCGCCTATGTCGTTAAGACCGCCCATCCGGATGACGTGGCGTCGGCAGTGAGGCAGGCCTTCGAGCACTCGGTCTTCACGCCGGGCTCCTCGCCCGTCCCGGATGCACCGCCGGACGAGGCTCAAATCAGGCCGGAGAGGCCCGGCGGCCTTACGACGGCGCGAGCTCGAGATTCTCAAGCTCGTCGCCGAAGGCCACTCGAACGCGACCCTTGCCCGGCATGCTCTGGGTGACCGAGCAGACCGTGAAGTTCCACCTGTCGAACATCTACCGCAAGCTCGACGTGACCAACCGGACCGAGGCCAGCCGCTGGGCGCAGATCAACGGCCTGCTCTCGACCGAGGCCGACGAGGTCGAGGCACACGCGGCATAAGCCTGGGCTCTGACGAGTGAACGCCGGCTAGGCTCGAGCAGTCCGAGATGGGCACCGCGATGCCCATCAACGTGAACCCGTCGGTGCCGCCGAGCTGCTTGTCCCACCAGCAGCCCGTCAGCGTTAGGTCGTGGACCGTGCCGAGAACGACCAGGCCCGGAGCCTCGTATGAGCTCAGCTCGACGTCGTGGTTGGCGAATTGCTCATCGGCATAATCCCCCGCAGACTAGATAAACGGTAGCTTGCATCGCACCGCAGAGGTACTGGCCATCGGACTAGCTCGCATAGCTCCCAGATCCGGCCGTTCTGCGGCCGATCCATGCGGCTTGCAGCAGCGTGAAGGAGCGGGGATCGGGCTCGGGCGAGGCTCCACTCCTGCTGAAGCGCTTCGACGTCGACGAGCTCTGGATCGGCGCCCGCACCACTCCCAGTCCGCGGCGAACGCGCGGCTCCAGTCGCTCCAGAAGGCCTCGTCGAAGCTGGACTTGGTCGTGCGGGCGAGCACGTCGTCGGGAAGGAGATCGCCGAACAGGAGACGCATCGCAGCCGTGCGGTCGGTGTATCGGCGCGGCTTCGGGAGACGGGCAAGCGCAGCCGAGAATCCTGCGTCGGTGAAGGGGTGCACGATCCGGACGGAGGCATCGGCGGCCAGCAGATCCAGGCTCGAGAGGCCCACGTGGAGGTAGCGGAAACGCAGCCGCCAGCCGAACTGCGCTTCCCAGCCGAACGGCTCGGACGCTCCTTGCGCGGCGCAGCTCGTTGCGAGACGGCGCGGCGGGCCGGCGGCCGGAGCCAGGAGTACTCGCCAGCGGTACGCGTCTGCGCAGCACGGCCCGACGAACCGGTGGAGGAGCAGCGAGGAAGCCGACGCGCAGGATGTCGCGGCCGCTCGGGCTTCGCCCGGCCGGAAAGGACCGCTTGCGCACGCGCCCAGCTCGACGCGCTCAGGGTCTCGTCGCCGCCGATACCGGTGAGGAGCGAACCGCCGGCGGCGGCCTCCAGTTGCGGGACGTGGAAATGAGCGTTGAAAGGCCAGAGAAGGCCGTGGCGGCGAAGCACGCTCGTCGCGACCGGCCCGACGCAGTCGAGCTCGTCGGTGAACTCCGGCTTCAGCCAGTCGTCGAGGCCCAGATGCGCGACAACGCGCTCCTGCCAGTCCGACTCGTGGCTGTCCTTGGCCGCCGGGAATCTGTTCGTCGAGGGAATCGGAAGCGGCAGACCTTCGCGGCGGGCGACGCGGACGGCGGCAGCCAGCACTGCCGAGGAATCCCGTCCACCCGAGAAGCTGACGACGCAAGGGCGGCCGCTGGAGCGCGGTAAGGATGACCCGCTCGAACGCCTCGATCGGGTCGGCGAACGACCTCCGTCGGCATCGGGAGCGTCGGTGTGAGCCCGAAGACCAGCCCCGAGGCCACCTCGAGCGGAGTGAGCTCGTAGGGCTGAGGCGCGGTCATCGGCGCCGGGAGCCGCAGCAGTTCTTCGAACGACTCGTCCAGGTCTCGGCTCACCGTCGACCCACGCATGGGCCGCGAAGTTGTCGGCAGGGCCCTTGACGGCGATGATCACGTCCTGCTCGATGCCCTGCGCGGCGTGCCAGCGCTGAAGGACGAGGGCGCGCTCGAGGCAGGTGCTCGGCTTCCTCCGAAGCACCGCGTGGACGCCTCGGCTGGCGTGATCCTCGAGCGCCGGCGGATCGGTCACGGCGGCGTGCGCCAGCCCGTCCCGGCGCAGCGTGCGGCGCGCCCGGCGCAAGGCGCGCTGGGCCCACCACGCTGCTCGCAGCGTCGGGAGATCGACGCGTCGCATCTCAGGCGGCGAGCAGGCCTTGCGCGGCGAGTTCGCCGAGAAAGGCGTCGACGTCCGCGGCGGCCCGCTCGGGGTCGATGCCGTAGGTCTGTACGAGAATCTCGGCCAGCTCCTGCCTGGTCGCCGCCGCTTCCGCCCAGTCGCTGCCACAGAAGGGTGCCGGCCTTGTTTGCGCCGAGGTAGGTCGACGTCTCGACGTCGACGGCGATCACCTCATCGTCGATCTCGCGCCAGCTCAGATCGTTAGTTCGTAGTCGCAGAGTCTCCATTGCTCACCTCCTTCGACGGCGCCTGCAAGCCCGTGAGCCTCCATCGCCCGATCGTGATCGGCAACGCTCGAGAAGGGATTCCGGAGAGCCCGGACGCTGCGCGCCGATCTTCACGCGCCAGCTCTCCCCGGGTTCGCGGCGAAAATGCTGCGCCATCTCCCTGGTCATCTCCTTAAGTGCACGGCGTAGCGGCGAGCGCCCAGAACGACGAGAAGCTGCGTTCCAGATGTGACTCGAGAACGCTGCGCTCGCGCGCCGAGCAGAAGATGCCGCGCCCAGGTGCGCAGCGCCGATCGACTTGCGGCCGTCGTACAGCAGCGACGTGAATCGCTGCGTCTCCGTAGTCCTCCACAACCTCTCGAGCCCCCAGGCACGGGCGAGCTCGCGAAGCTCACCTGTCGTCCGCTCGCCCGGCGACGGCAGCCACGTCCACGATGTCGAGCAGCCGTCTCAACGGTACGTGCGCCCACGCGTGCGCGGCGAGGACGAGCGCATGATGCGCAGGCGGTAGCGTCGAGGATGCCGTCCACCCCTGTCGCGCTCGGCACGGCCACCGCGAAGAGCTCCTCGACTGCGGGGCCAGGCAGGCCCTCGACCCACTTTGGACGTTCGTGCACCTCGATCAGTAGCGGCAGTTCCGGCCGAAGGACGGGACGGAGGTGGTGGATGTCCCGGTAGAGCCGCTCGTCTCCGGTCAGCTCGAAGCCCGCCGCGAGCAGCGCGCGCTGTACGGCGGCTGCGTCAGGCACGAGAAGATCCAGGTCTCGGTAGGGCCGCACCGAGGAATCGGGGTAGTACGCGGCCGCCTCCGGGCCTTTGATCAAGATGATCGGTCCGTCGCAAGCGTCACGGACCTTCTGGAGCACGATTCTGCGACAAGCGCCACGAACGCGGTAGCAGCGCCGCTCGTCTGACAAGTGCTTGCGACACAGGGCGTCCTGTCTTCGTCCAGTGGAGGGCGGCAAGAAGGTGAAGCCGGTGAGCGATCAGCGCGTCGAGGCCGGGCGCCCGGTCGATCAGCTCGTCGACGCTGCGCCCAGAGGTCGTCCCCGGTGTCGTCGATCTGGGCGATCGGCGCCTCGGCGGCGAGCGACGCCGTTGCTCTTCCCACCCAGGACGCCATCGTCAGTAGAGCCCCAGCGTGCCGAGGCGCCGCTCACGGCGAACGGCGAAGCGGAAGGCAGTGAGACCCAGCGTGAGCGACGCAGCCGACATCGGCGCCAGCACCAGCATGTCGCGCGCGCTCTCCGCCCACCCGACTCCGCCGAGCAATGCCTCGCGCATGCCCTGGATGGCGATCGCGATTGGATTGAACGCGGCGACCGCCGCCAGCCAGTCGGGGAGCAAATCGAGCGGAAAGTAGATTCCCGAGATGAGCCCGAGCCCGACGACGCCGATGCCCATCACGCCGCCCCCGCGACGGAAGGTCATGATCACGGCTGCGCTCGCGACTCCGAGGCCCCAGACGAACGGGATGAAGACGAGCAGAACCAGGAGAGCCGGCGCCAGCCCGCCGAGATCGAAGTGCAGGCCGAAGGCCAGCGCGACTGCGACACAGGAAAACCGCGGTCCGTATCGGGATGTAGATGAGGTCGAATGCGACCGAGCCCAGTTGGACGGTCGACGGCGACGTTGGGGTCACGAGGAGCGACTCGAGCGTGCCCATCAGCTGCTCTCCGCGCAAGGCGGTCGAGACCCGGTCGAGTGCGAGCTGCATGAAGACGCCGAGCGCGATCCCGATCGCCGCGAACTCCAAGTAGGTGACTTGAGTCCCGCCGAACGTCGGCAGCTTGCTGGGGTCGATCATCAGGCCGATGAAGTAGAAGAGCAGCACCTGGCCCGTCGAGGTTCACGATGTCCGAGACGAAAGCCATTCGGTAGCTCCAGGCGACCAGGAAGTCCCGTCGGACGAATGCGGGCAGCTTCCTCAGCTCGCCGAGCGCAAAGCGCAGCCGGGGCTGCCGGCGAGGGACAACCTGCGATCACGAGCGGCTCCTCGGCGGTCAGGGCGAGGAAAGCCTCCTCGATCTCCGACCGCTCCTGCCGGCAGGCGAGGACCTGGACCTTGGCCGCCGCAAGCGCAGCCACGACGTCGCCGAGCACAGAGTCGTCGTCGAGCGAGACGAGGAAGTGCTCCGAGCTCTCCGGGCCCGCGGCCGCTACCCGCCCGAAGGGAGCGACTAGCCCATGGATCTCCCGCTCGAGCTCGCCTGCCGCCAGGCTGCCGTTTCGGAGCTGAAGCACGTAGTGGCGTGGAACGGCGTGCTCGAGCAGTTCGTGAACGCTGCCTCGGAAGCGGGTGCGGCCGTGATCGATCAGGGTCACTTCGCCGGCGAAACCCCTGATCTCGTCCAGCCTCTGTGTCGCCCAGAGCACCGCGGCTCCGCCGGCGCGCGGCCCGTTCGATCAGTTCGCGGACTCGGCGTGCGCCCTCCGGGTCGAGGTCGTGAGTGGCCTCGTCGACGAGAAGCACGTGCGGGTCGGTCAGGAGAGCACGGGCAATCGAGAGGCGCTTCTGCATCCCGTGCGAGTAGACCCCCACCGCCTTCTCGCTCGCGTCGGCCAGCCCGACGGCCGACAGCACGTCGTTGGCCTTCGCGAATGCACGCCGGCGAGACATCCCGTGCAGTCGCGCGAAGAAGGCAAGGTTTTCGAGGCCCGAGATACGCAGATAGAAAGAGCGGTCGCCGGACGGAACGACGCCGATTAGACGGCGTAGCTCGTGCGGGTTGGCGGCCGCATCGAGGCCGGCGACCCGAATCGACCCAGAGCTCGGTTTCGCGATACCTGCGAGGATCCGGAGAAGAGTTGTCTTGCCGGCGCCGTTCGGGCCGAGCAGTGCGTGAATCCCGCCCGCCGCGACATCGAGCGAGACGCCGTCGAGGACGAGCGCGCCGCGAAACTCGCGTGTCACGTCGAACGCGGCTATTTCCGGCCGCGCGCCAGGCGGGCTGGCAGCCAAGGATTCTTGAGCTTTCGGCAAGCTGACGATCGTCGCCCCCACGTCACGATCATAGGCAGGAGGCTTGCTCGCGTCGGCTAGCCATTTGGCGAGGTTTTGGCTAGATGGTCTGGAACTTGTGGCGCGGCTTTCCTATTTGGAACCTCTACCCGCCTGCAGTTGAACGGCGACTCTTCGGCCAGCTCCGGCGAGTGGTGCTCGCTCGGACCGCTACTGGCGCTTTAAGCCCCGTTTCGTCGTGTCGCCGCGCCGATTTCCGGCGAGTTCGACTGGGCCGACACGATCCACCGCCCGGGGGCAATAGCGGCTGGATGTGACGCCCGGCATCACCTTAAAGATCCTCTGCCAGACGATCCCGGTCGCTGCTCGCCAAGCGAGGCGCTCACTGAGCACGGCGGCGCGGGTGGGGGGCGACGATGTCGCCGAAGACCACCGCGAGTTGCTCCGCGAGCTTTTGATACTCGAAGCGAGCAACGACGTCGGGCGCCGGCGACGGAACGGACGAGCCCGAACGCCGGCGCTCGATTTGCCCTTCGAGGGCGTTCACCATTGCCTCGACGTCGTCGGGGCGGCAGAGCAGCGCGTTCCCGGCCTCGGACAGGATGTCCCGCGCGTCGCCGTCCGGGACAGCGCCGAGGATGGGCGTTCCCGACGCGAGGTACTCGTAGGTCTTGCCCGGGACGATCGTCGCGCGCGCCCCCCGGGGCAGGTTCTGCATCGGCAGGAAGAGCAAGTCCGCCGTGCGCATCAGTTCGATCGACTCCGCATGCGTCAGATAGCCACGTAACCGCACGACAGGCGAGTCCCGAGTCGCCGCCTCGTCGTCGGGAGTGAGGACCCCTGCGAGGTGGAACTCGAGCGTGGCTGCAAGTGACGGATCCCGCTCGAGCACGATCTCAATCGCGCGGAGGACGTACACGTGCGAGCGGGTCAGGATGTCGAGGCCCGGGACGCTTCCGCGAAGGACGCGCCGAAGCGGCAGGCGCCTCCGGTGCTCGAGGCCGAGCTGCGTGTGCAGATAGCCCGTGTGCACGAGCCGGAACGATGCGTCCTCTCGCGGCTGCACGTGCGCTTCGAAATCCGAAGCGTCGAAGCCGTTCGGGATTGCGACGACGGGCCGGTCCCGGAGTTCCGGAAACTCCGCCAAGAGCCGCCCTGCTGCCTCCGGTGTACTCATCACGATCGCAGCTGCAGTCCCGAGCAGGGTTCGCATGCGCCGTAGCTCCCTGCGGCGGTGGAGGGCAGTGGGGTAGACCATCATCTCGTCCAGCGCCCATGGGTCGCCCAGGTCGGCGACCCATGGCCTGCCGAGTGCTCGGGAGAGCGCGGCCCCCGCTTCGGCCGAGTCGTAGGGCTGCATCCAGACGTAGATCAGATCAACACCGGCGCCGGCGTCGTATCCCAGCTCGACGCTCCCTTCGATCCACCAGCGGGCCCAGGAAGATCGCAGCCCGAGCCAGCGCTCCGCACGTCCGCGCCAGCGCGAGCTCGTCTCCGGATGCTCCGAGAAGGGAAGGCGGCGGACGTCGACTCCTGGGGGCAGCTCGCCGAGCAACGTCTCGTCCTCGGGCGCCCAGCGGTCGGCGGTCGCACCCCCGCCTGTGATCACCACCGGTTCGTACCCAAGCTCGGTCAGGTAGCGAACCATCTTCAGCGGGCGTTGCGCACCGGAGCCGCCAATCGGCGGAAAGTGGTACGAGTGGAAGAGCACACGCCGTCCGCCAACCGGTCCGGTCTGATGTGGCGGTCCGACCGGAGGCGTCACGCTCATGGGCCCGATGATAGAAGCGCCGCGACCGGACGGATTCCTCTGCGACCCGTCCCGAGGCGTTCGCGTCTGTGTGCTACAACGCCCCTGTGAGCGGTCTTCTCTTCGGCCCCTTGCGATCGTGGGCGAAGAACAGCGCGACCGTCCGAAGGTGGCGGAAACGTCGCTACGAGATGTTCGAGCGCCTCTGCGGGGTGCGGCCGACTGACCGGATCGTCGACGTGGGGGCAGGGTGGGGAGCGTCGCTAGAACGGTTCAATACCGTCAACCCGATCGTGGCCGTGGACCTTAATCCGGACGACAGCGGTTGGCTGTCGGCGCCGAACGTAACGGTGCTGCAGGCAGACGGCACGCAACTGCCATTTGGAGACAGTGAGTTCGACATCGCGTTCTCCAACTCGGTGATCGAGCACGTTCCCCACGAGCGGCAGCCCGCCTTCGCGTCCGAAATCCGGCGCGTTGCGCAGCGCTACTTCGTACAAACGCCCAATCGTTACTTTCCGATCGAGCCTCACTACCAATTGCCGCTCTACCAGTTCCTGCCCGAGCGCGTCCAGCGTGCATTGAATCGCCGGTTTACGCTCGGCTGGCAGCCGAAGGGCGTGTGGGAAGAGATCAGCCTGCTGTCGAGCAAGGATCTGCGGCGGCTGTTTCCCGACGCCGAGATCCACCGCGAGCGTGTTCTCGGTCTGACGAAGAGCCTGATCGCCGTTCGGCGCTGAGTCCGCCGGCGCCGACACCCTGCACCGCCTAGTTACTGGCCTTCAAACGCGCCAATGTCGGGGGCCGAGCCGGTGTAGCGGGTGTTGCCTGCTCGATCCAGTGCCGGGTAGTCGTTAGGGTTGCCTCTCTCGCGCAGCACGCTGCCCGGCCGGAGGCTGTAGTCGCCGGGATAACCTGTGTTGGTGAAGCCGGCTAGGTAGGTCGCGAGGCTGTTGGTGATGCTGTGGGTGCCGCAGGCCCCGGACACGAAGGCGTTGTAGGTGTAGGTCGTGTTCGCTTGTCCACAGGGGTTGCCGGAGAGGAACACGTTGCCGATGACCCTCATCCCGTCTGGACCGACGGGGTTCTCGTCCGGCTCGACGCTCAGCGGCCCGACGAAGGTGTTGTAACGGAAGTCCCAGTCGTTCGGATCTGGGGAGGGGTTGCCGCCGTTGCGGAAGTGGAACGCGAGTGCGGTTTCCGAGACCACACCGGTGTTCTCCCATGGCTTCTCGAAGACGTTGTTCTCGACGAAACCGCCGTTGGAGACTGCGCCGCCGGTGATGAACACGTCCATCACCGCGCAGCGGTAGAAATGGTTCCGCGTAAGGGTCAGGTTGGTCACGTTCCACACGTACACGCACTCCGTATGGGCGCTCGAGCCGAGAGGAAGACCGGCATCGTGGATGCGATTGTTCTCGAACGTGAGGTTGGAGCCGTTGATCCAGATGAGGCTGTTGTTCTTGTTGTCGCTGATATCGGAATTCTTGACGAGGACGTTGTTGCTGGCCTCGACGTGGAAAATCTGTACGCCGTCGCAGCCGCTGCAGTCGACGATCCAATTGTCCACGGTGATGTTGTCGTTCTGATCCGACCGGAACGTGCGGGCGGTAACAGGACCGACGAAGGTGATGTTGCTCCCGCCATCGGCACCGCTGAAAAACCCGTTCTCGAAGTTGTTCACGATCACCGTCTCGCCGCTGGCTGTGCGGAAGGTAATCCCAGGAGCCGTAATCGACGGCTTGTTCGGCCCGATGTCGACGTTGCCGTAGCTGCCGCCCTTGACCAGGATCAGATCGCCGGTCTGCGCTGTCTGGTACGCCTGATTCCACGAGCAGGCCTGTGCATCTACCCAAACATCCGGGGGCGACCGGCGTACACAAGATCCACCGCTCGTATCAACCCATAGGTTGGCTGATCCCGGTGGCGGTGGCGGTGGCGGTGGCGGTGGTGGCGGCACAGGCGGTGGCGGTGGTGGCGGCACTGGCGGTGGCGGTGGTGGCGGCACAGGCGGTGGCGGTGGCGGCGGCACAGGCGGTGGCGGTGGTGGCGGCACTGGCGGTGGCGGTGGTGGCGGCACAGGCGGTGGCGGTGGCGGCGGCACAGGCGGCGGCGGCGGCGGCGGCCCAGGCGGTGGCGGAGGCGGCGGCGGCGGTGGATTACCGATCGGGGTGTTCATATCCGACTGGATCTCGGCCGTAGTCAGAGAGCGGTTGTAGATGCGGACCTCGTCAATCCGTCCCGCAAACCACTCCGGCCAGACCGAGTTGCCGCCGATTCTGAGTGCGCCCGTCGAGGTCGCGATCAGGCCGGGCGCGACCAGGCTGCTGACCACGTTTCCGTTCACATAGAGCCGGAGCATCGTGCCGTCGAACGTCGCGGCGAGGTGCGTCCATGCATTGAGTTGAAGGCCCGCCGCACCGTTGGCCTCGCGGGCGACGCCGCCGATGTAGACCTGGCCGTTGGGTACGCCCGTCTCTCGGTTTGCATAGAGCCCGTAGACCAGATTCGACGACTGCTCCTTGAAGACGACGGTGCGCCAATCGGTGCCGAGCGCGCTTGGCCTGACCCAACCCTCGAGCGTCATCCCGAGGCTCAGGTCAAGCGAGCTCGCATCCGGGACGCTGACCCAGTCCCCGGCACCGTCCATCGAGACCGCCGGACCGAACCGACCGGAAGGCGACCAACCCGCACCCGTGAGCGCCCCGTTGTTGCCGGACCCCGAGGAATCGGCAGCGGAGTTGCCGGAGCCCTCGTTGAAGGCGTACGCCCCAACCAGTCCGGCGGGCGGCGGCGGCGGTGGAGGAGGCGGCGGTGGCGGCGGTGGAGGAGGCAGTGGCGGTGGTGGCGGAGGAGGCGGCGGTGGAGGAGGCAGTGGCGGTGGTGGCGGAGGAGGCGGTGGGGGTGGTGGCGGTGGCGGTGGCGGTGGAGGAGGCAGTGGCGGCGGCGGCGGCGGCGGCGGTTGTGGAGGCAGTGGCGGCGGCGGCGGCGGTGGTGGTGGAGGAGGCGGAGGCGGAGGCAGCGGCGACTGAGAAGCCGCGCGCAGGACGGCGCCGAATCGACGGGCGGCAAGCCCGCGGCGCGCGCCAGACGCAGTGACGCCGAGGTCGAGCTGTGGGTCCTTCGCCGCGAGCACGGCGGCGGCCGTCCACGCATCCGCGTCGTAGCGCTTGCCATCGAGCCGCCCGAGCGCGAGGATCCTGCCCCGCGGTCTGCCGCGGAGCGATTGCAATTCGCCGAGGTTCCTGAGGCGGACGACGACGAGGTCGGCCTTCGAGCGGGCGAGTCGAAGCGCTGCGGCGAGCGTTGGGGCCAAGAGCACACAGCGGCCGTAGCGACGCTTCATCGCCGCGCAGGCCGCCGGCTTCGCGGTGCTGGAGCGAAGGTGCATCAAACCGGCGCGAGAAACTCTGCGGCGCAGCGCGGAGGAGCGGCGTGAGGCGAGCCGCGAGTGCGTGAGCACCGCATTGAAGCCTTCTGCGTGGTAGCTGAGCAGGGCTGACGAGGAGACGGCGCCGCTGCCGGCAAGCTCGAGCACCCAGAGGGGACGCGGCAGCCCCGCGACGCGCGAAGCCTTGGCACCCGTAGGAGCCGAAACGACAGCATTCGAGCCAGAGTGAACCCTGCCGGAAGCCGGCAAGGCGCCAGCGCCAAAAACTGTCGCGCCAACGAGGAGCGCGAAGACAAGGCGGCAGGTGCGGGGGGCGGCTCCCAGCATGGTCAGCTTATCGGTGCGATGCTAGCGCCACGGCATCCTCCAAATAGGGGGGCATGCTTGCTTCGCGGCTGGCAGTCTCAAATCTGGTTCGAGAGTCATAGGCACATGTCGAAGAACACGTTCATCGTACGGGGCGGTTCGGCGCCGAGGCTCTGCCGGAATACGTCCGCGATGAAGGCAGGAACATAGCTCAGCTACCAGAGGGCGCGGGCTCGCCGCGCGCCGTCCGGACGGCAAGCGGCGTCGGTTGCTCGGCCATCAGCGCCGAGCCAAGTCCGACAAAGATGAACAACAGGAAGGTGACCTGGATGAACGAGAACGCATCGTAGGTAGTCATTCCAACTGCATACGCCGCCACTCCCGCTGCAATCGCGGCCAACAGCCATCCTCGCTCGGATTCGTCGCGCTTTGCCTCCGCGCCAAACCTCCGCAGGATGCGAACGAAGAACCAGAGCCACCCGAAGAAACCGACGGCACCAGTCTCGAGCAACGTTCCGAGCCATTGATTGTCCAGGATGTTCGCTTCCGAGCCTGAAGTGTTCGGTTCGACCACGCGCGTGGCGAATCCCTGTCCGACAAGAGGTTGCTGCTTCCATTCCTGCAGCCCAGGGCCCAGGTCGGCGAGTCGCCCGCTCCCGCTTTCCCCCGGCTTCGACTCCTGCTCTGCGATGAGACCCCCTGCAGGAAGAAATGACTGCTTGATCGCTCCGAGCGTCCCTGGGAGGGCGAAGTGAATGGCGACCGGCGCTAGCAGCAGCACGGGCCACATGCGGAGCGTCTCTCGTCGACGGAGCCACAGGAAGACGATCCCCACGACGACGAACATGATGACTCCTGTTCGCGACACTGTCGACGCGCTTCCGGCGACCAGGGCCAGTGAGCAAATCACCCAGCGGCGTTGGCGATAGCGGCGCGCGAGGTAGAGAGCGAGCGGAGTAAGCATGACGAGAGCTGCGCTCAAGGCGATCGGATGCTGGGCGGACCCGAACACGCGGAGCTTGGCCGTGCCAGAGCGAACAAACCCGCCGGTGTCACCAGTCTGGCTCAAGATCGGGACCACGCGATGGATTTGGTCGAACACGTTGACGCCGGTTCGCGCTTCGACGATCGCGAAGCACGCGACGACTGCTCCCCCGGAGACGAGCGCCTTCATCAGGTAGTCGATGTTGTCGAGTCGTCGAGTCACACTCACTGTGAGGTAGAGGACGAGCACGAAGCTAAGGAAGAACATGAGCTTCTTGTCGACCACGGAGGAAAACGCCGCCACGCGCTCCGGGTTGGCCACGATCGAGGCGAACAGCGATCCGACAATGACGGCTAACGGGGCCTCGAAGCCGGTCGGGCGGAAGCGCGTCCGGCGATCGACAAGCAGCGATGCGAACCAGCCGACGATGAGGAGCGCAACGAAGACGCGGTAGGGCTCGAGCTGGAAGGGCAGGTTGCCGGGGAGTGCGTAGCGCCTGATCGGAATGAACAGGATGATCAAGATCAGGGCAGCGATCAGCCGTGGCCAGCCGACAAACGCAACACGCGCAAGCGCCGCGAGCGTTACCAAGACGACCAGACCAGCGGCGACGAGGGTTGGGCCGCCGCCGACCACGCTGACGGCGAGCAAGCCCAAGGACGCCAGGACGAGCGCCGCCGAGACACCCGAACCGCGCCGCGCTTCCTGGGCGGTGAGGGTCATGGGCCCCTACGCGGTGCGCCGATGTTCCGAGTCCTGGACTACGACTGCTGTCGTCTCGTACTCTGGCACGCGCGGCCTCATGTTTTCGAGGAGGAAGGCGAGGCCGATGGTTGCAAGCATCACCGCGAGAAAGATGACGGCGGGCAAAGTCTTCGAACGCGGTCGAAAGATGTTCGCTTGACTCGGGCGCACGACCTGCTCGATTACGACGCGGTCGGCCGTAGGGACGTTGCTCGCACGCTGGTGCTTGCTCAGGTACGTCGCGAGCGCGTTCGCGCCGCGTTGCGCGAGGGTGACCGCCGCTAGCGGCGAGGTCGAGATCGCCGTCAGATCGATCAATGGGAGCTGGATCTTGATGTCACCCCCGGCTACGAGTGGCGTGGCGATGAGCTGCCCGCGCACCAAGCCACCACGGTTGATCAGCCGGCGCACTGGGTCGCTCGTCGCGAGCTCGGCGTACAGGACCGCCAGAGTATTGAAGCGGACCGGATCGACAAGCGGAATTCCGAGCCTTGCTGCCTCCTGTTCCGGTGTCGGTAGTTGGTCCCCCGAGGACTGCCCTTGCGCATACAGGCGACCCCACGGAAAGCCGTTCTGCGTCACGCTCAGGCGAGTCGTGCTCGACCACAGCTCCGCGTCGCGGTACGTCATCCCGTTCGTGCTCACGCGAACCACGGATAGGAACGCGAGCGACAACGCGAGCACTAGACCCATCAACACAATCAGCTTGAATCGCCAGAGAACGCGTATGTAGAGGCCGAAATCCATCAGTCGTCCTGCAGTTGCAGGCAGAGGTCGTCGTACATAAACCGAACATGCGTGATCGCGCGCGATTTGGCAGCCTCAGCGGGCACGAGGCTCATGGTAGGAGCCGAGAGCTTCGCCGCCTATGCCCTTTGGGCCAGCGTTTCAACAGCCACGGCCTAGCCGATCGGCTAGAACCGCGCCTCGAGCGTTTCGACGCGAGGTTTCGCCTTGCTTCTCCGCCGACCAATTACGCTTCTGATCTCCAGTATGACTTCAGGCGCCCGCCACAGGCAGCACCCGATGTAGACGGCAGCGCCGAGCAGGACGAGGAGCACGAGCCGACCGGCGACCGGCACGCCTACAGTGACCATCGCTGCCTGCGCGCCCAGAACGGCCGCGGCCATCACCGTGGTCGCCTGCGCGACACCGGCAAGCGAGCGGACGAACCGCCAAAGTGGAATTCCCAGCGCTCGAGTCGTGATGATCGCGCGCACCGGCTCGATAACAACTGTCGCCGCGGCGTAGAACGCCGCCACGCCGACGATGCCCCAGTGCAAACCGAGAATCACCGCGCCGACGCTGCCGCCGAACCACAGCATCGTGAACCAAAAGAAGGCTCTCGCGCGGTTGAGCGCGAGCAGGACCTCGCCGTTAAGAGTGTGAAGCGCCTGGATGAGCCCGACGCAGGCGAGAATCCGGATCACCTCTGTCGCGCCACTCCACCCTGGACCGAGTACGACCTGCACGAACTCCGGGGCGACGATGGCGAGGCCGACGAGCGCGGGCATCGAGATCCAGGCAACGAGTCGCGTGGCGCGAATCCAGACGTCGGCCAATCGTTCGCGGTCGTCGCTAAGACGCGAGAAAGCGGGGAAGAAAACCTGCTGTAGCGGCGCTCCGATTCGCGAGAACGGCATGAGGATGACGTTGGTCGCGAGTGTGTACGTGCCAAGTGCCGCCGCACCCAGGAAGCGGCCGATCAGGAGACTGTTGATGTTCCGGCCCGCCTGGTAGAGAACGTTCTCGCCGAAGACGTACCCAGCGAAGCCGCCGAGCCGGCGGAGGCTCGCGAGCGAGAACGTCGCCGACGGCCGCCATGGCGTCACAAACCAGAGAAGCAGCGTCGACGTGAAGGTCTCTGCGAGAGCCTGACCCACGATCGCCCAGGCTCCGAAACCCCCCAAAGCGAGCGTGATCCCGGCGACAGCTCCGACAAGCGTGGCGGCGATCTGGCGGAGCTCGAGCCGGCGGAATTCCATGTCGCGCGCGAGGAGCGCCGACTGGGTCGTGCCGAGCGACGTAACGAAAAAGCCGATCGAGAGCGCGATGAAGAGTGGACGGACACTAGGTTCACCGTAGAAAGCAGCGAGCGGGCCAGAGAGTGCGACACCAGTGAGGGCGAGCATGAGCCCAACGCCCGCGCTGAGCCAGAAGACAGTCGACCGGTCTTCTTCGAGTAGCTCCTTTCGTTGGATCAGGGCCGTCTTCAGGGCGTTGTCGGTGAAGACGATGACGAAGCCTGAGAACACCAACACCATCGCCGCGACGCCCCAGTCATGGGGAGTGAGCAGCCGGGCCAGAAGGAGGGCCACGACCACGCGCGAGATCTGCAGGGTGATCTGCGACCCTGCCTTCCACGCGAGGCCGCTCCGGATGCGGGAACCGATCTCCTCGGGAGCGAGGTGCCGACCGGTGGTCATGCCCGTGCTTGCGCCGACGAGCTCGTGATCGCGCTGTCGAGAAAGCTTCCGAGGTCCGCCGCCAGTGAGCTGGACGCTGGAACGACCGTCGGCGAGCCCTGCTCGCCTATCAGGGCTTCACCCAGGGCTTCCGGCCTTTCGACCAGCGTCACCAGCCCAGCTTCGGAGAAGCGTTGTCCAAGTTGCAGTTGGTGGTCGTCGACAGCCTCGCCGAACGACTTCCGGCGAGGGACGACGATCGGGCGCTTCATGTTCGCCAACGCGACCATGACGGACCCGACGCCTGCGTGTGTGACAACGACGCGCGCCTTCCGAATCGTCTCGACCATGTCCTCGAACGAGAGAAAGTCGACGAGCTTGGCGTGCGGTGCATGGATCGGCGACGAATGGCCGTGCTGAACCACGATCTCTTCGTCGATCGGAAGCTCCGCGACCGCGCGCAGAAGACGGTCGAAGCGTGCCTCGTTCGTCCCGACCGTGACGAAGATCATGCGCCTGCCGAGAACACGTTCCCGACGAACCGTGATCCAGGCAGTGCCTGTGCGAGCTCGGGCCATTGGACATACCGCCGCTCGGCGACGGGGGCGATCAGGCGGTAACTGAGCGAGGGGCCCGAAATCCGGGCCATGCTCTCGACGTAGACGACCCTTGCGCCTCGCAGTCTCGCGATCCACGCGAAGGGAACCGCCACACCCGCGCCGGTCGTGACGACGACCTTCGGCCGAACCTCACGAACGACGCGCCAGGCGATGACCAGGTTGCGCAGCAGGTTCTTGATGCTCCTGTTCGTCGGACCACTGGCGAAGAAGACACGCTCGCTCTCGAGTAGAGAGCGTGCATCGCTCTTGTCGAACGTCACCCAGGCGCGACTGAACTGTTGCCACGAAGCGCTGAGCGCGACGAGCTGAAGGAGATGGCCGCCACAGGAGCAGACAAGCATCAGATCGGCGCGTCTCGGGGATGTGCTGCGCATCGACACAAACGTAGCCGTGCGGCGCCCTGGTGACCACGACCGGAATAGCCAGAACTCATCTAACCGTTCGGCTAGGTGACGGCCGCAAGAATCCAGGCCCTACGACCGTGGACCCCCCTGGGGACGCTCTCTACGATTCAGCTAATGGAGGTCTCCCGGCTTTCGGCTGCGACCGATGCCCGCGGCAGCGAGCATGCAGGCAGCATTGCGATCGTCGTCCTGACGCACAATCGCGTTCATCTCCTCCGGAAGTGCGTCGAGGGCGTGCTTGGTGTCACGTCGCGGGCCACGAGGGAGATCGTGATCTGGAACAACGGTTCGAGCGACGGGACTCAGGACTACCTCGACGCACTCGAGGACCCACGGATCACGGTCGTCCACAATGAGACGAACATCGGCCAGAACGCATATGCGCGCGCGTTTGACCTGACCACCTCGAACTATCTCGTCGAGCTCGACGACGACGTTGTAGACGCGCCGCCGAACTGGGATGCGATCCTGCGCGATGCATATCGGCGGTTGCCCAGCATCGGGTTTCTCGCCGCAGACCTCGTAGACGACCCCTACGACTTGGCCACTCATTATCGATATCGGGTTCGGCCGCATGAGTACAAGCCGACGGAGGTAAATGGTGTCCGGCTTCTTGAAGGACCCGCAGGAGGAGCGTGCGCAATGACTGCGCGAGACCTCTACCGCAGCGTGGGCGGCTTCCGCCAAAATCGCAAGCTCGTGTTCTGGCAGGAGGAGCCGGCGTACATCAACGACATCCGGACCCTCGGCTACGGGCCCGCTGTGCTGGCAGACCTGAAGGTTCACCATACGGGCGGAGCCCACTACGGCGCGTCCTCGCCGGAAAAGAGTGAGTTCTGGGCCGCGTACTGGAGAATGCGAGCTCGCCGCGTCGCGGTGAAGAGGATTCTCTTCCGACTGCCGTTCTTCCGACGCCTGAACGAGCGCTTCGGCTGGTTCGTCGCGCCCTCCTGATTCCAGGCCGTAGACGAACTCGACCGGCGGGTCGTCCCTCCAGCCGACCAGGATCGGGCCGACGAAGGGTCGATCGGCGCTTACGGCGACGGGCTCAGCGGCGGCGAGCGCGGAACTCGTACGCGCCGGCCTCGGGGCTACGGCCGATCGGGCGCGCCCGACCATCCTTGTCTACGCCGGGAAAGTCCTTCGGGTCTCCGGAGTTGATCGCGGGCGCTCGGGCCTTCAAACGGAGGTCGTGTTTGGCTGGATTGACCCAGCCCTGGGCCGCGGGTCGAATCCTCGCGCAAGCAGGCGGTCCACAAGATGACGCTGGAGTCACCCGCTTGTCCGTCGCCGAGCACTTCTGACCGACGTTGTAGCGGAAGCGCATTCCCGGAATACAGTCCCAGCCGCCGCCGACGTTGCCCACCCACTCGCTGTCACCGGTGGCCCTGAGTCCCGCCTCGAGGCCGACGGCCTGCTCGAACGTGTTGTAGCGAACCTTGAAGCCTCTGAGTGAGGCGCCGTCGTAGGCCAGCGAGCCGCTGAGGACGAGGCCGGTGTAGTGCCAGGAGTCCCGGTCCTCCATCGTGCTGTGCTCGAACACGTTGTTCTCGATCGTCACGCCTCCGTACGGGGGCTGGTTCCACCAGTTGCCCCGGGTAATGAAGAGATCCATCGTGCTGCACCTCCAGAAACGGCTCCGTCGCACCGTCAGCTGAGGCCCATTCGAATAGACGCACTCGTTGTGCACCGCCGAGTTCGTGAGGCGGACGTCGTGGAAGTCGAAGTTGACGAACGTGACCCGGGTGCCCGCCACGAGCGCGCCCTTCTCGTCGACCACGTTGAAAGTGCTGCCGTTCTTGAAGATGTTGTTGTCACCGCTGGCGGCGATCCCCTGCCGAGCACTCATGTTTCGTGTGTTCACGTGAACTCGGTCGAAGGTGTTGTTCGCACCCTCCGCCTCGAGCGTCGCCGTGTGCGGCCCGGGATCGTCGTTACGCCGGATGGTGACGCCGATGAGCTTGATGTTCGAGGCGTTGACGGTCGTCGTGCCGAAGACCGGCCGGGTGCCGGGTGCGTTACGAATGGTGAGCCTCTTACTGCCGCCCGGGAGGACCTGGCGACCGTACGTTCCCCGCTTCACCATGAGCGTGTCTCCCGAAGCGGCAATGTTGTAGGCGCTGGTGAGGTCCCGGCAGGCCTTCGCGTCGGCGTGACGACTCGGCGCGGCGGTGCGACTACAGGAGCCGCCGCTCGGGTCGACCCACACGTTCGCCCTCGAGTCAGTCGCAACCGCGCGGCTCGTCGCAACCGCCGCGGGTGCGGATGCTCCCGCCAGCAGCCCGAGCACCGCGAGGCTCAAGGCAAGTTCAGAGCGGGCTTCCCGAAGCAGACGTCTCACACGTAGTCGCGAGGGTAGCGAAGCGTCCGGAACTAGCTGCTCGAGGCTGCTGTTACGCTCGTGACGTGTCCACCGTCGACGTCGTCGTCGTCTCGTACAACAGTCGCGACGAGCTTCGGGGGTGCGTCGTGGCGCTCGCCGGTCGAGACGGCGTGAACGTCATCATCGTCGACAACGCGTCCGCCGACCGGAGCCTTGCCGTCGTGAAGGACCTCCCGGTCGCCACGATTGCGCTCGACCAAAACGGCGGCTTCGCCCACGGCTGCAACGTCGGTTGGCGGCACGGTTCGGCCCCATACGTCCTCTTCCTGAATCCGGACGCGCGCATCGAGGGGGTAGGCCTCGATCGACTCGTGGCCGCCCTCGTGCGCAACACGTCCGTTGGGGCCGTCGCACCGTTGATTCGCCACACCGACGGTTCGCTCGACTTCTCGCAGCGGCGGTTCCCGCGTCTCCGATCCACGTACGCGCAGGCGCTCTTCCTGCACCGGCTCTTCCCGCGGGCGACCTGGACCGACGAGGTCGTTCGAGTCGAGGAGGCGTATGCGCACACCAGCTCGCCCGACTGGGTCTCGGGAGCGTGCATCCTCGTGCGCCGCGACGCCCTCGAGCAGCTCGGCGGCTGGGACGAGGGCTTCTTCATGTATGGCGAGGACACCGACCTGTGCCGGCGTCTTCGGTCGATCGGCCTCGACGTGCTCTTCGAGCCGCAGGCGAGCGTCGTGCATGAGGGCGGCGCGTCCGCGCCTCGTACACACCTTCTTCCGGTTCTCGCCGCAAGTCGCCTGCGGTACGCCGCCAAGCACGGGACGCGAGCGACCGCGTTTTTGGAGCGAGTCGGCATCGGGCTGAGCGCGCTTACACACGTCGCGGTGGGCCGGGGGGGAAAGGAGGCACGCGCGGGACATGCTCGCGCGCTGCGCTTGGCCATTACGGGTCACGCACAGAGCTAGCCGTCCGGCTAGGTCGTTGGCCCCGGTGCTCTAGCCTAACGGCCGTCGCTGTTCCGAGGCCGACCGAATAGCTTTTGGCTGTGTGCGGAATCTGCGGAGTCGTTCAGCTGCGGGGCGAGCCCCGTACTGTCGTCGCGCCTGAAGTCCTCGACCGGATGACGGACGCGATGACCCATCGCGGGCCGAACGACCGCGGCACCCACACCGCCGACGGCATCGCGCTGGGCGTTCGCCGACTAAGCATCGTCGACGTGGAGGGTGGCCACCAGCCATTCGCCAACGAGGACGGGAGCATCTGGGCGGTCCAGAACGGCGAGCTCTACAACCACGGTGACATCCGCGGACGACTCGGCGCTCGCGGGCACCGGTTCCAGACCCGCTGCGACACCGAGATCATCCCCCATCTCTACGAGGACGCGGGCATCGCGTTCCCGAAGCACTTGCGGGGCATGTTCGGCCTCGCGCTCTGGGACGCCCCCGAGCGCCGGGCGGTGCTTGCGCGCGACCGACTGGGAATCAAGCCTCTGTACTACGCCGAGGTGGACGACCTCCTCGTCTTCGCATCCGAGCTGAAGAGTCTCCTCGCGAGCGGACTCGTCGACGCCGACCTCGACTACGAGGCGATCGACGCGTTCCTCACGCTCGGTTTCGTGCCCGGGCCGATGTCTCCGCTCGCCGCAGTGCGGAAGCTGATGCCCGGACACGTGCTCGTCGTCGATCCGAAGGGCGTACGCACGGAGGCGTTCTGGTCGTACCCCGAGCCGGCAGCCGTCGACATGAGCTTGGACGAGGCGAGCGAGCGTCTGTTGAGCGGCCTTGAGGAATCCGTACGACTGCGCCTCATGAGCGACGTTCCCCTCGGCGCGATGCTGAGTGGAGGCATCGACTCGAGCGTGATCGTCGCGCTGATGGCGCGCCAGATGGCCGACCCAGTGAAGACGTTCTCGATCGGTTTCGCGGAGGCCGGCGACGAGAACGAGCTCGCGGACGCGCGCCTCGTCGCCGAGCACTTCGGGACCGATCATCACGAGCTGGAGCTTTCCTTCGCCGAGCAGACAGTCGACCTCAGTGAGCTGGTCTGGCACATGGACGAGCCGCTCGCCGACCTGTCGGCGACTCGGCTTTCTCGCGCTTTCGGAGCTCGCCGCCAAGCACGTGACCGTCGCGCTCTCGGGTCAGGGCGCAGACGAGCTCCTCGGCGGATACCGCAAGCATCGAGCGGCGGCGATCGCCGGCTACTGGTCGCGGCTTCCTCAGCCCGTTCGAGCCGCCGGAGCGGCAGCGTTGAAACGCGGCCCGGCACGGCTCGGCCCGCGCCGCGGGGACGCTCACCGCCAGCGACCCGGCTAGAGCGCCTGCTCGCGACGAGCGGCGAGGCTGCGAAGCGGACTTCGCAAGCGCTCGTCCGCGGCCCGCTCGCCGAGCTCGACGGCGGACATGGCCCTACGGACGCTCCGCGAGCGGCTCGGACGCCGTCGGCGACGATCCGCTGCCGGCGGCGCTCTATCTCGACGGCCAGCTCGGCCTCGTCGACGACATGCTCCACTACTTCGACCGCGCCTCGATGGCGCACTCGCTCGAGGTGCGCGTCCCTTCCTCGACCACCACGCTGGTCGAGTTCTGCGCGACGATCCCGGCGAAGCACAAGGTGCGGCGGCTCGACACGAAGCACGTGCTCAAACGAGCCGCTCGCGGGCTGATCCCCGACCGGATCATCGACAAGCCGAAGGTCGGCTTCTTCCAACGCGGCCGTGGACGACTGGTTCCGCGCCCAGACGCGTGGCGCGATCAGCGACTACCTGCTCGGGCCGAGCCCGCGCTATGCCGAGATGCTCGACCGCGACCAGGTCGAGCGGCTCGTGAAAGGACACGCAGCCGGGACCGACACCGGGAACGCGCACCTGCTGCTGTCGATCCTGATGCTCGAGGTCTGGCTGTCGTCTTACCTCCCCCGCTCGCTCTCGACCGCCGTGCCGCGCGCGAGAGAATCACGGTCCGATGATCCGTTCGTACGCCGTCGTCACGCCGGCCCGGGACGAGGCGAAAAACCTGCCCGCGGCTCGCGGTCCTGTCTGGCGGCACAGTCGATCCGCCCGCGGACGTGGAACATCGTCGACAACGGCTCGTCGGACGGCACCCTCGAGATCGCGAATCGCATCGCGCGCCGAGCACGACTGGGTGCGCGTGCTCTCCCTTCCCGGAGCCTCGTCCGCCGACCGCGGCGCGCCGGTCGTGCGCGCTCTTCAGGCCGGGATCGCAGCCCTCTCGGCCGACCCGCCTGAGATCGTTGTCAAAGTCGACGCCGACATCTCCATGGACGCCGACTACTTCGAGTGCCTGCTCGGGCGCTTCGACGCCGACGCTTCCCTTGGGATCGCCAGCGGCAGCGCCTTCGAGCTTCAGCGGGGAACTTGGCGACAGCGCTATGTCACCGGCACGACCGTCTGGGGCGCCTCGCGCGCGTATCGCTGGGAGTGCCTCCAGGAGCTCCTTCCCGCTCGAGGAGCGAGTGGGCTGGGACGGGCTCGACGAGTTCAAGGCAAACGCGCGCGGCTGGCGTACGGCGGCGTTCGAGGACCTTCCGTTCCGCCATCACCGGCGCGAAGGCGAGCGCGACGGTACCCGCTTGGAGGGCGCGCCAGAATCAGGGGCACGCGGCGCACTACCTCGGTTATCGTGTCTGGTACCTCGTTCTCCGTGCCTTGTGGCAGGCCCGCCGGGAGCCGGCCGCGCTCGCGATGATCTGGGGGTATGCGCTCGCCGCTCTGCGGCGGGACCCCAAGAGCCCGGATGACACGGCCCGGGCGTACCTTCGGCGTCAGCAGAGCTTGCGCGCGCTGAGGTTGCGCGCCCTGGAGGCGGCGGGTCGCCGTGAGCGCGCGGCCTGAGGTTCTCCGCTACTGCTGCGCGTCGATCCGACGCGCGAAGATGTCGCCATATCCATCGTGGTCGAGCGACCCCACAGCAGCCCGCGCACCGGCGGCGTCGATCCACTCCGTTGTCAGGACCGGATCCTCCCCCCTCGTGAGCGCATACTCGTAGCTTTCCCCGAGCAATGCGAGACAACGCTCCGCCACCTCGGGATACGCTGCCTGGTACTCAAAGCAGAGGGCGGGCAAGCGAATGCTGACCCCGGCAAGCACTTCAGCCTCATACGCCTCGACGTCGATCTTCACGAAATCCGGAGTGCCGTACTTCTCGATCAAAGCATCGAGAGTCGTTACGTCAGTTAAAACCGTTCCCTCCCAGCGGTCGGCCGTCGGAGCGCGCTCGAGCCATTCTCGCGAGAGGGTCGAGTGGCCTGAGTCGCGGCCGAGGTTGAGTTCCGCACGACCGGGTTCTGCGCCGACAGCGGCGTTTTCGACGCGGATCCCGCGACCGTAGCAGCGACTGATCTCGCGGGCGAGCTCCGGGTTCGGCTCGACAGCCACGACCCGTGCGCCGAGCTCCAGGAACGCCGCCGACACCTCGCCTTTGTTGGCGCCGATGTCAAATGCGAGCGAACCGTGCTTGACGAACATGCGGTACAGATCCTTCTGCTCTTGGCGATGCCGCCAGTAGTCGCGGTTAAAGAGGCGCTGATATACGTTCCGGGCCAACCGGTAGGCGGTCATGACCGGCATCCTTCCATAGCCTCGAGCCCGCGAACGACGAGTCCCTACGAGTACGTCGCCTGGCAGGTGCCGGTGATCGCATCGAACATCGCGTACTCGATGCCCTTGATCGTTTGGAGCGTGTAGGCCTTCGCTGACCCACCGCAGGTGAGCGCGGTCAGTGTCCCGGCTTGGACCCTGGGCGGGCAGCATCGTCTGCAGGCCGTTCGCGCCTCCACCGACGGTGGTCGTGAAGGCGAGGGTGCCGGCGTTCCAGCTCAGACCGGCGATCTTCGAGCTCGAGCGGCCGTCCACCCAGTCGAGCATCTGCTTGTACGAGATCAGCGGCACGCCACGAGCTTGAGCGGTGGCCACGACGTCCTCATACGCCGGCGAGGGAGCGGGGTCGTCGGTGTGGATGTTCATGCCGAATGCGCCGTAGTAGCCCTGCGGGCCGAGCGCGTTGTCGAGCAGCGCTGCAGTTGCCGCGTCGAACGTCTGAGGTCGACTCGTCGGTCAGGTTCGTGTTCTGCTGGTAGACGTCGATCGGCGTCCCGTCGAGGTCGGCGAAGCGCATCGGGAAGCCGCCGCCGTTCATGAAGCCCGGCGTGCCCCGATCCAGCTTCCGGGGTAGTGGTAGTAGTTGGCATCCAGCCGGATCCCGCGCGCGAGCTCGACCTTCGCCTCCGACGCCCAGTCGGGCCAGAAGACGCAATGGGTGCGGCTGGTACCCGGCGCCGGCAGGCTCGTGTACCTGGCCTGGAACCCGCCGAGCTGCGCGTCGAAACCGGCTGCGAGCTCCGCCTGCGAGATCGCAGTCTGCGGACAGGACCCGAAGAGAGGGTGCAGCGCGATCTCGAAGCCGTCGGCGAGATAGCCGGCAGCCAGCGCGTTCGTGAGCGGGTTGTCGGCGAAGAGGTAGGAGGTTGCGCGTACGCATTCCCAGTCGGCGACGGCGCAGCCCGGCGCGCTCAGCTCCTTGAAGCGGTCGAAATGGCTCTGCGGTGCCGCCCGGGGCGTAGCTCGGCGAGTGATCGTCGCCGCTCAGAAGAACGACCGCCTTCTCGCCGCGCGGCAGGTACCAGAAGCGCGGCACCGGCATCCGGTCGCGCTCCATCAACGTGATGAGGTTGGCGAGCAGCCGCTGCTGCTCGTCGGCCTGCGGGATCGCAATCTTGCTCGTGTCGATCCAGTCCGGCTGCACGTCGCCGGCCTTGGCGCCGAAGAACATGTCGTCGGGGCGGATCCCGGGGACGCCGTCGCGCTCCTGCCCCGCCCAGGCCGGGTTCCCCTGCCGCGTGTAGACGACCGAGCGGGCGAGGTCGTAGGTGAACGCCGCCGCCTGGCCGCCGCTATCGCCGACCGAGCGCAAGGTAACCGCGGGGTTCGTCGTCGCCGTCGTCGGCGTCCGAGTAGAGCGTCGCGACCGCGGTCGCACCGCTCAGCGTGTAGCGGTCGGCGCTGCCGTGGAACTGGATCGTCTCGCCCACGATCCCTGCTCCCGGCGCCGTGCTCGTGTCGACCTCGAGATAGGCATTCGCGAGCGTCGCTGCGGCGTCGGTCAGCCCGAGCAGGCCGGCGAGCTGCTTGTCCGGCCGCATCGCGATCAGGTTTCCGCCTGCGTTCACCCAGTCGCTCAGCATCGAGACCTGGGTCGGGCTTAGTGGCGTCTCGCCGAGGACGACGACGTCGAAGTTCGCGAGGAGCGCGGGCGAGACGAGACGCCACGTCGATCGTGGTGAACCCGTTCAGGCCCTCGTTGCGAAGGATCTCGCTCAGATACATGCCGAACGGATTCGCCGCCGAGCCCACGACCAGGACCTGCGGCGGCGAAGCCTGGGTCGTGAACGACCAGGTGGCTTCGGCCGCCAGCGGATTCCCGGCGAGGTCCTTTGCGCCTGCCCGCCTTGACGACTGCCGTGTACTCGGTGCCGAACGCGAGCGCGGTCTGGAGGCTCAGGATGGCGGTGTTCGTCGACGAGTCGTACGACACGCTCGCCGGCACGACGTTGTTCGCCGCATCTCTGAGCTCGAAGCGCGCCCGCCGTGATCGTCGCTGCCCGCATTGGCTCGCTGAACGTCGCCGTCAGCGAGCCGCCGACGCTCACGTCGGTCGCGCCATCCGGCGGGCGTGGACGAAGTCACCGTCGGCGGCGTCCGGTCGGGCTGGATGCGCGTCGCCATGCCCGCTTCGATCTCGCTCGCAGTCAGCGCCCGATCGTAGATCCGCACGTCGTCGATCGAGCCGTCGAAGAAGCCCGTCGGCGCTACCCCGTAGGCGCCGATCCGCCACACGTTCGAGTTGCCGACGTTGCCCGTGAACACCTTGCTTGCCACTTCGGCGCCGTCGACGTAGAAGCGGGCCGTCGTGCCGTCGTACGTCGCGGCGACGTGCTGCCATCGTCCGACGGCGGGCGCGCGGCCGGAGTCGAGGTAGTCGCCGAAGTTGCCCCCGAGCGTCAGCCGGTAACGCCCGCTGGCGTGGTCGACCCAGATCATCGCGCCGCCGGACTGGCTGGCCGCCCACGATCCCACGACAGCCACGTCGACCTTCGACGTCTGCTTGAAGACCCAGGCCTCGTATGTGAACGCCGTCCTGTAGAACGTGCCGAGCGGCTGGGGATCGACCTCGCCCGCGGTGCCGTCGAGTGAGACGGCGCCGCCGAAGCGGCCGCTCGTCCACGTTGCGCCGAGGAGCGTCCCTGTCTTGTTGTTGCCGGACGAGTCGGCGGCGAGCGTTCCCGTGCCCTCGTCGAAGCCGTACGCGAGGCGGAGGCCGGCCGTCGAGACGCCGCTGTTGCTCGACTGTGACTGGCGCAGGCGTCGGAAGTCGTCACGTTGCCGGCGCCGTCCCGCGCGACCGCGATCAGCGTGTGCGCCCCGTTGACCTCGGCCCGCGTGTCCCAGCCGACGGAGTAAGGGCTGCTCCTGTCCTCAGCCCCGAGGTTCTGGCCGTCGAGCTTGAACTGCACGCCGACAAGGCCTTGATCATCGTTCGCGGTGGCCGTGACCGTTACCGGCCCACTGACGGTTCCACCTCCGCCCGAGAGCATCGATCTCGACCGTCGGGGCGGTGGTGTCGACAGTAGCCGTCGCGCTCGCCTCGGCCGCTGCCGGACCGATGTTGCCGACGGCGTCCCTGGCCGCGACCCTGTAGAAGTAGGTGCCGGCTGCGAGGCCGATGTCCGTGTAGCTCGTGCCGAGCGGTTGGGCGATCCTGTTGGCTACGTTCGGAGTGAAGCCGGCGCTGGTCGACCGGTAGACGGCGTACTGCGTCACGCCGACGTTGTCGGTGGCCGCGCTCCAGGAGAGAGCGACCTGCCCCATGCCGCCGATCGCATTCAGCGCTTCCGGCGCCGTCGGAGGTGTCATGTCCGGCGAAGGGACGGGCTGGTTCATGTCTGCCTGGATCTCGCTCTCGCTCAGGGCTTGGTCGTAGACGCGGACCTCGTCGATCAGCCCGTCGAAGAAGCCGAACGGGGTGCGCCGTAGGCGCCGATCCGCCAGAGGTTGGAGCTACCGACGCTGCCGGAGACGGCGCGGGAGGAGACCTGGACACCGTCGATGTAGAAGCGGGCGGTCGTCCCGTCGAAGGTGGCCGCGAGGTGCTGCCACTCTCCCGCCGTCGGAGCAGTGCCGGAGTCGAGGTAGCTCGAATAGGAGCCGCCGAGCGTCAGGTTGTAGCGGGTGGCGAGGTGGTCGACCCACAGCATCGGGCCGCTGCCCGTCCAGGTGCCGAAGACTGCGACATCGTTTCGGGCTGCGTCGGCCTTTTGCACCCACGCCTCGAGCGTGAAACCGGCGTTGTAGAAGGTTCCGAGACCGCCCAGGAGGACGGAAGCGTCGCTGCCGTTGAAGGAGAGCGCGCCGCCATAGCGGCCGCTTGTCCACGTGGCGCCGGAGATCGTCCCGAAGTGGCCGTTACCCGACGCGTCGTTGACGACGCCGCCCGCTCCCTCGTCGAACGCATAGGCCGCGACCAAGCCGCAGCTGGTCGGAGCAGGCAGCCGTCGATTTGGACTTGAGTGCGCGCGCGGAGACATTGCCGGAGGCGTCGAACGACTCGACGCCGAACCTGTATGCCGTTGAGCACGCGAGGCCCGCCGAACGTGAACGAGGTCGCAGTCGTGGTCGCAGCCTGGGATCCGTTGATGTAGAGGATGTACCCAGACACGCCGTGGTTGTCGGTGGAAGGCATCCCACCCGAGCGAGATCGACGTCTGCGTCGTCGCTGTCGCCGTGAAGCTCCCCGGCATGGTCGGCGCGCTCCCGTTCGCGATGCCCACGGGCTCGTTCATGTCGGCCTGAATCTCGCCCTCGCTCAGGGCTTGGTCGTAGACGCGGACCTCGTCGATCAGCCCGTCGAAGAAGCCGCACGGGGTAGCTGCCGTAGGCGCCGATCCGCCAGAGGTTGGAGCTACCGACGCTGCCGGAGACGGCGCGGGAGGCGACCTCGGAAGCCGTCGATGTAGAAGCGGGCGGTCGTCCCGTCGAAGGTGGCCGCGAGGTGCTGCCACTCGCCCGCGGTCGGAGCAGTGCCGGAGTCGAGGTAGCTCGAGTAGGAGCCGCCGAGCGTCAGGTGGTAGCGGGTGGCGAGGTGGTCGACCCAGAGCATCGGGCCACTGCCCGTCCAGGTGCCGACGACGGCGACATCGTTTCGGGCGCGTCGGCCTTTTGCACCCACGCCTCGAGCGTGAAACCGGCGTTGTAGAAGGTTCCGAGACCGCCCAGGAGGACGGAAGCGTCGCTGCCGTTGAAGGAGAGCGCGCCGCCATAGCGGCCGCTTGTCCACGTGGCGCCGGAGATCGTCCCGAAGTGGCCGTTACCCGACGCGTCGTTGACGACGCCGCCCGCTCCCTCGTCGAACGCATACGCAGCGACGAGGCCCAGGTGCCGGCGGATCGGCCCGGGCGACCGCTGGCGCCGCAAGGGCAACGAGGCTGATCCGCCGTGACGACGACGAGGCGCATCAGGTCATCGAACCCTCCAAGACGGGCTACGCATTCCCTCATCATCCATCGGCTCCGCGCCAACCACACCGCGGCGAAAGTCAAGGTCCTGCCTAGCCGACCTAACCGACCGGCGAGGTGCCCGGGTCACGAGTACGTCGCCTGACAGGTTCCCGTGATCGTGTTGAACATCGCGTATTGGATGCCCTTGATCGTCTGGAGCGTGTAGGCCTCCGCTGACCCACCGCAGGTGAGCGCGCTCAGTGTCCCGGTCGGCCCCTGGGTGGGAAGCATCGTCTGGAGGCCGTTGGCGCCGGCGCCGACGGTCGTGACGAAGGAGAACGTGCCGGCGTTCCAGCTCAGGCTGCGAATCGTCGAGCTCGAGCGTCCGTCCACCCAATCGAGCATCTGCTTGTACGAGATCAGCGGCACGCCGCGAGCCTGGGCGGAGGCGACGATCTGCTCGTAGCCCGGCAACGGCGCGGGGTTGTCGATGTGGATGTTCGTGCCGAACGCGCCGTAGTAGCCCTGCGGGCCGAGCGCGTTGTCGAGCAGCGTGTTCATTGTGGCGGCGAACGCTTGCGTCGTCTCGTCGGTCAGGTTCGTGTTCTGCTGGTAGACGTCGATCGGCGTGCCGTTGAGGTCGGCGAAGCGCATCGGGAAGCCGCCGCCGTTCATGAAGCCCGGCTTCGTCCCGATCCAGCTTCCCGGGTAGTGGTAGTAGTTGGCGTCGATCCGGATCCCGCGCGCGAGCTCGACCTTCGCCTTCGACGCCCAGTCGGGCCAGAAGACGCAGTGACTGCGGCTCGAGAAGGGTCCCGGGAGGCTCGTGTACTTCGCTCGGAACTGAGCAAGCTGCGTGTCGAACCCGGCGCCGAGCTCGGCCTCGGTGATCGGCGCCGTCGGGCACGATCCGAACGCCGGATGAACGGCGGCCTCGAAACCGTCGGCGAGATACCCGGCCGCCTGCGCATTCGTCAGAACGCTGTTGGGATAGATGTAGGACGACGCCCGTACGCATTCCCAGTTGGCGACGACACAGCCTGGCGAGCTCAGCGCCTTGAACCTCTCGAAGTTGCTCGCCGTGCCGCCGGGGGCCTGCGTCGGCGAGTGGTCGTCGCCGCTCAGGAGGACGACCGCCTTCGCGCCGCGCGGCAGGTACCAGAAGCGGGGCACCGGCATCCGGTCGCCCTCCATCAGCGTCACCAGGTTGGCGAGCAGCCGCTGCTGCTCGTCGGCCTGCGGGATCGCAATCTTGTTCGTGTCGATCCAGTCGGGCTGGACGTCGCCGGCCTTGGCGCCGTAGAACATGTCGTCGGGGCGGATCCCGACGACGCCGTCGCGCTCCTGTCCCGCCCATGCTGGGTTGCCCTGGCGCGTGTAGACGACCGAGCGGGCAAGGTCGTAGGTGAACGCCGCCGCCTGCCCGCCGCTGCTGCCAACCGAGCGTAGGGTCACCGCCGGGTTCGTCGTCGGCGTGGCCGGGCCCGAGTAGAGCGTCGCGACCGCGGTCGCACCGCTCAGCAAGTAGCGATCGGCGCTGCCGTGGAACTGGATCGTCTCGCCGACGATCCCCGCCCCCGGCGGCGCGCTCGTGTCGACCTTGAGATACGCATTCGTGAGCGTCGCCGCGGCGTCGGTCAGCCCGAGCAGGCCGGCGAGCTGCTTGTCGGGCCGCATCGCGATCAGGTTGCCGCCCGCGTTGACCCAGTCGCTAAGCGTCGACACCTGCAAGGAGTTCAGCGGCGTCTCCCCGAGCACGATGACGTCGAACCCGAACAGGAGCGTCGGCGAGATGAACGTCGCGTCGATCGTCGTGTACGCGTTCAGGCCTTCGTTGCGCAGGATCTCCCCCAGGTAGCTGCCGAACCGATTCGCCGTCGAGTCGACGACGAGGACCCGTGGCGGCGACGCCTCGGTCGTGTACGACCAGCTGACGTCCGAGGCGAGGGCGTTCCCAGCGAAGTCGCTCACTCCACCGGAGCCGCCCTTCACGGTCACCGTGTAGGTCGCGCCGTACTGCAGCGCGCTCTGCGGCGACAGCGTCGCGACGCTGGTCGCCGAGTCGTACGAGACGTTCACCGGCACGGAGACGTTCGCCGCGTCCTTCAGCTGGAAGGTCGCAGGCGTGATGCTGCCGGCGTTCATCAGTTCGCTGAACGTCGCAGTTGCCGAGCCCCCCACGTTGATGCCGCTCGCCCCGTTCGCGGGCGTCTTCGCTGTCACCGTCGGCGGCGTAGTGTCGGGGGTCACGCTCCGGTTCATGTCGCCCTGGATCTCGGCTGCGCTGAGCGCGCGGTTGTAGACGCGCACTTCGTCGATCAGGCCGTTGAAGTACTCGCCCCAGACGCTGTTGCCGCCGATCCGGAGCGGGGAATTGGATGTCAGGATCGAGCCCGACTGGGCAAGCTGCGCGACCTGCGCGCCGTTCAGATAGAGGCGCAGCGTCGCTCCGTCGTAGGTCGCGGCGAGGTGGCTCCAGCTGCCGATCGGCAAGGTGCTGGTTCCGTTGACCAGCCGCGTCGCGCCGCTCACGTACACCTCCGCCTCGGGCCGGTTGATGTTCGTGTTGGCGTAGAGGCCGTAGGCGAGGTTTCCGGGCTGCTCCTTCACGACGGCCGTCCGCCAGCTTCCGAGGATCGACGGCCTCAACCACGCCTCGAGGGTCATGCCGGTGGTCAGGTCGAGCGTCGCGGAGTCGGGGACGGTGACCCACGTATTCGTCCCGTTGAAGGAAAGGGCGTTGTTGAACTTCCCGCCGGTGACCCAGGTGCCGTTGGAGACGGTGCCGTTGTTCCCCCTACCCGACTGGTCCCCGATCGCTGTCCCGCTGCCCTCGTCGAACGCCCATGCGCCGACGAGGCCGGGCGGACCGGTGTTTTGGACCGTGACGGAGACGCCCGACGAGGGCGTCGTGTTGCCCGGCCCCGTCTCGCGCGACTGCGGAGAGGGTGTGCGGGCCGTTCCCGGCCGTGAAGGTGTCCCATGAGATCGAGTAGGGAGCCGACGTGTCCTCGGCGCCCAGGTTCGCACCGTCGACCTTGAACTGAACGCCCGCGACCGATCCGTTGTCGGCTGCGTTCGCGTTGACGGGCACTGTGGCTGAGACCGTCGCGCCGCCGATCGGCGATGTGATCGAGACCGTCGGCGGAGTCGTGTCGGCGACTGCGACCGCGCTGGCTTCGTTACGACGGCGGGCCGATGTTGCCGGCCGCGTCCTCGGCGGTCACCTTGTAGAAGTAGGTGCCGGCCGGCGAGGCCGGTGTCGGTGTAGCTCGTGCCGGTCGGCTGCGCGATCCGGTTCGCCGTCGAGGGCGTGAAGCCCGGCCGTGGTCGAGCGGTGGACGTTGTACCTGACGACGCCGATGTTGTCGGTCGCCGGGCCCCAGCTGAGCGAGATCTGGCCGAGGCCGCCGGTCGCGCTCAGCGTGCCGGGCGCGCTCGGAGGTGTGGTGTCGGGTGAGGTGATCGAGGTGTTCATGTCCGCCTGGATCTCGGCCGCGCTGCAGCGCGCGGTTGTAGACGCGGACCTCGTCGATCAGGCCGTTGAACCACTCGCCCCAGATCGCGTTGCCGCCGATCTTGAGCGCGCCGGTGGACGCTGGCGATCGAGCCGCTGACGAACACGTTCGCCGCCTGTGTGCCGTTCACGTACAGGGCGAGCACGCTGCCGTCGTAGGTGGCAGCGAGATGCGTCCAGGCGCCGCAGTCGGGATTGCGGCGGTGCCGTTCAGCAGCTCGCGACCGGCCCCCGGCAGACTTGCGACCGCGGCCGGTTTGCTGTCCGGTGCTCGCAGTAGAGCGCCGTAGCCGTAGGTCGCCGGGCTGCTCCTTGAAGACACCAGTGTGCCGGAAGTCAGTGCCCGGGTGTCGGGTTCACCCAGGCCTCGAGCGTCATCCCGCGTGTCAAGTCGAGCGAGCTCGAGTGCGGGAACGCTGACCGAAGCGTTCGTGCCGTTGAACGAGAGCGCGTTGCCGAACTTGCCGCGCCTCGCCGGCCCAGCGTCGCGTTCGTGAGCGTGCCGTTGTTGCCGTTGCCCGACTGGTCGACGGCGGTCGTGCCGCTGCCGGCGTCGAAGCCGTAGGCGGCGACGAGGCCGGTGGGCGGCGGGACCGTGACCGTCGCGCTAGCTTCGTTCCCGGCGGGGCCGACGTTCCCGGCCGCGTCCTCGGCCGTCACCTTGTAGTAGTAGGTGCCTGCAGCGAGGCCTGTATCGGTGTAGCTCGTCCCCGCTGGCTGCGCGATCCGGTTCCCAGTCGAGGGTACGAAGCCCGAGGTCGTCGCTCGGTGGACGTTGTACCGCACGACGCCCACGTCGTCGGTCGCGGCCGTCCAAGACAGGCTGACCTGGCTGGGGCCGCCGGTGGCGCTCACACCGCTCGGCGCGCTCGGTGGGGTCGTGTCGAGAACGGTCGCGTTGGCGGTGTTCGAGACAGGACCCGACGTTGCCGGCGGCGTCCTCGGCCGTGACCTTGTAGAAGTAGGTGCCCGGAGCGAGCCCGGTATCGGCATAGCTCGTGCCGGCCGGCTGCCCGATGCGATTCGCCGTCGAGGGCGTAAAGCCAGCGCTGGTGCCGCGGTGAACGTTGTATCTCGCGACACCAACGTCATCGGTCGCAGCCGTCCAGGACAGATTGATCGTGGTGCCGCCGGCTGTGGCGGTCAGCCCCGTCGGCGCCGACGGCGGGGAAACGTCGGAGACGATCGCGTTGATCTCGTTCGAGGCAATGCTGACGTTGCCGGCGGCATCCTCGGCCGTCACCTTGTAGTAGTACGTGCCCGCGGCCAGACCGGTGTCGGCGTAGCTCTACCCCGTCGGCTGCGCGATCCGGTTCGCCTGGCTCGGCGTGAAGCCGCTCGTCGACCCACGATGGACGTTGTAGCGAACGACGCCCACGTTGTCGGTCGATCCCGACCAGCTGAGGTTGACAGTGCCGCCGGTCACCGAGCCGAGGAGGGACGGAGCCGTCGGCGGCGTGGTATCCGTCGTCACCGTCGCGCTGGCTTCGTTGGACGCCGGGCCGACGTTGCCGGCCGCGTCCTCGGCCGTCACCTTGTAGTAGTAGGTGCCCGGCGCGATCGTGTCCGTGTAGCCCGTCCCGGTCGGCTGCGCGATCCGGTTCCCTGTCGTCGGTGTAAACCCCGGAGTCGTCGAGCGGTGGACGTTGTACTTGACGACGCCCACGTTGTCGGTCGCCGGGCCCCAGCTAAGGGTCGCCCTGCCGATCTCACCGTTCGCGGTCAACGTGCCGGGCGCGGACGGCGCGATGGTGTCGCCGACCGTCGCGCTCGCTTCGTTCGACGCAGGACCGACGTTGCCGGCCGCGTCCTCGGCGGTCACCTTGTAGTAGTAGGTGCCCGCCGCGACGTTGTCCGTGTAGCTCGTCCCGGTCGGCTGCGCGATCCGGTTCCCGGTCGTGGGCGTGAAACCCGCCGTGGTCGAGCGGTGGACGTTGTACCGGACGACACCGATGTTGTCGGTCGCCGGCCCCCAGCTCAGCTGCGCCGAGTTGAGCGATCCCGTTGCGCTCAGCGTGCCGGGCGCGCTCGGAGGAATCCCATCCGGATTGGTGATCGCCGTGTTCATGTCCGCCTGGATCTCGGCGGCGCTGAGCGCGCGGTTGTAGACGCGCACCTCGTCGATCAGGCCGCTAAACCACTCGGCCCAGATCGAGTTGCCGCCGATCTTGAGCGGATTGTTCGATGTCGTGATCGCGCCGGAGACCGCAAGCGTCGAGACCTGTGTGCCGTTGACGTAGAGACGTTGCGTAGTGCCGTCGTACGTGGCGGCCAGGTGCGTCCAGGCCCCGCTCGGAATCGTGGCGGTCCCGTTCAGGAGCCGTACCGTGCCGCCGATCGTCACCTGCGACTGGGGCCGGTTCGTGTCCGAGCTCGAGTAGAGGCCGTAGACGAGGTCGCCCGGGCGCTCCTTGACGACCAGTGTGCGGAAGTCGGTGCCTGGGTTCGGCTTCACCCAGCCCTCGAGCGTCATCCCGCTCGTCAGGTCGAGCGAGCTCGAGTCGGGAACCGATGACCGAGGCGTTCGTGCCGTTGAAGGAGAGCGCCTTGCCGAACTTGCCGCTCGTCGACCAGGTCGCGTTCGTGAGCGTGCCGTTGTTGCCGTTGCCCGACTGGTCGGCGGCGCTCGTTCCGCTGCCCGACGTCGAAGCCGTAGGCGGCGATCGGCGGCGGTGCCTGGACGACGGCTTGCGCCTCGTTGGAGGCGGCGCTTACGTTGCCCGCCGGGTCTTCGGCCGTCACCTTGTAGTAGTAGGTGCCGACAGGGACACCCACGTCGGTGTAGGTCGTTGCAGTCGGCTGACCGATCCGGTTCGCCGTCGAGGGGGTGAAGCCGGCGGTCGTGGAGCGGTGAACGTTGTAATGGGCAATGCCGCCTGCGTCGAAGGACGAGCCCCAGCTGAGGCCCACCTGTCCACCTGTTGGAGTTGCGATCAGGACGGTCGGTGCGGTTGGGGGGATCGTGTCCGCCGTTGCGGTCGCGCTGGCTTCGTTACCAGCGGGGCCGACGTTGCCGGCAGCGTCCTCGGCGGTGACCTTGTAGTAGTAGGTGCCGGCGGCGAGGCCGCTGTCCGTGTAGCTCGTCCCGGGCGGCTGCGCGATCCGGTTCGCCGGTCGTGGGCGTGAAACCCGCCGTCGTCGAGCGGTGGACGTTGTACCTCACGACCCCCACGTTGTCGGTGGCCGGGCCCCAGGAGAGCGAGATCTGGCCCAGGCCGCCGGTCGCGCTCAGCGTGCCGGGCGCGCTCGGAGGAATCCCATCCGGATTGGTGATCGCCGTGTTCATGTCCGCCTGGATCTCGGCGGCGCTGAGCGCGCGGTCGTAGACGCGCACCTCGTCGATCAGGCCGCTAAACCACTCGGCCCAGATCGAGTTGCCGCCGATCTTGAGCGGATTGTTCGATGTCGTGATCGCGCCGGAGACCGCAAGCGTCGAGACCTGTGTGCCGTTGACGTAGAGACGTTGGGTGGTGCCGTCGTACGTGGCGGCCAGGTGCGTCCAGGCCCCGCTCGGAATCGTGGCGGTCCCGTTCAGGAGCCGTACCGTGCCGCCGATCGTCACCTGCGACTGGGGCCGGTTCGTGTCCGAGCTCGAGTAGAGGCCGTAGACGAGGTCGCCCGGCCGCTCCTTGACGACCAGTGTGCGGAAGTCGGTGCCTGGGTTCGGGTTCACCCAGCCCTCGAGCGTCATCCCGCTCGTCAGGTCGAGCGAGCTCGAGTCGGGAACCGATGACCGAGGCGTTCGTGCCGTTGAAGGAGAGCGCCTTGCCGAACTTGCCGCTCGTCGACCAAGTCGCGTTCGTGATCGTGCCGTTGTTGCCGTTGCCCGACTGGTCCGGCGGCGCTCGTTCCGCTGCCCGACGTCGAAGCCGTAGGCGGCGATCGGCGCGCCCCCGACGACTGTTGCGCTCGCCTCGTTCGAGGCTGGGCTCAGATTGCCGGCCCCGTCCTCGGCGATCACCTTGTAGTAGTAGGTCCCCGCACCGAGGTTTGTGGTCGACGTAGTTCGTGCCGACCGGCTGCGCGATCCGGTTCGCCTGTCGACGGGGTGAAGCCGGCGGTTGTGGAGCGGTGAACGTTGTAGTGCGCAACGCCGCCGTCGTCGCCCGACGCCGTCCACGACAGCGTCACTTGTCCAGGCGAACCGTTCGCGGTCAGGTTGGACGGAGCGGTCGGCGGATGTCGTGTCCGCGATGCGGACGAACGAGCCAACCGAGGGAACGCCGTTCGTATCGACGAGGAAGAGCAGGTAGTCGCCCGGCGGCGCCAGGTTCGCGTTCGCGGGAGCCTGCACCGTGATCTCGCCCGCGCCGGGGGTGAAGGTCAGGAACTGGAAGCGCTGGTTCATGTCGAACGCGTGCGTGACGGAGGGCGACCGGATCAGCGAGACCTTCGCGATCTGCGCGGCATTCGGCGTAGTCACGTCGAAGCTCGCTCCGTAGTTCGCCGTCGAGGGCGCTGCCGAGATCGCCGGCCGTGGCCCTTGGAAGAGGTACGGCGGCGAGTAGATCTCGGCGTTCCTCTGATCCACCGCGCGGCCGGGCAGTGCGCCGCCGCCCGCCATCAGCACGCGGCCGTCGGGCAGGAGCAGTGCGGTCGAGTGGTACAGGCGCCCGTTCGTGAGTGACGCCACGGTCGTCCATGTTTCCGTGTCGGGATTCCAGATCTCCGCGGGGAGGACCGATTTCGTCAGATCGGTCCCGTCCGAGGCTCGACTCCCCTCCGCTGGCGAGAACCGTGCCGTCGGGGAGCAGCGTCATGTTGTGGTAGGAGCGGCCGTGGCCATCGACGCCGTCGATCGCCAAGCCGGGGTCGGAGCGCTCATGTCGATGACCGCCGTGCGGCCGTCGGCGTTGTAGGCGTTGGCACCGTTGAAGTCCGGGTCTGCCCAGGTCCCCGACTTCATGATCTTGTTCGGGCGGTACATGACGGCGCTGTGGCCGTCGATGGGACTCGTCCCCACCGTCGACCAGGTCCAGGTGGCGGGATCGAGGATGCGCGTGACCTTGTCGGGGCCGGCGTCGAAGATTCGACCGTCGGAGAGAACGAACATGAAGGGGTAGAGCGGAGAGGTAAGCCTGGCGCCTTCCAGGTCGTTCCACGTACTCGTCCTCGGGTTGTACACCGACGGCAGCGAGTTGACGGACGCGTCCGAGAGCGGCGGGTCGACGCCCGGCCGGTCCTGGATGATGTTGTCGCCGGAGAAGGCGAGCACGCGTCCGTCGGGTAGCTGTGTCGCGGTCGGATACCACCGCCCGACGGACATGTCGGGGCCGCGGAGGTAGGTCCTCGTCGCGGGATTGAAGATCGTGGTGTCGGCGAGGCCCTCGTTCGCGTTGATGTGGCCGCCCACGACGAGCGTGCGGCCGTCCGCGAGTTGGATGTGCCCCGAGCAGAAAAGATTCCGCCCATATGGCACGGAGACGAATGCTCCTGTTGCCGGATCCCAGAGGCGCTCGGAGTTCAGCGCGTTGCCGAAGCCGTCAAGCGCGAACACATTTCCGGACGGCTCGAGCGACATGTGCACGGCAACGATTGGCCACGCGCTCGGCGCGCTCCATTCACCGACCTGCCCAGGCGAGTGCACGGCGGCGCCGGAGCCGGCGAGCTGGACGAGCGCGACGACGACCGCACAGGTCGCGAGTGCAGCCCTCCGCCACGACGGAAGCCGTCGCCAGAGCCGCTGAGTGTGGGCCACTTTTCTCCGCACGGTGACGCGAGCCGACAGGTGCCGGTCGCTCCGCTCTGTTATCTCGCGCCGCCGCCTCGCGGACAATGCCCCGAAGTTCAGGCTGGGCCTAGCCATGTGTCGAGGATCGAAAAACGCGAAGATGGCTAGGGCAGCGGCGATCGCGTCGCGAGCCGCTCCGAAGCCGGTCGTCTGACTGATCAGCCGTTCCAACAGAAGCGTGCTTGCCCAGGCGATGCCGTATGCGGCCATCGGAAGAAACACCAGTTCTAGCCGGAAAGCGCTGAATGAGGGCGCGGCCAGGACGTAGAGCAGCGAGACGACAGCACCGGCGATCATGAGCATCGTGACCGGGCTGCGCCGCTAGTGCCCCCGCATCGCCAAAAACAGAAGCAACATGACGCCCCCGACGAGAAACAGCCCGGTGTACCACTCACCGTCGCGCAAGAAACCGCCGTTCGCGCGAACTAGATCGACGAGCGCACCCGGGGTAGTGGCTGCAGGATGAACGACCACGACGCGTCGGACGGAATGTCGCTGCCGTTCACGAGGAGAGCCAGCAGCTTTCGCACCGGCGCTCCGAAGAACGAGCAGCGGCCGGCAAGGCAGCCGCCAATCCCGTCCCGAATAGCCAGACCGCGTCTCTCGACCGCAGACGCAGAGCGCACCAGCCGACCGCAAGGATCGGAATCCACGTGCTGTCGCGCGTGAACGCGAGCACGAAGATCGACGCGATCCAGAACGGCAGCCACGGCGCCCGCGGTCCAGGGTCAGGATCGCCGCGGCGAACGCCGACGTCTCGAGCGCAAGCCCCCAGCTGTCCGTCAACGGGAACGACGAGTGATGGACGAGCGCGGGGAGGAACGACGCCGCGATCGTGACGCCCGCCGCGACCGCAAGCCTGAATCGCAGCATGAGGAGCGCGAAGAGCGCCAGGAGCGAGGCCACGTAACCCGCCAGCGAAATGTCCAGTAACGAGCGGTCGCCCTCGAGCGGATAGAGCGCCGCGCCCGCAAGCGGCACCGCGATACGCCGCTCGTAGAAAGGCTCGCTGAAGCTGACCCATTCGGCATTCCCAGTGTGTTCGGGATCCCGGGCCTCAGCTCGGCGGAGATCGGACCGCGGAACGTCTTCGCGATCGCGGAGCTCTCGGAGTCGCCGCGGATCTCGAGCAGGTTCGCCTGGTAGTAGAGCGCGTCAGGAGTCCAGATCAACAGGATCCCGAAAGGTGGACCACATATTGAGAACGCCCACCCCCGCAATCGCGATCGCCGTGCCGAAGATCGCCAGCTTGTGCGTGACGGACAGGGGTCTGCCTCAGTCGGCGGTCGCTGCGTGCGCTCCGCCGAGCGGCTCGACAGGTTCGGCCTGCGCGCGGAGATAGGTGACGGCGGCCTCAGTTCGATTCGAGACGCCGAGCCGGCGATAGATCCCCGCAAGGTGAAACTTGACGGCGTGTACGGTCACGTGGAGCCGCGCCGCTACCTCGCCGTTCGTCAGACCGTTCGAGATGAGCTGCAGCACTTCGATTTCTCGCGGCGAGAGCAGGCCGAGGCCGTTGCCGTCATGCCCATTCCCGGTATGGCTCTGTTCGAGCACGTTTTCATGCTACGAGGCTACCGGCGGCTTTCCCATGCCCGATGGGCCAGCGTTTCGCGTTCTGTCGGCCTAGCCAAAGGGTTAGAGACGGGCTGGCCCTCAGTCGTCCGCGCGCGAAACCAGGGCACTGGGGTCGCCGGTTAGTACGCGCCGCGCTTGCCGAGGACGACTGGGATCGTCTGGCAGAGGATCTTGAGGTCCCACCAGACCGACCAGTTCGTCACGTAGAGGTAGTCGAGCTTTGTCATCTCCTCGAACGGAATGTCGTTCCGCCCGAGGACCTGCCAGAGCCCGGTGATGCCGGGCGTCATGTCGAGTCGCCGCTGCGCCCAGCCGGTGATCTTGTCGGCTTCGTAGACGACGAATGGTCGCGGGCCAACGAGGCTCATCTCGCCCTTGACGACATTCCAGAGCTGGGGCAGCTCGTCGAGGCTCGTTCGCCGGAGGAAGGCGCCGACACGCGTGACACGGGGATCGCGGCCCTTGATCTTGAAGAGCGGCCCGTCGACCTCGTTCATGTGCAGGACCTGGCTCCGGTCCTGCTCGGCGCCGATGCGCATCGTCCTGAACTTCACGATCTGGAACGTCGAGCCGTAGCGGCCGCGCCGCGGCTGGCGGTAGAGCGCGGAGCCCGAGCTGTCGAGCCGGATCGCGATCGCAACGGCGCGCAAGCACGGGCGACAAGACGAGGAGGGCTGCCGAAGAGACCACGACGTCGAACGTGCGCTTCAAGAGCCGGGAGCTCCGGCCCGAGGTTCATCGGCGGAAGCGTGACGACCGGCATGCCCTCGACCTCGTCGAGGATCGCCCGCGAGGTGAAGATCTCGAAGTAGTGCGGGACGATCGAGACCTGGACGTCGGGGCGCCGCACCGTTCGGATCAGATCCAGCATCTCCTCGTGGCTCGCGATCGAGGAGCCGAGTAGCACCCGGTCGATCTCGTGCTCGTCGATGACTGCGGCGATGTCTTCCCGTGACCCGAGCACTGGCCCAACCGAGTCGGCAGGGTCCTCGCCGCTTCCGTCGAGGAAGCCCACGACCTCGAGTCCGTATTCGGGATGCGCCATCAGCTTGCGGTAGACGAGCTGTGCCTCGCGCCCGCTGCCGACGATCAGTGTCCGGCGCCGCTTCATCACGCGCGGGAACACCCAGCTCCGCATCGAACCTCGGACGACCGGGACGAGGACGAGCGCCGCGGCGAGCAAGATGAACGCCTCGACCGCGCTGTAGATCCACCACCCGAAGGCATATCGCAGGCCCTGCGACAGGATCAGGAAGACGAGCGACCCCGCGAGCATCGCATGGAAGATGTCGCGGACTTCGTCGAAGCTCGCGACCGCGATTCGCTGGTTGTCGTTGTCGTACAGGTGGTATGCCGTGAAGATCGCGAGGCAGACTGGCACCGCCGCCAACGCGATCAACGCCAGGAACCATGATGGCGCGAACACCGCCGGCAGAGGGCCCGATCTGCTCCGACGTCACGTAGGTGATCACATAGGCGACCACGAGTGCGACGAGGTCGCCGGCGGCGAGCATCGTCGTCCGGCCGCGTCGCAACGCACGGCGCGGCTCTCGCCGAGGAAGCTCGACGACGTTCTCTGTCGGAAGCTGTCGCGCTCGACGGCATCTCAGCGCCTACCCCTCAGCAGCCTGCGTGCCGTGCTGCAGCCGGTGCCACGCAATCGTCCGCTCGAGGCCTTCCTCGACGCCGATCCCGGCCTCGAAGCCGAGCAGCTTGCTCGCCTTCGTCGTGTCGGGCACGCGGTGCCTTACGTCTTGGTACCGCCCCGGGAGCGCTTCGTACGGGACGAAGCGCGCCCGGAGCGGCTGTGGGATGCCGAGCATCGTCTGTACGAGCTCGGCGAGCTCGAGCATGGTCATCGTCTCCGTTCCGCCGACGTTGATTACCTCGCCGCGGGCCTCCGGCGTGCGGAGAGCTCTGACGAAACCGTCGACGGTGTCGGTGACGTACGTGAACGTCCGCGTCTGGAGGCCGTCACCGTGGATCTCGAGCAGCTCGCCCACCGAGCAGCGCCTCGATGAAGGTGACGGTTGGCCCGCCCCACCAGGTGAGGTGGTTGCGCGGCCCGTAGATGTTGAAGAGCCGAAGGATCGTCATGCGCAGGCCGCGCTCCTCGGCGAGTGCGAACGCGAGGTGCTCGTCGTAGAGCTTCGAGACGGCGTAGGCCCAACGTCGCGAGGTCGAAGGACCGAGCACGAGCCGGCCGTCCTCCCTGTACGGAGGCTCACCGTCGCCGTAGACATCGGAGGTCGAAGCGAGGATGACGTCGGCGTCGAGATCGAGGGCCACGGAATACGCAGCGTGCGCGCCCTGTGTATTCACCTCGAGGGTCGAAAGCGCGCTCTCGTAGCGCGGGATCTTCTTCGCCGCCAGGTGCATGAGCGCGTCACAGCCGTCGAATGCTGCTCGCAACGCCAGTTGGTTGGTGCAGTCGAGTCGCTCGAAGGCGAACCGCGCATTGTCGAGGCAGGGCGCGAGGTTCGTCATCGATCCGTACGAGAGATCGTCGACTCCGACGACCTCGTAGCCCTCGTCGAGCAGGCGCTCGCAGAGGTGTGAGCCGACGAAGCCTGCTGCTCCTGTTACGCCAATTCGCCGCATCTATCGATTCCCTCGTGTCGCCATGGGCTGTCCGCAGGACTTGCTGCGATTCAGACCCTAGGAAGATTGCTCCTTCGTTTGTAGGCCAGAAAAGGGAAACCGTCCGCGAGGCCGGGCAACTAGCCGTTGGGTTAGGTGCGTCCGCGGCTCGCTGAGCCAGAACTGATCCTCCGGGGATTTCGCCTCGGCGGCGCTACGACCATGATCCGATCGCCCATGAGTAGCCAGGCAGCCGTCGCCGACCCATCTGTGATCCGAGCCCCGAAGGTGCCCGCTCTCGCAGGCGCAGGACTCATGTCCGGCGCGATGCTCGCGACGGGCATCCTGGCGTATGCCTTCCACGTGCTCGCCGCACGCTCGCTCGGTCCTGCCGTGTACGGCCAGATCGCTGTGTTGTGGGCAGCGCTCTTCCTCGCTGCCGTCGTCCTCTTTCGACCGCTCGAGCAGACGCTCGCCCGGTCGATTGCCGACCGCGTCGCACGGGGCGAGGAAACGAGAACGGTTGTCCGGTCAGTGCTCCAGGTGTTCGCCGCAATCATGCTTGCGCTCGCGCTCCTTGCCGTGCCCGCGTGGGGGTTCATCACCGATCGGCTGTTCGTTGGCAACAATGCGATGACCGGACTGCTGCTCGGAGGGATCGCCGCCTACGGCGTCTCGTACATTGTCCGCGGGCTGCTCGGCGGCGCCTCGTGGTTCGGCGGTTATGCCGTCCTACTGATCGCCGACGGGGTCGGCCGAATGGTGCTTGCCGCGCCGCTGGTGTTTGTCGCTTCACTCGAGGTGGCCGCGGTCGCCGTCGTGGGAGCCGGACTGATCGGCGCGGCGGCACCCCTCTTCCGTGGCGGTCTTCGGCGGATCGTCCGGCTCGCGAGCCATGGCGCGCACGAGGAGCCATTTCATGTCGGCGAGGCCCTGGCGTTCGCAGGCCCTGCGACTGTGATGGCCGCTGCCGATCAGGTGCTCCTGAACGGCGGTCCGCTGCTCGTCATGCTCGCCGGTGGCCCGGGGGCGACGAAGGCGGCGGGCATCGTCTTCGCAGCGACGATGCTGATCCGTGTCCCAGGCTTCTTGTTCCAGGGCGCGGCCGCCTCCTTGCTGCCGAATCTAACTCGCCTACACGCCGCCGACGAGGCTCGGGCGCTCGAGCGGGCGGTCCTACGCCTGGCCGGGGCGCTGATCGCAGGCGGACTGGCGATGCTCGTCGCCGCTGCACTGCTCGGCCCGCAGACGATGAATGTGCTCTACGGAGCCGGCTACGACGTCGGGCGCATCCAGCTTTCACTCCTGGCCCTCGGCGTCGGCTGTTACCTGGCGTCGGGGACGTTCTCGCAGGGCTTGCTGGCCCTCGACAGCGGCCGGAGTGCGGCCGTGGCATGGGCGGTGGCGGCGATCGTGTTCGTCGCCCTCTACATGCTGGCCCCCGGGGACGAGCTCGGCCGCATCAGCATTGCGTTCATTGCGGCATCGATCGTTAACGTGCTCCTTCTCGCGCTCGCCCTGCGGATGCGAGTCGCATGCGAGCGGACGAGCAGCTAGTCGCCTAGCGCCACACGCGCAACCAGGACCGTCTACATAGTCAAGTCATGTCGCACACACACGCGGGCGACCTCTAGAGAAAAGCCTCGCGTGAGTGCTAGAGCGAGATACACCGAGCGGCCGGAATCGGCTCCGGCCTGAAGATCGACCCCGCTTCGCCTTAGAGCGTGTTCGCCCGCTTCAGGCGGAGGAGCAGTTGATCGGCTGCTGCTGGAATGTGAAGCCGTCACTGCCGCCGTAAATCTTGTCGCAACCGAGCGTCAGCACCTCGACCTTGCCGAGGACGGTAACGGCGGGCGCTTCGTACGCTGAAATCTTGTTCTTCATACCGGGACTACCTCTCGGGTTCATGTCGAACTCCTCGTGTGCCTGACAATCTAGAGGCGGAGCATGTCGGAAACAACTGACCACACGGCTAGTTCGAACGCGTCCTCAGACGATTCGGTCGGCGCTTACGGCATTCGCCTGTCGGGCTTGGAAGCGGTGCGCGCGCTACTCGTGCCGGCTGCCGCTGAGTGGCCTTGCTTCGGGCTCGTCAACCGAGTCGAGCCAGGCCCGTACAGCGAGCTCGAGCAGGTCGGCGGCCGACGCGCGGAGCTCCGTCTGAAGACCGGCGGCAGGGTCATCATCGAGAGGGATTCGGGTCGCGCCGAGTTCGTCACGCCGCGCCCGCTGAGCTCGGAGGAGCTCGTTCATCCCTACCTCGCCCCGGTCGCGGCGATCGTCGCTCATTGGCATGACCGTGAAAGCGTTCATGCAGGAGGCTTTGCGGTGGACGGGCGTGTCTGGGGCGTCGTTGGCGATCGCGAGAGCGGCAAGAGCTCCACGTTGGCGCGCCTGGCGCTCGATGGCGTTGCTGTCGTCTCGGATGACCTCCTTGTTCTCCAGCACACGACCGTGCTCGCCGGCCCCCGTGCGATCGACCTCCGCGAGGTGCCCGCGACCAATCTCGGAGTAGGCACGTCGATCGGCGTCGCGGGTGCCCGCGAGCGTTGGCGACTTCGACTCGGGCCGGTTCCGCAAGAACTCGAGCTCGTCGGCTGGATCCACCTCGCCTGGGGCAACTGCGTCGAGGCGGTGCCGCTAGAAGGCCGAGAGCGCATCGAGCGCCTCCTGAACCAGCGAGGAGCACGTCTTCCGTCGCTCTCACCCGAGGTGCTCCTCGACCTTGCGTCCCTCCCGTCCTGGGAGGTTCGGCGCCCCCACGTCTGGGAGACGCTAGGCGAAACCGCTGATTGCCTCCGCCAATTGGCTAGAAGTCGTCGACCGCGCCGGTAGTCATGCAGCCACCGCCTCGCCGCACGCCGCGCGAAGCCGCTCGAGGATTCCAGGGACGACCCGATTCGTCACGCCCATCGTCGCCTGTCCACTCGAGATCTCCGGGTATACGTGCGCGAGCGACGCAAGGGCGAGGCCAGGCACCGGGAACAGATCGGGGATGTTCGCCGCGCCACCGAGGAGATGAACAGGTTCGGTGACGCGCGCTCGCTGCACCTTGCGAGAGACGATTACGTCGTCGGTCAGGTCAGGGAAGATCGTCCGAGCGTGCCGGAGGAACTCGGCCTCGACGTCCTCTGCAGGACGCTCGTGGATGTCGTTCGATGGATCGACGTAGCGGGTGATGTAGACCAGATGGCCACCGACGTGATCGGGGTCGACGACGTGAGTCGTCTCGACGATCGTCGTCAGGGGAACACGCCGGTCAGTGATGTTCAAGTGGTAGTACGGGCTGATGCTCCGAGTCGTTCGGAGCAGCAGGCACGCGACGCCGAGATAGCGGAACCGCTCGTCATGGGCGTGTTCCTTCAGTTCCGGCGCGAGGACGTTCTTCGCCTGCGGCGGCGCCAGAGTACAGAGGACGAAGTCGAACGGCCGGAACCGTCCATCGATCACGAGACCTGTTGCCCGACTCTCGCCGCCGGCGATCTCATCGACCTGAGTCGAGGCATGCACCTCGCCGCCGAGGTCACGGATCCGGCGCTCGATCGCGTCGATCAGCGTCGTGTAGCCGCCCTCGAGCCAGCCCATCACCTCGGCCCCGGTCTTGTCCCGTGTCTTCGACATCCGCTTCGTGCGTGCCCAGATGTAGGTCGCTGGCACGTCGTCGAAGCGCCCGTCGAACTTGGAGTCGAGCAGAGGCTTCCAGAGCCGTTCCGTCACCCGCCGGCCACTGGTCCGCTCGAGCCATTCGACGAGGGGGAGCGTGTCGAGCTGGTCGGGCGTCTTGATCAGCTGGCAGCGCGCGACGAACGCGGCAAGCCTGACCCGGTCGGGCATCGAGAGCAGGGGGAACGTAAGGAATTCCTTGGGGGAGGTCATGGAGAACAGCCGCCCCTCGCCGTAGAAGCCGACTTTCGTCGGCCGGAACCGGAAGCGGTCCTTGAGCCCAAGCTCTTCAGCGAGACCGAGCACGCGGTCGTCCGTCGGCAGGTTCACGTGGTAGAAACGGTCGACCGGCAGGCCATCGAAGTCGAATGAGCCGACGAGGCCGCCGAGATCCGGTGCGCGCTCGTAGAGGGAGACTTTGACTCCCTCCTCGGCGAGTCGAAGCGCCGCCGTCATCCCGAGGATTCCGCCGCCGACCACCGCGACGGTGGGAGGGTTCATGCGGAGACGGGATCGCGTGCGAAGCGCTGTCGGGCCATCAGCCGCCAATACTGGAAGATCGTCCGGACGATCGGCATCTTGCTTTCGCCGACCCGCCGCGACGTGTCGAGCCCGACGTCGACCTCCTCGATGCACGTACCGATTGCCGTCAGCTTCGAGAGTAGCTCGGCCTTGCATGCGAAGCCCGGCTCGCGGATCAGACCGTCGCCGTACCGTGCCACCGCCCGCCGAAGGGTCGACGCCCGGTACACGCGGTAGAACGATGAGACCGTCTTTGCGTCGACGCCGAGGGTCTTGTTGATGACGACGGCGGCACCCCCGCTGAGTATCTTGCGGAAGAGACTCACGTTGACCATCACCCACGACGCGAGCACTAGCTCCGCTCCTCCGCGCGCGAGACGAAGCATCTCCGGGAGTGCATCGAGGTCGCTGGTCGTATCGGCCTCGAGCGTGACAACGAGCGCCTCGCCAGAGCAGGAGTCCAATGCAGCAGCGAAGCCGGCTCGGAAGGCCGCCCCCGGGCCCTGGTTGCGGCCCAGCTTGATCACCTGTGCCGGCAACGGCCCCGCATAGCTCTCGACGATGCCTACGGTTCCGTCCTGCGAACCGTCGTCCACGACGAGCAGTCTGCTCCCCGGTGGGAAGAGCGCGGGCCTGGCCTCGAGGTCGCGCAAGAGGCGCGGAAGATTCGCTTCCTCGTTGTACGCCGGAATCACGAAGAGATGCGGAACGGGCTCGTGCAGCGGCGGCGCGAAGCTCGAGCGAGCTTCGTCGATTTCGATGCGCTGTGCCTCCGGTGCCGCTGCTGCGGCTAGCGAACTCATCCCTCTCCCAGCTCCCCCTACTGCTCTCCGGTCTCGGGCCGCCTCGATAGCGCGGCTGCCAAGGAGCCTAGGAGCCGTTAAGTCCGCCACCAAGGCTAGAAAACGAAGACTCCTCCGTGGTTCGGGGGCTGGCCGAAAGAGGGGTGGCGCAGCTCGGGAAGCAGGCCGCGAGGTGCCCTCGATCAAGAGGGATGCGGCCGGCTACTCGCGCGGAATGCGCCGTGGGACGCACTCGCAATACATGCCTCGGCAGGCTGAGAACGAGCAGATCGCGCTCGAGCGACAGTCCCTACTAGTCCCGCTCCTCGCGCCGCGCTAGGGGTAAGCGGGCTTCCCTGTATGCAGCTCCAGGGCTGCCCGCTCACCCGAAAGGGCGAGACGCTGCGCGTCGCCCTACGGTGCGGGCAGCGGCCGGCCCGCGCCGCGCAGCCAAACCCTAGTACCTCAACGAGCGCGCTCCCACAGACCGAAAGTCGAGTCGGCGGACGGGTTTTCCCGAGAAGCGCGGGTGGTGCCTGCCGCACGACGTGTCGTCCCCAGCTTCCGTGGGGGTCTGTCCACAGGTTCTTCCACAATGCCGAACCTTTGAGCCCCAGTCGGTGAGTGGCGAAAGCGCAGACATCTCAGGTTTTCCACTGTTTCCCGTAGAGACTGTACGAATCGCTAGGTTAAAACCCTTCCAAAAGTATGCAAAGTGGGTTATCACATCTGAACTTCTGTTTTTCACAACCCGAAAGGCGGCCCTTTCGAGATGGATGTCACCCAAAACCGGCAGTCGGGAGTCATCTGCGACTCCCATCCCATGTGGCTAGAAGCCGTGGAACAGGTCTTGCGGCGAGTCGACGTCAATGTTGTCGGCACGACCACATCGAGCTCCGAGGCGATCTCACTGGTCGAGGAGCACAACCCCGACCTGCTGGTCACGGAAGTCGAGAGTGCGGCTGGCGATCTCAGCGGGCTCGCATTGATCGAACGTGCTCGTGAGATAGCGCCGGCCCTGCGACCGATCGTTCTTTCGGTGAACGCGGATGCGCAGGCCATCGACTCAGCGCTTGCGGCGGGCGCGGTGGCCTACGTCGTCAAGACAGCGCATCCTGATGATCTTGCCTCGGCGGTCCGTCAGGCATTCTCGCACTCTGTCTACCTCGCGGGACGTCGTGCAGTTACTCCTGTGCCGGCGCCGAACGTTGTCTCGACCGACGAGGGTCCCGACTTGACGAGGCGCGAGCTCGAGATCCTACGGCTCGTCGCGGAGGGGGACTCCAACGCGGAGCTCGCCCGAATGCTCTGGGTGACGGAGCAGACGGTGAAGTTCCACCTTTCGAACATCTACCGCAAGCTTGACGTCGCCAATCGCACTGAGGCAAGCCGCTGGGCACAGGTCCACGGTTTGCTGGACGTGGAGCCTGTGCGGACGCACGCATCGGCATTGGCGTCCTAGCGGTTCACGGCGAAGAGCGTCGTCCCGCAAAGGGGGCACCACAGTGCTCTGCCTAGTGGCGGCGGGCTGAGACTCGAGCTCTGCCTCGTGCTCGGCGATCGCGAACACCGTCGCTAGAACGTCCACTCGCCGTTCTCCTGGACGACCTCACCGTCGAGCTCGATCCGGCCGCCGTTCCGGAGGTCCTTGACCATGTCCCAGTGCGTCGCGCTCTCGTTCGTGCCGCCTGCGACCGGGATGTTCGCGCCGACCGCCAGGTGGATCGTCCCGTACATCTTCTCGTCGAAGAGCGTGTTCTTCATGTGCCGCTGGATTCCGGGGTTGCACCCGATCCCGAACTCCCCCAGCACCCGCGCGCCTTCGTCGCGGTCGAGCGCCGTCATGAGGGCCTCCTCGTTCGTGGTCGCCGATGCCTCGACGACGCGGCCGTTCTCGTAGCGCATGCGGACTCCGTCGACGACGGCCGGCTCGTGCACGGCAGGGAACTCGGAGAAGGTGACGACGCCCTCGGTCGAATCCTCGATGGGTGAGAAGAAGACCTCGCCGCCCGGCATGTTCAGGTGCCCGTCGTCGACCAGGCCCTCCCGGCCGGCGATGCTGAACCGGAGGTCGGTCTCGTGACCGACGATCCGGACCTCCTCCGCGCGATCGAAGCGCTCCTTGATCCGCTCCATCTTCTGTCCTTCCGCGTCCCAGTCCAGCAGGACGGCGCCGAAGAGGAAATCCTCGAACGCCTTCAGGCCCATGCCGGCGTCCTGGGCCATCGCCGGAGTGGGGTAGCGGCACGTCACCCAGGGGATCTCGAGGGCAAGCCGCCGTGCGGTGAGCGCGTGTCCCGCCTTGGCAAGCGCGTTCTGGTGCTCGGCGTCCAGGTCGGCGCCGTCCCTCGTGTTCTCGGGCGCACCGATCCGGATCCAGGCATCGCACTCGTCCTCGATCGCCACGCGCAGGGGAGAGCGCTTCTCCAGCAGCTCCGGATCCGCGGTCTCGGCCCAGACCTTGTCGAAGGGCCAGTGATCCATGCCGCCGAAGCTGAGCTGGATGATCGGGTACGCCTCGCGCGCGCCGATGGCGCGAACGACCTCCTCCACGAGGGGCCGGGCGAGCGCGCTTGCGATCACGACGACCTCCCAGCCCGGCTGCACGTCGATGCACCGGTTGACCAGCAGCTTCCCGTATTGCTCAACTCGAGGATCGGCCACGTTCCCCCCTTGCTATACTTGGACTTAGATTTCTTTCAATCACTGACTCAAGGAGCAAATCCGCATGGCGAAGACCATTGGAATCGACCTCGGCACCACCAACTCTTGCATGGCCGTGCTCGAGGGCGGTGAGCCTACCGTCATCCCGAACGCCGAGGGAGGGCGCACCACGCCCTCAGTCGTCGCGTTCACGAAGGACGGCCAGCGCCTCGTCGGCCCACCGGCGAAGCGCCAGCAGGTAACGAACCCCACCAACACGATCTTCTCGATCAAGCGGTTCATGGGCCGTAAGTTCGAGGAGGTCTCCGAGGAGATGAAGATCGTCCCCTACGAGGTGATCCAGGGCCCGAACGGCGACGTGCGCGTGAAGGCCGAAGGCACGGAGTACGCGCCGCCGGAGATCTCGGCGATGATCCTGCAGAAGCTCAAGACCGACGCCGAGGCCTATCTCGGCGAGCCGGTCAGCGACGCGGTCGTCACCGTCCCGGCGTACTTCAACAACGCACAGCGCGAGGCGACGAAGGACGCGGGCAAGGTCGCCGGCCTCAACGTCGTCCGCATCATCAACGAGCCGACGGCAGCCGCGCTCGCGTACGGGCTCGACAAGGAGTCCGATCAGACGATCCTCGTCTGGGACCTCGGCGGCGGCACCTTCGACGTCTCGATCCTCGAGCTCGGCGAAGGCGTCTTCGAGGTGAAGGCCACGAACGGCGACAACCACCTCGGCGGCGACAACTTCGACAAGGCGATCGTCGACTGGATGGTCTCCGAGTTCAAGAAGGACCAGGGCATCGACCTGGCCGCGGACAAGATGGCGCTCCAGCGTCTCTACGAGGCCGCCGAGAAGGCCAAGATCGAGCTGTCGTCCACGATGACGACGCAGGTCAACCTGCCGTTCGTCACGGCGACGCCGGAAGGCCCGAAGCACCTCGATCTCCAGCTCACGCGCGCGAAGCTGAACGAGCTGACCGCCGACCTGCTCAACCGCACGGTCGAGCCGACGAAGCAGGCGCTCGCCGACGCGGGCCTCGAGCCGAAGGCGATCGACCACGTGATCCTGGTCGGCGGCATGACCCGCATGCCGGCCGTCGTCGACGAGGTCAAGAAGCTGATCGGCAAGGATCCGCACAAGGGCGTCAACCCGGACGAGGTCGTCGCTGTCGGCGCGGCCATCCAGGGCGGCGTCCTCAAGGGTGAGGTCAAGGACGTCCTCCTGCTCGACGTGACCCCGCTCTCCCTCGGCATCGAGACCAAGGGCGGCGTGTTCACCAAGCTGATCGAGCGCAACACGACGATCCCGACGAAGAAGTCCGAGACGTTCTCGACGGCGGAGGACAACCAGCCGTCGGTCGAGATCCACGTCGCGCAGGGCGAGACGGAGATGGTCGCCTTCAACAAGACCCTCGGCAAGTTCCAGCTCGTCGGCATCCCGCCCGCGATGCGGGGCACGCCGCAGATCGAGGTCACGTTCGACATCGACGCGAACGGGATCATCAACGTCTCGGCGAAGGATCTCGGCACGGGCAATGAGCAGCAGATCCGGATCGAGGGCGGTTCGGGGCTCGACGAGGACGAGGTGCAGCGAATGGTCAAGGAGGCCGAGACGCACGCGGACGAGGCGCACAAGCTGCGCGAGCTCGCCGACGCGCGAAACATGGCCGAGCAGCTCGCCTACCAAACCGAGCGCACGCTCAAGGAGCACCGCGACAAGCTGGACGAGTCCGAGGCTTCGACGATCGAGGGCCGGATCATGGAGCTGAAGGGCGTGCTCGAGAGCTCGGACGTGAACGAGATCAAGGCCAAGACCGAAGAGCTCCAGGAGGCCTCGCAGAAGCTGGCCGAGGCGATCTACGCCCAGGCGACCGCCGCGCAGGCGGGCTCCACCACCGGTGGCAACGGCGCCGGCACGTCGGATGACGAGGTCGTCGAAGAGGCCGACTACGAGGTCATCGACGAAGAAGAAGAAGCGAAGAAAGCCTGATGCCCGAGGAGGTCGAGAACACCGAGCAAGCCGAAGAGCGGCCTGAGGCCGTGGAGCTCGAGGCGCTCCGCGCCGAGAACGAGGAGCTCATCGACACGCTCCAGCGGGTCAAGGCCGAATTCGACAACTACCGCAAGCGGGCCGCGCGCGATCAGGAGAGCCTGGTCGCGCGGGCCGGCGAGCGGATCGTCAAGGAGCTGCTGCCTGTGCTCGACGACCTGGAACGCGCTCTCGAGGCAGCTCATGCTCATGAGGAGGCGAAGCTCGAGGAGGGCGTCGAGCTCGTCCACCGCCAGCTCGAGCAGATCCTCGAGCGGGAGGGGCTCTCCACGGTCGAGACCGCTGGGAAGTTCGACCCACACGTGCACGAGGCTCTTCTCACCCAGCCGTCCGCTGCGGACGAGGGCGACGTGATCGAGGTTCTCCAGAAGGGCTACCGCCTCGGCGACCGCGTCTTGCGGCCCGCGAGGGTGGTGGTCGCCGGACCAAATGAAGGTCCGGATGGCGACCAGAGCTAAGAACTTCTACGACGTCCTCGGGGTCCCGAAGACCGCCTCGCAGGACGAGTTGAAGAAGGCCTACCGCAAGCTCGCCCGCCAGTACCACCCCGACACCAATCCGGGCGACCAGGAGGCCGAGGAGCGCTTCAAGGAGGTCCAGGGAGCGTACGACGTGCTCTCGGAGCCCGACAAGCGCAAGCAGTACGACGCGTTCGGCTCGGCTGAGGGCCGTGGGGGGTTCCCCGGTGGCGGCGGAAACGCCAACTTCGACTTCGGCAACATTTCCGACCTCTTCGGGGGCTTCGGCGACATCTTCAACCGGGGCCAGACGCGCGAGCGCGCGGGCCGGGGTGCCGACTTCCGGGTCGAGGTCAGCATCTCGTTCGACGACTCGCTGCGTGGGGTCGAGACCCAGATTCCGGTCGAGGCCGAGGCCGCTTGCCGCGAATGCGGCGGCTCTGGTGCCCAGCCCGGGACTGCTCCGATCGTTTGCCCCGAGTGCAAGGGGCGCGGTGTCACCGTCGAGAGCCAGGGCATGTTCGGTCTCTCGCATGCATGCCCGCGCTGTCACGGCAGCGGGACGGTCATCGAGAAGCCGTGCCCGAAGCTGTCAGGGCAGCGGCCGCGAGCGGCGGACGAAGCGCTACAAGGTCAAGATTCCCGCCGGGGTCAAGGACGGGACGCAGATCCGCCTGAAGGGCAAGGGCGAGCCGGGCTACGGCGGTGGGCCGCCGGGCGACCTGATCGTGGTCACGCGCGTGTCCGACTCACCGCTCTACAGGCGCCGCGGAAGCGACCTCGAAGTCGAGGTCCCGGTCACCTATGCAGACGCTGCTCTTGGTGCGAGTGTCGACGTCCCGACGCCGGAAGGCCCGGTTTCCCTGAAGGTGCCCGCGGGCTCCGAGAGCGGCAAGCTGCTGCGAATCCGAGGCCGCGGCGCGCCGAAGCTGAACGGCGCGGGCAAGGGCGACGTTCTCGCGCGACTGAAGATTTCCGTCCCAGCCAAGCCGAACAAGAAGGAGCGCGAGCTCCTCGAGCAGCTTCAGAAGGTGCAGAAGGCGAAGTGACCGACAACCAACCTCGGTACATGATCAGCGTCGCCGCCGAGCTCGTCGGCATGCATCCGCAGACGTTGCGGATGTACGAGGCACGCGGGCTCGTCAACCCGCAGCGAACCGCCGGCAACACGCGCCTCTACTCCGAGGCAGACCTCGAGCGGCTGCGAGTGATCCAGCAGCTGACGACGGAGCTCGGGCTGAACCTCGCAGGCGTCGAGCACGTGATCCGCCTCGAGGAGCAGATGCGCCGCATGCAGCGGATGGTCGAGCGGCTCGAGCGTGAGATGCGCGATCAGATCGCCGAGGTGCACCGGCAGTACCGGCGCGACCTCGTTCCCTACGACCCCGCGAACACAGGATTGGCACGCAGGTGGACTTCAACAAGCTGACCGTCAAGAGCCAGGAGGCGATTGCGGCCGCGCAGGAAGACGCGCGCCGTCGCGGCAACCCCGAGATCTATCCCGAGCATCTGCTGCTGGCGCTTCTCGGCCAGGATCTGTCCCGAGAGCTGGTCCCGGATGCCGAAGGCCTTCGTGCGGAGACCGAGGCGCGGCTCCAGTCGAAGCCGTCGCTCCAGGGATCGGCTCAGCAGCCGACCGCCTCCACCGCATTCAGCAAGGTTCTCGATCGCGCTGAGGAGGAGATGCGGAAGCTCGAGGACGAGTTCATCTCGACGGAACACCTCTTGCTTGCGCTCGACGCCGTTCCGCGCGACGAGCTCCTCGCGCGCCTGAAGGAAGTGCGCGGCGGCCAGCGCGTCACCTCGCAGAACCCGGAAGCCACCTACCAGGCGCTCGAGAAGTTCGGGCGCGACCTGACCGAGCTCGCCGAGCAGGGCAAGCTCGACCCGGTGATCGGGCGCGACGAGGAGATTCGGCGCGTGATCCAGGTGCTCTCACGCCGCACGAAGAACAACCCCGTCCTGATCGGCGAACCCGGAGTGGGGAAGACTGCGATCGTCGAGGGTCTCGCGCAGCGAATCGTCGCCGGCGATGTGCCCGAGGGCCTGAAGGGCAAACGGGTCTGGGCTCTCGACATCGGCGCCCTGCTCGCCGGCTCGAAGTACCGCGGCGAATTCGAGGAGCGGATCAAGGCAGTGCTCGCCGAGATCAAGAACGCCGAGGGCGAGATCGTCCTCTTCATCGACGAGCTGCACACGATTGTCGGCGCCGGCGCCGCGGAGGGGGCGGTCGACGCTGCGAACCTGCTCAAGCCGATGCTCTCGCGCGGGGAACTGCGTGCGATCGGTGCGACGACTCTCGACGAGTACCGCAAGCACATCGAGAAGGACGCTGCACTCGAACGGCGCTTCCAGCCGGTCTTCGTCGGCGAGCCGTCCGTTCCGGACACGATCGCGATCCTGCGCGGGCTCAAGGAGCGCTACGAGGCCCACCACGGCGTGCGCATCCGCGACGCCGCGCTCGTCGCCGCGGCCGTGCTCTCCGACCGCTACATCTCAGACCGGCAGCTTCCGGACAAGGCGATCGACCTCGTCGACGAGTCAGCCTCGCGCCTGCGCATGGAGATCGACTCGGCGCCGCTCGAGCTGGACGAGGCCGAGCGCCGCGTGCGCCAGCTCGAGATCGAGCTCGCCGCGATGGGCAAGGAGTCGAAGGAGCGCCGCGAGCCGGTCGAGCGCGAGCTGGCCGAGGCCAAGGAGCGCCGCGACGGGCTCGCCGCGCGCTGGTCGCGCGAGAAGGAGGCGCTCGACCGCGTCAGCGAGATCAAGCGCAAGATCGACGAGCTGCGCATGGAGGCCGAGCGCGCCGAGCGGCACGGCGACCTCCAGCGGGTCGCCGAGATCCAGTACGGCGAGCTGCCCGAGCTCGAGCGCGAGGTCGAGGAGCGCGACGAGCCGGAGATCGAGCCGATGGTCAAGGAAGAGGTGGACGAGGACGACATCGCCGAGGTCGTGGCCCGCTGGACCGGGATCCCCGTCTCGCGGCTCCTCGAGGGCGAGACCGAGAAGCTGATCCACATGGAGGAGCGGCTGCACCAGCGCGTCGTCGGCCAGGACCAGGCCGTGGAGGCGGTTGCCAATGCGCTCCGGCGCGCGCGCTCGGGTCTGCAGGATCCGAACCGGCCGATCGGCTCGTTCGTCTTTCTCGGCCCCACCGGTGTCGGCAAGACCGAGCTCGCCCGGGCGCTCGCCGAGTTCATGTTCGACGACGAGCGGGCCATGGTCCGCCTCGACATGTCCGAGTACCAGGAGAAGCACACGGTCTCACGCCTCGTCGGCGCCCCGCCCGGCTACGTCGGCTTCGAGGAGGGCGGCCAGCTGACCGAGGCCGTGCGTCGCCGCCCGTATTCGGTGATCCTGCTCGACGAGATCGAGAAGGCGCACCCGGAGGTGTTCAACATCCTGCTGGGAGTACTCGACGACGGGCGCCTGACCGATGGACAGGGCCGTACGGTCGACTTCCGCAACACCGTCCTCGATCATGACCTCGAACGTGCGCTCGGAAGAGGCGATGCGCGACACGTTCAGGCCCGAGTTCCTGAACCGGATCGACGAGATCGTCGAGTTCGCGCCGCTGACGCGTGAGCAGATCGGCGAAATCGTCGAGCTGCAGCTCGAGCGCCTGCGGGCACGGCTCGCCGAACGGGGCCTGTCCCTCGAGCTGACTGACGCCGCGAAGGAGCATCTCGCCGAGGCGGGCTGGGATCCGACCTACGGCGCCAGGCCGCTGAAGCGCGCCATCCAGCGGATGATCGAGAACCCGCTCGCGCTACGGCTGCTCGAAAGAGAGTTCGAAGAGGGCGACGCCGTTCGAGTGGATGTCGCCGACGGCGAGCTCGTCTTCGACAAGGCGTCTACAGTCGAGCCCGCCGCAGCCTGAGGCGCTCGGTTTCGCGACAATCGGCGCGTGAGTACGATCGTGGCGCCTGCCGAAGTTGAGGTTCGGGACCCGGTGTCCGAGGAGGGGCTCGAGCACGAGCAGCCGTGGGTCGTGATCGTCTGGAACGACCCGATCAACCTCATGTCGTACGTCACGCTCGTCTTCCAGAAGCTCTTCGGGTTCAGCCTGGCGAAGGCGACGAAGCTGATGCTCCAGGTTCACCACGAGGGCAAGGCGGTCGTCTCGAGCGGAAACCGAGAGAAGTCGGAGCACGACGTCGCCCGTCTGCACGCCCATGGCCTGTGGGCGACGATGCAGCGCGACTAAGTGTTTCTACCGCGGCAAATCGAGCGCGACCCCGACGGCGTCGTGAGACTGAACTTCCGGGACGACGAGGTGCTCCTTCTCCGGGAGCTTCTCGCCGAGCTCGAGGCGCAGCTCGAGGACCCCGACGATCCGGCGGTTCGCCGGCTCTTCCCGCCCGCCCACGCGGATCGCGAGAGCGAAGAGAAGTTCCGCTCGCTCGTCCGGGACCAGCTCGTTGCCGGCCGCTCGGAAGCGCTGGCGGCCGTGCGCGACACGCTCGGGAGGGAGACGCTCGGGCCCGAGGAGGCGGACGCATGGCTGCGCGTGCTCAACGACCTACGGCTCGTGCTGGGCACCCGCCTCGACGTGACCGAGGACGTGGATTTCGAGGAGCTCGACCTGCGGGAGCCGCGCGACCGCGACCTAGCCGTCTATGCGTACCTCTCCTGGCTCCTGGAACAGCTCGTCGAGGCGCTCGGGACGGGATAAGTGGCGCGCGTCGTGCCGTCGCGACGTTCTTGTAATTCTTCGCACAAGAGCGTAGCGTGGAAACCGTGAAGCGCTCTGCACTGATCCCACGCCAGAGCGTGCTCCTTGCTGCCATCGCCCTGGGACTTGCCCTGTTGCCGGGCGCCGCAGTCGGCCATTCGGGGTTGGTGCTGCGGGGGTACGGCACAGCCGTTGTGGACGGAACGTTCAGCGCCGGCGAATGGGAGACCGCCGGGAGGCACGATTTCGCGGCAGGGCTGCCTGCGGAGCTGGGAGGAGGCACTGTCTCAGCAAGCCTCTACTTCATGAACGACGCCCAGAATCTGTACGTCGGGCTCAGGGTCGGCAGCGCCAGCACGGCAGGCACGACCTCATTCTTCGGCAACTTCGACAACAACCACGACGGAGCGGTTTACAACGGGGAAGGGGACGACGTCATGGCCTTCGAGCGGAGCCAAGCGACCGTCGCCTTCTCCGACAACTTCATCCATCTCGTGGGGAATGGGTTCTGCCAGTGCACCGATACCGACTACGGGGGCACGGACGAGTTGAGCGGTAGTTACACGAGGGACAGCAACGCGTCCTACTACGAGCTTTCGCACCCCCTCAATACGGGGGACGACGCCCACGACTTCAGCGTTGGCCCGGGACGGCGCATGAGCATCGGTTTCGACCACGGCGCCTGTGGCCCGACGCAGTGCGTGAACACTCAGGTCCCCCCACGTGGGGTCAGCGGTTGGCCGGGCGATCTCGCCATCGTCTCCACGGACCGGACGCCGCCCGATACGCAGATCACGAGCGGCCCGGCCGAGGGGTCGATTTCGCGCCCGGGCAACTTCGACTTCACGTTTACCGGCACGGACGCGGGAATCCCGCCCGAGACGCTGATCTACGAGTGCAAGCTCGGCGACCACCCGTACGAGCCTTGCCCGAGCCCCCACCGTGTCCTCTTCGCGAACGAGGGGACGAACATCTTGTCCGTGCGCGCGCTCGACGATTGGGATCTCGCGGATCCGACGCCCTCGACGCGGGCCTGGCGGGTAGACGGTGTCGGTCCGACGCGGCCGAAAGTCGCCGGGCCTCGGGTCACGCGAAGCCAGAGGCCCACGTTTCGCTTCTCCGCCACCGATGCCGTAACGCGGCGGAGTGCGATCCGCTACCGGTGCTCATTCGACCGGACGCGCCTGCACGCGTGCGGCGCTCGCTATCGCGAGCGGCTACGGCGAGGGCGGCACATCTTGCGCGTGAGGGCGCTCGACAGTCTCGGCAATCAGAGCGCGACGGCGACGGTGCGTGTGGTCGTAAAGCGACCCCGCCGCTGACGCAGCGTTTCAGCCGTCGTTAGCGTCTCCGCGTGGCCTCACCTCCAGACGTCGCGATCGCGCCTTCCGACCGCACCGTCGGCCAGCTCGTGGCCGAGACGATCCGGCTCTACCGGAGCCGGTTCTTCCCGGCGCTTCTGCTCGGCGTCGTCGTGGCGGTCTTCAACCAGCTCGCGATCGAGCAGGGGACCGGGATCCAGGCGACCCTGCTCCTCATTGCCGCCCCGTTTTTCACGTTGGCCTACATCGGCGCCTGCGTGCTCGCGTCCGAGACGCGTCCGTCTCGCCGGGCGTTCCTGACCGCCTTCGCTGTCGGCGTCGTCGTCTTCCTGCCCGTCGGGATGCTCGTCTGGATCTTCATCCTGCCGGCGCTTGCCTGGCTCGCCTTCATGGGGCTCGCGGTTCCCGCAGCGCTCCTCGAGCGGCACGGCATTCGGGACGCATTGCGACAAGCCCGCCGCCTCGCCGGCGCGGACTACGTCCACGCGCTCGGCTCGCTCGCGACGCTCGTCATCGTCTACGTCATCAGCCGCAGCGCGCTGCTCTTTCTCCTCCACGGGCAGGCGGACAACACGCTGCGGACGGCGTCCTTCCTTGCCGACCTCGTGCTCTCCCCGCTCCTCTTCCTCGGCTCGGCACTCCTGTATTTCGACCAGGAAGCCCGGTTAGAGTCGGGCTCCCCACGACGAAGGAGGCGCGATGCCCGTCTACATCATGCTGACGAGTCTGACCGCGCAGGGCGTCCAGACGCTGAAGGCGAACCCGGACCGGTTGCGCGAGGTGAATCGTGACGTCGAGGAGCTCGGCGCGAAGGTGCTCCACCAGTGGGCGACGCTCGGGCCGTTCGACTTCGTGAACGTCGTCGAAGCGCCAGACGCGGCGACGATCGCGCGCGTCTCGGTTGCCCTCAGCGCCCGGGGGAGCGCCAAGCTTCAGACGTTGACGGCGCTCGAGATCGAGGACTTCATGGGGGCTCTCTCTTAGGTAGCTGTGTAGTGCACCGCGACCTCGGCGGCGAGCTGCGCGTTCGCCAGCACGAGGTCGCGGTTCACGCGCAGAGTGCGGCCGTCGCTTGCCTCGTGCAAGAACGAGAGGACGAACGGCGTGACCGCCGGGCCGGTGAGGCCCTGCTCCTCGGCCGCCGCGAGCGCTTGGGCGATCAGCGGCTCCACGTCGTCGAGGCCGTCGTCGGGCGGCCTCGCGAGGACGAGCGCGGAGTGACGGCCAAGCTGCCAGTGCGCCCTCGCGATTTTTGCCGCCTCCTCAGCGCTTTCGACCCGCACTGGGACGGGCGGGCCTCCACGAGCCGTGTAGAAGAGCGGTAGCTCGTCCGTGCGGAAGCCGAGCACGGGCACGCCGAGCGTCTCCAGCAGCTCCGCGGTTTTCGGCACGTCGAGAAGCGACTTCACTCCCGAGCAGACGACGAGCGCCTCCGTCCGCGCCAGCTCCCCGAGGTCGGCGGAGACATCCAGCCGTTCCCCGCGGTGGACGCCGCCGATTCCCCCGGTGGCCATGAATCCGATCCCGGCTACGCGGCACGCGGCGAGCGTTCCGCCCACAGTCGTCGCCCCGACGGCTCCCTGGACGACGCAGGCCGCAAGGTCGCGCGGCCCGACCTTGCGGGCCTCTCCCGTGAAGCGCTCCAGCTCAACCGAGGACAGGCCGACCCGGATAGCGCCGTCGAGGACGCCGACGGTCGCGGGCGTCGCCCCAGCCGCACGAATGCGCCGATCGGCCTCGAGCCCCACCGCGATCCCCTCCCCGGGAGGAAAGCCGTGCGCGACGAGCGTCGTCTCGAGCGCGACCACGGGAGCCCGGCGCCCGAGGGCATCCGCGACCTCGCGGGCGACCTGGATCAAGGCATTGCTCCGAGCTGGGCGACACAGCGGGCGGCCGCCTGCGCTGCGAGCTCGGGCCCGCCGACGAGATATCCGGCCGCGAGCGCGTCGCCGGCGCCGGTCGTGTCGACGACTTCCGTGTCGATCGCCTCGTACACCTGATCGCCCACGGCGAATCCCTCCGCGCCGCGCTTGAGGACGAGCGTGCCCGGAGTCTTGCCGCCGACCGCCGCGAGCTCCCCCTCGTTTCCGAACACGAGGTCGGGTTGCAGCAGTTCGAGGCGGTTCAACAGGCGGTCCGGTCCATAGGCGGTGATCCCGGACGCCGTGGCCAGGTCGACGCTGATGCGACCTCCCTGGGCCTGGACCGCGCCGGCAGCCTTGGCGGCGGCCTCGTCGATGGGTGCGCGCAAGAGCGCGTAGCCCGAGAGAAAGAGCCACTCGCACCCTCCGAACCAGCGCACGTCGAGATCTTCCGCGCGCAGGCTAGGAGCGATCCCTCGGTCGGAGAGCATCGTCCGCGCTCCGTCCGGCGTGACCAGCGAGACGACGACGCCGTTTGCGCCGTTCTCGACAGGCCCGTGCAGCTCGACGCCGCGGCCCGCGAGCTCATTGGCGGCCAGTTCGCCCGCTACGTCGGAACCGCGCTTGCCGACGAAACGAACCTCTGCCCCGAATTCTGCAGCCCAGGCGGCGACGTTTGCGGCCTGCCCACCGGCTCCGACCCGTGTCTCAGCGCTCCGCTCCTCCTCAGGCCCTCCGGTGCCGTCAGTCCGGACGATCACGTCGAGCAGTAGGTCACCGAGGGTGCAGATGCGCACGCCTAGGATCGTCTCATGCCACGCCGCCGCCTCGAACAGGCGCTCGTCCTCGCCCCCGCGGCCCTCGCGTTCGGGCTGCTTGCATTTCGCGTTGCGCGCGACGTGGACGCGAAGCCGCTTGTCGAGGACGAGGCCGTGGCCGGCCTGATCGGGGCTCGTCCGCTCGGAGAGCTCCTTGGAACCGTGATCTGGGATCGCGGTGGCGCGCCGCTGCACTTCCTGCTCGTGCACGTCGTGCTCGCGTTCGACTCGTCGGCTGACGCTCTCCGCTGGCTCTCGGTGGCGCTCGCGCTCGGCGCCGCCCTGACTTGCTTCGAGCTCGGGCGCCGTCTCGCCGGCCCGCTCGCCGGAGCAGTTGCCTTGATCGCCGGGGCGACCTCGGGGCTGCTGACGATCTACGGCAGTGTCGCACGGATGTACGCGCTGCTCGCGTTTGCGGGCGGGCTTGCGGCCATTCTCTTCGTCCGGGCGCTCGAGCAGCGGACGGGAAAGGCGGCTTTTGCCGCAGCACTCGCGGCCTGGCTGCTCCCGGCCGTGCACCCGTACGGGGGAATCGCGGTCGCAGCAGAGGCGGCGATCGCGCTCTTCCTCTGGCGAGGCCGTCCTTTCAAGCCCGCGCTGCCCGCGCTCGCGGTCGGCGTGGCCATGCTTCCGTTTGCCGTCATCGACCTGCGCCTTGCGTCCCGGTTCGACGTCGGCGGACAGGGCCAGTCGCTGGCGGGGCCGGGAGAGACGTGGCACCAGCTCCAGCTCGTGGTGCGCGGATCGGCCGGCGGATCGGGGCTCGCACTCGTCCTCTTCCTGGCGCTCGCCGTCGTCGGGATCACCGTGCTCGCTCGTGAGCATCCGCCCGTCGCCGTGCTCCTGGGCCTCTGGCTACTCGCGCCGCCGCTCCTGTTCCTGTCGGTGCAGAGCAGTTCCTCCCCCGACCTCTCGCCGCGGCATCTGATCTACGCGTTGCCGTTGTGGGCAGCCACGGTTGGCCTCGGGGCGGCCCGTCTGCTCGGCCGGGTCAGCGCTCCGGCTCAGGCCGCCGCGCTGGGACTGCTCACGCTAGCGGCGGCGTTCGCGTCGACGGGCGTCCACGATCCGCGGGACCTCACGTTTCCGGCCGGGATGGGTGCGGAACGGGAGGTCGCTGCGCCGGCGGAGCGTCTGCGGGCCCAGATCCGACCTGGGGATGTGCTGTTTCCGTTCTCAGCCTTGCACCTGGCCGCGCTTCCGGCAGCCGGGCGGGCGACCGGGCTGCCTCGCGCGCAACCCGGCCTGCTCGCCCGCGCGATCCGCCGGGTCGACGTCCCGGCAGGCACGGTCTTCGTCGCCGTCCCGCTGGCGGACACCCAGATTCGGCTCGACGGGCTGAACGCGGAGGCGGAGCGGATCGGAGGCTGGCTGATCCTCCGCAGACGGGGACCGATCGATGACCGGCCGGCGATTGCGGCCTCGATCGCCATGCTCCTCCGGGAGGCCCGCGCCGCGACCGTGGCGCCGTACGACCCTGCCCTCGCCGGCTACTACAAGCTGGGAATCGACGTCGCCGACGGAGCCGAGCGGCGACTACGCTTGGACGATGCAGAGTGACCAGCAGAGGCGGAGCCGAATGCGGTCGTTCGTGCTCGGCAGCCTCCTCGGCGCCTCTGCGGCCGTCCTCGCCACCGTGCGCCGGCGGCGTGGAATTGCCCGGCGGGAAGCCCCGGCCGGTCTCGCCGCCTTCGAGGACGCGCCCTGCTACCGGGAGACCGTAGAGAAGGAGCGGCGAGAAGGTTAGGAGGGTTTGGCGAAACATGGCTGAGCCGCCGGGCCGCGCTGCTCGCCCCGAGGCCGGGTCCTCAGTCGCCCCGATAGTGAGACTATCGGGGCTCCCTGCGTCCGCGGCCTCGGAACGACCATCGCACCCCGGCGACGAGCAACGTTCCGTCAAACCCTCCTAAAGCCGGTCCTGCGCGACCAGGATCGTGTTCAGGTTGCCACCGGCGTCGACGATGCCGAGCTGCGTCCCGAGGCTCATCGCGCCGGCCGCGAATGTGAGGTAGCGAGCGGGCGTCCGGGCGGGCTCCCGCGTTCGGAGCACGAGGTAGGGGCCGAAGACCCGCCCCTCGAAGGCTCCCATTGGCTCCGGAAGCCGCAGATCGATCGTCGAGCGCCGAGGGCGGTTGTTGATGTCGCCCGCGTCGAGCACCCAGACGCCGCGACCGAGCGATCCCGCCGAGCGAAGCTCGGAGAGCGCGAGTTTCGCGTCCGCGCGCGGGACCGTGGTCATCGGGAAGTCGCGGTCGCGCTCCCAGGCGCCCAGAAAGAGGGGGTCGTAGCCGAAGAGGACGTCATCCGGGCTGGCCGTTGCGGCGAGCCACGCAGACGCGGCCTGCCGGGCCTCGATCCTACTTCGCGCCTCGCCTTCGAACAGGGCAGGTGTTCGATGGCGGGCCCAGCCAACCTCGGCGACTAGCAGGACGACGAGCGCGGCGACGAGCACGATCCGCCGGCGGAGCGCAAACACGAGGCCCGCGGCCAGCGCGGTGGCGAAGAAGGGGAGCGCGAAGATCAGGTGCCGCGATTCGGGGGACGCGGAAGGGCTGAAGCGGGCCAACCCGAGCAGGAGCGCTGGCACCGCGACGACGCTTGCAGTGAGCAGCCCGGCCGGAGCTGGGAGCCGCGACCAGCCGAGGATCGCGAGTGCAAGGACGGGAACGAGAACCAGAAGAGAGCCGGAGGACGCGTCGCCGGCGGCGTCCGCCAGGTAGCTGAGCAACGGCAAGCGCTCACCTCTCTCGCCGACACCGCCCTCGAACCGTCCGGCGAGGACCCGGTCGGTGAGCCAGAAGGGCGTCGCCACGAGCACGACTGTCGCCAGTGCGACGTACGCTCTCCGCGTTCTCGCGCGCGCGAGTACGAAGGGTCCCTGCGATGCGAGCACGAAGGCTCCGTAGGGATGGCTTGCAATCGCCGCCAGCGTCGCGAGCCCCCACAGGGCCCAGCGTCCGCGGTCGTCGCGCTCGACCGCGACGAGGAGCGCAAGGTACGAGAGCGCGCTCGTGAGCAGGAACAGGCTGTACATGCGCCCGAAGACGCCGTGGAAGAGCATGAGCCAGCTGGCCGAGGCGAGCACTGTCGCGACGAGCGCGACCTGCCGGCCCGCGAGCCGGGCCGAGAGCATCGCCAGCACCGGCACGCTTGCCACGGCAGCCAGCGCCGAGACGAGCCGCAGTGCCGTCAGGCCGCCGCCGAGGTGAGCGACCACCCACGCGACGAGGAAGTGGAGCGGCGCCCCGCCGCGCTCGGCATGCACGGTGTGCAGGAGCCCGCCGAGCGAGTCGCGACCAACGAAGAGCGCGAGCGTCTCGTCCTCGTGCGGCGGCCACGTCCGCAGAAAGACGAGGAAGAACACCGCGAGCCCGGCTGCGCACGCCGCAACTCCGAGCGTGAACCAGCGAGTCGATGCCGTGGAGGCCAAACCGGCGGAATCCTAGGCCGTTGCTAGCCTTCGCTCGCGTGCCGATCTACGAGTACAAGTGTCCGAAGGGGCACGTCTTCGAGCTGTTCCAGAAGATGTCGGACTCGCAGCCAGACGTGTGCGAGGTCTGCGGCGAAGGCCCCCTGCAGCGTGTGCTCTACCCGGTGGCGGTGCACTTCAAAGGCTCGGGCTTCTACTCGACCGACTACGGCAAGGGAGGCACGGCGCGCAAGGCGTCCAAGGACGGCGAGAAGCCGGGCGACTCGGGCTCGGACAAGGCAGACAAGGGCGACAAGAAGGAAAAGAACGTCAAGAAGGTCGCCGAAAGCTGAGCGCTCCTGTCCACACCATTCGTCTCGGTGCCGTGATCGATGATTCGGGGCACGGCCCGCTAGGACCGGCAGCCGGAGCCGTACGCCGAGCCCGGCAAGGGCGGCTGCGGGGCCGAGCGGCCGAGAAACGCTGCGATCGTCCGCCGGGCTTCCTCGTCCGTGACCAGGTAGCCGCCCCCGAAGCCCGAGGGTGTGCCCCCGAGACGACAGCGACGCTCGTTGCCGCTCCGCTTCTTCACGAGCGCGAACTGGGTCAACTCCCCCGCGGACAAGTCCGTCGTCAGCGGGCTCATGACGTCGTCGCCGATGAAGGGCAGCTTGACGAGAACTCCGGGGCTCGTGAGCTTCGAAAGCAATGCCTGGATCACGGCCTGCTGGCGCTCCGTGCGGGTGATGTCGCTTTCGGCTGGGTTCAGCTTGTTCTCCCGGATCCGCGAGTAGACCCGCGCCTGCTTGCCGCTCATGTGCTGGACGCCCTTGGCGAAGCGCCACCCCTGCCACCGGTCACACCGGACCTGGGTTTGGTAGGGGCAGTCGAACTTGTTCGAGAGGATCGGGCCGGGCACGTCGATGTCCACGCCGCCGACCTTGTCGATCACCTTCGTGAAGGCGTCGAAATCCACGATCACCACGTGGTTGACCTCGATGTCCGTGAAGTTGCGCACCGTCTGGATGGCCAGCGATGGGCCACCGAGCTGGAAGGCCGAGTTGATCTTGTCGAAGCCGTGGCCGGGAACCTCCACGCGCAGGTCACGCGGGATCGAGAGGTAGTGCAGGCGGCCCTTCCCGGGGTCGGTGCGCAGGAGCATGATCGAGTCCGCGCGCCGAAAGCCGCTGCGCTCCTCGATCCGTGACGAGTGATCGGTGCCCAGGAGCAGGATCACGGACGGGTGCGAGAGCATGAGGCCGCTCTGGGGCACGAGGGCGGCCTCGGCCGACGGCGACAGGCGCTTGTTGGCGGCTTTCGCGCCGCTGCGGAGCGCGAGGTAGCTCGTGACGCCCCAGACGAGCAGGAGGACGAAGAGCAGGATGACCCCGACGAGGATGCGGCGGCGCCAGTTGGCCTTCCCTTTCGTCTTTTCAGCCTTCGGCCCCGGGCCCTTGAAGCGGAAGGGTTTCCGGTCGGTTCGGGCCGGCGCACGCTCCGGTTTGGGCAGCGTCGGCACCCGCCCCTTCGCGCGCCCGCCTTTGTAGACGCGGTAGGGCTTTTCTCCCTGGGCCATTCGGCGGCGTATCGTAGCCACGTGGCAGACGAGCGGACGATCGGTGTCGACGTCGGCGGGACGAAGATCGCGGCCGGTGTCGTCGACCGCGAGGGTCGGATCTCGCGCCGGCTCGAGCGGCCGACCCCCGTCGGCTCACAGGAAGAGTTCCTCGCCGGCCTCGACGGAGCCATCGAAGAATTGGTGGGCGACGACGTCTCCGCGCTCGGCTTCGGAGTCCCGTCCACGGTCGACCAACGCTCGGGCCGAGTCGTGTCGTCGGTGAACGTCCCGCTCGCCGACGTCAGCATTCGCGAGCGCATGAGCGAGCGCTTCTCGCTTCCGGTCGGAATCGACAACGACGCGAATGCCGCGACGATCGCGGAGTGGAGAATCGGGGCCGGAAAGGGCGCCAGCGACATGGTCATGCTGACGCTCGGAACGGGAATCGGCGGTGGGCTCATCCTCGGCGGCAAGCCCTACCGCGGTTCCGTCGGCGCGGGCGCGGAGCTCGGCCACATCGTCATCGACTACAGCGGCGAGCCCTGCGGGCGCGGGTGTGACGGACACGGCCATTTCGAGCAGTACGCGTCAGGACGCGCGGCTGACCGGGTGGCGGAGGAGATCCTCGGTAGGGGCTCGAAGGCGCGCGACCTCGTTGCGGCCGCGCGCGAGGGGAACGAGGGGGCGCTGGACGCGATGCACGAGATGGGGCGCCGGCTCGGCGCCGGGATCGGCAGCCTCGTCAACATCTTCGAGCCCGAGCTCGTCGTCATCGGAGGCGGCTTCGCGAGCGCGCTCGACCTGCTCCTCGACTCCGCACGCGAGGTCGTCGCGCAGGAGGCGCTCCGGCCCGGAAGAGACCTCGTTCGCATCGTCCCGGCCGAGCTCGGGCCCGACGCGGGGCTCGTCGGAGCCGGGTTCGTCGCGTTCGAGGCTCTCGAGTAAGTGCCCCTCTCGGTCTGCGCGACGCCGATCGGGAATCTCGAGGACGTCACGCTTCGCCTCCTGCGCGAGCTCGCCGAAGCCGACGTCGTGCTCTGCGAGGACACGCGGCGGACGCGGATCCTGCTCGACCGGCACGGGATCGAGGCGCGCCTGGTCAGCTACCACGAGCACAACGAGGCCGAACGGACGGCCCAGATGCTGCCGCGGCTCGAGGCCGGCGAGAGAGTCGCGCTGACGAGCGACGCGGGCCTGCCGGGCGTGAGCGATCCCGGCGCGCGGCTCATCTCCGCGGCGCTCGAGGCGGGCGTGCAGGTGACCGTCCTGCCCGGGCCCTCGGCGGTCGAGACCGCGCTCGTCGCGAGCGGGCTCCTCGGCGACCGGTTCCAGTTCGTCGGGTACCTGCCGCGAGGCGAGAAGGCGAGGACGGCTCTGTGGGAGGAGCTCGGGCGCTGGCCGCACCCGGTCGTGGCGTTCGAATCGCCGCGCCGACTGCCGGCGAGCCTCGCTTCGCTTGCCGAGGCGATGCCGGAGCGGCGGGTTGCGGTTTGCCGGGAGCTGACGAAGCGGTTCGAGGAAGTGATCCGGGGAACCGCCGTGGAGGTTGCCGCACAGGTCACCGAGCCACCGAAGGGCGAGATCACGGTCGTCCTCGGTGCGGTCGGGGTCGTGTTGGGTGACGAGGACGACGCGCGCGCTGCGGTTGCGAAGCTGGTCGAGGCGGGAGCGGGGCGGAGGCAGGCTGCTGACGTCGTCGCCGGGTTGACCGGCCTGTCCCGAAACCGCCTCTACAAAGCCTCTCTGTAAGCAGATTTGACAACAGCGGATCGGCTCGATACTCTGCCCACGTGGTTTTCCAATCTGGCAACAAAGTCCTCGTCCTCGGGGCGGTGCTGCTCATCGCACTTGCTCACGCTTCGGGCGCGTCCGCTTGGGCATGGCCCGTCGACGGGCCGGTGCTCAGGCCGTTCACCGCACAGGACGACCCGTACGCAGGCGGTCAGCATCGCGGCGTCGACATCGGTGCGCCGTCGGGAGCCGACGTGCGCGCGCCTGTGGCCGGGGTCGTCTCGTTCGCCGGCCGGCTCCCGCGCGAAGGGCGCTGCCTGACGATCCGCACGGAGGACGGGTATTCGATCACCCTTGTCCACCTCGGGTCGATCGCGCTGAGCGTCGGAACCGCGGTCGTCGAGGGCGAGGTCGTCGGAACGATCGGACCGAGCGGAGACCCCGAAGGGCCTGAGCCGTACGTGCATCTCGGCGTCCGTCTCACCGCCGAACAGAACGGATACGTCGACCCGCTCTCGCTGCTCCCCGTTCGTCAGGGCGCTTTCCAGCAACCTCTTGAAAGCGAACCCGCCGTTCAGCCGGCGGTTCCTGTGCCGGCGCCCGTGCCCGTCAAATCTCGAGCTGTGCGTCCGTCTGTGCCGGCGGCGCGCGCTCGGCACGCACCTCGTCCCCGATCGTCTCAGGCGGCGCGACGGTCTGTAGAGCCCAGGTTGGCGCGAGCGCCGCGGGGGACTCGAACGGTTACGCCTTCGGCACACAACCGGGCTCAGGCACCGCACCGAGAGGCCAGCAGGGCGGCCGTCGCGTCGCGTCCGAAGCCGCTCCGGGTTGCTCGCGCGAAGGAGCCCGAGACAGTTCCTCTCGGCGCGCGTTCGAGGCGCGAGGCCGCGGACGGCAGGTTTCGAGTGGCAGGTCGCGACGAGAGCCGCGTCGATGAGCAGTCGAGCTCGCGGAGGGCGCCTTTGTTCGTGCTCGGCGCGCTTGGGCTCGTCCTGGTCCTCATCGGAGCCGTCTGGCGGAAATCGGCGGCAAGAGTTCCGGCGCGCGGCGGGGTTCCCCGCGAGCCCCTCCGTAAGATGTCCCAGATTCCATCAAGCGCGGAGGAAAGCCACGCCGAACCGCCCATCACAGCGAATCCTGATCGCCGTCGCGTGGCCGTACGCGGCGGGCCCACGGCACCTGGGCCATGTCGCCGGCTTCGGCGTGCCCTCCGACATCACGGCTCGTTATCACCGGCTTCGAGGCGATCAGGTGCTGATGGTCAGCGGCACGGACGAGCACGGCACGCCCGTCATGGTCGCGGCCGATCGCGCCGGTCTGTCGCCGCGTGAGGCTGCCGATCGCTATAGCCAGATCATTCGCGAAAACCTGCGAGACCTTGGCCTGTCCTACGACCTCTTCACGCGGACGACTGCGCGCAACCACTACCGCGTGGTGCAGGACCTCTTCAAGACGCTCTACGAAAACGGCCACATCGTCGAGAAGACGACCCTGGGGGCGTTCTCCGCCGCGACCGGCCACACGTTGCCCGACCGTTACATCGAAGGGACCTGTCCGATCTGCGGCTTCGAGTCGGCTCGGGGCGACCAGTGCGACAACTGCGGGAACCAGCTCGACCCAATCGATCTGAAGGACCCGCGGTCGAAGATCGACGGCACGCCGCCGGTCTTCAGGGAGACCCAACACCTGTTCCTCGACCTGCCGGCGTTTGCTGAGCGGCTGACCGAGTGGATCGAGGGCCACGAGCACTGGCGCTCGAACGTCCGGAATTTCTCCCTCGGGCTGCTCAAGGAGGTTAAGCCCCGCCCGATCACTCGCGATCTCGACTGGGGCGTGCCGATTCCGGCGCCACCCGAGTACGCGGAACGCGACGACAAGCGGATCTATGTCTGGTTCGACGCCGTGATCGGTTACCTGTCGGCGGCCGTCGAATGGGCGGCGAACCGTGGCACCCCCGAGGCATGGCGCGAGTGGTGGCAGGACCCCGAAGCCAAGCATTCGTACTTCATGGGCAAGGACAACATCGTCTTCCACACCGTCATCTGGCCGAGCATCCTGCTCGGCTACGGCGAGGGCGGGGAGGTCGGCGCAGGCAAGGGGCCGCTGAACCTTCCGACCGATGTCGTCGCCAGTGAATTCCTGACCATGGAGGGCAAGCAGTTCAGCGTCAGCAGAGGGGTTGCGATCGAGGTTGGCGACTTCCTGAGCCGCTACGACCCCGATCCACTCCGCTACTTCCTCACCGCCGCGGGGCCAGAGACGCAGGACACTGACTTCACGTGGTCAGAGTTCGCGCGCCGGAACAACGACGAGCTCGTTGCGAACTGGGGCAACCTCGTCAACAGGACCCTCACGTCGGTGAACCGAGGCTTCGGCGCTGTCCCCGAGCCTGGTGAGCTCACCGAGGAGGACCGCGGGCTGCTGGGGGAGATCGAGTCCGGGTTCGACACGGTCGGCGACGCGATCGAGGCCGCCCGGTTCAAGGCTGCCCTAGCCGAGGCCATGCGGCTGGCCTCCCTTGTCAACCAGTACACGAGCGAGCAGGCCCCCTGGGCGCTGATCGAGACTGACCGCGAGCGGGCCGGCACTGTCCTCTACGTGAGCCTGCGCGCGATCGACAGCCTGAAGACGATGTTCACGCCCTTCCTCCCGTTCTCGTCCCAGGTGTTGCACGAGTTGCTCGGCTACGAGGGAACGATCGCGGGCCCGCTCGAGCTCCGGGAAGTCGGCGAGGAAGGCGACGAGCACGAGGTGCTGACCGGCGAGTACGAAGGCTGGGAAGGAAGCTGGGCGCCGAGCGAGCTACCGCCCGGCCGCGAGCTGCCGAAGCCGAAGCCGCTCTTCAAGAAGCTCGATCCGGAGAAAGTGGTCGCGGAGGAGCTCGCCCTGATGGAGCAGCGGGCCGCCGCAGCGTGATCGACACTCACGCGCACCTGGACGCGTGCGCGGATCGTCCATCGGCCCTCATCCGCCGGGCGCGCGCCGTCGGCGTCGATCGAATCGTCACGGTTGGCACCGGGATCGACTCGTGCAAGGCTGCGCTCGAGCTCGCGGAGCGGCACGACGAGGTCTTCGCCGCCCTCGGCATCGACCCCCACCAGGCAAGCGGTCACGAGGCCTCGCGGGTCGGCGAGCTACGCGAGCTGCTCGACCATGATCGTGTCGTCGCCGTGGGGGAAACCGGGCTCGACTACTACCGTGACGGCACCTCCCGTGACCGGCAGCGGAAGCTCTTCGATGCCCAGCTCGAGCTCGCGTCCGAGCTCGGCAAGCCGGTCGTGATCCACACGCGCGAAGCCGACCGGGACACAGCCGATGCCCTGGCGAGCTTCGACGGCACCGTCGTCATGCACTGCTTCTCGTGCCCCGGCCTGCTCGCGACCGCGGTCGAGCGCGGCTACTACGTGTCGTTCGCGGGCAACGTCACGTTCCCCAAGGCGAACGACTTGCGGGCATCGGCAGCGCAGGTCCCGGCCGAGCGGATCCTGGCCGAGACGGACAGCCCCTACCTCGCTCCACAGGCCCGGCGAGGCCGTCCCAACGAGCCGGCCAACGTCCTGCTGACGGTCGCGGCTCTCGCAGATGCGCGCGGTGAGGCCGCCGACGAGCTCGGCGCGCAAATCGACTTGAACGCCGCAGCCGCGTTCTCGCTCCCGTGAAGCTTCCCGTCTCGCCCAACCGGGACCTGGGCCAGCACTTCCTCGTCGACGAGAACATCCTCGGCGTGATCGAACGGCTCGCCGGGCTCGACCCCGACGATGTCGTGCTCGAGATCGGTCCCGGGCTCGGCGTCCTCACGGACTACCTCGCCGAGCGCGTGGCACGCGTCCACGCCGTGGAGCTCGATCGCGCCCTCGAGCCACACCTCGCCGAGCGACTCACGGGCCGCACGAACATCGATCTCCATTTCGGCGATGCCCTTCGCTTTGACCTCGCCGCGCTCGAGCCGCGGCCGGGCAAGCTCGTCGCGAACCTTCCGTACAACATCGCGACGCCGCTCGTCGTCGAGAGCCTCGACGGGCTGCCGAGCATCGGCGCCTGGACGGTGATGGTCCAGCGTGAGGTCGCCGACCGGTTCTTCGCGGCGCCGAGCACGAAGGCATACGGCGCTGTCTCGGTGCTCGTACAGCTCGTGACCGAGCGAACCGGCTTCCATCCGGTCTCCCGAACGGTCTTCCGGCCGCCACCGAACGTGGACTCGGCGCTCGTCGCCTTCAGCCGGACCGGGCTGCCCGAGTCGTACTCCCGAGGTCAAGCGCGTCGTCGAAGCCGCTTTCGCGCACCGCCGCAAGACGCTCCCGAACTCGCTCGAGCTCTCGGGGCTCGCGCCACGCCCTCGCGCAGCGGAAGCCCTCGCAGCGATCGACCGGCCACCGGAGATCCGCGCCGAGGCACTCGAGCCGCGCGAGTTCGTCGCCCTGGCCGAGGCGCTTCGGTGAGCAAGGCAAAGGCGCACGCCAAGATCAATCTCGCGCTCGTCGTCGGCCCTCGGCGGCCCGACGGCAAACACGAGGTGGCAACGGTGCTTCAGCAAATCGAGCTCGCCGATGGGATCGTGCTCGAGCAAGGCTCCGCCCTCGAGGTCATGGGCTTCACGGAGGACACGCTCGTCCGGGACGCGCTGCTCGCGCTCGGAGCCGCGGCGAGCGCCGCGCCAAGCTGGACGGTGCGCATCGACAAGCAGATCCCGGTTGCCGCCGGGCTGGGCGGAGGCAGCTCAGACGCCGCCGCAGCGCTCCGGCTGGCGAACGAGACACTCGCGCATCCGCTGCCGGAGGAGAGGTTGCAGGCGCTGGCAGCCGAAATCGGAGCTGACGTTCCGTTCTTCCTCACGGAGGGCGCGCAGCTCGGCACCGGCGATGGCACGCGCCTCGAGCCGGTCGAGATTCCGCACGATTACTGGGTCGTGCTCGTGTTGCCGGTCGAGCAGGAGAAGGCTTCAACGGCTGCCGTCTACGAGGCATTCCAGGGAGTCGATGGATTCGACGAGCGTCGCGCTTCGTTGCGCGAGGCGCTCCGGTCCGGCGAACTCGCCGCGCTTCCGCCGAACGACCTCGCCTCCTCGCCGCTCGCCGACGAGCTCCGTGCACTCGGCGCTTTTCGCGCGGACGTCACGGGCGCAGGCCCGGCCGTGTACGGCCTCTTCGACGACCGGGACCGCGCCGAAGCCGCTCGCCTGGCCGTTTCCCCCCGGGGCCGCACCTGGCTGACGGCCCCCGCTTGGTACGGTTGAGCCATGCTCGAGCGCGGCACCCTCGTCATCGAGCACGGGACGAGCAGGACCGAGCGGTGGCTTCGCGAGCGCCGGCTTCGGGTCGCGCTCTGGATCGCGGTCACCGAAGGCATCCTGATCGTCCTCGGCGTGATCTCGGTACCGATCGCGGTCGTCGTCGCCCTCGCCGTTCTCGTCCTCTACTTCAGCGTGGGCAGCCGGCTCGCATCCGGCACGGCGAGCCAGATCGGCTGGATCGCGGCGGTCTCCCAGGCCCTCGTCATGCTCATCCCGGTGCTCCTGATCATCGTCGGAACCGTGGCACTGATCATCGTCGGAATGCTCGCCGTCGTCGCGCTCGTGCTCCTTTTCTCCCGCCGCCGCTGAGGCGTGGCACACTGAGCTTTGGTGGGGCGTAGCCAAGTGGTAAGGCAACGGGTTTTGGTCCCGTGATCCCTGGTTCGAATCCAGGCGCCCCAGCAAGTCTCGACTGATGACCGCCAGCAATCCCGCAGCTGTCGTGCTCGCCGGCGGCCTCGGCACGCGCATGCGCTCGGCGACCCCGAAGCACTTCCACCCGCTGCTCGGAAGGCGGCTGGTCGACTGGGTCGTCGAGGCCGCGCGCGCAGTCGGCGCCGACCCGCTCGTGGTCGTGACCTCACCCGAGGGTGCGGGCGCGTTCGACGGGATCGAGGTCGCGGTTCAGGCGAAGCCGCGCGGCACCGGTGACGCGCTGGCCGCGGCGCGCGATGCGCTCAGTGGAGTCGAGGGCGCCCTCCTTGTCCTGACCGGCGACGCACCGGCACTCAGCCCGCAGCTCCTCCGCGACCTCCTCGACGCCCACCACCGGGAGGAGGCTGCCGCGACGATCCTCTCCTTCCGTCCAACCGACGCACGCGAATACGGTCGCGTGATTCGGGACGAGGATGGTGCGGTGCGCGAGATCGTGGAGTCCGGCGACGCGACGCCGGAGCAGCTCGCCGTCGGTGAGGTCAACTCGGCGATCTATGTCTTTGCGGCCGACCGAGTCTGGCCGGCCCTCGACCAGCTCGACGCGGCGAACCGGCAAGGCGAGCTGTACCTGACCGACGCCGTGCGCCATCTAGTTGAGAATGGTGAGCGTGTCGCCGCTCACGTCGCTGCCGATCCCGCCGAGGCCGAGGGCGTGAACACGCGGGCCGAGCTGGCGGAAGCGGGGGCCGCGCTCCGGGACCGCATCAACGACGAGCACATGCTGGCGGGGGTGACGATCGTCGATCCGAAGACGACTTGGATCGAGGCCGGCGTCGCACTGGAGCCTGACGTGACCATCCATCCGTTCACCGTTCTGAGCGGCAAGACGCGGATCGCCTCGGGTGCGGTCGTGGGACCCCACGCGGTCGTCGTCGACGCGGTCGTCGGCGCGGACGCGACCGTCGGACCGTTCTGTTACCTTCGCCCCGGAACGGTGCTCGAAGCGCGCGCGAAGGCCGGGACATTCGTGGAGATCAAGAACTCGCACATCGGCGAAGGTGCGAAGGTGCCGCACCTCTCGTACATCGGCGACGCCGATGTCGGCGAGGGCACGAACATCGGCGCCGGTGCGATCACCGCCAACTACAGGCCTGAGCTCGGCCCTGGGAAGTTCAGGACGGAGATCGGCGCCAACGTCCACACCGGCAGCGACAATGTGTTCGTTGCTCCGGTCACGGTTGGCGACAATGCTTGGGTTGCCGCGGGCTCGGTCGTCACGAAGAACGTCCCGCCCGGGGCCCTCGCGATCGCCCGAAGCAAGCAGGTCAACAAGGAAGGATTCGATGGTCGAAACCGGGACGACTGAGCTGACCCAGCTGCCGGGGATGGAGGCCGAAGGCGCAGGCGCTTCGACCGGCGCCGAGCCGCGCCCCGAGCATTTCATCGAGCGGGGGCCGTGGAAGCGGCTGATGCTCTTCTCCGGCCGCTCGCACCAGGAGCTGGCGCACAAGATGGCCGAACAGCTCGGGATCGAGCTGGGCGAGGTCGAGCTCGAGACGTTCGCGAACGGAGAGACGTACTGCCGCTACATCGACTCGATCCGCGGCGCCGACGCTTTCATCGTCCAGACCGGGTCCGAGCCCGTCGACCGCAACATCATGGAGCTGCTGTTCATGATCCAGGCAGCCAAGCTCGCCTCGGCGAAGCGCATCACCGCGGTCATTCCCCTCTTCCCGTACGCGCGCCAGGACCGCAAGGCCAAGCCGCGTGAGCCGATCTCCGCCCGCTTGGTCGCCGACGCAATCCAGCTCGCCGGCGCGGACCGCGTGCTCACGATGGACTTGCACGCCGGGCAGATCCAGGGCTTCTTCACCATCCCGGTCGACCACATGACTGCTCTGCCGCTGTTCGCGCGCTACTTCCGCGATCTCGGCCTCACCGGGGAGAACGTCGTCTCCGTGTCTCCGGACGCCGGTCGGGCGAAGATGGCCGTCCGCTTCGCCGAGATGATCGAGGCCGACTTCGCGATCATGCACAAGACCCGCCCGGCACGCGACACGGCCGCTGTCACCGAGATCGCGGGTCGAGTCCGCGGGAAGACCGCGATCCTCGGCGACGACGTGATCATGACCGGGGGCACGTTGCTCGCGAACGTCGCCGCCCTCAAGGAGCACGGGGTCGAGGACGTTTACGTGTTCGCGACGCACGGCCTGTTCTCGGGCGGCGCGCTGGAGCGCTTTGCGGACTCCGGCATCACGGGGATCGTCGTCACCGACACGGTGCCGATCGATCCGCTGAAGCGGCCGGCGAACATGACTGTGCTGCCGATCTCGGGCCTGCTCGCAGAGACGATCATGAACGTCTTCGAAGACGACTCGGTCTCCGCGATCTTCGGCGGCGAGAACCAGTTGTTCTAACCGTCCTCGGTTTCCTGATCGCGGAATAGGGGATGATCTCCCCATGTTCCGACCGAGTTTCATCGGGCTCGTCTACATCGTCGTCGGCGTTGCCGTCGCCGCCCAGAAGCACTACTTCAAGGACCTGGACACGTTCCGGCTGATCGCGTCCGCGATCCTCGCCATCCTCCTCTGGCCGCTCCTTCTGCTCGGGATCGACCTGCACATCAAGAAGTAGTCGGAGGACTCGGCGGGGGATGGCTGAGCCGCCGGGAAGCGCTGCTCGCCCCGAGGCCGGGTCCTCAGTCGCGCCGGTAGTTACTACCGGCGCTCCCTGCGTCCGCGGCCTCGGCCCGAGCATCGCTCCCCGACAACGAGCAATCCCCCGCCAAGTCCTCCCTAGCTACACTTCGCCGCCGAAATGGCCGGTGAACGAGTCAAGCTCGAGGTGAAGGAGCGCGAAGGGCGCGGCTCCGCCGACTCGCGGCGCCTGCGTAACCAGGGTCTCGTTCCGGGCGTGCTCTACGGGCGCGGGAAGCCGCCCCATCCGTTTGTCGTTCACGAGCGCGAGCTCCGGCGCGCGCTTTCCGGCGACTCCGGCCTGCACGCGATTCTCGACGTCGTCCTCGATGGCGAGGGGAGCACGCATCCCGCAGTGCTCAAGGACTACCAGCAGGCAGTCCCGAGCGGCAAGCTTGCGCACATCGATCTGCACGAGGTTCGCCTCGACCAGCCGATTCAGACGCAGGTCGCAGTCGAGCTGATCGGCGAGCCCGCCGGCGTCAAGGAGGGCGGCGTCCTCTCGCAGGTAAACCGCGAGCTGAACGTCGAGGCGCTGCCGATGGAGATCCCGGATCATCTCGAGCTCGACGTCAGCGGCATGGCGATCGGCGACACGCTCCGCCTTGCCGACCTGCCAACGCAGGAGGGTGTCACCTATCTGGACGATCCCGAGGAGACCGTGCTGGCGACGGTGACGATGCCGACCGTCTTCGTCGAGCCCGAGCCCGAAGAGGTCGAGGGCGAGGAGCTCGAAGAGGGCGAGCTGCCAGAGGGCGAGGAGGCTCCGGAGGGCGAGGGCGCCGAGGACGGCGAAGCGCCTGCCGAGGGCGAGGCCGCCGAAGGTGGCGGCGGCGGCGACGAGCCGCAGCAGCAGTCCGAAGGCTAGTGCGTCTCTTTCGTCGGGGCGAGCCCGCCTCGACACTGGATCTCCTCGTGGCCGGCCTGGGCAACCCGGGGCGGGAGTACGAGCGCACGCGCCACAACATCGGCTGGCGCGTCGCAGACGAGCTCGCGCGACGCCACGACGGCTCGTTTCGCTCGAAGTTCTCCGGCCAGCTCGCGGAGGTTCGCGACGGCGAACGAAGGCTCGCTCTGCTCAAGCCGGAGACCTACATGAACGTGTCCGGCCAGTCGGTCGGCGCCGCGGCGCGCTTCTTCAAGGTTCGTCCTGACGACCTGCTCGTCGTTCACGACGATGTCGACCTCGAGCCGGGCCGATTCCAGATCCGCCTCGGCGGCGGGTTAGCCGGTCACAACGGACTGCGGTCGATCGCTTCGACCCTGGGGACGCAGGACTTCCTTCGCCTCCGAATCGGCGTCGGCCGTCCGGGGCGAGGCGATCGCCGTCCGGTGGCCGACTACGTCCTCTCCGAGTTCGAGCCGGAGATCGACGTCGAGGCCCTCGTCTCGAAAGCGGCGGACGCAGTCGAGGCCATCGCCCGCGAGGGTCTCGAGCCGGCCCAGCAGCGCTTCAACTAGCCCTCCTCGACGCTGAAGACCTCCCACGGGTCCGGAACGCCTTTCAACTCGTGGGTGCCGTGCGGCCTGAACCGGATCGACGAGCCGGCGACGAGCGGGGGCACGGCGGCGGAGACGAGGACTTCGTTCGGGTCCGCGAGCGCAGCGACGCGCGCGCCGATGTGAACGGCCAGGCCGCCGATCCCGGCGCTCAGCAGCTCGATCTCCCCGGTATGCAGGCCGGCGCGTATGGCGAGGCCGAGCGTGTCGGCGGCGTCCCTCACCCCGCACGCGCAATAGATCGCCCGCGCCGGCCCGTCGAAGGTCGCAAGCGCTCCGTCACCCGAAAACTCGATGAGCCTTCCGCCGAAGCTCTCGACGTGCGAGCGGACCAGCTCGTCGTGCGCCTCGCGAACGGCTTTCCACGCGGCGTCACCGAGCGTGGCCACGCGCTCGGTGGAGCTGACGATGTCGGTGAAGAGGACGGTCGCGAGCACGCGGTCGGTCCGGCGGGCTCGGCGGATGCCCGTCACGAACTGCTCGATCTCGTCGAAGAGCGGCTCGATCTCGCCGGAGAACCACTCGTTGTCGTCGCCCGGAAGCGTTACCAGCTGGGCGCCGGGAATGCGATCGGCGAGGAAGCGCGCGTGGCCATCGCGTACGTGTTGGTCGCCTTCTCTGTGGAGGACGAGCGTGGGCACCCGAATGCTGGGTAGGACTCCGGAGAGGTCGGTGCGCATGAACACGTCGTAGATGGCCGCGGCTGTGCCAGGACCTGCACCCAAGCGCTGGCTGCGAGCATTCCAACGACGAAAGGCCGACTCGCTCGAGCGGGTCGGCGCGAGAATGTCGACCAGCTCTCCGCGCCCCGAGATCGCGCGGTAGCGCTCGACGTAGCGCTCGGCAGACTCGGGCGGAATCCCGAACGGCGTCTCTGGCGTGCGCAGGAAATGCGCGAATGCGTTGATGAGGACGAGACCGGTCGTCCGATCCGGATTGGTTGCGGCGAACAGCATCAGCGGGAGCGCTGTCTCCGAACCGGCGACGAGCGTGGCCTGGTCGCTCTCGGCCGCATCCAACACGGCGCCGATGTCGTCCATCCACGCCTGCATCGCCGGCAGTCGCGTGGTGTCGATCGAGTCGGAGGCGCCCCAGCCGCGAAGATCGCACATGATCAATCGGCCGCAGGCGGTGAGGCGCCGCAGCCCGCGAGCGGCGATCGGGTCGTCCCAGAGGACATCGATCGGGGCGGTCATCCGTGGCACGTAGAGGATGTCGCGCTCGCCTCCGTCCGCCACCTGGTAGGCGATGTGGTTCCCATCGCTCAACACGTAGCGAGTCTCCGGTGTCGACGCCATGACCCGGCGCCACAGTAGTCGACCCTGGCCACCGACCCGGGCAGGGTCAGCGACTGGATCGACCGCGGTTACGATGGGCCCGCGGAACGCCGGTTCCGTCGCTCGTCATGGACCGACCTGTCCTCCACCCGTTTGTTGGCGAGCTCGCCGAGAGCGAGCGCTTCCGCGCATTCATCGAGGAGTTGCCCGACACCCGTGCGCGCGTGTCGGAGCCTGCGTTGCCGCTTCTGCTCGCGGCCGTCTACGAAGAGCTCGCGCGCCCGCTCGTCGTGCTCGTGCCGGAGGATGCAGATGCCAGAGACGTCGCCGATGCCGCGGGCTGGTTCCTCGGAGACGAGCGTGTCGCGCTCCTGCCGAGTCGCGGCGTGAGCTGGAGCTCAGGGCTCGAGCCACCGCCCCATCTCGTCGGCGAGCGGGCCCGAGCGCTCGACGTGCTCGCCGCCGGAGGGCTCGTCAGCGCGTCCGCCGCCGCGCTCGCGGAAGGGATGCCGCCGCTCGAGGCGCGTCCCGAACCGATCCGCATCAAGCCGGGCGAGGCGCCCGGGATCGACGCGCTCGCCGAGCAGCTAGCGCTGGCCGGCTACGAGCGGGTCGAGCAGGCGCAAGAGCGCGGCCAGTTCGCGCTGCGCGGCGGCATCGTCGATGTCTACCCGACGACCGGCCGCGAGCCGTTGCGCGTCGAGCTCTTCGGGGACGAGATCGAGAGCATGCGCGCCTTCTCACCCTTCACGCAGCGCACGCTGCACCCGGTCGAGGGCGCGACCATCTACCCGGCCGCCGAGCGCCGGCTCGATCTCGTGGAGACGCGCCTCGCCGCCGAGGACGGCGAGGCTCCGGAGCGCCCGAAGGATCTCATCGTGCCCGTTCCCGCCGGACCGGATTTCGTCTGGCAGCCCGACGAAGTGCGCAAGGTCTGGGAGGAGGAGGCCCTCGATGCCGTGTCGCTCGATCGCGCGGTCGAGCTCGAGCCGCTACCCGCCGGCCAGCCATTCGCCTTCGAAGCCCAGCGGCCCGCGATCGCAGCGCGCGGGCTCGCCGAGGCCGAGAACGAGCTCCGCGCGCTTGTCCGCGGGGGGCTGCGCACGGCTGTCGTTTTCCCACACCAGGGAGACGCGCTCCGAACCCAGAACCTCCTGCGCAGAGTCGAAGCGCGCGTGATCGAGCCCGGTGAGGAGCTACCCGACGAAGCCGAGCTCCTCTTTGCAGTCAGCCCGGCGCGGCGTGGCTTCGTCTGGCGCGAGCTCGGGATCGCCCTCCTGCCGGACACGCAGGTCTTCCGTCGCCGCGCGCGAGGCCGTGCGGCCCCCGCAGGTCGTGCCCTTCAGTCGTTCGCGGAGCTCCGGACCGGCGACTACGTCGTCCACGAGGATCACGGCGTCGGCAAGCTGCTCGGCTTCGAGACGAGGGAGATCGCCGGCATCACGCGCGATTACCTCCAGGTCGCCTTCCGCGGCGAGGACCGGCTGTACGTCCCGCACGAGCAGGTCGGCAAGGTTTCGCGCTACATCGGCGCCGACGGAAGCGCGCCTGCCCTCTCCAAGCTCGGGGGGAAGGCGTGGCACCTGCTCAAGACTCGAGCCCGAGCGGCGATCCGCGAGCTTGCGGGGGAGCTGATCAAGCTCTACGCGCAGCGGCAGAACGCCCCGGGTATCGCCTACGACCTCTCCCAGGATTGGCTCGAGCGCCTCGAGGCGTCGTTCCCCTACCAGGAGACGCCCGACCAGCGCACGGCAATCGAGGCCGTCAAGGAAGACCTCGAGGCACCACGTCCGATGGACCGGCTCGTCTGCGGCGACGTCGGCTTCGGCAAGACGGAGGTCGCGGTGCGGGCCGCCTTCGCTGCCGCGCTGAACGGCAAGCAGACGTTGATGCTCGTCCCGACGACGGTGCTCGCCCAGCAACACTGGAACACCTTCCGCGAGCGCTACCGCGACTACCCCGTCCGGGTCGAGATGGTCTCCCGGTTCCGCAAGCCCGCGGACGTGAAGCAGGTGCTCGCGGAGTTCGCCGAGGGAAAGGTGGACGTGCTGATCGGAACACACCGGGTCCTCTCCCGAGACGTGATCCCGAAAGAGCTGGGGCTCGTCATCGTCGACGAGGAGCAGCGGTTCGGCGTTGCGCAGAAGGAGCTCCTCCGCTCGCTGCGGCTCGAGGTGGACGTGCTCGCGCTGACGGCCACGCCGATCCCGCGCACGCTGCACATGTCGCTCTCCGGCCTGCGCGACATCTCCGTGATCGAGACGCCGCCGGAGGGCCGCCGCCCGATCAGGACGCACGTCGGCGAGTACGACGAGGAGCTGATCAAGACCGCTCTCGAGCGCGAGGTCGCCCGTGGCGGCCAGGCGTTCTACCTCCACAACCGCGTCGAGACGATCGACGAGGCGGCCGACCGGCTTCGCCAGCTCGCGCCCGGGCTCCGCTACATCGTGGGCCACGGCCAGATGAAGGAGCGGGAGCTCGAGGAGCACATGCTCTCGTTCCTGCGGGGGGATGCGGACGTGCTCGTCTCGACGACGATCATCGAGTCGGGCCTCGACATCCCGCAGGCGAACACGCTGATCGTCGAACGGGCCGATGCGCTCGGGCTCGCCCAGCTCTACCAGATCCGCGGGCGCGTCGGCCGCTCGGATCTTCTCGCGCACGCGTATCTCTTCTATCCCGACGCGTCCGAGCTGACGCAGGAGGCCCGGGCGCGCCTTGCGACCCTCGCCGACCACACCGAGCTCGGCGCCGGCTTCGCGATCGCGATGCGCGACCTCGAGATCCGGGGTGCCGGCGAGCTGCTCGGCGCGGAGCAGCACGGCCACCTGGCCGCGCTCGGCTTCGAGCTCTACGTCGAGCTGCTGGGTGAGGCCGTCGCGGAGCTCGCGGGCGAACGGAGAATCGCTCCCAGGCCGGTGCGCGTCGATGCGAGGATCGATGCCTACGTGCCGGCCGAGTACATCCCTGCCGAGGCACAGAAGATCGATCTCCACCGACGGCTCGCGCTCACGGAGTCGGAGGACGAGCTGGCCGAGCTCGAGGTGGCGACGGTCGACCGCTACGGGCCGCTGCCCGAGCCCGTCGGGAACCTGTTTGCGATCCAGGCCGCGAAGCTGAAGCTCGCGCTTCTCGGCGCCGACTACCTCGTCTTCAAAGGCGGCCGCTCGACCGTGGGCCCGCTCGTCCTCGGCTCCGAGGAACTGCGCGCGTTACGCGACCGCGTCGACACCGCGATCTACGCAAGCGCTCGAAATGAAGTTTCGGTTAAGCACGAAGAGTTCCCGGAAGCGCTGCAGTTGGTCGATGCTATACTCGAAACGCGCCGAGCAGCGTGAGTAAATTCGCTGCAAATGGCGCACTTTTCATGACAAAGCTCCGTTTTCTCTCGGTCACCGTCGTTGCCCTCGTCGGCGTCGCATTCGCGGCCGGCTGCGGCAACGAACGGAAAAGCGTCGGCGCAAACGACGTCGCCGTCGTCGGCGATTGCGTGGTCTCGAAGGAGCAGTTCAACCGTCTCCTCGATCAGGCGAGATCGAGCTACAAGACGAACAAGCAGCCTTTCCCGGAGCCCGGGACCGAGCAGTACACCGCCCTCCGGAAGCAGGCGATGCAGTTCCTCGTCCAGCGGTGCCAGTTCAACCAGCGGGCGGACGAGCTGGGCGTGAAGATCACCGACGCGGACGTCGAGAAGCAGCTCGCGACGATCAAGGCGCAGTACTTCGGCAAGGACGGGAAGTGCAACGCGACGTGCGAGAAGAAGTACCAGGCTCAGATCAAGAAGCAAGCCTTGAGCGAGCGGCAGGTGCGGGACGATGTCCGTGCGAGCGTCGTTCAGAACAAGCTCTACACCAAGGTCACCGACGGCGTCACGGTCTCCGACGAAGACATCGAGGAGTACTACAAGAAGAACAAGGAGCAGTACGTCCTGCCCGAGAGCCGTGACGTGCGGCACATCCTCGTCAAGAAGAAGGCGCTGGCCGACCAGCTCTACTCGCAGGTCACCGGTGGCGGCAACTTCGCCGCGCTCGCGAAGCAGCACTCCGAGGACCCGGGCTCGAAGGCGACGGGCGGCAAGATGACGATCTCGAAGGGCCGGCAGGTGCCCGAGTTCGACAAGGCCGCCTTCACGCTCGCCGTGAACCAGATCTCGAGGCCGATCAAGACGCAGTACGGCTGGCACATCATCCAGGCCCTGACAGCGATGAAGAAGTCCAGCAAGACGCCACTGTCCGAGGTCCGCGCGCAGATCCGCCAGCAGCTCCTCCAGCAGAAGAAGCAGGCGGAGATGAAGAAGTGGGTCGACGACACCTCGAGCGATTTCAAGGACAGGACGGCGTACCAGGTCGGCTACGCACCGCCAGCGGAGACGACCACCGGCCCCGCTCCCACTCCGTAGACGCAGCTTTTGTCGCTAGCGGACGCGCTCCTCGGGCTCCAGGAGCTGACCGAGCGTCTTCGCAGGGACTGTCCCTGGGATCGGGAACAGACCGTCCGCACGATCGTGCCGCACACGGTCGAAGAGGCGTACGAGGTCGCGGACGCTGCGCTCGCAGACCGGCCCGAGAAGCTCCTCGACGAGCTCGGCGACCTTCTCTTCCAGGTCTACTTTCTCGCGTTGCTTCTGCAGGAGCAGGGTCAGGGAGATCTGGAGGGAGTGGCGCGCGGAATCCATGCCAAGCTCGTCGCGCGCCATCCACACGTCTTCGGTGACGCGGAGGCGCGGACGGCGGGCCGCGTCCGCGAGCGGTGGGAGGAGCTCAAGACCGAGCAGGAGGGGCGGGAGGGGATCTTTCACGACGTCCCCGAGACGCTTCCGGCGCTGCTGCAAGCGCGAAAGGTTCAGCGCCGTGCGGTCGCCGTCGGGTTCGAGTATCCCGATGTTGCGGGGGCTCTCGAGGACCTTCGGAGCGAGCTGGCCGAGCTCGAGGCAGAGCTCGGCGGACACGAGGAACCTGCTCCCGAGCAGCCGCCGGACGAGCGGGTCGCGGAGGAGCTAGGCGACCTGCTTTTTGCTGCGGTGAACGTCGCCAGGCGGCTGAACGTCGATCCGGAGCTGGAGCTCCGGCGAGCGAGCGGGCGCTTCGTCGCGCGGGTCGAGCGGGCCGAGCAGCTGGCGGCAGGCTCGGGCGAGCGCTTCGCCGAGCTCGAGCTGGGCGACCAGGACCGCTACTTCGACCGGGCGAAGGAGGAACTGTGAGCAGCGAGATCGCAGCGGTGCGGGCGCGCCAAATCCTCGACTCGCGGGGGAACCCGACCGTCGAGGTCGACGTGGAGCTGGGGTCGGGCGCGGCAGGCCGCGCAGCGGTTCCGTCCGGCGCCTCGACGGGCCGGTTCGAGGCCGTCGAGCTCCGCGACGGCGATCCGCAGGACTACCTGGGGAAGGGTGTCGGGAAGGCGGTGCGAAACGTGCGCGAGGAGATCGGTCCGGCACTCGTCGGCCTCGATGCAGCCGACCAGAGCGCGATCGACGCCGCGCTCGTCACGCTCGACGGAACCAAGAACAAGGCCCGCCTCGGAGCGAACGCGATCCTCGGGACCTCGCTTGCGACGGCCAAGGCGGCTGCCGCCGATGCGGGGGTCCCTCTCTACCGGTGGGTGGGCGGCGCCGAAGCGCATGTGCTGCCTGTTCCGATGCTGAACGTCGTCAACGGTGGCGCGCATGCAACAAACTCGCTCGACCTCCAGGAGTTCATGATCGTGCCGGGTGGAGCCGAGACCTTCGCCGAGGGCCTGCGGATCGCGGTCGAGGTCTTCCACACGCTGAAGGCGCTCCTCGAGGAACGGGGCCTTGCGACCACGGTCGGGGACGAAGGAGGCTTCGCGCCCGACTTCGGCTCGAGCGAAGATGCGATCGACGCCATCCTCGAGGCCGCCGAGCGCGCGGGCCATCTCGAGCGGATCGCGATCGCGCTCGATCCTGCGATGAGCGAGCTTCAGGAAGAAGACCGTTACCGCTTCGAAGGAAGGGACGAGTCCGCCGAAGGGCTGGCCGACTACTGGGCGGGGCTCGTCGAGCGCTACCCGATCGCGTCGATCGAAGACGGGGCCGGCGAGGACGATTGGACTGCCTGGAAGGGCCTGACCGAGCGGCTCGGCGACCGGGTGCAGCTCGTCGGCGACGACCTCTTCGTGACGAACGTCGAGCGGTTCGAGCGCGGGATCGAGGAGAAGGTCGCGAACGCGATCCTCGTCAAGGTGAACCAGATCGGGACGCTCACGGAGACACTCGACGCGATTGCGCTCGCGCGGTCGAACGGCTACGGCGTCGTCATGTCCCACCGCTCCGGCGAGACCGAGGACACGACGATCGCCGACCTCGCCGTGGCAACGAACGCGGGCCAGATCAAGACGGGTGCGCCTTCCCGCAGCGACCGCGTGGCGAAGTACAACCAGCTATTGAGAATCGAAGAGGAGCTGGGCTCCGAGGCCGCCTACCCGGGCTGGGAGGCGTTCCCGCGCACTGCGCGGAAGTGAACGGCCGAAAGTCTGCCCGAGCCCCGCTGTACGCTGAGGCCATCTCCGCTGAGACGCCTCGCCGGACGAAGATCGTCGCGACGATCGGCCCTGCCTCATCGTCGCGCGAGACCCTGCTCGCGATCGCGGAAGCCGGGATGAACGCCGCGCGCCTGAACTTCTCGCACGGAACGCACGAGGAGCACGCGGAGCGCATCAGGCTCGTTCGCGACATCGAGGCGGAGATCGGCCGTCCGATCGCGGTCATCGCCGACCTCCAGGGGCCGAAGGTGCGGATCGGCGACCTGACCGAGCCGGTCAAACTCGCGAAGGGCGACGAGATCGTCGTCGCGCCACAGGACACGGCACGCGGTGACGAGCTGCCGGTCAGCCCGACCGCTGTCTGCGAGGTGCTCGCTGTCGGACACGAGATCCTGATCGACGACGGGCTCGTCAGGTTGCGGGTCGAGAGCGTCGATCGCGGCCGGGCGCGCTGCGTCGTCGTCGCCGGCGGGATCGTCGAGACCCACAAGGGCGTGAACGTGCCCGGAGTGCCGGTGCCGATCCCCTCGTTGACGCGAAAGGACATGGACGACCTCGACTTCGCGCTCGATCTCGGCGCCGACTTCGTCGCACTGTCGTTTGTTCGTTCGGCGGCGGACGTCCGCGACCTCCGCGAGCTGATCACAGCCGCCGGCGCGCACACTCACGTGATCGCCAAGATCGAGAAGTCCGAAGCGGTTGACGCGCTGGACGCGATTCTCGTCGAGACCGACGCGGTGATGGTCGCCCGCGGAGACCTCGGTGTCGAGATCGGCGCCGCGCTGGTCCCGCTCGTCCAGAAGCGCATCATCCTCGCCTCGTTGGAGCGGGCGAAGCCGGTGATCACAGCGACGCAGATGCTCGAGTCGATGATCCACCAGGTCGAGCCCACCCGGGCAGAGGCGAGCGACGTCGCCAACGCAATCCTCGACGGGAGCTCGGCGCTGATGCTGTCGGGCGAGACCGCACGCGGCGATTTCCCGGTCGAGACCGTCGCCTACATGGACAAGATCGCGCGCGCCATCGAGCCGAGCCTCGACTACCGGCACCAGCTGCCGGGGGCAAGCGAGGAGCCCACGGTCGGTCAGGCGATGTCGAACGCGGCCTGCGATCTGGCCGAGTCGCTCGGTGCGGCGGCGATCCTGGTGCCCACCTTCACGGGCCGCACGGCCTCCGCGGTTGCACGGCTTCGTCCGCGCCGGCCCATCATCGGCATGTCGCACCACGAATACGCGTTGCGGTTGATGGCGATCGAGTGGGGGGTGACGCCGATGCCGATCAAGCAGGCCGCGGACGTCGAGGACCTGTGGGCGGTATCGGTGGAAGCGGCGCGCGCCAGCGGGCTCGTCACGGAGGGAGACCTGGTCGTGATCACCGCAGGCACCGCGGTGAACCTCCCGGGCACGACGAACGTGATCAAGGTGGACGTGGCCTAACCGGCCGTGTCTCCCCGGCGGGGTCCACTTACTAAGGCGCACCCAGCCTCCTCCCCGCCGTGATCGTAATGGGGAGAAACGCGCATCTCTGGAACGAAAGCGCGCCGAGTTTCACGACCCCCGCGAAGGACGCTGTACCTCGCCCGCGAAGACACGGCTCGACATGGCGCGTCGCGGATCCAGGAAGCGCTCTCGCCGCCGCCTGCCGCGCGGCCGCTTTCTTCTGCGCTGGCTGGCGGTCGGCGTGGTCGCGTTCGTTGCGTTGCTCTACTCGCAGCCGCTTCGCAGCTACCTGTCGACGCGCGACGCAGTGGCTGACCGGGCACAGGAGGTGCGCTTGCTCCGTGCCCAGAAGCAGCGACTCGAGCGCCGGCTCGCAGACTCCGACACGCCCGAGGCGCTGACGCGGGAAGCGCGCCGCCTCGGTTACGTGAAGCCAGGCGAGCGCCTCTTCATCGTCAAAGGCATCAACGCGTGGCGCCGCCAGCACGAGCAGGGCTCACGCTAGGCGCCCCATCCGCCTCCCGATTACCAAGCGTCCTCGGAGATCGACACCCTCACGCCGCCGGAGCCGGGCTTTGCCCGGCGGGAGGCCCACTACGCTCGGTTGAATCGCGACCGCGGTCACCGGCCCACTGAGCCTTCGCCAACCAATCCGGCTGCAAGGAGGGGGCGCACGGGGGAACCAGGGGTTCCCCCGTGAAGCGAGGGAACCGAAGCGACGAACCAGGGGTTCCCCCGTGAAAGCGAGCGAAGCGAAGCTGGGTTTACCATCGCGGCATGGACGACCACGAGCTCGTCGAGCGGCAGCTCGGCCGCCGCCCACGCGCGTTCCGGCGCGTCGTGACGCGCTGCCCGTTCGGCGCTCCCGCGGTGACCGAGCAGGCCGCCTACGACGAGTCGGGCGATCCTTTCCCGACGACCTATTACGTCACGTGCCCGCAGCTCGTCGCCGCCATCTCGCGGCTCGAGGCAGCGGGCGGAGTCGAGCGCTGGAGCAAGAGCGCCCAGGATGAGCCCGCCCTCGCCGAGAGCCTCGCCGGAGCGACGACCGAGCAGCGCCGCGTCCGCGCCGAGATCGCCGCTGGAGAGCTGGGTCCCGACGATGGAGCCTCGCTCGAGCTCGGCATCGGCGGCTCGCGGAACCCGGAGCAGCTCAAGTGCCTGCACGCCCACGCCGCTTTCGCGCTGGCGCGCCCGGGCTACGAGCTCGGCGAGCGGATCGTCGCGGAGATCGACCCACTCTGGCCTCGGACCTGTTGCATGAGCGGACGCGGCCCGGCCGTATCATCGGGCGCTCCGACATGAGCGCCGTAGCCGTCGAGCACGCTCGCCAGCAGTGGGATGAGGGCCACCGCAGGCTCCAGTCCTACTCGGCCGACCGCGCGCTTTTCCTTCAGCTTCATGCCCAGGTAGGCGCCGTCGTCGGCGAGCTGAACCGCCGCGTCGGCCAGACGTTCACGCTCGCCGAGCTGACCGATGCCTATCAGCAGTCGGATCGCTGGCTCTACGAGGTCCTCGGCGCGGCGCCTCACCTCGCCCTCGTCCAGGACGCTGCGTTCCACCTCTACGCCCGTGGCGCCGTCGACTACGCCCCATGAGGCCGCGACAACAGAGGGAGCGCCGCCGCCGGCTCGGGACCTGGGCGATTCGCGGCGCCGTGCTGCTGATCGTCTTCGTCGCCGGCCTGGCTCTCGGGCAGGCCCTCGACGACTCCTCTCCGCCGGCCGGCACCCAGACGTCCGTCCGCACGCTCGTGCCCGGCACGCTGAGCGCCGAGACGGTCACGGTCACGGTCACCACGGCTCCCTGAGTTTCGCTTTCCGGACTTTAGGAAGAAGCACTTTTAGGTAGGTTCCTCCCCATGGCCAATGAGCGAGATGCAACGGCGCGGATGCCAGTGCCTGCAAACGAGCCGGACTGGCTCACGCTCGGCCAGGCGGCGAAGTACCTCGGGATGGCCCAGAGCACGATCCGGAAGTGGTCCGACAACGGCCGCCTCCCTGCCTTCTACACGCCCGGCGGTCATCGCCGCTACCGGCGGCGCGACCTCGACATCTTCCTCGAACGAGGCGGCTCCGCCGCTCCGCGCAGGAGTGAAGGGCGCCGGTTGATCTTGATCGTCGACGACGACGACCGCCTGCGCGAGTTCGTGCGCGTGAACCTCGAGATGGAGGGCTACGCAGTTCGTGAGGCCTCGAACGCGGACGAGGGGTTGAAGGCGCTCGAGGACGAGTCACCCGACCTGATCCTCCTCGACGTGATGATGCCGGAGGTCGACGGCTGGGAGATGCTCCGCCGGGTGCAGGAGCGCCACGGAGTCGGCGCGATCCCGGTGATCATGTTCAGTGGCAAGGTCGACGAGCAGGCGCTCGAGACCGCGACCTCCAGGGGGGCGCAGGGCTTCATCGGCAAGCCCTTCAATCCGCAGGATCTGATCGAGTCGACCAAGCAGCTCGTCCCGGCCTGATTTCCCTCAGACACGAGACTCGAGCGTTGGATCGTCCACCACCGGACGCCATGGCTCGACGAGGCCTTCGTCGCTCTCTCTCACGTCGGCAACTCGGGCCTGATCTGGCTCTTGCTAGCGGCGCTCGCGGCGGTGCACTGGCGCCGGCTTTCGATCTTCGCGTTCGTCCTCGCGGGCATTCTTCTCGCAGGCTGGCTCTCGTTCGGTCTCCGCCAGGCGATCGGGCGCGAACGGCCACCGCATCGGTTTCCCGATCCGCCCGCCCTGGTCGACGTGCCCGTGAGCGACAGCTTCCCCTCGGGCCATTCGGCGATTGCCTTCGCCTGCGCGGCCCTGCTCGCGTGGCTGACTCCGCTGCCGAAGATTCCCCTCTTCGCGCTCGCGGCGCTGATCGCGTTCTCGCGCGTCTACAACGGCGTCCACTACCCCCTGGACGTGCTCGGGGGAGCGTTGCTCGGCCTTGCGGTCGCTACAGCTCTTCTCCTGCTCGCAGAAGCCCGCCGACGATCAGCCCCAACGCCGCGATAAGGGCGATCCAGATTCCGATCCCGCGACCGTCGAACGGGAAGAAGCGGTCGGGGACCGAGATCAGGCGAATCAGGACGAGAATCGTCGCCAGCGAGCCGATCACGATGATGACGAGACTTTCCGGGACGGTTGCCGGCAGCTCGATCCCGAACTCCCGGAGGACGACGAGCACGACCACGGCGAGGCCGAGCAGGAAGACGAGCTTCCCGATCGCGCCCGTGTGCCACCCGAGGACCGCGATCGTAGGCCCTTCCTCCGAGCCCGCGTACCACCCCATGAACACCGAAAGCATGAGCACGAACCCCGCAAGCGCACTGACCCGTTCGCCCGCGGCCCAGATCCCGCCGGGAAGCGTCAGGAGCATGTCTCGCTCGCGCTCCCTGGCGGCGGGAGGCGGCGGAGGCTCAGGGGGATAGGGCTCGGAAGGCTCCACGGTGGTCGAAGTATCTACAAACCGAACGTGCGCTCGATCTGGTGCCAGACGACGGTGCTGAGGTAGATGCTCACGACTACGAGGCCGAGCAGGACTAACCAGAAGCGAAGCTTGGCGCGCTTCGTCTCTTGACGGTGGTTTCGGTGGGCGCGGCGCCTCGCCCGATGCAGCTGGTACGCCCGCTGGACGGCAGCTGGATCGAGCTCGAGTGCCTCGTCGACCACTTCCGGGCGTCGAGCCGGCTGGGCCATAGGGGGAGTGTAGTGCCCCTTCCGGCCCTCGACAGTCGATCAGGGGTACTTTTCGCCCGAGATGGAGGGCATTTCCGAGCAGGCGCTCGACGCGCTCGCCGCCGGTGGGCGCCGCGCCGCCGACGAGCATGACCTCGCCGACGCGTTGCGCGCACTGGGAGAGGGTGTGGCCGAGGCAACCGGGGCCGACGCAGTGCTCATCCGAGTCGCTGCCGGAGAACGGGATGCTCGAGGCCCGCAGCGTCGTCTCGCGTTCCGAGGCGCTCGTCGCGGAGCTCGCAGGCTCGAGCTTTCCGCTGACCCAGCTCCCGGCCGACGGAAGCTCCCGGAGTCAGCTGCCCGAGGCGGTTCGCCGGGCGGCGCGGCGCGCGCGGGCGTCCGACGTCCTGCTCCTGCCGATCCGTGCCGGCGAGAATGCGCTGGGCAGCCTCGAGCTGTTCCGTTCGCGCAGGCCGTTCGGGACTGGGGAGATCGTCGCGGCTCGGTTCGCTGCCTCACATCTCGGGCTCGTTCTCCGTGCTTTCCTCGGTGCCAACGGCGCCGCTCAGGATGGCGCGTCGCTGGCGCGCGCGCTCTCGCTCGCGGGCGACGCGCTCGCAGCGGGCCTCGACCGGGCCCGCGCGGCGGACGAAGTCGTCCGGATCGCAGCCGGAGCATCCGGCGCAGAGGCGGCGATCCTCTGGTATCCGGGCTCGGACGGGACGCTCGAGCTGCTCGCCTCCGCAGGGCCAATCGACGTGGAGGGCCGCCTGGAGCGAGCCGGACGCGCCCTGATCGAGAATGAGCCCGTCCGGCTCGAGCTGGAAGGAGACGGCAAGGACCGGACGGTCGCGAGCTTCACGCTCGGCCAGCCGCCCGAAGGCATCCTGGAGCTTGCCTTCGCAGTGGGGGCAAGCCCGTCGGCGCAAGAGCTCGACCGACTCGCCACCTTCGCCGTCCGCGCGGCCCAGGCCCTCCGCGCCGGCGAGCGTGCCCGGACCGACGTCGCTCGAGCTCGAGCGCTCTGAGGCGCTGCTGGCAGTCGTCGGCCAGGCGATCGCCGAGCTCTCGCTCGCGCACACGCTGGAGACGGCCGTCGCACGTGTGTCAGACCTGCTCCGCTCGGAACGCGTGGCGGTGTACCTGCGCCGGGGGGCAAGGTTGAGACCCCAGGCGGGGCACGGAGCCACCGGCGCGGAGCTCGCCGTTGCCGAGCGTCTGCTCGAGCTGGCTTTCGGCCCACTTCGCGCGCAAGGGACGCTGCACGTGTCAGACGCACAGGCCGACGTACGTCTCGCTTCGGTGCGGGAGGCCGTCGGCGAGGAGCAGATCGAAGCGGTGCTCGCCGTGCCGCTCGTCGCCCGCGAGGAACTGATCGGCCTCCTCGCCGCGTACCTCCCTCGTGGGCGCGACCTCCAGGCGAACGAGTCGTCTCTCCTCGCCGCGCTTGCCAGCCAGCTTGCTGTTGCCGTCCAGAACGCGCAGCTCCACGAGCGGACCGAGCGGCTCGCTTCCGAACGCGAGGAGGCTCTGGCGTCCGAGCGCGAGTCCGCCAAGCGCCTGCGAGCGCTCTACGAGATCTCGCGCTCGTTTGCCCAGAGCCTCTCACTCGACGCGACGCTCAAGGCCGTGACGCGCGCGGCGGTCGAGCTCCTCGACGCGGACGCCGCCGTCGTCCGGATGCAAGACGAGCGGGGCGACCTGCTCGTGTCCCGAGCGACCTACGTCGCCGACCCGCGGCTCGAGGAACCGCTGAGCCCCCTCGTGACGCAGGACCAGTCCGTGGAGAAGCTCCCGGGCCGCCGCCTGTTTCGGATGGGAAAGCCGCTCGTCCTCGATCCGGGGAGCGCGCGCCGGCTCGGCTCGTCGTACGAGCTGCTCGTTCCGTTCCTCGAGCAGGGGTCGAGCGCCGTCGTCGTCCCGATCGCGACACCGGCCGAGCTGCTTGCGACGTTGACCGTCGTCTCGCTCGACCCCGAGCGCCGCATCGGCAAGGAAGCGGTGGAGACGGCGCTGTTCGTCGCCGGCCAGGCGGCTCTCGCGATCGACAACGCGCGCCTCTACAACCAGCAGAAGGCCTTCGTCGACACGATGCAGCGCTCGCTCCTTCCGCGGGGATTGCCGGAGGTCGCGGGGCTAGAGGTGGGCGCGGTCTACGAGTCCTCCGCGCGGGTCGAGGTCGGAGGGGACGTCTACGACTTCCTGACCCTGCCTGACGGCCAGCTCGCGGTCGTGCTCGGCGATGCCAGCGGTCACGGGATCGAGGCCACCGCGGACATGGCGCTCGCAAAGTTCGCATTTCGCTCCCTCGTGCGGCTCTTCCCGGATCCGGGAGAGCTCCTCGCTCAGGTGAACGAGGTGGCGCTGGGCGAGCTTGCGAGCGGCAAGCTCGTGACCATGCTCTGCGTCACGGTCGACCCGGGAACGGGCGACGTGTGCGCGGCGAGCGCGGGTCATCATCCTGCGCGCATCCTCGCCCCGGACGGGGAGGTCACGGCTCTCGCGGCGCGCGGGCTCGCGCTTGGCGTCGAGCCGGGCCAGACCTATGAGACGCGCAGCGCGGCGCTTGCCCCGGGAGCCGCTCTCTGTCTGTACACGGATGGGCTCGTCGAGGTGCGACGGGACGCTGACCTGTACGGGGAGGACCGGCTCGATGCAGCACTTGCGGCTGGGCGCGAGCTCTCGGCCCAGGGTCTCGCGGAGCACGTCGTCGCCGACGCGCGAGCTTTCGCGGGAGAGCCCGAAGACGATTACGCGGTCGTCGTCATCCGTCGCACCGGTGGCTGAAGCTCTTCGCGTCGAGCCGTCGCCTGGCGCTGCGGCTGAGGGTCGCGCCTTCTCGCTGAACGTCCTAGTGTTCTGCGCGGGGGCCGGCGCGCTGGCGACCGAGATCGCCGCGGCGCGGCTGCTCGCGCCCTACTACGGCAGCTCCACGATCGTTTGGGCCAACGTGATCGGGCTCGTGCTTGCGTCGCTCTCGCTCGGGTACTGGCTCGGAGGCAGACTGGTCGACCGACGGCCCGAACGGCGTCTGCTCGGCGTCATCGTCCTCGCCGCTGCTGCCTTCATCGCAATAACTCCGTTTGCGGCGGGACCGTTTCTGGACGTGTCGGTGGAGGGCCTCGACCAGGTCTCGGCCGGCGCGGCGATCGGATCCTTCTTCGCCGTCCTGGTGCTGTTCGCGCCTCCGGTGATCCTGCTCGGGATGGTCTCCCCGTTCGCGGTGAGGCTCGCGATCGACGACGTGCGGGACGCGGGCAAGGTCGCCGGCCGGCTCTACGCGCTCTCGACGGTCGGCAGCCTGCTCGGGACGTTCCTCTCCGCGCTCGTCTTGATTCCGATTATCGGCACCCAACGGACGCTGCTGGTCTCTGCCGCGGTCGTTGCGCTTGCAGGCGCCGCCGTGCTCGGCCGCCGCTGGCTCCTCGTCGCCGCCGTCTTTGCGGCCCTGCTCGCGATTCCGCCCGGAGCCGTGAGGGCCGAGCCCGGGCTCATCCACGAGCAGGAGTCCCGCTACCAGTTCATCCACGTCACCGAGGTCGACGGCGTGCGCCGCCTCTATCTGAACGAAGGGATTGCCGTTCACTCGGTCTGGCGGGAGGACACGGTGCTGACGGGCGGCGTCTGGGACGCGTACCTGGCGATTCCCTCCCTCGCTCGGGCGTCCGCTGCGCCGCGTCGCGATCCTCGGCAACGCCGGTGGCACGACGGCGCGGGCCCTCGGCGTCTTCTATCCGGAAGCGCAGATCGACGGGGTCGAGCTCGACCCGGGCGTCTCCGCGGTCGGGCGACGCTACTTCGGGCTCGAGGACAACCCTCGCCTGAACGTCGTCGACGCCGATGCGCGTCCGTTCCTGCGTCGAACCGACGCCCGGTACGACCTCATCCTTGCCGATGCGTACCGGCCGCCATACGTGCCCTTCTACCTCGCGACCCGGGAGTTCTTCAGCCTCGCCCGCTCTCGGCTCGCTCCCGGCGGCGTGATCATTGCTCAACGTCGGGACCGTCCCGGATGACCATCGGCTGCCGGACGGCGTCTCGGGAACCCTGGCCGCTGAGTTCCCGCAGGTGCTCACGTGGCAGGCACTCCGTTTCAACCAGCTCGTGATCGGCCTCGACCAGTCTGCGACGAGAGCGGCTCCTCGAGCGGCGACTTGCGCAAGCGCCCGCACCGTTGCGACCGCTGACAGAGCTGCTGGCGCGTGACATGCGGATCGGCCTCACGCGCTTCGGATCCGTGGACGGACGACCATGCGCCCGTGGAGTGGATCACCGACCGGATGATCCTCGAGTTCGCGGCTCGCGGCGGCCGCTTCGAGGAGAACGAGCTTCCGACCGGGCCATGAAGCTCCTGCGGGGAGACGGCCCGCTCATCCGGATCGGGCACCGCGGCGCAGGGGCGCTCGCACCGCCGAACACGATCGCCGCGGTCGAGGCGGCACTGGCGCTCGGGGTTGACATGGTGGAGCTCGACGTGCGCAGGCCCGACCGCACGCTCGTCCTCGGCCACTCGCTCCGCGAGCTCGAGGCGGAGCCCGTCACGGTCGAGGAGGTCTTCGCCTTCCTCGCAGAGCGCAGCCCGGAGACGGGGCTCCTGTGCGACGTGAAGGGTGGGGGGTTCGAGCGTGAGCTCGTCGAGGCCCTGCGCCGGCACGACCTCGTCGGGAGAGCGGTGGCGAGCACCAACGGCCTCGGCCCCCTTCGGGCTCTCCGGCGGATCGAGCCCGGCCTCGCCCGCAGCCGGACGTATCCGCCGAGCCGGCTCCGGTTCCGCGGACGCCGCACGGCCGTGCCCGATCGTCGGCCCGGTGCGCCTGGCGTTGCGCCTGGCGCTCCCATTTCGCATCGGCTCGACTCGTCGGCGAGGCCGACGCGGTCGGCGATGACGCTCCACCATCGGCTCGTCACCCGAGCGGCCGTCGAGCGCTGCCACTCGCTCGGCGTCGCCATGCTTTGCTGGACGGTCAACGACCGCTCGACGGTCCGGAGACTCGACCGCCTCGGCGTCGACGGCGTGATCACCGACGATCCGCGGGTATTTGGGGAGTAGCGGGCTACACTTCAAGCGTGAAACGACGCTTCGGTTTCGCAATTTGCGGACTTCTGTGCGCTCTGGCAGGCGCATTGGCGTCTGTCGTTCTGGCCGGCGGTGTGAACGCGGCCGGCATCCTGACGACCGGCTCCACTGCGACGACGACAACCGGGGGGACGACGACCACGCCCCCGCCGTCGCTGATCCCGCCTGGCGTGAGGATCTCCGGCATCCCGGTTGGCGGGCTGACGCCCGAGGAGGCCGCCACTGGTCGTCCGCGAGCGCTTCGATGCGCCGCTGCCGGTCATCCTCGACCGCCGCCGCCGGCTCGCGCCATTGCCTGATGCTCTCGGGGCAAGGGCGCACGTCGACGAGGTGATCGAACGTGCGAGGAACTCCCCGCCGGGGACGGCGCTGACGCTCCCGGTTCTCGTCGACGGCGACGTCCTCCGGGCCTACGTCCTCACGGTTTCCCGCCGCTTCAACAGGCGCCCCGCCGACGCCCAGGTCTTCCTGCGGCGACTCAAGCCGGTCGTCGTCCCCGATCGCCCCGGCCTGACCGTCAACCGGCCCTTGCTCACGCAGGCGCTCGCCGCGCGCCTGCGCTCGACGAGCCGCGTGGCCGTTCGGATCAAGTACGCCTCTCCGCGCGCGAGCGTCCTCCGCAGCGCCTATCGCTCGGTGATCGTGATCCGCCGCGGCTCGAATCGCCTGCTCCTCTACAACTACGGCCGCGTGCGCCGGCACTTCCGCGTCGCTACGGGCGAGTCCCTCTATCCGACTCCGCTCGGGCGCTTCCGGATCGTGGTCAAGTGGCGCAACCCCTGGTGGTATCCGCCGAACTCGCGCTGGGCGAGAGGCAAGAAACCGATCCCGCCGGGCCCGAACAACCCGCTCGGCACGCGCTGGATGGGCATCTCGGCCCCCGGGGTCGGCATCCACGGGACTCCGAATCCCGCCTCGATCGGCTACTCCGTCTCGCACGGGTGCATCCGGATGTACATCCCGGAGGTCGAGTGGCTGTTCAACACCGTCGACATCGGGACGACGGTGTTCATCGTCGCGGCCTGATGTCCCGGCTCAAGCTCGCAGGTCAGGTCGGCGCCCTCGCGCTCGTCGCGGCTCTGCTCGGGCTTCTCATCTGGAAGGTCGTCCAGAACGAAGACGACAGCGTTGCGAAGTCGTTCACGCGTGGGCAGCCGACGATGGCCAAAGACTTCACGCTCGAGCGCCTGAACGGGGAAGGCTCCCTCCAGCTTTCGTCGCTGCGCGGGAAGGTGGTCGTCATCAACTTCTGGGCTGCGTGGTGCGACCCGTGCAAGACCGAGGCGCCGCGCTTCCAGGACGCTTACGAGCGTTATCGCGACCGCGTCGAGTTCGTCGGTGTCGACACCGCTGACTTCTCCGGCGACGCGCGCGAGTTCCTCGACCGCTACGACGTCACCTACCCGAACGTTCGCGACCCGAGCAGCGAGGTGCTGAAGGCCTATGGCGGGCTGCCGATTCCGCGCACGTACGTCGTTTCGCCCTCCGGGCGCGTCACCGGCTACATCTTCGGCGAGGCTCGCGCCGAGGAGCTCGAGAGCGCGATCCGGGAGGCGCTCTCGGCGTGAGGCTGCTCGTTGGAGCACTCGCCGTCCTCGTGCTCTTCGCGGCCCCCGCAGCAATCGCGAGCGAGGAGCAACCCACCTCCCTCGAGATCCAGCAAGAGCTCTACTGCACCGACTGCGACACGACGCTCGCTGACGCAAGTGCGGTTTCCTATACGCCCGAGGCCATCAGCTACATCCAGTCTCTGATCGCTGCCGGAGACAAGAAGAGCGAGATCAAGGAGAAGGTTGCCGAGCGCTACCTCGGTCACCTACTGGTCATGCCGTCGAAGACGGCGGAGGGCCCGCGACCAACGCTCGCCGACCTCGAGGGCGAGGTGATGTGCCCGGCATGCAACACGACCCTCGACCAGTCGAGCTCGGGGGCGGCTCGGCAGGTCAGGACGTTCATCTCCGCAGCGAATCGCGGCCGGCGACTCGAAGGACGAGATCAAGGACAAGCTAGTCGCCGACTACGGGCCTTGGATCCTCGCCGCCCCGCCGAAGGAGGGCTTCAACCTGCTGGCTTGGCTGCTCCCGATCGTGGGTGTGCTGGGCGGAGCGCTCATGCTCGCGGCGCTTGCCTGGCGCTGGAGCCGGGTGCGCGAGCCCGCGCAGCCCGTCGCACGCCTCGATCCCGCTGTCGAGCGGCGCATCGACCAGGAGCTCGCCCGCTTCGACGAGAGCTAGCATGCTGGGGAAAATCCCAGTCGCGTTCCTCGCAGGGTTCATCTCTGTGATCACGCCGTGCGTACTGCCGCTCGTGCCTGGTTACCTGTCGGCCGTCTCTGCGATCGAAGCCGACCGGCTCGGGCAGCCCGGTGCAGCACGGCGCGTCGCATTCGCGAGCCTTCCTTTCATCGCAGGGTTCACGGTCGTCTTCGTGCTCCTCGGTGCGGGCGCCGCGGCGATCGGGAGCGTGCTTCCGGCCGACAACCAGGCCGAGCTGGCGGGCTTCGTGCTCGTCGTCATGGGGCTCACGTTCATGGGCGTGCTTCCCTGGACAGAGAGAATGCTCGCCCCGGGGCTGCTCACCGGCGCCCGCCGCCGCGGATCGAGCGTGCTGCTCGGGGGAGCGTTTGCCGTCTGCGCCGCGCCGTGCATCGGAACGGTCCTCGCGTCGATCCTCGTCGTGGCCGGCACGGGCTCGGTGCTGAAGGGCATGGTGCTGCTCACCGCGTACTCCGCCGGGCCTCGGGCTCGCCTTCCTGCTCGCTGCGGTCGCTTTCACCCAGGCGATGGGCACCTTCCGCTGGCTCCGGAACCACTACGTCGTGATCCGGGTAGCGGGCGGGGCGATGCTCGTCGCCCTCGGCCTGCTCCTCTTCTTCCACCGGGATTGGTGGCTCCGCGTCTTCCTCAACCGCCTGCTGAACGACGTCGGGCTAGGGGATCTCTAGCGGGCGGAGCTCGAGCGAGCCGAGCGCCTGCGCCGCCTCGACCTGGCCCAGGAGCGCGGCCACGTCGACGCCACGGTGTTGCGGGGAGAACGGCGTGAGGCGCCGCGCCGCCTTCTCGAGCTGGCGTTCGCAGCCCACCTTGTTGCCGCGGCCGGCCTGGTACCAGGCGACGACGACGTGCACGAGCCCCTGGAAGAAGTCCTTCTCGGCCGGGTCGGCGGCTCGCCATGCGTCCTCGAGCGCCTCGTGCGCGGCGAAGTACTCGCCTGCGCGGGCGAGGTCGAGCCCGCGGGCGAGATCAGATTCCGACCTGGACCTCGCCGTTCTCGACCCTGACCTCGAACGTGCGGGTCTCGATCGCCAGGTCGAAGTCGTTCTTGCCTGTCTCGACGTCGTAGCGCCAGCCGTGCCAGGGGCACGTGAGATAGCGCTCGCGCTCGATCCGGCCCTCGCAGGTCGGCCCCTCCAGGTGGAGGCACGCTTTCTGAAGCGCGTAGAACCGCCCGTCGACGTTGGCGAGCGAGATCTCCTCGCCCTCTGCCTCCACGCACGCAACCGTGCCGGCGGGGACGTCCTCGACCCGAGCGACTGAGACGAATTTCGCGCCTGCCATGTGGTTCCGACGCTAACAGAGTGCTACCCTCAGGCCGTCGTGGCCACGATCCTCCTTGCGGGGGTGGATCTCTTCATTCGGGGCAAGCTGGAAGCCTGGCTCCCCGGTCATCGCCTCGTGACGACCGACAGCGTCGACGCCCCGGATCTCGTCATCGCGGACGTGGCCAGGATCGACCCGTACGACGTTGCCGAGTTCTATCCCGACGTACCGATCCTCGGCTTCACGAACCACAAGGACACCTCGGGGCTGCGCCGGGCGAACGAGGCGGGATTCGACCAGGTGGTCGCGAAATCCGCGCTCGACGAGCGCGCGCCGGAGCTGATCGACGGTCTCCTTGCGTCGATAGACTGACCCGCTCCCGTGACCTACATCATCGCCGAGCCGTGCATCGACATCAAAGACCTGTCGTGCGTAGACGTCTGTCCCGTCGACTGCATCCACGAGTTCGAGCGCATCCTCATCATCGACCCCGAGGAGTGCATAGATTGCGGTGCGTGCGAACCGGAGTGCCCGGTCGAGGCGATCTTCCCGGAGGACGCGTTGCCCGACAAGTGGGAGCCGTTCGTGAAGATCAACTACGCCTACGGCGACGGCGCCGATGTCGTCAACAAGCTCACCGACGAGTACGCGACCGAGCACAACGTCCAGAACCCCCCGCTCGAGACCTAAGGGTTTCGTCCGCGCAGGCCCGGGAAACCCTCCGGGGGCAAGCAAAACGAGGGGGTCCAGATGCCTCAGAAGGCGTGGAGCAACAAACGCGAACGGCAGTACAAGCACATCAAGGACAGCGCCAAGAAGCAGGGGCGAAGGGCCAGACGAAGGAGCAGCTCTACAACCAGGCCAAGCGCCTGAACATCAAGGGCCGCTCGTCGATGAACAAGCAACAGCTTCTGGCTGCCGTCAACCGGAAGAAGTAGGTCTGCGCGGGCCTTGTCCCGCTAGGTAGATTGCGAGCGGGATGAGGCCCAAGACCCTGGACCATGTCGCGCTCTGGGTCGCCGACCGCGACGCGCTCACGAACTTCCTCACCGAGCGGCTCTCGATGCACGTGATCGAGCGCACGGAGAAATTCACGCTCGTCGGGACGAACGCGCGTCGCGGGAAGCTGACGCTGTTCGCGGTGGAAGGGCACGCGGGAGCGGGGGCGCTCAAGCACATCGCTCTCCGCGTCAACGATCTCGGGGAGGCGCTCGGCGGGCTCGAGGGCATCCAGGTCGACCGCGAGAACGGCTCCGCTTACTTCGACGTTGACGAGGGCCTTCGCCTCGGCCTCGTCGAAGGGGAGACCGAGGTGGAGTACGACCTCGACCATGTCGCGCTCTTCTCGGCGAGCCCCGCAGAGACGGCGCGGCAGTGGGAGCAGTTCGGATTCGCCCTCGATGGTGACGAGCGAGTCGAGGTCGGCGGCGCCTTCGTCGAGTTCCACGACGGAGACCCCGGCGAGCCGGAGCGTCCGCTGCTCAACCATCTCGCCGTGCTCGTCGATTCGGCGGACGAAACCCTGCAGGAGGCCGAGCAGGCCGGGCTCGACGTGGCCGACGTGGTCGACGCCCCGAACACCTACGCGATCTTCGTCTGGGGCCCCGAGCGCGTGAAGATCGAGTACGTCGAGCAGAAGCCGACGTTCGCGCTCAAATAGCCGACCTGACGATCGTCGGAGCGGGCATGGCCGGCCTGGCCGCCGCTGCGCGCGCCCATGAGCTCGGCGCGAAGCCGGTCGTCCTCGAGAAGGGCGACCGCCCGGGAGGGTCGATGCTTCTCTCCAGCGGCGTCATCTGGCGCTACCGGTCGCTCGAGGACTTCCAAGCAGAGTGCCCAGGCGGCGACCCGGCGCTGCAGCGAGTGATCGTCGAGCGTCTGGACGAGGCGCTGGAATGGCTCGAGGAGCTCGGTGCGCCGATCCTCGAGCGTGATACGGGCAACCCGCGGACGATCGGGAAGCGCTTTGACACCCGGGGCCTGACGGAAACCCTCGTGCGGGGCATCGGTGCCGATTCGGTGCGCCTCTCGTGGCAGGGACAGTCCCTGGAACAAGAGGCGCTCATCCTGTGCACAGGAGGATTCCCGGGGCGGCTGGCCAGGGAGCGCGGACTGCTTCTGCGAGCGAACCGCTGGAGCGCGGGCGACGGGCTCGACCTTGCGCGTGCCCGAGGCGGCGGCACCGCGGGCAACCTCGATGAGTTCTACGGGCGCGCAATGCCCGCAGGCATCGAGATCGACGAGCGCGACTATGTACGCCTCGCGCAGCTGTACGGACGCTTCGCGGACGTCGTCTCCGAGGACGGCTCGCAAAGCTTCGACGGCGACCCTGGCTGGTCCGAGACCCACCTCGTCCAGGTAATCGCGACCTGGCCCGGCGGCCGCGCCTGGTACCGCGTTCACGAGGAAAATCTCGGGGAGCGGGTTCGTGAGCGGACCGTCGCCGAGATGATCGAAGCCGCACGGAAGGCCGGCGCAGTCGTCCGAGAAGAACCGCCTTTCACCTCGGTGCTCGTCCAGGCGAGTGTCACCCAGACGCTGGGCGGCATACAGGTGGACGAGCACGCTCGCGTCGTCGGCGCCGAGGGGCTCTACGCGGCGGGAGCGGACGTCGGCGGGATCTCGACGGGCGGTTACTCGAGTGGGCTCGCGGCAGCCGTCGTCTTCGGACGAATAGCCGCCGAGACGGCGCTCAGCTAGGCGTCGGCAGCAGGTAGGCGCAGGGCCGCCGGTCCTGGGGCAGCGGCGAAGCGCTGACGCGGTTCACGATCCAGCGCCCCTGGCCCTCCAGCTCGACGATGCTGCCAACCGAAGGTGGCTCACCCGTGCGATCGAGAAGCTCGTAGCCGGTCGGCTTCGAGACGAAGAGGCAGTGCGTCTGCTCTGCTGCCATGAGCGCGGCGAGTCTATCTTCGGACTCGATACGACGGGAAGACGATGCGGACGGTGGTGCCGCCGTCGGGCCCGGGATCAACGGTCATGCGTCCGCTCAGCGAGCGCGCCCGCTCGGCGATCGCGTCGAAGCTCGCCCGGCGCCGCTCGCCAGGGGCGTCGTCCGAGATTACGGCTTCGACGCCTCCACCGGCAGCTTCGGCGATCCGTACAGACACTCGGGTCGGAGGGCCTCGCCGAATAGCGTGGTGAAGCGCCTCGCGGATGATCTGAAAGATAGCGACCTGCGCATGCTCGGAGAGCGTCTCCGCTGCCTCGACCGCGAGCTCGATCCGAATGCGGTTGGACAAGCCGAGCTGGTCGGCAAGCGCTCGGACCGCGGGCTCGAAGCCTTGATCCCGAAGAACCACCGGCTCGAGCTCGAAGGAGAGGTCACGTAGCGAGCGGATCGTGTCGCGCTGCTTCTCGAGGGCAGGGCTCAGGATGCGCGCCGCCTCCTCCGTCCGCCCCTCTTCGACCGCGGCGATGACCGCGTCGAGCATAAGTGCGATCCCGGACATCGACTGGACAGGCCCGTCGTGCAGGAACAGGGCGAGCCGGCGGCGCTCCTCCTGCTCCGCCGTGATCAGCTGGTCGGAAAGACGTGCGTGCTCCGCAGAGAGGCGCTCGATCTCCTCTCCCACTCGCTCGTCGTGCTGGCGTTCGCTGACGAGGAGTGATGCAGCCAGAGCTCCGCCGGCCGTGACAGCGAAGAGCAATCCGACGAGCGCGAGGAACAGGGTGTCGAACGTAAGCCCGAGGACGCCGACGGCCGCCCCGGCGACGACCACCGCGACGAGCAGCAGCCCGGCTCTAGTCGATGACCGCTTCGCGAAGCGCAATCGCCACCGCGTGCGTCCGCGTGTCCGCCTCGAGCTTGGTGAGGATGTGGCGCACGTGGCTCTTCACGGTCTCCTGGCTGATGAAGAGCTTCGCGGCCACGTCCGCGTTGGACATGCCGTCGGCGAGCAACTGGAGAATCTCCCGCTCGCGTGTGGTCAGCATGTCCTCGCCCTTGCCGGGCAGGAAGGCCGGCATCAGCGCCGGATCGACGTATCCCTCGCCCGCGACGACCTTCTCGATCGCGCGCAGCAAAGTCTGGTGCGGCGCCTCTTTGAGGATGTATCCCTTCGCGCCGGACTCTAGGCCGCGGCCGAGCAGGCTGCGCTCGCTGAACGCCGTGAAGATGAGGACGGCCGTCTGGGGGACCTTCTCCGTCAGGAGCTTCGTCGCCTCGAGCCCGTCCATCCCCGGCATCCGCACGTCCATGATCACGATGTCCGGCTTCCGCCGTTCGGCCAGCGCGACCGCGCTGGCGCCGTCGGATGCTTCGCCGATCACGCGGATGTGCGGTGCGCGCGAGAGCGAGAGTCGCAGCCCCTCACGGACGACTTCGTGGTCGTCCACGATCAGGCAGGTGATCTCGGTCTTCCCGTCGGATGAGGCGTCTTCGGCCACGGCCACTGGATTGTATTCGGGTAGTCAGACCGCGAGGGCTAGCTGCTCCTGCTCCGGCTCCGGCTCGAGCCGGTTTGCGCGCCGGTCGGTGACCCCGAATTCACGGGCGAGCGCCGAGACCTGGCGCCGCACAGGCTTCATTTCCTCGGCGCCGAGATACGCCCTCCCGCTGTAGAGGTGCCGGTACTGAGGGAGGAGCTCGGGCCAGTCGCGGGCAAGGTGATCGAGGAAGTGCTCGCGGGTTCCGGGCCGCAGGAAGAGGAGGTTCGTCCAGACGCCGGTCGCACCGGCCTCGCGCGCCGCTCTCACCACTTCGCGGAGCTGCTCGGGCCGGTCGGAGATCCCGGGCAGGATCGGCGCCATTCCGACTCCGGCCTTGATCCCCGCCTTCACGAGCTCGGACACGGCTTTCAGCCGCTGCCGCGGATGGGCCGTCGAGGGCTCGGTCTTGCGCCACACCTCCTCGTCGAGCGTCGGGATCGAGAAGGTGACCGAGACGGTCGCCCGGCGCGCGGCCTCGGCGAGGACGTCGATGTCGCGCACGATCATCGGCCCTCGCGTGATGATGCTGAACGGGTTGCCTGCCGCGGCCAGGGTTTCGAGGCAGGCACGCGTGAGGCGGTAGCGGCCTTCCGCCGGCTGGTAGGGATCGGTCGCGGCGCCGATCGTCACCTGTTCGCGTTCCCAGGACCGGCGGGCGAGCTCGCGGCGGAGCACTTCGGCGATGTTGATCTTGACTCGGATCGAGGTTCCGTAGCGGTCGTCGGCCGGCCGCTCGGCGCGTTGCTCGAAGGCTCGGACGTAGCAGAACGTGCAGCGGTGAACGCACCCCATGTACGGGTTCAGCGACCACTTGAAGCGCATGCCCTTGACGCGGTTGAGCGCGCTTCGGCACGGCTCTTCGCGGTACTCGACGCCCACACGGTGAGCATATCGAACATACGTTCGCTCACCAACTCAAAATTGGCTCACACTTGCGACATCCGCGCGTGCCTTTCCGAAGTACGCTCGCGGCGGGTGGCGGGTGGAACCTCTCTCCCCACCCGGGTGGGGAGCTCTGGGCGGCCCGGGACGAGCCGACCCCTCGCCTATACTCAGAGACGATTCCGCTTGGACGACGACCACCCGCCTAGTACTCGCGCCCCGGAGAGCGGGGCGTGATCATCTTCCTCCAAATCCTCGCGGTTCTCCTGCTCGTGCTGGGGAACGCGTTCTTCGTCGCGGCCGAGTACGCCCTCGTCACGGCCAGGCGCACGCGCCTGATGGAGCTCGCGCACGCCGGCGGCCGACGGGCGCGAATCGCGCTGCGGATCATGGACAGCCCGGTGCGCTTCATCGGCACCGTCCAGCTCGGAATCACAGGTTTTTCGATCGCGCTCGGTGCCGTGGGCGAGCCGCTCGTGGAGCAGTGGATCGACGGGCCGTTCCTCTCGCACACCGTCGCGTTCGTGATCGCGTTCGCCATCGTCACGTATCTCCACGTGACGCTTGGTGAGCTCGTCCCGAAGGCAATCGCCCTGACGAAGAACGAGGAGACCGCACTCTGGGTCGCGCTGCCCGTCGAGGCGGTCTTCCTCATCACCTACCCACTCGTCTGGTTCCTCCAGGAGTCCTCAAACGCGTTCACGAGGCTCTTCGGCATCGAGCCGGCACCCGCAGGCGTCGTCGCGCACACGGAAGAGGACATCCGGCTGATCGTTGCGCAGGCCGGCGAATCGGGAGTCGTGGAGCAGGCCGAGCAGGAGCTGCTCTACAAGGTCTTCGACTTCGCCGACAAGGAGGCCCACGAGGTGATGGTCCCGCGTCCGCAGGTCGTCGCGATCTCGGTCGACCTCCCGCCGGAGGAGTGCTTAGCGGCGGTAATCGACTCGCCGTACACGCGCTACCCCGCCTATCGCGGGTCACTCGACGAGATCGTCGGCATCTTGCACGTCCGCGACCTCTTCTCGTCGCTCTACGGGAAGGGGATCGAGAACGTCGTCGTCGAGGAGTTGCTCCGTTCTCCCTACCTCGTCCCCGAGACGAAGGATCTGGGTGCCCTGCTGGCCGAGTTCCGGCAGACGAAGCAGCACATGGCGATCGTCGTCGACGAGTACGGAGCGATGGAGGGCATCGTCACGCTCGAAGACCTCCTCGAGGAGATCGTCGGGGAGATCGACGACGAGTACGACCTGCCGGACGAATCGCTTCAGCGGATCGACGATCGCACGATCCGGGTCAGCGGTACGTTTCCGATCGACGACTTCAACGAGCAGTTCGGCCAGGAGATGCCGCAGGAGGATTACCACACCCTTGCTGGGTTCGTCTTCGGCCAGCTCGGTCGGGCGCCAGAGAAGGGCGACGAGGTCCACTTCGACGGCTTGCGGTTCGAGGTCGACGAGGTGGATGGCGCACGAATCGAGAAGCTGAACGTGGAGTTCCTGCCGGACGGCAAGCAAGAGCCGGCAGAGGTCGAGCCCGCCTGACGCGTTCCTATACTCGGCGCACCCTGGCCCGAGAGCTTCCGACTGCATTCGCCGAGCTATCGGCACCGCCGAGCTGGGCGCGCCCACGGACGTTTCCTCGGCCCGAGCGGCTCGCCCGGGGTGTCGAGACGCTGCCCGGAGTCGGGCCGGCGGTCGCGAAGAAGCTCGCGAAGCTCGGCCTGGGGTCGATCGGCGACCTGCTCGGGCACCGCCCTCACCGGTACGAGGCCGCCGCGGAGGAGGTGCCGATCGCCGATCTGCTTGCCGGTGAGGAGGAGGTGGCGATCAGCGGTCAGATCGTCAAGACGTCGGTTCGCCGCCCACGCCCGCGACTTGCGATCGTCCAGGCACGCGTCGCAGACGAGACCGGCGAGATCACGGCTGTCTGGTTCAACCAGGCTTGGCTCGTGGACAAGCTCAAGCCGGGGACCCGCGTGCGGCTACGTGGCCAGCTCCGGCGGAACGAGTTCAACGTTCGCTCGTACGACGTGAACGGCGCGACGGCCACCGCCGACTTCGCTCCGGTCTATCCGGCGAGCGAGGAGATGACGGTCAAGAAGCTTCGCGAGGTGATCGGGCACGCGCTCGAGCATGCACGCGACGACCCGGATCCCCTGCCCGCCGGTCTCAAGCAGGCTGCCGGCCTTCCGCTCCGAGCCGACGCTTTAGCGGCCCTACACCGGCCGGCCCAGCCAGAGGAGGCGGAGCGTGGGCGGCGCCGACTCGCGTTCGACGAGCTCCTCGTGCTCCAGATCGGGCTCGCGAGGCGCCGCCGAGCCCGCGAGCAGGAGTTGGCGCCCGCGCTCGGGGAACCGGGCGAGCTCGCGTCTCGCTACCGAGACCTGCTCCCCTTCGAGCTCACGTCTCACCAGGAGCGTGCGATCGCGGAGATCGACGTCGACCTCGCGAAGCCGACGCCGATGGAGCGCCTGCTCCAGGGCGAGGTCGGCTCGGGCAAGACCGTGGTCGCCCTTTACGCGCTTCTCCGCGCCGTCGAGTCGGGGAAAAAGGGCGCGCTGATGGCGCCGACCGAGACACTCGCAGAGCAGCACTTCCTCACACTCGAGGAGCCCTGCCGCGAGCTCGGCGTCGAGGTGGCCCTGTTGACGCGCTCGGTCAAGGACGACCTGGCAGCCGCGCAGATCCTCGTAGGGACGCACGCGCTCATCCAGGAAGGAGTCGATCTCAGCGAGGTCGCGGTAGCCGTCGTCGACGAACAACACCGCTTCGGAGTGGAGCAGCGCCGCGCGATCACGGGCGGCCGCACCCCGCACGTCCTGCACATGACCGCAACGCCCATCCCACGCACGCTCGCGCTCACGGTCTACGGCGACCTCTCGGTCAGCGAGATCGCGAAGCCGCCCGCGAATCGAAAGCCGGTGAAGACGGCCTGGGTGACCGAGGATCGCTCGAGCGAGGCCTACAAGCGGCTGCGCAAGCACCTCGACGACGGCCGCCAGGCGTACGTCGTCTGTCCGCTGATCGAAGAGGAAGCGAACGCCGAAGCCAGGCTAAAGCCTGGCACCGGATTGCGCCCGAGAGGCCTCGCCCGCGCCGCAGAGCGCGAGGCCGAGCGCCTGAGAAAGGGCGAGCTGAAGGGCTATCGCGTCGGCCTCATGCACGGACGGCTCCGGCCGGCCGAGCGACGTGAGCTCATGGCTCAGTTCAAGGCGCGCGAGCTGGACGTGCTCGTCGCGACGACCGTGATCGAAGTCGGCGTCGACGTCCCGAACGCGACGATCATGATCGTCCAGGAGGCAGATCGCTTCGGACTTGCTCAGCTGCACCAGCTGCGCGGGCGCGTGGGGCGGGGCGCCGAGCAGTCGTACTGCCTGCTCGTCTCACGCGCGAAAGAGGAGCTGACCGACTCGGCCCTCGCGCGGCTCGAAGCGCTGGTCTCATCGAACGACGGCTTCGAGCTCGCCGAGAAGGATCTCGAGATCCGAGGCGAGGGCCAGCTCCTGGGCAACCGCCAGGCCGGGCTCTCCGACCTGCGCTTCACACGTCTGCGCTCCGACCGGAAGCTGCTCGAGCAGGCGCGCGAGGCAGCCGACGACCTCGTCGACTACGAGGGGCCGCTGAACGATGAGGTGGAGCGCGTCTTCGCCGGCCGCGAAATAGCAGCCTGATGAGCCATGCGCTCAATAATCGCGACAAGAGCGGGGTCAGACCCTGTAAAGGTTTACGGGGTCAGACCCTGTTAAGACTCGCGGGGTGCGGATCATCGCGGGTAGTCGCAAGGGGTCGACGATCTTCGCGCCCAAGGGGGAGACGCGCCCCACCGGAGATCGCGTGCGGGAGGCCGCTTTCAACCTGATCGGGCCGGTCGACGACATGGTCGTGCTGGATCTCTTCGCCGGCTCGGGTGCGCTGGGGCTCGAAGCCCTGTCCCGTGGAGCCTGCCTCGGCGGTGTTCGTCGAGTCCGACCGCGACGCCCAGCGTGCGATCGAGCGCAACCTGGAGAAGCTCGACCTGAAGGGCGCGAGAATCGTCAAATCCGACGCGCGGCGCGCTCTCGCCGCGGAAGCCGCCGCGGGCAGGCGGTACGATCTCGTCCTCGTCGACCCGCCCTACCGGATGCTCGACTCTCTCCTCCCAACCCTGTCCAACTACCTGCCGGCCGTCCTCGCCGAAGACGGGCTCGTGGTCGTCGAAAGCGCTGCCAAGGAGAAGCCGACTCTTCCGCTGGCCGAGCGGACGAGCCGCAAGTACGGGTCGGCGCGGATCACCGTCTTCGAGGCGTCATGAGCGTTCGTACTGCGATTTGCCCCGGAGTCTTCGACCCGGTCACGCTGGGCCACGTGGACATCATCAAGCGAACGGCCCAGATCTTCGACCGCGTCGTCGTGGGCGTCGTCCGCGAGCCGAGCCACAAGCAGACCCTGTTCTCGGTCGAGGAACGCGTCGGCTTCCTCGAGGAAGCTCTCCGCGGAGCAGACAACGTCGAGGTGGACGTATTCGCCGAGCTCGTCGTCGAGTTTGCGAAGCGCTGGGGCGCGGGCACGATGGTGAAGGGCCTGCGCGTCATCTCGGACTTCGAGTGGGAGTTCCAGATGAATCACCTGAACCGCACGCTCGCGCCGGACATCGAGACCGTCTACCTGATGTCGAACCCGCAGTACAGCTTCGTGTCCTCGAGCGGCGTCAAGGAGGTCGCGTCGTTCGGCGGCAACGTCGACGAGCTCGTCCCGCCCGCGGTCGCGCAACGCTTCTCCGAGTTGTTCCCGCAGGGGAAGCCCGGGGCGCCTGTTTCTCCCCAGGAATGAAGATCCGCCGGCGCAAACTCTTCCTGATCGCGGGCCTGGTAGTCCTCGTGGCCCTCGCCGCTGCCGTCGGGCTAGCCCTTCTACGTGACGGAGACGACAGCCCCCGTTATCCGGGCAGGATCGCCGTGAGGGACGGCTGCGGCCTGCGTCACATGTTCTTCAACGGAGATGACCCGCAAGAGCTGTGCCTCCCCAACGTCTGGGCGGCGGTCAGCGTCTCGCGCAACGGCGAGCGGCTGGCATGGGACACCGGCAGCGGCATCCTCACGGCGAACGCAGACGGCTTCAACCCGGTCCCGGCCCTGGTTCCCCCGGGTGCGAACTTCCATCCGAGCCTCTCGCCGGACGGAGAGAAGATGGCCTTCCTCCACTCGTCCAGCGACGACGGCCTCTACGACCTCTGGGTCGGCTCGACGTCGATCGACAACGCGGAGCAGGTGACCAACACCAATGACATCTCCAACGTCGCCTGGTCGCCCGACGGCGACTGGATTGCGTATGTCAAGGGCTGGTCGGAGAACACGCTCGAAGGGGAGATCTTCCTCGTCCGTCCCAACGGCGACGACGAGACGCTCCTCACGAGGGGCGATTCCCCCACATGGTCGCCCGACGGCTCGCGGCTCGCGTACACCCACGCGGGAAGCATCTGGACAATCGGCGCAGACGGATCCGAGGCTCGGATGATCGTCCGAAACGGAGAGGCGCCTGCCTGGTCGCGCGACGGCGATCTCATCGCATTCATGCGGGACGTGCCGTGCGGCGAGCCTGTCTGCGAGCAGCGCGTGTTCATCGTCGGGGCAACAGGAGGGCCGGCTCGGGCCATCGGAACGGCCTACGCCGCCCCTCGATCCCCCTTGTGGCTTCCAGACCCGTTCGAGTAGGGGTTTCGCTCACCGAGTCATTAGACTGAGCAGCCATGGACGTCCTAGTTCTCATCGACAAGCTCGACGACCTCGTCCACAACGCGAAGGCCGTCCCTCTGACCGACCAGGTTCGGATCGACCGCGAGGAGATCTACGAGATCCTCGACCAGATGCGGGCCACGATCCCCGAGGAGATCAAGCAGGCGCGCTGGATCGTCAAGGAACGCCAGGAGATGCTCGCCGAGGCGAAGCGCGAGTGCGACCGGCTGCTCGGAGAGGCCCGGGAGCAGGCGACCCGCGAAGCGTCCCAGACCGAGATCGTCAAGCTGGCCGAGCGCCAGGCGCAGGACATCCTCGAGGACGCACGGCGCCAGGCGCGGGAGACGAGGCTCGAGATGGAGGACTGGGCCGACTCGATCCTGTCGACTCTCGAGGTCAATCTCGACAAGTTCCTCGGCGCGGTCAAGCGAGGCCGTGAGCGGCTGCACGAGCGCTCGCAGGAGACCGTCGTCGCCGGTGTCGGCGCCCCCGGCTCCGACAACGAAGAGCCTCCCTACTAGTTCGCCCGCGCTACCCTGGCTCGCATGACGAGCTTCAGCCTGCGGTCAGTCCGGCTGAGGCCGGGCGAGGAGCATCGCGACGAGCAGGAGGTCGGGCTCGAGCCGGTCCAGCTCGGCGGCCAGCGCTATCTCCCGGTCCCGGAAAAGGTGCAGGCCGAGTTTGCTGTCAGCAAGGCGACGAGCGGCACTGTCTTCGAGTTGCGCTTCCAGACGCGGCTTCACGGCCCGTGCTATCGCTGTCTGGCCGATGCGGTCGTCGACGTGGACGTCTCGGCGAGGGAGTATCAGGCCGACGAGCCCGGACACGGATGAGCTACGCACGCCGTACCTCGAGAACGACCAGCTCGACCTCTCGGCCTGGGCCCGGGACGCCCTCGTGCTCGAGCTGCCGGACAAGATCCTCTGCCGCCCCGACTGCGCGGGCCTGTGCCCGGTCTGCGGACGCGACCTGAACGTGGAGCCGCACGTGCACGAAGAAGAGGAGCCCGACTCGCGCTGGGCTGCGCTCGCCGAGCTCAAGGGCAAGCTGACCGACTAGGGACTAGTCGTCGTCGCCGCCGCGGCCTCGGCCCCGGCCTTTTCCAGAGTCGTCTTCCGAGCCGCCGGAGCCCTTCCCGGAGTTCGAAGAGTCGCCGTCGTCGTCGGTCGTGGTTCGCGGAGTCGTTCGTGTCGACGTTGTCGCGGTGGTCGTCGTTCTCGTCGCCGCGACTTGCGCCGCCCGGACGCGTGCCGCCTTGGCGGCCCGGCGCTCGGCTGCAGTCGGCGCGAGCCGCTCCGAGAACTCCAGCTTCGCCGCGGGCACCCCCACCGAGTCACGCGAGACGACGTATGACGCGTAGCCGATGGAGGTCGCTCCGAAGAGACCGAGGAGAGCAAGGGCGAGAAGTGTCAGCGCTGTTCGCATCGAGGCACTTTCAGTCTAGGAGCCGGCGCTTAACGCCTCGTCCAGCTCAGGGTTAAGCGTTGGTAAAGCGGCTTGGGCAGGCAGGCGGATCTCGGCGCGGGCACCGCCCTCGGGCCGGTTTCCAAGCGAGGCCCGGCCGCCCCAGCGCTGCGCGAGCGTCTGCACGATCGCGAGCCCGAGCCCGGTTCCGGAAGCTCCGCCGCTCGCGCTGCCGCGCGCGAAGCGTTCGAACAGGGCCTTTTCCTCTCCCTCGGCCAATCCCGGCCCCTCGTCCAGGACGGCGAGATACGCCTCGGCGCCGTCCCGACCGAATTCGATCGTGACAGCTGCGTCTCGAGGCGAGTAGTGCAGTGCGTTCTCGATCAGGTTGTCGAGGACGATCGCCAGGTCCTCCTGCGAGGCATGGGCGACGACGTCCTCGCCTTGGGTGAGCTTCAGACGGTGGCCGCCCTGTTCGGAACGGGCCTCCCAGCGCTCGTGCGCGTGCTTCGAGGCGAGGCCGAGGGAGACGAGCTTCCCGGTCGCGGGAGCCTGTCCCTCGCGGGCCAGCATGAGGAGGGTGTTGAGCAGGCGGGCGAGGCGCTCGACCTCCTGCTCGGCGGCGGCAAGCTCGCGCTCGAGCTCGGGGCTCTCCGCCTTTGCCCCAGCCGATTCAAGGCGCAGGCGCAGACCCGTGAGCGGCGTCCGCAGCTGATGCGAGGCATTGGCAACGAACTCGCGTTGCGCGGCGAGGACCGTGCTCAGCCGCTCGGTCATGTCGTTGAAGGCGAGCGCGACCTCCCGCTGCTCGCTGGGGCCGGTCATCTCCGCGCGCGCCTCCAGGTCGCCCTCCTCGACCCGGCGGGCGGTGCGGGCGAGCTTTCGTAGCGGGCGCGACAGCGAATCGGCCAGGAACCATGCGAGCACGAGGCCGAGCACGAGTGCCGCACCGCCGATCGCAGCAAGCGCCAGCACGCTCCGCCGTACCTGGTCGTTGACCGCGGCGACGCTCTGCGTGACGCGGACGGCGCCCACGGTCGCGCCCCCGCTCGTCACGGGCACTGTCGTGAACAGGAGCTCCTCGCCGAGTGTGGCGCTGAGGCGCTTGCCTTGATCGGTGCGCCCCGCGAGCGCCGTCTGGACCTCGGGCCGGCTCGCGTACGAGCGCACTGGCTGGTTCGCCGAATCGGCGCGCAGGAGCCCGGCCCTGTCGACGATGATCACGCGTGCGCCGAGCTCGGCCGCAGCCTGCTCGGCGAGCCTGCGGAGCTGGGGCCTGTCGCCCATCGAGCCCGAGGCTTGGGCCGCGACGATGTGCGCCTGGCCGGCGGCGTCGTTTTTCACCTCGGCGTCCACGCGGCGCGCGAGATTCAGCGCGAGCGGTACCTCCAGGGCCACGAGTATGAGAATGAACCCGTACGCGAAGCCGGCGAGCAGTCTGAGCCTGAGGCTCACAGCTCTTCGGGTGAGGAGAAGCGGAAGCCGACGCCGCGAATCGTGTGCAGGAACCGGGGCTCGCTCGAGTCGTCGCCCAGCTTGCGGCGCAGGCCGCTCACGTGGACGTCGAGCGTCTTCGTCGAGCCGAACCAGTTCGTGTCCCAGACCTCGTCGATTGCCCGCTCACGAGTGACCACCGAGCCGGCGTTTGCCATCAGCAGGGACAGCAGCTCGAACTCCTTGCGACTGAGCTCGAGGGTCTCACCGTCCTTCGTCACTTCTCGCTTGGCGGGATCGAGCCGTATCTCTCCCACCTCGACTGGCTTGTCGTCGGGTTGTGTCGGCGCGTCGACGCGGCGGAGGACTGCGCGAATTCGCGCTGCGACCTCGCGGGCGCTGAACGGTTTCACGATGTAGTCGTCGGCCCCGAGCTCGAGGCCCACGACGCGGTCGGCTTCCTCGCCGCGGGCGGTGAGCATGATGATCGGCACCTGTGAGCGCTGGCGCAGTTCCCGGCATACGTCGAAGCCGGACCCGTCCGGAAGCATCACGTCGAGGAGGACGAGGTCCGGCTGGTTGCGTCCGGCCACCTCGAGCGCCTCGGCGGCGGTCGCTGCGACCGTCGTGTCGAAGCCCTCGCGGCCGAGCGCCTCGGCGAGCGGCTCGGTGATGGACGTCTCGTCCTCGACGAGCAAGATCGTGCGTTTTCGCTGCATATTCGGAATTGTGCCCACTTCGCTCAGAGCGAAGCGGCCCCGATGGGGCGGGGCCGCTTCTGGTGCTCGTCGACTGGGCGACGAGTCTGGGAGGGGAGAGGAGGAGCCTTAGTCGTCGTCGTCTCCGTGGCCTCGCCCGGAGCTGTCGCTGCCGGGGCCGGAGTTGGCGCCGCGGTGGCCTGAGTTGTCGTCGCCGCCGCCGGGTCCTCGGTTGCGCCGACCGTCGTCGCCGCGAGGCTGGGCGCCCGTCGTGCCGGTGCAGCGCGGATCGTTCGCGTGCTCGGCCTCGTCGCAGGGGCCGCTGATGTCGGGGGTCGATGTCGTCTGGCCTGTGGTCGTCTGGCCGTTCGTCTGCGTGACGGCACCGCTCGTAGGCGTCGACAGGGTCGGCGTCTCGGTCGAAGGGCTGTTGCCGTTGCTGCCGCTGGTCAGGGACCCGGCAGCAGCGACGCCTGCGAAGAGCAGGATTGCGCTGATGAGAATCGCCGCCTTCGTCATGCTGCTCACTTCCTTCCGAAGTGCGTTGATATTGCTTTCTTAGATAGTTCCTGGGCCTCACCCAAGCCCGGGCTATGCGGAGGGAAAGCCTCGGTAAAGCTTTAAAAGCCAGACATGTCCCGTGTCTGACACCGGCCAGGTCGGCGAGGGGCATGTCGGTCGGCGGAGGCTCCACGAAAGCGGCCGTTTGGCACGTCTGCACGCGCCGTGTCCGGTGTCAGACGCGGACTGGTCCGAAAGGAGCCTCTGGCTATACTGCTCGGCCGGCCATGGCAGTCCCCAAGCGAAGACAGACGAGCGCCCGCCGCGACAAGCGGAGGGCTACGCATCGCTTGAAGGCGCCTCGTGTCAACGAGTGTCCGGTCTGCCACCAGCCGAAGCGGCCGCACCGTGTCTGCCCCACCTGCAAGACGTACCGGGGCCGCGAAGTCGAGCCGCTGCGAACGCCGGCTCCGTAACGAGGCGATGACCGGTCCAGTTCGTGTGGCGGTCGACGCCCTGGGCGGCGACCTGGGCGCGGAAGAGATCGTCGCCGGGGCGCTCGAGGCCGCATCGAGCTCGATTCAGCCGATTCTGTACGGCCCTCCCGGCCTCGATACGAAGGGGCTCCTGCTCGTCGAGGCCGCAGACACGATCGGGATGCACGAGAAGCCCGTCGAGGCGGTGCGGGCCAAGCCCGACAGCTCGCTCGTCTCCGCGTGCCGCGCGGTGGGCGACGGTGATGCCGACGCGGTCGTCTCCGCCGGGAACACGGGAGCAATGCTCGCCGCGTCTCTCTTCCACGTCAGGCGGCTCCCCGAGGTCGACCGGCCGGCGATCGCCGTCGTGCTACCCGCCCGGGATGGGCCGTCCGTCCTCCTCGACTCCGGCGCGAATGCGGACGCGCGGCCCGAGCACCTGTTCCAGTTCGCCCAGATGGGCTCGATCTTCGCCGAGGAGCTGCTCGAGATCCCGAACCCCGAGGTTCGGTTGCTCTCGATCGGCGAGGAGCCCGAGAAGGGAAATCAGCTCACGCTGGAGGCGCATGCGCTGCTCGCCGCGAGCGACCTCCGCTTCGGCGGGAACGTCGAGAGCCGTCACCTCCTGAGCAACGCCGGCGACGTCATCGTCTGCGACGGCTTCACCGGCAACATCTGCCTGAAGCTGATGGAGGGGACGATCAAAACGCTGCTGGATGCCCTCCGCGAGGAGATCACCTCGTCGAAGCGCGGGAAGGTCGGTGGGCTTCTGATCAGGCCCTCGGCCCGGCGTCTGCGCGAGCGGCTCGACCCCGACACGTACGGCGGCGCGTATCTCCTCGGCCTGCGCGGGCTGGCCGTGATCGCGCACGGAAACTCGTCTCGCACCGCGATCGCGAACGCGATTCGCCTAGCCGCGCGGGGCGTCGAGCACCGCCTCGTCGAACGGCTCGCCGAGCGACTGGGCGCCACCGTGTTAGCATCGGCGCGCTCTGAAGTAGCCAAGCCAGGCTAAAGCCTGGCACGGTGCAATCAATCCGAGTCCCCAAGCGAGGTGAAATGGCCGCGACGCGCGAGGAAGTGTACGAGCGTGTGAAAGAGGTTCTGAGCGAGCAGCTCGGCGTAGACGACGACGCCATCAACGAGGAAGCGTCGTTCCAGGAAGACCTCGAAGCGGACTCGCTCGACCTCGTCGAGCTGATCATGGAGCTCGAGGATCAATTCGGGATCAAGATCTCCGACGAGGACGCCCAGAAGATCCAGACCGTCGGTCAGGCCGTCGACTACGTCTCCACGCACCAGTAACGCCGGACTCGGGAATCTGATCGCCGAGCTCCCGGCCGAGCGCCTGGAGCATGTCTTCACGCACACGTCGTGGGCGCCCGACCGCGGCTCGTCCTATGAACGGCTGGAGTTCCTGGGCGACAGCGTCCTCGAGCTCGCCGATCGCCCGCGAGCTCTACGAGCGCTTTCCGGACTATGCAGAAGGCGAGCTGGCGAAGATCCGCTCGCACGTCGTCTCTCGTGCCAGCTGCGCGGTCGTCGCGCGGGAGCTCGGCCTGGGCGAGCGACTGGCCGACCAGGCAGTAGACGTTCCCCAGGACGAGCTCGGGCGTCTCTCGGAAAACCAGAACGTCCTCGCCGCCCTGCTCGAGGCTGCGCTTGGAGCCCTGTTCCTCGAGCGCGGGTTCGAGAAGATCGAGGACGCCGTCGTGGACGCGTTTCGCGGCCAGATCGAATACGCACGGACGACGTACGTCGACCACAAGACCGAGCTTCAGGAGGCCGTCGCGCGCCTCGGGCGCTCGGTGACCTACTCGGTGCTCGACGTGGACGGCCCGCCGCACGACCGGACGTTCACCTGCGCCGCGGTCATCGACGGCGAGGAAGCCGGCGTGGGCAAGGGCCCGTCGAAGAAGGCGGCAGAGCAGGAAGCCGCCCGCGAGGCGCTCGCCAAGCTGTCCGCGTCCTAGGCTCTTTGGCGCGCTAGCGCTACCGTTTACCGAGGCATGAGGAAAGGGGTCGGTCAGTCACTCGCTCTCGCGAGCCTTGCGGCGCTCGCGGTCGCGCTCGTCACGACGCCGCTCGGAACGGGCGCGACGTCGAAGCGCGCGACCGTCGAGGCGAGCAAGGCACAGTCCGCCAGAGGGCCCCGCGGCCCCAGGGGGAAGCGCGGGTTCCGAGGCCCGCGCGGCTTCAGAGGATTCCTCGGTGCGCCGGGTGCAACCGGCCCGCAAGGTATTCAGGGAGTGCAGGGCCTATTGGGCTCGGCCGACGAGCTCCAGGGGCTTCCCTGCACCCAGAAAGACAAGCCCGGCGTTGTGATCACTGCGCGGACGTTGGACCCGCAGACGACCGGTGCCACTTCACTGAACCCGCAGTGCGCGTATGCCGACGGCTACGAGCCGAATAACACTCGGTCCGAGGAGAGCAATCTGCCCAGCCTGATCGGCATCGGCATGTCCATCTTCCCGGCCAGCGAGGAGGATTGGCTTGCCGCATCGTTCGACGGCGGTACCTCGACCGCTGCCCTTTTCTTCACCATTTCAGGCGGGACTCAGCCGACGATGGACGTCTACCGTGACGCCGTGCTGGTCGCGAGTGGCGTCAACTGCGCGTCGGGGGTGCTCACGCCAGGAGTTCACAACTACGAAGTGCGAGTCGTTGGCGGCGGCGCCGCGAGCTATGTCCTGAGCACCAGTCCCACCTGCCCGGCCTAGTTCGCCCTCTGGCGGCGTCCTGGCCTCACGTCAAACTTCGACCCGCGTGCACCTGCGAGCGATCAAGCTGCGCGGCTTCAAGTCGTTTCCGGACCCTGTCGAGGTTCGGCTCGAGCAAGGAGTCGCCGTCGTCGTCGGGCCGAACGGCTCCGGCAAGTCGAACGTCTCCGACGCGCTGCTCTGGGCCGCCGGGAGCCTCGCTCCGAGCGAGCTTCGGGCAGAGAAGCCGGACGACGTCCTCTTCGCGGGCGGCGCAGACCGGCCGCCGGCCGACTCCTGCGAGGTCGAGCTCCTCTTCGACAACGAGGACGGTGCGCTCGCCGAGCTTCCGTTCGCGGAGGTTTCCTTCGTGCGCCGGCTGCACCGCGGCGGCGAGGGTCAGTACCTCGTCAACAAGGCGCCCGTTCGACGGACGGATCTCGTCGAGCTCCTTGCCGACGTCGGCCTTGGCGGGGCGATGGGCTCGATCATCAGCCAGGGCCGTGTGGAGGAGATCCTCGGCTCGAAGCCCGAGGAGCGGCGCCAGCTCGTCGAGGAGGCCGCCGGCCTCGGCCGCTTCAAGCGCCGCCGTCATCGCGCCGAGCTGAAGCTGGCGCGCGTTGCGATCGACGTCGAGCGTGCCCGCGACCTCGAGGCGGAAGTCAAGAAGCGGCTTCGGCCACTCGCGCTGCAGGCGACCGCTGCCGAGCGGGCCGAAAAGCTCCGCGGTGAGATCGGCTCGATCAAGGCGCGGATCGCGCAACTCGAGCTGGCCGGCGTCGAGGAGCGCCGGGCGTCCGCCGGAGAGCGTCGAGAGGCGGCCACGCTTGCACGCAACCGGACGGCGAAGGAGCTGGAGGCGCTGCTGCGTGAGCGCGACCGGGTCGAAGGCGAGCTCGTCGGCGCTGCGGGCAGCCGCGAGGAGGCCACGGCCGGGCTCTACCGGCTCAAGAGCGCCGCCGAGCGGCTCGAGCTCAGGCGTGAGAGCGCCCAGGCACTCGCCGAGCGGCTCCGGGCAGATCCCCCGCCGGTTCGCTCGCCCGAGCGTGAGCGGCTCCTCGAGGAGGCCCGCCTGGGCCGCGAGCGCCTCGGCGCGCTCGAACGGACTCTCGTCGAGCTCGAGGGCCTGCCGCCTGCAGCCCGCGCGCTCGCCGAGCAGGGCAAGCAACTCGTTCTCTCGTCGCTTGAAGTCGCCCAGGGAGATGAGCGCGCCGTTGCCGCCGCTCTCGCCTGGCGCGCGGCCGCCGTCCTTGCTCCAGATGCTGCGAGCGGCCTGAAGCTGCTCGAGCAGGCTCGCGCCGCGGGCCTGGGGAACCTCGGCGTCGTCGTCGGCAGCGCCACTTCGGACGCGCCGATCGTTCCCAAGGAGCAGTTGCTTGAAGCGAAGGAGCTCTCGGTCACCCGCGAGGGATTCGCGTACGACCCGCAAAGCGGCGAGCTCTGGTACGCCGGCGAGGCGGCCGAGGCGGTGCTTCTCGAGCTGGAAGCCCGCCGGCGTGCGCTCGAGAGCGAGATTCAGGAGCTGGCGACCGCAGCGGAGCGCGCCGCGACCACTCCGACTGCACCCGATTCGCGACTCGCCGAGGCGGCCGAGCAGCTTGCCGCGACTCTCGCCGAGGCCGCCAAGCTCGCAACGCGCTTCGAGCCGAGCCTCGGTGCCCGCGCCGACGCCCGGGCCGAGCGTTCCCGCGAGCTGGGCGAGGAGCTCCGCGAGCTCGGCGCGAAGGAGGCCGAGGTCCGGCGGACCGCGGCCGAGGCGGGTGAGCGCGCCTCGGCGATCGACGTCGAGCTGGCGACTCTCGCCGCGGAGGCGAAGGAGCTGAACCGGCGGATCGAAGAAGCCGCGGCCGACCCGGCCGAGGGGGACGACCCCGAGGAGCTCCGCGTGAAGCTGGAGCGCCTGGAGCGCCGGCGGGAGGCCCTGGGCAGCGTCAACCCGCTTGCGAAAGAGGAGTACGACCGCGAGAAGGAGCGGCTCACCGAGCTCCGCGACCAGCGCGCGGATCTCGAGAACAGCTTGACCGAGCTACAAAACCTCAGGGACGAGCTCGCCGAGACCGTCGAGCGCCGCTTCGAGGAGACCTTCGCCGCCGTCCGCGACCACTTCGAAGAGGTGGCGGCAACGCTCTTCCCCGGCGGACAGGGTCGCCTCCGCCTGACCGAGCCGGAGCTCGAGGGCGAGGACGAGGACACCGAGCCCGGGATCGAGATCGAGCTCAGGCCGGCCGGCAAGAAGGTGACGCGACTCTCGCTGCTCTCCGGCGGTGAGAAGGCGCTCGGCGCGATCTCGTTCCTCTTCGCGCTCTTCCTCGCGAAGCCGCATCCGTTCTACCTGCTGGACGAGGTCGAAGCCGCCCTCGACGACGCGAACATCGGCCGGTTCGTCGAGCTTCTCCGCCGCTACTCGGAGCGGGCTCAGTTCATCGTGATCACGCACCAGAAGAAGACGATGGAAGCCGCGGACGTCCTCTACGGCGTGACGATGGGCTCCGACGGTGTCTCGCAGATCGTCTCGCGTCGCCTTCCCCGCGAAGCCGTCGCCGCCTAATCCGCGGCGTACGCGTCGACGAGCTTCTTCGGGGCCGTCAGGAGCCACGATTCTTCGATTCGGTCGGCGAGCTCCTCCGTGTCTGCGTGCTCGAGGTGAACGAGGACCATGGGATACCCGTCGTAGTGAGGCGTCGCGAAGAACATCTCCGGATTCGACTCGATCATCAGCGGGCGCTCGCCGGGGTCACAGCGCAGGACGAGCGCGCCCTGCTCGTGCGGGCTCTCCCAGGCGAAAGCCTTGCCGGCGACCTTGAACGCCGCCTTGCTGTAGGTCGTGCTGTCTTCAGCCTCGGGAAGCGCAAGCGCGAGCTCTCGCACGTCGTCCCACGTCGCCATGACCGGAGGCTACCGCTCTAGGCCGCTGGGCCAGCGTCCCGCTCGCGCCGAGTCACGATCGGCAAGGGCGATCAGAAGCACCACGATTCCGACGATGCCCACGATGTTCGTTACCACGGCGATCAAACCGGCAACGTCGCTGGTATCCGCCCAGATGAAGCCGATGACCGTACCCACAACGAGAACGGCGACTGACGCCGCCAGCCAGCTCAGGATCCGTCGCCTGGTGATGATGCCGACCTTACTCCCATCGGAGGCTATCGTGGCGCGGCGATGGCGACCTCCTGGGCTGAGCTGCTCGGCGAAGACGGCGCTCTGCCGGAGAGCGAAGAGGCAGGGCAGGGTTTCTTCACGCGCCTGCGCGACTCGCTCGGCAGCAGCAGGCGGGCGCTCACGGAGCAGCTTGCCGCAGCGGCGTTCGACCCTGCCGACGACGAGGCGTGGGAGCGGCTCGAGGAGGCCCTGATCGCTGCGGACGTCGGCGTGCCGGCAACCGCCGAGCTCGTCCGGAGGCTCGAGGCTCGCGGCGTCGCGGGGGACTTGACCGAGCCGCTCGTCGAGGAGGCCTCGGAGATGCTTGGCAAGCCCGGGACGCTGAACGTCAGGGAGAAACCGAGCGTCGTCCTCGTCGTCGGCGTCAACGGCACGGGCAAGACGACGACGATCGGCAAGCTCGCGCATCACCTGCACGAGCACGGGCGTTCGGTGATCGTCGCCGCCGCCGACACGTTTCGCGCCGCGGCCGAGGAGCAGCTCGAGATCTGGGCCGATCGTGCGCAGGCGGACTTCGTCGGCTCCGAGCGCGGCGGCGATCCTGCGGCCGTCGCCTACGACGCGATCGAGGCGGCTTCGGCGCGAAGCCGTGACATCGTGATCGTCGACACGGCCGGGCGACTGCACACGCAGACCAACCTGATGGAGGAGCTGTCGAAGATCCGGCGCGTGATCGAGGGCAGGCTCGAAGGCGCGCCCCACGAGACCCTGCTGGTCGTCGACGCCACCACCGGCCAGAACGGGGTGCGCCAGGCGCAGCTCTTCTCCGAGGCGGTCGAGGTGACGGGTGTCGCGCTCACGAAGCTCGACGGCTCGGCGAAGGGCGGCGTCGCGCTCGCGATCGCCCACGAGCTCGGCCTTCCGGTGAAGCTCGTCGGCGTGGGGGAGGGAGTCGAGGACCTGCGGCCCTTCGACCCGAGCGACTTCGCGCGAGCCCTGATCTCCGGCTAGCCACAGCGCCGCGAAGCTGGCACACATCCGGCGCAAATGCGTCCGAATGCAGCAGTTTTAATCACCGGAGGTCTTCTACGACGAACTACGGAGGTTCGGTGATGCTCAGCAAGCGCAAGATCCCACTACTGATTCTGCTCGGCGCCGCGTTGGTGCTGCCGTTGCCGGCTCTGGCAGTCAGCGGCACGACAACGACGACTTCGGCGTCGGCCACCGTCGTCCCGGCGCCCGCGCCCGATGGCTCCGACCCCTGCGACGACGGGCCGACCTGCGGCGGAGAGCAGGCCGCGGTCGTCAGCGAGCTGGTGAGTCAGGACGCCGTCCAGGCCTGCTACCGCTGGTACTTCCTCCAGTGGGGCAGCTTCTGGTGGCTTGGAGACAACAACTGGCACCACTATTACCGCCCGCTCGTCTGTTACAACGGCAGGGTCATCACGGGCCGCGACCAGTCCTCGCACTGGCAGGAGACCGTGGGGTACTACCACCCAAGTGGCGTGTCGCATCACGTAGTAGCAGGGTGCACCGGCTGTGCCCGTATCCAACTGAAGGGCATCGGCAATTTCCGCTGGTCCTGGGCCGGCGCGGAACGCAGTTTCAGCCGCTGTGCGAACCTCACCGTCCACGGCAACGGCGCCTGGTCGGGTTGGTACGGCTGTTGATCGTGCGAAAGCTGATGATCATCGTCGCGCTTGCGATCGTCTTCCTCTTCGCGGTGGCCACGGTCGTCTCCTATTACGCCGCGACCGGCGAGCAAAGCGATCCTGTGAAGACGGTGACGGCACCGTGAGCGGAGAAGGGCCTGCTCAAGCGCAGATGCGCACCAGTCCCGGTTTGAGTGGCCGGTCATGGACGAAAACGTCGCCGGCGGCATTCGTATCTCCCACGACGAGATTCGACGCGCCGGAGTAGAAGGCAACCGCTCGTCCGTCGACGCTGAGCGACGGCTCCTGACTGTTCTGGTTTCCCTGGCTTCCGGCGTCGCTGACACTGACGCGTGCAGTCGAGTTGGCATGGCGGTCGTGGACGAAGATGTCATACGCGCCATTTGAGTCTCCTGCGACCAGGTTCGAGGAAACGGAGAAGAAGCCGGCGAAGCGGCCGTTGCCGCTGATGGCGGGCTCATGGCTGTCACTGTTTGCCTGCGCGCCGCCGCTTGCGACGCTGACCCGAGTCGTCAGGCCGCATGAGCGGTCGCGGACGAAAACGTCGTTCACGTTGTTCGTGTCCCCTGTCACCAGATTCGATGCGAGGGAGCGAAAGGCGACGAACCGCCCGTCGTCGCTGATCGCCGGCTCCGCGCTGAGGCGGTTGCCCTGCGCGCCGCTGCTCGAGACGCTGATCCGGGTCGTCGCGCCACTCGCGCGGTCGTGGACGAAGGCGTCCTCTGCGTTGTTCGTATCCGCCGCGACGAGATTCGAGGCCTCGGACTGGAAGGTGACGAAGCGGCCGGTGCCGCTGACCGTTGGCTTCAGGCTCTGGCGGTTGGCCTGCGCGCCGTCGCTCGCCACGCTGACCCGTGTGGTGGAGCCGCTTCCGCGGTCGTGGACGAAGACGTCGAGCCTGCCGTTCGTGTCACCTGCGACCAGGTTGTCGGCCACAGAGTCGAAGGCGACGAACCGACCGTCGCTGCTGATGGCCGGCCTATAGCTGTGGCCGGACGCCTGGGAGCCGGCGCTGTCGACGCTGACTCGTGTGGTGGCGCCGCTTCCGCGGTCGTGGACGAAGACGTCGAGCCTGCCGTTCGTGTCTCCCACCACGAGATTCGAGGCGACGGAGGTGAAGACGACGAAGCGGCCGTCGGCACTGAGCGCGGGATCCCAGCAACTATGACTGTTGGCCTGGGTGCCGCTCGAGTCGACGCTCACCCTCGTCGTCGCGCCGCTCGCACGGTCGTGGGCGAAGGCGTCGCTGACGCCGTTCGTGTCTCCGGCCACGAGGTTCGAGGCCGTGGAGCAGAAGACGACCGATCGGCCGTCGGCGCTCAGCGCGGACGAGGAGCTCGACCCGTTCGCCTGTCCGCCGCCGCTGTCAACGCTGACCCGCGTCGTCGTCGTCGTAGCCGGGCCCGCGCTCGCGGCGCCGACCAGGAGCAACGCGATCGAGCTGGCTGTCACGAGGAACCGCAATTCGTTCATCGCTTCCCTCTCGGTGTCTCTCCGATCCTACCGCTGGTCGATGTCTGGAAGCGGCTGCTCGAGCGATGCCAGCACGTAGTCGGATCCCGCCCGGCGCAGCTCGTCCTCGTCGTAGTCGCCGCTCGCGACGCCGACCGCGACGGCGCCCGCTGCGTGCGCGGCTGCGATGTCGAGCGGTGTGTCACCCACGACGAGGACTTGCTTCGGGTCAACAGGCTGCTTGAGGATCGCTCCGACTCGCTCGATCGCGCGCCTCGTCAGCTCTGCTCGGTCGGGTGAGTCGGACCCGTAGCCCCCGAACGAGAAGAAGCGGTTGAGCCCGCCACGCTCGAGCTTCATGTGTGCGGCTGCTTCGACGCCGCCGGTCGTCAGGCCGAGCAGGAACCCGGCGTCGCGGAGCCGTTCGAGCGTCTCCTCGACACCGGGTAGCACTCTGTAGCCCTTCGACTCGGCAACCGCTTGGGGAAGCGCCTCGAGGCGCTTCCCCATCAGCTCGGCCAGCTCTGCAGGAGTCGGTTCCCGGCCGAGCACGCCGACGAAGGTCAGGCGTCCAACCTCCGGATCGGTCGTGCCCGGCGCCGCGAACCGCTCGATGTCCGCATCGACGCCGTAGATCTCCTCGAATGCCCGGCGCCAGCTCTCGGCTCCCGCTCCTCCGCTCGAGATCAGCGTGCCGTCGATGTCGAAGAGGACCGCGAGCGGCTTCTCCAACGCCTTAGCGCTCGATCGCGAACGCGATGTTGACCGTCGTTCGGTACTGCGTGATCTTGCTGCCGTCGGACTCGGCGCTCATCGAGATCACGTCTGCTCCCGTGATGCCGCGAAGCGTCTTCGCTGCTTCCTGAACGGCCACGTCGGCCGCCTTGGCGAAGCTCTCCGGCGATTGTCCGATGATCGTGACGACTTTTGCGACGTCTGCCATCTCTCCCCGCTCCTTTGTTCGCTTGCTTGGGCGGCGGAGACTAACGCCTCTTGAGAGAGGAGGGTTTGGCGAGATATGGCTGAGCCGCTGGGCCGCGCTGCTCGCCCCGAGAGCGGCGTCCTCAGTCGCACCCAGGCTGACTAGCCTGGGCACTCCCTGCGTCCTTGTCTCGGAACGACCATCGCACCCCAGCGACGAGCAACATCCCGCCAAACCCTCCTACGGCTCAGTCGGCGGCGGGATGTCAGGCCCGGCGGGCGGCTCCTCCGGAACCGGCGGTTCGTCCGGAGTCGGTTCCGGCAGGGGCGGCGGCTCCGGCTGCGGCGGCGGCATGGGCTGCTCGTTCACAGCGATCAATCCGAAGGCCCGAGCAGGACCCGGTAGTCGCGAATCGGGTTCTCGACCGTCACGGACATCTCCAGGATGCGTAGCGTCACCGGCTCGCCCTCCGGCGGCACTCCGTTGACCCGCTCGTATTCTTCGACAGCGGCCCTTGCGGCTCCCTTGAAACCGTCGTCGCTGACGCCCCAGTACGTATCGCCGTTCTGCTCCATGGGATGCTCCTCCTACCTCGTCGTGTGCGGGTCATCCTACGACGGACGCGAAGACGGAGCCGCCAGACGGGCAATGGCAGCGACGTTGCCCTTCTGCTCGTAGAGGCGCCTGGCGGCTTCGCGCAGACGCGACGCCTCCTCGCCCGGGCTTACGACCTCCGCCACTGACACCAGTGCCCGCGCTTCGAGATCGGGATAGTCGGTCGACTGCGCAGTCGCGAGTGCCTCTCGCGCGAGCGCCTCGGCTGTCTCCGGATCGCGGTTGACGATGGCGCGTGCGCGCGCCGTGCGCCAGAGCACCTGCGTGACGATGTCGCTCTCCGGAGCGTTCTCGCTGATCCTCGAGACCTCCTCGACCTCGTCGTAGTGACCGGCGAGACAGAGCGCCTCGGCAAGAAACGCGGCAATGGTCGCCGTGGCGCTCCAGGCACCCATCTCGTCCAACGTGTCATAGGCCCAACGAAGCATGGAAACGGCCTCCTCGGGCCGTCCGGCCAGCTCGGCGATCTCGGCTGCCAGGATCGCTCCGACATTCACGATCCGAAGCCGCTGACCGAGCTCTTCCTGGAGCTCGCGGGAGCGGGCCTGCAATGTTCGCGCTTGATCGAAGTCCCCCTGCATCGCCCGGAGGCCTGCAAGGACGCCACTGACGGAGGCCTCCAGCGACCGGTTCTCGGGATGCTCCGCGAGGTACTGCTCGCATTGCTCGATCGCGTCGGGGACCGGTGTCGGGCCGTAGTAGAGCGCCTGCGCGTGGAGCGACGTGATCGTCGCCACCTCGGCCGCGTCTCCGGATCGCCGCGCATGCTCAAGCGCGCGCTCGAGCGCTTCGGCCCGAGCGCCCCATCGGCACGCGTTGACGTCGGGCTCGCTTTTCAACCACCAGGCCTTCGCCAGCCCGAGGTCGTCACCGAGCTCCTCGAGCAAGGGGATCGTCTGCTCGGCCACAGTGGAATCGTCGAGCGCAGAGCCCTCCGGCTCCGTAAATGATCGAAAGAACTCGCGCTCGATGATCGTGCGGAGCTCGAGGCGGCGATCTCCAACTGCAGCGGCCGAGTCGAGGGCCTCGTCCAGGACGCCCTCCGCGCGTGCGAAGTCGCCTGTGCGCATGAGCGCGCTCCCAAGCTCGGGCAGGATCTCGCGCCGCAGAGGGTGATCCACCGGAAGGAGCGAGATCGACCGACTGAGAAGGCTGACCGCCGCGGCCAAGTCGCTGCGCGCCACGATCGCGCGGCGGCCGGCCGCGGCGAGCCGTTCGCCGGCCCGAATCGCGAGCGCACTGTGCTCCTCGCCGACCGGCCCGAGCTCCTTGCGGTAGAGAAAAGCCTGTTCGAGGTGGTAGCCGAGAATCTCTTCGAGCTCTTTCGCCCGCTCCCCCGCGGTGCGCTCGAGCCAGTCGGCGAAGCGCTCGTGCAGCTCGGCGCGGGTCTCCTTGGGGATCGCGAGGTAGGCAACGTCCCGGATGAGCGCGTGCCGGAACCGAAAGGCGTCTTCCCGCGGGAAGATCGAGCGTGCGGGCCGGATCAGATCCTTCCGCACCAGCGTCATCAGCCGTGCGGTCAGCGAGTCTCGATCCTCCTCGCGCGAGAGATCGGCGACTGCTCCGCGCCAGAAGTCCCTCCCGATCACCGAAGCCCGTTCGATCGCGGCCCGCTCCTCGGGCTCGAGGCGGTCCAGGCGCGCGGCGAGCAGCGCGTGTATGGACGGCGGCATCTCTCCGCCGGGAGCGTCGTCCTTGGTCATCATCGCGAGCATCTGCTCGACGAAGAGCGGGTTGCCCTCGGCCGCCTCGGCGATCTTCGCGAGCACATCGGAGCTGAGCTCGGCTTCGCCGCGCAGAACCTCGAGCAGCGAGTCCGCTTCCTGCTCGGAGAGGGGCTCGAGCGTGATCGACTCCGCGTTCGGTCTCACGGCAAGCCACGTCGGGTGCTTGTCGAGTAGCTCGGGTCGCGCGAGGCACACGACGAGGATCGGCGCGTCCTTGCTCCAGCCGACGAGATACTCGACGAGGTCGAGGAAGGTCGGCTCGGCCCACTGGAGATCGTCGAACCCGACGATGAGCGGTCGATCGCGCGCCAGGTGCTCGAAGAGCCGGCGAACGGCCCAGAGCGTCTCGTCGGCGGCTCCGGCGACCTCGCCGACACCGATTGCGGCTGCCACGCTCGCTGCAACGCGGCTCGCATCCTCTTCTCCTTCGAGCAACCCTTCGATCTGCGTCTGCGTCAAGTCGCCGGCAGCCTCGCGTACGACGTCGCGAAGCGGCCAGTAAGTGATTCCCTCGCCGTACGGAAGACAGTGGCCCACGAGGACGGACGCTTCGTCGCGAACGCTTGCACGCAGCTCATTTGCAAGCCGGGACTTCCCGATCCCCGCCGTGCCGAGGACGGTGATCAGACGGCAAGAGCGTTCTTCGACGGCACCGTCGAACGCGGACCGGAGCTGCGCGAGCTCGGGTTCTCTGCCGACCATCGGCGAATCGAACCGACGGGCAAACGACGGTGCGCCTTCGAGAATCCCGATCAACTGCCAGGCCTCGACGGTTTCGGACTTCCCCTTCAACTTCAACGGCGAGACAGGCTCCACGAGAGCGGCGTTCTCGACGAGCAGCCTCGTCGGCTCGCCGATCAGGATCTCGCCGCCGCGGGCCGCTTTCTCAAGCCGCTCTGCGACGACGACCGCGTGGCCGGTGGCGAAGGCCTGGCCCGAGGCGGGATCGCCCGCGATCACTTCGCCCGTGTTGATGCCAGTGCGGACGGAGAGCTCGACGTCGTGATCGCGCCGAAGCTCGCCGTTCAGGTCGGCCAGCGCGGTCCGCAGGTCGGTGGCGGCCCGCACCGCCCGGAGTGCGTCGTCGTCGTGGGCCGTGGGGATGCCGAAGACCGCCATGACCGCGTCGCCGATGAACTTCTCGACTGTCCCGCCGTGCCGCTCGAGCACGGAGCTCGTCACGTCGAAGTACCGAGCCATCACCCGCTGCAGGACTTCCGGATCGAGCCGTTCCCCCAGTGGCGTCGAGTCGGCCACGTCGCAGAAGAGGACCGTCACGGTCTTGCGCAAAACGGCCATGTGACGAGTGTACGACTGTGGCTCGGCGCTCCGAGACGCGGAGGGGTGCTGAGTACACTTCGGCGGTGTTCGACACCCTCTCAGACAGGCTCCAGGCCGCTCTGCACGACGTTCGGGGCCGGGGGAAACTCGACGAGGACGCCGTTTCGCGCGCGATGCGCGAGATCCGCCTCGCGCTGCTCGAGGCGGACGTCAACTTCAAGGTCGTGAAGGACTTCGTGGCGCGCGTGCGTGCGCGGGCGCTCGGCGCGGACGTCACGAAGAGCCTCACCCCGGGCCAGGAGGTCGTCAGGATCGTCCACGACGAGCTGACGACGCTCATGGGCAGCGGCGACTCCAAGCTCGCCTTCGCGAGCAAGCCGCCCACGGTGATCCTCCTCGCAGGCCTGCAGGGTTCGGGCAAGACGACGGCGGCCGCGAAGCTCGCGCTGCTTCTGCGCAAGGAAGGCCACGCGCCCGCCCTCGTTGCCGCCGACCTCGAGCGACCGGCGGCGGTCGAGCAGCTCGAGCAGCTCGGGCGGGAGCTCCAGATCCCGGTCTACACCGCGGGGGATCCCGTCGCGGCGGCGACTCAGGGAATCGAGCAGGCGCGCACCCAGGGGCGCGACGTGGTCATCCTCGACACCGCGGGGCGCCTCCATGTCGACGAGCCGTTGATGGAGGAGCTAGCCGCTGTGCGCAAGGCGGCGAAGCCCACGAACGTCCTCCTCGTCCTGGATGCGATGACGGGACAGGAGGCCGTCTCGGTCGCCGAGGCCTTCCACGAGCGGGTTGCGTTCGACGGCGTCGTTCTGACCAAGCTCGACGGCGACGCTCGGGGCGGCGCCGCGCTGTCCGTGCGGGCGGTCACCGGGAAACCGGTCAAGTTCGCGTCGATCGGCGAGAAGCTCGACCAGCTCGAGTACTTCCACCCCGACCGGATGGCCTCGCGCATCCTCGGCATGGGCGACGTCCTGACGTTGATCGAGAAGGCCGAGGAGGCGGTCGAGGAGGACGAGCAGGCGCGCCTCGAGCAGCAGCTCCTCTCTGGCGAGTTCACCTTCGACGACTTCCTCTCGAGCTACAGGATGCTGCGGCGGATGGGGCCGCTGAAAGGCGTGCTCTCGATGATCCCGGGAGTCGGGAAGCAGGTACAGGGACTGGACGTGAACGAGAAGGACATGGCTCGCGTCGAGGCGATCGTGCTCTCGATGACGCCGAAGGAGCGGAGCATGCCGCACCTGATCGACGGCTCTCGGCGAAAGCGGATCGCAGCGGGCAGCGGAGCGACGATTCAGCAGGTCAACCAGCTGCTTTCCGCCCGAAAGCAGATGCAGAAGATGATGAAGCAGATGAAAAAGGGCAAGATGCCTGGGCTCCCACCGGAGCTTTTGAAGCAAGCCCAACAGCAAGGAAGAAGGTGAGATGGCAGTTCGCATGCGTTTGACCCGAGTCGGGTCGAAGAAGAATCCGATCTACCGGGTCGTGGTCGCCGACTCGCGCTCGCCGCGTGACGGCAAGTTCATCGAGATCGTGGGGCGCTACAACCCCCAGACCGACCCCTCGCTGATCGAGTTCGACGAGGAGAAGGTGAAGGAGTGGATCGCGAAGGGCGCTACACCGTCCAACACGGTCATGCGCCTGCTGAAGAAGGCGAACGTCAGTGGCTGAGCTCCTCGCGCACCTGGCGCGGCATCTCGTGGACGACCCAGACGCAGTCGAGGTCGAGGAGGTGCAACGCGAGGGCACGACGGTCCTCCAGCTGCGTGTGGCCAAGGACGACGTGGGCAAGGTGATCGGCCGGCAGGGCCGCATCGCCCGGGCACTGCGCGCGATCGTGCGAGCGAGCGGCGCGCGGTCGCACCACCGCGTCGTGCTCGAGATCCTGGAGTGACGGTTCCGGCACGAAGGCGACACCCATGCGCGCGCCGCGCGCAGTTAGGCTCGATCGCGGGGGAAGTACACCGGGGGTCCCCGGGGGCTGAAGGGGGGCGGACGTGTCCGAACTGGTCACCGTGGGGCGCGTCGGAAAGCCGCACGGCATCAAGGGGGCGTTCTTCGTCGAGCGCGGGAGCGAGGACCCGGAGCGCTACGCGGTTGGCACGACGCTCCTCGTCGGCGGGAAGCCCGCGGAGGTAGTCGAGTCGAAGCGCGCCGGCGGGAGGCCGGTGATCCGGCTCGATCGCGAGGTCGAGCGCGGCGCCCAGATCGAGGTCGAGCTCTCCAGTCTCCCGAGCCCCGACGAAGGCTCGTACTACGCCTTCCAGCTCGTCGGCCTCGAGGTGGAGGAGGAGGGAGGCGCACCGCTTGGGCGCGTCGTCGAGATCACGACCAACCCCGCAAACGACGTCCTCGAGCTCGACACAGGCCTGGCGCTGCCGCTCGTCGACGCGTGCGTACAGAAGGTTGATCTCGCGGCGGGTCGAATCATTGTGCAGTCCGGCTTCGTGCCCGATAGCTAACCTCAGTCGCTCTGCGCATCGATGTCTTCACGCTTATCCCACATGCGTTTGCCTGGCTCACCGAGCAGCGTCCGCTTGCATCGGTGCTCGGCACGGAGCTCGAGCTCCGCCTGCTCAACTACCGCGACACGACGCCGCTCAAGGCCGGCCAGGTCGACGACGACCCCTACGGCGGCGGTGCGGGGATGGTCCTGCGGGTCGACGTCGCTGCCGCCGCGCTCGACGCTCGTTACGGCGGCCTCCCCGAGCACCGGGTGGTCGCACTGACGCCCCAGGGACGCCAGCTGGATCAACAGCTGGTCGAAGAGCTCGCGGACGAGAAGGAGCTGACGCTTCTCTCGGCCCGCTTCGAGGGCTTCGACGAGCGCATCGTCGAGCACCTCGCAACGGACGCGGTCTCGATCGGCCCCTACGTGCTCTCGGGAGGCGAGCTGCCGGCGATGGTGCTCCTGGACGCAATCGCACGCCGGCTTCCGGGCGCTCTCGGCAGCGAGGAATCCGGTTTCGAGGAGAGCTTCTCCGCCGAGCTCGAGGGAGGGCTCGAGTACCCGCACTACACCCGGCCGGCGGAGTTCCGCGGCTGGAGCGTGCCCGATGTGCTTCTCTCGGGCGACCACGGGCGAATCGCCGAGTGGCGCCGAGAGCAGAGCCGCGCGAGGACAACACACTGAGAAACCCGATCGACGCCCTCACGCACGGCTTGCCGCGCCAGTGGCGTATCGCCATCGACTGGGCGGTGACGATCCTCGGCGCGATCGCGATCGTGCTCGCGATCAAGGCCTACGTCGTCAACCCCTACCGGATCCCGTCCTCGTCGATGGAGCCGACCTTGCACTGCGCTCGGCCCGGCTCGGGCTGCATGGCGCAGTTCTCCGACCGGGTGCTTGCAAACAGGCTCAGCTACCACTTCCGCGATCCGGAACGCGGCGAGATCGTCGTCTTCAAGACCCCGCTCGCGGCAGAGCTCGCCTGCGGCGGCGAGGGAGGTACGTTCGTGAAGCGGCTGATCGCCCTTCCGGGCGAACGCTGGCGTGAGCAGGACGGCATCATCTACATCAACGGGAAGAGGCTGGACGAGCCGTACATCGAAGAGGCGCGCCGGGACGGGGGCACGATCCCCGAGAAGACGGTGCCCGAGGACTCGTACATCATGCTCGGCGATAACCGCTCCTCCTCGTGCGACTCGCGTCGCTGGGGTGCGGTTCCACGCGGGAACCTGGTCGGCCCTGTATTTGCGGTCTACTGGCCACCGAGACGCATCGGCTTCAGATAGATCCCATCCGCTAGCATCCCGCAAGGCCTGCCCAGGGCCTTCTCGCCATGACGAACCCGATTGAACTACTCGAGCAGCGTCAGCTGCGAACCGACCTGCCGAAGTTCAAGGCCGGCGACACCGTGCGTGTTCACTTCCAGGTGATCGAAGGACAGCGCAGGCGCATCCAGGCCTTCGAGGGGGTCGTCATCAAGCGCCAGGGCGCAGGCGTGCGCGAGACGTTTACCGTCCGCAAGCAGTCCTTCGGTGTCGGCGTCGAGCGAACGTTCCCGGTCCACTCGCCCAAGATCGAGAAGATCGACGTGCAGGCGATCGGCGACGTCAACCGCGCAAAGCTCTACTACTTGCGCGAGAGAGTGGGGAAGAAGGCGCGCGTGCGCGAGGTACAGCAGGGACCAGCGGTATCCTCGGCGCGTGCCGCGGACGAGGTCGCAGACGAGGTCGACGAGCCCGTCGTCGAGGAGCCGGGAGTCGACGAGCCCGTCGTCGAGCCTGCAGCCGAAGAGCCCGCAGCCGCTGAGCCTGCAGCCGAAGAGCCTGCAGCCGAAGAGCCTGCAGCCGAAGAGCCCGTTGCCGAAGAAGCTCTCGGGGATGAGCCCGCAGCAGAAGAGCCGGTGGCAGCCGGCGAAGACGGCCCAGAGGCTGCTGAGGTTCGACCGAAAGCTCGGCTCTCGCTTCGTCGCCGGCGCTGACGAGGCTGGGCGCGGCTCGCTCGCCGGTCCGCTCGTAGTCGCCGGAGTTCTTCTGGACTACGAGTTTCTCCGCGACCATCGCGTGCGGGCGCTCACCTTTCTGAACGACTCCAAGCAGGTGAGCCCGGAGCAGCGAGAGGAGCTCTTCCGCGCCGTGCTCGGCTGCGCGACGCAGATCTCGGTGCAGATGATCTCGTCGGGCGAGATCGACCGAGAGGGCCTGCATCGCTCGAACCTCGCGGGCCTGCGGCGGGCATTGCATGCGCTTGCCCCGCCGGCCGAGGCATGCCTCGTCGACGGCTTTCGCCTGGGGCCGAGCGCGCCGGAGCACATGGCCGTCGTCGACGGCGACGAGCGGAGCGCGGCGATCGCAGCGGCGTCGATCGTCGCCAAGGTCGTCCGCGACCGGACGATGCTCCGCATGGACTCACTCTTTCCGGGCTACGGCTTCTCGTCCCACGTCGGGTACATCACGCCGGGCCACTCGCGGATCGTGCGAGAGCGCGGCCCGTGCGAGATCCATCGACGCTCGTTCCAGGCGCTCTGCTATCTCAGCGAAGAAGAAGCCAGAGCCCGGCTCAGCGCGGCCTAGCACCCGCGCAGTCGGAACGCTCGCCGAGCGGCGCGCCTTGTGGCACTACCGGCTGCGCGGCTATCGGATCCTGGCGGCGAACGCGTGGGCGGGCGGCTACGAGCTCGATCTCGTGGCCCGGCGCGGCCAGGTCGTCGTCTTCTGCGAGGTGAAGGCGAAGAGTGACGGCCGCTTCGGCGACCCGCTCGAGATGGTGACGGCCGAGAAGGCGAGACGCATCACACGCGCCGCCGAGACGTGGCTTGCCGCGCACCCGGAGCTCAACGGATGCGAAGTCAGGTTCGACGTCGTCGCGGAGCGAGAAGGCAAGCTGGAGCGTGTTGCCAACGCCTTCTGAATCAGATCCGTCGCCTGATGGACCAGGACTAGCCCCGCTGGCATCGAAGTCGGTCCTGTGGCACCGACGCAGGACGCCCTCTACCGCGAGCTCGACGTCGACCCCGACCTCTCGTGGTCGGAGCGCGACCTGCCCGAACGGGAGCGCACCAAGCACGTGCACCGCCTGCACCCCTATCTGGGCAAGTACGTGCCGCAGCTCGTCGAGGCTCTGCTTGCGCGCCACCTTCCACGCGCGAAGACCGTGCTCGACCCGTTCGCCGGCTCGGGAACGACTCTCGTCCAATCGCTCGAGGACGGGCGCGATGCCGTCGGCATCGACGTCGCCGCCTTCAACTGCCTACTCATGGAGGTGAAGACCGGGGAGTACAACCTCTTCACGCTCGAGCGCGAGCTGCGCGACTCGCTGCGGCGCCTGAAGACCTTTGAGGCGAACCGGCCTCCGCGGCCTTCGGGGTACATCGGTCAATGGTTCGCGCCGCGCGCCGCGGCCGAGCTCGTCTTCTACCGCTCCTTCGTCGACGAGTACGAGCACGCTGACGTGCTGCGCGTCGTGCTCGCCCGGGCGGCTCGCTCGGCGCGAAGGACGACGCACTTCGACCTCGATTTCCCCCGAGAGCCACAGGTCGGCGAGTACTGGTGCCACAAGCACAAGAAGGTCTGCCACCCCGTCGAGCGTGCTGAGCATTTCCTGCGCCGCTACGCGCTCGACACCCTGGCGCGGATCCGCGAGTTCTCGCGCGTGCGCGCGCGTGGACATGAGGCTCGTGTGCTACACGGCGATGCCCGCAGCCTCGAGCTTCCCGGACCGTTCGACGGGGTCATCACCTCGCCGCCCTACCCGGGACTGATCGACTACCACGAGCAGCACCGCTACGCCTACGAGCTGCTCGGTCTCGGCGACGAGCGCGACCTCGAGCTCGGCGCGGCGGAGCGGGGAGTGAGCGCGCAGGCGATCCGCGACTACGTCGACGGTATCGCGGCCGCGTTCGCCAACGTGCGCGGCGCTCTACGGCCCCGCGCGCCGGTCGTGATCGTGATCAACGACCGCCGCGACCTCTACCCGGAGATCCTCGAGCGCGCCGGGCTCACAGTCGAGGCGCGCTACCGGCGGCACGTGAACCGGCGAACCGGCCGCCGCGCCGGCGAGTTCTTCGAGGACGTGATCGTCGCCCGCTCTTAGGAGGGTTCGGCGTGAAACTGCTCGTCCCCGGGGTGCGATGGTCGTTCCGAGGGCGCGGACGCAGGGAGCACTCAGGCTAGTCAGCCTGGGTGCGACTGAGGACCCGTCCTCGGGGCGAGCAGCGCGGCCCGGGGGCTCAGCACTGTTTTGCGCCGAACCCTCCTATGGGAGCGGCGGCGGCAGCCTTTCGGTGTCGTCGACGCGGTAGATGTTCCACCTCTGGCTGCGGCAGACGACCGTGTCGTAGTAGACCCGGGTCGTGACGGTCTCCGACGGCGGCTCCGGCGGCACCGTGTACGCGTACGTGACTTCTCCGTCCCGTCCTTGCGGCAGCGCGGTCACCACCTCGGGGAGTCCGACGAGGCCCTGCTTGACGAGCTCCACCGACTTGCCGCAGCCCTGCGTGCTGCGCAGGTAGTAGACCGTCCCGTACGGGTTGACCGACGGGCTGTACGGCACCTTCGCCGGAACTGTCGGCAGCGCCGTGGCCGTCGCCGTCGACAGGTCGTAGCGATAGACGACGCATTGCGGATACGGGTTGCACCGGCCCCACACGGCGAAGTTGCCGTTGATCTGGCCTGCGCTGACGAGGCCGTTTCTGTTGCGCAAGGAGTCGAGCACGCGCTGCTCGCCGGTGACGAGGTTGCGGAGGAGAACGAGCTGTCGCGCGGTGCCGTACGCGCGCCCGCGGCTGAAGAGGATCCAGTTGCCCGAGATCGTCCCGCAGCACTCCCAATTCTTCGTGTTGATGCCTGCAGGAAGCTTCGCGAGCTTCCTGGCCTGAAGGTCGAAGAGCCTGAGGTCGGAGAGATGCGCGAAGCGGCCACGGATCAGCTGGTAGAAGAGCCTCGTCCCGTCGATCCCGCCGCCGTAGGCCTGGGTGTTCTTGGGATTCACCTTGAAAGCGGCATCTGTTCCGCGCTGGGCCCAGAGGTCGAAGGGGCTCGTCCCGCGCTCCCGGCTCCTCGACCACGAGAGCCAGTCGCCGGCGGCGGAGGGCCCGACCTCGTTGCGCGGCGTGGTCTTGACCGCAATTGGAGTCGAGGCTGCGACAGCGACCGCGGCGGCAATCGATCCGGCCGCGAGTGCGATGCTGAGAGCTGCTGCCTTTCGGCCTTTTTCTGTGACAGACATGTGCGTCCAGTCAGCCTAGCCTGGGGACGTGCTGGCACGGACGGTCACGCATGCTCTCGTGGGGCTCGACGCACGTCGGGTCGAGGTCGAAGCCCACCTCCAGAACGGCGTGACCGCATTCGCGATCGTCGGCCTCGCCGACCGGGCGTGTCAGGAGGCGAAGGAGCGAGTGCGCAGCGGCATCACCTCGGCCGAGCTCGAGTGGCCGTTGCGGCGCATCACCGTCAACCTCGCGCCGGCCGGTCTCCGTAAGGAAGGGTCGGGCTTCGACCTCCCGATCGCCCTTTCGATTCTCGCCGCGTCAGGGCAGATTCCACGCGACCGCCTCGCCGAGCACGCCGCCGTCGGCGAGCTCGCTCTCACCGGAGAGCTGCGGCCGGTCGGAGGAATGCTGGCTCTCGCCGAGGCCGCGCGTCAGGCCGGCCTGTCCCGGATCCTGTGCGCGGCGCGCTCCGCACCCGAGGCCGCGCTTGCCGACATCGAGCCCGTCCCGCTGCACCATCTCGCCGAGGCGGCGGCCTATCTCCGTGGTGAGGGTGAGCCTGAGCCGTATGTCGAAACGAATGGGCATCGGCCGGCCGAGTCGCTGCCCGACCTCGCCGACGTCCGCGGCCAGGAGCGGGCTCGCCGCGCCCTCGAGATCGCAGCAGCCGGAGGGCACAACCTCCTGCTCGCCGGCCCGCCCGGCACGGGGAAGACGATGCTCGCCCGGCGGCTGCCTGGAATCCTCCCGCCTCTCTCGACGGCCGAGGCGCTCGAGGTGACGCGGATCCACTCGGTGGCGGGGATGCTCAGCCCCGACCAGCCGCTCGTTACCGCGCGGCCTCTTCGCTCGCCGCACTACAGCGCATCGGTTGCGGCGCTCGTCGGAGGCGGCGCCTCGGGGCCGAGGCCGGGAGAGGTCAGCCTCGCTCACCGCGGAGTGCTCGTGCTCGACGAGTTCGCGGAGTTCCAGCGTTCGGCGCTCGAGGCGCTCCGGCAGCCGCTCGAGGACGGCGTCGTCAGCATCGCGCGCGTCGAGGGCAGGGCTGTCTTCCCGGCGCGCTTCCAGCTCGTGGCCGCCATGAACCTTTGTCCTTGCGGAGCTCGGGGAGATCCCGCGGCCGAGTGCAAGTGCTCGCCACAGCGAATTGCCTCGTTCCGGGACAAGCTGTCGCGGGCGCTGCTCGACCGGTTCGACCTCGTCGTCGCGATGCCGCGTCCGCGCGCCGTCGAGCTCGCCGCCGCACCGAGCGAGGCATCGGCACCGGTACGCGATCGCGTCGAGTCGGCGCGGGAATGGATCGAGTCCGGGCGGCCGCCGTGGTCGAAGGAGGCAACCGAGCTGCTCGACCGGGCGGTCGAGCGCCTGCCGCTCTCAGGACGCGGCCGGGCCAGGTCGCGCCGGGTCGCCGAGACGATCGCCGCGCTCGCCGCGAAGCCCGAAGTCGCCGCAGAGCATCTGGCCGAAGCGCTCTCCTACCGCTCTCCGACCGAGCTCGGGCCGGCTTGAGCGAGCTCGCGCTTGCTGCCTACGCCGCTCAGAGCGGCGCTCACCTCGTTCGTGAGCCGCGCGACCGCGCATACGCCGCCTTCGCCCGCGCGTTCGACTCGGGCGCCTATCTCACCGGGCTTCGCGCAGCCGGAGTGCGGTGGCTGGCGCGATCCGATCCCGGGTTTCCGCCCCTTCTGCGGGCGATCCACGACCCACCCGCCGGCCTGTTCGTGCGAGGAGCGGGGGAGATCGAGCTCCTCGGGCGCGCTGCGGTCGGTGTGGTCGGCGCCCGCTCGTGCTCCCCGTACGGCGCGCAGGTCGCGAGGATGCTGGGCCGTGAGCTGGCCGCTGCCGGGCTCGTGGTCGTGAGCGGCCTTGCCCGCGGAATCGACGGCGAGGCGCATCGGGGCGCGCTCGAGGCCGGTGGGGTGACGGTGGCGGTGCTCGGCTGCGGGATCGACCGCGACTATCCCGCGTCGCATGCCGAGCTCGCAGCCCGGATTCGCGCAACCGGGCTTGCGGTCTCGGAGTACGCGCCGGGGGTCGAGCCTGCGCCCTGGCGGTTTCCGGCGCGGAACAGGATCATCGCGGGGCTCTGCGCCGCCACAGTCGTCGTCGAGGCGCGCGAGCGAAGCGGAGCGCTGATCACGGCCGACCTCGCGCTCGAGGAAGGTCGCGAGGTGCTCGCGGTCCCCGGCGAGATCACCAGCGCGCTCTCCCGGGGGACGAACGACCTCCTGCGGCTCGGCGCAACGCCGCTCACGGGAGCGGAGGACGCGCTCGAGCTCTTTGGGCTCGTCCGGCGCGGAGGCTCCAGCGGTTGAGCTCAGTGAGGTTGCGGACACCGTGCTCGTCCGCCTTCGCGACGGCCCGGCGAGCGCCGACGAGCTCGCCCGGGCAACGGGCCTGGAGGCGGGCGCTCTCGCGTCTGCTCTGACCGAGCTCGAGCTGGCCGGGGTCGCGGTCGCGGCAGGAGGTGTGTTCCGGGCCGACTAGCATCGCCACATGACCGAGTCGTACTGGCTCTCCGAGCCCGCGGAGCCCATCACGGCGCCTCGCGGCGGCACCGTGGACGTCGCCATCGTCGGCGCGGGCGTCACGGGCTGTGCGTGTGCGCTCGCGCTCGCCGAGGGCGGGCTTCGCGTGCGCGTGCACGAGGCGCGGCGGATCGCCTCGGGGGCGAGCGGCCGGAACGGAGGGTTCGCGCTTCGCGGCGGCGCGTTGCCGTACCACGAGGCCAGGAGCGAGCTTGGGCCTGAGCGCGCGGCACAGCTCTGGCGGCTGAGTGAGCGCTACCTCGATCGCATGCAGGAGCTCGCCGGCGACGCGCTGCGCCGAGTAGGCAGCCTGCGCCTCGCCGACGAGGAGGAGCTCGAGAAGGTGCGCGCCGAGTTCGAGGCCCTGCGCGAGGACGGGTTCGACGCAGAGTGGGTCGAGCAGTTCGACCCGCCGCTCGACGACCTCTATGTCGGAGCGATCCGCCACCCGGCGGACGGCGCTCTCCAGCCTGCTCGCTGGGTGCGGAGGCTCGCCGCTCACGCTCAAGCGGCCGGAGCCGAGATCGTCGAGGAGAGCCGGGTCGAATCGCTCGACGAGCTGGACGCAGAGAACGTCGTGATCGCGACCGACGGCTACACGCGGGGTCTCTTGCCCGCGCTGGACGAGGTCATCCGACCGGTGCGCGGTCAGGTGATCGTCACCGAGCCGCTCGACCAGATGCGCTTTCCCTTGCCGCACTACGCGCGGCACGGGTTCGATTACTGGCAACAGACGCCGGAGGGCAACCTCGTCCTCGGCGGGCGCCGCGACGTGAACCTCGAGGGCGAGTTCACGAAGGAGGAGACGGTGACGGACACGATCCGGAACGCACTCGAGTCCTTCGCCGAGGAGCTGATCGGCGAGCCGCCGCAGGTGATTCACCACTGGGCGGGCATCTTCGGAGCGATCGACGATCGCCTGCCACTCGCGGGGCCGGTCCCGGGCCGCGACGGCGTGTGGGTCGCCGCCGGCTACTCGGGGCACGGCAACGTCCTCGGGCTCGCCTGCGGAGAGCTCGTGGCGGGGGCCATCCTGGGACGGCCCCCGCCAGAGCTAGAGCTGTTCGATCCTGCTCGGCTTCTCTAGGAAGAAGCCGACTGCGCGCCCGCGCCTTCCGGCACCGGGGCGTTCTCGTCGCTCTGCCAGACCCCGAACTTGTTGCCCTCCGGGTCCTTGGCATGCGCGAACCAGCCCATGCTCGGCACGGGCATCTTCTCTTCGGAGGTGCCACCAGCGTCCCGGATCTCGGTGAGCTGGCTATCGATGTCGTCGGTCTCGAAGTAGACCAGGATGCCTGTGTCGCCATCCGTCGACGGATAAATCGCGCCGCCGGGCTCGCCCTCGAACATGTTGTACTCGGGCGCGCCGCCGGTCTCATCGCCGTAGCTCTGGAACTTCCAACCGGCGATCTCTCCCCAGAACTTCATTGCCCGCTGGGTGTCCTCTGCCGGGAGCTCCACGTGCACGATCTTGCCCTTCATGGTCCCCTCCATTCCTAGGCCGAACTCCTTGTTCAGTGAGACGCTATCGCAGGTCCAAGAGTTGGTCTTCTGCGGAGGATCAGGCCCAGGGCAGCCCATTCCAGTCGGCCGGCGGCCCGAGCTTCCACTTCGGGAACGGGGCGTACGCCTCGGCCGATGACGTCGTCTCCGTCTCGACCCCCGCGCCATGCCGAAGCGCGACCTCGGAACGTACGTAGACGACGCCCCTGTTGTCCGGCCATCCCTCTCGGGCGCCGGTCATGAAGATCGCGCACGGGCCGTCCCCCGCGCCGACGAATGCGTGCTCGGTGTCGGGCGGGCAATGGACGAAGTCCCAGGCCTTGAGCGGCCGCTCCTCGCCCTCGATCAGCAGCAGGCACTCGCCGTGGAGGACGAGGAAGTCCTCCTGGTTGGCCTCGCGGTGATACCTCCCGCCGGATTGTCCGGGCTCGAGCACGGCCAGCGTGAAGCCGACCTGCGGAAAGGGTGCGTCGTCGCCCTCGAAGATGCACGCGGCGCCGCGAGCCTCGTTCGTCACCCACGGCGCGTCCCGAATGTTGGCGACGAACCAGCCGTCGGTCACCGCCGTCAGGCCGGCGTCGAGTTGCTCAAGGCGTGCTTCCTCGACCATCGCCCGCGACTATGCCAGGCTCAGACCTCGATCGTCTGCACGCCGTCAAGGTCGTCAAGCCGCTCGAGCGCGGCCAGTGCCACAGCGAGATCCTGAATCGCGAGGCCGGTCGAGTCGAAGACCGTGATCTCGTCGTCGCTTTCTCGTCCCGGGGAATCGCCCGCGAGGACCGCGCCCAGCTCTGTCACCTGCGCCTGCTCGAGCACACCCGCCTCGACCGCGTGCACGAGCTCGCCGTTGTGGCTCGCCTGCTCCCAGTCGTCCGAGAAGATGCGCGTACGGAGGAGCTCGCCGACCGCGATCTCGGCCTTCCCGGGCCCGTCGGCGCCCATCAGGCTCACGTGTTGCCCGGGACGAAGCGAGCCCTCCGGGAGGAGGATCTCGTGGCCGGGCGTCATCGTCACGAGCAGGTCTGCACCCAAGGCCGCCTCCCGGGTAGCGACGGTCGCGCCGAGCTGGTCGGCCGCCTGCTGCGCGCGATCCGGATCAACGTCGTAGAGCGCAACCCCGCGGCCCCTTGCGAGAAAGGTGCGCGCCGCTGCCATCCCGTTGACGCCGGCGCCGACGACTGCCGCGGTCTGCGCGTCCGAGCGTCCGAGAGTCTCGGCGGCCAGCACGGCCGCGGCTCCCGTGCGTAGAGCGGTGACGGCACCGGCGTCGAGCACGGCCCGCAGCATCCCGTTCGAGGCGTCCGAGACGAGGACGAGACCCGTGACCGTCGGCAGGCCCTGCTCCGGGTTGCCCGGGAACGACGTCACCCACTTCAGAGCCGCATGGCCGGCACCGAGGGCCGGCATCGCGCGAAAGTCGCCGGCCGGGTAGGCAGGCACGTAGACCTTCGGCGGCATCGACCATTCGCCGCGGGCGTAGGCGACGAACGCATCACGCACCGCCTCGAGCGCCCGCTCCGGCGAGACCGCGGCCTCGACGTTACGTGCCGAAAGGAAGGGAACCGTCTCAAACGGACTTGACGGCGGTGATCAGCTTCTCCATCGCCGCTTTCGCGTCGTCGAACAGCATCACCGTCTTCGCGTCGTAGAAGAGCGGATTGTCGATGCCCGGCGAATCCCGGCGACATGCTGCGCTTGACGACGACGACGTTCTGAGCCTTGTCCACGTCGAGGATCGGCATCCCGTAGATCGGGCTTCCCGGCTGGTTGCGCGCGGCCGGGTTGACCACGTCGTTCGCGCCGACGACAACCACGACGTCGGTCTGGGGAAACTCGGGATTGATTGCGTCCATCTCGACCAGGTCGTCGTAGGGCACGTTGGCCTCGGCGAGCAGGACGTTCATGTGCCCCGGCATCCGGCCCGCGACCGGGTGGATCGCGTAGCGGACGTCGACGCCCTTCTCGTCGAGCAGCTCCGCGAGGTTGCGGACGTCGTGCTGAGCCTGGGCAACTGCGAGGCCGTAGCCCGGGACGAAGACGACCCGCCGCGCGAACGCGAGCATGACCGCGACGTCGTCGGCGGTTGCCGAGCGCACTGACGCGCCGTCGCCGGCCGCCTCCGCTCCGCCCGGAGTCGCGACCACCTTCCCGAACGCGCCGAAGAGGACGTTCGCGAGGGAGCGGTTCATCGCGCGGGCCATCATCATCGTCAGGAGGGTTCCCGACGCTCCGACGAGCATCCCGCTCACGATCAGGACGTTCGAGTGCAGCACGAAGCCGGTCGCGGCGGCGGCGAGCCCCGTGAATGCGTTCAGGAGCGAGATCACAACCGGCATGTCGGCCCCGCCGATCGGGAGCACGAAGACGATCCCGAAGAGCGCCGCCGCACCGATCGCGGCGGCGAGCAGCCAGAAGTCGACCGTGCCCATCGCGAGTACTCCGAGCGCGACCGATCCGCCGAACAGCACGCCGTTGCCGATCTGCTGGCCCGGATACGTGATCGGGCGCCCGCTGATGAGCTCCTGCAACTTGCCAAAGGCGACGAGCGAGCCGGAGAACGAGATCGACCCGACGAGCGCGGAGAAGACCGTCGCGATCGCCCGCTCGACCCCGACCTCGACCTCACTGGCCCACACGCCGTGGAACTCGACGAGCGAGATGAGAGCCGCCGCGCCGCCGCCCACGCCGTTGAACAGCGCCACCATCTGCGGCATCGCGGTCATCTTCACCTTCTTGGCGCCGACGACGCCGATCACGGATCCGATCAGCATCCCGGCGGCCATCCACCAGAACCCGGTGACCACCTCTTCCAGCGCGAGCGTGACGAGGATCGCCCAGACCATCCCGGCGGCGCCGAGTTGAACGCCGAAGCGTGCGTGCCGCGGGGAGGAGAGAAAGCGCAGCGCGAGGATGAACGCCACGATCGTGACCAGATAGAGCAGGTTCGCTGTGGTGGTGCTCACGAAGCGTCCCTAGGCTCTGCGCGCTTCTTGAACATCTCGAGCATCCGGTCGGTGACGACGAAACCGCCGACGACGTTCGCCGTCGCGAGGACCACGGCGATGAAAGAAACGATGCGCATGAAGAGCCCGGGGTGTGGCGTGCCCATGACGATGATCGCGCCGACGATCACGATCCCGTGGATCGCGTTCGTCCCGGACATGAGCGGCGTGTGCAGAAGCGTCGGCACCTTCGAGATCACCTCGAACCCGACGAAAGCCGCGAGCACGAGGATCGTGATCTCGGTCACCAGCAAAAAGCTCACGCCGGTACCTCTTCCTTGCGCGTGACGCAGGCGCCGGCCGTGATCTCGTCCTCGAAGTCGAGCGTGAGCTCGCCCTCGGGCGCGAGGTGCTGGATGAGCGACGAGACGTTTCGCGCGTAGAGCTGGCTCGCGTGGAAGGGCATCGTGCTCGGCAGGTTGGTCGGCCCGAGGATCGTCACGCCCTGGTGGGTGATCTCCCGGTCGGCCTGTGTCAGCTCGGCGTTGCCGCCTGCCTCGGCGGCGAGGTCGACGATCACCGAGCCCGCTCGCATCGACTCGATGGCCGACTGCGGGATCAGCTTCGGCGCCGGGCGGCCGGGAATGAGGGCGGTCGTGATGACGACGTCGAAGTCTCCGATCCGCGCCTCGAGCTCCTCCTGCTGGCGGCGCTGCTCCTCCTCGGAGAGCTCGCGCGCGTAGCCGCCCTCGGTTTCCTCGCCGACGACGCCGAGCTCGAGGAACGTGGCTCCGAGGCTCTCGACCTGCTCCTTGACGACGGGCCGCACGTCGAAGCCGGAGACGACCGCGCCGAGCCGACGCGCGGTGGCGATCGCCTGGAGCCCGGCGACGCCGGCTCCGATCACGAGCACCTTCGCCGGGGCGACCGTGCCGGCCGCGGTCATCAGCATCGGGAGAAACTTCGGCAGCCGGTCGGCCGCGATGACCACGGCCTTGTAGCCGGAGACCGTCGCCTGTGAGGAGAGCGCATCCATCGACTGGGCACGGGTGATGCGCGGAATCGACTCCATCGCGAAGGCGGTCACGCCACGCCCCGCGAGTCGTTCGATCCCCTGAGGATTGCTCAGCGGCTGCAAGAAACCGATCAGGAGCTGCCCTTCGCGCAGGCGGCCGAGCTCCTCGTCGCCCGGCATGCGCACCTTGGCGACGATCTCGGCGCTCCAGGGGTCGCCGAGCTCCGCGCCCGCCTCGCGAAAGGCGTCGTCGGAAAAGGACGCGCCCTCACCCGCGCCGGGCTCGACGACGACCTCGATCCCGGACGCAACCAGCTTGGCGACTATCTCGGGGATCAGCGCAACGCGCCGTTCGCCGACCGCAGTCTCCCTCGGGACGCCCACCCTCATGCCGGCGGAACTCTAGAGGGAGGGAGGGAAGGAGGCGCCGATCTTGAACAGTCGAGGTCTGTGGGGAGCCTGGCCCAACTTTCGGCCGCGATCGAAGCGCGTGACCCGTACGCGAGGGGTCACGCGTCGCGAGTTACCGTCTTCGCGCAGGCGATGGCGAGGCGAATCGGCCTCGACAAGGAGCGGCTCTCGGTGCTGCGGCTGGGGGCGCTTCTCCACGACGTCGGGAAGCTCTCGGTTCCACCGGCGGTCCTGCTCAAGAGCGGGCCCCTGACGGAGATCGAGTTCGTCCAGGTGCGACGCCACCCCGCGGCAGGTGTGCGCATGCTCCGCTCGCTCGGCGCGCCCCGCGAGATCCTGCCGACGGTGCTCCACCACCACGAGCGCTGGGACGGTGCCGGCTACCCCCGAGGGCGCGTGGGCGAGAGGATTCCGCTCGAGGCGCGGATCCTCGCCGTGGCGGACTCCTTCGACGCGATGACCTCGACCCGCCCGTACCGTGCCCCGAAACCGGCGCCGGACGCCCTGGACGAGCTGCGCCGGTGTGCGGGATCGCAGTTCGACCCGATTCTCGTCGGCGCGTTCGCGGAAGCGTGGGGCGAAGGCGAGCTCGACCTGCTCGTCTGGCAGGAGGCGGCCGCAATCTGATCCGTCCACGGCCGTGAGTTAGGCTCGGGCCGTGCGTATCGCAGCAGGCGTTCTTGCCGCCTTCCTCGTCACGGCCGCGGCGCAAGCCGCGAGTGCGAACAACCAGAGCAAGCGCGAGTTCGGCATCTTCGAGGTTCGACTGGACGGCACCATGCGGCGAGCGCTCCTGCGCAATCCGGCGATCCGAAGCGTCGCTGAGATGTCGCCCGACCGAGCTCGCATCCTGTTCGTCGAGGCGACAGGCCTTCCCAGGCGTCAGTCGCGGCTCTACAGTGCCTCCCTCGACGGTGGCAAGGCCCGCCTCCTCGCGACGAGCTCGTTCATCGACGCTCCGACCTGGTCACCCGACGGACGGATGATCGCGTTCGAGGGCGCAAGCGATGCCGGGTGCCTACCCGAGTCGACCGGCTGCCCGATGGGGGAGATCTGGGTCGTCAATGCAAACGGCACCGCTCTGCGCTCGGTCGCCAGGCGGGGAATCGCCCCGAGCTGGTCACCCGACTCGGGTCGACTCGCCTTCGCCGGGCGCTACAGCACGTACTACCAGCGCGGGGTCGTGACCGTGGCGGGTCTCGACGACACCGGCCCGCCGCGCGAGCTCAGCCCGGTCGAGCCCGAGGCGCGGTCCGAATGGAAGCTCACGTGGTCCCCGCAAGGAAACCGTCTGGCCTACACCATCCAGAAGGGGCGCAGTTCGCTTGTCCGCGTCGCCCGCCTGAACTCGAAGCCACGGCGCGGCGCTCGTACCCTCCTCGGCGGCACCGGCCCGCGCTGGTCGCCGAACGGGAAGCGGATTGCGTTCTGGACGCGTTGGTCCCGATCACTATCGGTCTCCGATGCGAACGGCCGCCACAGGCGGCGTCTCACACGTGGCATGGATCCGCTCTGGTCTCCTGACGGACGTTGGATCGCATTCGTCGACGACGTCGTCCACGACTGTTTCCAGGTCTATGTGATCCGGCCGAGCGGCGAGCACCGCGTTGCGATGACGAATGAGCCTTGTGGCGCACACTTCGACGTCTTCTGGGCAACGGACAGCGAACGGCTGATCTATGCGGCGACTTCGTCGGGCTAGCCGGGAAGGGCCGCGACAAGCCGCACGCCGGTCTAGAGCGTCGACCAGACCTCGAGCTTCGTCTTCGTTCGCCGGATCACCTCGTCGGTGAACTCGGTCGTGCCTGCGTGGCCGCCTAGATCCGCGGTGCGCGAGCCCTCCGCGACGGCTTCAAGAGACGACTCACGGATCGCCCGTGACGCTTGCTCTCCCTCCTCGCCCGCGTAGCCGAGCACCGCGGCTCCGGCGAGGATCATCGCCAGCGGGTTGGCGACGTTCTTGCCCTGGAGCGCGGGGCCGTGCCGTGTGCGGCCTCGGCCATCACGGCACTGATCTCCGCGGGATCGTCGTCGCCGAACGCGACGAGCAGCGACTCGGCGCCTGCGATCGACCCGAAGAGGGGAAGGACGAGGTCGGAGAGGATGTCGCCGTCGCGGTTCAGTGAAGGGATCACGAGCGGGTCGCCGGCTGTCGCGATCAGGAGCGCAAAGGTCGCGTCGATCAACTGCGGCTCGTAGGGGACTCCCGGGTGTCGCTCGGCGGCCGCGTCCATCTCCTCCTTCAGCATCCCCTCGTAGATCGGGCTGACCGTGTACTTCGGCCCGCCGAAGACCTTGGCGCCGGTCCGCTCGGCGAGCTGGAAGGCGAACTCGGCGACGCCGTGGCAGATCCGGCGCTCGATCCGCTCCGTTCGGAAGGCAGCTTCGGCCATGCCCTCTCCCTCCCGCCACTCCTTCGCGCCGTAGGCGTCGCCGACGGCCATTCGGACGACCGAGATCGGCGCGTGGACGCCGCCGTGCGGAATGACTCCCGGGATCCGCCGGCCGGTGCGGACGATCACGCGGCCGCCGATCTCCTCGCGCAGGATCCGGTTCGGAGAGCCGACGTCGTCCGCCCCTTCCGGGGTCACCGTCGCGGCCTTCAGACCGAGGCGGTGCTCCCGGATCGCTGCCGCGGCCTCGTAGACCACCTTGTTCTCTGTCTTTCGCCGCGACTCGAGCGAGAGGTCGAAGCGCTCCAGCCCGACGTCGAAGCCGATCACCCCTGGGTCGAGCACGCGCAGCGCTTCGTCGAGCAGCTCCTGCCCGGTCTCGTCGCCCTCGAGGACCGCGATCGTCGTCTCCGCCATTGGTTGGATCCTACGGCCCTCGGGTACACGGCTCGCATGGCACGGAGAGGGGGCTGGCGGCGCCAAGGCCGCAAGGGGCGATTTCGCTACGTCGACTCGCGCGGGAAGCCGATCACCGATCCCGACAAGGTCGCGCGAATCGAAGCGCTGGTGATCCCGCCTGCGTGGCGCGACGTGTGGATCTCGCCCAGGCCCAAGGCGAAGCTCCAGGCGACAGGTCTCGACCGCGCCGGTCGGCGGCAGTACCTCTACCACCCTGAGTTCCGCGCCCGTCAAGAGCAGGAGAAGTTCGACAGGCTCGTCCTGTTTGCTGAGCGGCTACCCGGCCTGCGCAAGGCGATGAGCGGTCACCTGGCGGGCGAGCCCTTCGATCTCGAATGGACGTGCGCGCTCGCGATTCGGCTCATCAATCTCGGGTGGTTCCGCGTCGGCACGGAGCGCTACGCGCGCACGACCAGGACTTTCGGAATCACGACCCTTCGAAAGAGCCATGTCTCGGTGCGCGGGAGCCGGATCACGTTCCGCTACCGGGGCAAGCACCGGGTCTGGGTCCGTACCGCGGTCGTTGACGACGAGCTCGCCGCGGCGATGAAAGAGATGCTCAAGCTTCCGGGAGGCAGGCGGCTCTTTCGCTACCGCTACGAGGATTCGCTCGTCAATCTCACCGGAGCACGGTTGAACGAGTACGTCAGGGAGCACCTCGGCGAGGAATTCACGGCGAAGGATTTCCGAACCTGGGGCGGGACGCTGGTGGCGGCGATTGCATTTGCCGAGCACGGCCGCGCCGAGACGGATGCGGATGCCAAGCGCGTCGTCACAAGCGTCATGCGCGCGGTTGGCGAGAGACTCGGAAATACGCCGGCTGTCGCGCGCTCGTCATATGTCAGCCCAGCGGTCGTCGAGCAGTATCTGGACGGACGGACTATCAAAGACTTTCGACTACGGCATTTGCGGATCGTGGGTGCACGTGATTCGAGGCTCGATCGCGAGGAGCGTGCGCTACTTACCTTGTTGCGTTCGTGGCGAATTCGTCGTGCGCGCGATGCCGCGTGAATTACGTTTGCCTTTGCGGTACGCTCGTCTCTCCTCGTCCACTCTTTCAGGAGGCAATTTCAATGGCTCGAAAGACCGTTCTCGTTTGCGATAGCTGTGGTCGGGAGGTCGGAGAAGGCAAGGGCGCGACATTGCGCTTGAACTACACCGACGCGCGGCGTGGCTCCAAGCAGGCCGACCTTTGCGACAACTGCGCCAGCGGAATGCCCGGACACGCAGCGGCGAGACGAGGCCGCCGGCCCAAGTCCGCAACAGCCGCGAGGTAGTCCACCGGCGGGTGCAAGCCCGCGTTTGACGCACGTTCCGCATTTGGCCTGAGGCGCGCTCGGGAGACGTCGGACCGCAGGTCTACGATAGATCGGTGGCCTCCGAGCAGGGTTTGACGCTGCTCTCAGGGCCGGCGAACGCCGGCAAGGTTGCGCTGCTCCTCGATCGCTACCTGGACGCGCTCGACCGCGACCCGGTGCTCATCGTGCCCTACGGATCGGACGTCGAGCGGATCGAGCGCGAGCTGCTCGCCAGGCGAGGCGCGCTCCTCTCCGGGCGGATCGGGACCTTCGACGATCTCTTCGAGCGGCTCGCACGCGACGGCGGCGCCAACCGGCCGGTCGTCACCAATGCCCAACGGCAGCTGATCGTTCGCACTGCGGTCTCGGCAGCCTCCCTCAACGGGCTCGGCACATCGGCTCGCTTCGCCGGCTTCGCGGATGCGCTGTCCAGCGCGCTCAGCGAGCTCGAGTCCGGCCTCGTCGAGCCCACCGACCTGGAAGGCGACCTGGCCCGCCTGTACACGGCCTATCGCGCGGAGCTCGACCGCCTCGACCTCTGGGACCGCGACCTGCAACGGCGGTACGCAGCCGAGCGGGTCGCCGCCGAGCTCGAGTCGTGGGAGGGACGGCCTGTCTTCGCATACGGCTTCGAGGACTTGACCGGAGCCCAGTGGGCGCTGCTCCAGGCGCTCGCCGGTCGAACGGAGGTCACGGTCTCGCTCCCGTACGAGCCGAACCGTCCCGCGTTCGATTCGCTTCGCCGCACCTCGGACGACTTGACAGCGCTTGCCGCAGGCCGGATCGAGGAGCTGCCGCCACGTTACGCCGAGGTCGCCTCAGCTGCGCTTGCACACCTCGAGCGGCACCTCTTTTCCGAGCAGCCGCCGGCCGGCCCTGAGCTCGACGGGTCGATCCGCTTCCTCGAGGGCGCAGGCGCGCGCGGAACGCTGGAACTGGTCGCCGAGGAGGTGCTCGACCTGATTCGCGGCGGCACCGTTCCCGAGCAGATCCTCCTCGTCTGCCCGAGCCTCGACCGCCACCGCGCCCAGGTCGAGACCGCCTTCGGCGCGCTCGGCGTGCCATACGCGATCGAGGGGCGCATCCGAATCGGACGCACGGCCTTCGGCAAGGCGCTCTTCTCCTTGCTTCGGTTCGAATGGCTCGGAGGCGACCGGCACGATCTCTACGGGTTCCTCCGCTCCCCCTTCTCGGGCCTGACGCGCGCACACGTCGACTATCTCGAAGGGCGCCTGCGAGGCCGCGCGGTCAACGACCCGGTTCGTGTGGTCGACGAGACCCTGAAGCTCCGTGGCCAGCCACTGAGGACCCTCGACATCTTCCGGGCGGAAGCCGACCTGTTGGCTGCCGTGCGCGGGCTCGCACGCTCGATGGTTCGAGCGGCGTACGGGCTCGAGGCCCCGCCGGTGGGCGAGGAGGCGATCCTCGACCTGCGCGCAGAGAAGGCAGTGGCGGAGCTCCTCGACGAGCTCCAGGCTTGGCTCGATCTCGGAGGCGCCCTCACCCGCGAGGAGATCTTCGGGGCGCTCGAGCGCGCGGAGCTTCGACTGGCCCGCGGCGACGAGCCCGGCCGGGTCGCTGTCACGGATCTCCTCCGAGCGCGCACGCGGCGAACCGACGTCGTGTTCCTGCTCGGTCTCGAGGAGGGGAGCCTCCCGCGCCGCTCGCAGGGCTCGCCGTTCATCGCGGACGAGGAGCGTCGTTCGATCGACGAACGCTCGCGACAGGCGCGCCTGGTCAAGCCCGATCCAGTCTCGCGCGAGCGCTTCTTCTTCTACACGGCCTGCACACGCCCGTCGCAGCGTCTCTACCTCGTCCGCGAGGCTGCGAGCGACGAAGGCTCACCACGGGAGCCGAGCCCGTTCTGGGGTGAGGTGCGCGCGCTCTTCGCAGACGTCGACGTCACGCGCTGGACGCGCCGGCGGCCTCTCGCGGCACTCACATGGCGGGTGGACGAAGCCCCGACCGAGCGCGAGCGGCTCCGGGCTCTGAGCGCGCTCGCTGCGATCGACGCGGGCGATGCCTCCGCGCTGGCGCGCGCGAACGGCTGGGAGCGCCGGCTCGAGCGGGCGCGTGCAGCGTTTATCCGACCGACGCAGATCACCGACCCGGTGTTGCTCGACGATTTGCGGGCCCGGGCCACCTTCGGCGTCACCGAGCTCGAGGGCTTCGCCGACTGCTCGTCGATCTGGTTCATCGAGCGCGTGATCTCGCCGCGCACGATCGACGGCGAGGTCGATGCGCGCCTGCGCGGCTCGATCGCGCACCAGACGCTCTACAAGTTCTTCTCCGGCGTGCCCAAGAGGCTCGGCATCGAGCGGCTCGATGCGGAACGGCTCGACGACGGGCTCGTCTTCCTGCGCGAGTGCCTCTCGGAGGCGATCGAGAGCGGCGTCTGGCTCGAGCTCACCGACCTGGAGCGCCGCGAGCTCGAGGAGAGCCTGTGGCGCGACCTCGAGCACTACGTGCGCGGCGAGGCCGAGTCGCCGCTCGGCCTCGTGCCGAGGCGGTTCGAGGTCTCGTTCGGCTCGGAGCGCTCCGCCCCCGAGCTCCAGAGCGGCCTGCAGATCGACGGCTTCGCGGTCACGGGGAAGATCGACCGGATCGATCTCGACCCGTTCAGCGCCCGCGGGATCGTCCAGGACTACAAGTCCGGGAAGACCGTCCACTCGGCGGCCAAGATCGAGTCGGAGCTCAAGCTGCAGATCCCGCTCTACATGCTCGTCCTGCGCGATCTCGTCGGAATCGAGCCGCTGGGCGGGCTCTACCGCGCCCTGGCCGGCGAGCGGCAGGCTCGCGGGCTGCTCCGGGCCGAGGCGGAGGAAGACGTCCCCGGCTTCGCCGCGAAGGACTATCTCGACGAGGAAGCCTTCTGGGCCCAGACCGAGCGGGCCAAGGAGCACGCGGTCAATTTCGTCGAGCGAATCCGCTCCGGCGAGGTGCGGCACGATCCGAAGGGCGGATTCCCGTGCCCCACCTGGTGCGACCTCTGGTCGATGTGCCGGGTGGCGAGGTCGTGACCGTGGTCAGCCAGACACGCTCGCCGAACGAGGAACAGCTTGCCGCGATCGACGCGGGCGGGCTCGTCTTCGTGTCCGCCGGCGCAGGAACCGGCAAGACGACGGTGCTCGTCGAGCGGTTTGTCCGGGCGGTCTGCGATCGCGGCCTGCCCATCGACTCGGTGCTCGCGATCACGTACACCGAGCGCGCCGCCGGCGAGCTGCGCGGCCGGATTCGCCACAGGCTTGCCGAGCTCGGCCGCCACGATCTCGCGCGCGAGCTGGACGGCGCGTGGATTTCGACGATCCACGGTTTCTGCCACCGCCTGCTGAAGGCGCATCCGTTCGAGGCGGGCATCGACCCGCACTTCCGGGTGCTGGACGAGAACCAGTCGCGGGTGCTTGCGGGCGAGGCCTTCGAGGAGGCGCTCGAGGCCTTCTGCGCGTCCGGAGATCCGGAGCGGATCCGGCTGCTGGCGACGTATCGCGCTCGCGGATTGCGGCGGATGTTGACCGGCGTCTACGAAACGCTGCGTTCTGCGGGCCGCGACCTCGTCCTCGAGATCGCGGACCGTCCGGCCCTCGACACGCGGATCGAGGAGCTGCGCGAGGCGGCGCGCTGTGCGATCGAGGACACGGCCGGGATGGAGAAGGCCGAGACGGCTCGGGAAAGCGCGGCGCGCGCGATCGAGCTCCTGGAGCGCCCGCCCGCGGCCGACCGCTTGATCGACCTCTCCGGGCTGTCCGCGCGCGGTGGGCCTCGTGACCGGTTCGCAAGCTACGAGGAGGCGCGGCACGCCGTGGAGCAGGCTGCCCTCGACGAGCTCGCAGTAAGAGACAGAGGGCTCCTCGAGGAGCTCCTGCGGCGCTTCGCCGACGCCTACGCTGCCGCGAAGGAGGCGGAGTCGGCGCTCGACTTCGAGGATCTGCAGCTGAACGCGAGGAATCTGCTCCGCGACCACCCGGCGATCCGCGACCGCGAGAGCTGGCGCTTCCGCTCGGTGCTCGTGGACGAGTTCCAGGACACGAACCGGCTCCAGTGCGAGCTCGTTGATCTGCTCGCTACCGAGGATCTCTTCTTCGTCGGCGACGAGTTCCAGTCCATCTACCGCTTCCGGCACGCGGATGTCGAGGTCTTCCGCGAGCGACGCGAAGCCTCGGGCGGAGTGCTGGCGCTGACCGAGAACTACCGCTCGCGGCCCGAAGTGCTCAGCGTGATCAACCACCTCTTCTCGGCCGACTTCGGCGACTCCTACCAGCCGCTTTCGGCGGCGGGCCGCTTCGCCGATCCGGCCTTCGGCCCGGCTGTCGAGCTGCTCGTCACGGACAAGGCCGCCTACAAGGACACGGGCATCCACTGGCGCGCCGCGGAGGCCAGGCACGTGGCGACCCGCGTCAAGGACCTCGTCGACTCCGGCGAGGCGGCTCCGGGCGAGATCGTCCTCCTCTTCGCGGCGGGAACCGACGCGAAGCTCTACGAGGAGGCACTCCGCGAGCTCGGCCTGCCGACCTTCCGCGCCACCGGCCGCGACTACTACCACCAGCAGCAGGTCGTCGACCTTCTCGGCTACCTGCGCCTCCTGCACAACCGCTACGACGACGAGGCGCTCGTCACGGTCCTCGCGTCGCCGTTCGTGGGCGTGTCGAACGACGCGCTCATGCACCTCAGGCGGGCCGCTGAGCGCCGGCCTCTGTTCGTCGGGCTCGAGCGGTCGCTGCCGGCGGGGCTCTCCGAGCGCGACTCGCAGCTCTTCCGCGCGTTCAAGCAGCGGTACGACCGCCTCGCGGGTCTCGCTCCGAGGCTCTCGCTCGAGCGGCTTTGCGAACGCGTCATCGGCGACCACGATTACGACCTGGCGGTGCTCGCGCAGTGGGACGGGCGGCGCCGCTATGCGAACCTGCGCAAGCTGGCTCGGCTGGCACGCTCCTACGAGGAGCTCCGCGGCCCCGACGTCGAAGGCTTCGTCCGCTTCGTCCGCGAGCAGGGCACCGTGGGCGCCTCCGAGCTCGAAGCAGTTGCCGAGGAGGAAGGCACCGACGTCATCCGGTTGCTCACGATCCACGGCGCGAAGGGCCTCGAGTTCAAGGTTGTCGTCGTCGCCGACGCGGGCCGCCACGGGGCAGCGCGCGACGCGGACGAGATCCTCTGTTTGCCCGACGGCCGTCTCGGTTTTCGCGTGGCCGACCCGTCGACCGGAAAACGCCGCCCGACCTCCGACTACCAGGAGGTCAAGGAGGTCGAGGACGAGGCTGCCGAGGCCGAGCGGAGGCGCCTGTACTACGTCGCGATGACGCGCGCGATCGACCGCCTCATCGTCTCGGGCTCGATTGACCCCGAGCGAGTCGGCGACGAGTCGACTCCGATCGGCTGGGTGCTTGCGCGGCTTGACGCGAAGGAGCTCGAAGACGCAACCGATGCGCCGGTGGAGATCGAGCGCGACGGGGCGCGCCTGATCCTGCGGCTCGACCGCTTCAACGGGCACGCGCCGGTGCGGGTCGAGGCTGAGACCGAGGCCGAGGAGCCGGACTCCGATCCGCAGCTCGCGCTCTTCGCGCTCGAAGACGGGAGCCTCGCGATCAGCGACGCGCCCAGGCTCCCCGACCTCGTGCCGGTGCCTGCGCCACCAGAGAACCGCGTGCGGACGCTCTCGTACAGCGCCCTCTCACTCTACGAGCGCTGCTCGTATCGGTTCTACGCCGAGAAGATCGTCGGGCTCCGCGAGACGAGGCCGGCTCGAGGCTCCGGAGAAGGCGGCCTGGCTGCGACCGAGATCGGCGACGCCGTGCATGTTCTGCTGGAGGGGCTCGACCTGACTTCCCCGGAGCCACCTTCCGAGTTGGAGGAATCCGTGCGCGCGCGCTATCCAACCGCGACTGACGACGAGCTCGCCCGAATCCGGGGCCTCGTCGAGGACTACTGCCGCTCGGATCTCGCCCGGCGGATCGGGTCGCTGGACGGTGCCTCGGTCGAGCGCTCGTTCTCCTTCGAGCACGACGGCGTCCTCCTGCGCGGCCGGGTGGACGTGTTCCACGAAGCCGACGGCCGGGCCTTCGTCCTCGACTACAAGACGAACGTGCTCGAGGACGCCTCGCCCGCCGAGGTCATCGAGCGCGAGTACCGGCTCCAGCGGCTCGTGTATGCGCTCGCGATCCTGCGAGCGGGCGCCTCGGAGGTCGAGGTCGTGTACCAGTTCCTCGAGCGCCCGGACGACCCGGTGAGCACCTCATTCGGGGTGGAGGACGTGCCGACCCTCGAGGCGGAGCTGTCGGTAGAGATCGCGACGATTCAGGCTGGCGAGTTCCGCCCGACGCCGAGCGACTACGCCTGCCCCACGTGCCCCGCGCTCGACCTCGTCTGCGCCGGGCCGCGCCTGAACAGTGCGTAGCTTCGTTCCCGAGGCCCGGAAGCGCGTCGGGCCGAAACGAGTGCGCATCGTCCCGATCATCGAGCGGCTCGTGGCCGAGCACCAGGATGCGACGATCGCGCTCACGTTCAGGAACGAGCTCGAGCTGCTCGTCTCCGTGATGCTCTCGGCGCAGACGACGGACGTGAACGTCAATCGCGTCACGCCGGCGCTCTTTCGCAAGTACCGCCGGCCCGAGGACTACCTCGCCGTGCCGGTCGAGGAGCTGGAAGCTGACATCCGGTCGACCGGTTTTTTCCGACAGAAGACGAAGTCGCTTGCGTGGGACGATGAAGATGCTCGTCGAGGAGTTCGACGGCAAGGTGCCGCGCACGCTCGAAGAGCTCACGCGCCTACCCGGAGTTGCGAGGAAGACCGCGAACGTCGTCGCGTCGGAGCTCGGCCACACACAGGGGATCGTCGTCGACACCCACGTGCGGCGACTCTCCCAGCGGCTCGGGCTGACCCGGAACGACGACCCGGTCAAGATCGAGCGCGACCTGATGAAGATCGTCCCGCGGGAGCACTGGGGCGTGTTCCCGCACCTGCTGATCTGGCACGGCCGCCGCGTGTGCCTCGCGCGGCGCCCCCGCTGCGAAGAGTGCGTCCTCAACGACCTGTGTCCGTCCAGCCGGGTTTAGCTAGCTGCGTCTGGTGAGGGCGACCATGAGGCCGCCGTCCTCGTCGTAGCCCGGGAAGAAGTCGGCGATCACCGGCTGCTCGAGGCCGTTCCTCGTACGCACCGCGAGCTGCTCGCCGAGCCGGCGGACTCCCCATTCGCGCGCGAGCTCGGATGGGTTCTTCCCCTCTTCGAACCCGGATAGCCCGAACGCGTCCATCACGTCCCGTCCGAGAACGTCCTTTTCCTGGTACCCCGTGAGCTCGAAGACTCCGCGGCCGAGGGCGAGGACACGTCCCTCCCCGTCACAGACGACGAATCCCGTCGTCGGCGCGGGGTAGTAGTCGTCCAGGAGCTCGAAGAGGAAGCCGAAACCGCAACGCCGGCACGCGGGGGCCTGCTCGGAGAAGCCTTCGACGCCGTCGACGTCGATCGACCGGTGCTTGCAGTTGGGGCAGATGAACCAGGCCATCGCGGTCGATCGTAGCCGCGCGGTTTACCCTTGCAGCTGGCTAGATCCAGCCTTTCCGGCGGTAGAAGATGAGCTGGAAGATCGTGCTGGCCAGGATGACCGACCACGAGAACGCGTAGCCCAGCCGCCATTGCAGCTCGGGCATGTGGTCGAAGTTCTGTCCGTAGACGCCGACGATGAAAGTCGGGATGAGCACCATCGACGCGATCGCCGTGAGCCTCTTCATGACTTCGTTCTGGTCGATCGCGACGCGCGCCTGCTGGTAGTCGCGGACGGCGGCCAGTAGATCCCGCGCGTACTCGATTCCCTCGGTCGCTCGAAGCAGCTTGTCGTAGGTCGTTGCGAACTGCCGCTCGACCTCCCTCGGAAACGCCTCGCGCGTAAACGGCGTCCGACCCTCCAGGTCGACGCGGCCGTCCATGATCTCGCGCACCGCGTCGCGCGTCGGGCCGAGCGTCTTCCTGACGTGGAGTAGGTCGTGGCGGAGGTCGGAGATGCGCTTGCGGATCCTCTCTGCCGGCCACTCGTCGACGTGCTCCTCCAGCTCGTCGATCTCTCCGTCGATGTCGTCGATCAGGTCGAGGTACCGCTCCGCGATCTCGTCGACGAGGTGGTACGCGATGATCCCAGGGGGCAGCTCGTCCTGATGCACGTCGCAGAGCTCCCTCGGACTCCGCTCGGATCGAACGGCTGCTCCGCGCCCGGGGTCTTGCGGACGGTGGTGATCCGCTCGCGCGTGAGGACGAAGTCGACCTCCTGGTAGTAGACGCGATCCTCCTCGGGCACCGCCACCGCCACGAGGGCAAGGCCGAGGATGTAGTTGCCGTGGCTCTTGATCGAGGGCCGGATGTCTCCTTCGGGCGAAGCCGGGCGTAGAAGCTGCTGGAGCGCGTCGGGACGGATGCTCGTCCGGAACGTGCTTCCGCAGTTCCTCCTCGTCAGGGTCGAGCAGGTCGATCCAGGCAGTCCCCGCCATGCGGCGAGGGTACTGCGGGGCTCGGCTAGACCTCTGCGGTTTCCGCTTCGGGGCGCGGGGCGATCGAGGCGGTCGCCTCGTGGCCCTCTTCTGCTGCCAGCAGCCGCTCGGCGTCGAGCGCAGCCATCGCGCCCGTGCCGGCCGCGGTCACGGCCTGGCGGTACGTGTGGTCGACGACGTCTCCCGCGGCGAAGACGCCGTGGATGTTCGTTGCAGTCGAGCCCGGTTGGACGATGAGGTACCCGGGCACGTCGTGATCGAGCTGGTCGAGGAAGAGTCTCGGTGTTCGGGTCGTGACCAACCGCGACGAAGAGCCCCTGGGCGACGATCTCGCGGGTCTCGCTGCTCAAGACGTCTCGAATTCGCACGCCCGTCACGCGCCCTTCGTCGCCGAGCACCTCCTCGACGACGGCGTTCGTCACGAACTCGATCTTCGGGTTCGCCCGGGCGCGGTCGTACATGATCGGCGAGGCCCGGAACTCTTCGCTCCGGTGCACGATCATCACCTTCTCCGCGAACTTCGTCAGGAAGATCGCCTCTTCCATCGCCGAGTCGCCGCCGCCGACGACGACGACTTCCTTCTCCTTGAAGAAGGCGGCGTCGCAGACGGCGCAGTAGGAGACGCCGCGGCCCTGCAGCGCCTTCTCGGAGTCGAGCCCGAGCTGGCGAGCGCTCGCGCCGGTCGCGACGATCACTGCCCGTGCCTGGAACGTGTCGTCACCCACCTCGACGGTGAACGGCCGCTCCGAGAAGTCGACTGCGGTCACGTCGTCGGTCAGGAACTCGGCGCCGAAACGCTCCGCCTGCGCGCGGAAGTCCTTCATCATCGCGGGGCCCAGCACGCCTTCGGGATACCCGGGGTAGTTCTCGACGTCGCTCGTGATCATGAGCTGGCCGCCGAAGGAGATTCCTTCGATCACGAGCGGATTCAGGTTTGACCGCGCGGCGTAAAGAGCAGCCGTGTAGCCGGCCGGTCCGCCGCCGATGATGATCAGGTCTCGAACGTTGTCAGTCATGTCGCTCCAAAGGTGTGGGGCCGTTTGGGGCCACCAGAGTATTCAACGAATCGGATCCCTTGAAACTTCCCTCTCGTACAGGCACGATGAGAGCCTGCGGCAGTACAGGGGTTACTTCATCGTCACCGGCGGCATGGTCCTTGCCTGCCTGCTTGCGTTCGTGGCGGGCACGGCTCACGGGGCCTCCCAGCCCAAGCGGGCGTCTTTCAGCGTCACGCTCAAAGCGACGGTCACGAAGGAGTGGAACACGGTCGCCCAGACTGACCGAGGAGGGCTGCCCCGTCTCGAAGCGCTCGGTTGGTCGGCGAACCGTCAAGCTGCGGAGCACACGGCCGACGACGGTCGTCGCGACGTTCGCGGGGGGACGCATCTCGTACTCACCCTCCGCAGTTCGGTTCGTCGCTTCTGAGGTCACTCAGAGCGGCTCGCAGACGACGGGCGTCCAGACGCCCTGTCGCATGCGCACGATCACGGCCCGCTGTAGGCGCGCGCATCGGGCCGTCGGTGGAGGAACCTTCGGCTTCTTCCGCAGCGCGCGAAACGAGATCTCGTTTCGCAACGCGCGCCTTGTGGCGACGCGGAGCTCTTGTCCGCGGGAATCCTCGATGGTGCTCGCGATCATGCCGGGCCTTCGAGGACGCCCAGGGGGAGCTCTCCGAAGCAACCCTCATGAACCCCCGGTACCCGTCTCAGACGGCGTTCGGGACGGCCGAGGCGGAGACCACTCTCGACGGAGCCGAGACGGGGCGCGTCGTCGAGCGCGTGAGCTGGCAGCTGACGTTCACCCGTAAGCGCTAGCCGATCTCGCCGCAGAGCTAAACCGACGCCCGTGACCGATCGGGAGATCTCGCGAGCCACGCGCATAGAATCGCCGCTCCGACGCGAAAGGAGGATGCATGGCCGAGAGCGTGACCTGGGAGGGGCTCCGCGAGCTGGCGGATTTCCGCGCCGAGAAGGGCCGTGCGATCAGCCTGTACGTCGATCTCGACCCGAGCATCGTGCCGACGGCCGGGGACGCGGACACGCGCTTCAACTCCCTCCTCTCGGAGGCAGAGCGGAGCTCGGGCGCGAACGACGGTGGCTTGACGCACGACCAGCGTGGCGGCCTCAAGGCCGACTTCGAGCGAATCCGCGAGTACTTCGAGAACGACTTCGACCGAGATGGGGCGCACGGGCTCGTGCTCTTCTCTGCCGGCCTCGACAACGTGTGGAGGCCGCGCGCGCTGGTCGACTCGGTACCCGACCGGGTCCGCGTCGGTCGCGACTTCCACCTCGCCCCGCTCGTGCCGCTCGTCGGCCGCGGTGAAGGTGCGATCGTCGCCGTCGTCGGACGTGAGCGTGGCGAGCTTCTCCGTCTGCGCTCCGGACGCCTCGAGGAGATTCTCGACAAGACCGAGGAGGTCCCGGGCAAGCACGACCAGGGGGGCTGGTCACAGTCGCGCTTCCAGCGTCACATCGAGAAGCTCGTCGGCGAGCATCTCCGCGAGGTAGCTGATGCGCTCGCCAACCTGGTGCGTGGGATGAGCCTGCCCAAAGTGATCATCGTCGCCACGGAAGAGACGCGCGCCGAGTTCGAGGAGGTTCTCGGGAAGGAAGCACAGGATGCCGTCGTCGGCTGGACGAGCGCGGAGGCCCACGCGCCAGGCGCCGGAGCTGCTCGAGCTGACAAGCCCGATTCTCGAAGAGGCGCGCGTCAAGGAAGAGGCGGAGCTCATCGAGCGCTGGCGCGAGCAGGCAGGCCGTGGCGAGCGCGCCGCATCCGGCTGGGACGAGACGTTGGAGGCCGCCTCGGACGAGCGAGTCGAGGCCCTGCTCTACCAGGACGGGGCAGAGCACGAGGCTGCGCAGTGTCCGGCCTGCGGGCGCCTCTCCGTCGGGGCTGGTCCTTGCCCCCTCGACGGAACGCAGATGGAGCGCCGAGACGAGGGTCTCGACCTTGCCGTCCGCCAGGTGATCGCCCACAGCGGTACCGCTCACGCCTTACCGCCCATCGAGATCTCGAACCCGTCGAAGGGATCGGCGCGCTCTTGCGATACTAGAAGCCAGAAATGGCTTCTCTCGCGCGCACGATTCTCGAAGAGCACCTGACCCGGGGCGAGCTCGTCCCCGGCCAGGAGATCGCGATTTCCGTCGACCAGACGCTCGTGCAGGACGCCACCGGGACGATGGCGATGATGCAGTTCGAGCTCTTTGGGCACGACCGCGTTGTGCCGGAGACGGCGGTCGTCTACGTCGACCACAACATCCTCCAGATCGACTTCAAGAACCCTGACGACCACCGGTTCCTGCAGGCGATGGCGGCCAAGTACGGCGTCTGGTTCTCGCGGCCGGGGAACGGGATCTGCCACTACATCCACTGCGAGCGCTTCGCCGTCCCGGGCAAGACGCTGATCGGCGCCGACAGCCACACGACGCAGTCGGGCTCCTGCGGGATGATCGCGATCGGCGCGGGCGGGCTCGACGTCGCCGTGTGCATGGCGGGCCACGCCTTCGAGCTCCCTTGCCCGAAGATCGTCGGCGTCTTCCTCGAGAACGAGCTCCAGCGCCCCTGGATCCAGGCGAAGGACATCATCCTCGAGCTCCTGCGCCGGCGGGGCGTGCGCGGCGGCCGCGGCGCGATCTTCGAGTTCACGGGACCGGGGGTCGCGACCCTGAGCTACACCGAGCGCGGCACGATCGCGAACATGATCGCCGAGCTCGGCGCGACCGGCGGGATCTTCCCGTCCGACGACGAGACGAAGAGCTTTCTCGAGGAGCAGGAGCGCGGAGAGGACTTCGTCGCGATGGAGACCGGCGACACCGGCGACTTCGACGAGGAGGAGCACATCGACCTGGCGGCGCTCGTTCCGCTCGTCGCCAAGCCTTCGAGCCCGGGCAACGTCGTCCCGGTCGAGGAGGTCGCGGGAACCGAGCTCGCGCAGGTCTGCATCGGCTCCTCGGTCAACTCGTCGTACGAGGACCTTGCGATCTGCGGGGCGACCCTGCGGGGCAATCGGATCTCGGAGAAGCTCGTCTCGGCGACGGCAACGCCGGGCTCGCGCCAGATCCTCGACCAGATCACGCAGTCGGGCACCTACGTCGACCTGATGATGGCCGGCCTGCGGATGCTGGAGCCCGCTTGCGGGCCGTGCGTCGGCATGGGCCAGGCGCCGCCTTCCGGAGCGAACTCCCTGCGGACCTTCAACCGGAACTTCCCGGGTCGAAGCGGGACGGCCGACGACCAGGTCTACTTGTGCTCACCCGCGGTTGCGGCCGCCTCGATGTTGAAGGGCGAGATCGCAGACCCGCGCGAGCTGCCCGCGCCGGAGCTCCCCGAGCGGCCACCCGCACGGCCGGCCGTCGTCCAGGCGCACATCCTCGCGCCGGTGCCGGCTGAGGAAGCTGCCTCGATCGAGATCCCGCGCGGCCCGAACATCAAGCCGCCACCCGTGCAGGACGAGCTGCCCGAGACTCTCGCGTTAAGGGTGCTGATCGTTGCGCCCGACGACATTTCGACCGGCGACCTCTCGCCGGACGGCGCCACCGTGATGGCGTACCGCTCGAACGTGCCGGCGATCGCCGAGTTCACCTTCCAGCTTCGCGACCCGGAGTTCCCGCGCCGGGCGAAGGAGTGGGGTGGAGGCTTCATCGTGGCCGGGGACAACTACGGCCAGGGGTCGAGCCGCGAGCACGCGGCGCTCGCTCCCCTGCAACTCGGCGTCCGCGCGGTGATCGCGAAGAGCTTCGCGCGGATCCACCGGCGCAACCTGATCGCGCAGGGGATCGTCCCTCTGCTTTTCAAGGACGAGTCCGACTACGACAAGGCCGAGCTGGGACACACATGGCACATCTCGGGTCTGCGCGAGATCTCCGATGGTCTGGACGAGCTTCCCTGCCGGATCGAGGAGGCGGACGAAGAGATCACGCTCACTCACGACCTCCTTCCGCGGGAGCGGGAGATCGTCGTGGCCGGCGGCCTCATTCGGTACCTGAAGCAGGAGCAGACGGCGGCGGCCTGAGCGTTCGGCTCGTCTTCGCGATCGCGCTTGCGATCCTCCTAGTCCCGGTCGCCGCGGCCGGCTGTGGCGGCTCGAGCTCGGAGACCGAAGCTCCGCCCATCGAGCAGGGCCATCCCTTCGCGGACGACTTCGTGCGCAAGCTCGTCGAGGGCGGTCGCTGGGACGCCATCGCCGACGATGTCGCGCCCCTCGTCACCCGCCAGATGCGGAGCTTCCAGGAGTCGATCCGCCGCGACGGAGTACGAAGAGTCGACGGAAAGGGGGTACTGAGGCATGACTGTCCCGCGAGCGCGGCAGTCGGCGCCGGGAGCGACTGCTTTGCCTACCGCCTCTCGGGCCGCCAGGACGTGCCGCTCCAGGGCCAGGTCGAGCTCGAGGCCCGCTATCGCATCTGGCTCGGTTACGAAGACGGGCGCTGGCAGGTCGTCAGCTACGACTACGACCTGATTCCGAAATAGGAGGCTAGGCGGCGTCGACGGCGCGCGGTGGCTCGATCGCTTCGGGCGCTTCGACCGCGACCTCTTCCCAGTCGGCGGCCTTCTCGAGCTTGCTCTCGACCCGGTCCAGGCGACGATCGGCCTCGGCGTACTTCGACTGCGCGTTTCCGAGGTGCTTCCCGACGACCTGGAAGTCGTCGCGGAAGCGGCCGAAGTCGTTCTGGAGCTGCGCGCAATAGGCCATCACTTCCTGCGCGCGATGCTCGATCTGCATCCCCTTCAGGCCGAGCGCGATCACCTGCAGCTGTGACGTGAAGGTCGTCGGCGACACCGGGAAGACCCGCTTGTCGTGGGCGTACGAAAGGAGAGCGCCGGTCTTGCCGCACACGAGCTCGTAGTAGACGCCCTCCGAAGGGAGGTACATGAGCGCGAAGTCGTACGTTCCCTCGTCGGGGCGGATGTACTTCTCTGCGATCGCGTCGACGTGAATCTTCAGGTCGCGCGCGAAAGCCTTCTCGGCGAGCGCGCGGTGCTCGTCGTCCTCTGCCTCGACGAGCCGCTCGAAGTTGTCGAGCGGGAACTTGGCGTCGACGGGGACGAGCCGATCGACCCTGATCACCGCGTCCACGCGCTGGCCGCCGCGGAACCCGTACTCGAGCTCGTATGCGCCGGCGGGAAGCCGGTCGCTCAGGAGGTTCGCCAGCAGGAGCTCGCCGAAGCCGCCACGAGCCTTCGGGGGCCGCAGCGCCTGCTCGAGCCTCTTGAGGTCGTTCGCGCGGGCGAGGATCTCCTCGTTCGCACGCCCGAGCTGGCCGAGCTGGTGGTGGATCTCGCTCGCCGTCTTGGACGTGCTCTCGAGGCGCCGGTCGAGCGTCGAGGTCATCGCCTCGAGCCGCCGGTCGACTGCCGCGCTGCGCTCGGCGAGCTGCGCGCCAGAGTCAGCGCGCAGCGTGCCGAGCTCCGTCCGGAGATTGCGCACGAACCAGACTGCGCCCGCAGCGAACGCGCCGAACGAAAACATGATGAAGACCACGATCCACATAGGACCGCGGAACGATAGAGACGGCGCCGGACGGCGCCTTTAGCGCCTAGCTCTCGCGCTCGGCGTGGTGCTCGGCGGCCTCTTCGCGCGCTTCCTGCGCGTGATCCTCAGCACTGGCCGCGCGATCCTCGGCCATGCCTTCCTTCTCCTGATGCATCCCGTCATGCTTGAGCGAGGCGTCGCCGGAGATGTCGCCTGCGGCCTGCTTCCCGCGTCCCAAGATCTTGTCCAAGAATCCCATTTTGTTCCTCCTCAGTTGAGAGCCCGAGTATAGGCCGTTGCTACCATCGGACCGATTTGGCGAAGAAAGCAAAGACCCCGCAGCCTCCCCGTCGACCGGTACAGGCACCGAAGCAGCGCGCGGCTGAGCGAACGCCTGCCGAGCGCAAGACGCGGCTCTGGCTGACGATCCTCGGTCTCTCCGGGTTCGTCATCCTCGGCGCGATGATCGCTTTCGTCGCCATCGGCCGCGGCGATGACAGCGGGGGGACGACGACCTCCGGAATCTCATCGGCGAACTGCACCGAGAAGACGTACCCGGGCCTCGCGCCCGCGCACCTTCAGAGCCCCGACGCGAAAACGAACTACAACTCGTACCCGCCGGCGAGCGGCCCTCACTTCCAGACGCCCGCTCCGTGGAACATCTACGAGGATCCGATCAAGCAGACGATCCTCGTCCACAACCTCGAGCACGGCGGGGTCGTCGTCCAGTACGGCCCCGACGTCTCTGAGGACGACGTCGAGAAGGTGCGCTCCTTCTGGGAGGACGATCCGAACGGCCTCGTCGTTGCGCCCAACCCCCGGCTCGACTCGAGGATCGTGCTCACTGCCTGGAACGCACCCGAGTACGAGGAGGACCTCGAAGCCACCGATCCCGGCAAGGGACACGTCTTCACGTGCACGAAGTTCGACGGGGACGCGATGGCGGAGTTCCGCGACGAGCGCCGGGCCAAGGCAGGCGAGCGGTTCCCGCTCGAGGCCATGACGCCAGGGGCCTAGCCTCGGGGCTATCCTTCCGTCGCCGGGGTGGCGAAACTGGTCATACGCGCCTGACTTAAAATCAGGTGCCCCCTCCGGGGGCGTGCGGGTTCGAGTCCCGCCCCCGGCATACGAAGCGGCCGTAGAAGCTAACGGCCGCCGACGAACAACTCGACCTTGAACCCGCGGCGTTTAACGACTCCCGCTTTTGGCCTCTGGGCAGCCACGCGGCCGCGGCGCTTCGACTGGACGCGGCGGATGCGGCCGACCGAGCAGTCCCAGGCGCGGATCGTGCGCTTCGCCCTCGCGAGCCTCATCCCGATGACGAGCGGGACGTAACAGCGAACCGGCCCGGCGACCAGGTCGAGCTTCGTCACGAAGGCGTCGCCGATCGCGCCGCCGTTGTACTTCCGGTCGAAGCCACGGGCCGTGGTAGGGAACGGTCGCGAATCCGTCGCGCCCACGACATAGGCGCTACCGGCCGCATCGACTGCGATGTCGAACACCTCGTCGTCACGACTTCCGCCCAGGTAGGTCGAGTAGCCAACGCGGGAGCCGGCGGCGTTGAGCCTCGTCACGAAGGCGTCGAAGTCGCCGCCGCTGTAGCTCCTGTCGAAGGCGCCGGCCGTTGTGGGGAAGCTCCGGGAGTTGAACGAGCCGAATCGGTCGAGCCCGCGACGTAGGCCCTGCCGGCCCCGTCGACCACGACCCCGATTCCGGCATCCTGGCCGCCCCCGCCGAGGTAGGTCGAATAGTCGAGGCCGGAGCCGGTCCCGTTCAGCCGGGTTACGAAGGCGTCTTGGAAGTCGTCAGGGCTTCTGTCGAACGCTCCGGCCGTGGTGGGGAAGTTCCCGTTCCCGTCCGTCGAGCCGGTCACGTAGCTGCTGCCTGCCGTATCGACCGCGATGTCGCTGCCGTAGTCTTCGCTGTAACCGCCGAGGTAGGTCGAGTAGACAAGCGCAGAGCCGGCCGCGTTCAGCTTCGTCACGAACGCCTCTCCGCCGTCGTTGTAGCTTGTGTCGAACGCGGTCGCGCTCGTCGGGAAGTTCCTCGAATGGGTCGAGCCCGTTACATAGGCTCCGCCCGCTTCGTCGACCGCGATCCCTGAGCCGTAGTCCTGGCCCCCGCCCTGACCACCGCTCCCGCCGAGGTACGTCGAGTAAGCGAGGCTGGAGCCGGCCGCGTTCAGCTTCGTCACGAAGGCGTCACCGCTCCCTTTAAAGCTCGTGTCGAACGCGCCGGGGGTCGTCGGAAATTCAGTCGAATTCGTAGAGCCTGTGACGTACGCGCTGCCAGGCTCGTCGAGCGCGATCCCGTTGCCGGAGTCGCCACGACTCCCGCCGATATAGGTCGAGTAGACCAGGCCGGAGCCCGAGGCGTTCAGCTTCGTCACGAACGCGTCACGTCGGCCGTTGTAGCTCTTGTCGAAGGCCTCAGCGCTCGTGGGGAAGTTCGTCGAGCGCGTAGAGCCAACGACGTAGGCGCTTCCGGCGTCGTCGAACGCGATGTCTGCGCCGCCGTCGGCACCGCTCCCGCCGAGGTAGGTCGAATAGTCGAGCGCAGAGCCGGCCGCGTTGAGCTTGACACAAAGACGTCGGCGAGCCCGCGGCCGCCGATTCTTCTGTCGACGCGCCGGCGGTCGTCGGGAAGTCAGACGAGGTGGTGTCGCCTGTGAGATAGGCGCTGCCGGCGCCGTCGACCGCGATGCCGGATCCGCCTTCGTTGTTAGCCCCGCCCAGGTAGGTCGAGTAGACGAGCCCCGGGTCGATGACGAGCGGGAAGCGTCGGTCGTAGGCGTCTAGCGCGAAGCCATGAGCACCGCCCCGCCCGAGCGCGAACCTGCTTCCGACCGCGACTCTCTCGCCGTCAACGAGCTGGTAGCTGACCGGGCGAGTGTCATGGAGGACGCCGAGTGGTGTTTCGATACGAAGCGCCCCGCTCCGCTCGAGCGCGAGCCGCTCTTGCCCGCGGTAGCGGAGGCGAATCTGCGCCGGGTCGACGCCGGGGGCAAGGCGGAACTCGTACTTGAGCTGTCCGCCCCGGCCGCGAAGGGCCATGTCGATCCCCGGCCAGAGGTTGCGGTAGACGACCTCCTCGTAGGTGGGGAGATTCGTCTGCCAGCGGGCGGGGTCATTCCCTACGAGGTAGTTCACACTGCCCGGGCCGCGATTCGCGCCTGCGATCGTCGCTTCCGGGCTCGCGCCGAGGAAGGCGAGCCGGAGCGCGAGGCCGCGCCTGCCTTCGGCAAGTGCAACCACCGCCTCCCGACGCGTCAGGAAGACGCTTGCGGGGCCTGCCCGGGCGGAGTAGCGGACGCGGCGGTCGAGTTGGCCGGCGTTTCGGATGAAGCCGAGCGGCAGCCCGCGGTAGGTTTTCAGAGCGGCACGTCGGGCGGCGCTCTCGCCCGATTCCTGTCGGGGCTGCTTCGCCCTCGTGCCTGCGGCACTCGACAGGCTGAGCGCGATTCCGGCGCAGGCGAGAAGGAGGGCGCAGCCACGAGCCCCTCGGCCCGACCAACCCTCGAATCTTCGATCCATCCTGCGCTCCTCGCGGCCCCGATCCGCAGACGAGGTCTACGCTCGTTGCTCGCATAAGTCAAGGAACGTTGCCGGGCGCCGCGGAGGGTTTGAGTCTCACCCTCGAAATTGGTCGCAACGTCCGCTGTTTGGCCGTAACATCCGGTTGTGAAGCGCGCTGCTTGCTCTCTGGTCGCCATGGCGCTCTGGAAGCGCGCTGTCCTCTCGCTCGTGCTCGTCCTGTTCGCTGCGGTTGCGATCGCGCCGTCCGCCGGGCCTCCGAAGACGATCGCTCAGGGCGTGAAGATCGCCGGCGTCAACATGGGCGGACTCGATTCCGAACAGGCCCGGCAGCAGGTGATCGCGCGGTACTCCGCTCCGCTGCGCTTTCGCATGCGCACCCGCCGCTGGAGCGCGCCTACATCCAGCTTCGGCCTCGCCGTCTCCGCCGGCGATGCTGTTTCGGAGGCGCTTCGGGCAAAGGGCGGCGAGAACATCGATGTCCGGGTCGAGGTCGACCGGACGCGCATCGAAACCTACGTCGAGGCCCTGGAGGAGCGATTCGGCCGTTCCGCCAAGAACGCGAACCTCCTCGGGCTCGTCCACGGGCGTCCGGCGATCAGCAACTCGAGCTGGGGCCGCTCGGTGCGGCGTCGAACGATGACGGATGCGATCTCGCGGACGCTGAAATCGCGCATCCGGCCGCGCCTACAGCTGATCATGAAACCCACGAAGCCCACGCGCTCGCGCGCGAGATTCGGGCCGGTCGTCGTCATCCATCGAGGCGGAAACCGGCTCGATCTCTTCGCCGGAACCCGGGTCGTTCGCAAGTTCCGCGTCGCGACCGGGACGGCTCAATATCCAACGCCGACCGGGCTTTTCCACATCGTCGACATGCAGCGAAATCCCTGGTGGCGCCCGCCCGATTCCGACTGGGCGAAAGGCCTGGAGCCGATCCCGCCGGGGCCGGGTAACCCGCTCGGCACTCGCTGGATGGGCATCACCTCGCCCGGCGTCGGAATCCACGGCACGCCTGACGCCGCCTCGATCGGCTACTCGGCCTCGCACGGCTGCATCCGCATGCTCATCGACGAGGCAACCTGGCTCTTCGACCACGTGCGGATCGGGACGCCGGTCCTGATCGTTCCCGTATAGCCCTCGTCTTCGCCATCTTCCTGGCGGTCTTCTGGCTGCCGACGCCCTGGGGAGTCGCAGCGATCCTCGTCGGGATGGCGATCGAGATCGGCGAGGCGGCTTCTGGATCCGGTTCTCGCGCCGCCGGCGTCCCGCAATCGGCGTGGAAGCTCTCGTCGGCGCCGAGGGGATTGCGGCGAGCGACTGCCGGCCCGGAGGGCGCGTGCGGGTCAGGGGAGAGCTGTGGGGAGCGCTCTGCCCCGATGGCGTCCTGGAGGGGGAGCCGGTCGTGGTCGAGAGCGTGACGGGCCTGACACTGCAAGTCCGCCCGAAATAGACTCAAGCGCGTGGCCAGGATCGACGAGATCTCGGTCGAGGAGCAGCCTCTCGAGTGGGACACGCCGCTCTTTCGCACCGCTGTCGCGCAATTCGAGGAGGCGCTCACGCACGCCGACGTGCACGAAGCCGCCGCCGAGCGCCTCCACTACCCCGAGCGCGCGGTCATGGTCAGCGTCCCCGTGCGCATGGACGACAACCGCTGGGTCGTCTACGCCGGGTACCGCGTGCTCCATTCGAGCGTGCTCGGGCCGACGAAGGGCGGCATCCGCTACGACCCGCACGTCTCGCTCGGCGAGTGCGCGGCTCTCGCGATGTGGATGACCTGGAAGTGCGCGCTCCTGCGGCTCCCGTACGGCGGCGCCAAGGGCGGCGTTCGCTGCAACCCGAGAGCGATGTCGCTCGACGAGGTGCAGCGCTTGACCAGGCGTTTCACGATCGAGCTGCTGCCGGTGATCGGCCCGGACCGAGACATCCCCGCCCCGGACATGGCGACGAACGAGCAGACGATGGCCTGGATGATGGACACGTACTCGATGCAGGTCGGGTACGCGGTTCCCGAGGTCGTCACCGGAAAGCCGATTTCGATCGGCGGCTCCGTCTTTCGCAGCGAGGCGACCGGCGCCGGCGTCGTCATGGTTGTCGAGCGCGCGTGCCAGAAGCTCGGCTGGAACCTGGCCGAGCAGGGCTGCGTCGTTCAGGGCTTCGGCAACGTAGGCGGTATCGCCGCCCGCGACCTCGTTGCGCGCGGAGCCAAGGTGCTCGCCGTTTCGGACATCTCCGGCGGGGTCTATTCGCCCGAGGGGCTCGACCTCGATTCGGTCAGGGCGTGGGTCGCGGAGCACGGCACGCTCACCTACTACCCCGACGCCGAGCACGTCTCGAACTCCGAGCTGCTCGAGCTCCCCTGCGACATCCTCGTCCTCGCAGCGCTCGAGGAGCAACTGACGTCCGAGAATGCACCGCGGGTCGACTGCAAGCTCGTGGCCGAGGGAGCGAACGGCCCGACCACGTTCGAGGCGGACGAGATTCTCGGCCAACGGGGGATCGTCGTCCTGCCGGACATCCTCACGAACGCGGGCGGCGTCACCGTCTCGTATTTCGAGTGGGTGCAGGATCTCGGCAGGCTTTTCTGGGACCGCGAGGAGATCCGCGCGAAGCTCGCCGACAAGCTGAACGACGCCTTCGACCGCGTCTGGGAGCACGCCCACGCGAACCAGCTCTCGCTGCGCAGCGCCGCGCTTGTCGTTGCGATCCGGGAGGTCGCGGGTGCGCTCGAGACGAGGGGGATCTACCCGTGAGCAAGGTGCGGGAGGCGATGGTGCCGGAGCCTCGGACACTGGAGGCGGGTGCGCCGGCTCAGGAGGCGGGTGAGCTGCTCGCGCGACCCGAGGTGCGCGCGGTTCTCGTCTGCGACGACGGACGCCTCGTCGGAGTCGTCACTCGTAAGACTCTCGTCCGCGAGGTGGTCGCCACAGGCCGCGATCCAAAAACGACGTCTGTGGGCGAGATCGCCGAGGAACCGCACTACACGATCGACTCCGAGATGAACATCGACGAGGCGTTTCGCTTCCTCGAGGACGAGGACATCGAGCGCGTGCCTGTCGTCGATAACGGCAAGCTCGTAGGCGTGCTCTCGCGCGAGCTCTTGCAACGGCGTCTCGCCGAGGACGACGCACCGTCCACCGAAGACAAGGCTTGAAAGGCCTTTATATGTAGGCTATTATAGCTATATGAGAACCGCGTCGATCTCCGAGGCAAAGAACAAGCTCAGCGCACTTCTGGACCGCGTCCGGGCGGGCGAGACGGTCCTGATCCTCGACCGCGGAGTTCCTGTGGCAGAGCTCGGCCCGGCGAGGGAGCTCTCTGACGATGCGCGGCTGGCGCGGCTCGAGCGAGCCGGCGTCATCAGACCGCCCAGGCGCCGGGGTCGCGTACCAGCCAGTCGGTTGGCGCTACCGCCTGGGCCCGAAGGTGGCACCGGTGCGCTCGAGGCGCTGCTCGAGGAACGGAGAGAAGGCCGCTGAAGTTCTGGGATTCCTCCGCGCTCATTCCGCTGATCCTCAACGAGACCGCTACGCCGGCGATGAGCGCGGAGCGAGGCCGCGACGCCGAAATGGTCGTCTGGTGGGCAACCGAGGTCGAGTGCGAGTCGGCGATCGCACGCGTCGAGCGTGAGGGGGTAATCTCGCCCGGCGAGGCCGAGCGAGGGAGGGAGCTGCTCGCCGAGCTGATCGATCTCTGGCGGGAGGTGGAGCCGGCCGAACTCCAGCGCCGAGGCGCTCGCCGCCTACTGCGGACCCACCCGCTTCGCGCTTCAGATGCCCTCCAGCTCGCGGCCGCAATCGTCGCCTCCGACGGCGACTCGAGTGCCCTCCCATTCGTAACGCTCGACGCCCGGCTCGCGGAGGCAGCGCGGCGCGAGGGCTTCAGCGTGGTGCCTCAGCAGCAGGTGTAGGCGCCCGGTGGCGCGTCGCCCTCGACTGGCTCGGGGAGCTTGGCCGCCTCGAGCGCGGCGCCGTGCAGGATGTCGCGTTCGCTCGCTTCGATCTCCGGCAGGCCGAGATAGCGCATGACCTCGCGGAGGATCACCGCACCGGCCACGATCACCGGTGCGCGCTCCGGGTCGAGCCCCGGCACCTCGCGGCGCTGCGTGAGCGGGAGTGCTGCGAGTCGCTCGAGCTGAGCCTCGACCGCGCGTTCGCCGAGCTTGTGGCCATGTACCCGTCCCGGCTCGTAGTCGACGAGCCCGAGGTCGAGCGCGGCCAGCGAGGTGATCGTTCCCGCGACACCGATTCCATGCTCGGCCTGTATTCCTTCGGGCACCCGTTCGGCGAGAACGAGCTGAACCGTTCCGGCCAACGAGTCGAGCTCTCTCTCGGTCGGCGGGTCCGACGCGAGGACGCGCTCGGTCAGCCGAACCGAGCCCAGGTCCGTGCTGACGCGCTCGCGGGCCGTGATCAGCTCGGTCGAGCCGCCCCCGATGTCGACGACGACCGCGCCGGCGGGCAGGTCGCGACCTCCGGAGGCGCCGCGCAGCGTGAGCTCGGCCTCTTCCTCTCCGGTCAGCAGGCGCGTCGTGAACCCGTAGCTCCACTCGATCTCGCCGAGGAAGGCCTCGCCGTTGTCCGCGTCGCGCACCGCGCTCGTCGCGACGAGCAGGGCGCGCTCAGCGCCGAGGGACTCGAGCTCGCGGCGGTAGTCGGTGAGGCAGTTCCGGACGCGCGCGACCGGCAGCGGCAGGAGCTTGCGGCGGGAGTCGACGCCCTCACCGAGCCGGGTGATCGTCGTTCGCCGCGAGACCTCCTCGACGCGTCCGTCGACGACGTCCGCGACGAGCAGGCGAGTCGTGTTCGTGCCCAGATCGATTGCGGCTACGCGCATCAGACAGCCAAGGTAACAGCGGCTATAATTCTCGCCACGCCGCGGGGTGGAGCAGTCAGGTAGCTCGCCGGGCTCATAACCCGGAGGTCGCAGGTTCAAATCCTGCCCCCGCTACTGAAGAAGGCCCGCTACGGCGGGTCTTCTGCATTGGACGCCGCCGGGGCCAAGGCTCACTTCTCGCTTTCTCTTGGATGAGTCGAAAGCTTCGCAACGAACTGGGATCTGCACCATGGAAGACGAGAGGGCCGTCGTTATCTGCGGCGACGCAAGGACCGTTGTCATCTGCGACGACGAACCGATGCTGCGCGAGCTCGTTCGCGCCTCGCTCGACTCCGGCTACCGGTTCGCCGAGGCAAACGATGGGATCGTCGCGCTCGAGCTGATCCGCGAGCTCATGCCCGACGCCGTGACCCTCGACCTGATGCTTCCTCTTCGTAGCGGCCTCGACGTGCTCGCCGAGCTTCGCAGCGACGAGCGGCTGCGGGACATCCCGGTGCTGGTCGTCAGCGCCTGGCCGGAGAAGCGGGAAGAGGCTCTCGAGGCCGGTGCTTGGGGTTTCGTCACGAAGCCGTTCGACCCCGACGAGCTGAAGAGATGTCTGGAACGGCTCCTGGCGGCGCGGTGAGGCAGACCTCATCACTTTCGTTGGCGACGCGGATGGTCGCGGCGAGCGCGGTCGTCGCACTCCTCGTCGCGGCCGTGTTCGTCGGCCTCACCCTTGCTCTGTCGGCGCTTCGAAGCGCGACCGAGGATGAAGCCCGGTCGAAGGACGTCACTGTTGCGACGCTCGAGCTCGAGAACCTGGTGCTCGACGTCGACGCCGGCCTCCGTGGCTACGTGATCACGGCCAAGCCGCAGTTCCTCACGACCTACTACGAGGCACGCCCGGCGATGCAGGGGAGCATCACGCGCCTCGAGAAGCTCGTCGCGCGCGAGTCGCAGCAGCGACGAAGGGCACGAGCGCTGACCGCTCAGATTCGCCAGTACTTGAGCGAGTATGCGGATCCGGTCCTCGGCTTCGTCCAGGCTGGGAGCCTCGCCGCCGGCCGAGATGCGACCGCGATCGAGGGGAAGCGCCGGATCGACGAGATCCGCCTGCAGTTCGACGAGTTTCGCTACGCCGAGGACACGCTTGCCGCGTCCCGGGCGCGCTCGGCGGCTGACAAATCCGAACAGGCCACTGCATTCGGCATCGCAGGGCTTGCGCTCTCAGCTCTGTTCATCGTCGCATTCGCCGCCTACCTCGCCCGCTCGATTGCACGGCCCGTTCGAGAGGCGGCGGCAGGAGCCGCAGAGCTCGCCGGCGGCAACTTCTCGATTCGTCTACGGGAGAGCGCGCCTGGCGAAGTCGGGGAGCTGACCCGGGCGTTCAACGAGACGGCGGAGCGCCTCGAGGGCACGCGCACCGAGTTGGAGCATCAAAACGCCCGTCTGCGGGAAAGCGACCGACAGCAGTCGGAGCTCGTGAACACCGTGTCGCACGAGTTGCGCACACCCCTGGCGGGCGTTCGTGGATTCACGTCTCTTCTCCTCAGGCGCGACCTCCGGCCGGATGTCCGCCGGCACTACCTCGGGGTCATCGACGCGCAGGCGAGGCGGCTGTCGGAGCTCATCGACCAATTCCTCGACATTCGCCGCATCGAGGAGGGACACCTCGACTTGGCCGACGACGTCCTCGACATCGGCGCCCTGATCAAGGACGAAACGCAGATCTACCGCGCGCAGAGCGCGAAGCATCGGCTCGAGCTCGACCTGCCGACAGAGCCGTTGCGCGTGCGAGGCGACTCTTCCCGGCTCCGGCAGGTGATCGGCAACCTGCTCTCGAACGCGATCAAGTACTCTCCGCAGGGCGGTGTCGTCTCGGTTGCCGCCCGGCAAGACGAGGATGCGGTTCGGGTGCAGGTGCGCGACCAGGGCATCGGCATTCCGAGGAGCCAACACACTCGGATCTTCACGAAATTCTTTCGCGGCGACGTGGCCGCGAGCGGAATTCCAGGCACGGGGCTCGGCCTTGCCGTCTCGCGGGACATCGTCGAGTCGCAAGGCGGTCACATCGGCTTCGCGAGCGTTGAGGGGGAGGGAGCCAGCTTCTGGTTCGAGCTTCCGAGCGCCGAGAGCGGTGGCAACGGGCGGCCTCAGCCAGGAAATGAATCGACGAAGTAGAAAGGGGCTAGGGAGAATGAAGAAGACGCTTCTCGCCATTTCAATCGGGCTTGGGCTGGGGCTCGTCGGCGGCTCCACGAGCTTCGGCTCGCCCGAGTTGACGAAGCCCGGACCGATCCGGCTGACGACGCTCGGCCTGACCCAGCAATTTGTCGACCGCGGCGCTCCGGGCCGGGGAGCCGGCGATCTCCTCGTCATTCGGGAGTTGCTCTACAACAAGGGAATCACCCGGAAGGCAATCGGCCACGCCGAGCTCGTATGCACCTATACAGGGCGGTTTTCCCGCCAATGCAACGGGACCTTCTCGCTCCCGAAGGGGAAGATCGTCGTGGCAGGAAGCCTGGTTTACCGCCAGTTCTACGTGCTGGCCGTGGTCGGCGGCACCGGTTACTACGACAACGTGCGCGGCTCATTGACCGTGACGCTGCTCAAACGAAAGCCTCATCGGGACTTCGTGTTCTTCCGCCTGCTCATCTGAGCGCGTCCGACACCGCCTCTGGCCCCTTGAAAGAGTGTCGCCGTGAGCGAGATGCGCAAGACCATGGCCGGTCAGCCGTCCGCACTTCGGCAGCTCCTCGACGATGAGGGGGGCATCCAAGCCGCCGCCGCCAAGCTTCGCGGCCGCCGCACCTTTGTCGTCGGGACGGGGACGAGCTGGCATGCCGCCAATCAAGGAGCCCATCTACTCCGAGCGGCCGGAATCGAGGCCTGGCCGGTTCAGGCAGCGGACGCCGCGCTGGACGGGCCACGCCCGACGGACGGGGACGGGCTCATCCTGCTCAGCCACACCGGCGGGAACCGCTTCACCAATGCCGTTCTCGACCGCGCTCGTCGCGAGGGTGCTGCCTGCGTCGTCATCTCCGGTCAGGGCGTCGCCGACGTCGACATCGAGACCGTCCCTCAGGAAACCTCGTCGGCGTACACGGCGAGCCACCTGGGCGCGTTACTTCGCTTGGCCCAGCTCGCCGTCGCTTCGGGCGCCGATCTCGGCGATCTCGCCGCGGTGCCCGATGCGGTCGAGGCGGCCCTTGCTTCTCCACTTGGCGTGACGCCGCCCTCACGCGGCCTCGAGTTCGTCGGGGGCGGACTGAACCAGTGGACGGCGGCCGAAGGGGCACTCAAGGTGCGTGAGACAGCAAAGACCTTCACGGAAGGGCTGTCTGTCGAACAGCTGCTGCACGGCCCGTCGGTCGCGCTCGGTCCGGAGGACACGCTGATCTGCCTGGACGGCGGCGGGCCGCATTCCCCGCGGCTTGCCGAAGTCGCCGGCCTGGTGCGCGTCTACGGCGCGACCGTGCACGAGATCCGAGCGCCCGATCTCGGCGAACCGCTGTCGATCTTCCCGTTGACGGTGAGCGTGCAGCGAATCGCACTCGAGTGCGCCGAAGCGCTGGGGAGCGATCCCGACAGCTTCGGCCGCGACGATCCTCCTCGGCGGGCGGCTCTCGCGCAAATCGAGCTGTGAGCGGCACGCGTCTTCCGACGATACGTTTCCGCCATGGGTAGGAACGTCCTCGTCGTCAGCACTGCCGAGCACGCCGAGGACGTCTTGCGCGCGCATGTCGGGGCCGCCGACACGATCAAGGTCGTCGTGCCGGTGGTACGGCAAGGCGCGCTCGACTGGCTCGCCAACGACCAGAAAGCCTTCGGTCATGCGGAGGAGGTCGCGGAGAAAACCGCCGAGGAGCTTCCTGGCGAGACAGTCGAGGCCGTCGCCGGCGAGGCGAACGTCGGTCTCGCGATTCGCGACGCTCTGGCGACCTTCCCCGCGGACGAGATCGTGGTTGCCGTGCGTCCGGACGAGCAGGAGGGCCTCGTCGAGTCGATCGGGACCGACAGCGCGCCGCAACACAGCCTCGAGGGAGTGCCCGTTCGCTACGTCGTGATCCCGGACAAGGGCGACTAGGAGCGCCCGAGGCGGTTACCCTCGCGCCATGGGGCGCGACGACCATGTAACCCGGATCGGCCAGGCGTATCCCGACAGGGTCGAGGTGCGGGGACGCGACCTGACCGGCGACCTCATGGGCCGGTTGAGCTTCACCGAGTACTTTCACCTGCTGCTCACCGGCGACGAGCCGACCGACGACCAGCGCTTCTTCCTCGACCTGCTGCTCGTCGCGATCGCCGAGCACGGGATGATGCCGACCAATGTCGCCGCTCGGATGACGCTCGCCGCCGATCCGGGCTCTCTGCAAGGGGCCGTCGCGGCGGGGATCCTCGGCGCCGGCCCGGTCGTCCTCGGCACGTCTGAGGAATGCGCGCGGCTGCTCGAGGAGGCAGTTGCGTCGGGTCGGGAGCCGCTGGAGATCGCGCAGGAGATTCATGCGGCCGGCGGCAAGGTGCCCGGCTTCGGCCACCCGGTTCACCGGCCGCTCGACCCTCGCGCCGAGCGGATTCTCGAGCTCGCCGACGAGCGCGGGGTGAGTGGGCCGCACGTCTTGCTCGCGCGCAACTTCCGCGATGCCGTGGCCGACGTCTGGGGCAAGCCGCTGACGATGAACGTCGCCATGCCGATCGCGGCGGTGCTGCTCGACCTCGGCTTTCCGACGGCGGCTGTAAAAGGGGTGCCGATTCTCGCTCGCACGGCCGGCCTGCTTGCGCACCTGGCCGAGGAGCAGGAGCATCCCCTCGGCCCGCACATGGCCGCAGAGGCCGAGGAGGCGATCGAGTACGAGCGCTGAGACGCTGCCCTGGGACGCGCAGCTCGCTCTCGACGACGAGAGCTATCGCACCCAGCTCGCCTACCTGCTCGAGCGATCGGCCTTTTACCGCGAAAAGCTCGCGGGGGCAGGAGCAGGCGGGCTCGCGGACATCGCCCGGCTGCCGCTCACCGAGAAGCGCGAGCTCCGCGAGACGGTCACGCCCGAGAATCCGTTCGGCGCGCACCTGTGCGCGACGCCTCCGAGATCGTCCGCATCTACTCGACGAGTGGCACCACCGGCGCACCCAGCTACGTCCCGCTCACGGCCGGCGATCTCGACAACTGGGTGAGCGCCTCGGCGCGGAGCTACGCCGCGTCCGGCATCGTCCCCGGGCAGCGCATCGTCTCCACCTACAACGCCGGGCCCTTCGTGGCCGGCGCCGCGCTCGCGTCGTTCGAGCGAATCGGCCTCGTGCACATCCCGGTCGGCACCGGCAACACGGAGCGGCTGATCCGGGCCGTGGAGTTGCTCGAGCCCGAGGCTGTGGTGCTGACGCCCTCGTACGCCGCCTACCTGGCGGAGAACTTCGATCTCAACGGGTCGAGCGTCGAGCGCGTGCTCGTGGCGGGCGAGCCCGGCGGCGGCGAGCCGGCCTTCCGCGCGAAGCTCGAAGAGGGCTGGGGCGCGAAGGTGACCGAGGCGATGGGCATCGGCGACATCGGCGTCTCGCTCTGGGGCGAGTGCGAAGAGCAGGATGGGATGCATCTCGGCGCGCGCGGCTTCGTCCACGCGGAGCTGATCGACCCTGAGACGGGCGAGGCGATCGCGATGGACGACGACGCGACCGGCGAGCTCGTCTTGACCCATCTACGTCATCGTGCTGCTCCGCTCCTGCGCTTCCGCACGCGCGATCACATCCGTGTTCGGACGAGCCCCTGCCCCTGCGGCCGCACGGGCCCGCGCATCCGCTGCATCGGTCGAACCGACGACATGCTCATCGTCCGCGGCGTCAACGTCTTTCCCGCCGCGATCCGGGAGGTCGTGAGCGCCTTTGCTCCGGGCGTCAGCGGCCACATCCTCGTCAAGCCACGCGCCAAGGGAATCAAGCAGGAGCCGCCGCTGCCGGTGACCGTCGAGCTCGCGCGGGAGACGAAGGCGGACGACGGGCTCGCCGAGGCGATCCGGGAGCGTCTGCGCGAGGTGCTCGTCGTCCAGACGAGTGTCGAGCTCGTGCCGTTTGGAAGCCTGCGGCGCAGCGAATACAAATCGACGCTCGTCGGGCGCTAGCGGTGCTCACTCACGTCGTCGGCAGTTATCCCCAGCCAGAGTGGCTGATCGACCGGGAGCGGCTCGGAGCCCGGTTGCCGCCACGTGTGCGCGCGCGCGAGCTCTGGCGCGTGCCGGAGCCGTTCCTCGAGGAGGCCCAAGACGACGCGACCCGGCTCGCCGTGCAGGACATGGAGCGTGCCGGAGTCGACGTGATCACTGACGGCGAGATGCGGCGGGAGAGCTATTCGAACCGCTTCGCGACCGCGCTCGACGGCGTCGACCTGGACGAGCCCGGCGTGGCGCTCGACCGAACGGGTCACGAGAACCCCGTGCCGCGCGTCGTCGGCCCGATCCGCCGCACGCGGCCGGTCGAGGTTCGGGACGTGGAGTTTCTCCGCGCGATCACCGACCGGCGGATCAAGATCACGGTCCCGGGCCCGTTCACGATGACGCAGCAGGCCCAGAACGACCACTACCCCGACGGTCGGAGCCTCGCGCTCGCCTATGCGGAGGCCGTCAACGAGGAGCTGCGCGATCTGAAGGCGGCCGGCGCCGACGTCGTCCAGATCGACGAGCCGTATCTCCAGGCTCGCCCCGAGCCGGCGCGGGAGTACGCAGTCGAGGCGATCGACCGAGCGCTGGAGGGCATCGAGGGCGAGACCGTCCTCCACACGTGTTTCGGCTACGCGCACATCGTCCACGACCGACTCGCCGGCTACCCGTTCCTGCGCGAGCTGAACGACTGTGCAGCGACGCACCTCTCGCTCGAGGCAGCACAGCCGAACCTCGACCCGGAGGTGCTGCGGGAGGTCCCCGACAAGTCGATCGTCCTTGGAGTCCTCGACCTCGGCTCGAGCGAGGTCGAGACGCCCGAGCTCGTCGCGGACCGGATTCGGGGCGCGCTTGCGGTTGTTGGGTCGGAACGGCTTGCCGTAGCGCCCGATTGCGGGATGAAGTACCTGTCCCGCGAGCTGGCGGTACGCAAGCTGCAGTCGATGGTTGCCGGTGCGCGCCTCGTGCGAGAAGATCCAGCTCTAGGAAGCTAATCGAGAGGGGATGCCGCCGTGACCATGAAGCTGAACATGCTTCCGCCGAGCGTCAACAACATGTCCGTCCGCGTCTTTGTGCGCGCCGCCGGACTGCCGGTCGAAGAAGAAAACGTCTGGGGTCAGACACAGGGTGAGGAGTACCTCGCGAAGTACCCGGCCGGGCTCACGCCGACGATCGAGACGGACGAGCTCCCGAACGGCGTCCTCGGCGAGAGCTGTGCGGTGATGATGTACCTCGCCAGCCGCGAGGGGCGAGAAGACCTGTACCCAACCGACCTTGGCTCTCGCGCGATGGTCGACGGCGCGAACTTCTACACGATGAGCATGCTCTACCCGCTCGTCGCGCGCGCTACCTATCCACGGCTCAGCTTCGCCGGCTACCCGGGCGAGGTCGCTTCGACGGAAGCCTCCGACGAGGACAAGGAAGCCGCGCGCAAGGCAGCGGAGGAAGCTATCCCGGGCGTGCTCGACACGTATCGCCGCTTCTACGGGACCGACGGAGGCTTCATCGGGGGTGGTGACAGTCCGTCGATTGCGGACATCCGCCTCGTCTGCACGCTGGAGTTCCTCGCCGTCTCGGACACACAGCTTCCGAGCTGGGCGACGGACTACATGCAGCGTGTGGAATCTGCGCTCGGCGAGGCGTACACGGAACCGGCAGGCGACGTGCGTGGCTACATCGCCCAGGTCACAGGGCAGGCGGTAGCGACGTAGGAAGAAAACTGTACGAAGAGGAGGAGCAGATGGGACTACAGATAGGCGATACCGCACCTGATTTCGAGGCGGAGACGACAGAGGGGAAGATCCGCTTCCACGACTGGCTCGGCGATTCCTGGGGCGTGCTCTTCTCGCACCCCAAGGACTTCACGCCGGTCTGCACGACCGAGCTCGGGTACATGGCGAGGATCAAGCCCGAGTTCGACCGCCGGAACACCAAGATCATCGGGCTCTCCGTCGATTCGGTCGACAAGCACTCCGACTGGTCGAAGGACATCGAGGAGACGCAAGGGCACGCGCCCAACTACCCGATGATCGGCGACGCCGACTTCAACGTCTCGAAGCTCTACAACATGCTTCCCGCGGAGACGTCCGGCGACCCGGCCGAGCGAACGCCCGCGGACAACCAGACCGTGCGCAACGTCTTCGTCGTCGGCCCGGACAAGAAGCTCAAGCTGATCCTCGTCTATCCGATGACGACGGGCCGCAACTTCGACGAGGTGATCCGCGTGATCGACTCGCTCCAGCTAACGGCCGACCACAAGGTCGCGACGCCGGTGAACTGGCAGCAGGGCGACGACGTGATCATCGCCGGCTCGGTCTCGGACGACGAGGCGAAGGAGACTTACCCGGACGGCTGGGAATCGCCCAAGCCGTACATCCGGATCGTGCCGCAGCCTGCCGGCGAGCGCTCGCCGGTCGGCGCCAAGATCTGACAATCCCGAACCGAAAGGCCCCGGAGACGGGGCCTTTCTCTTGCTTGACAGGTGACTATTAGGTCACATATGATCCTGACCATGACTGACGACGACCGCGTGTTCAAGGCGCTCGCCGACCCGACGCGGCGTTTCTTGCTCGACCGGCTCTTCACGCGTGACGGCCGTACGCTCACGGAGCTCGAGTCGGAGCTGGAGATGACGCGCTTCGGCGTCATGAAGCACCTGCGCGTCCTCGAAGACGCGGGCCTCGTCGTCACGCGCCGCGCGGGCCGGGAGAAGCTGCACTTCCTGAACCCGGTGCCGATCCGGCTGATCCACGACCGGTGGATCGACAAGTACACGGAGCGCCAGGTGTCGGCGCTCGCAGACCTCAAACACGAACTGGAGGAAACAGCATGAGCACGACGACCGAGACGGCGGTGACCACGCAGGTCCATCGTGTCTACATCAACGCCACGCCGGAGGCGATCTGGGAGGCGATCACGAGCCCCGAGTGGACGGCGAAGTACGGCTACCACGCGATCGCCGAGTACGACCTGAAGCCGGGCGGCAAGTACCGCGCCGTCGCCACGCCGGAGATGCAGGAGATGGGCATGCCCGAGGCGCTCCTCGACGGCGAGGTGATCGAGGCCGATCCGCCTCGGAAGCTCGTCCAGACCTGGCACGCCCTCTGGGACGAGGGCGTCGCGGGCGAGCAGCCGACGCGCGTCACCTGGGACATCGAGGAGGACAACGGAGGCATCACCAGGCTGACCGTGACCCACGAGCTGGAGGGTGCGCCGATCCACGCGGAGCAGGTCTCGACCGAGGCCAAGCTGCGCGAGGGCGGCGGCGGCTGGAGCTGGATCCTCAGCGACCTGAAGACCTTGCTCGAGACCGGCAAGTCGCTCGAGGTCTGACGGGTACCGGACGGAGGAGGCCCTGCGCGCGCAGGGCCTCCTGTCATCTCAGGCTCAGGTCTCTTTCTCTCTCTTTGGTCGGAAATCGAGGTGGGTGACGAAGGGCGACTCGACCACGCGCGTCGCTTCGAGCGTCACCGGTCTCGCCGTCCTCGAAGAGGCGGACACCGCCACCGAGGAGCACCGGGGCCAGGTGGAGCCGCAGCTCGTCGACCAGCCCCTGGCGTAGGCCTTGCTGGATGACGCTCGCTCCGCCGCAGACGGTGACGTCCTTGTCGCCGGAGGCGGCGCGCGCCTGCTCGACCGCGGCCTCGACCCCCTCGGTCACGAACTTGAAAGTCGTCCCGTCCTCCTTGACGACGGTCTCGCGCGGGTGGTGCGTGACGACGAACACGGGCACGTCGAAGGGTGTGTCGTCTCCCCACCAGCCGTCTGCCTTCGGGTCGTCGTCCCACGGGCCCTTGCCGCCGCTGAACATGCGCCGGCCCATCACATAGGCCCCCGTCGAGGCGACGCTCTCCTGGACGAGCTCGTCGTCCGGGCTCGCCTCGCCGCCCTCGAGGCCGTGCTGCCGGCGCCAGCTCTCGAGCTTGACGACCCACTCGTGCAGCCGTTCACCGCCCACGCCGAGAGGCTCCTCGAGTGTCTGGTTCGGGCCGGCGACGAAGCCGTCGAGCGACATCGAGATCTCGGCTCTCACTCGCGTCATTGCTCTCTCAGCCTTGCGCCAGGTTCTTCTCGAGCTGGTCGAAGAAGCTGCCATAACCGTCGACGAGCGCCTTGTACTCCTCGTCCGGGCATGCTCCCGGCCTGATGGGCCACGATCTCGGTCTTGCCGCCGAGGTCGGTGAAGGTGACGGTCAGCACCTCGACGCGGGAGCTGCTCTCGTCGCTTGTGTCCTCGAAGGCCATGACGAGGCGCTCGGGCTCGACGACTTCGCGGTACTCGCCGCGGAAAGGGAGCTCGGTGCCGTCGGTCTCGTGGACCATGGTGGCGGCCCACTTGCCGCCGGGCCTCACGTCCATGGTGACCGTGGCCGGCGGCGTGGTGTAAGGCGGCGTCCCGAACCAGCTCGCGAACTGCTCGGGCTCCGTCCAGGCTTTCCAAACGAGCTCCCGTGGCGCGTCGAACACTCGCGTGACCGTCATTTCGCCCATTTCGCCTCCTAAGTATGTCTTGACAGGAATATAACCTAGTGAGTATATTAACAGGATGCTCGCAGTCGCATTCGAGGTCCTGGCCGAGCCGACGCGGCGACGCATTCTGGACGATGTCCGCGACAAGGAGCGCTCCGTCGGCGAGCTCGTCAAGCGGCTCAGGCTCAGCCAGCCGGGTGTCTCGAAGCATCTGCGGGTGCTGCGGGAGGCCGGGCTCGTCGAGGTCCGCAAGGACGCGCAGCGGCGCCTGTACCGCGTTCGCCCGGAGCCGCTTGCCGAGCTGGATGCCTGGCTCGAGCCGTATCGCCGTCTGTGGGAAGAGCGCTTCGATGCGCTCGAACGACATCTCGAAAGCATCGATCGTTAGTGTGCCGGGAGGTGGGGGAGCGACGATGAAGTTGGACGGCCGGAGGCGCTGGTGGGCGCTGATCGTGCTGTGCCTGGGCGACCTGATGATCGTCCTCGACACGACGATCGTGAACGTGGCGCTGCCGTCGATCCAGGAGGATCTCGGCTTCTCCGCGACCTCGCTCGCCTGGGTCGTGAACGCCTACCTGCTCACATTCGGCGGCTTCCTTCTGCTCGGCGGCAAGCTCGGCGACCTGTACGGGCATCGGCGGCTCTTCCTGATCGGGATCTCGCTCTTCACGGTCGCCTCGCTCGCTTGCGGCGTTGCCAACACTCAGGGTCTCCTGGTCGCGGCGCGGGCCGTGCAGGGCCTCGGCGGCGCCATCGTCTCGGCGGTCGCCTTCTCGCTGATCATGATCATGTTCACCGAGACGGCCGAGCGAGCCAAGGCGATGGGCGTTTTCGGCTTCGTGCTTTCCGGCGGCGGGACGATCGGCGTGCTCCTCGGCGGCGTCCTCACCGATGTGCTCGCCTGGAACTGGATCTTCCTGGTCAACCTCCCGATCGGGGTGCTCGTCTACGTCCTCACCGTGCGGCTGTTGCCTGCGGCCCCGGGCCCGGCCTCCTCGGAGCGACTCGACATCGCGGGTGCGGTCACGGTGACGGCCTCGCTGATGATCGCCGTCTACGCGATCGTCAACGGCAACGACAAGGGCTGGGGCTCTGGTCAGACACTCGGCCTGCTCGCAGTCGCTGCCGTGCTGATGGTGATCTTCCTCGTGATCGAGTTGCGCGTCTCGGCCCCGCTGATGCCGCTCAGCCTCTTCCGGTTGCGAAACGTCGCGACCGCGAACGTCGTCGGCGTCCTCTGGGCTGCCGCCATGTTCGCCTGGTTCTTCCTCTCCGCCCTCTACCTCCAGCAGGTGCTCGGGTTCAGCCCGCTGCAGGTCGGGCTCGCGTTCCTGCCGGCGAACCTGATCATGGGCGCGTTCTCGGTGGGGCTCTCGGCGATGCTCGTCATCCGCTTCGGGCTCAGGCTGCCGCTGGCGACGGGGCTCACGCTGGCCGCGGCCGGGCTCGCTGCTCTTCGCGCGGGCGCCGGTCGACGGGGACTTTCTCGTCGACGTGCTGCCCGGCATGGTCCTGCTCGGCATCGGCGCCGGGATGGCATTCAACCCGTTGCTGCTCGGCGCGATGAGCGACGTCGAGCCGGAGGAGATCCGGCCTTGCCTCCGGCGTCGTCAACACCGCTTTCATGATGGGCGGCGCGCTCGGCCTCGCGGTTCTCGCCAGCCTCGCGGCTTCGCGTACCGACAGCCTGCTCGCTTCCGGAGACGACGCGCTCGCCGCGCTGAACGGCGGCTACCGCGCCGCATTCCTCGTCGGAGCGATGTTCGCGCTCGCGGGCGCCGTGATCGGCGGCGTGTTCCTGGCGACCAGGAGAGGCGCCTGCGCACGAGGCTCGGGAGGGCGGCGCGCTCGCGCCCGCGGAAATCGGACTAGTTCCAGATACCCCCGGGTGGTATGATGGAGCCCGTGCCCGGAACGCTGCAGACGGCTGAAGTCCGCCTCGAGCTCGAGGGAATGACCTGCGCGTCCTGCGCCGCGCGGATCGAGAAGAAGCTGAACTCAGCTCGACGGTGTCGAGGCGACGGTCAACTTCGCCACGGAACAGGCAACGGTTCGCTCCGGGACGAGCGTCTCGGTGGACGAGCTCGTCGGCGCCGTCGAGTCGGCCGGCTACGGCGCGCGTCCGGCTGCGCCGGCGCACGAGGCGCCATCATCACGACGAGCCGCTCGCGGCTGCTCACCAGGCGGCTTGCCCTCGCGGTCGCCCTCACGGTGCCGGTCGCGCTGCTCGCGATGGTTCCGCCGCTTCAGTTCTCGGGCTGGGAGTGGGTCGCGCTCGCGCTCTCGGCGCCGGTCGTCTTCGTCTCGGGGCTTCGCGTTTCACCGTGCGGCGCTGCAGGAACGCGCGCCACCTCGCCGCGTCGATGGACACGCTCATCTCGCTCGGGACGCTCGCGGCCTGGCTCTGGTCGGCGGTCGTGCTCGTCGGCGGGCTCGACGCGGACGTCTACTTCGAGGTCGCCGCCGTCGTGACGACGCTGATCGTTCTCGGCCGCTACCTCGAGGCGCGGGCGAAGGGCCGCTCCTCGGAAGCGATCCGCAAGCTGCTCGAGCTAGGCGCCAAGGAGGCGCGCGTCCTGCGCGACGGCGAAGAGATCCTCGTTCCGGTCGCGGAGCTCCGGGTCGACGAGCTCTTCGTCGTTCGGCCCGGCGAGAAAGTGGCGACGGACGGTGTCGTCGTCGAAGGCGAATCAGCTGTCGACCAGTCGCTGCTGACCGGCGAGTCGGTACCGGTCGAGGTCGGCGTCGGCTCCGCGGTTGCCGGAGCAGCCGTCAACACCTACGGCCGCCTCGTCGTTCGCGCGACGAGAGTCGGCGCCGATACTGCGGTCGCTCAGATCGCGCGCCTCGTCGAGGCCGCTCAGTCCGGCAAGGCTCCCGTGCAGCGGCTCGCGGATCGCGTCTCGGCCATCTTCGTTCCGGTCGTGATCGCGATCTCTGCGCTGACCCTCGCCGGCTGGCTTGCTGTCCGGCGCCTCGGCAGCGGCTGCGTTCACCGCGGCGGTCGCCGTGCTGATCATCGCCTGCCCCTGTGCCCTGGGTCTCGCCACGCCGACGGCGCTCATGGTCGGCACCGGCCGCGGCGCGCAGATGGGCGTCCTGATCAAGGGGCCGGAGATCCTCGAGCAGACGCGCAGGGTCGACACGGTCGTGCTCGACAAGACGGGGACCGTCACCGAAGGACGGATGGAGCTGGTCGGGGTCACGCCGACCGACGGCGCGAGCCGTGCCGAAGTCCTTCGGCTCGCAGGCGCCGTGGAGGCGGCGAGCGAGCACCCGATCGGCCAGGCGGTCGCGCGCGTGGCACGGACAGAGCTGGGGGAGCTGCCTTCGGTGCAAGCCTTCCGCAACGAGCCGGGCGTCGGCGTCTCCGGTGTCGTCGAGGGGCGTGAGGTGGCGGTTGCCCGGCGCAACGGGTCCGTCGAGGTGAGCTGGGACGGCGTGCCGCGCGCGACGCTCGAGGTGCGGGACACCGTCAAGCCGACGAGCGCAGAGGCGATTCGCGAGCTGAAGGCGCTCGGCCTCACTCCCGTGCTGCTCACCGGTGATGTCCGGGCAACGGCCGAGCGGGTGGCCGAAGAAGTCGGGATCGAACGTGTGCTCGCCGAGGTTCTTCCGGACGACAAGGTGCGGGAGGTGAGGCGCCTCCAGGAGGACGGGAAGGTCGTGGCGATGGTCGGCGACGGCGTCAACGACGCTCCCGCGCTCGCCCAGGCCGATCTTGGCCTCGCGATCGGCACCGGCACAGACGTTGCGATCGAAGCGTCCGATCTGACTCTCGTCTCCGGCGATCTCCGGGCCGCGGCCGACGCGATCCGGCTCGCGCGCAGGACGCTGACGACGATCAAGGGCAACCTCTTCTGGGCGTTCGCCTACAACGTCGCCGCGATCCCGCTCGCGGTCGCCGGCCTCCTGAGCCCGATCGTCGCAGCGGCGGCGATGGCGGCGTCCAGTCTCTTCGTCGTCACGAACAGCCTTCGCCTCAGGCGCTTCCGGAGCGCCCGCGCATGACGCACGAGCACGGGTATGCGAAGGACAAGGAGGCGCTTGTCAAGCGGCTCCACCGGATCGAGGGCCAGGTCCGTGGCGTCGAGCGCATGGTCGAGGAGGACCGCTACTGCATCGACATCCTCACCCAGATCGCCGCGGTGAACACCGCGCTGGAGGCGGTCGCGCTGAAGATCCTCGACGAGCATGTCCGCCACTGCGTAGCGGGCGCGATTACGTCGGGCGACGCAGCCGATGCAGCGACGAAGACCGAAGAGCTCCTCAACGCAGTCCAGCGCTTCGCCCGAACCCGCTGATCTCGGGATTTCGTCGTTCAGGCTTCAGGTGGTCAGCGATCGCCGTGCCACGAATCCCAGAGCGCGGCGTACGGGCCGCGGTTGGCCACCAGCTCCGCGTGGGTCCCGAGCTCGTTCAGCAGGCCTTCCTCGACGACGGCTACCCGGTCCGCGTCGTGCGCCGTGTGCAGTCGATGGGCGATCGCGACCACCGTCCTGCCTTCCAGCACCGAGGCGAGCGATCGCTCGAGGTGGCGAGCGGCCCTCGGGTCGAGCAGCGAGGTCGCCTCGTCGAGGACGAGCGTGTGCGGATCGGCGAGCACGAGCCTCGCAAGCGCGACCTGCTGCGCCTGTGCGGGCAAGAGGGCGTAGCCGCCTGCGCCGACGACGGTCTCGAGGCCCTCCGGCAGAGTCTGCACCCACTCGTATGCGTCCACCGCCTTGAATGCCTCCTCCAGCTGCTCGTCGGAGGCGCCCGGCCGGGCGAGGCGGAGGTTGTCGGCGAGCGTGCCGACGAACACGTGCTGCTCCTGCGTGACGAGCGCGACCTCGGTGCGAAGGGTGTCGAGCGAAAGGTCGACCAGCCGTACGCCCCCGACCTCGACGAGCCCGACGCGTGGCGGGTGGATGCCTGCGAGGAGGCGCCCGAGCGTCGACTTGCCGGCGCCGGACGGGCCGACTACGGCGACGCGCTCGCCGGGCTTGAGATCCAGGTCGATTCCGTGCAGGACGTCGCGGTTCGCCACGTAGGCGTAGCGCACGTCTTCGGCGCGCAGCCGGTCGCCGTCCGGCTCGTCGCCGGTCGCATGGCGGTCGGGAGGCACGCGAACGATGCCGACGAGGCGCGCGAACGACGTGGCGCCGACCTGGATCTCGTCGAGCCATGAGATCAGCCTGTCGACCGGGTCCGCGAGCTGCACGACGTAAAGCGACACGGCAGTCACCTCAGCGATCGAGGCACGGCCCGAGGAGACGAGCCAGCCGCCCCAGGCGAGCGAGGCGGCGACGGGCAACACGTACGCGAACTCCGCCGAGGGGAACCAAATCGTGCGCAAAAACAAGGTGCGCATCTCCGCGCGATAGGAATTGTCGAGGTCGGCGTCGATGCGCCCGACGCGTTCCTCGCGAAGGCTCAGCGCCTCCACGGTCCGGCCACCTTCGACCGTCTCGCTGACAGTGCCTGCGAGCTGCGCGTACGACGCTCGCTCCCAGAGGTACCCGGCAGGCGCCCGCTTCAGATACCAGCGAGTGCCGACCAAGAGCACCGGCGCGCCGACGATGCATGGAAGCGCCGCGATCGGGCTCACCCACACCGCGGCGACCACGGTCAGAAACGTAGTGACCGCGGCGACGAGCGTCTCAGGGATGGCGAAGCGCACGGTTCGGGCGAGGGCGTCCACGTCCGCAGTCGTGCGCGACACGAGGTCGCCGGTGCCGGCCCGTTCCACGGTCGAGAGCGGCAGCGCGAGTACGCGCTGCATGAAGTCCTCCCGCAGCTCGGCAAACATCTTCTCGGAGAGAACAAACGAGGCGAGGCGTGCGAAGAACGTCAGGATCGTCTGGGTAACGAGCGCCACAGCGAGGAGAACCACGAGCATGTCGACGTGCTGGGTGGTCGTGCCCTCCTGCACGGACTGGACGAGCTTTCCGAGCAGTGGCGGGCCCGCGAGCCCGGCAGTCGCGGCGGCAGCATGAAGGGCGACCATTCCGGCGAGCCCTCGCCGGTGACGCCGTCCGAGACGACGAGCCTGGGCGCGAAGATCGGGCCCGTCGGCGATCGGAAGCAGATCGCTCACAGGTCTTCTCCCCGCGTCACGGTCCAGCGGTAGGCGGCGCTCGTCCGGAGGAGCTCCTTGTGCGTTCCCTCCGCGCGGACTCTTCCGTCCTCGACGAAGACGACTCGGTCGGCCTGGTCGAGCATGAGTGGGCTCGTTGTGACGATGACCGTCGTCCTGCTGGCGCGCGCTTCGCGAAGCCTCTTGGCGATCCGCGCCTCGGTGTGGGCATCAACGGCGCTCGTCGGGTCGACGAGCACGAGGGACTCGGCGTCCGAGAGCAGCGCGCGGGCGAGCACGAGCCGTTGACGCTGGCCGCCCGAGAAAGAGCGACCACGCTCGTCGATCGTGGTCTCGAGCCCCTCCGGAAGCGCCTCGATCACGTCCTCTGCGTTCGCGACCGCGACGGCTGCGTGGACCTCGGCATCGCCCCCGGCCCGGCCCCAGGGGTCGAGTCCCTTCCGCAGCGTGCCGGAGAAGAGCACCGGGTCCGATTCGCTGACGACGATCCGGCGGCGCACGGTCTCCACGGGCAGGTGCGCGAGTCTCACCTCGCCGAGAAAAGCGCCGTCGTCCTCGCCGAACCGCCCGAGCCGGTCGGCGATCGCCGCCGCGTCTTCGGGCGGCGACGAGACGATCGCCGTGAGGAGGCCGGGCTGGACGACGAGCCCGGACCGGTGGTCCGCGAGCCCCACACCGGCCGGCGGCTCGGCGACGGGCGCCGATGGCTCGCCGATCTCGCGCTCGACTCGGAGGACGTTCAGCATCTTCTCGGCGCCGACGAGCGAGCGGGTGATCTTGTCGACGGCCTCGGCCGCGGTGCGTAGCGGAATGACGAGGAAGGCTGCGTATCCGTAGAAAGCGATCAGGTCGCCGACGTCGATCTTCCCGGAGAGCGCGAAGCGCGCGCCGAGCCAGGTCACGAAGACCACGAAGAGGCCCGGGATGAGCACCTGTGCCGAGTCGAGCGTCGACTGCGGGAGCGCGACTCGCACACCGGCGTGCCGCACCTCCTGGGAACGTGCGTGATAGCGATGGAAGAACGCCGCCTCGCCGCCGATGCCTCGGAGCACGCGCAGGCCCGCGGCGGTGTCCGCGCCGAGTGCCGTCAGCTTGCCGACCTCTTCGCGCTGCACGAGTTGCCGTGCCTGGAGAGGCTTGATGACGAAGCCGAGCAGCAGGACGAGCGCGGGGACGCCGATCAGGACGACGAAGCCGAGCACGACGGAGGCCGACAGCAAGATGATCGCAACCACGATGTACGAGACCAGCGCGCCGGACAGCCGCGCGGTGATGTCGAAGGCGCCGCCGGCGCGCATCGCATCGTTCGTGACGGTGGCGACGACCTCGCCCGTGGAGAGCCGGTTGCGGATGGCAGGGCCTGCCCGGGCAGCGTGGTGCGCGACGACCTGGGCGAGCCTGAACGAGGCCTGCAGCCAGTTGGAGACGGCGCAGCGATGTCGCATCACGCCCGCGACGGCCTGCGTCGCGCCGAGGCCGAGCAGGACGAGGGTCCAGTACGCGAGGGCGTGGTTGTCACTTTCGATGATGCCCTCCTGGATCGCGCGCCCGATCGCGAAGGGCATCAGCGCTTGCGCGACCATCCACGCGACGCCGAACAACACACCCGCGATGAGCGTGCCGACCTGGTGGCGCCCGACCCAGACCAGCAACCGCGTGGGCGAGCGCGTGTCTGGAATGCCGGGATCGGCGAACGGAAGCCGGATCACGGCAGGCACCTACGGATGGAATGGAGTTGCAGCATGGGTTCGTGCGGGAGGGAGTCCCGTGCTCTGATCGTAGCCAGGGCGGACGCGATATAACGGCCGAGTGGGCGTCGCTCCTCCTGCTCTTCTCCCCACCGGGACGCTCTTGCGGCCGCTGGCGGCGCACGCGGACGAGCGCGGAGTCTTCACCGAGCTCTACCGGCTCGAGTGGGAAACGGGAGTGAGCCCGATCCAGTGGAACGCCGTTCGCTCGGAGGCGCGCGTGCTCCGCGGCGTGCACGTCCATGTCAACCACGAGGACTACCTGACGCTTCCGTACGGCCGAGCCGTTGTCGGGCTCCGCGACCTACGGCGAGGGTCACCGACCGAAGGGCTGAGCGTTCTGGTCGAGCTCAGCGGCGATGAGCCGGCCTCACTCGTGATCCCCTGCGGCGTTGCGCACGGCTTCTACTTCCACGAGCCCTCGCTCCACGTCTACGCAGTCACGGAGTACTGGAACCCGGACGACGAGCTGGGCTGTCACTGGGCCGATCCGGAACTGGAGCTCCGTTGGCCGGACGAGTCTCCTCGGGTTTCGGACCGTGATGCAGGAAGCCAGTCTCTGCGCGCGCTGCTGGACGAGCTAGAGCCCTGGCAGCCCATCTGATCGGTCTGCTCAGAAACGACAGACTCACGAGGCGCTCTCGCAGTCGCCAGGTGACCGACGACGAGAGCATCGTCAGATCTTGCTCGCGCTCGTGGAGCAGTGCGACGAGACGTGCCTGCTCGACCTCGAGCGCAAGAACCTGTCCGTGCACCGCATGAACCTGTCCGTGTAGCTCCTCCAGCCGGTCGACCTGGGCTCGGAGCCGCTCCTCCCGTGCGGCAATCTCCTCGTCGAGCTGGGCGTCCTCGACCGTGACCGCGTCGAGCACCTGCTGCGCGAGACTCTCGCGCCACGCGGGATCCTTCACGCGAGCCGCCCAGTCGTCTAGCTCCTCGAGCCTTTGCTCGCTGCTCCAGCGAACGCGTTCGTGGCTCGGGAAGTGGAGGACGGTCGGACGCGTGCCGCTGACGGCGCGGCAGCCCGGGACGGAAAGGATCTGCTGCCACATGTAGAGGTCGCTTGGCAGCTCGGAAGGCCCGGCGCGCCAGCCGGCGGGCAGACGCCGGTAGAGCTCGAGCGTATGCCCGGCGCAGCAATGCGGCACGCGGTTCTCGCCGCCCATGAGCAGCTCGCGGTAGAAGGCAAGTTCGAGGTCGACACGCCAGTGGTGGATGCGGCCCTCCGGATCGACCCTGAGCGGCAGGGTGTGCGCGAAGTCGCTCTCCGCGAGAAGCGCCTGCATCGCCTCGACGTGGTTCGGCAGCCAGAGGTCGTCGTCGGAGAGGTAGCAGACGATCTCGCCTTGCGCCTCGCTGAGCGCTGCGTGGCGGTGCTGCTCCCCGTGACGCGGCCCCTTCGGGTTGTCGAAGAACCTCAGGCGCGGGTCAGATGAGATCAGCTCGGCCATGAGCTCGCGCGTGACGTCGGGGACGCCGTCTCCTACAACCAGCACCTCGAGGTCGGAGACCGTCTGTGCGAGCGCGCTCGCGATCGAGCGCCGGAGCGTCGGCCCGTGGTCGTGCGTGGGGACGAGGACGGTCGCGGCGAGCGTCACGCGTCGAGTCCCGCGAGAGCTCGCAGTTCCGTGATCGCCCGCACAACCGCCGCTCCCTCGGCCGCGCTGCTCCGAGGCGGCGGGCCGCCGTCGAGGTGCTCCAGAAATGCGTCGAGCTCTCGCAGGAGCGGCAGCTCGCCGGAGATGGGCCGCAGCTCGGGCGCCGGCGGCGTCGTCTTGGTGGCGTCGCCCCTGTAGATCCGGACCGCGTCGCTGTAGGCATCGGGTAGGACGGCGACGCCGGACTCGCAGACGAGGCTCACCTCACGTCGCCGGTCGGCAGACCGGGTTGAGATTTCGAGCGCGTGCCACGGGCGGTGACCCAGCAGTCCGACGAGACCGAAGGCTTCCCCGTCGACGGAATCTGCGACGGCGGCTCTGGGCGCGTGCACTTCGCCGAGGATCTCGAGCCCGATCGAGAGCTCGTGGGGCGCGAGGACCCAGACGCCGTCGACGTCGTGGGGATTTCCCCACCCGAGCCGGGAGGTACGCAGGCCGACGACTTCGCCGAGCTCGCCGTCACGCGCAATCGCGGCGAGGAGCTCCACACCCGGGTGATAGCGCCACTTGTCCATCACGAACAAACGGTCGGGCGCGGCCACTGCCAGCCGGTCGGCGTCGGCGAGGTCGTTGGTCAGTGGCTTCTCGACGAAGATCGGCACGTTGCGCTCGAGTGCGCTTTCGACCACCGGCGCATGCGTTCCGACCGGCGTTACGACCACGATTCCCTCCACCTCGGGCAGGTCGGCCACCAGGTCGACGACCTCCACGGCTCCACCTTCCACCGCGGCAGCTTTGCCCTCTGGGGAGCGGACGGCGACCGTCACGTCGCTGCCCAGGGCTACGAGGTCGCGGAGAACGAGCCGTCCCCACGCGCCGCACCCGACCAGTCCAACCCGGACGCCCTTTCGCACGCGAGGATGATTGCAGGCGCAGGCGGGTATATAGGCTCGCACCGTGTGCGTCGAGCTCGACTCCTTGCCGCCGATCCCTCCGATCGAAGGAGGTGCCGTCGACCACCGCGAGCTCGTTCTCGAGAGTGCCGACGAGAACCGGTTCGCGGCCTTCGCTGCCTTCCCGGATGAGCCGAGCGGCAACGGCGTCGTCATCCTCCCCGACGTTCGAGGGCTCTCCCGGTTCTACGAGGAGCTTGCCCTCCGTTTCGCAGAGAGGGGGATCGCCGCCGTCGCGCTCGACTACTTCGGTCGCACAGCCGGCACGGAGAAGCGAGGCGAAGACTTCGAGCACATGGAGCACGTCGCGCTGACGACGCCGGACGGGGTCCAGGCCGACGTGCGCGCCGCGGTTGAGTACCTGCGCTCCCCCGAGGGCGGGGAGTCGCGCGCGGTATTCACCGTCGGCTTCTGCTTCGGCGGTCGCAACTCGTGGCTGTCGGCCGCGGGCGGGCACGACCTGGCCGGGTCGATCGGCTTCTACGGAGTGCCGGGACAGCGCGAGTGGCCAGGCCCGGTTCAGCGCGTCGGCGAGATGCGCGCCCCGATCCTCGCCCTCCAAGCCGGAGCCGACGAGAAGATCTCCGCAGCGGACAATGCCGAGTTCGAGGAAGCGCTTACGGGCGCCGGGGTCGAGCACGAGCTGGTCGTCTACCCGGGCGCGCCGCACAGCTTCTTCGACCGCGGCTACGAGGAGTTCGCGGACGCCTCGGCGGACGCCTGGCGCCGCGTCCTCGCCTTCATCGAGCGCTACGGCGCCTAGGAGGGTTTGGCGCAAAACAGTGCTGAGTCCCCGGGCCGCGCTGCTCGCCCCGAGGGCGGGTCCTCAGTCGCACCCAGGCTTACTAGCCTGGATGCTCCCTGCGTCCGCGCCCTCGGAACGACCATCGCACCCCGGGAACGAGCAGTTTCCCGCCAAACCCTCCTAGCGGCCGCAAGCGTCGATCCGGGCCTTTATGGGTACGTCCTCGCTCACGCCATGAGCAACGAGGTCAAGGACAGGGCCGACGACGTCGCCGATAGCCGGTGGACTGAAGGCCTCGCTCGCGCGGGCCTCGCGGCCAAGGGAATCACGTACGGCATTGTCGGCATTCTCGCGTTGAAGGTCGCGTTCTCCGGCGGAAAGCTCGAGGATCGACCTGGAGCCCTGCAAGCCATCGCGCAGAGCGCGCTCGGCCGCGCCCTGCTCGCTGTGCTGGCGGTCGGGCTTGCCGGATATGCGCTCTGGCGCTTCGTTCAGGCGTTCCTCGGCCGGACGCTCGAGACGGGGGAGAAGGAGGGCGCGCTCAAGCGCATTGGTAACGCGGCGCGGGGAGTGCTCTACGCGTGGCTCGCGATTCTCTGCGGCGACCTCGTCATCGACGCACAGCAGGCAACCGGCGGCGGCGGGAAGGAAGAGGACGAGGCTACGGCCAAGATCCTCGACCTCCCTCTCGGTAGGTGGCTGGTTGCAGCAGTCGGTTTGGCCATCCTCGGTGCGGGCGCCTGGAATCTCTTCCGCGGGCTCTCCGGCAAGTTCCGGAAGGACCTGAAGGAACAGCAGATGGGCTCCGAGGAACGCCGCTGGTACTCGGCGCTCGGAGTTTTCGGGCACATCGCCCGCGGCGTGGTCTTCGCGCTCGCCGGCTTCTTCCTCGTGCGGGCGGCGTGGGAGTACGACCCGAAAGAGGCCGTCGGCCTGGACGGTGCGCTCGGGAAGCTGGCGCAGCAGTCGTACGGGGACCTCTTGCTGGGGCTGGCCGCTGCAGGTCTCCTCGCGTACGGGCTCTTTTGCCTCGTCCAGGCGCGCTACCGCGAGGTGTAGGGCCGTCGATACGCTCTGGGCATGACTCGCTCGGTCATCGTCTCGACAGCTCGCACGCCCTTCGGGAAGCTCGGCGGCGGCCTGGCCGGGTACCGGGCGCCGGAGCTCGGTGCGATCGCGATCAAGGCTGCTCTGGAGCGCGCCGGGGTCGAGCCCGCAGAGGTCGAGTACGTGATCATGGGCGAGGTGCTCCAGGCCGGAGTGGGCCAGGCGCCGGCCCGCCAGGCCGCGATCGGCGCGGGGATCCCGAAGGAGATCGGCGCCGACACGATCAACAAGGTCTGCGCCTCCTCGATCCGCGCGGTCGAGATCGCGGACTCGATGATCCGGGCGGGCGACCTCGACGTCGTCGTCACAGGCGGCATGGAGTCGATGTCGAATGCGCCGTACCTGCTCGAGAAGGCTCGCTTCGGCTACAAGCTCGGCGACGGGACGCTCATCGACTCGATGACCCACGACGGGCTCACCTCGACCTTCGACAAGCGCCACATGGTCGAGCAGGCGTCGTTCGTCAGCCGGGAGCTCGGTATCTCGCGCGAGGACCAGGACCGTTGGGCGCTGCGCTCGCACGAGCGCGCGGTGAAGGCGATCGACGAGGGCCGCTTCGCAGAAGAGATCGTGCCCGTGGGCGAGCTCGAGACGGATGAGGGGCCGCGGCGAGACACCTCGCTCGAGAAGCTAGCCTCGCTCAAGCCCGTCTTCGACCCCGAGGGCACGACGACGGCCGGGAACGCGCCGGGCGTAAACGACGGCGCGGGCGCGGTGATCGTCACGAGCGAGGAGTTCGCCCGCAAGCGAGGGCTCGAGATCCTGGCGACGATCGTCTCGCAGGGCTACGTAGCCGACGATTTCGCCTATCTCGCGCGCACTCCCGCGAAGGCGGGTGCGATGGCGCTCGAGAAGGCCGGCAAGACGATCGACGACGTGGAGCGAGTCGAGCTGAACGAGGCGTTCTCGTCGGTCGTCCTCAACTCGGCGCAGATGCTCGGCGCCGACGAGGAGAAGGTGAACGTCAACGGCGGCGCGGTGGCACTCGGGCATCCGATCGGCGCCTCGGGGTCGCGCATCCTCGGCACCATGATCCACGAGCTCCGGCGCAACGGCGGCGGGCTCGGGCTCGCGGCGATCTGCTCGGGCGGCGGCCAGGGCGACGCGATCCTGCTCGAGGTCTGAACCACCGAGGGACTGTCCCCACTAAGGGACTGTCCCTGTGACGATGAGACCTACCCCGAACGAGGGAACTTGCGCCGGTAGGCCAACACAGGCGCGAAAGATCGGTCCTACTGAGTACGCACATGCACTGCGGCACCTCCGGACGCACGCCGCCGCGTCGCCCGGCTCTCATCGTCGGACGGCTGACTTCGGTCGCCCTCGTTCTGCTTGTGGCTCTCGCGGTGTCGGCGGGGCCGGCGTCCGCTTCCCCCTGCGCGCCCTCGAGTGCGCCGGCGAACACCCCCCGCGTCGCGCCAGTGAATGGCGCACGCACGCTCGCCGCTGCCGCACCCAAGTCCAGCCCGAAGGAGTGCGAGCCGTCGAAGCCGTTCAAGAAGCGAGGCGACGCAGACCCGATCTCGTTCGCGTTCTTCATCGGAATCATCGCTGCGGTGCTGCTCGTTCCGGTCGCCTTGGGGCGGCGGGAAGACTTGTCCCCCGAGTAGCCTCCGCTCCATGAAGTTCGGGCACGTCCTCGTGGTCGGCGCGGGCCAGATGGGCGGCGGCATCGCCCAGGTCGTGGCCGCCTCGGGACGGCGAGTCTCACTCTACGACGCGGTGCCGGGAGCGGTCGACCGCGGTCTCGAGACGATGCGCCGCAGCCTCGGTAAGCTCGCCGAGAAGGGCGGCGCCGACCCCGACGAGGTGCTCGGGCGGGTCGAGCCGGTCGACGACCTCGTTCCCGCCGACCTGATGGTCGAGGCCGTGGTCGAGGAGGCGGCCGTCAAGGAGGACGTCTTCAAGCGGGCCGACAATGCCTTGCCCCCCGAGGCAGTGCTCGCGTCGAACACGTCCTCGATCCCGATCTCCACGCTCGCCGCCGCCACGGGCCGGCCCGATCGCGTGATCGGAATGCACTTCTTCAACCCCGTGCCGGTCATGTCGCTCGTCGAGGTCGTCCGCGGCCGGGAGACCTCCGACGAGACTGCCGAGGCGATCACCGAGCTCGCACGTGAGCTGGGCAAGACACCGGCGGTGGCGAACGACTTCCCCGGCTTCGTTTCGAACCGGATCCTGATGCCGTTCATCAACGAGGCCGTCTGGGCCCTGCACGAGGGTGTCGCAGAGCCGGAGGCGATCGACACGATCGCGAAGCTCGGGTTCAACCATCCGCTCGGCCCGCTGGCGCTCGCCGATCTGATCGGGCTCGACACCTGCGTCGCGATCATGGAGGTGCTCCGCGACGGCCTAGGCGATGCGCGGTACGAGCCGTGTCCGCTGCTCCGTGAGCATGTCGCGGCCGGGCAGCTGGGGCGGAAGTCCGGCGAAGGGTTCTACCGCTACGACTGAGACTCGCGCTGCCGGACGAGCTCGAGCGTCCTACGAAGAGCTGGGAGCTGGGCCTGATCCTTCACGCGTCCGGCGGCCTCCTTCGAGCGAATGATGTCCGCCAGCGAGGCAATCGCGACTTCGACCCCCTCGATCTCTTCGATCCGAGCATCTCTGCGGAGGTCGTCATAGCCCTGTGTGCCTGAAGGGACGTAGCTCAGATCGAGGTCGCCGTGCCGGGTTCGCAGCGTCCACATGTCCGCGTTGCCGAGCATCTGAGCATCGATTGGAAAGGAAACACCTTCATCCTCCTGCGGCACGCGGAGCCGGGCATCGAGGTCGCCGAGGGCCGCCGCAAGCCGTTCGAGATTGGCGGGATCGCGAGCGGGTGTGATGTCGATGTCCTGCGTGTTCAGCGGATACCCCTGGGCGATCGCAGCAATTGCTCCGATCACGATGAAACGCACCTCGTGCTCGTTGAGCACGCGCAGGATCTCGCCGAACTCGTACCTAGGCAACGGCTTTGCCGCGAATCCGGGCAGAGACCCGCTCTCGAGCGATTCCGTCGGCGACTCGTTCCGCGGGCGTCATGTCGAGAAGCTCATTGATGTAGTGATCGTAGGAGTCGTCGAAGTTCGCGAGACCGAACGTCAGCTCGAGGCGACATGCTCGGATGAGATCGCGCAGCGTCTCGAGGCTGGGCTGCACGCGACCGCGCTCCCACCGGGCGATTGCCGATTGAGTCCGCCCGACCGCGCGCCCGAGCTCAGCTTGGGTGAGGCCGGCGCGAAGGCGAGCTTCGCGGAGGAGGTCGGCACTCGTCATGATCGTAGCATAACATAATAGATCTATTCGACATAACAGACATGTTATAAACAGGCAGTCCTATACTCGTCCCCGTGGACTTCGAGCTGACCTCCGACCAGAAGGAGATCCAGGCGCTCGCGCGAGAGTTCGCGCAGGCCGAGATCGAGCCGCACGCCGCCCAGTGGGACCGCGAGCACCACTTTCCCAAGGACCTCTTCGGAAAGCTCGCCGAGCTCGGCCTCATGGGGGCCTGCGTCCCGGAGGAGTACGGCGGCGCGGGCGCCGACTTCCTCTCCTACATCCTCATGCTGGAGGAGATCTCGCGCGCCGATGCCGGTGTCGGAGTGACCGTGGCGGTGCACACGAGCGCGGTCACGCTCCCGATCCTCACCTTCGGCACCGACGAGCAGCGCTCTCGCTTCGTCCCTCCGCTTGCGCGCGGCGAAGTGATCGGCGCCTTCGCGCTCACCGAAACCGAGGCGGGGTCGGACGCGGGCTCGCTCCGCACGAGCGCCACTCCCGACGGCGACGGCTGGTCGATCTCCGGCACGAAGCAGTTCATCTCGACGGCACGTTTCGCGGGAACGTTCCTCCTCTTCGCGCGCACTGACCCCGAGATCCCCGGCGCCAAGGGCGTCTCCGCGTTCATCCTCGACGCCGACCACATCCGAGTCACAGGCGAGGAGGAGAAGCTCGGACTCAACTCGTCGGTGACGAACTCGATCGCGATCGACGGCGCCAAGGTCGAGCGCGACCGCCTGCTGCATGAGGAGGGCAAGGGTTTCACGGTTGCGATGGCCACCCTCGACGGCGGCCGGATCGGGATCGGCGCGCAGGCGCTCGGGATCGCACAAGCCGCCTACGATGTCGCTCGCGCCTACGCGCTCGAGCGCAAGCAGTTCGGCAAGCGCATCGGCGAGTTCCAGGCGATCCAGTGGAAGCTCGCGGACATGGCGACCGAGATCGACGCCGCCCGCCTGCTCACGTACCGGGCGGCCTGGCTCAAGCAGCAAGGGATGCCGCACACGGAGGCAGGCGCGAAGGCCAAGCTCTTCACCTCCGAGATGGCGCGGCGGCAGACCGGCGAGGCGATCCAGATCCTCGGCGGGTACGGCTACACGAAGGAGTTCCCGGTCGAGCGCTACTACCGCGACGCGAAGATCACCGAGATCTACGAGGGCACGAGCGAGATCCAGCGGCTCGTCATCGCCCGCTCGATCCTCGGGCTTCAAGAGCGTGCAATGGCGCAGGGCTAGGGCGCGCTTCCGTCGCCGGGATCGCGGCGAGGCGCGCTCGGCGACGGCGGGCGTACATCCGCTCCGCTCCCACGTAGCTGCCGAGCACGAAGAGCGCCGCGCTCACCTGCGCGATGGCTCCCTCCCAGGTCGGGAATAGGCCGAACCAGAGCCCTGCCCGGTACGGCAGGCGCACATCGCCGATCGGGTGCACGGGCAGCCAGCCGACCACCTGGCAGACCTGCACGGTCTTGCCGGTCATCACGACGAGCACGCCGAGGATGAGCAGACCGGTGAGCTCGAGCATCCGGCGGTGCGGAAGCTTCCGCTGGAGAACGATCGTCAGCACGCCCACCGCAGCGACGCCGACCAGGCCGAGCACGACGCCCTCCGCGACGTTCGTGGCTCCCGCGTCGAGGGCGAACGCTTGTAGGAAGAGGACCGTCTCGAACCCCTCGCGATACACACTCGAGAAGCCGAGCGTCGCGAGGCCGGCGACCTGCGCCGCCGCGACCGACAGGCCCGCCCCCTTGAGGATCTGCTTCTTACGGCCGTGCAGGCCCGCGAGATGGTCGTTCCAGTAGACCCGGTGGAAGAACCAGTTGAGGATGAGCAGGAGCACGGCGATCGCGATCAGCGAGACGACGGCTTCCAGCTTCTCGCCGTAGCGAACGAGCGACCCCAGCACCGTCTGGGCCACGGCGAACGTCGCAATCGACGCGAGCAGCGCCAGCCCGGCTCCCAGCAGCAGCGGCCGGCGCAGGCGTCGCCGCGCGCCGACGAGGCCTGCCGTCAGCGCAGCGAGGATGAGCACCGCCTCGAGCCCTTCGCGAAACACGATGATCGCGGTGTTCGTGACGACCGCGGCGCTCGAGGTCGGCCCGGCTCCGACCGCAGCCTCTGAGTCCGCGAGTGCGGAGTCGAGGGCCTCCCGCGTCGCCTTGGCTTCCTCGAGAGAAGCCTTTCGCCGAACGATCTGTGCAAGCCCCGGCAAGCCGTCGGCCCCGTACCAGAAGAGCCCTTCCGTCTTGGCGAAGAGCTCGGGCGCGAGGCCGCGGAGCCGCTGCTCCGGGCCGAACTCGAAGAACGCATAGGCCTCGAGGCGCGCTGCCTCTGCCCGCGAGTACTCTCCCGCTCGGATCGCCCCGACGACCCGGTCGAGCGAGGTCCGGATGACGTCGAAGTCGGCCGCTTCCCCGGCTTCCTTCCACTCCTTCGGGAACACATTTTCTGCCAGGCCGAGCGCCTCGTCTGCATCGCCTTGCACCCTGTCTTCAGGTGCGACCGCGCGATCCTGCACGGCAGCTGCCAGGTCGTCGCCGAGCGTGGCGAGGAGGATGCCGATGCGGCGGGTCGCCGCGGGGTCACGCCGGAGAAGCGGCCCCTCGAGGTCGGCGAACGCCTGCGCCGCTCCGTCGCGGAACGTGACTGCCTCCTGGACCTCGAAGGCGAGCGCGACACGCCCGTCGGCCACACCGCGTCCGTACTCGACCGGCACGAGCGCGAGGAACCGGAGGAACTGCCCCGCCCGGCGAATCTCCACCTCCGGGGTGAGCGGCGCGGCACGGAAGCCCTCGAGCTCGCGCGTGACCTTCGCGCGCGCCCGGCGATAAGCGGCCGGCCGGAAAGCGCTTGCCGCGTTGGTAAGCCGGTCGAGTGCCGACTCCATGCGCCGGGTATCGCGGGCCCCGCGCTGGCCGGCGAACGACTCCGCGAGAATCGCGAAGTACCCGCGCGCGAGCGCGGCCTGCGCCGCGAGCCCGGAGCTGAACCGCTGGTCGAGTGCCTCGTCACCAGCCTGGAGCGCCGCGAGCAGCCGCGCCTGGTACGTGTCGAGCAGATCGGCATGGACGGCAGCGAGCGCGTTGCTTCGGGTCGTGCGGCCCGCCGCAAGTGCTGCGAGGGCGAGCGTCGCATCGGCTCCGGGTCGAGAGAAGCGCGTCGGCGCCCGGAACTCGCGAACGAGAAGCCAGCGCTGCGCGCCCGCGACGTCGCCCCGCTCGGTGCGCTCGACCACCTCGTCGTAGGCGGCAGACAGAACGGCGGCCTGCACCTGCGCGCGTGCGGACGCGAGCCGAACCTCGTCGCCCGCGGCGACGGCGGCTTCGGCCTCGCGGAACGCGGCCGCGAGCGAGTCGTCTTGGAGGACCCGGACGAGCCGGGCGGCGCTCGGCGACGCCTCGGCGATGCGATCGGCCGCGTCGCCTTGCTCTCCCAGGATCAGCGTTCGCTCGGCGTCCGCGAGCTGGGTGCGTAGGTCGGCAGTGAGCCGCCACGGTGGATCCGCGGCCGCCTGCGCCCCGGTTACGAGCAGAAGGAGGAGCGCCGCGGCGAGTGGGACGAGCGAGAGCCGGCGCGCAAGCGCCGGCACCAGATCATTGCTCGATCTCGACATCGAGCCGAGCTGCCGACTGGGAAACCTGGCCGGCAATGGCCGTCGCGCGCTGCTGCGCTTCGTTTCCGAGCGTGTCGGCCTGAGCGGGGCGGAAGCGCTTCCCCGCCTGCTCACGCTTGTGGAGATCGCCGATGAACGCCCGAAGATCGGCCAGCTCACGCGCCGTCTGTGCCGCGGTCTGGTCGTCGACCCGCGCCACCGCCGGCCTCACGCCCCGGTAGATCACCTCGAGCCCGCCGAGAATGTCCCGAATATCGGAGAGCCGCGACACCACGTTGAACGCCTTCGAGCTCGCCGCGTCGCCGGCCACGAATCGCGAGACCTTCCACTGGCCGAAGTACTCGGTCATCGTCGGGACCATCACGACGATTGCGGTGAACGCGTCCGAAGCGCTCGGCTCCCACGCCTTGCCCGCCGCGTCGAGCTCCTTCGCGTATTGGGCGAAGGTCTCGCTCGCTGCGAGGAGGAGGCCCGGATCGGGCAACGTCTCACCGAACGAGACCGCTCCGTCACCGTCGAGGTCAGTGGGTTTCCCGGGCCGACGGAGCTCGTCTGGAAGCGTGCCCCAGAGCGCGCCCTCGGTGAGGTTGTAGAGGTTGCCCGGCTGCTCGAGCACTGTGCCGTCGGGCAGAGTGAGGTCGAACGGCACGGCGGTCGCCGGGTCCTCAGCCGCGCTCGAGCCGGCATCGAGGATCACGTCGTACTCGGCGAGCGACGGCGTGCCGGCGACGATTCCCTCGACCTGCTCGTAGTAGGGGTTACCCGCGATCCACAACGCCTTCATCTGCTCGAGCAGGGGCCGGACCTCGTCGGCCCGTTGCGCTTGGAGCCGGTCGAGGTCGAAGTCCTCGGCCTCCGCCAGTTCGTAGTAGCGCTCCGCAAGCTCGTGCGACTCGTTCGTGAAGGACACGAGGCTCTCCGTGTGCTCCTCCAGGTAGTGCTTCACGCCCGAGAACTCGGCTCCCGCCGGCACGGCGCTCGACGGCGCCGTCGTGGTGGCCCGGCTCGGCTGCGTCTCTGCTTCGCCGCCGCACCCCGCGGCGACGAGGATCAGCGCGAGCGCCAGGCCGCCAATCGCGCCGCGAATGTTGTGTGGTGAGCTCGACCTCACTGTAAGGGCCACCTTACACACCTTCTCCGCAAGGGGGTCCTGACAACGTGCCGCGAGTCGTAATCTATGACCGTGCCCAGGGAACGGGATGAGCCGGTTCGCCTCACGCGCATCTACACGGGCGGGGGCGATCGCGGCGAGACGAGCCTCGGCGACGGCACCCGTGTCCCCAAGTTGGACTGCCGGATCGCGGCGTTCGGCGCCGTCGACGAGCTGAACTCGCTGCTCGGCGTCGTGCTCGCCGGCGATCTCCCCGACGAGCTGCGCGAGGTGCTGGCGCGTGTCCAGAACGAGCTCTTCGACCTGGGAGCCGACCTTTCGGTGCCGTTCGGCGTCACCGACAGGCTGCGGATCACCCATGAGCAGATCGCGGCCCTCGAAGGGGACTGCGACAGGTTCAATGCCGATCTTCCGGAGCTGACGAGCTTTGTCCTGCCGGGTGGATCGGAGGCGGCGGCTCGGATTCACGTGGCGCGCGCGGTGTGTCGCCGGGCCGAACGTGAGGCGCTCGAAGCGGCCGAGGAGCTCGAGATCAACCAGCTCGCGCTCGTCTACCTGAATCGCCTCTCCGACCTCCTCTTCATCCTCGCCCGGACGGCGAACGCCGGGGAAGAAGAGCCGCTCTGGAGGCCTGGCAGCTCCTCCTAGCCTTCGCGGCGTCGTTCGTCGCGGGGTACCTCGGCTCGGCTGTCGGCCTCGTCCTCGGCACGCTGCGGCTGCCCGCGATGCTGCTCGCCACGGGTGACGCGAGCGCGGCTGCCGGGACGAACATCGCCATCAGCGCCGCCGCGGCAGCCTCGGGCGGGGCCCGGCACGCGCGCGAGGGGCGCGTGGCCTGGCGCGTGGTTGCGTGGATGGCACCGACCTCGGTGATCGGAGCCGTGATCGGCGCAGTGACCGGTCATCTGGTGCCGACACGGGCACTGCTTGCGGGGATCGCAGCCGTCCTCGCCTGGAACGGGGTCGATTTGCTCGTCGCGCCGGTCCGTGCCCGCCCCAAGCCTTCGCCTCGACTCGTTACCGCCGCTGCGTTCGGCTTCGTGATCGGGATCGTCGGCGGGGCGATCGGCGTCATCCTCGGCACGCTCCGGATGCCGGCCCTCTTGGGGGCGGTCGGCCTCGACGCAAAGCGGGCCGTGGGCACGAATCTAGTCATCGGGTTCTTCTTGGGTGTGGCCGCCTTCGCGGCCTACGCCTTTCGGCTCGAGGTCGACTGGGCACTTCTCGGGGTTGGTCTCGCGGGAGCCCTCCCGGGAGCGTGGTTCGGCGCGAGGCTCACGGGCCGCATCTCTGAAACGCAGCTGCGACGGGCGATCGGCGTCGCGCTGATCCTGATCGCCGCGGTCTTCGCGGTCGAGGCTTTCGTCGGTTAGCGACGAGGCGACGGGAGCATGCGTCCCATCTCGATCTTGATCAGGAGCGCGAGTGCCGCGCCAAGTGACCAGGACGACGATGATGACGCCCAGAGTCCGGCTGGGCTTCGAGTTGACGTAGCCGCTGGCGGTCTCGAGCGCCCTGGTCCCGGCGGGAGTTTTCGGCTTCTGCTTCTTCGGCTCAGGCTTGCTTGCGGGAGCCTCCGCTGGGGTTGGGACAACCGGGGACGTCGGAGCCGGCGGCCGGGCGCTCGGCGCTGACGGAACCACGACGGCGTGCGGATTTGCTGCGGCTCCAGGCTCTTTCGCGACGGATTGCTTGGCGACCCGGACGTACACGCGCTTCACGACCTTCGACCCATCGGAAGCGGTCGCGACGACGAGAACCGTGTAGCGGCCCGGCGGCAGAGAAGCGCTCGGGAGAACAAAGCTCAGCGAGTGCTTGCCCGCAGACAGGTTCGTCTTCAGCGTCCGCAGTCGCCGGCCCGTGGGGCCGAGCAGCGTCGCCTGAACCCGGGCGGGAGTGGAGAGGGAGAGCCCGACGAGGAAGACGCGCTTGCTTCCACGGGACTTCGTCTTGGTCGTGGGCTTCTTCACGCTCAAGATCAGCTTCGCTTGCGCCTTGACGTGAACCGTGAATTGAACGGAGAAGGCGCCTGTGTTGCCGGCCGCGTCGACGAGGCTTCCGGTCAGCGTGTGCGCGCCGGCGCCGAGCGAGCTCGTCGAGAAAGTGACGTTCGAGCCGGTGATCTGGCCGGTTGTTGCGGAGCCGTCGAGCGTCGCGCCCAGAACCGAGGCGATAGGCTCGCTCGCGACGAGCTCGATGATCTTGACCGGGGAAACGACCGAACCGTCGGCGGGAGTCGCCGAGAGCATCGTCGGTGCCGTGTTGTCGATGCGGATGCCCTCTCGCGAGTGTGTCGCGAGAACGTGCCCGCCGCTCGCCAGTGCACTGGCGCGGAGGTCGTAGATGCCGTCGGGGAGGCTCTTCGTATTGAAGGTCGCGCCCCACGGGCGAGTCGAGTCGAGGGTGATCCTCGTCCAGCTTCCGCCGGTCGGGCGGTACTCGAAGTCGACGCTCGCCACGGCGAGGCTCGGTGCGTCCGCTGTGAGGTCGACGTCATCGCGCAGAAGCGCGCCAGGGTCGTTGATCGACACGCTTGGGGCGGTGGCGTCGACGGTTACGAGAACAGTCGCCGCGGTCGCCGGGTTGCCCGCCGCGTCCGTCGCGACCGCGCGGAGCTCGTAGCTACCGCTGAGGCCGCTGGCATCCCAGCTGGACTCGTACGGGGCTGCTGTGTCGGTGCCGATGGCCGCGAAGGCTCCGCCGCCTGCCGGCCGCTGCTCGAAAAGTACGGAGCCGATACCTGAGCCGCCATCCGTCGCGAGGGCCGCAAGATGGACGTTTGGCCCGCCGACGACGTCGCCGTTCTCCGGGTCGCTCAACATGACTGCCGGTGCGGTGTTGTCCACGCGTGAGGTGCGCAGCGGGCTCGTGCCGTTGAACGAACCGCCGTCGGTTGCGACGACGCGCAGGTCGTAGCTCCCGTCGGGGACGCCGCTCGTGTCGAAGTCAGCCGTGAACGGCGCGGTCGCATCCGTTGCGATCTGAGTCCACGTTCCGGCGCCGGCCGGGCTGCGCTCGAACACGACCTGGGTCGTGTCGGGCTGGGACGAGGCGGTCAGGGTGACCGTCCCCAGGACGTTGGCGCCCGGGTCGTCGAGCGTCGGCACAGGCGGGTTGTCGACGACGACAGTCCGGATCGCAGAGGTCACCGACAGGCCGGCGTTGTCGACGACGACGACCTTCAACTCCGCGTTGCCTTCCGGCGCGGCCGTTGAATCCCAGCTCGCGTCATAGGGTGCCGTCGTGTCGGTCGAGATGCTGGTGAAGGAGCCGGAGCCGTTGGGCCGCACGAAGAACTCGACCGAGGCGACGCCCGAAGGCAGGTCGCTCGCGGCGGCGGAGATCGCGACCGGGCCGTTCACGTGCGCGCCGTCCGCAGGCGCCGTGAGCGCGCCGGCCGGGAGCGTGGTGTCGATGCGGACGGTCGCCGTCTGGAGCGGCTCGACGTTGCCCGCGTTGTCGGTCGAGCGGTACTCGATCGTGTGCGCGCCGTCGTTCGAGTGATCGGCAGGGGCCGGGATCGCAACCGACGTGCCGCCCTGGAACGAGCCGCCGTCGATGCGGTACTGGGTGGAGGCGATACCCGAGAGCGCGTCCGCCGGAGTGAGCGTCACGGTCACCGCCGAGGGCTGCCAGCCGCCCGGCGCGTCGTCGGTCGTTGCCGGAAGCGTCGTGTCGATGCGCACCGTCGCGGAGCGCAGCGTCTCGACGTTTCCGGCGTTGTCGGTTGTCCTGTACTCAACTGTGTGCACGCCGTCGTTCGAGTGATCGGCCGGTGCCGGGATCAAGACCGAGGTGCCGCCCTGGAAGGAGCCGCCGTCGACGCGGTACACGGTTGAGGCGATGCCCGAGCCGGTCTCGGTGACCGAGAGGGTGACCGTCACGGCCGCGCTCTGCCACCCGCCGGGAGCGTCGTCGCTCGTGACCGGGGTCGTCGCGTCGACCTTCGCGTCCGGGCTTGGTGAAGACGGGCCGGTCTGGTTGCCGACGCGGTCGGAGATGACGTAGCGGTAGCGGTAGCAGCTGTTCGAGGCAACCGTCGTGTCTTCCCCGCCGGAGAGCGTGACCGGCACGAAGCTGCCGCTCCAGGCGACGCAGTTTCCGTTCGAGAGCGTCCCGGACTCGCGCTCGACGATTCCCGAGGAAGGATCGATCCCCGAGAGAGCGTCCGTCCCGTTCTGGAGGGTGACCGGCACGGACAGGCTCGTGTAGTAGCCACCCGTGACCGAGGCGTCCTGGCCGGTCGGCGGCGCCGTGTCGGGCGTGAGCGTGAAGCTGGCCTGGCTCGTGAAGCCGGCGTTGTTCAGGACGGTCACGGTCTGGGCGCCCGAGGCGGAGCTGCCGTTGTTCCAGTCGTAGACGCCCTGGTACGGGCTCGTCGTGTCGTCGCCGCCGCCCGTCATCCCGGTCAGGCTCGGGAAGCTGATCTTGTCCACGCCGGAGCCGCCGGAATCGGTGACATCCGCGGTGACGGTGAAGGTGCCCGAGTTCCCACCCTGCGGGTTGTAGAAGAGCGTCGTGCCGGTGAGGTACTGGTTGGCGCTGCCTGGCGTCTCTGCGAGCGTGAGCTCGGGAGCGCTCGGCGCGCCGGTGGAGACCTTGACGACGTTGCCCGAGGTGTAGATCGCCTCGTTGCCGACGTTGTCCGAGATGCGATAGCGGTAGCGGTAGCAATTGCCCGAGGTGATCGTCGAATCGGGGGAGCTGACGACGCTCCACGCGCCCGTGAACGGGTCGCAGTTGCCGCCGACGAGGTTCGTCTCGTCTCGCTCGAGGACGCCGGTCGCCGCGTTCACGCCTGAAAGCGCGTCGGTGCCGTCGTCGGTCGTGATCGTCACGGAGCCGCTCGCGTAGCCGGCCGGGTAGCTGACGAAGCCGGTGCTCGGCGGAGCCGTGTCGGGGCTGGCAGTAAACGGCGTGCTGGTCGAAAGACCGGCGTTGTTCACCGAGTTGACGGTCTGCGAGCCCGAGGCGCTGCTCGAAGCCGTCCAGGAGTAGGCGCCCTGGTACGGGCTCGACGAATCGTCGCCGCCGCCCGTCATTCCGGTCAGGCTCGGGAAGTTGACCTTGTCGATCCCGGACTGCGCGTCGCTCGTTGCGGCGTCCACCGTGAAGCTACCGCTGTTCCCGCCCTGCGGGTTGTAGAAGAGCGTCGTCCCCGCGACGTGCTGGTTCGGGCTCGCGGGGCTCTCCGAGAGTGTCAGCGCAGGAGCGCTCGGTGCCGAGTCGTCGATCCGCACGAGCTGAGAGGCGACTGCCTCTTCGTTGCCGACCGCGTCGTAGGAGCGGAACTTGACCGTGGTCGTCGCGCCGAGGCTGAACGGCGCCGAGTAGACCGTGCCGTTGACCGGGCTCGGGTCGGAGCCGTCTGTCGTGTACTTGATCTCCTGGACGCCAGAGCCGGCGCCGTCGTTGGCCGCGAGGGTGACCGAGACCGCGCTCGTGTACCAGCTACCTGCGCAGGACGCGCCGTCGCAGGCGATCGAGCTGATGGGCGCCGCTCCGTCGGGCGTGACGGTGAAGCTCGCGCTCGAGGAAAGGCCGGCATTGTTCTGGACGCTGACGTTGTTCGGCTCGGCCGGGTCGCCCGCGCTTCCGTTGAAGGTGTAGTCGTAGCTCGAGCCGCTCTGACTGCCGCTCCAGCCGGCGCCGAGTGCGGGGAAGGCGTAGCCGGAGATGCCCGAATCGGGATCGCTCGAGGAGGCGCCGACCGTGAAGCCGCCTGCGCTGCCGGGGGATAGAAGACCGTCTGGCCCGTCGCGCTCGCGTTCGTGAATGCAGAGAAGGCGAGGCTCGGGACCGTGGGGGCCGAGGCGTCGTAGACGAAGGTGCGCGAGGAGAAGACCTCGACGTTGCCGGCGTTGTCGGTCGCCTTGACGTGAATCGTGTAGCTCCCGTCCACCGGGAACTCCGTGGTTGCGAAGTCGTAGCTCCAGGAGGCGGTGCCGGTGGCCGCCAGGTAGACCTCGCTGCCACTCGAGAAAGAGGAGCCGTCGTAGTAGTTGCCCGTGCCGCGGCGGATGGAGATCTCGACCTTCTGAAGGCCCGAGCCGGTCCCGTCCGAGGCGGTGCCGCAGAAGCCGGCGCTCGCGCAGCCCGCGTTCCACGCGCTTGGCGCGTAGTTGCCACCGGCGGAGGGGAAGCCGATCGTGGAGCTCGGGACGGTCGAGTCCTCGACGTACACGTAGGGGCTCGAGCAGCCGCTGACGTTGCCCGCAACGTCGGTCGCCGTCGCCTTGAAAGTGGTCGTGGAGTCGTCCGAGACGGCGACAGCCAGGCCCGGCGAGCTGAACGCTGCGGCCGTGCCGGAAGCAACCGGCGCGCCCGAGCAGTCGCTCGTCGTATACAGCCTGACCGTCGCGCTCGCTTCAGCCGCACCTGAAATCTTCGGCGAGTTGTCGTTGGCGGGGGAAGCCGGAGCCGAGTCGAAGCCATTCGGCTGCGCAGGCGCCGTCGAGTCCTCGACGTACGTGACGGAGCTCGAGGAGCAGCTGCCCGTGTTGCCCGAGGCGTCGGTTGCGGTGGCCTTGAAGGTCGTCGTCGTGTCGTCGGAGACGCTGACCGTGATCCCCGGGCTTGCGAAGGCGGCGGCGGTGCCGGAGGCCGTCGGGGCGCCGGAGCAGTCGCTCGTCGAGTACAGCTTGACCGTCGACCCGGCCTCGGCAGTGCCCGTGATCTTGGGGTTGTTGTCGTTCGCAGGGGAGGCCGGCGTGGAGGCGAGACTTGCCGGAGCGCCTGGATCGCTCGAGTCCTCGACGTAGATGACCGAGCTCGACGAGCAGCCCGAGACGTTTCCGGCCGCGTCGGTTGCGGTCGCCTTGAAGGTCGTGGATGTGTCGTCGGAGACCGAAGCCGTGATCCCGGGCGAAGCAAACGCAGCCGCGGTGCCGTTCGCGTTGGGCGCGCCGGAGCAGTCGGCTGTCGTGTAGATCCTCACCGTCGACCCGACCTCGGCGGTGCCCGAGATCTCCGGGTTGTTGTCGTTCGCTGGGCCAGCCGGGCTGGAAGCGAGCGAGCCCGGCAGCGCCGGCGCCGTTGAGTCCTCGACGTAGGTGACGGAGCTCGCCGAGCAGCCCGAGACGTTGCCGGCGGCGTCCGTGGCTGTTGCCTTGGAAGTGGTCGAGGTGTCGTCGGTGACCGCAATCGTCAGGCCGGGGCTCGAGAAGGCAGCCGCCGTGCCGGTTGCAGCGGCGCCCCCGGAGCAGTCGGAAGTCGTGTAGACCCGAACTGTCGAGCCGGCCTCGGCGGTGCCCGAGATCTCCGGGTTGTTGTCGTTCGCTGGCCCAACGGGGCTGGAAGCGAGCGAAGCGGGTAGGCCCGGCGCCGTCGAGTCCTCGACGTATGTAACAGAGGAGGCCGAGCAGCCCGAGACGTTGCCCGCAGCATCCGTGGCCGTTGCCTTGAAGGTCGTGCTCGAGTCGCCGGCAACCGCGATCGTGAAGCCCGGCGAAGCAAATGCCGCGGCGGTACCCGTTGCAGCGGCGCCGCCGGAGCAGTCAGAAGTCGTGTAGACCCGAACCGTCGAGCCTGCCTCGGCCGTGCCCGAGATCTCCGGGTCGTTGTCGTTCGCTGGGCCAACCGGGCTCGAAGCGAGCGCGGCGGGTAGCCCCGGCGCGGTCGAGTCCTCCACGTAGGTGACGGAGCTTGCCGAGCAGCCGGAGACGTTTCCTGCGGCGTCGGTAGCCGTGGCCTTGAAAGTTGTCGAGCTGTCGCCCGCGACTGCGATCGTCAGGCCCGGGCTCGAGAAGGCAGCTGCGGTCCCGGTCGCAGCCGCGCCGCCGGAGCAGTCGGAAGTCGTGTAGACCCTGACCGTCGAGCCTGCCTCGGCCGTGCCCGAGATCTCCGGGTCGTTGTCGTTCGCTGGGCCAACCGGGCTCGAAGCGAGCGCGGCGGGTAGCCCCGGCGCGGTCGAGTCCTCCACGTAGGTGACGGAGCTCGCCGAGCAGCCGGACACGTTTCCTGCGGCGTCGGTAGCCGTGGCCTTGAAAGTTGTCGAGCTGTCGCCCGCGACTGCGATCGTCAGGCCCGGGCTTGAGAAGACCGCCGCGGTGCCGGTTGCAGCCGCGCCGCCCGAGCAGTCAGCAGTCGTGTAGACCCGAACCGTCGAGCCGGCCTCGGCGGTGCCCGAGATCTCCGGGTTGTTGTCGTTGGCTGGGCCTGCTGGGCTGGAAGCGAGCGAAGCGGGGAGCCCCGGCGCCGTCGAGTCCTCTAGGTATGTAACAGAAGAGGCTGAGCAGCCGGAAACGTTGCCTGCTGCATCTGTCGCAGTCGCCTTGAAAGTGGTTGAAGTGTCGTCGGAGACCGCGATCGTGAAGCCAGGCGAAGCGAATGCCGCGGCAGTCCCGGTTGCAGCGGCGCCGCCCGTGCAGCCGGCAGTCGTGTAAACGCGAACCGTCGAGCCGGCCTCGGCGGTGCCCGAGATCTCCGGGTTGTTGTCGTTGGCCGGCGACGCAGGTGAGGAGGCGAGCGAAGCAGGGAGCCCAGGCGCGGTCGAGTCCTCGACGTAGGTAACAGAAGACGACGAGCAACCGGAAACGTTGCCGGCGGCATCAGTTGCCGTTGCCTTGAAGGTCGTGCTCGAGTCACCTGCAACCGCGATCGTGAAGCCAGGCGAAGCGAATGCGGCGGCCGTTCCCGTTGCAGCCGCGCCGCCGGTGCAGCCCGCGGTTGTGTAGACGCGAACCGTCGAACCGGCCTCGGCGCTGCCAGAGATCTCTGGGTTGTTGTCATTCGCCGGGCCAACGGGGCTGGAGGCGAGCGAGCCGGGAAGCCCAGGCGCCGTCGAGTCCTCTACGTAAGTAACAGAAGACGACGAGCAGCCCGAGACGTTGCCCGCAGCATCCGTGGCCGTTGCCTTGAAGGTCGTGCTCGAGTCGCTTGCGACCGCGATCGTGAAGCCTGGGCTTGCGAAGGCAGCCGCGGTACCCGTTGCGGCCGCGCCGCCCGTACAGCCGGCAGTCGTGTAGACCCTGACCGTCGAGCCGGCCTCGGCAGTGCCGGAGATCTCCGGGTTGTTGTCGTTGGCGGGGCCAACGGGGCTGGAGGCGAGCGAAGCGGGAAGCGCCGGCGCCGTCGAGTCCTCCACGTATGTAACAGAAGAGGCCGAGCAGCCCGAGACGTTGCCGGCTGCATCTGTCGCAGTCGCCTTGAAAGTGGTCGAAGTGTCGTCGGCGACTGCGATCGTGAAGCCAGGCGAAGCGAATGCCGCGGCGGTACCGGTTGCAGCCGCGCCGCCGGTGCAGCCGGCGGTCGTGTAAACGCGAACCGTGGAGCCGGCCTCGGCGGTGCCCGAGATCTCGGGGTTGTTGTCGTTCGCTGGGCTAGCGGGGCTCGATGCGAGCGAGGTCGCCAGTCCCGGCGCCGTCGAGTCTTCGACGTATGTAACCGAAGAGGCCGAGCAGCCCGAGACGTTGCCGGCCGCATCAGTGGCCGTTGCCTTGAAGGTCGTGCTCGAGTCGTCGGCGACTGCGATCGTGAAGCCAGGCGAAGCGAAGGCAACCGCGGTACCCGTTGCGGCCGCGCCGCCCGTGCAACCGGCGGTCGTGTAGACGCGAACCGTCGAGCCAGCCTCGGCAGTGCCCGAGATCTCCGGGTTGTTGTCGTTCGCGGGGCCTACCGGGCTCGAGGCGAGCGAAGCGGGAAGCGCCGGCGCTGTCGAGTCCTCGACGTATGTAACAGAGGAGGCCGAGCAGCCGGAGACGTTTCCTGCAGCATCAGTGGCCGTTGCCTTGAAAGTCGTGCTCGAGTCGTCGGCTACCGCGACCGTCAAGCCCGGCGAGGCAAACGCGGCGGCGGTACCCGTGGCAGCCGCGCCGCCGGAGCAGTCGGCAGTCGCGTACACGCGAACCGTGGAGCCGGCTTCGGCCGTGCCCGAGATCTCGGGGTTGTTGTCATTGGCCGGCGAAACCGGGCTGGACGCAAGCGAGGCGGGAAGCGCAGGCGCCGCGGTGTCGTAGGTGAAAGTGACGCTCGAAATCGGCGCGTTGGCGGCGGTGTCGGTCGTCCGTACCCGCACCGTGTAGCTGCCGTCTGCCGGGAACGCGGTGAATCCGTAGTTCCAGGTCGTCGTCCCGGTCGCGAGGTTCCACACTTCAGTCGCGCTCGCGAACGACGTGCCGTTCCAGTAGTTGCCGGCGCCCTGGCGGATCGAGACATCGACCTGCAGCACCGACGAGTCGTTGTCGGACGCAGTGCCGCAGATGCCGTCCGGCGCGCAACCCGCCGCCCAGCCCGCCGCGTTGTAGCTCGCGGCTCCGACCGGGAAGGTCGTCGTCGAGAGGGGGTTGACGTCATCGACGTTGAACGAGACCTGGTGCGCGACCCAGCGGGCCGACGCGCTGGCCGTGACAGCCTTGGCGCCGGTCGCCCCCGCGGTGGCAGAGAGGATGTCGTCGCCCGCGACGCTCGAGCGGTTCGCGGCCGTTGCGTTCTGAGACTGGTTGTCGTACCGCTCGTTCATGCCGGCGGCCGTCGTGAACATCTGGCTGCTCGCCGCGCCGTTGCCGATGCCGTGTGAATAGGCCGCGATCACGAGCGCGTTGGCGGCCACGGTGATCGTGCCGGCCGTGGGAGTGGCTGTGTTCCCCGTGCCCGTCGCGCCGTTCACGCCGAGCGGGCCTGGCGCCGTGTTCGCCTTCACTCCGTAGTAGGCGGTGATGGCGCCGACGGCCTGCTGGCTCGGAGTCCCGCCACCGAACGTGACGGCGTACGAGCCCGGCTCGCTGCCCGTGGCGATCTTGTAGAAGGTCGCGAGGCGCGTCACCGTGTTGTTGTTCACGTTCCGCAGCAACGTCCAGCCGGTAGGCGTGACGATCGTCATGTTGCTGCCGCCGCGAGCTGAGATGTGCATGAAGAGGAGGTCGTTCTGCACGACTCCGGCCGGCCTGTTCATGGTGATGCTCGCGGCGCCGGCGGCGCCGTTGTTGCTCGGCTGGGCCAGGCGATAGCTGACGGCCGGGTCGATCACATACGGAAGAGGAAGCTTGGAGTCGTCGAGCCGGAGCTCGAGGACGGATCCGCGGAGCGACCAGCTCAGGCCCTTCGGCGTGATGTCCTTGCCGCGCTCGTCGAGGATCGCGACGGGCTCGATGTACATCCCGGCGAGCTTGCTGTCGCCCAGGAAGGCGACAGCCCCGTCGTCGCCGAGGCGCGGCGTCAGGCCTGGTGATGCGAGATTCCAGCGCCAGGTCCTTGGGCCCTGGCGGCGGTCGACGGTCAGGAACTGCTCGGTCTTCTCAGGAGTGACGACGACCGTCTCGCGACCGAACGAGGTGTTACGGGCGACGCCGTGTGAATAGCGAGCCCATCGACCTGTAGCGGCGTCGGCGCCGGCACTTCCGAGCGAGACGCGCACCTGGCCGTTGGAGACCTGGAAGCCCTTCCGGGCGACACCGACGCGAACGCCGTCGGCGGGCCGACGGTCGAGCGAAGCAGTCGGCTTCGGCGCGCCCAGGATCTCGGCGAGGAGCGGCTGACTGGCGAGACCATCCGTGCTGCGCATCGCCTGGATCGAGACCATCGAGGCGGCGGCGAGAACGCAGGCAAGCAGACCGAGGACAGTCGTCTGCCGCATTGACGACTGTCCTCGGTTCTGTGCGAGAGTCGCTGCTCTCGCCGGCCGCAAATCGTGGGGGTAGCTCGCCATCTCTGCTTCGCGTTTTCGCTCCTACGCGTAGGAAGCGGGGCAGCAGGCAGGTATGAATTCCGTATGAGCCGTCGAAATCACTCGGACGAGTGACGCCCAACGTATGAATCCCGTCGGAACCAAGCCTCAGCTGCTCGTCGTCGACGACGACGAGGACATTCGGGCTCTCCTTCGACTCCTACTCGAGCGCGCCGGATACGACGTCGACGACCAGGCCGACGGCCGCGCTGCGCTCCGCGCATTTCACAACGGCAACCATGACCTCGTCCTCCTCGACGTGTCGATGCCCGACCTCGACGGCTGGGAGTTGCTCGAGCGCATCCGGGACCTGAGCGAGGTGCCGGTGCTCATGCTCACCGCCCGCGAGTCGGAGTCCGATCGGGTCCGCGGTCTGCGCGGCGGCGCCGACGACTACGTCACGAAACCGTTCGACCGCGAAGAGCTAGTCGCCCGCGTGGAGGCGCTGCTTCGCCGAGCGCCGCGCGACGACGAGCCCGTCTCGTACACGGACTCGTTCATGCAGGTGGACTTCGTCCAGCGGACAGCGGCCGTCGAGGGGCACCAGGTCCCGCTGACCCGTCTCGAGTACAACCTGCTGGAGGCGTTCATCAAGAATCCGAATCAGGTCCTCAGCCAGGACCAGCTGCTCGAGCTCGCGTGGGACGATCCGCACGCGGTGTCCCGCGACCAGGTGAAGCTCTACGTCGGCTACCTCCGCCGGAAGCTGGGCAAGCGCGGCGACGAGTCGCCGATCGAAACGGTCCGCGGCTTCGGGTACCGCTTCCGCCCGGCTGGTCGTTGACCAATCGGGCGGACGCTAGCCGAGGGCGCTGCGGATCGCGCCGAGCAGCTGCTCGTTGTCGATCGGCTTCTGGACGAAGGCGGCGGCGCCCGCGACGAGCGCGCGCTCTCCGGTAGCCGTCGGCTCGCGTGCGCTGACGACGATGACCGGGATGTGAGCGAGCGCGGGGAATGTCTTCAACCGCTCCATGACCACGACACCGTCGCCGCCGGGGAGGCCGAAGTCGAGCAGGATCAGGTCCGGACGCTCCTCCCTCGCGATCGCGACTGCGGTGACCGCATCCCACGCGAAGGCGATCTCATAACCGACCGCTTCGAGTCGGACCTTGAGCAGCTGCCGAGTGTCCTGGTCATCCTCGACTATCAGGATCTTCGGCACGCCTTGCGAGCCTAGCTCGCTCCCAGGATGGCGGCTAGGAAGGCTTAATCCGTGGGAGCGGGAGCGACGAGCCGCGGGCGAAGCAGGCGGTCGACGCGCTCCGTGAGGTCACGAGCGTCGAACGGCTTCTTCACATAGTCGTCTGCTCCGGCTGCCAGGCCGCCGGCGACGTCGGTCGCCTGCGCCTTCGCGGTCAAGAGGATGATCGGTGTCGTGCTCGTCGCTTCGTTGCGGCGCAACTCGCTGGTGACCTCGAAGCCGGTGAGCCCCGGCATCATGACGTCGAGGACCGCGAGTGCGGGCAGGAGGTTGAGCGCGAGCCGCAGCGCCTCGCTTCCGTTTCGCGCCTGGACGACGTCGTATCCGGCCCGCTCGAGGCGAAACGTGAGGAGCTGGAGGATGTCTTCGTCGTCGTCGGCGACGAGGACGAGGTGGCGAAAGCCGGGCTCCGAATCGATCATGCGGCTTCCTCGACCCTCTCGCTCTCGGCCGCGAGCGGAAGGTCGACGCGGAACGTGGTTCCGCCGCCCTGCTCGCTCTCGATCGTGATCTTCCCCTTGTGCGCCTCCACGATCGCCTTCACGATCGCCAGGCCGAGACCGGTGCCGGGGATCGCCTGTTCCTCTGCCACGGAGGAGCGGAAGAAGCGCTCGAACAGGCGCGGCTGATCGGCGGCAGGAATGCCGATGCCGTTGTCCGTGACCTCGATCGAGACGTGGTCGCCGTTGTCTTTCGTGCTCACTTCGACGGTCCCGCCTTCAGGCGTGAACTTGAGCGCGTTCGACACGAGATTGTCGAGAACCTGGGCCAGACGGCCTCGGTCCCCGACGAACGCGGGCACTTGCGTCGCGGACAGGACGAGGTTGATCGACTTCTCGGCCGCAGCGGGAGCAACCCCCTCCACGCAGTCGGCCGCCAGCTCCGCCAGGTCCACTTGCGCCTGTTCGAGCGAAAGCCGGCCGGCATCGGCCTGGGCGACGAAGAGCAGGTCGCCGACGAGGCGCAGCAGTCGCCCGGAGTTGCGCTCGACGGCCTCGAGGAACCGGCGCTGCTCGGCGTTCAGCTTGCCGGCCTCCTCGTCGAGCACGAGGTCGAGGTAGCCGCGGATCGAGGTCAGCGGCGTCCGCAGCTCGTGGGAAACCAGCGAGAGGAACTCGTCCTTCAGGCGGTCGAGCTCGCGGAGACGCTTGTTCTGCTCGGCCATCGTGCTTCGCGCGGCTTCTGCCTCGCTTCGTGCCTCCTGGGCAGTGGCGAGAGAGCGCTCGAGGGTGACGGCCTGCTGGACGAGACGGCGGTTCCGAACCTCGACCGCAGCGGTCACACGGCGAAGAATCGGCACGAGCGTGGCGCAGAGGACGAACAGAGCGAGGAGCAGGAAGCCGGCGACGGGCAGCACCGTGCTCCTGGCATGGTCGGCGACTCGGGTCTCGTAGTCCTGGTAGAGCTCGAAGACACCCAGGGGAGCGTCATCCGTGCCCTTCGACAGCACCGGCAGGTAGGTCTCGAGGACCTTCACGCGTCGGCCTTCGATCTCCGTCGTCTCGACCGCGCGAATCTCGCGGCCGCCGAAGGCCGCTGCAACGGTGTCGGCCCGTCCGTGAGGCAGCTCTCCGATGAAGCGGTGCTCGGTCGAGTAGGTGATCAGTCCCGAAGGCGCGACCAGGTTGACACGCTTGATTCCTTCGGCCTGGACGGCTCTGAAGAAGAGCGCGTCGAGCTCGGCGCGCCGTTGGCCAGCGACGGGCTTGTCGAAGTCCTCCTGTATCAGCCGGTCGCGCAGGAGTACGTCTGCGAGGAAGTGCGCGCGCGCCGCCGCCTGATTCTCGGCTTGGGCGAAGGCCCGCTGGTTGACGAACCAGAGGATCGCACCCGCCGCGAACAGGAGCGCAGCGCCCGTGTAGCAGGCGATTCGGAGAGTGAGCCGAGGGGGCTTGTTGGTCATAGTTGTTCTCGCGCGCGCGAGGGACCTGCCACTCATCGGCAAACGGGGGCCTCAGATTGAGGAGCTTCGCTCCGTACAATTGGTGGCATGGCGATCACCGAGGACCAGCAGGGCATCGAGGACGGCGCGGGAGAGTGGAAGCGCGAGCTCTACGACGCGACGCCTGAGCGCGAGGGCGAGCTCTCCTCGACGATCTCGGGGCTTCCGAACGAGCCGCTCTACTCGCCCGGGAATGTCGACGTCGACTACGAGCGCGACCTCGGCTACCCGGGCGTCTATCCGTACACGCGCGGCGTGTACCCCTCGATGTACCGCGGAAAGCTCTGGACGATGCGCCAGTTCGCGGGCTTCGGTGGCGCCGAGGAGACGAACAAGCGCTTCCGCTACCTGCTAGAGCACGGCCAAACGGGGCTTTCGACGGCCTTCGACATGCCGACGCTGATGGGTTACGACTCCGACCACGAGCGGTCGCTCGGCGAGGTCGGTCGCGAGGGCGTGGCCGTCGACTCGCTCGCGGACATGGAGACGCTCTTCTCGGGGATCCCGCTCGGCGAGGTCTCGACTTCGATGACGATCAACTCGCCGGCGGCGATGCTGCTCGCGTTCTACCTCGTCGTCGGCGAGCAGCAGGGCGTTCCTCGCGCGGAGCTGCGCGGAACGATCCAGACGGACATCCTCAAGGAGTACATCGCCCAGAAGGAATGGATCTTCCCGCCCGAGCCGTCGATGCGGCTCGTCGTGGACATGATCGAGTTCTGCGCGCAGGAGATGCCGCGCTGGCATCCGATCTCGATCTCCGGGTACCACATCCGCGAGGCCGGCTCGAATGCCGTGCAGGAGCTTGCGTTCACGCTCGCCAACGGTTTTGCGTACGTCGAAGCGGCTACCGAGCGGGGCCTCGACGTGGACGACTTCGCGCCTCGCCTCTCCTTCTTCTTCAACGCGCACCTCGACTTCTTCGAGGAGATCGCGAAGTACCGAGCCGCGCGACGGATCTGGGCCCGGGAGCTACGCGAGCGCTACGGCGCCCGGAACCCTCGCTCGTGGCTGATGCGCTTCCACACGCAGACGGCGGGCGTGTCGCTGACCGCCCAGCAGCCCGAGGTGAACATCGTTCGCACTGCCCTCGAGGCGCTCGCGGCGGTGCTTGGCGGCACCCAGTCGCTGCACACGAACTCCTTCGACGAGGCCCTCGCCCTCCCGACCGAGAACGCGGTCCGGATTGCCCTGCGCACCCAGCAGGTGATCGCTCACGAGACGGGCGTCGTCAACACGATCGACCCGCTCGGCGGCTCGTGGTACGTCGAGGACCTGACGAACCGGCTCGAGGCCGAGGCCTACGACTACTTCGAGCGGATCAGGAAGATCGGCGGCGTCATCCCGGCGATCGAGGAGAACTTCTTCCAGCGGGAGATCGCCGACGCGTCGTTCCGATACCAGTCCGAGGTCGAGGCGAAGCAGCGAATCATCGTCGGCGTCAACCGCTACGTGGCCGACGAGGAGACCCCGATCGAGTTGCTGCGCGTCGATCCCGCGCTCGAGACCGAGCAGATCGCTCGCGTCCAGGCAGTGCGGGCGAAGCGATCGAGCGCCGAGGTCGAGCGAGTGCTCGTGAGCCTGAAGGAAGCCGCCGCCAAGGACGGCGTGAACCTGATGCCGCTGATCGTCGAGGCCTCACGCGCGTACGTGACGATGGGGGAGATGTGCGACGCCCTTCGGGAGGTCTGGGGCACGTGGCGCGAGACCCCGGTTTTTTGATCGAGACCCAACAATTTCGCGTTTCGAGCGTCTAATCTCTTCTGACGCCGTAAATGAGCACCTTCCAGACCACACTCACCTCACCACGCTTCAGCCGCCTCCTTTTTTGGCTCGGCGTGGTCGTTCTCGCGGCGGGCATACTCGTGCTCGGCTCCAGGTTCGTCGGGGGCAGCGACGCCACGCCGACCGCTGCGGCGCCGGACTTCCGCGCGACACTGCCTCCGAACAGCGAACCGCTGAAGACGTGCAGACGGCACGACGATCAAGACGTTCGGGCAGCTCAGCCCGGAAGTCAAGTCGACGATTCGAACGTTTCTCGCCACGGCCGTCGTCCGCGAGAACCTGGGACGATCGTGGAACGTGATCGCGCCCTCGATGAAGAGGGGCTACACGTACAACCAGTGGCGCAGCGCCAAGGCGCTGCCGGTCATCCCTTACCCGATCGCCGACGTCGACAAGGTGAACTACAGCCTCAAGTACGCAGCCGTGAATGAAGTCCTGGTCGATGTCGGAGTCTTCGCCAAGCCCGAGGCGGACCTGCGCGCGCAGAGTTTCCGGATCGGGTTGATCCCTGTTGGAACCGGCGCGAAGAAGCGCTGGCTCGTGGACTACTGGATGCCGCTCTGGTCGCCGGTTGTCCCGCTGAACTAGCGGCGATCCAGCCCAGTTCGCGACAGCTCTCCAACAAGGCGCTACTCTGAGCGTCTAACACTAATGACCCCGATGAACACGATTCGAGCTGCATTCTCGTCCCCGCGCATGAACCGTCTCATGCTGGGACTGGGCACAGCCGCCCTCGCAGCCGGGGCCGTCACCTTCGCCTTCGCTTTCGCGGGCGGCAGCGACCACACGTCGACCGCGCCTGAGAAGGGCTTTGTCCCGACGCTGCCCGAGCGCACCGTGCCTCTGAAGAATTCAGAGGGCAGGACGGTCAGGGCGTACCGGCAGCTCGACCCCGAGATTCGGTCGACGATTCGCACCTTCATCTCCACGGCGGTCGCGCGCAAGCACCTCGCCGACTCGTGGGACGTGGTCGCGCCGTCGCTGAAAGCCGGCTACACGTTCGCCCAGTGGAAGAACGCCAAGGCGCTGCCGGTCATCCCGTACCCGCTCGACGACATCAACAAGGTCCAGTACGCCCTCGAGCTCGCCACGACGCAGGAGATCCTGATCGAGGTCGGCATCGGGGCCCGGCCGGAGGCGAAGGTCCGCCCGGGGAGGTTCCAAATCGGGTTGATCCCGGTTGGAGCCGGCGCCAACCCGCAGTGGCTCGTGGACTACTGGATGCCGCGCTGGACCCCGATCCTTCCGATCAACTAGAGCCAGCAGCCGCTCGCTAGTTCAGATCTCGAGCTCCAGGCCGTCGTAGGCTTGCTCGACCGAGCTGTCGAGCGGGAGCTCTTGTGGCCGGTGAGTGAGGAGCAGCCGCTTCGCACCGGAAGCGTCGAAAGCGTCGATCGCCTCCTCGGCCGAGAGATGGCCGCGTGGATCGCCGTCGAGCTCGCCGCGCTCGAGCGTTGCCTCGCAGAGAAAGAGGTCGACGTCCCGGGCCAGCTCCGCAAGTCGCTCACTCGGGCCGGAGTCGCCCGAGTAGGCGAGGGTTCGCGTGCTGTTCGAGACGCGGAAGCCGTAGGTCTGCACGGTGTAGTGCGGGAGGCGAAGCGCCGTCAGCTCGAGACCGGCGGCCTGGAAGGGGACTCCCTCTTCGTACTCGCGCGGCTCGAAGACGCGGACAAACATGTCGGGCGTTCCGAAGCGCGTTCCGAAGCCCGCGAGCTCCTCGCGGCCTCCAGGCGGGAGCCAGAGCTCAGGCTTCGGCTGGTCGCGGCCGAGGCCCCACATCGTCCCCCAGACCCACGGCACCAGATCGCCCCAGTGGTCGAGGTGGAAATGGGTGATCGCGATCGCATTCACCCTCGGCCAGCCCTTCGATCCGTTCGAGCGCATGCGGGCGAGAACACCGGGCCCGCAATCCAGCAGAAGGCGACCCGGCCCTTCGAGCAGGTAGCCGGACTGGGCGCCGCCAGGATTTGGCCACGCGGGCGAGCACCCGACGACGGTCAGCTTCATAGACACGATTTCCCCATTACAAAGACGTTCTACCCGGGCGAGATCTTCCCTAGACTGAGCTTTATGGCTGGAAAGATACGTGTCGTCATCGCGAAGCCCGGACTTGATGGGCACGATCGGGGCGCGAAGATCATCGCGCGGGCGCTTCGCGACGCCGGCATGGAGGTCATCTACACGGGTCTGCACCAGACGCCCGAGCAGATCGTCGAGACCGCGATCCAGGAGGACGCCGACGCGGTCGGCATCTCGATCCTCTCGGGAGCGCACATGACACTCGTACCCAGGATCCTCCAGGGCCTCAGTGAAAATGGAGCGGAGGACGTGCTCGTCATCGTCGGCGGCACGATTCCGGACGAGGACGCCGCCGAGCTGACAAAGCAGGGTGTCGCTGGAATCTTCACCCCGGGCGCGCCGACGACCGAGATCATCGACTTCCTGAAGCAGAAGGTCCCCGTCTCATAGCCGTCGAGGCTGCACGCGAGGATGGAGTCGCCGTCCTCACGATCAACCGTCCGGAAGCGCTCAATGCGCTCGACGTCGGGACGCTCACCGAGCTGCGCGACCGGCTGAAAGAGCTCGCCGAGGATGCCGACGTGCGTGTGATCGTGCTGACGGGAGCAGGCGACCGCGCCTTCGCCGCCGGTGCAGACATCAAGTACATGAGCGGGCTCAATCCGGACGAGGCAAAGAAGTGGGGCGAGCTCGGCCAGGAGGTGGGGCGGCTACTCGAGACGGGTCCGAAGCCTTCGATCGCGGCCGTGAACGGTTTCGCCCTCGGCGGCGGGTGTGAGCTCGCGCTCGCTTGCGACATCCGGTATGCGGCCTCGACGGCGAAGCTCGGTCAGCCCGAGGTGAACCTGGGAATCATCCCCGGCTGGGGTGGGACGCAGCGGCTCGCGCGGGTGTGCGGGACGGGGGTCGCAAAGGACCTGATCCTCACGGGTCGTCCGGTGGACGCCGCGGAGGCGCTCCGCATCCACTTGGTGACGGCGGTGTTCGAGCCGGACGAGCTGATGGCCCAGACGATGGAGACGGCGCGCGTGCTCGCCGCGAAGGGGCCGCTGGCCCTCGCCGCCGCGAAGACCGCGGTCGACCAGGCGCTCCAGGGGGATCACGCCGCCAACCTCCAGTCGGAGGCAGACCGTTTCGGAGAGCTCTTCGCCAGCGACGACACGAAGGAAGGCCTCACCGCGTTCGTAGAGAAGCGCGAGCCGAACTTCACCGGCCGCTGAGCCGAAACCGGAGCTAGCTCGGCGGAAGGACTATTCGTTCGGCGCTGATCGCGCCAGCCTGGCCGGCCTGTGCCTGGGGCGTAACGGTTGCCGGCTCGGTCCAGATCGAGACCCGGTCGCCTCGCTTCGCGCTGGAGAGCTCGGCGGCGGCGCCGTTTGCTCCGCGCTCGACGGTCGCATAGCCGGGGACGGTCAGCGTCACCGTCCGGTTGAGCCGACGCAGCGTCAGTGCGGAGGGGTAGGCGCGGAGCGTGTGCACCCGGACGCGCAGCGACTCATCTCTCGCAGAGATGACCGTCGCCGTCAGCTTCAGCGTGACCGTCTGGCCAGGTGGTGCGTAGAAAAGGAGCCTTCGGGCCGCGAGGAGGTGCGGATAAGGGTTGGTGGCGCCTCCTCCGCCAGGATGGCGCTCGAAGTGAAGGTGAGGATGGATCCCGTTGGCGTCGCCCGAGTCGCCGACGTAGCCGACGGGCTGCCCGGCCTGGACACGAGCCCCGCTACGCAGGCCGCGCGGGAACGCGACCCCGCTCGTGCAGCCGCCGCGGTTGTCGTTGCCCTCCGTCAGGTCGTTGTTCAGGTGGATGTAGAGGTACTGCGTTCCGCTTCGTCCGTCGAGGTAGAGCATGCACCCGGCGCGCGACGAGCCCATGTGGAAGCGGACCCGGCCGGCCTCGGCGGCAAGCGCGAGCGCGCGCCGCGGGGCGAGGATGTCGATTCCCTGGTGTCCGCCCTGAGATCGCGGGGCACCGAAGTCATCCGAGAACTGGACTGTTCCCAGCACCGGGAAGACGATCTGCTTCTTCTTGGGCGGCTTCGGTTTCACCTTCGACCCTGGCGGTGGAGGCAGCGGAGGCTCTGGCGGCATGGCGGACGCCGCCCCTGCGGCGAGGCCGAAAAGGGCTAACACAAGAAGTGCTCGGGCTGTCGTCCGGGTTCTGACCATGAGGCCGGGCCGCGCGCGAAGGGCAGGACACTAGCAGGTGCTCCCGCGAGTCTCAGGCTTCGTTCCGCTCGTTAGAGTCCCTGCTCGTGAAGATCGCGGTCTGTGTAAAGGAAGTGCCGGATGCGGCTGTTCATAAGCGCATCGACCCCGAGACCAAGCGCCTTGAGCGCTCGGGCGAGGGAGCGCTCAACCACTTCGACACGCAGGCCGTGGAGGAGGCGCTGAAGATCAAAGAGGCTCAGGGAGACGGCGAGGTCGTGCTCGTCTCGCTTGGTCCCGCGGGCGCTCTCGACTCCCTGCGCAAGGCTCTCGCCATGGGCGCCGACCGGGCCGTGCTCGTCACCGACGAGGCCGCGGCCGGGTCCGACCTCGTCGCCACTTCACGCGCGCTTGCCGCCGTGCTCGAGCGCGAGCAGCCGGACCTCGTCCTCTTCGGGCAGCAGTCGAGTGACTCCGACGGTGCGGTCCTCGGATCTGCGGTCGCAGATCGCCTTCGGCGCCCGGTCATCTCTCAGGTGGCGGAGCTGACGGTCGCCGACGGGACGCTCCGCGGCAAGCGTCAGACCGAGTTCGGCTACGACGTGATCGAGGCGCCTCTCCCGGCCGTCGTCGCCGTTTCGGACGCGATCAACGAGCCGCGCTACCCGTCGCTGAAGGGGATCATGGGCGCGAAGAAGAAACCGCAGGAGTCTCTGTCGGCCGCCGACCTGGGCCTCGACGCGGCGGCCCTCGGGGATGCGGGCTCGGGCACGACGGTGCTCGCGCTGGCCGACCCGCCGCCGCGAGGCGACGCTCGCAAGATCGAGGACGACGGAAGCGCCGCGCAGCAGGTCGTCGATTTCCTGGCGGAGAAGAAGCTCCTGTGAGCGTTGCGGTCTTTCTCGAGCACCACGAGGGCGAGCTCCAGAAGGGGTCGTTGGGAGTGCTGGGCAAGGCCGCCTCCCTGGCCGGCGAGACGGTCGGCGTCGTCCTCGGCTCGGGCGTCAAGGAGCTGGCGGCGCAGGCTGGCTCCTACGGGGCGACGAAGGTGATCGTCGCGGATGCGCCCGAGCTCGAAGCGCCGCTCCCGCAGCCTCGCGTCGACGCGCTCGCCCAGGTCGTTCGCGAGCACGGAGTCGACACCGTGCTTTTCGCCGCGTCCGTTCTCGCGTCCGACGTCGCCGCCGGGCTGGCCGCGCGACTCGACGCGGGGCTGAACTGGGATCTGGTGGACATCGCCGAGGAGGGGGGCAGCCTCGTCGGCAAGCGTCCCGCGCTCGAGGACACGGTGTACGTGGACGTCGGCTGGAAGAGCGAGCCCCGCCTCGCGCTGTTCCGGCCCGGCACCTTCGACCCGGTGGAGTCCGGCGGCGACGCGCAGGTCGAGGAGCTCACGCCGAGCTTCGAGGACTTCTCGACCGCTGCCACGATGATCGAGCAGGCGCACGAGGCCTCCGAAGGCCCTTCGATCGAGGACGCCGACGTGATCGTCGCGGGCGGGCGAGGCCTCGGCGGGCCGGAGAACTTCTCGCTCGTCGAGGCGCTCGCCAAGGCGCTCGGCGGCGCGGTTGCAGCGACGCGAGCCGTAGTCGACGCAGGCTGGTACCCGTACGCGACGCAAGTCGGCCAGACAGGGAAGACCGTCTCGCCGAAGCTCTACGTCGCCTGCGGCATCTCGGGCGCGATCCAGCACAAGGTCGGCATGCAGGGCTCCGGCACCGTGATCGCGATCAACAAGGACCCGAACGCGCCGATCTTCGAGTTCTGCGACCTCGGGGTCGTCGGCGACCTGCACGAGATCGTGCCCAAGCTGACCGAGCTCGTTCAGCAGCGCAAGAGCGCATGAAGGTTCGCCCGGCCGACTTCCCGCCGCCGTTCACGACGCGGGAATTCGTCGTCGAGCCGACCGACCCGATCGACGAGCGAATCGAGGTCGGGATCCTGATCGTCGGCGCGGGCCCGGCGGGGCTTGCGTGCGCGATCCGGCTCGGCCAGCTCGTCGAGGAATCGCCCGAGCTCGCCGAGCGGCTTGGCGAGGTGCCCGTAGCGGTGCTGGAGAAGGGCAAGCAGCCCGGCTCGCACCTCGTCTCCGGGGCCGTCGTCAATCCGCGCGGGCTCCGCCGACTCTTCCGTGACCGGATGAGCATCGAGGACATGCCCTTCTACGGAGAGGTCGAGGCCGAGGGCGTGTACTTCCTCCGGGAAAAGACATCGATGCGGATCCCGACGCCGCCGACGATGAAGAATCACGGGAACTACGTCGCGTCGCTCTCGCAGCTCACCCGCTGGCTCGCCGAGCAGGCCGAGGAGGCGGGGGTGACGATCCTTCCCGAGACCTCCGCGGAGAAGCTCCTGGTCAAGGACGGCCGCGTGCTCGGCGTGAGGACGGGCGACAAGGGCCGTGGTCGAAACGGCGAGCCGCTCCCGAACTTCGAGCCCGGCTCGGACATCCTCGCGCGCGTGACCATCCTCTGCGAGGGCACGCAGGGCCATCTGACCGGGATCGCGCTCGATGCGTTCGGGCTCGAAGGCGAGAGCCCGCAGGTGTGGGCGCTTGGAGTGAAGGAGGTCTGGAAGGTCGAGCGGCCCTTGCGGCGGGTCGTCCACACCATGGGCTGGCCGCTTCGCGCCGGAGCGAAGTACCGCGAGTTCGGTGGCTCCTTCATCTACCCGATGGGCAAGGACATGCTCACAGTGGGGATGGTGGTCGGCCTCGACTACCGCGACGCCGAGTTGTCGGTGCACGATCTCCTCCAGGAGCTGAAGACGAATCCGCTCGTTCGGCGGATGCTCGAGGGGGGCGAGCGGGTGGGCTGGGGCGCGAAGACGATTCCCGAGGGCGGCTTCGTCGCCTTGCCTCGGCGCTTGCACGCACCCGGGCTCCTCTTCTGCGGGGACGGGGCCGGCATGGTCAACGTGCCCGCGCTGAAGGGGATCCACTACGCGGTCGAGTCCGGCCGTCTTGCCGCACAGGCAGCGGTCGACGCGCTGCGGCCCGGGACGCACTCCGTGGATGCCGGGAGCTCTCGGGGTTTACGACGACGCCATCCGACAGAGCTTCATCTGGAACGACCTCAAAGAGGTGCGCAACATGCGCCAGGCGTTCGGCCGCGGTTTCTACCTCGGCGGCATGCTCGCCGGGGCGATGACCGCGAGCAAGGGGAACTTCCCGCCGGGCAACATGGAGACCGAGCGCGACGCAGACCAGCGGATCTTTCGCACGGATCGGGCGAAGAGCTACCCGGCGCCTGACGGGAAGCTCACGTTCGACAAGCTCTCGAGCGTCTACCTCTCCGGAAACCGGACGCGCGACGACGCGCCGAACCACCTCCGGGTGCAGACCCGCGTTCCCGAGGAGCTCGCCGTGCTCTGGGATCGGATGTGCCCGGCCAAGGTCTACGACGCCGGGAGCGGAGGCGTCGAGGTGACGCCGTCCAACTGCGTCCAGTGCGGCGCGATCACGGCGAAGGGCGGACGCCTAACCCCGCCAGAGGGCGGCGCCGGCCCCGAGTACACCCTGACCTGAGGGACTGTCCCTGGCACCGCGCCGGCACAGGGACTGTCCCTGGCAACCCGCCGTCACAGGGACAGTCCCTAGCGACACGTAGAGTCAGGGGATGCGCGGTACGGAGCTCTTCGGGGCGCTGCGCGAGCGTCAGTTCCGCCTGCTCTGGCTCGGGCAGGCGACCTCGACGCTCGGGGACGGGCTCGTTCCCGTCGCGCTTGCGTTCGCTGTCATCGGGACACTCGATGCGTCCGCCACGGCCCTCGGGGTCGTGCTGGCGGCGCACAGCCTTCCGCTCGTCCTCTTCGTGCTCGTCGGCGGCGTCTGGGCCGATCGCCTGCCCCGGCAGCTGGTCATGCTCGCCTCCGACCTCATCCGCTGCGTGGTCCAGGCGACGCTCGCCGTGCTGCTCCTCAGCGGTGCCGCGGAGCTGTGGCACCTCGTCGTACTGATCGCGATCTACGGCACCGCCGAGGCCTTCTTCCAGCCCGCCGCCACCGGCGTCGTGCCGTCGACGGTCAGCCCGCAGCGCCTCCAGCAGGCAAACGCGGTTTTGGGCCTCTCGCGGAGCCTCGCCTTCGTGGTTGGGCCCGCGATCGCGGGCGTGATCGCCGCCACGACAAATCCCGGCATCGTTTTCGTCGTCGACGCGGGGACGTTCGCTGTGAGCGCGACCTCGTTGGCTCTCCTGCGGCTGCCGCGATCCCGTCGCGAAGGAGAGCGCCACAGCTTCCTTGCCGACCTCAAGGGCGGCTGGCACGAGCTCATCTCGCACACATGGCTCTGGGTGATCGTCGTTTGGGCCTCGACGTTTCTCTGCATCGTCATCGCACCGTTCCTGACGCTCGGCCCCGTGATTGCGAAGGAGTCTCTCGGCGGCGCGGCAGCGTGGGGGATCATCGCCGCGGGCTGGGGTGCCGGGGCACTGGGCGGCGGCCTACTCGCTCTGCGTTGGAAACCCGTGCGGCCGATGCTCGTGTGTTGCATCCTCATTCTGCTCTACGCACCCGCCGTCGCTTTGCTCGCGCTTCGTGCGCCTGTACCGGTGATCGCCGCGGCCCAGGCGATCGGTGGGATCGGGATGGGGTTCTTCGGCGCCGTCTGGCAGACGACCCTCCAGCAGCACGTACCGGAGGAAGCACTCTCTCGCGTCAGTGCCTGGGACTGGATGGGCTCGTTCGCATTCCTCCCGCTCGGGCTCATCCTCGCCGGCCCGTTTCCAGAGCGATCGGGATCTCGACGACGCTCTGGATCTCGGTCGGCTACCTCATCATCTCGACGCTGGCGGTCCTGCTCGTGCCGAGCGTCCGCAACCTTCGCCGACTGGACGAGCCCGAACCAGAGGCGGAGGCAGGGCTCTCGACCGTCACGGGAGAGCCTGTCGTCGAGGCGTTCCGTGGCTGAGCTCTCGCGCGACGACGTTCTCGCCGCGCGCGAGGCGATCGCGGGCCGCCTGCATCGAACCCCGGTCTTTTCCTCGGCGACTCTCGGCGAGCGGATGGGTGCGCCGGTCCACCTGAAGGCGGAGCTCTTCCAGCGCACCGGGTCGTTCAAGCCGCGCGGCGTCCTGACGAAGCTCGCTTCTCTCTCGAGCGAGGAGAAGGAGCGTGGCGTGATCGGCATCTCGGCGGGCAACCATGCGCAGGCGCTCGCCTATTGCGCGGCGCTCGAGCGCCTCGACGCCCTGATCGTGATGTGGCAGGGAGCGAGCGCCCAGAAGATCGAGGCGACCCAGGGTACGGCGCCGAGGTCGACCTCGAGGCGACGAGCCCCACCGAGGCGTTCGAGCGGCTCGCCGAGCTGATGGAGGAGACGGGCCGCCCGCTAGTCCATCCCTTCGACGACCCCTTCACGATCGCCGGTCAGGGAACCGTCGGGCTGGAGCTCCTGGAAGACGTTCCGGAGGCGACCGTGATCGTCGTCCCGGTCGGCGGCGGCGGGCTCGTCTCGGGCATCGCCGTCGCGGCCGAAGGCAGGCGCGTCGTCGCTGTCGAGCCGGAGCTCTCCGATGCCCTCCATCGCGGCCTCGAGGCCGGAGAGCCGGTGCCGGTCAAGCCGAGCTCGATCGCCGACGGGCTCAGCGCTCCCTTCGCGGGCGAGCACGCGATCCGGATCTGCCGGTCCCTCGGAGTCGAGAGCGTGCTGTCTCGGAAGACGAGCTCGCCGACGGGATGCGCTTTCTCTACCGTCGTGCGAAGCTCGCATGCGAGCCTGCCGCCGCGGCCGGTGTCGCTGCCCTCCTGGCCAGAAAGGTGGCGGTGGAACCTGGCGACACGGTGGCCGTAGTTGTCTCAGGAGGCAACGTCGTAGCCGAAATCGCCTCTGCTATCCTCACTTCCAATGAAGGCCGACATCCATCCTGAGTACGACTTCGCGACCGTTCGCTGCTCCTGCGGCAACGAGTTCCAGACACGGTCCACGAAGTCGGAGCTGCACGTCGAGGTCTGCTCGGCCTGCCATCCGTTCTACACCGGCAAGCAGAAGCTCGTCGATACCGGCGGCCGCGTCGAGCGCTTCCAGCGGCGACGCGAAAAGGCCGCCACTGCTGCGCCCAAGGACGACTAAGTCCACCTCATGAGTAACGCTGCGATCGGCGGCCAGGCCGTCCTCGAAGGCGTGATGATGCGCAGTCCCTCCAACTGGGCGCTCGCGGTACGCAAGCCGAACGGCGAGATTGCCGACATCAACCGTCCGATCCGGTCGGTGATGACCCGTCACTGGATCTTCCGGCTGCCGGTCATCCGAGGAGTGATCGCTCTCGGCGAGTCGTTGGCGATCGGCTTTCGCGCCCTCGCGATCTCGGCCAACTACGCGGCGGAGGAGGAGGGCGAGGACGGCGAGGTCCAGACAGAGCTCTCGCGCGGCGCGCTCATCTTCGCGTTCGCAATCGCAATCGGCTTCGCGCTCATGCTCTTCAAGGTAACGCCGGTGCTGATTACGAGCTGGCTCCCGATCGAGACGACCAGCTGGTTCGTGATCGTCGAGGGCTTCATCCGCGTGACCATCTTCGTCATCTATCTGCTCGTGATCTCGCTCCTGCCCGACCTCAAGCGCGTCTTCCAGTACCACGGCGCCGAGCACAAGGCGATCAACGCGTTCGAGGCCGGCGAGGAGCTCGAGCCCGAGAACGTGCAGCGCTTCAGCCTCATCCACCCGCGCTGCGGGACCGCGTTCCTGCTCTGGGTGATGGTGATCGCGATCTTCGTCTTCGCGTTCCTCGGACGGCCGGAGTGGTACTGGCTGATCGCGAGCCGCATCCTGCTGCTCCCGCTGATCGCCGGCCTCGCCTACGAGCTGATCCGCTTCGCCGGCAAGCACACCGGCAGCCGCGTGCTCATGACGCTGCTCGCACCGGGGCTCTGGCTCCAGCGGCTGACGACTCGCGAGCCGACGCTCGACCAGCTCGAGGTCTCGATCAGCGCACTGAAGGAAGTCCTCCTGCTCGAGGGCAGCAAGCCCACCGAGCAGCGCGTCGAAGTCATGGCCTGACTCCCGAAGAAGTCCGGCGCGCTTCGCGCGCCATGACGACTTTCTTCGGATTGTTCTCGAATGCCAGCGTTTGTAAGCGGAGGCGAGCAAAGCCCGCCTCCGCGCGCCGAAAGTGAACCAGGACGTCGTGAGTCCGACGCTAACCTTGGGCGATGGCGATCGAAGAGCTCATTGAAGAAGTCCAGCGCTCCTACAAGGAGACGCAGGACCGATTGTCGGATCCTGCGGTCTACAACGACCACCGCGAGGCGGCCGATGTCGGCCGGCGGCTGAAGGAGCTCGAAGGGCCGCACAAGCTGGCCGAGGAATGGCGCGAGGTGCGCGCCGACCTGGACGCAGCGCAGGACGACGGCGACCTCAAGGAGCTCGTCCCGGAGCTCGAAGAGCGGCTTGCCACACTCGAGGAAGACCTGAAGCTCGCGCTCGTCGAGTCCGATCCGGCCGATCGAAAGGACGTCCTCGTCGAGATCCGCCAGGGGGTGGGCGGTGACGAGGCCGCGCTCTGGGCCGGAGATCTCTACCGGATGCTGACGCGCTACGCAGAGCGGCGCGGGTACAAGACCGAAGTGCTCTCCGTGAGCGAGAGCGAAGGCGGCGGTTTCAAAGACGTGACGTTCGCCGTCAAGGGCGACGGCGCTTACTCCGTCTTCAAGTGGGAGGGCGGCACGCACCGCGTCCAGCGTGTCCCCCAGACCGAGTCGCAGGGGCGCATCCACACGTCCACCGCGACCGTGGCCGTCATGCCCGAGGCGGAGGAGGTCGAGGTCGAGATCGATCCGAACGAGCTGAAGATCGACGTCTACCGCTCGACCGGCCCCGGGGGGCAAAGCGTGAACACGACCGACTCGGCCGTTCGCATCACCCACCTGCCGACCGGCGTCGTCGTGGCGATGCAGGACGAGAAGTCGCAGCTTCAGAACAAGGCGAAGGCTTTGCGCGTGCTCCGCGCACGCCTCTATGAGCTCGAGCGCCAGAAGCAGCGCGCAGAACAAGACGCGACGCGGCGTTCCCAGATCGGCACGGGCGAGCGTGCGGAGAAGGTCCGCACCTACAACTTCGCCGAGAGCCGGGTCACCGACCACCGGATCAAGCTCACCCAGCACCGGCTGGAGGCGATCCTCGACGGGGAGCTCGACGACTTCACGGCAGCGCTTACCTCCGAGGGTCAGCGCCTCGCGCTCGAAGCATGACCTCGCGCGAGCACTTGAGCTCGGCCGCCGAGGAGCTCGAGCGGGCGGGCTGCCCGTCCCCCCGGGTCGACGCCGAGTGGCTGCTCGCCCACGTGCTCGGCATTTCTCGAACTGAGCTCCACACCAACGGAAAGCGGCCGGTAGACGCGAGCCAGGAGGGGCGCTTTCGCGAGCTCGTGGCACGACGCGCTACTCGCGAGCCGCTCGCCTACGTCCTGGGCGAGTGGGGCTTCCGCGGCCTGACGCTGACGGTCGACCACAGAGTGCTCGTCCCGCGGCCCGAGACAGAGACGGTCGTCCAGCATTGCCTGGAGCTGCTCGCAGGCTTCCCAGAGCCCCGGGTCCTCGACATCGGGGTCGGCTCGGGGGCGATCGCGCTCGCAATCGCGGACGAACATCCTGGCGCGCTCGTCACCGGGACCGAATGCTCAACGGGTGCGCTCGCCGTGGCGCAAGAGAATCTGGACCGTACGGGCCTTGGCGGCCGCGTCCGGCTCGTCGAGGGGACACTCTTCGCCGACCTCGTCGAGACCTTCGATCTGATCGTGTCGAACCCGCCCTACGTCTCCCCTCAGGAGATCGACTCGCTCGATCCCGAGGTTGCGGAGTGGGAGCCGCGCGAGGCGCTGGTCGCCGTCGGAGCGACCGAGACGATCGCCGAGGGGGGCCGCTCGCGCCTCGCTCCTGACGGCGCTCTCGTGTTGGAGACCGCCGGCGGGAAAGCGGGCTCGGTCGCGGAGTTGCTCGTCGGCCTGGGCTACCGCGACGTGGTGATCGGTCAGGATCTCAGTGGTCGTGAGCGAGTTGTCCAGGGAAGAGCGCCTCGTTGAGCAAGCGGTGCGGGCCATCGAGGCGGGCGATCCGGTCGTGCTTCCGACCGACACCGTCTATGGGGTCTGCGCCACGCCGCACCGGCCCGAGGCCACTCTCAACCTCGCACGCCTGAAGGGTCGCGACGCCGGTCAGGCGACCGCCCTGCTCGCGGCGGACGTGGAGACGCTGCTCGAGCTCGTGCCGGAGATCGACACGAGGGGCCTGGCTCTCCTGCCCGCGCTCTTGACGCTTGTCGTGTCGAACCCCGCCGGGCGTTTCCCCTGGCTCGGGGGCGACAATCCGAACACGATCGGCGTGCGCGTGCCCGTGCTCGCCGGAGCGGCCCGGGAGATCCTCCGCCGAGTAGGCGCGGTCGCAGCGACGAGCGCGAACCTCACGGGTGAGCCCGATCCGCGGCGGCTCGACGAGGTGCCCGAGGAGATTCGTTCCGCTGCAGCCGTGATCGTCGACGGGGGCGAGCTACCAGGGCTGCCATCGACGGTTGTCGACCTCACCGGGTCCGAGCCGGTGATCCTGCGGGAAGGCGCCGTGCCGGCCGCCGAGGTGCTCGAACGCCTCGGACAGCTGCCCTGAGGCGTACCATCCAGCCATGGCCGTCGCAGAGCAGACCCTGCAGCAGCTGCGAAGCGCGGGACTCGCGGAGATCGACCCGGAGATCGCCGAGCTACTCGGCCGCGAGCTCGAGCGGCAGCGCGGCCAGATCGAGCTGATCGCCTCCGAGAACTTCACCTGGCCCTCGATCCTCGAGGGGGTCGGGTCGGTGCCCACGAACAAGTACGCCGAGGGGTATCCCGGCAAGCGTTACTACGGCGGTTGCGAGGTGATCGACGAGATCGAGCAGACCACAATCGACCGAGCGCTCTCGCTCTTCGGCGGCGAGCACGCGAACGTGCAGCCGCACGCGGGCGCGCAGACGAACATGGCCGTCTACCTCGCCGCGCTGCAGCCCGGCGACACGATCCTCTCGCTCGAGCTTGCGCACGGCGGTCACCTCACGCACGGGCTCAAGGTCAATTTCTCCGGGCGGCTCTACACGATCGTCCACTACGGCGTCAGCCGCGAGACGAACCTCGTCGACTACGACGATGTGCTTCGCCTGGCGAAGGAGCACAAGCCGAAGCTGATCATCTGCGGAGGCTCCGCCTATCCCCGGACCGTCGAGGCCGACAAGTTCCGGGAAATCGCGGACGAGGTCGGGGCGCTTCTGCTCTGCGACATGGCCCACTTCGCCGGCCTCGTCGCAGCCGGGCTGCATCCGAGCCCGGTGCCGCACTGCGATTTCGTCACCTCGACGACGCACAAGACGCTCGCCGGGCCGCGCGCCGGGTTCATCCTCTGCAAGGAGGAGCATGCTCAGGCGATCGATCGCGCCGTGTTCCCCGGAATGCAGGGCGGGCCGCTCTGCCACGTGATCGCTGCGAAGGCGGCCTGCTTCAAGATTGCCGCGACCGAAGCGTTTCGCGACTACCAGGGCCAGGTGCGCGCCAACGCGGACACGCTCGCAGAGACGCTGCAAGGAGGAGGCCTCGACGTGCTCACGGGCGGCACCGACACGCACCTGCTCCAGCTCGATCTCAGGAAGACGGAGTGGACGGGCAAGGACGCCGAAGAACGGCTGGCCGAGGTCAAGATCACGGTCAACAGGAACACCGTCCCCTTCGACGAGCGTCCGCCCACTGTTGCCTCCGGAATCAGGATCGGAACTCCCGCGGTGACTATGCGGGGCTTCGACGAGGAGGACTTCCGCGAGGTCGGAAACGTCATCGTCGCCGCGCTCGGAGACTCGCCCGATCTGGCGGGGCTCGCCGCCAGGAGCGAGGCACTCTGCGACAAGCGGCCGCTCTACCCGGGGCTCGGCGCCTTTCCTACGTACGCGTGAGCACCGTCGTCGAAGTCGACCACCCGCTCGTCCGTCACAAACTTTCCTACCTGCGAGACAAGAGAACGTCGACCGGTGACTTCCGCCGGCTCGTCCACGAGCTGACCGCGCTCCTCACGTACGAGGCGACGAAGGACCTGCCGACCGAGACGGTGCGGGTCGAGACGCCGCTCGAGTGGACCGAGGTCGAGCGGATCTCCGGCAAGAAGGTCGCCGTCTGCCCCGTGCTGCGGGCCGGGGTAGGAATGCTCGATGGCTTCCTCGAGCTCGTCTCGGGTGCGCGCGTCGGCTTCATCGGGCTCTTTCGCGACGAGGAGACGCTCGAGCCCGTCGAGTACTACGTGAAGCTGCCGAGCGACCTCGGCGTCCGCGACGCGATCGTGCTCGATCCGATGCTCGCGACCGGCAACTCGTGTGTCGCGGCCATCTCGGCGGTGAAGGACGGTGGCGCGCGCTCGGTCCGCCTGATCTGCCTCGTGGCGGCGCCCGAAGGGATCGAGCGGCTGCAGACCGCGCACCCGGACGTGCCAATCTTCTGTGCGGCGATCGACCAGGGGCTGAACGACCGCGGCTACATCGTCCCCGGCCTCGGCGACGCAGGCGACCGCTTGTACGGCACGAAGTAATCTGGCGCCATGTGGCAGACGCTGCGAGACAACCCCGAGGTCCTCTGGGGATTCCTGCTCGCGCTCGGGGTCGTCCTCGTCCTGACGCCTGCGGTCGGGCGTTTTGCGCGCATTCTCGGCGTCGTCGACCAGCCCGGTGAGAACCGTCGCCTGCACATTCGACCCATTCCCCGCCTCGGCGGGATCGCGATCCTGCTCGGCATCTTCGTGCCGGCGATCGCCTTCCTGACACTCGACGGGCCTTACCGCGGAATCCTGCTCGGCGCCGCGGTCGCAACCTGTGTCGGCGTCGTCGATGACTTCCGCGGCCTCTCCTGGTGGGCGAAGCTCGGTGGCCAGAGCGTGGCCGCGGCGATCCCGCTCGGATTCGGGATCGCGATCGACCGCTTCACGTTCCCCTTCCTCGGCATCCAGGAGTTCCCGGTCTGGATCGGCGTTCCCGTCACGTTCATCTGGATCGTGGCGATCATGAACATGGTCAACTTCCTCGACGGAATGGATGGCCTCGCGGCCGGGATCTGCGCGATCGCGGGCTCGACGTTCGCCGTGATCGCGCTCTCGCTCGGCAAGCCGGAGGCCGCGATCCTCTCCGCGATCGTCGCCGGAGCGTGCTTCGGGTTCCTGCGCCACAACTTCTATCCGGCACGGATCTTCATGGGCGACTCGGGAGCGCTGCTGCTCGGCTTCATCCTGGCGACGCTCTCGATTCAGGGCCTCCTGAAGACGGCGGCCACCGTCGCCCTGTTCTTCCCGCTGCTCGTGCTCGCGATCCCGATCGTGGACACGTCGTTCGTGCTCGCCAAGCGGCTGAAGCACGGGCGGCCCCTGCACGAGGCCGATCGCACCCACCTCCACCACCGCTTCGCGAACATCGGGTTCTCGCAGCGGCGGGCCGCTCTCTATATGTACGGCTGGTGCGCGATGCTCGCCGGCGCGGCCCTGGCAACGCGATTCATCCCAATCCGTGCGCACGGTGAGTGGCACCTGTGGCCGGTGCTCGCGGCCGGGGCGATCGGCCTCGCCGCCCTCGCGACGTCGATCTACATCGTCTACCTGCTCGAGATCATCAAGCTGGCGAACCCGCGCATCCGCCGCCGCGAGCAAGCCGAGCGCGAGCGCAAGACCGCCTGAGTTGTCCGAGCTCCTGCAGGCGATCTACCAGGGCGACCAGGCTCGAGCAGACGAGTTGCTCGCGGCCGATCCCGAGCTCGACGTCTTCGAGGCGGCTGCCGTCGGCCGAGCCGACCGGGTTCGGGAACTGCTCGACCAGGACCCCTCGCTAGCGAACGCCTGGGCGGATGACGGATTCCAGCCGCTGGGGCTCGCGAGCTTCTTCGGCCACTCGGAGACCGCCCGGGTACTGCTCGAACATGGCGCCGAAGTGAACTCCGCCTCTCGGAACGAGATGAAGGTGATGCCACTCCACAGCGCGGCCGCGACGGGCGACCCGGAGGCGCGCTTCGAAATCGCGAAGCTGCTCCTCGAGCACGGTGCTGATCCGAACGCTCGCCAGCAGGACGACTTCACGCCTCTGATGGCGGCCGACCAGAGCGGCGACGAGCGACTTGCGCAGCTCCTGGCGGAGCACGGCGCTACGCGCGACTGACGAACTCCTCGAGCAGCTCGTTGAAACCGGGCGCGCGAGGGATCGAGTGTCCGGCCCCGGGCAGCACGGCCCGCTCCGCGCCGAGTCGTTCCTCGAGCACGTCACAGATCGCGTCGAAAGCGGCGTTGTGCGCTCCCGAGACGACGAGCTTCGGGAACGGCGCAGCGGCCAGGGCGTCGAACGGGATCTCGGCCTCCCACGGCGCGCGCTCGACCATCATCGCCCGCACCGACGCCTCCATTTCCGGCGGCAGCGGTGAAGGTGCGTTGCAGAGCCCGAGGGAGCCGATCTCTCCACGAACCGGCGCAGGAACTCCTCGGGTGGGAGGTCGGTCGGCCACAGTGGCGCCAGCTCCGCGACCAGATCGTCGACGGCCGGATGCCCCCGCGCGACGCCGAAGGCCGGCGGCTCGAGCACGGTCAGCGAGCGCAGGTCGGCCGACGCCGCGGCGAGGAGTGAAACGACACCCCCGTATGAATGGCCGACGAGGTGGTCGCCCGGCTCCAGGATCTCCAGGAGCTCCTCGGCCTGCTTCTCGAAATCGATCCGCGGAAGCGGAGGGTTCGGCGGATAGCCCGTGCGGGTTGGCATGACCAGCGTGTAGCGATCCGTCAGATCGCGCTGGGCGAGCCAGCCGGAGTTGCCGCCGGAGCCGTGCAGCAGTACGAGGCGCGGACCGGAACCGGCTGTCTCGACATGCACGAGAGCGAGCGTACAAGCTCGCCCGGTTTCGGCCAAGCCATGCGGCTTTTCGCTGTTACAAGGTTTGTTATGCTCGCCTCGGATGGAGCCGCCGCGCCCCTCGTCTTTTGAGCCTGCAGGCGCGGGTGCGCTCCTCATCGGGACGACTACTGCGGGGATCGGCGTCGGCGCACTGGTGGGCTGGGGAGCCGGCTCGGCCGCGATCGGCGCCCTGGTAGGAGCAGTCGTCGGCATTCCGGCCTCGATCTTCGTCGTCTACCGCCGCTACCGGGAGCACTTCTGATGAGTGCCGGCACGTTCACGAGCCCGCGCCCGTCTCCGAGCATCTTCCTGCCGATCGTGGCAGGGACCGGGGTCATCGCCCTCGCGCTTCCGATCTACCTCGTCGCAGGCTGGCCTCTCGAGGCCTGGGCGCTCGCCGCGATTCTGTGGGCCGGAAGCCAGGCTCTCGCGTATCTCCTCGTCCGCTTGCGCACGCGGGGCGACCTCGTCGCCTCCGGCGTCGCGGGCTTCGGGATGATGTTCCGCGGGATCGCCGTGATGGTCGTCCTGCTCGCCGTTGCTGTCTCCGATCCGGAGCTGGGCCTGGCCGCGGCGCTCACCTACGCGCTCGCCTACACCGTCGAGCTGGGGCTCTCGCTCGTCACGTACTTCGGGAAGCCGCCTCTGTGAAACGGGCTCTTTTCATCCTCGCGACGTTCGCGCTCACGGCTCCGAGCCAGGCCTTCGCACGTGGCGAGTTCGACCCCACGCACGAGTTCGAGCTCCATCCCTGGGTCGAGATCCACCTCGGGCCGATCGACATGTCGATCAACAAGGCGGTCGTCTATCTGATGCTCGGGTCGGTGATCACGATGGCGCTCGGGATCCTGCTCATGCGCGCGCGCGTCGGCATCAAGCCCGGCACGCGTCAGACGATCGGCGAGCAGATCTACGAAGTCGCCCAGACGCAGGTCGCCGAGCAGGGCCTGCCGACGAAGGCGATCAGCCGCTGGTTCCCCTACGTGACGACCCTTCTGCTCTTCATCTTCGTCGTCAACCTGCTGGGCTTCATCCCGTTGCCGCTCACCGGCGAGGAGTACAAAGGCTTCCCGGTCTGGGGCATCTACGCGGCGACCTCGTCGCTCTCGGTGACGCTCGCCCTCGCGCTGCTCACGTTCGTGTTCACGCACTACGAGGGGATTCGCTGGAACGGGCCGGTGCGCTACTTCAAGAGCTGGATCCCCGAGGCACCGAAGCCGCTCCTCGCCCTGATCGTGCCTCTCGAGATCCTCGGTCAGGTCATGCGCCTGATCTCGCTGAGCGTTCGTCTCTTCGCGAACATGCTCGCGGGGCACATCCTGATCCTCACGTTCCTCGGGCTGATCTTCATCTTCCAGTCGATCACCCTCGTGTTCGTCGTGCTACCGGCGATCCTCTTCTACCTCTTCGAGGTCGTTATCGTCGTCGGCATCCAGGCATTCATCTTCGCCGCCCTGTCCGCCATCTACATCGGCTCGGCCATCGAGCCCGAGCACTAAGGAGGAGCACCGTGATCGCAACGATCCTTGCAGCAGTGGAAGGAGATGTGACGAAGGCCGGCAAGGCGATCGGCCTTGCGCTCGGCGTCGGTCTCGGCGCCCTCGGCGCCGGCATCGGCATCGGGAACATCTTCGGCTCCATGATCCAGTCGGTAGCCAGGCAGCCAGAGCTCCGCGGAGAGCTGACGGGCATCCAGTGGCTCGGCTTCGCCCTCACCGAGGCGGTCGTGTTCTACGGGCTGCTCGGCTCGATCCTCGCCTACGTCCTCGTCTAGATGAGCTCCGTCCTCGCCGCCAACCCGCTGATCCAGGTCATCCCGGGGCTGATGATCTGGACGATCCTCTGCTTCCTGATCACGTTCTTCGTGCTCAAGCGCTTTGCCTTCGGCGCGATCCAGAAGATCATCGACGAACGGCGCCAGCGGATCCGCGAGGCTCTGGACGAGGCCGACAAGGCCCGCGCGGAGGCGCGCGCGATGCTCGAGGAGCACCGGGCGATGATGTCCGAGGCCAGAGGAAAGGCCGAGGAGATCCTCGCGAACGCGCGCCAGGTGGCCGAGTCGCAGAAAAAGCGCATGCGCGACGAGCTCGAGGTCGACCGCCGCCGGAGGATCGAGGAGACGACGAAGCAGGTCGAGGCCGAGACACAGCGCGCGCTCGAGGCGATCCGGGCCGAGGTCGCCGAGCTGACGGTGGTCGCGACGCAGAAGGTCACGGGGAAGGTGCTCGACCAGGCCGACCACAAGCGGCTGATCGAGGACGCGGTCCAGGAGCTCGACTTCTCTGTGCTCGAAGGGTCGCGTAACTAGTGGCTGTCGTCGCCCGCACCTACGCGACGGCCCTCTTCGAGTCCGCGAAGGATCAGGGCCGCCTCGACGAGGTGCGAGCGGAGCTCCAGGAATTCGTCACCGCGCTGCACGACGTGCCGGAGCTGCAGGCGCTCCTCCGAAATCCGCAGCTCGATCCTACGGCGAAGGCCGAGGCCCTGTCCGCGGTGATGGAAGGCTCCGACGAGCTCGTCCGCAACTTCTTCCGCGTCGTGGCCGAGAAGGGCCGTGCGCCGCTGATCGAGGAGATCGCGCGCGAGTACGAAGAGCTCCTCGCGGCCGAAGAGCAGATTCTCAAGGTCGAGCTGACGACGGCGGTCGAGCTCGACGACAAGGAGGCGACCTCGATCGTGGAGCAGATCGAGAAGGCCTCCGGCAGGCGAGTCGAAGCCTCCCGCTCCGTCGATCCCGGCCTCGTCGGCGGGCTCGTCCTCAAGGCCGGCTCGCTCGAGGTCGACTCGAGCGTCCGCGGCCGCCTCTCACGTTTACGTCACGAACTGACTCAAGGAGCCCGCCCGTGAAAGTCCGACCGGAAGAGATCACTTCGATCCTGCGCAAGCAGATCGAGCGCTACGACGTCGAGACCGACCTCGCGGAGGTCGGCACGGTCCTCCAGGTCGGTGACGGCATCGCGCGCGTCTACGGCCTCGAGTCGGCCGTCGCCATGGAGATGCTCGAGTTCGACCATGGCGTCACCGGCCTCGCGTTCAACCTCGAGGAGGACAACGTCGGCTGCGCCCTCTTCGGAGAGTGGGACCTGATCAAGGAGGGCAACTCCGCGAAGCGGACGGGCCGCGTGGCGAGCATCCCGGTGGGTGACGCCTTGATCGGGCGCATCGTCGATCCCCTCGGCAATCCGCTCGATGGCGGACCGCCGATCGAGACCGACGAGCGGCTGAACCTCGAGATCAAGGCGCCGGGCGTCGTCGATCGCCAGCCGGTCAAGGAGCCGCTTCAGACCGGAATCAAGGCGATCGATGCAATGACGAACGTCGGCCGCGGCCAGCGCGAGCTGATCATCGGCGACCGCTCGACGGGCAAGACGGCGATCCTCATCGACACGATCCTGAACCAGCACGACCAGGACGTGATCTGCATCTACGTCGCGATCGGCCAGAAGGCTTCCACCGTCGCGCAGATTCACGAGCTCCTGAAGGACCGGGGAGCCATGGATTACACGATCATCGTCATGGCGCCGGCCTCCGAAGCGGCGCCGATCAAGTGGATGGCGCCGTACGCGGGCTGCGCCATGGGCGAGTACTTCATGAACAAGGGCGGACACTCGCTGGTCATGTACGACGACCTCTCGAAGCACGCGGATGCCTATCGGCAGATGTCGCTACTCCTTCGCCGCCCCCCGGGCCGAGAGGCCTACCCGGGCGACGTGTTCTATCTCCACTCTCGCCTACTCGAGCGTGCGAGCAAGCTCTCCGACGACAGGGGCGGCGGCTCGTTGACGGCCCTGCCCGTGGTCGAGACGCAGGCGGGAGACATCGCCGCCTACATCCCGACGAACGTGATCTCGATCACCGACGGGCAGATCTTCCTCGAGGCTGACCTGTTCTTCTCGGGCGTTCGGCCGGCGATCGACGTCGGCCGCTCTGTCTCCCGCGTGGGCTCGAGCGCGCAGACGAAGGCGATGAAGAAGGTCGCGGGCCGACTCCGTCTCGAGCTGGCCCAGTACCGCGAGCTCGAGGCGTTCTCCCAGTTCGGCTCCGAGCTCGATCCGCAGACGCAGCAGACGCTGGCACGCGGCGAGCGAATGGTGGCGACGCTCAACCAGCCGCAGTACCAGCCCTGGCCGATGGAGGAGCAGGTGGTCGCCATCTACGCAGGCATCAACGGTTTCCTGGACGACGTCCCCGTCGTGGACATATCGAGATTCCAGGACGAGCTCCGCGAGACTCTTCGCTCCGAAGGGACGATCTACAAGGAAGTTCGTGAGACCGGCGATCTCCCCGACGAGCTCGGCGAGCGGCTCGACAAGGAGCTCGAGAAGTTCAAGCAGAGCTTCAACGCATCGCAGGAGACCGGGCTCGTGGGAGCGGCCACCTAGGGGCTAACGATGGCCGCGGTCCAGGACATCAAGCGCCGGATCCGCTCGGTCCGCAACACGCGGAAGATCACGCGCGCGATGGAGCTCGTCGCCGCGGCCAAGCTGAGGAAGGCACAGGCCCGCATCGAGGCGATGCGCCCGTACGCGGACCGGATGCAAGAGCTGATGGTCGGTGTCGCTAGGGCCAGCTCGTCGGTCCGCGGCCTACCGCTGCTCCAGCGCCGCGAGGTTGCCTCCACGGCGATCCTGCCCCTGACGGGTGACCGAGGCCTCGCGGGGGCCTTCAACGCGCAGATCCTGCGCGAGGCTTTCGCGCTCGAGCGCCGACTCCGCGACGAGGGAATCGAGCCGCGCTGGCTCGTGGCCGGCCGTAAGGGCGCCTCGACACTTCGTTTCCGGCGCTACGAGATGGAGCAGGCCTGGGCGGGGTTCAGCGACAGCCCCCGCTACTCCGACGCGCAGGCGATCGCCCACCGGGTGTCTCAGCTCTACATCGAGGGAGAGGTCGACCGGGTCGACGTCATCTACAACCATTTCGAGTCGGCGCTCACCCAGCGGGTGGTCGTCCAGGAGGTCCTGCCGATCCCCGAGAGCCTGCTCGAGGGCGACGCCGACGACTCCTCGTCGCAGGCGTTGCTCGGAGACTTCATCTACGAGCCCGAGCCCGAGCAGATTCTCGAGCGCCTGCTACCGGTGTACGTCGAGACCGAGCTCTACCGGGCGCTGCTCGAGTCGGCCGCGTCCGAGCAGGGTGCTCGGATGACGGCGATGCGAAACGCATCGAAGAACGCCGCCGAGCTGATCGACCACCTGACTCTCCAGATGAACCGGGCTCGCCAGGCCGAGATCACCCAGGAGATCCTGGAAGTCGTCGCCGGCGCAGACGCTCTCACGGGCTAGATCCACTAACAAGCGAAGGGTGAGTACAGTCTGAATCAGTTGGTGCGGCGCTTTCGGCGCCGTTATGCTCTCAACCCGCATGGCGACGAAAGAGAAACCCTCTGACTTGCTCGGCTCCCAAGCCGGCCTCGGAGGTGCGATCGCATCCGAGACGCATGGGGAGATCGGCGAGCAGCTAGAGCAGGTCCGCGCACGCGGTTACTGGGAGCTCGTCTGGATCCGCTTCAGGCGCGACAAGGTCGCGATCGCGAGCGGGGTCCTCATCATCCTGATGTTCCTGGCCGCCTTCATCGGCGCGCCGGTCGCCCAGAACTACATCGGCCACGGCCCGAGCGACATCTTCACGGAGCCGCCTGCGGTCAGCGCGGGCAGCCTGCTTCCCGCGAAGCCGTGGACTCATATCGAGAATCCCTACACCGGCGAGACGGACCTCCTCGTTCTCGGCGCTTCGAACAGGCTCGGCCAGGACGAGTTCTTGCGCCTGCTCTTCGGCGCTCAGGTCTCGCTCGAGGTGGCCGTGTTCTCGACGATCGGAGTGATGTTCATCGGGGTCCTCCTGGGCTCGATCGCCGGCTACTTCCGCGGCACCATCGACACGGTCATCTCCCGGATCACGGAGATCACGATGGCGTTCCCGGTCTTGCTCTTCGTAATCGCCCTGGCCGCGACCGTCGGCCCGCGGCTCAACGCGATCACATTCGGAATCTTTCCCCCAGGGGTGATCACGCTCGTCCTGATCTTCACGATCTTCGGCTGGTTCTACCCGGCGCGGATCATGCGCGCCCAGGTCCTCTCCATTCGCGAGAAGGAGTACATCGAGGCGGCCCGCATGATCGGCGCCAGCGACGGCCGCATCATCCGCTCGCACGTGCTGCCTCACCTGATCGCGCCGATCATCGTCTTCTCGACGCTGATCGTCGCGAGCTACGTGCTGGCCGAGGCAGGCCTCTCCTTCCTCGGGATCGGCATCCCGCTGACGGTGCCGAGCTGGGGGAACCTCCTCTCGACCGCGCCCGAGTACTACACCACGCGGCCGCTTCTGATGGTGTGGCCGGGCCTGGCCGTGCTGATCACAACGCTTGCGTTCAACCTGCTCGGCGACGGGCTCCGGGACGCATTCGATCCTCGCTCGACCCAGCAATAAGGCTGCAAATAGAGCGTTTGGTCGCCGCCGCGGCCGGTCGGACACCCGATCTGCACGGATGCTCGCAACGGGTGTGACTAGGCCAACTAACCAAACCCATGGCGCCACGTCTTATTGCGTATGGACGGGCGATCCGTCCCGGGTCGGGGTTGCTCGGCTCGAGTTCACGGAAAGGGAGAGATATGCACAGACGTATCTGGCTCTCGGTTGCGATGCTCGCGACCGGAGCAAGCCTTTTGTTCGCAGCTAGCTTTGCGAGCGCAGGCAACACCGCCCAGCTGAAGAAGGGTGGGATCTTCAAGGTCGGCACGACCGGAGCCTCGGTCCAGGTCGATCCCCAGCTTGCGTACATCACCACCGCCTGGTGGCTCGAGTACGCGACTTCAGCGCGGCTGTTCAACTACCCGGACAAGAGGGGCGTTGCTGGTACGAAGCTCGTTCCTGAGGTTGCGTCGCGGTTCACCGTCGGCAACGGCGGCAAGACGTACACCTTCACGATCCGGAAGGGCTTCAAGTTCAGCGACGGCAGCGCCGTTACGCCGAACAGCTTCAAGTACGCGATCAACCGTGTCATCAGCAAGGACCTCGCCTCCCCGGGAGCTTCTTTCATCACCGATGACAACGGCTCGAACATCGTCGGCGCCGCCGACTGCAACAACAACAGCAGCTGCACGAACGTCCCTGGCGTCACCGTCCGGGGCAACAAGCTGATCATTCGCCTGACCAAGGCGGACGGAACCTTCATGTCGAAGATCACGATGCCGTTCTTCCAGGCGACTCACACGAAGCTTCCGTTCGACAACGAGGTCGTCAACATCGCCAACATCACGACGATCCCGTCGGCCGGCCCGTATGCGTATTCGCGCAACGACGTCGACCAGCTGACTTCGATCAGGCAGAACCCGCACTACAAGGCAGGTCCAGGTCGGACTCGCCCGAAGAACGTCAATGGCGTTGATCTTCAGTGGAACCTGAACGAGCAGACTGCGTTCAACCAGACGAAGAACAACGAGCTTGACCAGGGTCCCCTGCCGGCAGCCGAGGTCCAGGGAATCGCCAACCAGTACGGCGTCAACAAGAGCCGCTTCTGGACGAAGGCGTCCAACTGCACCGGCTACCTGCCGATGAACAACGATGAGAACCTGTTCAAGAACAACGTCAAGCTGCGTCAGGCAGTCTCCACCGTCATCAACCGGACGGCTTACTCGAATCAGGTAGGCCCGTACGCCGGTCGACCGTGGACGCACCTCTTCAACCCGGGCGTGCCCGGTTGGAAGGCCGTCAACCCGTATCCCATCAAGCAGAACATCGCCAAGGCGAAGTCAACTCGCTGCCGGCAAGTTCAGGGACGGGAAGATCACGGTCTACTTCCGCTCGTCAGGCACGATCAACCCGGCTCAGGGTCAGATCGTCCGCCAGGACCTCATCAACCTCGGCTTCGAGCCGGGCAACATCACGATGAAGGGCTTCTCCGGCGGCGACATCTACACCGCAATGGGCCGCAGGGGCACCGATGCTGACATCGGCGTCTCGATGGGTTGGTGCTCGGACTATCCGGATCCGTACGACTGGCTCAACGTCCTCCTTCACGGCTCGGCGATCATCCCCGAGAACAACGTGAACTTCTCTTACTTCAACAACTCGTTGTGGAACAAGAGAATGGACGCTGCTGCCCGGCTCGTAGGCGCGAAGCGCCTCCGGGTGTACGGCCAGATGGACATCGACATGATGAAGAAGGTTGCCCCGATGGCAGTCGAGAGGACGTACAACAACAGGTACTTCTTCTCGAACCGCGTGGAGCCACGGAGCCTCGTGTTCCAGGGCATCTACTCGGACTTCAGCATCCCGGCCCTGTCACTCAAGTAAGGAAGGGCCAAGCGGTACAGGCACGACAACGAGAGGCGCCGGCTCAGCCGGCGCCTCTCGTCTTTTTCGTCGCATACTGAGATAGGATTCCCCGGCAGGCGCGCCAAGACCGAACGGAGACCAGGACATGTTCCGATATCTCGTCAGACGAACTCTTTGGGCGATCGTTCTCTTCCTGGTGATCATGTTCGTCACCTTCGTGATCTTCTTCATGGCGCCGAACGACCCGGCGCGCGCCGTCTGCGGAGGGGACCAAGCACGACCGCAATGCCTGGAGCTTGCGACCGAGAAGCTCGGGCTCGACCAGCCGATCTACGTTCAGTACGGCAAGTTCCTCGGCCGCCTGATGCCGGTGAGCTTCGAAGGCGGTTTCCACGCAAAGACACCGAATCTCGGCACCTCGTACGCGACGAGCCAGGACATCAACGAAAAGATCGTCCAGGCGGCTCCGGTCACCGCGTCGCTCGTGTTTGGCGGCGCCGTGCTCTGGATGATGATTGCCCTAACGGTCGGCATCTTGTCGGCTCTGAAGCCACGCTCGCTGATGGACCGCTCGGCGATGGTCTTCGTCCTGATCGGCGTGTCCGCGCACCCCGTGTGGATCGGCCTGATCCTCTCGTACTTCTTCGGCGTCAAGTGGGGCATCACGCCGATCGCCAACTACGCGAACTTCTTTGGCGCGCCGCCGGATTCGGGGCTTCCGGGTGGGCCCTGGCAATGGTTCTACCACATGATTTTGCCCTGGTGCACCTTCGCGATCCTGTTCGCAGCTCTCTATGTCCGCATGATCAGGGCGAACGTGATGGAGACCCTGAACGAGGACTTCGTGCGCACCGCGAGGGCAAAGGGAGCGCCGGAGCAGCGGGTTCTGATCCAGCACGTGCTGCGGAACGCGCTTCTGCCCACAGTGACGATGCTCGGGATGGACATCGGCGTCGCCCTCGGCGGCGCGATCTTCACAGAGCAGATCTTCCAGCTTCCCGGATTGGGGAGAACGGCGATCGTTGCCATCTCGAACCAGGATCTCGCTGTCGTCCAGGGCGTCATCGTCTTCGCGACGATCGCGATCCTCATCTTCAATCTCATCGTCGATCTCCTGTACGCATGGATCGATCCGCGAATCCGGTTAACCTAGAGACCCTTTGGCACTCCTTGAAGTAAAGGATCTGCGGACCGGGTTCCGCACCGAAGACGGCGTCGTCCAGGCCGTCGACGGCGTGTCGTTCTCGATCGAGAAGGGACAGACCCTCGGGATCGTGGGCGAGTCGGGCTGCGGCAAGAGCGTCACCTGCCTGACGATCATGGGATTGAACTCCAAGCGCAACACCACCTCGAGCGGCGAGGTCCTGTGGAAAGGCAAGGAAATCCTCGGGGCGAAGCCCCGGGAGCTCCGCGAGATCCGCGGCGACGAGATGTCGATGATCTTCCAGGATCCGATGACGTCGCTGAACCCGGTTCACTCGATCGGAAAGCAGCTTGTGGAGGCGGTTCAGCTGCACCGCGACGTCACGGGCCGCGTCGCGCGCGCCCGCGCGCTCGAGTTGCTGAAGGCCGTCGGGATCCCGCGCGCAGAGAACCGGTTCGACGACTACCCTCACCAGTTCTCCGGCGGCATGCGCCAGCGCGTGATGATCGCGATGGCGCTCGTCAACGATCCTGACCTCCTGATCGCGGACGAGCCCACTACGGCGCTGGACGTGACGACCCAGGCTCAGATTCTCAATCTGATGAAGCGCCTGCAGCAGGAGTTCGGCAGCGCGATCTTGATGATCACCCACGACCTCGGCGTGATCGCAGAGGTCGCAGACGACGTCGTCGTCATGTACGCGGCCAAGGTCGTCGAGGAGGCGAAGGTCGACGACCTGTTCGGCCGGCCCCAGCATCCCTACACGTGGGGGCTGATGGGATCCCTACCGCGCCTGGAGACCGACGTTGAGCGGCTCACGCAGATCCCCGGCCAGCCGCCCTCGCTTCTCCGTCCGCCGTCGGGTTGTCGCTTCCATCCACGCTGCCCGTACGTCATGGACGTCTGCAAGACGAAGGAGCCGGCGCTCGCGCCGACGACTCACGATCCGGAACACAGGCAGGCCTGCCACCTCGACGAGCAAACCAAGGAGCGCGAGGCGTCCAAGCTGCTCGGGGCAACGATGGCGGAGGCCGGCTGATGGAGTCCTCGGTCTCTACTAGCGGCGACGAGCTGCTCGTCGTCGAAGACGTCAAGAAGTACTTCCCGATCACGCGCGGGATCATCTTCCAGAAGCAGGTGGCCTCCGTGCAGGCAGTCGACGGCGTCTCGCTCACCATTAAGCAAGGTGAGACGCTTGGCATCGTGGGTGAGTCGGGCTGTGGGAAGTCGACGCTGGCCCGCTGCATCGTGCGCCTCCTGGACACAACCGGTGGCCGCATCACCTTCGAAGGCCGCGACATCACGAAGCTGTCGCGCGCGGCTATGCGCCCGATCCGTCGCCAGATGACGATGATCTTTCAGGACCCGTACGCCTCGCTCAACCCACGTAAGCGAGTCGGCTTCATCATCGCCGAGCCGCTCGAGGTGCACAAGCTCGGGACGCCGGCTGAGGTCAAGACCCGGGTGCAGGAGCTGCTCGAGGTCGTCGGCCTCAACCCAGAGCACTACAACCGGTTCCCGCACGAGTTCTCCGGTGGGCAACGTCAGCGCATCGGCGTTGCACGGGCGCTTGCGGTGAACCCGAAGTTGATCGTCTGCGACGAGCCGGTGTCGGCGCTCGACGTCTCTGTCCAGGCGCAGATCCTCAACCTGCTCAAGGACCTCCAGGACCAGTTCGACCTGACGTACGTCTTTATCGCGCACGACCTGAACGTCGTCCGGCACATCTCGGACCGCGTGATGGTGATGTACCTGGGCAAGGTGGCCGAGATTGCCTCCCGCGACGCCCTCTACCGGGAGCCGAAGCACCCCTACACCGGCGCGCTGCTCTCGGCTGTGCCGATCGCAAATCCCAAGCTCGGCCGCGAGCGCTCGCCGATCGTGCTCGAAGGTGACGTCCCGAGCCCGGTCAACCCGCCGAGCGCATGCCGGTTCCACCCGCGTTGCCCCCGTTTCGTGGAGGGGCACTGCGACGTCGAGGAGCCGCCGCTCTATCCCTTCGGCGCCGGGCACGTGGCGGCCTGCCACTACCCACTCGAGCGTTGGCCGATGGCCGCCGACGAGATGCGGCGGGCACCGAGGGAAGCTGTGCGCTCGCCCGAAGAAGCGCTTCCGGCGTAGTCGCGAGCCCGATGCTCCTCGCGGCGCTCCGCCGTTTCTTGGTCGCGGTCATCCTGGCTGTCGGCGTGACCGTCGTCGGGTCGCTACTGATTGGCTTACTCCTGGGAGCTTCGCTCGACCGCTCGCTTGCTCTCGGCTTCTACTTCATGGGCTGCTTCTTGCTGGTAGCCGGATTCTTCTTGGGCAACCGCGGGCCTGCTCGCGTGAAGTCGGAGACGGCCGGGCCGTCGGTGATCGGTTTCGGGACGTTCGGCGACAGGCGGCTCCGCTGGGCAACCCCGGGCGAGCAGTTCGAGACGATCAGGAGCTCGGGCGTCTTCATCTCCCTCGGAGTCGTGCTCATCGTGATCGGAACGATCGTCGACAGCCGGCATTCGCTGTTCTAAAATATGTTTCGAAAACTCGGAGCCCGGACTAACTTCTGGGCGGGACTGCCGTCAGAGCTATTCGAGAGCAAATGTTGCAAGGAAATTGTGATCGGGCTCGCCACTGGGCATCTGCCGACGTCGACGGCGAACTGTCGACGTTCGAGCGCGTCCTGCTCGAGAACCATACGACTCGCTGTCCGGAATGCGAGGAGTTCCGCGCCTCCGTTCGCGGCTTGACCACGGTCCTTCGAACCGCTCCGAGGGAGCGCTTCGAGGTCGCCCTGATCGGTCGCATTCGGCGCCGCACAGGCCTGCGGCTTGCTCCGGCTGTGGCCGCGATGGCCGTTGCGGCGGTCGGGCTTGGAAGCGTCCTCGCCTCCTCCGAGGTCCGAAGTCGCGCTGTCGTCAGCGCCCAGCCCATCGCGAGCTCTGCGGTCGACGCGATCGACCTGAAGACGGTGAATGCCCGCGCCGCCCAGGCGGTTCGTGAGCATCACTCCCTGCTCGGCGGCGGCCCGGTTCTGCAGGATCGGTAGCACTGCAGCGCGCAGCGATACTGTCTGCACAGTGTTCCCGTCACTCGTAACGTCATACGTCTGAAACCTCGATCACGACGCCCGTGTGGCGGCGATCGAGGAAAGCGGCCGGAAGACGATCCTCATGGGGGGTCGAGACCCCGTGCGCTTCGCTAGACTCCGGCGACTGAGCGAGCTGCTGCCAACCCGCAGCCGCCACGCACGAGACCTACCTCTCCAGGAGACGAATGCCTGACCAAAATAACGGCCAGAACGTCGGCAAGGTCATCGAGGTCAAGGGCGTCGTCATCGACGCGCTCTTCCCGGACGAGCTGCCCCAGATCTACCACGCGGTGCAGATCACGATCGACGACCGCGTGCTCGTCGCGGAGGTGCAGCAGCATCTCGGAGACGACCGCGTCCGCGCTGTCGCGATGGACTCCACCGACGGCCTGTCGCGCGGCGTAGACGTCGTCGACCTCGGCGGGCCGATCACGGTCCCCGTCGGGAGCGAGACCCTGGGACGCCTCTGGAACGTGATCGGCGAGCCGATCGACGAGAAGGACGAGCCGAGCGACGGTGTCGAGCGCTGGCCCATCCACCGCGACCCGCCGCCGTTCTCCGACCTCGAGCCGAAGACCGAGATCTTCGAGACGGGCATCAAGGTGATCGACCTGATCGCGCCCTACGTCAAGGGCGGGAAGGTCGGCCTCTTCGGGGGCGCCGGCGTCGGCAAGACAGTTCTCATCCAGGAGCTGATCCACAACGTCGCCCGCGAGCACGGCGGCGTCTCCGTCTTCTGCGGCGTAGGCGAGCGAACCCGCGAGGGGAACGACCTCTGGCTCGAGATGCAGGAATCAGGCGTGCTCGACAAGGTGGCGCTCGTCTACGGGCAGATGAACGAGCCACCGGGCGCGCGTCTTCGCATCGGCCTTTCCGGCCTGACCATGGCCGAGTACTTCCGTGACGAGGGCCAGGATGTGCTCCTCTTCATCGACAACATCTTCCGCTTCGTGCAGGCGGGCTCGGAAGTCTCCGCGCTACTAGGCCGCATGCCGAGCGCGGTGGGCTACCAGCCGACTCTCGCGACCGAGATGGGGCAGCTCCAGGAGCGGATCACATCTACGAAGAAAGGCTCGGTCACCTCGGTGCAGGCGATCTACGTGCCGGCAGACGACCTCACCGACCCGGCGCCGGCGAACACGTTCGCCCATCTCGACGCGACGACGGTGCTTTCGCGCGCGATCGTCGAGCAGGGCATCTACCCGGCCGTCGATCCGCTCGACTCCGTCTCCCGCGCGCTGCAACCGGACATCGTCGGCGACGAGCACTACGCCACGGCGACGCGCGTCCAGGAGGTGCTCCAGCGCTACAAGGACCTCCAGGACATCATCGCCATCCTGGGCATGGAGGAGCTGGCCGACGAGGACAAGCTGATCGTGCAGCGGGCGCGCAAGGTCCAGCGCTTCCTCTCGCAGCCGAACTTCGTCGCCGAGCAGTTCACGGGCACGCCGGGTGAGTACGTACGGCTCGAGGACACGATCAAGGGCTTCCAGGAGATCCTGGACGGAAAGCACGACGATCTCCAGGAGCAGGCTTTCTACATGGTCGGGACGATCGAGGGGGCGGTTGCGAAGGGCCGCGGCTCGAGCGAGGCCGACGAGAAGCCCGAAGAGGAGCCGGCCGACGAAGCAGAAGTGGCCGAGCGCGAGCCCGAACCAACTCCGGCGTAATGGCGAGCTTCGACGTCTCGCTCGTCACGCCCGACGGGCCCGTTTTCGAGGGCGAGGTCGAGATGTTGATTGTCCCCGGAGCGGACGGTGAGATCGGAATTCTCGCCCGGCATGCGCCGCTGATCGCGATGCTGAAAGCAGGCTCGACTCGGGTGCACGTAAAGCGCGACACGCAGGTGCAGGAGTTCGCGACAGGCCCAGGATTCTTCAAGGTCGAGCAGGACCGCGCGCTCGCTCTCGTGGACGACGCGGTGGATGCGACGGACATCGACGAGGCGCGCGCCCGCGAGCAGCTCGAGACGGCACAGGCCGAGCTTGAGGAGGTCGAGCGGGGCGAGTCGGAGGCCGACCGCTGGCAGCTCGAACAGCGCGTGAAGCACGCAGAGAACCAACTCAACGTGATCGGAAGGGGCTGAGGATGCAGGCTTTTGTTCCCGGGCTCTATCCACGGTCGGAGGAGCTCATCCAGGCGACGCGCGACCTCGACCGCGGGCGCACCACTCCTGAGGCCGTCGACGAGCAGACGGAGCGAGATCTCGCTCAGCTCGTCTCGGCGCAGCAGGACGCGGGCTTCGATCTCCTCGCCGACGGGATGCTCCGCTGGCAGGACATCTTCCGGCCTTTCGTCGAGGGCAGCGAGGGCCTCCAGACCGGCGCCCTGACGCGCTTCCTCGATACGAACTCCTTCTACCGGGCGCCGAATGCGACCGCCGCCGAGCCGAAGCTGGTCTCGGCGCTCGACGAGCGGTACATCGCGCAACTACCCGGCCCGCGTCTCGTCACCCTGCCGTCGCCTTTTGCTCTCTCACATGGAACCGACGTCACGCCCAGGGCGATGGCCGAGAGCGTCCTGAAGCCGCAGCTCGAGGCACTCGACGCCGAGCTCGTCGTGCTCGAGGAGCCGTATCTCGCGCGCGAGGAAAGCGCGGACCTCGGTGCCGTCGAGGAAGCTCTGCAGGTCCTGGACGGCGGTCCCAAGCTGGCGCTCTGGCTCACGTTCGGGAACGCGCAGCGCGTTCTGGGCCAAGGCATTGCGGACCTGCCGGTACACGCGATCGGGATCGACTTCTACGCGACCTCGGCGACGGACGTCCCCGAAGGATTCGGCAAGAAGCTGCTTGCCGGCGTGCTCGACGCGCGCAGCTCGGTGCTCGAGGAGCCGCGCGAGATCGCCGCGTTCGTCGAGACCCTGCGCGAGCGTGGGGTGGAGGAGATCGCCCTCGTTCCCAACGGGGATCTCCAGTACGTTTCAGAGCAGGTCGCCCGCGAGAAGCTCGGGCGGCTGGGCAAGGCAAAGACGGCAACGACGGAGGCAGCGGCGTGAGTGACGAGATCAAGTTCCTGACACACGAGGTCGGCTCGCTGGCCAAGCCGCCGTGGCTCGTCAAGACCTCCGCGGGCAAGCCGCTCGAGGCAAGCGACATCGACCATGCACGCAGCTGGGGCGAGAAGGTCGGCGTCGAGGACCACGAGCAACTGATCGAGCTCCTCGAGGCCGACGAGCGCGACGCGGACGAGATCGCCCGCTGGGCCAGCAAGTACTGCGTGCGCCTGCAGGAGTCGGCCGGCGTGGACGTCATCTGGGACGGCGAGCAGCAGCGCAGCGAGATGTACGCCTGGGCGATTGCCCACTCGAACGGCTTCGAGCCGCGCGGCACCGTGCGCTCGTTCGACAACAAGTACTACTCGAAGTCGGCTGCGACCGGCCCGGTCTCGCTCGCCGAGCCGTACCACAACGAGGAGTTCTCCTTCCTCCAGTCGGTCGCCAAGCACGACCTGAAGATTCCGATCACGGGTGCGTACACGCTCGCCGTGTGGTCGTACGACGAGCACCACCTGCCCAAGGAGGGCAGGATCGGCGGGGGCCTCTCGCGCAAGGACGAGGTCGAGGCGCGCCGTGAGCTGACCCTCGACATCGCGCGGAACATCATCCGGCCGAACCTGGAAGCGCTGATCGACCTCGGTGCGAAGTGGATCCAGATCGACGAGCCGGGAGCCTCGACCGAGGAGGACGAGCTCGACGTGTTCGTCGAGAGCTTCAACGTCTCGGTCGAGGGCCTCGAGGGCTGCATGTTCTCCACGCATCTCTGCTTCTCCGACTACGACCTCTTCTTCCCCGCGATCGAGGGGATGAGCGGTTGTCGCCAGTACTGCGTCGGCTTCGCGAACTACGACACGCGTGAGCTCGGAACCTCGTCAGCGGAGCGGCCCGGCTACGAGGTGATCTCCAAGTGGCGCGACCTTCCGTACGACCCGATCCTCGGCCTGGGCGTGCTCGACATCCACACGGACTTCGTCGAGTCGCCGGAGCTCGTGCGCGATCGGATCCTGTACGCGGCTGAGGTTTTCGGCGATCCGGCTCGCATCCACGTCTGCCCGGACTGCGGTCTTCGCACCCGGAGCTGGGACGTCGCCTACGAGAAGCTGCAGAGAATGGTCGAGGGGACGCGCCTCGCGGAGGAGTCCCTCAACCGAGCGCACGCAGGAGCTCGGTAGAACCGACCGAACTAGTCGCGTAGTCGGCTACCATCGTTGGGGCGGACGCCGAGAGGCGTTCGCAGCTTTTCGGATGAGAACAACGCTGAAGCGAGGAATGGGCCGTGTGGCGGTCGTCAACGGCGACGGCCGCGCCGTCCTCCCGCCCGGGGTCCTGAGCCCCGTCCAGCGCTACCGCCAGCCCGAGCGGCAACGGAGCGCGCTCCGCACGGTCGGGCGCATCCTCTTCATCGTGCTCGCGGCCTGTGTGGCGATCGTTGTGGGGATCGCAGGGGGCGCGTATCTGTACGCCGACGAGAACGCGCACGCGTTCGCTCCGCGCAGCGTGAAGACTGCACAGGCCGCAAAGGCCCTTGACCACCCGATTCCGGGGCAGGCTGCCAATGCGCTCGTGATCGGGTACGACCACCGGCCCGAGGACGGTGACTTCCCTGGCCGCTCGGACACGGTCATGCTCATGCGCGCCGATCCGCACACAAACGCGATCTCACTGCTCTCGTTCCCGCGCGACCTGAACGTCGAGGTTCGCTGCCCGAACGGAGGAGCGTCGCTCGGCAAGATCAACTCGGCCTACGCGTTCTGCGGGCCTGAGGGCACGCTCGAGACCGTTCGAAACCTCACCGGGCTCAAGATCAACTACCTGATCACGGTCAACTTCGACGGCTTCCGGGAGATCGTGGACAAGCTCGACGGAGCGTGGATCGACGTCGACCGGCGGTACCTGAACCTGAACAGGCAGGGCGGAGAAACGTATTCGACCATCAACCTCTGGCCCGGGTACCAGCGGCTGAACGGCAAGCAAGCGCTCGACTTCGTCCGCTTCAGGCACACCGACTCCGACCTCTTCCGGCTTGCGCGCCAGCAGCAGTTCGTGAAAGGGATCAAGCAGGCGGTGAACCATCGCTGGACGAACCCGACGACCGTGCCCAAGATCTTCAAGGTGTTGCGAAAGAACGTGGAGATCGGACAGGGCGGGGGCGAGATCAGCGGCAGCACGTTGATCAACTACGCCTTCTTTGCCTACGGCTTGCCGTCCGGGAACTTCTTCCAGGCCAAGATCGGCGGGCTGACGGGGACCAACGACCTGGTCACCGACCCGTCGAACATCCAGACGGCGGTGCAGGAGTTTCAGCAGCCCGACGTCGAGGCTTCTGACAAGGCGACTGCCCAGGCTCTCAACAGACCGCTGCGCGGGAAGGCCGGGCCGAGCCCGAAGAACGTCTCCATCGTCGTGCTGAACGGGAACGGGCAGGCAGGCGCCGCCGCGAACACGAGCTATCTCCTGGGGCAGAAGGGCTACCGCGTGATCCAGCCGCCGGAGGGACTCCAGGCGAATGCGCCCGGCCGTTTGAGCCGGGCCTTCCGAACGAAGATCTTCTACACCGGACGGGGCAAGGCGCAACGGGCTGCGCAGACGGTGTCAGGGCTCTTCAACTCCTCTGATGTAGCGCCGATCCCGGCCAACAACGCGCTGCGAGGCCTTTCCAACGGGGCGATGCTGACCGTGGTCGTCGGGCAAAACTTCTCGGGAACGCTGACTCCGACGCCTGTCGATCGCACTCCTTCCCGCGAGCCGCCGAACGTGCGGCCGGGCAAGTCGGAGACGCTGCCCGCGGTCCGCGCAGCCGCAGCCTGGAAGCTCGGGTTCCCGCTGCAGATCCCGACCGTGATCGAGCGCAGCTCCGAGATCGACTCGGAGGTTCCGTTCCGTGTCTACAAGATGGACGACTCGAAGACGGTCCGGTTCACCTTCCGGACGGGCGCGAGCGAGTACTGGGGGATCCAGCAAACCGACTGGGACGACGCCCCCGCGCTGGACGGCAAGAACACGAGCGAAGTGATCAAGGGCCGTCAGTACGACCTCTACTACAACGGTTCGCGCCTGCACATGGTCGTGCTGAGGGCCGGCGGCGCGAGCTACTGGGTGGTCAACACGGTGCTCGACTCGCTCTCCAACGAGACGATGCTCGAGATCGCAAAGGGCCTCCGGCCCATGCGTAAGTGAGGCCGCTCGGCGTTTTCGGCGCGGGCTGGGTCGGCCTCGTCACGGGCGCTTGCTTCGCAGACCTCGGCCACGACGTGGTGGTCCGCGACGTGGTGCCCGAGCGGGTCGAGCAGTTGAACGCCGGAATCCTGCCGTTTCACGAGCCGGGCCTGGCCGAGCTGATCGAGAAAAATCGAGAGCGATTGACGTTCACGCTCGACGCCGACGAGCTGAAGGCGAACGCGCGGATCTTCTTCTCGTGCGTGGACACGCCGCCGATGCCCTCCGGTGAGGCGAATCTGGCGCCCGTCTGGTCGGTCGTCGAGGACCTCGGCGAGCCGGAGGATGGGACGCTCGTCATGAAGAGCACGGTGCCGGTCGGTACGGGCGAGCGGATTCGCGACGTCCTCGGCGCCGGGGTCGGCTACGTGTCGAATCCCGAGTTTCTCTCGGAAGGGCGCGCGGTCGAGGACTTCAAGGATCCCGACCGGATCGTGATCGGGTCGTTCGACGGCGAGCATGCCGACCGCGTGGCGGCGCTCTACGAGGGCTTCGGCGCGCCGATCGTGCAGACGACCGTTCCCTCCGCGGAGATGGTCAAGCTCGCCTCGAACGCGTTCCTCGCGACCCGCGTCAGCTTCATCAACGAGATCGCGAACGTCTCCGAGGCGGTCGGCGCCGACGTCGACCAGGTGATCGAGGGAATGGGCCTCGATCCGCGCATCGGCTCGAGCTATCTCCGGCCCGGAGTTGGCTACGGCGGCTCCTGTTTCCCGAAAGACGTGTCTTTCCTGAAGCTGCTCGCCGGCAACAGCGGCTATCACTTCCAGCTCCTGAGCGCCGTCATGGAGGTGAACGAGCTCCAGAAGCGTCGGGTCGTAGGGAAGCTGCAGGAGCACCTCGGCGACCTCCGTGGGAAGACCATCGCCCTGCTCGGGCTAGCCTTCAAGCCGCACACGGACGACATGCGCGCCGCGCCCTCGATCGTCCTCGCGTCGAGGCTCCGCAGCGAGGGCGCCGAGGTTCGCGCGTGGGACCCGCTCGTGAAGGGGCACCCGGAGCTCGATGGCGTCGTCGTTGAGAGCTCGGCCCTGGACGCGGTCCGCGGGGCCGATGCGGCGGTGATCGTCACCGAGTGGCCGGAGCTCGCCGGGATCGCGTCGACCGAGACCCGCGAGGCGATGCGGACGCCGCTGATCGTCGACGGTCGCAACCTGCTCGACCCCGAGGCGGCTCGAGCCGCCGGCTTTCGGTACGAGGGCATCGGTAGGACGTAACAGAGAGAATCCTGCCGTGGAAGCGATCCTCCTAGCCGGCGGAAAGGCCGAGCGGCTCGGCGATGCCGCGCAGGGCCGCCCGAAGGCGCTCGTCCCGATCGCAGGCCGCCCGCTCGCGGCCTACCAGGTCGCCCTCCTCGCCTCGGCGGAGGTCGACCGGGTACTCGTCAGCTGCGCAGCCGGCCAGGAAGAGCTCTTCGAATCGGCGCTTGCGGGGCTTGGAGCCGAGATCGTCACGGTGCCCGAAGGGGAGCCGCTGGGGCGTGGGGGAGGGGTCCGCCTCGCGGCGCAGGCGCGGGCGCAGAACGGGCCGGTCTACGTCCTAAACGGCGACGAGCTGATCCACGCCGATCTCGCCGCGCTCCTGGCCGCGCATCGGGCTCACGGCGGAGCCGCGACGCTCACTGTCGCACCGCTGCCCACGGGCTTCGGCGTCGTCGAGCTCGGCGAGGACGACCTGATCGCCGGGTTCGACGAGTCGCCCAGGCTGCCCCACTGGGTGCACGCAGGCGTCGACGTGCTGGACGAGGAGGCGATCGCGCGGCTCCCGGAGAAGGGCGACCACGAGCGGACGACGTTCCCGGAGCTTGCGGCCGAGGGGAAGCTGTACGCCTTTCGCCACGAGGGCGTCTGGCTGACGGTCAACACGCCGAAGGACCTGCGCGTGGCGGAGGCGCACGTCCGCGCCAACCCGAACTGGCTTTCCGCGGCGGCGAGCGCATGAGCGAGTCCCCGAATCTGGGCGGTCTCGACCCGTTCGCGGTTGAGCCGACCAGGGTCGACAAGCCGTGGGGCCACGAGTTGATCTGGGCCCTGACGGACGACTACTGCGGCAAGCTCTTGTTCATCAAGGCAGGCGAGTCCATGAGCCTCCAGTTTCACCGAGAAAAGGACGAGTCGTGGCTCATCCACTCCGGTCGCGCACAGCTCGAGATGGCCGAGCCGGGACAAAAGCTGCCTGCCCTGGAGGTCGTCGGCGCCGGCGCTGCCTTTCGCATCCGGCCCGGGACGGTCCATCGGGTCAAGGCACTGGAGGACACGACGATTCTCGAGGTCTCGACGTCCCAGGTCGATGACGTCGTTCGCCTCGAGGACAAGTACGGGCGTACGACCTAACCTTCACACAAGTGTGGTAAGGTTGGAGCATGAACTCGCTCTCAGTCGGGGCGGCAGCCGCCCAGACCAAGTGGTCCGCGCGCATGCTGCGGTATCTCGAAGGTCTCGGGCTCGTCGTGCCGCAGCGCACCCCTGCCGGGTATCGCTGCTACGGGCTCCGTGAGCTCAACCAGTTGCACGCGCTTCGAGAGCTGCGTCGCCGCTTCGCCGTCGAGCTGGGCGAGGTCGCCTTTGCAGCGCGCCTTCGGCGCGAGCCGGCTCTGCGGGCCGCGGTCGAGACCTGGCTCCACGGCACTGACATCGACGCACTCGACTGGGAGCAGCGAAAGCACGAGAGGCTGCTCGCCGCCTGATCACTAGACTCCCCAACCGAAAGAGAGAGGGCTGATGGCTACTACGCGCAGACATGACGTGAAGGATCTCGGGCTCGCCAAGGAGGGCGTGCGCCGGATCGAGTGGGCCGACCGCAACATGCCGGTGCTGGCGGCAATCCGCGAGCGCTTCGAGCGCGAAGAGCCTCTTGCCGGCTACCGCATCGCAGCCTGCCTGCATGTGACGACGGAGACGGCGAACCTGGCGCGAACGCTCAAAGCCGGAGGCGCCGACGTCGTCCTCTGCGCGTCGAATCCGCTCTCCACCCAGGACGACGTTGCCGCGGCGCTCGTCGAGGACTACGACGTCTCGGTCTTCGCGATCAACGGTGAGGACAACGACACGTACTACGCACACATCCAGGCTGCCGTCGACCACAAGCCGCACATCACGATGGACGACGGCGCCGACGTGATCGGCGTCCTGCACGCGCATCGCCGCGAGCAGCTCGGTGACGTGATCGGCGGCACCGAAGAGACGACGACAGGCGTCATCCGCCTGAAGGCTCTCGAGCGCGACGGTGCGCTCGGCTTTCCGATCGTCGCCGTCAACGAGGCGAAGACGAAGCACCTCTTCGACAACCGCTATGGCACGGGCCAGTCGACGATCGACGGCGTCATTCGCGCGACGAACAAGCTTCTTGCCGGTAGCAAGTTCGTGGTCGCGGGCTACGGCTGGTGCGGCCGCGGCCTGGCTACGCGCGCAAAGGGCATGGGGTCGCACGTGATCGTCACCGAGATCGATCCGATGAAGGCGCTCGAGGCCGTCATGGACGGCTTCGAAGTGCTGACGATGGAGCGCGCGGCCGAGATCGGCGACATCTTCGTGACCGCGACCGGCGACAAGGGCGTCATCCGCGGCGAGCACGTGGAGCGCATGAAAGACGGCGCGATCCTCGCCAACACGGGCCATTTCAACGTCGAGATCGACATCCCCGCGCTCAGGGCGCTGGCGACCGAGACGCGCGAGGCGAGGGAGCTCGTCGACGAGTTCACGATGGCCGACGGGCGACGGATCTACCTGCTCGCAGACGGGCGGCTCGTCAACCTCGCCGTCGCGGAGGGGCATCCGGCTCAAGTGATGGACATGTCCTTCGCAAACCAGGCTCTCTCAGCCGAGTACATCGTCGAGAACGCGCCGTCGCTCGAAAAGAAGGTCTACGACGTTCCCGAGGAGATCGACAAGGAGATCGCCCGCCTCAAGCTCGAGACGATGGGCATCGACATCGACAAGCTGACGCCGGAGCAAGAGAAGTACCTCGCTTCCTGGGACGAAGGTACGTAACCACCGGGGACAGTCCCCACCGAGGGACAGTCCCTCTTAGGTTGATGGCATGAAGGCTTTGATCCTGGCGGCGGGGTACGCGACGCGGCTCAGCCCGCTCACGGACTCGATCCCGAAGATGCTGCTGCCGCTCGCGGAGCGGCCGATGCTCGAGTACCTGCTCGACCGGATTCGCGAGGTGGACGAGATCGACGAGATCCACCTCGTCACGAATGCGCGCTTCGCGCCGGTGTTCGACGACTGGGCTCCGGACGACGTGACGGTTCACGACGACGGGACGACCTCGAACGAGGATCGCATCGGCGCGATCGGCGACCTCGCTTTCGCGATCGACCGCGGCGGGCTCGCGGGCGACGACCTCTTCGTAGTCGCCGGCGACAACCTGATCGGCTACTCGCTTCAGGACTTCGTCGAGGCCTGGCGCGAGAAGGGAGGCAGCGCGATCGCCCTGCACGAGGTGTCCGACCGCGACCTGCTCAGGAACTACGGCGTCGTCGAGCTCGACGAAACCGACCGCGTCGTCGGGTTCGAGGAGAAGCCGGCCGAGCCTCGGAGCAACCTCGCGGCGACCGCTGCGTATCTCTACCGCAGCGCGGACCTCGAGTTGCTCCCGCGCTATCTCGAGGAGGGCAATCCACCCGACGCTCCGGGCAACTTCGTCGCCTGGCTGTACGAGCAGGCGCCGGTGCACGGCTACCGCGTTCGCGGCGAGTGGCACGACATCGGCGATCTCGGCCAGTTGCTCGAGGCCGACAACCTCCTCCGCGAGCGCGCCGGCCTGCCGCAACGGCGCGAATACAGTCCGAGTTAGCTCAGTTCCGTGACCAAGCCGCGCCTACGGTGGCCCGGTGCTGCTCGATCTCGTCTTTCCGCGACGCTGCGTCGTCTGCGGGGCGCCGACAGAGGCTCTGTGCGAGACATGCCGGAGTCGGCTGCGCCGTCTCGAGGAGCCTCGATGCGAACGGTGTGGCTCCTCCACGGAGTGGCCGGTCCAGCGCTGCCGTGAGTGTGCGGGAAGGCGAATCGCGTTCGCGAGCGCCCGGGCAGCGGTTGCCTACGACGACGCGGCCCGCCGGCTCGTCTCGGCCTGGAAGGAGCGAGGTCTCCGTTCGCTGGCGGCACTCGCGGCGGAGCTCGTTGCGGAAGCAGTTCCGCGCCCGTGCGTTTACACCGTTTCCTTCGTCCCGGCGGATGAGAATCGCCGTCTGCGACGAGGCCACAACCCGGCCGAGCGCCTGGCGGCCGAGCTCGGGCTTCGCTGGCAGCTTCCGGTCGTGTCGCTGCTTACGCGCTCGCCCGGAGTGCGCCCTCAGCGCGGGCTTCCGCTCGCGACGAGGCGCCGAAACGTCCGCGGCGCCTTCCTGGCAACCGGCTCCGCGCCGAGGTCGCTCGTCCTCGTCGACGACGTCTACACGAGCGGCGCGACGGCCTCCGCAGCCGCCTCGGCGCTCCGCAAGGCAGGGGCGCGCCGGGTGGAGGTCGTCACCTTCGCGCGGGCCGTCCGCTAGATTCCTACCCCTATGAACCTCCAGGTGAAGGGCCGGAATCTCGAGATCAGCGATCAGATCCGCGAGTACGCCGAGGAGAAGCTTGGCAAGCTCGACCGGCTCGTGAAAGACCCGACGCGCATCGAGCTCGAGCTCGCCGTCGAGAAGAACCCGTCGATCGCGGACAACCAGGTCGCCGAGGCGACCGTCTGGACGAAGGGACCGGTCCTGCGGGCGCGCGAGACCTCCGGGGACATGAAGGCTTCGATCGACCAGCTCGTCAGCAAGCTCGAGCGGCAGGTCAAGCGCTACCGGGACAAGCGGCGTCCGCGTAAGCATGACCGCCCGGACGAGATGGCGGTGGAGCCCGCATCGCCCGAAGAGTCCGCCGAGGGGCCGACGATCGTCAAGACGAAGCAGTTCGCGTTCAAGCCGATGACGCCCGACGAGGCCGTCCTCCAGCTCGAGCTCGTCGGCCACGACTTCTTCGTCTTCCGTAACGCGGAGTCCAACGACATCAACGTCGTCTACCGGCGGCGCGACCGCGACTACGGGCTGATCGAGCCTCAGTAGCCGTGGGCTTCTTTCGGCGCGAGAAGCCGCTGCACGAGCAGCTCGCGGAGGAGGCCGGCATCGTGCTTCCGGACGATCCCCTCGAGCAGGCCGAGAGCCTGAGGAGCGGTGCCGAGCCCGCGCCCCCGGAGGCAGGCGCTCTCGCCGGAATCCCCATGCTTACGAGCTCCAACCATCCGCTGTACGACGTGACGTCGATTCACGGGATCCCACGGAACCGCGAGTGGGACGCAGTCGCAAGCGCGGCGGCGCCCGAGCTGCCGGGTGACCAGATCGACTTCGTGGCCCTTGCCGACGGCACGCTCTACACGGACGAGGACATCCCGGATGACGCCCTGACGCCGCTTGCGAACGCGCTCGAGAACCTGCTCTCGGCCCCGTACCACGCACTTGCGATCCACCAGGAGGGCGACGTGTGGGGCGTGGCCGGGCTGCGCGTGGACGTGGTCGAGGTGCCGGAGGAGGTCCCCGGCGACACGGTCGATCTCGCGGTCGTGAACGGCGAGCGCACGGTCCTCGTCGACGAGGTCGAATCCAGGGCCGACCTACCGAGCCTGGAGCAGTTCGGCGCGCTGCGATTCGGCTCGTTCGCGCTGCGCGCCAACCGCCTGGACGACACGCTCTGGGAGGTCACGGTACTCCCGCTCTGAGCCGATACCCTAAGGACGATGCCCGCCGACGCTTACGGAACCTTCGAAAAGGCCCTTCGCATGGGCGAGGGGCGGCGCCTCAAGAAGCTCGCCAAGCAGGCGGACTACATCGCCACCCTCGAGCCCGAGTTCGAGAAGCTCTCCGACGAGGACCTTCGAGGCAAGACGGCCGAGTTCAGGCAGCGCGTGGCCAACGGCGAGCCACTCGAGCAGCTCCTCTTCGAGGCCTTCGCAACCGCGCGTGAAGCGTTCAAGCGCTCGATGGGCGTTCGCCTCTTCGACGTTCAGATGATGGGCGGGATCGTCCTCCACGAGGGCGACATCGCGGAGATGAAGACCGGTGAGGGAAAGACCTTCGTCGCCACGATGCCTCTGTACCTCAACTCGCTGACCGGGGAGAACGTCCACCTCGTCACCGTCAACGACTACCTGGCGAAACGAGACCCGGACTGGGTGAAGCCCGCCTACGACGCACTCGGCGTTCGCGCCGGCTTCATCCAGAACATGATGCCGTTCTCGGACCGCAAGGACGCCTACGCCGCCGACATCACCTACGGCACGAACGCAGAGTTCGGCTTCGACTACCTCCGCGACAACATGTCCGTCACACTCGACGGGACGGTCCAGCGGGGCTACACCTACGCGATCGTGGACGAGGTCGACTCGATCTTGATCGACGAGGCGCGGACGCCGCTGATCATCTCCGGCGAGCCGGAGACCGCGGCCAAGGTGTACTACGACTTCGCGCGCATCGTCAAAGGCCTGACCGGGCAGCCGAGCAAGCAAAAAAGCGACGGCAAGGGAGTCGACGAGACCGAGCTCTCAGGCGCCGACTATCTCTACGACGAGAAGTTCAAGACCGTCTCGCCGGCCCAATCGGCGATCGACAAGGTCGAGCGCTCGCTCGGGATCGAGAACATGTACGACGCGCGCAACATGCAGATGGTCAACCATCTGAACCAGGCGCTGAAGGCCCAGTCGCTCTTCCAGCGTGACGTCGACTACGTCGTCCAGGACGGCGAGGTCAAGATCGTCGACGAGTTCACGGGCCGCATCATGGAAGGCCGCCGCTGGTCGGAAGGCCTGCATCAGGCGGTCGAGGCGAAGGAGGGCGTGGCGATCCAGGAGGAGAACGTCACGATGGCGACGATCACCCTCCAGAACTACTTCCGCCTCTACGAGAAGCTCGCCGGCATGACCGGTACGGCGAAGACCGAGGAGAAGGAGTTCGTCGAGATCTACAACCTGCACGTGGCTCAGATCCCGACGAACGTCGACGTCGCCCGCGACGACCGCAACGACTACATCTTCAAGACGAAGGAAGCGAAGTACGACGCCGTGCTCGAGGACATCAAGGAGCGCCACGAGAGGGGCCAGCCGGTCCTCGTCGGCTCGATCTCCGTCGAGGTCTCCGAGCACCTCTCGCAGCTACTCACTCGCTCGGGCATCCCCCACAACGTCCTCAACGCGAAGGCTCACGAGCGAGAGGCGGAGATCATCAAGGACGCGGGCCAAACCGGCGCGGTCACGATCGCGACGAACATGGCGGGCCGAGGTGTCGACATCAAGCTCGCGGAAGGAATCACCGAGCTCGGGGGGCTCTACGTGCTCGGCACCGAGCGCCACGAAGCGCGGCGCATCGACAATCAGCTTCGCGGCCGCTCTGGCCGCCAGGGCGACCCGGGCGAGTCCAGGTTCTACCTGTCTGGGCAGGACGACCTCGTTCGTCTCTTCGCCGGCGACCGGATCCACGGGATCATGGAGCGCTTCAAGGTGCCGGACGACCAGCCGATGGAATCCGGCCTCCTCTCGAAGCAGGTCGAGAACGCGCAGAAGAAGGTCGAGGAGCAGAACTTCGTCTCCCGGAAGAACGTGCTCAAGTACGACGACGTCTTGAACACGCAGCGCGAGGTGATCTACGCCCAGCGCCGCCAGGTCCTCGAAGGCGCCGACCTCTCGGAAGAGATCAAGGCGTGGATCGACGAGGTGCTCGAGCGGATGATCGCCCTGCACACCGAGGGTGAGGAGATCGAGCTATGGGACCTCGACGGCCTCGTGGAGGGGTTCAACGCCTTCACGGACGCGGATTTCACCGTCGAGGAGCTGAGGGAGGATCTCGACGAGATCAGCCGCGAGGCTCTGCTCGACGACTTCCGCGCTGAAGCGCTCGACCTCTACGGTGAGAAGGAGAAGCTCTGGGGCGACGAGGTTGCGCGTGACGTCGAGCGCTTCATCGTGCTCGAGGTCGTCGACACCCGCTGGCGCGAGCACCTCGAGAACATGGACTACCTCCGCGAGGGCGTCCACCTGCGCTCGTTCGCCCAGAAAGACCCGCTCGTCGAGTACCGCTCCGAGGGCCACCTGATGTTCCAGGAGCTTGGCTTGATGATCCACGAAGAGGTGCTGATGCTGCTCTTCCACGCCCAGATCGAGCCGCACGACGCACCCGACCTCACGCACTCGCAGGACGTGGATGGCGGCGGTTTCGCCTACGAGCACGAGTCGCTGGCGGGAGCGGACGCGATTGCCGCGGCCGGTGTCGGCGGCGAGGCGGTCGGCGCATTGAGCGCGGGAGTCAGCACGGGCTCGTTCGGCGGTGGGGGAGCAGTCGCGACGCAGCAGCGGGTGACCTCCGAACAGGAGAAGGTCGGTCGCAACGACCCCTGCTGGTGCGGCTCCGGCAAGAAGTTCAAGAAGTGCCACGGCGCGTAGTCGTCGTCCACTTCAATCCGCCGAACCTCGACAAGCGTTTGGCCCGTCTGGCCGGGAACGACGTCGAGAGCCTCGCTCCGAAGGGCCCGGCCGATCTCAAGGTGCTACGAGCCCGCCCGCCCGACGCATTCGTGATCGATCTCGACCGGAGGCCCTCCGAGGGCCGCTCCTTCGGCGTGATGCTCCGCCGCTACGCGTCGACGCGTAGCGTGCCGCTCGTCTTCGCCGGCGGGGAGGAGGGTCAGGTGGCGCGGGTGCGCAATCTCCTGCCCGATATATTGAAGACGGACATCCCCATGCTCACGTCTCGGATGACCCGGCCTCGAGCGGTTGCGATGAAGATCTCGTAGATCGGCCTGTTCCTGATTCGCTTTCGCTCGCGGGCAGTCGTCTGGCGCGAGTACGCGAGGTACCGCCCGCCTGGCGACCACGCCGGTTCGCGGTAGTCGCCCTTGCTCAGAACGCGAACCTGCGTGAGATCCGTCCGGATGCGCGAGGCAGATTCGACCAGTGAGCGGCCCGGTCGGCCTGCCAAGCGACCGGTAGCTGATTGCGTAGGTGAGGAGAGCGCCGGAAGGCGTCGAGGGCGAGGTGCCGGCGAGCGCGAGCGCCGCGAGCGCGCACGCGCCGATCACGAGCAGTCTCATGCGCTGAGCATAGGAGCGTGGTGTGAGGAGTTCGTTAGGCAGCTACCATCGCGCGCATGGCCGACGCTTCGCTCATCGAGCGCCTGGAGCAGATTGGGGCCCAGCTCGACTGGGTCCGTGATTACCTTTGACCCCGACGGGCTAGCGACACGCGCTGCCGAGCTCGAGGCGAAGATGGGCGAGCCCGGCTTCTGGGACGACCAGCAGGGCGCGGCCGCCATCTCCACCGAGCACGCCCGTATCGCCAAGCGGCTCGAGCGCTACGCGCGCCTGCGGCGCGAGTACGACGACGCGCGGGAGCTCCTCGCCATGGACGGGGGCATGGCCACGGAGATCCAGACCTCACTCGAGCCGCTCGAGGCTGAGCTCGAGCGCCTGCAGGAGGACGCGCTCTTCTCGGGCGAGTACGACGGAGGCGACGCCGTGGTCACGATCCAGTCGGACGCGGGAGGGACCGACGCTCAGGACTTCACCGAGATGCTCCTTCGCATGTACCTCCGCTGGGCGGCGGACCGCGGGTTCGCGACGGAGGTGCTCGAGGCGAGCCCTGGCGAGGAGGCCGGCCTCAAGTCGACGACGTTCACGATCGAGGGCGAGAATGCGTACGGGATCCTCAAGGCCGAGCGGGGCAAGCACCGGCTCGTCCGCCTCTCGCCGTTCGACCAGGCGCATCGTCGCCACACGTCGTTCGCACAGGTGATTCCGGCACCGCTGCTGCCGGCCGACGCCGAGATCGAGATCGACGAGAGCGACGTCCGAGTCGACACCTATCGCGCGAGTGGCGCGGGAGGCCAGCACGTCAACAAGACCGACTCGGCCGTGCGGCTGACGCACCTGCCCACAGGGGTGGTCGTCAGCGTCCAGAACGAGCGCTCGCAGTCCTCGAACAAGGCGACCGCGATGCGGATCCTCCGCTCACGCCTGGCCGAGCTCGCCGAGGAGGAGCGCGACGCCGAGCTGGCCAGGGAGCGCGGCGTCGTGAGCATGGGATTCGGCGGTAATGCGATTCGCAGCTATGTCCTTCACCCCTACCAACTGGTAAAGGATCACCGCACCGAACACGAGGTCGGGAACATCCAGGGCGTGCTGGATGGAGACCTGGATGGCTTCGTCCGTGCCTATTTGCTGGAGAAAGCTGCGGGCCGGGTCCTTTAGGGTCGACAGGAGCTTTCGCTAGACTCATGGACTCGAAGAACAGGTGGGAGCGGTTCCTGCGAACCGTTCTATGCATCCGAGCCAGACTGCGGTCTCGCACGGAAATGCCAAATCCCCCGTGCCGGAAGACATCGTCCAGATAGAGCAAGAAACGCCGACGGCCGCGCTCGCGGAGCAAAACGGGCAGCCGGAAGGCCCCGTCGCGAGCGCGCACTCGATGATCGTCTTCGACGGCGTGACGAAGATCTACGAGCCGAACGTCGCCGCGCTCTCGGACGTCTCGTTCGTGATCGACAAGGGAGAGTTCGTCTTCGTCGTCGGCGCGTCGGGCTCCGGCAAGTCGACTGTCGTGCGGCTGCTGTTGAAGGAGCTCGAGCCGACCTCGGGCCGGATCATCGTCGCGGGACGCGACCTCGTCCGTCTGCCGCGCCGCAAGGTCTCGCAGTTGCGCCGCAACGTCGGCTGCGTCTTCCAGGACTTCAAGCTGCTTCCGAACAGGACGGCGGCCGAGAACGTCGCCTACGCGCTCAAGGTGCAGGGGGAGGGCGCGGACTCGATCAGGCGCAAGGTGCCGGAGGTCCTGAACATGGTCGGCCTCGCGCACAAGATGAGCTCGCTTCCCGACGAGCTCTCCGGCGGCGAGCAGCAGCGCGTCTCGATCGCGCGCGCGTTCGTCAACCACCCGCCGCTCCTGGTCTGCGACGAGCCGACCGGGAACCTCGACCCCGACACATCCGTCGGGATCATGCAGCTTCTGTACCGGATCAACCGCTCCGGGACGACCGTGCTCATGGTCACCCACGACCGAGAGATGGTGGACAAGATGCGCCGCCGCGTGATCGCGCTCGAGGACGGAAAGCTCCTGCGCGACGAGCGCCGGGGAGGCTACGCCGAGTGAAGATCAGCGCCGTCGTCGCCGAAGCATGGCGCTCGCTCACCGCGAGCCTCTCGACGACGCTCGCATCGGCACTGACCGTGCTGATCGGCATGTTCCTCGTCGGCCTGCTGATCGGGCTCGGCACCTGGGCGCGCTCGTGGAGCGACCACGCCAAGCAACAGCTCGACATCAACGTGTACCTCTGCACCCAGACACAGTGCGACGAGGAAGTCACGACCAAGCAGAAGAACGACGTCCTCACCCTGCTCCAGAGCGACTCGAGGGTCGAGTCCGTCGAGTACATCTCGAAGGAGCAGGCGCTGGAGAAGATGAGGAAGGAGCAGCCCCTGTTGGCCGGGGAGGTGCCGGGCAATCCGCTGCCGGACGCATTCAAGGTGCAGCCGAAGCGCGGCGAGGACGTCGGCGCCATCGCCGCGGCCCTGAAGCCGCTGCCGCCGGGCGTCGAGAAGGTCAACTACGGCAAGAAGACCGCTGACCGCATCCTGCGCGTCGCCCGCGTGTTCGAGGTTCTCTCGGCGCTTGCGATCGTGATCCTGCTCGGCGCCGCGACGATTCTGATCGGCAACACGATCCGGCTCTCGATCTTCGCGCGGCGCCGTGAGATCGAGGTGATGAAGCTCGTCGGAGCGTCGAACTGGTTCGTCCGCGGACCGTTCATCGTCGAGGGCCTCCTCACCGGAGTGATCGGGGCGGCCGCGGCGATCGTCCTTCTCTTCTTCGGGAAGGAGCTGGTCCTGCCGGCGACGATCGGCAGGCTGGATTCCGAGGGCGTGAACGCGCTTGCGTTCGGATACACCGCGCTTGATCCTGCTCGGGCTCGGGCTGGTGCTCGGCGCCGCCGGCTCGACGATCACCATGCGCCGCTTCCTGCGCGTCTGACTCTGATCGTCGAGCTCAGCCGCCGCGGCAAGCTCCTGGTGGGCGAGCCGTACTTCCTGCCCGGGACACCGGTCGTGATCGACCGGAAGGGGATGAAGGACGCCGACGCCGGCGATCTCGTCTCGGTCAGCACGGGCCGCGGCCGAGCCCGCGTCGAACGCGTGATCGGGCCTGCCAAGGCCGTCGAGAACGTCCTCGAGGCGCTGCTCGTCGAGGAGGGACTGCGCGAGGGTTTCGAGCCGCACGACCTGCCTGTGCCGAGCTTCGAGGGCCGAACCGACCTCCGCGACCTGCACACGTTCACGATCGACCCGGAGACGGCGAAGGACTTCGACGACGCGATTTCCGTGCGGGCAGAGGGCGAGGGACTGCGCGTCTGGGTGCACATCGCCGACGTCTCCTACTTCGTGCCGGCATCCTCGCCGCTCGACCGAGGCGCAGCGGAGCGGGCGAACTCCGTCTACGTGCCCGGGCTCGTCGCGCCGATGCTCCCGCCCTCGCTCGCCGACGACGCCTGCTCTCTGCGACCGAAGGTCGAGCGACTTACCGTCACCGTCGAGATCCCGTTCGGCGCCGGCCTCGAGCTGGGAGAGCCGGTGTTCTACCGGTCGGTCATCCGCAGTGACGAGCGGCTCACCTATTCGCAGGCAGAGAGGATCCTCGCCGGCCGCGACAGAGCCGCACCGGAGCTGGCGGAAGCGCTTCGCCTCACCGATCGCATCTCGTCCGAGTTGCGGCGCCGCCGGTTCGCCCGAGGCGCCCTTCGGATCGAGACGCGCGAGATCAACTTCGCGTTCGACGGCAAGGGTGGAGTGGAGAAGGCCTGGCTCGAGTCCGAGCCAAAGTCTCACTCCCTGATCGAGGAGCTGATGATCCTCGCCAACGAGGCGGTGGCCGAATTTCTCTCGAAGCACAAGCGGGACTCGCTGTACCGCGTCCACGAACCGCCGGAGCCGCAGGCGGTCGAGCTGATGCTCGCCAAGCTCACCGACCTCGAGGTTCCGACCCCGCCGGTTCCCAGGCGCGAGAGCATGGGGCCCTCCGACGCGGCCAAGCTCGCCGCGCAGGCGAGCGAGCGCGTCACCGAGTACGTGCGCAAGGCCAAGCGTGGGGAGGAGGCTTTCCCGGCGCTCGTCCTCCGCGCCCTCAAACAGGCGCACTACGACCCGCGCAACCTCGGCCACTCGGGCCTCGCGAGCATTGCCTACACGCACTTCACATCGCCGATCCGCCGGTACCCCGACCTCGTCGTCCATCGGGCGCTGCTGCGCGAGTTGGGACAGGGAGACGAGCCGGTGCCGAACGATCTGGGAGCGCTGGCCGAGCACACCTCCGAGCAGGAACGGGCGGCTGCGCAGATGGAGTACCGGGCCGACGAGATCTGTGCCGCCTGGCTGCTCGAGAGCACGCTCTTCGAGCGCGGCTGGGAGGAGCCCTTCCCGGGTGAGGTCACGGGCATCATCGGGTCCGGGCTCTTCGTCCGCTTCGGCGACGTCTTCGAGGGCTACCTGCCCGCGCGGCGGCTCCAGGGCGACTACTACGAGCTGAACGACCTCGGCACGGCTCTCGTCGGACGCCGCGGTGGACGGCGCTACCGGCTCGGCGACGAGCTGGACGTCAAGGTCGAGGACATCCGCCGCTCGGAAGGAAAGATTGAAGTGTCTAGTCCATCGAGCGGATCAGCACGCGGCGCAGGACGAAGAGGCCGACCGTCCCAGCGGCGATCAGGATCGCGATCAAGATAGTCAGCCCGACCGGGAAGCTCGCCTCCTGCGGCGGAGGTGTGTAGTTGAGGCTGCCCGAGATGAAGAACGGCTTGCCGTCCTGGGTCGCCGGCACCTTCCAATCCTGGACATGATGCGGCTCTCGCGGCGCGTCCCGGATCGGCTTCGGCGCGATCCTGCTCATGTAGTGGATCCGGTGGTCGTGCCAGGCCCAGAGGTCGCCGCCGGCGAGCTTCTGCCAGTTCGGCCGCGCCTCGGCGCTGGCGGTCTTCGGCACCGTCGCCTGGCCGTACCGGTCCTGATTGAGATAGCCCGCCGGTGAGTTGACGTTGACGGCGATCCCGTCGGGCGAGAAGCGCAAGTACGGCTCTCCGCCGTAGCCCTTGATCACGATTGTCTTGCCGCTCCGATTCTCGAGCTGCATCTGATCGTCCCCGTAGAGAACCTTCAGATCGAGCCCGGGCATCGGAGGCTCGACCGCTTGGATCGTCGACTTGTAACCGAGCTTCCCCGTGCCGAAGTGGGCTTCGGCACCAGGAGCAAGCAGGGCGGCCGTCAGGGTGAGGGCCAGGACGAGGTGTCGCTTCACGCGCGCCGCCTCCGCGCGAGAATCACGCCGATCGCGCCCAGCCCGGCGACGATGCCGGCGATGAGCCAGATCGGGACACCGTCGTCGTCTCGCTCTGCGAGGGCGGCGGCGCCGTCGTCGCAACCGGAGGCGGCACCGGCGGAGGTGGTGGGGGCGGCGGCGGTGGCAGCGGCTTTGGCCTCGCAGCAGTCAGCATGAGGCGCGGAGCCGGCATGTCTGACCCGGGCTCACCGATCCAGCGCGCGATCACCCCGTTCGCATACGTCTGGACCGTCGGAAACACGAGCTCGGCTCCCGGTGTGGCGGGCATCTGAGCCCTGAACACGAACTTGCCGACCTCATCGGGGGCGATGGCCCCGCCTGACCACGTGATCACGCGTCCGCTCACCGTGCGCTTCCACCCCGGCGTCGGCTCGAGCCTGACGACGGAGACGCCTCGTGGGAGCTGCAGCGCCACCCTGTTTGCGGGCACGCTCTCCTCGCCCGGCAGCTCCAGGGTGATCCGAGCGACGCCGTCTGCGGGGGTCTTCTCCGGCGTCACCTTCGCGTGGGCCATCGCCCCCGGGACTAGAACGAGGCAGAGGAAAGCGGCTAACGAAAGGCTTCGTCTCAAGGGCGGCGCCTCCTGACCGACAGACCGAGCGCGATCAGCCCGACTGCGAGCCCGGCGCTTGCCAGCGCGAGCGTGAAGGCGTCGTTGTCGTCGTCTTCACCGTCATCCGCAGCCGCGCTGGTGGCCGTGGTCGTAGTCGTCGTCGCCTGGTCGCCTTCGCCTTCGGCCTCCTCGATCGTCACCCGCGGCGCCGGCTCATCCGACGAAGCCTCGCCGATCCACCGCACGACTGTTCCATCCGCGTACGTCTGGGTGGCGGGAAACACGAGCTCCTCGCCGGGTGTGTTCGGCACGTGGATGCTCAGGCCGAACTCGTCGAACTCGCCGGGCCCGATCTCGCCGCCCGACCAGGTGACAACTCGGCCCGATTGCGTTCTAGTCCACCCAGGCTTCGGCTGGAAGCCCGCCTCTTCGAGCCCCTCGGGGAGCTGGATGCTGATCCTGACCGTTGCAACGGGCTCCTCGGTCGGAACGCGGAGGGCAAAACGGGAGAAGCTGTCCGCCGGCGCCTTGTCCGGGTTGATGGTCACGTGCGCCATCGCCGACGGGGCGATGACCAGGGCCGTCGCGACGGCTGTGAGGAATGCGGTCCTGAGCTTCATGTCAACCCTCTCTGATTGGGATGGAAACGGTTTGTGTGAGTGCGTCGAACTCGCCGCGCCTGGCTTCGATCGTCACCTGCCAGTCGCCGGGGAATGGGAAGCTCGCCCCGGGGGTCGTGTAGTGGCTGGGAACGATCCTCTGGAGCGGGATGCGCAGCGGGCCGACCTTTCCGCCCGGAAGCCTCGCCGTCAGCTTGGCCTCGGCAACATTGGCTGGAACGCCGGCCTGGGTGAAGAAGTACAGGTGGACGACGTTGGGCCCGGTTCTCGCGGGCTCGACGGTGAAGTTGACCTCCAGCTCGCCGACCGGTGCGATGATCGAGACGAACTTCGGAGGCTTGACCGACGACTTCGCCGGCGGCTCGGTGACGAGCACCGCGGTCACTCCGACGATCGCCGCCATGATCGCCAGCTCCGCGCCGGCCGCCCTCAGGAAACGCCGTTGCTCGACGACCGATGCAATCTGCTTCCGGAGTCTCGGGACCGCGTAGCGGTTGTTGTAGGCGCCCAGCCCGAGCAGCGGCAAGACGAGAGCGATCTTCGCGAGCAGGAGTTGCCCGTACGTCGTGTGCACGTATCCCTCCCAGACGGCTCGGGGCCACTGGCGAAGGCTCGTGCCCGACGGGACCAGCTCCTGCGCCCCCCGCAGCACCCCGGCGGTCACGAGCGTGACGACCGAGGCGACCGCGAGGATCGAGAAGACAGGAACCGCACGGGCGGCCAGGGGCCAGCGGTCCTTACCGGCGAGCAGCAAAGCGAGAACCGTGAATCCCAGTCCTCCGACCCACATCGAGGCCGCCAGCGTGTGCACCACGTCGGCGACGACGGCGAGCGCTCCACTCGTCTGGGCGTGGCCGGCCGCCGCCACCGTCGGCAGCAGGCAAACCGCCGGTACGAGCGCGAGCGGCCCGAGCACCTGCCTCCGGGACGAGCTGGCGGCGAACGCGACGATCGCAGTGAGGGCCGCAAAGCCGACCTGGAAGCCGAACGCCTTCCCGAAGTTCGTCTCGAGAACGGAATCGACGGTGTTCCAGCGGAACGCCTCCGTGAGGCCGAAGCCTCCGGCAACGGCGCCCTGGAGCACGATGCAAAGCGTTCCTGCGACGACGAGGCCGACTGCGAGCCCCGCGAGGATCCGGTAGAGCCGGGAGCGGAGCTCCGCGGCCGCCGAGCGAAGGACGAGGGCGAGTGCCAGGGCACCGCCGACGACGAGCAGGATCAACGCGAAGTCGAGAGCCCGCGCGAACTTGAAGAGAGCGTCCACCTCGCCCGGAGTGCCCTGGCCGAACACCTGCTCACAGGAGCCCGAGCGATCCGCTGTTCCGACGTGGAAGAAGAAGGCCCCGGCGACCGGGTGTGCGTCGGCCGAGATCACTCTCCAGGTGACCGTGTACGAGCCCTGCGGAAGCTGCCGGTCAAGCCTGATCGAGACCGACCGCGGGTCGGGCTTGGTGACCTTTCCCGAGTCGACCCGCTCGCCGCTGCAGTTGAAGATGCGGATCGAGCCGAACGCGGTCTCGACCGCCTCGCTGAAGCGCAGCGTGACCGCAGGCGGGCTGCGCCGGACGACCGAATCGTTGGCCGGCGAGCTCTCCTCCAAGGTTGCGTGTGCGAACGCGGACGGCACCGCCACCAGGGCGACGAGGGCGACCGCTAACGCGATGCTTCTCTTCAAACCACTCCTTCGCTCGGGGCCGCGCGGAGGCGCGGCCGACGAAAACTACGGTCGGCGAAGGGAGGGCGGAGCGCGCGCTCCGTACCCGCGCGCGAGGCCGATTGGAGTTGGAGCAGCCACGACGCGGACGGGATGGGGGACGAAAGGCGCGAAGACGAGCGAGGGAGTGAACGCGGCGAGCGCGCGCCCCACTGCGTGTGCGACCGAGTCGAGCGCCCACGCCAGGAGCAGCGCTGCCAGCGCAAACGGCAGCTGGAGGGCGAGCCCGAGGAGGAAACTCGGCTGGAGCGCAGCCGTCCAGGGAACCTCGCCGGAGGAGAGGAACCGCTCCAGGTGCTCCTGCACGACGAACGCGAGCGGCGGCAGCAGGATGATCGCCCTGGAGGCGGCCGGCCGAAGTGGCTCTCCGCGGTAACCCGCGACTGCTCGAAAGAGCATTGCCGCAAGCAGCAGTCCGAAGCAGACGGCGAGCGCGAGCGGGGCGTACCCGAGGTACCCGTGCCCGCTATGCCCGAGGACATCCGCGCGCTCGTGCGCGTCCGGAGTCACGATCCGATAGCCGAGCGAATGGCCTGCCAGGAGGCCGCCGACCATCAGCGGTGCGAGTGAGAGCCAAGCGAGTTGCCGTCTCATTGCAGGAATGGTGGCAGATACGAGGCGCGAGCCGAACCTACAATCGTTTTATGGCTGGACAGAAGCCAATCGCGGAAAACCGCAAGGCCCGGCACGACTACCACCTCCTCGAGCGCTTCGAGGCCGGCATCGTGCTGACCGGGAGCGAGGTCAAGTCGCTCCGTGATGGCCGAGTGAGCCTCCAGCAGTCCTATGCCGACGTAAGAGAGGGCGAGGCCTGGCTCGTCGGCGCGCACATCGACACCTACGACCAGGCCGGAATCCAGAACCACGAGCCGGAGCGGGACCGGAAGCTGCTTCTCCACCGCCGCGAGCTCGACTCGCTCTACGGGAAGGTGCGTGAGAAGGGCCTGACGCTCGTGCCGCTACGGCTCTACTTCAAGGACGGCCGCGCAAAGGTCGAGCTCGCGCTCGCCCGCGGCAAGGAGCAGCGCGACAAGCGAAGCGACATCGCCAAGCGCGATGCCGACCGTCAGATCGAGCGCGCGCTCAAATCCCGGCGCTGAGTCGGACGAGAGCGCCGGGAAGCTCGGCCATTCTCTCGATCACCACGTCCGCGCCTGCGCCTGCGAGCTCGTCCCGCTGTCCCTCCGGGGCGAAGCCGACGACCCTGACGCCCGCCGCGTGAGCACCGGTGATGTCCGCGATCGTGTCGCCGACGGCGACGGTGCTCTCGCGCGGCCAGTCGCCGGCTCGCTCGCGCGCGAGGTCGATCAGCGTGGGGCGGTCCTCGGCGTCGCAACCGAAAGCCCCTTGCCCCGTAGGGAAGAGGTGATTGAGCCCGATCCGCTCCATGCGCGCTCGCGCCACCGGCTCCGGGTTGCCGGTGAGAAGCGCGCGATGCTCGATCTGCGAGATCGCCTCGGCTGCTCCCTCGGAGGCGTACCAGTCGCTCGTGTCGGCTTCCGCAAGCAGCTCGAGGTAGCGATCTGATGCCTCCTTGCACCAGTGGCCCATGCCCGGGTCGATCTCCTCGTCGAGAAGCCCGTCGGCTCGGAGCAGTAGGCGGGTGATCCGGGTGGCCGTTTGGCCGGGGTGGTCGACGTGTTTGATCGCGTCGTCGGCAAGCCGGCGGCCCCACACGGTCTCGATCGCATCGGTCGTCGCCAGGCCCATCAGCGGGTCGCTGTTCATGAAGAGCGTCTTGTCCACATCGAAGAGGACGAGTACGCCGTCACGGCGGTTTTCCTGCACACAGCTACAATAAGTGGGACATACGGGGGCGACCAGGTTTCGACGTGGTCGGTTCTCCGGCTGAGCTGCAAGCCGAGGTCCCCGGTCGGCCTCGTAAAACAACCGGGACAAAACGCAAGTGCGAAGAACCAAAACGCACTCGCTCTCGCTGCCTAAACCACAGTGAGGCGCGTCGCTCCGGGCTCGGCCCGTGGCTCGGGTAGCGGCGTCATAAACGGGCTCGGCGCCTAGGGAGAGTCAATCGCCCGAAGCGCGACACCAAAGGATGACTAGCCCGGCGGTAGGTTGGCTCCCACCGGCCGGCGGGCGAAATTCAAGGTGAGCCTAAGCTTGTAGACGTTCATCCGGAACGCCCGCGGACGAGGGTTCGATTCCCTCCGCCTCCACTCTCGTCGAAGGTGGCGCCGCTCTCGCGGCGCCACCAGACATCGCACGGCCGGCTCCTACGGTTCGCGTGGCTGCCACGACGGTTCGAAGACGAGGTCGCCGGCGCCGTAGCCGCCACTGGCAACGATCGTCTCCTTGCCGCCCTTCAACGTGCGAACGACGATCTCCGTACTGTCGTCGCTTGGTGTCCTGCCAAAGACGAGACGAGTACCGTCGGGCGACCAGGATGGGCTTGTGTCCTCTACCGAATTGTCGGTGACCTTCTCTAGTCCGGTCCCGTCGGTCCGGATGACGTAGATCTCCCAGTCGCCATCGCGATCACTGCTAAACGCGATCGACCGGCCGTCAGGAGACCAGGCTGCATCTGTTTCACCCTCCACGCCTCCAGTCATGTTCGTCAGTTGCCGCAGATCCCGTCCGTTTGCTCTGACGAGAAATATTCGCAGGAGGTCGTCGGTACCATTCCCTTGGAACGCGATTGTGCGTCCGTCCGGCGACCACGCGGGATCGTTCCCGGTCTTGGGAAATGTCACCTCGACATGCCCATCAGCAACGCGCACTACGCGGAAGCGGGCCTTCTCTTCATCGAACGCGGCAAGGCGCTTTCCGTCAGGCGCCCACGCCGGTGTTGTGCTCGAGTCGGCGGGCAGCCGACTCTTCTTGGAACCGTCGAGTGTGACGGAATACGGCTTGCAGCAGTCCACTAGGTCGACCGCTGCAAAGCGATTGCCGTCCGGTGCCCATTTTGGGCCGCTGAGGCCATCGGTTCCCGGAACCTTCCGGTCACCCTGGCCGTCTGAATTGACCACGTGAATCCCGTCGCCTGCTGTGTAAGCGATCAGCTCTCCCGACTCCGCGGTCACTCTGGATGACTTGCTCTCGCCGCCACATCCGGCGACGACGGCCACAATCGCGGCGGGGATCGCCAAGCCGAACCTTCGCATCAACTCCAATTTTAAGACACACGAGATCATGATCGGAGGGCGGCGAAGGGATAGGCGCACCAATCGAGTAGTCCCGGGTCGTTCTCCGCTTGCGCGTCAAGAATCAGCCTCGAGTGCCGCTCCGCGCAAGGCCCGCCGCGCGTCGGCAGACGGTTCAATGCAAGACCTGACACCACGTTCCTGACACCGTTGCCACCCCGTTCACCTCGCTGCGAGAATAAAAGGGCGAACGATGATCGGATCGGCCCAATGAAGACCATTGCGCTCCATCTCGCAACCCTGGCGCTGGCCGCCGGTGCTCCGCTCGCGGTCGCCGGGGCGAGCACGACGAAGCTGCCCCGATACGACCGACCGACGTCGTTCGGATGGTCGTCGGTTGCCGACGGGTCAGCAACCGTCGGTGGTGCGATCGCTACCGCTGACTTCAACCAGGACGGTCTCGTCGACGTCGTCTTCTCGCGGGCGTTGAGCAGCCAGGCGACGTTCCCCCTCGGATTCCTGACCAACAATGGCCACCGGCGCCTCGTCGAAGCCCCGAGCTCCCTCTTCGTGGGGCCGCCGCCACAGACGCAGGACGGTCGCGACATCGTCGTCGCCGATTTCAACAACGACGGCCGACCGGATGTTTACTACCCGGATTCCGGCGAGGAGGTCGCCCCGGACCCGCCGGGCTATCACGACACGCTCATACTCTCGACTTCGGCCGGGAAGCTGGTCGACGCCACGACGAACATCCCCCGACAGGCGGATTTCACGCACTCGGCTGCTGCGGCTGACATCGATCTCGACGGAGACATCGACCTCTTCGTCGGCAACATCGGCGGAAACGCAGGCTACACCGGAAACTGCTGCTCGATCCAGATTTGGGTGAATGACGGGCAAGGACGCTTCACGATTGCGCCCGGCCGTTTGCCTCCGGAGATCGAAGACGGCAATCAGAACACCTTCACGGCGAGCGCGTTCGCCGACGTCGATGGTGACGGGAGCGTCGATCTCATCCTCGGCGGCGCCCACGGCTGCGTCTTGCCGACGTACTCGATCACGAATGCGACGCAGCTTCTAGTCAACGACGGAACCGGGCATTTCCAGGTGCGGCCGGGGTCGATCCCTCCCAAGCCCTTCGGGGTCTCCAGCGAGACGCTCGACATCAAGGCAGTCGACCTGAACCGTGACCGGGCGCTCGACCTGCTCGTGGCGTCCACGAACGCACCGCAGGAGACGGTCGATTGCTACGCGGCGCAGTACCGTGCACGCCACATCCAGGTGCTCATCAACGGCGGCGACGGAACCTTTCGCGACGAGACTGCGCAAAGGCTTCCGGTCGGCGTCCAGGATCTCGCGCCGACGAGTTTCGACTACATCAACCACCTCCAGCTCGCCGACCTGAACGGTGACGGCGCAGCGGAAATCGTCACGCTGCTCATCGTTCCGCCGTGGGGCGACGACACAAGCGATCCGATCTACCTGAACGACGGCGGCGGCGTCTTTCGGCGGCTGCCACTGGGTTACGGAGTGCTTCGAGCCCATGTCCACGCACCGGTCGACTTCGACGGTGACGGCGGGCGCGACCTGTTCTTGATCTCTCATCCGCCCGGGAGGTTCGACGCGTACGCGGGCCGCCGTCAGGCCGGCCGCCCGATCAGGGCTACGGCGCCGAGCGACGTGCGGGTGACGAAGGATCCGTTTACGGGAAGGCTCGTCGTCGCGTGGCCGTACGTGTGGGGCGGCGCGCGGTACGAGGTCTGGAGATCGACCAGCGCTGCGCGCCGCGGCGCTCGCATCGGCACGACCCGACGGATGCGCCTCGTGGATCGCACAGCTGTTCTTGGGCGCACCTACTACTACTCGGTTCGCGCTGTGAGCCGAGCCGGCGTCAGCGGCTTTGGTCGCCGAGCGAGATCACCGGAATGAACGGGGGGCAGGGCTCGGCTTAATCACATCAGTGCGAAGAACCAAAACGCACTCGCTCTCGCTGCTTAAACCACAGTGAGGCGCGTCGCTCCGGGCTCGGCCCGTGGCTCGGGTAGCGGCGTCATAAACGGGCTCGGCGCCTAGGGAGAGTCAATCGCCCGAAGCGCGACACCAAAGGATGACTAGCCCGGCGGTAGGTTGGCTCCCACCGGCCGGCGGGCGAAATTCAAGGTGAGCCTAAGCTTGTAGACGTTCATCCGGAACGCCCGCGGACGAGGGTTCGATTCCCTCCGCCTCCATATCTGGGCGCTCAGGAGCCGCTGAGCGCCCGGACGTCGATTGTGAACGCCGGTTGCGGCGGGTCATCTTCAGTGCCCGGCAAAGGATTGCGTTCGAGATATTCGATGCCGATACGCTCGGAAGGAAACATCGCGTGAATGCGAACGGGTTGAGTGCCCGCGTTCCTCGTTCGATGTGGCGTGCCCGCCGGGATGAAGACGACGCTCCCGCGGTCTACCTGCCGTGTTTCGTCCCCGACCGTGATTTCCGGTTCGCCTTCATCGACCACGATGACCTCGTGGATCGGATGGGTATGGAGCGGGATCCGATCGCCCGGCGCGATTTCCTCGAAGATCAGCGTGATGTTGTCGACGAACCTTTGACCCTGGCTAGGGTCGACGACCAATGCCCACTTGGAGTTCGGTCGGAAGTCGTCAGGGTCACTCTCGTCAAAAGGCGAGTAGTGAACGTTCGAGATGATCGCCATGTGCTGTCTCCTCGCGGGTTCGGCGCGTCCAGGATTGTCCTCGAAGTGGGTCGCATCCGGGCAACACGCCGGCGCGATGGGAGCTCCATTGAGCGGATTTTCGCACCTTTCGAACCCGCCGCCTCTACTCTCGCTTCCCTGACCGGCGGGTCGCTCCCGCCGGGCAGAGCCCGGCTCCGCCCGCCGCCTCGCGCCGCTGGGCCACCCGCAGGCGAGCTGCGAATCAGCCGTCATTCAGCCAGACCGCTATGACGTCGCCGTCGTCGAGGCAGAGCTCCGCACGCAGATGCGCCTCGCAGAACAGCTCGATCTGGTCGGACGGATAGCCGCGCTCTCCCGGCTCGACGGCCTGAAAGGCGAGCCCGCGGTAGCGCCCCGCAACCGTGACTGGTGCCAGGAAATACCCCGCCTGGGCAGTTCGCGCCTCCCAATCTGGCGAGATCTCCACGGCAGGCATGTACCGCCAGCTCGGTCCCCGTACAAGCGGTCCGGGCAGTCGCACGTTGAGGGTGCCGGGCACGACCGCGAAACCGGAAAGCTCTTGAAGCTTCTCCATCACCACCCGGTCCGCCATCAGACCCGCCCCGAGCCCGCGGCCGGCTTGCACGATGCCGCTCAGATCTCGTTGCTCAGGCATCAGCCTCTCAGCTTGCTACACGCCGGCTATCTCGTGGGCCGATCGTCGCGTCAGGGGCACCGTCCTAGTCGCCGCCCGGTAGCGTCGGATGGTCGGTGGGATACACGCCGACCGCGAATCCGTACACGGTCTCGCCCGACCGCGGAAGCTGGTCGAACTCCGCCACCAGCTCCGCCATCCGCTCCCAGAACGCCGACACCTGCGCCTCCGAGACGCGGGCGTGCCGGATGAAACCCCACAGCTTCCCGTCCCCGTACGCCGTGGCCGACTCCTGAGCGGCCACCTCGAAGTCGTTGAAGTCCCGAGGCATGTCGTCGCCGTCCGTGCTCCGCTCGACCCCGACGTAGAACATCCGTGCCGTGCGTCCGTAGAACCGCTCCTCGATCGCCCGCACCCGCCGGGTCCTCACCACCTGCACCAGTCCGGCCTCGGTGAGCACCTTGACGTGGTGGGCGACCGTGCTCTTCGGCCGCTCGACCGCGACCGCCAGCTCGGTCACCGTTGCCGCCCGCTCGTGGAGCAGGCCCAGGATCGTGGTGCGGAGGGGATGGCCGATCGCCTTTACCTGGGAGGGCCTGGTGAGCGCGATTCGGTCGGCGAGGTCGTAGTCCGGGGGAAACGGGTTGACAGCCATGGTCGAACAGACTAGCATTGCAGAATGTTCCAAGTTAATGGATCAATGACTAAGGAGGATCGGAGATGACCGACGTTGTGCTGTACCACCACGTCCAGGGGCTGACCGAGGGAGTGCGGTCGTTTGCCGACGAGTTGCGGCAGGCGGGGCACACCGTTCATGCGCCCGACCTGTTTGACGGGCGCACGTTCGACACCATCGAGGAGGGCATGGCTTTCGCGCGGGAAGCGGGATTCGGCGCCCTGGCCGAGCGCGGGGTGGCCGCCGCCGAGGGGATCGCCCCCGACGTCGTCTACGCCGGCTTCTCTTCCGGAGTCATGACCGCCCAGCAACTCGCGCAGACCCGGCCCGGCGCCCGCGGCGCCTTGCTCATGTCCGCGTGTCTCCCAGTCTCGGAGTTCGGGGACGCGTGGCCCGAGGGCGTTCCGGTGCAGGTGCATGGCAAGGACGCCGACCCGTTCTTCTCCGAGGACCTCGAGGCCGCACACGCCCTCGTCGACTCGACCGACCAGGCCGAGCTGTTCCTCTACCCGGGGGAGGAGCACCTCTTCGCCGACTCCTCACTTCTGGCGTACGACGCTGCCGCTGCGGCGTTGCTCACTGATCGCGTACTGGCGTTTCTCGACAGGGTCCCAATGGGAGTCGATCCTGTCTCCTCTTCCGGTCTGCGCGCGTGAGCCGGCTCGAGACCGCTTCGAACGCCGTACCCCTGCCGGGCCTCGACGGACTGAAGGGAACTCGCCGACTGTGAGGGGGCTGCCCGCCGGCGGCCCCCAACTCTTCGCCGTGAGTTGATACCCAGTCTAGGAGGAGGACAACGCGCGCTCGAGGGCGGCCCGGTCGGCCGGCTCGCCGTGTGTCGGAAGCACGTGCTCGACCGGCAACTCGAGCAGCGGGCGCAACCCCTCGGCGACCTCCTCGCGCGTCACGCCAGGGGGCAGCCATCTCTCGTTGACCTCGAGGCCCTGGCCGAAGTCGACGAGCGTGTCGCCGGAGATCACGGCACGCTGGCTCTCGACCCAGAGCACCGTGTCGTTCGGCTTATGCCCGCGGAACACGTCGGCACCGAAAGGCAGCCGGTCGGATGGCGAGTACAGGCGTGCCTCGCCTTTGCCCTCGCGGAGCAGCCAGACGAGGTCGGGACTGCCGTCGCCGGCCTGCTCGGCGGTGATGCCGTACGTGTCCATGAGGTACTGCGCGGTGTCGGGCAGCGGCGTGAACACCGGCACTCCGAGCCGCTCCACAAGGCCCTGTGCGTCCCGCTCGTGCCACGGCGCGGTGAGCACGACCGCCGTCTCGCGCTCGGCCGCGAGCGCCTCGATCTCGCTCGGCACGCCCAGCGGGTCGAACAGCAGCAGGCGTTCGCCGTCGTCGATCGCGTAGGACGAGACGTTCTGGTCCCACTCCTCGCTCGGCTCCCAGCCCGGATGGGGTGCCTGCCAGTGCCACAGTCCCTTCTGCAGCTCGCGCACTAGCTAGTCAGCCCACCAGTCGCGCTGGCCATCGACGTCTTCGCGCGGATCCTCGCCGAGGTTGGGCGCGCCGGTGACGAGTATCTCGAGGCCCTCTGGCCCGGCCTCGTAGCCTCGCCACGTGCCGGGCGGGACGCGCACCGCGTCCCATTCTTTGAGCTCGACGATCTCGTCGTCGAGCTTCATCCGGCCGCTCCCGCGCACGACCACGTACACCTCCTCTTGCTTCATGTGCGTGTGGCCGTACGGAAAGCGATAGCCGGGCGGGACGCGCTGGTAGCTCAGGGCGGATTCCTCGAGCTCGAGCGCCTTGGTCGCTGCGCGGAACTCCAGGTCCGGAGCGCCGTCGAACTTAGAGCCGAGATCCTCCAGGTCCTCCTTGATGTTCCTGAGCGTGAACGGCACGGCGCGATCCTATGGCACCGCGCAGGACGGAAATCAGCCGATCGCTAGGAGCTGATGCACTCGTTTGTCGGGGCCAGCGGATCGCCGTCGGACGAATCCAGGCGGATCTGCAACTCCGGACTGAGGAATGCATCGTGGTGCTGTGACGCCAGCCGGACGCGCATGAGGAGCGGCAGCTCGCCGTTGCATGGCGGCAGCCTGACGCCGACAGACTGGCCCGGTGCGGGGGGCGAGCCGACCGCGTAATACCAGTCCGGGAAGAAGCTCCACGGTTTTGGCAGCACCTGGCCCGCGGCATCGACCACGACGAGTCCGTACGAGCCGATCTCGTGCAGGGTGTTGCCGTTGTTGGCCAGTGTGAGCTGCACGCCGTCGCCCTCGTAGGGATATTGCCGCGGCTCCGCGGTGAGCGTTCCCGCGACGTACGGGCCGGTCGGAGCCTTGGCGGGATCGGTGGGCGTCGTGCAGTAGCCCCGCCATGCGACTGCACGGGGCTTGAAGCGCCAAAGACGGGCGAGGGCCTTGATGTCAGGCGCGCGCGGACCACAGTGCTGCCGGGCGTCCCACCGCGTTTCGACGGTGCTGCAAGGACGGCTCTTGGGAAAGTCGAGGTACGACCACATGATCCCGCAACGGTTCGACACGTGATCAAGTCCCAGCGCGTGGCCGATCTCGTGCGCGACGATCCTCACCTGCCCGTTGTGGAACCCCTTCGGCGACTTCATGCGCGCTTTGCTCAGCAGCACGAAGCCAATACCGCCGAACCCTGCAACCGCGCTCGATGGTGAGCCGATGTAGCGCTTCTGCGTGATGGTGATGTCGGCTCGCTTGCCCGGCCGCGCGGGCACGAAGCGGAACGGGGTTCCTGCGCGGTTCCAAACAGCGAATGCCTCGTTGACCTGCCAGACATACGTCGACTTGTTCTTGTACGTGATCTTGAGGTGACCGTACGGCGACGAGGCGGCGCTCGTGATGGCCGGAGCCAGCAGGACTCCCGACAACAGCGCGACAATGGCCACGCTCAGGGTTAGACGCGGACGTCGGGGCGGGGCTCGGTGGATCGGCTGCACCTCGGGATGCTACCCGTATGCCTTCTCGACCCGGCAACAACATTGGAGCGCGTCGTTTCGGCGACGTCTACATCTTGCTCATGTGTTCCAGGCCACCTCGATCGGCCGGTCGACGCCCGGAAGGGGCAGGGACCTGGCCTCGGCCTCGATCGCGTCGCGCGTTCGACGCGAGAGACGTGCCCACGCGTCGATCCGAACTGTGTGCTGCGCCCGTCTCCAGGTTCCTCGGATCTCGCCGTCGACAAGGAGCGCGCCCGGCCACACGCGGGGTGTCCAGAGACGCTCCCGCTGATCCTTGCGCGGAACCAGCAGCTCGCGCTCCACGCCGTCGAGCAGGAAGTACGCATCCCCGCTCGGCAGCAGCCTTGCTGGCGCGGCAGCCGTCTCGGCCGCGCGCATCGCCGGCTCGTCTTCCGCGAGCAGCCACTCGTCGCCAAGTGGAGATCGCACCGGCAGCAGCGATCCCTCGAGCGACGCGAATGAGTCGACCGCCGCTGGCCGGGCGACGCCCGCCCAGCGGGCGAAGCTCTCAGCAGTCGTGGGGCCGAAAACATGGAGGTAGCGGCGGGCGAGTTCGCGACGGGCCTCGGCCGGATCGATCTTCGGAGCGGGCACCGCCCACACCGTCGGCGCACGCGCGCCTTCCCAGCGGATGGCGAGCGTTCCCGTCGTCGCGGCGTACCTGATCGCGTTGCCGATGCCGAGTGCATCTGCGGCCTCGCGGTCCGTCAGCGTTCTGTCGGCGAGGTGAGCATGCACCAACTCCGCCATGCGTTCGGCCCGGAGGCGGCCTTTCCCGGCCTCCGGAAGCCGCCCTATCGAGAACAGCGCGAAGTCGCGCTTTGGCACGACATAGGTGCTGTAACGCGGACCCCACAGCTGGGCGAGCGAGGGATCCGCCCACGTCGACGGCTCGACCCTTTCGACCCGTGCGTGCAACGAGAGCAACGCGGCTCTCGGCATGCTGTCCTGCAGCCCGGCCCACGCGGCCCGCCGCAGCGACTCCGAGCCCTCCGGCAGGCGCTCGTCGAGTGAGCCGACTCGTCGTCGGAACGACAGGACCTGCTGCCGCGTGACTTTGAGTCGCGATTGCACCGAACCAGCCATTGAGCCCGCACGACTCTAGTGACTCGCCACGAGCAGCACGAGCCCATTTTTGGAGATCATCCGCAGCGAGATGGCGACCTACGAGTGCGAACCGTCGGTGATCGACTGGCTGCTCGACGGCGACCCCGCGATTCGCTGGCAGGTCATGCGCGACCTGCTCGACGAGCCGGCCAAGACCTGGGAAGCCGAGCGCCGCCGGGCGGCCAAGAACGGCTGGATCGCCGAGCTCCTCGAGCGCAGAGAGCGCGACGGTGAGTGGCCGCGAGGTCGTTGGACGGCTTCGACTTGGACGCTACTGCTGCTCGTTGCGTTTGGTCTACCCGAGGGTCACGCGGCCGGACGAGCCCCCGTCAGAGGTCTCATCGATCGGTTCCTGCCTCCGGGCGCGGAGGTTGACCAGGCGTTCCTGCTGAAGCGACTCGACCTTTGCCACGTGGGCTTCTGGCTGGGTCTGGGCGCGTACTTCCTGGACGAGGATCCGCGTCTTCCTTCCTTCGGCGAAGCGGCGCTGAGCGCTCAGTTCGAAGACGGCGGGTGGAACTGCCGAGCGCGCAACTATCCGAAGACGCGTCACAGCTCGTTCCATACGACCTTCAACGTGCTCGAGAACCTCCGCCTCGCAGCCGCGCGAGGAGTCGTTCCCGAGCCGAGGTTCCGCGTGGCCGAAGCCAGGGCCGTCGAGTTCATGCTCGCCCATCGTCTCTTCCGCTCCGACCGAACCGGAGAGGTCATTTCCGAGCGCTTTACGCACCTCACCTACCCGTGGCACTGGCACTACACCTTCCTGCGTGGTCTCGACTACCTGCGCGAGACGCCCGCAATCTCCGACGACCGGCTCACGGACGCGATCGACCTGCTGCAGGAGAGGCGCAAGCCGAACGGTCGGTGGCCGCTCCAGAAGCGCATTCCGGGGACGCTGCTGGTCGAGATGGAGAAGCCCGGACAGGAAAGCCGGTGGAACACGCTGCGCGCGCTGCGCGTCCTCAAGCGCCGCGCTGCTTGAACACGTGCAGCCTCATAGAAGGTGTCCGAGCTTGCTCCAGAACCAGCCCTCTAAGCGCTCACGCGTGTCCGAAAGCGGCTCGCCGGGTTTCGAGCGGGCGATGTCCGGCTCGAAGAGCCTCTCCTCGATGAGCGCCGCGGTCTCCGCGCTACGGGCGATCATCATGATCTCCGAGTTGCGGTAGAGCGCCCACGCGTCGAGATTCACGGTGCCGAAGCTGACGACGTCGTCGGCGACGACGACCTTCGCGTGCACGACCGTGTCCGGGAGCTCCCACACCTCGACGCCCGCGTCGAGCATGTCCGCGTAGCGGTGCTTCAGCGCGGCCGTTGCCTGCGCGTTGTTGGACTCCTTCGAGACGACAACCCTCACCGGTAGGCCACGCCGCGCAGCGGCAACGATCCGGTCGATCATTCTCCGGTCGGTGAGATAGGGGTTCATCACGTCGAGGCGCTCCCGAGCGCCGTCGATCTGCTCCCCGATCGCCTGCGAGGCGGCCACGTGCCCGCCGGGGATCACCTGCGCGAGCGCGATGGGCGTCGAGCCGGGGTCGGCTGGCTCCGGGAAGAACGACGACAGTTGGGACGGAAGCGGCGCGCCGTGCCCGCGGAAGCTCGTCAGGAACGCCGCCTGCGCTTGCCGGACGACGTCGCCGGTGACCCGCACCATCAGGTCGTGGAAGCCGCCGTTCTCGAAGTGGTCCTCGATGCCCGCGCCACCGGTCCAGACGACCGCGCCGTCGATCACGTAGAGCTTGCGGTGGTCGGCCCGGCCGATCTCGTCCTGCCGCCAATCGACCCGCTGGCCGTCGGGGTAGAGGCCGTCCCGGTCGAGCGGGAAGACGTCGTTGACGACGATCTGCGCTCCGGCGGCAGCGAGGCTCGTGAACATCTCCCGCGCCTGCTCATACGGCCTGGAGCCGAACCCGTCCACGATCACCCGGACCTCGACGCCCTCCGCCAGCTTCCGCTCGAGGAGTGCTGCCATCCTCATCCCGATCTCGCCTTCGCGCCAACCGAACATCAGGATGTGGACCGTCGACTTCGCGGCCTCGACGTCGGCGAAGATCTTCGGGAAGAAGTTCACGCCCTCCGCCCACGGCTCGATGGTCGCCGCAGTCGACCAGGCGAACGGAAGCGCTGCGTCGTGCGGGCGCGCTCCGCTCGCGCCGCGAACGCCTCCGTTGCGGCCTGAGCCCCCGCAGGCGTGACCGCGTCGAAGGGCGGCGGCCAGCTCGGCCGCTGAGGGGCCCCGAGCACCTTCCGGTACGCGATCACGAAGAGCACGGCAGCTGCGCTCACCGCCACTGTCAATGTCTTGCGCCCCGCCGTGCCCTCACTCATCGCCCGCCCACCAGTTCCTCGAACGCAGGCTCGCTTCGGATCGGATCGAAGTCGGAGTCCTGCGTCGCCATCTCGCGACAGCCCTCCCACCGGTCGATCGCCTGGCGGAGGTGCTCGATCGCATCTGCTGTCTGGCCCGCGAGGCTCTCGCAGCACGCCACGTTGTAGTAGAGGTACGCCTGGTCGGGGCGGGCGTCGATCAGCTCGCGGCCCCTGTCCGCCGCCTCCGCGTACCTGCCGGCGTCGTAGAGAGATCGCGCCGGGTCCCACAGCTCGGGGGCGTGACGCTGGATCGAGTCGGGCAGCTCCAACCAGTGATGACGCTGAGAGTCGTAGCCCGACTCCGTCGGCGGCGGAAACGACGGGTCGGCGAAGGAGCCGACCGAGACGACGACGTGGTCTGGCTCAGATGGCTCGGTGTAGAAAACCTGCGAGCCACAGTCTGGGCAGAAATGGAAGACGTGCTCCTTTTCGTCCGCCTCGTCCGAGATTCGCGTGTAGTCGCTGGAACGACCGACGACCTCCACTTGATCCGCCTTGAATCCGGCCTGCATCCCGAAGGCGCTCCCGGTGCGCCGTTGACAGGCGAGGCAGTTACAGATGGAGACCGCAAACGGATCGCCTGTGACCTCCAGATGTAGTTGCCCGCAGTGGCAGGCAGCATCTCGAGTGGCCATCGCCGTCAGGACGCCAACTCAGAGGAGATTGAAGATCCTCACGATGAGAGCCTAAACGGCGGCGGATTGGCGTCGCCAGAGCCAGCGGAGTGCATCCGGCAAGATCGCACCGCAGTGGCTCATGTCGTGGCCGCCGTCTCCGAGAACGAAACGGAGGTCGTACCCACGTTCCGCGAGGGCGGCAGCTACTCGCAAATTCGTGCTGAACCAGTTGAACTCGGGAGCGTCCCAGTTGATATCGCGCGTCGCCGCTTGGAGGAACACGCGCAGCGGTTTGGTCGGCGTGTCGCGAATCAGCTCGAGGTACGGGTTGCCGCCAGGCATCTGGGCGAAGCTCCCTTGGAAGCTCAGGACACGCCGGAACCGATCAGGTCGCGTCCACGCGGCGGTGAATGCGCAGTTCCCACCGCTACTCCCGCCGCCGATCGCCCACTGGTCGGGGTCCTCTGTGATGGCGTAGCCGTCTCGAACGTTCGGGAGGACCTCCGTCAGCAGAAACGTGGCGTAGGCATCGCTGAACGCGTCGTACTCCACGTTCCGGTTCTCGGGCTCGCCAGGATCGACGAAAACACCGATGGTCACGGGCATCTCGCCTCGGTGAATCAGGTTGTCGAAGACGATGGAAGCGCGTACCTCGCCGCCGGGATCGAGGTATAGGTGTCCGTCCTGAAAGACCATGAGCGATGCCGGCTCGGAAGCCGCGTACTGCGCCGGGACGTACACCCAGTACCGGCGGTTGGTGCCGGGGAAGACGCTGCTCGAGCTCAACTCGTAGTCGAGGATCGTCCCGCGAGGAACGCCCGGCGGTGGCACGGAATCGGGGCCGTGCGCATACCGAACGGGCTTTGAGAAGTCGGCAGGCTGACGAACGTACGGTAAGTCGTGCATGGGAGTCACACGTGTAGCACTATGATTCACCCGAGTAAGAGACCGGCGCCGATCGACCAAGGAGCGGAGATGCGCCAAGCGTTCATGTCAATCGAAATGGGACTTTCAACCTATTCGGAGGGTATGAGGCTTGTCGCAGAAAACGTTGAACTTGGGGATCCTGGCGCATGTAGACGCCGGTAAGACAACTCTCACGGAGCGGCTGCTCTACGCCGCTCACGTCATCGATGAGATCGGCAGCGTCGATGCCGGCACCACTCAGACCGATTCCTTGGCGCTGGAGCAGCAGCGCGGTATCACGATCCGCTCCGCCGTTGCGTCGTTTGCGATCGACGACGTCACCGTCAACCTGATCGATACGCCCGGCCACCCGGACTTCATCGCGGAGGTAGAACGCGTGTTGAGCGTGCTCGACGGCGCTGTGCTCGTGATCTCCGCCGTCGAAGGCGTGCAGTCGCAGACGCCTCTGTTGATGCGGGCGCTGCAACGGCTGCAGGTTCCCACTCTGATCTTCGTGAACAAGATCGACCGTTCCGGAGCGAATGACGAACGCGTCCTGCGGGCGATCTCCGAGCGACTGACGCCTGCGGTCATCTCGATGGGAACTGCGCACGGGCTCGGGACACGAGTCGCCGACTTCACTCCCTCGGATGCGGACGATCCAGCCTTTCGCGGCAGGCTGACGGAACTGCTCTCCGAGCGCGACGACGGGATCCTGGCCACGTACGTCGACGACGAGGAGGGCGTGTCGTCCCTCCGACTTCTCGATGCACTCGCCGCGCAGACGAAGCGGGCGCTCGTGCACCCGGTCTTCTCCGGCTCCGCGATCACCGGAGCAGGCGTGGAGCCGCTGATGGCGGGTATCGCGGGGCTGCTGCCGGCAGCGACTGGCGACGCCGACGGCCCCGTTTCGGGCCGCGTCTTCAAGATCGAGCGAGGCGCCGCGGGGGAGAAGATCGCCTACGTCCGGATGTATACGGGGACCGTGCGAACCCGGGAGCGACTGCGCTACGGCTCGGATGGAGAGGAGAAGGTGACGGCGATCAGTGTCTTCGACCGCGGGCCGGCCGCACAGCGTGCGTCCGTCTCGGCCGGAGAAATCGGGAAGCTCCAGGGACTCCGCGAGGTCCAGGTTGGCGACAGGATCGGCGAGACGCCGGCGACCGTAACCGATCGGCAGTTCCCTCCTCCGACACTGGAGTCGGTCGTCGTTCCCAGCGATCCTGACGGCGGGCGGCTCTGCGCGTGGCCCTCGAGCAGCTCGCCGAGCAGGACCCGCTCATCAACGTCCGACAGGACGACACCCGGCAGGAGATCTCCGTCTCGCTCTACGGCGAGGTCCAGAAGGAGGTCATCCAGGCGACGCTGGCAAGCGACTTCGGTGTCGAGGTCACGTTCCGCGAGACGACGACGATCTGCGTCGAGCGCCCGATTCGCATGGGCGAGGCGATCGAGATCCTCAATGCAGAATCGAATCCCTTTCGGGCCACGATCGGGCTGCGCATCGCTCCGGCGCCCAAGGGCTCCGGGATCGAGTTCAGGCTCGAGGTCGATCCCCGCACGACTCCGCTCTATCTCTACAAGACGCTCGAAGGTTTCTCGGAGCGCATGGACCAATACGTCCGCGAGACGTTGCGAGAGGGCTCTTCGGCTGGCAGGTCACGGACTGCGTGGTGACCATGACGAAATGCACGTACAGCGTCCCCGACGGTCCTCCATCACGCCGGGGGCCGCTCAGCACGGCGGCCGATTTCCGAAAGCTGACGCCGCTCGTTCTCATGCGGGCGCTCGACCAGGCCGGGGCTGTGGTCTGCGAGCCGGTTGTCCGAGTGCGCGCGGAGATCCCGACCGGCGCAATCGGAGCAGTCATGGCTGCACTGGGCCGGCTCGGCGCTGCGGTCGAGACGCCGTCGGTGGAAGGGAATCTCGCGATGATCGAGACGGTGATGCCCGCCTCGAGGGCGGATGAGCTCCAGCGGGAGTTGCCGAGCCTGACCGGAGGCGAAGGCGTGCTCGACTCCAGCTTCGCCGGTTACGAGCCGGTCAGCGGCGAGGCACCCACCCGGAGGCGGACGACCGCCAATCCGCTCAACCGCGAGGAGTACATGTTCTCCCTTGCGCGGGGCTCCACGGGCCGCTGACGGGCCTCACGCGGGCGGGCGCGGGCGCACGACAGAGAACCTGGCGCTGACGAAGTCGCCGTTTTGTCCGAGCTCGTCGAGACGCAGCTCGATTCGTCGCGGCAGCAGCGGCGCGCCAGCACCCAGCGTGACCGGCGCGATCGACACGATGACCTCGTCCAGGAGCCCGGCGTCGGCGAACTGACCGGCCAGGTCTCCGCCGCCGACGATCCAGACGTTCCGGCCACCAGCGGCGCTAACCATCTCCTTGTGCACGGTCGCAATCTCCGCGCTCGTGAACGTGATTCGAGAGTCGGGGACGACCGGTAGCTCGCGGTGAGTAAAAACCCAGCACGGGATGTCGTACGGCCACTTCCACTCCGCCGGATCCTTGTCCGCGAACTCGTGGTCGAGGACCCATTCGTACGTCGTCGCCCCCATCGCCAGCGCACCGACGTCGGCGATGAACGCGCCGTAGTTCAGCGGCCCGTCCTCATCGCGCTTGCGTGTGAAGAGCCAGTCCAGCGAGTTGTCGGGGTCGGCGATGAAGCCGTCGAGGGTGGTCGCCGTGTATACCGAGTGAGGCTCACGCCGGCTTCTCCCAGACCGAGACGTGCTTGGTGCTCTCGCTCGTGAACGGCTCGTGCTTCCACCCGCTCCAGCGCTCGCGCAGCCTCATCCCGGCAAGCTGCGCCATCAGGTCGAGCTCCGATGGCCACGTGTAGCGGAAGGGAACCGAGTGTCGTTCGAACTTCCCGTCGACGAGCTCGTAGTGATGAGAGATGAGGCCCTGGTTCGCAACGTCGTACTCGTCCAATCCGAGCCTCGTGTCGCTGAAGTGGAAGGGGTGGATGGTCTCGCCCGGCGGAAGCCGCTGGAGGTCGGGGACGCTCACCTCGATGACGAAGCAGCCTCCGGGCTCCAGATGCCCCGCGACGTTCTGGAAGCATGCGACCTGGGCTGCCTGGGTCGTGAGGTTCGAGATCGTGTTGAAGACCAGGTACGCGACGGCGAACGTCTCGTCCACGGTCGTCTCCGCGAAGTCGCCGATCGTCACGCCGACGTCTTCGCCACCCGGCTTCGCGAGCAGCCTTGCGGCCATTGCCTTCGACAGCTCGATCCCGTGCACCGGCACTCCCCGCTGCGCGAGCGGTAGCGCGATCCGGCCCGTCCCGATCCCGAGCTCGAGCGCGCGTCCGTCGCCGGCGAGCTCGACAAGGAAGTCGACGACCGGGTCGACGACCGCCGGGTCGAACATCTCCCCAGAGGATTCGTCGTATCGGGCAGCCACGCGCTCGTCGAAGTACCCGTCGTCGTGCACCGCCGGAACTTACCTGCGCGGAGGCGTAGATTCCGCTCATGTCCTTCACGGTCGCGGCTGACGCGTACGACAGGTTCATGGGCAGGTACTCGGTGCCGCTTGCTCCGAAGCTCGCCGATCTCGCCGGGGTCACCGCGGGTCAGCGCGTGCTCGACGTTGGCTGCGGGCCGGGCGCTCTGACGACGGAGCTGGTCAGGCGGTTGGGCCCGGAAGCCGTGTCGGCAGTCGACCCCTCAGAGCCCTTCGTGGCGGCAGCCCGCGAGCGACATCCCGGCGTCAGAGTCGAGCGCGCCGCCGCCGAGGAGCTGCCGTTCGGAGATCGGGAGTTCGACGCCGCCGTGGCGCAACTCGTCGTTCATTTCATGGCCGACCCGGTGGCGGGGCTCCGCGAGATGGCACGCGTGACGCACGAGGGCGGTGTCGTGGCGGCCACTGTCTGGGACCACGGAGGCGGTCAGGGACCGCTCAGCCTGTTCTGGGAGGCGGCGCGAGAGCTCGAACCCCACGTCGCGGACGAGTCGAGGCGAGCGGGCGCGAGCGAGGGCGACCTGGCGCGGCTCTTTCGAGATGCCGGGTTGCAAGAGATCGAGGAGAGCGTTCTCTCGGTCAGCGTCGAGCATTCGAGCTTCGAGGAATGGTGGGAGCCCTACACGCTTGGCGTGGGCCCCGCCGGCAGCTTCGCCGCCGGGCTCGACGTGGATCGACAAGCCGAGCTGCGAGAGCTCTGCCGCGAGAGGCTGCCGGCAGCACCGTTCGTCCTTACGGTGCGGGCCTGGGCGGCAAAGGGCCTCGCCTAGCCGAGCCACTCGCGGACCGGTGCGCCGTTTCCGAGGGACGAGAAATCGCCCCGGTCACGGATCTCGATCGCCGCGGCGGCCAAGGCATTCACCGCGGTCCACGCGAGACTCCCGCCGACGCTGACCCGCTGGGCTCCGGCTTCGACGATCTCCGCGAGCGACAGCTCAGGACGCGCGAGCACGTTCACCGGTTTCGAGACCGCCTCGCACACCGTGCGAATCTCCGCCGAGGTTTCCAGGCCCGGCGCATAGAGCACGTCCGCGCCCGCCGCTTCGAACGCTTGCAGGCGTGCGATCGTGTCCTCGAGGTCGGGATTGCCCCGGATGTGGTTTTCCGCCCTGGCGGTCAGCGTGAATGGCCAACCGAGCCCGCGCGCCGCTTCGACCGCGGCAGCGATACGCTCGACGGCGTGGGGGAGGTCGTAGAGATGGCCGGCCGGGTCGTAGTCCTCGATCGAGCCGCCGACGGCGCCGACTTCGGCGACTCGAGTGATCGCCATTGCGGCGCTCTCCGGTGCGGCGCCGTAGCCGTTCTCGAGGTCGACCGACAGCGGAAGGTCGGTCGCGCCGACCAGGGCCGAGACGTGCTCGACGATCTCGGCGAGCGTCACGCTTCCGTCGAGGCGCCCGAGCGTGAATGCGTGCCCCGAGCTCGTCGTCGCGAGCGACTTCGAACCCCAGCGCCACGAAGACTCGCGCCGATCCTGCATCCCACGGATTCGGGATCACGAAGGGATCGCCGGCGTGGAGCGCCTGGAACCTGGTGGCCCGCTCCTCCTGAGTGCTCATCGGCGGCCTAGATCGAGCCGGAGAACGTGTCGCAGGCGCCCGGCTTGCCGTTCTCGTAGCCGCGCGAGAACCAGCGCCGGCGTTGCTCGGACGAGCCGTGCGTCCATGTCTCCGGATTGACCTGGCCCTGCGTTTGCTCCTGGATGCGGTCGTCGCCGATCGCGGTCGCGGCGTCGAGCCCTTCGTTGATGTCGGCCTGCGTCAGCTCCTCGATCACTCCCGTCTCGACCGCGTTGGCCGCCCAGACGCCGGCGTAGCAGTCGGCCTGGAGCTCCGCGCGCACGGCCCTGCTCTGAGGGCCCTGGCGGTCGCCGCGGATGCTCTCGAGGACTCCAAGCTGGTTCTGCACGTGGTGGCCGTACTCGTGCGCGATCACGTACGCCTGCGCGAACGGCCCGCCCCCGGCGCCGAAGCGCGACTGCAGCTCGTCGAAGAAGCCGAGGTCGATGTAGACCTGCTGGTCGGGCGGGCAGTAGAACGGGCCGACCTGCGAGCTCGCCGTGCCGCACCCGGTCTGGACCTGATCGGTGAAGAAGACCGTGTCTGCGTACGGATACTGCCGGTTGCTTCGCTGGAAGACCCCGTTCCAGAAGGTCTGGGCGCTGTTCACGACACCGACGATGCGGCAGTCCTGCCGCTGGTTCGCGTCCTCGCCCGTCTGGCACGCCTGGGAGATCTCGCTGGGCGTGTCGCCGCGGCCCACGCTCCGGTCGTCGAGAGGCGCGAGCTGACCGCCCAGCCCTCCCTCCGCCGAGAGAAGCGTGATCAGCAGGTAAATGACGATTCCCGCGATGCCGAGGCCGCCCCCGCCCATGGCGAGCCCGCCACCACCCATGCGGCGCCCGCGGACATCCGTGACCTGGCCCGTGTCCAGCCTGGCGTTACGACGAAAGCGCATGAGGCATCTTTACCCGAACCCGCAGCTCCCGAAGCACGCTTACCAGGCGCCGCCCCCGCCGCCGCCGCCTCCGCCCCCGCCGCCCCCGGAGAAGCCGCCGCCGGAGCCGGAGCCGGATGAGCCCGGCGGCGAGAGCGCAGAGCCGAAACCGGAGGACAGGTCGCCAATCGCGAGGGCGGACGGGCCCGAGCCGAGGTTGCCATGCGGGGTGATCCAATAGATCGAGCTGCTGTCGTGCACCGCCTCGGGCATGTGCAGGTGCGCACCCTGGAGCACGCGCTCGGCGATCCCGAACGCGATCCCGTAGACGAGGTAGCGCTCCCAGAGCTCGAGCGTGGCCGGAGGGGCTTCCTGGAGGCGCGGGAAATCGGTCAGGTAGCGACGGAAAGCCTCCCAGCGCTCCGCCTCGGTCTGCCCGTCTGGGGTTCGGCGGCGCCAGAGGGGCGCCTTCGCGACGCCGACGATCAGCAATGCAGCGTTGGCCGCGGCACAGACCCCAAGCGCAACCATGACGACGTCGCTCCAGCGAGGCGCAACCGAGCGGAAGCCATGGAGACTGGTCCAGAGCAGCCCGACGGCAGCGACGACGAAGACGAGGATGCCCAGCGCGAGCACCTTGCCCCCGCCGCCTGCGAACCACCCGCGAGCCTTGATCGCCGACGAGACGCTCTCCTTGAAGCTCGTGAAGCGCTTGCTGTTCGACGCTCGGTCGCCCTCGATCGTGTCGCGGAACGCGCTCAGCCGCTCGCCTTGCCCTCCGATGACCGAATCGACTACCTCGGCGACGGGCTTCTCGAAATCGGTCAACGGCAACGTCGTGTCCCCGAGCGTGAGCTGGAGGTCCGCGATCTCCTCGTGGCGCAGGCCACCCCAGATCGAGCGCTCGGTCGTGACCGACGTCGACGCGTAGCGCCCCCGGCGGATCAAGTCGAAGAGCGTCGCCGTGAACTCGTTCGAACCGGGGGAGGGCTCCTGGCGAAGGAGCGACGGGACGAGGGCCGGCTCTGTGTCGAAGGGCGGCGCCTGTTCGTACTCGCGGTCGTATTCCGTCTTCCGCTCGCGGCCGTACGCAAGCCAGACGAAGCCCACCAGCGCAAGCGCCGGCCCCAGCCCGAGCAGGAGCAAAAGCAGCATCGTCCGCCCGAGATGGCTCTTCGCGTCGTCGATCCGCTCACGATCCCGCTCGAAGGCGCGCTGGTCGCCCGCTTGTTCCGCGACGATCCTCTCGAGCGCGCTCCCCTCGCGGACCTGCGCGCCCGCGGTCGAGGTGAGCAACCTGCGCGGGAAGATGACGCGCAGCTCGACGAACTGATGGGAGGGAATCTGCGAGGCCCGCAGTGTCGCGCGGTCGGGGAGCCGCGCGACGACCCCACGTACCCAGGCCGGGCTACCCCAGACCCTGTACGAGGGAGTGAGGGCGGCCGCCCGCGGGAGCTGCATGGTCGAGGCCAGGCTGCCAAGGCCCGTTGGCCAGTGCTCACCCCACACGCGCAGGTTGACGTCGACGACGTCGTCGTAGGCGAGCGCGAGGCCGCGGAACCGATACGAGATCGTGAAGGTTCGCTGCTCGTCGACGGCGGCGTAGTGCCAGACGATCCGAAGCGTGTCGCCGAGATTCTCGACGCCGAAACTGTCGGGTAGCCCGAACCCGCCCAGCGTCGTGTTTGCCCCCGGCCTGTACTGCTTGGTTCCCTCGCTGACGGAGACGTTGTCGATCGACTCTCCGGAGCGGAGCGGGATGTCCCGGTAGGCGCCGCTGAAGGGCCCGGTGAACGCGAAGGTGATCTGCTCGCGGACGTGAAGTGATCCATCTGCCTGGATCCCGCACGGCGACATCGGCTGCCGGGAGGGAGTACGACTTGGCGGGCGCCGTCGCAGGCCACAGCAGCGCGACCGCGACGAGCGCGAGGAGAGCAACCAGGGTTTGGCGGAGACGGCTCAGGTCGAGAACTGCACGGCCGGCGCCTCCCGCGTGGCGTCTTCCGTTTCGAAGTAGGCCCGCGGGCTGAAGTTGAACAGGGAGGCCACGATGTTCGTGGGCACGGTCTCGAGCGCGTTCTCGTACGAGAGAACAGCGTCGTTGTAGACCTGGCGGGAGACAACGATGTTCTGCTCCACCTCGGCGAGCTGAGCCTGGAGCTGCTGGAAGTTCTCGGTCGCCCGCAGCTCCGGGTACGCCTCGGCGACTGCAAACAGCCGCCCGATCGCCGCCGTGAGCAGGTTCTCCGCCTGCGCCTGCTCCTCCACGCCCTGTGCTTGCTGCGCCGCCGTCCGTGCCTTTGTGACCTCCTCGAAGGTTGCGCGCTCGTGCGACGCGTAGCCCTTCACGCTCTCCACGAGGTTCGGGATCAGGTCGTAGCGGCGCCGAAGCTGCACGTCGACCTGCGACCATGAGTTCTCGGTGCGATTGCGCAGCCGGACGAGCCGGTTGTACATCACGATCACGGCGAGCACGAGCAGGACGACGAGCGCGGCGAGGATCAGCCAGAGCATGGGCCTACCCTAATTCCACCGGGTACTCGGCGACTTGGTATGCACTGGACATACCGGCTGGTATCTACAGGACATACCTCATGGTATGCTCCGCGCATACCCGCAATCACCGACATCAACCCGTTCGTCTACTCGCACCCGATCGAGCCGGAAGACCTGATCGACCGCGACGACGAGATCCAGAAGCTACTCGCCCAGGCGGTCGGGGGCCATTTCGTGAGGCTGTATGCGCCGCGGAAGTACGGGAAGACGAGCCTGCTCAGGCGTGCCCTGCGAGACGGAGAGCGAGAGGGCCTGATCCCGGTCGTCGTCGATCTCTATCGCGTGATGTCGATCGCCGACGTGACGGTTCGTTTCGAGCGCGCGTACTCGCAAGCCCTGAAAGGCTCGTTGCGGGCCAAGGTCGAGGACTTCCTCCAGAAGACCAATCTCGGCCTCTCCCTGGGCGCCTTCGGCATCAGCGCCAAGCTCCAGATCGGGCAGAGGGTCGACCCGCTGCCCGCCCTGCACGCGCTTCTCGACTTGCCTCTCCGACTCGAGGAGAGCGGTGGCTACCGGGCATTCGTCGCGCTCGACGAGTTTCAGGACGTGACGAAGGTTCCCGACCTCGACGGGTTGCTGAGGAGCCACATCCAGCACCAGGGACACGTGGCGAGCTACGTCTTTGCAGGCTCAGAGCCCGGTCTCATGCGGCAGCTCTTCGAGGATCGTGACCGGCCCCTCTACGGATCTGCCGTCCCGATGCGCCTTCATCGACTGGCCGACGAGGACATCTCCGCCTACGTCGCCCGCCGCTTCGACGACACGGGGAGAAGCGCCGGCGAGGCGCTGCACCCGCTCGTCTCGGCCGCGGAAGGGCACCCGCAGCGCGCGATGTTGCTGGCCTACCGCCTCTGGGAGGGGGTCCGGCGTGGCAGCGCCGCCACCCTGGACGACTGGGAAACCGCGTACGAGAGCGCCCTCACGGAGCTCGAGCCCGAGCTCGACGCGCACTGGCACGGCCTCGGGCTGGCCGAGCGCAAGACGCTGCGAGCGGTGATCTCCGGAGGCGGCTCGCCCTACAGGGAACATGTCCTGCAGCTCCTCGACCTGAGCAAGCCGACGGCTCAGACGGCCCTCAAGCGTCTGCACGAGACCGCGGAGGTCGAGCAGGAGGGGCGCCGCCAGCGGCTCGTCGACCCGCTGTTTGCCGAATGGATTCGCCGGCTGTAGTACGTATAGCGAGGGCCGGGCGAATGCCCGACCCTCGCGGAGAAGGCGCCTACTTGACGCGGAAGCTGCCGATCATGTCGCCGGAATGCGGGTCGCACACGTACGTGTAGCGGCCGGGCTTCAGGGTGACGGTGATCGACTTGGTGCCGGTCGCCGCGATGCCCGAGATCTGCTTGTTGACCCCCGGCCCGCGGAGGCGGAAGTTGTGCTCGTCAGAGCGGTCGTTGACGACGATCTTGTAGCGGCCGCGCTTCAGGGTCGTGACCCTCGCGGAGCCCTTCTTCATGGTGATCGTCTCGCTGGGGCCGACGGCACCGGTGAGCTTCATCGGGGCGGTCGGAGCTGCGCCGATCGACGCCACGAGCGCAAGCGCGGTGGCGGCAACGGCGAGTAGAGCGGTCAAACGAATCATTGGTTCCCTCCTTGATTACTGGGTTGAGCCAGTTGTAGAAGGGATTGGAGAGGCCTAACCGAGGCCGAACCAAGATTTATCTGACCAGGGAGGAGGCCGTCCGAAGGGGCGGGCTAGACGGCTTCGGGCCGCATTGCGATCACGAGATAGTGAGGAGCACCGGCGACGACGACTTCCGCTTCCGGCTGCTCGTGGCCCGGTGCGACGAGGAAGCGTTCCTTGCGGCGCACGACTTCGTAGACGTCAGCGGGAACCTCGAGGCGCGCAGAGCAATCGGAGCGACCGCACTCGCAAAGAAGAATCTCGTAGGTGGGCGCCGAAGGCCCGAACGACGCGTTCACCTCCCGGATTCGCTCGTTCACTTCGCGGAATAGGGGGCGTCGGCTCATCAATCTCAGTCGGTAGAATGGTCTGTCTATCACGAGACAGACCTGTCTGTCAACTTTGCTACGATGGGCCGTCGATGGGCGAAATGGTCGAACTGCGGCCCAGTGTTCCGGCCCGCGAACGGATTCTCGAGAGTGCCTACGAGCTCTTCTCGCGCCGCGGCATCCGCGGGGTGGGAATCGACGAGGTGATCGAGCGCGCGGCGGTCGCGAAGGCGACGCTGTACCGGCACTTCTCGTCGAAGGACCAGCTCGTCATCGCGTTCCTGGAACGGCGCGAGGAAGTGTGGACGCGCGGCCGTGTCGAGGCCGGAGCGAGGGAACGAGGTGCGACTCCGGAGGAATCGTTGCTCGCCATCTTCGACGTCTTCGACGAGTGGTTCCACGAGGACGGCTTCGACGGTTGTTCGTTCATCAACGTCCTGCTCGAGACGGCAGATCTCGAGCATCCGATCGGTCAGGCCAGCGTCGTCCACCTCGAGAACATCCGCGACATCCTTCGCTCGCTCGCCACCGAGGCCGGCCTGCGCGACCCGGATGCGTTCGCCCGCAAGTGGCACATCCTGATGAAGGGCTCGATCGTCTCCGCCGGCGAGGGCGACCTCGATGCAGCGAAAAGGGCGCAGGAGATCGGCCGCTTGGTGCTCGCCGACCACCGCTAGATCCGCCCTGCCTAGGACGGCTGCCGCTCGGGCAGGAACACCCTGAACGAGGCGCCGCCGCCGGGATTTTCCTCGACCCAGGCGCGTCCGCCGTGCAGGGCGGTGAATTGGGCGACGAGCGAGAGACCGATCCCGGTGCCCGGCACGTGCTCGTCGCTTTCGCCGCGGTTGAAGATCTCGAAGATCGACTCACGCTGGCTCTCCGCGACGCCGGGGCCGCGGTCGTCCACGGCAAGCAGCACTCCGCCGGCGACGCTCTCGACCCGGACGAGGATCTCCGTGCCCGCCGGCGTGTGATTGAGGGCATTCGAGAGCAGGTTGTCGACGATCCGCTCGACCTTCGGCGCATCCACCTCCGCCATCGCCAAGCCGGTCTCGATCCGAATCTCGTGTGTCTCCGAGGTATGGCCAGAGGCGACCTGATCGACGAGCAGCCCGACATCGGTCGACCGAAAGCGCGGGTTGACGAATCCGTGCCGCAGCCGGTCGAGGTCGAGGAGGTCGGAAAGGAGGTGGTCGAGCTTGCGCGACTGCTCCACGAGGTGGTCGATCATTTTCGTTCGGGTCGCGCTCGTCGAGCCCCGCCGCATTCTCTTTCAGGGTGACCGCGAAGCCGATGATCGAGGTGAGTGGCGTTCGGAGCTCGTGCGAGACGGCGGCGAGGATCGAGTCGCGCAACTCGTCGATTCGCTTGCGCTCGGTGATGTCCTGGGCTGTCCCGAGCATCCGCGCGGGGGCGCCGTTCTCGTCGACGATCACCTGCCCGCGGCCGTGGATCCAGCGGACCGGCCCGTCGGGAAGCTCCACCCTGTGGTCGAAGTGAAACGACTCCCCTTTCGCGAACGCCTGCTCGACGGTCGCCTTCGCGAGCTCACGGTCGTCTGGATGGATGGAGTCGAGGTACCGCTCGTAGGTGAGCTCTCCGGCTTGCGGATCGAGCCCCCAGAGTCGATAGAGCTCTTCCGACCAGGTGACGCGATTCGTGGGAATGTCCCATTCCCAACTGCCGATCTGAGCGACTTCCTGGGCCTCGGCCAGGCGGCTATGAGCTCGCGCGAGCTCGCCCTCGGCTCGGCTTCGCTCGTCCAGGACTGCGCCGAAGATCAGGAGGCTGACGGCGACGCCTGCCGTGAGCGCCTCGAGGATCTGGACGATTTCGGTCGGCGTTCCGTCGCCGAGCGGCGTCATCCCGTGGACAGCCCCCGCGATCGCCGTTCCGGCGAGGACGAAGCTGCTCGTGACCGCGCCGAACTGGTGGAAGCGCAGAACCGCCCAGATCAGCAGCGGAAAGAGGATGTGGGGATAGCGCCACTGGCCGCCCAGGAACACCACCGACCCGAAGGCGACGAGCAGGCCGAGGAGGGCGAGCCCCTCGAGCTTCATTCGGTGATCGAGGCGGCGCCAGGGTCTCGTCGAGAGCACGAAGATCAGTGGAGCGACGATCAGGTTGCCCATTCCGTCGCCGACCCACCAGAGGAGCCATTCGGAGTCCAGCTGCGAACGGACGATCTCGCCTGAGGCCCAGAGCGTCGCCACCCCGTTCGTTGCGCTGATCATCGTGCTGGCGATCGCGCCGAAGAGGATGAGCGCGAAGACGTCGCGGACACGATCGAGCGCCGGCCGGAATCCGACGCGGCGCAGCAGGAGGCTCCCGACGAGCGCCTCGAGCGTGTTGCCGATCGAGATGAAGAAGGCTTCGGGGACCGACGCGCCGCTCGTCGCGTTGGCGACGAACGCGCCCAGTGCGACCGCGGGCCAGAGCTTCGGGCCATACAGCACGAGCGCGGCGAGCGCGAGTCCCGTTGGCGCCCAAACCGGCGTGATGACGCCGTGGGCGACCGACAGCTCGAGGCCGATCCTGGCGGAGGCGACGTACCCGACGAACAGGGCAGCCGCCAGCACCGCGGTGCGCACGCGCTCGCTACGTGGCTCTAGCAGGGCTTGGAGACGGCTTCCCAACCGGGCTCGTGCGGGACGCTACAGACGAAACCGGCCGGACGCAGGACGAGTTAGGTGCCGACGACCTGGACGATCCAGCGCCGCTCGCGCTCACGGTCGAGCTCGAGGAAGAGCACGCGCTGCCAGGTGCCGAGGCAGAGCTCGCCGTCGCGCACCGGGATCGCCTCGCCGGCCGAGCCGAGAAGCATCGACATGCAGTGCGAATGGCCGTTGCCGAGCTCCATGTCCTCCTCGCAGACGTTCTCGGTGCGGCGGTCCCAGTCATCGTGGGCGTAGTACTTGTCGCTCGGGACGAGGCTCTTGAGGAGAGCGGTGAAGTCCTCGAGGAAGCCGTCCTCGAACTCGTTGACGCGGACACAGCAGGTCGTGTGCGGTGAGTAGACGCAGACGATTCCGTCCCGCACGCCGCTCTCGCGCACGGACTCGGTTACTTCGTCGGTGATGTCCCGCACCGAAAGCCCCCCGGCTGTCCTCAGACGCCGCTCGTGCTGGAACACCTTCACCGCGGGCGATGTTATCGGCGCCCGCGAACGGGTGCGCCGGTCATGGCAACGAGGAACCACCCGCCCTGCCGTCGCGGTATAGGGTCCGCTCCTACATCAGCGAAAGATTGGACCTCGCATGCTTGTATTGCTTCTCATCCTCATCCTCGTGATCGCGCTCGGCGGGGGCATTTTCATCAACAACTTCTTCTTCTTGTTGCTGCTTCTGCTGCTCCTGCTGTTTCTCTTTCGCGGACGCTTCTAGAACACGCCAATCCCGGTCACGGGAGTGAGTTCCTCGGTTTCCTGAGGCTGTGGGCGGAGCCGGGCTCTGCCCGGCGGGAGCCCACAGCCGGTCAGGGAAGCGAGGTGGGCCCGCCTGGATTCGAACCAGGGACCAACGGATTATGAGTCCGCTGCTCTAACCAGCTGAGCTACGGGCCCGCGCGGCCAAGCGTAGCCCAGCCCTGCGCCCGCACACGTCCCCAGAGGCGCTGCCCGGTGCCAGGCACCTGAACGGGGTACGCAGGAAAAGCTGGTCCGAGGGATAATTGGACCCGTCTCCCTCGGCGTCGGGGTCGGACTAGCTTCTGCGGCTAGTACATGGGGCCGGGGAGGCTTTGCCGCAGGAGCCGACCCGGCCCCTCCTTAATAGACGCCGACTGGCGGTGAGATCTTCCGTTCTGTCACATACCTGCAAACCGAAGTCCCCTAATTCGCGTCTAAGCGTGTACTGATGGCGAGCGAGCAGGTGACCCCCGGGCTCCTCGACCGCGGCTCCGCCTCTTCGGAGTTGGGCGCGGAGTGGCGCCGCCTGACTCGGTCCGCGACGTTCATCGCGATTCTCACGAGTCCGGCTCCCTTCTTCTGGTACCACGTCGGGCAAGGTTGGAGCCTCGGCTGGTCACTCGTTGCGACCTTCTTCACCGTGATCGCGTTCCGCGGCCTGATCGACCTCCTGACCCGTCGCCTGCTCCCCTGGCCGAGCCTGTACGGGACCGATGACGCCGACCTGAAAGAAGAGGACGTCGTCAACCGCCGCCGAGCCTCCTTCTGGCGCTTCTGGCTCAAGTTCTTCGTGACGATCACGGTTTTGCTCACGTTCGTCTACCTGCTCCGCCTACTCATCCCTGGCGGCACCACGAACTGGATCGACAGCTCGACGGGGATCTGGACTGGATCGAAGGGCTACATCGCTCAGAACGCGGGCATCCTCTTCGCCCTCCCGATCTTCTTCCTCTTCAACTTCCTGATCCTCCTCGGCCCGATGATGATGATCGGGATCTCGCAGATGCGCGGCTTCGAGCCCGGCGACGCGGACTGGGGCGTTCGGCTCGATGACGTGCGGGGCCAGGACGAGGCGAAGGTGGAAGTCGGCCGAGTCGTGTCGCTCTGGCAGTCGGGCGAGGCGTTCGAGGCGGCCGGCGGAAAGCGTGAGCGGGGCATGCTCTTCCTCGGCGCGCCGGGCACGGGCAAGACGATGCTCGCCAAGGCGATCGCCACCGGCTTCAACTGCCCCTTCGTCTCGATGCCCGGCTCCGGGTTCCAGCAGACGTTCATGGGCATGGACGCGGTCATCGTCCGCTTCCTGGCGCGGAAGGCGAAGAAGCTCGCGAGCAAGTGGGGCGGCCAGTGCATCGTCTTCATCGACGAGATCGACGCAGTTGGGATGCGCCGCTCGGCGCTCGGCGGCGGCGGCGCGGTTGGAATCCACTCGGGGTCGCAATTCGCGGACCACCTGTTCTACGGCCCTCACGGAGCGCTGAACCCGAGCGGGGACATGATTCTCGAGACGCGCGCCTGGCGAGACCGGCTGTTCAACGAGCGCGACGCGAGCCCGCCCCCGAAGCAGGGCCGCTTCGCCGCGATCGTCAACCAGGGCATCGCCGGAGGCATGATGGGCGGAGGCGGTGGGCAGCTCGCTCTCAACCAGCTCCTCGTCGTCATGGACGGCATCGACAACCCGCCCTTCTTCCGCCGCCTCTTCACCAACTGGACGAACACGTTCCTCGACGCGACGTACGTGATCCCACGGCGGGCCGGCCGGGTCAAGCTTCGCGTCCCGCGCCCGCGCCCACGGAAGGACCAGATCTACTTCATCGGGGCGACGAACGTGCCCATCGCGGCGCTCGATCCGGCGCTCACGCGCCCCGGCCGAATGGGACGGCACGTCTGGCTGCGGACGCCGACGAAGCACGACCGCAAGGACATCTTCGACCTCTACATCACGAAGGTCGCGCACGAGCCCGACCTCGACTCGGAGAAGCGCCGCGACGAGCTCGCGCGCATCACGTCGGGCTACAGCCCCGCGATGATCGAGCAGGTCTGCTCGATGGCGCTCACCCTCGCTCATTCTGATCGCCGCGAGCGCTTCGACTACAGCGACATCTTCGAGGCGATGACGACGGTCGAGTCCGGAACGGCGATCAACATCGACTACGCCCCGGACGAGACGAGGGCGGTCGCGATTCACGAGGCCGGTCACGCTGCAGCGAGCCACGTCTTCATGAAAGACGCGCAGTCGACTCGCATCTCGATCCGCATGCGCGGCGACTCGCTCGGGCACCATCAAATGGCCGAGCAAGTGGAGCGGTTCAGCCAGTGGCGCTCCGACCAGATCGCGATCTTGATCTGGGGCCTCGGGGCGATGGCCGCCGAGCGCGTCTTCTACAAGCAGACCTCGAGCGGCGTCGGCGGCGACCTGTCGAGCGCGACGTACATTGCCGCACTCATGGTCGGGGCGGCGGGCATGGGCCCCGAGCCGCTCGACCGCGACGAGGGCCTCGATTCCCAGGAGCGCGCTCGCGTCCTGCAGCGCTTCGAGGACATCGGCCTCCAGCTCATGAGCCGAACCGGAGGCGGAGGCCCGTTTGCCCACGACCCGGTGGCGAGCGTCCTCTCCGACCGGGACAAGCGCAGGATCGCCGCGCAGATTCTCGGACAGGCCTACGTCACGGCGCACAACTTCATGCTTCACAACCGCAAGGGGATCGAGCGCATCGCGGATCAGGTCGTCGCCCGACGCGAGATCTACGGTGACGAGTTGCTGGAGCTGCTCAACGAGTCCAAGCTGAAAGCACCGCGAATCGATCTGATGGAGGAGGCCTCGTGGCCGATGTTGTAGAGAAGCGCCCGGGCGCCGAGATCGTCTCGCCGTCCCTTGCGCCGCCCGACAATGTGCACAGCAGGCGGTTTGCCCTCGTGCTGCTCCTGGTCATGGTCCTCTTCGCCGGCATGCTGGGGGTCTTCGCGTATCTCATGTCCGGGTCCGACGCCAACGAACCGGCCTGGTCGAGCTACGCGCCGCCGGCAGGTGAGACGTTCGAGAGAGCCCAGGTGCTGGCGGACCACCTCGCCCCCCGGTATCTCACCAACGGCGATCCGATCGCGGTCGTCCAGGCGCAGCCCCCGATCTTCAATCAGGCGCCGGTAGCGGGCATCGCCTTCATGCAGCGTCCGAACCAGGGCGTGGGCACCGCGTACCGGCAGTTCGAGCAGTCGGACAACACGATGATGTATGTGTTCTGCGGCTCCGCGCCCGCTTGCGCCTTGCCGACGCAGGGCGAAGACGTGACTCCGCTCCTTCGACGGGAGTCGCTCGAGCTCGCGCTGTACACGTTCAAGTACTGGCCCGACATCAACTCTGTCGTGGTTCTGCTGCCGCCGACGAAGACCCAGAAGCCCGCGTTCTTGTTCCGGCGGAAGGAGCTTTCTCAGCAGCTCTCGAGGCCGCTCGAGTCAACATTGCCGAAAAGCGATGCCATCACCACGTCATCGATGAGCGAGGAGGAGCTCGGCACGGTCGAGGCGTTGACCGAAAACCGGATCTTTCTCTCGAGCTTCCAGGAAACGTCGAACGGCCAGACGATCCTCCTACTCGGTACGGGTAACGAGTAGACCGTTCGGGGGATTGCCGTCGGCTCGCCGCGGGCGGATCATTTGACCGAAGGTTCCAGCGGCAAACGAAAGGCGGCCACACATGACAGGAACCGAGCTTCGGCAGCGGTTCGCACGGTTCGGCACCGGGCTGCGGGCCCGGATCGTCGGCTTCGAGTAGCGCCCGCGATCGAGACGAGTTTCCGGTAGGAATCCGGCATGAGCCGGATCGCGTTCCTCTGCGTCTGTGCCTGCGTCCTGGGCCTTGCCGGCTCGACGACGGCGCAGACGCAGGTCGCGTTCCTCGCGGTCGGCGACTTCGGTGTCGGCGGCTCGGCCCAGTTGTCGATCGGCCAGCGGATGGAGCGCTACGAGGCCCGCAGGGGAGCCCAGATGCTCGTCACCCTGGGCGACAACGACTACTCGCGGAGCCCCTCGCAGTTTCGCTCGAACTGGCGCCAGAGCTTCGGCTGGGCCCGTCGATCCGGGCTCCGCATCGCCGGCGTTCTCGGAAATCACGACTACGAGATCGACCGCGGGCGCTACGAGTTCCGCACGCTCGGCATGCCCGGCCCCTACTACACCCGCCGCCTCGGGGAAGCCCAGCTCTTCCTCCTCGACTCGAACGCCGTCAACGACCGCCAGACAGCCTGGCTCGAACAGCAGCTGGCGGACTCGGTCGCGACCTGGAAGATCGCCGTCCTCCACTATCCGCCGTACACGTGCGGGGGGCACGCCGGCAACTCAGAGGTCGTCAGCCGCTGGGTGCCGCTATTCGAGGAGTACGACGTCCAGCTCGTCCTTTCGGGACACGACCACAACTACCAGCGCTTCGCGCCCCGTAGGGGCGTCACGTTCGTTGTCCACGGCGGCGGCGGGGCGGGGCTCTACCCGCTGAAGCGCTGCCCCGCGTCTTACCCGGCGCGGCGGCGGGGGCGCTACGAGCACGGCTTCCTCTACGTCACCGTCGGCCCGAACCAACTCGCCGTCTCTGCGATCAACCTGGGCGGGCGCCGGACCGACCGTTTCACGCTGACCCCGTAAAGCTACAATCGCGGCATGGCCGAGATCGGCACGATGCGCGTCAAGAGTGGGCTCGCCGAGATGCTCAAGGGCGGCGTGATCATGGACGTGACCAACGCCGATCAGGCGCGGATCGCCGAGGACGCGGGTGCCTGTGCCGTGATGGCGCTCGAGCGCGTCCCGGCCGACATTCGCCGCGACGGAGGCGTCGCGCGCATGGCCGATCCCGACAAGATCACCGAGATCCAGGAAGCCGTGACGATTCCAGTCATGGCCAAGGCGCGCATCGGCCACTTCGTCGAGGCGCAGATCCTCGAGGCGCTCGAGGTCGACTACATCGACGAGAGCGAGGTCCTGACGCCCGCCGACACGGCGAACCACATCGACAAGTGGAAATTCACCGTCCCGTTCGTCTGCGGTTGCACGAATCTCGGGGAAGCGCTCCGCCGCATCGCCGAGGGCGCGGCGATGATTCGCACCAAGGGCGAGGCCGGGACCGGCGACATCGTCAACGCCGTCACGCACATGCGCTCGGTCTTCGGCGCGATCAAGAAGCTCGGCGCGATGGATCCTGACGAGCTCTACTCGGAGGCGAAGGAGCTGCGCGCGCCCGTCGAGCTCGTGAAGTGGGTCGCGGAGAACGGGAAGCTCCCGGTCGTCACTTTCACCGCGGGCGGCATCGCGACTCCTGCCGATGCGGCCCTCTGCATGCAGCTCGGGGCAGACGGCGTCTTCGTCGGTTCGGGGATCTTCAAGGCGGACAATCCGTCTGACCGTGCGAAGGCGATCGTCGAGGCGACGACGCACTTCCAGGACGCCGAGGTGCTCGCGCGCGTCTCGCAGGGCCTGGGCGATGCGATGAGCGGCCTGGCAGCCGCGGGCATCCCGCCCGAAGAGCTGCTCGAAACCCGCGGCTGGTAGCCCACTCGCTTCTCTGACCGGCGTCCCATGCGCCCTCGCGGCCGCGGCGTTTCAACCCGCACTCCGTAGAATTTCACCTATGAAGATCGGCGTTCTGGCGGTTCAGGGCAACTTTCGCGAGCACGCGGCGATGCTGCGGCGCCTCGGCGCCGATCCCGTCGAGGTGCGCAAGCCCGAGCAGCTCGAAGGGCTCGACGGGCTCGTCATCCCCGGAGGTGAGTCGACGACCTTCATGCGGCTGATGCGCCTCTACGGCCTCGAGGATGCGATTCGACGGTTCGAGCGCCCGATCTTCGGCACTTGCGCCGGGCTGATCGTGCTCGACCGCGAGCACCTCGGGCTGCTCGATGTGACGGTCGCGCGGAATGCTTATGGGCGCCAGGTCGCGAGCTTCGAGGCGGACATCGAGCTGGCAGGCGAGGCGACACCGCTCCGCGGAATCTTCATCCGCGCCCCGCGCGTCGAGTCGGTCGGGGATGCAGAGGTCCTGGCCGAATTGAACGGCGAACCTGTCCTCTTCCGGCAAGGCCGCTTGCTGGTCGCTACCTTCCATCCCGAACTCACGGACGACACACGCGTCCACGAGCTTTTCCTCGATTCAGTCAGGGAGGCGAGCCTTGTCCGGACATAGCAAGTGGGCATCGATCAAGCGGCAGAAAGGCGCGACCGACGCGAAGCGCGGCCAGCTCTTCTCCAAGCTGGTACGGGCGATCATCGTCGCGGCTCGCGACGGTGGGCCTGACCCCGCTGCAAACCTTGCGCTTCAGAATGCGATCGAGAAGGCACGCGAGGCCTCGATGCCGAAGGACAACATCGAGCGAGCGATCGCAAAGGGCTCCGGCACCGGGACCGACGCAGCCGCCTACGAGACGGTCACATACGAGGGCTACGGCCCCGGCGGGGTTGCGCTCTTCGTCGAGGCGCTGACCGACAACAGAAACCGAACGGCGGCCGACGTTCGCCAGGCGTTCACGAAGAGCGACGGCAACCTCGGCGAGTCGGGGTCGGTCGCGTGGCTCTTCGAGCGGAAGGGCGTGATCCTCGTCGACGGCGGGACCGACGAAGACGAGCTGGTGCTGGCTGCCGCCGACGCGGGCGCCGACGACGTCGAGGCGGAGGAGTCGAGCTATGTGGTGACGACCGCGCCCGAGAGCCTGCACGCGGTGCGATCCGCGCTCGAGCAAGCCGGGCTGCCGGTCGAGTCGGCGGAATCGACGATGGTGCCGAAGACGTCGGTTTCGATCGAGGACGAAACCGTCGCGCGCAAGATCGTGCGGCTGATGGACGAGCTCGAGGAGAACGATGATGTCCAGGCCGTCCACTCGAACTTCGACATCCCCGAGCGCGTCCTCGAAGCAGTCGCGGGCTAGTACTCCTTCGCCTCGACCATCTCGAGGATCGAGGCTTGCGGGCTCTCGATGAGCCCCTCTGACCCGATGCGGCTCCACAAAGCGTGAAGCTTCTCGCGAAACGCCTCCGCCTCGCCTGAGCCGTCGAATTCGAGAGCGACGAACACCCGGTTGGGATCGTCGATCGGCCTCGATATTCGGTAGCGGCGCACGCCGCCTTCCTCCCGACCGACGGGATCGCTGTCGAAGGCTGCCTTCCAGGCGTCGTAGTCAGGGACACGTTGCTCTACCAGCAGGATCTGCATCTCGTCTCCTTTACGTGCTCAGTGGTTGTCCGAACGCGATGTCGTGGCCGTCGGGGTCCTGGACGCCGAACTCGCGAAAGCCGTGCGGTGCGTCGTAGATCGTGTAGTCGATCTCGGCGCCGCGCTCCTGAACCTCAGCGTAGACCGCGTCTACGTCGTCGACACGGATGTAGGCGTTCCATATGTTGTGGACGATCTTCCAGTTCGGGACGATGCGCTCGGAGTCGGCGGCAAGCGCGAGCAGAATTGTCGCAGCGTCCCGGCTCGCGGTGGCGAAGTTTGGTGGATCGCCAGAGACCTGACAGTCGAAACCGAGGCGCTCCTGGAAGTAGTCGACGCTGCGATCGAGATCCGCGACCAGGAGGACGGGCGAGATCCCGGTCAGCGTCGGCACCCGGCGATCTTAAGCGCTCGGGATTCCTAGCGGCCGGCGCGGATCTCTCGGCTCGTGGCCGTGAAACCGGCCATCCGCACGGTGACCCTGTAGGCGCCCCGCTTTTTCGCGCGCACGGAGTAGCGTCCGCGGTCGTTCGTCCTCGAACCGGCGACCTTCGCCCATCGACCGCCCGCCCGGCGCTCGAGCGACACCTGCGCGCCGAGCACGGCATCCAGGAAGCGGTCTACGACCTTGCCCTTCACGAGTCGGCCGCGGTTGTACGGGCGCACTTCCACGGTCTTCGGTGGCAGGTTTCCCTGGAGCCGGACGCCGGAGAGGGCGAGCAGCGCCTGGCCCCTGTTCCACGTCGAGGCAACGATCGAGCCGTTGACCCGGAACACGTCGCTCGCCGGCCTGACCGTCTCGAAGTGGGCGACCGCGTGCAGGTTCACGCCGAGCGGGAATGCGATCACGCCCTCGAAGTTGGCGTCGTCCCCGCCCGGGGTCAGCAAGACGAAATAGCCGAGGATCGTTCCGACGTCGCGCGTCCCCACGACGTGCGGTACCGAGAGCCCGCCCCGCTGATCCCGCTGCCAGTCGGTGTGGACGATGTTCGCGAAGGCGATCGCCTCTGTTTCGCCCGGCCGCTCGTCGAACCGCACGTTCCAGTCGAGCAAGGCGAAGTCCCAATTGCCCGGATTGCCCAGCTCTTCATAGCGGGGTCCCGACCAACGACCTGAATCGCCGGAGATGCTCTGGCGGTTGTAGTCGAGGGGGGACGCGAGTTCGACGACGAGCTCTGCCGGCAGGCCGTGCTGCTGCCGGGCAGCGTCGGCGATCCGAATCCGTTCGAAGGACCGCGCCCCGGCAACCTGGCCCCACGCGGCCAGGGCCGCAAGCCCCGAAACCAGGGCGACGAGGAGCAAGCGCCGCCGCATGACTCAAAGGCTAGCTAAGAAGGCGGTCGAAGCGGATCGCTCGCTTGAAGGTCCGCCGGGAGAGCCCGTCTCAGGAACGGCCGCGGCTGACTAGGAGGTTCACGCGGGTGCCGCGGGCGCGCCTGAGGCCTGCTCTCGGGCTCTGGGAGAGCACGCGGCCTCGCGGCCTCGCCGAGCGCGCGCGACGGACGCGGCCGACCCTGCACCGAGCTCGCGCGATCAGTCGACGCGCCACAGGCAGCTTCTTGCCCACGACCTTTGGAACCTTGCAGCGCGCGGGCGGTGGGGGAGGAGGAGGTGGTGGCAATGGCCTCCCGACGCCGAACGAGCCCCGCATCGTGCTCGCATGTGGAACGCAGAGGAAGGTGTAGATGCCTTCCGTCAGCGTGACCAACCAGGTCTCCTCGCCGACGAACTCGACCTCGGTCGACCTGTCGACTCCGGGCCCACGAAGGGCGAAGTTGTGGAAGACGGAGCGGTCCCGCACGCGGATCTCGTAGGCGCCGGCGGGGATCTCGGTCACGTTTGCGCCGTTCATCGTGAGCGTGATGTTCGCGCCGTCGTTGATTCCGACGGTGGCCACGAGGATCCCGGGCAGCGGCGGCGGCGGAGGCGGAGGAGGAGGCGGCGGAGGAAGTGGCGGCGGCGGGCCGGTGCTGACGTTGACCGTGCCCATCATTTCCGGATGGAACACGCAGAGGTATGCGAAAGCCCCTTCGTCGTTGAAGGTGAACGAGAAGCTCTCGCCCGGATTGAGAGTCGCGTCGAAGAGTCCCGGTCACTGACGTGACCGTGTGGGCCATGACGCCGATGTTCGTCCAGCACACCGTTGTTCCCGGCGGCACGTTGAGGGACGACGGACTGAAGTAGTTGTCCCCGACGTCGACGAGGGTCGAGCCGACCGGGCAGCTCGGCGGCGGGGGTGGCGGAGGAGGAGGTGGGGGAGGCGGAGGCGGCGGAGGTGGCGGCGGTGGCGGCGGTGGCGGCGGTCCACCACCCGTGACCGTGAAGTCCTTTTCCATGATCCCAGGGTGGGGATCGCAGATGTACTTGGCCGCGCCGGCTTGCAAGACGACCGTCCACGTCTCGTGGCCCGTCGCGCTTACGTCGGTCGCGCAGTCAGGCGGTCGCACGACGACCAGGCCGCCCCAAGGAGGTGGAAGTTGTGGAAGGTCGAGAAATCGTCGACCTCCACCGTGTAAGTGCCGGCGGGGAGGGTTCGTCCGTCGAGATCGATGCCCTCCGGGTCTTTGAGGAGAATCGTGTAGTCGTCGTGGACCTCAGCCGTGAGGACGGGGTTTCCGCCGGCCGGAGAGGCCTGCACCGAAATCGGCACGGCTCCCACGAGCGCGCACAAGAGTCCCGCAAGCGCTAAGCGAACAACGTGTTTCACCGGCGTCCCCCTCCTCCTTCCCCGTGAGGGTAGTCCATTAGTCCGTTACGCAAAAGGGGTAAACGCGGATTTCCGGGGAAGGAACGTCCGGCCCTGCGCCTAACCTCGACCCGTGAAGGTTCTCGGCATCGATCCGGGCACGGCTGCATGCGGATACGGCATCGTCCAAGAAAACGGCGGGCGGGTTCGAGCCCTCGACTACGGGTGGTGGAAGACGGGCGCGTCCGACCGCCCCGAAATGCGCCTGAAGACGATCTTCGAGGCCGTCACCGCACTCATCGAACAGGTGGCGCCCGATGCCGTCGCGATCGAGGAGTCCTTCGTCGGCGTCGACGCCCGCACCGCACTCTCGGTCGGCCAGGCCCGCGGCGCCGTCCTCGTGGCGGCCGCGCTCGCCGGAGTGGAGTGCGCTGAGTACGCCCCGTCACGCGTCAAGCAGGCGGTGTGCGGCTACGGGCGGGCAGAGAAGGCGCAGGTGCAACGGATGGTGCAGGCGATCCTCCACCTCGACGCTCCGCCTACCCCGGATCATGCCGCCGACGCTCTGGCTGTCGGCATCTGCCACGCGCTCGCGCCACCGCTGCTGAAGGCCGTCTCCGCGTGATCGCCCGGCTGACAGGAACCCCCGTCGCGCGGACGCCCGACGGGGTGGTGCTGGACGTGGGCGGAGTCGGCTACCTGCTGCGAATGACGTCCCGGGCTCTCCAGAAGGCCAACGAAGGGCGTGAGGTCACGGTCGATACCTATCTGCACGTTCGTGAGGACGCTCTCCAGCTCTTCGGCTTTGCCGAGCCGGCCGAGCGGGAGCTCTTCGAGCATCTGCTGTCGGTCTCCGGAGTCGGGCCCAAGGTCGCGCTGCTGATCGTCTCGGGCTCGACGCCCGCTGAGCTGCGGCGCGCGATCGTGCTCGAGGACACGGCCCGGTTCATCGCGATTCCCGGAGTCGGCAAGAAGACCGCCGAGCGCGTCGTGCTGGAGCTGAAGGAGAAGCTCGGCCTCGAGCAGGTCGGCTCGGACGGCGCTCCCGACTTCGTCGCGCGCGACGCGCTCCTCGAGCTCGGCTACTCCGTCGTCGAGGCCGACCGCGCACTGGCAACGACCGATCCCGAGGCTGCGCCTGAAGAGAGGGTGCGCCAGGCGTTGAGGGCGGCATGACCGAGCCCGAGCAGTTCCTGGCGCCGAGCCTGGCTCCCGACGAGGACGAGCTCGACCGCTCTCTGCGGCCCCGCCGGTTGGACGACTTCGTCGGGCAGGAGCGGCTCAAAGAGCAGCTCGACATCGCGCTTCAAGCATCTCGCGCGCGCGAGGAGGCGCTCGATCACGTGCTGCTCGTCGGGCCGCCGGGCCTGGGCAAGACGAGCCTCGCGTACATCGTGCGCGAGGAGCTCGGCGTGGGCATCCGCTGCGTCGCCGGCCCCGCGCTCGAGCGCAAGGGCGACATGGCCGCGCTCCTGACCGCCATGGAGCCGCGCGACGTCCTCTTCATCGACGAGATCCACCGGCTGAGCAGCGCGGTCGAGGAGGTGCTCTACCCCGCGCTCGAGGACTTTCGGCTGGACATCATCGTCGGCCAGGGGCACGCGGCGCGAACGCTCACGCTCGAGGTGCCGCCGTTCACGCTGGTCGGCGCGACGACGCGCACGGGACTGCTGACGACGCCGTTGCGCGACCGCTTCGGGATGACCTACCGGCTCGAGTACTACGCGCCGGCGGAGCTCGGGATCATCGTCCGCCGCTCGGCCGGGATCATCGGCGTCGAGATCGCGGACGACGCGGCCGACCAGATCGCAGCTCGTTCGCGCGGCACGCCTCGTGTGGCGAACCGCATCCTGCGGCGGGTGCGCGACGTCGCCGAGGTTCGTCACGAAGGCGTGATCACCACCGCGATCGCGGCGGAGGCGCTCGAGCTGCTCGAGGTCGACGGCCATGGGCTCGAGCGCACCGACCGGGAGCTCCTGCGGGCGATTGTCGAGCGCTTCGACGGCGGGCCGGTCGGACTGTCGACGCTGGCCGTGGCCCTGGGCGAGGAGCCGGACACGGTCGAGGACGTCTACGAGCCGTATCTGCTGCAGCTCGGCTTCATCCAGCGCACCCCGCGCGGCCGCGTCGTCACGAAGCTCGGGCGAGCCCACGTCGGGGCCGCGAAGAAGGAAGAAGCGCTCTTCTAGGGTTCGAGGAGCTCGACGGCGCGATCGATCGTTGCGATCACCTCGGGGAGGGTCCGCGCCGCATCGTCGTTCCAGCGCTCGATGCTCGTAGCGCCTGTCACGTCTCCGAGCGCCTGCGTGGCTTCGCCAAGAGCGAGCGCATCGAATCCGTGCGCCACGAAGTCGAGGTCCGAGGTCTCAATGTTCTGGCGATGCCAACTCGCCAGAAGCGCCCCGAGCACGGACCAGGCGCGAGCGTCTTCGCTCCAGGCGGGCACCACGCTTCCCGTGTCGTCTCGTGCCTGCGCATCGCGGGACCACCCTCTGATGAGGAGGCCGCGAGCCTCGCTCAACATGGCCGCAGCCTGGTGTTCGGCTGCCTGTGACAACGTGCTCCTCTCTTAGTAACAAGGTAGCACCACCGTCAAAAGGCTGAACCCGCGCCTAGCGCCTGAACTGAACTTCGTGCCACGACGGCACGGGCGCCAGCTCGAGGAGCGTCCGGTCGCCACGCGGGTCCCGGTACCCGAACTCCGCCTCCACCTCGTCCCAGTCCACGTCCAGCAGGCCTTCCTTGACCCGGTGGTCGAGCCAGGCGCCGCGAAAGACGAGTTTCCGGAGCCAGTAGACGAGCGACTCGCCCTTGACGAGCGAGAGCTGCTCCCAGTGGCGTACGAGGTACCGGCCGAGGGGGCTGCGCGCCTCCTCGATCCGCCCGTCGGCCGCGAGCTCGACGAGGTCGGCCGTCTCGTCCTCGTCCAGGTCGTTGCTGTCGACGAGCCCGAGCTTGACGGCGGCCGCCGGTCACGCGCTCCTCGAAATCCTCCGCGTTGAAGGCGAACCGGTACCCGAGGAACTCGACCATGTAGTCCTCGCCGGATGAGTAGTTCGCCTCGACGGTCACGCGACCAAGGATAGACGGGAGGCTCCGCGCTGTCCGACTCGCTCCGTACCGTCATTGCGCTATGCATGAGGGCACTTGGACGATCAGTCCGTGCCCGCACGGCGAGGCGGGTGCGCTGGCAGAGGCACTCGGCGTCAGCGAAACGACCGCTCGCGTCCTCGTCCGGCGCGGGTACGAGAAACCGGAGGAGGCGAAGGCCTTCCTCGCCGGCGAGCTGCCGGGCCACGACCCGTTTCTCCTCGGCGACATGGCCGGCGCGGTCGAGACGATCGGAAGCGCGATCTCCGCCGGCAAGCGGATCTGCGTCCACGGTGACTACGACGCCGACGGGATCTGCGCGACGGCGCTGGCCGTCCTCATCCTGCGAGAGCTCGGGGCCGACGTCGAGTGGCACCTGCCGAGCCGCTTCGAGGAGGGGTACGGCCTGCAGCGCGAGACCCTTGCGCGGCTCGCGGGGGAAGGATGCGGGCTCGTCCTGACCGTGGACTGCGGCGTGACGGCTGTCGAGGAGGTTGCCGAAGCGCGCGCGAATGGGCTCGACGTGGTCGTCACCGACCACCACCGGCCCGGGGAGACGCTGCCGGACTGCCCCGTCGTCGCGACACGCCCTTCCGACTATCCGTTCCCCGAGCTTTGTGGCACGGGAGTCGTCTACAAGCTCGGCGAGGCGCTGCTCGGCCCGGGAAGCGAGCTCCTCGCGCGGCACCTCGATCTCGTCGCGCTCGCAACGATCTCCGACGTCGTCCCGCTCGTGGACGAGAACCGGGCGCTCGCGCTCGCCGGCCTGCGCGCGCTTGCGCGGACCCAGAAGCCGGGCCTCCGGGCGCTCATGAAGGCCGCCGGCGTCGACCCGGCGCGCGTCGACGAGGGCGCTGTCGGCTTCCGGCTCGCACCGCGGATCAACGCGTCGGGGCGCCTTGGTCGCCCCGGCTCGGCGCTCGACCTCCTGCTCACCGAGGACCCGGACGAGGCCGGTCGCCTGGCGCACGAGCTCGAGGGCCTGAACCGCGAGCGCCAGGGAGTCGAAAGCCGCATCCTGCGCGAAGCGATCGCGAAGGTCGACGAGTGGCCCGAGGCAAAGCAGCGGCGCCGAGGCTACGTGCTCGCCGACGAGGGCTGGCACGAAGGAGTGATCGGGATCGTCGCGTCGCGCCTGGTCGAGCGCTTCCACCGCCCTGTGGTGCTGATCGCGGGCGCGGGTGACGAGTGGAAGGGGTCGGGCCGATCGCCCGGGGTCTTCGACCTGCACGGAGGGCTCGCGGCCTGCGCCGAGCATCTCGAGCGCTTCGGCGGCCATCGCGCCGCGGCGGGCCTCTCGATCCGGCCCGAGAACGTGGACGCCTTTGCCGATGCCTTCGCCGCCCATGCGGACGCCGAGCTGACCGAGGACGACCTGCGGTCGGTCACGAAGGTCGACGCCGTCGTCTCGGGCCGAGAGTTGACGCTCGACCTCTGCTCCGAGCTGCGGCAGCTCGCCCCGTTCGGCCTGGGAAACCCGGGCATCACGCTGCTTCTGCCCTCATGCGAGCTCGGCGACCTCGCGCCGGTGGGCGACGGCAAGCACCTGCGCTTCCGCGTCCGCGAGCGCGGAGACGATGCCGGCAGCGCAATCGCGTTCGGCCAGGGCTCCCAGCTCGACCGCTACCGGCGGCCCGGCCGCTTCGACGTCGTCTTCCGCCTGGAGGAAAACCACTGGAACGGCACGGTCTCACCGCAGCTCGTCGTCCGCCGCGTGCTCGACGCGCCCGAGGGTTACGAGAATCTGCGCGAGTGGCTCGCCGGGCAGTGGCGGCTCGACGGAGCGGAGCGCGCCAGCCAAGCGCAGGCCGTGTTCACCGAGCTTGCCCTCGGCGAGGAGGCGAACGGAAGAAGGCCGCTGCTCGAGTCGGAGGTGTTCCGCGCCCTGCTTGCCGAGCCGGCGCTAGCCCGCGCGGCTTAGCGACTTGGTCGCCGAGAGGACGATCAGCAGCCGTGTTAGCTCTGCCAGAGCACGGCGTTGTCGAAGTCGTCTTTTGAACATGGACGCCATCTCTTCTCTATCGGAACGCTGAGTCCTCTCCTGTAGATACGGGCTTAACGGCGACAGGGGAGCCCCTCACTACAATTTGAGCATGGCCATAGTCGAAGCTCCTGAACGACACGAAGACCTCTTCGAGGAGCTGCTCGCGCAGATCTCGACGTACAACTCGGACGTCGACCACGCCCTCCTCGCCCGGGCGTTCGACTTCGCGTCACGCGCGCACGAGGGACAGGAGCGCCGCTCCGGAGAGCCGTTCATCACCCATGTGTTCGGCGCCGCGAAGATCTGCGCCGAGCTGAGGCTCGACGACGAGTCGATCGCCGCGGCCCTGCTCCACGACGTCGTCGAAGACACGGGGGTGAGCGCCGAAGAGGTGCGCGCCGAGTTCGGCGACGAGATCGCGAACCTCGTCGAGGGCGTGACGAAGCTGACGCGGATCCAGTTCCAGAGCCGCGAGCACGCCGAGGCCGAGAACTACCGAAAGATGATCGTCGCGATGGCCCACGACGTCCGGGTCATCCTGATCAAGCTCGCCGACCGCCTTCACAACATGCGCACGCTCGAGTACCTCGGCCGCCAGAAGCAGGTGCAGAAGGCCCGCGAGACGCTCGAGGTCTACGCGCCGCTTGCCCATCGGCTCGGCATCCACAAGCTGAAATGGGAGCTCGAAGACCTCTCGTTCCAGACGCTGCACCCGCGCAAGTACGCAGAGATCGAGGCGATGGTCGCCGAGCGGCGCGCCGACCGCGAAGAGCACGTGAACGAGGCCGCGGTCGTGCTGACGAAAGAGCTGGAACGGGGCGACATCCCGGCCGAGATCTCCGGGCGCGCGAAACACTCGTACGCGATCTACGACAAGATGGCCAAGAAGGGCCGCGAGTTCAACGAGATCTACGACCTGACGGCCATGCGCGTCATCCTGGAGCGCTCGGCCGACGAGGGAACGCGCGACTGCTACGGCGCGCTTGGCCTGATCCACTCGCTGTGGAAGCCGATGCCCGGCCGGTTCAAGGACTACGTCGCGATGCCGAAGTTCAACGGCTACCGCGCCCTTCACACGACCGTGATCGGCCCGGCCGGCAGCCCGCTCGAGATTCAGATCCGCACCCGCGAGATGCATCGCGAGGCCGAGCTCGGCATCGCGGCGCACTGGATCTACAAGCGCGGGGACGCCAAGCGTCCGGCCGACGAGGACTGGCTCGCCTGGGTCAAGCAGCTCCTGGACTGGGGGCAGGACGAGGCCGATCCGCGCGAGTTCCTGAAGAGCTTCCGCACCGACCTCTTCGACGACGAGGTCTACGTCTTCACGCCCAAGGGCGAGGTGAAGACGCTGCCCGCCGGCTCGACTCCGATCGACTTCGCGTACGCCGTGCACACCGATGTCGGCCACAAGACCGTGGGCGCGAAGGTGAACGCACGCATCGTCCCGCTCCACTACACCCTGCACAACGGCGACTTTGTCGAGATCCTCACTTCGAAGGGCGGCCGCGGCCCCTCGCGCGACTGGATGACGCTCGCCCGCTCGACGCGAGCGCGCAACAAGATCCGCCAGTGGTTCTCGCGCGAGACCCGCGAGGAAACCGAGCAGAAGGGCCGCGACTCGCTCGAGCAAGCGCTGAAGGCACAGAAGCTGCCGTATCGCAAGCTCTCGGGCTCGCCGGTGCTTGCGCAGGTGATCCGCGAGGCTGGCTTCAAGAAGGCCGAGGACTTCTACCTCGCGCTCGGCTCGGGGAAGCTGCCGGTGAGCCAGATCGTCAAGAAGGTGCTGACGCGGCTCAAGACGACCGAGGTCGCCGAGGAAGAAGCCGTCCCGCTCAAGCCGAAGACTCAGACGGCCTCGAACACCGATCTTGGGATCACCGTCACCGGAGTCGAGGACGTGCTCGTCCGGCTCGCCAAGTGCTGCACGCCGGTGCCGAGCGACGAGATCGTCGGCTACATCTCGCTTGGCAAGGGCCTCACCATCCACCGGCAGGACTGCCCGAACGTGAAGACGCTGATGCGGACTCCCGAGCGCTTCACCGGCGTCGACTGGGATGCCGCCTCGACCAAGAGCTTCCGCGTTCAGATCGCCGTCGATGCCTGGGATCGGCCTCGCCTCCTCGAGGACGTGGCCAGCACCTTTGCCGAGCACGGGGCGAACATCGTCTCCTACGGCGGCACCGTCGAGGATCAGCTCGCGAAGAACTGGTACACGGCGGAGCTCGGTGATGTGAAGGCGCTCCGTGCGCTGCTGACGTCACTGCGCAACGTCGAGGCAGTGTTCGACGCTTATAGAGTCACTCCGTCGTAAGTCAGACTCCTGAGCTCGTACACCGTGCGGAGGCGCTCGCGACCGCGATGCGCTTCGAACGTTCGTCGATCGCGGAGATCGGACGACTCCTGGCCGTCCTCGTCGCAGCCCGCCCTCGGGGGCGGTTCGCCGAGATCGGCACCGGTTGCGGCGTGGGCTCGGCCTGGGTCGCGGATGCGCTCGGGCCGGAGGGATCTCTCGTCACGGTCGAGCTGGACGACGACCGGGCCGCGGCGGCGAGCCGCCTCTTCGCCGACTATCCGAACGTGCGGGTCGTCCACGGAGACTGGCATCAGGTGCTACCGCCGGAGGGGCCGTTCGACCTCCTCTTCTTCGACGGCGGCCACTGGAAGCGCGGCGACGTCCCTGCCGAGAGCACGCACGCCCTCAGCGTCGTCGCGCCCGGCGGGACAGTCGTCATCGACGACCTCACCCCCGAAAGCCTCTGGCCTGACGAGTGGCGAGGTCAGCCCGATCCTCCGCGGGACTTCTGGCTGAACCACCCCGAGCTCGTGGCCGCGGAGGTCCTGACGACGCCGGTGAGCGCCGCGATCCTCGCCGTCAAAGCGGCAATCTAAGCCGTTCAAGGCAAATCACTCGAACGAGGGATTATCCCCCGAACGCGCGGGGTAACTCGAACGAGGGATGGACGAGTTTCGGCCCTCGACCTACAACGAGACAGGGGAGAGGGCAAGCCTGCGGCGCCCGGTTACTTCAACGAGGATGAGTAACTGGGCCGCCGCGGCCTTCATGCCAGGGACAGTCTCTGCGGCAGGGACAGTCCCTCCCCGCTATCGCGTAGGGACAGTCCCTGTGTCAGGTTCGTGGCAGGGACAGTCCCTGTGCCAGGTTCGCGTAGGGACAGTCCCTGTGTCAGGTTCGTGGCAGGGACAGTCCCTCGGTCGGGCTACAGCTCGACGTCGTGGCCTTCGAACGCGCGGATGCGCTCGCGAACGACGTCGGGAATCGGACAGGCCTTGCGCTCGGCGAGGTCGACGAGCACGAGCGTCTGGTTCGCCGTAACCATCAGGACGTCGTCCTCGACCCGGTAGGCGGCCATCTCGTAGGTCGCGCTCGTGCGGCCGATCCGGGAAACCCGGATGAACACCTCGAGCAGATCGTCGAAGCGGGCCGGTGCGTGGTACTCGATGTTCGACGCGCGCATGACGAACTCGCCCTCGAGCTCCATCTTCAGCATGTCGAGGTGACGGTGGTACTCGACCCGAGCGGCGTCGAAGTAGGGGAGGTAGCGCCCGTAGTAGACGATGCCCTGCGCGTCCGTGTCGGAGAAGCCGACCCGCGTGAAGGACGCGAACTTGAACGGTGGTTTCCGGTCCGTGAGGCTCCCGAGGTTGAGCACCATCACGGGGATGCTAAGCGTCTACCGCTTCGCGGAGAGTTGCGCCGGGCTCGGCGGGAGCTCTGCGCGGCGGTACCCGGCGAGCCGGCGGAAGCGAAGCTTGGCGACGAGCCCCCAAGCGGCAAGCCCGAGCAGGAGGAGCCCGATCACTGCGAAGGGGACCCATGCAAAGACGGCGCCGATTCGCCCGGCACCGACGGGTCGCGTCGTCTCGCCCGACGAGGCCATGAAATCGGCCTGCGCCTGCACCCACGGTCGCTCGCCGATCGGAGTGAAAGTCGCGGCGGGCATGAACGAGTCGACGAGCCAGCGGCCGTTTCGCGGCTTCAGGTAGACGTGGAACACGAACTGTCCGAGCTCGCTCCCCTTCTGTGGGTTGAGCAGGAGCTCGATCCCGATCTCCTCGGCGTTGTAATACCGGATCGTCCAGTCGTGGAACCGGGTTCCGGCCGCCGGATACGGATAGACGGGAATCGCTCCCCGCGACCAAGCCTTCCGGCCCATGCCGCCTCGAAGCTCGGCCGTGACGACGTCGTACGAAGCGGCCAGGTCGTTTCGCTTGACCGCGTGGTTGACGAGCGTGTCCAGCGTCTCGTTGATCGCCTTGCGGTCGGACGGCGCCAGCCGTCGGGCGCTAGCCGAGCCCGCGATCGAAAGTGCCGCCAGGGACGCGGCCAGCACGGCGATGACGATGACCCTCATGACTCATAAAGTAGCGGTACCGATCATCTCGAGGACCTCGTCCCGCTTGTGCTCCATCACTTCCTGTGAGCGCGCCTCGAGGTTCAGCCGCAGCAGCGGCTCCGTGTTCGAGGGCCGCACGTTCATGTGCCAGTCCTCGGCTTCGATCGAGATGCCGTCGAGGTGGGAGACCTTGCCCTCCTCGCCGAAGCGCTCCTTGAGCTCCTGGAGCTTCACCGCCACGTCCTCGACGGGCACGTTGATCTCGCCGGTGAGGAAGTACGTCTCCCGGAACGGCTGGAGGAGGTCCGAGAGCGACTTGCCTCGCTTCGAGACGAGCTCCAGCATGAGCAGGAACGGGATGACGCCGGAATCGGCCTGGTAGTAGTCGCGAAAGTAGTAATGGCCCGAGACTTCGCCGGCGAAGACCGCGTCCTCCTCGCGCATGCGGTGCTTGATGAAGGCGTGGCCGACGCGATTGACGAGAGGGATGCCGCCGGCGCGCTCGATGATCTCGGGGACCGCCCAGCTCGCCCGGACGTCGTAGATGATCTTCGCGCCCGGATGCTTCTCCAGCATGAGCTCGGCGAGCAGCGCCGTCACGAAGTCGCCCGGAACGAAGTCGCCCGTGTCGTCGATGAAGAAGCAGCGGTCGGCGTCACCGTCGAATGCGGCCGCGAGCTGGGCTTTCTCCTCGAGAACCTTGCCGATCACGAACTCGCGGTTCTCGGGCAGCAGGGGATTCGGCTCGTGGTTCGGGAAGCTCCCGTCGAGCTCGAAGAAGTAGGGAACGGCGTCGATCGGCAGCCGCTCGAGGACGGGCGGCAGCATCGCGCCGGCCATCCCGTTCGCGGCGTCGATGACGACGCGGAGCGGCTTCACCGCGGCCGGGTCGATAAAGGACAAGACCTTCTCGACGTAACCCGGAAAGACATCGACCTCCTGGACCTGTCCAGGGGTCTGACCCCCGGACCTGCCGGACCTGGCCACGGCGCGGTCTCGGATATCAAGCAGACCCGAGTCGCCGCCCACGGGCAGCGCGCCGCGGCGGACGATCTTCATGCCCGTGTACTCCTTCGGATTGTGCGAGGCCGTGACCTGGATCCCGCCGTCGAGGCCATGCTCCCCGACGGCGAAATAGACCATCTCGGTGCCGGCGAGCCCGATGTCGATCACCTCCGCGCCTTCGTCGGCAGCGCCCTCGATAACCGCCTTCGCCATCGAGGGCGAGGAGAGCCGCATGTCCCGTCCGACCGCGATCTTCTTCGGCTCGAACTGCTCGACGTAGGCGCGGCCGATCGCGTAGCCACCCTCTTCGTCGAGATCGGAGGGGTAGATGCCGCGCACGTCGTAGGCCTTGAAGACCTTTGGATCGAGCACGCGAGGGATGCTAAACGCCCTCCGATTCGTTCTTACACTTAGACCTATGGAGCGAAAACTCGCAACGGTCCTCTTCGTCGACCTCGTCGACTCGACGTCGCTCGTCTCTGCCAGCGATCCGGAGATCGTGCGCCGGCGCGTGACGCGGTACTTCGACCAGGTCTCGCACTGCATCGAGACGCACGGGGGAAAGGTCGAGAAGTTCGCGGGCGATGCAGTCATGGCCGCCTTCGGGATTCCCGCAGGCGCACGAGGATGACGCGGAGCGCGCCGTGAAGGCCGCGCTCGGGATTCTCGAATCGGTCCACGACCTCGAGCTCCAGGCGCGGATCGGCATCGAGTCCGGAGAAGTGGTGACGGGTACGGGCGACTCGACCTTTGCCACCGGTGAGGCCGTCAACCTCGCTGCGCGCCTACAGCAGGTCGCAGAGCCGGGCCAGATCCTGATCGGCCCGGCGGCACACAGCCTGACCCTCGGCCGCATCGAAGTCGACGACGTCGGCCCCGTCGAGATCCGCGGTCGAGAGCAGTCCGTGTGGACCTGGGCCGCGCTCTCCGCCAACGGGGCCCCGCTGCAGCGTTTCGCCGACTCGCCGTTCATCGGCCGTGACGCCGAGCTCGAGCTGCTCCAGAACACCTTCGCACGAGCTCTGCGCGACAAGCGCGCCCATCTCTTCACGATCTACGGCGAGGCCGGCGTGGGCAAGTCCCGCCTCGCGAGCGAGTTCCTGGATTCGACCGAGGGCACGACCGTGCTCGTCGGCCGCAGCCTGCCCTACGGCGAGAGCATCACGTACTGGCCGCTCGCAGAGATGGTCAAGGGCGTGGCCGGCATCGCCGACGACGACCCGCTCGATGTCGCGCTCGAGAAGCTCCGGGACTGCTGCCCGGCGGACGCCGTCGCTGACCTGCTTGGTCTCGCCACGGGCGTGCTGGAGGCTGTCCACGGCGAGCGCAGCCAGAAGGAGATCTCCTGGGCCGCGCGCGAGTGGGCGCAGGTGATGTCGCAGACCCAGCCGCTCGTGCTCGTCTTCGAAGACATCCACTGGGCCGAGGACCCGTTGCTCGAGCTGATCGAGCACCTGACCGACTGGGTGCGCGAAGGGCCGCTCATGATCCTGTGCCTGGCCCGGCCCGAGCTCCTCGACGTGCGCTCGAACTGGGGCGGCGGGCGAGTCCGGGCGACCTCGATCGAGCTCGAGCCGCTCGGCCCCGAGGAGAGCGACCAGCTCGTGACGGCACTCGCGACGGACGGCCCACTGTCGGCCAAGACCCGTAAGACGCTGCTCGACAAGACCGGCGGCAACCCGCTCTTTCTCGAGGAGACGATGCGGATGGTCGCCGAATGGGGCGAGGAGGACGCGGGGCGGATTCCCGACACGCTCCAGGCGCTCATCGCAGCGCGCATCGACGGCCTGCCGCCCGACTCGAAGACCGTTCTGCAGCGGGCCTCGGTGATCGGCCGCAACTTCTGGGGCGGCGCCATCGCCTACCTCGTCCCTGACCTCGAGTCCGTCGAGGACGCCCTCGACGACCTTCAGCTGCGTGACTTCATCGAGACGGAGCCGCGGTCCTCGCTGTCGGGCGAGACCGCGTATCGCTTCAAGCACGTCCTGATTCGCGACGTCGCGTACACCGTGCTCTCGAAGTCGGCACGCGCGGCTTACCACGCGCGATTCGCCGACTGGCTCCGAGAGAAGGCGGGCGAGGAGCTGCTCGAGATCCGGGCGTATCACCTCGACCAGGCGGCTTCGCTGCTCGCCGAGCTCGACGGCGCTCCTCCGGCCGAGCTGGCCCGCGAGGCGGCTGAGGCGCTCGAAGAGGCAGGACGCCGCGCCCTCGCCCGAGAGGCGAACGAGGCTGCCCGGAACAGTTTCCTGCGTGCAGTGGAGCTCGAGTCGACCCTCGAGCGCCGGTACCTGGCGGCGAAAGCAGCCTGGCGCCTCGAAGACCTACCGGCTGTCGGCCGCGAGATGGAGGCTGTCAGGGAGGAGGCCCAGCGGGCGGGCGACGGTCGGCTCGAGGCTCGCGCGTTGACGGCCCTCGCCGACGTCACCCTCCTGCGCGAGGCGGATTGCGAGCGTGCAGCCGAGCTCGCGGATCAGGCGCTTGCCGTCGTCGACCCGACCGACCTCGTCGCCCGATTCGACGCTCTTCAGATCCGGACGAATGCGGCCTGGTGGGGCGCCGATCTCACCAATGCCGATCGCTACCTGAAGGAGCAGCTGGACGTGGCACGGGAGGCCGGCCGGAAGGATCTCGAGGCGATCGCGCTCCGGGGCCAGGCCGATGCGCACCGCTCCAGGCTCGAGCTCCCCGAGGCCCGGGCTCTTCTCACCCAGGCGCTCGAGCTGGCCGAGGAGAGCGGCGCGATCGCGAGCCGCGGCTGGATCTTCCTCACGTGGGCGCGGGTCCACCTTCTGGAAGGAGACCTGCGAGCAGGCCGAAGCGGCCGCCGAGGAGGCGAAGCGGCTGTCGTCGGAGGCCGGTGCCGTCTGGGCCGTCGCGCGCGCTCTGAACCTCGGAGCCTGGGCAGCGTGGTGGAGCGGCGACATCGAGAAAGGCGAGAAGCGCTTCCGCGAGTCGATCCGCCTCCTCAAGCCGCTGGGCGACCGCGCCGCGCTGTGCGAGAGCCAGCGAGGCCTGGCCGAGCTCATGCTGGCGAGGGGCCGCATCGACGAGGCGGAGCGGCTGGCGCTCGAGGCCCGCGAGACAGTCGGCCCGCAGGACGTCACCTCGATCGCGACGACGATGTCTGCGCTCGGCCTCGTGCGCGCCGCTCAGGGCCGTGACGACGAGGCCGAGAAGCTACTGCGCGGCGCGGTCGATCATGTCGCGGGCATCGACTTCATCGAAGTCCAGCACGAGGTGTTGAAGCCGCTGGCTCAGTTCCTGCGCGAACGAGGGCGCGAGGACGAAGCGGTGCCCCTCGAAGAGCGGCGCGAGGAGCTCCTCCCCACGGCGAAGAGCTCGGCCCGGATCGCCTGATTCGACTCCTCGTCCGGTGACTCGGTGATCACGGTCGCAGGCCGCGCGAAGCGGGCGAGCGCCTTCCCGAGCGGCTCGGCCCGGAGCGTCCCTTCGCCGTAGGGCAGGTGCTTCGACTCGTTTCGGTTCGCGTAGGCGATGTCGGAGAAGTGGATGTGGAACGGGGCGCCTCGGGGCAGCGTCTTGTTCGCGGCCGAGAGGACGTCGTGAAACGCCTTGACCGTCGTGAACGCGCCGTCGGTGACGGCGTGGAGATGCGCGAAGTCGATGACCGGTCGCACCCAGGGCTGCTTGCGTCGCGATGTGGACGATGTCGTCGAGGCTCCCGATCTCGCGGACGCGGCCCATGACCTCCACGCCGAACGGAACGCCGCGGTCTTTCGCCTCGAGCCGCTTCCGTAGATCGGCGAGCTGCTCGACCACCTGGGCGAGTGCGCGCTTGCGCGTGCGGCCCAGGAGGAAGCCCGGGTGGAAGACGACCGGCTCGGCTCCGGCGGTCTTCGCGATCCCGGCCGAGTGATCGAGCATCCCCACCGCCATCGCGTGCTTCCTGTCCCGCTCGACGTGCCCCATGAAGCCCGCGATCGGAGCATGGACGGAGAGAGCGATTCGCCGCCGGCGCGCCAGCTTGCCGAACTCCTCAGCCCACGGGTAATCCATCCAGAACCCGCTCGCGAAGTCGATCTCGCAGGCCGTGTACCCGCGTTCGACGAGGATCTCGACGGCCTTCTCAGGGCTTTCCCGCGAAGGAACCCGGGCAGGGCCATATCGGAGCTTTCCCATGCGGCCAACGCTAGCGCTCAGCGTGCCGTCCGACACGGGTCCTACCCTTCCAGGCATGGCCAAGCGCCCAACCCGAATCGACCTCTTAGAACTGGACATCGACCTCCGCCTCACCGATCTCTGGCGTGAGGCCGCCGATGTCCAGGAGTGGAACCTCGACGTCGTCGCCGCCTTCATGCGGGCGGCGTACGGCAAGGGGTACTGCGACGCCTTGACCGAAGAGCAGCCCGGCAGCCTGTGCGAGGACCACGGCTACCGGATTCCGCCGCGGCGCGCGACGCCGGCCATGCGTCGGGCCGCCTAAGACACAGGGCTACACTTTCCGGGTGGCTCGCCCCTCGGGAAGTCCTGTTCGGCTCGTCGTAGCGCTCTCCGTCGCAGCGGCGCTCGCGATCTTCCTGCTCTACGTCTCGGTCGCAGGCGGCACGCCCTCGATCCAGCCCAGCCAGCTCAAGGGCCGCACAGGCGAGGTAGCGCTCGTCGGCACAGTCGTGGGACCGAGCACGGGTGGCGGCCACGATGCGCAGGGCCTCCGCTTCCGCGTTCAGGACGTCGAGGGCGGCGCGGTGCGCGTTCCAGTGGTCTACCGCGGCTCGGTTCCCGACCAGTTCAAGGTCGGCCGCGAAGTGAGGATGGAAGGACGGCTGCAAAGCGGCGTCTTCGTGGCGAAGCGCGACTCGCTGCGGACGAAGTGCCCGTCGAAGTACACGCCTAAGAAGACGGCGTAATGCCAGAGCTCGGGCGCGCGGCGCTCGCCCTCTGCCTCGGTCTGGCGCTGTACGCGCTCGTCGCCGGGGTCTACGCGGCGGCGACCCGGCGCAGGCGCCTGGCCCGCTCGGCTCAGAACGCGCTCCTCGCCGCGTTCGGCGCGGCGGCAGTGGCCTCGGCGGTCCTGCTGACGGCGCTCCTGCGCAACGACTTCTCGTTCGTCTACGTCGCCGACCACACGAGCGATCGAGCTACCGACGCCGTACACGATCTCCGCGTTCTGGGGCGGCCAGGAAGGCTCGCTGCTCCTCTGGCTGCTCGTGCTGACGGGCTTCTCCGCCGCCGCTGTCGCATTCGGCCGCCGGAGCGGGCCGAGCATCCTCCCGTGGGTCGTGCCCGTGCTCGGCCTCGTGACGACGTTCTTCGCCTTCATGCTCGTCGCCGTCTCGAGCCCGTTCGTGACCCAGGTCGCTCCCGCCGACGGCGGCGGCCTCAATCCGAGCCTCCAGAACCCGTACATGATGATCCACCCGCCGACGCTGTACCTCGGCTTCGTGGGGCTGACGATCCCGTTCGCCTTCGCGATGGGCGCGCTGCTCGCGCGACGGACCGACGAGCTCTGGATCGTCGCCACGCGCCGCTGGACGCTCTTCGCGTGGACGGCGCTCGGCTTCGGCCAGCTGCTCGGCGCCCACTGGGCATACGTCGAGGTCGGCTGGGGCGGCTACTACGCGTGGGACCCGGTCGAGAACGCCGCGCTGATGCCGTGGCTCGCGGCGACCGCGTTCCTCCACTCGGTGATGATCCAGGAGAAGCGCGGGATGTTGAAGGTCTGGAACATGCTGCTCGTCATCCTCGCCTTCTGCCTGGCGCTCTTCGGGACGTTCCTCACCCGGTCGGGCATCGTCAGCTCGATCCACTCGTTCACGCAGAGCCCGCTCGGACCGTGGTTTCTCGGGTTCATCTGCCTGATCACGCTCGGGTCGATCGCGCTCGTCGTCTCGCGCCTGCCGCTGCTGCGCTCGAAGACGCGGATGGAGTCGCTCGTCTCGCGCGAGGCGACGTTCCTCTACAACAACCTGCTGCTCGTCGCGCTGTGCCTGACGATCCTCTGGGGCGTCCTCTTTCCGATCCTGTCCGACGCGGTGCGCGGCGAGCAGATCACCGTCAGCAGCCCGTACTACAACTTCTTCCTGCGGGTCTTCGGGATACCGCTGCTCCTTTTGATGGGGATCGGACCGCTCGTCGCGTGGCGGCGGGCGTCTCTTCGCTCGCTCGGCCGGAGCTTCGCCTGGCCCGCCGGGATTGCGCTCGGCGTCGGGGCCGTCCTGCTGCTCCTCGGCGCGGGCTCGTCCCGGATCGGCCTTGTCGCGTACACGTTCTCCGCCTTCGTGCTCGCCTCGATCGGCTACGAGTTTGCTCGCGGCACCCGGGCGAGAAAGGCGCTCGCCGGCGGCTCCTGGCTCTCGGCCTTCGCTGAGCTCGTCGCGCGCAACCGCCGGCGCTACGGCGGATACATCGTGCACGCCTCGATCGTCCTCTTTGCGATCGGCGTCGTCGGCTCGAGCGCGTACGACTCGGTCAGAGAGCAGACGCTGAGCTCCGGCCAGACGATGGCGATCGGCGACTATCGCTTGACGTACAACCGACTCGTCAGGCGCGAAGGGCCGAATGCGACCGAGTTTCGCGCTCTGCTGGACGTCGAGCGCCGCGGCAGCTCGCTCGGCACACTCGCACCGGGGAAGAACAACTATCGCGCAGAGGATCAGATCTCGAACGAGGTTGCGATCCGCAGCGACCCTCTGACGGGCGAGGATCTCTTCGTGATCGCGGATGACATCAGCCCGAACGGGACCGTCGTCTTCAAGGTGTTCGTGAAGCCGCTCGTGAACCTGATCTGGCTGGCCGGCTTCATCTTCCTGGCGGGTGCGATCGTGGCGCTCTGGCCGAGCGCGGCCGAGCAGCGGCGCCTCGCGGCCAGGTACCGCGAGTTCCGCGCGCTCGCACGGGCATGACCGCGCTCGCGTTCGTCGTGGGCGGGCTGCTCACCGTTGTCTGCGTGGTCTATGTGGCGCTCCCCTTTCTCCGAGAGCCTGCTCCGAAGAGCGATGTGCTGGACGAGCTCGGGCCGCTCGAGCGGCGGGCTCTCGAGCAGGCGGAGAACCGCGATCGTGCCCTGGCCGCGCTGAAGGAGCTCGAGTTCGACCACAGGACCGGGAAGGTTTCGGACGAGGACTATCGTGAGCTCGTTGGGCCGCTACGACAACGCGTTGCGGAGGCGCTGCGCGCCCTGGAGCTCCGCGCCGAGTCGAACGACGAAGGGCGGGTCCGTGCGAAAGGCTGAGTGCACGAGCTGCGGCGCCAAGCTGCCGGCCAAGGCTCGCTTCTGCCCGGAGTGCGGCTCCCGCGCGGACCCGGCCTCCGGAGAAACGGCGGTGCAGGAGGTGCCGCCGAGCGAGACCGGGCCGGTACCGGTGCAGGCGCAAGTTGCCGAGAGGCGGTTGTTCGGCGTCCCGCCGTCAACGATCCTGATCGTGATCGGCGGTGCCGCCTTCGGCTCGGCAATCGGCCTCTTTGCGACCGGCCGCTGGCCATGGGGGTTGATCGTTCTCGGGGTGGCCATCTTCGTGCTCACCGCCTTCGTCTCCCAGATGCGCCGGCTTCCGGGCGAGGCCTCGGGTGTCGGGCGGGCGTCGCTCGCAGCGATCGAGTCCGTACGCGCAAGGGCCGGCGCTGCGGTCGAGACGGTTGCGGCCCACGGCAACGCGAGGATCGAGCTCGCACGACTGCGGCGCGAGGTCGGTGAGCGCGTCGCTGAGCGGAGCGGATACCTTCGCGAGCTCGGCGAGGCGGTTTACGAAGGAAACCAATCGGCGACGATGCAGCTGAAGCAGCGGATCCAGGACCTCGACGAAACGATCAAGGAGAAGGAGGCACAAATGGCAACCGTGACGATGGAGGCGCAGGAGCGCATCAGCCGGGCCCAGCTCCAGGTTCAGGCGACACGGGTTCTCCCGGGAGGCGAAGAGGCGCCCAGCCCGGTGCCGGAGCCCGCGACGGTGCCAGAGCCCTATCCGCCGCCCGACGAGGGCCAGCCCCCCGAGCCGGCCCAGGTTCCAGAGCCGTTTCCACCGCCTGACGAGGGGGATCGGCCGCAGCAGCCCACGGTGCCGGAGCCGGGCCCGCAGTAGGCCCCATCCGCAGGAATCGCTAGAATGCAGCAACTTTTCCGACAGGCAGGGACGTCTGTCGCTGCCGCGAAACGGCTTCCTGATGGCTCGACGCCTCGCCCTAGGCCTTCTCCTTACGCTTATCGTCGCCCTCCCGGCCGCGCTGGGCCAGCAGGCGCGCGCCCAGTCCACGACTGACCGAATCTCCTCGCTGCAGGCGAAGATCGCTGCGGCCGAGGCCCGGGAGGCGGCGCTCTCGTCGGAGATCGGGTCGATCGAGGGGCGCATCCGCACTCTCGAAGCACAGGTCGGCGGCGTCTCCGCGAAGCTCAGCACTCTCGAGCGAGACCTCGCGCTCCAGCAGGAGAAGCTCGACCGCATCCAGAGCCTCTTCCGCGCTCAGACCGAGCACCTCGACTTCCTCAACCGGCAGTACTCGATCTCGGTCGACAGGATCAATCGTCGGCTGATCGAGCTCTACCAAGCCGATGACCCGACGACGCTCGACGTCCTGCTCTCCACCGAGAGCCTGAGTGACTTTCTCGACCAGGTCGATTACGTCCAGGATCTCGCCGCGCAGGACGTGCGGATCACGAACCAGGTAAACGGCGCGAAGGTTCGCGTGCACGATGCGCGCGAGAAGACGAGGGTGACGCGCGACAAGGTTGCGACGGTGACGCGGACGATCTCCGTCCGGACCGCGCAGGTGAGGAGCGAGAAGCAGCGGCTGCTGATCAGCGAGCGGGGCCTCTCCGCGGCCAAGGGCCAAAAGAAAGACCAGCTCGCCGACGTGCAGCACAGCAAGGAGGAGTTCCTGCACGAGGTCGCCGGCCTCCAGGCGTCCTACGGGGCGGTGACCGCGCAGATCCAAACGGCGGGCTCATCGAGCTACGACTCGAGCCCGTCGGCGAGCGGCCTCATCTGGCCGGTGAGCGGCCCGGTCGTGAGCCCGTTCGGCCAGCGCTGGGGCCGGTTGCACGCGGGCATCGACATCGGAGTCGGTTACGGAACTCCGATCCATTCGTCGGCGAGCGGGACGGTCATCTTCGCCGGCTGGATGGGCGGCTACGGGAACCTCGTCATCGTCGACCACGGCGGTGGGCTCTCGACGGCGTATGCCCACCAGTCGAGCATCTCCGTCGGCGGCGGGAGCGTCTCGCAGGGCCAGGTGCTCGGCTACGTCGGCTGCACAGGGCACTGCTTCGGCCCGCACCTCCACTACGAGGTCCGCGTCAACGGATCCCCGGTCGATCCGCTCGGCTACCTCTAAGGTGAGCTAGCCCGCGCCCTGAGCCAGGTGCAGGTCCGGCAGGTGTCGGTAGCGCTCGTCGAGGTCGAAGCCATAGCCGACGAAGAACTCGTCGGGGACCGTGAACCCGACGTAGCGGACAGGGAGGTCGTCCACGAGCCGCCGGTAGGGGCGATCGAGGAACGCCACGGCGGCGAGCGAGGCCGGCTCGCGAAGCGCGAACGTGCGGCAGACGTGATTGAGCGTCAGACCGGTGTCGACGACGTCCTCGACGAGGAGGACGTCACGGCCCTCGATCGTGACGTCGAGGTCCTTGAGGAGCCGCACGCCCGACTTGGTCGTCTTCCCGCCGTAGCCGGCGAGCGCGATGAAGTCGATCGCGTGGGGGATGGGAATCGCCCGCGAGAGGTCGGCGAGGAAGAAGACGCTCGTCTTCAGCGAGGCGACGAGCACGGGCTCGCGGCCCTCGTAGTCACGCGCGATCTCTGCCCCGAGCTCCGCCACGCGCGTCCGGATCTCCTCCGCGGAGAGATAGATCTCCCCGACGCGGCCGTCGGTTTCTATGAGGCGAGATCGAGTCTGTATCGCTCGGCCAGGCGCTGGATGTCGCGCTTGTAGAAGAGCTTGATCCGAATGTCCGGGTAGAGCTGCCGAATCTTGCGCAGCTTCCGGTTCTTCCTCGTCACGAGGGACTGCTTCATCACCGTCAGCTCCAGGTAGAGATCCTGCTCCGGAAGATAGAAGTCGGGCTTGAAGGCCTCGACGACAGTTCCGTCCGCGGCCCGCTCGAGGACGAAGGTCGTCGGCTCGTAGTCCCAGGGCACGCGGTAGTAGTCGAGCAGCTTTGCGCACTCGAGCTCTACGTCGTTTGCGAAGCGCGGAACCCCCCGCCCGCAATATGCCTGGAAATCAGGCACTTCTGAGGCCATCTGCAATCAGGATAGCAACGGCCTCGGATAGGCCCGCATCGCGTGGCTCGGACGTATGCTTCGACCATGCCGGCGGCTGATCGCGTCTTCCAGATCGCGCACATCTCGGACATCCACTGCGGAGGGCCGTATTTCGTGCCGAGCCTCATCGAACGGGCGATCGGCGAGATCAACGACCTCGAGCCCGACCTCGTCATCTGCACCGGCGATCTGACGACGTTCGGGTTCAAGCAGGAGTTCGCCCAGGCCAAGGCCTACCTCGACCGAATCGAGTGCGAGGCGCTCGTCGTCGTGCCCGGAAACCACGACTCGCGGAACGTCGGCTACGTCCATTTCGAGCAGCTTTTCGGCGCACGCAACTCCGTCCTGCACAAGGACGGCGTGACCGTCGTCGCCGTCGACTCCAGCGAGCCCGATCTCGACCATGGACAGGTCGGGCGCGTCCAGTACGCCTGGATCGAGGAGCAGTTCCGGCCGGCCGCCGACCTGCGGATCTTCGTGCTCCACCATCACCTGCTCCCCGTGCCGGGAACCGGCCGCGAGCGAAACATCGTCTACGACGCCGGCGACCTCATCGAGTGCCTGCAGCGCGCCGGAGTCGATCTCGTCCTCTCAGGCCACAAGCACGTCCCGTATGCGTGGCGGCTCGAGGATCTGTTCGTCGTCAACACCGGGACGGTCTCGTCGCTGCGGCTCCGGGGCAACACGAGGCCCTGTTACAACCTCGTCGAGGTCACCGGGACGCACGTGGACGTGTGGCGCAAGTACCCGTTCCACGGCCAGGAGAAGATCATCCAGTTCTCGACGGACACGCTCGCCTTCGAGAAGTACACGGCACGCATCGAGGACGAGGTGACGACGCGATGACGCGCGCAATCGCGCTGATCGACGGCGAGCACTACGCCGAGGTCGTTCGCGACGCCCTGGCCGAGCTGCCGTACGACTTCGTCGGCGCACACTTCGTCGGCGGAATGGAGAAGCTCCAGGGAGAGGACGACTACGGCGTTCCGCTCCTGGACGACCTGGAGGCCGCGATCGAGGAGTTCGAGCCGGAGGCGATCGTCGACCTCTCCGACGAGCCGGTGCTCGGACCGCGGGAGCGCTTCCGGTTCGCAAGCCGTGCCCTGGCCCGCGGCGTGCCGTATGTCGGAGCCGACTTCCGCTTCGACGCTCCGGTGCTGGAGCCGTTCGCCCTGCCTTCGATCGGGATCGTCGGGACCGGGAAGCGGGTGGGCAAGACCGCCGTCTCGAGCCACGCGGCCCGACTCTATGCACGTGACCGCCGAGTGCTCGTCGTCGCGATGGGCCGAGGCGGTCCCGCCAAGCCGGAGATCGCCGAAGCCGGCACCTCCCTCGAGCGGCTCCTCGAGCTCGCGAGCGACGGGCGTCACGCCGCTTCCGACTACCTCGAGGACGCGGCGCTCGCGGGCGTGGACACGATCGGCTGCCGACGTGCCGGCGGCGGCCTTGCCGGAGCGGTTGTGACCTCGAACGTCTCTGAAGGCGCGCGGCTTGCCGCCGAACGCGGCGCCGAGCTCGTTCTGTTCGAGGGGAGCGGTGCAGCGATGCCACCGATTGCGACAGGCCGGCGAGTTCTCGTCGCCGACGCGTCGATGGACATCGAGCTGCTGACCGGTTACCTGAACGCCTATCGAATTCTCATCTCGGACCTGGTCGTGCTGACAAACGCGGAGGGCGGGACCCCGACGGCCGCCCGTGACGCGATCACAGCGGTCAAGGACGTCCCGGTCGTCGCCACAGTGATGCGGCCACGGCCCGCGACAGGAGTGACCGGCAAGACCGTCGCCCTGTTCACGACGGCACCGCGATCGGCTCACAGCCGACTCGCCGACCATCTGCGCCGAGAGCACGACGTCGACGTCGTTCACATTTCTGGGAACCTCGCCGACCGTAACGCGCTGCGCGACGAGCTGAAAGGGATCAAGGCCGACGTGTACCTGGTCGAGATCAAGGCGGCCGCGATCGACGTCGTCGCAACCACAGCAGCCGAGCGCGGCGTCGAGTGCGTCTTCGTCGACAACCAGGTCCTGCCGCTCTCGGGCGAACGGGATCTCGACGCGGAGCTGCAGGCTCTCGCAGAGGCTGTCGTGGAACAACCGGTGGCCGGTTGACCCAGCGTCGCCGTACCGATCCGCTTCCCCTCGGCGGAGACGAGCCCTACTCGAAGGGACTGATGGCTCGCGCGCTCATGCGCGTCGGGGTCTCGGCGGTCCGGGCGTACGAGCTCGCGCGCCGGGTCGAGAAAGACCTCGTCGACGGCAAGAAGCACGCGATCGAGCTCGACCGGGTGCAGGATCTCGCAATCGAGGTGCTGGGAGACGGCGAAGGCGAGAAGGCAGTCGGGCGTCTGCGGCGCTATCGCGACCTCGAGGAGCTGGACCTTCCGATCATCGTGCTCATCGGCGGGGCGACCGGCACCGGCAAGTCGACGGTCGCCACGGAGGTCGCGTACCGCCTGGGCATCACGCGGGTCACGTCGACCGATTTCGTCCGCCAGACGCTCCGCGCGTTCTTCAGCCCCGAGTTCATGCCCACGATCCATTACTCGAGCTTCGAGGCCGGGAGGGGCCTGCGCAGCGCCGAGGAAGAGCAGGTCGATCCTCTTCTGCACGGCTTTCTCGACCAGACCCGGAACGTCCTCGTCGGCGTCGACGCGGCCATCGACCGATCGCTCGCCGAGGGCTGGTCGACGGTGCTCGAGGGCGTCCACCTCGTCCCGGGCATGCTCGCGCCGATCAAGGACGCCCTCGTCGTTCAATGCGTGCTCGCGATCGAGAGCGAGGAGGCGCACGCGGGCCACTTCTGGATCCGCGATCTCGCCTCGGACGGGCTCCGGCCGCTCGACAGGTACCTCGAGCGTCTCTCCGACATCCGCTACCTCCAGGACTACATCGTGGAGCGGGCGGAGAAGGAAGGAGTGCCCGTGATCGGCAACAATGACCGGGAAGGGGCGACCTCGAAAGTGATGGAGCTCGTGCTGAGTGCGGCCGACAGGTTGCAGAAGGTCGGATGACCCAGCTCGCCGGAATCGAGACCGAGAGCGAGACCGCGGCCGCGCGTCCTTGCCTCTGCGAGAGCTACGCGCGTGTCACCGAGCGCTCGGCCCTTGCGAGCGCGCGATGGCTCGGGCGCGCCGACCAGGACGGCGCCCAGGAGGCTGCGTGCGCCGGGATGAGGGAGGCGTTGGAGCAGTTGCCGGTCGACGGGCACATCGTCATCGGCGCGACGGCTGAGGCCGAGCATCTTGCCGCGGGCGTGCGGATCGGGTCGGGCGGCGACCCTGCCGATCTGGCTCTCGACCCGCTCGAAGGCGCCGGCATCGTGGCGCGCGGCGGCAGCGGGGCGATGTCGATGATCGCGGCCGGTGCCAGCGGCTCGTTCCCGACGCTGCCGGACATGTACATGCGGAAGATGGCGGTCGGCCCTGTGGCCCGCGGCAAGATCGACCTCAAGAAACCCGTGGCCGAGAACATCGAGGCGATCGCAGGGGCATTCGGCCGCCGGGTCGGAGACGTGACGACCATCGTCCTCGACCGGCCGCGCCACCACGACCTGATCGAGGAGATCCGCGTCGCCGGCGCCCGCATCAAGCTGATCCAGGACGGTGACGTGACCGCCTCGATCTCCGCGGCGATCCGCGGCACGAACGACCATCTCGCGATCGGGATCGGCGGGACCCGCCAGGCGGTGCTGACGGCTGCCGCTCTCCGCTGCCTGGGCGGCGAGATGCAGGCACAGCTCTGGCCGATGACGCGCGGGGAGATCGAACGCGCTCAGGAACAGGGCATCGACGACATGGAGCAGATCTTCGCGATCGACGACCTCGCCCCGACCGAGGTGATCGTCGCCGCGACCGGCGTGTCCAACGGGGATCTGCTGCGCGGAGTGCGCTACGGAGCCGACAGCGCGCGCACCCATTCGCTCGTCATGTGCACGCGCTGCAACTGGGTTCGTTTCATCGACGGGACTCACTTCTTCGCCCGCGAACGCCGCGAAGAAGTTCGGCTCCTATAGCGTGTCCGCCATGCCGACCAAAGAAGAAGTCACCGAGGCGCTGAAGGGCGTCGAAGACCCGGAGCTCGGGATGGACGTTGTCGACCTCGGTCTCGTGTACGAAGTCCAGGTCGAGGGGCCGAAGGTGAAGGTCATCCACAGCCTGACGTCGATGGGCTGTCCCGCCGGTCCGATGATCCAGGAGGGAATCCACGACGCCGCCGCCGCAGTCCCCGGTGTCGACGAGGTCGAGGTCGAGCTCACGTGGGACCCGGTCTGGACACCCGAGCGGATGTCCGAGGACGCCAAGTTCATCCTCGGCATCGGCTAGGTCGCCCGAAACCTTCTCAACACGACCCGCTCCCAGATGTCGATCGGCCCCTTCACGCCGCGGGCGCGCTCGGCGAGCGCCGGCGGGATTTTGGAGCTCTCCCAGGTCGAGATTGCCTCGATCAGATCCTCGGAGCTGTCGAACCGTTCGAGCCAGTCGAACTCCAGCTCGTCCTCGAGCGCAAACAAGTCCAGCTCCCAGAGCGGCGCCTCGGTTGCCGTGACGATTTCCCAGAATTCCGCGTCGTCGAGCTCGCCGAGGCTCTCGCCACGGACCTCGACGCGCGTCGAGGGAGGAACCGGGTGCATGTCGACGAGCAGCCCGCCGGGGACGAGTGCCCTATGGATCTGGCGCAGGGCGTGCACGACGCCCTCGGGCTCGATTCATCACAAGCTCCAGCTGAGGAACGCGATGTCGAACCTCTGCCTCGGGACGCCAAGCGCCTCGGCGCTCGCGACGCGGAACTCGACCCGGGCTTTCAGGTCGTCGGGCACCGCGGAGCGAGCTATCTCGATCGCCTCTTCGTCGTCGTCGAGACCCAGGACCTCCGCCGCCGCGTCAGCGTAGAGCCACGTCATCCGGCCGTCGCCACAGCCGACCTCGAGGACGCGGCGTCCCTCGAAGTCCACGAGTGCCGCGAGCGCCACGCGCTCGGCGCCCTCAGGGTCCTTCACAGAGCCCATTGGCCGGGATTCTCTCGGCTGGTCGGAGTATCTTCAAGGCATGCGGCCTCTGATCGGGATCACGACGTATGCCGAGAATGCGACCTGGGGAGGATGGACGGAGCCTGCCGCCTTCACTCCTCTCGCGTACGTGCGCTCCGTCGAGCACGCGGGCGGCCGCCCGTTGCTCGTGCCTCCGAGCGACGATGCGATCGAGGAGACGCTCGACGCGCTGGACGGAATCATCTTCTCGGGCGGAGGTGACCTCGACCCCGGCACGTATGGCGCCGACGCGCACCCGGAGACGAAGGAGGTCAACCGGAAGCGCGACCACGCCGAGCTTGCCCTGCTCGAAGCCGCCCTCGCGCGAGACATGCCCGTCCTGGCGGTCTGCCGGGGCAGCCAGGTGCTGAACGTCGCTCGTGGCGGAGACCTCGTTCAGCACCTACCCGAGCAAGTGGGCCACGACGAGCACCGGCATACGGAGCCGATGATGGCCGACCACGATGTGACCGTGAAGCCCGATTCCCAGCTCGGAGCGATCCTCGGCGAGCGCGCGCCGGTCAAGTCGTCACATCACCAGGGCTTCGGGCGGCTCGGCGCGGGCCTCCGGGAAGCGGCCTGGGCCGAGGACGGAACGGTCGAGGCTCTCGAGGATCCCTCGCGGCGCTTTGCAGTTGGAGTTCTCTGGCATCCCGAGGAGGGAGAGGACCTCGCCCTCTTCCGTGCGCTCGTCGAAGAGGCGAAGGCGTACCGCTCTAGACGGTGAGCACGATCTTGCCGAGCTGTTCGCCGGCCTCCATGCGCTCGTGGGCGGCGCGTGCCTCCTCGAGGGGGAAGACCTGGTCGACGATCGGCCGCGCGCGGCCGCTTGCCACCAGCTCGTAGGCGCCCTCGAAATCCTCCTTCCTGCCCATCGTCGAGCCGTAGATCGTTAGCTGCTTCCACCAGATCCGGTGGAGCGCGGCCGGCGGGTTCGGGCCGCTTGTCGCGCCGCAGACCACGATCCGACCGCCGGTCCGAGCTGCCTGGAGCGTTCGCTCCCACGTCGCCTCGCCGACGTGTTCGACGACGACGTCTGCGCCGCGCCCGTCGGTCGCCGCTTTGACCGCCTCGACCACGTCCTCTGAGCCATGGTCGACCTTGACGTCGGCCTCGACCTGCCCCAGCTTCTCGGCGCTCGAGGAGGTCACGATCGTCCGCGCTCCGAGCGCCCTGGCAATGGCGTTGGCAGCCGTGGCGAGTCCGCCACCGATTCCCCAGACGAGCACCCATTCGCCCTCACGCAGGCCGGCCTTCGTCACGAGCATCCGATAGGCGGTCTCGAAGACGAGCGGAAAGGCCGCGGCCTCCTCGAAGCTCATCCCGTCCGGGATCGGATAGACGTTCGATTCGGGCACCGCAATCAGCTCCGCATGAGTGCCGTCCATGTGCTCGCCGATCACCGTGATCTTCTCGCCGTGTTCGATCCCGGGGTTGATGAGCACACGCTCTCCGTCGACAAGTCCGGCTCCGTCGGCGCCGAGGATGCGTGGCTTCGGGACTGACGGCAGACCCTTGCGGATCCAGAGGTCGAGGTGGTTGAGCGAGGCGGCGCGAAGCTCGACGAGCACCTCGCCGGGGCCGGGCTCGGGATCCGGTGCGTCTTCGTAGCGCAGCACCTCGGGCCCGCCGTCCTCGTGGATCCGGATCGCCTTCACGGCGGCGATCCTAGGCACAATGCGCATGCGTGACAACCGCGGAACTCGAGCGGCTCGCCCAGGAGCTCGGGATCGACGTCGTCGGCGCGGCGCCTGCCGAGCCGTACGCCGAGACCGAGCGACACATCCGGGAGCGACGTGCGCGCGGCCTGTTCGCCGACATGCGCTTCACCATGGCCCGGCCCGAGGTCTCCTGCCACCCGGACACGCTGCTGCCCGACGCGCGAACGGTGATCTCGGCCGCCCTCTGCTACTACGAGGACGAGGGGGAGCGCGAGCCAGGCGCCGGGAGGCTCCCGCGCTACACATGGTTCGACGCCTACGCGGACCTGCGCGAAAAGCTCGATGCGCTGGGGCGAGCGCTCGGCGGCGACTACCGGGTGCTCGTCGACGAGAACGATCACGTCGACCGCGAAGGTGCCGCACGCGCCGGGGTCGGCTTCTACGGCAAGAACACGATGCTGATCACCCGCCGGTACGGCTCCTGGGTCGTGCTGGGAACGCTCGTCACCGACGTCGAGATCGAGCGCTCGCCGCCGCTCGAGCTCGACTGCGGAGCCTGCACGATCTGTATCGAAGCGTGCCCGACCGGCGCCCTCGACGAGCCGGGCGTCCTCGACTCCACCCGCTGCCTCTCCTACACGAGCCAGGCTCCTGCGCCGATTCCGGAGGAGTACCGGGCGGACATGGGCGCGCAGGTCTACGGCTGCGACATCTGCCAGGACGTCTGCCCGTGGAATCGCGGCATCGAAAAGCGGCGCGCCGGCCAGCTCCGGGACGAGCCGACGGAGCCGCACGTCTCGCTCGTCGAGTGGCTCGAGCTCGGCGATGCAGAGTTGCGCGGCCGCTACGAGCGCCTCTACTTTCCGCGGAAAGATCCGCGCTTCCTGCGCCGAAACGCGCTGATCGCGCTTGGAAATACCGGCGACCCCGAGCACCGCCCCGCCGTCGAGGCCTACGCGGAGGACGGCGACCCGCTCCTGCGCGAGCACGCAGAGTGGGCACTCGCGCGGCTCGACGAGCGGTCTAGGGGGCGACCCTCCTAGGCCTTTGCGGCGAGCCGGGTGAGGCGCAGCTCCCGGGCGAGCGTCTTCGCGCGCCGCGCGACCTGCTTGCGCAGGTTCTCGGGCTCGAGCAGGACCGCTTCTCCGCGATCGCCGAGGATCTCGCCCACCAGCCATTCCTCGCTGCCGACTGCCTTGTTGGCCTGCGCGGCGCCGTCCGCGAGCGCCTGCGCACCTTCCTCGACCTTCCAGCGCGCGATCTTCTTCGAGTACCAGATGCTGGCCGCGACCGCGGCGCTGCTCAGCCGGTCCGGCTGGAAGCCCTCGCGGCGCTCGAAAACCTCTCGCTGAAGGCGGGCGCTGCGCATTCGGTCGAGCCGGAAGGAGCGTTGCGCGTCGCGGGTGCGATCCCATGTGTGCACGTACCAGTTGGGAAGCTGCCGCTCGAGCAGGTACGGCTCGACGAGGCGCGTCGAGAGCGTGTCCTCGCCCTCCTTCTGGTACTCGATCTCGACGAGTCGCTGCTGCCGGATCCCCTCGGTGAGGGACCCGACGAGCTTCTCCTCTGCGCGCGCCCCCCGCGGCTCGGATGTCTGCGGGAGGTCGAACTGGCCGAAGGTCTCCTCGAGCTTGAGCCGGACGCGCTCGAGCGGCGTGTGCGCGTCGGCGGCGATCATCGGCCCGACGAACTCGAGAGCCAGTCGGATCGCTCTGGCCTCGAGCGGGGTCAAGCGGGGCGGTGAGCGGAACGTGTCGCCGAACAGCTCCTTCTCGACGTGCACCTGGCCGTTCTGAAGCTCCGTGTAGACCGCGTAGCAACCGCCGCCGAAGTTGACGAGGTTCAGAAGCTGGAGGTGCTCCTCGAGCGATTCGTGCGGGATGTGGAAGCGCTCGACGATATCGGCGGCCGGTATGACGACCTGCGTGTCCTCGCCGCAGCGGGCGAGGAGATAGGCGAGCAGCGCCTGAAGCAGTCCGAAGCGCTCCGGGGGGACGGGGCTCGCAGGCCGCTCCTCCGCCTCGACGTCCGCAATCGCCGCCTCGGCTGCGACCCTGGGCAGCCTGCCGTCGTGCCGCTTGTGGACGAGGTCGAGGTCGTCGCGTACGAGTCTCCGAAGCTCCGGCGGCGCTAGCGGCACGGCGCGCCCGTCCTGGCGCAGAATCCAAGCAGAGAGCCGCCCGAGGTTGGAGTAGTCGGTGATGAAAACTCCGTCTTCGATCCGGCCGTAGCGCCCATAGAGGCGGTCGACCCACCAGGCCGTGTCGCCTCCAACCTCGATCCGCGCTTCGCCCACGGTCTTGCCGATCTGCCAGGGTGGGCCAAGGCGGAACTCGTCGGCATCGAAGCCTTCGGGCAGCCTGAAGTCTCGCTCTCGCCGCGTGGCCAGACGGATGTCACCTCGGATGCGCGAGACGCGGAAGGTCTTCACCTTGTCGTCGTCGAGGTCGAGGCCGACGACGTACCACTGGCCCCGGTCGAAGAGGAGCGCGTAGGCGTTGACGGTCCGCTCGCGGAGGTCGTCGCGGACGATCGACCAGTACTCGAACTTGAGCGTCCGGTTCTTGGAGATCGCGCCCTCGAGCTTTGCGAGCCGGCCCGGTAGCTCGGGCGAATAGCCGGGGTCGTGCAGCTCGACCGATCGAGCCGCCTCGGTCGGCGTCTCCTCGAAACCGGGGCGTCCGAGTGCGAGATTCTGAAGGGCGAGGCGCAGGGGCTCTGCGTAGGCGAACTGCCCCTCGAGCAGGAAGAGGCAGGTCTGGAGTGCTGCCAGCTCCTCGTCGGTCAACTCGAGCGGAGGTAAGAAATAGCGTTCCGAGCTCAGCCGGTAGAGCTCCTCGCCGGTGAACTCGTCGCGCTGGTTGTCGAGCGGGACTCCCAGAGCGAGCAGCTCGGCACGGTCTGAGTAGAAACGCCTGGCGAACGCTTCGTCCGACATCTCCTGGTAGCCCTCCACGTTCTGCTTCACGTCCCGAGCGGTCAACGGCCGGCGCTCGGCCATCAAGAACGCGACAAGCGAGAGCTGGCGGATGAGCTTGTCGGTGTCGTGAGACATGCGCCGCCTATTCTCTCCGATGGAGGGCCGTTGGGAGGGCCGTTGTCACCGAGGAAAACAAAGGCCGCGAGTTTGTAACAGGGGGCGGGAGGCGGTAGAGTGCACTCGACTGATGCATCCCGGATCGTGTTAATCCGGCGTTAACAGAGCTTTGCGGGGGATTAACAAGCTGAGAGGCACACTTGGAATGGACGAGAGAGCCCTCCACATCCAGCACTGTATGTATCAGTACTCGCGAGCCATTTATCGCACGGTCAAGGACCTGGTCGATCCGTACGTTCCGACGAAGGATCGCGCCGAGTACCGAAAAGCTGTGCTGGAGGCATGCGAGCAGACGATGGAGCGGCTCGCTCGAGACCCGCAGTACTTCGCGAAGCCCGAGCGCTCGCTCTTCCAGGACATCCGGCGCTACTTCCCCATTACCGCGCAGGCCCAGGTCGCCTGGGCGGTGAACGAGGGCGTCGCCGCGGCCGTCGCGTTCATCGAGGAGCAGATCGAGGCCGGCGCGTTCGACGGCGGGGTCCCGCGCTGTCACGCGACCACGCGGAAGGGCAAGCCCTGTCAGCGGACGCCCCTGCCGGAGCGGGACTACTGCCCGTCGCACCAGCACCTCGAGCGCTCCCGCGTAGCCGCCTGAGCGCGTAGTCGCACTTTGCGCGAGTCCCGGCCCGTGGCCGGGCCTAGCTAGGAGACGATTTGGCGGGCGTAGGCTTGGGGATAGTTCCCCTTCGCCGCGCCGAGTTCGCCTCGTGCTTCTCTCTCTGAGCTGTAGACGCCGCTGAAGACGACGAAGTAGCCCGGGCGCAGGCTCGCGAACTCCGAGGAGTCCATGACGCCGACGTCAGAGAGGCCGGCGTCGATTGCCTCCTGCGCTTCGCGGTTGGCAGCCGCTCGGCCGGCACTTTGAGGGCTGGACACGAGCACGATAGTCCAGCCGTTCTGACCCGCTGGCCACTCGATGACCTCACCGCCGGCGGCCGGTGGCGGCGGTGCGGGCTCGGGCGGCGGCTCTGTAGGCGGTGGCCCCGTGGCGGCTGGGTCGGTCTCGGTCCCGGCTGGGGGCGGCGCGGTCGTGTCCGTCCCGCCCGGTGGCGGAGGCTCGGTGGCCGCCGTCGTCTCTCTCGGCGAGCCGTTGTCGTTCGTCGCGGCGATCGCGACTCCGCCCGCAAGCACGGCGACGATGAGCGCCGCGAGCACGGGCCAGACCCAGTCGCCTGGATACCAGGGAACCTGCCGGCGCCAGGCCGAGGCCAGAACCGGGATCAGCCCGTGCGTGACGGGCAAGCGCAGCCCGCATTCGAGGCAGTACTCCTGGAAAGGGTCGTAGGGGGTCGCGCACCTGGGGCACTCGCCGCCGACGGCTTCCATAGGCGGCGGAGGTAGTGGCTGCTCGTCGGGTGGCTCGGGCGGTAGTGCCGACATTAGTGGCCCTTCCAGTAATGCCGCCGAGCTCCTGGGTCGCGAGCACCAAGCCAGAGGCCGCACTCGCTCGCGGCCAAGGCTCGCAGCCTTGGCAAGAGCGAGGGTGGACTCTGGCGCCGCGTGATCGCGGGCCAGGGGCCGGCATGTATTGCTGGAAGGGGCACTGACCTAGCCCTCCCAGGGATCGCCCGAGCGCTCCGCCTTGTGCATCGTCTGCTCGCTCTCGTCGGCCTCGACCTCGACGTGGCGCGCGGCCTCCGGTACAGGCGTGCCGCAGTTCGTGCAGAACTGGGCCTCGGCGGGGAGCGCGTTTCCGCAGTTCGGACAGGAGACGACCGGCTCGGCGCCGACGGACCGCCCACAGTTGGCACAGAAGTGCGAGCCCCAAACGATCGGAGCGCCACACGTGCAGCGGACACCCACGCCCTGCCTACGAGCAGTCACGGACGCCTCGAGCATCTCGTCGATCTCGCGAAGCCTCTCCTCGACCGCGATCACCTCCAGGCATTGCTCGACGAGGAGATCCTGCTTGAACTGGTCGCGGCGGTACATCTCGAGCATGAGCCCGCCGAGGTCCCTGATCCGGTCCTCACGCGTACGCACCAAGGCCCTGCGCTCGCGTCGCAGCGCGCCCGCAGCAGGGAGCCGCTGGGCTCGCGCCGGGGTTGGTGGGCCGCCTTCGCCGGCCCCTTCCGAGGGCTGTCGACGAAACCGGTCGGGCAGGGAAAGACGTGCCATCGGGCCGGGCGAGTCTATATGACCAAGCGGCGGCCCCTAGGAGGGTTTGGCGGAAACCTAGAGATCGATAACGACGACGCGTTGCTCGGTCAGCTCTCGCACGGAGTAAGAGGGACCCTCGCGCGTGTTGCCCGAATCCTTGACGCCGCCGTAGGGCATCTGGTCGGCGCGGAAGGTCGGCGCCTCGTTGACGATCACGCCGCCGAACTCGAGCTCGTGCGCGGCACGCATGGCGGCTCGGATGTCGGCCGTGAAGATCGCGGCCTGAAGGCCGAAGCGCGTGCCGTTGGCCAGCGCGATCGCCTCGTCGAGCGCTTCGTACGAGTTGACGACGCAGACGGGACCAAAGACCTCCTCGCTGCAGACCTTCATGTCCAGTGTCGCGTTCGCGATCACGGTCGGCTGGATGAGGTCACCCTCCGGGCCGCCGCCGGAGAGGATCTCGGCGCCCGCGTCCCGCGCTTCCTCGATCCAGCTCAGGATGCGCTCGCGCGACTCGTCGTCGATCACCGGCCCCACGTCGGTCGACTCGTCGGCCGGGTCGCCGAGCACGAGCTGCTCGACGAGCGGGACGAAGCGGGCCACAAAATCGTCGTACACCCACTTCTGGACGTAGATCCGCTGGACCGAGATGCAGCTCTGACCCGCGAAGGAAAACGCGTTCGCGGCGAGCTTCTCCGCAGCCTCGTCGAGCTCGGCGTCTCCGTGGACGATCACCGGGGTTGCGTTTCCGAGCTCGAGCAGGACCTTCTTGCGCGCGGCTCGCTCGCGCAGCTTCCAGCCCACGTCTGAGGAGCCCGTGAACGTGATCGCACGCACTCGCTCGTCCTCGACGAGCACGTCGCCGATCTCGCTCGCCGGCCCGACGAGCACGTTCAGCCAGCCCGGAGGGAGGCCCGCCTCGTCTGCGAGCTCCGCGAGCGTCAGCGCCGACAGTGGTGTCTGGCCCGCCGGCTTGAGGACGACTGCGCAGCCCGCCGCCAGAGCCGGGGCGATCTTGTGGGCGACGAGGTTGAGCGGAAAGTTGAACGGGCTGATCGCGCCGACGATGCCGATCGGCTCGCAGATCGTGAATGCAAGCTTGCCCTCGCCGGCCTGCGCTGCGTCCATCGGCACCATCTCGCCGGCGAGCTTGCGTGCCTCGACCGCCGCGAACGTGTACGTGGACATCGCGCGGCTGGTCTCGACGCGGGCCGCCTTGAGCGGCTTCCCGGCTTCGGCCGAGATCTGGCGCGCGATCTCGTCGTGGCGCCTCGCGATCCCGGCTACGACCTTGACGAGGATCTCGGCCCGCTTGTGGGCAGGAAGCGGGTTGGCCATGGCCTTCTCGGCCGCGTCGATCGCCGCACGCGCCTCGTCCGCACCGGCCTTGGCGACGCGACCGACGACATCGCCGGAGTAGGGCGAGCGCACGTCGTGCCAGTCGCCTGTCTCGACCCACTCGCCGCCGATCAAGAGCTTCCGTTCCGTCGCGGTTGCCGCCATAGTTGAAGCCTATGCCGCCCGAGACTCGCTACGCCAAAAGCGGCGAGGTGCACATCGCCTACCAGGTCGTCGGCGAAGGGCCGTTTGACCTCGTTTACGTGCCGGGTTGGGTCTCGAACGTCGAGGTCCTCTGGCAGCACCCGAAAGCAACACGCTATCTCGAGCGGTTGGCTTCCTTCTCGCGGCTGATCCTTTTCGACAAGCGCGGAACGGGCATGTCCGATCGCGTCGCCAACAATGAGCTGCCGACGTTGGAGCAGCGCATGGACGACGTGCGGGCGGTTCTCGACGCGGCGGGCTCCGAGAACGCTGCCCTGCTGGGGCATTCAGAGGGCGGAAGCATGTCATGCCTCTTCGCGGCCACGTATCCGGAACGGACGCGTGCACTCATCCTGATGGGCGTCTTCGCGAAGAGGATCCGGAGCGAGGACTACCCATGGGCTCCGACCCTCGAGAAGCGCCTGGCGGCGATCGATGCCGTCGAGCGCGAATGGGCTACCGGCATCGACGTCTCGTACTACGCGCCGAGAGAGGAGCCCGATTTCATCGACTGGTACTCCAACTACCTGCGGCAGGGAGCAAGCCCGGGCGCTGCTGCAGCGTTGCTGCGAATGAACTCGCAGATCGACACTCGCGCCATCCTCGACACGATCCGCGTCCCTGCGCTCGTGATCCACAAGACGCACGACCGCGACGTGACCGTCGAGGAGGGCCGCTGGATCGCTGAGCAGATCCCCGGCGCGCGCTTCGTCGAGCTCGACGGTGACGAGCACATCCTCTGGGCGGGCGACCAGGACGCGATGCTCGCTGAGATCGAGGAGTTCCTCACGGGGACCCGACCCGACCCGGAGCCGGACCGGGTGCTCTCGACCGTCCTCTTCACCGACATCGTCGATTCAACCCGTCGGGCGGCGGATCTCGGCGACCGACGCTGGCACGATCTCGTGGACGCTCATCACTCGCGTGTCCGTCAGGAGCTCGACCGCTTTCGCGGGCGCGAGATAGACACTGCAGGCGACGGGTTCTTCGCGAGCTTCGACGGGCCGGCGCGCGGGATCAGAGCAGCTTGCGCGATCCGCGAGAGCGTCGAGTCGCTTGGCATCGACATCCGCGCGGGGCTCCATACCGGTGAGTGCGAGGTCATGCAGGACAAGATCGGGGGGATTGCGGTCAACACCGGAGCCCGGGTTGCGAGCAAGGCGGCTGCAGGCGAGGTTCTCGTGTCAAGCACCGTGAGAGATCTCGTGGCCGGCTCGGGCATCGAGTTCGAGGATCGTGGCGAACACGAGCTGAAGGGCGTGGGAGCCTGGCGCCTCTACTCGGTCGTCGATACCTAGGAGGGTTTGGCGAAACATGGCTGAGCCGCCGGGCCGCGCTGCTCGCCCCGAGGCGGCGTCCTCAGTCGCACCCAGGCTGACTAGCCTGGATGCTCCTGCGTCCTTGCCTCGGAACGACCATCGCACCCCGGCGACGAGCAACGTTCCGCCAAACCCTCCTAGCTTGGAAGTCGAGTGGGGCCGGAGCCGAGCTCCGGCCCCACTCTGCCGTTCTGTTACGCCGCGCCGCGGTTGACGCGCCTGAGCAGGTCGCGCTGATCCATGATCGCGTCCTTCGTCGACGCCGGGTTGTTCCGGACGGCTTCGGCTGTTGCCATGACCGCCGAGAACGGCGTGTCGGGCGTGTCGTCCTTGGTGGTGTCGATCAGTTGGTTCCAGCCGATCGTCCCATTGGCGAAGTTCAGCCACGCGGCCAGGATCTCCGCGTCGAGGTGCCTGAGCTCCGGCAGGTTCGGCGGTGCCCGGTGCGAAAGCACGTCGCCGGCTTTCGGGATCGTCGAAGCATCACGAGTTTCGTTGAAGACGAGGCTCACGTAATCGGTGATCAGCAGGTAGCACTCGAGCTCTGCGTCGCTGAACTGCGAGTCGCTCCGCTTCGTGAACTCGTGCTTCCAGTGCTCCGCCTTGATCCGCTCGGTGCCGTTCCCGACGATGATCACGTTGACCATGTCGATCGGCGACAAGCCGTTGTCGTCGTCGGCTGAGAAGAAACTCGACGAGTACAGGCACGCATCGCCGAAGGTGTGGTCCTGCGTGTCGGTCACGTCGCGTGGGTTGATCGTCGGGCTCGGATCCGGGTCGGGGTTGAAGTTCGGGTCGTTGAGGTAGGTCGTCACGGTGTTCGGTGTCCCGTCACCCCAGATCCACGTGGCGACCAGGTCGTCGCTGCCCGGATCCGTCATGTTTCCGTTGAACGTGACCGGCTGGCCGGCCTGGCCGATGATCGTCGGCTTGCCGTTGATGTCGATCGCACCGGTCAGGTCGATCTCCGCGGTCGGATCGACGTTCGTGATCGTGAGCGGGATCGTCTGACAGGTCGACGTGTCGTCGTCGTGGCCGCAGACCTCGGCGTCGAACGTCCCGGCGCCGCTGTCGTCGCCGTAGATGTGCGAAACGCTGAACGTCAGCGTCGCATCGGGCCTGATGTTCTCGAGCACGCCGGTGATGTTCTCCACGGGAGTCCCGTCGTCCCAGTCCACGGTCGCGGTCAAGTTCTCGAGCCAGCCTGCATCCCTGATCAGGCCGGTGACCGTGATCGGCGAGTTCTCGGGTTGCGGGCCGTCCGAGGCCAGGTCCTCGACGGTTGGAGCGACGTTGTTGACGGTGACGGTCGTCGAAGCGGTGTCATAGCCGCCGTCGGGGTCGGTCGCCTTGACCGAGATCGGGAAGACGCCGTCCTGCCCGACCCGGTCGAACGTCGGGCTGACGCCCGTCGCGTCGTCGTACTGGCCGTCGTTGTCGAAGTCCCAGGCGTACGTCAGCGGCCCGCCGTCCGGGTCGGTCGAGCCGCTCGCATCCAGGACCACGTCCGTCCCTTCGTTCGTGACGTACGGGCCGTCGGCGTCGGCGGTCGGCAGCTGGAAGGTCAGTCGCCAGACGCCGCGCCCCTGCGTGAAGAGGTAGACGCCGAGCTGGCTGACCGGCTCGTGGTCGAAGAACGCGTCGCGCGGGCGGGGCAAATGTGGCTTGCCGGCCGCGTTCGGGCTCGTGACGAGGCTCCAGTTGGTGCCGTTGTCGACGCTGAGGAAGAGGCCGGAGTCGGCGCCGCCCGCGACGAGGAAGTTGCCGTTCTCCGGGTCATAGGCGAGCAGGGTGGGCTGCGGGTAACCCTGGAAGGCTGCGCCGGCACCGCCACGGTTCGTGGAGGGGCCACGCTGGTTCCGGTACCGGAACGTTCCGTCTGCCGTCATCAACGTGTCGAGCTCCGGGTCGTTCGTCCAGTTCGTCCCTCCGTCGCTCGAGAAGACCATCTGCGGCCCGCCTGCGTTCAGGTTCGACGCGTAGAGGTTGTTCGGGTTGTTCGGGTCGACCGCGACGATGCCGAAGCCCCCGGTCAGACCGTCGTTGTTGTCGATCCGGTTCCAGGTTCCTGCGCCGCCCGTCCCGGCATACGTCCACACCGTGTCGTTCCCGCGGCCGGTGCACTGGCCGGACTGAACGACGAACGTGACGTTGCCGCCGGTGACCGAAGCCTGAATGCCACACGGGCCACCCGCACCCCCGCCGCCGGCCGGGAAGGCCGCAAGCGCGGTCCACACGATCGGGTTCGCGTTGATGTTCATCGTGACGTAGATCCCGTCGGACATGATGATCGCCACGTCATCGGCGCCGAACTGGGCCAGCCGGTGGCCATACGTAAAGCCGCCAAGCGTGCCCGCGCCCGGATACGTGTTGATCTCCGTGTTACCGGTATAGCCGGGACCCGCGAGCTCGAGCTCGTTGGCGTGCGGTGGCCCGGAGCAGCAGATGCTGCCGAGCTCCCAGGCCGGATCGGCGAGGACGTCGAACGTGTCGCAGCAGAGCGGGTTCGTCCAGGTCGGGGAGCCCGCACCGCCGTTCGTCGTCGCGAAGTTCCCGTTGTCCTGGAGCCCGAAGAGGAGATCCTCGTTCGCGTCACCCCCCTGGCTGGCACCGTCGCCGGACCAGATCCACAGCGCGTGGACGCCGGCATTCGAGCGTGTCCAGGTCGGGCTCTCGCAGCCGGCAATCCTGCGGTGGACGCCGCCGTCCGACGAGTAGATCATCGGGCACGAGTCCACTGCGACTGCGCTGTCGAAGACGAGGTCGCCCGCGTCCCAGTGCGCGCCGGTCTGCTGGTTGCTGTAGCCGCTCGTGTTCCCGCAGCGAGCCGCGCCGCCCTGAGCGGGCGGGGTCGGGGTCGTGCAGTCGCCGCGCAGGAGCTGCGTGTCCGCGTACCAGAGCGTGAAGCGGTCCGTCATGCCGGCGTTCGAGCGCTGGTTCGTCACGACGAACGGGATGCGCCCCTGCGCCCCGTTGCTGCCGAGGCTCGTCCAGTTCGCGCCCGCGTCGTCGGTCTCGCGGACGATGTTGTCGGCCGCCACCACGAAGAGGACGTAGGACTCGTCGGGGGAGGCCGCGATCGAGCATTGTCCTCCCGGGATCCCGAGCCCGGCGTCAGGGACCCAGTTCGCGCCGCTGTCCGTCGAGCGGAGGTGGCCGTCGTCGCCGCAGATGTCGATCGTGGCGCCCTGCACTACGACGTCCCAGACGTCGCTCGCCGTGGTCGCCGGAGTCGGGTCGACGAAGGTCCAGGTCGCCCCGGAGTCGTTACTGATGGCGACGCCGCAGTTCGTGCCGACGTAGACGTTGTTGCCGCCGTCCACGCCGATGCCGAACGCGGATGGCTCGTCCTTGCGAGCTTGACTGCAGGTGTAGCCCATCGGCGGTGTCGCCGTGGCCGGCTTCGTCCAGGTCGCTCCCGCGTCGGAGCTGACCTCGATTCCGGACAACGAGTTGACCCGGCCGTCGTACCAGGAGGTTGCATACACGATGTTGTTGTTTGCCCGGTGGACTTCGACGTCCCAGGTCAGGACGGGCAAATGGCCGTTCAGCCTTGCCCAGTTGTTCCCGCCGTTGGTCGTCGTGAAGAGGCCGCCGTATTCGCTCGCGGCGTAGTAGACCTGGTTGTTACCCGACGCATTCGCGAGGCCGTTGACCCGGCCGCCCGAAGAGGCGTTTGCATTTCCGTTGTTCGATGCGTCGGGGTTGATGTCGGAGATTCCCGCGTGGCCTATGGACGCGAGTGACAGCGCTAGCGTGAGCGCGATGAGCACGCCCCCAAAGCGCCAGGTGGCTTTTGGAAGACCGCGCGCGTGTGGCGGGGCGCTTGCCTGCTGATCGACCTGCATCTGACGAACCTCCCGGAAATCGCTGGCCCCCCGCGTTCCGCAGTTCGTCCTCGATTGTGTCAGACCTAGCCGAGGTTTTGTGAGGTTCTTTCGGATTTTCACCAAAAAACTACGGTTGGAACTCGGCGACGCACGTCGGTCCCGTGAAACGCGCGGTCACGCTCCCGAGCCAGCGGCCATTTCGGTCGCGAGTGATCACGCGCCAGTAGTGGATCGCCTGGCCGTGGACGCGGTGCCATTTGAACGACGAGGCCCTCGGAGGCAGGGGCCCTGAGGCCTCGAAACTTCCGAGGGCGAAGCCTTTCAGGAAAATGGTGACCACCACCCACTGCTTTGTGCCGCGCACCCTGGACGGCCGCCACCGCAGATCGGCGATTCCCGTGCGCGGCGCGTTCGGACTGCAGCGCACGGTTGACCGAAGCCGCGTTGCGGCGCTCCGCGACGGACGAACACGAACTGCGCGAGGCGGCAGCTTGGGGGCGGCCGGGACCGACCATCGCCGCAACGAGCCTTCGTGCTCGATCAGCACGACGCTGTCGACGTCGAGTCCTTCGCTGCTCTGCAACCTGCCGGTAGACGGCCGCGCCGGTGACGCCTCGGTCACGGGCGCGCGCGAGCTCGTTGTAGACGCGCCTCCGCTGTCCGCTCGAGGGCGGCTTGGGGGCCGGCGGAGGCGTCTGCTCGGCCGTGCTCGCGGTCTGGGTAGTCGTCCGGGTCGTTCTCTGCTTGGCAGTCGTTCCTGCCGTCTCGGAATCGGACGAGCAGGAGAGCGATCCACCGGCCAGCAGGACGACCAGCAGGACAGGACCGGTGTGGCGGGGCACCAGCTCAAGCCTATCCCCGTACACTGAGCTCGTGGCCGCCTGGGCCTCTGATGCTCTCATTCTCGATGCCGTCCGCTCGCCAATCGGCAAGCGGAACGGGACGCTCTCGACGATTCGCGGCGACGAGCTCGCGGGGCAGGTCCTGAACGGACTGCTTGCCCGCCACGACATCGATCCCGGCGAGGTCGAGGACGTGCAGATGGGCTGCGTGACCCAGATCGGCGAGCAGGGCTGGAACATCGGCCGGATGGTGCCGATGGTCGCCGGCTGGCCGGAGACGGTGGCGGGCACGACGGTCGACCGGCAATGCGGCTCGTCGATGCAGACGAACTTCAACGCGGCGACTGCGATCTGGTCGGGCCAGCTCGACCTGGTCGTCTCCGCGGGGGTCGAGATGATGTCGCGTGTGCCGATGGGGTCGAACGGCGGCGACCTCTCGGACAAGCTGCTGGAGCGCTGGCAGATCGTGCCGCAAGGGATGTCGGCCGAGGCGATCGCCGATGAGTGGGACCTCTCGCGCGAGGAGCTGGACGCGTTCTCGCTCGAGTCGCACCGGCGCGCGATCGCGGCGATCGACGAGGGCCGCTTCGAGAACGAGATCATTCCCGTCGAGGTGCAGAACCCGCACGTCGGCACCTTGTTCGCGGTCGACGAGACGCCGCGGCGCGAGACCTCCGCCGAGGCGCTGGCCGGACTCAAGCCGGCATTCCTGCCCGAGGGGAAGGTGACCGCGGGGAGCTCGAGCCAGATCTGCGACGGCGCCGCCGGTGTGCTGATCGCGAGCGAACGCAAGGCCTCCGAGCTTGGTCTCGAGCCTCGGGCGCGGTTCGTCTCGTTCGGGCTCGCCGGCGTCGATCCTTACCGGATGCTCCACGGCAACCCGCAGGCGTGCGACCGCGCGCTCGAGCGGGCCGGGATCGGCTGGGACGACGTGTCGGTGATCGAGGTCAACGAGGCCTTCGCGTCGGTCGTGCTCCAGTTCGCGCGCGACGCCGGGCTCGAGGAGCGGATGGACGACGTCAACCCGAACGGCGGGGGCATCTCGCTCGGCCATCCCCTCGGCGCGACGGGCGCGCGCATCACCGCGACGCTGGTCAACGAGCTCGAGCGGCGTGACGCCCGCTACGGCGTGGCGACGATGTGCATCGGCTTCGGCCAGGCAATCGCCGGCGTAATAGAGCGCGTCTGAGACGGATCGAGCTCACCGGCGAGCGGGAGGTGACCGCGCCGGGGAGCCTAAGCTCCCGCGTTCGCCGCTTGGCGGTGGATGCCCACGCCGTCGTGATCGAGATCGAGCCCGGCGGCGTAGTGGGACGGCACCCGGCGGTTGTCCCGCAGCTCTTCGTCGTCGTCAGCGGTTCCGGCTGGGTGAGCGGTTCCGACGGCGAGCGTGAGCCCGTCGAGGCTGGTGGCGCGGTGCTCTGGGAGCAGGGCGAGGAGCACGAGTCGGGCTCGGAGGAGGGTATGACGGCGCTCGTCATTGAGGCCGGGTCGCTCGATGCCTGACGACCCGAAGCGGATCGTCGCCAGCGGGTACGACGCCATTGCCGAGAGGTACGCCGAATGGTCGGCAAGCTTCGAGTCCCCCGCGATGAGCTGGACGCAAATGCTGCTCGCGAAGATCGAGGCCGGATCGCACGTCCTCGAGCTCGGCTGCGGCGGAGGCGGGCCGGCCACCCGTGCGCTCGCCGAGCGCCACGAGCTCCTCGGCGTCGATATCTCCCCGCGGCAGATCGAGCGCGCTTCCGAGCGGGTCCCGAACGCGACCTTCAGGTGCGCGGATGCGACCGAGCTTGAGTTCCGCCCCGGGAGTTTCGCCGCCGTGGTCAGCCTTTACATGCTCGGCCACGTGCCACGGGCCGAGCAGGCACCGCTTCTGGCCTCCATCGGCTCCTGGCTAAGGCCTGGAGGCTGGTTTCTCGCGACGATGGGGACCGCGGGGGCCGAGGACGAGGTGGAGGACGACTGGCTGGGCGCACCGATGTTCTGGGCGTCGTTCGACGCGGCAACGAACACCCGAATGCTGAACGACGCCGGGTTCGAGGTCGTCGAGGCGCGAGTGATCCCGATGGAGGAGCCAGGCCAAGGGCTCGTGAGCTTCATGTGGGCGCTGGCGCGGAAGCCCGAATAGGGGCCCGGCCGCCGCCGCGTGCCGCGCGCGACGGCGACCGAACTTTGTGGGAAATCGCGGGGAGAGACCGCGTCAGTACGAACAAGACGCGCGAGAAGACTTTTTTCTTCCCGGGTAGGGTGCCGCCGTGCAGATTCGCAAGGTTGGAGTGGTCGGTCTCGGGACCATGGGCGCGGGGATCGCCCAGGTCGCGGCTCAGGCGGGCTTCGAGACGGTCGGCCGCGAGGTGAGCGACGAGCTCTGCGAACGCGCTCGCGGGACGATCGAGCACTACCTCGGCCGAGCGGTCGAGAAAGGGAAGATGACCGCCGAGGACCGCGACGCAGCGCTTGGGCGGCTGACGTTCACGACTGAGCTCGCGGACCTTGCCGACTGCGATCTCGTGATCGAGGCGATCGTCGAGGAGCTCGAGCCGAAGCAGGAGACCTTCGCCGAGCTCGATCGGATCACGAGGCCTGACGCGATCCTCGCGTCGAACACGTCCGCGATTCCGATCCACAAGATCGCCGAGGCGACCGAGCGTCCCGAGCGCGTCGTCGGCATGCATTTCTTCAACCCCGCGCCTCTGCTGGCGCTCGTCGAGGTAATCCGCGCAGAGCACAGCTCCGACGAGGCCGTCGATGCGGCCTACGCGTGGGCAGAGCAAGCCGGCAAGCAGCCCGTGCGGGCCAACGACACGCCGGGCTTCATCGTCAACCGGGTGGTCGTTCCCACGTTGAACGAGTGCATCCGGCTGCTCGACGAAGGGATCACGCCCGAGGACCTGGACAAGGCGATGACCATGGGCATGGGCTGGCCGATGGGCCCCTGCGCCCTCGTCGACCTCGTGGGCATCGACATCCACATCCACGCGGCGGAAGCCATGTACGAGGCAACAGGGGACGAGCGAGCCAAGCCGCCGCAGCGCCTACGCGAGATGGCCGACGCAGGCCACCTCGGCCGCAAGTCGGGCCAGGGCTTCTACGAGTACGACGCCGGCTGACTCAGGAGACAGGCGGTGACGATTCTCGCTCGTGTCCGGCCACTGCCCGGAGAGCGCATCGGCACGCCGAGGCGCCTGGCTGCGAACGCGATGCTCGACCCCTGCACGATCACGGAGAAGAGCACGACCACGAAGACGATCTCGTACAGGCGACGTGCATCGTCCACGCCCGCGAGGATGCAGAACGAGGCGAGGAGGATCGGAACGGCTCCCTTCAGCCCGCCCCAGGCGATGAAGATCTTCTCACCGGTCCGCATCCTCAGCGGAGCGAGGAGCGGTGCGAGCGCAAGTGGGCGTGCCACGAAGGCCAGGGCGAGTGCCAGCAGTAACCCGTCGAGCCAGATGCCCTTGTCGAAGAGCTGCGTGACGCTGACGGTCAGGCCCAGGGCCACGAACACGACGATCTCGGCGAGGCTCGCCAGCGCTGTGTGGAAGCGCCGGATCTGCCGCTTGTACGGAATGTCGAGGTCGCCGAGCGCGAGCCCGGCGATGAAGACCGCCAGGAAGCCGGAGCCGTGCAAGACGGATGCGGCGCCGTAGATGATCCCCGCCGCCGCGAGCGTTCGGAGCGGATAGAGACCCTCGTTCGGCAGCCGGACGCGGCGCATGAAGACCACGAGCGCAGCGGTGCCGGCGAGCCCGACCGCGAGCCCGATCACCATCTGGAGCGCGAACTCCTGGACGATTCCCCAGGTCGAGCCGCCGTCGGAGGTCGCGAACTCGAGCATCCCGATCATCAGCGCGATTCCGACCGGGTCGTTCACGCCGGCCTCGCCTTCGAGGATCGTGCCCGTTCGCCCTCGGATCTGCTTGTCGCCGAGGATCGAGAACATGACCGCGGGGTCCGTCGGGGCCAGCGCGGCGCCCAGGATCCACGCGATCGTCCAGCTGAAGTCGAAGACGTAATGCGCCAGGACCGCCATGACCGCCGCCGTCAAGACGGTGCCGACGATCCCAAGCGAGGCGATCGGCAGCGCGGCGCGGCGGAAGCGACGCCAGCCGATGATCATGCCGCCGTCGAAGAGGATCACGATCAGCGCGACGACGCCGATCCGCTCGACGGTGCGGATGTCGGGCAGCAGTATCGGGGTCGCCGCGGCGGCGACGAGGAAGAGGGCGGGCGCGGGTATTGGAAAGCGCTCGCTCACCGTGCGCGCGACGAGCGCGAGCATGACGCCTCCAGAAATCGCGAGCAGGATCGCGCCGAAGTCGCCGATCTCACCCATGGCGCAACCCTAGTGCCTCTCCTAACGCTTTCCTTACATCTCCCTCATCGTGGCCACAAGGTCGGAGCGCATAATTGGGCTGCAGATGCGAAAACTCCTGGTCCCGTTTCTTCTCATGCTCCTCCTGCCTGCGACGGCGTTTGCGCTGCAGCCTGCTGCACAGCCGCCGGCGTCCAACGGCACGCTCTCGGTCCGCGAGGCTCGCGGAGTCGTCCAGCTGACCGCGCGCGGGAGCATGACGGGGCGAGTTCGCGGCAAGGTCAGGATCACCGACCCGAACCCGTACGACTCGAAGCGACCGGTCGTCTACGGCGCCACGAAGACGACGTACAAGAGCGAGAAGGTCGTCGTCTATCAGGGTCGCAACCTGCGTTTCCGCCTGATCGGGTCTCTGTACACCATTCGGCTCGAAGGGCGAGCCATCTTCGTGAGCGCAGTCGGCCGCGGTCAAGGAATGCTCAACGGAGAAGGCAACGTCGAGCGGGGTGTCTTCTTCGACGGGACCTACTCGTTGAACGACGAGCCGTACCACTCGCTGCCTGACGACCCCACGAGCTTCGAGCTGGCCGCTCCGCCCCCCGGCGACGGCTGACTCTTCTGGCATCCTCCTGGAAGGAATGCCGTTGAACACACCGCAAAAAGTGCTGGTAGTCGAGGACGAAGCCTCGATTGCGTCATTCGTCTCTCTGTACCTCAAGAACGCCGGCTACGACGTACACGTCGCCGAGACCGGAGAGGACGCGCTGACCAAGGCCGAGGCGCAGGAGCCGTCGTTGATCGTCCTCGACCTGATGCTGCCGGACATCGACGGGATCGAGGTCTGCCGCCGGTTGCGCCGCCGCTCCGAGGTGCCGATTCTCATGCTCACGGCGCGAGACGAGGACGTGGACAAGATCATCGGCCTCGAGGTTGGCGCCGACGACTACCTGACGAAGCCCTTCAATCCCCGAGAGCTCGTTGCGCGCGTGAAGTCGATCCTCAGGCGCTCGACCCCGGACCGCAAGGACGTCGCGAGCGCGACCCTGCAGCACGGTGACCTGTGCGTGGATGCCGGTCGCCGCGAGGCGAAGGTGGGCGACGAGGAGATCAAGCTCGCTCCGAAGGAGTTCGACCTGCTCTGGGAGCTGCTCGACCACCGCGGGCTCGTGCTGACGCGCGACCAGCTACTGGAGCGCGTCTGGGGCTACACCTTCGCGGGAGACACGCGCACCGTGGACGTCCACGTTCGCCAGCTGCGCCGGAAGCTCGGTGAAGCCTCGCCGATCGTCACCGTCTGGGGTGTCGGCTACAAGGTCTCGCCCGCGAAGGAGCCGGCGACGGCTTAACTGGAGCCATGTTCAGGTCACTGCGCTTCCGCCTGCCGGCGCTCTTTCTCGCCGGGATCGTGCTGACCGGTGTGCTTGCGGCGGCGATTGCCTACGGGCTCTTCCAGAACTACACACAGGACGAGGCGCGCCGTGAACTGCGGCGGGAAGCTGCCGGGTTGACTCAGCTCTACGCCGAGCAGGCGGTCAGGGCTCAAGAAAAGGGCACGGATCCGCCATTCTTCGCCGCGAGCAAGCTCGAGCGCGCCAGCGGCAACCGCCTCTTCTACGTCGGGACGCCGCCTTTTTCTGGGGAGGGCTCGGGGCTGGAGCGGCTGCCGCAGACCGCGGTCGATTATCCGGCTCTCCTGAGCGGGGAGGTGCTTGAGTTTGAGTTCGTCCCACCCGGCGAGACGCGCACGTTCCTCGCAGTCGCGAATCCTTTCTACCTCGAGGAGGGCGGACCGCCCTTTGGCGGGCTCGTCGTAGCGAGGCCCCAGGCAGAGCTGCGCGACCAACTCACCACGCTGTTAGAGCGACTCGCGCTCGCCCTGCTCGCCGGCGTGCTCCTCACCACGGGACTCGCTTGGTACCTCTCGGGGCGAATCACACGGCCGGTGCGCAGGCTCGCTAAGGCTGCAGACGAAGTTGCGGAGGGCAACTACGACGTCGAGCTGCCGGAACTGCACGGACGGGACGAGATCGCCGACCTGGCCGACTCGTTCAGGCAGATGGCCTCTCGGCTATCGGAGACCGAAGAGCTAGAGCGAAACTTCCTGATGACGGTCTCGCACGAGTTGCGAACGCCGCTGACGGCGATTCGCGGGCATGTGGAGGCGCTCCGCGAGGGGGTCGTCGAGGATCCCGCGGCGCGCAGTGCCTCGCTCGACGTGATCGCCCACGAGGCCGGCAGGCTCGAAAGGCTCGTCGGCGACGTCCTCGACCTCGCGAAGCTCGACACGCGCCGGTTCACCGTCCTCCGCGAGGAGGTCAACATGGCGACGCTGCTCGATCAGGCCTACGCCGCCTTCGGCGAGGAGGCCAAGCAGCGCGACATCGTCTACTCGCAGGAGGTCTCCGCGGAGCCTGTCATCGTCTCGGACGGCGATCGCGTCCTGCAGATCATCTCCAACCTGATCGCGAACGCCTTCCGCTGGACACCCGACGGCGGCAGCGTCGAGCTGCGGCTGAGCGCGGAGAACGGCCGCATCCATGTCGCGGTCGAGGACACCGGGCCGGGAATCGGGCCCGAGGAGCAGGAGCGCATCTTCCGGCCTTTCTGGACGCACGACGGCAAGGGCACCGGGCTCGGGCTCGCGATCGCGCGGGAGCTGGCGCTGGCGCTCGGCGGCCACATCGAGCTCGACAGCGAGCTCGGCCGGGGTAGCCGCTTCGAGCTCGTGCTACCCAGCGCAATTGTCCTAGGAGCGCTAGCCCGCTTTGCGCTCTTCGATGCGGTAGACCTCGGCGCCGCCGCCCGCCTCGAGCTTGCGCTCCATCCGGGCGAGGCGCTGGTCGACGCCGTTCCAACCAGAGGAGATGAGGTCGACGAGCAACGCCAGGTCGTCCACACGGGCATGCCGCTCGGCCAGGAGGTCGCCCTCGAGGCCTTCGAGGCGGCGGATCGTCTGGCCTGCGAGCCCACGCACCTCGGCGAGCTGCCGCGCGACCGGAGTCGCCTCGGTGCGAACGCCCTCGCGGACAGCCTCTTCGACGCGGCCTGGAAGTGTCGTCTCGAGCTGTGCCGCGAGCTCCGCAAGCGCCTCGATCTGCGCCCGGGCCCGCTCGAGAGCAGCGTCGACGTCGCCCTGAGCGGTGCGTCCAGATGCGGCTTCCTCGAGCCGTTCTCTCGCGCGTGCCATCGCAGCTTCGTCCATGGGCTGGAACGCTAGCGTTCGGGCCGGATGAAGCGGGTCGAGCTGGAGTATTCGCTACCGCCGGAGCTGATCGCTCAGCAGCCGGCGGCACGCCGCGACGAGTCGCGCCTGTTGGTGCTGCATCGGGGAACGGGCGAAGTTCGGCATCGCCGCTTCCGTGACCTCCCCGCCGAACTGGCCGGCGAGCTCGTCGTCGTCAACGACACCCGTGTCGTTCCGGCGCGGCTCCGGCTGCAGCGGCCGGGAGGCGGCGACGCCGAGGTCTTGCTTCTCGAGCCGCTGAACGGCGACGGGGAATGGGAAGCTCTTGCGCGCCCGACGCGTCGCTTGAAGCCTGGGCAGCGCCTCGGGCCGGTCGAGCTCCTCGAGCACCTGGGCGAAGGCCGCTGGCGCCTGCGGCTCGACGGGGAGCCTCACGGGGAGGCGCCGTTGCCGCCGTACATCACGGAGCCGCTTGCCGACCCCGAGCGCTACCAGACGGTCTACGCAGACCACGAGGGCTCGGCAGCCGCGCCGACCGCCGGTCTCCATTTCACTCCCGAGCTTCTGGCGGGCCTCGAGGTCGAGCGTGTGACGCTCCATGTCGGGCTCGACACGTTTCGCCCGGTGACCGCCGATGACCTCGCGGACCACGCGATCCACAGCGAGCGTTACGAAGTCGCTCCCGCGGCCTGGGAGCGCATCCGCGCGGCCGAGCGCGTGCTCGCCGTCGGGACGACGACCGTTCGCGTCATCGAGTCGCTCGCTCGCAGGAGCGCCGCTCGCCGGCCGGACCGACCTCTTCATCACGCCCGGCTTCGAGTTCCGCCGCACCGATGCGCTACTGACGAACTTCCACCTACCGGGCTCGACGCTCCTCGCCCTCGTGATGGCCTTCGCGGGCGTCGAGCAGACACGCGACCTCTACGAGCTCGCAATCGCAGAGCGCTACCGCTTCTACTCCTTCGGCGACGCGATGCTGATCCTGTGAGCTACCGCGTCGAAGCGACCGACGGGGAGGCGCGCGCAGGTGTGCTTCAGACCGCGCACGGCGAGCTTCGAACGCCGGCTTTCATGCCCGTCGGCACGAAGGCGACCGTGAAGATGCTCGACCCGGACGAGGTGCGCGACCTCGGGGCGGAGATCGTCCTCTGCAACACCTACCACCTCTCGTTCCGGCCCGGAGCAGACCTGATCGCGGAGCTCGGCGGCCTGCACCGCTTCATGGGCTGGGACGGCCCGATCCTCACCGACTCCGGCGGCTACCAGGTGTTTTCCCTGCGCGACACGATCACGAGAGTCGACGAAGACGGCGTCACTTTCCGCTCGGTTTACGACGGAGACGAGGCGCGCTTCACGCCCGAGTCGGTCGCCGAGATCCAGGCCAAGCTCGGCTCGGACATCGCGATGTGCCTCGACGTCTGCGCGCCGGCGGGTGGCGCGCGCAGCGACCTGGAGGAGGCTGTGCGCCTGACGAGCGTGTGGGCCGCCCGACAGCGAAAGGCACCTCGCGCTCCCGGCCAGCTTCTCTTCGGAATCGCTCAGGGAGCGACGGATCCCGAGCTCCGTCGGCAGTCGATCGCGGAGATCGTCGATCTCGACTTCGACGGGCACGCGCTCGGCGGGCTCAGCGTGGGGGAGGCCCGCGACCCGATGTTCGAGACCGTCGCCGATGCTGCGCCGCTCCTGCCCGCCGAGAAGCCCCGCTACTTCATGGGCATCGGCGACCCGGAGGGGATCCTCGAGGTGATCGAGCGGGGAGTCGACATGTTCGACTGCGTCCTGCCGACGAGGATGGGGCGGACCGGCACCGCGCTCACTTCGACCGGGCGCCTCAACCTCAAGAACGCCCGTTTCATTCGCGACGAGGCGCCTCTGGACGAGCTCTGTGACTGCCCGGCCTGCTCCAGGTTCACGCGTGCGTACATCCGGCACCTCGTCAACCAGCAGGAGCTGCTCGGCCTGCGGCTTCTGACCGTGCACAACGTCCGCTTCCTGCTGCAGCTCACGGCGGGCGCGCGAGCGGCGATCGGAGCGGGGAAGCTGGCATCCTTCAAGGTCGAGACCCTCGACCGACTGAACAGGGAGGCCGCGTGAGCCCGCTCATCTTCTTCGCTCTGATGCTCGTTCTCTTCTGGGTGCTGATCGTGCTGCCCCAGCGCAGACGACGCCAGAGGCAGTCGCAACTGCTGTCCGACCTTGCAGCGGGCGACGAAGTGATCACCGCCGGAGGTGTCTACGGAACCGTCCGCGAAGTCGCCGACGACTACGTGGTGCTCGAGATCGCGCCGGAGACTCGCATCCGCGTGGCCACGGCGTCCATTGCAGTCCGCACCGAGCCTGAGTTGGAGCCGGCGGAGCCCCCGGAGACCTCGGTACCCTAGGCCAGAACACATGAGAGAACGGCGTTCCCAACTGATCACCCTCGCGGCCGTGCTGGCGGTCCTCGTGGCCGTCCTGGTGATCATCATTCCTGGCTCGCCCCTCCACAAGAAACCGATCCTGGGACTCGACCTTCAGGGTGGGTTGGAGGTCGTGCTCGAGGCGCGTCCTGAGAGAGGCGCGCAGCTGACCGAGGAGGATCTCAACCGGTCTGCGGACATCATTCGCGAGCGCATCGACAAGTTCGGCGTCTCCGAGCCCGAGGTGCGCACGCTCGGCGAGGACCAGATCGGGGTTCAGCTTGCAGGCGTCTTCGACCGAGAGCGGGCCACTCAGATCATCGGGAAGACCGCCCAGCTCGAGCTCTTCGACCTCCAGGGGAATCTCGTCCCCGGCGTGTCGCTCGACTTCCAGGGATTCCCGGTCGCGAACACGTCGATCTACCCGCTGCTCTCCTCGGCCGCGGTGACGTCGGAGGCGAAGAAGGGAACGCCGCGCGAGTTCTACCTCGTCGAGACCACGAAGCGGGGCGACAGGACTGTCGGCAAGGTAGTGGTCGGGCCGGTGGCGACGCGGGCCGAGATCCTCTCTTCGGAATACGTCAAGACGAAGGGCCTGAAGAAAGGTGCCCTGCCGAAGAACACCAGGGTCCTGGCGGTCCCGGAGAAGATGGTCGTGATCACCTGCCGGGAGGATGCGCGGTACTGCCCGGGAGTGAACGAGGAGCCTGACCGCACCTACTTCTATCTGTTCAACTACGACCCTCTGAACGAGGAGAACCCGGTTCCCGAGATGACGGGGACGGACCTCGTGCTGACGGGAACGCGGCAGGACATCGATCCGCAGCAGAGCCAGCCCATCGTGCTCATGCAGTTCACGGACAGCGGGGGCGACAAGTTCCAGGAGATCACGCGGAACCTGGCCGTTCGCGGTCGCCAGGTGCACGCGCGGATCGGCGGCGACGACGAGACGGCTTTCCAGCAATTCGCGATCGTCCTCGACCGCGAGATCCGCTCGGCGCCGACGATCGACTACAAGGAGAACCCGAGCGGCATCCCGGGCAACAGTGGCGCCCAGATCACGGGGATCGGGTCGATCAGGGAGGCACAGGACCTCGCGCTCGTGCTCCAGACCGGCGCCCTACCCGTCAAGTTCACGATCGTCGACGAGACAACCGTCTCCGCGACGCTCGGCAAGGACTCGCTCAGGCAAGCCCTCATCGCGTCCCTGGCCGGGCTGCTTCTGGTCGCGATCTTCTTGCTGGTCTTTTACCGCTTCCTGGGCCTCGTCGCCGTTATTGGGCTCGGCTTCTACGCCGTCTTCATGTATGCGGCGATCCTCCTGTTGGACGTCACGCTGACGCTGCCCGGCTTCGCGGGGATGATCCTGGCAATCGGCGTCGCCGCCGACGCCAACATCGTCATCTTTGAGCGGATCAAGGAGGAGTCGGCCTCCGGCAGATCGGTTCGCGCAGCGGTTTCGGCGGGCTACGCGAAAGGCCTGGCGACGATCATCGACGCGAACGTGGTCACGGCGATCACCGCCATGGTCCTGTTCCTGATCGCAACGGGTGGAGTGCGCGGATTCGCCGCGCTCCTGCTGCTGGGGACGCTGATCTCGATTCTCACGGCGGTCTTCGCGACGCGAGGAATGCTCGCCCTGCTTGGTGGGTTCAAGTGGTTCGACAACCCTCACTTCATGGGGGCCAGTGCCCAGCGGATTGCGAATTGGCAGCGCATCGACTTCGTCGGGCGCCGACGAATCTGGTTCACGATCGCAGGTGTCTTGATCGCACTTTCGATCGGCTCGATCGTGATCAAGGGTCTCAACCTCGGCATCGACTTTCGAGGCGGCAGCCAGTTGAGCTTCGCAACTCCGCGGCCGGTGCAGATCGAAGACGTTCGCGCCGAGACAGCCCGCATCGGCAATGCGAACGCTCAGATCCAGGGCCGCGGCACCGAAGCGGCCAACGGTGGCTTCCGGGAGTTCCAGATCAAGTCGAAGCAGCTCGACCGGACGGAGCTGAACCGTCTGAACACCGCGCTCCAGGAGCGCTTCAACGCCACCTCACGCGGCATCCGGAACGTCTCTGCCAGCTTCAGCCGGCAAATCCTCCGCAGCGCGCTCATCGCGATCGTCTTCTCGTTCTTCCTGATCACGCTCTACGTCACGTTCCGCTTCCAGTGGCGGTTCGCGGTGCCGATCCTGAGAACGATCGTCAACGACGGGCTGATCGCGGTCGGCATTTACTCGTTCGCCGGGCTGGAAGTGACGGCCTCGACGGTCGCAGCCTTGCTCACGATCATCGGTTACTCGATCTACGACACGATCATCATCTTCGATCGCGTCCGCGAGAACCTGCCGCTCATGAAGCGCGCGACGATCGCACAGATCGTGAACCAGTCGCTCTGGGAGACCATCCGCCGTTCGTTGGCGACGACGATCATCGTCCTGCTCCCAGTCACGGCGCTGTACTTCTTCGGTGGTGACACGCTCAAGGACTTCGCTTTCGCGATTCTGGTGGGGATCAGCATCAGCGCTTTCTCGACAATCTTCATCGCCGCGCCGTTCCTCGCCGTCCTGCTCGAGAAGAGTCCCGAGTACAAGGATCGGAAAGCGGTCGAAGCTGTGACCGGGGACGGCGAACCGGTCGAGGCAGAAGAAGAAGTGCCTGTGCCGGCACGCGTTCCGGAGCTCGCGCCGATTGGCGAGGGGGATGGAGCCACAGTGCGTGCATCCGAGAAGTCGAAGCGCGAACAGCGGCGCCAGCGTAGGCGCGCACGGCCACATGGCCGCCGATAAGGACAACGGTGTCCTCGATGCGCTCGAGCGCTTCGGGCTCGCCGCCCTCGGTGCGGTCGCGCTGACGGCGGAGCGCGCGGATGTGCTGGCCGACGAGCTCGCCAAGGCGGGCGGAATGCGCCGCGAGGACACGCGTGAGCTGATCGAGCAGACGACGCGTCGCTGGCGCGGCGAAGCCGTTCGTGCCAGCGAACGAGCCGGAGCGGGCCTCGAAGGGCTCTTCAAGCAGCTCGGCCTGGTTTCCCGCGCGGACTTCGAGGAGCTGGAGCTCCGGGTCGCGCAGCTCGAGCACCGCCTCCGCCTCGTCGAAGACCCCAAGCCGGCGCAACCCCTGCAGTAGGGACAGTCCCTGTGCCGGCCCCGGCGTAGGGACAGTCCCTGTGACGCGCGTTGCCAGGGACAGTCCCTGTGACAGCTTTGTGCCGGGTTGCGGCCGATGTCTGGCGCAGCGCGCTGTGCCCGTCGCCTGGGCGGTATGCGTTTCGGACGTGAGCAGGCGGCCACGAAACCTTCTGAACGACGGCGTCTTTCACGTCACGGCTCGGACGACCGATGACAGGGCCCTCTTCCGCGACGACTCGGATCGCGGCCGGTTCATCGCCCTGCTCACGCAAACCGTCCGAACGCTCCGCTGGAGCTGCCACGCCTACTGCCTCATGACCACCCACTACCACTTGCTCGTCGAGACGAGCCAAGCGTCCCTCTCCAAGGGAATGCACCGACTGAATGGCGTCTACGCCCAGGGGTTCAACAAGCGGCACGCACGCAAGGGCCACGTCTTCGAGGAGCGTTTCAGCGCCTTTGTAGTCGAGTCGGATGAGCACTTCGTCGCGGCATGCCAGTACGTCCTCGGGAATCCCGTCCGGGCCGGAATCTGCGATCTCGCTGAGGATTGGCCGTGGAGCGGGAGCCTTGGCCGGGGACCGTCCCTCTGAATAGGGCTTCTCGTGCCGGCGTGGAACACTTTCAGTTATGGCTCAGGCGCCGCCCAAGACTCGCAACCTCGGCCGGCTGACGGAGATCGCCCAGGTCGCCGTCCGGCACGGCTTCGGCTACTTCTTCGAGCGCCACAAGATCACCGACCTCCTACCGGGTCGCGGCAACGGCGCCGTGACCCCGGAGGACGCGCCGTCCAAGCGTGGCCAGCACCTCCGCGAGCTCCTGGACGAGCTCGGTCCGACCTTCGTCAAGTTCGGCCAGCTGCTCTCGATGCGGCCCGACGTGCTGCCACCGGACATCATCTCCGAGCTGCGCGGGCTCCAGGACGACGTGCGTCCCTTCCCGTACGAGGAGGTCGAGCGCGTCGTCCAAGAGCAGCTGGGGCAGCCGATCGAGCGCCTCTTCCTCGAGTTCGACCGCGAGCCGATCGCCGCAGCATCGATCGGCCAGGTTCACCGTGCGGTGCTCCCGAATGGCCACACCGTCGCCGTCAAGGTGCAGCGGCCGGGAGCGCCGGAGCAGATCGAGGCCGACCTCGGCCTTCTCTACCAGGCATCGCGCATCGTCAAGGAGCGCGTCCGGGCGCTCGACTTCGTCGACGTGCGCGAGCTCGTGGACGAGTTCGCCCGCGCGATCCGCCAGGAGCTGGACTACCGGCTCGAAGGGCGGAACGCAGAGACCCTGCATCGCAACTTCGCCGGACACCCGCACGTCCGCGTCCCGCGCGTCTACTGGACCTATACGCGCGCCCGCGTGCTGACTCTCGAGTTCATCGAAGGGACCCAGCTCGCAGACGTCGAGGAGCTGGGCTACTCCCTCGAGGAGCGCAAGCGCCTCGCCGAGGTGATCGCGGAAGCCTGGATGGCGATGATCTTCCGCGACGGGTTCTTCCACGGAGACCCGCACCCGGCGAACATCCTCGTCATCCGCCCCGACCTGATCGGGCTCGTCGACTTCGGCCTCGCCGGCAAGCTCACCGACGACGACGTCTCGAAGGCGACTCGCCTGTTCATCGACGTCGCGAACGAGAACATCGATGCGCTCCCGAAGCGGCTGGCCGATCTCGGCGTGCGTTACCCGCTGGATCGCGAGGAGGAGTTCCTCCAGGAGATCCGAGATCTCTTCTACCGGTACTACGGCGCGAGCCTCGCGGAGATCGATCCACTGCAGGTGATCCGTGAGGTCTTCGGGATCATCTACTCGCTGAACCTGCACCTCCCGACCCGCTTCATCATGCTCGACAAGGCGATCGCGACCCTGGCCTCGGTCGGCGTCGAGCTCTATCCCGACTTCAACGTCTTCGAGGTGGCCACGCCCTATGCGCGGAGCCTGCTGCTCGGGCGCTACACGCCGCAACGGATGTTCTCCCGCGCCAGACGTGAGTCGGTGAAGCTCGCCTCGGTCTTCGCGGAGTACCCGCACCAGATACACGACGTGCTCGAGCAGATGCGCGACGGGCAGATCGAGGTCGGGTTCGTGCACAAGGGCCTCGACGAGTTCATGCACAAGCTCGACGTCGCCTTCAACCGGCTGATCATCGCGTTCGTCGTCGCGGCCGGGCTGATCGGCTCCAGCATGATCGGCGTCTTCGCAACGAGCGGCCCGACGGTGCTCGGGCTGAACGTCGTCTCGGCTTTCGGGTTCCTCATCTCGGGGGTCCTCGGGCTCTGGCTCCTGTGGGGTGTCTTCCGCTCGGGGAGGCTGTGAGTGAAGGCGCTTGGCGCTTTCGTGCTGATCGCGGTCGTTGCGGGCGCGGCGTGGGCTTTCTACGACGAGCGTGAGCAGCGGCGCGACGACGTCAATCGGCTCGGAGACCAATTGGCGGGAATCGAGCATGAGCTGACGGTCGCGACGCGTGAGAGGGCTGTGCTCGCAGACCGAGTGCGGGGGGTCACCCGTCGAGCGCGGGAGGCTCGATCCGCGCGGTCTTCGCTCGCCGCGCGCGTGAAGCGCAGCGTCTTTACGGTGCGCGTCTCTACGGACGAGGGCACCGGCTTCGTCGCCTGGGTGCAGGGTGGCGCGTCGTACGTGGTGACGGCCAACCACGTCGTCGTCCTGGCCGTGGATCAAGGCGATTTCGGCGCACGCGTCCGCTCGGGGAACAAGATCTGGCTCGGGCGGGTCGTCAAGACCGACCCGGACAACGACCTCGCCCTCATTCGGGTCTCGCGTCGGATCGGCCCGCCGCTGTGGCAGCGGCCGGACTACGTGCCGCCGCTCGTCGGCGACCAGCTCCTGCTCGCCGGGAGCCCGCTCGGGTACGAGGGCTCGGTCTCGTCTGGCGTCGTGAGCAGGGTCGCTGACGACGAGATTCAGACGGACGCCGCGGCTTTCCCTGGGATCTCCGGCGGTCCGGCGGTCGGCGAGGACGGGAAGGTCGTCGGGGTACTCGTCTCCGGTGAGGGCGAGAGCCTCAACTTCGCCATCCCCATCAATCGGGTCTGCCTCAGGCTTCGCCGCTGTCGCTAGGCATGGCCCTTCGAGGGCCCTGTCGAATCTTCGGCACAGACTCGCGCGAAAGGACATCTGGCGGAGCGGCCAGGCCGTCGCTAGCGTCGGTCGCATGTTGTCGAGCGCGCTCCTGCTGACCGAGCCGGAGGAAGCGACGCGGAGCTTCCTCGAGCGGCACCTGCGCCAAGACGGGTTCGACGTCGTCGAGGCGGAGAACGCGGAAGGCGCTCGACCTCCTGGAGCAGGCGCGACCCGACCTCGTGCTGATCGGCGATCCCGAAGGGCCTGAGCTCTGCCGCCGGCTTCGCGAAGGCGAGCCCGGTCGCTCGTGGGACCGCGAGGTGCCGGTGATCCTGCTCGGCCGCGCTGAGTCGGATCCGGTCGACCGAGTGCGTGCCTTCGATCGCGGCTGCGACGATTACCTCGACCGGCCATTCCACTACGACGAGCTGGTCGCGCGCATCCGCGCCGTCTTGCGGCGGGTGACACCGCCGGAGGCGGAGCGCCTGGAGGCGGGCGAGATCGAGATCGACCGCCCGACGAGGCGTGTGTCGGTGGGCGGCGAGCGTGTCGTGCTCCCGACGAAGGAGTACGAGCTGCTGCTCAAGCTGGCAAGCGACCCGCACCGCGTCTTCACGAAAGAGGAGCTGCTCCGCGACGTGTGGGGGTTTCGGTCACATGGCCGCACGCGCACGCTCGACTCGCACGCCTCGCGCCTGCGCCGCCGACTCGCCCGGCCGGGGCATTCGACCTACGTCCAGAACGTGTGGGGCGTGGGCTACTGCCTGCTCAGCGATTAAGCCTCAGGCTGCGAGGGCAGGCTCGTCATGCGAGCCTGCCCCTACTCCGTGGCCTACTTGCCGACGGTCTCGACGTAGTCCTGAAATACGGAAGGCCAGCCGTTCGAGTAGCTCGTGTGCGCCTCCTCGGCTTCCTTCCCTAGCGCCTCGAAGCCGCGGTGCTCGAGGTCGACGCGGGTGCCGTCACCCTCGGGAGTGAAGCGCACCTCGATTTCGGTCGGCGCCACGGCGTCCGGGTCCACCTTCCACTCGAGCACGAGCCGGTGCGGCGGCTCCCAGGCGGTCACGTTTGCCCAGTGCGCCTCTTCGCCCGATGCTGCCCGCTCGTAGATCCGTCCTTCGAGCCCGGTCTCGAAGACGACTGTCTCGGGCGGGATGCCGGCGCCGCCCATGCTGCCGATCGAATGCGTCTCGATGGGCCACCAGCCGGCGATTCCTTCCGTGAAGACCTCGAAAGCCTTCTCCGGCGCCGCCGAGACCACGGCGGACTTCTGAATGACGAGCCCTGTCTCTTGCATGCTCACTGCTTCTCCTCTCCATTGCGGGCGACGGCCGCCTCGAAGCTCTCGAGGGCGGTCGTCCAGAACTTGTCGAAGTAGGCGCGCAGCTCGCCGAGCCCGTTCGGATCGAGCCGGTAGATACGGCGTGTCCCCTCGCGCCGCTCTGTCACGAGCCCCGCCTCCCTCAAGACACGCAGGTGCTGCGAGACGGCTGGGCGGCTGACCGGAAGCTCACCGGCGAGCTCGCCCACGGCCCGGGGGCCGCGCTGCAGAAGCTCGAAGATCCGGCGCCTCGTCGGGTCGCCCAGCGCGTCCATTGCACTTGCGTAAGCCATCGCTTACGGTAAGTATGGGCTTACAGAAGCGTGCTGTCAAGCGCTCCCTCGAGCTTGAGCAGGAGCTTCTTGCGGTCGAGCCCGCCGGCGTAGCCGACCAGGGAGCCGTTGGCTCCGACGACCCGGTGGCACGGGAGGACGATCGGGATCGGGTTCCGGTTCATCACCGTGCCGACCGCGCGTGCAGCCTGAGGGCGGCCGGCCGCGCGGGCGAGGGCGCCGTACGTCGTCGTCTCGCCGTGCGGGACGCGGGCGAGCCGCTCGAGGATCTCCCGGCTGAACGGAGCGGACTGGCGCAGGTCGACTTGCAGCTCGAACAGCGTTCGCTTGCCCTCGAAGTACTCGTTCAGCTGGCGCCGAACCGGGTCCACCGGCTTGGACGCGCGCAGGACGCGGACGCCAAATGCCTGGGCCAGCCATTCTGCTTCGCGGTCCGGCTGCGGGTCGAACGAGATCCGGCAGAGGCCCCGGTCGGTCGTCGCCAGGAGCAGAGTCCCGATCGGCGAGTCGGTGAGGTCGTATGCGACGTCGAGCAGGCCCGCCGCGGCGGCGGCTTCGCGGAAGCGATTGTCGAGGGCGAGGGAGACGGTCACTGCATCCTCCTTCTTAGGCGGCGGACTCCGGACGAGGCTGCCTGGCGGGCGGCGTCCTCGCTCGAACCGAGGGCGGCGCCGATCGCGGCGTAGGAAAGGTCGTAGCCGTAGCGGAGCACGACAGCCGCTCGCTCCTTGCGCGGTAGGTCGTCCGCGAGCTCGCTCAGCTCCGCATACGCTGGGCGGGAATCGACGGCAGGCTCCGGATCGGGCGGCGAGGCTTCGCGGCGGCGGAGCTGGTCGACGGCGACGCGGCGGGCGATCGTCATCACCCAGGCGCGGAGGTTGTCGGCATTCCGCAAGCTCCCGTACGCGCGCAGCGCCTTCAAGAAGGTCTCCTGGTAGGCGTCCTCGGCGCGGTCGCGGCCAAGAAGGCGGCGGAGCTCGCCGAGCACAGCATCGCGATGCTGCTCGTAGAAAGATTCGAACGGCGGAACGCTCAAGAGAGCCATCATCTTCTCTAACGCGGATGGGAGCTGAATTGTGAGAGTTGCGGTTGTCGGGCATGTCGAGTGGATTCGCTTCGCGGCGGTGGAGCGGCTACCCGAGCAGGGCGAGATCATCAGTGCCTCGTCGACCTGGGAGGAGCCGGGTGGCGGAGGGGCTGTGGCGGCGGGCCAGCTTCGCAATCTCGCCGGTGAGGTCGATTTCTTCGTCGCGGTCGGAAACGACGAGCTCGGGCGCCGCACGCGGGAGAGCCTCGAGCAACTCGGCTTCCGTGTGCACGCGGTCATCCGTGACCAGCCGCAGCGACGGGCCTTCACATTTGTCGACGCGGCCGGCGAGCGGGCGATCACGCTCATGGGCGAGAAGCTCCATCCACACGGCTCGGATCCGCTCCCGTGGGATGAGCTCGAGAAGACCGACGCGGTGTACTTCACCGCAGGCGACGCGGCAGCCCTGCGCGCCGCACGCGAGGCACGCGTCCTCGTGGCCACCGCGCGGGAGCTGCCGACGCTGCTCGAAGCCCGGATCCCGCTCGATGCACTCGTCCGCAGCGGCCGGGATCCCGCCGAGGCCTACCAGCCAGGCCAGCTCGACCCGCCGCCGCGCCTGATCGTCTCGACAATGGGCCGCGAGGGCGGTAGCTACGTCGCGGGTGAGCGCTCCGGCTCCTATGCCGCCGCCGAGCTGCCCGGCCCGATCGCCAATGCATACGGCGCAGGCGACTCGTTTGCCGCAGGCCTCGCGTTCGCCCTCGCGCGCGGTGACAACACCGACGATGCGCTCGCGTTCGCCGCTTCCTGCGGTGCGGCGGCAATGACCGGCCGAGGCGCCTACGACGGCCAGCTCCGCCTCTCTTAACAGGGTCTGACCCCGTAAGCCTTAACAGGGTCTGACCCCGTAAGCCTTAACAGGGTCTGACCCCGTTAAGAGGTTGGGGAGAAAGTCTTGCGTTGTGGGTGATTGTGGTTTAAAGTGGGTCAACGTGGAAACACGGCACGGCCCCGCACATGCTTCTAGGCGAATACGAACACTCAATCGATGACAAGAACCGCGTCACGCTACCGGCGAAGTTCAGGTCGGCGTTTGCAACCGGTCTCGTCGTCACGCGCGGGCTCGAGAGCTGCCTCGTCGCCTACCCCAGTCCCGACTGGGAGGACATGGTCGAGTCGTGGCTCGCCGACCTCGGTCCGTTCAGCCAGGAGGCCCGTCGGGTTCAACGCTTCTTCTTTGCCGGCGCAACCGAGGCCGAGCTCGACAAGCAGGGACGCGTGATGCTCCCGGCCGCCCTGATCCAGCACGCGGGGCTCGGCCGGAACGTCGTCATCACCGGCATGCGCGACCACCTCGAGATCTGGGACACCGCCGCCTGGCGCACGGAGCTGAAAGAAGTCGAAGGGAGGGCAGAAGATGTTGCCGAACGTCTTGCAACCAAACGAGACTGATCACGTTCCCGTTCTCGCCGAGGAGGTGCGCGAGCTCCTCGCGATCGAGCCCGGGTCACACCGTCGTCGACGCCACCTTCGGCGCCGGCGGGCACGCCGCGGTCCTGGCGGCCGACCTCAAGGGCGAGGGCCGCTTCATCGCGATCGACCGCGACCCGACGGTGCGGCCGTACTTCGAGGGCTTTCGACGGCACGCGGGCGTCCAGTCGCGCTTCCTGCGCGGCGAGGCCTCAGTCGTCCTCGACCAGCTCGCCGAGAACGGCCTGCACGCCGACGCGATCCTGCTCGACCTCGGCGTCTCGAGCATGCAGATCGACCGGCCAGAACGCGGATTCTCGTATGCGGTCGACGCGCCGCTCGACATGCGCATGGACCCGACGGCAGAGCTCTCGGCGGCCGAGCTCGTCAACGAAGCGGACGAGCGCGAGCTCGCGACCATCTTCCGCCGGTACGGAGAGGAGCGCTACTCGAAGCAGATCGCCCGCGCGATCGGGCGGAGGCGCAAGAAAGAGCCGATCGAGCGCACGGGTGAGCTCGTCGAGCTGATCCGCGCTGCAATCCCGGCGCCGGCCCGGTTCGGCGAGGGTCATCCGGCCAAGCGCGTCTTCCAGGCGCTGCGCATCGCGGTCAACGACGAGCTCGGCGAGCTCGAGGAAGCCCTGCCGGCGGCGTTCGAGATGCTTCGCCCCGGCGGCCGCCTCGCGGTGATTGCCTTCCACTCGCTCGAAGACCGGATCGTGAAGCGCTACTTCCAGAAGCTCGAGCAGGGCTGTACCTGCCCGCCGGACTTCCCCGTCTGCGTCTGCGGCCGCGAGCCGGAGCTGAGGCGGCTGAACAGGAGGGCGATCCGGCCGAGCCCGCACGAGCTGGCCCACAACCCGCGCGCCGCCTCCGCCAGGCTGCGCGCCGTGCAGAAGGCTTAGTGCCCCTCCCAGCAATACATGCCGGCCCCTGGCCCGCGATCACGCGGCGCCAGAGCCCACCCTCGCCCTTGCCAAGGCTTCTAGCCTTGGCCGCGGACGAGTGCGGCCTCTGGCTTGGTGCTCGCGACCCAGGAGCTCGGCGGCATTACTGGAAGGGGCACTAGATCATGCCCCGGACGGCAGCCGCCGCCCGTGCTCAGCCGGCGCCTGCTCGCACGCGTGCGCGTCCCGCGCCGAGGGCTGCGCCGAAGACCGCGCCTCGCCGCCGCGTGGCCGGCGGAGTCGTCTGGATCGGCGCGATTGCGCTGCTGCTGGCCGGTGTCGTCGCGCTCAACGTCGCCGTGCTGCGGCTGAACGTCCGTCTCGACGGGCTCGGCAAGGAACGCGCGCAGCTTCGGGCTGACAATGCACAGCTCAGCTCCGAGATCGCGGCCCGGGCAGCATCCGGACGGATCGTCGCGCTGGGCGGTCGCCTCGGGCTCGTGCCCGCAAGCGCCGAGAGCTGGACCTACCTGGACCTCCGCAAGTGAAGCTGGCCAACCGGCGAATCCGGCTCGTCCTCGCCATTTTCGCCTGTGCCTTCGCAGCGATGTTCCTCCGCGCGGCCTGGATTCAGGGAGTCCAGGCAGGCAACTACGAGCGCCTCGCGGCGGGCCAGCACCGCGTCACGATCGTCGATCCCGGTGGACGCGGAGCGATCTTCGATCGAACGGGCGTTCAACTCGCGATCGGGCGCCAGGCGACGACGGTCTACGCGAACCCGCGCCAAATTCGCGACCCCAAAGCCACTGCGGCAATCGTCGCGCGCGCTCTCGAGCTCGATCCGCAGGAGGTCGAGCTCCAACTCGCAGACCGGTCGCACGGCTTCGTGTACATCGCGCGCAAGGCCGACGCCGAGCGTGCCGCGATCCTGAAGAAGGCCGGCATCGTCGGCCTGAGCTTCGTCTCCGAGGAGCAACGGTTCTATCCGCTGAACCATGTCGCGTCGCAAGTCGTCGGCTACGCGGGCACTGACAACCACGGCCTCGCCGGGCTCGAGCTCGGGCTCGAGTCGCTGCTCTCGGGCAAGCCGGGCAGGGAGACGGTCATCCGGGACCCGTCCGGGCAGGCGATCAACGTCATCAGCTCGACGCCGGCCCATGAGGGCAAGGACGTCACGCTCACGATCGACCACACGATCCAGGCGCAGGCGGAGGCGGTGCTCCGCAGGACGATCGACCGTTCGCACGCGAAGGCCGCGTCGGCGATCGTCCTCGACCCGCGCACGGGCGCGGTGCTGGCGATGGCCGTCGAGCGGGGCTACGACGCCAACCGCTTCCCGATCGTCCCCGAAGACCGACAGCGCAATCGAACCGTGACGGACACGTACGAGCCGGGCTCGACGTTCAAGATCGTGACCGTCAGCGCGGTGCTCTCGGAGGGGCTCGCCACGCCGCATTCGCGTTTCACGCTTCCCTACGAGATCCACGTCGCAGACCGCGTCATCAAGGATGCGCACCCCCGCGGCACCGAGACGATGACGGTCGACCAGATCCTGTCGCACTCGTCCAACGTGGGCACCGTCACGCTCGCCCAGCAACTCGGCGCCGAAAGGCTCTCGGAGTGGGTCAGCCGCTTCGGGTTCGGCCGCAAGACGGGCATCGACTTCCCGGGCGAGACGCGCGGCATAGCGCCCCCGCTCGAGCGGTGGTCGGGCTCGACGATCGGGACGCTGCCGATCGGTCACGGGATCGCGATCACGCCGGTGCAGATGGCCGCTGCCTATGCGACGGTCGCCAACGACGGTGTGTGGCTTCGGCCCCACCTCGTCGATCGAGTCGGCTCGAAGGGCCGCCCGCATGTCGCCGCGCGTCGGATCCTCACGCGCGGCGTCGCGCGTCAGGTGCGGCGGATGATGGAGGACGTCGTCATCGAGGGAACCGGCCAGGAAGCTCAGCTCCCCGGCTACACGGTGGCGGGGAAGACCGGGACCGCGGCCAAGCCCGACTCGGAGGGCGGCTACTCGACCTCTGCGTACGTCGCGTCGTTCGTAGGCTTCGTCCCGGCCAGGAATCCGCGTCTCGTCATCCTCGTCACGGTCGACGAGCCCGGAACGGCCATTTGGGGCGGTGTCGTCGCGGCTCCGGCGTTCCAGCAGATCGCCGGGTTTGACCTGCAATACCTGCAAATTCCGCCTGACGCGCCAGAGACACTCGCCTCCCGGTAGCAGCGGACAAGGTTGGTACCCTCGCGTGCGCCCCAGTGCTCCTCGCACGCATCGAAAAAACTCTTTCCCCGAGCCAGGTCGTCGGGGACACCCAGGTCGAGATCGACGATCTCGCCTATGACACGCGCACGGTCGCTCCGGGCGCGCTCTTCTTCTGCGTTCGCGGGACGCGCTTCGACGGTCACGAGCTTGCCGAGTCGGCAATCGAGAAAGGCGCGGCTGCGCTCGTCGTCGACCGGCCCGTCGCCTCGCGCGTGCCTCAGCTCGTCGTCGCCGACACGAGGCGAGCGATGGCATCCGCGGCGGCCGAGTTCTTCGAGCACCCCACGCGCGAGCTCGAGGTCGCTGGAGTCACCGGCACGAACGGCAAGACGACGACTGCGTTCCTGCTCCATGCGATTCTCGAAGCGGCCGGCCGGAAGCCGGGGCTCATCGGCACGATCGAATCGCGAGTCGGTGGAGAACGGCGGCCCGCAGTGCGCACCACGCCGGAAGCGATCGACCTTCAGCGCTCGTTCCGCGAGATGCTCGACGCAGGCGACCGGAGCTGCGCGATGGAGGCGACCTCGCACGGATCGGCGTTCGGCCGCCTCGACGAGATCCGCTTCTCGTCGCTCGCGTTCACGAACCTGACGCAGGATCACCTCGACCTGCACGGGACGATGGACGCCTACTTCGAGGCGAAGCGGCGCCTCTTTCTGGAGGGCCGCCCGCCCGCTGCGATCAATGTCGGCGACGCTTGGGGCCGTCGTCTCGCGGAGGAGCTTCCGGATGCGCTCACGTACGGCTTCGCTGACGACGCGGCCCTCCGCCCCGACGCCCTGGAGGGCATCGACTTCAAGCTCAAGGGCCGCTTCAACGTCGAGAACGCCCTCGCGGCGATGGCGAGCGCGCAACTGCTCGGCATCGAGGAGGACGCGATCGTCCGCGGGCTCGAGGCGCTAGCCGGTGTTCCGGGACGGTTCGAGACCGTCGACGAGGGCCAGCCGTTCACCGTCGTCGTCGACTACGCACATACGCCCGACTCGCTGCAGAACGTCCTCGTCACGGCACGCGATCTCGATACCGGGCGCGTCATCTGCGTCTTCGGCTGCGGCGGCGACCGCGACCGCGAAAAGCGCCCGGTGATGGGCCAGATCGCAAGCGAGCTCGCCGATCTCGCGATCGTCACGTCCGACAACCCGCGGAGCGAGGACCCGCGCGCGATCATCGACGAGATCGTCGCGGGCACTGACGGTGAGCTCGAGATCGTCCCGGATCGGCGCGAGGCCATCGCACGCGCGATCGAGACGGCTGCCGCAGGAGATGTCGTGCTGATCGCGGGCAAGGGCCACGAGCAGGGTCAGCAGTTCCTGGACCGAACAGTTCCCTTTGATGACCGCGAAGTCGCACGAGAAGCCCTGAGGAGACTCGGGGCGGCCACACCGTGATCCCGTTGCCCCTCGAGATTCTCGCCGGCCTCTGCCCCGGCGCGCTCGTTGCCGCGCCGTGGGCGGACGAGGTGACAGGGGTTCAGATCGACTCGCGGCGCATCGAGGAGGGCGACCTCTTCTTCGCGGTCGGTGGCGGCGCTGACTTCTGCCGCCACGCGTTTGCGCGCGGCGCCGCTGCGACGCTCGTCCCCGAGGACGCATTCTCGGGGCTCGCCGCGCTGGGTGGAGCCGTTCGCGCGCGCAGCTCGGCCCGGGTCGTAGGCATCACCGGCTCGACAGGGAAGACTTCGACAAAGGACATCCTGGCCGCGCTCTGCCGCCCGCACGCGCGCACGGTCGCTGCCGAGGAAGGGCACAACAACGAGATCGGCCTGCCGCTGACACTGACGCGGATCGACGAGGACACGGAGGTCGTCGTGTGCGAGATGGGCATGCGCGGGGTCGGTCAGATCGCGGAGCTGTGCGCGATCGCGCGCCCCGACGTGGGCGTGATCACGAGCATCGGCCCGGTCCACCTCGAGCTGCTCGGCACGGTCGAGCGTGTGGCGCAGGCGAAGGCCGAAGTGGTCGCGTCGTTGCCACCCGGCGGCACGGCGGTCGTGCCGGATGAGCCGCTGCTCGAGCCGTTCCTTGGCCGCGACGACATCGAGATCCATCGCTTCGGGTCGGAGAACGTCACGAGCTTCGAGCGCATAGACGGCGGCTGCCGTGTCGTTTTCACCTTCGCTGGCGAGCGGCTCGAGCTGGAGTTCCCCTTCACTGCGCGACACCAGGCCGGAAACGCCGTCGCCGCCCTCCTCGCCCTGCGGGCGCTTGGCCTCCCACTCCCTGAAGGCCGCGTGGACGTCGAGCTCTCGCGCTGGCGCGGCGAAGAGTCGCCGCTGCCCGGCGGAGGCTTGCTCATCAACGACGCCTACAACGCCAACCCGGCCTCGATGCGGGCCGCGCTCGAGCACCTGGCCGACCACGAGGGCCGCAAGGTCGCCGTCCTCGGCGAGATGGCCGAGCTAGGCCCGACCGCGCCCGACTACCACCGCGAGATCGGGAACCTCGTCCAGAGCCTCGGCATCGAAGCGGTGCTCGGTGTCGGCGAGGCTGCCCGCGCCTACGGCGGAGAGTTCGCACGCGACGCAAGCGAGGCGGCCGCGAAGGTCAAGGAGATCGTCCAGCCGGGCGATGTCGTCCTCGTGAAAGGGTCACGCGCGGTCGGGCTCGAGGTCGTCGCGGAAGCCCTCACGGGAGTGCACGCCTAGTGCCCCTCCCAGCAATACATGCCGGCTTCTGGCCCGCGATCACGCGGCGCCAGAGCCCACCCTCGCCCTTGCCAAGGCTGCAAGCCTTGGCCGCAGTCGAGTGCGGCCTCTGGCTTGGTGCTCGCGACCCAGAAGCTCGGCGGCATTACTGGAAGGGGCACTAGTGGAACGAGTCCTGGCGGCCGGCATCTTCGCGATGGCGATCTCGATTCTCGCCGGGCCGAAGTTCATCGACTTCCTGCGCCGCAACGAGTTCGGCCAGCACATCCGCGAGGACGGGCCGGCCGGTCATCACATCAAGCAGGGCACACCGACCATGGGCGGCCTCCTGATCGTGCTCTCGATGATCATCCCGTTCCTCGCGCTGAGTCACTACACCCAGGCCGGGCTGACGGTCTTCTTCGTGACGCTGGGCTGCGGGGCGATCGGGTTTGCCGACGACTGGTTCAAGGTCAAGCATCGCCGCTCGCTCGGTCTCGCCGGCCGCTGGAAGCTCCTGTTTCTCGCGGCGATCACAGTCGGGGTCGGCTGGTCGGTGAACGATCTCGGCCTGTCGACCGACGTGTACGCGCCGGTGCTCGACTGGCGGATCGGGCTCTCTTTCGGGTTCTTTGTGCTCCTCTTCCTGATCATCGCGGGCGCCGCGAACGGGGCAAATCTGACCGACGGCATCGACGGGCTAGCGGTCGGGGTCGCGATGATCGCGCTGATCACCTTCACGGCGATGAACGTGGTCACGTGGATCCGCTCGGCGACCTCGACGGAGCTCCGCGACGCCTCGGCGCTCGACCTGGCGCTCGTTGGCGCGGCGCTCACCGGAGGCGCGATCGGGTTCCTCTGGTACAACGCGTTTCCCGCGGAGGTGATCATGGGCGACACCGGCTCGATGGCGCTCGGAGGCGCGATCGGGGCCTTCGCGGTTATGACGAAGACCGAGCTTCTGCTCCTCCTGATCGGAGGGATCTTCGTGATCGAGGCGCTCTCGGTGATCCTCCAGGTCTTCTCGTTCCGCTACTGGGGCCGTCGCCTCTTCCTGATGGCGCCGATCCACCACCATTTCGAGATGAAGGCGTGGTCGGAAACGAGGATCATGGTGCGCTTCTGGATCCTCGCCGCGATCATGTGCGCGGCGGCGTTCGCGTTCTACTACCGCTACTACCTCGATTTCAGGGCGCTCCGGTGAGAGAGCCCCGCGAAGGCCGGAAGAAGGCGGAGATCGAGTATCCGAGCCTCGTTGGGGAAGCGGGAAGGGAGTGGCTCAGGACGAAGCCATTCCGGAATGCGCCGAGAGAGACCGCCAGGCACGTCATCGACTTCGGCTACGTGCTCCAGCTCCTGGAGCTCCAGCCCGGGATGAGCATGTGCGAGCTCGGGTGCGGGTCGGGCTGGATGACGCGCCTTGCCGCGCGGCACGGCGTTCAAGCGGTCGGCTACGACGTCTCGCCGGGCATGATCGCGATTGCGGGCGAGCTCGGCGCCGACGAAGGATCCGATGCGTCGTTCGAGGTGGGGGACATGGAGGCGCTGGACCTGGGGCGCCAATTCGACACGTGTCTGATCTACGACGCGGTGCACCACAGCCCCCGTCCTGACTTGGTGCTCCGGTCGGCGTTCCTCGCCCTGCGACCCGGCGGCCGGCTGCTTCTCGCCGACCCAAACTGGAAGCACCGCTTCCAGGGACGCCGGGCCACCGAGCAGTGGGGAACGATGGAGCGGGGTTACACGCCCAGGCATCTCAAGAAGATTCTGAGAGCGGCAGGTTTTACTCGCGTGGAGCGGTTTCACAACAACCGCAAGCGGCTCTACTCGAATGCTCCGAAGGAGATCGCCTTCCACCTGGCGGAGCCGTTTGTGTATCGCTTCCTGGCTCCCTTCTGGACGCAGATCTGGCTCCGGGCTACGGCCCTCTGACGTGGATCTTCCGAAACGTGCTCTCGTTCTAGGCCTCGCGCGCTCGGGGCAGGCGGCCGCGCTCGCGCTGCGCCGTCGCGAGACCGAGGTGGTCGGCGTCGATGCCTCGAAGGAGGTGGACGTGGGCAGGCTTGCGGAGGCCGGCGTCGAACTCCATCTCGGGACCGAGGAGGAGCAATTGCTCGACGACGTCGAGACTGTGATCAAGAGCCCAGGCGTACCAGGCGAGGCACCCCTCGTCGCCGCCGCGCGGGCGCGGGGGATACCCGTCTGGAGCGAAGTCGAGCTCGGTGCGCGGCTGCTTCCGAACCCGATCGTCGCTGTCACCGGGACGAACGGGAAGACGACGACGAGCGAGCTGCTCGGCGCCATGCTCGGCGCTCCGGTCGCCGGCAACGTCGGGCGGGCGCTGACCGACCTCGACGGCCAGGTCGAGCCGGAGGAGCTGGTCGTCTGCGAGGTCTCCAGCTTCCAGCTCGAGGACGTGCACGACTTCCGTCCGCGGGTCGCCGTGCTACTGAACCTCGAGCCCGACCACCTCGACCGGCACGGCTCGTTCGAGGCCTACCGCGACGCGAAGCTCCGCATCTTCGAGAACCAGGGTGAAGGTGACATCGCGGTTGTCCCGCACGGCTTCGACGAGATCCCAGGCGGCGCGAAGAGAATCGAGTTCGCGTCCGGTGATCCGCTCCCGGCCGAGCCGCGCATCGTGGGCGCGCACAATCGCGAGAACGCCGCGGCGGCTGCCGCAGTGGCACGCGCGCTCGGCGTCGACGACAAGCGTATCGCGGAGGCGCTCCAGACGTTCCCGGGCGTCGCCCATCGACTGGAGCCGGTGGCCGAGGCGAACGGCGTTCGCTACGTGAACGACTCGAAAGCGACGAACACGGCGGCCGCCAGGCGCGCTGTCGCTGCGTATGACGCGCCGCTGCACGTCATTCTCGGCGGCCGCGGGAAGGGTGAGAGCTACTCCGAGCTCGGCCTTGACCTCGTGGGCCGTGCCCGGCGCGCGTACCTGATCGGCGAGGCTGCCGGCGAGATCGCCGTCGCCCTAGAGCTCGCCGGTGTCGACCACGAGCTGAGCGGAGACCTCGAGACTGCGCTTCGCTCGGCCGCGCGGAACGCGAGGCCGGGCGAGGTCGTCCTGCTTGCCCCTGCGTGCGCCAGCTATGACCAGTTCGGCGACTTCGAGGAGCGAGGCGACGCGTTCCGGAAGCTCGTCGCCGAGGTGACCGCATGAAGAAGGGTCAGCTCGAGAGCCACATCCTCGTTCTCGTCACGCTCGGCCTGACGGCATTCGGGCTCGTAATGGTCTACAGCGCGACCTCCGCTTCGGCGGCGCTCGGCGGGAGTGACCCCGTCTTCTATCTCAAGCGCGAGGGGATCTACGCGCTGATCGGCGTCACGCTCCTGATGGTGGCTTCCCGGACCGACTACCGGGCGCTCCGCTACTTCGCGCCCGTGCTCATGCTGACGAGTCTTGGCCTCTGCGTCGCGGTGCTCGTGATCGGCCAGGAAGTCAACGGCGCCCGCCGCTGGCTCGGCGTGGGCTCCCTCAGCTTCCAGCCGTCGGAGCTCGCAAAGCTCAGCCTTGCGATCTGGGCGGCGGCGTACCTCGCCCGCAGGCCTGCACCTCAGACCCTGAAGGAGCTCGCGAAGCCGATCGGGCTCACGTCGGGGATCTTCGCCGGGCTCATCCTGCTCGAGCCGGATCTCGGCACGGTCATCTCGATCGGCGCCGTCCTCGCTGTGATCCTCGTCGTGTCGGGAACGCCTCTTCGCGTGCTGGGGGCGGGCGGCGCGATCGCCGGCGCGCTCGCCATGGCTGCGATCTGGTTCGAGCCGTACCGGCGCGCGCGCTTCTTCAGCTTCCTCAACCCGGGAGACGATCCCCAGGGGGCGGGCTACCAGACTCTGCAAGGGATCATCGGGCTCGGCTCCGGCGGCCCGCTCGGCGTCGGGCTCGGTCAGGGCCCCTCCAAGGTCAACTACCTGCCCGAAGCGCACACGGACATGATCTTCGCTGTCATCGGTGAGGAGCTGGGGCTCATCGGCACGACTCTCGTGATGGCGGCCTTCGTCGTGTTCGCCTACGCCGGGCTTCGAGTCGCGCTGCGTTGCCGCGATCCCTTCGGCAAGCGGCTCGCGGCCGGGATGACGACCCTGATCTGCGGCCAGGCGTTGATCAACCTCGCCGCCGTGCTCGGGCTCGCGCCGCTGACCGGGATCACGCTTCCGTTCGTCTCGTACGGCGGCTCCAGCCTCGTCGTCTCGCTCGCCGCGGTGGGCGTCCTCCTTAACATCGCAGGGCATGGTGGAAAAGCAGCTCGAGCTGAAGTGCCTGATCGCAGCCGGAGGGACGGCCGGCCACGTGCTGCCGTCGCTCGCGGTCGCGGAGGCGCTCGCAGCGCGCGGCGCCAAGGTGACCTTCGCCGGGTCGCCGGATCGCGTCGAGACGCGGCTCGTTCCTGAAGCCGGCTTCGAGCTCGACACGTTCCGGATCTCGGGGCTGCCACGCCGGCCGACGCCTGCGCTCGGGCGCGCTGTCGGTCAGGCCCTGCGTGCGCCACGAGCCTGCCGGCGGATCCTCAGAGAGCGGGAGCCGGACGTCGTGCTCGGCGGCGGTGGCTACGTGGCGGGGCCGATGGTCTATGCCGCGTCGCGGCTGGGCATCCCGGCCGCGCTCATGGAGGCCGACGCGCACCTCGGGCTTGCGAACCGGCTCGCGGCGCCGTTCGCCCGGCGCATCTTCCTCTCGTTCCCGATCGAGGGGCGCGACGGGCCGAAGTACCGGGTCACCGGGCGCCCCATCCCTGCTCGGAACCGCGCACCCTCGCGCGCGGAGGGCCGGCGGGCCTTCGATCTGCCGCCGCGCGCGCCCGTCCTCCTCGTCTTCGGCGGGAGCCAGGGAGCCGCCAGCCTGAACGACCTCGTGGCCGAGACGTTCGGCGCGACAGGCCCTGCCGTCCTCCACCTGAGCGGCGAGCGTGACTACGAGCGGCTGCGCGCGCGCATCACGCGCGACGACTACAAGCTGTTGCCGTTCACCGACGAGTTCGGAGCCGCAATCGCGGCAGCGGACCTGGTTGTCGCGCGCGCGGGCGGGTCGGTGTGGGAGGTTGCTGCCGCCGGGAAGCCGGCCATCCTCGTGCCCTATCCGTTCGCGACCGCGGATCACCAGGCGAAAAACGCGGCCTTCTTCGAACGGACAGGCGGCGCGATCACGGTTCCGGAGACCGAGCTCGGGCGCGTCCCCGATCTCGCGCGCTCTCTGCTGGGAGACGCGAGTCGACTGAAGGAGATGGGCGCTGCTATGAAGCGCGTTGCCCGGCCCGACGCCGCCGAGCAGATCGCGGAGGAGCTCATTGCCCTCGCTGGCTGACCGCCGGCTCTTCTTCGTCGGGATCGGCGGGGCGGGCCTGTCGGGGTACGCCGTGCTTGCGAAGGCCTGGGGAGCCGAGGTCGCCGGCTGGGACCGGTACGAGACGCCGTACCTCGAGCACGTGCGCGCGGCGGGGATTCCGGTGACCGTCTCGGACGAGTTGGAGGCTGCACCGGATGGCTTCGAGGCCGTCGTCTCCACGGCCTTTGCCGGCCAGGTACCCGGCTTGACCCGCGCGGAGCTTCTCGCCGAGCTCGTCTCGCAGCAGGACTCGATCGTGGTCGCGGGCGCGCACGGAAAGACGACGACGGCGGCGATGATCGCCTTCGTGCTCGACCGCCTCGGCCTGGATCCCGCGTTCCTGATCGGCGGCGAGGTCCCGCAGCTCGGCGGCAACGCGCGGGCCGGGTCGGGGTGGCTCGTGGTTGAAGGTGACGAGTCCGATCGCACGATCGAGCAGCTCCGTCCGAAGATCGCGGTCGTCACGAACGTCGACCTCGATCACCACTCGGAGTTCGCGTCTCGCGCCGAAGTGGAGCAGCTCTTCGAGCGCTGGCTCGCCGAGGTTCCCCAGGTCGTTCGCGGCGATGCGCTCCCGCCCGCCGACGTCAAGCTGGCCGTGCCCGGGGAGCACAATCGCCGCAACGCTGCCGCAGCGCTCGCAGCGCTCGAGCTCGCGGGCGTGTCACCCGAGGAAGCAGGCCCTCACCTCGCGGAGTTCGCGGGCGCGGGGCGCCGCCTGGAGAGGCGTGGCGAGGCGGGCGGAGTCACGGTGCTGGACGACTACGCGCACCACCCGGCCGAGATTGCCGCAACGATCGCCGCCGTGCGCAACGGCGGCCGGGTGCTCGTGCTCTTCCAGCCGCATCTTCCTTCGCGCACCCGACACCTGGCGCACGAGCTTGGTCGGGCGCTCGCTGCGGCCGACGTCGTGGCGGTCACCGAGATCTACCAGGCCCGTGAGCAGCCGATCGAGGGCGTGAGCGGGAAGCTCGTCGTCGACGCTGTTGCCGACGCCCGTCCCGGGATGACCCTCGGCTGGACGCCGAGCATCGAGGAGGGGGCGAGCTTCGTCGCGAGCCACGCACGGCCGGGCGACGTCGCATTGACCGTCGGTGCCGGCGATGTCGACCGCGCCGTTCCACTCCTGCTCGAGAAGCTCGCATGAAGATCGAGGAGAACGTCCCGCTCGGACGCCTGACCACAGTTGGGATCGGCGGCCCCGCCCGTCACTTCGCGAGGCCCGGCACGGTCGAGGAGCTCCAGGAGGCCCTCGTCTGGGCGGGCGAGCAGGGAATGGACGTCTTCACGATCGGCCTCGGATCGAATCTCCTCATCGCCGACGACGGGGTGGACGCCCTCGTGCTTCGGCTCGAAGGGGAACTGGCCGACGCTCGCGCCGGAGACGGACTGCTCGACGCAGGCGGCGGGGCCGCGAACGCAGTCTGCCTCCACCGGGCCCGGGCGGCGGGTCTCGGCGGGTTCGAGTTCGCCTGCGCGATCCCCGGAACCGTCGGCGGGGGCGTGCAGATGAACGCCGGCGCCTACGGCGGGGACTGGAAGGGGATTCTCGAGCGGGCGCTCGTCGTCTCTGCCGGAGGCTCCGAGTGGCGCACGCCCACCGAGCTCGGGCTCGAATACCGGCGTTCGGGGCTGCTTCCAGGCGAGGTCGTTGCCCGCGCCGAGTTTCGGCTCGAGCCCCGTCCTCCAGAAGAGATCAAGGCGACCGTTGCCGAGCTCCAGGCGCAGCGAAAGGCCGCCCAGCCGACGAACAAGCGCACTTTCGGGAGCGTCTTCAAGAACCCCCAGCACGAGCTCAGTGCCGGGCGGATGCTCGAAGCCTGTGGGCTCAAGGGCCACCAGATCGGCGGAGCCCAGATCTCCCCGCGGCACGCGAACTTCATCGAGAACGCAGGTGACGGAACCGCTGTGGACGCGCTCGCGCTCATGACCGAGGCGCGCCGGCGAGCCCTCGAGCAGTTCGGCGTCGAGCTCGAGCGCGAGGTCCGCTTCGTCGGGGCGATCGAGCTTACGGCCGTCGATTAGAGAGTAGGGCTTCCGCCGGCGGCGCCGAACACAGGGTGCGTGCCTGCGGCTCGCAAGCCACGTCCGCGACCCTCCGTCCTCGCGCTGCCGAGTCGGCGCGTCGCTGTGCCGATCTCGATTGCCCGCTTCCTGCCCTCCGGGCCGGTCGCTGCTCGTCGGCTTCGCCCTGATCGGGCTCGCGGTCGGCGGCTACGTCGCAGCGCGCGAGACGTCGATGTTCGCCGTCCATCAGGTCGAGGTGACGGGCGTGCGCCCCTCCGTCGTCGCACGCGTCGACGAGGCGCTTCGCCCACTCGAAGGCCGAAGCCTGCTCTCGGTTGACGCTGCTGCCATCGACCGGCACCTGAAGGGGCTCCCCGATGTGAGCCTCATCTCGTACGACCGGGCATTTCCGCATACGGCTCGGATCGTCGTCTCGGCCGAGCGGCCGGTGGCTGTTCTGCGACGAGGGCCGGAAGCATGGCTCGTGACGGAGCGGGGGAGAGTGCTCGAAAGACTCGACGACCCCCGCGCGTGGTCGCTCCCGAGGATCTGGGTGGCGGACACATCAGTGCCCGGCAACGGCGCGTTGCTGACGGATGATGCTGCCCTGGAGCCTGCGCGCGTTCTCGGTCGGGTGCTCACGGCCGACAAGCGTCTGTTCGCCCAGGCTGGAGAGGCGCGGAGTGTCGATGGCGAACTCGCGCTCGTCCTGCGTGGAGGGACGGAGCTGCGCCTCGGCCCCGCCGATGACCTTCCGCTTCAACTCGCGGTTGCACGAAAGGTTCTCGCGGCCGTCGAAGGCGAGGCGCGCTACGTGGACGTCAGTGTCGTGGAGCGAGCCGTCGTCGGCTGAGCAACCCTCAAGTCTCAACTAGAGAGTTAGTCTTCGGTAGTCGATATCGCGTTGACAGGCGGGTTGGGGGCGCGTACGCTGGGGCGGTCTTTCGTCCGGCCCGTACCCTACGCTCCACTAAAGGTTGAGGTATAGCAACGTGAGCATGCGCGATCCGTCCCAGAAATTCCTCGCAGTCCTGAAGGTCGCCGGCGTCGGCGGCGGCGGCTCCAACGCCGTCAACCGCATGGTCGACGCGGGGCTGACGGGATGCGAGTTCATCGCCGTCAACACGGACGCCCAGGCGCTCCTGATGACGGACGCCGACGTCAAGCTCCAGATCGGAACCGACGGGACCCGCGGCCTTGGCGCAGGCGCGAACCCGGAGGTCGGGAAAGCAGCCGCACACGAGAGCCGCGACGAGCTGAAGGAAGCGCTCAAGGGCGCCGACATGGTCTTCGTCACCGCCGGCGAGGGCGGCGGCACAGGGACCGGCGCTGCACCTACCGTGGCCGAGATCTCGCGCGAGCTCGAAGCGATCACCGTCGGCGTGGTCACGCGACCGTTCTCGTTCGAGGGCCGGAAGCGAGCCGAGCAGGCCGAGCTCGGGATCCGGGATCTTCGCGAGCACGTCGACACGCTGATCGTGATCGAGAACGATCGGCTGCTCCAGGTCGTCGACAAGGACACGTCGATCGTGGACGCTTTCCGGCTGGCCGACGACGTGCTGCGCCAGGGCGTCCAGGGGATCACCGACCTGATCACGATTCCCGGCCTCGTCAACCTCGACTTCGCCGACGTGCGCACGATCATGCGCGACGCCGGCTCGGCGCTGATGGGAATCGGGATCGCATCCGGCGAGAACCGCGCTGGAGAGGCCGCACGCTCGGCCGTCTCCTCGCCGCTGCTCGAGGCGTCGATCGAAGGCGCGACCGGAATCCTCCTGAACGTCACCGGCGGCCCGGACATGGGGCTCTTCGAGGTGAACGAGGCGGCTGAGGTCGTGACCGGCGCCGCCGACCAGAACGCGAACGTCATCTTCGGCGCCGTCATCGACCACGCCCTCAAGGACGAGGTGCGCGTGACCGTGATCGCCACCGGCTTCGGCCCTGAGCGGTATCGCCGGCGTCGCCGCGAGGAGCGGCCCGCTGAGGAAGGCGCCGCAGCGCGCTCCGCTCCGCCGTCGGCGGAAGAGGGAGCCTTCGACCTTCCGGACGACGTGCTCGAAGTGCCGTCGTTCCTGCGCGACCCCTAGCTCCCTCGCTCCGCTTCGGGCTGTTTCGGAATCGACCGGTGCGGTACTCGGACCATGCCCTCCCGGCGGGTCTGAGATCCGCCAATGGGCTGGTCAGCCGCTCCGTCCAGAGCGGCTGACCGGTGTCTAGGGGTTCACGAGTGCCCCTCCCAGCAATACATGCCGGCCCCTGGCCCGCGATCACGCGGCGCCAGAGCCCACCCTCGCCTTTGCCAAGGCAGCAAGCCTTGGCCGCAGTCGAGTGCGGCCTCTGGCTTGGTGCTCGCGACCCAGGAGCTCGGCGGCATTACTGGGAGGGGCACTAGCATCCGGGGCGCATGCAGACGCTCCTTCGCACGCCGCTCTACGAGCGCCACGTCTCGCTCGGTGCCCGCATGGTTCCCTTCGCCGGCTGGGAGATGCCGGTGCAGTACGAGGGAGTGATCCCGGAGCACCGCGCGGTTCGCGAGGACTGCGGTGTCTTCGACGTCTCGCACATGGGCGAGATCGAGGTCGAAGGCCCGAAGGCGCGCGAACTGCTCCAGTCCCTGCTGTCGAACGACCTCGACCGGCTGGAGGTCGGCGAGGCCCAGTACACGCTGCTCACGAACGAGCAGGGCGGGATCGTGGACGACCTGATCGTCTACCGCCTCGAAGGCGGGCGCTACCTCCTCGTCGTCAACGCCTCGAACAGCGAGGCCGACTACGAGTGGGTGAAAGACCGCGAGCGCCCGGGCTCCGATGTCCGCGACGTGTCCGATCGGTACGCGCTGCTCGCAGTCCAGGGGCCGCGGTCGCTGGAGCGGCTCGGGCTGGACGAAGCCCCGGCTTTCACCTTCGCCATGGGCGAGGTCGCCGGCATCGAGTGCATGGTCAACCGCACCGGCTACACGGGCGAGAGCGGCGTCGAGCTGATGGCGATGAACGAGGATGCCGGAGCGCTCTGGGACGCCGTGCTCGAACGCGGCGCGACCCCGGCGGGCCTCGGCGCCCGCGACACGCTGCGCCTCGAGGTCTGCTACCCGTTGCACGGGAACGACATCGGCCCGGAGACGGACGCGATCTCCGCGGGCCTCGGCTGGGTCTGCGCGCTCGACAAGGACTTCACCGGAGCCGAAGAGCTACGGCGGATCAAGGCGGACGGGCCGGCGCGCAAGCTCGCCGCCTTCGTCATGCAGGACCCGGGAATCCCCCGCCAGGGCATGGCGATCGCCGAGGGCGGGGAGGTCACCTCCGGGTCGCACTCGCCGATGCTCGACAAGGGAATCGGGATGGGCTACGTGGACACGGAGCACTCCGAGCCCGGCACGAGCCTTACGATCGACGTCCGCGGCCGCGAACGGCGCGCCCAAGTCGTCAAGAAGCCGATCTACAAGAAGGAGCACTAATGGCCGCCGCCGAGAGCTACCCGGACGAACTGCAGTACCACTCCGAGCACGACTGGGCCCGCATCGAGGGTGACGAGGCGACGCTCGGCATCACCTGGTTCGCCCAGGACGCGCTCGGCGAGCTCGTTCACTACGAGCCGCCCGAGGAGGGCGCCGAGATCGCGAAGGGCGCCTCGTACGGCGAGGTCGAGTCCGTCAAGGCGGTCTCCGACGTGATCGCGCCCCTTTCGGGCGTGATCGTCGAGGTGAACCAGAAGGTCGTCGCCGAGCCCGAGACCGTGAACGAGGATCCGTACGGTGAGGGCTGGCTCATCCGCATCCGCCTGAGCGACGCGTCGGAGGCGGGCGACCTGCTGGACGCGGCGGCCTACAAGAGCTTCGTAGACGAGCAGTGAGCTTCCTCTCGCTCACAGAGCGAGATCGCGACGAGATGCTCGCGACGATCGGGGTCGACTCGATCGAGGAGCTCTTCCGCGACATCCCGAAGGGCGTGCGCTTCGATCGCGAGCTCGACCTGGAGCCCGCGCTCTCCGAGCAGGAGATCGTCGCCCACCTGGAGGAGCTCGCCGCGAAGAACGTCGACACCGGTCGCGAGCTCTCCTTCCTCGGAGCCGGGATCTACGACCACTACGTGCCGGCCGTGGTCGATGCCGTTCTGCAGCGCGGCGAGCTCCTGACCGCCTACACCCCGTACCAACCGGAGATGAGCCAGGGCGTCCTGCAGGCGATCTTCGAGTACCAGACCGCGATCTGCGAGCTGACCGGCATGGACGTCTCGAACGCGTCCGGCTACGACGGCACGACCGTTGCCGCCGACGCCTGTTACGTCGCGAAGCACGTCACGGGCCGCTCGCGGGTCGTCGTCGCCGAGACGTTGAGCCCCCAGGTGCGCCAGGTCGTGAAGACGTACGCGCCTGGCTTCGGCCTCGAGGTGGTCGAGGTGCCCCACCGCGACGGCGTGACCGACCCGGACGACCTGGCAGCCGCCGCGCGCGATGCCGCGTGCGTCATCTTCCAGCAGCCGAACTTCTTCGGCTGCCTGGAGCCGGCGCCCGACCTCGCGGCCGCCGCCAACGACGCCGGGGCGCTTCCGATTGCGCACGTCGACCCTGTGTCGCTCGGCGTCCTCGAGGCCCCGGGAGCGTACGGCTGCGCGCTCGCCATCGGCGAGGGACAGGCGGCCGGCAACTACCAGTCGTACGGCGGCCCCCACTACGGCTTCATGGCGGCCCGTGCCGACTATGTGCGGCGCATGCCCGGCCGGATCGTCGGTGAGACGACCGACGTCGAAGGCCGGCGCGCCTATGTCCTGACCCTGCAGACCCGCGAGCAGCACATCCGCCGCGAGAAGGCGACCTCGAACATCACGACGAACCAGACGCTCCTTGCGCTCGCCGGGCTCGTCCACCTCTCATGGCTCGGGCCTCAGGGTCTCAAGGAACAGGGGGAGACCTGCATGGCCCTCGCGGCGTACGCGAAGGAGCGGCTCGGTCTTCCATTGGCGTTTTCAGAACAGGCAACGTTCAAGGAGTTTGCCGTTCGCGTCGGACGACCCGCCGAGGAGGCAATCCGCGCCGCCCGCGACCAAGGTGTCCACCCCGGATATGCGCTCAAGCGGGACTACGCCGGGATGGAGGACGCGCTGCTCGTTTGCGTCACCGAGAAGCGCTCGAAAGCCGACATCGACCGGCTCGCGGAAGTCCTGGCCGCGTGAAGCTGATCTACGAGCAATCGCAGGAAGGCCGCCGGGCATCGAGCCTCCCCGCGAACGACCTGCCGGTCCCGGACCTCCCCGAGGAGCTTCGTCGCGAGCGGCCGCCGCGGCTGCCCGAGATCTCCGAGCCCGAGCTCGTCCGCCACTTCACGAGAATCTCGACGCGCACGTTCGGAGTCGACACAGGCTTCTATCCGCTCGGCTCCTGCACGATGAAGCACAACCCCCGGGTCAACGAGCGGGTCGTCAACCTGCCCGGCTTTCGGGACCTCCATCCGCTCCAGGAGGAAGAAGGCGCCCAGGGCGCGCTCGAGCTGATGTGGCGGCTGCAGGAGATCCTCGCCGAGGTCGCGGGCCTGCCCGCGGTTTCGCTCCAGCCCGCGGCCGGCTCGCAGGGCGAGCTGACGGGGCTCATGCTCATGCGGGCCTACTTCAGCGACCGTGGCGAGGCCGACACCCGACGCAAGATCGTCATCCCCGACACCGCGCACGGCACGAATCCCGCGAGCGTGACGATGGCCGGGTACGAAGTCACGCCCGTGAAGACCGACCCGCGCGGGAACATCGACGTCGAAGACCTGCGGGCCAAGGTCGACGAAGGCACCGCCGGCCTGATGCTGACGAACCCCTCGACGCTCGGGCTCTTCGACGAGTCGATCGAGGAGATCACGCGCATCTTCCACGAGGCCGGCGCGCTCATGTACTACGACGGGGCGAACCTGAACGCCGTCTGCGGGATCTCGCGGCCGGGCGACATGGGTTTCGACATCGTCCACTTCAACCTGCACAAGACGTTCTCCCAGCCGCACGGGGGAGGTGGACCGGGAGGCGGGCCGATCGCCGTTCGCGAGCGGCTCGAGCCGTTCCTGCCGGTTCCTGCGATCGTGCGTGACGGCGAGGATCTCTTCCGGCTTGACTACGACCGTCCCAAGACGATCGGCAAGGTCCGCGGCTTCTGCGGGCCCTTCGGCGTCTTCGTCCGCTCGTACGCGTACATCCGCTCCTTTGGCCCGGGCCTGCGCGAGATGTCCGAGGTCGCCGTCCTCAACGCCAACTACTTGCTGGCCCGCTTGAAGGACGCTTACGACCTGCCGTTCGATCGCCTCTGCATGCACGAGTTCGTCCTCTCCGCGCGCAGCCTGAAGCGCGAGCACGGGATCACGGCGCTCGACGTCGCAAAGCGGCTGATGGACTACGACTTTCACCCGCCGACGATCTATTTCCCGCTGAACGTTCCCGAGGCGCTGATGATCGAGCCGACCGAGACCGAGCCGAAGGAGGTCCTCGACGAGTTCGTCGACGCGATGCTGGAGATCGCGCGCGACGCCGCCGATCGGCCTGAGCTGCTCAAGGACGCCCCGCACCACCGGCCCGTTGGCCGGGTCGACGAGGTCAAGGCCGCCAAGCGCGCTGTCGTCCGCTACCTCTTCGAGGACCACCCCGACTTGTCCAAAGAACCGGCGTCAGAGCGTGAGTGGAGTGCAAAGGGGCTGGGGCTTAGAGCGAAGACGGCCACGCCGGCAAAGCCGGCATGGCCTCTAAGCGGCATCGCAAGCGATGCCTTGGGCCGAACCGAGCGAGGCGAGGCAGCTCGAGGCCCAGAAGGGCGCCTAGGGCTTAGAGCAGGTCGATGTCGACTTCGGGCTCGGTGAGCCAACCGCGGCGTTCCCGTTGACGGCGGAGCCACCAGAGCGCTGCTGCGATCAGGGGGAGGCCGAACAGGAGGCGCACGTCTGCCCACGCAAGCGCGAACCAGATGACGACTACGGACGCGTACGTTGCCCAGCGGAAGAGTCGATCTTCCTGGATAAGGCGCCACAGAGAGACGGCAAGTTTCATGCGGCCCTCACTTGTTGATGTTCCGCCTCACTGATCGGCGCGCGGGCCTCGTTCATCGATCCCCTATGCGGGGTGCCCCGGCCGAGACAGGTAGGGAAGCCAGCGGTGGCCGGGAATGCCTTCCTCCCAGGAGACTCCTCTAGGATCCCGCACCGTGAGCGAGCCGCAAACCCCGGACGAGCAGCAGCCACCCAACGCGCCACCTCCCGCGGTGTCTGCCTACGCGCGGGTCGATCCGCCGCGGCCTCACCCGGTGCGGCTCGTCGTGGACGACGACCTCAAGCGCTCACGCCTGACGGTGTTCTTCCGGCCGATCCTCGCGATTCCGCACCTCATCTGGCTGACCCTCTGGAAATACGCCGTCTTCGTCGTCACGCTCATCAACTGGTGGGTCGTCTTGTTCGGCGGGCGGATGCCCGAGGACCTGCACGCGTTCGTGGGCCGCTTTGTCCGCTACCAGTGCCATGTGTCCGCGTACCTGACGTTTCTCGCGAACCCCTATCCACCGTTCTTCGGTCGTGAGGCCTCGAATCCGGTCGATCTCGTGATTCCTCCGCTCGAGCCTCAGAACAGGGCGATCACCTTCTTCCGGCTGATCCTCGGGATCCCGGCCTTCATCCTCGCGTACGTCTTCTCGATCGTCACGCTCGTCATCGCCGTGATCGGCTGGTTCGTCTGCCTCGTGCTCGGGCGGATGCCGAAGGGGATGCGTGACCTGCTGGCGTACTGCCGCCGCTATCGGTCGCAGACCGACGCCTACGTGTACCTGCTGACCGACCGATACCCGAGTCTCTCCAGCTAGGCCACAATGAGATCGTGATCGACCTCCGTTCCGATACGGCGAGCAAGCCGACGCCCGAAATGCGCCAGGCGATCGCGAACGCCGAGGTCGGCGACGAGCAGCTCCGCGAGGATCCGACCGTCAACGAGCTCGAGCGGCGCACCGCGGAGACGCTGGGCCAGGACGACTCGGTCTTCGTCCCGACGGCGACGATGGCGAACGAGATCGCGCTCCGCGTGCTGGGCGAGCCCGGCGACGAGCTGATCGCCGAGGAGAACTCGCACATCCTGGTCGCGGAGCTGGGCGGGCCGGCCGTCCACGCAGGCCTGATGACGCGTCCGCTTCAGGCCAGGTCCGGGCGCTTCACGCCGGAGCAGGTGCGGGGGGCGGCCCGGCGGGGCGACCTCGGCCACGTTCCGACAACCCGAATCGTCGCGATCGAGAACACGCACAACGCCTCCGGTGGCCGCGTGTGGCCACTCGCCGAGGTCGAGGCGATGGCGGAGACGTGCCGGGAGCTCGAGCTCTCGCTCCACCTCGACGGCGCGCGCCTGTTCAACGCTGCCGTCGCGAGCGGGGAGAAGCCGGCCACGATCGCGGGCCACGCCGACACGGTCACGGTCTGCTTCTCGAAGGGGCTCGGGTGCCCGTTGGGAGCGATCGTCGCCGGATCCTCGGAGCGGATGCTCCGCGCGCGTCGCTACAAGCATCAGTTCGGTGGCGCGATGCGCCAGGCCGGGATCGTGGCTGCCGCCTGTGTCTACGCCCTCGACCACCACGTCGAACGGCTCGCCGAGGATCACGCGCGGGCTCGCACGCTCGGCGAGCGCCTGCACGAGGCGGGCGTGCCGGTCGACCTCGAGCAGGTCGAGACGAATTTCGTGCAGATCGACGTCGGCGCCCTCGGCCTCCAGGAATCAGACGCGCTCGAACGGCTCGTCGGCGAGGGGGTCCGCCTCACCCCGACGATGCTGCCGGGCGTGCTCCGCGCGGTCACCCATCTCGCGATCACCGACGGCGACATCGATGAAGCGAGTGACGCGATCCCGCGCGCCCTGGGGGTTCAGCGCTCGCCGGCGAGGAAGAACGCGAGCGCCGCCAGCACGTAGGCGGCGATCAAGACGACACCTCGGGCGCGGCTCGAGCGGCCCTGGGCAAGCAGAGCAGCCGTCACTGCTACCGACAGTGCGACCACTCCGACCTCGACGGGTCGGAAGGAGAGGGCAAGCGGGTCGATCGCCCAGGAGAGAAGAGCGACCGCGGGGATGAGGAAGACGGCGACCTGGGCGCTCGAGGCGAGCGCGATCTCGGCGGCGAGCTTGATCTTCCCGCGGTAGGCGACGACGACGGCGCCACCGTGCTCGGCTGCGTTCCCGACAATCGCGACGATCACGGCCGCGACGAAGAAGTCGCTGAGCCCCGCGGCATGCGCGAAGCTCTCCAGCGAGCCGACCAGTGCCTCGGCGATCAGAGCGGTCGCCACGGTGGCGACGGCAAGCACTCCGAGCGCAGCCCGCAGGCTCCACGCGACCGCATCGGTTGGCTCTTCCCTGAGATGCAGTTCCCGGTGGCGGCGCAGCGAGATCCACGTGATCACCAGGTAGATCAGCAAGAGAACGATCGCGACGGGGATCGAGATGACTGCCAGCGAGTGGCGTTCAGGGTCGCCGTCCCAGCTCGGGATCGACGGGATCAGGAAGAGGAGCACCGCAATCGCGATCAGGGCCAGTGAGGTGAAGCTCGACTCGCGATCGATCTCGCCGCGACCGCCGAACAGGAGTGAGAAGCCGAGCACGAGCAGGAGATTCCCGACGACGCTTCCCGTCAACGAGCCGCGCACGACTTCCTCGAGCCCTCTCGACACGGCAAAGAGCGCGATGATCAGCTCGGGCGCGTTCCCGAAGGTTGCGTTCAGGAAGCCGCCGATTCCGGCGCCCGTGTGGTGAGCGGCGTGCTCGGTCGCCTCGCCGATCAGCCAGGCGAGGGGGACGAGCGCGAGCGCAGAGAGAATGAAGAGCGCGACATCGCCGGGGTGGAGGACGTATTCGACGAAGATCGTGATCGGCGCAAGGGCGAGGGAGGCCCAAAGGATCTTGCGCGCCACGCGGCTAGCCTACCGAGATGCTGCGGGCGGTCCTCTTCGACTGGGGCGACACTTTGATGAACTTCGCGTACGAGCCGGAGCTCGTCGCGGCCGGGCAGCGGGCGGGGCTGGAGGCGCTCGGGCGCGATGGTCTGCCGGAAGCCGGCGCGATCACGGCGCACTTTCGCGAGCAGTACGAACCGCTCTTTTGGTTGCCGGGGACGCTCGAGGAGATCGAGTACCCGGGCCTCGTCCGCAAGCTCCTCGGTCACTTTGGGATCGAGCTCACCGACGAGGAGCTGGGTCGGTTCCTCGAGGCCGAGCATGCCGCCTGGGAGCCGGCACGAGTGCTCGGGGCGACCACACATGCGCTGCTCGAGTCGTTGCGCTCACGCGGCTTGCGGCTCGGGCTCGTCTCGAACGCGTTCGACCCGGGCTGGCTGCTTCACCGCGATCTCGAGCAGATGGGGCTCGCCGAACGGCTCGACTTCGCGGTCTTCTCGTCGGAGGTCGGCAAGCGGAAGCCGCACCCGGCGATCTTCGAGCGCGCGCTCGAGGCGCTCGGGGTCGCACCGGGCGAAGCTCTCTTCGTCGGCGACCGCCTCTACGAGGACGTCCGCGGTGCGGCCGAGCTCGGCATGAAGACCGTCCAGGCGGTCTGGTTCCGCGCCGACGAGAACCCCGAGGGGGGCGAGCCGGACTACCAGGCGTTCACGCAGATGGACGTGCTCAACGTCGCTGATCGCTTGCTCGCCAGGGAGGACTTGGGGGCACGTAGCTGAGCCGCTGGGCTGCTTCGAGGGCGGCCCTACCAGCAAAGCCGGTAGGGCCTTTAGTCGGCGTCGCAAGCGACGCCTCAGCGCCCCGAGAGCGGCGTCCTCAGTCGCACCCAGGCTGACAGCCTGAGTGCTCCCTGCGTCCTTGTCTCGGAACGACCATCGCACCCCAACGACGAGCGACGTACCCCCAAGTCCTCCGCCTGACCAAGCATTTTCTTTCGAGCTTGTCAAGACTTGCGGAAGGGGCCGACCGTGCCGACAATGTGCCCACGATGCGGCGCCTTCAGGTCGTCCCGCAAGAGCTCCCTCTCCATCCTCAGGACGAGGTCGAGTGCCGCCGCTGCGAGGTTCACTGCGACAAGGTCGTCCATCCGTCGGCTTGCGTCGAGCGGGCGTGCCCGTTCCTCTACTCGTTCGTCGAGCTCGGTCATACGTACGTCGGCTGCATGCAGAAAGTCTTCGACGTCGAGATCGACCTCGCCCTCATGCTCGAGGCCGAGGAGCGAGGGGAGTTCGGGGCAGTGCGAGCGAGCAGGCAGCCGCTACCGATGTGCCGAGTCGAGGTCGACAGCTGTTACGAGGGGCGAGAGGACGAGCTCGGATGTTTCAACCCGGAGTTCAGCGAGCTCCCGGGCGAGCCGAGCTTCCGGATCTTCGCGCAGGTCCGACCGAGCGCCTAAAGGGCGCTCTTTTTGTTGTTGGCGCACACTCGGCGCGATCGCGTCACAGACGTGTGCGCATTTTCCGAGTAGGCTGAAACTGGAGGGAGGCCCGCGGCCGGACCCCGCGGGGATGTCGGGTTAGGACCTGACCTTCGCGGCCCAGCGCGCGTGGAGGTCCTTCGTCTTCTGCACCTCGTTTGCGTCCGGGCCGTGCCCGTCGGGACCCGCCACTTCGAGCACCGCGGGCAGCCCCTGGAGGCGCGGATGCCCGAGGAACACGCCGAGCTGCTCGCCCATCAGGCCCTCCCCGATGTTCTCGTGGCGGTCGAGGTTCGAGCCGAGTGGCGCCTTCGAGTCATTCACGTGCAGCGCGCGCAGCCGGTCGAGCCCGATCTCGCGGTCGAGCTCGTCGAGCACCGAATCCAGCGCGGCCTCGTCGGTCACGTCGCAGCCGGACACGTACAGATGGCACGAGTCGAGACAGACGCCGAGCCTCGGGTGCCCGCCCAGCCGCTCGTAGAGAATCGCCAGCTCTTCGACCGAGCGCCCGATCGTGGCACCGGCCCCCGCCGAGTTCTCCATCAGCAGCCACGTGGTGTCCGAGCAGCGGTCGAGCACCTTCTTCATCGCCTCGCAAACCCGGTCGAGCCCCGCATCCAGCCCGGCGCCGAGATGTGACCCGATGTGGAAGACGACGGCGTCCGCATCGATTGCGCACCCGACGTCGACGGTGTTGCACATCGCCGCCACCGACTTCTCGTAGAAGTCGTCCTTCGGGCTGGCGAGGTTGACGAGGTAGAGCGCGTGGCAGAGGACGCCGCCGATCGCGGCTTCCACTCGCCGCTCCTTGAAGCGCTCGAAGTTCTCCGGCGGATGGTTCGTCGGCCGCCAGGCCCGCGGGCTCTGCGTGAAGACCTGCACCGACTCGGCCCCGATCGACTCGGCCCGGTCGATCGCCGTGTGAATGCCCCCGGACGAGGAGACGTGAGCGCCGATCAGCACGACTCGTACGATACGGTCGACCATGGCCCCCGTCGTTCGCTTCGCGCCGAGCCCGACCGGCTTCCTGCACATCGGGGGCGTTCACACCGCGCTCTTCAACTGGCTGTATGCGCGGCACGAGGGCGGCGAGTTCCGGCTGCGGATCGAGAACACCGACACGGGCCGCGAGGTCGCCGAAGCCACTGACCAGATCCAGGCGTCGCTGCGCTGGCTCGGCCTCGACTGGGACGGGGAGGTCACCTTCCAGCTAGACAGGATGGAGCACTGCCGCACCGAGGCGCAGCGCCTGGTTGCCGAGGGCAAGGCCTACGAGGACGAGGGCGCGATCCGCATGCGGATGCCCGACGAGGGCACGACCGCCTGGGACGACCTGATCCGCGGCCGCATCGAGTATCCGAACGAGAAAGTCGAGGACCTCGTCATCCTCCGCGCAGACGGCAGGCCGACCTACAACTTCGCCTCGCCGGTCGAGGACTGGCTGGATGGGATCACGCATGTCATCCGGGGCGACGACCACATCTCGAACACGCCCAAGCAGATCCGGATACTCGAAGCGCTCGGAGCGCCGCTTCCTCTCTACGCGCACCTCGCAAACATCCATGGAGAGGACGGCAAGAAGCTCTCGAAGCGCCACGGTGCAACGTCGGTCGAAGAGTTTCGCGCCCAGGGGTACATCCCCGAGGCCCTCGTCAACTTCCTCGCCCTGCTTGGCTGGAGCTACGACGACAAGACCGAGGTCATGTCGGGAGAGGAGCTCGTCGAGCGGTTTACCCTCGAGCGCGTCGGCGCGAGCCCGGCCGTCTTCGACTTCAAGAAGCTCGAGTGGCTGAATGGCATGTATCTCCGGGCGCTCCCACCAGACGAGTACGCCGAACGGCTCGTGACCTATCTACGCGAGCAGGGGTACGACTGGGAGGAGGGAATCGTGCGCCGGTCGGTCCCGCTCGTCCAGGAGAAGATCGCCGTCCTCGGCGAGTACCCGAACTTCGCCGGCTTCCTGTTCCAGGATGTCGAGCCCGATCCAGCTCTCCTCGACGAAGACGTGTTGTCCGAGGCCGAGCGGGCGGTCGAGGCGGCCGAGCCGTTCACGGCCGAGGCGATCGAGCGGGCGCTCCGGGCAGTCGCCGAGCAACTCGAGCTCAAGCCGCGCGAGGCGTTTCAGCCGATCCGCGTCGCGGTCACCGGATCGAAGGTCTCACCGGGTCTCTTCGAGAGCATCGAGCTTCTCGGCCGCGAGCCGGCGCTGGACCGGATCAGGCGCGCGCGGATGGCAGCGGCTTAGGCGCGGCGAACGGGTCGAGGGCGAGTTGAAACGCCCGCCAGGCTTCCCGGCGAAAGCGAGGTGTCGGGTCTGCTCTGAGGCCTGCCCTGAGAACTGCCTCGAGCCGCTCGGATGGCTCGGTCGGATTTACCACTTCGAACCACGAAACGACCGATCCCTCGTCTGAGGTACGCCCGAAAACAAGAAATCCCCGCAAAGAGCGTTTTTTGTTCCGGGCTGACAGCAAGATTCGGTGTGCAAACGCCGTCTAACCGTCGAGACGAATGCGGGAATGGACTTGAATTCAGAGGGGCCCATGGGGGGCGCTGCGGGCGCTACGGTGCTGATCGTGGAGGACGATCCGTCGCTCCGCCTGCTCTGTCGCGTCAACCTCGAGCTCGAGCACCATCAGGTGCTCGAAGCCGACACGCTTGCGCGCGCGAGAGAGCTTCTCGACAGCGACCCGATCGACATCGTCCTGCTCGACCTGCACGTCGGCGACGAGCGTGGGCTCCAGCTGCTTCCGTACATTCGAACGGTGCGCCCCGAGGCCGCGATTTGCCTGCTGAGCGGCACGTGCGAGGCCGATCCCGGTCGTCCCGAGGGCGTGCACGCGTTCATCCGCAAGCCGTTCGAGCTCGATGACCTCACGGGCACGGTGCAACGCCTCCTCGCGCAGGAGCCGGCACGGCCCTGAGTTCGATATCCGCTGCAATATCCGGCGCGGGCGTGTAGGTTTTCGCGATGCCCGTCGCAACAGTCCGCAGCCCAGCCGAGTACGAAGAGCGCCTCCGCACCTATCTCTTCGAGCGTGCGGAAGAAGTTCGCGCCGTGCGCGTGGGGGAGAAGGAGATCTCCGAGCGGGCGGCGATCGTCGCCGCGTTCGCTGACCTCTTCAGCCGAGAGCAGCTCGATGAGCTTCGCTCCGCCGAGGAGAAGGCAGAGGACGGCGACGAGCGCGAGCGTCTCTACCGGCTGCGCAAGGAGTGCGAGGCGGGCGTCGCCGACCAGGAGCTCTCCGAGCGGCAGGATCAGCTGGAGAACGCGATCCTCGCCGAGCGGATCACGTTCAGGGGCGAGGAGATGCCACTCCGGACAGCGCAGGCCAAGCTCGCCGTCCTGCCGGAGTACCGCGACCGCGAGGAGCTCGGCGACCTGAACGGCGAAGCCTCCGCCGGCTTCAACGAGGGCCGGCGCGAGCTGATGCGCGACGAGAACGAGCTCGCGGCTGAGCTTTCGGGAATGGTCGACCCGGTCGCGCGGAACGAGGAGGAGAAGGGCATCTCGATCCGTGCGCTCGCTGAGCGCCTTCGCGTGGCGAGCGACGAAAGCGCCGGAGCTTTCGGAAAGCTCCGAGACCACTGGTTCGAGCGCTTGCTGGGACCCGAGCGCGATCCGATTCCGGCCTCGTACCACATGTCCTATCTGCGCCGGCTCTCTCCGCTCGAGGAGACGTACACGAAGGAGCGCTCGGTCGAGGTCTGCATGGACACGCTCTCGAAGCTCGGCTTCGACCTCGCGAACGAGAAGAGCATCCACCTCGACCTCGACGACCGGCCGCAGAAGTCTCCGCGCGCCTGCGTGATCGCTTCGGATGCGCCGAACGTCGTCCACTTGATCACGAGAGCCCAGGGCGGGCTCCACGACTACCAGGCGTTCCTGCACGAGGCCGGGCACGCCCTCCACTACGCGGGATGTGACCCCGAGCTTCCGTACACGTTCCGCAACCTCTCGCGCGACCACGCGCTGACCGAGATCTACTCGTTCATCCTCGAAGCGATCTCACGCGAGCCGGGTTGGCACTCCGAGCACTTCGACCTGTCCGACGAAGAGGCGACGACGAACGCACAAGCGACGACGTTCCTGGAGGCTCTCCTCTATCGGCGCTATGCGGCGAAGCTGGTATTCGAGCTCGAGTTCTGGGGTCGCTTCAGCGAGGACGGCGGGACGCCGGCCGGCTACGCCGAACGCCTCGGTGACGCGACCGGAGTCCGCTATCGCAGCGACGGGTACCTCGCCGACATGGACGCGGGCTTCTACTCGGCCGACTACCTGCGCGCCTGGATCCGCTCCGCCCAGCTTCGCGAGCATCTGTCTAAGGAGGTCGGGGAGGACTGGTGGCGCTCGCCGGAAACCGGCGATCGACTGCGTGCCCTCTTCACCGAGGGGACGCGACCCTCGAGCGAAGAGATCGCAGCCCGCATCGGCTTCGACCCGCTCGACACCGGGCCGCTCGTCTCCGAGCTTCGTTAGTGCCTGACGTCGCCTTCGACCGGTTCTACCGGTACGACGAGCTGACAAAAATCCTTCAGGGCTGGGCCGAGGAGCGCCCGGACCTCTACCGCGTCGAGTCGATCGGCCGTTCTTTCGAGGATCGCGACGTCTGGCTCGCGACGATCACGAACTTCGAGACGGGTGCCGACGTCGACAAGCCGGCTTTCCTGATCGAGGCGAACATCCATGCGCTCGAGGTGACGGGCTGCACCGCGGCGCTCCATCTGATCGACAAGCTCCTTCGCGGGTATGGCAGCGACCCCAAGGTGACCCGCTGTCTCGACTCGCGCACCTTCTACGTGATCCCGCGGCTGAACCCCGACGGCGCCGAGCTCGCGCTTGCCGACAAGCCGCAGTTCGTCCGCTCGAGCGTCCGTCCCTACCCGCGGTTGGACGAGCAGGACGGGCTCCACGAAGAGGACATTGACGGTGACGGGAGGATCCTGATGATGCGCCTCGAGGACTCGAACGGCGCTTGGAAGGCGCATCCCGAAGACGCGCGCCTGATGACGCCGCGCGATGCTGACGAGGGGCCGGAGGACGGGACGTTCTACCGCGTGCTCTGGGAGGGCCTGATCCGAAACTACGACGGGGTCCAGATCAAGGTCGCGCCCCCGCTCGCGGGCCTCGACCTGAACCGCAACTTCCCGGTCGAGTGGAAGCCCGAGGGCGAGCAGCCCGGTGCCGGCCCGTTCCCGCTCTCCGAGCCGGAGACCCGCGCGCACATGGAGGCGATCGTCGCGCGACCGAACATCACCGGGTACATCGCGTACCACACGTTCTCGGGAGTCCACCTCCGGCCGTACGCGAGTCACGAGGACGACTTCTTCCCGACACCCGACCTGCGCGCGTACAAGCTGATCGGGGCCGAGGCGACGAAGCGCACGGGCTATCCAGCGATCTCGATCTTCCACGACTTCAAATACGAGCCGAAGCAGTCGATCGGAGGCTCGACGACCGATTGGTTCTACGACCACGTTGGCGTCTACTCGTGGACGACCGAGTTCTGGAGCCCGCAGCGCGAAGCGGGGATCGAGGACTACGGCTACATCGAGTGGATGAAGGACCATCCGCCCGAGGACGACCTGAAGCTTCTGCGCTGGAACGACGAGAAGCTGGACGGCAAGGGCTACGTCGACTGGTATCCCTTCGAGCATCCGCAGCTCGGCCAGGTCGAGCTCGGCGGGTGGGACGTCATGTACTGCTGGGGAAATGTCCCCCCGCAGTTCCTCGAGCGCGAGATCGCGCCGCACTCCGATCTCGCGCTCTGGCACCTGCTGATCTCGCCGCGCCTGGAGATCGCCTCACTCGAGGTCGAGCCCGTGGGGGAGGCCGCCTACAAGGTGCGGCTGGTCGTCCAGAACACCGGGTGGCTGCCGACGCAGGTGACCGAGAAGGCGCTCGAACGGAAGGCTGTGCGCCCGGTCGAGGTGGAGCTGACGCTTCCCGAGGGAGCGAAGCTCGTCGCCGGCGAGCGCAAGGAAGAGGTGGGCCAACTCTCGGGCCGCGTGCACAAGCGGAGCACTCTCTGGTGGGGCGGAGACGATTCGACCGGCGACCTCGCGAAGCTCGAGTGGGTGATCGAAGCGCCCGAGGGGGGCGAGCTCGGGATCGAGGCTCGTCACCAACGGGCCGGGACGGTTCGCCAGGTCGTCCCGCTCGTCAAGGCATAGGGTCTCTCGAACGTGAAAGCGACGAGCGGAGTCATCGGCGAGGCCTGGAGGTTGTACAAGGCGCACTGGCGTCACCTGATCACGTTCTCGTTTCTCGTCTACGTGGCAGTCGCGCTCATCGCCACGCTCCTGACGCTGCTGCTCACCTGGGTCGGTGCCATCATCGGCGCGATCGTCTCGATCGTCGCGCTCTTCTGGCTCCAGGCCGCGCTCGTCAAGGCCGTCGACGACGTGAGCGACGGCAAGGCCGACCTTTCGCTCGGGCAGACGTTCTCGCAGGCCCGGGAGCACCTCAGCTCTGTCGCGGTCGCCGCGATCCTCGCGGGTCTGGGGATCGTCCTCGGGTTGATTCTCTTGATCGTTCCGGGCCTCGTTCTGATGACGTGGTGGGCCGTGATCATCCCGGTCGTCGTCCTCGAGCGAAAGAGCGCGGGCGAAGCGTTCAGCCGAAGCCGGGAGCTCGTGCGCGGGAACGGCTGGGGCGTGTTCGGCGTGATCGTGCTCGTGATCCTTCTGCTGATCGGGTTCAGCTTCGTGCTGAACCTCCTGCTCTCGCCGCTCGCCGACTGGCTTCAGAGCTTCGCCTCGCAGATCGTCTCCGGCACGCTGACCGCACCGTTCATCGCGATCGTGCTGACGCTGCTCTACTTCAGGCTGCGGCAGGCGAAGGAGCCGGTGGCCGACACACCACCGCCTCCGGCCGCGTCCGTCTAGCGGCTAGAGCACTACTCGAAGCTAGGGTGGGGGCATGAAGCCCGTCCCGTGGGTCGCTCTTCTACTCGCGCTCATGCTGTCGGGATGCGGTGGATCGTCAACGCCGTACGACGCCGCGGCCGACAGGGCCGCAGTCCAGGACGTGATTCGGAGCGCCTGGCAGGCCGAGTTCGTCGGCGACGAGAGGGTCGCCTGTCTCTACTTCACGGAGTCGTTCATCGAGGAGCAGAACCGCTTTTGGGAGGCTCGTACCCCGGGGGAGCTCACGCACGGGAAGAACTGCGCCACCGGCAGGGGAAACCACCCGTATCTGAAGCTCGTCAACGTGCCGGGCGGCTTCGACAACGACACGATGCGCTTCGCCTGGACGAGAGTCTCCCCCAAGGCCGGAACGGCGACGGCGCAACCAATCCTCCCGGGGGCGCTTCGCTGCCTGAGCCGCGTCGATTGCAACGTCGTGATCTCGCTGGTCATCCACCTCGTGGACAAGGACGGCGGCTGGCTGATCGACGACCTCGACGCTTCGAGCTGCGAGGTCGGCGGGGAGTGCGTGGCCCTGACCGACCGCGAAGTCGTCTGAGCTCTCGTTAGTCGAGCTCGCGTGGCGTCTACCGAGTACGACACGGAAGCACTAAAGGCGCATACGGGATTCGAACCCGTGCCGCCGCCGTGAGAGGGCGGTGTCCTAGGCCACTAGACGAATGCGCCCGGCAGGGACAAGTTTAGCGGGCGAACGCGTCGGTCTCGCGGGAGCTAGGCCCGGATGCCAGGCTCTTCAACGCCGGTTTCGGGCGGGCCTACGGAAGGCGGACCAAGCGGCCGCAGGTAGAGCTCGTCGTAGAGCAGCGCTGCGATCGCTCCTCCGGCCAGCGGGCCCACGTAGTAGATCCACGCATCGGTCCAGGTCGACGAGATGAGCTGGGGGCCGAACGCGCGCGCCGGATTGAGCGAGCCACCCGTCAGGGAATAGGCCACCAGCATGCCGAAGACGACCGCGAGGCCGATCGCAAGGCCGGCGATTGAGCTGTAGGTGCTGCGCGGATCGGCAGTCGTCGCAAAGATGACCCAGACGATGAAGAAGGTGAGAAGCGCCTCGACAACCAGCGCGGGACCAATGTCGATCGTGTGGACCGCGGGAGTGCCGAGGTTCGTCGCGTCTCGGACTGCGGCGGGGAAGATCCAGCGCAGCAGGAGTGCTGCCAGGACGCCTCCAGCGAACTGCGCAACCAAGTAGACGACGCCGAGAAGCACTGCAATCCGTCGCGTCAGCATGAACCCGAACGTCACCGCCGGGTTGAAGTGGCCCCCTGAGATGTGGCCGACTGCCGAGACCATGACCGCGATCACGAGCCCGAAGGCCAAGGCGACCTCGAGCGTGCCCGCATCGGCCTGCGGGCCGACCGCCATGATCGTCCCGACGCCCACAAACACGAGCGCGAACGTGCCGAGGAGCTCGACGAACGAGCGTCGCAAAGTGTCCGCCCGAGGCGGGAGTGTGCCGAGGGTTGGGGATCCGGGGAGTCTCATGCGAAGCGGGAGCCTATACAGATTTTGCGCGGGCGCTCAACATCCTTTGTTTACATCCTTTGTTTGCGCGCTTTCGGCAAAGAGTGTAAAAGTGACTGACAGTTGTCCCATGCTTGCCGCCCGAAATGGGAGGGTCTGCGGCAAATGAGTCATCCGAGGAGTGCCACGTTGAAGAAAATGCCACCGCTGGCAGCGCTGGCGACCGCCGTTCTCGCGGTCGCGACGCTCTTCGTGGTGGCCAACACGGCCAGAGGCGCTTCGAGCCGCGCGCAGGTCGCAACAATCGACGTGACCCAGCTCTGCGCAAACCGCGTCGAGCCGAACTCCCCGGTCGCGTTCCAGGTAGTGGTGCAGAACACCGGCGACGAGGGCATTGCCGTCACACTCGTCGACGCCGATGCCGGCACCCCCGAAAACGAGACAGACGACATCGTCCTCACCACTCACACCGGAGACATCGACAACGACAACGTGCTCGACACGGACGAGGACTGGACTTACCCCGGCTCGTACAACGCCCCCTCGGAGGACGTCACGAACATCGCCGGCGTGGACGCGATCTCGGTCCCGGGCGGCACGAGCGTCAGCGACATTGCTCCGTGCGAGACCGACGTCGTCCAGCAGGCCGAAGCAGGCGTGATCGTCGGCGTCAGGGAGGTGAGCGGGAAGGTCCTCGTCCGAAAGGCCGGATCGACCAAGTTCGTCGACCTGAACGGTGTGACCGAGATCCCGGTCGGCTCACAGGTGGACACCCTCCGCGGGACGGTTCGTCTCACGGCCGGCCTCGGCGGCGGTCAGACGCAACACGGCCGACTTCTACCAGGGCGTCTTCACGATCCTCCAGAAGAGGGCGCGCGGTGCGTTCACGACGCTGCGGCTCGACGGCGGGAGCTTCCGCAACTGTGGCCGCGCGGGGAAGGCACTGAGCATCCAAGCGAAGAGCAAGAGGCCGGTGCGAAAGGTATGGGGCAGCGGCAAGGGCAAGTTCACGACCCGCGGCCGGTACAGCTCGGCGACCGTGCGCGGGACGAAGTGGCTGACGTTGGATCGCTGCGACGGGACACTGACCCGCGTGCGGCAGGGCATCGTCCGGGTTCGGGACTTCCGGGCCCGCAAGAACGTGAACGTTCGTGCCGGGGGTAGTTACCTGGCGCGCGCGCCCGGCTAGCTCTCGCCGGCCCGAACCTCGGCTTCCCGGACATCGAAGGCTGCTGAGTTCGCCGCCTCGATTGACCAGATCTTGACCTTCTCCTGTCGGCCGCGGACCTCGAACTCGTCCACGAAGACGACATCGTCGACCTCCTCGATCAGAGCCTCGCGAGTCGAGTCGGCCATGTAGAAGAGGTACTCCTGCCCCTTGGTCATGCCCTGGAGGCGCGAGGCAGTGTTCGTCGCGTCTCCGATGACGGTGTACTCCAAGCGGCGTTCCGAGCCCACGTTCCCCGACATGAACGGGCCGGTGTTGACCCCGATGCCCATCTTGAAGCCCTCGCCGAGGTCCTGCTCGCGAAGCCAGGCGTTGAAGCGGGGAAGCCGTACGTCCAGCATCTCGCGGGCGGTCGAGACAGCACGGTCGGCATGGTCTTCCTGCTCGATCGGCGCGCCGAAGACCGCCATGATGCCGTCGCCCTCATAGGAGACGAGCGTGCCTTCATGGGCGTGGATCGCGTCGGTCATCTCGCTCAGGTAGTAGTTCACGGCCTGGATCACGCGGTCGGCCGGCAGCGATTCCGAGAAGGTCGTGAAGCCCCGGAGGTCGGTGAACATGATCGAGCCGACGAGCGTGACGCCGCCGAGTCGCAGGTCCTTGTCGGTGCGCGCCAGCACCTGCTCGACCACGCTCTCGGGCACGAAGCGCGAGAAGACGTCGCGCACGCGCTCGCGCTCGAACGCCGCGAGCAGGTAATGAGCTCCGAGGGCGCCGACCGACGAGAGGACCAGTGCGCCGAACGGATAGACGAATGAGAGCACGTACCCGTTGTTGAACGCGAGAATGGTGGTGCCGATGTAGAGCGCTGCCGCCGACAGAGCGAGGAGCAGCGTCCGGAACAGGTTGAGCTTGAGGCTCGCGAGCGGGGCGAGCAGGCCGAGAAAGACGATCAATGCGACGTTCACCCAGCTCGGCACGAACTCGAGCGGTAGGCCGTCGAGAATCGTGGCGATCGCGTTGGCCTGGATCTCCGGGCCCGGCATCTCATCTCTGCCGAAAGACGTCGGATGGACATCCTGGAGAGAGGGAGCCCACGCCCCGACGACAACGATCTTGTCGCGGAAAAGGCCGTCCGGGAATCGATCGGACAAAACTCTGGAGAACGAGACGGCCTCGACCGAGCCGGCGGGGCCCTTGAAGTCGATCAGCTTCTTCTCGCCCGAGAAGGGAGGCAGTTCTCGTCCGCTGACACGTTCGGCCGTTGCGACGGCGAAGGTCTCGAGCCCGTCCAGCTTGTGCTGCGCTCGGCGAATGACACCCCCGGGGTCGCCGTCGTAGTTCCCATTGCCGACGCGCACCCGGGCGTAGTCGACGCCTTCCTGGCCGCCCAGGAAGTTCGGCTCGCTGTTCTCGTTTACCTCGGTTGTCGAAAAGACGAGATTGCCCGCCGCGCGAGCGGAATCCATGAACGCGTTGTCCTGGCGAAAGGCGATCGACCCGTCCGGGTTTATCGAGGGCTCGCTGAACTGGACGTCGTAGGCGATCACCTTGGCGCCTTCCGACTTGAGCTTCTTGATCAGACGAGCGTGAAGCGTGCGGCGAAAAGGCCAGCGCTCGTTCAGCTCGTCGAAGGAGACGTCGTCGATCCGGACGACGACGAGGTTCCGGGGTGCTTCCTGCTCGCCGCGGATCGAGAAGCGAAGGTCGACCGTGTCCAGGTCGAGGGTGCGGAAAAGGCTTGTCCCGTACGTGATGAGCCCGAGCCCCGTGGCTGCGAGCCCGACGCCGAGAAAGAGCGCCAAGCGCATGCGGGTGCCGCTACGGCGTTGTTGGTCGGGCATGAACGCAACTCTGTACGAGAACGAGGTCCTCGCACAAGCCGCAACGGGTACTCAGGTCGAGGTGCTAGCGCCTTGGGAGGTTGGGGAAGCCCCAAACCAAAATGAGCACGCTCACGACAATGAGCACGGTTCCGAGTGTGGTGGCAGTCATCGCTGTCATAGATGCCGTTCCCGGGTGTTCCTTACGGAAACGTGCCCTCAATATCGGCTCGGTCAGCGACGCTGGCGCCCCCCGAACGGGGGTTACGGCAGGCTCATTCCGCGCGCCACCGCGCGCGAGGCGTCCCGCATCACCGTCGTCGGGCTGTTCTCGGCCACGAAGTGGTACTCGCCGAAGCCGGCGACTCCGAGCCGCTCGCGCTCGGTGACGTAACCGTTCCGCCAGCGATTCACTCCCGCGCGCGTGAGCCCCGCGACATTGCCGCCGTACCCGCGGCCGATGCGATACCCGGGGGTCATGCCGGCGACGTACCGCCCGGCGAGCGCGCGGCGCACCGGGCCCCCTGAGGCCAGGGCGCGTTGTCCGTCCGCCCAGAGTCTCGCCGCTCGCGCGGGGTCGCCGACGAAGTCCGGGAACTCCTCGCCGACGACGCGGAACGCCGCGCGGTCGAGCTGGTGCCAGAAGGCCGTCAGTTCCTGGTCGGCGGGGAGAGAGGCGAGCCGCAGCGCGCGGCGCGTTCCCCAGACCCAGCCCTTGTCCTCCGCGTCGTCGAGCTGCCGGCGACCGAAGGTCAGCCCCTGCAGGACGCCGCGGACGAACTCGCGGTACTGCCGACCCTGCGAGCCGGCGACCTGGTTTCCGAGCTCTTCGGCCTGCCAGACGTTGACTCGCACGCCGGCCTGGCGCGCGTGCCGGATCGTATCGCGGTAGCGGCGTCCGATCTCTATGCCCCAACCGAGTCGCTGCGCCGTCGAGAGGCGAAGCAGCACGGGCTCGTCCGGAACTCGACCCGAGAAGCGGCGGCTGACCTGTCGCTCCTCGTCAGGAGTGAGACGCCGTCGCTCCCAACCCTCCGTGCGCTCGAGCAACTTGAAGAGTGGCGAGTAACGGGTTCCCGGGTACGAGAGGACGACGGCGCTGGCCTCGGCGTTGACGCCGTAGCTACCGACGTGGACGCGCGTCCCGGGAGGCATCCCCGAGGCTGCGATGGCATCCATCAGCCGCGTCAGGTCGTCGAGCTCGAAGTAGGAGAAAAGAGCGGCTCGAACAGGCATTTAGACGAGAGAAACCCGCTTGAGCCGCGGGTTCTTGGTCAGGCTGCGGGGCTAGGATTCGAACCTAGACTACCCGGTCCAGAGCCGGGCGTCCTACCATTAGACGACCCCGCAACAAGCGCCGATTCTAGCGGGCGATCGCGTATTTGACCTGCGCGTGTCCGTAGACGTTCATGACGCCGACGAACGTCATACCGCACTTCTCCATGACATTCCGGGATGCCCGGTTGGTCGGGAGCGTGACCGCGACGATCCGCTCCAGCCGAAGCTCGGCTAGCCCGAACTGGATCGACGCGCGCGCCGCCTCGGTCGCGTAGCCGTTGCCCCAGTGCTCGCGGAGGAAGCGGTAACCCACCTCGACCTCCGGCCCGTCGGCGAGATGGGTGAGGCCCGTCACGCCGATCATCTCGCGCGTCGCCCGCAGCTCGACTGCCCAGAGGCCGAACCCGTGCTGCTCGTGGTGGGCGATGTGCTTGGCGAGGTTCGCCCGCGCGTCGTCCGGCGTGGAACTGGGCGCGCCGAACCAGGCCTCCTCGGCGTCGCGCGAGATCGCGCACCACGCGTCGAGGTCCTCGAGAGTTGCCGGCCGCAGTCGCAGCCGCTCGGTGGCGAGCGGCAGAGGCATTCGAGCTTATGCCACCTCTGCCCAGTCCCCGTAGAGCGACTTGTAGAGGCCCTGGCGAGCCATCAACTCGTCGTGCGTCCCCTGCTCGACGACCTGTCCGTGCTCGAGGACGACGATCAGGTCGGCGTCGCGGATCGTCGAGAGCCGGTGTGCGATCACGAACGCGGTCCGGTCCGCGAGGAGCGTTCGGAGCGCGCTCTCGATCCGGCGCTCGGTGCCGATGTCGACCGAGGAGGTCGCCTCGTCGAGGATCAGGATCCGCGGATCGGCGAGGAGCGCGCGGGCAAACGCGACGAGCTGGCGCTGTCCGAGCGAGAGCCTCGTCCCGCGCTCCTGGAGGTTGGTCTCGTACCCGTCCTCGAGCGCAAGGATGAAGTCGTGCGCTCCGACCGCCCTCGCGGCGGCGGCCACGTCCGCGGGATCGGCATCCGGCCGCCCGAACGCGATGTTGTCGTGGACGGTGCCGGCGAAGAGGAACCCTTCCTGTGGCACGACGCCGAGCTGGCGCCGCAGCGACGCTTGCGAGACGTCGCGGAGGTCGACGCTGTCGATCGTGATCCGCCCCTCGACCGGGTCGTAGAAGCGCGCGAGGAGCTTGGCGATCGTCGACTTCCCGGCGCCGGTGTGGCCGACGAGGGCGACGGTCGTCCCGGCCGGCACGTCGAGATCGATTCCGTGCAGGACCTCGGGCCCGGTGCCATAGCCGAAACGGACGGCTTCGAAGCGAACGTCGCCTTTGATCCTGTCGAGCTCGCGTGCGTCGGGCTTGTCGCGGACCTCGGGTTCCTCGTCCATCACGTCCATGATCTTGTCGAGCGCGGCGACGGCTGCGAGGAACGTGTTGTAGAGCTGCGAGAGCTGCTGCACCGGGTCGAAGAAGTTGGACAGATAAAGGACGAACGCGAGCATCGTCCCGATCGACAGGCTGCCGCCGAAGACGAGGTAGCCGCCGTAGCCGATGACGATTGCGGTCGCGAGAGACGAGAGGAACTCGACGAACGGGAAGTAGAGACCGTTCAGGATCACCGTCTGCTGGTTCGCCTCGCGGTAGTGAGCATTCACCTTCCGGAAGTTGCGGTCGTTCGCCTGCTCGCGGCGAAAAGCCTGGACGACCCGCATCCCGCCGATGTCTTCCGCGAGGGTTGCAGTGACGAGCCCGAGGCGGTCGCGCACCGCTCGGTAGGCGCGCGCCGAGCGGATGCGGAAGATCGCAGTGGCGATGAACATCAGCGGCATCACGGTCAGGGTCGCCAGTGCGAGCCGCCAGTCGAGCACGAACAGGATGATCGAAGTGCCGACGAGGAAAAGCGTGCTCTGGACGAGCGTCGTGACACCGTCGGTGACGAGCTGGTCGAGCGCGTCGACGTCGTTCGTCAGCCGACTGATGATGACGCCCGCGCGGTTGCGCTCGTAGTAGCCAAGCGAGAGACGCTGGAGATGGCGGAAGAGCTTGTTCCGGAGGTCCGCCAGGATTCGCTCGCCGGTCCAGCCCGTGAAATAGGTCTGCGCTGCGCTCGTAAAGAGGTTCACCACAGCAGCGGCGATGAAGATCGCAACGACGATCGTGAGCACGCGCAGGTCGCCGCCGAGGACGCCCTCGTCGATTGCGAACTTGGCGAGCAGGGGTGGGGCGAGCGCGGTGGCTGTCGCCGCCAGCAGCGAAATCAGAGCGAGAGCGGTCTGGCGCTTGTACGGGCCCAAGAGGCGAGCGAGGGTGGAGACCCGCCGCGCAGTCCGCTGCCAGGACCAGTCCTCGACCTTGGCGTCACGGCGGTGCGTCAGGTGACTTCCGGGCTGCCAAACCCTCATCCCGCTGCCCTCGCTTCGATCCGCTCCGCAAACTCGCGCTCCAGGAGCCCGTGCTCGTGGATGTCGCGGTAGACGGGGTTCGTCTGGAGCAGCTCCTCGTCCGTGCCTCGCCCGACGATCCGCCCGCCGTCGAGCACGACGAGCTCGTCTGCGAGCGAGATCGTCGAGAGCCGGTGGGCGATGATGATCGTCGTCCGGCCCTTCATCGCCTCGCGCAGCCCAAGGCGGATCTTTGCCTCCGTCGTCGCGTCGACCGACGCCGTCGCGTCGTCGAGGATCAGGATTCGCGGCTCGGTGATCAAGGCCCGCGCAATCGCGAGACGCTGACGCTGGCCCCCCGATAGCGTGATCCCACGCTCGCCGATGACGGTGTCGTAGCCATCGGGCAGCTCGTCGATGAACTCGTGTGCCTGGGCGAGCGTCGCTGCGCGGACGACCTCCTCGTCGGTCGCGTCCGGCCGTCCGAAGGCGATGTTCTCGCGCACGGGCGCGGAGAAGAGGAAGGGGTCCTGGGAGACGATGCCGATCTCGCGGCGGAGCGATTGCAGCTTCACGTCGCGCACGTCGGCTCCGTCGATCGTGAGCCGGCCGCTTGTAACGTCGTAGAAGCGCGGGACCAGCGTGGCAAGTGTCGTCTTTCCGGAGCCCGTATGTCCGATCAGCGCGACTGTTCGGCCGGGCTCGAGCGTGAGGTCGATGTCTTGGAGTACCGGCCGCCCGGGCGCGTACTCGAACGTCACATGCTCGTACTGAACGCGACCTTCGCCCGGGGGCAACTCGGTGGCGTCAGCCTTGTCCGAGATCTCCTCCGGCTCGTCCATCACCTCGAAGATCCGCTCGCCCGAAGCCGTCGCTCGCTGGGATTGACCGATCCACATGCCCAGCATGCGCAGCGGCATCACGAGCATGATCACGAGGACGTTGAAGAAGAAGAACGTCCCGAAGTCGAGGTCTCCGCGGACGACCATTCGTCCACCGACGAGCAGGACGCCGGCCTGCATCAGCAGCGGCAGGAACGAGAGGAGCGGGACGTAGAGGGCGCGCTGGCGGTTCGCGTCGAGGCTTCGGCTGAAGACGCGCTCCGACCGATCGGCGAACTTCTGGAGCTCGTTGCGTTCCTGGGCGAACGACTTGACGACGTGGACGCCGACGATGTTCTCCTCGGCCACGGTCGCGACGTCCGCCATCTTCTGCTGAACGTCTCGGAGCACGGGGTGCGAGACGCTCGAGTATCGGTAGGCGATGATCACGATCAGCGGCGTCACCGCGGTGGCTACGAGAGCGAGGCGCCAGTTGACCGCGAACATGATCACGGTCGCACCGATGATCGTCAGGACGTTCTGGAAGAAGAAGATCAGGCCGTAACCGAGGAAGAAGCGGACGGTCTGCAGGTCGATCGTCGCTCGCGAGAGCAGCTGACCCGTCTGGTGCCGGTCGTAGAAACCGAACGAAAGCCTCAGCAACTTCGCGTAGAGGGCGTTCCGCATGTCGAACTCGACGCCGAGGGCCTGACGGCCGGAGATGAGCCGTCGGCCCGCCATGAAGACCGCGCGGGCGGTGCCGACGGCAAGCACGAGGCCGGCGATCTTGTACAGATCGCTATGCGCATCGGCCGTGATCGCCTCCTCGAGCCCGGCGCCGGTGAGATAGGCGATCAGGATCGCCGCGGCCTGTGAGCCCACCGCAAGCACGATCGAGACGGCCAGCGACCACTTGTACGGCTTGAGAAAGCCGAGCAGCCGGACAAATGTCTGGCGATAGGGCGGTGGCGTTGCCATCGCCGAAATCTAGCCGCCGCTACTTGCCCTGCGGGCTTCCGCGCCGGGAAACTTAGGCCGATGGAACCTGAATTCGACCGCGAGGCCGCCTTCGACGAGGACTACCTCTACTTCTACGAGGAGCTCCTGACCCCCGAGCGGACCGCGGCGGAGGTCGACCTGATCTGGAAGCTGCTCGAGCTCGAGCCGGAGATGGAGCTCCTCGACCTGGCGTGCGGGCACGGGCGGATCGCGAACCCCCTGGCCGAACGCGGCGTCCGCGTGACCGGGCTCGACGCGACGCCGCTGTTCCTGGAGCTTGCGCGAGCGGACGCTGCGAAACGAGGCGTCGAGGTCGAGTACGTCGAAGGGGACATGCGCTCGATTCCGTGGCCCGGGCGATTCGACCGCGTGTTGAACTGGTTTACGTCATTCGGCTACTTCAGCGACGAGGAGAATCGGGGCGTGCTGCGCGGGGCGTATGAGGCCCTGAAGCCCGGCGGTCTACTGGCGGTCGAGGTCAATCACCGCGACAACCTGCTCGGCCGCTATCTCGACGAGGTCGTGGCCGAGCGCGGCGACGACCGCATGATCGACCGCCACCGGTTCGACATCGAGACCAGCCGCAGCCACGACGAGCGAACGATCATCCGCGGCGGCAAGAAGCGCACCTTCGGTTCTCGGTGCGAATGCTGACCGCGGCCGAGCTGCGCGACTGGATGCTCGACGCCGGGTTCAGCGAGGCCCGAGCGTTCGGGGAGGACGGCGAGCCGCTGACGCTCGAGCACCGCCGGATGACGGTCGTCGGCCGCAAGTGATCGTCACGCTTCCGGCACGATCACGTCACCCATCCGTGACGATTTCCTCACTAGGCTGAAAAGCGGGGAGGAGGTTGGCTGTACCTTCCTAAGGGCCGTCTAGCCGAGCGAGCTCGCGATGGACGAGGTCGACCGCGCGCTCCAGCCGCGCCTGGTTCGCGGGGGCGTTCAGCCAACGGCTGACACCGGACGGGTGAGGAAGCGGAACGGCGGTCGCGTCTCCGTACGAAAAGCGCTCGCCGATCGAGGCATCGAGGCTCGAAAGACCGAGGAGGCGGCGGATCGCAAGGCCGCCGACCGGGACGATCAACGTCGGCCGGAGCAGCTTCAGCTCCCACTCGCGCCAGAACGAGCAGAGCTCCTGCTCGCGCGCGGCCGGCGTCCGGTCCCCGCCGCCTGTCGGCGCGTGCCCCGGGTAGCAGCGCGTGACCGACGCGCAGTAGAACGTCGCGTAGAAAGCGTCTTCCTCGAGCTGCAGCCAGCGCCGAAGGGTCTGCCCCGCGCGACCCCGCCACGGACGGCGCTCTTCGCCCTCGACCACGCCGGGCGCCTGGCCGAGCAGGTAGGCGCGTTGGCCCCCGTGGCCCTCGAACACCGGCAGCGACTCGATCGGGAATCCGGCCTCCGCGCACGCCCGACAGGCGCCGTTGTCACGCTGGAGCGATGCGAGTGAGCGATAAGACGACCGCCGCCGCGTCAAGCCGGCGAGCGCACGACGACGAACCAGCGACCTTCGAAGAGTGTCTCGCCGCCTCCCAGCTCGTCGGCGAGCCCCGAGCCCGAGAAATAGCGCTTGTAGACCTCCCAGCGCGAGCCGTCATTCAGGACACGCGGCTGAAATTCCTCGTCCACTGGTGAATGTTGAACCGACGAGTCGACGAGGACGAGCTCGCGAGCGACCCGCCTGGCTTCGTCGAGAAATCGCTTCCGATCGTCATCTTCGAGGTGGCCGTAGAAGTGGCCGGTGAAGAGCCGATCGAACGACCCGTCCTCAAAGGGCAGCTCCAGCGCGTCGGCCGTGAGGAACTCACCGCCGGCGACGCGCTCCCGGGCAATCCCGAGCATCCTCTCGCTCGCGTCGATGCCGACGATCTCGCCGCGCAGGTGGCGGGTGAGAAAGCCGGTGCCGCACGCGACGTCGAGTGTGCGAGCAGGCGGCAACGCCTGGATCGCGTCGATGAGACCGGCAAGCTCCTCGTCCCAGCCGGGCCGGTCTCGGTCGGCGTAAAGGCCCGACCCCGAGATACCAATCGTCGTATTCCGGCGCGCGCGCGTCGTAGTACGCCTTCACACTCCTAGAGTACGCGCGTGAGGCTGCCGCTCGAATCGGTGCCGAACTTCTCGGAGGGACGCGACCGAGCCACCATCGATGCCCTGGCGAGCGCGCTTGGCGAGCGCGCCGAGCTGCTCGACGTTCACGCCGACGCCGACCACAACCGCTCCGTCTTCACCCTCGTCGGTGAGGACGGCGAGCTCGTCGAGGCGCTCCTGGCCGGAATCGCGTGCGCGCGTGAGCGCATCGATCTCCGCAACCACGAGGGAGCTCATCCCAGGATCGGTGCGGCCGACGTCGTCCCGGTGGTGCCGATCGTCCCCGACGACATGCCGCGAGCACGCGAGGCGGCTCGTGAGCTTGCTCGGCGCGTCGGCGAGGAGATCGCATTGCCGGTGTTTCTCTATGGCGAGCTCTCGCCGGGACGCGGTCCGGCCTTCTTCCGGAGAGGCGGCCCCGGCGAGCTCCAGAGCAGGATCGATACGGGAGAGCTCGAGCCCGATTACGGTCCCAGGAGACTCGACGATCGGGCCGGTGGAGTCCTCGTCGGGGCACGGCGGCCGCTCATCGCCTTCAACGTCAACCTGCGCGGCGAGCTCGACGCGGCGCAGGCCATCGCGGCAGTCGTCCGCGAGGTCGGCGGAGGTTTTCCAGGTGTCCGAGCACTCGGACTCGACCTTCCTGGCGCAGGCCTCGTCCAAGTGAGCATGAACGTCGAGGACTGGGAGGCGGCTTCGTTGCACGAGGTCGTCGCCCGAATCGAGGACGAGGCGCACGCGCGGAGCGCTGAGGTGGTGGGCTCGGAGCTCGTAGGGCTGATGCCGGCCGGGGCGGCTGCTGCCGCGGCGGGCGCCATGCTCAAGATCGATGGGTTCGACTCGTCCCGGGTGCTCGAACTGCGCCTCCTCGACCGCTGAAGCGCGAAGGCTAGACTGGCCACTCGATGTCCCGGACGACTGTGGTCCGCCTGACAGGTGAGGACCTCACCACCGCCGACGTCTGGGAGGTCGCGGTGGAGGGTGCCGCCGCCGATCTGGACGACTCCGCCCGAGAGAAGATGGCCGCCGCGCGCGAGGTCGTCGACCGGGCCGTTGCCTCCGAAGGCCCGACGTACGGAGTGACGACGGGGTTCGGACGGTTCGTCTCGACGCGCATACCCGGCGAGCTCGCCGAGGAGCTCCAGCTACGCCTCCTGCGCAGCCACGCCTGCGGCGTCGGCGAGCCTTACCCGGACGAGATCGTTCGCGCGGCGCTGCTCATGCGTGCGAACACGCTTGCGAAGGGGTACTCCGGAACTCGACCGGAGGTCGCCGAGCGGCTGCTCGACTGTCTCGCCCATGGGGTCCTGCCCGAGGTGCCGAGCCGTGGCTCGGTCGGCGCCAGCGGTGACCTTGCTCCTCTGGCTCATCTCGCTCTGCCGTTGGTCGGCGAAGGGCGCGCGCGTGTCGAGGGGGAGCTTCTCTCGGGCGCCGATGCGCTTTCGCGAGTGGGGCTCGAGCCGCTTCGTCTGCAGGCCAAGGAAGGGCTTTCGCTCGTGAACGGGACCCAATTCATGGGCGCGTTCGCCGCGCTGGGAGTCGTGCGCGCCCGGCGACTCGCGCAGGCCGCTGACATCGCGTGCGCGCTCTCGCTCGAGGCACTTCAGGGCTCTCGCGACAGCTTCCTGCCCGAGATCCACGAGCTACGGCCCCTGCGCGGGCAGGCGGCCTCTGCGGCCAACATCCTCGCGCTGCTCGAGGGCTCGGCGATCATCGACGCGCATCGCTGGTGCGACCGTGTCCAGGACGCATACTCGCTGCGATGCGCCGCGCAGGTTCACGGCGCCTCTCGCGATCTCCTCGACTACGTCGACTACACCGCGGGGATCGAGCTGAACGCGGCAACCGACAATCCGCTCGTCTTCAGCCAAGAGGGGACGCTTCTCTCGAACGGGAACTTCCACGGGCAGCCGTTGGGGTTTGCCCTCGACGCGCTGGCGATGGCTGTCAGCGAGCTCGGGAGCATCTCCGAGCGTCGCACCGAGCGCCTCGTCAACCCGGCGCTCTCCGACGGGCTGCCGGCATTTCTCGCAGCCGACGGTGGACTCAACTCCGGGTTCATGATCCCGCAGTACGTCGCCGCCGCGCTCGTCAGCGAGTGCAAGGCGCTCTGCCATCCTGCGAGCGTCGACTCGATCCCGACGAGTGCGGGGCAGGAAGATCATGTCTCCATGGGCAACGCTTCCGGATTGAAGGCGTGGCAGGTTCTCGCGAACGCCGAGCGGGTCGTCGCGATCGAGCTCCTGGCAGGCGCACAGGCGGTCGAGCTCCACGCTCCTCTTGCGCCCGGGTTGGGGGGTCGCACAGCGCGCGAGCTCGTCAGGTCGCTCTCGCCGCGGCTTCGTGACGACCGGTCGCTGGCGGACGACATCGAGGCCGTCGCCTCGGCGATTCGCGACGGGTCCGCGATGGCCGCGGTCGAGACGAAGACGGGTGCTCTTCGTTGAGGTTCGAGCAGGGAGTCCTGCCAAAGAAGCCTTATCGCGACAGCGCGCTCCTCTACGCGGGGTTCGCCGTCGCCTTCGTCGTCATCGTGTTCCTGACCGATGGAGACCTCGTGGTGGCCGTCCCGGTCGCCGTCGCCTGCTTCCTCATTGCGACGGCATACAGCTGGTGGAAAATCCGGCAGCGGCTCGAGGAGGAAGAACAGGACTCGTGACAGCCGTTGACACTCTTGCCCAGACCGTCGAGGCGCTCTGCGGCGACCTCTCCTCGATCCGGGCACCGCGGGGCGCGGAGCTGAATGCGCGCTCGTGGGCGACCGAGGCCCCGCTGCGAATGCTCCTGAACAACCTCGATCCCGACGTGGCCGAGCGCCCGGAGGACCTCGTCGTCTACGGCGGATCCGGCAAGGCCGCCCGCAACCACGATGCGCTGCGAGCAATCGTCCGGTCGCTGCTCACGCTCGGCGAAGACGAGACGCTCCTCGTTCAGAGTGGCAAGCCGGTCGGAGTCCTGCGCACCCATCCCGGGGCGCCGCGTGTCCTGATCGCCAACTCGCTGCTCGTCCCCCGCTGGGCGAACTGGGACGAGTTCCGTCGGCTCGAAGGGCTGGGGCTGACCATGTTCGGCCAGATGACGGCGGGCAGCTGGATCTACATCGGCACCCAGGGGATCCTCCAGGGCACCTACCAGACCTTCGCCGCCGCGGGCGAGGAGCACTTCGGATCGGCCGACCTCGCAGGCAGGACGATCCTGACCGCCGGGCTTGGGGGCATGGGTGGGGCACAACCCCTGGCGGCGACGATGTGCGGCGCGGCGATCCTGTGCGTCGAAGTCGATCCCACGCGCATCCAGCGGCGTCTCGAAACGGGGTATCTGGATCGCGCGAGCGAGTCGCTGGACGAGGCACTCGGGCTCGTGCGGGAAGCAGCCGCGGAGCGCCAGCCTCTCTCGGTTGGCCTGCTCGGCAATGCCGCGGAAGTCGTGCCCGAGCTGGCTAGGCGTGGGGAGGCTTTCGACCTCGTCACCGACCAGACCGCCGCGCACGACCCGCTCACCGGGTACATCCCCGCGGGGATGCCGCTCGACGAGGCTGCCGAGCTGCGTGCGAGCGACCCGGAGGAATACCTGCGCCAGGCCCGAGAGTCGATCGTCCGCCACGTTGGGGGCCTGCTCGATCTCGTCCGATCCGGAAGCTATGTTTTCGATTATGGCAACAACCTTCGCGGGGAGGCCTATGAGGCCGGCGTAAAGGATGCGTTCACATACCCGGGCTTCGTCCCGGCCTATATTCGACCGCTTTTCTGCCGCGGAATCGGCCCGTTTCGATGGGCGGCGCTCTCGGGTGACGAGCGCGACATCGCCGTGATCGACTCGGCGTTGAAGGAGCTCTTTCCGGACGACCAGCTTCTCCAGCGCTGGCTCGAGCTTGCACCGGCGCACGTCCAGTTCCAGGGCCTGCCTGCTCGGATCTGCTGGCTCGGCCTGGGTGACCGGGCGCGGGCGGGGCTGGCGATCAACGAGCTGGTTCGCTCGGGAGAGGTTCGCGCTCCGGTCGTGATCGGGCGCGACCACCTCGACTCGGGGTCGGTTGCCTCGCCCTACCGCGAGACCGAGGCGATGCGCGACGGCTCCGATGCCATCGCGGACTGGCCGATCCTGAACGCGCTCGTGAACGTCGCCGCGGGTGCGACGTGGGTCAGCGTCCATCACGGCGGCGGGGTCGGGATCGGCAACTCGATCCACGCGGGCATGGTCGTCGTCGCCGACGGCACCGAGGAGATGGCCGAGCGGCTCGAGCGCGTGCTGACGACCGATCCAGGCCTCGGAGTGCTCCGCCATCTCGACGCGGGCTACGAGGACGCGGCCGACGCTGCCGCGCAATACGGCCTCGAGCCGCCGATGTCTCCGTCCGGCTCCGAGTGAGCCCGTCTGGTCCTCCGGAGCGGCTGCTCGTCCGCGACCTCGCACAGGTCGTCAGCTCCGCGGGGAGCGACGCGCCGCTGCGCGGTCCCGCGCTGGGAGAGGTCGAGGTGGTCGAGGATGCGTATCTGCTCTGCGAGGAGGGCCGGGTTGCGGCCGTCGGGCCGATGCGCGACCTGCAGCCCCTCGAGGGCGACGTCCGCGAGCTCGACGGCAGCGGCCTCTGCGCGCTGCCCGGGCTTGTCGACTGCCACACGCACGCATGCTTCGCGGGCGACCGTGTCCGGGAGTTCGAGCTGCGTGCGACCGGAGCGAGCTACGAGGAGCTCCACGCCGCGGGCGGGGGGATCCTCGCGACTGTCGAGGCAACCCGCGCGGCGGGAGAGGACGGGCTCCGAGCTGCGGTTTCCCGGCACTCCGACTGGATGTTCCGCGCGGGCACGACGACGTTCGAGTCCAAGTCGGGCTACGGCCTCGATCGCGAGACCGAGCTCGCGTCCCTCCGGGCGATCGCCGCTGAAGGCGGCATCCCAACCTGGCTAGGCGCGCATGCGGTCCCGCCGGAGTTCGACGACGCCGATGCCTATCTCGACTTCGCGCTCGCCGACGTCCTGCCGGAGGCCGCCGGGATCGCCGAGGCGGCCGACGTCTTCCTGGAGCGCGGCGCCTTTACCGTCGACCAGGCGCGGCGCTATCTCGTCGCCTGCCGCGACGCAGGCCTCGCGCTACGCCTGCACGGCGACCAGTTCACCGAGGCCGGGGCCGTCCCGCTCGCGGTCGAGCTCGGCGCGAGGTCGATCGACCACCTCGAGGCCACCGGCCCTGAAGGCGTCCGCACGCTCGCCGACAGCGACGTCGTGGGCGTCCTGCTCCCGATTGCGGCGCTCGTCCTCGGTAGGCCGATGCCGCCGGCGCGGGCGCTGGTAGACGAAGGGGCGGCGGTCGCGCTCGCAACCGACTTCAACCCTGGAAGCGCGTTCTGCGAGAGCCTTCCGCTCGTCTGCTCCCTCGCGTGCACGCAACTCGGGCTCTCCCCGGCGGAAGCGCTGAGCGCCTGCACGGTCAACGCGGCCCACGTTCTCGGGCGAGCGGACCGAATCGGCAGGCTCGCCCCCGGATACCAGGCGGACGTCCTTCTGCTCGACGCGCCCGACTGGCGCTACCTCGCCTACCACGTGGGCGGTCAAGTCGTGAAGAGCGTTCTCCGCGAGGGGCGCGTCACTTAGGCTAGTCGCATGCCCTCTCGCAAGCAGAGGCGCCGGCGCGCAAAGGGTCGTCGCCATGAGTACGAATACGTCTACGTGGACGAGGAGGGACGCGAGGTCGAGGTGGCCGAGGCCGCCGAGGAGCAGAAGCCCGAGGAGAGGCGAAACGGGAAGCGACCACCGTCGAGGGCTCGCGCCGGAAAGGTGATCGAGCCCGCGTCCTGGACCCGCGTCGGCAAGCGCGCCCTCATCTTCGCGCCACTGATGTTCATCACCATCCGCATCCTCGAGCGGAACGAGCCGATCAGCGAGAGCGTCGTGCGAACCGCTGTCCTGCTCGCCCTCTTCCTGCCCTTCAGCTACGTGATGGACTCGATGCTCTACCGGGCGCACCTGCGGCGAACGGGAGCCGCTCCCAAGAGCAAGCGCTAGCTCGGGGCCGGTTCGCTGCCGCGGTAGTGGCCCTCACCGGGCCACGGCGCGAGGAGGAGCAGGATCTTGGCGCCCGACTCGCTGGCGAGAAGGTGCCGCTCGTCGGGCTCGAACTTCACGAGCGTCCCGATGCCCGCCTCGAGGCTCTCGCCGCCCGCCTCGATCCGCACCGACCCGTCGACGACGACGAGGAACGCGTGCTCCTTCACCTGGTGGTCACCAAGCTCCTGGCCGGGGTTGAGGCCGATCAGGACCGCACGCGCCTCGCCTGACGAGTGGAGGACGACAGGCGAGCGGCTCCCGTCGGGGGTCTCGATCTCGGGCAGTCGCCAGCTCTGCACGCGGCGATCCTATCCGGCACGGAGAGCCGTGAGGGACGCCGTTAGACTCGGCCCATGAGCCTCGCCGTCGACCGATACGAGCTCGGCCCGGTGGGGACGAACTGCTACGTGGTGCGCGCCGGCACCGGGGCTGCCGAGGCAGTCGTCATCGATCCGGGCTCCGACGCAAGCGAGCTCCCGGACGACTGCGCGGGGATCCTGATCACGCACTCGCACTGGGACCATCTCGGCGGCGTCGCCGATCTGGCCGAGCGAACCGGGGCAAAGGTCTATATGCCCCGCCTGGAGGCGCCCGTGCTCGCCAACCCGGCCGACTGGTTCCCCGAGGTGCCCTTGCGGCCGTATGAGGCCGACGTCCTCCTCGACGGAGGCGAGACGCTCGAGCTCGCCGGGCTCTCCTTCGAGACGCTGCACGTCCCGGGTCATTCGCCCGGCCACGTCGCCTTCTACGCGGAGGGAGCGCTCTTCTCGGGCGACGTGCTGTTCGCGGGCTCCGTCGGCCGGACGGACGTTCCGTTCAGCGACTGGGACACGCTCTTCGAGTCGATACAGGCGCTGATGACGCGCTTCCCGCCGGAGACCGTGGTCTATCCCGGCCACGGCCCGGAGACGACTCTTGGCGCCGAGCGCGCCCACAATCCGTTCCTCGTCGAGCTGCGCGCCTCGTGAAATTCGAGGCGCCCAGAGGCACCCACGACGTCCTCCCAGCCCAACAGCCCCTCTGGGAGCGCGTCATTCGAGAGGCGGAGGAGCTCTGCTCGAAGTACGGGTACAAGCGGATCACGACTCCGCTCTTCGAGGACACCGGCCTCTTCGCGCGCACCTCCGGCGAGGGCTCGGACATCGTCCAGAAGGAGATGTACACGTTCACAGACCGCAGCGAACGCTCGCTGACGCTCCGCCCGGAGGGGACTGCCCCCGTCGCCCGCGCGTACATCCAGCACGGCCTCCACCGCGAGCCGCAGCCTGTGAAGACGTACTCGATCGGGCCGATGTATCGCTACGCCGCTCCGCAGCGGGGCAAGTTCCGGGAGTTCTGGCAGCTCAACGTGGAGGCGATGGGCTCCGACGACCCGGCGGTCGACGCCGAGGTGATCCAGCTCTTCGACGAGCTCCTGCGGCGGCTCGAGATCCGCGGCTCCTGGCTCGAGGTGAACTCGATCGGTGACCGAAACTGCCGCCCCGCATACATCGAGAAGTTGAGCGCGTGGCTCGACGAGCATGCCGGCGAGCTCGACGAGGAGACGCGGGCGAAGCGGGAAACGAGCCCGTTGCGCGCGTTCGACAACCTCCCACAGAAGCCCGAGGCGATCCAGCGCGTGCTCGCAGAGGCGCCGAAGGTCGGCGAGTCGCTCTGTGCCGAGTGCCAGGCCCACTTCGATGCTGTGCGCCGGTACCTGGATTCCTACGGAGTCGAGTATCGGGTCACCCCGACCCTCGTTCGCGGCCTCGACTACTACACGCGCACGACGTTCGAGTTCATGGGCGAGGCGCTCGGGGCACAGTCGTCGCTCTGCGGCGGCGGGCGCTACGACTACCTGATCGAGGAGATCGGAGGCCCCGCGACCCCCGGGGTGGGCTTCGCCAGCGGGATCGAGCGTCTCGTGCTGTCGCTGACCGAACAGGGCGCGGAAGGGCCTCCTTCGGAGATCGACGTCTTTTTCGCGGTCGAGGATGGCGCGGTGCGCGCCGAGGTGCTCGCTGCGATGGGAGAGCTCAGGCGTTCGGGACGCGCGGCCGAGACCGACTATGCCGGGCGCTCGCTCAAGGGTCAGCTCACCCAGGCCGGGCGGCTCGGCGCCCGGGCGACCGTCATCGCTCGCGGCGACGGTGTGACCGTGCGCCGTGGGGGAGCCCAGGACGAGGAGTTCGCATCGCTCGCGGAAGCGGTGGAGAGCCTGTGAGCTGGCGAGACCTCGGAGCCGGCGAGGTGCGCCCCGAGCACGTGGGCGAGCGCCATACACTCGCGGGCTGGGTCGCCAAGCGCCGCGACCACGGCGGGCTCGTTTTCATCGACCTCCGGGATTCGACAGGCGTCAGCCAGCTCGTCGTCAACCCGGAGCACGCCCCGGAAGCCGCAGCCGCAGCGCACGACATCCGCAACGAGTTCGTCCTCCAGGCCGAGGGCGAGATCGCCGCGCGCACGCCGGAGAACGTGAACCCGAATCTGCCGACGGGCGAGGTCGAGCTTCAGGTCGACAAGCTCGAGATCATCTCGCGCAGCCCGCCGCTTCCCTTCCAGCTCGACGAAGAGAACGTCGACGAGACGCTGCGAATCCGGTACCGGTGGCTCGACCTCCGGCGAGAGAAGCTGCAGCGCAACATTCGCCTGCGTGCCCAGATGGTCTCGATCATCCGCCGCGTGATGGAGGAAGCGGGGTTCCTGGACATCGAGACCCCGATCCTCTTCAAGCCGACTCCGGAGGGCGCGCGCGACTTCCTGGTTCCCTCGAGGCTCCAGAAGGGCCGCTTCTTCGCCCTTCCGCAGTCTCCCCAGATTCTCAAGCAGCTTCTCGTGATCGGCGGGTTCGAGCGCTACTACCAGATCGCCCGCTGCTTCCGGGACGAAGATCTCCGCGCCGACCGCTCTCACGAGCTGACCCAGCTCGACGTCGAGATGGCGTTCCCGGACGTCGAGTTCATCATCGAGCTGATGGAGAAGATGGCGCGCGAGATCTGGAGCGAGGCGCTCGGTGTCGAGCTCGAGACGCCTTTCCCGCGAATGACTTACGCGCACGCGATGCTGCGCTACGGCACCGACAAGCCCGACCTGCGCTTCGAGCTCGAGATCCAGGACGCAACCGACCTCACGCGCGGGTCCGAGTTCAAGGTCTTCGCGGATGCGCCGGCCGTCCGCTACCTGACCGTGCCGCAGGAGTACTCGCGCGCCGACCTCGAGAAGCTCGAGGAGTTCGCAAAGGAGTGGGGGGCGAAGGGGCTCGCCTACATCGTCTACGGCGAGGAGGGAGAGCCGCGCTCGCCGATCGCAAAATTCCTGTCCGAAGAGGAGCTTGCGGCCTTTCGCGCCGATCCTGGCTCGACGGTGCTGTTCGGGGCCGACGAGCCCGACAAGGTCGCCCGTGTGCTCGGCGCGCTGCGGGCCCGCCTCGGCCACGAGCTCGGGCTCGTCGAAGAGGACGTCTTCCGCTGGGTGTGGGTCACGGACTTCCCAATGTTCGAGTGGTCGGAGGAAGAGCAGCGCTGGGGCGCCGTGCACCATCCGTTCACGCGGCCGACGCCGGAGTCGGAACCGATGCTCGACAAGGACCCCGGCAGGGCGTTGGCGGTGACCTACGACCTGATCGCAAACGGCGAGGAGCTCGGCGGCGGATCGGTGCGGATCCACGAGGCCGAGCTGCAGGCCAAGGTCTTCGACATCCTGCAGCTCTCGCCGGAGCAGCAGAAAGACCGCTTCGGGTTCCTGCTCGAGGCGCTTGGTATGGGCGCACCGCCTCACGGCGGCATCGCGTTCGGCATCGACCGCATGGTCATGGTCCTCGCCGCCGAGCCGAACCTGCGCGACACGGTTGCCTTCCCCAAGAACCAGGCGGGCTTCGACCCGATGAGCGGCGCGCCGAGCGAAGTACCGCAGGAGCAGCTCGACGAGCTAGGAATCCGGCTCGCGCCGCAGAAGGAGAAGCCGAGTTAAACCCGAGCCTCTCGGCCGCCGATGGAGCGGGCATACTGGAGGCGGCACCGGCGAGGAGGAGCGGAATGACGATCGAGGGACCAGGAGCAGCGCGCGAAACGCCTCCGGCGATGACGTCGCTGCCGCGGCTCGAGGACCTGACCGCGGTCGCGGGCGGCTACGACGAGCAGGCGGTTCGCGACGCCTTCGAGTCCTTCCGGCGCCACGCCGTCCAGCTCCAGGCTCAGCTCCGTGTCCTCCAGGCCGCCGGGCGCTCGACCCAGGTCGAGCCGAGCGGGCACGCCGTCCGCATGGATGCTCTCCACCTGATCCGCGAAGCGGCGGAGTTCGCCGACGTCCTCGAGCGCGACGCGCAGAACGCGTCCGCCGCTCAGTTCTCGCGAACCGAGCAGGAAGTGCGATCCAAGCAAGTCGACCTCCAGCAGCGCGAGGCCGAGATCCTGCGTTACAAGGACGAGAGCGAGCGCCAGCGCAACGAGATCGTGACCGCAGCCCGGAACGAGGCTCGCCAAGTTGTCGCCGATGCGAACCGCGAGGCGAGCAAGGAGCTCCGCGAGTCGGAGGCCCGGGGAGCGCGTCTCCTCGAGCAGGCGCGGCATCAGGCGACCGAGCTCACGAACGCGACCCGCGCCGAGGTCGAGCAGACTCTCGAGTGGGCGCGATCGCAGGCGTCGGCGATCATCGCTCGCGCGCAGCACGGGGCCGAGCAGATGCTCGCTGCGGCCGGGCTCGGTGAAGCGGCGGCCACCGAGGTCGCGGACGCGATCACCAAGTCTGCCGAGGCCGGTGCCGCGGCGAGCCGCGCGGCCGCAACCGGGCAAGAAGCTCCCGTCTCCGCCGAAGCGACATCGCCCGAGAAACCGCTGCGGGAGGCTCCTCAGCCGACGGCTCCCTCGCCCGGGCGACCCGAGCCCTCAGGAGCTCCTCAGCCCAAGGCTCCCAAGCCCGCGGCGCCCGAGCCGGAGACTCCGCCTGCGGGCTCAGACGACACGAACGCGTAGCGGGCTCTAACCTTCCGGGCGCATGCCAGCTGCAATTGGGCCGAGATTCGTGCTCGAAGCGGGCTTTCTCATCCTGCTTGCGGTCGTCGTCGGCCTCGCCGACCTCAGTGCTGCGCTGATCATCCTCGTCATGGCGGTCGGCTGGCTGCTCGTTGCGCTCATCGAATACTTCGCCTGGCGGCAGACCGCGGGCTTCCCGGCCATGCAGCGCTATGCCACCGAAGAAGCGGCGCCCCCGGCACCAGTCCACGAAGAAGTGGTCGAAGACGTTGCCCCACCGCCGCCTCCTCCTCCGCCGCCTACGCCTCCGCCGGCCGACGCGGAGACGATCGTCACGCCGCCCCAGGCCGATCCGCCTCCTGCCGAGGTCGAGGAGGTCAAGGAGTTCCACTCCCAACACCTGATCCTCCATTCCCTGGAGCCGCTGCAACCCCGGCCGAGGCGCCGCTGGATCATCTTCGGCCCGCACGTGCGGCGCGAGGGTGACCGTGAAGAGGAGCGGTAGAGAGCCTCGCTGGGCGGGCGTTCCGCCTGCACGAACCCGTTTCGCCGCCGAAGCGGTATTCCTGATCCTCGTCGCGGTCGGCGCCGCACTCGCTCAGCTGAGCCCCACGGCGATCATCGGGCTCATGCTCGTCGCGTGGCTGCTCGTCGCGCTCATCGAGCGGGCAAGCTCGCGAGAGCAGGCCAGGGCGATCGCCGGCGACGAAGGGGCGGACGCCCCGGGGATGCTCGACGCCGAGCTCCCGGAGATCCAGGCCGAGGCCCCCGCCGGCGAGTCGGGGCGAGGTGTCGCCCATCGCTTGCTCTTCTGGCGCCGGGAGCGAGCCGCGGTCGAGCCGCTCGAGGCTTCGACAGCCGGCCTCGAGGAGCGCCCTTCGCGCGCGCATGTCAGGAGAATCGAGGCCGAGCCTCCGCCTGCGGAGATCGAGGTCGAGACGCTGGTCGCGGAGGTCATCGTCACGGAGGATCCGCAGCCCGGACCGGCGGTGACCAAGCGCCCGCTGGAGCTACCGGGGCTCGAGGAGCCGGAGCTGGCGCGGGCAGCCGCTCCTCCTCCGGCGCAAGCTCCGCCTGCGGAGGCTCCTGTCGAAGCGGCTCCCGTCGAAGCGGTTCGTCCCGAGCCCCCGCCGGTCGAACCAGCAGCCCCGCCGCTGCCCGAGCCCCCGCAGGCGCCCCCCGCGCCGCGACCCCCCGCACGCGAGTGGAACATCTGGGACCTCGAGCGCCGGGCGCGAGAGGAGGCGGGCGATGCGATGCGGGACGAGGAATGGGCGGCGCTCTTCATGCATTTGCGCCAGTTCGCGAATGCCGACGGCGTTCTTCCGATGCAGTTCGACGATCTCGTCCGGGAGTCGTTCTCCGAGCTGATTCAGGCTGCGTAGCTCCGTGTCCCCGGCCGTCGCACAACGGATGATCATTCTCGCGGCGGTCGGCTTGCTCGCAGCAGTCATCGGGTTCGCGATCGCCTCGGGCCGGGGCGACGACGAAGGCGGAGGCCTGCCCGCGCGAGTCGGCTCCTGGTACAACGCGCGAGCGGCTCCGATGAGCCGCGAGCTCGAAGGCACGACGACCGCCTGCGGAGTTCGCCTCAACGCGCGGAGCCTCGGCATCGCCGATCCGGTGCTGCCGTGTGGAGCGAAGCTGTACATCGGCTACGGCGACCAGGACGTCCTCACGCAGGTGATCGCGGTCGGCCCCGCGCCGGGTGGTGCACGTTTTGGCATGACTCCGGCGCTTGCGCAGACGCTCGGCATCGAGAAGACCGTGACCGTCCGCTGGGGCTATCCCGCGCTAGAGTGAGACGTGCTCGACCCTGTACGTGACCCTGTCGCAAATGTTGAACCAACATCACTGCATAGGGAGCTCGGGTCCGTCGAGCCTTCGGGCTTAGTCGGCAGGGCACCCACCTGGCTCGTCCAGGTTCGCAACGCGGCGGGAGATTCATCGGCAGGGTGGGGCACTTCTCTTCTCGTCCTTCGCTAGCCTGGATTCGATGCTCGAAGTGACGGGAGACGCGACGCGCGGTGACGAGTGGGCCTACGTCCGGCTCGTCGTCGACGGAGACAGGATCGTCGAGGCAAACGCCGACGGGCTCGAACGGTCACTCGTCGGCCTGACCCTGCTCGAGGCAGCGGCGGTGCCGGGAGAGCGGCTGGCTGCGGATGCGCTCGCAAACGCGATCGGGCCGATCTTCCGGGCTGAGCCCGCCCCGGGGCGGGTAGCCGTTGCGATGAGCGGCGGCGTCGACAGCGCGGTTGCGCTCCTGCGCGCCGGCTCGGTTGCGGTCGGAGTGACGCTCCGGCTGTGGATCGACCCGAAGGCACCCGACTCCGAGCGTGCCTGCTGCTCGCCGGAGGCGGTGGTCGCCGCGCGGGAGACCTGTCATTCGCTCGGGATCCCGCACGTGACTCTGGATGCGAGAGAGGCTTTCCGCCGCGCGATCGTCGAGCCGTTCGTAGCGGGTTACTCACGAGGCGAGACGCCGAACCCGTGCACGCGCTGCAACGGCAGCTTTCGCTTTGCGCAGCTCCTTGCATTCGCTCGTCGTGCCGGTGCCGCCCGCCTTGCGACCGGCCACTACGCCCGCATCGTCGAGCATCGAGGGCAACTCCTGCTTGCGCGCGCGGCCGACGAGCAGAAGGACCAGTCGTACATGCTCGCTCGGCTCGACCCAAGCCGGCTGGATCGGATCTGGTTCCCGCTGGGTGAGCAGACGAAGGACGAGACCCGCGCAGAGGCGGAGCGCGCGGGCATGCGGGTGGCGCGGAGGCCGGAGAGCCAGGAGGCGTGCTTCCTCGGCGGGGGCGACTACCGTGAGTTCCTCGAGCGGCACGGCCTTCCAGCACGCGACGGAGTGGTCGTCGACGAGGAAGGTGCAACCGTCGGCGCGCACCAGGGGTTCTGGCGGTTCACTCCCGGACAGCGGCGAGGCCTTGGAGTCTCAGCAGGCCGTGCTCTCTACGCAGTTCGCAGCGACCCGACGACGAACACGCTCGTGGTCGGGCCGCGCGAGACTCTGGCCCGGCGGTCGGTGACGGCTACCGGCAACTTGTTCGCCTCCATCACGCGGGGCGACGCGAAGCTCCGCTATCGCTCACCGGCGCTGCCTGCCGACGTCGAGGCGACGGCCGACGGGTTTGCCCTCCGGTTCGACGAGCCCGTGTACGCGGTTGCCACCGGTCAGACCGCCGTTCTGTACGAAGGCGACGTCGTTGTCGGGTCCGGAACGATCGCCTCGAGCGCCGGTTGAGCCGCACCCGCACCCAGACGCCGCCCAGCGCCGTTGTCCACAACGAGAGGTGACCCCCCTTCATGAACGACGAGATCAAACTCACGATCCCTCACGACCGCGCGCTCTATAGCGTCGCGCACCTCGTCGTGGGCGGCCTCGGCATCCGCCTCAAGCTGACGATCGAGCATCTCGAGGACCTACAGCTGGCACTCGACGCGGTGCTCGAGCGGACACGCGCGGGCGAAGAAGTGACGATCACCGTCACGCTGAGGGACGACGAGATCGAGACGGCGATCGGCCCTCTGCGCGACGGCGTTCGCGACGAGCTCGACGTCGAAGCAACTGAGGGGGAAGACGTCGGGCTGCGCCGGATCCTCGACACCGTCGTCGACCGCGTCGAGCTCGAGGCCGGCGAGGATGGCGACTGGGTGACGCTGACGAAGGCCGTGGGCGGGAGCGGGAAGTGACCTCGGCCGAAGATCGCAAGCTCCTGCGCCGGTACCACGAGGATGGAGACCTCGCGGCGCGTCAGGAGCTGATCGAGCAGTACATGTCCCTCGTCCGCTCGCTCGCCCGGCGGTACTCGTATCGCGGCGAGCAGCTCGACGACCTCGTCCAGATCGGGGCCATCGGCCTCATCAAGGCGATCGACCGGTTCGACGTCGACCGCGGGGTCGAGCTGACGACCTATGCGACGCCGAACATCATCGGCGAGATCAAGCGTCACTTCCGCGACAAAGGCTGGTCCGTGCGGGTGCCGCGCGGCCTGCAGGAGCTGAACGTCCAGCTCTCGAAGCTGATCGAGGAGCAGACGGTCCAACTCGGACGCTCTCCGACGATCCCGGAGCTGGCAAAGGTCGCGGGCCAGGAGGAGGAGCTCGTCGTCGAGGCGCTCGAAAGCGGTCGGGCGTACAGCTCGGTCTCGCTCTCGACCGGAGGAGGGTCGGACGAGGACGGCGAGCTCGATCCACTCGAGTCGCTCGGGGCGGACGAGCCCCAGTACGAAGTGTCGGAGGACCGGGCTGTCCTCGCACCGGGGTTCCGCGTGCTCGACGAGCGCGAGCGGATGATCCTGCACCTCCGGTTCTTCAAGGGACTGACGCAGTCGCAGATCGCCCAGCAGGTCGGAATCTCCCAGATGCACGTGTCGCGCCTGATCCGGCGCGCGCTCGAGAAGATCCGGGACGAGATCGGAAGCGAGGAGCCGGAGCCGGCTTCCAATCGCGCGGCTCAGGGCTGACGGTCTCCTAAAGAAGGTTCGCCCGGCCTCCTCCCCGACGCAATCGTATTCACGAAAAGCGCACAGGGCTGAGCCAAGATCGTGCCGGAAGTGCGACTCGTACAATCACCTTCATGCGCACAACCGCAGAGCTTCGCGAGGGCTACCTCTCGTTCTTCGAGTCGAAGGGGCACAAGCGGCATCCATCCGGTTCGCTCGTCCCACCTGACTGGGACCACTCGACGCTCCTGAACAGCGCCGGCATGCAGCCACTGATGCCGTACTTCCTCGGCCGAGAGCAGCCGCCTGCTCCGCTCCTGGCCACGTCGCAAAAGGTCTTTCGAACCCCAGACATCGACGAGGTCGGGCTCGACGGCCGCTACCTGACCTTCTTCGAGATGCTCGGCAACTTCTCGTTCGGCCAGTACTTCAAGGAAGGCGCGATCGAGTTCGCCTGGGAGTTCGTCTTCGACCACATGAAGATCGACCCCGACCTCTTCTCGGTGACGGTCTTCGCGGGCGACTCGGAGCTCGGGCTCGGCGAGGACGAGGAGGCAGTGCGGCTCTGGGAGAAGATCGGGATGCCACCCGAGCGGATCCTCCGCCTCGGCCGCTCCGACAACTTCTGGTCGGTCGGCGGGCCCGGGCCGTGCGGGCCCGACACAGAGCTCTTCTACGACCGCGGCGAGGCGCTTGGCTGCGGGCGCCTGGAATGTGCTCCGGGCTGCACCTGCGAGCGGTACCTCGAGTTCTGGAACCTCGTCTTCATGGAGTTCGAACTGCACGCCGACGGCACCGTCACCCCGCTTCCCAAGCAAAACGTCGACACCGGCATGGGTCTCGAACGGGCGGCAAGCATCCTCCAGGGCGTCGTCTCGGTCTACGAGACCGACGGCTACCAGTCGATCATGGACTGGATCGCGGCGGAGAGCGGCGTCGCCGTCGGCGAATCGGAGAAGGCGACGAAGGCGCACAGGATCCTGGCCGACCACGGCCGCGGGATGACGTTCCTGGTCGGCGACGGCGTCCTGCCTTCGAACGAGGGCCGCGGCTATGTCCTGCGCAGGATCATCCGCCGCGCCGTTCAGCAGGCGCGCACGATCGGTCTCGACGACCTCTGGCGCGTCACCGACGTCGTCGCAGAGCAAATGGGGCCGTGGTACCCCGAGCTTGTCGAGAACCGGGACCGGATCCAGGAGATCGTGCGGGCCGAGGAAGAGCGCTTTTCGCAGACGCTCGAACGTGGCCTGAAGCTCTTCGAGGACATCGCCGCCAAGGGAGCGATCTCGGGCGAGGACACGTTTCTGCTCCACGACACCTTCGGCTTTCCGCTCGAGCTGACACGCGAGCTGGCGCTGGACCGCGGGATGGCCATCGACGAGGAGACGTTCACGCGCCTGATGAGTGAACAGCGTGCTCGCTCACGCGCAGGCGCGGGCCGAGAGGAAGCCCGGGCGGCGGAGTTCGCCGAGAAAGCAGGCTTCCAGACCGAGTTCGTCGGCTACGAGAAGACGGAGGTGCTCACGCAGATCGGCGCGCTCGAGCAGCTCGAAAGCGGCGATTTTCTCGCCAAGCTCCGCGAGTCGCCCTTCTACCCGGAGGGTGGCGGGCAGGTGAGCGACACGGGCTTCATCGAGCACGACGAGACAGGCGTGCGCGCTGAGCTCGAGGAGGCCTACCGGGTCGGTGACGACCAGGTGCTCCTCTTCCACGGCGAGGGCTTTGCCGAGGGCGACCGTGTGCGCGCCGTCGTCTCCTGGACGGTTCGCTTTCCGACGATGGCCAACCACACCGCGACCCATTTGCTCCACCAGGCCCTTCGCGATGTGCTCGGCGAGCACGTCCGCCAGGCGGGGTCCGCGGTCAGGCCCGACAAGCTGCGTTTCGACTTCACGCACGGGCAGGCGCTGACTCCGGACGAGCGAGGCCGAGTCGAGCAGATCGTCAACGAGAGGGTGTTCGAGAACCTGCCGGTGCGGACGTTCGTGACGCCGATCGACGAGGCGCGGAACCTCGGCGCGATGATGCTCTTCGGAGAGCGCTACGGCGACGAGGTGCGTGTGGTTGAGGTTCCCGGCTTCTCTCGCGAGCTCTGCGGCGGCACCCACGTTCGGCGGACTGCCGAGATCGGTCCGTTCGTCCTCCTCTCCGAGGCGTCCGTCGGTTCCGGCGCTCGGAGAATCGAAGCCATCACTTCCTCGGATGCGTTCGCCTATCTGCAAGGCAAGGCGCACGAGGCCGAGGAGCTCCGCGACGAGCTTGCGCGAGCCCGTAAGGACGCGAAGAAGGGGCCGAAGGCCGCCGACACCGAGGTCGAGTTCCGCGACGAGTCGGACGGGATCGTGACGGCCGAGGTGAAGTCGCTCAAGGGACCCGCGCTGCGGGAGCTCTCCGATCAGATCCGGCAGTCGAAGCAAGCAAACGGGGTGTTGCTCGGCTCCATCGACGACGGCCGCGCGTACCTCGTCGTCAATCTCGATCAGGCAACGGTCGACAAAGGCGCCGACGCGGTCGCGATCGTCAAGGAAGCCGCGAAGAAGATCGACGGGGGTGGGGGCGGAAAGCCGACCCTGGCCGAGGCCGGCGGGAAGAACCCCGCCGGGCTCGCCGATGCCTACGAAGTCGGAAGGAGCGAGATAGCTTCCGCGCTTCGATCATGAAGGTCCTCGCCCTCGACTACGGCTCTGCGCGCACGGGCGTTGCCGTCTCGGATCCGACCGGGACCGTTGCGCGCCCGGTCGGCGTGGTCGAGCAAGCTCGGTCCGAGGACGGGCTCGCACGCCTCGTAGAGCTCGTGCGCGAGCACGAGGCCGAGCGCGTAATCGTCGGCCTGCCGCTCACCCTGAGCGGGGAGCACGGCCAGCAGGCCGCTGAGACGGAGGCGTTCGTCACGCTTCTGCGCGATGCGATCGACGTTCCGATCGAGAGCTTCGACGAGCGCTTCACGACCGACCTCGCCGAGCAGGGCGGGGGAGGCAGCCATCCCACCGATGCCCGTGCCGCTGCGCATCTCCTCTCGAGTTATCTGACGTGGTCGAGCCGCGCGGCCCCTTGAGCGCCTCGGATCCGCCGCGCCGCCGGTCGCGTCCTTCGAAGGGGCAGTTAGCGACGAGGCGCGCGATCGCGCTCGTTCTGCTCGCCGGCGGGCTCGGTCTGGCCGTCTGGCTCGTGACCGTGGCCGTCGGGAGCATCAACAGCGCCGACGAGAAGACGACGACGCCCACGGTCCCGGTCGCGCCCCCCGCACTGAAGATCATCTTTCCCGAGGGGTTCACGCGCGCGCAGATGGCCGAGCGCATCAAGGCGGTCAACGAGATCGCCAGGGAGAAGCGCAAGATCAGTCCGCGGCTTTCGTCGAGCGAGTACCTGGCGGCGACGGCGCGCTCGAAGATCCCGGGCAAGTTCGCCAACGACGGTAAGCGTCGGCCCCTCGAGGGCTTCCTCTTCCCGGCCACCTATGAGTTCGAGCCCGCGACGACCTCGCGGCAGCTGGTCAACCGGCAGCTCGAGTCGTTCCAGACCAACTGGGCAAAGGTCGACCTCGACTACGCGAAGTCGAGGAGGCTGACTCCGTATGACGTGCTGATCATCGCCTCGCTGGTCGAGAAAGAAGTGATCGCACCCGAGGAACGAGCCCTTGTCGCGGCCGTGGTCTACAACCGGCTCAAGGCCGGGATGAACCTCGGCATCGATGCGACGACGCGCTACGGCCTGAACGTGCCGCCCACGGAGTCGCTGACGAACTCGCAGCTGCAGAGCTCGAACCCCTACAACACGCGCAACCCGAACATCCTCGGCCTGCCGCCGACGCCAATCGCGAACCCGGGGCTCGCCTCGATGCAGGCGGCGGCGCATCCGGCGAAGGTGGACTACATCCACTTCGTCCGCAAACCCGACAAGGTCCACCACTTCTTCACCGCGAGCGAAGACGAGTTCTACGAGAAGTCCTGCGAGTACGGCTACGGATGTCGTTAGCCGCAACGACGCGGCTCGTGGCCCTGCTCGGACACCCGGTTGCCGGCTCGCTCTCGCCGCATATGCAGAATGCGGCCTTCGCTGCGCGGGGGCTCGACTGGGCCTACGTCGCGTGCGACGTTCCGCCGGAGCGCTTCGAGATCGCCGTCCGCGGCCTCGCCGCGGCCGGCTTCGCGGGAGCGAACGTGACCACGCCGCACAAGGCCGCCGCCGCGGCGCTCGCGGAGACCGATCTCCCCTCCGTGAACACGCTCGTCTTCGAGGACGATCGGATCCTCGGTTACTCGACCGACGCCGCAGTGCTCGCCGACCTGTCGGCGAAGCGGCCGGCCGTACTCGGCGACGGCGGAGCTGCGGCGGCATTCCGCGACGCCTTGCCGCAGGCGCGGAGCTTCTCCCGTCAGAGCGAGTGGCCACCGGACGTGGGCGACGCGGATCTCGTCGTCAACGCAACCTCGGAACGGGACGAGATCCTTGTTGAGCTGGGCCCCGGACACATGCTCATCGACCTCCCGTATCCGGAGACCGCCACGGCCAGAGCCGCCCGCAAGAAAGGAGCGCGGGTCGTGGGCGGCCTCGAGGTGCTCGTGGCCCAGGGCGCGGCTTCGTTCGAGCTCTGGACCGGCAACCCGGCGCCTGTCGAGGTCATGCGAAGGGCCGTAGGCTTGTCGACGTGACCCTCCAGCTCACGACCGCCGGGGAGTCGCACGGCCCGGCGCTCGTCGCGATTCTCACCGGCTTGCCCGCAGGCCTGGTTCTCGAGCGGGATCGGATCGACGCGGATCTCGCGCGGCGCCAGCAGGGCTACGGGCGCAGCCCCAGGCAGCAGCTCGAGCAAGACCGGGTCGAGGTGCTCGCCGGCCTTCGGCACGGTCGCACCCTCGGGACGCCGCTCGCGTTCCTCGTCGCGAACCGGGACCACGCGAACTGGGAGTGGGGGATGAGCCCTTGGCCGGCCGAGGGTGAGCCGGAAGGCAAGGGAACGACACCCGTGACGCTGCCGCGACCCGGGCACGCCGACCTCGCGGGCACGCTCAAGTTCGGCCTTGCCGACGCGCGGGACGCACTCGAGCGGGCGAGTGCCCGTCAGACGGCGCTGACCGTGGCAGCAGGCGCCGTCGCCAAGTCGCTGCTCGCGCAGATCGGCGTCGAAGCCACCGGCGCCGTCCTGGAGATGGGAGACGTCGACGAGGCGAAGGCTGACCGCGACACCGTCGGCGGTGTCGTCGAAGTTCGCGCGCGCGGCGTTCCGCCGGGCCTCGGCTCGTACGCAACGAAGGAAGAACGGCTCGACGCGAGGCTCGCCGCGGCAGTGATGGGGATCCAGGCGGTGAAGGGAGTCGAGATCGGCGACGGTTTCGAGCTCGCCAGGGAGCGGGGCTCCGCGGCACACGACGAGATCTTCCGTGACGAGCGGGGCCTCTACCGCGAGACGAACCACGCCGGGGGGATTGAGGGCGGCGTCTCGAACGGCGAGCAGATCGTCGTCCGGGCGGCGATGAAGCCGCTGCCGACCCTGATGCGGCCGCTGCGCTCCGTCGATCTCGACACCGGCGAGCCCGCCGAGGCGCTCGTCGAGCGAAGCGACGTCGCGGCCGTCGAAGCGCTCTCCGTCGTCGCGGAGGCGTCGGTCGCGTTCGAGCTGGCCCGGGCGGCTCGCGAGAAGTTCGGCGGCGACTCGCTGGCGGATTTCGCCGGGGCGCACAAGGCCTATCTGGAGCGCATCGACTGGCAGCCCCGTTAGGAACCCTCCTCAACCGGCACCTCGCTCTCATCGGGTTCATGGGCGCCGGGAAGTCGAGGCTCGGCGCGGAGCTCGCGCAGCGCCTGGGTAGGCCGTTCGTCGATCTCGACCGTGAGATCGAGAATGCCAGCGGCCAAACGATTCCCGATCTCTTCGCCGCCGGCGGAGAGCCGGCATTTCGCGGAATCGAGGCCGAGGCGGCCCGCCGCGAGCTGCGGCGTACCGAGCCGGCGGTGATCGCACTCGGCGGGGGTGCCGTCGAGACGGACGCGATCGTGAGCGATCTGCGCGCGCGGGCCATCACCGTGCTCCTCGAGATCGACGCGGACGAGGCCTGGCGCCGGGTGGGAGGACGCGGTAGGCCCCTCGCGGCGGACGAGGGCTCGTTCCGCGCTCTCCACGAACGCCGCGCGCCCGTCTATCGCGAGGTCGCAGACGCAGTCGCCGGCGACGCGGACGATGCGGTCCTCGCGGCTGGGGGAGTGGCGGTGGAGCTTGGTGGGATCGAACGGCTCGCAGCGGGGCTGAGTGAGGGGCCTGTCGCTCTCGTCACCGACGCGCACGTTGCCGGCATCCACGGCCCGGTGGCCCAGCTTGCGCTCGGCCCGGGGCTCTCGGAGACCCACGAGCTCCCCGCCGGTGAGGAGGCGAAGACGCTCGAGGCCGTCGAGCGGCTCTGGCGCGCACTTCGTCTCCCGCGCGGGGGGACGCTCGTCGCGCTCGGCGGTGGCTCGGTCACCGACGCCGCCGGGTTTGCAGCTGCGACCTACCTGCGCGGCATTCCGTGGGTTTCGGTTCCGACGACGCTCGTGGGTCAGGTCGACGCAGGCATCGGGGGCAAGACCGCGATCGACCTCCCGGAGGGCAAGAACCTGGTCGGCGCCTTCCACTGGCCCGCGCGGACGCTGATCGACCCCGGCCTGCTTGCGACACTTCCGCCCGACGAGCGCTCCGAGGGCAGTGCCGAGGTCGTGAAGACCGGGCTCTTGGCCGGCGAGTCGCTCTGGGAGCTCCCGGAGCATGAGCTCGTCCGCCGCTCCGCCGCCTACAAGACCGCGATCTGCATCCGAGACCCGCACGAGCACGGCGAGCGGAAGGCGCTCAACCTCGGGCATACGTTCGCGCACGCGCTCGAAGCGGCATCCGACTACCGCCTGCGTCACGGCGAGGCAGTCGCGCTCGGCCTGCTCGCCGCCCTGCGCCTCTCGGGCCTGCCGACAGACGTCGTCGAGGACGTCCTTTCACCGAAGCCGGTCCGTGTCGATCCCGAGCGCGCCTGGGAGGCGCTCGGCCGCGACAAGAAGGCTGCGAACGGGCGTCCCCAGCTCGTCCTGCTCGAGCGGCCGGGAGTCCCGCGGACCGACGTCGAGCTGCCCGAGGCAGAGATCCGGGCGGCGCTCGACTCGCTGATCGCAGACTAGGCTTGCCGGCATGCGCGTCGACGTCCTGAACGGCGTGAACCTGAACGTCCTCGAGCGCCGCGACCCGGCCCTCTACGGAGGGCTGTCGCTGCACGAGCTCGAGCAGCGGATCGAAGGCTGGGCGGCGGAGCTCGGCTGCACGGTCCGCTGCCGCCAGACCAACAGCGAGGGCGAGTACGTCGGCTGGTGCCATGAGGCGCTCGACTGGGCCGAGGGCGTGATCGCGAACCCCGGAGCCTGGACCCACTACAGCTACGCGATCCGTGACGCACTCGAGCTGTTCCCCGGCCCGCTCGTGGAAGTCCATCTCTCGAACCTGGAGGAACGGGAGGAATGGCGCCGCACCTCGGTCATCGCCGACCTTGCTGCCGAGCGGGTGCTCGGACGGGGGCCGGAGGGCTACCGCGACGCGCTCGCCTTTCTCAAGGAAAGCTCGTGAACGACCGCGTCGATCGGCTGCGAGAGAAGCTCGAGGAGCCACTGCTCGTCTCCGACCCGGCGAACATCCGCTACCTCTCCGGCTTCGTGAGCTCGAACGCGGCCCTGCTGGTCGAGCCCGAGCGCGTCCAGCTCTTCACCGACTATCGGTATGCCGAGAGTGCCCGCGCGATCGAGGGCACCGAGTTCGTCGAGGCCAAGCGCGACCTCTACCAGACTCTCTCGGAGCTCCTTTCCGGCCGCATCGGCTTCGAAGGCACCTCCCTCGCCTACGAGCGCTACGCGCGGTTGCATTCCGGCGCGGTCGAGCCCGTTGCCCGGTACGGCCTCGTCGAAGAGCTCAGGGTCGTGAAGGACGAGCACGAGCTGGACTCGATCCGCAGGGCCGCGCAGATCGCGGACATCGCGTTCGAGCGCTTCGTGGACGAAGCGGATTTCATCGGCAAAACGGAGGCCGAGCTCGCCTGGTTGATGGAGCAGTTCCTGCACGACGCGGGCGCCGACGGCGTCGCGTTCTCCGTCCTCGTCGCGTCGGGGCCCAACGCAGCCAAGCCCCACACCGTCCCCGGGGAGCGGCGTCTCGAGCGAGGCGAGACCGTGATCGTCGACTGGGGCTGCATGGTCGACGGCTACGCCTCCGACTGCACTCGCACGCTTGCCACCGGCCCTCTACCGGATGAGCTGACGCGCGCCTACGAGGTCTGCCTCGACGCGCAGCTCGCGGGGCTCGATGCGGTTCGACCCGGTGCGTCCGGCAAAGGTGTCGACGCTGCGGCGCGCGACAGGATCGACGCAGCCGGTTTCGGTGAGGCGTTCGGGCACGGGCTCGGCCACGGTGTCGGGCTGCTCGTGCACGAGGACCCGCGCCTGGCCGAGGAGTCCCGCAGCACGCTCGCGGTGGGCAACGTCGTCACGGTCGAGCCGGGCATCTACCTGTCCGGACTGGGCGGGATCAGGATCGAGGATCTCGTCGTCGTTTCCGAGGGCGAGCCCGAGATCCTGACCACGTTCACGAAGGACTTGCTCACCGTCGACTAGATTTCGGGCCATGGCCGAGACCGTTGGCACAAATCAGTTCAAGAACGGCATGCACATCGAGATCGAGGGTGGCGTCTGGCGCATCGTCGACTTCCAGCATGTGAAGCCCGGGAAGGGCGGCGCGTTCGTGCGGACCAAGGTGAAGAACATCGACACGGGCGCCGTGGTCGACAAGACCTTCAGGGCGGGCGAGAAGTTCCAGCGCATGCACACCGAGGTGAAGAGCGCCCAGTACCTCTACGACTCCGGAGACGACGTCGTGTTCATGGAGGACGAGACGTACGAGCAATTCACCCTGCCGCGGACGACGGTTGCCGAGGATCTCCAGTTCATCCCGCCTTCGTCTGCCGTGCAGGTGCTGACCGTCGACGGCCGCCCGTCGGGACTGCAGCTGCCCTCGTCGGTCGAGCTCTCGGTCGCCGAGACCGAGCCGGGCGTGAAAGGTGACACTGTCTCGAACGTGACGAAGCCCGCGAAGCTCGAGACGGGCGCAGTCATCCAGGTGCCACTGTTCGTGGGCACGGGCGACCGCATCAAGGTCGACCCCCGCGAAGGCCGCTACATCTCTCGGGCATAGGCGCGGGCAGGGGCGGGGCGTTACCCTCTTTCTGTGCCCGCGCTCGTAGACACGACGATTCGCCTGCTCAGCCAGGAACCTCTGGCCGGGCGCATGCCGACGGCGGACCTCTTGAAGCTCGCCGAGCTCCTCGACGGGGTCGGGTTCGCCTCCCTCGAGGTCTCCGGTGGGGGTGTCTTCGACAGTGCCGTGCGACGCGGAGTGGAGAGCCCCTGGGAGCGGATTCGGGCGCTCAAGGCGCGGACGAAGACGCCGCTCGGGATGGCGCTTCGTGGCCGCTTCCTCGTCGGCTCACGACCCGTGGGAGGCGACTTCGCGCGCCGCTTTGTTGCGAGCGCGGCGGAGAGCGGCATCGACGTCTTCCGCCTGCACGACCCCTTGAACGACGTGGAGAACCTGCGCGAAGCCGGCGAGGCGATCACGGCGGCCGACCGCGAGTTCGACGCGGGCCTCGTGTACAGCCCCGGTGCGAGCGGCGAGGCGAAGCAGATGCTCGAGCAGGCGAAGAAGCTGCCCGACCTCGGAGCCGGGCGAATCCTGCTCCACGATCCATCCGGGGCCCTGGAGGCTCCGCGGGCGCATGAGCTGGTCGCGGCGCTCGCCGAGGGAAGCGGATTGCCCGTCGGCATCTTTTGTCAGGGCGCTGCCGGGAGCGGGCTGGCGACAGCTCTCGAGGCTGCTCGGGCCGGCGCCGACCGGATCGCGTGCGCCGTCTATCCGATCGCGCTCACGCTGCATCGCGTCTCCGGCGAGGGCCTCGCGAGCGCGCTCAACGGCCTGAACCTCGACAGCGGGGTCGACATCGAGACCCTCTGGCAGGCGGCGGAGATGGTGGACGAGTGCATCGGTGAAGATCCCGTGACGCCGCTCGCGCCGCGGATCGCCGTGCGCGCCGCGCAGCACGAGCTGCCGGCCGGGCTCGTGGCCGCGATCGACACCCGGCTGCGCACTCACAGCGCGTCCGACCGCCTCGACGACGTCCTCGACGAGCTCGCGGTGATCCGCAAGGAGGCCGGATCTCCCCCCGTGGCGGCTCCGATCGGACAGATCCTCGCCTCGCAGGCAATCGTCCACGTGCTCTCGGCGGAGCGCTATCAGACTGTCGTCGACGAGCTGCGCGCGCTTCTCGACGGCGGCTTCGGCAAGCCTCCGGGAAAGATCGACTCAACCGTTCAGCGCGCCGTCGCGCTCGTTACCGAGGCGACGCCTGCGGAGGAGCCGGCGGTCGATTTGGACGAGGTCCGCGAGGACGCTGCCGGGCTGGCTGCTAGTGAGGAGGAGCTCCTTCTGCTCGCGCTCTTCGGCGACGAGGCGGAGCCGCTCCTGGAGGCGATCCGGGACCGCTCGAGCGGCGACGAGACGCTGCTTGGCGGGGACGTCGACCAGTCGCGAGCCGAGCGGATCCGGGAGGTCGTGCGCATCGTCCAGGAGACCGGGGTCGCCGAGATCTCGGTCGAGGAGGAGGGAACGCGGGTCACGGTCCGGCGCACCGACGAGCCCGTGCCGGGGGAGGCGCCCGTGCCGGCTGCTGCGGCTTCGCCTCCCGCTCCGGTTGCCGGCGAGCCCGCAGCGGCGCCAGCCGCCACCGACGGCGCGATCCGCATCGAGGCGCCGATGGTGGGCACGTTCTATCGAGCGGCGCAACCAGGCGCTCCGCCCTTCGTGGAGGAAGGCGACGGCGTCTCGCCCGGGCAGACGCTCTGCATCCTCGAGGCGATGAAGCTGATGAACGAGGTGAAGGCCGAGATCGAGGGCGTCGTCCGCGCGATCCACGTGCAGAACGGCCAACCGGTCGAGTTCGGCCAGCCGCTGTTCGACCTCGAGCCCGCGCTCGCCCAACCGTTCGACGCTCTGTAGCCGTGTTCTCCAGAGTCCTGATCGCAAACCGCGGCGAGGTCGCAGTCCGCGTCATCCGGGCACTCCACGAGCTGGGCGTCGAGGCGGTCGCCGTCTACTCGAAAGCCGACGAGGGGTCGCTCCACACGCGGCTTGCCGACCAGGCCGTCTGTGTTGGGCCGCCGCCCGCCGCCGAGAGCTACCTGCGGATCCCTTCGATCATCGCGGCCGCTACGACGACTCGGTGCGACGCGGTTCACCCTGGCTGGGGCTTCCTGGCCGAGAACCCGGCCTTCGTCGAGGCATGCCTCGACAACGAGCTCACGTTCGTCGGGCCGTCCGCCGAGACGATGGCGCGGATGGGCGACAAGGCTCAAGCCAAGCACGAGCTCGCAGCGGCGGGCATCCCCGTCGTGCCGGGAACCGACGGCGCGACGACGATCGACGATGCCGGCGCAGCGGCCGAAGAAGCGGGCTATCCCGTCCTCCTGAAGGCGGTTGCCGGCGGAGGCGGGAAGGGAATGCGCCTCGTCGAGGGCCCTGACGAGCTCGAAGGAGCGTTCCAGACTGCCGCGACCGAGGCCGAGGCCGCGTTCGGCGACGCAGGCCTCTATCTGGAGAAGGCGATCGTCCCGGCGCGGCACGTCGAGATCCAGGTGCTCGCCGACGCAGCCGGGGGCGTGCTCACCCTCGGAGAGCGGGAGTGCTCGATCCAGCGGCGGCATCAGAAGCTGATCGAGGAGTCGCCGTCGCCCGCACTCACTCCCGAGACGCGCGAGCAGATGGAGGACGCCGCCGAGCGGGCGGTCCGCGCGATCGACTATCGGAACGCGGGGACGTTCGAGTTCCTGCTCGGGCCCGACGGCTCGTTCTTCTTCATCGAGCTGAACGCGCGACTCCAGGTCGAGCATCCCGTGAGCGAGCTCGTGACCGGGATCGACATTGTCCGGGAGCAGCTACGGATTGCGGCGGGCGAGAGCTTGCCGGCAACGGGGCGGGCCGTGCGCAGGGGACATGCGATCGAGGTGCGCATCAACGCGGAGGATCCGGCTCGAGATTTCCTGCCTATGCCGGGTCGGATCGAGCGCTTTCGGCCACCGCTCGGACCGGGGGTGCGCGTCGACACCCACATCGAGGACGGCGTCGTCATCCCACCCAACTACGACTCGCTCCTCGCCAAGGTGATCGTGTGGGACACAGACCGGCCGGCCGCGATCGATCGCTGCCTGCGGGCGCTGGCGGAGCTGGAGGTCGTGGGAGTGCCGACGACAAAGGCCGCCGCGATGGACATCCTGCGGACCGAAGAGTTTGCGGGCGGGCGTTACTCGACCAGCTTCCTGGAGGAAGCGGGCAGGCGCTTGCCGGCGCTCACAGGGTCATGAGCGGACGCAGAGCATCCAGACGCACGGCGCTGTTTCTCCTCTACCAGTGGGACGTAACCGGGCAGCCGCTCGCCTCGCTGTACGAGGGGGAGATCGATCCCTTCGCCCGTGAGCTTGCAGAGGCCGTTGCGCCGAGGTCGACCGAGCTCGACGCGAAGATCACCGAAGCTTCCGAAGAGTGGACAGCCGACCGCCTCGGTGCGCTCGAACGCAACGTGCTCCGGATCGGGATCTACGAGCTCGAGGATGGAGACGTGCCGGTCGAAGTGGCAATCGACGAGGCGGTCACGCTCGCCAAGCGCTATGCCTCCGACGAGGCTGGCCGGCTCGTGAACGGGATCCTCGGACGAATCGCGAGGGAGAAAGCTGCATGAGTGGCGCCGAAGACGCATTGACGAAAGCCGAGGACCTGCTCGAGCGGCTCGAGCGGACCCGCGTCCGCCTCGAGGAGACCAAAGACCCCGAGGCGGCGATCGACATCCTCGGCGAGCTTGCCGAGATCGCGAAGCAGGTCGAGACCGAGCTCGAGCGGGCGCGGCGCGAAGCAGGCGACTAGGTGCCGAGCCTGGACGAGCACCGCGAGCTATTCGAGGCGTATCTCGCCAGGCTCCCGTTCGCTCCGGAGCTCGAAGCGCTGACCGAGGCCATGCGCTACAGCCTCGATGGCGGTGGCAAACGAATTCGACCGGTCCTCTGCCTGGCCTGCGGCGAGGCGACCGGGTCGCGTCCGGAGCACCTTCTGCCCGCGGCGGCCGCGATCGAGCTCGTGCACACCTTCGGGATGGTTCACGACGACCTGCCCGCCCTCGACGACGACGCGATCCGCCGTGGCCGTGCGACCTCCCACGTGCAGTACGACGAGGCGACGGCAATCCTGAGCGGCGACGCCCTGCTCGCGCAGGCAATGGAGCTCGCGCTCTCGTATCCCACGCCGGGCGTCGCCCGTGAGCTGGCGCACGCGACGCTCGGGATGATCGGCGGCCAGTACGACGACATCCGGGGCGACGACGACGACCTTGCGCGGCGCCATGCGCTCAAGACCGGTCGGCTGTTCGAGGCGGCGGTGGGCTGCGCGCTTGCCGTGAGCGAGGTTCCCGAGGAGGAGCAGGCTCCGTGGCGAGGCTTCGCAGCCGAGTTCGGGCTCCTCTACCAGGTCGTGGACGACGTGCTCGACGAGGACGGGCTCGCCGACCAGCTCGGAATCGAGCGCACACACGAGCTCGCGGAGCAGATCGAGGCCAGAGCCAGGGACCGACTGGCGGAGATCCCGGCTGACACGTCCCTTCTGGACGAGCTCGTTTCGGGCCTAAAAAGGCGAGCTGCGGCTAGCTAGCCTTCCGTCCGTGCGCAAGCGCCTGGACGTCCTGCTCGTCGAGCGCGGCCTCGCCGAGAGCAGGGCGCACGCCCAGGCGCTCGTCATGGCCGGCCTCGTGCGCGGGTACCAAAAGGCAGGGCAGCAGGTGGACGAGTCGGCCGACCTCGTCGTCGAGAGCCTTCCCAGGTTCGTCTCACGCGGTGGAGAGAAGCTCGCTCACGCGCTCGACGAGCTCGGCCTCGAGGTGGGAGGACGAGACGCGCTCGACGTCGGCGCGTCGACCGGCGGTTTCACCGACGCGCTCCTCCAGCGAGGCGCGGCGCGCGTGATCGCGCTCGACGTCGGACGCGGACAGCTGCACCAGCGGCTCCGCACCGATGCGCGCGTCACGGTGCTGGAGCGGACGAATGCGCGCGAGCTCGAGTCGCTTCCCTACCCACCCGACCTCGTCACATGCGATGTCTCTTTCATCAGCGTCCGCACTGCGCTCCCGCCGGCGCTTGCGCTCGCCCGCCCGGGCTGGGAGGCGCTCGTGCTCGTCAAGCCGCAGTTCGAAGCCGGTCGCGACGACGTCGGAAAGGGCGGGGTGATCCGGGACCCGGCGGTGCACCGGCGGGTAGTGCGTGAGGTCGCCGAAGCGGCTCTCGCCTGGCCGGCCGAGACGGTCGGCGTCGTAGACTCGGGCTTGCCCGGCCCCAAGGGAAACCGGGAGTTCTTCCTGCACCTCGTCCACCGCGAAGACCCGTCGCTCCCCGATCAGCTCGATGACTGGATCGAAAACGCCACCCGCTGAGCCCGTACGCACGGCCGCCGTCGTCACGCACGGAAACCCCGAGGCGATCGGCGAGGGCCTCGCGCAGCTCGAAAAGGTCGCGGTCAAAGCCGGCGTCGAGCTCTTCTACCCGAAGGACGAGGCCGAGAAGCACGACCGGGAGGATGCGGACTTTCAGAAGGTCGACCTCGTGGTGGTCCTCGGCGGCGACGGAACGATGCTTCGGGCACTGCGACGGACGCTCGGCACCGGCATGCCCGTCGTGGGCGTGAACTTCGGCGAGGTCGGGTTTCTGACGTCGATCAAGGCTGAGGCGCTCGAGGACGGCCTGAAGCAGGTATTCGCCGGCGAGTACGTCGTCGCCGAGCTGCCGACTCTCGAAATCGAGGCAGGGACCGAGCGCCACGCGGCGATCAACGACGTCGTCGTCGCGAGCTCGATCATCGGGCGCATGATCCAGCTCGGCTGGGCCGTTGGCGGAGAGGACCTGGGCGTCGTCCCCTGCGACGGCGTCCTCTGCTCGACTCCGTCAGGGTCGACCGGCTACAACCTTTCCAACGGCGGCCCGGTCCTCGTCTGGGGCCTCGAAGCCCAGGTGGTGACGTTCATCGCCCCGCACTCCCTGCACGCGAGACCGCTCGTCGTGCCGCGTAGCCGGGCGGTCGAGATCGAGAATCGCACTCACGACGTGCCGGCGGCGCTTCTCGTCGACGGACGGCCAGTGGGCGAGCTCGCGGCCGGAGAGCGTGTCGTCGTCCGGCTCGGCGAGCAGTCGAGCCTTCTGGCGCACTTGCCCGAGGCGACCTTCTTCCGTCGGTACCGGGAGACCTTTGCTTCGTAGGCTTCGGATCGAGAACCTCGTGCTCATCCGCGAGGCAGACCTCGAGCCTGGGCCGGGCCTGAACGCGATCACGGGCGAGACGGGAGCGGGAAAGACGATCCTCGCCCAGGCGATCGGTCTGCTGCTCGGAGCCAAGGGCGACGCCGGGTACGTGGGGCCGGGCGCCGACGAGGCGTACGTCGAAGCGGAGTTCGAGATCCCCTTGGGGCTGCTCGAAGAGGAGGGCCTGGAGGCGCTCGCAGAGCTTCGGCCGGACGGTGAGGAAGGACTCGTGCTCGCGCGGCGCGTGTTCGCAGACGGTCGCACCCGCGCATACGCGTGGGGTCGAAGCGCGGCGCGTGAGGATCTCGCTGCGGCCGGCGAGCGGCTGATCGCGATGTCCGGCCAGTTCGAGCAGCGCCGCCTCGCCAGGCCGTCCTACCAGCTCGATCGACTCGACGCGTTCTTGGGCGAGGACCAGCTTCGGCTCCGCGCCGAGCTGCGGGCGGCCTGGCGCGAGCTCGGTGCGGCCCGCCGGCGCCACGAGGAGCTCGGCCAGGGAGCTGCCGCCGAGGAAGCTCGGCTGGCCGAGCTGCGCGCGCTCCTCGAGGACGCCGAAGGTCTCGCGCCGGATGCCGAGGACGCGCTTCGCGGCGAGCGGGAACGACTCCGGCACGTCAACGAGCTGGCGCAGGCGGCGAACGATGCTGTTCAGGCGCTTTCGCCCGACGAAGGTGAGGGCGCCGCGGGTCTCGCAGGCCGCGCCGAGAGGGGCCTGGCCGCGGTGGGTGCGATCGCGCCCGAGCTTGCACAGGCGGCCGGCGAGCTCCGAGACGCCGAGCTCCGGCTGAGCGAGACGGCGCTCGAGCTACGGCGATTCCTGGACTCGCTCGAAGCCGAGCCCGACCGGCTCGAGCAGGTCGAGGCAGAGCTCGAGCGGATCTCGGAGACGAAGCGGCGCTTCCGGTGCGAGACGTACGCGGAGCTCCTGGCCCGCGCCGACGACGCTCGCGCCGAGCTCTCGGCGCTCGAGGACGGCGCCGATCCGCTGGCTGCCGCGTCGGCCGCGCTTGCGAAGGCCGAGAAGCGGGTGCAGACGCTGACGAAGAAGCTGGGGGCGAACCGAAGCGCGGCGGCGGTGCCGTTCGCCGATGCAGTCGAGGCCGAGCTCAACGGAATCGGCCTCGGCGAGGGCGAGTTCCGAGTCGAGCTGAGCGAGCGCGAGCCCGGGCCGACGGGCACCGACGAGTCCGCCTTTCTCATCCGACCCAATGCCGGCCTGCCCTTCGCTCCCGTCGCCCAGACAGCCTCGGGCGGAGAGCTGTCACGGATCGCGCTTGCGATTGCGGCTGTCGCGGGCGGGGAGACGATGGTGTTCGACGAGATCGATGCCGGGATCGGGGGCCAGACCGCGCACGCGGTCGGCGAGACGCTGCGAAGACTCGGAGAGCGCACGCAGGTGATCACGATCACGCATCTACCGCAGATCGCGAGCGTCGCCGAGCGTCATTTCAGCGTCGAGAAGATCCCCGGAGATCCGACGCACACACGCATCGAGCAGCTTGCCGAAGACCGGCGCCAGGAGGAGCTCAAGCGGATGCTCGGCGGCCAGGAGTTTCTGCAGACCGTGAGATGAGCACGCTACGAACTTTCGTCGAGCACACCGGCGCTGCGCGGCTCGACCGACGCACGAAGAACCTCGTCAGGCGACTGAAGCCCGACGACGTCGCGATCATCGACCACACCGACCTCGATCGTGTCTCGGCGGAGGAGCTGCTCGAGTCCGGCGTGCGTGTCGTCGTGAACGTCGCGTCGTCCCAGTCGGGGCGCTTTCCGAATCCGGGCCCGCTGCTGCTTGTGCGCGGCGGTGTGCGCCTGATCGACGCGCCTGACGCGGATCTGTTCGACGAGGTCTCCGACGGCGAGCTCCTGACTGTCCGCGGCGCGAGCATCTTCCGGAACGGGACCTGCCTCGCGTCGGGTCGCGCGCTCGAGGAGGAGGAGTTGGCGGTGGCGCTTGCGGAGCAGCAGCGAGGAGTGACGGAGGCCCTCCAAGCGTTTGCCGACAACACGTTGCGCCACCTGCGGGAGGAGGGGCGTTTCCTCTCCGAGGGGATCGATTTCCCGGCCTTGAAGACGCGGTTTCGCGACCGCCACGCGCTCGTCGTCGCCCGGGGGCCGGGACACAAGCGCGACCTCCAGATCGTCCGCCCCTACATCCGGGACTTCAAGCCGGTGCTCGTCGGGGTGGACGGTGGGGCAGACGCGCTCCTCGAGGCCGGGTACTCACCGCACGTGATCGTGGGCGACATGGATTCGGTCTCAGACCAGGCGCTTCGCTCGGGCGCCGAGCTGCTCATCCATGCCTACCACGGAGGAGAGGCGCCCGGCGCCGCACGCGCGGAGCGTCTCGGCCTGGCGTACCAGATCGTTCCCTCGACCGGGATCAGCGAGGACGTTGCGCTCTTGCTCGCATACGAAAAGGGCGCTCAGCTGATCGTCGCTGTCGGGACGCACTTCAACATGATCGAGTTCCTCGAGCGGAACCGCGCCGGCATGTCGTCGACGTTCCTGACCCGGCTGAGAGTGGGCGAGGTACTGATCGACGCGCGGGGCGTCTCGCGCCTGGTGAGTCGCCAGGTCGGCGTGTGGCCCTTGATCGCTTTCACGGCGGCGGGCCTGGGCACGATCGCCGCCGCCGTCCTTGTCTCGCCCGATCTCCGCGAGCTGATCGACCTGCTCGGCGCGCGCCTGCTAGAGCTTGTCGGGCTTCGCTGACTTTTCCCCGACCGGTTCCCGTGGCCTCCTCCCCGATTTGACGATAACGAGGAATTGCGCACGCGTGGGTGCCCAGGTCGTGTCGAAATCGTGACAATCACTGGCAGTGCGAATCGAAGCGAAGCGAGAGCTGATCGCGGGCCGCGGTGACGTCTGGGACATTCTCTCCGAGCCGCATCACCTTGCGGACTGGTGGCCCGACTACACGACGGTCCGGCCCGACCGGCGTGGCTTTGCCGAGGGAGCCCGCTGGCAGGTCGCCCGAGGCGGCTCACCGGGATTCCTCCGGCGGCCGGGCGGCGAGGGGCTGATCGTCGTGACGGCGATCGAGCCGTCCCTCCGATTCGCATGGCACGACCTCCAGCAGCACTTCGACGCCGAGATCCAGATCGAGCCTGCGTCGGAGGGCCACACCCGTGCGACGCTCACGATCCAGGCGTCGCCCTGGCGGCTCGTCGCGGAAGGGCTCCGTCCCACGCCACGGCAAGCGCTCGCCCGCCTACATGCCCTTTGCCAAACTGCGGCAAGTATCTAGCCCATGTTCGACCTTCGCTATCACGTGGCCTCGCTCGCGGCGGTTTTCGTCGCGCTCCTGATCGGGATCCTGGTCGGCGTTGCCATGAGCGGAAAAGTCGACGACGCCGAGAAGCGAAGCCTCGAGAGCGAGGTCAACCGTCTCGACGCCGAGCTCGACTCGGCCCGTGAGGGGCGTTCGCAGAGCCACGCGAGAGCAGAACGCGATCAAGGCGTTCGTCAAAAACGCCTACCCCTCGCTCATCGCCGACCGGCTTCGCGGCAAGAGGATCGCGGTCCTCTTCGCCGGCACCGTCGACGCCGGCGTCCGCGAGGACATCGAGCGCATGCTTGGAGACGCAGGTGCGAGCGCGCCGGTTCGCATGCAGGCTCTCAAGATCCCGATCGACGCGGAGAGCGTCGAGAGCCGGCTCACCGGCGATCTCAGGCGCTACCGCGGCGCCGGGCTCGACGAGCTCGGCCGCGCGCTGGCGCGGGAGCTCGTCGACGGTGGCGACACGCCGGGCTGGAACGCGCTGACCTCGCTGCTCGTCGTCGAGAAGGCCGGGAGCTTCAGACGCCCCGTGGACGGGGTCGTCGTCGCGCGAACCGTCGAGCCCCAGAAGGACGAGACCGCCCAGTTCCTCTCAGGGCTCTATGCAGGCCTCGCCGACATCGACGTTCCGACGATCGGCGTAGAAACCTCGGACGTCAGCCGGTCAGCGGTCGAAGCATGGAGCGAGGCCGGCCTCTCGACCGTCGACGACATCGACGCCCCCGCCGGACGGCTCGCGCTCGCGCTGCTCCTCGCGGGAAGCCCGACCGGGAACTACGGGGTGAAGGAGTCGGCCGGCGACGGGATCGTCCCGCCGGTCGAACCGCTACCGGCGCCTGCGAGTGGCTGAGCCAGCAGCGATCCTCGTCGCCGCCCGGGACGAGGAACGGGTGATCGCAGAGACCGTCGCGATGCTGAGAAACCGGTTTCCGGGGGCCGAGGTGATCGTCGCCGACGACGGATCGCGGGATCGGACCGCGGCCGAGGCGGAACGGGCGGGTGCTCGGGTCGTCCGGCTTGCACGGAGGGGCAAGGGCCAGGCCCTCACGCTGGCGGAGCGAGAGGCGCCCGACGGCGCGCTCCTGCTCGCCGATGCCGACCTGGTCGGCGACCCAGGGCCGCTGGCCGACGCCGATGCCGATCTCGCGATTGCGGTCTTCGCCGAGCGCCAGGGCGGCGGTTTCGGTATCGCGAAGGAGGTTGCGCGGACACTCGTTCGCGCCAGGTCGGGGTTCGTGGCCCGCGAGCCTCTTTCGGGTCAGCGGGCAGTCTCGGCCGAGGCGCGGGATCGCTGCTTCCCGCTCGCGGCAGGGTTCGGCTGCGAGGTGCGGATGACGATCGACGCGGCCCGAGCCGGACTTGCGATTGCCGAGATCGAGCTGCCGCTCTCGCACGAGGCAACCGGCCGCGACCTTCGCGGCTTTGCGCACCGGTCGCGCCAGCTGCTGGACGCCGTGCTTGCGTGCGGTCCCCTCGGCGTCAACCACCGTGGGCTGCGCCTGCCGCTCGTTGGCTGGGCGGTCGGCCTGCGCCACCCCGCCGTCGCGGCCGTCGCCGCACTCGGTCTCGCGGACGACCTCTGGTCGGGGCCTGAGCGCGGCTTTCAGGGGCATCTCCGGTCGGGCCGGACGACCGGCGTCCTCAAGCTCGTCGGCATCCCGCTCGTCGGCCTCCTCGCCACGCGCAAGGTCTCCGGAGCTCTCCTGGTCGGACTGGCCGCGAACCTCGTGAACCAGCTCGACACCCGACCTGGCCGCGCGCTCAAGGCCTACCTGCTCGGCGCGCTCGCGGCCGGTGCGCCGGTCGGAAGCGCCGTCCTCTTACTGCCATACGATCTTCGCGAGAGGACGATGCTTGGAGACGCAGGGTCAAACGCGCTTGGCGCGATGCTAGGCTTGAGTTCCGTGAGCTCTCTCACGGGAAAGAATCGCTGGCTGGCGATCGGTGCGCTGGCCGGCCTGAACCTCCTCGGTGAACGACGCTCCCTCGGCGAGCTGATCGAGCGTGCCCCGGGCCTCCGTGCCCTCGACCGCCTGGGGCGGGTGCAGTCCTGAGCGCGAAGTACGTCTTCGTGACCGGCGGGGTCGTCTCGTCCCTCGGCAAGGGAATCACGGCCGCCTCGCTCGGGCGGCTGCTCAAAGCGCGCGGGCTAAAAGTCCAGGTGCAGAAGTTCGACCCGTACATCAACGTCGACCCGGGAACGATGAGCCCGTTTCAGCACGGCGAGGTGTTCGTCACCGAGGACGGTGCCGAGACCGATCTCGACATCGGGCACTACGAGCGCTTCATCGACGAGAACCTCTCGCGCAACGCGAACCACACGTCGGGCTCGGTCTGGTACTCGGTGCTCCGCAAGGAGCGGAAGGGCGAGTACCTCGGCTCGACCGTGCAGGTGATCCCGCACATCACGAACGAGATCAAGGAGCGGATCCGCCGGGTTGCCGAGGCGACCGACACCGACGTCGTCATCAGCGAGATCGGCGGAACGGTGGGCGACATCGAGTCGCTCCCGTTCCTCGAGGCGATCCGCCAGTTCCGGCGCGAGGTCGGGCAGGAGAACGTGCTCTACCTGCACGTCACCTACGTCCCGTTCGTCGATTCGGCAGGCGAGCTCAAGACGAAGCCGACCCAGCACTCGGTCAACGAGCTCCGCCGCATCGGTATTCACCCCGACATCGTGGTCTGCCGGACGAAGGACGAGCTCTCGCACGACCTCCGCGACAAGATTGCGCTCTTCGCCGACATCGAGCCCGGCGCGGTCGTGCTCAACCGGGACGTGCCCGACGTCTACCTCGTTCCCGAGGAGCTGCAGGCCGAGGGCCTCGACGAGCTCGTCGTCGAAAAGCTCCACCTTCCCGGCGGCACCGCCGAGCTGGGCGAGTGGGCCGAGCTGACGCAGCGCATCGGCGAGCTGCGGGGCGAAGTGCAGATAGCTCTCGTCGGCAAGTACGTGAAGCTCCACGACGCCTACCTGTCGGTCCACGAGGCGCTGAAGCACGCGGGCATTCACCACGGGACGAATGTGCGCGTCCGCTGGCTCGACGCCGAGGGCATGTCGGTCGAGGAGGCGCGCGCCGAGCTGGACGAAGTCGACGGTGTGCTCATCCCCGGAGGGTTCGGCTCACGCGGCTGGGAGGGGAAGATCCTCGCCTGCCGGGTCGCCCGCGAGCAGGGAATCCCGTACCTCGGGATCTGCCTGGGCATGCACGTCGCGGTCTCGGAGTTCGCGCGGCATGTCGTCGGCTTCGCAGGCGCGAACTCGACGGAGATGGATCCCGAGACGCCGTACCCGGTGATCGACCTGCTCCCGGAGCAGAAGGAGATCGAGGATCTCGGCGGGACGATGCGCCTCGGCGCTCAGGCCGTCGAGCTTGCCGAAGGGACGAAAGTCCGGGAGAGCTACGGCGAGCCGGTCATCCACGAGCGGCACCGGCATCGCTACGAGGTGAACAACCACTTCCGTGAGCGTCTCGTCGAGGCGGGTCTCGTGGTCTCGGGGACGTTCCAGGAGGGGCGCCTGGTCGAGATCGTCGAGCTGCCTGATCACCCGTGGTTCGTCGCCAGCCAGTTCCACCCGGAGTTCAAGTCACGGCCCACGCGGCCCGCACCGCTTTTCCGCGAGTTCGTCGGCGCGGCGCTCGGGCGAGCAGCCGAGCGAGCCGGCCAGACGGCGCCGCTCGCCACCACCGCGTAAACCCTCCTTAAACTCGCGTCATGCCGAACGACGAGGTCGTCTCGCTCTTCACGGAGCTCGCCGCTCTGCCGAGCCCACCCGGCGAGGAGCGCGTCGTAGCCGACCGGGTCGCCGCGTACCTGCGCGACCTCGGGCTCGAGGTGGCCGAGGACGATGCCGGACCGAGGATCGGCTCGGATGCCGGCAACCTCTACACCAGGGTCGCCCCCACGGACGAGACGGGGACGCCGCTCTTCCTCTGCGCCCATCTCGACACGGTGCCGCCGGAGGGTGCGATCGAACCGGTGCTCGAGGACGGCGTCATCCGCAATGCGGCGGGAACGATCCTCGGCGCCGACAACAAAGCGGCGGTCGCGGTCATGCTCGAGGCGGTCCGGCGAGTGCTCGCGGAATCGAGGCCACACGGAGGGATCGAGCTCCTGTTCACGCCGAAGGAGGAAGTGGGCCTCCACGGGGCTGCCGCTTTCGACGAGACGAAGCTGCACGCCCGCGTCGGTTACGTCTACGACCAGGCCGCCCCGATCGGCGAGATCGTCCTCGGCGCTCCGTACGCCCACTCGATGGAGGTCCGCTTCCACGGGCGCGCCTCCCACTCGGGCATGTACCCGGAGGAGGGCCGCTCGGCGATCGCCGCCGCGGCGAAGGCGATTGCAGACTTCAAGCTCGGGCGCATCGACGAGGAGTCGACCGCGAACGTGGGGATCATCAAGGGCGGCACCGCGGGCAACATCGTCCCGGAGTGGTGCTCGTTTCTCGCCGAAGCGCGCTCGCACGATCAGGAGAAGCTCGCCGACCTCGTGCGCGAGATGCTGGAGGCGGCGACGTTCGCCGCGGGGCTCGAGGACTGCCAGGTGGAGACGGAAGTGCACAAGAGCTACAGCGGCTACCGCTTCAAGCGCGAAGACTTCGTCGTGAGCCTCGCGCGGACGGCTCTCGAGCGGGCCGGGTACGAGCCCTCGTTCACGCTGAGCGGGGGCGCGGCCGACGCGAACGTCTTCAACGACCGCGGCCTCGCCTGCGTCAACCTCGCGAACGGCATGGCCGAGATCCATACGCCCGACGAGCACATCGCTGTCTCCGATCTCGAGCGCATGGTCGACGTGACCCTCGCCCTCGTCGAGACCGCCCGCGAGACGGATGCCTCCTAGCCTCCGGCGGGGCACGGTCACAGCCGTCGTCGAGCGGCTCGAGGAGCTTGCGAGGATCGAGGTCGACGGCCGGCCGTGTGTGGCGTATCCCCGGGTGACCGGCCCGGTCGAGGCCGGCGACGAGGTGATCGTCAACGTCCAGGCACTCGAGCTCGGGCTTGGCTCGGGCGGGTTCGACGTCCTCTACGTGAACCTGACCAGAGGCCTGGAACTTGCGGTTGCGCCGGACGCCCACGTGATGACGCTTCCCTATACGCCGCTGCAGGCGGCTGTGCGGCACGTCGAGGAAGACGGAGAGTTGGCCGAGAGCCTCGCCGGCATGCCCGTCGTCTGCTGCTCGCTGCATTCACAGCTGGCGCCGGCCTGCGCGGGGATCGGGGAGGGCGTGCGTGTCGCGTACGTGCAGGTGGGCGGCGGGGCGCTGCCCGTCTCGTTGTCCGACTCGCTTCGCGCGTTGAAGAAGCGCGGCCTGGTCGAGATCGGGATTGCGAGCGGGCCCTGCTTCGACGGCGACGCCCAGGCGGTCGGTGTCGCCTCGGCGCTCGCCTGGGCTTCTGCCGCGGGGTTTGCGGTCGCCGTCTGCGCAGTTGGGCCGGGAATTGTCGGCACCGGCTCGGCGCTCGGCCATGGAGGGGTGGCGGCAGCCGAGGCAGCGAACGCCGGAAGCGCGCTCGGCGGTTCGCCCGTGCTGGCCGTGCGGGTGTCCGAAGGCGACTCTCGGGAGCGCCACCAGGGCGTCTCGCACCACACGCGAGCAGTGCTCGATCTGGCAATCGGCGACGTCACGGTGGCGTGGCCGGCCGGTCTCGAAGCCCCGGAGTGGCTCATCGGCGCAGAGCAGGTGGACGTCGCCGGGTGGCGCGAGGAGTGCGCGGGGCTTCCGCTCGAGCACATGGGCCGGGGGCCCGATGAGGATCCGTGGTTCTTCGCTTCCGCATTCGCCGCCGGGAGGCTTGCTCGGCGACTCATGGGCTGATGGAGCAGCGGCGACTCGGACCGGTCGTCGGGCTCGGAACCTGGAACACGTTCGGCGGTGACCGCGACCTCGCCCGCGCGGTCGTTGACGCTGCGCTCTCCGCTGGCTGCCGACTCTTCGACTCGTCGCCGATGTACGGCGGAGCCGAGGAGTCCCTCGGGCTCGCCCTGGCGAACAGGCGTGCGGAGGCGATCGTCGCGACGAAGATCTGGGCAGACTCGGTCGGGGAGGGCCGCGCGCAGTTCGCCGACCAGCTCGGCTGGTTCGGCCGAGTCGAGATCGAGCAGGTGCACAACCTCGCTGCGTGGGAGCAGCACCTGCCCTGGCTCGAGGAGGAGCGCGAGGCGGGACGGATCGACCGTCTCGGAGTGACGCACTACCAGGTCGCCGCGTTCAGCGAGCTCGCGCGGGCGCTTCGGACCGGCCGGTTCTCCGTCCTCCAGGTTCCGTACAACCCGCTCGAGCGCGAGTGCCAGGAGGAGTTGCTCCCGCTCGCGGCCGAGCTCGGCGTTGCGGTGATCGTGATGAGGCCGCTCGCCGACAAGTCCCGGCTGCCGAGCCCGCCCCCGGCGAAAGCATTGGCCCCACTTCGCGACTTCGGGGTCTCCACATGGCCGCAGGCACTGCTCAAGTGGGCGCTCTCGGACGAGCGGATCGACGCCGTCATTCCGGCGAGCCGTAACCCGAGTCACGTCCGGGAGAACGCCGCCGCGGGCGAGCCGCCGTGGTTCGGGCCAGAGGAGCGCAAGCTCGTCGAGCACCTCGCGCAGACATGACCCTTCGGGACATCCCTTCGGGGGCCGGCCGCGTGCCACCCTCCGGTTTGAGCCTAACGGCGAAAATCGCACGTGTGTGCAGCAGGAATGTGTCAGGAGTGCGGAAGGTAAGGTTGCCCGGCCCGAGATGAGGATCGGCGTCGCCAAGGAGATCAAGTCCGACGAGTACCGCGTCGCGCTGACGCCTGCCGGAGCCCGCGAGCTGATCCAGCGCGGGCACGAGGTGCTCGTAGAGCGGGGCGCGGGGGAGGGCAGCGCTTTCCCGGACGCCGCGTACGAGGCCGAGGGCGTCCTGATCGTGTCGGTCGATGAAGTCTGGGGCGAGGTCGAGCTCCTGCTCAAGGTCAAGGAGCCCGTGCCGGCGGAGTTCGGCCGGCTTCGCGACGGGCTAGTCCTCTTCACGTACCTCCACATCGCTGCCGACGAAGACCTCACCCGCGCCCTGATCGAGAGCGGGATCAGCGCGGTCGCGTACGAGACCGTCGAGACGGTCAACCACGCGCTGCCGCTGCTCGCCCCGATGAGCGAGATCGCAGGTCGCCTCGCGTCGCAGGCGGGCGCGTACTTCCTCGAGAAGCCGCTGGGCGGCCGAGGACTTCTGCTCGGTGGCGTGCCGGGCGTGGCGCCGGGGAAGGTCGTCGTGATCGGCGGCGGGATGGTCGGCTACAACTCGGCTGTGATCGCGCTCGGCCTCGGTGCGAACGTGACGATCATCGAGCGCTCGATCGACCGGATGCGCCACCTCGAGGAGGTGCTCGGATCCCGCGTGACGCTCCTGATGTCGTCCAGCCTCCAGATCGAGGAGTCGGTTGCGGACGCAGACGTCGTCATCGGAGCCGTGCTCATACCCGGTGCGCTTGCGCCGAAGCTCGTGACGCGGGAGATGATCGCCGGCATGAAGGAAGGCTCCGTCGTGGCCGACGTCGCGATCGACCAGGGGGGCTGCCTGGAGACATCACGACCGACGACTCACTCGGATCCCGTCTACGTCGTCGACGGCGTGACGCACTACTGCGTGACGAACATGCCGGGCGCAGTTCCCATCACGGCGACCAAGGCCCTGACGAACGCGACGCTGCCGTACGTCGAGGCGATCGCCGACTACGGGCTCGCCGAGGCCGTCGCACGAGACCCGGCGCTCGCCCGCGGGGTGAACGTCCTCCACGGGAAGATCACCTACGAAGCCGTCGCCGAGGCGCACGGCCTCGAGTACGCGCCCCTCGCCGACGTCCTGCCGCTCTCGCCGGTCTGAGACCTACGAAGCCTGAGGCTCCGGCTTCTTCTTTGTCTTCGTGGGGAAGATCTTGACGACGAGCCACGTCACCCCGGCCGCAAAAGAAATAACGGCGGCGCAGAACACGATGAGGCCGAGCAGGCCGAGGACGCTTTCCATGACCGACCTAGAATAGCTCCATGTCCCGCGCATGCGTCATCGTGCTGGATGCGGTCGGCGCGGGCGAGCTGCCCGACGCAGCCGAGTTCGGCGACGAAGGATCGAACACCCTGGGCAATGTCGCTCGAGCCGTGGGCGGCCTCGACCTGCCCAACCTCGAGGCTTTCGGGCTCGGCAACGTGGCGCCGCTCGAGGGCTGCCCGCCCCAGCCGGGGGCGCCTGCCGTCGCGGGCCGGCTCGTCGCTCGCTCGAAGGGCAAGGACACGACCACCGGCCACTGGGAGCTGATGGGAATCGTCACGCCCCAGGCGATGCCGACCTATCCCCACGGCTTTCCGTTCGAGGTGATCGACCCGTTCATGCACGGGACCGGCCGCGGCGTGATCGGCAACAAGCCGGCCTCGGGGACCGAGATCATCGAAGAGCTCGGGGAAGAGCATCAGCGAACCGGCAAGTGGATCGTTTATACGTCCGCCGACTCGGTCTTCCAGATCGCGGCGCATGTCGACACGATTCCGCTCGACGAGCTCTACCGTGGATGCGAGATCGCGCGAGAGATCCTGACCGGCAACCACGCCGTTGGCCGGGTGATCGCGCGCCCGTTCACGGGCGAGCCGGGTAGCTACGAGCGCACGCCCGACCGCCACGACTGGTCGCTGAAGCCGAAGCAGCCGAACTACCTGACGCTCGTCCGGGAAGCGGGCAAGCCCGTGCACGGAGTCGGCAAGATCCGCGACATCTTCGCCGGCTACGACATCGACGAGTCCCACCCGACCCGGTCGAACGTCGAGGGGATCAACCAGACTGAGCAGCTGCTGAACGAGCTGGACGAGGGCCTCGTCTTCACGAACCTCGTCGAGACGGACATGCTCTGGGGGCACCGCAACGACCCCGTCAACTTCCACCGCTGCCTGCAGGACTTCGATCGCCGGCTACCTGACATCCTCGGCGCGCTTCGCCCGGGCGATCTGCTGATCCTCACCTCCGACCACGGCTGCGACCCGACGACGGCGTCGACCGACCATTCGCGGGAGCATGCGCTGCTCCTCGCCTACGTCGAGGGCAAGAACGCGGCGGGGCGCATCCACGAGGGCGAGTTCGCCGACGTGGGGGCGACCGTCAACTCCTGGCTTGGCGGCAAGGCTCCGAGGCGGGGCGTCCCCGGACAGTCGATCGTCGAGCAGTGACCGGTCGACAAATCTTGTGGTGATCCGACCCGCGGAGCTCATCGAGCGCAAGCGCGACGGCGGTCACCTGACGCCTGACGAGATCAACGAGCTCGTGCTCGGGCATGCTCAGGGCGAGATCCCCGACTACCAGCTCGCCGCGTTCTGCATGGCTGTGTATTTCCGCGGCCTCTCGGCGGAGGAGACGCTTGCGCTGACGAACGCGTTCGTGAGCAGCGGCTCGATGCTCGACCTGCGCGCAGAGCTTGGCAGGACCGTGGTCGACAAGCACTCGACCGGCGGGGTCGGCGACAAGACCTCGCTCGTCGTCGGCCCGCTCGTCGCCGCCTGCGGTGTTCCATTCGGAAAGATGAGCGGCCGCGGCCTGGGCCACACGGGCGGCACGCTCGACAAGCTCGAGTCGATCGCCGGTTTCCGGGTCGAGCTCTCGAAGGAGGAGTTCGTGGAGCAGGTGCGCGAGGTCGGCCTCGCGATCATCGGCCAGTCACCGGACCTCGTCCCTGCCGACAAGCGGCTCTATGCGCTGAGGGACGTGACCGGGACCGTCGACAGCATTCCGCTGATCGCGGCGAGCATCATGTCGAAGAAGATCGCCGCGGGCGCCGAGGGAATCGTGCTCGACGTGAAGGTTGGAAACGGCGCCTTCATGAAGTCGCTCTCCGACGCGCGGATGCTCGCCGAGTCGATGCAGGAGCTTGGGCGTGGAGCCGGCCGGCAGGTCGTCGCCCTCCTCACGGACATGGACCAGCCCCTGGGCTGGGCGATCGGCAACGCGATCGAGATCGAAGAGGTTCGTACCATGCTCGCGGGGGAGGACACGCCGCCTGATCTCTTCTCGCTCGCGATCCAGGCAACGAGCCGGCTGCTCGCTCTTTCGGACCTCGGCATCGACGCCGACGAAGGGGCCAGGCGTGCCGAGAAAGCGATCGAGGACGGTTCGGCGGCCGAGATGTTCGAGCGCTGGATCGCGGCCCAGGGAGGCGATCTCTCGGCCGGTTTGCCAGACGGCGCCAGTGGTGCGCGACGTGACCGCGGACCGCGATGGCTTCGTCGGCGAGGTCTCCGCGCTCGGCCTCGGTCGGGTCGCGCTCGAGCTCGGCGCCGGCCGCCGGACGAAGGAGGACGCGATCGACCATGCGGTCGGGATCCGCTGCTTCGCCAAACGCGGCGACGCGACCGAGTCAGGTCAGACCCTGGCGGTCGTGCACGCGCGCGACGAAGCGAGCGCCGAGCGCGCACTCGGCCAGATCCGAGATCTGATCGCAATCACCGACGAGTCCCAGCATCCGGGTCCGATCGTGCTCGAGACCCTGACCTAGGGCTCACCGACCGGCGGCTACGCTCCGGACGTGCCCGAGCTGCCGGAAGTCGAGACGATCCGGGTCGGCCTCGAGCCGGATCTCGTCGGTCGCGTGTTCGAGCACGTCGAGATCGCGGATCCACGCCTGACCAGGCCCCACGATCCTGTGGAGACCGCCGCCGAGCTGACCGGGGAGACGGTCGCAGCCCTCGAGCGACGCGGCAAGTATTTGGTTGTTCGGTTCGAGAGTGGTCGAGTTCTCCTGATTCACCTCCGGATGACAGGAAGCCTGTTGCACCTTCGGGGCGGAGTTGCGAGCGAGGATCCCCACCGAAGGGCTGTCGTCAGATTAGACAACGGATCGGACGTCGCCTATCGCGACGTCAGGCGCTTCGGCACCTGGCTGCTGCTCGAGCCCGGCGAGCTGGAGCCGTATCTGGCGCCACGGATCGGCGCCGAGCCGCTCGGACGCTCGCTCACGGCGGGCTCGCTCGTCGACCGGCTCGCGAAGCGCAAGGCGCCGCTGAAGGCGATCGTCCTCGACCAACGCGTGTTCGCCGGTGTCGGGAACATCTACGCGGACGAAGCGCTCTGGTGGGCGAGGCTCCACCCGCTCCGACCCGGGAGTGAGCTGAGTCGCGATGAGCTCGGAACACTCGTCAAGGCGATCCGCCGCGCGTTGCGCCTCGGGATCGCGCGACAAGGGGCAACCCTCCGCGACTATCGAGGCGCTGACGGCGCCGAAGGCTCGATGCAGTCGGAGTTCCGCGTCTACGGGCGAGCCGGCCAGCCGTGCCTGCGCTGTGGTCATCCGATCGAGAAGACCCGCGTTGCGGGACGCGGCACCTGGTACTGCCCGAACTGCCAACGAAGTCCCGATTGACTAGTCAATCGACGTTTCCCCTGCAAATCAAGATGTTTCAGATTCGACGGGGCGGGGAGCAGGAGCTGCCAGGTACTGCACTTCTAGAAGAGAGGGAGGGACCCCATGACTGCGAAGAAGCGCTTCCTGCTTCTGATCGTAGGGCTGCTCGGAGCCTGCTTCGTCGGAGTGGGCCAGGCTGCGGCGACAGGAGGACCAACGTTCATCGTCGACGACGATGGGATGGCGAGTCCGCCCAGTAGCTGCAGCTCGGCTGCGCCGGCGTCGAGTTCAATCGAGACCACGGTCGAAGCTGCCCCGCAGGGCTCGACGATCAACGTCTGTCCGGGAACGTACGTCGAGCAGGTTTCGTTCGAGACTCCGGACGACAACAGCACGACCATCCGGTCACTCGTCCGTCGGGCCGCGATCATCGAAGCTCCGGCGACCATTGCGGCGGACGTTGTGAATAAGAAAGCAATCGTGAACGTGACCGGGGCGACGAATGTCCGGATTCTGGCTTTCACGATCACAGGGCCCGGCCCTGCCGGTTGCGACAGCATTCGTTACGGCGTTCGAGTGGAGAACGGTGGTCAAGCGACCATCGACGACAACCACATCACCAAGATTCGCGACACGCTCACGCCGTTTACCAACGAGTTGAGCGGTTGTCAGAATGGGATCGGCGTTCAGGTTGGACGCAAGTACGGCGACGGCCCCACGGTCGGCACCGCGACCGTCTCGCGCAACCTGATCGACGAATACCAGAAGAACGGGATGACGATCGACAATGTCGGCTCTCGCGCAGAGGTGTGGGGCAACCGGGTCGTCGGTTTCGGCCCCAGCATGTCGATCGCCCAGAACGGGATTCAGGTCAGCCGCGGCGCGTACGCGAATGTCCAGGACAATCACGTATCGGACAACATTTTGGTTGGTCCGCTAGCGGAGGTCGCTTCCTCGACAGGGATCCTGCTGTACGGAGCCCCGCCGGTCGATCCGTCGCCGGCGCCGGGGACGACAGTCGCGGAGAACCGTGTAGTCCGTAACGACGACAACATCGCCGCGTACGGAACCCAGGCGTCTCGGATCCTCTACAACGTCGTGCTCGACAGCACCGTGTACGACGGGATCTACATGAACGCGGACACTTTGGACAACCGGATCGAAGGCAACTTCCTCCGGAACAACACCGAACACGACTGCCACGACAACTCCGCCGGACCGTACAACGCGCCGGCCAACGTCGCGAACATGTGGATTCGGAACGACGGTGAGACCGAGAACCGCGAGGGTCTCTGTGACGACGCCCACGGTGACGACGACGACGATTCCGAAGACGACGAAGACGGCAGCGACGACCACAGCCGCCATGGCGGCGACGGCGACAGCTCCGATAGCGACGATTGATCCATTTCGCTAGACGAACGCCGAGGGGCCGGGAAACCGGCCCCTCTTCATAATCGACGCGATGACTGGCCAGAAGAACGCCAGCTGGAACTTCGAGCCCGGCGCGCCGATCGCAGAGGGTCGGACGGTGCTCGAGCCACTCGGAGGCGGAAAACGTTACGAGGTCTTTCTCGTGTGGGACGAGAGACTCCATTCGCCCTTGGTGGCAAAGGTGCTGCGTCCGGATCGGGTGGAGGACGAACGGGCGCTAGCAGCGCTTCGACGAGAGGCCGAATTGCTCGAGCGCCTGGCTCATCCCGTGCTCGTCCGGGGGTTCGGCGCGGTGCTGGATGGCCGCTACCCCCACCTCTTGCTCGAAGACCTCGATGCCCCGACACTACGCCGTCTCATCAAGCGCCACGGCGCGCTTCCACTCGAGCAGCTCTTTCCGCTCGCCCTGCACATCGCCGGGGCGCTTCACTACCTGGCCGGCGAGAAAGTCGTGCACTTCGACGTCAAGCCGAGCAACATCGTCATGAACGTCCCGCCGCGCCTCATAGATCTCAGCCTGGCTCGATCCTTTGAGAGCGCAGCGGAGCTCCGAAGGCCGATCGGCACGCACGCGTACGTGGCGCCGGAAGTGTGCGAGGCCGGCTCGTCGCCTCATCGAATCGACGCTGCCGCGGACGTCTGGGGCCTGGGGGCAACGCTCTACCATGCGATTACCGGCGAGATCCCATTTCCACGTTCAAAGGACGCCGCAACGAGCGACGACCTGGCCGAGCGGTACCCGCAGCTCGTGATGGAGCCAGAGCTACTGGGGAAGCAGTTCGACCCCAGACTGGAGAGCCTGGTCATGCGGATGCTCGCGAAGGATCCGGCCGAGCGACCGCCCGCGGCGGAGGTCGCGTCGGTTCTCGAAGCATTCATGGCGAGCTAGCTCTTCGTCGTCCTGACCGCAAGGTTCGCTCTCTTCAACCGTCTTCTGGGTGGGGTCAGGTTTCTCCCGCCGCATGGGAGAAGAAATCAGGGGGAGGTACTCAGATGAGCAAGCGTTTTTCAGCCAAGCTGGCGCGCAGCGTCACGCTGGTGGGGGTTGGGGCGGCCCTCATGGCGGTCTTCATCCCGGCGATCGCCTCATCCGCGCCGCAGACCGGTTCGCGCGGCGAGCACTGGGGAGTCATCACGCGCAACACGATCGGTTCTCCGGTCGGCGACCTACGCAATGGCCCATACGGCTCGTTCGGCGTCACCGGCTCCTTGGCGCGTCCGCCGTACGGTGAGGGCAGCCTCGGGATCGAGACGGCAGACCGCTCGACCTCGCAGGCATCGCCGCAGGAGAAGGTGGCCTTTGGCAACGAGGTCGACTTCTACGGCGACAACTTCCTCTCGATCACCCGTCTCGGGTTCCACGTCTTCCAGACTGGCGAGAACGTCACGTACGGCGGTCCTCGCAACATGCCCAACATCACGTTCGAGATGGACGCGAACCTGACGAACCCTGCCTGCATGGCGGACAACTACACGTCGCTCGTGTGGAACCCGCCGGCGTCTCCGAACGTCAACAGGTGGAGCGGTTACATGGACGCGACGACGACCGGCGATTGGTTCTTCACCGGCGCCGAGGGTGTCTGCACGACCTGCAACCAGGCCACGACCTGCACCTTCACGCAGGTGAAGACAGCGCTGAACGACGGCCCGCCCGCGCCGTTCATCTACACGGCTGCGGTCAGCAAGGGCCGCGACAGCATGTGGATCGGCGCAGTCGACGGCCTGCGCATCAACTCGAGCGTGTTCGACTTCGAGCTCGAGGGAGTTCGCGAGCACCGCGGATGCGGCGGTGGCGACGACAGCCACTGCTGAGTAGGAATCCTCCGAGGTTCGTCGAGGAGCCGGGAAACCGGCTCCTCTTCGTTTACCGGCCGAAAACGCGACTACGCTGGGTGAGGTGGTGTCAAGGTCGGAAGAAGCTGCTGGTGCGGCGGGTCTCGATCTCGGTCGGGTGGTTCTCGGGGTCGCCGTCGGGCTCGGCCTTGCCGTAATCGCCTTCGACAGCGGGGGCTACTTCCCGACCGCCTGGAGCTGGGGCGCACTCTTCGCGCTGACCGTTGTGGCCGCGGCGCTCGTGCTCGGCGAGGCCGTTCGCCCCTCCTCGCTCGCGCTCGCCTCGCTCGGCGGGCTCGCCGGCTTCGCCGCCTGGACCTGGATTGCCCTGCTCTGGAGCGACGACCGCGCCGCGACCGTGCTCGAAGGACAGCGCGCCCTCCTCTACGTGGCCGTGCTCGCGGCTCTCGTGCTGCTCGTGCGGCGCTCGACGGTGCCCCTCGTGCTCGCGGCGACGCTCGTCGCCATCTTCCTCGCCACGGGGTACGGGCTGGTCACGCGGCTCTTTCCCGAGCGGCTCGGCGTCTTCGACCCGATCGCCGCATACCGGCTGGATGAGCCGCTCACCTACTGGAACGCGCTCGGGATCTTCGCGGCGATGGGAGCCCTCCTAGCGTTCGGGTTCGCGGCCAGAGCGCCAGGTCTCGTCGGCAGGGCGCTCGCTGGAGCGACGCTGCCCGTTCTCTTCGCGGCGATCTACTTCACGTTCAGCCGCGGTTCGTGGGTCGCCGCTGCGATCGCCGTCGCAGTCGCGGTCGCGGTCGACCCGCGCAGGCTCCAGCTGATTCTCGCAGCGCTCGTCCTCGCCCCGGTCTCCGCGCTGGCCGTGCTCCTGTCCTCGCACGCGGACGCGCTGACGCGAACAGACGCGCCGCTCTCGGCAGCGTCCCGCGATGGGCACCGCCTTGCCGTCTACCTGCTCGTCCTGATCGCTGTGTCGGCGCTCGTCGCGCTCGGCCTTGCGCTTGCCGAGCGGCGTGTCACGCCCTCGCGCCAGGTGCGTGTTGCCTTCGCCGGACTGCTCATTCTTGTCGCGGTCGCCTCGCTCCTTGCGGTCTTCGTCCGGTACGACGGGCCGGTCACGCTCGCAAGGAAGGGCTACGACGCGTTCACGACGACCTCGGGAGGGACGCCCGTAAACCTGAACGAGCGCCTGTTCACCTTCTCGGGGAGCTACCGGTCCGAGTTGTGGCACGTGGCCTGGGATGACTACCGCGACAACCCCGTGCTGGGATCGGGGCCTGGAACCTACGAGGCCTACTGGGACGAGCACCGGCCGATCCAGCACAAGGTGCGGGACGCCCACAACCTCTACCTCGAAGTCCTGGCCGAGCTCGGGCCTCTGGGTCTGCTTCTACTGCTGCTAGCCCTCGGCGCGCCTCTCGTCGCGGGAGTCCTCGCCCGCGGCCACCCGCTGGTACCGCTTGCCCTGGCTGGGTATGCGGCCTTCCTCGTCCACGCTGCCGTCGACTGGGACTGGGAGATGCCCGGGGTCATGACCGCTGCGCTCACCTGCGCGGTAGCGCTGCTCGCCGCGGCGGATCGGCGCGACGCGCTTCCGCCGCTCCAGCCGAAAGTGCGCGCCGCAGCAGTCGGCCTCGCCCTCGCGCTCGCGCTTGTCGCATTCGTCGGCGTGATCGGCGCGAGCGCTGTTGCCGCGAGCGAGACGGCTCTTGCGAAGGGTCGCTACGACGAGGCCGGCTCCCAGGCGCGCAAGGCCGCCCGCTGGTCGCGCTGGTCGCCCGATCCCTGGCGGCTGCTCGGTGACGTCCAGGTGCTGGAGGGCAACGAGGAGGCGGCACGCGAGAGCTACCGCAAGGCGATCTCCAAGGACCGACGCGACTGGAAGCTCTGGTACGACCTCTACACGGTGACCGAGGGCGCCGAGGCCCGTCGCGCGCTCGCCGAGGCACTGCGGCTAAACCGCTATGCCAGGACGGATTTCGGTGAGAGCGGCGATGTTTCGGGTTGACCCGCTCGCAAACCCGGAGCCTCTCATCCGGCGCGTGTACTCGTACGTCGCCTATCGCGTCGGGGATGGGCCGGATGCGGAGGACATCACGAGCGAGACGTTCGAGCGGGCACTTCGCTACAAGAAGAGCTACGACTCCACCAAGGGGGAGCCGGTTGCATGGCTGATCGGCATCGCGCGGCGCTGCATCGAAGGGCGGCCGCTCACGCACGAGCTCTCGTCCGAGCATCTGGAAACGGCCGACCACCGCGATCTCGAGGACGACTCTCTCCGGAGGATCGCCCTCTCGAGCGCCGTTTCGCACCTGGAGGAACGCGATCGAGACCTGATCGCCCTTCGTTACGGTGCCGATCTGACCGCGCGCCAGATCGCGGAGCTCCAAGGAGCCAAGACGAACGCGATCGAGGTCGCGCTCCACCGCGCTCTGGGCCGGTTGCGATCACACATCGAAGGAAGCGACTCGGCCCCTGTAAGGAAATCCGAAGCAGGCCGGTAATAGAGGTACAAGGACGAAAACTAACGGGGAGCAATGAATGCGATCTTGGCGAAGAAACAAGGAGACGGGCCTCGAGGCCGAGCTCAGGGCTAACCGCCCCGAGCCAAGCCGCGAGCTCGTCCATCAGCTTGAAGCGCGTGTCCGGCATGACGGTCGTGCGCGGCGGGGGTCGTTCCGCGTCGCGTTCGTCGCCTCAACTGCCGTCGCGATGCTTCTCGCGCTGGCCTCGTTCGGCGGGCTCGGCTACGCCGCGAACGGTGCCAGCCAGGCTGTGGCAAAGGCGAAGCGCATCGTGCACGCGCACGGCGTCACCCAGGTCCACAAGTCGGCTGCGCGGTCTCAGTACGGCAAGCCGAAGGCGAAGAAGTGCCCGAAGGGCATGAAGCGCGTCAAGGGCACGAACAGGTGCAAGAAGGTCAAGAAGGCCCGGGGCGTTCGCTTCGGCAGGCCTCCTTTCACCGGCTAGGCCCGACATTCAGGAATCGACGGGGCGGCCTAGTGCCGCCCCGTTGCATCTTTGGGCACAATTAGGGGGGTCATGAGCAGACGGTTCCAGTGGACGACAACGGCGATCGCGTCGCTTGCGGCGCTCGTTCTCGTCGTCGCGGCAAGCGCCGGAACGGCGCGCGGCCCGAAGCTCTCGCTCGCGTGGCAGGCGCCGACGGCCCCGGACGGAACCGCGTTCACCGTCACCGCGGGTGAGCCCTTCACACTCGAGCTGGCCGCCGCGAGCAACCGGCCTCAGCTTGTCCTGATCGGCAAGCGCAAGCTCCCGGCGGGCGCAGCGTTCAAGGCGGGGTATGGGTCACCGGGTATCGCGACCGTTGCCTGGACCCCGACGGCGAAGCAGGTGGGAGAGCACGTGATGACCTTCGGAGCCAGAACGCATGACCTGCCGTATGTGTACGCGCGCCCGCGAAGCTTTCTCGTCTATGTCTTGCCCTCGACTCCGAGCGGCCCCAACGAGCCCTTCTCGCTGAGCGGGCCGAACGGAATGTCTCGATGGGCCCATATCGACCGCAAGGTGGCTGCCCGATCGAGGCCGAGCGCGAGCGCGAAGGTGATCACGCGTCTCTCAGCCGCTCACTCCCGAGCTGACAGCCAACCTCACGCTCACGCCTCGACGGGCAGGTCAACGAGCAGGGCGAGTACTGGGTGCGGGTCCGCCTGCCGATCCTGCCGAACGGCTCGACCGGCTGGGTGCCGAGAAACGCTCTCGGGCCGTTCCGCAAGAACTGGACGCGGCTCGTGATCGACCGCGCGCTCTTCACCGCGACGCTCTACCGGCGCGGCGTTGCGGTCTTCCAGGACCCGGGTTGGCGTCGGCAAGTCGTACTGGCCGACGCCGGCCGGCGAGTTCCACGTGCGCAACCGGCTCACGGGGTTCTCGGACTTGATCTACGGGCCGATCGCATTCGGGACGAACGCGCGCTCGGCGGTCCTCACGGATTGGCCCGGCGGGGGCTTCATCGGCATCCACGGCACGAACCAGCCGCAGATCCTGCCCGGCCAGGTCTCACACGGCTGTGTGCGGATGCCGAACGGCTCTATTCAGGCGCCTTTCCCGCCTGATGCAGCTCGGGACGCCGATCACGATTTCTTAAGAAAATCTTCAAAGCAGGTGTCCGAAGGCGACGCTAGAATGGTTTCCGGGCTTCGGCTCTCGGGGCATACACATGACTTCCTGGGTAGGCACATTGCGGCGCGTTTCCGTCGTTGTCATTGCAGCGGCCGCCGTCGGCGTGCTCGCGCCCGCCGCAGCCGTTCCGGCGCAGAAAGACATCGTGGCCTCGTGGGCGAAACCGACGCCGGCAGATGGAGTCGCCATCGGTGTTGCGGCAAAGACGCAGGTCTCGGTTTCGCTTGCCGCCAACTCGTTGGCTCCGAACATCACGGTTCGCATCGGAAGCACCACTCTGCCGCCGGGAGCGGTCCTGCACAAGAAGGACGGCAGTGCAGCCAAGGCGACGTTCGTGTGGACTCCTCGCAAGGCGCATAGGGGCACCCACAAGGTGACGTTCACCGCGTCGAGCGACGTGCCGGGCGATGAGGCCGAGCGGACGATCCTGATCCGCGTCGGCGCGGCGAACAAGCCTCCGCCGGGCCGAATCGTCTCTCTGCCTGGCGTCTACCCGAAGCGCAAGCTGCTCAGCGACAAGGCGAAAGAAACCTACCGGTGGGCCTTTGTGCGAAGCCAGACCGTCGCCCGTACCGGTCCTTCGAAGGCCGCCAGACCGATTTCCCGAATCACTTACCGAACGCCGGAGTACTACCGAAACGCGATTCAGGTCCTGGACAGCGTCAAGTACCGGAACGGAAAGACGTGGGTCCGGATCAGGCTGGCGGTTCTCCCGAACGGCTCGACCGGTTGGGTGCCCGGGGGCTCCCTCGCCGGCTTCTCCAAGGTCCACACTCGGTTGACGGTCAGCCACGCCACCATGCGGGCGACGCTCTACAAACGCGGCAGGCGCATCTTCAGCACGAGGGTCGGCGTCGGGCAGTCGCGTTACCCGACTCCCCGCGGCGAGTACTACGTCCGCGAGAAGCTCCAGGGCTACTACGCGCCGACCTACGGCCCGCGGGCTTTTGGGCTGAACGCGCGCTCGGCGCAGCTCACGGACTGGCCCGGCGGCGGTTTCATCGGCATCCACGGCACGAACCAGCCTCACCTCATCCCGGGCCGCATCTCCCATGGCTGTGTCCGCGTGAACAACGCTGCGGTCCTGCGGCTCTTCCGGCTCGTGCCGATCGGCACGCCGGTTCAGATCTTCTAGGCCGCGAGCTCTCCCTCGCAGACGAGGCGCCAGAGCTCGACGTAGCCTCCTATTGGGCGGCCGTCGATCACGATCTGTGGGACCGTCCAGCCTCCAGTCAGGTCCAGGAGGCGCTGACGAAAGTGCGGGTCGTCGTCGAGGCTGATCTCCTCGTAGCGGAGGCCTTCGTCGTCGAGGAGCGCCTTCGCGCGGACGCAATACCCACACCAGCGCGTCGTGTACATCGTGATCTCCGCCATCAGCTCGTCCGTTCCCGACACGACCCCTCTCTACACTTGAGCGGATGGCTGGACGCGGCTACAAGACCGAGGCCGTCGTCCTGCGGTCGATCCGCTTCGGCGAGGCCGACCGCGTGCTCCATCTGTACACGCTCGAGCGAGGACGGGTTGGTGCGGTTGCGAAGGGCATCCGCCGAACGAAGTCGCGCTTCGGCGCCCGCCTCGAGCCGCTGAGCCACGTCGAGCTGATGCTGCACCAGGGAGGCGGCGAGCTGGCCACGGTCACCGGCGCATCGCTCGTTCGACCCCACAGCGGGGCACGCGAGGATCCGTACCGGCTCTCGGTCGGCCTCGTCGGGCTCGAGGCGATGCTGAGGTTGTTCACAGAGCAGGAGGGAAGCCCGAAGGCGTTCGAGGCACTGACGCGCTTCCTCGACGCGCTCGACCAGGCGGAGTCACGCACCGACGAGGCCTCCCTCGATCCGCTCGTCCTCTCGTTCCAGCTGAAGCTGCTCTGGCTCTCGGGATACCTCCCGCACCTGACGAGCTGTGCAGAGTGTGGGGCGGAAGGGCCGCTCGTCGGGTACTCCCCGCGCGCGGGCGGCGCCGTCTGCGAGCGCTGCGGCGCGGATTCCCTGCCGCTTTCCGGGGAGGGCATCCACGGGATCGAGGGCCTGCTCGGAGCGCCGCTGGCCGACGCGGAGATCTCGAAGCGCGCCGCACGCGAGGCGCTGCGCGTGATCACGTCGTCGTACGAGTTCCACGGCGGCTTCCGTCTGCGCACCCTGGCCGCCCGCACCTAGTCGTAGTCTTCGCCGGTGAACTTCCAGGACATGATCGGCGCGCTGAACGCCTACTGGGCCGAGCGCGGCGCCGTGATCATGCAGCCGTACCACACGGAGCTCGGCGCGGGCACCTCCAATCCGGCCACGTTCCTGCGCGTCCTCGATCCGACCCAGAAGGAGTGGCGCGCGGCCTACGTGGAGCCGGTGATCCGCCCGGCCGACGGGCGCTACGGCGAGAACCCGTTCCGCTTCCAGCACTACTTCCAGTACCAGGTGATCCTCAAGCCGGCGCCCGACGACGTCCTCGACCAGTACTTCGGCTCGCTTGAGGCGCTCGGAATCGACCTTCGCAAGCACGACCTCCGCCTCGTCGAGGACGACTGGGAGCAGCCGACCCTCGGCGCCTGGGGACTCGGGTGGGAGGTCTGGTGCGACGCCATGGAGGTCACGCAGTTCACGTACTTCCAGCAGCTCGGAGGTATCGACCTCGAGGTGATCCCGGCCGAGATGACCTACGGGCTCGAGCGCCTCGGGCTCTTCCTCCAGGGCAAGCAGTCCGTGTTCGACCTCGAATGGGCGCCGGGCGTCAGCTGGGGCGACGTGTACCAGGAGAACGAGCGGCAATGGTCGCGCTACAACTACGAAGAGGCGCCGGTCGACGTTCTCCAGCGGCGGTTCGACGAGCACGAGGCCGAGGCCGGCGAGCTCCTCGACAAGGGCCTGCCGCTGCCGGCGTACGACCAAGTGCTGAAGTCCTCGCACGCGTTCAACCTGCTCGACGCTCGGGGCGCGGTCTCGGTCACCGAGCGCGCTGCGTACATCGGCCGCGTCCGCAAGCTCGCGCGCCGCTTTGCACAGCTCTATGTGGGGGCCGATGGCGACGCTCCTGATTGAGATCGGCTGCGAGGAGCTGCCCGCGGCGGGCTGTCGCGAGGCCATGACGCAGCTGCCCGAGCTGTGCAGGCGCGCGCTCGGCGTCGATCCGACGCAGGTCCTGATCACACCTCGCAGGCTCGCCGTGCTCGTCGAGGACATCCCCGAGCAAACGCCGGACCAGTGGATGAAGGGCCCGCCGGTGGCGATGCGGGAGAAAGCCGCTGCGGGCTTTGCCAAGCGGCACGGCGTCGCAGTCGAGGAGCTCGAAGAGCGGGACGGCGCCCTCGGCGTCGAGATTCCCGGCCGGGCGCTCGCGGAGGTGCTACCCGAGCAGGTGGACGCCATCGTGCGCGGGCTCTCGTTCTCGAAGACGATGCGCTGGGACGACAACGGACTGCGCTTCCCGCGCCCTGTGCGCTGGACGCTCGCGATGGTCGATGCGGCGCAAGTCGTCGGTCAAGGCTCGTACGGCCACCGGTTCCTTTCGGGCCCGGTCGAGATCCCGGACGCATCGGCCTACCTCGACACGCTGCGGGCCGCGGACGTCGAGCCGGATCCAGAAGCGCGCCGGCAGCAGATCGTCGAGGCGCTCGACGCGCTCGGGGACTGGGCCGACCCGAACGGCGTTCTCGAGGAGGTCGTCTTCCTCGTCGAGAAGCCGCTAGTGCTCGACGGACGGTTCGACGAGCGGTACCTGCAGCTCCCGAGCCGCGTCATCGAGACGACGATCCAGCACCACATCCGGGCCTTTCCGCTCGGCGGGAACCGGTTCGCGTTCGTCGCCAACGGCGGCGACCCGGAAACCGTGCGCTCCGGTGTCGAGAACGTCGTCGAGGGCCGGTTCGAGGACGCGTCCTTCACGTTCGAGCGCGACGTAAAGGTCGGCATCGACGGTCTCGCGGAGCGTCTCGGCTCGATCACGTTCTTCGCCGGCGGCGGCACGTATGCGGACAAGACCGCGCGCCTGGCGAGGCTCGTCGAGGCTCTCGGCGGCGGCGAGGCGGCGCTCGAGGCCGCGCGCCTCGCGAAGGCTGACCAGGCATCCGAGCTCGTCCGGGAGTTCACCGAGCTCGAGGGTCACGTCGGCGGGGAGTACGCGAAGCTCGCCGGCTATCCAGAGGCGGTCTCTGCGGCGATCGACGAGCAGTACCTCCCCAACGCGGCCGATGCGCCACTCCCGCAGACCGAGACGGGGCGGGTCCTCTCCGCCGCGGACAAGATCGACACGCTGAACGTCTCCTTCGGGCTCGGTCACCGGCCGACAGGCTCCCGCGACCCGTACGGGCTCCGGCGGGCCGCGATCGGCCTCGACCGGCTCGCGACTGAGGGGAACCTCTCGATCCCGCGTGCGCTCATGGAAGGCGAGGTCGGAGAGTTCGTGGAGGAGCGCTTCGAGGGTCTCCTGGAATCGCCGGTCGAGTACGTGCGCGCAGCGCGACGCGCTTCCGTCCGGGACCTCGGCGGTGTCGCGCGGCTCGCGCAGGCGCTTGCCGCGTTGCCTGACGAGCGGTTCGGCCCGATCCACACGGCCTACACACGCGCCAGCCGGCTTGCCGAGAAGGAGGAGGGGGCGGCTTCCGAGCTCGACCCGGCTCTGCTCATGGATCAGGCCGAGGTCGAGCGTCGCTCAAGCGCTCGAGCGCGTCGATCCGCAGATCGCGGCGGCGCTCGACGCGGGCGACTTCGGCGCGGCCGTCGAGGCTGCGGCCGAGCTCGGCCCGTTGCTCGACACGTTCTTCGAGGACGTGCTGGTGCTGGCCGAGGACCGAGCGGTGCGCGCAAATCGCCTGCGCCTTCTCCTCAACGTGCGAGACACCCTCGGTCGCCTCGGCGAGCTCTCCCAGATCCCGCGCTAGACCCCGCGTAGACCCCTCGAACGAGGCACTCGAATGGGCGATCAACGTTTCGGCGTAAAACGCCGCTTAAAAGGAATATGCGGCGCTGCGGCACCTGCCTTCCGGCATTTGATGCTCTGGCGTCGCTAGTGGGAACGACCGGCCGCAGTCGTTCCTTTACGCCGGCCGCACCGGCGATGTCGTAGCCGGGCCGGACGCTTCTACAGAAAGGCCGCAAGAAGCGTCCGGCCCACTACGCGTTACCCTCCGGCAGTGACTACACAGGCCGTCGAGCTGCACGTCGTCTCCGATTCCACGGGGGAAACCGCGACCAGGCTCGTGCACGCGCTCGAGGCTCAGTTCCCCGATCAGCCGTTCGAGGAGGTCCGGCATCCGATGGTCGAGAACGTCGGAGACCTCGAGCTTGCGGTCCGGCGGGCCAAGGGCCGTCCCGCAGTGGTCGTCTACACGCTCGTCGAGCCGAAGATGCGCGAGCAGATGCGGACACTTTGCCGCCGCGCCCGCCTGCACTACTGCGACCTCCTCGGCCAGCCGATCGAGGCCGTTGCGAAGGTCTCGGGCATGGCCGCGAAGATGCAGCCGGGCGGGCGTCACCAGCTCGACGAGACGTATTTCCGGCGCATGGAGGCGATCGAGTTCGCCGTCAAGTACGACGACGGCATGGCCGGCGGCCTCGCGGACGCGGACATCGTCCTCGTCGGCGTCTCCCGCACCTCGAAGACCCCGCTCTCGATTTACCTCGGCTACCTCGGCTACCGGGCCGCGAATGTGCCGATCGTGAAGGGGATCGACCCACCCAAGGAGCTGTTCGAGGTCCAGCCCACCAAGGTCGTCGGCCTGAAGATCGACGCGAAGCGCCTCGCCGAGATCCGGAAGAACCGCTCGAGGCGGATGGGCGGCTCGAATCCCAAGTACTCGAAGCTGCTGGAGGTCTACGAGGAGCTCGAGCAGGCCGAAGCGGTTCAACGCAAGCTCGGCTGCCCGGTGATCGACACGACCGAGCTTTCGATCGAGGAGACGGCCGCCCGGGTCATCCGACTCGTCGAGCAGCGCCAGGCCGAAGCCGCAGCGGCCTCGTGAAGCCGAAACCGCCGGTCCCGCTCTGGCGCTGGGCCACGTGGTTCTCGATCATGGGCGCGGCGCTCGTCGTCTTCTACGTCCTGCTGACGCCAATCTGGCTCGGGCTTCGCGCACTCGCCTGGCTCGCCGATCGCCGGGCTTCCTAGGCCTAGAACCGCACGGATCTATGGGAAGATTTCCGGGTATGACCCCGGTCCGATTCGTCTACACGTTCGACGAGCCCACTGACGGGGGCCGGGAGCTGCTCGGCGGCAAGGGGATCGGCCTGGCCGAGATGACGAAGCTCGGCGTGCCGGTGCCGGCCGGGTTCACGATCACGACTGACGCCTGCCGCGCCTACATGGAGGGAGGCGGGAAGCTTCCCGACGGGCTCGAGGAGGAGATCGAGGAGCATCTGGCCACGCTGGAGGAGAAGACCGGCAAGCGGTTCGGCGACTCGAAGGATCCACTGCTCGTCTCCGTCCGCTCCGGCGCGGCCGTCTCGATGCCCGGGATGATGGACACGATCCTCAACCTGGGCCTGAACGACGACGCCGTCGTCGGGCTCGCCGAGCGCACGGGAAACGCGCGGTTTGCGAACGACTCGTACCGCCGCCTGATCCTGATGTACGGAGGAGTCGTCGAGAAAGTGGACGGGCATCTCTTCGAAGACGCGCTCTCGAAGCTGAAAGCAGAGCGGGGCGCCGCGCAGGACGTCGACCTCGCTGCCGAGGACCTCGCCGAGCTCGTGGAGACCTTCCAGGGGATCTACAAAGCCGAGACCGGAAGCCCGTTCCCGCAGGACGCGCGCGCTCAGCTCTCCCGCGCCGTGCAGGCCGTCTTCGAGTCGTGGGACACCCCGCGCGCTCAGGTCTATCGCAAGGCCCACCACATCCCCGACGACCTCGGCACGGCGGTCAACGTCGTCCAGATGGTGTTCGGAAACAAGGGTGAGCGCTCGGGCACCGGCGTTGCTTTCACGCGCGATCCCTCGACGGGCGAGCCCGGCCTCTATGGCGAGTTCCTCGCCGATGCCCAGGGCGAAGACGTCGTCTCTGGAATCCGCACACCGGAGCCACTCGCGCGCATGGAGAAGGCGCTCCCCGAAGCATTCGCACAACTGATCGACACGATGCGGCGGCTCGAAGAGCACTACCGGGACATGCAGGACATCGAGTTCACGGTCGAGGACGACCGGCTCTACCTGCTCCAGACCAGAAGCGCGAAGCGCACTGCGGCAGCCGCACTGAAGTCGGCCGTGGACATGGTGGAAGAGGGCCTGATCACGCGCGAGGACGCCGTCGCGCGCATCGACCCTGCCCAGCTCGACCAACTCCTGCATCCGATGATCGATCCGAGCGCATCGATCGACGTGATCGCCCAGGGCCTGAACGCGTCACCCGGCGCAGCCTCCGGATGTGTCGTGTTCGACGCCGATGCGGCTGTCGAGCGCAGCGCCAGCGAGGACGTGATCCTCGTCCGCTGGGAGACGACGCCAGACGACATCCACGGGATGATCGCGGCCAAGGGCATCCTCACCGCCCACGGCGGGATGACGTCCCATGCTGCGGTGGTCGCCCGCGGAATGGGGAAGCCGTGCGTCGCGGGGTGCGAGGCGCTGTCGGTGGACGAGGAAGCGAAGAAGGCGTCGCTCAACGGCCACGACCTCGGTGAGAGCGACACGATCACGATCGACGGGGGCACGGGCCAGGTGATCCTCGGTGGCGTAGACCTCGTGCCGCCGTCCATCAACGAGGACTTCGAGACGATTCTCGGGTGGGCCGACGGCTTCCGCCGGCTGAAGGTGCGCGCGAACGCCGACACGCCCGAGGATGCGGCCAAGGCGCGCGAGTTCGGGGCGCAAGGGATCGGTCTCTGCCGCACCGAGCACATGTTCATGGCCGAGGACCGGCTCCCGGTCGTCCGCGAGATGATCATGGCGTCGAGCGAGGAGGAGCGCCGCAACGCGCTCGACAAGCTGCTCCCGCATCAGCAGGCCGACTTCGAGGGGATCTTCGAGGCGATGGCCGGCCTGCCGGTCACGATCCGCCTCCTCGACCCTCCGCTGCACGAGTTCCTGCCGCCGATGGAGGAGGCAACCGACGAGCGGATGCGCGAGCGGATCCGGATGCTCCGCGAGTCGAACCCGATGCTCGGGACGCGCGGCTGCCGCCTCGGCCTGATGTGGCCGGAGATCTACGAGATGCAGGTGCGCGCGATCGTTCGGGCCGCGCTCGCCGTCGAGAAGCGCACCGGGGATGCGCCGCTCGTCGAGATCATGCACCCGCTTGTCGGCTTCGGCGAGGAGCTGCATCGCCTGCGCGCGATCACCGTCGCGACCGCGGCCGAGGAGGAGGAGATCGAGTATCTCGTCGGCACGATGATCGAGTTGCCGCGCGCATGCATCCGCGCAGACGAGATCGCCGAGCACGCCGACTTCTTCTCGTTCGGGACCAACGACCTCACTCAGACGGCGCTCGGCTTCTCACGCGACGACGCCGAGGGCAAGTTCCTCACGCGCTACCTCGAGGACGGCGTGCTCGAGCGAAACCCGTTCGAGATCCTCGACCAGAGCGGTGTGGGGGACCTGATGAGGATCGCGGTCGAACGCGGACGAAGCGTGAAGGAAGACATGAAGATGGGCATCTGCGGCGAGCACGGCGGCGAGCCGGAGTCGGTCGCGTTCTGCCACCGGCTCGGCCTGGACTACGTCTCGTGCTCTCCGTACCGAGTGCCGCTAGCCCGTCTGGCCGCAGCGCAGGCTGCACTCGCCGAAGCCGGTATCGAAGCCGTCGTAGCGGGCGGCTAGGAAGCGCGAAGGGCGCCGGAGGTAGGGCTAGGCCGTGTAACCCTGGACGCGGAAGTACGCGACGGCCACGCTCCCGACCCCGACTGCGACGAGCCCGAGGACGCCGGCGAGACCGGGGCGGCCGTAGATCGCGTGCGTCCGGCCGAACCGCGAGAGGGCGAGCATGCTGAGCGCACCTCCGATCAGGCCGCCGACGTGGCCGCCGACGGAGATGTAACTCGAGAGGGCGAACGTGATGATGAGGTTGATCGCGATGAGCCCGAAGGCCTGCCCTCCGAGGACGTAGCTGCCCTGCCGCTCGAGGACGAGGGCTGCGCCGAGGACCCCGTAGATCGCGCCCGAGGCGCCCACGGTGATCGCGTCCGGGCTCAGGAGGAGTGCTCCGGCCGAGCCCGCGAGCCCCGAGATGACGTAGAGAGCCAGGAACCGCCCGCGCCCGATCGCCTGCTCCACCGGAGCGCCGACGATCCAGAGGATGAGCATGTTCATCCCGAGGTGGATCAGGCTGCCGTGCAGGAAGGCGGTGGTGATCAGGCGCCACCATTCGCCCTGATCGAGCCCGCCCTGGATGAAGAGCGCCCCCTTCTCGAAGAAGGAGCCGGAAATCTGGTTCAGGGTCGATCCCTGGGCCAGGTTGACGAGGAAGACGAGGACGTTGGCCGCGATGAGCGCCTTCGTGACGATCGCGCCGGTGCCTTCGAAAGCCGCGCGCTTGACGCCGGTGGTCACGCGCGCTGCTCCCTGCGGTCCACCCGCGTGCTCCAGACACCGAATTCCGACCGGGGCGAAGACCATGCAATCCGGGCAAATGCCGCGGCCGCACTCCGAGCAGGAAACGCCCGTTTCCCGCTTCGGGTGCCGGTAGCAAGTCATCAGCTCGGTCGCCACGGCGGTAGCGTAGTGGCGAGATGCGCGTCCACGTCGCGTTTACGCCTGCGGAAGCGGCGAGCTCTCCGGTCGGCATTGTCGTGGACGTGCTCCGGGCGACTTCGACGATCGCGCAGGCGTTGGCCTCGGGCTACGAGCGCGTCTACTGCAGCGCCGAGGTCGACGAAGCGCTTGCGTTACGGGAGCGGCTGGGGGAGGGCTTGCTCGGCGGCGAGCGGAACGCGGTGCAGATCGAAGGCTTCGACGTCGGGGCCTCTCCGCGGGAGTTCGTCGGCGATCCGCGCGCCTCGACGGTCATCTTCTCGACGACGAACGGAACTCGCGCGATCCTGCACGCGGCTGCGCTCTGCGAAGAAGTGCTCCTGGGGAGCCTTCTGAACCTCGACGCCGTTGCCGAAGCAGCCCGCGAGCGTGGGAAGGACGTCGAGATCGTGTGCGCCGGCTTCCAGGGCCAGTTCGCGCTCGACGATGCGTACTGCGCCGGCAGGATCGTCCAGCTCCTGGGCGGCGAGGCGACCGACTCCTCGAAGGCCGCCGACGCCATCGCCCGCGCGTGGCCGGACGCGCACGATGGCCTCCTGGCGAGAACCTACGGTCCGCCTGGCCTCGAGGAGGACATCGCCTACTGCGCCAGGGTGAGCGCGCTCGACGTGGTTCCGCGGCTCAGCCGCATGGTCGACGGAGCGGCCGAGATCACCTCGGCCTAGGCGTTCAGGACGTAGAGCGCTTCCTCGATCTCTTCGCCAAACGCCTCGTCGAACTTGGTCTCGCTGCCCACGAGCGTGAACCCGCATTTCTCGAGCACCCTCACCGAGCCGACGTTGCTCGTCACCACATAGGCGTGGAGCGGACGGATCGTCACCTCCTCGAGCACCTCGGAGAGGCCCTTCGTGGCGATCCCCTTGCCCCAGAACTCCTTGCCGATCCAGTAGCCGACCAGCCACTTCCCGTCCTGGTCGAAGATCCCGATGTTCCCGGCGACCTCGCCCTCGAAGAGGATCGTCTTCTTGATGATGCCTTCGTTGGCGAGGATCTTCTGCCAGTGAGCCGTGAACGCTTCCTGGTCCCGGGACGGGAAGACGGCCATGCGGGCGGCTTCCGGATCTCGCTGATGCTCGAAGAAGATCGGGAGGTCGGCTTCGGTCACGTTGCGAATGACAGTCATCCTGGGCAGCATAGAAAAAGACTTGACAGGGGAACATGTGTTCGTGTAGAACATACGTTCGATGGTCGCATGCGTTCTGATTCCAGGCTTCGAGCTCCGGGCAGCGCTTCGTGCTCGGCCCAGTCTTGCCTTGCGCCCCGCGGCGCTCGCGCCGGCTGAGCGCGAGGAGCCGCTGGTCGGCCCCGTGACCGCCGCCGCCGAGGCGAAGGGGGTCAAGCCGGGCATGCGCATGGGAGAGGCGCTTGCCACCTGCCCCGAGCTCGTCCTCGTCGAGCAGGATCCGTCCGCTGCGGAGCAGGCCTGGGAGGAAATCCTGCGGGGGCTCGAGGACTCCGGCTTCGAGGTCGAATCGGGCGATCTCGGCTGCGTCTACTTCGAGACACGTGGTGTTGAACGACTTTACGGCGGTGTTGCGGCTGCGCTGGAGCGCGCCCTCGCCGCCGTCGGTTCTGCCTGGGATCCACGCGCTGGTGCTGCCGGGCGCCGGTTTGCCGCTCTCGCAGCGGCGAACGTCGCGCGCCCCGGGCAGGTCTTGATCGTTGCCGACGAGCGCGCGCGCGACTTCCTCGCGCCTCTGCCCGTCTCGCTGCTTCCCCTTGCTGAGGAGCGGCGACGCGAGCTCGAGGAGCTCGGCGTGCGCAACGTTGGTGAGCTTGCTGGGCTACCGGGCGGCGCCGTAGCCGAACGACTGGGGCCGGACGGGCGGCGCGCCTGGAGCCTGGCGAGAGGGATGCAGCGCGGGCGGGTGCAGGGCAGACGGGCCCCCGCCGAGCTCGTCGAGATGCTCGAGTTCCCCGAGGCGATCGGCAACGAGCTCACGTTGCGGCGCGCGCTCGCGGTTCTCGTCGAGCGGCTCCTCGGACGCTCGGAGCGCGGTGAGCGCTTCCTGCGGAAGATCGCGATCTCGGCGACGCTCGTCGGCGGCGGTAGCTGGCGGCGGACGCTGACCCTGCGCGAGCCCTTCGCCGAGGCGGGACGTCTACGGACCGCGCTCGGGCCGAAGCTGGCCGAGCTGCCGGCGCCGGTCTTGAAGTTGAAGCTCGAGGCGCTAGAGCTGACGGAGTCGACGGGCCAGCAGCTGGCACTCGTGCGCCCCGAGGGCGACGAGCTGCGCGGGATGCTCCGGGAAGGCCTCCGTCAGGTGAAGGCGAGCACAGGGGAGGGAGGTGTTTGCACGGTCGTCGAAGTGGCTCCCTGGTCGCGCATTCCGGAACAGCGGGCATTGTTGGTAGCTCGAGATGATTGATCTCGGTTGAAGTGAAGCCCCAAGCAGGCGTTGAAGGAGGGGGCTCACGGGGGAACCATGGGTTCACCCGTGCTCGAGCGGGCACTGCTCGTCGCGCGGGACGACTAAACGCTCCGCGGCCCGTTCTCGTCGAGTCGAACTTCGATGGGACGCCGTGGGAGGTCAATCGCCGACCGGTGGCGCTCATCCGTGAGGAGTGGCGCGTCGTCGATCGCTGGTGGACCGATGAGCCGGTGCAGCGGCGCTATTTCGACGTCGTCCTCGAGGGCGGTGAGAACTCAGTCGTCTTCCGGGACGAGGAAGCCGGCGGCTGGTTCAGCCAGCGCGGAGTTTGATGGCTGTTTGGGCCAGCCCGGGCCACTCGCTCTCGTGAGCCGCGGGCACCTGCACCCACTCCTTGAAGGGCTTTCCCCTGCCGGAAGGATCGAAGAGCTTGGCGCCGTCGAGGCCCATCGCCTTCTCGTGCTCGGTCTCGTCGGGCAGCTTGAAGACCATCTCGCCGACCGAGGAATAGCCGATGACCATCTTCCCGCCGGCCTTGATGCAGGGCATGCCCATCATCTGGCTGAGCTCGATGCTGGGGTCTCGCGCAGCGAGGTCGTCGGCGATCTCGTCGTAGCGGGCTCTCGGGTTCATCTAGCTCCGGAAAGAATCTATGAAACCACCAGCCGGGGTGTGGAGGTTGAAGAACCGAGCGTGGCCGGCGCTCTTGAATCCGTGGACGACTCCAGGCGGAGCAGAGGCGAAGGTGCCGGGCCCTGCGCGGACGACCTCGTCGCCGAGGGTGAAGTCGAGCTCGCCCTCGAGGATGTAGAACGAGTCGATCTGGGTTTCGTGCGTGTGTGGGCCGGGGCCGTACTCGGGGCCGCATTCGATCTCGACCCCGTCGGCCTCCTCACGAGAGATCTTCACGAGCATGCTGCCGACGCGCTCACCCTCGCCGGGGAGAGAGACAATTGCGTCCGACACCGGTCGACCACCATCGGCGGGAGGAGGGTGCTGGTCGAAGCGCTCCGCGTCCTCATCGCGACCGTCACGGCGCGCCCGCAGCATGTCCGCGAACCCCATGTTGGGCGCATGGATGTTGAGGAAGGTCACCGCTTCGGAGGTCTCGTTGGCGAATGTATGCGCGACCCCGGCCGGCGCCGCGACGAACGTTCCCGGCTCGCCTCGTACTTTGTGTGCTCCGTCCGGCCCGAGCTCGAACGAGACCACGCCGCTGAGAACGTAGAAGGCGTCCGTGTGCCGCTTGTGGATGTGCAGCTCGGGGCCGCGCTCGCCGGCGGCGTACTCGAAGCTCGTCAGCGCCAGCACATCGTGGTCGACGAGCAGCCGCAAGGTTTTCTCCGGCTGGTCGGCCACGACCTCGCCCTCGCCGGGGCCTAGGAGGATCGCTTGGCTTTCGTCGAGCTCCATTGCCATTCAGCCTATTCGTTCCTGGACGGGGCTTCACACCCTGAGGAGCTCGCTGCGCGGGCCGCCGAGCTCGGGTACGAGGCGCTGGCGCTGACCGATCACGACGGGGTCTACGGCTCGCTCGAGTTCGCGCACGCGGCGAAGGCGTTCGGGGTGCGGCCGATCACCGGCGCCGAGGTGACCCTTCGCGGCGGAGCACACGTCACGCTGCTCGTCGAATCGGCTCGGGGCTACGCGAATCTGTGTCGGCTCCTGACCTCGGCGCACGCAGGCACTCGGCCCAAGCCGGTCGAGTTGCTGCCGCCGGCGCTCGATCCCGCGCTGCTGGCCGAGCTGAACGAGGGGCTCGTCTGCCTCTCTGGCTGTGCCCGCGAGGGGCTCGCCGTCTCCGACCCGAACGCCGCCGCCGAACTTGCCCGCGCGTTCGGCAGGGATCGCTTCTTCGTGGAGCTTCAGCGGCCCTACGAGCGAGGCGACGCGCGCCGCAACGCGAAGCTGCGCGACCTCGCCGAGGCGCTGGGCGTCGAGACCGTGGTAACCGGCGACACGCACGCGCACAGTCCCCAACGCGCGGTGCTCCAGGACGCAATGGTCGCGATTCGCCATCGCACCTCGCTCGAGGGCGCCGAGCGGCAGCGGCGTGGAAACCACGAATCCGTGTTGCTCGCGCCCGAGCAGGTTGTGGAGCGCTTCCCGATGGATGCCGAGGCCGTCGCACGCACGGGCGAGCTCGCCGCGCGGCTCGAGTTCGACCTCACCGAGGAGCTCGGGTACCGCTATCCGGACTTCTCCGATCGCGACGAGCCCGCGATCGCCGCTCTCGCCCGCGTCTGCAACCGAGCGTTCGAGGCGCGCTACGGGGGTGCCAACGGGCACAAGCGCCGCGTCCGAGCTCGACTCGACGAGGAGCTTGCGCTGATCGACGAGCTCGGCCTCGCGGGTTTCTTCCTCCTCCACTGGGAGGTGCTCGAGCTCGCAGCGGAGGTTGCGCGAGAGGTGCGTGGCCGCGAGTCGCCACGGCACTCGCTGCCCCCGGGGCGCGGGCGGGGCAGCTCGGTTGGCTCGCTCGTCTGCTACCTGACCGGGCTCTCGCATGTCGACCCAGTCGCCGCAGGCCTCTCGCTGGGGCGCTTTCTCAACCGCGAGCTCGAATCTGTCCCCGACATCGACCTCGACTTCCCGCGCGACATCCGCGAGAAGCTGATCGTTGCTCTCACCGAGCGCTACGGACACGAGCACGCTGCTCTCGTCGCGAGCTTCTCGACCTACCGCTCGCGTGGAGCGATCCGCGACCTCGGCAAGGCGCTCGGCCTTCCGTTCGCCGAGCTCGAACGGCTCGCACGCCTCACCGAGGGAAGCCCGAGACGCGTTGCAGAAGAGATCGGCAAGCTCCCGGATGTCGAATCGAAGCGCCGCTCGCCCCGCTGGCGGGCGCTCGCCGTGCTCTCGCGCGAGATCGCCGGCCTGCCGCGCCACATCTCCCAGCACCCGGGCGGGATGGTCATCTCCAGCCGCCCGCTCATCGAGCTCGTCCCGGTGCAGCCCGCGGCGATGGAGGGGCGCCAGATCTGCCAGTGGGACAAGGACTCGTGCGCCGACGCGGGCTTCCTGAAGATCGACCTGCTGGGCCTGGGCATGCTCTCGGCGGTCGAGGACTGCGTCGTTCAGATCGCCAACCTGCACGGTCAGACGATCGACCTCTCGCGGATCCCGCTCGACGACCCGGCGGTGTACGAGGAGATCCAGCGCGCCGACACGGTCGGCGATTTCCAGATCGAGAGCCGCGCGCAGATGCAGAGCCTGCTGCGCACGCGCCCCGAGAATCTCGACGACCTGACCGTCCAGGTCGCGCTCGTCCGGCCGGGGCCGATTCAGGGGAAGGCGGTCCATCCGTACATCGAGCACCGCCAGCGCCGCCGCGAGGATCCGGAGTTCGTACCACCGGTCGATCATCCGCTCCTTGCCGAGCCCCTCCGCGAGACCCTCGGCGTCGTCGTCTTCCAGGACCAGGTGCTCGAGGTGGCGATCGCGCTCGCCGGCTTCAGCGTGGGGGAGGCGGAAGGGCTGCGGCGCGCGATGAGCCGCAAGCGGAGTGAGGCTGCGATCGAGGCCTTTCGCGGACGCTTCGTCGAAGGAGCGGTGGCGAAAGGCGTTGAGCCGAACCTGGCGGACGCGGTCTACGACAAGCTCGTCGGCTTCTCGGGGTTCGGCTTTCCGAAGTCGCACGCGGCAGCGTTCGGCCTGCTCGCCTACCAGTCGGCCTGGCTGCGGCACCACTATCCGGCCGAGTTCCTCTGCGCGCTCCTCAACGCGCAGCCGATGGGCTTCTACCCGCCGGCGAGCCTGGTTCGCGATGCGCAGCGGCGTGGGGTGGAGGTGCGCCCGCCGCAGGTGAACGTGAGCGAGGCGCGCTGCTCGATCGAAGACGGGGCGGTGCGGATCGGCTTCGAGTACATCGCGTCGGTGGGCGAGGACGAAGCGAAGGCCCTGGCGCAGGAGCGGGATCGCGGCGGGCCGTTCGACGACGTCGTCTCGCTTGCGCAGCGCGTATCGCTCGGCCGGGGCGGTCTCGAGAGCCTGATCGCCTCCGGCGCCTGTGACTCACTCGGCGAGTCGCGACGCGCTCTGCTCTGGGAGCTCGGCCTCGCCCCGCGCTCTCGGAGCGTGCCCGGCTCCGGCGGCGAGGAGCGCCAGCTGGCGCTTCCGCTCGACCCGACCACCGAGACGCCCGAGCTTCCAGAGCCTTCCGACTGGGAACGGATGCTCGCCGACTACCGCCAGACGAGCCTCTCGATCGGCGTGCACCCGATGGAGCTCCTGCGCCCGCACCTTCCTGAAGGTGTCCTTTCCAGCCATGACCTGTGTCTGACACCGGACAGGGCTCGGGTGGCCGTGGCGGGAATGGCCGTGGCCAGGCAGCGGCCCGCGACGGCGAACGGCGTCGTCTTCATGCTGCTCGAGGACGAGTTCGGGCAGATGAACCTGATCGTCCCGCCGCCGGTGTACGAGCGCCACCGGGCGATCGTCCGCGGCGAGCCGCTCATCCTCGCCCACGGCACCTTCGAGCGCGTCGAGCGGAACCAGAACGTCGTCGTGCGAAAGCTCGAGTCACTGGCGCCGATCGCCCGTACGCTCTCGGGCGCGCCCGACCTCGTCTCGGCACTCCCGGAGGCCCATCACTTCGGACACAGATAAGGTGGCCCTGTGCGCCTGTTCGCCCTCCTTCTCTGCGTCTCGACCCTCGCTCTCGCAGCATCCGGCTGTGGCGGCGGCGGGGGAGGTGGGACCAGCTACTCCGGCACGGAACCGGAGGCCTGGGCTGCGACCGTGTGCGGTGCGCTCGCCGACTGGGCTCGAGGGCTCAAGGCCGACAGCGATCGGCTCAGCTCCGAGCTGAGCGCCGCGACGGACTTGAAGACGGTGAAGACGAAGTTCATCACCTTCCTCCAGAACGCCGAGCGCAGCTCCGGCATCATGGTCACCGAGATCACAGGAGCGGGTCCGCCGGCCGTCAAGGAGGGGGCGGCCATCCAGCAGGAGCTCCTGAAAGGGCTCAACGGCGCCGAGGAAAGCTTCACGAACGCGGTTGCAAAAGCAAAGAAGCTGCCGACGGCCAACGCCTCGGCGTTCGGGGAAGGTGTCGGCACTCTGGGCAAGGAAGTCGAGGCGGAGCTCACCGCGACGAGCGAGAAGTTCAACACGCTCGGCGAGCGCTACGACGACGACACTCTGAACGAGGCGACGTCGAAAGAGCCGGCCTGCACGAGCCTCAGCACGAGCGCCAGCTAGCCCTCCTGGCCTTCAGACATCCTCGATCTCGAGTGCGAAGCGGGGCAGCCGTTCGGCAACAGCACGGTTGAAGGCCTGCTCGTAGGCTTCCGCGGCCTCCTCGTCCAGGGTCGAGGCGAAGTTGTCGCGTAGCGCGCCTAACCGCTCCGTGCCGGTCTCGACTAGGTCGAGGTAGTCGGCGTAGCGTTCTTCGGCCTCCGCTCGGTCGGCCGCGTCGTACGCGCGCTCTGCTTCCTCGCACTCGGTTACCAGCGACACTTCGTCGCGCTCGAAAAGGTCGAGCTGGCGACGAATCAGGTCCGCGAAGCGCCGCTTGCTCAAACGAGCTCTCCGTAGACGTCCAGATGGGCCCGGGCCGCTGCATCCCACGTGAGCTCGCTTCGTGCGCGCTCGGCGCCTTGCCGCGCTTCCTCGAGCGCTTGCGGGTCGTCGAGGAGCTCGCGGACGGCACCGGTGAGGGCCTCCACGTCGCCGGGCGGGACGACCCGGCCGGCGCCGAAGCTCCGCACGGGCTCGCCGAGGCCCCCGACGTCGTAGACCACAGCCGGGACGCCCGCGCCCAACGCCCGCATGAGGGCGCCGCTCTGATCGATCTCCGGTCGATAGGGGAAAAGCGCAACCGTCGTCTCGCCGAGCGCCTGGTCGATCTCGTCGTCGGAGAGGTACCCGAGGCGCCACTCTGCAGTCCCGCCCGCGGCAGCCTGGTAGGCGTCCACGGGCTCGAGCGGATCGCCGGCAACCAGAAGGCGGGCTCCCTCGATCGCCTTGGCTGCCTCGACCGCGTCTCCCATCCCCTTGTACGCGCGGATGATCCCGAGACAAAGAAGCGTTCGGCCGTCGTCGCGGCGCTCCGGGTTGCTCGCGTAGACCGGATGCGGGATCACGCGGAGCCGCGCGGGATCGGTCAGCTCGGCAAGCTGGTCGCGTCCCCGCTCACTGTGGACGACGATCCGCTCGAAGCGGCCGAAGAGGCGCCGCCACAGCTCTCGCTTCGCAGCGGTACGGCGAGGCAGGAGATCGTGTGCCGTGAAGACGAGCGGTGCTCGCTGGCGCAGCAGGCGGTCGTCGATCTCGGGGGCTGCGAGCCACTGGACGTGGGCGACGTCGGCGTGCCTTCTGCGGAGACGAGCGAGGCCGAGCGGATGCTCGAGGAGCTTGACCGGAATTCGGAGCCGTGAGCGCCGAAAGACTCTCGAGCTGAGGGGGTAGAAGAGCTCGTTGCGGATGTAGCCGTCCGGCTCGGGCGGAGTGCCGAAGCGGAACGGAGAGGTGACGAGCTCGACCTCCGCGCCCGCTCGAGCGAGTGCCGAGGCAAGCTCGTGGTCGTACTGTGGGGTGAACGCAGGCGGGTCGGCGAGGAGGACGCGCATGAGGGCCGCCTAGACTAGCCCCGCCCTTGCCGCCGACCTTCGACGAGGTACGCGCCGCCTTCCCGGTACTCGACCACCTCGCGTACCTGAACGCCGGCACGAACGGACCGCTTGCCCGCTCCACGGTCGAGGCGATCCTCGCCGAGGAGCTCGTAGACCTCACCCAGGGGCGTGGCGGTGAGCCGTACTTCTCGCGGGCCCTCGCCATGCGCGACGAGGTGCGGGCGAGGATTGCCGCGCACCTGTCCGCCAGGCCGGAGCAGGTCGCCCTGACGCGCTCGACGACGGACGGCTGCAACATCGTGCTGGCGGGCCTTGGGCTCGGCCCGGAGGACGAGGTGGTCACGAGCGACGTCGAGCACTTCGGGCTGATCGGTCCACTTCACGCATCGGGAGCGCGAGTCGTCGCCGTCCCGGAGGACAAGATCATCGAGGCCGTCACCGACCGGACGCGTCTGATCGCGATCTCGCACGTCTCCTGGGCGACGGGAAACTCGCTCGAGCCCGAGCGGGTGAAGGCCGAGACCGGGCTTCCGCTGCTCGTGGACGGAGCCCAGACAGCCGGCGTGATCCCGGTCACGGCTGGCGCCTTCGACTTCTACGCGGTCTCGTGCCAGAAGTGGCTGTGCGGCCCGGACGTGACGGGTGCGCTCGTCGTCGCCGACCCCGACAGCCTGCCTGTCGCTCTGCCGAGCTACTTCGCCCAGTCCGAGCACCAGCCGGACGGCTCGTTCGTGCCGCGAGCCGGCGCCGAGCGCTTCGACTCGGGCTGGGTCGGCGGCCCGTCGCTCGCCGGGCTCTCGGCCGCGCTCGAGGTTGCACCCGACTGGCGCTTCGAGCGGGGGGCGGAGATGGCCGCCCGCTGCCGCGCCGCGCTGGACGAGCGCTTCGAGGTCGTCACGAAGCCGGATCAGGCCGGTCTCGTCACGTTCCGCCCCGAGGGCGACGCGACAGCACTCGTCGACCGCCTGCGTAGCCAAGGCGTCATCGTCCGCGAGATTCCGAACCGTGGCTGGATTCGGGTCTCGTGCGGTTACTGGACGAGCGCGGAAGACATCGACCGCCTGCTGACGGGTCTCAGCTAGCCACGTCGGCCGCCGTGCGCAGGCCGAGCTCGGGTGCGATCGGCCGAAGCGCCTCGATCACGAACCGGATGTGGTCGTCGAGCTCGACGTCGAGCAACTCGGCGCCCTTGTATACGTCGTCGCGATTCACGCCGGCTGCGAACGACGGCTGCTTCAGCTTCTTCTTCACCGACTTCGGCTCGAGCGTCTCGATCCCGTCCGGGCGCACGAGCCCGCAGGCGTGGATGAACCCCGAGAGCTCGTCGCAGGCGAAGAGGGCTTTCTTCATCGGGGTGTCGCGCGGGAGATCGAGGTGCTCGGCGTGGGAGAGCACGCCCTCGACGACCTCCTCCGGATAGCCCTCCTCGCGCAGGATCGGCGCTCCGTCCTGCGGGTGCTGCTCGAGGGTCGGATGCATCTCCCAGTCGAAGTCGTGGAGCAGCGCGGTCACGCCCCAGAGCTCCTCGTCCTCGCCGAACTTGCGGGCGTAGGCCCGGACGGACGCTTCCACGGCGAGGGCGTGCCGCAGTAGCGCCTCGCTCTTCGTGTGGCGGGTCAGGGTCTCCCAGGCGTGCTCTCGGGTGATCTCCAAGCGAGGGGTACGATAGCCCGTCGCCAATGACGGAAACCATGGTTGGGCACGAGGTGATGGAGTCCTTCGTCATCGAGGGCGGGCAACCGCTGCACGGAAACGTGACCGCCGCAGGGAACAAGAACGGAGTGCTTCCGATCCTCGCGGCCTGCCTGCTCACGAGCGAGCCGGTGGCGCTGCGGAATGTCCCCCGGATCCGTGACGTGGACACCATGCTGGCCCTGCTTGTCGACGTCGGGGCCGAGGTCGAGTGGACCGGGCCAAACGAGGTTCGCGTCCATGCGGCCGAGATCCGGAAGACAGAGCTCGACCGGGAGCTGTGCTCCCAGATGCGCGCCTCGTTCCTGCTCGCGGGCCCGCTCCTCGTGCGCTGCGGGAACGTGGTCGCCGCGCCGCCCGGGGGCGACGTCATCGGGCGACGGAGGCTCGACCCCCATATCCACGGCTTCACGAACCTCGGGGCGCACGTCGAAGCGGGCGACCTCTACGACATGCGCACTGACGGCCTGCGCGGCGCGAACGTCTTCCTGGACGAGGCGAGCGTCATGGCGACCGAGAACATCGTCATGGCCGCGGCGCTCACTCCCGGCACCACTGTCGTCGGCAACGCGGCCTGTGAGCCGCACGTACAGGATCTCTGCCGCTTTCTCGTCTCCCTCGGAGGGTCGATCGAGGGCATCGAGTCGAACGTTCTCCGGGTCGAAGGCGTCGATCGCCTGGGTGGCGGCGAATGGACGATCGGGCCCGACCACGTCGAGGTGGCGAGCTTCATCGGCCTCGCGGCGGTCACCGGCGGCGACCTGACGATCGACGGAGTCAAGACCGAGGATCTCATCTCGATTCTCCCGACGTTTGCTCGGCTCGGCGTGCATGTCGAGCTCGGCGAGGCCAGCGTGCGCGTGCCGCCGGGTCAGGAGCTGCACGTCGAGGACGACATCGGCGGGCACATTCCGAAGATCGAAGACGGCCCCTGGCCCGCTTTCCCGTCCGACTGCACGTCGATTGCGCTCACGGTTGCGACCCAGGCGCGGGGCACCGTGCTCCTCTTCGAGAAGATGTTCGAGAACCGCCTCTTCTTCACCGACAAGCTCGTCTCGATGGGCGCGCGCATCATCCTCTGCGATCCGCACCGGGCTGTTGTCACCGGCCCAGCCCAGCTGAGCGGCCAGCGAATGGAGAGCCCGGACATCCGTGCGGGCATGTCGATGCTCCTCGCCGGCTTGTGCGCCGAGGGCGAGTCGACGATCGGGGCCGTCTACCAGATCGACAAGGGCTACGAGCGGATCGACGAGCGGCTGCGCGCCGTCGGCGCACGCATCGAGCGCGTGTCGGGCTAGCGGACCTGGACGGGCTTCAGGCGAACGGCTGACCTGAGGTCCGAGCGGCCGCGATAGACGGCGCGGAGAATGTGGCGGCCGGGGCGAAGCCCGACTGACCAGCGGATGCCGCCGCCGAGCCGAGTTGTCGTCCGCGCGATGCGATGCCAGCTTCCACCGCGGCGAATCTGGAGGGTGACGGCTCGGTAGTCGGGGCGTACCGTCGGAGCGCTCGTCCGCAGATGGACGGCGAGGCGCACGCGGCGAAGACCGCGGGGTGACCGGGCGCTGAGGTAGCGGGCGCGGAGCCGGCGGACGCTGAGCCACGCTCCGGCCCTGGGGCGCGCGGCGATCTGGTGTCCGCTCGCAGCCGCGACTGCAGATGCGACGTCGATGACGCCGTAGCCGAGCCTCGGGTTCCACTTGCCCTCACCTGATGCAGTCGCCTTGAGGATCCCGGCGACTTGCTGTGCAGTCAACGACCGATTCGCCGCCCAGACGAGAGCGGCGGCACCGGCGACCTCGGGGCTCGAGAACGACGTTCCGCTCGACCAGCCGTAGAGGCCGGCGAGTGACCCGGGCAGCGCGTAGCGAGGGAAGTAGTCGCGCGGCGAGGTGGCCGCCACTGCGCCGAAGACGTTGTCGCCGGGAGCGGCGAGAGAGATCTGGGAGCCGGTGTTCGAGAAGCGCGCGCGCTTGCCGGTCATCGTGCTCGCCGCGACGGAGAGCCCGAAACCGCCCTGGCCGTTCGAGCCGGGCGGCTGCAGGGCCGCGGCCGGATACTCGATCGGATTGCCCTCCTCGTACTCGTTGCCGGCGGCCGCGACCAGGAGAACGTTTCGGCTCGCTGCGTACTCGATCGCACGCGCCTCGAGCGGGGACGACCCTTCGCCGCCGATGCTGAGATTGATGATGTTGGCCCCGTGATCGACCGCGTACACGATCGCCGCGGCCGTGTCGATCTCGCTGAAGCTCTCACCGGAGACCGCCTTGATCATCAGGAGCTTCGCGTCGCCGCCGAATCCGGCGATTCCCTCGTTGTTGTTGACTGATCCTGCGGCGAGGGCGGAGACGAAGGTCCCGTGACCGTCATTGTCGACGACGTTCGTGCGACGACGGACGATGTCCCAGGTCTCGGGCACCTTTGCGGCAATGTCCGGATGGGTCACGTCGAGGCCCGTGTCGACGACGGCGATCTTGATCGCGCTTGCTGCCCGCAGAACTTCCTGCGGCACTTCGTTCTCGCGTGTGACGACGTACTGCCACTCGTACGGCAGGCCCAGCCGGAACATTGCGGCGAGCGCGGGCTCGACCTGCACGGTGCGCTCGAGAGGCGGGTGGGCGAAGGAGATGCCGGGGAGACCGGAGAGCTCGGCTGCCTTGCCAGGGAGCACGACTTCGACCGTCTTCATGTGGGGCACGCGACGGACGATCTGCGCGCCGGGGAAGCGCTTCAGGGCGTCCGCGAGCTGGGCGTTGGACTCGAAGCCGACGACGGCGCGGGACGTTTCCGGCGTGCTGGATGTGCCGCTCTGCGCAACGAGCGCGGCGACGGCGACTGCGGCCGCGAGCAGCGCGGGAAATCGAGGGATGTGATGGGTGAAGAGGGGCACTCAGGCCGCACGGGGAGAGGGGATTGGGCTCTCCTCAGTCGTCGGCCTGGCTACGGGGGTGCGATACCCTTGATCGAGGGATGGCATCCCCCGATCAAGTGACAGAGAGAGACCACGTTCGCGTCCGTGTCTTGCTCGACGGCGTGGGCGAGAGCAACGTGAGCAGCGGCCTGCCCGTGCTCGACCACCTGCTGGGCCTCCTCGCACGCTACGGGTCGATCGACCTCGACCTCCAGGTTGCCCCCGAGCGAGCCGAGACGGAGATCGCCTCGGCCGGCAAGGCGCTCGGCGAGGCGTTGCGGATCCCGCTCAGCTGGGAAGGTGCGCGCGGGCACGGCTCCGCGGCCGCGCCAGCCGACGAAGCGCTTGCACACGTCGTGGTCGAGGCGTCCGGCAGACCGCTCGTGGTCTCCAACGTCGACCTCACGGAGGCGAGGATCGGCGGTCTCAGCACCGATCTGGTGGCGAGTTTCCTGCACGAGCTTGCCGAGGGTGGCGGGCTGACCCTGCACGTGCGGCTGATCGGCGGCGACGACTCCCAGCACGTGCTCGAGGCGATTTTCAAGGCGCTCGGCGCTGCGATCGCTCAGGCCGGCTGGCCCGTGCGGACACGAAAGGAGTGACGATGGAGGCGAAGACCGCTGTGCGAACCGAGAAGGCCCCTGCTCCGTTCCAGGGAGCGCCCTATTCCCAGGCGATCAAAGCCAACGGATTCGTGTTCGTCTCAGGGCAGCTCGGCCTGACTCCGGATCACTCGGAGCTCGTTGGATCGAAGATCGAGGAACAGACCCGGCAGGTGCTCGACAACATGGAGGCGATCCTCACGGAAGCGGGGAGCGGGCTCGAGCGGATCGTGAAGACGACGGTGTTCCTGGCCTCGCTCGACGACTTCCAGGGAATGAACTCGGTCTACGCCGAGCGGATGGGCGACGTGCCGCCTGCGCGGTCGACGATCGAGGTCGCCGCCCTTCCGTCAGGCGCGCTCGTCGAGATCGAAGCGATCGCCCTCGCCTGATCCGGCCACGGCCTTTTTGGCCGGGCGCCAGGTAGCCCAACCTCCTCCCCGATGCGATCGTAACGGGGAAATGCGCGCATGTCTGGGCCTCGACAGTGCCGAAGTCGTGTCAATCCCTGCCGGGCTCCCAGGCAGAATGACCCGGCAATGACCACGCTCGAGCTTCCGCAGCACCTCGCGCCTGTTCTCGGGGCAATCAGCGCCGTCAGCGGGCCGTACGAAGGCGTCTACCTCGTCGGCGGGACGGTTCGGGACATCGTGTTGGGCGAGCCCAACTTCGACGTCGACATCGTCGTCGAAGGCGACGCGATCGCGCTTGCCGGCGCTCTTGCGGAAGAGCTCGGGGGCCGTGTCCGTGCTCACGACAAGTTCGGCACCGCGGTCGTGCTCTACGGCCGGGACGAGCGCGTCGACGTGGTCACCGCCCGCAGCGAGTCCTACGAGGCACCGGCCGCGCTCCCCACAGTCGAGCCTGGTTCGATCGAGGAGGACCTGCACCGCCGCGACTTCACGATCAACGCGATGGCGGTGTCCCTCAAGGGCGGCGAGCCCGGCGGGCTTCTTGTCGACCCCTTCGGGGGCCACGGCGATCTCCAGGCCGGTCGGATCCGAGTCCTGCACGACCGCTCGTTCATCGACGACCCTACGAGGATCCTGCGCGCGATCCGGTACGAGGACCGGTACGGGTTCCGCATGGACGACGAGACCGTGGCGCTCGCGCGTGCATGCATCGCCACGGGCCATGTCGGCGATCTGTCCGGTGCGCGCCTGCGAGAGGAGCTGATCGCCCTGCTTGAGGAAGGCGACGTCAGCCACGCGATCCCGCGCCTGGCCGAGCTTGGAGCGGAGAAGGAGATTCATCCGCACGTCGTCGCCGACGCCGAAGCCGTGCGGTTGTTCGATCGTCTGCGGGAGCTGAACGACCGCTACGCCCTGGACGTGCCGGCGTGGCGCTTGGGGCTCGCCGCACTCGCGCGAAACCTGCCGGGCGACGAGATCGCCCCATGGCTCGACGGGCTGAAGGTACGGCGCAGTGACGCAGATCAGATTGCGGCTGCGATCACCGAGGGGCCGAAAGTGGCCGAGCAGCTCGGCGGCGGCATTTCGCCGACGCCGGCTGACGTCGTGGCGCTCGCCGAGCCGCATGCGCCGGACGCACCGCTGTATGCGCTCGCGCTCACCGACCTGCCGCAGCTGCACGACTATTTCGATCGACTGGCCGGAATCAAGCTCGAGATCACGGGCGCCGACGTGGCTGAGCTCGGCCCTGGTGAGTCACCGCGCGTGGGGGAGATCCTCGCCGAGCTTCGCCGCCGCAAGCTGAACGGCGAGCTCGAGGGCCGGGAGTCGGAGCTAGCCGCCGCGCGCGAGCTCGTGGAGAGCGCATGAGCCTGCCTGTCTTTCGCTGGGATGTGCCGGGCCCGTACGAGGTCGCGTTTTCCACGCGGCTCGGAGGGGTGAGCGAGGGACCTTTCGAATCCCTCAACCTCGGCCGGAGGACCGGGGACGACGTCGAGCACGTGGACGAGAACCGTCGGCGCCTCTGCGCGCGCATGGGCGCCGATGAGCAGCGGCTCACGCTCGGCTTCCAGACGCATTCGACGATCGTGAACCGGGCCGAGGCGGGCTCCCGGGGAACGCCGGGTGACGGCCTCTGGACGGACGAGCCCGGGGTGCCGCTGGTCACGCTTGGGGCCGACTGCGTGCTGATGGCCCTCGTGCGCTCGAACGGCGACCCGCCTGGTCTTGCGGTGCTCCACGCCGGTTGGCGGGGTCTCGCGGACGGGGTCGTCCAGATGGCCGCCCAGGCGCTCGGCGGTCGTCGCCTCGCGGCGATCGTCGGCCCCTCAATCGGGCCCTGCTGCTACGAGGTGCAAGAGGACGTGGCCGGACGCTTCCGCGATCAGTTCGGCTCGGCAATCCTCAGCCGGGGGAAGCTCGACCTGTGGACGGCAGCCGAGCAGGCTGCGCGAGCCGCCGGAGCCACGCACGTCGAGCGCGTCGACCTCTGCACGGCCTGCCGACCAGACCTCTTCTTCTCCGAGCGCCGAACGGGAAGACCCCGCGGCACACAGGGCGTCGTTGGCCTTATCCGCTGAGCAGGTGCGCGAGCGGCTCTCGCGCATCCAGGACGAGGTCGGGCCCGAGGTCACGATCGTGGCTGCCACGAAGTACGTCTCCGTCGCGGACCTGGGCGTGCTGGCGGAAGCCGGGATCGAGGTCGTCGGAGAAAACAGGGCACAGGACTTGGAGGAAAAGCACGCCGCTCACGGAGAAGCCTTCCGCTGGCACTTCATCGGCCACCTGCAGAGCCGGAAGGCGAAGGTCGTGAGCAGCCTCTGCGAGCTCGTCCACTCGCTCGACTCCGAGTCGGCGGCGCGTCGTCTCGAGGTGCCGGCGCTCCTCCAGGTCAATCTCGCGGGGGAGGAGAGCAAGTCGGGCGTGGCGCCCGACCAGATTCCGACGTTCCTCGAGCTCTATCCGGAGATTCGCGGGCTCTCGACGATGCCGCCGGCGACCGGAGACGCCGAGCAGTCCCGCCCGTACTTCCGGAAACTGCGTGGATTAGCCGAGGAACACGGTCTAACAGAGCTTTCAATGGGCACGAGCCAGGATTACAAAGTGGCCGCAGAGGAGGCTGCGACCATGATTCGAATTGGGTCAGTGCTGTATCAGAGTTAACATTCCGCCGCTATGGGCTTTGCAGATGTCTGGAACCGCACCCTCGTCTACTTCGGGATCGCCGAGGAGGACGAAGAATGGGACGAGGACGGCTACGTCACGAACGAGGAGCTCGAGCGCTCGTACAGCGAGCGCCCGAACGTGCGGCGGCTCTCGTCACGGCGACGGAAGGCCGAGTTCGAGGACTGGAGCGAGCCCGAGGCGTCTCCGAGCGCAGGCACCGCGGTCCTGAGGCCGACGCGCCCGCGGGCGGTCGAAGCCGCGCCCGGGCACGCGTCCGTCAGCGTCCACCTCGTCGTTCCGCGCAGCTTCAACGACGCGCAGCAGATCGCGGACAAGTTCAAGGAAGGGACGCCGGTCATCCTCAACCTCCAGGGCTCCGACCCGGACCTCTCGAAGCGGCTGATCGACTTCACGAGCGGCCTGACGTACGCGCTCGGCGGGGGCATGCAGCGGGTTGCCGACAAGGTATTCCTGCTCACGCCGCGAAATGTCGAGGTCTCTGCTGAAGAGCGGGCGCGGCTCCTAGAGCGCGGCGGCTTCTTCAACCAGGCCTGAACAACTAAAGGAACCGGCCGCTACGGGCCGAACTCGGCCGGATGGGCGGTTCGCTCCTGCTTGCCGACGCGATCTCGACGATTGGGGAGTTCGTGGGGGCCTTCATCTGGGTCTACACGATTCTGATCTTCGGCTACATCATCTCGTCCTGGGTGAAGCTGCCCTACTCGCCCTGGCTGAACCGGATCCAGCGCTTCCTCTTCGACGTCTGCGAGCCGTACCTGCGCATCTTCAGGCGGATCCTGCCCCCGCTCGGACCCCTCGATCTCTCGCCGATCGTCGCCGTCTTCAGCCTCATCATCCTGAACCAGGTCATCCAGTCAATCCTCGACCGACTGCACTAGAAAGGAGGTGGAGAAATGGCACTTACACCTGTCGAAATCCGCCACGTGAAGCTCGGCCGGAGCTTCTACGGCTACCGTCGAGGGCCAACGGACGAGCTCCTCCAGGAGATCGTCGAGAGCTTCGAAGAAGTCTGGCGGCAACGGGCCGACCTCCAGGACTCACTCGAACGCATGGAGGAGGACATCGCCCGCTACCGCGACCTCGAGACCCTTCTTCGGAAGACGCTCGTCTCGGCGGAGCGGAGCGCGCAGGAGCTGAAGGATCAGGCCCGCCGCGAGGCGGACATCTTCCTGACGGAGGCGCACGCAGAGGCGCGGCTGGTCAAGCAGCGCGCGCTGGCCGAGCGTGAGCACCTGCGGGGAGAAGCGAGTCGGATTCGCTCGCTGCTGCGTTCGGCGCTGGCGATGGTCGATGAAAGCAGCGGCGAAGACGAGGCTGCCGAGGCCGCCTGACTCCCGATTAGACTTGGGGGTCATGGCGGTCGACGTCGAGCAGTTCCGCACGCTCCTCGAGGAGGAGCGCCGCCGCGTGGTCGACGCGATCGAGTACCTGCACAATGAAAACCCGGGCTCGCTCGAGGACAAGAAGGCCGACGACGCAAGCGAGAGCCATCTCGCCGACACGGCGACTGAGACGATCGACCGCGAGATCGATGACACGCTCGAGGAGAACTCGGAGAACGTGCTGGCCGCGATCGACTCGGCGCTCGAGCGCATCGAGCAGGGCACGTACGGCAAGTGCGTGAACTGCGGTAAGGAGGTCGGCGAGGAGCGTCTCGCGGCGCTTCCCTGGGCGACCCTGTGCATCGACTGCAGGCGCCTCGAGGAGCGAGGTTGAACGAGCCCGTCGCGCGGCGGGTTGACGTGAGGGTCGGTTCCTCGACCGACGCGCTGACACCGCTGGCGGGCGCTCACCGCTCGCTGGCTGCCCGTGGGCAACAGTGGCTCGCCCTGTCGGCGATTGCCCTGGCTGCGCTCGCCGGCGATCAGCTGACGAAGCACCTCGTCTCCAGCAACCTCGCGCTCGACGCGGAGCGACACGTGGCCGGTCCGCTCTCGATCCATCACGTGCAGAACTCGGGGATCGCCTTCGGCCTCTTTGCGAACGCGACGCCGATCGTGACCGTGCTGACCGCGCTCGCGGTCGGGTGGATGCTGTTCTTCTTCGCGCGGTCGGGAGCACGGCATCCGGTGCTGCCCATCGCTCTCGGCCTTCTGATCGGAGGGAGCGCATCGAACCTCACCGATCGGGTCAGGCTGGGGCACGTGACCGACTTCATCGACGTCCGCTTCTGGCCGGCGTTCAACCTGGCCGACTGCTTCATCGTCCTCGGCGTCCTCGTCCTCCTCGCCGCGTTGCTGCTTCCACAACGCATGCCCACGCGGCCGCGGCCGGTTCCCGACGTTCCACGCGCGGGTTCCTGACGAGGCGGCGGGCGACCGCCTCGACCGGTTCCTCGCCGAGTTGCCGGGGATAGGCTCGCGCTCGGTAGCCGAGCGGCTGATCGAGGCCGGGTCGGTCCGCGTCGACGGGAATGCGCGCCCGAAGAGCTACCGGCTCGAAGGCGGGGAAGAGCTCGAGGTCGAGCTCCCGGCCGAGCAGCCCACGGAGCTCGTTCGCGAAGAGGTCGACTTCCGCGTTGCCTACGAGGATGAGCACCTGCTCGTCGTCGACAAGCCGGCGGGAGTCGTCGTGCATCCGGGAGCCGGCCACGGGAGCGGAACCCTTGTCCACGGCCTCGTCGGGCGAGCCGGGGGAGGGGAGGAGGACCGTCCGGGGATCGTTCACCGGCTCGACCGCGACACCTCGGGGTTGCTCGTCGTCGCCCGTTCGGAGGAGGCTCACAAGCGCCTGCAGGCGATGGTGGCCGACCGGGCAATCGAGCGCCACTATGTCGCGCTCGTCCGTGGCCGGCCACGCTCGTGGCGCGGGCGGATCGAAGCGCCGATCGGCCGTGACCGCGAGGAGCCGACCCGCCAGTCGCTGGACACGGACACGCCACGCGAGGCCGTGACGCATTTCGAAGTGGCCGAGCTCCTCGGCGGCAACGCGCTCCTCGACGTGCGGCTCGAGACAGGCAGGACGCACCAGATCCGCGTCCACCTGGCCGCGGTCGAGCTGCCGGTGGTGGGAGACTCCGTCTACGGCGTCCCCGACCAGGCTCTCGGCCGCCAGTTCCTGCACGCCGGCCGACTTTCGTTCGACCATCCGTTCACGAACGACCGGATCGACGTCGAATCGCCGCTACCGCCCGAGCTGGACGCGTATCTCAGCCGCTTGCGGGGCAGCGGCTAGAATCCAGCGACCGTGTAACCGTCCCGGGGGACGAAGGGTGGTGGTGCCGCTTTACCAGCGGTTCCACCCGGACGCCCCGGCTGTACTGCACTCAAACCACAGGAGGTACCACCTTGCCCGTCGTCACCATGCGAGAGCTGCTGGAGGCCGGCGTCCATTTCGGCCACCAAACGCGCCGCTGGGACCCCAAGATGCGCCGCTTCATCTTCGGCGAGCGCGGGGGCATCTACATCATCGACCTCGAGCAGACGCTCCAGCTCCTGGAGGAGGCGGCTGCGTTCTCGCGCAATCTCGCCGAGCGCGGGGGCACCGTTCTCTTCGTCGGCACGAAGAAGCAGGCCCAGGACGCGGTCGAGTCGCACGCGAAGCGCGTCGGCATGCCGTACGTGAACCATCGCTGGCTCGGCGGACTGCTCACCAACTGGCGCACGATCTCGAGCCGCATCGAGCGGCTGCACGAGCTTCGCCGGCTCAGCGAGGAAGGGCAGCTCGAACTGCTTCCGCCGAAGGAGCGCCTGTCGATGCTCGCCGAGCTCGAGCGCCTCGAGAGCCATCTTGGCGGGGTCGCGGACATGAAGCGCCAGCCTGATGCGTTGCTCGTCGTCGACCTGCGCAAGGAGGCGATCGCAGTGCGCGAGGCGAAGCGCCTCGGCCTGCCGGTCCTCGCACTGGTCGACACGAACTGCGATCCGGACGAGGCCGACTACGTCGTCCCGGGGAACGACGACGCAATCAAGGCGTGCGACCTCGTGATCCGCACGATCGCCGACTCGATCGAGGCCGGAAAGCAGAAGATCAAGGTCGAGGAGTTCGAGTCGGCGCCCGCGGAGGAGACGCAGCCGGAGCCGCCCGCGGCATCCGCCGAGGTGGCCCCGGCCGACGAGGCCCAAGCCGACGCCGCACCACCAGTCGAGGCACCAGCCGAGGCAGCCAGCCGAGGAGCCGGCACCCGAAGACACTTTGCAACAGTCTGTTGCAGCCTCTGAGGAGCCGGCCAAGGAGGAGGTGCCGGCCGAATGACCGAGATCTCAGCCGAGCTCGTCAAGACGCTGCGCGAGATGACGAGCGCACCGATGATGGACTGCAAGCGGGCCCTCCAGGACGCCGGCGGCGACCTCGAGGCGGCGAAGCAGCTCCTACGGGAGCGCGGGATGGCGTCCGCAAGCAAGCGCGCGGGACAGGAGACGACCGAGGGCATCGTGCTCGCTCGGGTCGACGACTCGAAGGGCACGATCGTGGCCGTCGGCTCGGAGACCGAGCCCGTCTCGAAGAACGAGGAGTTCCGCGCGTTCGCGGAGCGCGTGCTCGATGCGGTCGAGAAGGACGGCCCCGAGGCCGTGTCATCCTTCGAGGACGACCGGGCCGAGCTCGTCGGGAAGATCGGCGAGAACATCGCCGTCCGCGGTGCGGCGCGGTTCGAGTCGTCCAACGGAGAAGCCATCGCGGCTTACGTCCACCCGCCCGCGAACAAGATCGGCGTGCTCGTGAAGACGGAAGGCTCGCCCGAGGCGGCTCGGCGCCTCGCGATGCACATCGCCTTCGCCGCGCCTCGCTACGCCACGCGCGACGAGGTTCCGGAGGAGGAGATCGCGAGCGAGCGCTCCGTCTACGAGAAGCTGCCCGAGGTCGAGTCGAAGCCGGAGCAGGCGCGCGAGAAGATCGTCGAGGGCATGCTCGGGAAGCGCTTCTTCGCGGAGGCCGTTCTCGCCGAGCAGGCCTGGATTCACGAGCCGAAGAAGACAGTCGCGCAGGCGCTCGAGGAGGAAGGGCTGAAGGTGCTCGAGTTCGAGCGCTACGCCCTGGCCGAGTGACGGTTCAAGAAGAGAGCCCCGCGAAAGCCGGCGACGGCTCGCGCGTCTTCGACCGGATCCTCCTGAAGCTCTCGGGAGAGGCGCTGATGGGCGACAAGGAGTTCGGCCTCCACCTGCCTCGGATCGAGGAGATCGCACAGGAGATCGTGGAGGTGCGCGAGAGCGGAGTGGAGATCGCGATCGTCGTCGGCGGCGGGAACTTCTATCGCGGCATGGCTGCCGCCGCGGAGGGGATGGACCGCGCGACGGCCGACTACGCCGGAATGCTTGCAACGGTGCTGAACGGGCTTGCGCTTCAGGACGCCCTCGAGCGGTTCGGCGCGCACACGAGGATCCTGTCTGCGATCGGGATCGCCGAGGTGGCCGAGCCGTACATCCGCCGGCGCGGGATCAGGCATCTCGAGAAGGGCCGGGTCGTCATCTTTGCGGCCGGCACCGGCAACCCGTTCTTCACCACTGACACCGCGGCGGCCCTGCGGTCGCTGGAGATCGGCGCCGACGCGATCCTGATGGCCAAGCACGCGGTCGACGGCGTCTACGACGGCGATCCGAACACGGATCCGGACGCGGAGCTGCTTCCCGAGATCACACATCTGGAGGCGATCGAGCGCGGGCTCAAGGTGATGGACACGACCGCGCTCTCGCTCTGCATGGACAACGGGCTGCCGATCCACGTCTTCGGGCTCGAGGACAAGAGCATCAAGCGCGTGATTTCCGGCGAGCGGGTCGGCACAATCATCTCCACCCCTACCAAGGAGTAGTGCCCCTTGATCGATGATCTGATCCAGGACGCGAGCCGGCGGATGGACAAATCCGTCGAGTCCACGCAAGTCGAGTTCAACACCGTTCGCACCGGTCGCGCCTCGGCGGCGCTGCTCGACCGGATCTCGGTCGACTACTACGGGCAGGTAACTCCGCTCAAGCAGCTGGCGACCATCAACGTCCCCGAGCCGCGCATGCTGACCGTGCAGCCATTCGATCCGAGCTCGATCAAGGAGATCGAGCGGGCAATCCAGGAGTCGGAACTGGGGCTCACGCCGTCGAACGACGGCAAGGTGATCCGCCTTCCGATTCCCCAGCTCACCGAGGAGCGCCGCAAGGATCTCGTCAAGATCGTCCGTCAGATCGCGGAGGAGGGCCGAATCGCGATCCGGAACGTCCGCCGAGACGCCGACAAGCACCTGAAGGACTTGAAGACCCAGGGGAGCGTCGGCGAGGACGACGAGCGACGTGCGGAAGACCGCGTCCAGAAGCTCACGGACGAGCACACGAGCAAGATCGACGACCTGCTAAAGCGCAAGGAAGCCGAGATCACCGAGGTTTAACCCGAAAGGTGCTGCGCATTTTTCGGGTGATCATGTGCTCGCCTCGCTTCGCTCGCGATACCGGACGCGACGGTGCCCGCCGCGTAGCCTCGCGCTGAAACAATCGTCCTGGTGAGCCTGCTCGATCGGATACTGCGGCGGTTTCGGCTTCGCGGCGTCGAGGCTCTCGGCCCCGCAGACGTTCCGCGTTCCGTGGCGATCATCCTCGACGGAAACGGGCGCTGGGCGGAGGCTCGCGGCCTCCCGGTCGAAGCGGGCCATCGGGAGGGAACCCGCGCCTTGCGGCGCACCGTCGAGGCCGCGATCGACCTCGGCATCGAGTCGCTCACGGTCTATGCGTTCTCGACGGAGAACTGGCTGCGTCCGCCGGCTGAGGTCGACTCGCTGATGGAGATCTTCGGTGAGACGATCGACCGCGAGCTGCCCGACCTCGCGAAGCAGGGCGTGCGGACACGGTTCATCGGCCGGCGCGACCGGGCTCCCGAGGAATTGCAGTCGAGGATGGCTGAGCTCGAGCACGAGACGGCCGACCGGGACCGGCTCCAGCTCTGGATCGCCTTCGACTACGGCGGGCGGGCCGAGCTCGCCGACGCGGCGCGGCGGATGATCGCCGCGAAGCTCACGCCCCAGGAGGTAGACGAGGACGTGCTCGCCATGTACCTCTACGCTCCTCACATGCCCGATCCGGACCTGGTGATCCGGACGTCCGGGGAGCTGCGAATCTCGAACTTCCTGCTCTGGCAGCTCGCCTACGCGGAGCTCGCCTTCGTCGAGACCCTGTGGCCCGACTTCGGCGAGGACGACCTGAGGAAAGGCGTTGCGGAGTACGCGGGGCGGCGACGGCGGTTCGGCGGTCGATGAGCTCCTTCTGGTCCCGCATCGCAATTTCGGCGGTCGGCATCCCCGTCGTGCTCTGGCTGGTCTATCTCGGCGGCTGGGCGATGTTCGCGTTCGCCGCGGTGGCCGCCATCGTCGGCCTGCACGAGCTCTATTGGATGGCGCGAACGCTGCGACCGGTCGTGCTCGCGGGCTATCTGGGGTCCCTCGCGGCCCTCCTTGGGGCGACGATCGGCGGTCCGGAATGGGCGCTCGCGGGCTTCATGAGCACGTTCGTGCTCGCGTTCGTCTTCAAGGGCTTCGCAGGGACGCGGCAGTCGACGGCCGTGTCGGTGTCGGTGACCGTCCTCGGAGCCGGGTGGATCGGGCTCGGCCTGGCCCACGCGGTGCTCCTACGTGACATCTCGGAGCACGGCGTCCTGGCCGCCTACGCGGTGCTGCTCGCGGTGTGGGCGGGTGACTCGGCCGCATGGCTCATCGGCATGCTCTTCGGCCGCCACAAGCTGGCCCCCACCGTCTCTCCCGGCAAGACCTGGGAGGGGCTCATCGCCGGAATCGTGGCGACGATCGGCGCCACTTTCTTTGCGTTCTACCAGGAGAGGGCGAACTTCCTGTCGCTCCGGGAAATACTGGTGCTCGGCGTGGTGATCGCCGTCGTCGCTCCTCTTGGCGACCTCTTCGAATCCGCCATCAAGCGCGACATGGAAGTGAAGGACTCGAGCCGCCTGCTGGCGGGCCACGGCGGGCTCCTGGACCGTCTCGACGCCTTGCTCTTTGCCTGGGTCGCCGCGTACTACGTGATAGCGGCCTTCGGCCAGGCTTAGGCACCTACACTTTCAGAGTGAAGCGGATCGCCGTCCTCGGCGCGACCGGCTCGATCGGGCGCCAGGCACTCGACATCATCGACGCCCACCCGGAGCTCGAGGTGTGTGCGCTTGCCTCGGGCTCGAACGAGCTCGACGTGCTGGCGGGGAAGCGCGGGGTGGAGCACGTACAGGTGGGTGGAGATCTCACGGCGCTCCTCGACCGCTCCGCGCCGGACGTCGTCTTGAATGCCGTGGTCGGCTTTGCGGGTCTACCGGCGACGATCTGGGCGCTCGAGCGGGGCGCGACGCTTGCCCTTGCCAACAAGGAGAGCCTCGTCGCAGCCGGCGAGCTCGCGCTTGCCGCGCGGGAGCGGGGAGGAGGCCTGCTGTTGCCGGTCGACAGCGAGCATTCGGCGCTCTACCAGCTGCTCGAGGGGCGCGAGCCCGAGACGATCGGCTCGGTCGTGCTGACAGCCTCGGGCGGGCCATTCCGCGGTCGGACCCAGGCTGACCTCCAGACGGTCACGCGCGCCGATGCGCTTACGCACCCAACCTGGCGCATGGGCCCGAAGATCACCGTCGACTCGGCGAGCCTGGCCAACAAGGGTCTCGAGCTGATCGAGGCGCACTTCCTCTTTGGGCTGCCCTACGACCGAATCGAGATCGTCGTCCATCCGACCTCTGTCGTGCACGCGATCGTCCGGCTGAGGGACGGTGCCGCGCTCGCGCATCTCGGGTACCCCGACATGCGGGTGCCCATCTCGTTTGCTCTCACCTATCCGGAGCGCGCCGCCACGCCTGTCGACACACTCGACTTCTCCGAAGGACTGTCCCTCGAGTTCGAGCCGCCCGACCTGGAGACGTTTCCGCTCCTCGCGCTTGCGCGTCGGGCCGGAGAATCCGGCGGCACATACCCCTGCGCCTACAACGCGGCGAACGAGGTCGCCGTGCAGGCGTTCCTCGCCGGCCGGATCCCGTTCCTCGGGCTCGCCGGTGTCGTGGAAGAGACGCTGGCCGCGGTGGACGGGGCACCTGCCGCCGATCTCGACGAGCTTGCGGAGGCCGACGCCGCAGCTCGTCGCCTCGCCGAGCGAGCCACCGGAGCCATGGTCACGTGAGCATCCTCATCGGCATTCTCGGCCTGGCGTTCCTCGTCTTGATCCACGAAGCCGGCCATTTCTTCACTGCACGCGCTGTCGGGATAAGCCCGCGAAAGTTCTACGTCGGCTTTCCGCCCGCGCTCTTCCGCGTTCGCCGGCAGGGCATCGAGTATGGAGTCGGCGCGATTCCGCTCGGGGGCTACGTGAAGATCCCGGGAATGCACCGGCCCGCGCCGTCGGATCTCGACATGCGCTTCGGACGGGCGCTCGAGGAAGAGCCACAGCTCGTCGCACCCGTCGAGCGCGTCAAGCGGCGGCTCGCAGAGGGCGACATGGAGGGTGCTCGCGGCCTGGTTGACGAGCTCGAGGGAGCCGTGAAACAGGCCGAGCTCAGCGACTCGACCAGGAAGTCCGCCCGCAAGGGCCTCGAGGACCTGCGGGACGGCCTCGGCGGCGATGCGTACTGGCGACAGCGCACGTGGAAGAAGATCGCGGTCATCTTCGCCGGGCCGGGGGCGAACCTTCTCTTCGCGGTCCTGATCTTCTTCCTGCTGTTCGTGCTCGTCGGTGGCAAGGTGACTCGGACGATCGAGGACGTCCAGGAGGGGACTCCTGCCCAGGCAGCGGGCCTCCGAGCGGGAGACCAGATCATCGCCGTCAACGGCATCGCCGTAGCGCCCGACAGGATCTCGCGGACGATCACGACCTCCGAGGGGCGTGCACTGACGATGACCGTGCGCCGCGCCGGGACACTTGTCCCCCTGGGGCCCGTCAGCCCGCGAGTCATCGACGGCTCTTACCGGCTCGGGTTCCGGCTGAAAGCCGAGGCCCTGGGGCCGGCTGCGGCGTTGTCGCAGTCCGTGCGGCTGACCGGAACCGTCACGAAGGAGATCGGTGCGTCACTCGGGCGGCTCGTGCGAGGGAGCAAGAAAGAGGTGTCGAGCCCCGTGGGCATCGTCGAAGGCTCGTCGCAGGCGATCCAGCAGGGCTACGAGACGTATCTGTGGGTGCTCGGGCTCCTCAGCCTCTCCCTCGCGCTCCTCAACCTCCTGCCGTTGCTCCCGCTCGACGGGGGACACATCGCCTTCTCCATCATCGAGGGAATCCGTGGGCGTGCGGTCGGCCGCGAGGTCTACGAGCGGGTTTCCGCGGTTGGCATCGCTCTCGTGCTCTTACTCTTCTTCATCGGGCTCTCGAACGACGTCGGGCGGATCGGCGGCAATTAGTGCCAAGCGAGCGGTCGATCAGAGTCGGCAACGTCCAGATCGGAGGCGGCGCTCCCGTCGTACTCCAGTCGATGACCCTCACGCCGACGCACGACGTGCCAGCGACGACGGCGCAGATCGCGGCCCTCGCCTCGGCTGGCTGCGAGGTGGTGCGCTGCGCCGTGCCGAAGATCGAGGACGCCGAGGCGCTGCGGAGGATCGTCCGGCTCTCGCCAATCCCCGTGATCGCGGACATCCACTTCAACGCGAGCCTCGCGCTACGCGCAATCGACGCGGGCGTCGCGGCCGTGCGGATCAACCCCGGCAACATCGGCGGCCCCGACAAGGTCGAGCAGGTGGTGGAGGCCGCGCGAGGTGCGGGCATCCCGATGCGAATCGGCGCGAACTCCGGCTCGCTCCCGAAGCACCTGAACGAGCTCGCACAGCAAGACCAGGCCGAGGCGCTCGTCGCTGCGGCGCTGGAGGAGGTCGAGCTCCTGGAGAGCCTCGACTTCCACGACTTCAAGATCTCGGTCAAGTCGACACACGTGCCGACGATGATCCGCGCCTATCGCCTCCTGTCCGAGCGCGTGCCGTATCCGCTGCATCTCGGGGTCACCGAGGCGGGCACAGAGTTCGCAGGCTCGATCAAGAGCGCGATCGGCATCGGTGCGCTGCTAGCCGACGGGATCGGCGACACCCTGCGCGTCTCCCTGACCGCGGACCCGGTGAAGGAGATCGAGGTCGCCTGGGAGATCCTGAAGGCGCTCGGTCTGCGGGAGCGGGGGCCGATCATGATCGCCTGCCCGTCCTGCGGGCGCGACAACGTCGGCGTCGAGAGGCTCGCCGTGGAGGTCGAGGGCCGGCTGAAGGCTTACCCGCAGGCCTTCGAGATCGCAGTCATGGGCTGCGCGGTCAACGGCCCGGGCGAGGCAGGGGATGCGGACTTCGGCATCGCCGGCGGGCGGGAGGTCGGGTTCATCTATGCGCACGGCCGGGTGCTCAAGAAGGTGTCGTCGGAGGGTCTGGTGGACGAGCTCTTCCAGGAGATCGACGGCTGGATCGCGGGCGGCATGCAACGGCCCAAGCGGTTGAAGATGGCGAAGCCCGCGGCGCTTGCGATGGCCGAGGCTTCCGAGATTCCGCTCGATTAGTCTTGGAGGATGGTACGGCGGGCATCCCAGCTCTTCTTTCCAACCCTGCGTGAAGACCCTGCGGACGCCGAGGCCGTCAGCCACAAGCTGCTCGTCCGTGGCGCTTTCATCCGCCAGGTAAGCACCGGTCTTTGGACGTTCCTCCCTCTCGGGTGGCGCGTTCACGAGAAGATCGTCCAGATCATCCGAGAGGAGATGGACGCGATCGGCGCGCAGGAGATGCTGATGCCGGTACTGACCCCCGCCGAGCTCTGGCAGGCGACGGGGCGCTACGACATCCCGGAGGTCTTCAAGCTCCGTGACCGCAACGACCGCGAGTTCGTGTTGCCGATGACGCATGAGGAGACGGTTGGGTTCCACGCCCGCGAGATCCAGTCGTACCGCGACCTTCCCCAGATGCTCTACCACTTCCAGACGAAGGATCGCGACGAGCCGCGTCCCCGCGCCGGTCTCATCCGGGTACGCGAATTCATCATGAAGGACTCGTACTCGTTCGACCGCGACGAGGAGGGCCTCGAGAAGAGCTTCCAGCTGCACGCCGGCGCGTACGACCGCATCTTCGAGCGCTGCGAGCTCGAGGTGTTTCCGGTGCAGGCCGAGTCCGGGATGATGGGCGGCAGCGAGAGCCGCGACTACCTTGCGCCCTCCGACGCGGGGGAGAACACGCTAGTTCTTTGCGAGCGCGGCGACTACGCAGCCGATCTGGAGATCGCTCGGGGCGTTCCTCGCGCTCCGGACTTTCCGGCGTCGCTCGAGGCGCCCGACGAGATCGAGACCCCCGGCGCGAAGACGATCGAGGACGTCGCGCAGCTGCTCGGAATCGACGCGGCGGCGACTTCGAAGGCGATGCCGATCGTCCTGAACGGCAAGGTCGTCCTGGGCCTCGTGCGGGGCGACGACCGCCTGGACGAAGGCAAGATGCTCGAGGCGCTCGGCCAGGCCTTCCGGCCGGCGACCGAGGACGAGATCCGCGAGGCGTTCGGGGCCGATCCGGGCTCGATCGGGCCGGTCGGGGCAAAGGTCGAGGTCGTCGCCGACGAAGCTCTTCGCGAGGGCCAGTTCGTCACCGGCGCAAATCGCACGGGACACCATTTGCGCGGCGTCGAGCACGGGCGGGACTTCGAGGCCAGGTTTGCAAATATTCGTGAGGTGCGGGAGGGAGATACTTGCCCGAACTGCGGCGGCGCGCTGCGCCTGCAGACCGCGATCGAGGTGGGACACATCTTCAAGCTCGAGACCCGCTACACCGAGCCGCTCGAGGCCACGTTCCTCGACGAGGACAGCAAGGAGAAGCCTCTGATCATGGGCAGCTACGGAATAGGGCCTGCGCGGACGATGGCCGCGGTCGTGGAGCAGCACCACGACGACGACGGCATCAAGTGGCCGGGGTCGGTCGCGCCGTACGACGTGCACCTGGTCGCCCTGCCCGGGCTCGAAGACCAGGCGGACGAGGTCGCTGCCAAGCTCGAGGCTGCCGGAGACGACGTCCTCCTGGACGACCGCGACCGGCGCGCGGGGGAGAAGTTCGCAGATGCCGACCTGCTGGGGCTTCCGGTGCGCGTGACGGTGGGCAAGAAGACGCTGGACGACGGCGCAGTCGACGTGCGCTCTCGCGAGACCGGCGAGGAGAGCCGGGTGGCGATCACCGACCTGGGGAGCCTGCGTTAGTGCCCCTCCCAGCAATACATGCCGGCCCCTGGCCCGCGATCACGCGGCGCCAGAGCCCACCCTCGCCTTTGCCAAGGCTGCAAGCCTTGGCCGCAGTCGAGTGCGGCCTCTGGCTTGGTGCTCGCGACCCAGGAGCTCGGCGGCATTACTGGAAGGGGCACTGATGGCGCGCCGGCGCCGCTTCAGCGAGGACCCGTTCGGAGAGACGCTCGAGCGCCTGATGACCGAGAGCGGGATCACGTACCGCGCCCTCGCCTCGAAGACGAAGCTCTCGGCCGGATATCTAAATCACCTCGTGCACGGCAACAGGCCGGTGCCCTCGAACGAGATCGTCCAGGCGCTCGCCTCGGCCCTCGATGTCGAGCCCGAGCACTTCCGCGAGTACCGCCTGCGCGTGATCACGGAGCGCCTCGAAGAGATGCCCGCGCTGATCGATCGCCTGTACAAGCGTCTCGGCGAAGGGCGCTAGAGTTCAGCCAGTCGCGGGGTGTGGCGCAGCCTGGTTAGCGCGCTTGTCTGGGGGACCTGAGGCATCGCTTGCGATGCCGTCTGGGAGGTCGCGCGGCTCTGCTGCGTGGCCGTTACTCTTGTCCCCCTACGGGGTGTGGCGCAGCCTGGTTAGCGCGCTTGTCTGGGGGACAAGAGGTCCCCGGTTCAAATCCGGGCACCCCGACTAAAAAAGCCTGTGGAAAGGCCGCCGAGGTAGAGCCCTCGCCTGTTGCGCCGTGATGAGAGGTTCGCGCTACGCTGCACGTGTCACGGTGGCCCAGCCAACGGTTCGTACCTACCACGAAGGGGGTCCGAAGTGGGGGAGCACGACGTTGGTCAGCTCGAGCTGCACATCGAGCAGGTGCAAGGTCGCCTGCGCGCGCTCGCGGACGAGGATCGGTTCGCAGAGCTGATCCGGATCATCAAGAATCCCGGCTGGACGACGCCGGCCGAGTTCCATCTCGTGACCACGGGCGTCGAGATCGTCGGGCGGCAGATCGACATCCTCGAGGACCTTTCGATCGCGGTGCTGGAAGGGGCCAAGAAGATCTCGCGAGAGCGCGCGGCCGTTTGAGCTACTCGTGAGAGCGGCGGACGCGTCGCCAACCCCCCGAGTACTGACGCGTCCGCCGCCCATCTCGTTTCACCGTCGCGGCGCAGTCGGCGCCCCTATTGTTTTGCCGTGGCACCGGCTCGCGTCGCAATCATCGGAGCCGCGCTCGACCTGGGAGCAGGTCGGCGCGGCGTCGACATGGGGCCTTCGGCAATCCGCTACGCGGGCCTTCGCGACCGCCTCGTCGGTGCGGGCATCGACGTGGAGGATCGGGGGAACGTGCAGGCTGCGCTCGCCGAGACGCGCTCGGCTGGCCCCGAGAACGCACGCTTTCTCGAGGAGATCCTCGAGACCTGCGCGCGCATCGGCCAGGAGGTCGAGGCTGCTCGGACAGACGGGCTCGTCCCGCTCGTGCTCGGCGGTGACCACTCGGTCGCGATCGGGACGCTCAGCGGGCTCTCTGCTTCGGGGACTGGCGGCGTGCTCTGGCTCGATGCGCACGGCGACCTGAACACACCCGAGACGACCCCGAGCGGAAACGTGCACGGCATGCCGCTGGCGGTGGCGCTGGGCCGTTGCGGCGCTCAGTTCTCAGCCGACGGGCTCCGTCTACCTGCCGTCGACCCGGCCCGAGTCGCCCTCGTCGGAGTTCGGTCGCTCGATCCCGGAGAGCAGGACCTCGTTCGCGAGCTCGGTCTTGCCGTGTACACGATCAGCGACCTCGACCGGCGTGGCGTCGAGCCCGTGATCGAAGAGGCTCTCGCACGGGTCTCGGGCGGGTCGTTCGTCCACGTCTCGGTCGACCTCGACGTCGTCGACCCGGAGTTTGCTCCCGGGGTCGGCGATCCGGTGCTCGGCGGCCTGTCGTATCGCGAGGCGCACCTCGCACTCGAGCTCGTCGCAGAGGCGGGAGTGCTCGATTCGCTCGAGCTGACCGAGGTGAACCCGATTCGCGATCACGAGAACACGACGGCGAAGCTGGCGGTTGGGCTCGCCGCAAGCGCGCTTGGCGTACGGATTCTCTAGACGAAAACGTCGGCCGAGCAGCCGAAGACGAGCGCGCCGAACACGTCCGATTCGGCGATCCCGGCCAGAGAGGGATGCTCGAGGTCGACCTCGACGTCGGCCCAGGATTCGAGCCCGAGCGAAGCGGCGCCCTCGTCGGAGCCGAAGCAGAGGAGCGACTCGGTAGAGACGACGTTCCTGCTCAGCGTGCGGCGCCGCGCGATGCCTTCCAGCTCGCGCAGCTCTTCCAGCGGGTCGATTCGGACATTCGAGTCGGAGCCGATGCAGACGCCGAGGCTTCGCTGGCACACCCGCTCGACCGCGAGGAAGCCATCTCCCAGGTTCGCCTCGGTTGTGAGGCACGCACAGATCCTGGCGCCTGCTTCCGCAAGAAGGTCGAGCTCCCGGTCGGCCGCATGCGTCGCGTGGACGATCGTGGTTCGTGGCCCGAGGCAGCCGGTCGTGGCGAGGAGCTCGATCGGCCTCACGCCGTGCTCCTCGATGCACTCGTCGATCTCGCGCGGCTGCTCATCGGCGTGGACGTGCAGGGGCAGCGAGTGCTCGTCGGCGTAGCGGCCGATCTCCTCCAGCCAGTCGGCCGGGCAGGCCCGGACGGAGTGGGGGGCGAGCCCGACGTTGATGCCCCGCTCGCGGAACCGCTCGACCTGGTTGAGGTACTCGGCAGGCGAGGGTTGACGAAAGCGCTCGAGCCCGCCGCGCGCATACGCGGCATAGAGCAGGACGAAGCCGATCCCCGCAGCTTCGGCGGCCTCGGCTGCTGCGAGACCCTGCTCGAAGCCGAGATAGTGGAACTCGCCGACCGCGGTGTAGCCGGCGGCGAGCATTTCGCGATACACGCTGCTCGTAGTCCGTGCGCACCCGCTCCGGCGTCTGCTCGTCGGCCAAGGCCAGCATCGCGTCGCGCCACGCCCAGAAGTCGCCGCCTTCGGTGCGCCCTCGGAGCGCTCGCTGAAAGGCATGGCTGTGCGCGTTGACGAAACCGGGAATCGTGAGGCGGTTCGCCACGTGCGCGACGGTATCAACGCCCCCTAGGACCGGTACCCCCGACCTCCTCCCCAACGCGATCCTATCGAGGAAATCCGCGCGTGTCTGTCACGAAAGTCGAGCAAATGCGCAACAACGAGCCGGGGGCGCTCTATCCTTGACGGCATGTCTGCCCGCGCGGGATCCGTCGCTTACGCGCACGTGCCGAATGCGATCACGATCCTGCGGCTGGCGCTGATCCCGGTCTTCGTTGCGGCCCTCATCCCAGCGGACGGCGGCTACAGCTGGTTCGCGGCCATCATCTTCGGTGTCGCCGGCGTGAGCGATCAGGTCGACGGATGGCTCGCCCGCCGGTGGCACGTGGAATCTGCGTTCGGCAAGATCGCCGATCCGCTCGCCGACCGGCTGATGATCGACGCGGCGGTCATCGTCCTCGTCGCAGTCCATCACCGCCTGCCGTGGGTGGCGCTCGCGCTCATCCTGGTACGGGACGCTCTGCTGATCGGTGGGTACAAGCTCTTGGTGCCCCGCGGTTACGAGCTCTCGGTCAACTTTCTCGGAAAGGCCGCCACCTGGCTGCTCTACGCAGCCCTCGCGTTCATCATGGTCACGCACGAGGGCACGCAGTGGCCGCTCTGGATTTTCTGGGCCGGCCTCGCACTTGCACTAGCGGCAGGGGCTCTCTACCTGATCTCCGCGGTGCGGGCGGAGCGGCGATGAAGGCCGTCGTCATGGCGGGCGGCGAGGGAACGCGCCTGCGGCCGGTGACGTCGAACCAGCCGAAGCCGATGGTCCCGATCGTCGGCAAGCCGTGCATGGAGCACATCGTGGAGCTGCTGCGGACGCACGGTTTCGAGGACGTGATCGTCACGGTCGCGTTCATGCCGCAGGCGATCCGCAGTTACTTCGGCGACGGCGAGAGCCTGGGCGTGCGCATCGAGTACTCGGTGGAAGAGTCGCCTCTCGGAACGGCCGGCTCCGTTCGCCTGGCGGCGGGCAAGCTCGACGACACGTTTCTCGTCATCTCGGGCGACGCACTGTGCGACTTCGACCTCGGCAAGCTCGTCAAGTTCCACCGCAAGCGAGGCGCGGCCGTCACGATCGGGCTCAAGTCAGTCCCGAATCCCCTCGAGTTCGGGATCGTCGTCGTCGACGACCAGGGACGTGTCGAGCGCTTTCTCGAGAAGCCTTCGTGGGGGCAGGTGTTCTCCGACACGATCAACACGGGTGTGTACGTCCTCGAGCCCGAGGTGCTCGAGCACGTTCCCTCCGATCGACCGTTCGACTTCTCGAAGGAGCTCTTTCCGCTTCTCCTCGAGATGGGGCGGCCGATCTACGGGTTTCCGATGGAGGGTTACTGGCAGGACATCGGCAATCTCGAGCAGTACCAGCAGGCGAACTTCGACGCACTGGACGAGCTCGTGCAGCTGACGGTTCCCGGTATCCGCCTCCGCGGGAACGTGTGGCTGGGGGAGGGAGTGGAGCTCGACGACCTCGATCAGGTCGAGGGGCCTGCGCTGATCTCGAACTACTGCCGGGTCGGACAAGACGCACACGTTGGCCCGTACTCGGTGCTCTCCGCGAGCGTGACCTTGCGGGAGCGTGCTCGCACCTCTCGGTCGGTCGTGGACGCGTCGACTCACATCGGCCGCGGCGCGATCGTCGAGGGCGCGATCGTCGGCCGCTCGTGCGACATCCGCGCGCACGTCCGGATCCAGGAAGGAGTCGCGATTGGCGACGAGGTGAAGGTGGGCGAGGAGAGCGTGCTCATGCCCGGCGTGCGCGTCTATCCGTACAAGGAAGTGGAGAGCGGTGCCCAGATCTACGAAAGCCTGATCTGGGAGTCAGCAGGGTCTTCGCGGCTGTTCGGGAAGGACGGCGTCTCCGGCCTCGTCAACGTCGACCTCACCCCCGAGGTGGTCACGCGGCTGGCAGTCGCGTTCGGGACCGCGCTTCCCCGCGGCGCCCGAATCGTGGCGAGCCGGGAGGCACCGGCGACCTGCCGCATGATCGAGCGTTCGATGATCGCGGGGATCAACTCGACCGGCGTGGACATCGCCGACCTGCGGGCGCTTCCGAGCGCAGTGGGGCGCCATCTTCTGAAGACACACGACTACGCGGCCGGCTTCCATGTCGGCTTCACCGCCGGCCGACCCTGAGGTCGCCCAGATCCGCTTCTTCGAGGATCCCGGGATCCAGATCACTCCCGAGCTCCAAAAGGAGATCGAGAAGCATTTCTCGCGCGGTGAGCTGCGGCGCTCGGCTGCGTCCGGGATCGGTACCGTCGACTATCCGGTGCGTGCGCGGGAGAGCTACGCGGAGGACCTCCTGGCGACGCTCGATCTCGGCGCGATCCGCACTCGGGGGTTCCGCATCGTCGTCGACTACGGCTACTCCTCGGCCTCGCTCGTACTGCCGCTCGTGCTGGGGCAGCTCGGAGTCGAGGCAGTCTCGGCGCACGCCTTTGCAGCTACCGAGCCGGATGACCCCGGTGGAGAGCTGCGAGGGCTGATCGGTCAGGCGAAGAAGCTCGTCGGCGCGGTCGGCGCGGACTTCGGCGCCGTTTTCGACCGCACCGCTGAGCGCCTCTACTTGATCGACGAGGCCGGCCACGAGATCCCCGTCGAGCAGGCCCTGCTGCTGTTCCTGCGGCTGATCGGATCGGACGGCCGCCGCGGCAAGCTTGCGTTCCCGGTGACGGTGACGAGCCAGGTCGACCGCCTCGTCAAGGGCAGCGGCCTGCAGGTCGTGCGCACGCCGGCCTCGCTCAGCGAGCTGACCCGCGCCGCATCGGAGGATGGGGTCATCTTCGCGGGCGCCGTCGGTGGCGGCTACGTCTTCCCGGACTTCCTTCCCGCCTACGACGGGATGGCGAGCCTGTGCAAGCTCCTCGAGCTGCTCGCGCCCGTTCAGCAGCCGCTTTCCACGCTCGTCGGCGAGCTCCCCGCCTCGACCCTCGTCCACCGGCAGCTGCCCTGCCCCTGGGCGCAGAAGGGGCTCGTCATGCGGGTGCTCAGCGAGCGGCTCAAGGGTCGCGACCTCGATCTCGTCGAAGGCATCAAGGTGAGCGACCGCCGCGGGTGGGTGCGGGTCTTGCCCGACCCCGACGAGCCTCTCGTCCACATCTACGCCGAGGGTCGTGACGAGCAGGCGTCGAACGCACTCGAGAGCGAGTTCCGCGCCCTCGTCGAGGAAGTGCTCCAGGAAGAGGCCGGAATCTCAAGCTGAGGTTGAACCTTTAGAGTGCTACTGCTTTACTAGCCAGCGCCGCCGTCCTCCGAACGAAAGGCTGAAACGCGTGGAACCGCTTCCCGATCTGTCCTCGACATCTGATGCCGACCTGAAGAAGCTGATCGACGACCTGACAGAGGAGGAGCAGGAGATCTCCTACCGCCGCCGGCTGCTGCACGGCAAGATCGACATCCTGCGCGCCGAGCTGGTCGCGCGGCTCCAAAAGTCTGAAGGACGCAGCGTGCTCGAGCAGGTCGACGTCGAGGGCCTCGCGCGCATCCTCGCGGGCAAGGCCTCGCCGCCCGCCGAGGACAACGCTTGAGCCACGTGTACTGCCCGGAGTGCGGCTTCCAGAACCCGGAGGCGGCGAACTACTGCGCCAAATGCGGCGCGCTGCTCGTTCGTGACGAATCAGGGTCGGACACGACGATGAGCTACACGCCCGAAGAGGGCGAGGACGACTCGGCCGCGATCGTCGACGAGATCAAGACCGAGGGGCCTGCGCTCGTCGTTCGCTCCGGAGGAGGGCGGGCAGGCGAGCACTTCCTGCTCGAGACCGAGAGCACGACGGTCGGGCGCTCGCCCGATTGCGACGTCTTCCTCGACGACGTGACGGTTTCGCGCCGGCACGCGCTGGTGCTCCGACGCAATGGCGACTTCTTCATCGAGGACAAGGGAAGCCTCAACGGAACGTTCCTCAACCGTCGCCGGATCGAGTCCGGCCAGCTGGAGGACGGCGACGAGGTCCAGATCGGCAAGTACAAGCTGACATTTCTCTCCCAGTGAGCGCAGCGGCCCAGGCACCCTCCCGCAACGGCCTGCTCCACATCGGGGCCGTCTGTCAGCACCTGAGGGACGAGTTCCCCGACGTCTCGATCTCCAAGATTCGCTATCTCGAGGACCAGGGCCTGCTCACGACAAAGCGCACGCAAGGCGGCTACCGCCTCTTCGACGAGGACGCGGTCGAGCGCCTGCGGACGATCCTGCGGCTGCAGCGGGACGAGTTCCTGCCGCTGCGCGTGATTCGGCAGGAGCTCTCCTCGCCGGCTGCGAGCAAGTCGCGGCGGCGACGGCGGGCGGCAGGGCTTGCCGGTCCCGAGGAGGAGTTGGACGCGCGAGAGCTCGTTGAGCGCTCCGGCGCGACGCCGCAGCTCGTGCGCGAGCTGGAGGAGTACGGCCTGCTCGAGGCACGCGGAGATGGAGGAGAGAAGCGGTACTCCGCGGGAGATGCGGAGATCGCAGCGGTCTGCGCGCAGCTCGCGTCGTTCGGAGTCGGGCCGCGCAACCTGCGCCCGTTCCGCACCGCGGCCGACCGAGAGGGAGCGCTCCTGGGGCAGCTCGTCGGGCCGACGCTCCGCACGCGCAACCCCGAACGGCGCGAGGCGGCCCTCGGCGACCTGAGGACGCTCGCGGAGCTCGCACAGGAGCTCTCGCAGCTCCTCTTCTGGCGCGCCCTTCGACACCTTGCTTCCGCCTGATGGCCGTCGCCGGCGTTGAGGAGCTGAAGGCCAAGATCCGGGACGTCCCGGACTGGCCGGAGAAGGGGGTCGTCTTCAAGGACATCATGCCGCTGCTCGCCGACCGCGACGCTCTGAAGCAGACGGTTGACCTGCTCGCCGAGTGGGCCGAGGAGCGGAGGCCGGACGTCGTGATCGGGGGCGAGGCGCGCGGCTTCTTCATCGGCTCTGCGATCGCCTACAAGCTCGGGTGTGGCTTCGTTCCGGCCCGGCGGCCGGGCAAGCTGCCGCTGGAGACGATCAGCGCCGAGTACGCCCTCGAGTACGGCCGGAACACGCTCGAGCTCCAGGCGGATGCGTTCGAGGGCGGGACCCGCGTGCTCATCCACGACGACGTGCTGGCAACGGGGGGAACGTCGAAGGCGATGGCCGGGCTCGTGGAACAGCTGGGCGGACATGTCGTCGGCATGGCCTTTTTGATCGAGCTGGACTTCCTGAAGGGCGCCGAAAAGCTCTCCGATTACGACGTTTTTTCGCTGATTCACTACTAGCGAGTCACGCTTTCCGTCCGGAGAGCCGATTACAACGTCTAGAGAGCCATGTACGACGCGCTCACAACGCGGTACTCGTTTGCCTGCCCCAGCCAGGGGGAGACCCGCGTGCGGCTGTCGGCGTTCCGCATCCTGGACCGGCTGCCCGGCGCTCACCACCCTGCCGTCTTCCACGTTCAGTTCGACTGCCCGTGCGGTGAGGAGCACCCGGGGCTCGTCTCGGACGCAGAGCTCGACTGGGCTCCACTCGGCCTGGGCGAGGAGCGCTTCCTGAACCTCATGACCGACCGTTTCGACGAGATCGCTGCCGAGCTGTCCGACCTCGCCGTGCGCCGCATCCAGGCCGGGGACTGGCCGTGGAGCTTCTACTGCTATCCGGAAGACCGCCCGCGGCCGGTCTTCCCATCCTCGTTCTTCCTGCTCGCGCCCGGCGACGACTCGCTCGGAGTGGCCGTGCGGTGCCCGGTGTGCGACCGGATCTCGGTCAACCTCGTCTCACACGAGCACGTCGATCTCCCGTTCCACAACGACCGCGAGATCGGCGTCGTTCCGCATGTGTTCACGGGTGACGCAGAGCGGCTGCTGGAGGAGTTCAGGGACGATCTCGACTCGGGTCGCTTCGACTCGCGCCTGCTCGACTAAAACGGAGGCAAAACGGGCAGGGACCGGGGTGGAGGTGGTGCCATGTACGGCCTGACAAGAGGAGCGCTGACCCTGATCGGCGCCGCGACTGCCGGATTCCTGCTGTGGCTCGCGGCGAGCTTGATCCCAGACGAGGAGTCGCTCTCCATGGGAGAGCATTGGTCGATAGCGGGACTGGTTGCAGCCGCGGGGCTGACAATGGCGCTCTCGCAGCTGCTGGGCGGCTGGACGAAGTGGGGATGGCCGCGGGTGTCGGGAAACGTGTTCCTGATGGCCTTCTTGCCGGTCCTTCTTGCCGGCGGCTGGGTGATCGCGGCCAGCGAGCCGGGCGACCACTGGTTGGGCAGCCATGTGCGCGGCTGGTCGGACGATCTTGGGATCGGGGCGCTCGTCGGAGACCTGCGGTTCATGTATCCCGCGATTGCGTTCGGGATCGGCCTCGTCTTCGGCTTCACGTTCGACACGACGGGACCGCGGGTTCGCAAGCAGACGCCCGTGGCGACACCGGTGCCAACGGATCCGCAGCCGCCGCCGGTGGCAGGCCCCGAAGGGCAGGCCGCGGGCACGGACGACCCGCTGTCGGACGACCGCCGCGTCCACATCCGCGAAGGCGGCTCGGGTGCGCTCGGGGCCGAGGCAGAACCGAAGCCCACGACGACCGAGCCTGCCAAGACGGAGTAGCGCTCACTCCCGGGAGGGATCGAAGGGCGGGGGGTGGGCGCCGATACTCCCGCCATGGACGCCGCCACTCCCCAGCCCAGCCGAGGCCTAGCCCTCATCCTCGAGCATTGCGCTCGCCTGAACAGCATCCAGCACGTTGGCCCTTCGGGCGTGTACCGACTTCAGCAGGCGATCGGCGACGAGCTCGCGCGCCTGCTTCTGAGCGCTCTGGTCGGCGACCATCGCGCCAGACCTCGCACGGTCTGAGGTAGTGCGCTAGTTACCGGCGCGGGTCCGCTCTTCGCCGTAGAGCCGGACGAACAGGAAGATCGCTGCGCCTGCGATGGCGGCGAGGATGAAGGATGCCCCTTTGCCGACACCGATGGCGATCATCCCGAGCAAGAGATAGAGGAAGAAGCCGAAGGCCCAGAGGAAGGCGACGACGCCTTTGTCGATGCTCGGGGGACGCAGGTGGAACGTCATCGCGGCTGCGATTCTACTGGCGGCGGCTGGTGCCCACACAAGGCCGGCGGTCTCGTTGCGCGGGACGGATGCTCCGCGTCGGACCAAAAAAATTCGCCGAGCCGGTTTCGCTTTCGTCCGCCCAATCGACCAACTTTCGGCTTCCGCCTACGGCCGCCCGGCTGGGCCTCGACCTACTCGCGTTCCGTGCTCGGCGCAATGGGGACAGTAGAGATGTCAAGTCGTCCTTTCAAGACCTGTCAAAACACCGACGCCGCAAATTGCAAAGTATTCAGTTTTCAACATTTTCCACATCCTCGTCGGCGCTCCTGTGGACAACCCTGGGGAAGAGTGGGCCTCGTCCGCTCCCTTTGCTCGAACTTGACATAACACTGATTACCGTGCATTGACTTCGCGGGCTGGTGCTCGTGCAGCAGCGGCAGCTATGGTGTTTGATCTGAGCATCGCCCTGGTACTTAGAGAAGCGAGTACATGACCGTTGAGCTAGAGAATGTCCTTGGAGCCGAGGACGTCCGTCAGGTCATCGAGTCCGCCGAGCAGGCGGGCAACGTCCGTGCGTCCGAGCTGGTAGAGCTGGCCGAGGCGCACGAGCTCAGCGACCTCGAGGTCGAGGCGTTACACCGCGAGCTCGATCAGCGAGGAATCGAGATCCTGGAGGACGAGAAGGAGCAGGCGCCGCCCCAGCCGGTCGCCTACGAGACGACGACGGACGCGCTCCAGCTGTTCCTGCGCGAGGCCGGCCGCCATGCGCTCCTCACCGCCGCCCAGGAGGTCGAGCTCTCGAAGCGGATCGAGCGCGGCGACCCGCAGGCCAAGCAGCACATGATCCAGTCGAACCTGCGCCTCGTCGTCTCGATCGCGAAGAACTACCGCAACCAGGGCCTCCCGTTCCTCGACCTGATCCAGGAGGGAACTCTCGGCCTCATCCGCGCCGTCGAGAAGTTCGACTGGCGTCGGGGCTACAAGTTCTCGACGTACGCGACGTGGTGGATTCGCCAGGCGGTCGCGCGGGCGCTTGCGGACAAGGCCCGGACGATCCGCATGCCCGTTCACATCGTCGAGCGCCTTCAGAAGATGAACAAGGCGGAGCGCCTGCTCTGGACACAGCTCGGCCGGGAGCCCACGCTCGCCGAGATCGCCGAGGAGGCGAGCCTTCCGGTTGAGCAGGCACGTGAGGTGAAGGCCGCCGCTCGAGCTTCGACGAGCCTCGACCAGCCCGTCGGCGAGACGGAGGACGCGGTCTTCGGAGATTTCGTGGCCGGCGACGGTCCCTCCCCTGAGGACGCGGTCGAGATCACGCTGCGCAGCCAGGCACTCGGTCGCGGGCTCGCGGCCCTTTCCGAGCGCGAGCGGAAAGTGATCGCTCTTCGCTACGGCCTTGCGAACTCGGAGCCCAAGACGCTCGAGGAGATCGGCCGCACGCTCGGCCTCACGCGCGAGCGCGTCCGCCAGATCGAAGTCCATGCTCTGCGGAGGCTGTCCAAGCTCCGCGAGATGGAATCAGTAGCCGGCTAGTTACTCGGTGAGGTAGAGCTGCAGGCCTGGTGCGACCTGGCGTAGCTCTCTGAGAGCGCGCGCTTCTAGCTGGCGCACCCGCTCACGGGTGATGCCGAGGCCGATGCCGACCTGCTCGAGTGTCTGCGGGCTCTCGCCGTCGAGGCCGAAGCGCAACGCCAACACGCGGCGCATGCGGGGGGTCAAGCGTCGGAGCGCGCCGGCGAGCTCGCGCGAGCGAAGCATCTTCGCCGTCGCGGCATCCGGCTGGTCTGACTTCGTGTCCTCGATCAGGTCTCCGAAGATGCTCTCCCCGTCCCCCACCGGCGTCTCGAGGCTGACGGGATCCTCGATCAGCTCGAGCAGCTCCTGCACACGCTCGGGCGGAAACCCTGCCTCCTTGGCGATCTCGGGGACCAATGGATCGCGGTTCAGCTTCTGGGCGAGCACGCGTCGGGCGCGTAGCACCTTTCTCGTCTGCTCCGCGACGTGGACCGGCAGCCGGATCGTGCGGCCCTGATCTGCGAGAGCGCGCGTCACGGCCTGGCGAATCCACCAGGTGGCATAGGTCGAAAGCTTGTAGCCGAGCTTGTAGTCGAACTTCTCGACCGCGCGAATAAGGCCGAGGTTGCCCTCCTGGATCAGGTCGAGCAGCGGCACACCGGCCTTGGTGTAGTTGCGCGTGATCGACATCACGAGGCGGAGGTTGCACTCGATCAGCCGGCGTTTCGCGGCCTCGTCGCCGTCGTCCTTGCGCCGGGCGAGCTCGCGCTCTTCCTGCGGGGTGAGGAGCCGCCCGTCGCCGATCTGGCGGACGTAGAGCTTCAGCGGGTCCTGCGTGGCCGCGGGAGTGGCGTCGAACGGGTCTTTCTCTTCGACCTCCACCGGCTCGTCCAGCCCCGCCGGGTCGGCGACGACCTCGAGCTTCAGCTCGGGAGTTGGGTCGGACTCTGGCGGTTGCTGAGGAAGCGGCCGGGCCATTCGAGCCGTGTATCGGTCGCCAAGCGGGGTGGCTTAGTTGAGTACCCTCGATCGAGGGACTGGCGTTCACTTAACGAATACCGAACAACCTAGTAGCTAACCCAAGGCGGTCTCGGTCGTCGCATCTATCAGGGGTCTCCCTGGCACCGCTGCGAGCGAGTCGGGTCGTCTGGCGAGGCTCCTACGATCAGACGCATGTGTGGAATCGCTGGATACAGCCTTCATCGCGCGAGCCGAATCAACCGGACGCTCGCGGCCCAGGCCCTGCTCGCGGGAATCGCCGAGCGCGGCGCTGACGCAGTCGGGTACGCCTATCGCAGCGACGGTGGCTCGCTCTCCGTCCACAAGCAGCGCTCGGGTGCGAGCGCGCTGCTCGATCGGATCTCGATTCACAGCAAGGCAACCGAAGCGCTGATCCACGTACGCGACTACACGAAGGGCCACCCCACGATTGCCGCCAACAACCATCCCGTCGGGCACGGCGCCGTCAGAGGCGTCCACAACGGGATCATCTTGAACGACGAGGAGATCTTCGCCGGCCACGGCTTTCAGAGGGAAGAGCCAGACATGACGGTCGACTCAGAGGCGATCTTCGCGCTCATCCACGCGGAGGGCCCGCGGGCGAAGGTGCTCGAGGAGCTCCGCGGCTCGATGGCCACCGCCTGGCTCGACGAGCGCATGCGCGACACCGTTTTCGTCGCACGCGGCGTTGGGCGACCGCTCTGGCTCGGCGAGGGCCGAAGCGAAGCCTTCTTCGCTTCCACGAAGGACGCGCTCGAGGTGGTCGACCGCTACCTGGGCATGCGGCTGAGGAAGCGCGAGCTGCCCGAGGGGATTCTGCTCGCGCTCGCCGAGGGCCGGCGGATCGGCGCAGAGCGCTTCACGCCCGACCGCGCTTTCGAGGAGACGCCTCTCCCGGCCGTGCGCGCTCCGGACGAGGGCGCTTCCTGCCTGCGCCGCCTCGCGGCGATCGCCGCCGCCCTGTAAGCCGTCCTTCGGGCGACACTTTCACTCCTTCCTCGAGCAGCCGCTCTCGCACGAGGTACTGGAAGGTGGCCCAGGCCCCGACCTGACGGGGCCGCCGAGAAGAAGCCGGGCCGGACTTGCCGGCGGGGCCGCTCACTCCTCCCCCAGGCTCCAGCATGCGGTAGACCTGCCACTCGCTCATCAGCTTGGCGTCTTTCTTGCGGGCGGCGGCCCAGTCGGCGAACTTCGGGAGATGCCCGAGCGTTCCGGCAAGAGAAACACCCTGTTCGATCGCGCGTTCGAGCCTCTCCTCCCCCACCGGCACGTCGAACCCGGCCTGCCGGAGCGCGTTCTTGAGCGAGCCGAACATGTGCCAGTAGAGCGACTTCGACGGCATCGAGGCTCGGTGCTCGTCGAGATCCTTCGCCGTCGGCGTGCGTCCGAGCTCGTCGCCTAGCTCGCGCAGGAGCTTGATCAGGTCAGCAGGCTTGGCAAACCGGCGAGGAACCAGGCCCGCCTCGCGCTTTGCTGCGTTCCAGGTTCCGAAGTGCTGGATGACGGTCTGCGGGTGAACGGTGGTCTCGGAGTCCTCTTCGAACTCGCGCATCGTCGGCGAGCGCCCAAGCCGCTCTGCGCAGGCACGCAGCTGCTCGAGGATCTGCTCGTTCGAGTAACGCTTGCGGATCCCCGCCTGGAACTCGGCCAGGGCTGCAGGATCGATGCGTGAGACAGCCCGGCTAACCGGGCGTTTCTGGGGCACAGCAATAAGAATAGATCAGGATGGAGCAATTGCAAAGAAACGCTAGAACGCTGAGATCAGGAAGCGGCGAGCAGCTCGTGCCGGGCAGCCTCGTCGGTGAGGATCTCCGGCGGCAGGATCTGCTCGAGCGCTCCCACGCAGCGCGGGCAGAACTGAGTGCCCGCTGCGCGCCTCAGCTCGTCCATCGCCTCCATCGCGGGCCTGGCCGCGCGATAGATGCGGGTGGTGAGCATTGAGTCGAGTGCGTCGGCGACGTGGATGATGCGGGCCCCGAGCGGGATCTCGTCCCCCTTCAGGCCGTCCGGGTAGCCGGTGCCGTCGAAGCGCTCGTGGTGGTGGCGGATGGCAGGCACCGCGTCGTTCAGGAAGCCGAGCCGGTCGATGATCCGGGCGCCCTCGTCCGAGTGGCGCTGCATGAGCGACCACTCGTCTTCCGTGAGGACTGCGGGCTTCAAGAGGATTGCGTCGGGGACGGCGAGCTTCCCGATGTCGTGGAAGAGCGCCGCGTGGCCGAGCAGGTCGAGCTCGGCCTGCGAGAGTCCCATCTCGCGCCCGATGGCGAGTGCGAGCTGCTGGACGCGGCGGGAGTGCCCTGCCGTGTAGGCGTCGCGGGCATCCACCGTCGCCGAGAGGCTCTCCATGGCCGCGGTCGAGCGCTCCTTGAGCAGCTTGTTCGCCTGCTCGAGCGACACGTTCTGGGTCTGGATGGTCTCGGCGGCCGCACGGAGCTTCTGGGCGCTGCGCTGGGTGTGCCGGAGGTACGCCTCCTGCGTCTTGCGCATGAGGAGCAACGGCACCGCGAACACCGCGAGGGCGTAGAGGCCGGCCGCGTGGTAGGCGATTGCCATGACGCCGCCGACGAAGCCGTACACGATCCAGTGCGGCGCGAGCCAGGCAAAGCGCTCCTGCCACACGCGCCACACGCGCTCGTGCCCCTCCATCGCGATCGCGACGCTCAGGAGCCCGGTGTTGACAGCGAAGTACGCGAGGCCGGCGGCGAGGCCGGCAGCGGCGGTGAAGAACTCGCCCGTGGTGCCTTCGAAGCCGACCATGAAGATTCCCGCGGCCGCGAGCGACGACAGTGAGAGTGCGCCGACGTTGAAGAGGACGCGATGAAGCTCTGAGCGCCGGGCACTCCACTCGACGATTGCCGTCGTCGCGGCGAGCACGAGTGCGGCCCTCGGACCAAAGAGGGCTGCGCCTGCGAGTGATCCGACGGCGCTGACGGAGATCGAACCGCCGTCGTCCACCTCGATTGCGAGCGCCTGGCCGAAGCCCACGAGAACGACCAGTGCGATCAGCGCGAAGACGTCGTGACTGGAACCGAAAAGGATTCCGAGCACGCCGGCGCCCGTGCCGACGAAGGCGACAAGGCCGACCATGACCGCGAGCCGCCGCGAGAGCGAGAGGAAGCGCGGCCCGTGCATGGCGTGCGTGCGCGGGTGGCGCCGCTCCTCGGGCGGAATCTCCTCGACCGCGGGCGGGAGTGGCTCGAGGTGGTCACCGGTCTCGGGCACGGCGACGAGCCTCGGCTTGCGATCGGCCGGCACCGCCAGCGGTTCGGAGGTCGCGTCGAGAACGCGGTTTCGGCCCTGGAGCTTTGCCCGGTACACGGCGAGGTCCGCCTGGTGAATCAGCTCATTTCCGTCCTGGCCGTCACGCGGGTAGCAGGCGACGCCGAGCGAGACCGTGGCGCGGATGGGCTGGCTCGACGTCTCGACGTCGAAGGCGCGCGCCGCGACTTCCCGCCGGATCCTCTCGGCAATCTCCATCGCTTCTTCTGCGTCCGTCTCGGGGAGCAGGATGCTGAACTCCTCGCCGCCGAACCGCGCAGGCACGTCGTAGTGGCGCAGCTGCGTGCGGAAGACCTCGGCGATGCCCTTGAGCACGGCGTCGCCGGCAAGGTGGCCGTACGAGTTGTTGATGTCTCGCAGAAGGTCGAGGTCGGCCATGATCAGCGAGAGCGGCCGGTCGAAGCGCTGGGCGCGAACGATCTCCTCGTTCAGCGCGAGGCCGAAGTGACGCGCATTGAAGAGTCCGGTCTTCGGGTCGACACGAGCCTCCGCCTCGAGCTTGGGAACCGACAAGCGAGCGGTGGATAAGAAGGACGGGCGAGAGCGCAAACGGGATCAGCCACGGGTTGACGTGCCAGAACGTGGCGAGCACGACTCCGAGCGCTGCCAGCACGAGCTCCGTGGAGAGGCCGTGGAACGAGAAGAGCCCGGACTCGCGGATCGAGTGCCCGTGCCCGAGCATCAGCATCGGGGCGAGCATCGCGTGGTTCAGCCCGACGAGTACGACCGAGCAGGCCAGTCCGGCGACCGCGAACCGGAGGTTGCCATCCGCGATCAGGCCGTCCGTCTGGAGGATCAGCTTCACAGTCGCCCACGCCGCGAGCGTGGCGAGCATGTAGTTGCAGATGTTGAAGCACTCCCGGTACCAGGCTGTGCGGTTCTTCAGCCAGGCAGGGATGTGCTGGACGATCGCCACGACCACAACGAGCTCGGGCGGTAGAAGCAGGATCGCCGGGATCAGGAAGACGTTCGTTGCGTGGTACGACTGGTTCGGCGGATGCTTGACCAGGAGCACCTGAGCCACCGCCGCTCCCGTCGCGAGGATGGCGAAGACCGCCCAGACGCTGAAGCTCCGTTCGTGCTGGAGACGAGGAACGAAGGGCGATGCGGCGAGGGTTGCGCCGGCCGCGACCGCCACGAGGTAGACCATCGCTGCACGTGACAGCTTGCGCCGGCCGTCCCCGGGGCTCGGGTCCGACTGTCCGCCGAAGGAGAGCTCGGTGGGTACAGCGCTCATGGCTGATTCACCATCGACCGTTCGTACCGCATGTCTTAGGTCTCCTAGTCCCTTTCAGGAGCCGCAGAGGAAGAGGGGAGGGTGGCTCCGTGTCTCAAAGTAGGTGCGGTCCGGACGCTCGGCATCCCCCGTCCGAGTGAGGCCGGGGCCGGGCTTTGCAGCCCGGCCCCAGTGTTGGCCTCGAATCAGGGAATTGGTGGTGGTGGCGGTGCCGGCAGTTCCGGCGGCGCCGGTGGTACCGGAACCTCGGGCTCCGCAGGGAGCTCGGGCTCGATGTCGAGGTCCGGGTCGGCCGCCGCGGCCGCCAGCTCCTCGGGCGTCATCACGTAGTCCTCGCTCGGAACGGTGTTGTCACCTTCCGCTGCGTCTTCCCACGTGACGTCCTCGAATGCCAGCACGTCGCTCCAGGTGACGTCCGACCAGCTGACGTCGCTCCAGGAGACATCCGACCAGGAGACATCCGACCAGGAGGCGTCGCTCCAGGAGACATCCGACCAGGACACGGAGTCCCAGGCCACTCCTGCACGGGCCGCGTCGCTCCAGCTGACCGCGTTGAAGACGGGCGTGCTGCCTCCGGTCGGGTCGGGAACGACGAACCGGTTGAGCGCGAGGTTCGGGTTCGGTGGCCTGGTCACGTCGGCTGACCGTGCCGCATTGATCTCGCCGACGCCGGCCGAGCCCGGAGGCGCGTCCGGAATGTGGCGTGCCCTCAGCATGAGCGCACCCTTCACCTGATCCGGCGTCCACGAGGGATGCCGGGCGAGGATCTGGGCAGCTGCGCCCGCCACGATCGGAGCCGCGAACGACGTGCCCGAGAGCCGCATGTACCCAGGCGAGACGACGTGGTCAGCCCGCTCGCGTGGCAGGGAAGCGGCCAGAGGCACCGGCCCGATCATGTAGCGCCCGGCAGCCGCGATCTCGGGCTTCCGGAAGCCGTCCCTCGTGTAACCGTAGGCCGACCAGGAGGCGATGTCGTGCCGCCTGACGTTGGTCGAGCCCTCGAGGTCGACGGCGCCGACCGTGATCACGAACGGGTCGTTGCCGGGAGCAAAGGGCACTCCACTCGGCCCGTCGGGCTTCCCGTAGTTCCCCGAGGCGACGACGACTACCACGCCGCTGAACCAGAGCTTCTCGACAGCCTTGTCGAGCGGATCCTTCGTGAAGTTGCTCGGAGTGGTCGAGTGCAGCGACATGTTCACGACCTTGATGTTGTACTTCTCGCGGTTCTTGTAGATCCACTCCGCCGCCGCGATGACGTCGCTCGTCCGTGCCATGCCGTGGTCGTCCATGACGTCGACCGAGACGAGTCTTGGCCGCCGGAGCAGCACCGGCCTGGTTCGGAGCACTGCCCGCAGCGATGCCTGCGACGAACGTTCCGTGCCCACGACCGTCGCCCGGCGAGTTGGGCAGGAGCTTCGTGATCACCTCTTCGTGGATGACACGAGTGCCTCCGTCGAAGTCGGGCCGGTTCTTGTCGATGCCCGAGTCGACGATCGCGATCGTCGGCGTGTTCGCCCGGTAGCGCTCGGTGTCGGCGTAGAACGGACGGATGTTCTCGGCCGTCGGCCAGACGTGCTTCGAGGTCGGAAGCGCAGCCAGCTTGATTTCGGCATCACTGGTGATCGTGAGCCCTGGAATCCTGGCCAGCTTGAGCACCTTCTTCGCCTTGAGCGAGACCGCGACCGCGTCGACGAACTTGAATCGGTCCTTGACCCGCTCGCGATCCGGCACTGGTCGCCCGTAGACGGCGCGAACTGAAGGCCTGGCCTGCGTCGCTCGTGCTCTCCGATGCTCTGAATGATCATCTTGACGAGCGCGTTCGGTGTGGTGTGCGCCTTCGCGAGGAGCACAGGGTCGACGTAGGTCGCAGCCATCTCAGGAGCCGGCTGCTTGTTCGACTTGCCGGCGCCCGCAAGCGGGATAGCCGTGACGAACAGGACGGTCAGAATCGCACCGAGACCTCGCCCGCCCTTGCCCCACAGAGCACTTCCGCGCGAATCGCCTCCGCGGTTCCCCGTCCCCCAAAGTGCACTCGAGCGTGTCGTGCTGTGAGTGCCGCTGTTATCTCGTGACATTTCCCTCTCCCTTTCCGCGCGCAGAAAAGCGCGAAGCCGCAGTTGTCCAATAGAAACCTGGTTCCACCGTAGGTTTCGCCTGGGACCGACTCATCACCCTTTGGGGTAAGGAATCCGAAGATCACTCGCATGAGGGATCCGGCTGCCTCACTGGAGAGGGGGGTACGCTGGGCGGGTGAAATTGCACGTCCCTTTGATCGCTGGAATCGCTGTTGCGCGGGCGGCTGCGCGGCTTTCGCGCCTGGCCGGCACGGGCGGCGGAACGACGATGCCGGGGAAGGTGCTGTCCGCCCTCGATCCCGACGCGCTGGACCGGCTTGCCGAGCGGCTTCCACTCGGGTCGGCGCTCATCTCCGCGACGAACGGCAAGACGACGACTGCGGCGATGGTTGCCGAGATCCTCTCGCCCCGGATCCGGCTTGCTCACAACGCGTCGGGCGCAAATCTCGTGTCCGGGGTCACCTCCACCCTCCTCTCCGCCAGGGACGCGGAGTTGGGGCTCCTCGAGGTGGACGAGGCGGCTCTGCCCGAGGTGGCTCGTCGTGTCCGTCCCCGAGCGATCTGTCTCGGAAACCTCTTTCGCGACCAACTCGACCGCTACGGGGAGCTCGAGCTTCTCGCCGAGCGCTGGCGTGGCGCGGTTCGTGACCTCCCCGCCGAGACGCTGCTCGTGGTCAACGGGGACGACCCTCAGCTCGGCGAGTTATCACGGGAGCGTCCCGGAGCGCTCGTCTTCGGCCTCGACGACCCTCGGCACGCCAGGCCTGAGCTCCAGCACGCCGCCGACTCGAAGTGGTGCCTTTCGTGCGGTCGTCCATATGAGTACGCAGCCGCGTACGTCGGCCATCTCGGCGACTACCGATGCCCTTCCTGTGGCCACGGGCGGCCGCCGCTCGAGGTTGCGGCGAGAGACGTCGAGCTACGGGGGCTCGAAGGCGTTGATTTCACCTTGGCCCGGGTGGCGGGAGAACGTCGAGTCCGATTGGCCGTGCCCGGGCTCTACAACGTTTACAACGCGCTGGCTGCAGCTTCTCTCGCCCTCGCCCTGGGCGCGGAACTGGACGACGTGCAGTCCGGCTTGGAGCGGTTCGGCGCCGCCTTCGGGCGATTCGAGCGCATTGACGTCGGCGAGCGCAAGCTGCTCGTGCTGCTGGTGAAGAACCCCGCGGGGGCAAACGAAGCCGTGCACACGCTCGTCACCGGTGGGGCGCCGACGCTCGCCGTGCTGGCGCTGAACGACGCGATCGCGGACGGGCGCGACGTCTCGTGGATCTGGGACGTCGACTGGGAACCGCTCCTTGCCGGCCTCGAGCGGGTCGTCGTGACCGGGGAGCGGGCGGCCGAGATGGCTTTGCGCTGCAAGTACGGGGGTTTCCCACCGGAGGCGATCGACGTCGTGCCCGAGCTCGAAAGCGCTCTCGACCGCGGTCTGGAGCTCACGCCCGAGGGCGGCGAGCTCGTGGTCCTCCCCACCTATACCGCGATGCTCGCGCTGCGGAAAATCGTCTCCGAGCGGGGATTCGTCCGTCCCTACTGGGAGCGCGCTGCTTGACCGAGATCCGGCTCGCGCACCTGTATCCGGAGTACCTGAACATCTACGCAGATCGCGGCAACATCGCCGTTTTTGCAAACCGGGCACGCTGGCGCGGGATCGAGCTCGTCGTCGAGCCGATCAGCGTCGGCCAGGAGCTCCAGCCGGGTGCTCACGACCTTCTCTACATGGGCGGCGGGCAGGATCGCGAGCAGGCGCTGATCGCGCCCGACCTGGCCACGAAGGGCGATGCCATCCGCGAGGCGGTAGACGGCGGTGCTGCCGTGCTGGCCGTGTGCGGTGGATATCAGCTGTTGGGACGCTTCTACCGCGACCGTGGAGGTGCCGAGCTACCGGGGGTCGGACTGTTTCCGCTCCACACCGTCGCGGGTGAGCGGCGTCTGATCGGGGACTGTCTGCTCGAATGCGAGCTCGAGCCCGGCGAGAAGCGCACGCTGGCCGGTTTCGAGAACCACGCGGGGCTCACGCAGCTCGAAACGGGCGCGGAGCCTCTGGGACGGGTGGTCGCGGGCTTCGGCAACGACGGCGAGAGCGGCTTCGAGGGCTGCCGGGTCGGCGCCGCGATCGGCACGTATCTGCACGGGCCGCTACTCCCGCGGAACCCGTGGCTTGCCGACTGGCTGCTCGCTCGAGCCCTTGAGCACCGGCTGGGTGAGACTCCAGAGCTGGCCGCGCTCCCCGATGGTCTCGAGCAGGAGGCGCACCTCGTGTCCGCGGCGCGGGCCCGCTCTCGCGGCGGCCGCTTCTAGGAGACGGTGCTCCTCGCCCGCAGTGCTCCTCGCTTTTAGTACACGCGCGAGGGGGGCCATCCGCGACCCACCGCCCGATTTTCATCGTATCGGGGAGATTCGCGCGTGTCTGTGTCAGAGGAGTGCCAAGATGCCCCACGAGCCTCTGAGAGGCGCTACGGGGCCCAGAGCGCGCCCAGGTACACCACGGGGTCACCCGGTCGCCAGCGGGCCAGGAAACGTTGGATGGGCGGGTGAAGCACGATTTCGCCCAACTCACCGACTTCGAACAGCCGGTGGCCCCGGACGGCAGCATCCTGTGACGTCACGGCTTCGAGGGAGCGGCCCTCGAGGTCGCCCGAGAAGATGATGTGGACGACGTGCTTCGCGGCGAAGCTGCGAACGGGCGCGATCGAGTCCACGATTGCGACCGGGCCCTCGACCGGAATCTCGTCAGCCACCCCAACTTCTTCCGCGAGCTCGCGATGGAGGGCGCGGACAAGGCTCTCACCCGAGTTGACGCCGCCGCCCGGCAGCAGCCAGTACTCGCGGTCTGCTTTCTCGTGCCGGCAGAGGAGGATGCGTCCGCCCCAGCGCAGGATCGCGGAGACCCGGATGCGGGGCTCGGTCGCCACTAGACGCGCGACGAGCCGAAGCCGCGCACGCCCCGCTCGCTCGCCGGCAGCTCCCCCACCTCGACCGGCTCGATCTCGGCCAGCGGCAGGACCACGAGTTGGGCGATCCGCATCCCCGGCTCGACAACGAACGGCGTCCTCAGGTCCGTGTTGTGCAGGACGACGCGCAGCTCGCCGCGGTACCCCGCGTCGATCAGGCCGGGCGAATTCAGGATCGTGATCCCGTGCTTGGCGGCCAGACCCGACCGCGGCTGAACGAATCCGGCGAAGCCCTCCGGGATGGCGACCGCGAGACCGGTGCCGACCACGGCCCGTTCACCAGGCCCGAGCTCGACGCGCTCGCAAGCAGCCAGGTCGAGCCCCGCGTCTCCGCGATACGCCTGGGTCGGGACGACTGCGTCGTCGCGCAGCCGCTGGATGGGAAGTTCGGTCATCGTCGCGTGCCCTGCGAGGCTTCATCTTCCTCCGCGACGAGGAACGATGCGAATCGGCGCAGGTCGGCGTGCCCGAGCCGCGCGCGCACGAAGACTCCTTCGGGCTTGTCGATCCGCTCGTCGATGGGCGCCCCGAGCTCGTAGAGCTCTGCGAGCTTGCCGCCGTCCTCGTACGGCAAGAGGAGGCGCACGGCCTCGAACCGCTCGGCGAAGTGACCGGCGATTGCCGCCTGGAGCTCCTCGAGGCCTTCGCCAGTCTGCGCAGACACCTGGGGCGCTTCCGGGAAGCGGTTCCCTAGCCGTCGACGACCGAGGGGGTCGACGAGGTCGATCTTGGTGAGGACGATCATCACCGGTAGCTCGTCTGCTCCGATCTCGGTGAGCACCGACTCGACGGCCTTGGTCATCGCCTCCAGCTGCTCCTCCGACACCGAGGCGTCAACGACGTGGAGCACGAGGTCGGCCCTGAGCGTCTCCTCGAGCGTCGCGGCAAAGCCTTCGACGAGATCGTGCGGGAGACGCCGGATGAAACCGACGGTGTCGGTGACCAGGTAGCGGCGGCCGTCGTACTCGAAGCCTCTCGTCGTCGGATCGAGCGTTTCGAAGAGGCGGTCGTTCACCGACACGCCGGCATCCGTGAGGCGGTTCAGGAGCGTCGACTTGCCCACGTTCGTATAGCCGGCGAGCGCGACGGTCGGGACTTCCGAGCGCTCCCGCTGCTTGCGCCGCGTGGCGCGGTGCCGGCTGACCTCCTTCAGCCGCCGGCGAAGGAGGGTGATCCGACGTCCGGCCAAACGCCGGTCGGTCTCGAGCTGCGACTCGCCGGGGCCTCGCGTTCCAACTCCACCCCCGACTGCACCCAGGCCGCCACCGAGCCGCTCGAGGTGCTGCCACATCCCCCGCATGCGCGGGAGGTTGTACTCGAGCTGCGCGAGCTCTACCTGGAGCTTGCCTTCGGCGCTGCGAGCGTGCTGGGCAAAGATGTCGAGGATCAGCTGGGTACGGTCGACGACGCGTGCCGTCAGCGCATCTTCGAGCTGGCGCTGCTGGCCGGGGTTGAGCTCGTCGTCGACGAGGAGAGAGTCGGCGCGGGTCTCTCCGAACTGCGCTTGGAGCTCCCTCAGCTTCCCCTTCCCGACGTAGGTGCGCTCGTCGGGCCGCGCGCGTCGCTGGACGAGTTCGCCGACCGGTTCGACCCCGGCGGCACGCGAAAGCTCACGCAGCTCGTCGAGCTCGTCGGCTTCGTCGACCCCGGGAGCCAGCACGGCGACGATGAATCCCCGCTCAGGCTCCAGGCCCGGTGCGGGATCCGGCTGGCGCTGCCTCACGACTGAATTATGACCAGCGCTTCAGTGATCCGGCCAACCGCCTCCTCCAGGCGCGTGTCCGGAACGGTCAGGGAGAGACGGACGAACCCTTCGCCGCTCGGCCCGTAGGCATCTCCCGGCGAGACCAGGACCGACGCTTGGTCGAGCACGAGCTCGGTGAACGACCCCGACGTGTGGCCCTCGGGCACCCGCACCCAGAAGTACGGTGTCGCGCGCGGCCGCTTGAACGTGAGCCCGATCGCCTCCAATCCAGCCGCGAGGAGGTCACCGCGGCGGGCGTAGACCTCGGAGATCTCACGCGGGAACTCGCGCGACTCGGTCAGCGCGACCGCGGCAGCGTGCTGGACGGCCTCGGACATCCCGGAGTCGAGGTTCGTCTTCAGCCGGCGATAGGCCTCGACGATCTCGGCGTTCCCCGCGACGAGCCCCGCCCGCCAGCCGGTCATGTTCCAGCCCTTGGAGAGCGAGAAGATCTCGACGCCGACGTCCTTTGCACCCGGCGTCTCGAGAAAGCTCGGAGGGCGATAGCCGTCGAAGGCGACCTCGGAGTACGCGTTGTCGTGAACGACGATCAGGTCGCGCTCCTTGGCGATCGCAACCGCATGCTCGAAGAAGTCCAGCTCGGCGGTTGCTCCCGTGGGGTTGTTCGGATAGTTGAGGTAGAGGAGCCTCCCAGCCGGTGCGCTTTCGAGGTCGGGCAGGAACCCGCTCTCCTCGCGCAGCGGCAGGTAGTGGACGGCCGCGCCGGCGAACACGGGCCCGGAGGTGTACGGCGGGTACCCGGGATCGGGCGCGAGGCAGACATCGCCTGGATCCAGGCAGGCAAGGGCGATGTGGCCGACGCCCTCCTTGCCGCCGAGCACGGGGATCACTTCGCTTTCCGCATCGAGCTCGACTCCGAAGCGGTCGCGGTAGAAGCCTGTGGCAGCGGCGCGGAACTCGTCGGTCCCGTGGTTCGATGGGTACTGATGAGTCCGCGGGTCACGGGCCGACTCGATGAGCGCCTCGATTACCCTCGGCGGAGTCGGAAGGTCCGGATCGCCGATGCCGAGGCTGATCACGTCGATCCCCGCGCGCTCGGCCTCGGAGACTTTGCGCTCGAGCTCGGCGAAGAGGTACGGCGGCACGGCGTCGAGACGCTTGGCGAATCTCATAGCTCGAGCTCCTCCGAGAGCTCGAGGCGGCAGATCTCCTCCGCCGGCCCGACGAGGCGTCGCGTTCATCGCCTCGTCGAAGGTGACGATGAGGTCGCCGCCGGCGAGATGGACCGCGACCGGGCTCTTGCACCATCCATGGCGAACCGCAGCGCCCGCGACGGCGACGGCGCTCGTTCCCGAGGAGAGGGTCTCCCCCGCTCCCCGCTCCCAGACACCAACCGTGACGTCGTGCGCGCCGTCGACCCGCACGAGCTGCACGTTCGTCCGCTCCGGAAACCGGTCGTGGCGCTCGACGAGCGGCCCGAGGCGCAGCAGCTCTTCGCGATCGGGCTCGCGCCGGATCACCGCGTGCGGGTTCCCGACCGACACGGGAACGAGCTCGACGGGCTCGCCGGCTACGTCGATCGTCTCCGGCTCCCCCACCTCGACCTCGCCCATGTTCATCTCGACCTGCTTGCCGCCGCGCATCTCCGCGACCACCTCCCGCGGGCCGACGGAGATCCGCACGGTTCCGGCGCCGCTACGCCGAGCGAGCCAGCGCGCCGCGATCCTCGTTCCGTTGCCGGAGAGCTCCGCGGTCGAGCCGTCGGGGTTCCAGATCACGACCTCCGCCGCGTCACCGTTCGCGGAAGTGACCTCGACGATCCCGTCGGAGCCGACGCCGAAGTGGTAGTCGCAGATCTTCTGTACCCGCTCGGGGGTCAGCGGGAAGGCAAGCTCAGCCCGCTCGACCAGCAGGTAATCGTTGCCGAGCCCGTGCCACTTCGAGAATTGCATCTGCGATGTCGCCCGGAGGGCGATCCGCAGGCAGGCTAACAAGGCCCGGAATCCGCCGCATCCACTTGCGCTGGTACGCCGCGTAGCGTTTCCCGCGGGCGACGATCGCTTCGATCGCAGCCTCGTCGTCGGGATGCTCCGCCACGTCTGCGATGCCGTGGGCGTACCTCGCCGTCGGAGAGATGCCGTCGGCGAGCGCGCGCTCCACTTCCTGCCGCAGCCCGGCGCTGAACATCGCCCTTGTGCGCTCGGCGATCCGTCGCTCGAGCTCCTCCTTGGGAACGTCGAGCCCGAAGACCAGCGTCGGGTGCCGCATCTCGTCGGTCCAGAGACGGTCGCGCTCCCGATCCTGTCCGGCGAGCTCCAGGCTGCGAACGACGCGTCGCCGGTCATTCGGGTGGACGGCCGCCGCCGCTTCGGGATCGAGCTCGGCGAGTTGCGCGTGCGCCTGCTCGGGACCCTCCTGGTCGTAGAGCTCCTCCCACCGCTTGCGCGCTCCGGGCTCCGGAGCCGGAGGCAGGTGCAGGTCGGCGAGGGCGGCGCGGAGGTAGAGGCCGGTGCCGCCGACGACGACTGGGGTACGACCGACCGCGAGGATCTCGTCGATCGCAGCATGCGCCAGCTCCTGGTACTCGCCGACGGATGCCTCATGCTCGAGCGGCCAGATCCCGACCAGGCGGCCGGGCGACTGATTCGTGAGGATCGGCAACCCCCGGTAGACCTGCATCGAGTCGGCCGAGACGATCTCTGCGGGGATTCGCTGGGCCAGTGCTTCTGCGACTGCGCTCTTACCCGACCCCGTAGGTCCAAAGAGCGCGAGGACCGAATCAGCCACGGAGCCGAGCACGTGCGCGGGAGAGGTCGGCGTCACTCACGCCTGCGTCGCGGAGATAGCCCTCGACGCTCCCGTACCGGTGCTGGAGCTCGTCGAGCACGCCGACGATCGACGCGGCGGGAGTCTGCGCGATCCGTTCCAGGCGCTTCCGCTCCGCCTCCGTCGCGGCCTCCGCGAACCAGAGCTCGTGACGGGGCCTGAGCCGCTCCTCGCTCAACGCGTAATCGGCTGCGATCTGGTCGTCGTTCACCCCTGCGAGCGAGAGCAGTAGCGCAGTGATGAGCCCGGTGCGGTCTTTCCCGCCCATGCAATGCACGACGACTCCACCCTCGGGGGCGTTCGCCACAGCGCGAATCGCCGTCGCCACGTTCGCCTTGAAGTGTTCGAGGAAGAGGAGGTACACCTCGCGCGTAGCGGAAGCGGCGTCGGGGGCAGCCTCCGCGGCGGCGTCGACCTCCTCGAAGACTGCCTTGTCGTCGTCAAAGAGCGAGATGTGGAGCAGTTCGATCGGCGCTCCGGCGGGCGGATCCTTCTCGCGCTCCTCGTCCGTCCGCAGATCGACGACGGTGCGAATCCCGTAGTCGACGAGCGCCTCCCAGCCCTCGTCGGTCAGCTGGCGGACGCTGTCGGCGCGGACGACTTCGCCAAACCGCGTCTCCTCCCCATCGTGGGTCGGGTGACCGCCGAGGTCGCGGACGTTGAGACAACCGTCCCAGTTGAGCTCGCGACTACGCAGCAACTGCGGCCAGTTCGGTGCCCCGGAGGGTCATCGACGTCGCACTATCGATCCTCACGTCTACCAGCGCTCCGGGCGCGCTCGTTCCGGCGAAGTTGACCGTGATGTTGCGGCGGGTCCGGCCTCGGAGAACGGTGGGATCGGTGCGGCTCGGACCCTCCACGAGCACCTCCTCGACCCGGCCGACCCGATCCTCGTTTCGCTCCTGCGCGATGCGCTGGACGACCTCGACGAGCCGCTCGATCCGCTCCCGCTTGACCTCCTCCGGGACCTGATCGGGCATCGTCGCGGCCTCCGTGCCCTGACGTGGCGAGTAGACGAACGTGAACGCCCCGTCGTAGCGCACCTCCTCCACGACTTCCAAGGTCTCCTCGAAGTCGCGGTCGGTCTCGCCGGGGAAGCCGACGATGATGTCGGTCGTGAGCGCGAGGTCCGGGATCCCGGCGCGGAGCTCGTCCACGAGCTTCAGATAGCGCTCACGGCCGTAGGTTCGCCGCATCGCCTTCAGGATCCGCGTCGAGCCCGACTGGAGCGGCAGGTGCGCGTGCTCGCAGACTGCTCGGCACTCGGCCATGGCGGCGATCACCTCACGCCGGAAGTCCTTCGGATGTGGGCTCGTGAAGCGGATGCGCTCGATGCCGGCAACCGAGTCGCAGGCGCGGAGGAGCTCGCCGAACCCGGTCTCCACGTCGGGCCGGAGGTCGCGGCCCCACGAGTTGACGTTCTGCCCGAGGAGCGTGATCTCCCGTACGCCCTGGTCGGCGAGGCTCGTGACCTCGGCGAGGATCTCCCCTGGTCGCCGGCTCACCTCGCGCCCGCGCACGGCGGGCACGATGCAGTACGAGCAGACCGAGTTGCAGCCCATCGAGACCTGCACCCAGGCCTGGAAGCGGCGCTCGCGATGCATCGGCAGCGTGCCGGCGAACTCGCGCTCCTCGCCCGTGCCGAAGCGCCCGCGCGGCGCCTCGCCACCGGCACCGAGCCATTCCGCGAGGTGCGGGATCGTGCCGGGGCCGAACGCGACGTCGACGAACGGATAGGCCTCGAAGAGCCGCTCGCGCTGCGCCTCCGCGTAGCAGCCCCCGACGGCGATCACCTTGTCCGGGTCCGCGACCTTCAACATCCTGGCGTTGCCGAGATGCGACGCGAAGCGCTGATCCGGCTTCTCGCGGATCGTGCAGGTGTTGAAGACGATCACGTCCGCCTCGTCCTGCGAGACCGCCTCCCCCAGTCCGAGCTCCTCGAGCATGCCCTTGATCCGCTCGGAATCGTGAGCGTTCATCTGACAGCCGAAGGTTGTCACGTGGTAGCGCTTCACCGGGCCATCGTAGCCCGGGAAGGTGGATAATCGGCTCATGGCCAAGCTCGAGCTCACGCTGCGGGGCGAGACGCTTCGCCCCGAAGACACCTCGTACGAGGAGGCTCGTCGCATCTGGAACGGCATGATCGACAAGCGGCCCGCCTTGATCGCGCGCTGCGCCTCGGTCGAGGACGTTCGCGACGCCGTCACCCACGCCCGCGCGCATGACCTGCTCCTCGCGGTGCGCGGCGGCGGCCACGGCGTCGCCGGCAACGCCGTCTGCGACGACGGGCTCGTGATCGACCTCTCCCAGCTGGCGAGCGTCGAGGTCGATGCCGACCGGCGGACGGTTCGGGCGGGAGGCGGGTGTCGCCTCGGGGACGTCGACCGAGCGACGCAGGAGCATGGTCTCGCGGTTCCTCTCGGCGTTGTCTCGCGCACCGGGATCGCGGGGCTGACCTTGTCGGGGGGCATGGGCTGGCTGCGCCGGAAGCACGGGCTCAGCAGCGACAACCTCGTCTCCGCGGAGGTCGTGACCGCCGACGGCCGCGTGCTCACCGCGAGCGAAGACGAGAACGCCGATCTCTTCTGGGCGCTTCGCGGCGGCGGCGGCAACTTCGGCGTCGTCACATCGTTCGAGTACCGGGCGCATCCGATCGGGCCCGAGGTGATGCTGCTCTTCGTCCTCTATCCCGGCGACCGGGCTCGCGAGGTGTTGAAGGCCATGAACGAGTACATGGCCGTCGCGCCGGATGAGGTGGGCGCGCTCAGCTTCCTGGGCCGTGTCCCGCACGGCGAGATGTTCCCCGCGGAGGTGCACGGGCAGCCGTACGCGGCCGCTGCGTGCGTCTACGCGGGCAGTGTCGCTGACGGACAGGAAGCGCTGCAGCCCCTGCGTGAGCTCGGCGATTCGATCGTCGACTTCAGCGCGCCGATTCAGTACGTCGAGGCGCAGAAGCTCCTCGACGATGACTACCCGGACGGCTGGTTCTACTACTGGAAGTCGATCGAGGTCGACGGCTTGGGGGACGAAGTACTCGACCGTTTGATTGAGCACGCTTCGGCTGCCCCGTCGGATCATTCGACGATCGACGTCTGGTACAACGGCGGGGCCATGGGGCGCATCGCGCCCGACGCCACGGCGTTCGGCGAGCGGCCGCAGTTCCTGCTCGGCTACGAGGCGAACTTCGAGCACGGCGAGGCGGCTGACGAGAATGTCGCGTGGGTCCGCGACTCGCTCGAGGAGCTCAAGCCGCATTCGGGCGGTGGGGTGTACCTCAACTTCCCCGGCTTCTTCGAGGAGGGCGACGCGCTTCTCCGCGCCTCGTACGGGGACGCGAACTACGAGCGCCTGGTGGAGATCAAGACGGAGTACGACCCGACGAACCTCTTCCGTGGAAACGGCAACATCCCGCCTGCCGCGTAGGCGCTACTTCGCACGCTGAGACACGTCGACACGGCAGCGTCACTTCGCGAATTCGACGTTGCGGGACTCGCGGATGACCGTGACCTTGATCTGACCCGGATACTCGAGGTCGTTCTCGATGTCGCGGGCTATCTCGTGTGAGAGCAGAGCGGCCTGGTCGTCGTCGATCTCGGTCGGCTTCACGATCACGCGGATCTCGCGGCCGGCCTGGAGCGCATAGACCTTCTCGACCCCCGGCTTCTTCGCCGCCAGCTCCTCGAGGGCGGCAAGGCGCTTGATGTAGTTCTCGAGGCTGTCTCCCCTCGCGCCGGGCCGCGCGCCGGAGATCGCATCTGCGGCGATCAGGAGCACGGACTCGACCGTCTGCGGCTGCACCTCGTAGTGATGGGCCTCGACGGCGTGCACGACCCCGTCCGCTTCGCCGTAGCGCTTCGCATACTGGGTCGAGATCGCGGCGTGCGAGCCCTCGACCTCGTGCGTCAACGCCTTCCCGACGTCGTGGAGCATCGCGGCGCGCTTGGCGGTCTTCACGTTCGCCTGCAGCTCGGTCGCCATCAGCCCGGCGAGGTGGACGACCTCGAGTGTGTGCTTGAGCACGTTTTGTCCGTAGCTCGTCCGGTAGTTCAAGCGGCCGAGGAGCTTGACGATCTCCTCGTGGAAGTCGCCGCAGTTGGCTTCGAACACCGCCTGCTCGCCCGCCTGCTGGATGTGCTCGTCGATCTCCGTCTTCGACTGGTAGTACATCTCCTCGATCCGAGCCGGCTGGATGCGGCCGTCCTCGACGAGCTTGAGGAGCGTTATCTTCGCGATCTCCCGCCGGATCGGGTCGAACGACGAGAGAACGACCGCCTGCGGCGTGTCGTCGACGATCACGTCCACGCCGGTCAAGTGCTCGAGCGTGCGGATGTTGCGCCCCTCGCGGCCGATGATGCGGCCCTTCATGTCGTCTGACGGCAGCTCGATCAGGGACGAAGTCGTTTCCGCGGCGTGGCTCGCCGCAACCCGCTGCAGTGCGTCGGCGACGAGGTTCCGCGCGCGGCGCTTCGCCTCGCTCTGCGCCTCCTCGTCGAGCTGGCGCACCCGGCGCGCGAGGTCATGCCGGACGAGCTCTTCCGACTGGGCGAGCAGCCGTGCCTTCGCCTCGCCGACGGTCATGCCGCCGATCCGCTCCAGCTCCTCGAGCTCTCGCTGCTTCGCCTCCTTGAGGTCGTCCTGGAGCTCCTTGACGTGCACCTCGCGGTCGGCGAGGCCCTGGTCGCGGCGCTCGACGTCTCTCTGCCTACGCTCGACCTCGTCCTCGCGGGCCAGGACACGCTCCTCGATCTTCGTGATTCGGCGCCGCTGCTCGCCGATCTCTTGCTCGACCTCGGCCCTCAGGCGAACGGCGTCCTCGCGCGCTTCGATCTTCGCCTCGCGCCGGATCGTCTCTGCCTCCTTGCGCGCCTCGGCCACGCTCGATCCTCCGAGCAGGCGGAGCGCTAAGAGCACGAGGGCGCCGGTGACCAGGACACTGATCAGAACTGCCGCAATCACGAGCATTGGCGCTCCTCGGGTACGTGCCCGCGCGGCTCAAGTTCCGAATGCACGCGGCCCAGGCGGACCGCAACGAACGAGGCTAGACCGAGCCGGTCAAGCCTCTTTCAACAGCGTCTCGAGTGGTGGTCAAGGTGCTTGTGCTCGTTTGTTTAGGTGACAGAGCGATTCGGAAACTGCGCTTGTGCAGGCAAATATGTTGGGTGATGCCCACTCATCGTACAGCGGGAGGGGCATCTTCCGCAATGGCCACTTCGCAAGCACCCTCGATCGAGTCTTCTGAGAAGCCCTTGCCGGCGAGGTGACGTGCGGTCCGGAGGTCGGCCCCCCGCCGCTCGACGATCCTCTTTGCTCGAGCAGCTTCAGGCTCGAGCGCGCCGATCGCGGCCTGCACCAGCTCCTCGGAGACGCCCCTCTCGGCCAGGTCGTGCTCGATCATGGCGTCGCCGGCCCCTCGCTCAGCGAGGAGCTCGGAGCGCGCTCTCGCGAACCGCCCGTCGTCGACCGCGCCGGCCTGGACGAGACTTTTCAGAGCTTCGCCGCGTGTGGCCGGGGCGATCCGAGCCCGGGCGAGCCGCTCTGCAAGTTCCTTCTCGGTCAGGTCGCGCCGGGAGAGCGACCGCGCAGCCTTTGCCATCGCCTCATGCCTGACGAGCTCACGACGTAGCCGTCGCGCGCGCGGGCGGTCGAGCTCGACGCCGACGTCCACTCCGGCCGCCAGCACGGCCTCTGCCGGCAAGGTCCTCCAGTACTCCCCGTCGAGAGCGACCTCGACGCGACCGCGCGACCGCGCGAGCAGGGCGCTAACCCGTGGCGGCGACCACCTCTTCGCGGACAGCTTCCGCCTCCTTGAACTTCTCGGCGCGAGCGGCGTCGTCGGCGGATGCAATCGGCAGCAGCCGCGCCGAGGCAATGCCGTCCTCACCGAGCTCGGCCTGGATTCCCATCACGATCTTCTCGGTGACGTCGGGATGCTCACGCAGGAAGGCGGCGGCGTTGTGCCGGCCCTGTCCGAGCCGTTCCTCGTCGAAGCTGAAGTACGAGCCCGACTTCTGAACGACCTTTCGCTCGATGCCGGCTTCGAGCACCGTGCCCTCCCAGGAGATCCCGGAGCCGTAGATGATGTCGAACTCCGCCTGCTTGAACGGCGGCGCCACCTTGTTCTTCACGACCTTCACGCGGACGCGGTTGCCGATCGCCTCGACGCCTTCCTTCAGCGTCTCGATCCGCCGGATGTCGAGCCGAACCGACGAATAGAACTTCAGGGCCCGACCTCCCGGCGTTGTCTCGGGCGAGCCGAACATGACGCCGATCTTCTCGCGCAGCTGGTTGGTGAAGAGCGCGATCGTGTCGGTGCGGTTGAGCGTTCCCGCGAGCTTGCGCAGCGCCTGGCTCATCAGGCGTGCCTGGAGGCCGACGTGGCTGTCCCCCATCTCGCCTTCGATCTCGGCCTTCGGCGTGAGCGCGGCGACCGAGTCGACCGCGACGACGTCGAGCGCTCCAGAGCGGATCAGCAGCTCGGAGATCTCGAGCGCCTGCTCACCGTTGTCGGGCTGCGAGACGAGCAGATCGTCGATGTTGACGCCGATTCGGCGCGCGTACTGCGGGTCCATCGCGTGCTCGGCGTCGATGAAGGCGCAGATGCCCCCACGTCGCTGAGCTTCGGCGATCACGTGGTAGACGAGGGTCGTCTTGCCCGACGACTCGGGGCCGAAGACCTCGACGACGCGGCCGCGCGGAAGCCCCCCCACTCCGAGGGCGATGTCGAGCGACAGCGATCCAGTCGAGATCGATCCCGTCGTCACGTGCGCGTGGTCGTTCATGCGCATGACCGAGCCTTTGCCGAACTGACGCTCGATCTGGCCGAGGGCAGTGTCAAGTGCTTGCTCGCGATCCAACCTCATCCACCTCCTAGCGGAACCGACTCCAAGACTTCGTACTGCGCGCCTGTCGGCCGCAGCCGGGATATGTAAACAGCAGCGTCGGACATCGTCACCGGCCCGAGATCGGGGATCGGAGGCTGGAGACGCGGCCGTTCGCGAAAGCGGACGACGGTGAGGTGCGCAAGCCACCGGCGCCGTTCGGGCTCGTAGACGCCGAGCTGGGCCAGCCTTTTGTGAACCTCCTCCGCGATTCGGGTCGCATGCCCATCCCGGTCGTCGAAGACGAGCATGCCGACCGAGCGCGTCTCCCGGTACCCAGCAGCGGTGAGCACAGGCCGCGCAGCCTCTTCGGTGGCCTCTCGCAGCGCTCCGGCGATCGAGTCGAGCTCGCCGGCCGGCCTCGGGCCGAGGAATGCGATCGTGACGTGCAGGTTCTCGACAGGAACGAGACGAGCCCGTTCGAGTGCGCCGAGCTGCGCCTGCTGCCAGCTGACGACCCTGCGCGCGGTCGCGTCCGGCAGGCGAAAGCCGAGAAAGAGCCGTAGGCGGTCATCGCCGACGACGCTACCGGACGAGGTCATGCCGATTTGTGACGGGTTCGTGCCAGAAGCTCACGAACGAGGTGGAGCGCAGCTGCCGTCGCACGGCGTCGAATCGTCTCCCGGTCGCCCGCAAGCCGTAGCTCCCGGCCCTGCTCGCCCCCCGGCGCGCTCGCGTGCACGTAGACGAGTCCGACCGGCTTCTCGGGCGTGCCTCCGTCCGGCCCGGCGATACCGGTCACGGCCACGGCCACGTCCGCACGGAGCGAGGCGCGGGCGCCTGAGGCCATCGCCGCGGCGGTCTCGGCCGAGACGGCGCCGTGCTCGGCCAGGACCTGCTCGGGGACGCCGAGCTGGGCGAGCTTGACGTCGTTCTCGTAGGCGACGACTCCGCCGCGGAAGGCGTCGCTTGCACCAGCGACCGAGGTCAGGCGGGCAGCGACGAGCCCGCCGGTGCACGACTCCGCGGTCACGATCGAAAGCCCCTGCTCGCGAGCAGCCTCGAGCACGTGCTCCTCGACCGGACGGACGTCCTCCGCGAAGACGGCAGGCTCGAGCCCGTCGCGCATCGCGCGCGCCAACGCGTCGCCGTTACCGAAGAGCTCGATCCAGATCTCCCCGTCGTGCGCGCAGATCGTCGCCTGGACGCCCTCCGGCTCGCCCCCGGCCTCCGACAGCACCCTCGCCACGGCGGATTCGCTCATTCCGTAAACCCGAAGGACGTGGTACTGCTGCGCTTCCGTGCGTGCCAGCACCCGCTGCACGGCCTTGTCTTCCAGCGCAGCTCGCCAGAGGCGTTGGAGCTCGGGCGGAGGACCTGGCAGGACCACCACGACGACGTCCGCCGTCTCGACGACGAGGCCGGGCGCAGTACCTGCGATCCCGATCACGCGCCCGCCTTCGGGGATCGTGGCCTGCTTCCGGACCCCCTCCTGGAACTCCGCATAGGGCCGGCCCAGACGCTCGGCGATCCGCCGTGAGACCCCTTCGATCTCCTGCTCGAGCACGGGATCGACCGACGCGCTCACACCCGCGGCTCGTGCAAGGAGCTCGACGGTCCGGTCGTCGTGTGTGGGCCCGAGCCCTCCCGAGACGACGAGCAGGTCGGTCTGGAGGCCCTCGCGCAGAGCCGCCTCCAGCTCCTCGGGCTCGTCCCCGACGAGCGTGATCCGCGCCGGTTCCAGGCCGAGAGCGGTCAGCTCCTGGGCCAGGAATGGGCCGTTTGCGTCGCGGCGGCCGCCCCTCAGGAGCTCACTGCCCGTGACGACGACCGCTGCGCGGGGTCTCAAGAAACCGGTGGCGCGAGCGAGACGCGCTTCGGCGTCACCTCGAGCCACCGGCGTGGGCCGGTGCCGCGCCCCGGAACGGCTGTCCGCTTCCCGTTCAGCTCGAGCCGCAGGTTGGCGGGCGCGAAGACATAGAGCCAGAGATGCTTGCCGACAAAGGTGCGCGGGCTGCCCCGCTCGAGCGTTCCCTGATAGATCGGAGTGTTCGTGCGCTTCCCGCGATAGACCTGCACGTAGGCGCCGCCCGCGACGCCGGACACTTCGAGGCGGGCCACCGGCGCCTGCGCAGCTTTTGCCGGCGGCGGCGGATTGCCCACCGGGATGCGCGGGCCCTCGTCGCGCGTCGATTTCGCAGCCGCGAAGACGAAGACGGTCAGGCCGGCGATGGCTGCCACGGTCAGGATCACGGCCTTGCCTTGCAGGCCGCCGAAGCGCCCCGGCGAGTCGCCTCCGCGCGGGCGAAACGGCTGCTCCTCCTCTTCCTCGAGCTCGCCGCGGACGTAGCGCGAGTTGAACTCGTCGACGTAGAGCGTGCCGTCGAGGCCGAGATAGTCGGCGTAGGAACGCAGGAAGCCCTTGACATAGGTCTGCGCGGGCAGCACTTCGAACTGCTCCTCTTCGAGGGCACGCAGATATTTGCCGCGAATCTTCGTCGCCTGCTCGATCTCCGGAAAGTCGAGCCCCTGCCGCAGACGAGCCTCGCGGAGGCTGTTGCCGATCTCGAACACGGGGCCTGGAGTCTACGGCAAGAGGTAGAAATTGATCGCGTACACGGCGAGCGAGATGGAGGCGATCAGCGCGAGGTAGAGCGCCAGCCAGCCGAGGATGCGTCCCGCCCGGGCAGTTCGCAAGCCACCTGCCCGGCCCAGTGTGCGCTCATTGCGCAGGCGAGCCCGCCGCGCAAGGCGGATTGCGGCGATGGCGAGGACCGCGGCGACGGGAACGGCGACCCCGGCGTGCACCAGGCGGAGGTCGGCCCGCGATTCGGTGACCGCCGCTCCGATCGGAATCGCCGCGAGTGCGAGGAGGGCGAGCACGAGCGACCACGCGGCCGCCCGGTTTCGCGGCCGCGAGCCGTTACTGCTTGACGTAGGGGCGGCCAATAGCGGCGGGCGGGATCGAGCGGCCGATGAGACCGGCCACCGCGATCAGGGTCAAGAGGTACGGCAGGATCGAGATCAGGTTCGACGAGATGTCAGCCTCGCGCTGGAGCGGGATCGCGAGCGCGAACCCGAAGCCGAAGAGCAGCGTCGCCACGAAGGCCCAACCCGGCCGCCACTTCCCGAAGATCACCGCTGCCAGCGCGATGTATCCGCGGCCGCCGGTCATGTTCTCCGTGAACCTGCCCGTGAACCCGATCGACAGGAACGCCCCTCCGAGCGCTGCCAGGATCCCCGACGTGACCACGGCTGCGTAGCGCACGCGGTACACGGAGATGCCGACGGTGTCCGCGGCGCGCGGATGCTCGCCCACCGAGCGGATTCGCAGACCGACCGGAGTCTTGAACAGGACGATGTAGGAGAGCAGCACGGTCAGGAACATGAGCCAGACGAGGAGGCTCAGGTCCGCGCCCGGCACCCAGCCGAGGAAGCCGAACAGTCCCTCGAGACTGGGAACGCGTTCGATCTGGCCCTTCACGGTTCCGTCCGGATAGATCGAGCTGTACAGGTAGCCCGTGAGGCCGAGTGCAAGGAGGTTCACTGCGAAGCCGCTCACGATCTGGTCGGCCCGCAGATGAATGGAGAAGAAGGCGTGGATCAACGCGAGGAGCCCGCCGGAAAGCATCGCCATCAGAAGGCCGACGACCCAGCTGCCGCTCCAGATCGAGCCCCAGACGGCGAAGAAGGCGCCGACGAGCATCATTCCCTCGAGCCCGATGTTCACGACGCCGGACCGCTCGCAGAAGATGCCCCCCATCGCTGCGAAGGCGAGCGGCGTCGCGAAGCGGAGCGTCGAAGCCAGTAGCCCTCCCGTGAGCACGGCCTCGAGCGTGGTCTGGTCGACGCCCTGCGCCCAGAGGCCGCCGATGGTGCCGAGGAACCCGATCGCGATCGCAAATCCTCCGAGCCGCCGCTCCCCCTGGCTCAGTGTGGCGAGGCCGAGCGCGAGCCCACCCAGACCGAAGACGATCGGCACGAGGGTCGTACGGATCGTGAACGGCGGCAGCGTCAGCACGAAGGCGAGCGACGCCCAGCCCGATGCCGACGGCCGAGACGGTTCGGACGTTTGTGTACCGGTTGATCACAGCGGGACAGGCTCCTCGGCCGTGGACGACCGACCCAACCGGAGATAGCGCCGGCTGCGCCAGATGTAGACGATCAGGAGCTCCGCGCCGACGAAGAAGATGACGAGCGCCTGGATCATCGTCGACAGGTCGGTCGCGAGCGCCGGTTCGAAGATCTCGGGGTCGAGGTTGCGTGACGAGGTTCCCGTGCTCAGCGCGGCGAACAGGAGGCCGGCGAAGAGGATCCCGACCGCCTTGTTGCGGCCGAGCAGCGCGACGGCGATTGCCGTGAACGCCACGAAGTTCGTATCGAAGTCACTCTGGTCGACCGCGTGCTTGACCCCCAGCAGGTCGACGGTGCCGGCCAGTCCGGCGAACGCGCCCGAGATGGCGAGCGCGAGGAAGTAGTTCTTCCGCACACCGATGCCGGCGTATCGCGCCGCCTCCGCGTTGAAGCCCACCGCACGGACCTCGTAGCCGAGCGTCGTTCGGTTGAGGACGACGTAGTAGACGACGAGCGCGACGAGGGCGATCAGGAACCCGGCGTGCAGGTACGGCGACCAGATGATCCAGAGCGTCGAGGAGTCGAAGATGATCGCGGAACGGGGCAGCGAGGGCGCGGCGCCCTGGAGGTGCCCGTCGAGCTCGAACAACCACTTGCCCCCGTAGATCGCGATCCAGTTGAGCATGATCGTCGTGATCACCTCGTGGGCGCCGACCGTGGCGCGAAGGAAGCCGGCGATCCCGCCCCAGAACGCTCCCCCGAGGATGCCTGCGCCGATGCACAGCAAGACGTGCAGAGGGCGGCTCAGGCCCTCCAGGTGCGTTCCGACGAGCAGGGCGAAGATGAACCCGACCCAGTACTGGCCTTGCCCGCCGATGTTGAAGAGCCCGCACCGAAACGAGAAAGCGACTGCGAGCGCGCAGAGGATCAGCGGCGTCGCGGCGCGGAGGGTCTGCTGGAGGTCGCGCGCCGATTCTCGCGTCTCCTGTCCGGTCAGCCACTGGTAGGGCCAGTTGAAGCCGGCTCCCTCGAAGATCGCCCGGTACGCCGTGATCGGGTTGTGGCCGGTGAGCAGGACGACGAGGCCTCCGATCAGGAAGGCCAGGACCGTGGCCGCGAGCGGGATGAGAAAGCCCCCGGCACGGTCGTGAAGACCCGCTCGGAGGGAGAAGCCCTCCTTGGTCGCCGGCTCCGGTGCAGGGGGCGTAACGCTCATGCCGCTGTCTCTCGCCGACCGCCTGTCATCGCGAGGCCGAGCTCCTCCTCCGTGACGTCCGGCCCGTACTCGCCGACGATCCGGCCGCCGAACATGACGAGGATGCGGTCGGAGAGCGACAAGATCTCCTCGAGCTCCAGAGAGACGAGGAGGACGGCGCGGCCCTCGTCCCGCTCTTCGACGAGGCGGTTGTGGACGAACTCGATGGCTCCGACGTCCAGCCCTCTCGTCGGCTGCCCGGCCACGAGCACCCGCGGATCGCGCTCCACCTCGCGCGCGATGACGATCTTCTGCTGGTTGCCGCCGGACAGGGACGAGGCGAGCGTCGTTGGCGTCCCGCCGCGCACGTCGTACTCCTTCAGGAGCCTGCGGGCGAGCGCGATCAGGCGGCTCGGTCGCAGCCAGCCGAACCGGGAGTTGGGCTCGTTCCGGTACTCGTGGAGGCCGAAGTTCTCGGCGAGCGTGAAGTCCAGGACAAGCCCACGCCGTTGCCGGTCTTCGGGGATGTGGCCGAGTCCCGCGCCGAAGCGCTCGCGCGTCGAGTCGCGAGTGATGTCCTTGCCGGCGATCCGGACGACGCCGCTCTGGGACTTCGTCAAGCCGGTGAGCGCGTCGATCAACTCGGTCTGACCGTTCCCGTCGACGCCCGCGATGCCCACGATCTCACCTGCGCGCACCTCGAGCGAGACGCCCTGAACCGCGGGCAGGCCGCGCTGGTCGAGGACGTGAAGGTCCTCCACCTGCAGGAGCCGCTCGCCGGGCTCGGCCGGCTTCTTCTCCACTTGGAGGAACACCTCGCGCCCGACCATGAGCTTCGCGAGTTGCTCCAGCGTCGCACCTTCCCGCGGCAGCGTCTCGACCTTTTTGCCGCGCCGAAGAACGGTCACCCGGTCGGCGATCTCGAGCACCTCGTGCAGCTTGTGGCTGATGAAGACGACGGACATGCCTTCCTGGGTGAGCGAACGCAGGATGCCGAAAAGCTCCAGCGCCTCCTGTGGTGTGAGGACTGCCGTCGGCTCGTCGAGGATCAGGATCTCGGCGCCTCGGTAGAGGGCCTTCAGGATTTCGACTCGTTGCTGCTGGCCGACGCTGATCGACTCGATGCGCGCGTGCGGGTCGATGGCGAACTTGAACGTCTGGGCGATCCGCTTGACGCGTTCCTCGGCTGCGTCCTTGTCGAGCAGGATCTTCTCGCGGGTGGGCTCGACCCCGAGCACGATGTTCTCGGCGACCGTCATCACCGGGATCAGCATGAAGTGCTGGTGGACCATGCCGATCCCCAGGTCGATCGCGTCGCGCGGCGAGCTCATTGCGACCGGCTTCCCGTTGATCCGGATCTCGCCCTCGTCCGGCTGATAAAGACCGTAGAGGACGTTCATCAGCGTCGATTTGCCGGCGCCGTTCTCGCCGAGCAGGGCGTGTACCTCACCGCGCCGTAGGTCGAAGTCCACGCCGTCGTTTGCAACCACGCCGGGAAAGCGCTTCGTGATGCCTTTCAGCTCGAGTAGCGGCGCATCAGTCATTCGCGGAGATCGTACGGGGGCGGAAACCTTGTCCGCCCCCGTACGTACAACCCCCTACTTGACCTATCCGAGCGCTGACGGCGGGTCGATCGTGCCGTCCTTGAGACCAGCCTCGGCCATGTCCACAGCGTCCTGGACCTCCGGCGACACATCCGTCGTGAAGTCCGTCAGAAGCTGCGCGTCCGGAAGCTGCTCTACGCCGTAGAACGAGTTCGTACCACCCGTGTACTCGCCGTCGACGAACGTCTGGATCACGCCGAAGACGGATTCCTCGAGTGGCTTCAGTGCACTCGTCAGAACGCAATCGCCCTGAGCCGACTGGTCGGCGTCGACGCCGATCGCGGTCACGCCCTTCTCGCACGCGGCGTCGATCGCGCCGAGGCCGCAGTCGCCTGCAACCTGGAAGACGACGTCCGAGCCCTGCGCAATCTGGTCGAGCGCGATCTCCTTGCACTTCGCCGCGTCGTTGAAGTCGTTCGAGTACGCGTTCAGGAGCTTGACGTCCGGCTTCGTCGCCTTGACCGCTGCCTGGTAGCCGGCGATCCAGTTGTCGACCGGTGGGATCTTGATTCCGCCGACCGTGGACACGGTGCCGGTCTTCGTCGTCAGCGCGGCGACAACGCCCGCGAGGTATCCGGACTCCTCGGACGGATACTGCATGCCGAGGGCGTTCTCGACCGCACACGTCTTTGACTCTTCGCATGACGCCTCGCCCGCCTCGCCATAGAAGTGGTCGACGCCCGCGAACGACACGTCGGGGTTGGCTGTCGCAACCTTGATCGTCGACGGCGCGAGCAGGAAGCCCACCGCGATCACGAACTCGTATCCGTCGTCGACTGCGGCCGCCAGGTTCGGCTCGTAGTCGTCAGCCGAGTTCGACACGTACACCCGCGTTTCGATGTCGAGATCCGCCTCGGCCTTGTCGAGACCTTTGATCGAGAACTCGTTGAAGCCACGGTCGTCGACACCACCCGTGTCCGTTACGAGCGCGATCTTCATCTTGTCGCTGCCGCCCCCTCCGTCGTCGCCGCCGCAAGCCGCAGCGCCGAAGACGAGGAGCAGCGTCGTGGCTGCAATGGCCAGCCACGTCCATCTCGTTCGTATCACAGCATCCTCCTCTGACTTCGTGTGTTCAGAAGAGCGATGCTAAACGAGTCGCGCGGTTCTTAGCTCAGAACGCGGTCGAGCTGGGCCTCGTCCACGAGCACCCGACGCGGCTTGGAGCCCTCGTAGCCCGAGATGATCCCGCGCCGCTCCATCATGTCGATCAGCCGTCCCGCGCGCGTGTAGCCCACGCGTAGGCGCCGTTGGAGGAGCGAAGTGGAGGCAGTCTGCGCCTGGACGACGACCTCGATCGCCCGGTCGAGGAGCGGATCCTGGTCGGGGTCGAACTCGTCGTCGCCTGCATCTGCCTCTCCGGGCGGAGGCTCCGGCGCCTCGAGGAGCGACGCATCGAGCTCCTGCTCGCGCTGGCCGCGGCACTGCTCGACGACGAGGGCGATCTCTTCCTCGCCGACGTAGGCCCCCTGGACGCGCTGCATGCGCGAGGTGCCGAGGGGCTTGAAGAGCATGTCCCCCTGGCCGAGCAGGCTCTCGGCGCCACCCTGGTCGATGATCACGCGCGAGTCCGTCTGGCTGGAGACTGCGAAGGCGATGCGCGACGGGACATTCGCCTTGATCATCCCGGTGATGACGTCCACCGAGGGGCGCTGGGTGGCGAGGACGAGGTGGATTCCGACCGCGCGGGACTTCTGCGCAAGCCGGATGATCGCGTCCTCCACTGCCTGCGGCGAGATCATCATCAGGTCGGCGAGCTCGTCGATGACGACGAGCAGGTACGGGAGCTGCGGCTCGCCACGCTCGCGGAAAGCGCGGTTCGCCTCGGGGAGGTTCCTGGCCCGCACCTTGCTCAGCCGTTCGTACCTGCTTTCCATCTCGCCGATCACGTTGGCGAGCACCGCTGTCGCCTCCTTCGGGCTGGAGACGACGGGCGCAAGCAGGTGCGGAATCGACTCGTAGTGGCTGAGCTCGATGCGCTTCGGGTCGATCAGGATCATCCGCACGTCGTCGGGCGTCGCGCGAAGCAGGACCGAGGTGAGCATCGTGTTGATGCAGCCCGACTTCCCGGAGCCCGTCGTGCCGGCGATAAGGATGTGTGGCATCCGCGCGAGGTCGGTCCAGACTGCGGTGCCGGAGATGTCCTTGCCAAGCCAGACCGCGAGTGGGCTCGCCGTCTTCGGCAGGTCGTCGTAGATGTCGCCGAGCGTGACCAGGTTCGGGGAGAGGTTGGGCACCTCGACGCCGACTGCCTGCTTGCCGGGGATCGGGGCCAGGATGCGGATCTCTGTCGTCGCGAGCGCGTAGGAGAGGTCGTCCTTGAGCGCGGCGACCTTCGACATCTTCGTGCCCGGCGCGAGCTGGAGCTCGTAGCGCGTCACGCGCGGCCCGGTGATCTCCCCGACGACGGATGCCTGCACGCCGAAGTCTGCGAGCGCCTGCGTGAGCGCGCCCGCGACCTGTCCGTTCGACTCGGCAGTCGGATTGCCGTTGGTTCCCGAGCTGCGCAGGAGGCTCCGGTCGGGAAGCTTGTAGTCCTGGACCGCCGGCGATGCGTTGAAGAGGCTCTCCTTGTCCGGCTCCTCCTCGGTGGCCAGGTCCGGGAAGGGAATCAGTGGTGCAGGCTCGCTCATGCCGACGACGTCCGGGAACTCCGAAGCGCCGTCGAGGAGCGGCACCACGTTCGCGGTCGAGATCAGCTCGGGCGGCTCGTCGGCGATCTCACGCGGCGGCCGGTCGAGAGAGCGCCGCGCCGCGGTCGCACCGCGCCGGATGAGCGCGCCTGCCGAAGCGCCGGAGAGAAGAAGCGTCCCGGCGAGGAGGCCGAGGATGCCGAGGATCGCCACGCCGGTGCCGCCGAGGGCGAACCCGAGAGAGTCGCTCAGGATCTCGCCCAGGAATCCGCCTTGGCTCCCCAGCGTGAGCATGAGCCCGAGAGCGAGGACTGCAAGGCCGGTGCGGAAGGGGCGAACGTCTACGAGGTCGCTTCGGCCGACCATGAGTGCGCCGACGACGATGAGCGCCAGCGGCAGTCCGTACGCTGCGCCGCCGATGAGAGCCTTGAACCCGTCCGCGATCCAGACGCCGACGTAACCGCCGTTCCAGCCTGCCCACAAAACCGCCGCGAGAAAGACTCCGAACGCCAGCAAGACGAGCCCGACCAGCTCGGGATGATGGTGCCCCCGAGCGGCCTTCTTCTTCGTGCGCTTGCTTTTCCTCACGCGCGAGGGCGTGCGAGGCTTGAGCACGCGCTTCGTACGTCGCCGCGCCATAGCCGCGTCGTTCTACGCAGCCGCGCCAACCCCTCCCGTCGATCTAGCTGGTGCGTGCGTTACGCGGCTAGGGCCCGCAGGTCGTCGAGCGCGCCGTTCAGGAGGTTCTCGCGCAGGTCGAAGAGGCCCGCCCAGAGGGACGAGCGATCCGGCGCTGAGCGCATCCGTGCGGCGGATTCCAGGCCTTCGAGGGCTCGCACGAGGACTGCGAGCTCCAGGTACGCCTGGGCCACTCTCACCGGCGACGCGCGCACACCGGCACGGCTGAGGACGGGCTGCCACTCGACGAGCTCGGCGCGTCCCGGCTCGCCGTACCAAGAGCGCCCTTCCGCCTGATCGGCCTCGAGCTCGAGCAGATAGCGCCCGAGAGGCCCTTCGAGGCCGGCGAGGGCTGTCTCGGCCCGCTCCGCGGCCCGGGCGAGCGCAGCTTCACGGCCGCCGGGGGTCGAGGGCGTGGCCTCTCCCTTGGCCCAGCGTTCGAGCAGCCGGCAGAACGCCAGCGCCGAGACCTGGCACGCGCGGAGCTGCGCAACCAGGCGCTGGGCGGTCGCTACCTCACGCGCATGGTCGACAAGTAGGTCGGGCCAGCCGGGCTCTGCTCGAAGAGTGCTCACACTTCCACTATGACGGGCAGAATCATCGGGCGCCTCCCCGTTCTGTCGTATATGAGCTGCGCGAGCCCGTCGTGGAGATGCTCTTGGAGGAGCTTGATCTCGGTGATCTTCCCTTCGAGGCATTCGTCGAGCACTTGCGCGGCCTCGGCGCGCAACTCGTCCAGCAGCGACTCCGAGTCGCCGAACCCGCGGACGATCAACTCGGGTGGAGCGCTCGGCTGAGAGCCGTTCATGCTGACGGTGGCGACGATGATGAGGATCCCGTGCTCCGAGAGGTGCCTGCGGTCCCGGATCGCGACATCCTGTACGTCCCCCACTCCCAGCCCGTCCACGAACGTGACGCCGGTCTCGACGCGGTCGACGATCCGCACGCCCCGCTCGTCCAGCTCGACCACGGAGCCGTTCTCGGCCAGCACGATCGAGTCTGCCGGGACGCCGCTGTCGCGGGCGAGCTGGGCATGCGCCGCAAGCATTCGGAACTCGCCGTGCACCGGCATGACCCCCTTCGGCCGCACGAGCCCCAACACCGTCCGCAGCTCTTCGGCGTTCCCGTGCCCGGAGACGTGCACGTTCGCGATCTCCTGGTGGAGAACCTCGGCTCCGACCTTCGCGAGGTTGTTGATCGTGTCGTGCACGCGGAGCTCGTTGCCCGGAACGGGCTTGGCGGACAGGATCACGGTGTCGCCGCGCTCGACGCGCACGGTCGGATGGTCGTTGTACGCGATCCGGGTCAGTGCCGACAACGGCTCGCCCTGGCTGCCCGTGCAGAGGACGAGCGCCTTGTGCGGCGGCAGGTCGGCGAGCTGGCCCGGCTTGATGAAGGTGTCGTCGGGGGCTTCGAGGTAGCCGAGGCTCCGGGCGATGTTGATGTTCTTGCGCATCGAGCGGCCCACGACACAGACCTTGCGTCCGGTCTCGATCGCGACATCGACCGCCTGCTGCATGCGGTGCACGTTCGAGGCGAAGCTCGCGATCAGCACGCGACCCTCCCGCACCGGGATGATCTGCCGGAAGGCCTCGCCCACCAGCCGCTCCGAGCCCGTCACGCCCGGCCGCTCCGCATTCGTCGAGTCGCCGAGCAGGAGATTGATGCCGCGGTTCCCGACCTCGGCCAGCCGTCCCACGTCGGTGCGCAGGCCGTCGACAGGCGTGTGGTCGATCTTGTAGTCCCCGGTGTGGAGCACGCGCAGGTCTCCGACCTCGAGCAAGATCGCGACGCAGTCGGGAACGGAGTGCGCCATCCGGATGAACTCCACCCGGAACCCGCCGATCTGCACCGGGGCGTCATCGGGCCGCGCCTCCTTGAGCTCGGTCGCATGCAGAAGCCCGTGCTCGTCGAGCTTTGGCTGGAGAAGGCCGAGCGTCAGGCGCGTTCCCCAGACCTCGGGGACCTTCACCTCGCGCATCAGATAGGGCAGCGAGCCGACGTGGTCCTCGTGAGCATGTGTGAGGATGACCGCCCGGACGCGATCTGCGTGGTCGCGGAGGTACGAGAAGTCGGGCAGAACGAGATCGACGCCCAGATGCTCGTCCCGGGGGAAGGCAAGGCCCGAGTCGACGACGATGATTTCCCCGTTCGCCTCGAAAACGGTGAGGTTCTTGCCCACCTCGCCGAGCCCGCCGAGCGGGATGATCCGCAGTGCTGACATCAGCTGGACCCTATCGTGGCGCTTTCCATAGGGGTGAGAGCGAGTTCACCCTTCAGAGGGAGGGATGAGCCGTTCGCGCTCTCCAATGTATAAGGACGCCCGCCGCGCGTGGGCACATTCACCTCAAGGAGACAAAATGCTGCGGTCAGACTGGCTCTATCGGCTCGCCCCCCTCGCGTGGCTCGTCGCGATTCTTCCTTTCGGCATCAAGTGGCCCTAGGCCACTAGCACCGCATAGCTAAAGACGGCGCGATTCCGCGCCGATTGCTGGATTCATGCGGTCTTTCATCCGGCGTCGCGCTGCGGACGCGGCAACTGTCGCGTTCGCGGGCGTGCTCCTGAACGTCGCCGTCTTCGAGTCCCTTCGTGACTCGACGTCGATGCTTGCGCTCTTCGCGGCGGTCGCAATCGCCGCGGAGGCGCTTCAGCGCCCGCACGACGAGCTTCTGCCCGACTCCCTCGACGGCGAGCGCTTCACGCTGACCGCACCGATTCATCTCGCGGCCCTCCTCGTCGCCGGGCCGTGGGTCGCGACCGCGGTCGCCGGGTGGAGCGTCATCGCGGTTGGCCCGTTCCGGGGCCTGGCTCCGATGGAGTTGCTGCGCCGGGCAGCGGCGCTGGGCGCATCCGCATTGGCAGGAGGCGTGGCGTTCTCCCTCGCGGGTGGCAGCGTCGGCCATCTGAGCCTGCCGGAGGATCTCTTGCCCGCCGCGGTCGCCGGGATCGTCTATGTCACCGCGCGAACTCTGCTCGAGGGCATGGTGACGCAGCGCCCCGCTCTTCCCGACCTGCTCACCTCGGCAGCCGGGTATCGGGCTCGGCATCGTGCTCGCATTCGCCGCGCTGCGCGAGCTCTGGCTCGCGATCGCACTCATCCCCCTGCTGCTCCTCGTCGAGCGCCTCTACGCACGCGTCGTCGCACTCCGCCACGAGATGGCGACGGCGCTCGAGACCTTCGCGAACATCGTCGACGAGCGTGATCCTTCGACCTATGGCCACTCCGTGCGGGTGGCGCGCTACGTGCAAGACCTGGCGCACGGGCTCGGCCTTCCCTCCGCCGAAGTGCGACGGCTGTGGTGGGCAGGCAGGCTGCACGACCTGGGCAAGGTGGCCGTGGACGCAACCGTCCTCAGCAAGCCTGGAAAGCTGAGCCCCGCCGAGTGGGGAACGGTCTGGCGGGCTCCGCGTCTGTCGGCTCGCCTACTCCAGCGATTCCGGTTCGCCGCCCAGCAGGCACAGGCGGTCGAGTACCACCGAGAGCGGTACAACGGCACCGGGTACTACCGGGTGCGCGAGGAGGACATTCCCCTGGCCGCGCACTTCCTGATCCTGGCCGATGCATTCGACGCGATGACGACCGACAAGCCGTTCCGGAAGCGGCTGAGCCGCGAGGACGCCCTCAACGAGATCGAAGCCGGGAGCGGGACACAGTTCCATCCGGTGATCGCCAGAGCGTTCGTCGCCGTGCAGCGGGGTCAGGATCCGACTGGCGTCGTCAGAGCCGAAGAGTTGAGCGCGATTCGCGATGCGTCTGCGCTACCGCCCACGACCGTCCGCGGTCCAGTCGACCTGTTCGGGCGGCCGGACCTGATCGCGCTCGCCGGCGGTGGCGCCTTCCTGGTGGGTCTCGGCATGCAGCTGACGATCGTCGCCATGGTTGGCGCGGCGGTCTCCCTTTTGGGACTGAAGGTCTGGCACAGGACCCGCAAGCGGATCTCCCGGCTAACGGTTGGTCTCGAGGAAGCATGGGACGTGCCTGGCGACCAGGCACACATCTTCGGTCGCCTAGTGGACGCGGTCGACCAAACCTGGCCGGTGAAGCACGCGAGTTTTGTGGAGTGGAAAGAGGACGGAGCGGGCGCCTCGATCCGAATGGAGCGAGGCGCGGACGGCCCGGCCGAAACTCCACTCATCAGCTGGCTCCTGCGCGAGGCGGAGTCCGGCGCCGGGATCGTCGTCGACACGGGCGGCCGGCTCGCTGGAGCCGGTGCTGCGGTGGCAGTTCCGCTACGCCGCGGGAACAGCGCCCTCGTCGGCTTTATTGTCCTCTCCGGGACCGAGCAGCCGCCGAAACATCTCGTCCCCGCGCTTCAGACGTGCCTCGATCCGCTCGGGGTCGTCTTCGCCGAGGCTCCTCAGGCAGTTGTGCTTCGCCAGTTGCCGGTCAAGACGCTAGACGCCGGCGTGAGTCTTCAGGCCCGCACGCTCGAGGCCTGAGCGGATCTCGGCGAGCTCAGCGTCGCTCGCCTCGACGAGAGGCAGGCGCAGCCCCCCCACGTCGTGCCCGAGGAGGTTCAGAGCAGCCTTGACCGGGATCGGGTTGATCGTCACGCCGAGCGCGTCGATCACCGGCTTCAGCTCCTCGTCGATCGCGCGCGCGCCGTCGACGTCCCCCTCGTTGTAGAGGCGGATCAGCTCCTTCACCCGCGCCGCGACGAGATGCGCGTACACGAGGATGCCACCCACCCCGCCCAGCTGCAGAAACGGGAAGAGGAGGTGGTCGCTGCCCGCGTAGAGCGCGAGGTCGGTCTCTGTGACGATCCGCCGCGCCTGGTCGAGATCCTCGGTCGCCTGCTTGACCGCTTTCACGCTCGGGATCTCGGCGAGCTCGACCATCGTCTCGGGCTCGATGTTGACGACGACGCGCTGCGGGATGTTGTAGACGACGATCGGCCGGTCGCTGGCCTGCGCGATCGCCTTGTAGTGCTCGACGATGCCGCGCGGAGGCGGCTTGTTGTAGTACGGCGTGACGACGAGGAACCCGTCCACGCCGAGCTCGTGCGCCTTCTCGGTGAGGTGGACCGAGTGCGCCGTCGAGTAGGTGCCGGTGCTCGCGATGACCGTCGCCCGGTCGCCCACTGCTTCCACGGCCGCGGCCCAGAGCTCGTAGCGCTCGTCGTCGGTGAGCGTCGGCGACTCTCCGGTCGTCGCGGCGACGACGAAGCCGTCGGACCCGTTCTCGACGAGGTGCTGAGCCAGAGCGCGGAAGCGGTCGTAGTCGACCGAGCCGTCCCGGGCAAACGGGGTGACGATCGCGGTCAGGACCTCGCCTAGCACGGTCCGATCTTACCCCTGGGGCCCGGCGAGCAGGCTCTCGAGGCCGAGTGTCAGGCCTGGCGGGAGGTTCGAGAGCTCCTTGAGCGCCAGGAGGACGCCCGGAATGTAGGCCTCTCGCGAGAACGCGTCGTGGCGGATCGTGAGGAGCTCCCCCGGCTCCGAGAGAAGCACTTCCTGGTGGGCGACGATCCCCGGGAGGCGGACGGAATGGATCGGGACTTCGCCGCCCATGGCCTCGGCGGTCGCCTTCGCCGTTCCGGACGGCGCGTCCAGCTTCGTCTCGTGGTGGAGCTCGACGATCTCGGCGCGGGGCAGGTGCTTTGCCGCCTCGGCTGCGAGACGGATCATCAGAACAGCGCCGATCGCGAAGTTCGGCGCAACGAAGAGCGCCACGCCTTTCTCGCGTGCCAGCGCTTCGAGATCGTCCAGCTCCTCCTGACCGAGCCCGGTCGTCCCCACGATGTTCGGCACGCCCTGCTCGAGCGCCGAGCGGACGGTTGCATGGACGACGTCCGGCTGCGTGAAGTTGATCGCCGCATCGAGCCCTTCGACTTCGACCGGATCGTCGCGACCGATTCCTTTGACCGAGTGCCCTGCCTTCTCCAGCGCGGGCTTGAGAACGCGCCCGACTTTCCCCTCGTGCCCGAGGAGGGCGAGCTTCACGCCGCGGCCCGCGCCGGGAGCTCCGGCGTGATTCGCCGCACGGCGTCCCGGAACCGCTCCCCGCTCGGGCCGATACCTGCAGCCGAGAGCTTTTCCGGTGCGAGCAGGACGCCTGCAAGCTCGGAGACGGCATCGGGGGTGACCGCGTCGACCTCGGCTGCAAGCCGGTCGATCGAGAGCAGCTCCGTGTCGCCGATGAGGGACTTCCCGAGCCTGCTCATCCGATTCGACGTGGACTCCATCGAGAGCAGGATCCGGCCCTTGAGGTTCTCCTTCGCGCGCTCGAGCTCCCCTTTTCGGAACTTGCCCTCGGCCACCTCGCTGACCTGCTCGTTCGCGATCTCGAGGCAGTCCGCGAGATTCTCGGCGCGCGTGCCGACGTAGAAGCCGATGAGCCCGGTGTCGGTGTACTGGGAGGCGAATGTGTAGACGGCGTAGGCCATCCCGCGCTTCTCGCGGATCTCCTGGAAGAGCCGAGACGAGGCTGAGCCGCCGAGGAGGGCGTCGAGAACCGAGGCTGCGAAGCGCCGGCGATCCGCGCGCCCGATGCCGGGGGCGCCGATGCAGACGTGGTACTGCTCGGTCTTCTTACGCTGGAAGCGGACGCTCGGTCGCGGCGGCCGGACGAGCGGCGAGCGCAGACGTGCCCCCCGCGCCGGCGTCTTCGCCTGTTTGCGCTGCGCTTTCTCGAGCCGGGAGACGAGGTCGTCGTGCTTCAGGTTTCCCGCGGCTGCGACGACGACGTTCCCCGCCCGGTACATCGTTTGGTGATAGCTCGTCAGTGCGCGCCGCCCGACAGACGAGATGACTTCCGCCGTGCCGATCACCGGACGCCCGAGCGGATGGTCGCCGAAAACGGCCTCGCTCATCAGGTCGTGCACGAGCTCGTGCGGCGCGTCCTCGTACATCGCTATCTCCTCGAGCACGACGTCGCGCTCGGAGTCGAGCTCGGCGAAGAGCGGCGCGTAGACCATGTCGCTCATCACGTCCAGCGCCTGCTCGAGGTGATGGTCCGCCACCCGCACGTAGACCACGGTGTGCTCCCGCGAGGTCGCCGCGTTCAGCTCGCCGCCGAGGCCGTCGAAGATCTCGGCGATGTCCTGGGCCGTGTAGGAGCGGGTGCCCTTGAAGAGGAGGTGCTCGATGAAGTGCGTGACCCCGGCCTTCGAGGGCGTCTCGTCACGCGAGCCGGCCCCGATCCAGAACCCGAGTGAAACCGACCGGACGCTGGGGATCCGCTCGGTGATCACCCGCTGGCCAGAGTCGAGCTCGCTCAGAACGTACTTCTGCACGGCTTGATGGTAGTGGCGTTGTCTAGCCGTGTCAGAACCATGCGCTCCCCCCTGTCCGTTTTGTCCGATGCGGCCAGGGGAAGCCTGCATACATTCAATTCGGGGCCCAAGCCTCGCTCTCAGCGATGAGGCCCGGAACTCAGCTAGGCCGGCGGAGCCGGGCTTTGCCCGGCGGGAGCCGATCTAGGTGCCCGGAAGGGGGCAAGGGGAAACCGGAGGTTTCCCCAAGGAAGGAGGGGGCTAACGGGGGAACCCTGGGTTCCCCCGTTATTGGTCAGTCCTCGCGGCGCGGGCCGCGGTCTCTTCCGCCGCCGCCTCGGCCTCGGTCGCCTCCGCGTCCGCCGCCGCCGTCACGCCTCGGTGGGCGCTCCGACCGCTCGCGGGGCGGGGCGTCCTTCGCTCGCTCGATCAGCTCGTCGGGCTGGACGAGCGTCCCGTTCTCGTGCTTCGCAACGAGCTTCAGCCCGATCCGGCCGCGATCCTTGTCGACCTCCTGGACGACGACGTCGAGCACGTCGCCCCTCGCGATCACGTCCTCGATGTGACCGACGCGGCCCGGGCCCACGTTCGAGACGTGGAGCAGGCCGTCGGTGCCCTTCTTGAGCTCGACGAACGCGCCGAAGTCGGTCGTCTTCACGACCTTGCCCGTGTAGGTGTCCCCCACCTCGGGCGTCTTCGTGATCGACTCGACTGCCTCGATCGCGGCCTGGGCCTTCGTGCCCTCGGTCGCGTAGATCAAGATCGTCCCGTCCTCCTCGATGTCGATCTGCACGTCGTAGTCGGCCTCGAGGCCGCGGATCGTCTCGCCGCCCTTGCCGATGATCATGCCGATCTGCTCGGGGTCGATCTTGACCGACGAGATGCGCGGAGCGTGGTCTGCGAGCTCCGTGCGGGTCTCCGGCAGCGCCTCGGCCATCTTGTCGAGGATGAACTCGCGTGCCCGCTTCGCCTGCTCGAGCGCGTTTCGCATGATCTCCTGCGTGACGCCGGTGATCTTGATGTCCATCTGGAGCGCTGTGATCCCGTCACGCGAGCCGGCAACCTTGAAGTCCATGTCACCGAGGTGATCCTCGGCGCCCTGGATGTCGGTGAGGATCACGTGCTCGTCGCCTTCCTTGACGAGACCCATGGCGATCCCGCTGACGGGCGCCTTGATCGGCACGCCCGCGTCCATGAGCGCGAGCGTCGAGCCGCAGACCGAGCCCATCGACGACGAGCCGTTCGACTCGAGCGTCTCCGAGACGATGCGGATCGTGTACGGGAAGTCCTCGGCCGGCGGAATCATCGGCTCGAGCGCCCGCTGAGCGAGTGCCCCGTGGCCGATGTCACGGCGCTTCGGGCCGCGCATGAAGCCGGTCTCTCCCACCGAGAACGGCGGGAAGTTGTAGTGGTGCATGAAACGGCGGTCGGTCTCCAGCGAGAGGTCGTCGATCCGCTGGCCCTCTTTCGCCGTGCCGAGCGTCAGCAGCGACATGATCTGCGTCTGGCCGCGTGTGAACAGGGCCGACCCGTGTGCGCGTGGGGCGACTCGGACCTCACAGTTGACCTCGCGGACGTCCTCGGCGCCGCGACCGTCGGGGCGCCGCTTGTCGATCGCGATCTTCTGGCGGACGAGGTGCTTGTAGATCGCCTCCGCCGCCTTCTTCACGAACTGCTTCGTGAGTGAGTCCTTCACGACCGGGCCCTCCCCGTCGACCGTGGCGGGGCCGACCGGGAACGGGAGGTCGACCGACTCGATGATCCGGTCGAAGAGCAGTCCTCGCTTCGCCGACTTGAGCTCCTTCGAGTCCTGCTCGGCTTCGGTCAGCGCCCGGAGATCGTCCTCGAACTGCTCGCGGACGACCTGCTCGACGACCTGGAGGCGAACCGACTCGAGAATCGTGTCGAGTGAGGCTCGGACCTGGATCTGGCGAAGGATGTCCTCCTCCCCGGACTCCATGTTGAGCTCGGGTGCGAGCTCGCTCATCAGCTCCTCGATGACGGCGCCTCCCTCGCGCAGGCCGTCGGCCTGGATGCGCTCGCGGACCCGGTCGGCATGCTGCGACTCGAGCTCCGCGGTCAGCTCCGGATCGAGGTACTTCGGCTTGCCTGCCTGCCGGCGAAGGTCTTCCTGCGCATCGCAGATCTTCGCGATCTCGGCGTGAGCGAGCTCGAACGCCTCGAGGATCTCGTCTTCCGGAATCTCGTCGGCGCCTGCCTCGATCATGGTCAGCGCGTCCTTCGTGCCGACGACGATCAGGTCGAGAGAGCTGTCCTCCTCGATCACGAGCAGCGTCGGATTGACGACGAGCTGCCCGTCGATGCGACCGATGCGAACGGCGCCCACCGGGCCCAGGAAGGGCAGCGGAGAGACCATCAGCGCGGCGGATGCCCCGTTGATGCAAAGGATGTCGTGCGGGGTGACGAGGTCGGCCGACAGAGTCGTGCAGACCACGTGCACCTCGTTCTTGTAGCCCTTCGGCCAGAGCGGCCGGATCGGGCGGTCGATCATGCGCGCCGTCAGGATCGCGCGCTCCGTCGGACGGCCCTCGCGCTTGAAGAAGCCGCCCGGGATCTTCCCGGCGGCGTACATCCGCTCTTCGACGTCGACCGTCAGCGGGAAGAAGTCGGCGCCTTCGCGGGCTTCCATCTTCCCCTGTGCCGTCGCCAGGACCATCGTGTCGCCCGAGCGGACGATGACGGAGCCGTCGGCCTGCTTGGCCAGCTTCCCCGTCTCGAAAGTCAGTTCCTGATCGCCCACGGTCACGGAGACCGTGGTCAGGTTGTCAGTCATGGTGCTCATCTCTACCTCCACTTCTTCGTGGAGAGTGGAGGTTTGGGGCAGCTCCGTCGTTGCCGGAGCTCTCTCAAACTCCCACCCTCCGAGCTTGGTTCCCGAGCCAGGTTAAAACCTGGCACGGGGGATTGCTGGACTGAGCTAGCGCCTTAGGCCCAGCTCCTTGATCAATTCTCGGTAACCCTCGACGTTCTTTTTCTGGAGATAGTTCAAGAACCGCCTGCGCCGGCCGACCAACTTGAGTAGGCCGCGGCGAGAGTAGTGGTCCTTGGGATGGGCCCGCAGGTGCTCCGTCAGCTCGTTGATCCGTGTGGTCAGGAGCGCGATCTGCACCTCCGGCGAGCCCGTGTCTTCCTTCGTCCGCCCATGGCGTCCGATGATCTCCAGCTTTGCTTCCTTGGTAAGGGTCACTCAACCTCTTTCTGTCAGAGAATCCTCCGCACTCCAAGCCCGCCGCGGGAAGCACCGCGCACGGCCGAGACTGCGGTCGCGCCCTAGGGTAGCAACTACCGCGCGGCCTTCACGGTCAGGGGCAGGCCGGAAGTCGTCGCCTCGCCTTCTTTGCTCCGAACGACGATGCTGATCGCCCACTGGCCCGGCATGATCAGGCTGTATTCGCCCCGGTAGGTGCCGTTCGACGCTTCGCGGAGCGGTCTGTCGAGGAGCGGCATGAAATGAGGGCAGGTCATCGAGCCCTGGACTTTCACTGTCGCGCCGCGGAGAGGCACGCCGCTGCGTTTGTCCTTGACCTGGACGACGATCACGCGGTTGAAGCCCTTGCCGAGCGCACGAGCGGAGATCTGAGCGTTGCCGGCCGACTTCGTGGAGGCAGCCGGCGGGCAGCCGCCGTCGTTGCCGGTAGCCCCGCTTTCCTCGCTTGTGAAGAAGACAAAGCCAAGCGCCGCGACGAGAGCCACGAGAACGACGACGCCCCCGATCGCGAACCACCAGATTCTGCGCATTCACCCAAGGATAGGGACCGGGTTTACGCTCAGAGCATGAGAGCCATCGCAGCCGGACACCCCGCAACCGCGGACGCGGGCATGGAGATCCTGGACGAAGGTGGCAGCGCCGCCGACGCCGCCGCCGCCGCGTGCCTCGCCTCGTGTGTCGCCGAGACGGTGATGACAGGGCTCCTCGGCGGCGGGCACGCGATCCACTTCGACGCGGCGAGCGGCCGGGCGACGAACCTCGACTTCTTCATCGCAATACCGGGATTGGGGCGCGAGCGGCGCGACGTGACCCTGCTCGAGCTCGCCGTGCCGTTCGGCTCCGAGCTCGTTCACTACGCCGTCGGGATCGGCTCGTGCGGGGTTCCGGGGGTCGCGGCCGGTCTCGACGCCCTCTGGAGCGCGCATGGACGACTTCCGTGGTCACGAGTCGTCGAGCCGGCCTTGAGGCTCGCTCGGGGGGCGGTGCCGATGCCCGCAGCGCATGCGTCCTGCCTCCGCATGCTCGAGGTGGTGATGACGATGAACGAGGGCGCGCGGATCTACGCGCCGGAAGGATCGCTTCTGGAGGAGGGCGACCTCCTCCGTCAGCCCGGGCTCGTCCCTGTCCTCGAGGCGCTCGCTGCCGAGGGCCCGCGGAGCCCGTACGAGGGCACGATCGGGCGAGCGCTTCTCCAGCTGATGGAGGAGCGCGGCGGCCTCGTCACCGACGAGGACCTTTGCGGCTATCGGGCAACCTGGAGCGAACCGGTTGCTCTCGAGTTTCGCGGCGTCACGTTCCGCACCCGGGCGGGGCTCTCCGACCTTCCCTCCGCGCTCGCAGCGCTGCCCGAGCTGCGGGGGCTCGGCGAGCCGGAGCGGGCATTGGCGCTCGTCGGTGCGCTCGCGGGAGACATCCCTCCGCAGAACGGCACGACGAACCTCGCGGTCCTGGACGACGACGGCAACGCCTGCGTGGTCACGACGAGCCTCGGCCTCGGCTCGGGAGACTTCGTCGCCGGCCTCGACCTGCACCTGAACAGCATGCTCGGCGAGGCCGATTTGCTGATCGGAACGCCGGAGCCCGGCGAGCGGATGGCGAGCATGATGGCGCCGTCGCTGGCCCTGGACGAGAGCGGGGTCGTACTCGCAGCCGGAGCGGCGGGCGGCACTCGTTTGCGCAGCGCACTGCTCCAGGTCGTTGCCGGCGTCCTCGACGAGGGCCTCGACCTTCAGGGCGCGGTGGATCGCCCACGCCTCCATCCGGCTGGATCGCTCGTCCACGTCGAGGCCGGCTTCGGCCCGGAGACAATCGGCGCAGTCGAGTCAGCCGGCTTCGAGGTGCGCGAGTGGCCGGACCGCCACCACTACTTCGGCGGGGTCAGCGGCGTCACGCGGAACGGCTCCGCTGGTGATCCGCGTCGAAGTGGCGCGGCTCGAGCTTCGTAAGGCTCGAAGCCAGTACCCACCCGACATATCCGCACTCCGGACACCCGGGATTGGCGCGCACGGTCCCGCCGGTCGAGGGCTTGGCGTACGGCGCAGCGCAAGACAGGCAGCGAACCGTCTCGGTCGAGCCCAGACGCGGCTTCTCGCTCTCCTTCACGATGAAATAGATTCCGCAACCAGGCGGAACTTGCGGTTATGCAGGCTGTTCGGCTTGTCTAGCCAGTTCTACGTCGGCCTCGATCTGTCGGATCAGGTCGTTTTCGGTGTCGAACGCCTGCTCGTCCCGCAGCCGCTGCCAGAGCTCGACGACCAGGCGCTGCCCGTAGAGGTCGCCCGAGAAGTCGAGGAGGTAGGCCTCGACGCGGCGCTCGTGTACCCCCGTAGTGCGGATTCGTGCCGATCGAGACTGCCGCGCGGTGTCCTGCGGCAGCTCCTGCATAGATCCCGTTGCCCGGGACGAGCAGCTCCGGGCGCACGTCGAGATTCGCGGTCGGAAAACCCAGCGTCCCGCCTCGCGCCTCGCCTGCGACGACGGTCCCCTCGACTTCGACAGGCCGACCGAGGCGCTCCGCCGCGCCCACGACGTCCCCTGCGTGGACGAGCTCGCGGATCCGGCTCGACGAGACGTCCTCGACCAGCGGCACTCCGCGCACTTCGAATCCGAGGCTGCGTAGGAGCTCCAGGTCACCTTTGCGGCCGTGGCCGAACCGAAAATCCGCACCCGCGACGACGACCTCGGCCCCGATGGGACGAAGGACACTCTCGGCGAAGTCCTCCGGCTCCAGCCGCGCGAGCTCCAGCGTGAACTCGACCACGAGCGCTGCCTCGGCGCCGGCCTCGGAGAGGAGCTCCAGTCGCCGTTCCAGCGTCGTCAGCAGCTCGACGCGGTTTCCGAAGGCGGTCCTGGGGTGAGGGTCGAAGGTGACGACCGTCGGCTCGGGCCCAGCTTCGAGCGCAGTCTCGATCACGCGCCGGTGGCCCAGATGCACTCCGTCGAAGGTGCCGAGCGCAACAGCCCGCGGGCCGGCGCCGAGCTCCTGCGGCGAGCGGGCGATCTTCATTGCTCCAGTGTCGCGAGAGCCTCGTCGGGCGGGACGATGCGCTCCGGGTCGGCGTCCTCTACGTCGAATGGGCCTACGTGCGTCCGGCGCAGCCTCACGCAGTGGCCTCCCAGCGCCTCCGCGAGCGCCCGCACGTAGCCCCCGGAGCTGATGTGGACGGCGAGGCGGGCGACACCGTCGTCGTAGCCGAGCAGGTCGAGCGCGTGAACCGTCGTGCGCCGCATCGGCATCTCCACCGCCACCCCGCGCCGATGCAGGCGGTACGCGCGCTCGCCGCCGATCTTGACCGCCGACGCGGTCGGAATGCGCAGGTCGACCTCTCCTCGCAGCTCGTCGATGCGTGCCTCGAGCTCGGCCTCCGACAGAGGGTCGTGCTCCTCGACCACCTCGCCCTCGGGATCGCCGGTCGAGGTGAGGGCGGAGAGGTCGACCGTGGTCTCGTAGCGCTTCGTGACCCCGACGAATCGCTGGGCCTCCTTCGTAAACGCGCCGAGCACGATGAGGAGCAGCCCGGTCGCAAACGGGTCGAGCGTCCCCGCGTGCCCCGCCCGGGCTCCGGTCCGGTCCCGGACCTCGCGGACGATTGCGAACGACGACGGGCCTGCCGGCTTGTCGAAGAGGACGAGCCCGCTTGGTGTGAGCGCTCTAGGAGGCACGTGCGGCGACGAACTCGCGGCGGATGAACTCCGTGATCTCCTCGATCGAGTCGCTGCTGGAGAAGCCGGCCGCCTGCCTGTGACCGCCTCCGTCGCCGGAAGCCCTGGCGATCTCGGACACGTCCAGCTCGTCCGCGGAAGCTCGCAGGCTGACCCGGCGCGCAGGGGCATCTCCCCGTGGAGGCTCGCGGATGAGTGCGGCCATGTCTGCACCCTCGAGCGCGCGCAGGTAGTCGATGATCCCTTCGGAGTAGGGCTCGGCCGCCCCCACCTCGGCGAAGTCCCCGCGTAGCAGGTAGGAGATCACGAGCCGGCCGCCCTCGTAGATCTGCGCCCGCTCGAGGGCGCGGGCCAGGAGCTTCAGCTTTGCGAACTGCACGCTCTCGTAGACGCCCTGGAAGACCTTGTGCACGTCGGCACCCGCCTCGACGAGCTCGGCGGCGAGCCGAAGGGCCTTCGGCGTCGTGTTCGTGTACTGGAACCGGCCCGTGTCGGTGACGAGGGCGATGTAGATCGCCTCGGCCATGTCCGGCGTCAGCTCGACGTCGAGCTCGCGCAGGAGGTCGCGCACGATCTCGCCGGTCGAGGACGCGTCGGCGACGACGAGGTTGACCCCTCCGAAGCGCGAGTTGTCGTGGTGGTGGTCGACGTTGACGACGAGCGGGGAGCTCGCGAGGACCTCGGGATCCGGGCCGAGCCTGCTCTCGCTCGCGCAGTCGAGCGCGAGGAGCACGCGGTCGGCCGCATCGTCCGGCAGGGATCGCCGCAGGTTGTCGAGCGGCATCCATGCGTACTCCCGCGGGAGCGGCGTCTCGCCGGAGAGGTACATGACGACGTCTTTTCCGAGCGCCTCCAGGCCCAGCTTTGTGGCCAGGAGCGAGCCGAGAGCGTCACCGTCCGGGTTCTCGTGCGTCGTGACGAGGAAGCGATCGTGGGAGCGAATCGCCTCCGCGACGGCGGCGAGCTCAGCTGGGGTCGTCTGGGGCGTGCTCATCGAGGAGTTCGGAGATCCTGACGCCGTAGTCGACGGAACGATCGTATTCGAACGTGAGCTTGGGAGTCCGCTTCATTCTGAACTCATCGGCGATGCGTGCCTGCAGGACGCCGTGAGCCGAGGCGAGGCCTTCGAGCGTCTTCTCCCGCTTGCGCTCCGACCCGAGCACGCTCACGTACACCCGGGCCTCGCGCAGGTCCGGCGTCGTGTCGACTCCTGTGACCGTCACGAAGCCGATCCGAGGGTCCTTCAGCTCACCGACGGCGTGCGCCAGCGCCTCCCTGATCGCTTCGTTCACACGTCGCATTCGCTCAGTCATCCGGGCTCACTATTTCCTTGTCGGCTCGCATGAGCTCGTACTCCTGCCCGTTCAGGTAGCGGACAGCCTGCTCGAGGAGCTGCTCGACCTCGTTGTGCTCTCGCGCGACGCAGGCGACCGTCAGCCCGGCGCGCTGCCAGAGATCGTGGTGGTCGACCTCGGCGACTGCGGCTCCGAAACGGTTCTGCAACTGCGCCTTCGCAGACTTGACGTGCTTACGCTTGCCCTTCAGAGACCCGGCCTCGGGGAAGTGAAGCTCCACCGAGAGGATGCCCACATAGCCGGCGCCCATGGCTCGAAGCCCGGGTTAGGTGGCGGCCGGTGTCGCCGGAGTCGCCGCGGGAGGCGCTGAGAGGTCGGTGCGCTCGATCTGGCGCACCTCGTAGACCTCGATGATGTCGCCTTCCTTCACGTCGTTGAAGCCGTCGAGCAAGATGCCGCACTCGAACCCCTCCTCGACCTCGCGGACGTCGTCCTTGAAGCGCTTGAGCTGGGAGATCGTGCTGTCCTGGACGACCGCGCCGTCGCGGACCACCCGTACCTTGGCGCCTCGGCGGACGACGCCGGTCGTGACCATGGTCCCGGCGATCGTCCCCAGGCGCGAGACCTTGAACAGCGCGCGGACCTCCGCTTCGCCGAGGGTCTCCTCGGTCGAGACGGGCTTCAGCATCCCCACGAGGGCCTGCTCGATCTCCTCGGTGAGCCGGTAGATGACGTCGTAGGTGCGGATCTCCACGCCTTCGCGCTCGGCCGAGGCACGCGCCTCGGCGTTCGGCCGAACGTTGAAGCCGACGATCATCGCGGTCGACGCGGTGGCCAGCATCACGTCGTTCTCCGTGATGCCGCCGACGCCGGTGTGGATGACGTTCACGCGCACCTCCGGATGCTGGATCTTCTGGAGCTCCGAGACGGCTGCCTCGACCGATCCGTCGACGTCGGCCTTGATCACGAGGTTGAGATCCTGAACCGCGCCCTCCTGCATCTGGTCGAAGAGATTCTCGAGCGAAGCCCCGGAAGTTCGGCGCTGCGCGAGCTGCTCTCGCCGGAACCGCTCTCCCCGAAGCTGGGCGAGGTCGCGAGCCTTTCTGTCGTTCTCGACGACGTGGCCGTGCTCGCCCGCTGCCGGTGGCTTGTCGAAGCCGATGATCTCCACGGGGTCGCCCGGGAGAGCCTCCTTCACCTTCTCCCCGCGATACGTGTGCAGCGCCCGCACCTTCCCCCACGCGTCACCGGCGACGATTGCGTCCCCGACTCGAAGCGTGCCGCGCTGGACGAGCATCGTCGCGACCGGGCCGCGGCCGACGTCGAGGCGCGACTCGATGATCGGCCCGGAGGCCTCGGCCTTCGGGTTGGCCGTCAGCACGAGCTCGGCGTCCGCCACGAGCAGGACTTTCTCGAGCAGGTCGTCGAGGTTCTGCTTCTCCTTGGCGGAAACGTCCGAGTACTGGATCGTGCCGCCCCACTCCTCGGGCTGGAGATCCTCGTTGACGAGCTCCTGGCGAACCCGCGTCGGATCCGCGCCCTCCTTGTCGACCTTGTTCACCGCGACGACGATCGGCACCTTGGCCGCGCGCGCGTGTGCGATCGACTCCTGGGTCTGCGGCTTGACGCCGTCGTCCGCTGCGACGACCAAGACGGCGATGTCCGTCACCTCGGCGCCGCGCGCGCGCATCGCCGTGAACGCCTCGTGGCCGGGCGTGTCGAGGAACGTGATCTTGCGGCCGTCGTGCTGGGCCTGGTAGGCGCCGATGTGCTGGGTGATCCCGCCCGCCTCGGTCTCGACGACCGAAGCCTCGCGAATCGCGTCGAGGAGCGTCGTCTTGCCATGGTCGACGTGGCCCATGATCGTGACCACGGGCGGCCGCGCGACGAGGTCTTCCTCGGCGTCCTCGTAGATCTCCGAGACGTCGTCTTCGTCGGCGACGTGCTTGATCGTCACCTCGCGCTTGACCTCGACGGCGATGAGCTCCACCGCCTCGTCTGAGAGGGTCTGCGTGATCGTCACCATCGTGCCCAGACCCATCAGGACCTTGATGATCTGGGCTGCCGGAATGCCGAGTGCCTGCGAGAGGTCCTTCACCGTCACCCCGGAGTTGACGGTCACCGGGCCGGTCGGCTGCGGGCCGGGCGGCGCCTTCGGCCGGGCCTCCTCGCGACCGCGAGTCTGTCGCGAGTCCTGCCGGCCGCGTTGTGAGCCGGAATCGATGACGACGCGCCGCTTGCGGCCCCCCGGGGCCTGTCGCGGCCGCACCGGGCGCTTCGGACGGTTATTTCCCTTGGAATCAGCCATTTCTCTCCGTACTAGTGTAGAGACGAGCGAGCTCCTGATCGACTCGGACGGGCGTTCGCAGCACCCGAGCAAACCCGCGGTTTGCGGCGGCGCGCTCGAAGCACTGGAGACGCTTGCAGGTGTAGACGCCTCGGCCAGGCGCATGTGCGCCGGGCGTGAGCGTTCCCTCCTGCCCTACGAATCGGATGAGCTCGCCTTTTGGCGCCTTCCGGCCACAGCCGGCACACGTCCTCTCGGGGTTCGAGCTCACGCCGCGCTTGGCTCGTCTTCCTCCTCGGAAGGCGCGCTCTCGACGGCGATGGGCACCTCGGGCTCCACCGGTGCCTCCTGAGGCTCGACGGGCTCCTCGGCTTCGGCAGCAGCCTCTTCGACCTCTCCAGGCTCCTCTTCCGGAGCAACCTCTTCGTCGAGCCCCTCATCTGGCTCTGCAACAGACTGTTGCAAGGACTCTTCGGGCTCGGCGTCGGCGGGTTCTTCGGAGGGTGGTGGGGCCTCTTCGGTTGCCTCTTCGACGGGTGGCTCCTCTGCGACGGGCGGTTCAGAGCCTTCCAGCTCCTCGGCGAGGGCTTCCTCCTCAGGCTCTTCGTCGCTGACGCCGCCGACGACTTGCGAGGCTTCCAGCTCCTCGCCCCGCGCCTCGCGCTCGGCGAGCTCGCGGTGGGCAGGAATGCCGCAGAAACGGGAGCTGGGGACGGCGGCATTCGGGCAGCGCTTCCCGTTGGCGAGGATTGCGGAGCACCGGCCCGAGAACTCCTCTCCTTCCGCGCCTCCGGCGAAAGCCGCCTCGGCCTCGGCCTGGGCGAACTCGGCGTCGGACTGGATGTCCACCTTCCACCCGGTGAGGCGGGCGGCCAGGCGGGCGTTCAGCCCTTCCTTGCCGATCGCCAGGGCGAGCTGATCCTCGGGAACGATGACCGTCGCTTCCTTGGTCTCGTCGTCGACCAGGACCTCGCGAACGCGCGCGGGCGAGAGAGCCTTCGCGATGAAACGGGCGGGCTCGGTGTTCCACGGAATGATGTCGATCTTCTCGCCGCGGAGCTCGGAGACGACCATGCGGACGCGCGAGCCACGAGGACCGACGCAGGCGCCAACCGGGTCGACGCCCTGGGCATGCGACTCGACGGCGATCTTCGAGCGATAGCCAGGCTCGCGGGCGACCCCGCGGATCTCGACCAGGCCGTCGGCGATCTCGGGCACCTCGAGCTCGAACAGCGTCCGGATCAGCTCGGGATCGCGGCGCGAGAGGATCACCTGAGGGCCCTTCGTGCCAGACCGGACCTCGGTGATGACCGCCTTGATGCGGCTCCCCTGCTCGTAGCGCTCGCCGTCCACCTGCTCGGAGCGAGGCAGCAGGGCCTCGACCTTCCCCAGATCGACGAGGACGTTGTTGCGGTCGCCGGCCTGCTGGACGATGCCCGTGACGACCTCGGTCACGCGATCGACGTATTCCTCGTACATCATCTCGCGCTCGGCCTCGCGGATCCGCTGCAAGATCACTTGCTTTGCCGTCTGCGCGGCGATACGTCCGAAGTCGTGTGGAGTGACGTCGGCGCGCTTGACCTGATCGTCAGGCAGCTCCGACCAGTCGACGTCGAGGTCCTCGTCGTTGACGAGCGTGTGCGAGCGCTCGCCGTTCTCTGCCTCGAGCGCCTCGAGCTCGGTGATCGCGCGCTCGCGCGCCTCCTCGATCAGCCGCTCCTCGATGTCGGGCGGCAGCTCGATCGAGTAGACGCGGAAATCGCCCTCGTCGTCGAGCTCCACAGTCGCGTGGCGGGTCGCGCCGGGTGTCTTCTTGTAGGCGGCGAGCAGAGCGTCCTCGAGCGCGGAGATGAGCGTGGCGCCGTCGATGCCCTTCTCCTTCTCGATCACGTGGACCGCTTCGATGATCTCTCTGGTCATCCGGTTCCTTCCTCCAGCACGTTTCCGCGCACGATCGCCTCGTAGGGAATCTCGACCGGCTCGTCCTTGTCCGCAGGAACCAGTCGCAGTGAGCGCTCCCCTACGTCGACGAGCTCGCCGCGAAACTTCTTGCGCCCCGCGATCGCATCAGCGGTGCGGAGAGAAACCGTCTGACCCACGGCGCGCTCGAAGTGCGGACGCCGACGCAGCGGCGGCTCGGTGCCGGGCGATGAGACGTCGATCGAATACTCGTCCAGATAGCCCCGCAAGACCTCAGTCACGCGCCCACAGAGAGCGTGGTCGACGCCGTCCGGGTGATCGACGAAGACGGTGAAGCGCTCGGGGCCCGAGAGCTCGACCGCCAGGACCTCGACGCCGGGCAGGCTGCGCTCGACGCGCGAGGAAACCTCGCGGTACAGCATCCGCTCCTTGTCGTAGAGATCCGGCATCTGACTCCCCTCAAAAAAAACGGGCGCGGCGCGCCCATTTCAAACTGCTCGAAATGTGGTGGTACCAAGAATAGCAAGGCAGGAGCTCAGTCGAGAACGATCGTGACCGGGCCGTCGTTGGCAAGCTCGACCCGCATCCGGGCTCCGAAAACACCTGTCTCGACCGGGACGCCGAGGCCCGCGAGCGCGGCGCAGAAGTCCTGGTAGAGCCGTTCGGCGACCTCAGGCTCGGCTGCGTCGCTGAAGCTCGGGCGGTTGCCTTGCGACGTGTCCGCGATCAGCGTGAACTGGCTGACGACGAGCGCTGCGCCGCCGATGTCGAGGAGGCTCGCGTCGAATCGCCCCTCCGCGTTCTCGAAGATGCGGAGCTGCGCAACGCGGGCGGCCAGCCGTTCGGCGTCCGGAGCGTCGTCTCCGCGCGCGATCCCGAGCAAGACGCAGAGGCCCGGCCCGATCTCCCCCACGACCTCGTGGGCGACGACGACCCGCGCCTGGGTCACGCGCTGGACGACCGCTTTCACTCGAGAGCGCGCAGCCGCTCGGCGTAATGCTCGCTGCCCGGGCGAAGGGACTTCGCGAGCTTCAGGTGACCACGGGCCTCGTCCTTGCGGCCAAGCTTCTCCAGGGCCCGCGCCAGCCCGTAGTGGGCGTAGTCATCGACCGGCGAGAGGTCCAGCATCGCCCGGAACTCCGACTCGGCCTCCTTGTAGCGCTGCATGCGGAAGTACGCGATGCCGAGCGCCTCGCGAATGGATGCCTTGTCCGGCTCCCGCTTCTTCGCCTTTTCCAGCGAGACGCTGGCCTGCGCGGCCATGCCTTTCTTCAGGTGCGCCCGGCCCTGCTGAAAGAGGTCGTAGGTCTCGCTCTCACCCTCGACGCTCATGGCCCTCCAAGATACGGGAAGTTCTCGCGAACGAGATCGACGGGCGTGGTGAGATGTCGCGTCCGTCCGATTTCGACTGCCGAGATCGTTTTTCCCGCGTCGATCGCGCGCTGAAACGCAACGGCGAGCTCGAACGGAGGGCCTGGCAGGCCGTCGAGCCCGATCTCGCTCGGTCGAGCCCCCAGAGTGGAGCCGGCGACAGCTCTCCCGGCTCCGGGTCGACCACGCGACGCACGTGGCCATTCTCGACACGGATCGAGACGGGGCCGCTCGCGCGGGAGTACGCAATCGCGCCCGCGGCGCCCGAAGCGGCAAAGCCCTCCGCGAACCTGGCCAGGTCTCCGGCGCGAAAGACGGAGTCCGCTGCGCTGATGACGGCCGGCAGCGTTGCACCGCCGGCGAGCGCCCGCGCGACCGCATCCGCCGAGCCGTTCGGCTCGGGCTGACGCGCGAAGCGGACCTCGAACCCGTCGAGGAGCTCCTCGACCTGCTCAGCGAGGTATCCCGTGACGACGGTCACCGGCCCGAGGCCCTCCCTCGGCGAGCTGTCCGAGCAAGGTCGCGATTACCGGCTCTCCCGTCGATCGGCAGGATCGGCTTCGGCCAGAGCTCGGTGATCGGCCGCAGCCGCGTGCCGTCGCCCGCCGCCATCACGATCGCGTTCACGTCACGACAGGAGCGAGCGGACGGAGAGCGCCCCGCGCACCCGGCGGCCGAGCGGAAGCGCCTGTACGCAGGCGCCGGCGCACGGTTCGCAGCTCGCTCCGCGCCTCCTGGGCAGCCCTCGGCGCGGAAGAAGCCGGTCCGAAGCGCGCCAGGCCGACCGCCGTTGCGAAGCCGCTCGCCTCGACGCCCACCCTCTTCGAGAGGAGCCCGCCGAGCTCACGCGGGCCAATGCTGCGCGGAACGTCGATCCGCTGGTCCTCCAGGAAGTCCACGACCTCCCGGCGACAGGCCGCTGCGATCTGGCGGGGGTCTGTGGCCAGGAGCCGGACTCGTCGAAACACCACTTTTGCGACGACGAAGAGAAGGATCGCGGCAAGCCCGACGACGAGAAGGATCGGGACGATCCCGACTCTCCCCTCGCTGCCGGACGCCCCTGCTCCTCCCCGGTCCGGCCGCGGCTCCGCCGGAGTTTCCGGGGTCGGCCAGCGCCTCCCTGCCGAGACTGCCCAGCGAGAAGCGAAGGAGGCTCCGGCCGGCAAGGGCGCTGTCCGCCAGCACCTTCACCGCCCCGGTCGCGTCGAACGACATCGAGGAGCTCGTATACGGCCCACCGAGCGTCCCGCGACTCGGTGTCGGGTCGAACGGCAGCCAACCGTAGCCCTTGAACCACACTTCGACCCACGTGTGCGCCTCCCGGTCGTTGACCGTCCAGGTCCCGGCCTCCTTGTCGTAGCGGCCACTCGTGAAACCGGCGGCGACGCGTGCGGGGATGCCCATGTAGCGGAGCATGAGAGCCATGGCACCCGCAAAGTGCTGGCAGTACCCGGCTTTCGTTCGCGTCACGAAGCCGACGAGAGGTGCGACTCCTCGGGTTTGAGGCGGCTGCTCGTCATACGTGAAGCCACCGCTCGAGCGGAGCCACGCCTCGATGGCGACCGCCGCTGCGTACGGGTTCGTCGCCTTCCCGGCAATCCGCTGCGCGGTGTCGTAGAGCGGTCGGTAGCGGACGCCTTGGGAATCGTTCGTGAAGTAGTCCCGGACCCAGCTGGTGTGCTCAGGCGTGCCGAACGGCGGCACCACCCCTCCCCGGCCGCGGCCGAGATACCCGCCCGCGAACACGATCTCGACCGGATAGTCCGCCGGAGAGAGAGCCAACTGGCTGGGTTTGGGTTGAGGGGTGTGGCCCCAGACCGTGTATTCGTCCCCTGGGGTAAGCGGGCTGGCGACGAACGCCACGCCTCCCTCCGCCAACTGGATCGCCCCGACCGACCGCGGTTCGTACCGGACAGGCTGAGGCGGCCCGACGAGACGGAAATCGCGTAGGGCGTCGATCTTGACGTCGGCACGGCTCCACAGCTTGGGGTCACGCGCGCTCTCCGGCAAGAGCGGATCGCTTTGGGAGAGGTCGACGAGGTTCGAATCGGACGAGGAATTCAGGATCAGATCCTCGTCCCAAACATCGACGGTGAACGCATCCAGCGTCGTCGCGCGCCAGTAGGTGGAGCGCTCCGATGCGCGGACGGTGAAGACTTTCGTGCGCTTGCGCGGCCACGTGATCCCGTCGTAGTTCGCTCGCCAGATGTACTCGACGCTGACGGAATCCCCGACGTTCCGCGACACCTCCCAGTTCTGCCACTGGAGGAACTGGCTCTTTGCCACCGCGCCGGAGCTGGAGGCGATCAGGGCGACGATCACGAGGCCTGTCCCGGCGAGGATCTGCGGAGGTGCACGGCGCGCTCCGGGTCGAAGCCACGCGACGAGGGCGAGCGCGGCGATGAGGAGCAACGCGCCTCGGGCGAGGTCGTCCTTCCCGGGAAGGATCGTGGCAGGCCAGCCCGCGCCTGCGACGAGGACGATGCTCGCTGCGAGCGGACGACGCGAGGCGATCGCCAGCGCGCCGAGCGCTGTGAAGACGAAGACCGCCAGCAACAACACGTCGTGCATGAGTGGATGCGCCGTGGGATCGAAGGGCACGAGCACGTCGTAGAAGTCGAGGAACCCACGCCCCGCCCGGCTCGAGAGCTTCCCGATCGCATACGGCCGCGAAACTTCGAGCGCGATCGGCGCAGCAACGAACAGCGCGGCTGCGGCTCCCGCGAGCCGCCATCGCGTCCGGGGCAGGAGAGCCGGGGCGATCGCGAGGGCGATCATGAGCAGGAGCGGGCCGACGCTGGGGCGCGGTTGCTCGAGACGCGCCCAGTTCAAGGCAACGAGGGCTCCGAGGGCGGCCGAGAAGCAGATCGTCCTAACCATGGGCCGGAAACACCTCCTCGAAGCCGCTGAGCTTGGCGGCGAGATCGTCTCCGCTGCGCAGGATGGCGACGGGGACGCCTCCCGCCTGGAGCTTGAGCAGCGCGGGATCCTTCCGTGGGGGTGCTCCTCCCGACCGGAAGCTCGCGGCCTCGACGAGGACGAGGGCGGTCGGCTTCCGTGCGAGGGAGCGCTCCAGGAGCGCATCGGCCAGGGTCGCGTCCAGAGCCGAGGTGACAGCGACGAGCTCCGTCGCGTGAACTGCGGGAGAGCCGTCTCGGCCCAGGAAGCGGGTGAGGGCATCGCTGCCGTTGGGCTCGGCCGCTGCAAGCAACTCGAGCGCGAGCGGCCAATCGCCGTCGAACGACGCCACGTGACACGTCTCGGGCGGCGATGTCGTGACGGTCAGCCCCGAGCGCCGGTTCCGCATCACGTGCGCGAGAAGGATCGAGCCCGCCGCGCGGACCTGGACGTCGAACGAGTCACCGACGACCGATCGCCCGTCTGCGTCCAACAGGACGGCTACCTCGTCATGGGGAGTGTCCTCGAGCTCCTTGACCATGAGGATGCCGCGCTTTGCGGTCGACCGCCAGTGCACCTTGTGCAGGGACTCGCCTTGCTGATGCTCCCGCACGCTGTGCAGGTCGAACCCGGCCGTGCGGCGAAGCAGCATCTTCCCGCCCGCCTGGCTCAGCCCCGTGGCCTGCGTGAAGACACGGTCGAGCTCGACGAGCCTCGGGTAGACGAGAAGCGCCGACTCGGCTCCGAGCTGCGACTCGGCCTTGGCGAGCCCGAACGGGTCCTCGAAGATCGCCCGGACCGCCTCGAAGCGGTACCGGCCACGCGGGACGCCCGCCAGCACGTAGCGCGCGAGGAGTGTCCGTCCGTGCCGCGCCAGCCGAACGCGTCGCTCGCCGAGGCGCCCGGCACGCTCGACGACCTCGAGCGAGCGCGGGCCAGGGTATCGGAGGGCCTGCGCCTCGAGCCCGACCGTGACGTCGTTTCCCTCCACATGCTCCTGCCGCCCCAGCGAGCGCCGAAGCGTGACGGGCTGCCGGGAGGCCATGACCCAGAGCTTGGCTCCCAGAGCCGCCAGGGCGAGCCCGATCGCGACGGGGTAGAGCGAGCGGGAGCCGAAACCCCAGGCGACGAGGTAGATCCCGGCGGCCAGCGCCAGAACGAGCCGGCCACGATCGGTCAGCACTAGGTCGGAACTGCCGTGCGCTCGACAGCTTCGCGCACGAGCTCCCTCGGAGGCGTTCCGCTCGCCCGCGCCTCGGGCCCGAGGATGAGCCGGTGCGCGAGGACGGGCGCAGCCACGGCCTGCACGTCTTCCGGGAGGACGTACTCGCGCCCGTCCGCGAGCGCGCGCGCCTTCGACACTCGCAGGAGCGCAATCCCGGCCCGGGGGCTGGCGCCGAGATAGAGCCGCGGGTCTTCCCGGGTCTGGCGAACGAGGGCCACGACGTAGCGATGCAGGCTCTCCTCGACGAAGACGCGGGTCGCTTCGTCGATCACCTCGACGATCCCGGTCGCATTCGTCACCGGCTCGAGGTCGTCGAGCGGCGGATCGCTCGTCTGCTCGGAAAGCATCTGCGCTTCCGCCGCCGGCGTCGGATAGCCGATGTCGAGCTCCATCGTGAAGCGGTCGAGCTGCGCCTCGGGCAACGGATAGGTGCCCTCGTACTCGATCGGGTTCTGGGTCGCCATGACCATGAACGGGCGGCCGAGCGCGTAGCTGACGCCGTCGATCGTGACCTGGTTCTCCTGCATGCACTCGAGCAGCGCCGCCTGCGTTTTCGGAGGAGCGCGGTTGATCTCGTCGACGAGGAGAAGGTTCGCGAAGATCGGGCCGGGACGGAACTCGAACTCGTTCGAGCGCTGGTTGAAGACGTTCACGCCGGTCACGTCCGAGGGCAGGAGGTCGGGCGTGAACTGGAGGCGCGAGAAGGAGCAGTCGAGGGAGCGCGCGACGGACTTCGCGAGCATCGTCTTCCCCACTCCCGGGAAGTCCTCGATGATCATGTGGCCCTCGCTGATCGAGGCAGAGAACGGCCAGGCGGAGTGTCTCCGCGGGCGCGTGCACGACCTTGGCCAGGTTCTCGGCGAGCCGGCGGATGACCTCGGCCGACTGGGTGGTCGGGGCTGCGCGCTCTTCCTGCATCAGACGAGCCGCTCGACTTCGTCGAGGATGGCGGCGGCGATCTCTTCCTTCGGCGCTTTGTCCACGCGGCGCTCGCCCTGGCTCGAGAGGATGCACGACCTCGTTGTCGGCTCGCGTCGAAGCCCACGTCCTCCCGAGCTACGTCGTTGTAGACGATCAGGTCCACTTGCTTCCCGCTCAGCTTCTCACGCGCGCGCTCGAGCCCATTCTCGCCGGTCTCGGCCGCGAAGCCGACGAGCACCTGGCCGTTCGTGCGCTGCTCACCGAGCTCTCGGAGCACGTCCAGAGTCGGCTCGAGCTCGATCGTCCACGCGTTCCCGTCTTTCGGACGCTTGGCCGCTTCGGTTTTCAGCGGCCGGTAGTCCGAAACGGCCGCGGCCATGAGGACGATGTCGGCCTCAGCCCTGGCCGTAACAGCCTGCTCGACGTCCGCTGCGGTCGGCGCGTCGACGACCTCGATGCCTTCCGGCGCCGCGACCGCGAGGTTCGAAGCGATCAGGGTGACCTCGGCCCCGCGCCTGCGCGCCTCGTCGGCGAGGGCGACGCCCATCCGGCCCGACGAGCGGTTGCCGACGAAGCGGACGGCGTCGAGCGGCTCTCGGGTGCCTCCGGCGCTCACGAGCACACTCTTGCCCGACAGCGTCCCGTTGCGGGCACCGAGCAGCTCCTGGATGCGCTCGAAGATCTCCTCGGGCTCGGACATCCGCCCCACCCCGAGCTCGCCCTCGGCGGTCTCGCCCTCGTCCGGGCCGATCAGCTCGACGCCGCGCTCCCTCAAGGTTGCAGCGTTCGCCTGGGTCGCCGGGTGAGCCCACATCCGCGGGTTCATCGCGGGCGCGACGAGCACCGGCCCCCGGTGGGCGAGCGCGGCCTCGGTCAGCACGTCGTCGGCAAGCCCGTAGGCCAGCTTGGCCATCGTGTTCGCCGTCAGCGGTGCGATCACGAGCAGGTCGGCACGCGTCAGATGCGGATACAGATCTTCTTTCGCGGGTCGCCGCGCAAGCGCAGCGAATGTCTCCCGGCGCACGAACCGGTCGGCGCCGCGAGTGACGAGCGGAACCACGTCGTGCTCCGCCTGCACGAGCAGCCGTGTCAGCTCACAAGCCTTGTAGGCGGCAATGCCGCCGGTAACGCCAAGCAGGACCCGAGCCATCCGTACATTCTGCCCACTCCCACAAGGCTGCTTGTGAAAATTGGCCTCCCATGCCCGCCTCGTACCGCAGGCGCCCTCTCCGGCGACTCCTCAACCTCCTCATCCGGCCACTTGCTCGGCTGGGCCTCGCGGGTAAACGCACGCACGTCCTCACGGTCGTCGGACGGAGGAGCGGAAAGCGCTACTCGACTCCTGTCTCGCTCGTATTCCTCGAGGGTGAGCGCTGGCTCGTCGCGCCGTACGGCGAGCGGCAATGGGTCAAAAACGCCCGGGCGGCGGGCTGGGTCGAGCTGACTCGCGCGCTGAGGACAGAACGCGTGCGCGTCGAGGAGGTCGGGCCGGAACGGGCGGCTTCGGTTCTGCGGGCCTATCTTCGCTCGACGCCGGTCACCGCGCCGTTCTTCGATTCGAAGAGAAACGCGCCCCTCGAGAAGTTCGCCGAAGAGGCGCACCGGCACCCAGTCTTCCGCCTTGGCACCGAGACTTCATTCGTATCCGCTCGGTCTGACAGCGAGGAGTCGAGCTAGGTTGTCCCTGGTGCGTCATTCGGCGAGAGGCGTAGTCGGCGCCGGGATCGCTCGAGACGACTAGAGAGACGACGGGAGAGAACATCAAGCGATCCGTCGCCGGAGCCGGGCTCTGCCCGGCGGGAGGCCCATAAACCAAGCGGGTGCCAGAAGAATCGAGCACCCAGTCATCGGCCCAAGCCAGGCTTACACCAAGACCACGGTTCGCAAGGAGGGAGCCCACGAGGGAACCAGGGGTTCCCTCGTGAAAGTACGACGTATCGGGCCGCTAGGCCCGGTACGAGTACTTAATCTTGCCCTCGGCGATTTCCTCGAGGGCCATCGTCAAGTAGTTCTTGGAGCGCGATTCCACGAGCGGCGGCGGGTTGTCGTCGAACGTGCCCTCGCCGAGCTGGTGGTGGTAGTTGTTGATCTGCCGCGCGCGCTTGGCGGCGACGATCACCAACGCGTAGCGCTCGTTGACGTTTTCGAGCAGCTGGTCGATGCGTGGATAGATCACGGTCTCGACATGCTACCTGCGCCCCGAGGCTTCGCTTGCGAAGCCGTCTCAGAACGCACGGGCTTGGCCCGTGCGTTCGTCTGAAATGACCGGTCTAACCAAACCGGACTACCACGAAACCGCTCCTAAGGACTCGCGAACGATCTCCGTCAGCTCGCTGAGAGCGCGGTCCAGGTCGTCGTTGACGATGAGGTAGTCGAACTCCCCGGCCTTCTCGAGCTGCTCTCTCGCAAGGTCGAGCCGGTCCTCGATCTCTCCTTCGCTCTCTGTGGCTCTCGCGCGAAGCCTGCGCTCGTTCTCCTCGAAGCTCGGCGCCTCGACGAAGATCGTTACCGCGCCCTGAACCGTCTGCTTCACCTCGAGCGCGCCCTGCGGCTCGAGGTCGAGAAGCGGGACCTTTCCCTCCTCGCGGATCCGCTCGATCTCGGAGCGAAGGGTTCCCGACCGCTGGCCCCACGGGAACTCGACGTGCTCGAGGAACTCGCCGTTCCCGAGCTTCTCGTCGAACTCCTCGTCGGAGATGAACCAGTACTCGCGGCCGTGCTCCTCGGCTTCGCGCCGCTCCCGGGTCGTGGCCGAAACGGCCAGCTCGAGCTCCGATATCTGGCTCAGCAGCGCCCTTTCCAGGGTTCCCTTGCCCGCACCGGAGGTGCCGGTTACGACAAAGACGGGGTTCGTCGCGCTACCGGTTGAAGAGCCCAATGAGCTCAGTCCGCTGACGGTCGGAGAGACCTCCCACCGTCTTCGACTGGCTGATGCGGGCTTGGTTCAGGAAGCGCGCCGCCTTCACTCGACCGAACTTCGGCACGGCCATCAGCATGTCGAAGACCTTCGCGGTCGCGACGTATTCGGGTGGGTTGATGAGGATCTTGTCGATCCGCGCGCGGCCCACTTTCAGGTCCTTCTTGAGCTGCGCACGCTTCACCCTGATGTCGTTCGCGCGCTTGAGAGCCTCCATGCGCTGGTCGCGCGACCGGGCCGGCGCCTTCGCCTGAGTCTTCGTTGCCGCCACGGCGCGAGATACTAGTCGGCCTTGGTCGGCCTTGCAAACGGTGCGTTTTGGGCGCTAATCCGTGTATTTTCTAATCAGGCAACACGCACGGGCCCAGATTGGTGCGAAAGGCCGCATGCGTCCTCAACTCCCGCGAGCCCGTGCGCAGCCAGCTCATCGCCCAGCTCTCGCCGGACACGGCCGGGCGCTTCCGGGTCTCCGAAGAGGACCGTGCCGAGCGCCACGGCTCGCGCGCCCGCGGCGAGGAACTCGAGCGCGTCCCGCCCGGTCCTGACCCCGCCCATCCCGACGATCGGCAGGCCGGTGGCGCGGTAACACTGGTAGACGGCGGCGAGCGCGATCGGCTTCAGGCCGGGACCCGAGTAGCCGCCCAGCTCGTGCCCGAGAATCGGCTGGAGCGTCTTGGAGTCGAGCGCCAGACCGCGCATCGTGTTCACCAGGGAGAGTCCATCGGCGCCGGCTGCCTGAACCGCGCGAGCCGTCTCCGCTAGATCGGTCGCGGCCGGCGAGAGCTTGGCGTAAAGAGGCTTCTTCGTCTCCGGGCGCGCCGCGGCGACGATTTCCGCCGCGCTTTCCGGCGCCTCGTCGACGTTCGGGCACGACAGGTTCAGCTCGATCGTCGTCACCTCGGCCCGTTCCTCGAGCACGGAGCAGATCTCCGCGTAATCCGAAGCGGCGAAGCCGCCGACCGAGATCCAGAGCGGCACACCCAGGCCGGCCAGGCGCGGAAGCTTGTCTGAGAGGAGGCCCTCGATACCCGGATTCTCGAGGCCGATCGAGTTCAGCATCCCGGCCTCGGTCTCCGCGATGCGCACCGGACGGTTGCCCTCGCGTGGCTGCGGCGTCACGGTCTTGGTGACGAAGGCGTCGAGAGCGCGCGCGACCTCCGGCGCTTCGAGCGCGTCGAGACAACCCGAGGCGTTGAGGATCACGCCTCGACTCCCTGGCCGGTGTCGGCTCCCGCCGGGCGAAGCCCGGCTCCGCCGCCACCTCGCGCCGCTGACAGCACGGGGCTCTCCGGGCCCGTGCGAGCGAGCACTGTTCCCTCCGGCCCCGCACCGTCAGCGACCCGCCAGGAAGCCGAGGTACCTGCCTCCAGGACCGGCCCGGCGACGCACAGGCGCTGGAGGACTCCGTCGATCTCGACCGAGCAGCCGTAGCAGGCTCCGTAACCACAGGCCATCGGCGCCTCCCAGGCGAGCTGCGCATCGGGGACGAGCTCCCGGACCGCCTCCAGCATCGGCTCAGGCCCGCACGCCAGGACTTTGCAACAGTCTGTTGCCAAGTCTCTTAGGGGCTCGGTGACGAGGGTGGGCTCGACGACGACTTCGGCGTTCGGGACGAGGGCCGCGGCCTCTGCGTGCCAGTCGCTGCGGAAACCGAGGATCGCGCGGGGCGAGCCCAGCTGCTCGGACAGGTACGGGAAGGGCGCGACGCCGATTCCGCCTCCGACGAGGAGCGGCTGCTCCACGTCGAGGCGGTAGCCGTTCCCGAGCGGGCCGAAGACGTGGATCTCGTCGCCGGTCTGCACTGCTGCGAGAGCCCGCGTTCCAGGGCCGACTGCTTCCAGGAGAAAGGTGAGCTCTCCCGCTGGAGCCTGACAGAGGCTCATCGGCCTGGGCAGCGGCCGGCCGGGCGCTTCGAGCATGAAGAACTGGCCGGGAATGCCCGGATCGAGCCCACCACGCTCCAGCCGAAGCAGCGCATACGGCCCTACGGGCTCGTTGGCGACGACTTTAAGCGCTTCTCTTCTGCGCACTGATCTGCTCCTGCAGCGACACGGTGAGGTCGCCTTGCGCGTCGGCGATCGCACGGACGGCTGCCCGTGCCCCGGCGATCGTCGTGATGCACGGGATCCGGGCGGCCAAAGCGGCCTCGCGGATCAGATAGCCGTCCGAGCGCGCGCCGGAGTCGCCGAACGGCGTGTTGACGACGAGGTCGCAATGCCCGCGTCGGACGAGGTCGACGACGGTCGAGCCCTCGCCGTCCTCGGCCACCTTGCGGACGCGCTCGACCGCGATCCCCGCGGCCGCGAGAGCGTGGGCCGTCCCAGCGGTCGCTACGAGTCGGAACCCGAGCTTCGAGAGCGACGCGGCAACCTCGATCGCCGCAGGTTTGTCCGCGTCGCGCACCGAGAGGAAGGCTGTCCCGTCCGCGGGAAGCGGCCGCCCGGCCGCTCGCTCGGCCTTCGCAAAGGCCGTTGGAAAATCGGCCGCGCTCGCCATGACCTCGCCCGTCGAGCGCATCTCAGGGCCTAGCACCGGATCGGCGCCGGGGAAGCGCGCAAAGGGGAGCACTGCGGCCTTGACAGAGACCTGCGTCGGCGTCGGGTCCCCCGGGAGGTCGAGCTCGGCCAGCCGGATTCCCGCGGCGAGGCGGCACGCCGCTTCGACGAGATTGATGCCCGTCGCCTTGCTCGCGAACGGGACCGTCCGCGAAGCGCGCGGATTTGCCTCGATCACGAAGACCTCGCCCTCGGAGATCGCAAGCTGGACGTTGACGAGGCCCACGACCCCGAGGGCCGGCGCAAGCCGACGGACGACCCTCTCCACCTCGGCTGCGGTCTCGGCGTCGAGCGAAGGAGCGGGCAGGACGCAGGACGAGTCACCGGAGTGGATGCCGGCCTCTTCGACGTGCTCCATGACCGCCGCCACGTAGGTGTCGTGCCCGTCGCAGAGCGCGTCGACGTCGATCTCGATCGCGCCCTCGAGGAAGTGGTCGACCAGGATGCGCTCCTCGGACCGAGCCGCCGCCGCGACGGCCTCGGCGTCGTAACAGACCTGCATGTTCCGCCCTCCAAGGACATAGGACGGGCGCACGAGCACCGGGTAGCCGATCGCCTCGGCGACGTACGAAGCCTGATCCGGGCCCTGCGCCATCGCCCAGGAGGGAACGGCGATATCGAGCTCGTCGCAGAGCGCGGCGAAGCGCTCGCGATCCTCGGCGAGGTCGACTGCGTCGAACGGTGTCCCGAGGATCCGCCAGCCTTCTCCTTCGATCTCGCGCGCGAGCTTCAGCGGGGTCTGACCCCCGAACTGGATGACGACGCCGTCGGGGAGCTCGCGGGCGCAGATCTCGAGCACCTCCTCGGCGCCGAGCGGCTCGAAGTAGAGGCGGTCCGACGTGTCGTAATCGGTCGACACCGTCTCGGGGTTGCAGTTGACCATGACGGCCTCGAAGCCGAGCGCGCGGTATGCCTTCGCCGCGTGGACGCAGCAGTAGTCGAACTCGATCCCCTGGCCGATCCGGTTCGGGCCCGAGCCGAGGATGACGACGCGGGGCTTGTCCCCGTTCGGCGTCGCCTCGTCGGCCTCGCCCCAGGTCGAGTAGAAGTAGTTCGAGTTGGCCTCGACCTCGGCGGCGCAGGAGTCAACCCGCCGGTATGCCGGCCGGACCCCCCAACCCCGCCGCTTGGCGCGCACGACCTCCTCGCTCGTATCGCAGCGCAGCGCGATCTCGGCGTCCGAGATACCCGCGCGCTTGATGCGGATCCAGTCGTCGGAGACGAGCTCGTCGGCGTGCGTGATTCGGGACAACGTCTTCTCGAGCCGCTCGATCTCGGCCTGGAACCAGGGATGGACGCCCTCGGGCAGGTCGAGCGAGGGCCAGGGCGTTTGGGCCCCCGCGTCCAGCTCCCGGGAACGGCTCGCCTTCAGGAACGCCTCGCTGAACGTGCGCCCTATGCCCATCGCCTCGCCGACGGACTTCATCTGCGTGCCGAGCGTCGAGTCGGCGCCCGGGAACTTCTCGAAGGCGAAACGCGGGAACTTGACGACGACGTAGTCGAGGGTCGGTTCGAAGCTCGCGGGGGTCGTTCCGGTGAGGTCGTTCGGGATCTCGTCGAGCGTGTAGCCGACTGCGAGCTTCGCCGCGACCTTTGCAATCGGGTACCCCGTCGCCTTCGAGGCCAGTGCGGAAGACCGCGACACGCGTGGGTTCATCTCGATCACGCGCAGCTCGCCCGTGGAACGCTCGCGGGCGAACTGGATGTTCGAACCGCCGCAGTCCACCCCGACGGCTCGGATGACTGCGATCGCTGCGTCTCGCAGCTCCTGGTAGGCCTCGTCGGAAAGGGTCATCTGCGGCGCGACGGTCACCGAATCGCCGGTGTGAATGCCCATCGGGTCCAGGTTCTCGATCGAACAGACGACGACGGCGTTGTCCACGCTGTCCCTCATCAGCTCGAGCTCGAATTCGTCCCAGCCCAGCAGCGACTCCTCGACGAGGACCTGGCCGACGGGGCTCTCCGCGAGTGCACGCTCGAGCATCGCCTCGAGCTCCTCGGGCGTGCGGGCAGTCCCGCCTCCGTGCCCGCCGAGAGTGAACGCCGGTCGCAGGATCACCGGCAGGGAGAGGTCGTCCGGGACGTCGTTCGAAGCAGTCACGATGATCGACTCAGGCACTCGCAGTCCGGTGGCGCGCACCGTGTCGCGGAAGCGCTCTCGGTCCTCCGCCCGCTGGATGACGTCGATCGGCGCACCGATCAGCTCGACGCCGAGGTCGTCGAGGATCCCCTCCTCTGCGAGAGCAACGGCGAGGTTGAGAGCCGTCTGGCCGCCCATCGTCGGCAGCAGTGCGTCGGGCCGCTCGCGCTCGAGCACGCCGGCCACGCCCTCGAGGTCGAGCGGCTCGAGATAGGTGCGGTCGGCAAAGCCCGGGTCGGTCATGATCGTGGCCGGGTTCGAGTTGACGACGATCGTGCGGAAACCGTCCTCGCGCAGCACCTTCAGCGCCTGGCAGCCCGCGTAGTCGAACTCGCACGCCTGGCCGATGACGATCGGCCCCGAGCCGATCAGGAGAATCGACTCGAGGTCACGCCGCCTTGGCAAGGCCGCTCACCTCCTCGATCCACCCGTCGATGAGCCCCCAGGCATCGTGCGGCCCGGGGCCGGCCTCCGGGTGGAACTGGACGGAGCGCGCCCGCAGCTCGGGGTACTCGAGCCCCTCGACGGTTTCGTCGTAAAGCGAGACATGCGTCGCCTCGCGCGCCTCGCTCGGCGCGACCGCGAAGCCGTGGTTCTGGCTCGTGACGAGAACGCCACCCGTCGCGCGTTCGACTACGGGGTGGTTTGCGCCGCGATGGCCAAACGGGAGCTTGAACGTCTCGTGCCCCGTGGCAAGCGCCAGGAGTTGGTGCCCGAGGCAGATCCCCAGGATCGGGACACGTCCGACCAAGCAACAGACTGTTGCAATCTCTTCGACCAGGGCGCCGGGGTCGCCGGGGCCGTTGGAGAGCAGCACGCCGTCGTAGCGCGCCAACTCGTCGGCGTTCGCGTCGTGCGGAAAGACCGTGACAGCCGCTCCCGACCAGGCGAGGCGGTTCAGGATCGACCGCTTGCAGCCGTAGTCGACGACCGCGATCCGCGAGCGCCCGGCATCCGAGAACACGTAGGGCTCGCGCGTGGAGACCTTCGCGGCCAGGGCGCGTCCGGCCATCTCGGGCTGGGCGCGGACACTTGCCAGCGCCTCGGCGAGCGAAGCCTCGCCGGCCAGGGCAATCGCGCGCATGCTCCCGGCCTGGCGCAGGTGGAGAACGAGCGAGCGGGTGTCGATCCCGCTCAGCGCCACCACACCGCGGTCGTGGAGCCAATCCGTCCAGGCAGGCCCGCGCGCCTCGCGCATGACGACGGCCCGGGCGTGGGCATGCCGCGACTCCGAGTGCTTCGTGGCAACGCCGTAGTTGCCGACCATCGCCGCGGTGAAGCAGACGATCTGGTCCGCGTAGCTCGGGTCGGTGACGACCTCCTGATAGCCGGTCATCGCGGTCGTGAAGACCGCTTCGCCAAACGCATAGCCCTCGGCGCCAACGGACTCGCCCCGAAAGACCGTGCCGTCCTCCAGGGCAAGGAAGCCCGTCACGCTTCGTGCACCAGCCTGCCGGCGGCGACCGTGGCTCGCACGCGCCCGCGCAGCTTCTCGCCGATCAGCCAGGAGTTCTTCGAGCGCGAGCGGAAACCGTCCTCGGCCACCTGCCAACTCGCCTGTGTATCGAGCAGGACGAGGTTCGCGGGTGAGCCGACTGCGATCTTCGGGACCTCGAGCCCGTAGGCGCGGGCCGGCCCGGCAGACATCCGCTCGAGCAGCGTCTCCAGCGGGACGAGACCGGGCTCGACCAGGTGCGTGTAGAGCGCTGCAAACGACGTCTCCAAGCCCGTGACGCCGAAGGGCGCGGCCTCGAAGGGCACCTCCTTCTCGTGGCGCGCGTGCGGCGCGTGATCCGTCGCGACACACGAGATCGTCCCCTCGCGGAGAGCCTCGACGAGCGCCTTGCGATCCTCGTCCGTGCCGAGCGGCGGGTTCATCTTCACGTTCGGGTCGAGCGAGCGGACCGCCTCGTCGGTGAGCACCAGATGATGCGGAGTCACCTCAGCTGTCGCGCGGACTCCATCGCCGTGCGCCCGACGGAGCGCGTCCACAGAGCCCTTCGCCGATAGGTGCATCAGGTGGAGCGTGCGGCCTTCGTAGGTTGCCAGCGAGAGATCGCGCTCGACCATGACGCTCTCAGCGATCGACGGCCAGCCGCCGATCCCGAGCTCGGCCGAGACCGTTCCCTCGTGCATGTGCCCACCGTGCGAGAGCGTCGGGTCCTCGCAGTGAACCGCGAGGGGCCGGCCGGTGATCGAGGCGTACTGGAGCGCGCGCCACATGAGCGACGTTGCGACGACCGGGTGCCCGTCGTCGGTGAACCCGACGGCCCCCTCGTCCGCCAGCTCGCCCATTTCCGTCAGCTCGGCACCCTTCTGCCCCTTCGAGATCGCGGCCAGGAAGCCGACCTGCACCTCTGCCTGCGCATGAGCTTGCTCGACGAGCGCGCCGAGCACCGCCGCCGAGTCGATAACGGGATCGGTGTTCGGCATGGCCAGGATCGCGCAGTAGCCGCCCGCCGCCGCAGCCGCGGTTCCCGAGGCGATCGTCTCCTCGTCCTCGCGTCCCGGAGTCCGTAGGTGCACATGCGGGTCGACGAAGGCCGGCGCGAGGACGAGGCCGGAGCCGTCGAGGACCTTGTGGCCGTTGACCGGGAGGTTCGAGCCGAGCTCGGAGACGATTCCGTCGTCGATCTTCACGTCGACTTGGCTGTCGATGCCCTCGACCGGGTCGAGCACGCGCGCGCCGCGGACGACGAGGTTCTCCTTTGGCGCGTCCTTGACGAAGAGCATCACGCCACCTCCATCGGGACCTCGGCCTTGACCGGCTTGGGGCCGCTCGTCAGCAGGTCGTAGAGGACGGCCATGCGGACGACGAGCCCGGCGCGGACCTGCGTCTCGATCAGGGCGTCGGCCGCGTCGGCGACGAGCGGGTCGATCTCGACACCGCGGTTCATCGGCCCCGGGTGCATGACCTTCTGCCCCGGCCGAAGGCGCTCCGGCGTCACGCCCCAGCGCGCCGTGTACTCGCGCAGGCTCGGCACGTAGTTCGCGCCCTCCTGCATCCGCTCTTGCTGCATCCGCAGGACGTAGACGATGTCCGCTGCCCCGATCGCGTCGATGTCCGTCGTCGTCTCGCAGCCCATCTCCTCGATCCCCCGTGGAATGAGCGCCGGCGGACCGACGAGCGTGACGCGCGCTCCGAGCAGGACGAGCGCCTGGATGTTCGAGCGCGCGACCCGGGAGTGGAGGACGTCACCGACGATCGCGACGTGCAGCCCTTCGATGCGGCCGAAGGCCTCCTGGATCGTGTAGAGGTCGAGCAGCGCCTGGGTCGGATGCTGGTGCTTGCCGTCGCCGGCGTTGACGATGCAGGCTTCGGTCACGCGGGAGACGAGCTGCGGCGCGCCGATGTGCGGGTGGCGCAGCACGATCACGTCCGGGTCGTAGGCGCCGAGCGTGATCGCCGTGTCCTTCAGCGACTCGCCCTTGTCGACTGCGGAGCCGGACGCCTTGATCGACATCGTGTCCGCCGAGAGCCGCTTGGCGGCGAGCTCGAAGCTCGACGAGGTTCGCGTGGACGACTCGTAGAAGACATTGATCACGAGCCGGCCGCGGAGCGTCGGCAGCTTCTTCATCTCGCGGTCGAGCGACCGCTCGAGCGTGCGCGCGGTGCCTAGGAGCCGCTCGACGTCCTCACGCGTCAGGTCGGCGATCGAGATCAGGTGCCGCCTCGGCGGCGGCGCGGGCGGGCGCAGGTCGTCCCGCATCACGTGCAGGTCACCCATTGGATTGCTCCTCACTGGCCGGAATGAGCAGGACCTGGTCGATCTCGTCGATCTCGACGAGCTGGACCTGGACTCGCTGCTCGCGGGCGGTCGGCAGGTTCTTGCCGATGTAGTCGGGACGGATGGGAAGCTCTCGGTGGCCCCGGTCGGCTAGGCAGGCGAGCTGCACACGCGCGGGGCGGCCGTAGTCGAAGAGCGCCTCGATCGCAGCGCGGATCGTCCGGCCCGTGTAGAGGACGTCGTCGACGAGCACGCAGGTCATCCCCTCGAGCGGAAAGTCGAGCGACGTCGCACGGACGACCGGCTGCGCGTGGATCGGCGCCTCTCCCCCACGCACCTGGACGTCGTCCCGGTAGAAGGTGATATCTACGGAGCCGAGACGAACTTCCTGGCCGCTGAACTCGGCAATCAGGCGACGCAGGCGGTGCGCGAGCGGCACGCCGCGCGTCTGGATGCCGACGAGGGCGACGCGCTCGAGGTCGGGATTCGCCTCGACGATCTCGTGCGCGATCCGGGTCAGGCTCCGCTGGATCGCCTCGCCGTCCAGCAGGATCTTCTCCGAGGAGATGCCCGCCTGGCTCAAAAGCTCGACCGCGTGCGGAGGCGGACAGGGACGTACGTGTACATCGGACTCCTTTCCGGCCTCTCAGGACCGAGTTAAAGGGGTTCGGGTCGGGCGGGACTGTAGCGGCTGGCGCGGACGGAGTCCATGATTGCGCCATGGCGCGGCGCTTCACAGGCAAGGACGTCCTCCGCGAGACGCTCATCACCGAGCTCGCAGTAGCACCGGACGGCTCCCACGCCGTGTATGCACGCCGAACGATCGAGGGTGGCGAGTACCGCATGCGCCTGTGGCGTGTGCCGATGACGCGGGGCCGCGCGGAGCAGATCACGAGCGGGGACCTGGATATGCGCCCGCGCTTCTCACCCGACGGCGGGACCCTCCTCTTCCTCTCGACCCGGTCCGGCAAGTCCCAGCCCTGGCTCCTGCCCCTCGCCGGTGGAGAGCCGACCCAGTTGGCCGAGTTCGACGGCCAGGTCGGCGCCGCCGAGTGGTCGCCGGATGGTGGCAGCGTGGCCGCACTGGCGGAGAGCGGCGAGGAGCGCTTCCGCGTGGGCGATCCCGAGCGGCCGACCGCGCGCCGGATCACCGACTTCAACTGGCGGCTCGACATGGTCGGCATCCGCGACCAGTTCACAAGCCTCTGGATCGTTCCCGCGCGCGGTGGAAAGCCGAAGCGCCTGACCGATCCCCGCTACGAGGTCACGCAGGCCTTCTGGTCACCCGACGGCAAGCGGATCGGCTTTCTCGCCGACCCAAGACCCGACGCCGACCTGTTGGAGCAGCCTCAGGCGTGGGCCATGCCCGCCCGCGGCGGCCGACCCGTCAAGCTCGCCGAGCTCGGCGCCGAGATTGCCGCCGCCGCCTGGTCGCCGCGCGGGTTACTCGCTTTCAACGGAGACGACTACCCCGACCTGAGCGGCGGGGGGAACCTCGGGCTCTGGGTGAAGGAAGGCCGGGGACAGCGCCGCCTCGGCGAGGAGCTCGACCGCACCTTCTTCTTCGCCGTCGCTAGCGATCTCTTCCACCCAGGCGCGCGCTTCCCGCCCCCGCTGCTCTGGCTCGACGACGAGAATCTGCTCTCGCTCGTCACCGACCGCGGACTGTGCGTTCCGTATCGATTCGGGCTGGACGGCTCGATCGAGCGGCTCGTCGAACGGGAGAACGTCGTCTGCTCAGCCGTCGCCGAGGGCGGCGGCCGGATCGCTGCGGTCGCGAGCGTCGACGGCGGTGCTCAGGACGTCTACGCGGTCGAAGACGGCGACGTAAGACGCCTCTCCCAGAACGGCGGCCGATGGCTCGCGCCGCACCGGCGGGACCCGGAGCAGCACGCCGTGCGCCACCGGGACGGTCACGACATCGACGCCTGGGTCGTGCGACCACGCGGCCGCCGCAGCAAGGGCCTCGTCCTCCAGATTCATGGCGGCCCGCACCTGGCCCACGGTCCGGCTGCGTGGCTCGAGATGCTCGCCCTCGCGGACGCCGGCTTCACCGTCGTCTACGGCAACCCGCGCGGCTCGGTCGGCTATGGCGAGGAGTTCGCCCGCTCGATCGACGGCAACTGGGGCGACGCCGACGCCTCCGACTGTATGCGGCTCGTCGACTGGGCGCTCCGCCAGAAGCTCGCTCCGCGCGACCACGTCGGTCTGCTCGGGCTCTCCTACGGCGGCTACATGACGAACTGGCTCCTCGGGCACCACCCTGGGCGGTTCTCGGCGGCTGTGAGCGAAAACCCCGTCCTCGACAATTTCTCCTTCTACGGCGAGTCCGACTACGGCTTCCTGATCGCCGCGTTCGCGGCCGGGGTCAAGCGGCCCTGGGAGGACTTCCCGCGGCTGCTCGACCGCTCGCCGGCCGCCCAGCTCCACCGGAACAAGGCGCCTCTGCTCCTCCTGCAGGCCGAGGGAGACCTCCGCTGCCCGCCCGGCCAGACTGATATCGCCTTCGCGTTGCTACGGCGCCTCGGCCGCACCGTCGAGATGGTCAGGTACCCCGAGGAGTTCCATCTGTTGCTCGAGATCGGGCGTCCCGACCGCCGCGTCGACCGCATCGAGCGGATCGTGGACTGGTTCGAGCGCTATCTGTAGACGACCGCGACCACCCATTCCAGGCCGTACTCGTTCTGCTCGGGGAGCTCGGCCTCCATCCGTTCGAGCCCCACTCTCAGCTCGTCCTCGTCGAGGAGCTGAAGCGGCGAGATGAAGCGGCCGCGCACGCGCTCGAGCGCAGCGTCGCGCCCGATCTCGGCGCGCTGGCTGAGCTGGATGAGCCGCACGGAGGAAAAACCGGCGTTCTCGAGCTCGTCCTGGAGCGCCGTAGGCTCGGGGAAGCGGGCACGGTCGATCGCCTCTAGTGATGGAAAGAAGCGGTTGAGCCAGTAGCGCTCGAAATGCGACGGGTCGAAGGTGGCGACGACGAGGCGGCCGTCGGAGCCGAGCACGCGCCGCGCCTCCGCGAAAGCTTGCGGCCGGTCGAGCAGGTGGATCACGAGCCACATGACGGCCCGTTCGAACCACGCGTCCTTGAACGGGAGCCGCTCGGCGGGAGCGATCTTGACCGTGCTCACCCGCTCGCGCGCCAACGCGGCCATCTCTGGTGACGGCTCTATGCCCCAGACCCGCGACCCGCGCTCGGCGAGCGCTTCCGCGACACGTCCGGTGCCGCAACCGATGTCGAGCACCCGCCGGCCGACGAGATCGCCCTCGCGGGCGAGCAACTCGAAGAGGGCCCACCAGTTGTCGTCGGTGGGCCGGAGCTCGTCGTACCTGGCCGCGATGCGGCCGAAATCAGGTTCCGTCGACGAGCTCTTCAGGCTCCGTGAGCGCCTCGATCGCATGCTGCGCCGCTTCGAGCGACGACTCCGGGACGAGCACCTTCTGCGGGGCGTCTTCCGTCTCGTGCGGGTGGTGGTCGACCGCGCCCTCCAGCTCGGACTCGATCCCGGCCGAACGAAGAATCGTCTGCAGCTCCTCGGCCTCCGTGACATCTCCGGCCATGGCTACCTGAACCATCTGCGTCATTCCGGGGCCTCCTCGGTCGTTGGCAGCGCTTCGCGCTCGACCCGCTGGGGGAGCGCTCCGCCCTTGACGACCAGCGGACCTCCGCGCTCCTGGAAGCGGACGTCGATCGTATCGAAGTCCTTCGGGACGACCGCGTTCGGGAAGATCGTCTTCGCCTCACGAGCGACCTCGCCGCCGAAGTACCGGTTCGAGAGGTGTGTGAGCGCCAGCATCTGCACCTCGGCCGCCCGTGCGACGCCGGCCGCCTCGAGTGCGGTCGAGTGCGCCGTCTCGCGCGCACGATCGCGCTCGTCCTCGCAGAAGGTCGCCTCGTGCACGAGCACGTCGGCCCCGCGCGCCGCCTCGATGACCGTCTCGGCCGGGCTGCCGTCGCCGGCGATCACGACCTTCCGCCCAGGCCGCGCCGCGCCCAGCACCTTGTCCGGTGTGATCGTCTGGCCGTCGGAGAGCGTCACGGACTCCCCGCGCTGAAGCGCACCTCGCTCGGGGCCCGGAGGCACGCCGAGCGCGTCGGCTGCCTGCACGTCGAAACGCCCGGGACGCGGATCCTCGACGAGCGCGTAGCCCACCGCGGAGACCCCGTGCGCAACCGCGAAGGTGACGAGCCGATAGTCGTCGCGGATCAGCTCGTCGCCGGGTCGGAGCTCCTTCAGCTCGACCGTGTAGGTCAGTCGGCCGAAGATTCGGCGCAGCGCCTCGAAGAGATCGCGCAGCCCGGGCGGCCCGTACACGGTGATCGGCACGTCTCGTCCACGGAGCGCGAACGTCTTCAGCATCCCGGGGAGGCCGAGATAGTGGTCGGCGTGGTAGTGCGTCAGGAAGATCTCCCGCAGCTCGATCAGCCCGACGTTCGAGCGGAGAAGCTGCCGCTGCGTACCCTCGGCACAGTCGAAGAGCAGGCGCTCGCCACCGCGACGCAGTAGCACCGCGGCCGGCGCCCGCTGGGCGGTCGGCATCGACCCTGATGTGCCGAGGAAGACGAGATCGAGGTCCATAGAGGCTAGTTAAGCACCCATTCCGGTAGGCCCTCCTACCCCATTCGAGTGATGCCACGGCCAAATCCAGCCCGATACTTCAACAGAGGAGGCTGCGGCCCTGATGGCGACCACAAATGTCACCGACAAGATCTCGCGCTCGCTCACACTTCTGCGCGTGTTCGTCCTCGCAAGCGCGCTGCTGCTGGCGGCCGCGGCGCTTGCCCTCGGATTCGTCATCACGCACGCCCTCAGGCAGCAGGCGCTCGACGACGCCAAGGTCAGCCTCACCGAGTACACGAACGGCGTCCTGCACCGGGAGATTGTCCACGGCGGACGGATCGTCGTCGGGGCCGAGGCAAAGGGCGTCGTCGAAGCGAGCCTCCAGGCGAGACCGGACATTCTCAGCGTGAAGGTCTGGCAGCCCGACGGCGTCCTCGCGTGGACGAACGTCGAGCCCGAGCGGATGGGGAAGAAATATCCGATCTCGCATCACCTCGAGGAGGTGCTCGAGACCCGCAGGGCCGTAGCCGAGATCGAAGGGCTGAACAGCGCCGAAGACGCCGCCGAGGCCCGGACCGGCGTCGACCGGGCGCTCGAGGTCTATGCACCCGTCATCGACGGGGGTTACGTGATCGGCGTCTACGAGATCTCTGCGGACTCGTCGAAGATCGAGGCGTCGATCGCTCAGAGAAAGCACATGATCTGGCTCGCGACCGTCGCGGTGTTCGCGCTCCTCTGGGGCCTCCTCGTCCTCCTCGTCCGAGGCGCGTCGAGCACGCTCAAGGGGCAGACCGATCAGCTCCGGCGCCGCTCCAAGGACCTCATGGCCGCGTACGCGAAACTCGAGGAGAGCTCACTCGAGGCGATCGAGAGCCTGAACGCGACTGTCGAGGCCAAGGATCCATACACCGCCGGCCACTCGAAGCGCGTGCAACGGATCGCCGTCGCAATCGGCGAGGAGCTCGAATTGCCCAAGGACCGGCTCGATCCGCTACGGCTCGCCGCCCTCTTCCACGACATCGGCAAGCTGAGAGTCCCCGACGCGGTGCTCACGAAGCCTGCTCGGCTCACCAAGGACGAGTTCGAGCTGATCAAGCGCCACTCCGAGGACGGCGCTCACATCGTCGGCAAGTTCGGTCCGCTGCGCGCAACCGTGCCGATGATCCGGCACCATCACGAGCGCTGGGACGGCCGTGGCTATCCCGACGGCCTCGGCCCGGACGAGATTCCGCTCGAGGCGTCGATCGTCGGGCTCGCGGATGCCTGGGATGCGATGACCACCGATCGGCCCTACCAGCGCGCATTGAAGCTCGAAGAGGCCTTCGCAGAGGTACGCAACGGCCGAGGGTCGCAATTCGCTCCGGACGTCGTGGACGCCTTCTTCGCGGCGTACAGGCGCCGCCCCGGCGAGTTCTTCACGCCGTCGTCCGATGAGCCGGGCGAGACCGGCCTCCACCTCGTGGCCGACTCGGCCTAGGGCAGCACGAGCCGCTCGCCAGGGGTGATCGTCGTCCCCGCGAGGTCGTTCTTGCGCTGCAGCTTCCAGACGCCTTCGCGCGGATCGCCGGCGTAGCGCGCCGCTGCGATCGACCACAGCGTGTCACCCGGCTGCACGACGTAGTGCTGGGTCGGTCCGGCGCCCACCGACGGCCGTGCCAGGAGGCTCCAGCCTAGGAAGGTGGCCACGAGAGCGATGAGGACGACGCGACCGAACATGTGTTCGCCATACTAGAGCGAACAGGTGTTCGTGTCAAGGGTTGTCCTACTTTTTCTTTGCGGGCGGCTCGCCGACCCTGAACGGCCGGCTCACGTAGGTTGCCTGCCGCGCCAGGTTGAGCTCCGCCACGAGCCGTGCGGCGTAGACGTAGAAACCGGGCTTGAGCCTCCGCGAGGGAAGCGTGACCACCTTGTCCCAGCCTCCGACCAGCTTGCCGACAGACTTCAGGGCAGCCCCGCGGGCTCGGGGCGTCCGGAGCGAGCGAACGATCCGGGAGCGGACCGGAGCCGAGAGCGCCCGGAGCCCGGTCACGCGATACAGGCCCGCCGTGTAGAGCGTCCCCTCCTCCGAGCCGGCCACGAAGCTCCAGGCCCTGTTCCTTGCCGACCGGGCGCGCGTACCCCCGGTGAAGCCGAGGTGCACGCCAACGGGGCGGATCGCATGACGCCACGCGACGCGGCGGCCGCCGCAGCGCGTCTGCCCGGAGCCGATCGCGCCCTTGACGATTGCGTAGGAAGGGCGCATCGTCCAGTCCGCGCGCATCAGTCCTGCCTGCCAGCGGTCGAGGTTCGCGTCGTCGACGAGGTTGAAGAAGAGGACCGATCTCACGGCCGGGTCGCAGGCCAGCAGCGGAATCAGGTTTCCGTAGATCGCGGCCTGCGTTCCCTCGTCGGTCGGGACAACGCTCTCGCGGCCGAAGTACGCGGCTCGATAGTTCTCGGGGATGCCGACCTGCCAGCCAACCTCGTTCAGCCGCAGCTTGAGCGTCCGCAGCGGGCCGCGAGGCATTCCCGCCTCTTCGAAGGTCGGCTGCGCGGTGCCGAAGAACGCGTCCCAGACGGCCTGCTTGATCCGGCCGAGGTTCGGGATGCCGGCGTTCGGCCAGGAGTACCCCGTCTCGAGCCTGTCCGTGTCGGCATTCGGGTACGCGTGAAGGCTCAGCTCGTCCATGATCGGCCGCTTGCGCTTGCTCGCTTTGTACGCGCGGCCGATGTCACGGATGCAGCGCACCGGGGAGATTGACTGGTTGCCGGCGGCGAGCGGATTGTCGGTCCCCCGCGCGCCCACACCGAGGCCGATCACGACGTTGTTGGAATCGACGGCCTTTAGCGCGTCGTACGACGCAGCGAGAACCGGCTCGTACGCAGCGCAGGCCGCCGCGGTCTTGTTCGGGTTGAACTGTGGCTGCCAGAAGCGGGCCTTGTTCGGCTCGTTGCCGATGATGAAGTCCTTGACCAGGGGATAGGTCTGGGCGACCTGCGCGACGAAGGCGACGAACTGTCCGGGGGCAGCAGGCGACTCCGTGATCGCGCGAGCACGGTCCGGATAGATCGAGAGCGTCACTTTCACGCCGTGCGCGGCGGCGGCGTTGATGGCGTGCGCTGTCTCTTCCCGATGCGGGATCGTTGTGGGGCTCGTTGAGTCCCACAGGATCGTGATTCGGTTCTCGGTCAGGCCGACGTCGTTCATCGAATCGAAGAAGCGCTGAGCGACCTCGGGCGAGGTCTTGGGAAGGTCGTCGGCGACGCCGACCGTGATGTCGGCTGCAGCGGCAGGGGCGAGCACAAACGCGGCCGCGGCGCACGCGAGCATCAGCCTCACGGCTCTGGTGAGCTCCTTCTTCACAAGACCCTCGCCCATCAGGATTGCACGACCCGCAGGACGGCGTCCAGGACCTTCCCGCTACCGAAGCGGACAGGATCGTCGGCCGGAAGCCCCGTTTCGGACTCCACTGCCGCCACAGCCGCCCGAGCCTCGTCCTCGTCGAGATCGCGGGTGTTGAGCGCAATCGCGGCCACTTTGGCCGGGCGCAGCGGAAGCGACGCGCGCTCGTGCAGCTCGATCAGCTCGGTGAGCGGCGGAAGCGGATGATCCGGGTACCCCTCGACATGAGTCGCGTTCGCAACGTGGCAAAGGACGTACGCGTGCGGGGCCGAGCCGTGCATGAGCCCGAGCGTGACCCCGGAGTAGGCCGGATGCACAAGCGAGCCCTGGCCCTCGACGATGAGCAGCTCTCCCCCACGCTCGGCTCCTTCGACGACGAGCCGCTCGGCCGCGCCGGCGATGAAGTCCGCGACGACCGCGTCGACCGCGATCCCCCAGCCCGCGATTGCCACGCCGGTTTGCCCGGTCGGGACGAACTGGGACTTCAGGCCGCGCCGTCGCGCCTCGCGGTCGAGCTCGATCGCGACGGTCTTCTTGCCGATCGCGCAGTCGGACCCGACGGTGAGCACGGTCTTGGCAGCAAGCTGCAGGTTCTCCCCGGTCGGAACGCTCAGATCCGCGGGCGGCTTGCGGAGGTCGTGGAGCCGGCTGCCGTGCTTCGCCGCGAGCCCGACCAGCTCGGAGTCGTCGGAGACGAACTCGTGAAGACCGCTCTCGATGTCGAGGCCGGCCTCGATCGATGCCGTCAGGAGCTCGCGCCAGGCCGGCGGGAAGCGCCCGCCCTGGGTGGCGACGCCGACGAGCGCCGTCGTCGGCCCGTACTCGAGCCCCTCCCCTACGGTCGCGACGATCGGGATCCCCTCGTAGCTCTCGCCGGGCCGCTCCGAGTCCACGATCACGACGGTCGGGTGCGGGCTGTACGCGACGACGCCCCGCATCGTCTTCCCGTAGTGGGCGTCGCCGGACTTGCCCTCAGCGAGGATCAGATACCGCTTGTCTGACACCGAGTCCCGGGCTTTCGGAGGGAAGCTGGACACCGTCGACGAGCTCCACGCCGGGCCACGGGTCGTGGCGGAGCAAGAGGTTCCCGTCGAGGTCGATGTGGTCGAACAGGCTCGCGATCTGCGCGCCGGCGGCAACCGCGAGACCCGACTCGTTCATGCAGCCGAGCATGAGCCCGAGGCCGAGAGCTCTCCCGGCGGCGGCCATCCGGACCGCTTCGCGGATCCCGCCGGTCTTCGCAAGCTTGATCGTCAGCCCGTGCGCGCGCTCGGAGCAGGCGGCGACGTCGGCCAGCGTGTGGCAGTCCTCGTCCACGTAGATCGGGATCGGCGAGCGCCCCTTGAGCGTCGGCCCGTCCGAGTCGCCGGCTTCGAGCGGCTGTTCGCAGTACTCCACGCCGAGCTCGGCCAGTTGCGGCAGAGCGTCGAGCGCCTCGTCCAGCGACCACGCCTCGTTCACATCCACCTGGAGCGGTAGCTGGGTCGCGGCCCGCACGGCGCGGACGCGTTCGACATCGAGTCCGTCTCCGCCGCCGATCTTCAGCTTCAGGCGCTTGAACCGCTCGCTCGCGGCTTCGGCACGGCGAGCCATGTCGTCCGGGTCGCCCAGCCAGATCGTGAACGAGGTCGGTGGCCCCGCGCGGCGCAGGCCGAGCAAGCGCCATACAGGAACGCCCGTGAGCTTTCCCTGGAGATCGTGGAGCGCAGCGTCGATCGCGCATCTGGCTCCGAACTCCTTGCGTGGAAGACGGGCCTCGATCTCATCGAGCGCCCAGGGGTCGTCCCCGAGCGCGTCTGCGTGCTGCTCGAGATAGGCGACGGCGGACTCGACCGACTCGTCGTAGTGCTCGATCGGGTTCCCCTCGCCGTAGCCCGTCGTGCCGTCGTGCTCGATCTCGACGTAGACGACCTCGGCGGTGTCCTGGCTCCCGCGAGAGATCGTGAAGGTCTCCGCGAGCTCCAGGGTGGCGATCCGGGCCGAAAGCTTGCACGGCCGGACCCTACCGGGCCAAAATATTGAAATCTCCCCGACTGGCGCTACCCTTGATCTCCAACGAACAGGGGGGATCCATGAGAGGTGTTTCCTTGCGCCGTGCTTCGTTCGTGACGACCATCGTCACCGCAGCGATCGCGGCATCATTCTTCGTCGCGCCGGCCTCGGGCGGGGCTGTCGCAGCGCCCCAGCTCTGCGGTCCCGCGACGCAGTTCAGCAGCATCGACCGGCTCGCCGTCTCGTCGACGGTGCGAAGGGCATGACCGCGCGCGAGCCGATGCTCAACGAGATCGTCGAGAGCCCCGGCGCACAGCAGGGGCGAGGGCCCAGTTTCAGCGCAAACGTGCCCGTCTACGTCCACGTCGTCACGCCCGACGGAGTCATCGGGAACGTGTCGAACCGGATCATCCGCGACCAGATCACGGTTCTGAACGCGACCTTCGGCGGGCGCCGAGGGCGGCTACGCCACGGGCTTCAGCTTCACGCTCGCAGGCGTGACCCGCACCGTGAACGCCGACTGGCACTACGCGAGCATCAGTGGCGAGCGGCCCATGAAGCGCGCTCTCCGCCAGGGTGGCAACAACGCGCTGAACATGTACCTGACGACGGCAGGCCCCTATCTCGGCTGGGCCTATCTGCCGAACGTCGTCAACAAGGGGAACGCGTACCTCGACGGTGTCGTCGTCGACTGGGAGTCGCTGCGCGGCGCCTCAGAGACCTATGCCGGCCGCTACGACCAGGGCGAGACGGCGACCCACGAGGTCGGTCACTGGCTCAACCTCGAGCACACGTTCTACGGAGGCTGCAACCGCCACGGTGACTTCGTCGCCGACACTCCGCCCGAGCGGACGCCGACCGCAGGCTGTCCGGCGGGCAAGGACACCTGCCCCGACCCCGGCCTCGACCCGATCCACAATTACATGGACTACTCGTACGACCAGTGCTACACGGAGTTCACCGCCGGTCAGACCGCGCGCATGCAGGACGCGTGGCTCTTCTACCGGGCTCCTTAGCCGAGGACGCATCCCAATCGACGGGCCTGCCGCCGTGCGGGCCCGTCACTTTTCCGGAGCTAGACTGGAAGCTCCGCGTCTGTAGCTCAGGGGATAGAGCGCGCGCCTCCGGAGCGCGAGGTCGCAGGTTCGATTCCTGCCAGGCGCATTCGTCGACGAAAGTCCGGCCGCTGCGCGGCCATGACGACTTTCATCGACTTCTTTCTTCGAGGGCCAGCGTTAGTGGGCCGCAGCCGCGCATGTCGGCTGCGGCGGCCAAGGGTTGCCGATCTCGTGCCTCCTGCCTTGTGACAAGGAGGCCGGTGCTACTGGGCGTATCCCTCCGTCACCTCGCCCTTGTGTGCGGCAAATGCAGCCAGAACCTCCTCCTTCTCCCGCTCGGGCACCTTGACGAAGTCGAGCGTTCGCCCAAGTTCAGCGGCGACTTCATCGAACTCGGCGGGAGAGATCTTCAGCTCGCGATGGGCTTCTTCCAGGCCAAGAGGAGTACTGCCCTGTTTCGTGGCTGCGTACTGCTGGGGTCCACCGGCAACGTTGCAGACCCAAAGGGTGCGCATGAACTTGAGGCCCGGAAGCCTGCCCAGATTGTTGGTGTGCCACTCCCGTAGGGCGGGGTTCTCCGATGTCTGCCCGACGATCGGATTCTGCACGACCGCTTCGCTGAAGTGATCAACCACTGCTGCGATGGCGAATGCGCCACCGAGCCTTTCGTACAGACTCAATTCGGTCATTGTCGCCTCCTGAGTAGGGGTGGAAGCGTCCCGCCACCTTCAGGGGGCTTCATTCCAGCGGTGGGAGCACGGCATGCGCTGCCCCCTACTACGCTGAACCATCCGGCTCGGATTGGAGCCTTGCCCGGCGCCGGCACTTGAACGTCGACGAGCGTGTAGCCGCCAGGTTTCGGGGGTACCATGGCGAAAGAGAAATGACGGTCGACGACCCACTCAGTACCAATGCCAAGCCTGCCCCGCATCAAGCGCCCGCGTTCGCGCACGCCGGCTGCCGAGCCGGTCGTCGCCGCACGCCGCGAGCCGGCTGAGCTCTCCGCCAACGGCCTCACCTGGATCCATCTCGACGCTCCCGACCAGGAGATCGCCACCGCGCTCGCAGAGCGCTTCGGCTGGCACGCGCTCGATGTCGAGGACGTGCTCTCGAAGCGCCAGCGGCCGAAGGTCGACGAGTACCCGGACTATCTGTTCGCAGTCCTCCACTTCCCGTTCTACGACAAGGCGATCCAGCGGCTGAACGCAGCAGAGCTCGACGTCTTCCTCGGCCCCGGGTATCTGGTCACCCTCCCGAACGTCGAGCTTCTGCCCGTCACTCGCCTCTTCCAGCGGTGCCTCGACGACCCCAAGCTGCGAGAGAGCCTCTTCGCGAAGGGCTCCGGCTACCTCCTCTACCACGTCCTCGACGACCTCTTCGACTACTGCTTCCCGATCCTGGACAAGATCGGGCACAAGCTCGACTCGATCGAGGACGACATCGACGATCTCCGCTTCGAGGAGATCGTGCGCGACATCTCCCGCGCGAAGCAGGAGATCATCTCGTTCCGCAAGATCATCAAGCCCCAGCGCCCCACGCTGCGGCTCCTCGAGCGCAAGATCGAGCGTTTCCTGCCCGAGAAGCTCGAGCTCTACTTCGACGACATCGTGGACGCCTCGGAGCGAATCTGGGATCTCCTGGACAACTACAAGGAGGTCGTCGAGGCCCTAGAGAGCACGAACGAGGCGGCGATTGCGCACCGGCAGAACGACGTCCTGCGCCTGCTGACGATCATCAGCGTCACGATGCTCCCGCTGACCGTGATCACGGGGCTCTTCGGGATGAACGTCCTCTTCCCGGGTGAGGGCGGGCACACTGCCTTCTGGATCATCCTCGCCGCGATGGCCGCCGTCGTGACCGGAATGATCGCGTTCTTCCGCTACAAGCGGTGGATCTGACCAAGTACGAAGCGGCCGACGCAATCGTGTTGCGGGGGCCATCGGTCAGGTGCAGCATGCCGCCGACCCGGAACCGCGGTGGAATAGAGGGGCCGGTCCCTTTCGGACCGGCCCCTCGCCACCTCTAGAGGCGCGATTCGATCGAGCGCGCCCGGTCGAGCCAGCGATCGAGGCTGTAGATGTCGAGCCCAGACCCGCCGAACACAGCGTCGGAACCGCGGTCCAGCGCCTGAAGCGTGTCGTTGCCCGAGCCGCCCCGCAGGACGTCTCGGCCGTAGCCGCTCATGAGCGTGTCGTCCCCGGAACCACCGGCGACTCGATCGCGACCGGCGCCGCCGAGCAACCGGTCGGCGCCCGTGCCGCCGAATAGACGGTCGGGCCCGATGCCGCCGTTGGCGAGATCGCGTCCACTGCCGCCGTCGACCACGTCCCCACCGGCGCTGGCCTCCAAGACGTCCCTCCCGCGACCCCCGCTCAGGACGTCGGAGCCAGAGCCGCCGCGCAGGACGTCATTCCCGCGTCCGCCGGCGATCACATCCTGGCCGTCTCCGCCCAAGAGCCGGTCGGCACCGGATCCGCCCACGATCGAGTCCTTGCCCGGGCCGCCGTAGATCGTGTCCGTGCCACCGCGGCCGTAGATCGTGTCGTTGCCGCCGTAGCCGTAGAAGACGTCGTTGCCAGGCGTCCCGACCAGGATGTTCGCCTGAGGCGTTCCTCTGAAGGTCCTCCCTTCGACGGTCTCCTCCTCCTCCTCCTCTTCCTCTTCTTCCTCTTCTTCCTCAGTCTCTTCCTTGACCGTGTTCACGTCATAGGAGACCGCCTGGATGCGGTCGTCCGCGGTGCCGGAACGAATCCAGACTGCAGTCGCGTTCTCCGGAGCTTGGCTCGTCAAGGCGGGGTGCGCGGTGGCAAAGTCATAGCTCGAGAGCAGATAGTCCTGCTGCCATTCTTGGCCCACCGGCTTGAACGACGCCAAGATCGACATCCCGCCCGCCCAGGCAAGGGTCGCATTGCCCCGCTGGTCGAGTGCGATGCGCGCCTGTAGCCCGCGCCACGCCTCGCTCACGGGAATGCGAGCCCAGCGTTGCGCGCCCTTCGGGCGGAACGACGACCACAGATTGGCGCCGTATGCGAGATTGCCTTGCACCCAGGACACGGCCGCGTCACCACGCGAGTTCATCGCAAGGTCTAGCCCGGCGGCGTTGCCGCCTCGCTCGGAGAGGTTCTGTGGTGATCCCCAAGGTCCGTCTGCCGGCCGGTACGTCACCTGCGCGGCGAACCAAGTTCCGTTGGAGCGAACCCACGCGACCACGGCGTTTCCAGTCGCATCCATCGCAACCTGAGGACGGGACGTGCTCCGGCCGGGATCGGACAGCGGCTCCGGCGGCGACCAGGAGCCGCCGGCGGAGCGCATGGCGGCGTGCACAACTAGGAATGCCCCGTCCGACCACTGCCAAGACGCAACTACGCCGCCCTGATCGTCCATTGCAACTGCCGATCGAGACGCGTTGCCGATGGGCGCAGACACCGTCTCGATCGGAGTCCAGGAGCCTGCGATCGTCCGGGAGGACGACTCGACGACCGTGCGCCGGTCGTGCAGGGCCGTCCAGACCGCAGTCACGCGCCCGGCCTTGACTGCAACGTCCGCGTCGAACGCGGCATCGCCGGGCGAAGAGAGGTTCTGCGCCTCGCTCCACTCACCACCCGCCGGCCGGATCGCGGCCTGCACGACGGTGTAGCCCCCGCTTGCTCGCTGCCAGACGGCGACGCTGTTACCGAGGCTGTCCATTGCGACGTCCGGCGACTCCGTTGCTGGAGCCGGCGCCGAGATCCGTTTCGCCAAGCCCCAGTCTCGCCCCCCGGGCCGAAACGCTGCCCGAATGGACGACGTATCGCTGTCGAGCTCGCGCCAGACCGCGACGATGTTGCCCGCTCCGTCCGACGCAATCCGCGGCCCCGAGGCCGATGCGCCGGCGGGCGAGATGTCGAGCGGCTTCAACTCGCCCGCTGCTGCCGAAGGGAACACGACGAGGGCGATGAAGGCGAGCATCGACGGTCTTCCGAGACGCCGAGCTCCCTTGACGACTGACGTGATGCGATAGGACATGCTGCGCTCCTTCTCTCGACAAACCGTTGTCGGAGCATCGAGCCCGCTGCTCACGCGGCGCTCACATCTCGCTCACGCAAGGGCCCGGAGATCGCTATGCGGCAGGGCCTAGGGACAGCGGCGTTTGCGTTCGCCGACGCACACGTCTCGGCTGCCGCCGCCGTCGACGTTGTCCTTGCCAAGCCCACCGACGAGGCGGTCGCGCCCCGGTCCGCCGAAGAGACGGTCGGCACCGCCCTCCCCCAGGAGTCGGTCCCTGCCTCCGCCGCCCATGATGCGGTCGCTGCCCATGTGGCCGTTCAGGAGGTTCGGCCCGCCGTTTCCGACCAGGACATCGCTGCGTTGGGAGCCGTGCAGATCCTCGATGCTCCGCAAGGTGTCCGTTCCCCAGCCGCGGGCCTTCTTCGAGGCGAGGCTGGCGACGACGGCGTTCGGCGAGTAGTCGAAGAAGGCGAGGTCTATTCCGGTGCCGCCGTCGAGAATGTCGTTGCCGGCGTCCCCGTCCAGGCCGTCGTCACCCGCGCCGCCCGAAATGGTGTCGTTGCCCGCGCGGCCGTCGAGCAGGTTGATGTCCCCGTCCCCGGTCAGCACGTCGTCGTTCGGCGAACCGACGAGGCCCTCGAAGTTGGCGATCCTGTCCGTGCCCTCGCCCGTCGCGATGCTGGTCGAGATATCGGCGGTTATCGCAGCAGGCGCGAGGTGGAAGAACGCGATGTCGAAATCCTCGCCGTTCGGATCCTCGCTGCCGTCCACCTGGTCGTCGCCGGCATCGCCCGAGAGGGCATCGTCACCGGCGCCGCCGACGAGCGTGTCGTTCCCGTCTTCACCGCAGATGATGTCGTCGCCGCCGGCGCCGTCGACCATGTCGTCTCCCGCGCCCGCCTTGATCACGTCGTTGCCGGGAGTGCCGGTGATGACCTCACTCGCAGGTGTCCCGATGATCGTCTGGGTGATGCCGAAGCACTCGGTGGCCGGGTCGTGGGTTGCACGCACCGACGAGGCCCCGCCCAGCGCGGCCACGATCCCCACTATCACTGCAACCCCTACTCGGTTCACGTGAGGAACGGTACCTGCTCCTCCGGCGGCTTCGTCCTGATACAAGCGAGCTCGTGACCCGTCCGCTCTGGGCTCCGTGGCGGCTCGAATACGTCGGCAGCGCCGACGAGCAAGAGGGCTGCATCTTCTGCCTCGCGCTCGAGGGCGCCGACGAAGACGGCCTCGTCGTCCATCGAGGGCGAAGTGCGTTCGTCCTGCTGAACAAGTTCCCCTACGCGTCCGGACATCTGCTCGTTGCTCCCGCGCGCCATCTCGGAGACTTCGCCGAGCTCCCCGACGAGGAGACCCTCGAGATCCACCGGCTCGCCGACCAGGGCATGGGCGCCCTCGCCCAGATCTACGAGCCTCAGGGCTACAACCTCGGCTGGAACCTCGGCCGCATCGCCGGTGCCGGAGTAACCGACCACGTCCACCTCCACCTGGTGCCGCGGTGGGCCGGCGACACGAACTTCATGCCGGTGCTCGCAGACGTGAAGGTCCTTCCGGAGCATCTGGACGAGACTCGCCGGAAGCTCGCGGACGCCTGGCCCACGTAATCACGTGCAACTCAGCCGGCCCCTAAGGATGGACGATCATCTGGGTGCCTAGCGGCAGCACGGCCATCAGGTAGTGGATGTCTCCCGTGGTCATGCGCAGGCAGCCTCCTGAGATCGCACCGCCGACCCCGGTGCCCGCGTGGATCGCCAAGCGGTCGCCCCCCTCCCAGTCAGGGTCCAGTTGGGTCTGACGGCCCGAAAGAGCCAGGACGCAGCAGCCGTAGACGGAGGACCAGAAGTTCGTGAGCTTGTCCGTGATCGAGAATCGACCGCGCGGTGTCGGCGTGGCGGGCGCCCCGACGGCCACGCCGAAGCGGCGCAATGCGACTCCCATTCGCCAGACGGTGAGCCGCCGCGCGGAGAGGTCGACCTCGATCGAATACGGATCGTGCGCAAGGCGCACGTTCGAGCGGTAGACGAACCCGCGCACGTGGTTACCGAGTGCCTCGGAGATGACGGCGAGCCACTCGCCCGACTCCCCGACCACGGCCAGCCTAGTCGGCGACCCGAAGACCGTACGCGGACGGACGCGAGCGAGCACGCGTTCGGAGCCCGGGGCTGCGTGAAGCAGTAACAAACCCCGCCGTCGCGGACTGGCCACGTCGCTGCCGGTCGAGAAGAGCTTGGGGGTAGACGTCGCCCGCGCCAGCGAGGGATGCTCGGCGGCGCAAGCTGCCAACACCGTGGCCGCTACAGCGCAAGCAGCAACTGGGGTGCTGCTGCGGCGACGCATCGTGCGGTGGGACGACGTTCGGATTCAGTGTAGCCGTCTCCCGTGAATCGCCGATCGCGCCCGGCCAGCGGAGCGGGTTTCGGCTCAACCAGCGGGAAGCGGACGACGGGGATCGAACCCGCGACCCTCAGCTTGGGAAGCTGATGCTCTACCAACTGAGCTACGTCCGCGAAGGCTCTTCAGGATAGATAATCCCGGGAGACGATCAGGGAGGAGCACCATGGCGACCATGACCGAGCACGACCTGGAGACGACCGCAAGAGCACTCGTTGCCGAGGGGAAGGGCATCCTCGCGGCGGACGAGAGCGACGGCACGATCAAGAAGCGCTTCGACTCGATCGGCGTCGAGTCGACCGAGGACAACCGGCGTGCCTACCGCGAGCTCCTCTTCACCACGCCGGGGATCGAGGAGTCGATCAGCGGCGTGATCCTCTACGACGAGACGCTCCGCCAGTCCGCGTCCGACGGGACTCCGTTTCCTCGGTTGCTGGAGAGCCGCGGGATCGTGCCCGGAATCAAGGTCGACAAGGGGGCGAAGCCCCTGGCCGGCGCAGAGGGAGAGACCGTTACCGAGGGCCTCGACGGCCTGCGCGAGCGGCTCGAGGAGTACTACGAGCTCGGCGCACGCTTCACGAAGTGGCGCGCGGTTCTCTCGATCGGCCCCGGGATCCCGAGCGACTACTGCATCTGGACGAACGCCCACGCTCTCGCCCGGTATGCCGCGCTGTCACAAGAGGCCGGCCTCGTTCCGATCGTCGAGCCGGAAGTGCTGATGGACGGCGACCACACGATCGACACGAGCTATCACGTCACCATCAGGACGCAGCAAGCCGTCTTCACCGAGCTCTTCGACCAGCGCGTCGACCGCGAGGGGATGCTGCTCAAGCCGAACATGGTCCTCTCGGGCTACGACTGCGCCGACCAGGCGGACGACGACCGGGTCGCGGAGCTGACGATCAAGTGCCTCGAGAACGCGGTTCCGGCCGCAGTCCCGGGGATCGTCTTCCTCTCGGGCGGGCAGTCGGACGAGGACGCGACGAGCCGGCTGAACGCGATGAACGCGCGCGGGCCGCACGCGTGGGAGCTCTCGTTCTCGTACGGGCGCGCGCTTCAGGCCCCGGCGCTCAAGGCGTGGGAAGGCGACCCGAGCAAAGTGGAAGATGCGCAAAAGGCGTTCTCCCGGCGTGCGAAGTTCAACGGCGCTGCGCGGTCGGGCTCCTACGCGCCGGAATGGGAGACGACCAGCGCTTAGCGAGGAGCTTCTCCGGTCTCACGTCGAGCGGTTCAACGAGGGAGTCCGCTCGGGCGACTTCGGACCGATGCTCGAGCAATTCGCCGAGGACGCCGAGCTCGCGTTCGAGGGAGTGCCGGTCGGGCCGTTCCGGGGCAAGCCGGCGATTGCTCAGGCATACGTCGACCAACCGCCGGACGACGAGATCCTGATCCTTCGCACGAACGAGTCGGGGGACGACCTCGTGGTTGCCGACTATGCCTGGCGGGCCGAGCCGTCAGCGCGGGCCGGCACACTCATCCTGCGCCTGCGTGACGCCGAGATCGACCGGCTCGTCGTGACCTTCGGCTAGCGCAGTCGAACGACGAACCAGCCGTCTACGTCGTCGCAGAGGACCTGCTCCGGGGCCCTCGTGCGCGTACGAGTAGACGGGTAGGCCTCGGTGGGTGACCTGCAGTCTTCCGCTAGGGCGTCGGATGACTCCCAGGCGCCCGGGGATGCCGGCGATGCGGCGCGGCACGTCTGCCTTGCGGCGGACGAGTAGCGGCGGCCATGCCTGAGCGCAGGCGCCTTTGCACCTGATCTTCCCGCCGGCCCGTTTCTCCACAGTCCAGAAATAGAGCGGTTGCTTGGTCCGCGTTGTCAGGATCGGCCCGAACTGGTCGTCCTGGTACTTGATGACCGGCGGGCGGGCGGCGGACTCTGTCATCGCCGACGGCGCAAACGCAAGCGCGGCAAGAACGAGCCCGGGGATCAAGAAGAACTTCATGCAGAGCCAGTCATCCTAGAGTCCGGAGCTTCAGACGGCTAAGTCGGTGCCGGTCTGGAAACGCCGGCCCGAGAGCGCCTCGAGCTTGCCGAAGGAGTGGTGCGCCTCGATCCGGCGGACAGTCCCTGATTTCGAGCGCATGACGATCGAGTCGGTGACGGCCCCCTCGGCCGTGTAGCGAACGCCCTGCAGCAGCGCGCCCGTCGTCACTCCCGTCGCCGCGAAGAAGACTTCGTCCCCGCCGACCAAGTCGTCGGTCGAGAGCACCTGGTCGAGGTCGTAGCCGGCGTCGATCAGCTTCTGGCGCTCCTCGTCGTTCCGCGGCCAGAGCTTGCCCAGGAGCACACCGCCGACGCACTTGAGTGCGGATGCGGCAAGTACACCCTCAGGCGTCCCGCCGACTCCCATCAGCAGGTCGACGCCCGTTCCGGGCTGCGCGGCCGCAATCGAGGGTGCGACATCGCCATCCGGGATCAGGAGCACCTTCGCCTCGACCGAGCGCAGCTCGGCGATCAGGTCCATGTGCCGGTCGCGCTCGAGCACGACGACCGTCACGTCGCTCGGCTTGATCCCCTTCGCCTTGGCGACCCGCCTCACGTTCTCGGCCGGCGGCGCGTCGATGTCCACCACGTCGGCGCCTTCCGGTCCGCAGGCGATCTTGTTCATGTAGACCGCTGCGCCCGGGAAGAACATCGACCCGCGCTCAGCCGCGGACATCGTGGCGATCGCGTTCGGATAGCCCTTCGCGCAGAGCGTCGTGCCCTCGAGCGGGTCGACCGCGACGTCCACCTCCGGTCCCTGGCCGGAGCCGATCTCCTCGCCGTTGTAGAGCATCGGCGCCTCGTCCTTCTCGCCCTCGCCGATGACGACGACGCCGGCCATGTTCGTCGTCCCGAGCATGTGCCGCATGCCGTCGACCGCGGCCTGGTCGGCGGAGATCTTGTCGCCGCGACCGATCCAGCGGCCTGCGGCCGAGGGCCGCGGACTCGGTGACGCGAACGAGCTCGAGCGCGAGGTTGCGGTCTGGAGTGAGGCCGGCGCTCCCCGCTGGGGCGCCGGTTTCGGCAGCCTGCGTCACGCAGCCATCTTACTCCGCTTCACATGCGGTCAGGAGCCTCGACGCCTACCAGGTCGAGGCTGCGGGCGATCACTGCCTGCGTGGCGCGGGCGAGGCCGAGCCGGAACGCCTCGGTCTCGCTCTCGAGCACGCGATGCTCGTGGTAGAAGCGGTGAAAGTCGTCTGCGACCCGGATCGCGTAGTTCGGTAGCCCGTGCGGGCCTCTGCGGAGAACGGCCTCTTCGACGACGTCCGGGAACTCCGTCAGCCGCTTGATCAGATCCTTCTCCTCGGGAGCCAGCACCTCGGGACTCTGCAACAGACTGTTGCTAAGTCCGGAAGGGGCGTTTCGGAGGATGCCCGCGATCCGCGCGTGGGCGTACTGGACGTAGTAGACGGGGTTCTTCTGGCTCTTCTCCGCGGCGAGGTCGACGTCGATCTCGATCGTCTGGTCGGGGCCGCGGTTGACGAGGTACCAGCGGGCGGCGTCGACGCCGACCTGGTCGACGAGCTCGTCGAGGAAGACGACGTCGCCCCGGCGCTTCGACATCTTCTTCTGGCGTCCGCCCTGGGTCAGGTGGACCATCTGGTAGAGGAGCACCTCCACGCGGTCGGGGTCGTAGCCGAGCATGCGCGCGACGGCGCCGTACCACTGCCGTGTGCCGTGATGGTCGGCGCCGAGGACGTAGATCGCCCGGTCGAAGCCGCGCTCCAGCTTGTCGACGAGGTACACGACGTCGGCGGCGCGGTACGTGGGCTCGCCCCCCTGCTCGGCGGAGCGGATGAGGACCCGGTCGTCCTCGTCGCCGTATGCCGACGAGCGCGCCCAGACGGCGCCGTCCTTCTCGTAGGTGTCCACCCGCGGGAGAAGCTCGGGGAGCCGCTCCGCGAGCTCGCTCTGGAGCGCCCACGAGTCGAAGTGGATCCGAAAGCGCTCGAGCGAGGCCTCGATCTCCGCCAGCATCTTCGGAACCGGGTCCTCCTCGACCGCAGCCAGCTCGGCGATGTAGGAGCCGTGATACCCGTCTTCCGGAGGCTCCTCTCCTCGCCGCACGGCCTCCACGGAGGCTCGGAAGCGCTCCATCTGCGCACCGGCGTCGTTGTAGTAGTACTCGCGCTCGACCGTGTGGCCCGCGTGCGCGAGGACTCGCGCCAAGGAGTCGCCGTAGGCGCCGTTTCGGGCCGCCGCGACGGTGATTGGCCCGGTCGGGTTCGCCGAGACCATCTCGACCTGCACCTTTTCCGCGGTGTCGGCAAAGGCGCCGCCGTAGCTCTCCCCCGCCTCGAGAATGTCCGCGAGCGCATCCCCGTACCAGGCGGGCGCGAGCCACAGGTTGACGAAGCCCGGGCCTGCGACCTCCGCGCGCTCCACCGCTTCGAGGCCGGCTGCCTGTTCTGCGAGCTCCTCGGCGATTTCCCGCGGAGGGCGCTTTCTCTCGGGAGCGAGCTGGAGCGCCACACTCGTTGCGTAGTCGCCGTGCTCGGCGCTCGACGGCCGCTCGAGCTCGATCGGCGCTCCCGCGACGCTGCCCAGCTCTTCGGCCAGCTTGGTGACGGATCGATTCACGGGTATATCGTAGGAGCGTGAGCGAGCACGACGACGCCCAGCAGCGGCAGCTGAACATCCACATGGATCCGGACGTGATGGCGGGCGTCTACTCGAACTTCGCCAACATCAGCTTCTCGGACTACGAGTTCACGCTGACCTTCGCGCGGATCGACCACGAGGTCGAGGAAGGCGACGTGCCCGGAGTCGTCGTTGCCCGCGTGAACATGTCGACACGCTTCATGCACGAGCTGCTCGAGGCGATGAACGACGCTTACTCCAAGTGGACGAGCCGCGAAGGGATCCGGAACCTGCCGGAGACCACCGGCGGCGGCGAAGACTCCTACCTCCTACACCAGGAGGATTCTCGCGCTTCCACGCCTCGGCCATCGCGATCCGCTGCATGAGCGTCGGATGCGTATCGAGGAAGAGGTAGGCCCAGGTCGGCGGATTCGGCTGCCCGAGGCTCGTCTCGGAGAAGCGCTCGAAGAGGCCCCGCGCCGAGGCGGGATCGCGGGTCGCGTCGAGGGCCACCCAGTCCGCCTCGGCCTCCGTGTGCCGTGAGATGGCGTTCCAAACCGGAGTCAGCGCCACCTGGAGGAGCACGAAGACGAGCGCGCCGTACGGCAGGACACCGGGATCGCCGAGCCCCCCGCGGCGTCTCGTGATCTGGGCGATCGCGAAGGCGAGCGGGAATGCGAACAAGACCGCCCAGCCGATTCCCTTCCAGAGGTGGCTCCGGGAGACGTGGGCGAACTCGTGAGCGAGGACGACGCGGATCTCGCCGGGGCTGAAACGGCCGTCGAGGAGGGTGTCCCAGAGCACCACGCGCGTCGTCGGGCCGAGACCGGCCGCGAACGCATTCGCCTGGGTCGTGAGGTCGCTCACCTTCTGCACGTCCACCGGCGTGCCCGAGATCCCCTGCTTCCGCTCGAGGATCCGTACGTCCTGACGCAGCTGCTGACCCTTCGGCGGGTCGACCCCGCCTGCGAACAGGTACGGAGAGACGAAAAGAGCGAGCACGGAGAGCCCGAGGAAGATCGGCGCCACGGGCAGCCACCAGTGTCGCGGGTAGCGCCGGGCGAACACCATCACGATCGCAATCTGGAGCATCACGAAGACGACCGCACCCCCGAGCTCCGCCCACGGATCGAGCAGCCACGCGATCCATGGCCCCTCGGCGAGGTCGTGGCGCTGCTGCCACCAACGAAGCGCGATCGCGAACGGCAGGTTCACCGCCCAGATGACAACGAGGGTGATCATCCCCACGATCATCCCGGCGCCGATCGGCCCCAGTCCGGTGTTCCGGGCAAGGCGCGGAGCGCGCCGAACGAGGAAGAGCAGGGCGACGACGGTGGCGACGAGCGACAGCACGATGTCGATTCGCACGAACCGCTCGTAGCGCTCGGCCTTGGAGAGCTCGGACGCACTGAAGTAGTCGTTCGGGTCGAGGCTCGGAAGCAGAAGGTCACCCGGTACACGTGAGCGCCAGAGGAGCGGCGCGGCGACTAGCCACGCCAAAGCCATCAGCACCAGGGATATCGTTGTCCAACGCGAGGACAAGCCATTGCGCGTAGCAGTCATCTCCGACATCCACGCGAACTTACACGCGCTCGAGGCCGTCCTCGAGGCGATCGACGCCGACCCGCCGGACGAGATCTGGTGCCTGGGCGACCTCGTCGGCTACGGGCCGCGCCCAAACGAGGTGGTCGGGCTGGTACAGGAGCGGGCTGCGATCAATCTGATCGGCAACCACGATCTCGGAGTCCTGGGAAGCCTCGATCTCGACGAGTTCTCGCCGGACGCTGCGGCTTCTGCCCGCTGGACGCAGACCGTTCTCCTCGACGAGCACCGCGCCTATCTCGAGAGTCTCTCGTCGGCGACGAAGACCGACGGTGCCGAGCTCTACCACGGGAGCCCGAGAGATCCCGTCTGGGAGTACGTGATCACCGAAGAGACCGCACGGGCTGCGCTCGAGGCGACGGTCGCACCGGTCGTCCTGGTCGGACACAGCCACATTGCGCTTGCGATCACCCTCATCGACGGCCGCCTCCAGGGCGACCTCGCGCCGGCCGGCTCACAGATCGAGCTGCAGGAGGGCCGCTGGCTTCTGAACCCGGGCTCGGTCGGTCAGCCCCGTGACGGCGACGCCCGTGCGGCCTGGCTCGAGCTCGACCTTCCTTCCGGCCAGGCCCGCTTTCGGCGGAATCACTACGACATCGCGCGCACCCAGGCCGAGATCCGGGAACGAGAGCTTCCCGAAGGGCTCGCCGAGCGCCTCGTCCATGGCGCGTAGGGAGGGTTAGCCGACCGTACTAAGCTCGGCAGCCGTGTCCGCGCCGAAGGTGGGAGCCGTGTCCTCGCCGAAGGTGGGAGCCTTCTCCTCGCCGAACGTGATGCCCTCGCGGGCGAGCGCGAGCTGGACTTCTTCGCGCGCCTTGTAGATGCGCCACTTGACGGTGGCGAGCGTGATCTCGAGCGAGTCTGCGATCTCGGTGTACGAGAGGCCGACGATGTCGCGGAGGAGCAGCGCCATCTTCAGGTCGACGGTCAGGTTCCCGACCGAGCGCCAAACGGCGTCGACCGCCTCGACGCGCTCGAACGGTGCGTCGACGACCTCGAGCGGCGCGATGTCGTCGAGGTTCACGGTCCTGAGCGGCCGGCGCTCGTTGGCGCGTAGCTCGTCGAGGACCCGGTTCTTCGTCACCTGGAAGAGCCAGGTCGTGAACTTCGAGCGCAGCGAGAACTTGGGGAGCCCCTGGAAGACGCGGAGGAAGACCTCCTGGGTCAGATCCTCGGCGAGCGCGCGGTCGCCTACGAGGCGGAGGACGTAGTTGTAGACGGGCACCTCATACGCGCGCACGATCAGGGTGAAAGCCCGCTCGTCACCGCGCTGGGCTTTCCTCAATACGCCGAAGTCAGGCTGCTGAAGGGGCATCTAAAAGGTGCCTTAGTTTATCCGGTCTGCCGATCAAACTATGGCCCGACATCTGTAAAGGTTTTGCGAGGCCGAGCAGGGAAATCGCTGTGGGCACGAGGTCTTTGAGTTCCCCGCCCTCCCGTAAGGAAACATCGTTCTTGGCTGTCACCACTAGTGGTACGGGATTGGAGGTGTGTGCGGTTTGAGGCATGCCCTCGGCGTCGAGCATCTGTTCTGCGTTTCCATGATCCGCCGTCACGAGCGCGATTCCTCCTTCCCGCTCGACCGCGGCGATGATCTCGGCCCAGGGCCGAGTCGGCCGCTTCGACCGCTTTCACCGCGGCGGGAATCGACCCGGTGTGCCCGACCATGTCCGGGTTCGCGATGTTGACGACCGCGAAGCCGTAGCCGTCCTCCGCGAGCGCGCGGTCGAACTCGTCGGCGACCTGGGCCGCGGACATCTCGGGCTTCAAGTCGTAGCTCGGGACGTCGCGAGGTGAGGGCACGAGGATGCGCCGCTCGCCGGCCCACTCGTCCTCGCGGCCACCGTTGAAGAAGTAGGTGACGTGCGCGTACTTCTCGGTCTCGGCCACGTGCAGCTGGCGGATGCCGTGCTCGGCGCAGACCTCGGCCATCGTCTCGTCCACGGTCTGCTCCTCGAACACGACGGGGCAGTCGAAATCGTCTCGGTAGCGCGTCATCGTCGTCACATCGAACTCTGAGGCCAGCAAGCGCTCTGTCAACTGCCTCGCCCGGTCGGGCCGGAAGTTGAAGAAGATCGCCGTGTCGTCCGGCCCGAGACGCGGCCGGTCCGGAAAGACGATGGGCTCGATGAACTCGTCTGTCACACCCGCGTCATAACTTCGTTGCACCTCTCGCACGGGGTCTGACCCCGTTAACTTCACAGGGTCAGACCCTGTTAAGGAGGTGATGGCTGCGAGGGCCCTGTCGGTTCGGTCCCAGTGTTGGTCGCGGTCCATCGCGTAGTAGCGGCCTACGACCGTGGCGATCCTGTCGGCGGGAAGCTCGGCGAGGTCGTGGACGGCCGAGGTCGGGGACACGTCCCGGCCGTCGGTGAACGCGTGGATCCACGTCTTCTCGGGCGCGAAGCGGAGAAGAGCCTTCAGGTGGTCCATGTGCGAATGAACGCCGCCGTATGAGACGAGCCCAAGGAGGTGGACGTTCCGGCCACGCTCGAACGCGGCGACGAGCGCCGGGCTCTCGAAGAACGAGCCGTCTTCGATCGACTTGTTCACGCGCATCAGGTCCTGGAAGAGGATGCGACCGGAGCCGATCGTCAAGTGACCGACCTCGGAGTTCCCCATCTGACCGGGCGGGAGGCCGACCGCCTCCCCGGAGGCCTCGAGCGTCGTGTGCGGGTATTCGGCCCAGAGGCGGTCGAAGACGGGCGTGTCGGCTAGCTCGACCGCGTTCCCGGGCCCGGGCGGGGCGAGCCCCCAGCCGTCCAGGATGACGAGAGCTACGAGCGGATAGCTGCGAGGCAAATCGCGCCGAACGATTCCACGTCGAGCGAGGCGCCGCCGACGAGCGCGCCGTCCACGTCAGGAAGAGCGAGCAGCTCGGCCGCGTTCTCCGGCTTCACCGACCCGCCGTAGAGCACGGGGACGTCGAGGATGCTCTTGATCAGCGCGTGCGCTTCCTGGGCCATCTCCGGGGTCGCGCTGCGCCCGGTCCCGATCGCCCAGACGGGCTCGTAGGCGACGACGAGGTTGTCCTCGCCCTCGAGGACGGAGACCTGCCGCCTGAGAACGTCTTCGGTCTCCCCCGCTTCTCGCTCGGCCTCGGTCTCGCCCACGCATGCGATCACCGAGAGTCCGGCGTCGAGGGCGGCCCGCGCACGCTTGGCGGTCGTCTCGTCGGTCTCCCCGAAGAACTGGCGGCGCTCCGAGTGGCCGACGATGGCGCCGTAGACCCCGAGCTCCCGAAGCATCGGAGCCGAGACCTCGCCCGTGAAGGCGCCCTCAGGGTCCCAGTGGACATTTTGGGCTGCGACCGCGATGTCCGTCCCGGCCAGGATCTGTACGGCGACTGCGAGCGACGCAAACGGCGGGCAGACCGCGACGTCGATGCTGGCGAGCTCAGGAAGCTGCCGCTTCAGCTCGATGCAGAACTCGGCCGTCTCGGCCGGGCCCTTGTACATCTTCCAGTTCCCTGCGATCAGCACGTCATTCCTCCGGGATGGCCGCCACTCCCGGCAATTCTTTCCCTTCCAGGAGCTCGAGGGCGGCGCCTCCGCCCGTCGAGGCCCAATCTACGTGGTCTACGAGCTGGAGCTCGGTCAGCGCGCGGATCGAATCGGCGCCCCCAACGACCGTGTATCCGTCCACTTTCGCCACCGCCTCGGCGACCGCCTTCGTCCCTTCGGCGAAACGAGTCCACTCGAAGACGCCCATCGGCCCGTTCCAGAAGACGGTCTTCGCCGCGCCAACCCTCGCCGCGAAGGCCGTCCGCGTCTCCGGCCCGATGTCGAGCCCGAGCCAACCGTCCGGAAGCGCGTCGTAGGGGACGACCTTCGCCTCGGCGTCGTTGCTGAACTCCGAGGCCGCCACGACGTCGGTCGGAAGCCGAACTTCGAACCCGAGCGGATTCTCGTCGCGCAGCTGCTCGGCCATCTTGCCGCCGATCAGCACCTCGTCCGCTCGGCCGCCGAGGTTCCGCAGCACCCCGAGCTTGTCGTCCACCTTTGCACCGCCGGAGATCAGCACGAAGGGACGCTCCACGTCGCCGAGGAGCTTCCCGAGCTGTGCCAGCTCTTGCTCGAGCAGTAGTCCGGCATAGGCCGGGAGGAGCTGGGCGACGCCGACCGTCGAGGCATGCGCGCGGTGCGCTGATCCGAACGCATCGTTCACGTACAGATCGAGGTCGTCGGCAAGCTCGCGGGCGAAGTCCTGGTCGTTCTTCGTCTCCCCCGGGTTGAAGCGGGTGTTCTCGAGCACGCGGATCCGCTCGTCGGGCAGCAGCTCTCGCAACCGTTCCTCGACCGGCTTCATCGAGAACGCCGGGTCCTCCCCCTTCGGTCGCCCCAGGTGCGAGCAGACGACGATCTCGGCGGCGTCCCGCTCGAGCAGGAGCTCGAGCGTGGCCAGCGAGGCGCGGATGCGTGTGTCGTCCGCGACCTTGCCGTCCTCGAGCGGCACATTCAGGTCCGAGCGGACCAGAACGCGCCTGCCGGCGACGTCGGCGTCGCGAACCGAGCGAGGCACTACAGCAGGCGATCGATCAAGTCGACGAGCCGGCACGAGTAGCCCCACTCGTTGTCGTACCAGCCGATCACCTTGACCTGGTTCCCGTGCGCCATCGTCGAGAGGCCGTCGATGATGCAGGAGGCCGGGTTCCCGATGATGTCGGCCGACACGATCGGGTCCTCCGTGTACTCGAGAAGGCCGGCCCAGTGGTCCGTGCCTGCCGCCGAGCTGAAAGCCTCGTTCACCTCGTCCGCGCTCGCCTCGCGCCCGAGCACCGCGACCAGATCGGTCACGCTCCCGTCGGGCACGGGAACGCGCATCGCCATCCCGTCGAGCTTCCCCTTGAGCTCCGGGATGACCTCGCCGATCGCCTTCGCCGCCCCGGTCGAGGCGGGGATGATGCTCTGGGGAGCGGAGCGCATGCGCCTCAGGTCGGCCTTCCCCTTGCGCGTCATCGCGATCTGGTCCTGGAGCTGCTGCTCGGTCGTGTAGGCGTGGATCGTCGTCATGAAGCCCGACTCGAGCCCGAACGTGTCGAGCAGGATCTTCGCCATCGGCCCGACGGAGTTCGTCGTGCAGGAGGCGTTGGAGATGAGGTGATGTTGCTCCGGGTCGTAGGAGTCGTCGTTCACGCCGAGCACGATCGTGATGTCGGGATCGGTGGCAGGGGCCGAGATGACGACCTTGGTCGCGCCGGCGGTGAGGTGCTGCGATGCGCCTTCGCGATCGGTGAAGAGCCCCGTCGACTCGACGACGACGTCGACGCCCATTTCCTTCCACGGGAGCGCCGAGGCGTCGCGCTCCGACAGCACGCGAAACGAGGAGCCGTCGACCGAGATCTCGTCTTCCGAGTCGGTGATCTCGCTCTTGAGGACGCCGTGCGTCGAGTCGTACTTGAGCATGTGGGCGAGCACGTCCGGCGGTGCGAGATCGTTGACGGCGACGAGCTCGAAGCCCGGGCTCTTCTCCAGGTACGCCCGGTAGAAGTTGCGCCCGATCCGGCCGAAGCCGTTGATGCCCACCTTGGTCGCCATCGCCTGCCGTCGAGTCTAACCGCACCCGTTCGGGGGATGGGTCGTGCCTCGATCCTGTCGAGGAATGGGGACGGATGAAGCGTCTCGCCCTCACCTTTGCACTCGCCTGCGCAGCTTTCGCGCTTGCGGGCCCAGCCCAGGCGGCAATCAGCGTCGGGGTCGCCGACGACCGCCCGCTTGGACAGCCGGACGGCGGCGCCGCGTTCTTCATGGTCATGAACGACGTCGGCCTGAGCGAGATCCGACTGAGTGTCCTCTGGGACGCGACCCAGCCGATGACGATCGCGCACCAGGCGCAGATCGAGAGCGTGCTGCCCGTCGCGACCCTGCGCGGCATGAAGGTCACCTTCTCGGTGACGCCGCTCAAGGCCCGCTCGATCACGGTGCCCGGGGGCGCCAACGCAGTTCGTCGCGTTCGTCGACCACGTCGCGCGCACGTTCCCGACGGTCAAGAACGTCATCGTCGGCAACGAGCCCAACCAGCCTCGGTTCTGGCAGCCCCAGTTCGACGCTCGAGGGAGAAACGTCTCGGGCGCCGCTTACCAGGCGCTGCTGGCCCGGAGCTATGACGCGCTGAAAGCCGTCGACCCGACGATCAACGTCATCGGCGTCGGGCTCTCACCACGCGGCAACGACAACCCGCGAGCCTCCGGGAACGTCTCGACCTCGCCGGTGAAGTTCATCCAGGGAATGGGCGCCGGGTACCGCGCGAGCCGCCGGACGAAGCCGCTGATGGACCAGTTTGCGTATCACCCGTACCCCAGGAAGGACACCAGCTCGCTGACGGAGGGCTACCCCTGGCCGAACGCGGGCGTCACGAACTTCGACCGGATCAAGCAGGCGTTCTGGGATGCCTTCGGCGGGACAGGCCAGAAGACATTCGAGCAGGGACTGCGCGTGAAGTACGACGAGGTCGGCTGGCAGGTCGCGGTCGTCCCCGAAGCGGTCCCCGCTTACTTCGGCACCGAGAACATCGTGCCGACGACCGAGGCCGCCCAGGCCGCCATCTACGCCGGGCTCCTCCGCTACGTCGCCTGCGATCCCGCGACCGACGCAGTCCTCTTCTTCGGGCTCCAGGACGAGCCGAACCTCGATCGCTGGCAGGCCGCGCTCATGCGCGCCGACGGCACTCCCCGCCCTTCGTACAACTCGGTGAAGGCCACGCTCGCCGAGACCGGCGGCAACTGCGCCGGGAAAGCGCGCTCGTGGCGCCACTCGACGACCGTCGACGGAGCAGCGGCCACGTTCCGGAAGGGCCGCCGGTTCCCAAGCCGCGTGGACTCCTGGAGCTTCCTCGCCTCCGCGGACGAGGATGCGCTCTTCGACGCCGGCATCTATCGCGTCGCCCGTGGCCGCAGCGCCGTCAAGGCCAGGACGCTCGTCGAGTCCGGTCGTCTGGACGCGCACCTGAAGCGCTATGTGCGCTTCCCCGCGCGGCGACTGCGACCGGGAACGTACGTCTACTCGATCCGTTTCCGCGCCGAGGCGAACCCAAGCCGCACGTCGCGCAAGACGAGCCGCCCGTTCGTCATCTACCTCGCGAGGTAGCCAAAAACCCGGTCTCTTGGGACGGGCTGCAGACCCGGCTTCTCGGGCTAGTTGTAAAGGGCGCTGCTAGTGCGCAATACTTGATTTTGCGGCGGGTCTGTGCTCGTCCGACGACGGATTCAGACCCCGTCCGTCGTCAAGGTCCGGAGCGCGGTTCAACGGGAGGAGGAGGTCGTCCTCGGAGCTTCTCCTCCGGCCCGCCGCACTATTTTCCTTCACCTCTCGGCGAGCTGGACAAGCCTCGCGAACCGCCGTTGCACGGCGGATTTCGTCGCCGGCGGGCTGCACTTGAGAGCGAGCTCGCGCAGCGAAAGCGACGGATGACGCAGACGTAGCGCGGCGATCTCCCCCAGCTTCGGAGGCAGCTTGTCGAGGCCGCGACGCTCGAAGCGCCTGACTGCGCGGATCTGTGCCTGCGCGGCGCGGCTCGTCCGGACGAGGTTTGCGTGGTCGGCGTTCGCCAGGCGGTTCGCCCGCGCCTTCGTCGCACCCATCACGCCCTGCTCCTCGAAGGCGAGGACCGCATCGCTCGCTCCCGACGCCGCGAGCGCGTCGGCGATCGGGCCGAGCCCCTTCGCATACGCGATCGCATGCTGCCCACGCTCGAGCACCATTAGCTCAACGCCGAGGCGGTCGGCCACGAAGGCCACGAACTCGGCTCCTTCTCGCGTGGAGCTCCGCACCTCGAGATGAGGCGAGCGGGGACCGGAAAGGGTGCCGCTGCCGAGGAGCGCGCCGCGCAGGTAGGCCCCACGGCAGCACGCGCGTCCGACGACCCGCTTCGGCGGCCGCTCGAGCGGCGCGAGACCGGAGCTGACGATGCCCGCCTCGCGCAGGACCTGATGCGCGCGCTCCTCGCCGGCGACGTGAAGCTGATACCGCGTCTCCCGGCCGAACGCGGCACGCTGATATGTGCGGATCTCGGACGTCAAGCCAAGCTCGCGCAGCAGGCTGAACGCGCGGCGCGCCGCCGCCGGGCTCGCAAGGTCGAAGTGGAGAGCGATCTCTCCCCGGCCACGAAGATGGAGGCTGCCCGCTGTGTAGGCGAGGCCGGAGAGCTCGGCGAGCCGGTCACAGTCCCTGCGCGGCGCGATCCCCGCCAGCTCGTGTCGCAGGTCCTCAGACAAAGACACCTTCGAGCTCCAGCAGGCGCCGTTTGTACGCGACTCCGAGGGAGCCGTAGGAACCGATGCCGTCGGCTCCCACGACCCGGTGGCAGGGGACGACCAGGCCGAAACGATTGCGGGCACAGAACGTCCCGGCGGCCCGTTGGGCCTTTGGTCGCCCGGCGAGCCCGGCGAGCTCCCCGTAGGTGACGGTGCTTCCGCGCGGCACACGCCGCAGCGCGTCTGTGAGCTCTTGCTCGAAATCGGTAACGCCCTCGAGGTCGAGCTCGACGTCGAGAAAATCGTCGGGCTCACCCGCGAAGTAGTCGACGACCCGGCTCGCCAGCGGGTGACTCCTCCCGGGGCCATCCCCGATCGCCCGAGGCAACTCGTGGTGCAGCAGCCGGTCGCCGGCCAGCCACATCTCCCCTACTCCCCAGCCTCCGACTTCGTAGCGCACGTGCGTGGCACCCATAGCGGGAATCGTAGAATCAACGGACGTGAGCGCTCCAGGAATCTTCCGGCCGCCCAAGCCGTTCAACGAGCCGGTCAAGGACTACGCGCCCGGGTCGCCCGAGCGCGAGGAGCTCCGCAGACGTATCGACCAGATGCAGAACGAGCGGATCGAGCTCCCGCTCGTGATCGGCGGCGAGGATGTGACCACGACCAAGACAGTGGAGGTCGTGATGCCTCACCGCCGAAAGCACGTGCTCGCCGACGTGCACCAGGGCGGCGCAGCCGAAGTCGAGCGGGCGATCGAGTCCGCCGGCGAGGCCTGGGAGGACTGGTCCCGAGTGCCCTGGGAGGAGCGCGCGGCGATCTTCCTGCGCGCCGCCGAGCTGCTCGCCGGCCCCTTGCGCTCCACGCTCAACGGAGCGACGATGCTGGGCCAGTCCAAGACGGCCCACCAGGCCGAGATCGACGCCGCGTGCGAGCTCGTCGACTTCTACCGCTTCAACGTCGAGTTCATGACGCGAATCTACGAGGAGCAGCCGGTCTCCTCGCAGGGCGTGTGGAACCGGCTGGAGTACCGCCCCCTGGAGGGCTTCGTCTTCGCGGTCTCGCCCTTCAACTTCACGGCGATCGGCGGCAACCTCCCCGCGAGTGCCGCGCTCATGGGCAACACCGTCGTCTGGAAGCCCGCCGGCACCGCGGCCTATTCGGCGCACTTCCTGATGCGCCTGCTCCAGGAGGCCGGCCTGCCCCCGGGAGTGATCAACCTCGTCCACGGCCCCGGCGCCACGATCGGCGACGCCGCGCTCGCGAGCCCGAACCTCGCCGGCGTCCACTTCACGGGCTCGACCGGAGTCTTCAACTCGATGTGGAACACGATCGGCTCGAACGTCGGCAACTACCGCAACTACCCGCGGATCGTCGGCGAGACCGGCGGCAAGGACTTCATCGTCGCGCACCCCTCGGCGGACGTGGACTCGCTCGCCACTGCGATCGTCCGCGGCTCCTTCGAGTACCAGGGACAGAAGTGCTCGGCCGCCTCGCGCGTGTACGCGCCCTCCAACCTCTGGCCCGAGCTTCGCGAGCGGCTCGCCGAGCAGGTGGGCCAGATCAAGATGGGCGACGTCGCCGACTTCGAGAACTTCATGGGCGCCGTCATCGACTCCAAGTCGCTGCAGACGCAGTCGGAGGCGATCGACGAAGCCCGTGCGCACAAGCAGACCGAGGTGCTGGTCGGGGGCGGCGTCAACGACGAGGAGGGCTTCTTCGTCGAGCCCACCGTGATCGAGACCAAGGATCCCGACTTCCGCCTGCTCCGCGACGAGCTCTTCGGGCCGGTCGTGACCGCGTACGTGTACCCCGAAGCCAAGTGGCGCGACACGCTCGAGCTCGTCGACCGGACAGCCCCGTACGGGCTCACGGGGGCGGTGTTCGCGGGAGAGCGCAGCGCAGTCGTCGAGGCGAAGGACGCGCTCCGGTACGCCGCCGGCAACTTCTACGTGAACGACAAGCCGACGGGCGCGGTCGTCGGCCAGCAGCCCTTCGGCGGCGGGCGAGCGTCGGGCACGAACGACAAGGCCGGGTCGATGTGGAACCTCATCCGGTGGGTCAGCCCGCGCACGATCAAGGAGACGTTCGTCCCGCCAACGGACTACCGCTACCCGTTCATGGCGCCGGAAACGGACGGCACGAGGCCCTAAGACCTGTTTCAGGCGATCTGGCACGCCGTCGGGGTCTTCTGGGACCACCTGGCGGATATCGGCTGGGGCTGGCTCACGCTGGGCGTCGTGTTGCACGTGGCCCGGCTCCTTTGCGTCAGCACAGCCTGGCGGAACATCATCCAGGCCGCCTATCCCGATGCGCCGGTCCCACGACGGTCGATCATGGGCGCGGTCTTCGCGGGCGTTGGGGTCAACGCACTCATCCCGGCCCGCGGCGGTGACGCTGTACGCGTGTTCCTCGCGAAGCGCAGCGTGCCAGGGAGCACCTACGTGACGATCGCCTCAACGGTCGTCCTCCTCAGCCTGTTCGACTTCATCGTCGCGGGCTCGCTCGTGCTCTGGGCGGCGGCCAGTGGCTACCTGCCGGGATCCGACGTGCTCGGGCCCTCATTCGACTTCGGCTGGGTGATCCGCAACCCGGGCACGTTCCTGAAGGCGATCGGGCTCGTTCTCGTCGTCCTGCTCGTGATTGTGCTCTGGTTCGCCGAGCAGATCGGAGACTTCCGGCGGCGGATCGGACAGGGCTTCCTCATCCTCCGCGACAAGCGGGGTTACGTGAGCCGCGTCGTTGCCTGGCAGGTGGCCGACTGGCTCTGCCGGTTCGCTGCGGTCCTCCTGTTCCTGCAAGCGTTCGGGCTCCCGGCAACCGTGCACAACGCCCTGCTCGTCCAGGTTGCCGCTGCCCTCGCTTCCCTGCTCCCCATCAGCCCGTCGGGAATCGGCACGGAGCAAGCGTTTCTGCTCTACCTCTTCGGCGGGCAAGTCGCCGGAGCGGCCCTCGTCGCCTTCAGCGTGGGCATGCGGCTCACGCTCATCACAGTGAACCTCGCGCTCGGCTTCGGCACGCTACTGCTCACGCTGCGAACCGTTCGCTGGCGAACGGCGCACGGGGCTCGTCACAGCCCTAGCTAGGCGCGGCCCGCCTTGTGGAGCTGCGCGTAGATCGAGCGAGCGGTCTTCGCAGGCATCCCGGGGACGCCCTCGAGCTCCTCCTGGGACGCGGCGAGGAAGCGCTCCGCCGAACCGAAGTGCTGGAGGAGTGCCCGCCTGCGTGCGGGACCGACGCCCGGCAGCGTGTCGAAGATCGACTCCTTCGCCTTCGTGTCGCGCCGCTGACGATGAAAGCCGAGCGCGAAGCGGTGCGCGTCGTCCCGAACCCGCTGGAGAAGTTGCAGCGCCGGCGAGTGCCGGTCGAGCACGATCGGCTCGGGACGGTCGGGAACGAAGACCTCCTCGGCCCGCTTCGCGAGCGAGATCACGGCCACCCGTGGCAGGTCGTAAGCCTGCATGGCGGCGAGCACGGCCGAGAGCTGCCCCTTGCCGCCGTCGACGAGGACGAGGTTCGGCGTCGATGAGAAGGATTCGTCGTACTCCTCGTCGGCGACGTCGCGCATCCGGGCGAATCGGCGCGAGATCACCTCGGCGAGCGCCGCGAAGTCGTCCTGCCCCTCGGCGCCCTTGATCCCGAACTTCCGGTAGTGCGCCTTCTTCGGCACAGCGTCCTGGAAGACGACCATCGAGCCGACCGGCGACGACTCCTGGATGTTCGAGACGTCGTAGCACTCGATCCGTAGAGGCAGGCTCTCGAGGTTGAGCGCCTCGCGGAGCTCCTCGAGCGCCTCGACCCTGCGCAGCCGGGTCTGCTCCGCCGCCACACCTTCGGAGTCGAGCGCGAGCCGTGCGTTCTGCGTCGCCAGCTCCTGGAGCCGGCGCTTCTCTCCTCTCTCGGGCGCCCGCACCTCGACGCGCGATCCGCGACGCTCCGTGAGGAACTCGGCCAGCGCGGACGTGTCGCCCGCGTCCCGAGGCACGACGATCTGCGGCGGCACACTCGGCGCGGAACCGTAGTACTCCAGCACGAAGGCCTCGAGGATCGTCTCCGTGTCCTGCCCCTCCACGTTCTCGAGGTGGAAGCTGTAGCGGTCGATCAGCTTCCCGTCCCGGAGCGGGAAGACCTGGACGACGGCGCGGTCGCCCTCGCTCGCGATCCCGATCACGTCGATCGTCCCCACTGCGGCCTTGTCGGCTCCCTGCCGCTCGGCGAGGTGCCGCACCGCGAAGAGCCGGTTGCGAAAGCGGGCCGCCTCCTCGAAGCGCTCCTCCTCGGCTGCGCGGCGCATCCTCTCCTCGAGCTGGCGCACGATCGGCTTCGTGTCACCCGAGAGAAACTCGATCACACCGTCGATCACCCTCCGGTAGTCCTCCTTGGACACGTAACCGACGCACGGAGCCAGGCACCGTTCGATGTGGTAATCGAGGCACGGAATCCCCGAGTGCCGCCCGGGCTTGGGCCCTTCACACGGCCTGTAGGGAAAAACCCGGTTCAGGACGTCGAGTGTCTCGCGAACCTTCTTCGCGTTCGCGTACGGCCCGAAGTAGACGACGCCACGCCGGTGTCGCTCGCGCGTGAACATGACCCGGGGGTACTCGTCCCCCACCGTGACGGCGATGTAGGGGAACGACTTGTCGTCGCGGAGACGGACGTTGAACGGCGGGCGGTGTCGTTTGACGAGGTTCTGCTCGAGGTGCAGCGCTTCGACCTCGGTGTCGGTGACGATCACCTCGAGATCGGCGATCCGCTCGGGCAGCTGGGTGACCGTCGCCCCCTTCTGGAAGTAGCTGCGCACGCGCAACCGCAGCGACTTCGCCTTGCCGATGTACAGGACCTCCCCGCCCGTGTCGCGGAACAGGTAGACGCCCGGCTTCGTCGGCAGTGCCTTCAGCTTTTCCTCTAGCTTCGAGACGTGTCTGGCCACGGCAATCTAGGGTAGTGCCCGTGACCAAGCTGCTGCTCGCCGCTGCCCTCGCAGCCGCTGTCGCGGTGGGCGCTTGGGCTCTCTTCCTGCGCTCGTCCGGAGACAAGGGCCACCCGATTCTCGTGGGGGCGCTCGAGGACGCCGTCAAGCTCCCTGACCCGGAGCTGGCCGACCACCGGGTCGGCTTGGCCACGCAGGCCGGCTTCAACATGCTCAACGTGACGACGCTGTGGACGCCCGGCGTGAGCGAGCCCGACGCCGGCGAGATCGCCATTCTGCGCGGAGTCGCGGCCGCGACGAAGCGCCGGGGGGTGCGGCTCCTGGTCACCGTCATGGCAGCCCGGCCGCGGTATGCGCCGCTGACGGATGCCCAGCAGGAGGAGTACGCCGCGTACCTGGCGACGATCGCGCGCGCGCTCCCGGGCGTCCGCAACTTCGCCGTCTGGAACGAGCCGAACCTCAACGGCTTCTGGCTCTATCAGTTCGACGATCAGGGAAACAACGTCGCCGCCCCCGCGTACACCTCGCTCCTCGCCCGCTCATATGACGCGCTCAAGGCGGTCTCGCCGGAGATCGTCGTCTTCGGCGCTTCGCTGGCGCCGCGCGGGGCCGACAACCCGGATGCACCGCGGCACACCCAGTCTCCGACCGCCTTCATCCGAGAGATGGGCCGCGCCTACCGAGCCAGCGGTCGGGAGAAGCCGATCATGGACGTCTTCGCGATCCACCCCTACCTCGAGCGCTCCGCCCTTCCACCGAGCACGGAGCATCCGGAGGGGACGTCGATCGGCATCGCCGACTACGACAAGCTGGTGGCGCTCCTCGGGGAGGCCTTCGACGGCACGAAGCAGCCGGGAACGAAGCTGCCGGTCGCGTACACCGAGTTCGGTGTCCAGACGGTGATCCCGGAGGATGCCCAGGCGCAGTACACCAACCTCGACTCCCCACTCGGCCAGGACGCCGTCGACGAGGAGACCCAGGCGCGCTACTACCGCGAGGCGCTCGAGCTGACCGCGTGCCAGCCCACGGTGATCGCGCTTCTCTTCTTCCACCTGATCGACGAGCCCGACCTGAACCGCTGGCAGTCAGGGCCCTACTACGTGGACCTGCGGCCCAAGTCGAGCGTTCCCGAGATCACGGAAGCCTCGGAGAAGGCCCGCAAAGGCGAGCTGGCAACTTGTTCGTAAGATTCAAGCCGTGAGCGGTCAGTACGTCGCATACGGCTTCTACCGCGTCGATCCGGCCTGGCGGCGCCTGCCCGTCGAGGAGCGGGCTGCAGGGAAAGACGCGTTTGCCGAGGTGGTCGAGGACTGGGCCGGGCGCATGGATGGGCTCCGGGCCTACACGGTCACCGGCGTGCGGCCGGACAGCGACTTCTTCCTCTGGAAGATCACCGAGCGCTACGAGGATCTCGGCGAGCTCGGCGCGGCGCTGAACGGGACGCCGCTCGCGGGCTGGCTCGAGACGCCGTACTCGTATCTGGCGACGATGAAGGCTTCGGAGTACACCCAGGCGCGGAAGGCGCGGAAGATCGTCCCCAAGGGCTCCCCCTACCTCGTCGTCTACCCGTTCGTGAAGCTGCGCTCGTGGTACTCGCTGCCGGCGGAGGACCGCCAGCGCGCGATGGACGAGCACATGCGCGTCGGCCACGAGTTCGCGACGATCGTCAACCACACGACCTACTCGTTCGGGATCGACGACCAGGAGTTCATGACCGCCTTCGAGTGCGAGGAGCCGGCCGACTTCATGCACCTGATGCTCACGCTGCGAGAGAGCGAGGCGAGCCGCTACACGGAGCGCGACACGCCGATCTTCGTCGGACAGCACGTGGACATCCGCACCGCGCTGGACGCCCTCGACGGCGCCCAGAGCCGCGTGGAGGCCTAGGCCTAGCGGTACACGCTGTAACGGTGCTCGTCGCGCCAGACGCGCCACATCGAGTAGCCGCAGATGGCGATCACGAGGATGAACGAGAGGGCGCTGAGCCCCCTCAACGACCCGGTTCGGAAGGGCGAGAAGTACGTCGCCAGGTCGAGGATGATCAGGATCACCGCGGCGTAGAAGACCCTCCGCGAGCGGTCCGACCACGCTTCGATGTCGCTTCGGTGATTCCGCCACCAGAGATAGGCGAAGTAGGCGAGGGCGAGGAAGAACGCGATCCGGAGCAGTCCGCTGACGACGGCCAGCGTCTGGTAGAGCTGGAGACCCACGACGACGAGCGCGATCAGGGCGATCACCAGGAACCCGCGCAGGGTCGGGTTCATGCCAGACCAGAAGCGCCCGATCAGTGCCCCTCCCAGTAATGCCGTCGAGCTTCTGGGTCGCGAGCACCAAGCCAGAGGCCGCACTCGACTGCGGCCAAGGCTTGCAGCCTTGGCAAAGGCGAGGGTGGGCTCTGGCGCCGCGTGATCGCGGGCCAGAAGCCGGCATGTATTGCTGGGAGGGGCACTAGGCCGTCGTATACGCCCGGACGGCGAGCGCCGCTCCGACGAGGGTCGCGCCCGAGAACCACGCGAGCCGCCGCCGCGGCTCCTTCGGCGCGTAGAACCACGGGCTGAGGACTGCGAGCAGGGCGAACGTCCCGTAGGCGTAGTGGAGCTCCTCGCTCGCTCGCCGATCGTCGGAGAGAAGCAGCAGTCCCACACCGACCTGGGCAACGAGGAGCGTCTGGCTCAACGTCAAGAGGTGCGAGAGCACCGCGTTCGCGTGCCCGCGACGAAAGTAGGCAATCCCGCCCCAGAGCGCGGAGCAGATCGTCACCCCCAGAACCAGGTAGGCAACGGTGTTATGGGCGGCTAGCATCCCGGCAACTCTACGGGGGAGGACAGATGGTCGAAGAGGGCAAGCCGGCACCGGACTTCGAGGCGACGACGGACTCGGGCGAGCGTGTGAAGCTCTCCGACTTTCGCGGCCGGCCGGTCGTCCTCTACTTCTATCCCAAGGACGACACCCCCGGCTGCACCACCCAGGCGTGCGGTTTCCGGGATGCCTATTCGAAGTTCGAGGAGCGAGGTGCTGTCGTCCTCGGTGTCAGCCCCGACGACGAGGCCTCGCATGTCCGGTTCAAGGAGCGCTACGAGCTTCCGTTCACACTGCTCGCCGACACCGAGCATGCTGTCGCCGAGCAGTACGGCGTCTGGGCAGAGAAGAACTACGCAGGCAAGAAGTACTGGGGGGTCAAGCGCTCCACGTTCGTGATCGACGCGAACGGCAACGTTGCGAAGGTGATGCACAACGTGAAGCCCGACGGCCATCCCGATCAGGTCCTCGAGGCTCTGCCGTCGTGACCGAGTCGGACTACTCGCGGCGCGGATTTCTCACCAAGGCGGGGGTGACGCTAGGCGCCGCCCCTCTCATCGGTCTCGTCAAGGTGGAAGACGCGCTCGCCGCTCCGCCGGCGACGGTGTACGACGTGACGAGCTACGGCGCGCAAGGCGACGGGACGACCGACGACACGAACGCGATCCAGGCCGCGATCGACGCCGCAAACTCGGGAACGACTCGGTCGTGATCGGCGGCAAGTTCTTCGCGGCCCGGCCGGACAGACAGACGGTCGGGATCGAGATCGGTGACGTCAATTCGTCGCACTCGACGGCCGGCACGTTCCTCAACACGAAGATCATCAACTGCGAGCGCGGATCGCTGAAGTTCATGAACGACGCCGGCATCGGCCGATACCTGCTCAGCATCTGGCAGGCGGCCGGGAACGCGGTCGTCGTCCGCGCGGGCCAGCACATGAAGCTGAGCAACCGGCTCGACATTCAGCTCTCGGGTGGGGCGAAGTACGGCGACCTCGGTGAGCTGAAGCCGGTGACGCTTCAGGAGGACACGCTTGCACGCAGGAGCCTGGAGGCACGAGGCGACCTGAGAGCCGGAAGCGCAAGCAGCAAGGTCGGCTTCTTCGGGTCGCTACCGCAAGCTCAGAGCGGGGGCTGGAGTGCCGACAGCCTGCCTGACCGGCGGGCGCTCAACGAGAGCGCCGATCTGGCCCAGGTGCGAGCGGTGCTCGCCACTCTCCTGCGCGAGCTACGCCGATACGGCCTTCTGGCAACCCAGGCGTCGAGCACCAAGGAGTAGTCCCGGCCGTCCGGCGACCTACGTCTGGGTCTCGCTCTCGTAACGCTTCACCTCGCGCCGATCGAAGATGTAGGCGACCACGCCTAGCACGATGAAGGCGAAGATAAGCGTTCCGATTGCTCCCCACTTGTAGAAGGCGGCGTCGATCAATATGAAAGCGAGCATCGCTCCGATCCCGCCGAGGACGATCAAGCCGATGATCTTGAAATAGAAGCCGGCACCCAGCCCTTCTTCCACGTAGCTCCCTTTCGTCGAGGCTCGTATCGCCGAGCCGATGGGGCCATCATAGGGAGTGCCGAATCTACGCATCGCCCGGAAGCGGGTGAAGCGAGCCGCGCAGCGGAGAAAATGCGGATGAGAGGACTTGAACCTCCGGAGTGCGCCGAGCGCGAGTTCGGGCCATTAGGTTCACAATGACGGGGACATGCCTCGAAGAGCACTGGCAGCCGCCGCCCTCGTCACCCTCGGGCTCGTCCTGGCGGGGCTAGGCCCGGCTCGCGACGACACACAAGGCGCCGCCTGCACACTCCGGGCCACGCGCGTCGTCGTCGACCTGGACGACGTGAAGCACCGCCACATTCTCGACCACGTCTTCGATGCCCGACGCAAGGGCAAGCCGCGCGTCCTGCGCATTCGCCGCTACGAGGCAACCGCGAACCGCCGCGCGTCGTTGAAAGGAATCCCGACCAAGCCGGGCTATGACCGGGACGAGTACCCGCCAGCGGTGTCCGACGAGGGCGGAAAAGGAGCCGACGTGCGCTACGTGCGGAGCGCCGAGAACCGCAGCGCAGGCTCGGTCATGGGTCGACAGCTCGCCCCCTATTGCAACGAGCAGAGGTTCATCATCGAGCGCTGGCGGAACCGCTGACCGCTACTCGTCTTCTGAATTGAGCGAGACGCGATTCACGGGCGAAGCCCCGGTTCTAGTCGTTGAAGCGGTCTAGCGCCACTTCAGGATCTGGACAGTGACCCGGCCAGAACCTCCTACACCTGCGGTAATGCTGCACGAATCAGCGCGGCGCGGCTTGATCGGCAATGTCCGCAGCCCCTGATCGGGAGAGAGGAATGGGCTTCCCCCTCTACACCAGAACCCGTGAGAAAGTCGAAGATCGCTCCACGGCCGCCGCAGGAGAACTTACGCAAAGCCGAGTGTAGAGCAGATCGTGATCACTCGCACAAATGCATCGCCACGCGGATTGCCTACGCTCACCGTGGGAAGGGAGACGGGTATGTCATGCTCGGCCCGTGAGCCAATCGGAGGACGAAAACTATGAGGTCGAGCTTGGCCCGCTCTTCACCTTGGGTGCCCTCCTGGTGGTCTACGGACTTCTTCGGCGCAGAAGGCTCGCGGTCGGAGCAGGGCTCGGCGCGATCTGGCTCGATCAACGTTCAGAGTTCGGGCGTGGCCTGAAAAAGCGCGTCAGGCACGCCCTCAAGAAGCAAATCAAGGCGCATGCTCACTCAGCTTCGGTGATCGCAAACCGTGAGGATGAACCGGCTGATGCACTGCCCTGAGTGCGCCGGGCCGCCGGCAGCGTCCTAAGGGGCGGCGAACTACCGGCTGACCAACTCGCCGTCAACGTAGTGATCGGCGGGCTCGGCTCCGATAGCGACAAGTCCCGGTGCGCGCTCGTCTGGCTCAATCTTCGGGCGATCGTCCCCAGGTTTGAAGTGCGGATGAGAGGACTTGAACCTCCACGGGGTTTCCCCCACACGGCCCTGAACCGTGCGCGTCTACCAATTCCGCCACATCCGCTTAACTGACCAATTCTAGCCGCGGTCGTCTACGTAACTTACGATGTTTTGTCTGAGGCGGGTCGCCCTTTTCTCAACGCTCTTCATGGTCATGCTCCCTGCGCTTGCCGGCGCGGTCCCGCAGGCGAGCGCTCCTTCCGGTGGGCTCGTGGAAGTGATCGTCACTCTCGACGGACCGCCGCTCGCACGAGCCGGGCGGACGGCTGATCTCCGACAGCTTTCTTCGACGCAGAGCGTGGTCGCGACGCAGATCCGCCAAGCGATTCCGGACCTGATCATCCAGCGGCGCTATTCAGTCGTCCTCAACGCCTTCGCGGTCACCATGCCCAAAAGCGAGCTCGGGCGGCTCAAGGCCACCGACGGCGTGGCCCGCGTCTACCCAAGCGTTTCCTACAGCGGCCAGCGCGCGTCGACCCCGGGTTTCATCGGAGCCCCGTCGCTCTGGGGCCCGAAGCTGGCGACTGCCGGCGGCGGCATCAAGATCGGGATCATCGACGACGGGATCGACCGCACGCACCCGTATTTCAGTCCGAAGGGCTATCGCATGCCCCGGGGCTTCCCGAAGGGCCAGAAATCGTTCACGAGCGCCAAGGTCATCGTGGCGCGTGCGTTCGCGCCGCGGACTCCGAAATGGCGGTATGCGAGCAGGCCGTTCGACCCGCTCCACTCCGGCCATGCGACCCACGTCGCGGGGATCGCGGCGGGGAACCACCGCACCAAGGCGAGGGGGTCCCGCATCTCGGGTGTGGCGCCGAGGGCCTACCTCGGCAACTACAAGGCGCTGACGATCCCGACGCCCGGCTTCGGGCTGAACGGCAACTCGCCGGAGATCGTGGCCGCCATCGAGGCGGCAGTCCGGGACGGAATGGACGTGATCAACCTCTCGCTGGGAGAAGCCGAGGTCGAGCCCGGACGCGACATCGTGGCCGCAGCGCTCGACGGAGCGGCTGCTGCCGGAGTCGTCCCGGTGGTTGCCGCCGGCAACTCTTTCGGCGATCTCGGAGCGGGCTCGATCAGCTCACCCGGCACGTCGGAGCGAGCGATCACGGTCGCCGCCGAGACGGAGCCCGACCGGACGATCGCTAGCTTCTCGTCCGGTGGGCCTACCCCACTCTCGCTCCGGATGAAGCCGGACGTGACCGCTCCCGGCGTCGACGTCCTCTCCTCTGTGCCGCGCAGGGTGGGAACATGGCAGTTCTTCAGCGGCACGAGCATGGCGGCGCCCCATGTGGCAGGCGCTGCGGCGCTGCTGCGGCAGCGACATCGCGGATGGACCGTCCAGCAAATCAAGTCGTCCCTCGTCCTCACGGGTGGCCCGGTCTTTGGGACTACCCAGCTAGAGACAAACGCAACGCGTGAAGGCGGAGGAACGGTAAGCCTCGTACGGGCCGACTCACCGCTTTTCTTCGCCTCCCCGACCGGCGTCTCGTTCGGCTTCGTCGCTCCCGGTGACTCTGCGACGCGCAGCATCAGCTTGACGGACGCGGGCGGCGGAAGCGGGCCGTGGGCGGTAACGGTCACCGCGCAGCAGCCAGCAGCCGGCGCAACGGTGAGCGCGGTTTCCCCGGCCAACGTTCCCGGCGCCCTCGTGCTGCTCGCCTCTGTCGCACCGGGCGCGGCCCAGGCCGAGCACACCGGGTTCGTCGTCCTCTCTCGCGGAGGCGACAGCAGGCGGATCCCGTACTGGTTCCGCGTCACGGCCCCTGCACTTGCAACGGCCCAGACGACGCCGCTGACCCAGACGGGCACGTATACGGGCGACACTCGCGGGTTTCCCGCGCTCGTAGACTCCTACCGCTATCCCGAGGACCCCCGCGAGCACGGCGTGCCGCGGACGCTCCTCGGGCCCGAGCAGGTATTCCGCGTGACGCTCAGCAAGCCCGCGGCGAACTTCGGCGTAGCAATAACCGGGGGCAACGGCGAGGTGCAGCCGCGGGTCGTCCGCGCAGGCGACGAGAACCGCCTGCTCGGAGAGATCGCGCTTCCGTACAACGCAAATCCGTACCTACCCGGCTTTGGACTCGCGATGCCCATCGCCGGGGCGGCGCTGCCCGGAGCCGGCACATACGACATCGTGTTCGACAGCCCCACTCAGTCGGGAGCCGGTCCATTCACGTTCCGGTTCTGGATCGGCGACACGACCCCGCCGCGGCTACGGCTCGTTTCGGCCAGGGGCGGAACACTGCGTATCTCGGCTCGGGACACTGGCTCGGGGATCGACCCCCTCATGATTCGCCTGACGGTCGACGGTCGTCGGCGCTCCGCGCAGTTCGACGCCGGCCGGGGCCTCGTGACCGCCTCGATCCGAAGCCTGCGACGCGGGCGGCACGCGCTCAAGCTGTCCGTCTCGGACTACCAGGAGTCCAAGAACATGGAGAACGTGCGCCGGATCCTCCCCAACACGCGGCGCCTCAGCACCGTGTTCGTGGTGCGCTAGCGATCCCGATCGTTCGTCGTGGGCAGCTGAGCGAGATCTCGCTCGACGCTCGCCGCGAACTCGTCGCTGTCGTCCTCGACCTCGGGTTTCAGGAGGCGCAATTCACCCTTCCGGCGCGCGCGGGACCGGGCGCGGCGCCCCTCCCAGCCGAAGCGGGTCGTCAGTCGAGGCCACTCCGCGGCTACGAGGACGGCGACAGCGCAGGCGAGCAGCAGGATCCAGACCCAGCCCACGAGTCGATTCTAGCTACGCCGTCGAACCGCGATCAGAACGGGAGGAGTGGGATGTCCAGGACGAACGCTCCAGTGAAGGCGGCCGCCGCGGCGAGAACGCCGAGGAACATGAGGCCCACCTGCTGTGCCCGGCTCGCCCGTTTGACCCTTTCGGTGGCGTCGCTCATCTGATCGATCGTTCGCTCGAGCAAACGCTCAGCCCAGACGAACTCGAGCGCCAGCACGGCGAGTCCGGCAGCCACCACCAGCAGGCCAGGCCCGGGAAGGGGGATCATGATCAGTCCCGCGAGCACGATCACGAAGCCCACCAGCGCGACCGCCGCGCGGATGACCTTGTTGCGCTCGCGATGGCGCTCGCGGCGTTCCTTAACGCCGTCGATGAATCGGCGTTTCGGCGGCTCCGTCTCCATCCTTGAAGACTAGTGCTGCGAAGCCGCGGCGAACCCTCCTAGGGACAGACTTTCACCCAGTCGGTGTGGCAGCGATCCAGTCCCGGACCTCCGACGACCCGGTCGTTCCCTCGTCCGCCGTCGCGGGCGACCATGTAGTCGTTGCCGGCGCCGCCCTGGAGGACGTCGTAGCCGACTCCTCCGTTGAGGAAGTCCGTCCCCGCATTTCCAAAGAGGACGTCGTCGCCGGTCCCTCCGAGCAGCCGGTCGTTCCCCGGGCCGCCGATCAGCCGATCCTTGCCGCCGAGGCCCATCAGGACGTCGTCTCCGCCGAGCCCACAGATGACGTCGCGTCGCGCGGTTCCCCGCAGATAGTCGCGGCGGCTCGTCCCGATCACGGTGCAGCCCGCGCTGCGAACGCCCCTGGGAAGCGGTTCGGCAAGGTAGCTCCTGCCTGCCTTGAGGGTGATGTTGCGGTTCCGAGCAAAGTCACGTACGACCACGGTGCCTTCCTGGACGGTGACGAGGGTTCCTTCGCACAGGTCCTGGGTCAGCCACTTGGTGCCTCGTACGGTCGCCGCCGCCACCTGCCCACGGGTGCGGAAGCGCCCTTTGCCGGTGCCCCAGACCTTGCGCACGGGGCGGCGTTTGGCGAGCGTGCGGAACGAACGGGGGCCGAGGCATTGCAGGAAGTCCCCTCCCTCCAACCGTATCTCTCCAAGTGAGCTCGAGCTCTGTTGCAGGACCGTGAAGACTCCGTCGTAGAACTGGCTCGTGTCCAGCGTCGCTCCGCGTGAGACCGTCACGTCGACCGCGCCGGCGGTCGTGTCCAGCTGGCTGCCGATCGGCACCTGCGCCGCGCCGTCCAGCTCCACGAAGGTCTCGGACCCGGGCACCTTGACGAGCACTGTGCCGCGCGCGACCACGACATTCGTCGACTCGCCCCCGGTGGGCGGCGGCGGCAGGAAGGCTGCGCCGACCGTCTTCGCGCCGTCCATGACCACCGTGCACGAGCCCTGGCCGCTGCAGGCTCCGCTCCAACCGTCGAAGGTCCAGCCCGGATCGGGCGTCGCGACGAGCGTGACTGACGCGCCGCTGTCGAAGTCGGCCGCGCACGTAGGCCCGCAGTCGATGCCGGCCGGCGTGCTGACGACTCTTCCGTCTCCGGTCTTCGAGAGAGTGAGCGTGTAGCGCGGCGCGACGGTGATGTCGACGGTCCCCACGTCAGTTCCTCCACGGCCGTCCCCGACCGTGTACGTGAAGCTGTCGCCGCCGCGATAGCCCGCGTTCGGGACGTAGCGGACGAGGCCGCTCTGCTGGACGGAGGCAGTGCCGTGCGCCGGCTGCGTCACGCTCTGGACGGCGAGCGGGTCGTCGTCGGGATCGTCGTCGTTCGCGCGAACGTCGATGTCGATCGGCGTCGCCTCGGGCGTGCTCGCCGCGTCAGCGGAGGCGCTTGGCGCGCGGTTCTCGGCGTCGAACCGCGTCGAGGTCAGAAGCGTGATGCTCCCCTCCGGTGCGAGCGCAGTGTCCCACTGCTGGCTGAGGGTCACGTCGTACGGGTTGTCGACGATCAGGTCGCCGTTCGTGTCGCCCACGACCTCGCCGTCGTCGCCGACCGGGATGCCTCCTGACCCGACGATGATCGGCCGGTAGTCGAACGGCTGGATCGTCCAGCGATCTGGCGTGTCAACTCCCGCGAGCGAGCCGGAGAGCGCCAGGAATCCGCGCGGGACGCCCGTGACGACCGAGTCGTGCTCCGAGAGCGTCCGCCCGTCGATACCGCTTGCCGCCGCGCCATCCTGGGTGCCGGAGCTGCCGTCGAAGCGGAGATCACCGTCGAGGTGACGCACGAGCGCGAGGTTGACGCCGTTGCCCGATGTGTTCGTGAACGTGTAGGTCTGCCGAAGCGTCGAGCCACCGAGCGTGACGGGATCGAGCTCCTGCGTCAGCTCGACGAGCAGCCCCCCGATCGTGATGCGCGTGGTGAGCGGGGACTCAGAGACGACCTCGACCTGACCCTCGGCGCAATCGTCGGAGAGCATCCGCTGTGCGGCGCTGAGATAGAGGTTCGACGTGAACGTGGTGCCGAGCGCGCCGGCAAAGCTCCCGGGCGGGTTGAAGAGCGCGTCGCCCGGGGGCAGGCCGCGGCCATAGGCGCCAAGGCCGTCGACCGTCACGCTCGCCGCGCCCTCGGTGACCACAGGGTCGCCGTTCGCAAGCGTCCGGATGACCGGCGTGCAGCCTCCGTCGGCGCGGGCTGTCCCGAGGGACGCCGAGGCAGCCACGAGGGCACCGATGAGGACGGCGAGTGCGAGCGGCGCGAGCCGCCGGCTCGGAGCTACGGGCAAATCTGCACGAAGTCGGTCAGACACAGGTCACTTCCCGGACCGCCCTGGACGCGATCGTTGCCGACCACGCGGTCCTTGCTCTTGAGGAAATCGTTGCCCTTCCCGCCGTTCAAGACGTCCCGGCCGGCGCTGCCGTCGAGGTAGTCGGCGCCGGCGCCGCCCATGAGCTTGTCCGGGCCGAAGCCGCCGGTCAGCCGGTCCCTGCCGAGGCTCCCCAGCATCTTGTCTGCGCCCTTGCCGCCGAGGAGACGGTCGTGCCCGGCTTCGCCGAGCAACATGTCCTTGCCGGGCCCGCCGACGAGCTTGTCGCTGCCCAATCCACCGATCAGCACGTCGTTGCCGCCGAGGCCGATCAGCGCGTCGTCGCCCCCGAGGCCGCAGATGACGTCACGCCCGCGGGTGCCGCGGAGGACGTCGCGCTGCGCCGTGCCGACCTTCGTGCAGCGGTAGCCAAGAAGCGTCCTCGACCCAGGCGGCGTCGCCGGAGGTGGTGGCGGAGGTGGTGGTGGCGGAGGCGGCGGCGGAGGCAGCGGACCTGGTGGTGGCGGCGGAGGCGGAGGTGGAGGTGGAGGTGGCGGAGGCGGAGGTGGCCCAGGTGGCGGAGGCGGCGGAGGTGGTGGTGGGCCGCCGGCGGAGTCGTCGTTCAAGATCGTCACTGCGCCGGTGCCGGTCTCGATCGTCGCGTTCGTCGGGTTCGTGAGCTGGACGGCGAACGTCTCGTTCGGCTCCACGTCGAGATCGCCGTTCACCGACACGGTCACTTCCTTCGTCGTCTGACCCGGCGCGAACGTGAGGGTCCCGGTCGTCGCCGTGTAGTCGGAGGGCTCGGTCGCCGTTCCGTCGGCGGTGTCGTAGTCGACGGTGATCTCCTTGGAGCTCGCTGCGGAGAGCGTCACTGCGAGCGTCGCAGTCGTGGAGCCCGAATTGCCTTCGGTGAGGCTGGTGTCGCCGATCGAGAGGGCGGCCAACGGATCGTCGTCGACGATCGAGCCCAGGCCCTGGCCGTCGCCGAGCGTGACGTCACCGGCGACGACGGTGATGTTGACGAAATAGTTCTCGTCGATCTCGTCGAGCGTGTCTCCGCGAACCTTGACCACAACGGTCTGGCTCGTCTGGTTCGGCGCGAACGTCAACCTCGTCGTCATCGCGCCGTAGTCCTGAGGCGACGTGGCCGTCCCGTCCGCGCTCGCGACGTCGATGACGACCGGCGCCGGCCTCGGCGAGGAGAGCGAGATCGTGAAGACCGCGTCCCGCTCGCCGGTATTGCCCTCGGGCACGGAGGCGTCGTTGATCGAGACCGTCGGCGTTCCGCCGCCGCCCGGTGTGACCGTGATGCTGATCGTCGCGACGTTCGAGTCGACGGTGCCGTCGTTGACCTTGAAGGTGAACGCGTCCGGGCCGCTGTAACCCGGATCAGGCGTATAGGTCTGGATCGCGCCCTCTCCCGAGAGCGTGCCGTGTGCAGGCGAGGTGACGATGTCGTAGCCGAGCGTGTCGCCATCGGGATCGGTCGCGAGGAGCGCGATGTCCTCAGGGATGTCCTGCGCGACGAGCGCCTCGCCGTCGAACGCGACGGGCGGGTCGTTGACGGGCGTGACCGTCATCGTGACGGTGGCCGAGTCGGTGCCACCCTGGCCGTCGGAGATCGTGTACGTGAAGCTGTCGCCGCCGTTGTAGTTCGCGCTCGGCGTGTAGCGGACGTTCCCGCCCTGGATGACCGCAGTGCCGTGCGCCGGCGTGCTGACCGCAGTGATGGTCAGCGTGTCGCCGTCGACGTCAGAGTCGTTCGCCCGTACGTTGATGTCGGTGAACCCGTCCTCGGCGACGGTCGCGGTGTCGTTGACCGCGACCGGCGGGTCGTTGACCGGCGTGACCGTGAGCGAGACGGTTGCGGTGTTCGAATCGAGGCTGCCGTCGTTCGCCTTGTAGGTGAACGAGTCGGGGCCGTTGTAATTGGCAGCCGGCGTATAGGTGCGGTTGGCGCCCGAGCCCGTGAGCGAACCGTGTGACGGCGGGGTGACGATCGAGTAGGTGAGCGTGTCGCCCTCGGGATCGGTCGCCGCAAGGGTCACCGCCTGGGAGCCGTCCTCGGCCAGCGTGCGGGAGAGGTTCTGGGCGACAGGCGGATCGTTGACCGGGGTGATCGTCATCGCCACCGACGCGGAATCCGTCCCGCCCTGGCCGTCGGAGATCGTGTACGTGAAGCTGTCGGCGCCGTTGTAGTTCGCGCTCGGCGTGTAGCGGACATTGCCGCCCTGGATGACCGCGGTTCCGTGCGCCGGCGTGCCGACCAGGGTGATCGTCAGCGTGTCGCCGTCGACGTCGGAGTCGTTCGCACGGACGTTGACGTCGGTGAACCCGTCCTCGGCGACGGTCGCCGAGTCGTTGACTGCGACCGGCGGGTCGTTGACGGGCGTGACCGTGAGCGAGACGGTGGCCGTGTTCGAGTTGACCGTGCCGTCGCTCGCGCGGTACGTGAACGAGTCGGGCCCGTTGTAGTTCGCGTTTGGCGTGTAGGTGCGGTCGGCTCCTGAGCCGGAAAGGACGCCGTGCGCCGGCGACCCGACGATCGAATAGGTCAGCGTGTCGCCGTCAGGATCGGTCGCGGCGAGCGTCACGGCCTGGGCGCCGTCCTCCGGCAGGGTCCGCGAGAAGCTTTGGGCGACCGGCGGGTCGTTGACCGCGTTTATGGTCAGCGAGACGATCGCAGGGGCGCTGAACAGGCTGCCGTCGCCCGCGCGGTAACTGAAGGAGTCGGGCCCGTTGTAGTTCGGGGCCGGCGCGTACGTGAAAGAGCCGTCGCTGTTCAGGCTGAGCGTGCCGTGCCCGGGTCCGCTGATCAGAGCGGCGCTCAGCGTCGAGCCCTCGATGTCGGTGTCGTTGGCCAGGACGCCGGTCCCGGCCGGGACGACGAGCGATCCGTCCTCGGCGATCGAGTAGGAGTCCGCGTTCGCCACCGGCGCGTCGTTGACCGGCGTGACCGTCAGCGTGACCGTCGCGGTGTTCGAGTCGACGCTGCCGTCGTTTGCCTTGAAGGTGAACGAATCCGGCCCGTTGTAGTTCGCGGCCGGCGTGTACGTGCGGCTGGATCCCGACCCGGTGAGGCCGCCGTGTGCCGGCGAGGCGACGATCGAGTACGTCAGCGTGTCACCGTCGACGTCAGTCGCGGGCAGGGCGACGAGCGCGGAGGTGTCCTCGGCGAGCGTCGCCGAGTTCGCGGTCGCAACCGGCGCGTCGTTCACTGAGTTCACGGTGATCGAGACCGTGGCGACGTTCGAGTTGTTCGTGCCGTCGCTGGCGCGGAAGGTGAAGGAGTCGGTGCCGTGGTAGTTCGCAGTCGGCGTGTAGGTGACCTCGTTGCCGGAGATCGTCCCCAGCGAGCCGTGCGTCGGCCCGGAGACGATCGAGTACGTCAGGTCGTCGAGGTCGGCATCGCTCGCCACGAGCGTGATTGGCAGCGCCGCGTCCTCCGGAGTCGAGACCGACTGCGGGGAGGCGACCGGCGAGCTGTCGTCGTCCGTGATCGTCCCCTCGCCAACGGCGTCGAGGAGGGTTGCGCCGACCGGCAACGAGAGGTTCACGAAGAAGGCCTCGTTCGACTCGTCGAGGGAATCGCCGAGCGCGTCGATCGTGATCTCCTCGCTCGCGTCGCCGAGCGGGAAGATCAGCGTGCCGGAGGCGCCGGTGAAGTCCGACCCAGCCGTCGCGGTCGCGCTCGCGGTCGACCACTGGACGCTGGCGGCGCTCGAGAACGGAAGCGTGCGCGTGACGGTGAAGGTCATCTCCGTCGGGCCCGCGGCGCCTTCGACCACAGTGACGTCGTCGATCGAAAGCTGGGACGAAGCACCGCCGCCGGTGCCGTCGTCGTCGTCGATCGTGACGACGCCCTGGCCGTCGCCAATCGTGCCATCGGCCGGACCCGACAGGTTCACGAAGAAGGTCTCGTCAGCCTCGTCGTCGATGTCGCCGTTGACCTCGACGGAGACAGTGCCCTGAGTCTCGCCGGCCGGGATCGTCAGCTGTGTCTCGCCGGGAATCTGCTCGTAGTCCTGGCCGTCGCCCGAGTCCGCGGTGCCGTCGGCCGAGGAGACGAACATCGAGACGTCCTGCGGGCTCGACTCCGAGAGGGTCACGGTGACGTCGTGGAACGCGCTGCCGGTATCGCCCTCGGGGACGGTGACGTCGCCGACCGAGATGCTCGGCCCGTCGTCGTCGTCGATCACGGCTGTACCCACGCCGAAGTCGCTGGTCGCATCGGTGATCTCCCTCGGCTCGAGGAAGAAGTCCTCGTCGACCTCGTCCTCGAGATCCCCGAAGACGGGAACCTCGACGGTCTGCGTGGTCGTCCCTGCCGGGAAGATCACCGTGTCTTCGGTGTGCTCGAAGTCCGATTCGCCGGCGGTATTGCCCTCGGTCTCGACGCCGACGTGGATGTCCTGTGGGCTCGGCGCCGAGAGCGAGATCTCGAAGCTGGCGGTGACCGAGCCGGAGTCGCCCTCGGTGAGGGTCGCGGCGTCGCCAATGGAGACGATCGGGCCGTCGTCGTCGTCGATCGTCGCAGTCCCGAGGGAGTCGAGAATGTTGCCCTCGGTCGGATCGGTCAACGCCACGTCGAAGGTCTCGTCGGTCTCGTCGGCGCTGTCCTCGAACGTCTCGAGGCCGATCACTCCGGTCGTCTCACCGGCCGGGATGGTGAGGGTCCCCGAAGTCGACTCGTAGTCGTCCGAGCTTGCCGTCCCGTCAGAGGTCTCGAAGTCGATCGACTGGTCAACGTCGCTGGTGCGGTTGAGCGTGACTGTGAACGCGGTCTGGTCGCCTTCCGGCACCGTCACGTCGTCGACCGACCAGGTCAGCGTGTCGTCGTCGACGATCGTTCCCGAGCCCTGGCCGTCCCCGATCGTCAGGTTCGTCGGGCTTGAGAGGTTTACGACGAAGGTCTCATCCGACTCGTTCAGGATCTCGCCGACTACCTGCACTGTGTACGTCTCGTGAAGCGGGTCGCCGTCCGCGGGGAAGGTGAGCGCCTGAAGCGCGCGAGCCGTGTAGTCGCCCGGCGCGACGGCGCTTCCGTCCGCGGTCGCGGCCTGGAAGCTGATCGGCTTCTCGCTCGGCCCGGACAGGGCCAGCGTGAAGGCCGCGGCCGTTGTGCCGGAGTTACCCTCCGTGACGCTCACGTCGTCGATCGAGACGGTCGGCGTCGCGTCGTCGTCGGTGATCGTGATGACCGCAGCTCCGTCGCCGAGCTCGCTGTGCCCGTCGGCCGGCCGATCGGTCAGCGTCACGTTGAAGGTCTCGTCGAACTCGTCGATTCCGTCGCCCGCGAGCGGGACGAGGAACGTCCTCGTGGCGTCACCGGTGCCGAAGTTGAGCGTTCCGCTCATCGACGTGTAGTCGGAGCCTGTGGCCGTGCCGTTCGACGTTGCGTAGTCAACTGCCATCGTCTCGGTCGTCGAGACTGAGCGGGCGACCGTGACAGTCGCATTGCCAGCGTTCTCGCTCACCGTCACATCGGCAACCGTGAGCAGCGGCACGGCGTTCAGATCGGCGAACGTCGAGCCGTAACGAAGCTCGTAGCCGCGGTCGACGAGGATGTTGTCGACGAGGCTCGAGAACTGGCCCGTACGCGTCACGGCTTCGACGATCCGGAACGCCGTCGTGATCGGCGGGCTGTAGTTGCCGAGGTTGTCGACGTCGACCGTGCCGTTCAGCGTCGCGACTCCCGTCCCGGTGACGACGAGCTTGTCGTAGCTCGCTGCGCTCACGATCTCCGCTCTGAGCGTGCCGGTCGAGTTCTGCGTGTAGTTGCCGTTGACGGTCAGCGTGCCCGGCGAAGCACCCGGATCGACTGTGCCGAGGTCGTTCGTGACATTCGCGAAGATCGTCCCGGTGCCGCCAAGGACGCCGTCGTTGTCCATGTCCGGCCCGCGCGAGCCCGAGCTGAAGAGATTCCGTCCGTTGATGATCCGGAAGGTGCCGCCAGTCGCGTTGTGGTTGAAGGCGGCGAGCGCGTTCGCTGGAGTGCCGGCGTTGTCGGTGATCGCAGAGGCGGCGCCGTCGAGGACGATCGTTGCCGCGTTGTTGACGATGTTCGCGCTGTTGAACCGGAACGTGCCGGCGACGTGGTAGGTGCCGCCGGTCAAGGTGTTGCCCGCGAAGTTTGTGAAAGCCCCGTTCAGCCGAGTCGTGCCGGTGAGCGCCTCGATTCGCCCGCCGGTGTTGTCCACCGTCGGATAGAGCTGCGTGATGCCGGTTCCCGCGCTCTTCCGCAGCGTCCCCACGTTGTTCAGCTGGGAGGCGACACCGCCCTGGTTGTTGTGCCAGGACTGGTTGTTCTGGATGTCGAGCAGACCCGTGTTCGTGAACAGTGAGCCGTTTCCGGAGTGGATGTCCCCCGTCCCGCTCCAGACGATCGTCCCCAGGTTGTCGATCTGGCGCCCGTTGTAGCTCCTGTCCGTCGCCCCGCTCAGGTTGAGCGTGACGCCGCTTGCGATCCGAGTCGTTCCGCCGTGGTGCATCGAGCCGCCGGTCCAGGTCGAGGCGCCGGGCCCGGTCAGCGTCAGCAACCCGCTGCCGCCGAGGATGCCCGACGACTGGTTGAGGACGTCGGTCAGCGAGTCGGCGGCGTCGAAGTGCGCGTTGGCGCCGCCCTCGACCGAGGTCGTGCCGACGTCGTAGCTACCGCCCACGTTGACGACCGAGTTCAAGAAGCGCACGCTGCCCGCTCCGCTCACGCTCGATGCGGCCGCCAGATCGTGCGTGCCGCCGTTGAAGAAGAGTGTCGCCGGGACCTCGAAGTCACCCGAGCTCGCGCCGGGGCCGTCGCCGCCGGACAGTCCGAGCGTTCCCGTTTGCGCCTGCACGAGGTTGTCGTTGTCGAGGGCCGCATGGATCTGGGTCACTCCCGTGCCGGCGCTCTTGCGCAGGGTGCCCCCGTTGTTCATCTGCGAGGCGGGCCCGCCCTGGTTGTTGTGCCAGCTTTGGTTGTTCTGGATGTCGATCAGGCCCGAGTTCGTCAGCACCGAGCCGTTGCCGGAGCTGATGTCCCCCGTCCCGCTCCAGACGATCGTCCCCAGGTTGTCGATCTGGCGCCCGTTGTAGGTCCGGTCCGTCGCCCCGCTCAGGTTGAGCGTGACGCCGCTTGCCACCCTCGTCGTGCCGCCGTGGTGCATCGAGCCGCCGGTCCAGGTCGAGGCGCCGGGCCCTGTCAGCGTCAGCAGCCCAGTGCCGCCGAGGATGCCCGACGACTGGTTGAGGACGTCGGTCAGCGAGCCGGGGGCGTTGAAGTATGCGTTCGCCCCGCCCTCGACCGAGGTCGTAGCGAGGTCATAGTCCCCGTCGATGCTGACGACCGAGTTCAAGAAGCGCACGGTGCCCGCTCCGCTCACGCTCGAGGCCGCCGCCAGGTCGTGCGTGCCGCCGTTGAAGAGGAGCGTCGCCGGGACTTCGAAGTCACCCGAGCTCGCGCCTGGGCCGTCGCCCCCGGCCAGTCCGAGCGTTCCCGACTGACCCTGCACTAGGCCGTCGTTGTCGACTGCTAGGTTGAGCTGGCTCGTGCCGGTGCCGGCGCTCTTGCGCAGCGTGCCGAGGTTGTTGAGCTGCGAGGCGGGCCCGCCCTGATTGTTGTGCCAGCCCTGGCTGTTCTGGATGTCGAGCAGGCCCGAGTTCGTGAACAGGGAGCCGTTTCCGGAGTGGATGTCCCCCGTCCCGCTCCAGACGATCGAGCCCAGATTGTCGATCTGGCGCGCGTTGTACGTCCTGTCCGCCGCCCCGCTCAGGTTGAGCGTGACACCGCTTGCAACTCGCGTCGTGCCGACGTTCGACATCGTCCCGCCCGTCCAGGTCGAGACGCCAGGCCCCGTCAGCGTCAGCAGCCCGGTGCCGCCAAGGGTGCCGCCGGTCTGGTTGTGGACATCCACCGTCGAGGCGGCGGCATTCATGTTGAGCGTGCCGCCGGAGAGGTTGATCGTCGTCGGATCCGTCGAAGTGTTGAAGGTGCCCGTCCCACCCGTCACGTGCAGCGTCTCGAGCGTGGTCGGTCCGTCGAAGCTCGACGTGCCCCCGGCGACATGCGTCGTCCGGACGTCGTAGACGCCGTTGAGAGTGATCGCCCCGCCGGCGAAGTTGACCCGTGCTGCGCTCGTGTTCTGGGACGGCGGGCTGCCGGAGGAGGGCGGCGCGCCGACGTCGGTGAACGAGTTCGAGCCCGCCGTGTAGAAGACGTTCTGGTTCCCTGAGCTCGTCCCGCGGTAGACGCGGTAGCTGGCCGCGCCGGGGACAGCCGCCCAGGTCAGCTCGACCCGGCCCGTCAGGCTGGGGCCGGGCTGAGTGGCGCTGACCTCGCTCGAGGCCAGCGTCTCGCCGTTGTAGTTGCGCGCGGTCACCTTGTAGTAGTAGGTGCCGGGCTGGAGCGCGCCGCCTGTCGTGAAGGCGGTCGCGGCCAGGCCGGTCGGGGTCGCGAGCGGGCCGGCGCCGCTGATCGTGCCGCCGACAAGCTGCGTCCCGCCCTCGAACTGGAGCTGGCCGCTCGAAGAGAGCGTGAACGGGCCCGAGTGGCCGCCGCTATTCAGCAGCCGCAGCTGGCCGGCCTCGACGAGCACGGTCCCGTCGTTGTTGAAGGGGCCGTAGATGTAGGTGTCCTCGGGGCTCGCGTTCGTGCCCGTCTTGGCGAAGGTCGCTCCGGCCTCGTTCGTGAAGACGATGCCGCCGCTGAAGTCCCAGCTCACATCGTGGTCGGCGGTGACGTTGATGCGGCCGGCGTTGTTGAAGTGCGCGCCGGTGTTCAGGTTCAGGTCGCCGCTCGTCCAGTTCGTCGGGCGTCGCCGGCGAGACGTCGTTGTTGAACGTGCGCCTCGTCAGGACCTTCGTCGTCCCCGCCAGCTGCAAGGAGTTGGTGACAGTCGTCGTCGTCGCCACGCTCGGCGCCGAGTTGGTGCCGCCCGTCCAGTTGAAGTTGGCCGCGGTCAGGTTCGCGGAGCCGCCGAGCGTGCCGCCCGAGAGGTTGACGTGCGTCGGCGCTATCGCCGTGTTGAAGTTTCCTGTGCCACCCGTCACATGCAACGTCTCGAGCGTGGTCGGTCCGTCGAAGGTCGACGTCCCCCCGGCGACATGAGTCGTCGGCACGTCGTAGACGCCGTTGAGGGTGATCGTCCCGCCGGCGAGGTTGACGCGCGACGCGCTCGTGTTCTGGGACGGCGGGCTGCCGGAGGAGGGCGGCGCGCCGAGGTCGGTGAACGAGTTCGAGCCCGCCGTGTAGAAGACGTTCTGGTTCCCTGAGCTCGTCCCGCGGTAGACGCGGTAGCTGGCCGCGCCAGGGACAGCCGCCCAGGTCAGCTCGACGCGGCCCGTCAGGCTGGGGCCGGGCTGAGTGGCGCTGACCTCGCTCGAGGCAAGCGTCTCGCCGTTGTAGTTGCGCGCCGTGACCTTGTAGTAGTAGGTGCCCGGCTGGAGCGCGCCGCCTGTCGTGAAGGCAGTCGCGGCCAGGCCGGTCGGGTTCGCGAGCGGGCCGTCGCCGCTGATCGTCCCGCCGCTTACCTGGGTGCCGCCCTCGAACTGGAGCTGGCCGCTCGAGGCGATCGTGAACGGCCCCGAATGGCTGCCGCTGTTCAGCAGCCGCAGCTGGCCGGCCTCGACGAGCACGGTCCCGTCGTTGTTGAAGGGGCCGTAGATGTAGGTGTCCTCGGGGCTCGCGTTCGTACCCGTCTTGGCGAAGGTCGCTCCGGCCTCGTTCGTGAAGAGGACGCCGCCGACGAAGTCCCAGCTCACATCGTGGTCGGCGGTGACGTTGATTCGGCCGCCGTTGTTGAAGAGCGCGCCTGTGTTCAGGTTCAGGTCGCCGCTCGTCCAGTTCGTCGGGCTCGCCGGCGGCACGTCGTTGTTGAACGTGCGCCTCGTCAGGAACTTCGTCGTCCCCGCCAGCTGCAGGGAGTTGGTGACGGTCGTCGTCGTCGCCGCGCTCGGCGCCGAGTGGGTGCCGCCCGTCCAGTTGAAGTTGTCAGTGGTCAGGTTCGCGGAGCCGCCGAGGGTACCGCCGGAAAGGTTGACGGTCGACAGCGTGGTCACTGTGTTGAAGTTGAGTGTCCCGCTGCTCAGAGACGTCGTGGGCACGCTGTACGAGCCGTCACTGTTCACCGTGGCGCCGGTGACGCGAACGGTCCCCACACCGCCCACAGTCGCCGCCGGGGCCAGGTTGTAGGTGCCGTTCCGGAACTCGATTGTGTCGCCAGCCCCGACCGTGAAGCTGCCGGTGCTCGTGCTGGTCGACCCGTAGTTGTAGAGATCGAGAGTTCCGGAGCTCACATCCACGCTGCCGCCGTTGATGAAGGTGAGGTAGATCCCCGCCACGCCGGCTGTGCCGGCGCTCTTCGTCACCGTGCCGTCGTTCACGAACGTCGGAAGGCTGCCGGTCGACCACGCGAGATCGAGATCGCCCTGGATGTCGAACGTGTGGCCGGCGTTGTTTCGCAAGGTCGTACTGCTGAGGTGCAGCGCCCCGCCGCTCCAGACGGCCGACCCGTTGTTCTCGAGCTCACGGGTGTTCAGCGTCTTCGTCCCGGTGGTGCTCAGGGTCATCCCACCGTTGGCGAAAGTCGTGCCTCCCCCGATCATGCTGCCGGAGGTCCAGTTGAAGGGACCTGCGATCGTCAGATTGCTGGGGCCGGCGAGGGTTCCGCCCAACAAATCGAGCGACGGAAGCGTCGTCGCGGTGTTCACGTTCAGGGTGCCGCTGGTGAGGTACGTCGTCGACGGGTTGAACGTCCCCGCGACGTTCACGGTTGCGCCGGCGACCTGGATCGCGCCGATGCCCCCGGCCGTCGAGCCGGCCGACAAGTTGTAGATCCCGTTCTCGAAAAGGAGGAGGTCGTCACTCCCGACCGTGAAGCTGCCGGGGCTCGTAGTGGTCGAGCCGTAGTTGTAGAGGTCAAGCCTGCCGGACGTCACGCTCACGCTCCCGTTGTTCGTGAACGAGGTGGCAAGCTGCGCGGGGCTGGCAAAGTTCGTGCCGGCGCTTTTCGTCACCGTGCCGTCGTTCACGAAGGCCGGAAGGCTGCCGGTCGACCACGCGAGATCGAGATCGCCCTGGATGTCGAATGTGTGGCCCGCGTTGTTTCGGAGGGTCGTACTGCTGAGGTTCAGCTGCCCGCCGCTCCAAACCCCTGGTCCGTTGTTCTCGAGGTTCCGGGTGGTGAGGGTCTTCGTGCCCGTGCCGCTGAGCGTCATCCCTCCGTTGGCGAAGGTCGTTCCGCCCCCAACCATGCTGCCCGAGGTCCAGTTGAAGGGACCCGCGACCGAGAGGTCACCCACACCGCCGATGACACCGCCGGCGAGGTTCAGTGACGACACCGACGAGCCTTGTGTCGAGCTCGTGATGTTCACCGTCCCGCTGGTGAAGGTGAGCGTCTCCTCACTCGTGATCGAGAGCACGGAGGTCGTCGTTCCATTCGTGTACGTGATCGCAGCAAGGGCGGTGTTGGGGATGCAGACGTGACTCGTCGGGCCCGGCAGAACATTGCCGTCCCAGTTGGCCGCGTCGTGCCAGGAGGCCGTTGCCGCGCCGCCGTCCCAGAACTTGTTGCCCGCGCAGCCTGTGGTGTTGAAGTCGACCAGTCCGTCGTCGGTGTCGCGGAGCGACGAGGCGCGCGCTTGTACCTGGTCGACGCCGGGCGCAGTCGCGGCCACGATGCCCGAATACGTTCCGGCCCCGTAGGGGACGATGTCGCTTCCTGCGTTCGAGCCGTCCAGCACGACGATCTCATCGCCGGCGTCGATGAAGTCTGTCGTGCCCGAGCTCCACGGCGCGAATGCCGTCATGTCGGGCACACCGGCTCGGTCGCCGGCGAGCTCGGCGTCGGCCTCCTGCCCGTACTTCGTGAAGTACGCATTGCCGCTGCGGGCAACGACGAAGCGCTCACCCGGCGTGAGCGCGGTGCCGAGCGGGAACTGGTACGTGCCCTCGGGGCCGTCCGGCGTCTTCTCGTCGCCGAGCTTGAACGAGGAAATGTTCAGAGAGCCGGGTGTTGCGTTCGCGACCTCGATCCACTCGGCTGCGGGATCGGTCACGTTCGTTGCGAAGGCCGAGACGACGAGCGGCCCGCGCGGGTCGCCGGCAGCGGTCACGTGGACGTCGGAGTAGTAGCCCACCACCTGATCGGAGACCTCGGCGGCGGTATCGAGCGCCGCGCCGGGGTCGCCGTAGTCGGTGACGGCGTCTAGGGCGTCCGAGACACCCGCCCCGCCCACGTCAAGGGTCTCGTTCGTGGCGGAGGAGCGATAGGTGGTCACCGTGAGGCGGAGAGGCGTTGCGGGCGGCCCGCTGAGACCGATGGCGCTCCAGGGAACGGAAAGCTCGACGATGCCGCCGGCGCCGGTGGAGACGAGGCCCGCTTGGAAGGGTGGCCCCGCGATGTCGGGCCAGACGTCGAGATCGGCGTTGCCGCTTCCGAGCCTGGTCTGGAGCAGGTACTCCCAGCGCGCAGCGTTCGCGACCTGGGTGTCGGCGCCGCGGACGAAGTCCGTGTCGCCCGAGCCTGCGATGCGGTCGGTATCGATTGCGACCTGGATCTGCGTCCCGTTCTCGCCCGATGTCACGTCGCCGAGGTCGACGAGCATGAAGAGGGTGCCGCTCGTCCCGGTGTAGCGCACGCGTTCGATGTCGACGCGCGCATCCGGGTTGGCGAAGGAGGTCCGCTCGTCGCCGGCGTCATCCAGCCAGATGTGCTCTCCGGCCTCCGCCGCGTCGCGGGCGATGATCCCCGTGTCGTCGGCAATGGGCAATCGCGTGGACCAGTCGGCCGTGTCACCGTTGACCGTGACCGGGTGCGCGGAGGCAAGCAGCACGGGGCCAGCCAGCGCGATCGCCGCGAGGCCAACAAACGGCAGCAAGCGTTGCGCGCGCGAACGTGCGCGTACGCGAAGCCCTGCCACAGAAAAGATCCTCACCTCAATACCAACCCCTCCCGAACCGGTTTCCCGTATGAACACTGGCAGGGGTTAGGTCGACCATCAATAGGTCGCTCGGCCCATCCTTGGGCCTGATGCGTCCTAATGAGCCCGCCTTTTCCACCGTGTCGTCATGACGCGGCGCGGGCACGGAATCTTCCTGGGGCCTGTGTCGCTTCGATTTGCCAAGACCTCGGCAAAGCGAGAGTGGACGGGCCGATGAGACCGCGAACAGTCGGGCGTAGGGCGTGATGCCACACCGCGAGGCCATGAAACAATCGAGAGGTGCTCCCGGATTACTGGGTCGAGCGACCCTCGATGAGCTTGAGCCCTTACGCGCGAGCCGCAATCGAGGAACTACTCCCGGTCGTGGACGATGCCCCGAACCGTCCGCTGGACGTCAATGCGCTTCTCCGGCGATACGGGGATATCGAGCCATGGGAGTTCCTATGCGGAGTCGCCGACCGCCGCAGGATCGCCTTCCACGGAACGGGCGATGCCGGCATCGAGTCCTTCGAGCCTCGCCAGCCAGTCGATCTTGCACCGTTCGGCGACCAGAAGGCTGTCTTTGCTACGAGCGACCCGATCTGGGCGATGTTCTATGCGATCGTGGACCGTGATCGTCACGACACCACGCTCAACAACGGCTGCATCACCCTTCTCGACTCGAAAGGCCGTCCCGGCACACCCCACTACTACTTCTCGATCGGCCGCGATGCATTGCAGGAGCGACCCTGGCGAAATGGCTCTGTCTACCTCTTGCCGGCAGACACCTTCGTCGAGCAGGCGGCGGGCGTGTACGGCGGTCACGCCGCCCGCGTCCCCCAGTTGGCCAGCCCGGTGCCGGTCGCCCCGTTCGCACGTCTTCGAGTCTCTCCTGGCGACTTTCCCTTTCTCGCGCAGATTCGCGGCCACGAAGACGAAAGGCTGGCGGAGTACGCCCAAGCTGTGATGACGGCCGCCCCGTGGCCAGATTGAGCGCAGCGACGCGCTCAACTAGCGGGATCTTTTGAAGCTCCCGGGTTGGACTCGAACCAACAACCCTCCGGGTTGTGAACGGCCACGCCGGCAAAGCCGGCATGGCCTCGTATGGTCGGCATCGCAAGCGATGCCTTAGGCCGGCCGCTCTGCCAATTGAGCTACCGGGATGGAATCAGGCTTTAGCTCCCCGGGTTGGACTCGAACCAGCCTGCAAATCGGCATCTTTTTAGCGCCGAGGTGGCACCGGGGTAGGCACCGTGCGAGCGCACGCGAGCAAAACCGAGGGTCATTCCTCCTGTTCTGCCTCCCTTTTCTCGAAGTCTTCTGAGACCCGCTCGGCGAGCCGCTCGTCGAAGTCCCTTAGCCCCTCGATCGGGTCAAACCCGCTGGAACGCAGCTCAGCCACGGCCTCAGCCTCACCGATCCGATCTCTCTTCCATCCGAGCAGAACAAGCCCAACGCCCGCCTCGCGCTTCTCCCGCTTAGTCATCCGCCCCTCCGCCCACTCATCCGCCTGCTCAGACATCCTCGCGCGCACCACTTCGTCACGCCCGCAAACGTCGCGCAGGTACCAAGTCCCCTTGACCGTCACCCCGCAACCGCCGAGCAACCGCCTCTTGACGTATCCCGCCCGCGAATGTCCGCTAGAAGAGCTTCGTCGAAGCTCATACCCGGCAGTGTTTCACTTCTCGGGCTGGCTCACAGTCAACGCCGCGTAATCGAGTTCCACCTCGTCGACGAGCACGTGCGTGTACGTGTTCGCCGTCACCGTCAGGTCGCGCTGCCCGACGAACTCGGCGATTCGCGCCCACGGCACATCGCGCAGGTGCAGCAGGCTCATTCGGCGGTGGCGCAGGTCGTGCGGCGACCACAGCGGGATCCCCTCCGCCTTGCACGCCTTCGCGATCGCCGTCCGCAGCGCATCGGCGCCGGAGTCGGCGAACAGGTGCGCCTCGGGATCGCGGAAGCGGCGATGCGGCAGGCTCGCCTCGATCGCCTCCGCGAGCGCCGGGTGCAGCTCAGAACCCGACGACGATATTGACACGCCGTCCGCGCCGGCGCGTCTTCCCCGGCAACGGGGACTACGCGATCACACGGTAGAGGTGCAACGTGCGAGCAAGGCGAACTCGGCCGAGTATGCATCCGGCGGCGCGAAGGCGATTTCGCACCGGAGTAGACGCGCTTCCTGACACCCAGGTCCTGACATGCGCCTCCCACACCTCGTACTGAGCCACCGTGACTAGCGAGGTGTCGGAGCGAGGCGGGTTCGGGCCTTTGAATGGCAGCCCGATCAGTTTGGGGACGTGGCACACCTGTGGTGCAGTGACGTGCTCCCGATCCGCCTCGTTTCCACAACCCGCAAGCGCCGTAATAGTCAAAGGAAAAACGAGCAATCCGTAACGTCTCAGAAGCCTTCCCATCTGACGTTCACACGCAGTAGGCGACCGCCCCGAACTCCTCCGACAGGTCCCCAATGTTAAACATGACGACATACGGCATCCTGACCATCTCCAGTACGGATGGGATAGGAGTTCGTCGGTACAAGCAGCGCGGTCCCGACGTTTTCCGTCGCATGGCCGCCGCCGATTACCCGCTTTCCGGTCGGGCAGATTGCGTTCGCGAAGCGGAATGAACCGTTCGGCACAGTGACAAAGTCGGAATAGGCGTTGGTGAAGCTGATCGCCGGCCCCTGCGGCCCCTGCGGCCCCTGCGGCCCTTGGGGGCCTTGCTCTCCTGCGGCTCCCGGTGGCCCAGCCTGACCGCGCCTTGCTTTCAGTACGCGCTTCGCCTTCGCACTGAGGTCGATCGGCTGAATGGTCCCGTTCTTGATGTCCTTCGATGTGATGACAAAGGCGGCGGTTGACGTTCCGGCCGTCAGCAGCACGGCCGCGATGATGATGGCAGCGGTTCGAAGCACTTGTCCCACTCCTTTCGTCGTGTGTTGGCCAAGTGTCGAAGTCGCACCTCACGCGGCGCTCATGCGGCGCTCACATCTCGGAGGCAGGGTCGAACCGTCGGGGCGCCGCATGCGCTTCCCCGCCTTCGCCAGCTCCTACGTGGGCTCAACGACGAGCACTGAGTCTTCCTCCGTGAAGCGCGTCTCGATCACGCGAAGCGCTTTGTCCGAACCGAGCGGGATGGTGTCGCCAACACTCCATGTTGGTTGGTACTGCCGTGTGAAGTACGGGCGGATCAGCCGGCGTCCCGTCTTCCTTCTCGAGCCTGTAGGTGAATGCCATTTCGAGCTCCCTTCCGATTGTCGGCTGGGACCGAAACGGCCTAATGAGCGTATCGCAGTCTCGTCGTGCGGCCTTCGAGAATCGGACTGACTGTGCCAACATTCACCCGGTGAAGATTGCTCTCGCGTGTCTAGCTACGGCTCTGGTCACAGCCGGGGGCTCAGAGGCCGCACGCCGGCTCATCACCTCGAAGGACATCAAGAACGGCACGATCCAGCGCGTGGACCTCAGCGCGTCAGTACGACGCGCCGAACGGGTGAAGATTTTCACCACCGTGATTTTTGGCTACACGGAAACGGCGCCAAAGACGGTGACTGCGCTGTGCCCCACGGGGACCCTTCTCCTGGGCGGCGGGTTTAGTACGGGTCCCGAGTCCCAAGGTCAGGTCGTGGTATTTGCTTCCGAGCCGACCCAGGGGCTCGATGGCTGGCAGGCCACGGGGCAGTATCGAAACGGGAGTCTCTTCAACTTCCTCAGGGCCTACGCGCTCTGCGAGAGGTCTTAGGCAGAACGGAACGATCGGGGCTTACTGCCGGAGCGGGAGCGGAATGGGAGGCCGGAGGCGCACTGCCCCCAGTGTCGGGAGCAGTTGGGCTTTTCTGCCGTCTGCCGTCGCGGTGACGGTACGGCCATCGGCTCGGAACTCGGACGCGCCCAGGTTGTGCTTTGCCGCGTCTCACCTCAACGCTTGGAGAGTGACGCGCTAGTGGCTGTGCCCGGCGGGGCCCCATGTTGCCTGCCCCGGCAAGATCCGAGGTAGGCACCGGGGTAGGCACCGCATGCTCATTTCCGGCATCCCTGGCATGTCTGACCGCGAAACCATGCGGGTTCCCGCGTGCCTACACGGGCGGTAGCTCCCCGGGTTGGACTCGAACCAACAACCCTCCGGTTAACAGCCGGATGCTCTGCCAATTGAGCTACCGGGGAACGGTGCTCGGCGAGCGCGAATTGTAGCGGTGTCTAGACGAGCTCTCCGACTGCGGTGCGGACTTTCTCGAGGGCCTCCTGGAGCTCCTTCATGTGCTCGGGATCGGCTGCCGAGAGCTCGCGGCGCAGGTGCCGCTCGCGGAGGCGCAGGAGGAGCTCGGTGCCCGTCGCCACGTCGATCGCCTCGGAGGCTGCGCGGGCGTCGAGCTCGGCGATCAGCGGCACGAGGTCGTCTTCGGCCTCGCCTCCGTCGACGAGGTGCTCCCTGAGCCGGCGATTCAGGTCGCTGTCGAAGTGGTCGGGGGTCATCTCGACTAGCAGTCGAACGAGCTCCGCGTGCGCGACGCAACCCGCGAGCGCCTCGCGCTCGAGCCTCTCCCCCGCGTCGATCATTCTCGGGGACGCCGCAGCGTCCGCCCCTGCTGCGCTCCCCGCCGCGCGCAGCTGGATCGTCAGCCCGAGCCGGTCGTTCGCGAGCCGCCAGGCGTCGTGGCGCTGGGGCGATTCCGGGATTCCGTTGAGGACGTCCTGGACACGGAGGTACGCGTGCTGCTTGTCGCGCGCACGGTCGAGCTCGAGCCGGACGCGGTGCACGGCATACGCCTCGGCCTCGCCGAGCCGCGCCTCGAAGCCGCCCGGGTCGTCCGCGGGATCCTTCCCCTTCGGAAGCGCAACGATGCGAACGTCGAAGCCTTTCGTGATCGCCAGCTCCATCCCGCGCAGCGTCGCGTCCTCTCCGGCGGCGTCGGAGTCGAAGCACAGGAAGAGACGCCGAGTGAGCCGCGACAGCTCGGTCAGTTGCCGGTCTGTCAGCGCGGTCCCCATCGAGGCCACGACCGGCTGCAGCCCCGCTTGCCGGAGTGCGATCACGTCGGTGTTTCCCTCGACGACGAGAGCCCGCTCCTCCTTGGTGATCGCCGCGCGCGCGAGGTGCAGGCCGTAGAGCACGTTCGACTTGTGGAAGAGCTCGCTCTCGGGTGAGTTGACGTATTTGCCGCGGAGAGGATCGTCCTCGTGGAGCTTTCGGGCCTGGAAGGCGATCACGCGCCCGCGCGCGTCGGTGAGCGGAAACATCAGGCGGCGCTGGAAGTAGTCGGTGCCGCGCTTCGAAAGGAGCCCCGCAGCGGTCAGCTCTTGGTTCGTGAATCCCTTCTCGCGCGCCTTGCCTGCGAGCGAGCCTCCCGACGAAAGGCCGAGTCGAAACTCGCGGCAGACGTCCTCCTTCAGACCACGCGACGCAAGGTACTCCTGCACCGGCTTGCCCGGGTCAGACCAGAGCACGCGCTCGTAGAAGGACGCTGCCTGGTCGAGCAGCGCGTAGAGGCGCTCCTTGCGCTTGCGCTGCGCATCCGCCTCCGGGTTGGAGTCCTCGTACTCGAGCGGGACCGAGAAGCGGTCACCCAGCCACTCGATTGCACCGACGAAGTCGAGCCCCTCGATCTCGCGAACGAACGAGATCGCGTCCCCGCCGGCGTGGCAGCCAAAGCAGTAGTACGTGCCGCGGTCAGGCGAGACCGAGAACGAGGGCGTCTTCTCCTGGTGGAAGGGACAGAGGCCCGTGTAACGGCCGCCGACCTTGCGCAGGCGCGTGCGCGCCTCGACGAGGTCGACGATCAATGCGGCCGCCTTGACGGCTTCGACGGAGGTGTCCTTGATGCGGGCCACTAGTGCGCGGCCGCGTACTCGAGGGCGAAGCGATCGGTCATTCCCGAGAGATAGTCGACGATCTCGGCCGGCGAGTCTCCCCGATCGGCGAGTTGGCCAAAGATCTTCCGCACGGTCTCTCGCGCGCGTGTGTGCTCTTCCTCGCCGTGTGAGGACCGAGGTAGACGCGCTCGAACATGAACTCGCGAAGCGAGAGCATCGCCGACCCCACGTCCTCGCTCTGGACGATGTCGCCCGCCGCTGCCGACGACTCGACGAGGTCGTGGACGAGCGCGTCGATGCGCTTGGAGCCGCTCGGGCCGAGCAGCGCTACCTCGTCCTGAGGCAGGTCTTCGACGCTCAGGATGTCGTGACGGATCGCGTCGTCGATGTCGTGGTTGATGTAGGCGACTCGGTCGACGATGCGAACGATCTTGCCCTCGAGCGTCTCCGGCTCGACCTCGCCCGTGTGCTTGAGGATGCCGTCGCGCACCTCCCAGGTGAGGTTCAGGGTCTCGGCAATCCGGTGTGACTGCTCGTTGTGCCGGAAGCCGAGGTCGAAGCGCTCGCGCAGGCATTCGTCGAGGGCCTCCTCGCCGACGTGGCCGAAGGGCGTGTGGCCCATGTCGTGCCCGAGGCCGATCGCTTCGGTGAGGTCCTCGTTCAACTGCAGGGCCCGAGCAACTCCACGTGCGATCCCGGTCGTCTCGAGCGTGTGCGTCATGCGAGTGCGGAAGTGATCGCCGGCCGGGTCGATGAAGACCTGGGTCTTTCCTTTCAGCCTCCGAAACGGCTTCGAATGAAGGATCCGGTCGCGATCGCGCTGGAACGGCGTGCGCACGCGGCACTCCGCCTCCTCGCGCGCGCGCCCGCGCGTGTCATAGGACCTGACGGCAAGCGGAGAGAGCCAGGCTTCCTCGTGCTCGCGAATCCGAGCCTCGAAGGCATCGGCCACTCTCCCTTTGACCTCGGGCATCGTCTTCCCCAACGCTAGATGATGATGGGGACGGTTCCGCCGTCCGCGCTCCAGGCCGAACCTGTCACATAGTTGGCACGCTCCGAGCACAGGAACACGATCACGGCGGCGATCTCCTGCGGCTCCGCCAGTCGACCCAGCGGGCGGCCCTTCGCGACCGCTTCGAGCACCTCGTCTCGTGAGGTTCCCGTCCGCTGCGACTGCTGGTCGGCAAGCCCGCCCGCCTCGACCCAGGCCTCCGTCGCGGTCGGGCCGGGAGCGATCGCGTTCGAGCGGATGCCGTCTTTCGCGTAGAGGTCGGCGACGAGCCGCGAGAGCGAGAGCACGGCGGCCTTCGTCACCGAGTAGTTCGGCATCGACGTCGAGGGCCTCTTGCCCGAGGTCGACGAGACGTTGACGATCACGCCGCTTCCCCGGTCACGCATCCCGGGCAGGACGGCCCGGATCGAGCGGACGAAGCTCATCAGGTTCAACTCCCACATCTCGTTCCATTGCTCGTCCGAGAGCTCCTCGAAGTCCGCCTGGTACGCGATGCCGACGTTGTTGACGAGGCAGTCGACCCGTCCGAGCGCTCGCATCACCTCACCGACGAGCTCGTCGGGTGCGCCCGGCTCGGCCAGGTCGCAAACAACGCCGAGCGCGGCGCCGGCCTCTGCCCGAGCGCCCTCGACCCGATCGGTGTCGCGGCCGCAAACGACGACCTGTGCACCCTCCTCCGCAAGCATCAGGGCAGCCGCGAGCCCGATCCCGCTCGTCGAGCCGGTGACGACGCAAACTCGGTCGGCGAGCCCCAGGTCCAAGGAGGGTTAGCGTACAGCCCTTGACGACGATCCTTCTGACCCGTCACGGCGAGACCGATTGGAACGCCGAGGGGCGAGTTCAAGGCCACACGGACCGGCCGCTCAACGAGACCGGCACCGAGCAGGCTCTGGCGCTTGCGAGCGAGCTTTCGGGCGAGCACCTCGATGCCGTCTATGCCAGCGACCTCGCCCGGGCCCTCGAGACCGCGCGCGCCGTGGCCGAGCCCCGGGGTCTTTCCGTCGTGGCCTTGCCCGAGCTTCGGGAGCGCAACTTCGGCACCTGGGAGGGTCTCCTCGATCACGAGATTCTCGAGCGGTTTCCGCAGGCTCACACCGGGCCGTGGGGCGATGACGAGACGCCTGAGCAGCTCGCCGAGCGCGTGATCGCCGCACTCCATCGGATCGCCGAAGACCATCCAGACGGACAGGTTCTCGTCGTCTCACACGGTGGGCCGCTCAGGGCAGCCCTCCATCGATGCGGCGTCTCGCCAGAGCGAATCGCAAACTGCCACGTCGCCCGCCTCGCTGTCGGGGACGGCGCCCTCCGCCAACTAGACTGAGCCGCCGTGGACGACTACACGAGCAAGTACAAGGGCGAGCAGGTGGAAGTTGCCCTCTTCGGCGGCGATTACCACGAAGGTGTCCTGACCGCCTACTGCGCCGTCGACGAGGTGCCTCACATCGAGCTCAACGGCCACATCCTCATTCCGCTGCAGAACATCGCCTCGCTCCACTGCACGAGCCGCTGCGACGCCCCGGAGCCGGATTGGCCTCCGCGGGGCTTCGCCGAGGACGAGCGCGACAGCTCCTGACCAGTGGGTTTCGTCCCCGCGGCGAGGAACCTCTTCAAGGCCTGGCTTCTGCTCCTCGGCTTCTGTGCGCTGGTCGGCGGGCTTGGCTGGTGGGTCGGCGGCTACCGAACGGCATCGATCTCGATCTTCTGCGCGCTGCTCGCCGCTGCGGCGCTCTACTGGTATCTCGACCGGGTCGCTCCGGGGATGGTCGGCGCGCGGGAGCTCGCCGCAGCCGAGGCTCCGGTCTTCCAGGCAACAGTCGAGCGACTGGCGGCGCGTCTCGGAGTCGTCCGGCCGCGGCTCTACCTCATCACTGACGCACACCCTCGTGCCTTCGCGGCCGGCCGCGGCCCGAACGGCTCGTCGCTTGCAGTCAGCGCGGGGCTCCTGACAGCCGCCCAGCCGGCGGAGCTCGAAGGGATCGTCGCCCACGAGCTGGTTCACATCCGCAATCGCGACGTCCTCGTTCAGACGACCGTGTCCGTCCTCGCCGGGTTCCTCCTCGACGCGACTCGGATCGGAGGCTGGCTCCAGCGCCCCATGCTCTTCGTGCTCGGGCCGATCGCAGCCGCCTTTACTCACCTTCTCCTCTCTCCCGCGACGGGAGTTCGCAGCTGATCGCGCGGCCGCAGAGATATGCGAGTCGCCACACGGGCTGGCTGACGGGCTCCTTCGGCTCGAGGCCGCGGGCTCGTTCGTCGAGTTCCGCGCCAGCCCTGCGACCGAGCCGCTCTACACCGTGAACCCATTTGCCGAGGAGGGCATCGCGGGCATGTTTGTGACCCATCCCCCGCTCGCCGAGCGGGTCCGGCGCCTGCGAGGGCTCGACCCCGAATGGCACGGGGCGCGGGAAGCGGCCTAGAGCTCGTCGGCAAGCAGGGAGAAGATCACCGAGTCGTTGCGGGTGCCGTCCCGGTACTCGAGCGTGGAGCGAAGAATCCCCTCGCGCCGGAAACCGGCTTTCTCCGCAACCCGCTGCGAGGCGACGTTTTCCGTGTCGGCCAGCAGCTCGAGGCGCTTCAGCTGGAGGGTGTCGACACACCAGCGGCAAAGAGCTTTCAGGGCGTCGGTCGCCGTGCCACGACCGCGCGCCTCACTGGCGACCCAGTAGCCGATGTGGCCGATGCTGAACCGACGGACGCTGACGGCGATTGACCCAACGAGCTCGCCGTTCGCCGCGTCGGTGATCGCGAAGTTGTACGTCTCGGCGCGATCCCACTTCTCGCGCGACTCTCTCAGGAAGGTCTGGGCGTCAGCGTCCGTGTAGGGCTGAGGAATCACGGGTAGCCAACGTGCGATCTCGGCCTCGTCGCACGCGTCGATGAGCGCTGGCGCATCGTCGAGCTCCCACGGCCGCAGAGTCAGGCCCTTCGTCTTGAGCTCCATCCCGGGATTCTCCCTTACTGAATCCGTACAAAAATTGACACGGGTGGGTCACTGCGCCGATCTCGGTCTGAGGCGATGCTCCATGGGATGTCAGCAGAGCCCACCCTTAACGAGATCCTCTTGTTCGAGGTCCCCGCCCGGGATGCGAAGCAGTTGGTCGCGGAGCTCTCGATGTCCCGCCTCGCGTGGCTGGAAGGAGGCGACGAGATCGCCGCTCGTCGGCGTCCTCTTCAATCCGGATGGGGCCGACATGGCGGCTCTGCTGCGGACCGTCCAGGCGTGGGTAGCAAAGCAAGGGTTGCTCGCGATTCGGTTCGAGCTGGACGGTCGGAGCTACGCCCTTGAGCCGGGCGTCGCTGCGCAAGTGCCCGCAGCAGCGTGATGCCTGCGCTGGACGAAATCACGAGACTTCGACTTGCCCGCTCGGTCGTCTCCCTCGAAGGCGCCATCGCGCAGTTCGAGGCGCAAGCGACGAAAGAGAAAGATGTCGAGCCGACCATCGAGCGTCTCCAGCGCCTTCGCGACGACATCAGCGCGGTGCTCGATCTCGCGCGGCCGCACGCTGCACGGTCCTGAACGCCGGCGCTTCGACTCTTCCGTCGCCTCGAGTCAGACTGCGGCGAAACGGAAGCCAGAACGAGGAAAGCCCCGCAAACGCGAGGCTTTCTCTTCGTAAGTTAATTCGGCGGCGACCTACTCTCCCGGGAGGTTGCCCTCCGAGTACCATCGGCGCTGGCGGGCTTAACTTCTCTGTTCGGAATGGGAAGAGGTGTACCCCCGCCGCTATGACCGCCGAAAATTGTCAGGGTCGGCGCACACTAAATGCGCACCCTCAAAACTCCATAGCGACTAACACGTGTTCTAAATCAAGACCTCGGGCAATTAGTACGGGTCCGCTGAACGGATTGCTCCGCTTGCACGTCCCGCCTATCAACGTGGTGGTCTCCCACGGCCCTTACTCCCTCTAGGGGATGGGAAGCCTCATCTCGAGGTGGGCTTCCCGCTTAGATGCTTTCAGCGGTTATCCCATCCAGACGTAGCTAATCAGCAGCGCCGTTGGCACGACGACTGATACACCAGCGGTCTGTTCGTCTCGGTCCTCTCGTACTAGAGACGACTCCTCTCAAGCTTCCAGCGCCCATGGTGGATAGGGACCGAACTGTCTCACGACGTTCTGAACCCAGCTCGCGTACCGCTTTAATGGGCGAACAGCCCAACCCTTGGGACCTACTCCAGCCCCAGGATGCGACGAGCCGACATCGAGGTGCCAAACCCTTCCGTCGATGTGGACTCTTGGGAAGGATAAGCCTGTTATCCCCGGCGTACCTTTTATCCGTTGAGCGACGGCAATTCCACTCTCTACCGTCGGATCACTAAGGCCTGCTTTCGCACCTGCTCGACTTGTCAGTCTCGCAGTCAAGCTCCCTTATGCCTTTACACTCTACGCACGATTTCCAACCGTGCTGAGGGAACCTTTGCGCGCCTCCGTTACATTTTAGGAGGCGACCGCCCCAGTCAAACTGCCCACCTGACACTGTTCCCGACCCGGATTACGGCATCGGGTTAGAAGCCCAGAACACGAGGGGTGGTATCCCAAGGGTAGCTCCACGACGACTGGCGTCGCCGCTTCAAAGCCTCCCACCTATCCTGGACAACGCATCCCAGACTCCAATGTCAAGCTGCAGTAAAGGTGCACGGGGTCTTTCCGTCCAACCACGGGTACTCGGTATCTTCACCGAGACTACAATTTCACCGGATCCCTCGTTGAGACAGCGCCCAAGTCGTTACGCCATTCGTGCAGGTCGGAACTTCGCGTTCATCCTCTGTTTCCAGAGGCGCAGACTATCCCTTCACCTTGCATCAATGTGGCGAGTATTTCCCCTGATCCATATCGCCTTCGACCGCTCGGATTCATCTCCGACGCGATCTTGACAATCTGGATCAGACCTTCACGCCTTCGGTGAGCTCCGCGACGCATGAGTTCACATACGGCTGCGAAACGTTCGAAGTCACCGCGCTTGCCGGACATCAGCGGATAGCGGATGAAGTGAGGAATCACCCGGTCAAGGATGTCCTCGAGCCGGCGCGTTTCCCACTTCACCGTTCTATCGCTGCGGTCAGGACGGATGCTTCCGCATCCGAAGTATGCGGCGATTGCGTGAATGACCTCGGCTCGATCTCCGTTCTGGCTGACTGAGAAGCTAGGCCGCACCTCCCATCCTGCAACGAGCGTCGCTCGCGGCGAGATGGAAACCGTGAAGCATCCTTCTCCGTCGACATATCCGGAGATGTAAGCCGAGAGGAACTCGCGACTGTTACAAGGGCCGGCGTCTGATCGCACTCATAGATTATCGCCTGCGTTGCAGACGACGGAGCACGATCTCACGTCCTTTTAGGACGATCAGTCGTTACGGGGTCAATCACAAAAGTGTGACGACTTCCCACGGGATTACCCTTTCGCTATTACGACGTCCTTGAAAGCGCCGCGTACGAGGAGGGCTTCCCCGTTATTAGCCGGTTTGTCCACTGGAATCACTTCCAGCTCGGGCAATTCAATTACCCGACAAGGAATTTCGCTACCTTAGGACGGTTATAGTTACCGCCGCCGTTTACCGGGGCTTGATTTCAAGGCTTCGCCCCGAAGGGCTAACCTCTCCACTTGACCTTCCGGCACCGGGCAGGCGTCAGCCCCTATACGTCGTCTTTCGACTTCGCAGAGACCTGTGTTTTTGGTAAACAGTCGCTTGGGCCGTTTCACTGCGGCCCCCTCGAGCTAGACCCGAATGGGCTTCACTCTACCGGGGCGCCCCTTCTCCCGAAGTTACGGGGCCATTTTGCCGAGTTCCTTAACGAGGGTTCTTCCGATCACCTTGGTATTCTCTACCTGCCTACCTGTGTCGGTTTTGGTACGGGCACGCTCCATCTCCCTAGGGGCTTTTCTTGGAGGCATGGCTTCAAGAGCTTCGCTCCTTTCGGAGCTCGGCATCCCGTCTCAGACTTAATGGCCGGCGGATTTACCTACCGACCGTCCTACGCGGTTACCCCAGGACAACCATCGCCTGGGACTCCTTATCCTACCTCGTCCCCCCATCGGTCAAACGATGGATACGTGGTACTGGAATATCAACCAGTTGGCCATCGCCTACGCCTTTCGGCCTCGGCTTAGGTCCCGACTAACCCTGAGTAGATTAGCTTTACTCAGGAACCCTTAGGCATTCGGTGGAGGAGTTTCTCACTCCTCTTTCGTTACTCATGCCAGCATTCTCACTTCCCAGCTCTCCACAAAGGCTTACGCCTCTGCTTCACAGACCTGGGAACGCTCCCCTACCACTCCGCAAAAGCGAAGTCCGTGGCTTCGGCTCCTGACTTGAGCCCCGTTACATTGTCCGCGCCCGATCACTTGACCAGTGAGCTGTTACGCACTCTTTTAATGGTGGCTGCTTCTAAGCCAACATCCTGGTTGTCTCGGCAATCGAACATCGTTTCCCACTTAGCCAGGAATTAGGGGCCTTAGCCGACGGTCTGGGCTGTTTCCCTTTCGAGCACGAAGCTTATCCCCCGCACTCTGACTGCCATGCTCTGGAATACCGGTATTCGGAGTTTGCCTGAGGTCAGTAAGCTGGTAGGCCCCCTAGCCCAAACAGTGCTCTACAGCCGGTATTGAACGCATGACGCTATACCTAAATATATTTCGGGGAGAACCAGATATCTCTGAGTTTGATTAGCCTTTCACTCCGACCCACAGGTCATCCGCTCAGTTTTCAACCTAAGTCGGTTCGGTCCTCCACGGGGTCTTACCCCCGCTTCAACCTGCCCATGGGTAGATCACTCAGTTTCGGGTCTAACTCCGACGACTAAATCGCCCTATTAGGACTCGCTTTCGCTACGGCTCCGTTTCCTTAACCTTGCCGTCGAAGATTAACTCGCTGGCTCATTATGCAAAAGGCACGCCGTCACGGAATAAATCCGCTCCGACCGCTTGTAAGCACACGGTTTCAGGTACTATTTCACTCCCCTTCAGGGGTACTTTTCACCTTTCCCTCACGGTACTTGTTCACTATCGGTCGCTGAGGAGTACTTAGCCTTACGGGGTGGTCCCCGCAAATTCCGACCGGGTTTCCCGTGCCCGGCCGTACTCAGGTGCCTGTTAAGGAAGGCTATGCGTTTTCATCTACCGGACTATTACCGTCTGTGGTGCGACTTTCCATTCGCTTCGACTAACGCATGACTTTGTAACTTCCCGACCCGCCGGCAGGCGGATCAAAACAGGTCCTACAACCCCTGAGTGACAACGGCTGCCGCCTGTCACATCACCCAGGTTTGGGCTATTCCCTTTTCGCTCGCCACTACTCAGGGAGTCGAGATTTCTTTCCTTTCCTCGGGCTACTAAGATGTTTCAGTTCGCCCGCTTACCGAGCTCGGCCCTATGTATTCAGGCCGAGCCACGCGCGCATTACCGCGCGTAGGTTTCCCCATTCGGACATCCCGGCATCATCGATTGGTCAGCATCTCCACCGGGCTTATCGCAGCCGCCCACGTCCTTCATCGGCTCTCAGCGCCAAGGCATCCACCGTGTGCCCTTGTTCTCTTGATCGAAAAGAACACGTGTGTTGCCACTATGGAGTTTTCAAGGTGCGCGCGGGCGGATGCCCACGGAGAAAGAACCGCCGCTCGAGGCACGGTCTCTCAAAACTCAACAGCGTGGTCGATCGAGGTCAACGTATTTCTAGGCGACCTGGTCACCGGACGGAAGTTTCTCCATCAAACGGGCCAGGAGCCTTCGGAGTAATAGCTCCGAATTCCCTAGAAAGGAGGTGATCCAGCCGCAGCTTCCGCTACGGCTACCTTGTTACGACTTCACCCCAGTCACCAATCCCACCTTCGACGGCTCCCTCCCTTGCGGGTTAGGACACCGGCTTCGGGTGTTACCGGCTTCCGTGGTGTGACGGGCGGTGTGTACAAGGCCCGGGAACGTATTCACCGCGGCATTGCTGATCCGCGATTACTAGCAACTCCGCCTTCATGGAGGCGAGTTTCAGCCTCCAATCCGAACCGGGACCGACTTTTTGGGATTCGCTCCCCCTCGCGGGTTTGCAGCCCTTTGTATCGGCCAATGTAGCACGTGTGTAGCCCTAGGCATAAGGGGCATGAGGACTTGACATCATCCCCACCTTCCTCCGATTTGTCACCGGCAGTCTCCTATGAGTCCCCGTCATTACACGCTGGCAACATAGGACAGGGGTTGCGCTCGTTGCGGGACTTAACCCAACATCTCACGACACGAGCTGACGACAGCCATGCACCACCTGTGCACCGGCCCCGAAGGGCTGCCGTATTTCTACGACATTCCAGTGCATGTCAAGCCTAGGTAAGGTTCTTCGCGTTGCGTCGAATTGAACCACATGCTCCGCTGCTTGTGCGGGCCCCCGTCAATTCCTTTGAGTTTTAGCCTTGCGGCCGTACTCCCCAGGCGGGGTGCTTAATGCGTTAGCTTCGGCACGGAGGGAGTTGACACCCCCCACACCTAGCACCCATCGTTTACGGCGTGGACTACCAGGGTATCTAATCCTGTTCGCTCCCCACGCTTTCGCGTCTCAGCGTCAGTTCCGTACCAGAGAGCCGCCTTCGCCACGGGTGTTCTTCCTGATATCTGCGCATTTCACCGCTACACCAGGAATTCCACTCTCCTCTTCCGGACTCTAGCCAAATAGTTTCCACCGACAGCTCGAAGTTGAGCTTCGAGTTTTCACAGCGGACTTATCTGGCCGCCTACACGCGCTTTACGCCCAATAAATCCGGACAACGCTTGCCCCCTACGTATTACCGCGGCTGCTGGCACGTAGTTAGCCGGGGCTTCTTCTGGAGGTACCGTCACCCTCTGGGCTATTAACCCGAGTAGCTTCGTCCCTCCTGAAAGAGGTTTACAACCCGAAGGCCTTCTTCCCTCACGCGGCGTCGCTGCGTCAGGCTTTCGCCCATTGCGCAAGATTCCCCACTGCTGCCTCCCGTAGGAGTCTGGGCCGTGTCTCAGTCCCAGTGTGGCTGATCGTCCTCTCAGACCAGCTACGGATCGTCGCCTTGGTGGGCCGTTACCTCACCAACAAGCTAATCCGCCGCAGGCTCCTCCTCAACCGAAAGCCGAAGCCATCTTTTCTCACGAGCTCGAGAGCTCGAGAGGCTATCCGGTATTAATCCGGGTTTCCCCGGGCTATCCCAGTGTCGAGGGCAGATTACCCACGTGTTACTCACCCGTTCGCCGCTGTCCCCATGGCCGAAGCCATGGTTCTCGCTCGACTTGCATGTGTTAAGCGCGCCGCCAGCGTTCGTCCTGAGCCAGGATCAAACTCTCCGTGAAGATGGTTGTCACGTCGGCCCTGAGGCCGGCTAGACATCTCTTACGTATGAGCTTGAGCTCAAAGTCATCACCCACGGTAATTCGCGGGCTTGACAGGTATTAAGTCCTCAAGCAGGTGTGACTGCTCGAGGATCTCGACGTTTCACGCTGTTGAGTTTTCAAAGACCGTTGCCGTGCGAGGGGCGTAAAAAAAGCCTCCGACTCGCGCCAGAGGCCTCCAGAGTTCTCGGTACTGCTTCGTATCCGATTGCGTCCGAAGGCGCTCCAGTTGTCGAGTTACAGGGACGTTCCTTACACCACTCGTCGAGCGGCTTGTGAATGGTACCAGCACCCGAGGGTCTGTCAAGCAGCGCGAAAGCGCATGAAACGACGCTTTCCGGCCTGCACGAGCGCTCCGTCGAGGGCGTCTCGCGGCAAGTCGAGCTCGCTCACCACCTCACCGTTCACCTTGACTGCTCCCTGGCCTATCAATCGGCGGGCCTCGCTCGTCGACCCGATACCCAGATGCTCGGCGAGGAGCGCCGGCAGATGAACGGTCTCGTCGCCGGGCAGGACGGCCTCCTCGACCTCCTCGGGAGCCCCGCCTTCCCGGACCACGCGCGTGAAGTGGCTCTCGGCCCGGGTCGCCGCCTCCTCCCCATGCGAGCGGCGGACGATGAATCGCGCCAGCTCGAGCTTTGCCTCGAGCGGATCGCCGGTGGGTGGCTCGGCCTCCATCACGAGGCGATACCACTGCTCGAGCTGCTCGTCGGAGATCCTCATCGCCAGTCCGAACTGCTCCTCGGAGTCCATCTTGAGGCCGATGTAGTTTCCGCGCGACGCGCTCATCCCCAGTCCATCCCAGCTCACCAGATACTCGACGGTGAGCGCCACCTGGGGCTCGAGGCCATAGGCCTGCATCACGTCGCGGCCCATCAGCAGGTTGTAAAGCTGGTCCGTTCCGCCCAGTTCCACGTCGGCCTCGACCGCCACGGAGTCGTAGGCCTGCATCAGCGGGTAGAGGAGCTCGGAGACAGAGATCGGATCTCCGGCACCGAATCGCTTGGCAAAGTCGTCTCGCTCCAGCAGTCGCGCGACGGTCGCGATGCGCGTCAGCCGCAGGATTTCCGCGAAATCGAGCTTCGCGAGCCATTCGCCGTTGAAGCGCACTTCCGTCTTGTCGGGGTCGATGATGGTCGACGCCTGGTCGACGAAGCGCGCAGCATGTTGCTCGATCTGTTCGTCGGACAGGACCGGCCTCGCTGCAGAACGCCCGGAAGGATCACCGATCCGCGTCGTGTAATCGCCGACGATCAGGACGCCTGTATGGCCTTCCCGCTGGAACGAAGCCATCCGCTGGAGCGGGATGCCGTTCCCGAGCGTGACGTCCGGAGCGGTGACGTCGATGCCCAGCTTGACCCGCAGCGGCCGACCAAGAGCGAGTTTTTGTTCGAGCCCACCCTCCGGCAGCACGTTGACCGCGTTCCGGGTGAGGTCCTCCGAGCTCATGATCCGAGTCTAGACTCGGGACCTTGCGTTTACGCCGCAGACCCCGGCCCGCCAAGAAGAACGGCCGCCGAATCCGCAAGCTCCGCTTCTTCGCGCTCATCGTGGTGCTCGGCCTGCTCTCGTCCGCGTCGTTCGTCTTCGGGCTGATGACGGCGATCGCGAGCCAACTTCCGGAGTACAACCCTGCGCATCAGCAGAAGATCGCGCACGACGGCTACATGTACGACCGGAACGGGAAGCTGCTCACGGTCCTCCGCGGCCGCGAGAGCCGCGTGATCGTGAACCACGACCAGATCAACCCGATCATGAAGCAGGCGATCGTCGCTATCGAGGACAAGCGCTTCTTCGACCACCGGGGCGTCGACATGCGTGCGATCGGCCGCGCGCTCTGGGCCGACATCGAGAACCAAGGCGTCGTTCAAGGTGGTTCGACGATCACCCAGCAGTTCATCAAGAACGCCTACGTGAAGGACAACCGCTCGGTCGCGCGCAAGCTGAAGGAGGCCGCGCTCGCCTGGCAGCTCGAGCAGCGGAAGGACAAGGACTGGATCCTGACTGCGTACCTGAACACGATCTACTTCGGGAACGGTGCGTACGGGATCGAGCAGGCGGCGCTCACCTACTTCCACAAGCACGCGAGCAAGCTCACGCTCCCGGAGGCCGCCCTCCTCGCGGGGATCCCGCGAGACCCTGCTCGGTACGACCCGGTCACGAATCCGAAGAACGCGAAGGAGCGGCGCCGGCTCGTGCTCGAACTGATGCGCGCCCAGGGAGTGATCGCTCACGACGAGTACCAGCTCGCGCGAACCGCAGCCCTTCCTTCGCCGGACGAGGTTCAGCTGCCCGGCACCCAGGCGAAGGAGGGCCAGTACTTCGTCAACTACGTGAAGGAGCAGCTGATCAACCACGAGGACTATGGCCCCGGAGCCGTGTTCGGCGGCGGGCTCCGGATCAAGACCACCCTCGACCTCGGCCTCCAGAAGAAGGCGCGAGCGGCGATCGCGAAGGTGCTCTCGGACCCAGAAGGGCCGGAGGCGGCGCTCGTAGCGATCAATCCGAAGACCGGCGAGGTCCTCGCGATGGTCGGCGGCTCGAACTACCGCGAGAGCCAGTTCAATCTCGCCGTCCAGGGCGAGCGGCAGCCCGGATCGGCTTTCAAGCCGTTCGTCCTCGGCGCTGCGCTGGACGCGGGGATCTCACCGGCCACCGAGTTCGATTCGCGACAGATCGTCATCCCTCTGGGAGACCGTCTGTGGCAGGTGAACAACTACGAGGGCTCGTACCTGGGCCGGATCAACCTCGAGCAGGCGACGATCCACTCAGACAACGCGGTCTACGCGCAGTTGACGCAACTGATCGGCCCGCAGAACGTCGCCCGGGTCGCCCGCGACGCCGGGATTCGCAGCAAGCTGAACAGCTACTTCGCGATCGGGCTCGGTGCGGAGGCTGCGAACCCGCTCGAGATGGCGCGCGCATTCTCAACCTTTGCGAACGGCGGCAACAGGATCGACGGATCGGTCCTCGGCAACGTCCCCCGAGCGGTTGTCCAGATCGGCACCGGCAAGAACAAGAAACCGAACGAGCCTGTAGCGCATCGGGTCCTCAGCCCGACGAAGACGGCGATCCTCAACTCGATCCTCCAGAAAGTGGTGACGCAGGGGACCGGACGACGCGCAGCCCTGCCCGACCGGGCTGTCGCCGGAAAGACGGGCACGACGGAGAATTACGGCGACGCGTGGTTCGTGGGCTCGATCCCACAGCTGACCGTTGCCGTCTGGGTGGGTTATCCCCGAGAGCTGAAGTCGATGGAGACCGAGTACCACGGCGAACCGGTCGCCGGCGGGACCTTTCCCGCCGAGATCTGGCGGACGTTCGTGCAGGCCGCCCTCCCCTTGTTGAAAGACTCCGAGCCAGAGTCGTTCGCCTCGACTTATGCGCCGTACGGAACGCCGAGCGAGGTCGTCTTCCGCGACGGCCGGATCCAGGTCGACAACGGCAACTGCCACTCCCCGAAGCTCGTCCTCTTCTTCGACGAACAGACCAGGGAGACCGCGAACTGCAAGCCCAATGAAGTCGATGTTCCCGATGTCGTCGGCCAGAGCGTGCAGGCTGCTCGCGCGCGCCTCATCGGGCAGCCGCTGACTCCGGAGCTCGTCAACCGTGTAGCAAAGCCTGGAGAGCGCCCGAACGTCGTGCTCAGCCAGGTGCCCAAGCGCGGTCGCCTCTCGGCCTACGAGCGGGTCAAGCTGATCGTGGCGAAACCGACGCACGGGGTCGTGCCCCAGATCATCGGCCTGCCCGTAAGCGTCGCTCAGGAGAGGCTCGAGCGCCGCGGGTTCAAGTACGAAGTGGAGACCGCGAGGGAGGGCCGGCCGGGACGAGTCGTCTTCCAGCTGCCGCGAGCCGGGGTCGCCGCAGCTCCGGGGATGCTGATCAGGATCGCCGTCGCGGCCTGAGCGGGCGGCTCAGGAACTTCGAGCCCGCCTCGCCGTAGCGCCAGGGCCGCTCGGCCGCCTTGGTGATCCCCACCCGTAGGCCGACCTCGACCGCGACATCCTCCCTTGCGTAGAGCTCGAATGGCGTCCGGTCGAGGGCAAGCCCGTCGTGCTCGCGGGTGATTCCGAGCGCCTGCGCCAGACGGCCCGGGCCGGAGGCGAGGAGCCTCGGCTCGGCGATGCCGCGACGAGCCGCCATCTCATCCTGCCCGTGGGTCGGCTCGAGGGCTCGAAGCAGGACGGCGCTCGCGTCCGCGCAGACGAGGTTGAGGCACCAGTGGATGCCGTACGACCGGTAGACGTAAGCCCTGCCCGGCGGGCCGAACATCGACGCGTTGCGCGCAGTCTTGCCGCGGTAGCTGTGCGCGGCCGGATCCTCGTGGTCGTACGCCTCGACCTCGACGATGCGACCGCCGATTCCGTCAACGAGAAGCGTCGCGCCGACGAGCTCGGGCGCCACGTCGTGGACGCTGCGGGCGAAGAAAGCCTTTCGCAGCTTCATTCCTTCTTGGACTCCCTAGCGTCGTAGCGGACGAGGGCCGGGACTGCCAGGGCCACCGCCGCGGTGCCGACGATCGTGAGCACGCCGCCGGAGACGATCGAGCGCGCGGACGCCCGCGATCGACGCGACGATTCCCGCCTCCACGTTCCCGATCTCGGGCGCGCCCGCGACCTGAGCGAGCTCGATCCCGGACACACGACCGCGCAGCGAGTCAGGCGTCACCGTGAGGAGAATGTTCGAGCGCAGCACGGCGCTCACGAAGTCGGCCGCTCCGGCCAGGGCGAGGAACACCAGCGCGACCCACGCGGCATCCGCGAAGCCGACGAGGGCTATTGCAGCACCCCAAGCGGCCGCGGCGAAACAGACGGCCAGACCCTGCCGCCGGATCGCGTTCAGCGATCCGGAGAGCAGCGAAGCGACGAGGGCGCCGGCAAAGGGAGCGGCGTACAGGAAGCCCAGGAGGCCCGCGCCGCCGCCAAGGCGATCGGCGAGCGCCGGAAAGAGCGAGCGAGGCATGCCGAAGACCATCGCATTCGTGTCGACCAGGAAGATGCCGAGCAGCACCTTCTTGCGCCCCACGTAACGGAGGCCCTCCATGATCGACCTGATGCTCGGCCTGTCGGCGTCAGGTGAAGGCGGCACCGATGGCAGCAGCCAGATCGCGATCAGCGAAGCGGCGAAGGTAAGGAGGTCGAGCCCGTAAGCCCCCGGGAGCCCGATGCTCGCGATCAAGACACCGCCGAGTGCCGGCCCGAGGACTCGCGCCAGCGTGAAGACGACGTCCTCGACGGCGATCGCCGCAAGGAGCTGGCCTTCGCCGACGAGTGCCGGCGTCAAGGCATTCCGCGCCGGCCTCTGGAACGCATAGGCGGCAGTTCCGAGGGCCTCTGCGACGAAGAGAAACCAGACGCTCGGGCTGGCGAGGAGCGCATTCGCGAGCAGCCCACCGGTGACGGCCAAGAGCGCGACGTCCGAGAAAAGCAGAAGCCGCCGGCGGTCGACCGCATCCGCGACCGCCCCGCCGTAGAGGGGCACCGTCAGCAGTGGGACGAGCGCGGCGATCCCGAGCAGGCCGACGAGCAGGGTCGAGTGCGTCAGCTCGTAGACCTGGAAGGGAATCGCGACCGTCGTGATCTGGCTCCCGATCGCCGAGATGCCGGTGCCGAACCACAACCGCCTGAAGTCGCGCGACTCGCGAAGCGGCCGGATGTCGACCGCGATCCGGGCAAGAAAGCCGCGACTCGGCGGCTCTGGGCGGCCGAGGTCGGTCAGAAGAGCTTTTCGCCCTCGCCGGGGCGGGAAGTCTTCTCGAGCAAGCGGCGAGCACGACGGCCGAGGTCATTCAGGTCGACGCGGCCCTTCTCGGCATCGACGACGATCCGCTCGGCGAGCTTCACAGCCTCGTCGATGATCGGCGCGCCCATCGCTGCGTCCTGGCCCATGTCGTGGAGGATCGTCCGCTCGGTGCGGCCGGCGATGATCGGATCCGGCACACCCTCGATCCAGACACGCGTGCGGTGTCCTCCACCCCGGTCCTTGCCGACGATCGGCTCGACCGCGTAGATCTTGTCGGCGCGCGCGTACTTCCCGAAGCCGAGGAAGATCATCCGCCCAGCACCGTCCGCCATGCCGCAACTTTACGGGGTCAGACCCCGTAAAGGTTCGCGGGGTCAGACCCCACCGCTCAAAGGTCATGGCTTCGTAACGCAACCCGCGAAGCTCATCCACAAATGGCTTGACCATCTCAAGCCGGACCACCACGTCTTAACGGGGTCTGACCCCGTTAGGGCTTACGGGGTCAGACCCGTGTCAGGGCGCTGGTTCCGCGGGGGGCTTGGGCTCGGGTGGCGTCTCGACGGGCTCGGGCTGTTGCGGCTGGAGGGTGCGCCACGCCGAGTAGACCGCGAAACCAGTCCAGAGCAGGTCGAACAAGCCGAACACCTCGCCGAGCTCGTCGAAGAAGAGGTTGATCGTGTCACTGGAGAAGATCGGGATGCTGATGGCGACGCCGGCGTCCTCAGCGGCTTCCTGTAGGGCCCAGACGAAGCCCAGGTACTTCCCGACGGCGATGCCCAGGAGTGCGCACACGATGGCGATCGCCTGGAAAGGGAGACCCCTCGACCCGCGGCTTGCCGTGAGGACGGCGATGCCCGTCAGAAAGCCGATGCCCCACGCGACGAACCCCACCTCGTAGTCCGTCCACTTGATGATCAGCCCCCAGGCGATGCCCCCGGCGACAGCCGCCACAAGGCCCGCAAGAATCGCGGGCACATAGATGCCGGCTGCCGAGCGGTCTTCGCTGACGAGAGGACTAGGCAATCGCGGCCTTTAGGCCTTCGACGACGCGCTCCTGATCTTCGAGCTCGAGCTGCGGGAAGAACGGGAGTGCAAGCGTTCGGTCGCACGCGTCCTCGGCCACCGGGCAAGTGCCCTCCGCAAACCCGTAGCTCTCGCGCATGTACGGCTGGAGATGCACCGCCGGGACGTAGTGACCGGCTTCGATTCCCTGGGCGGCCAGACGCTCGAGCACGGTGTCCCGGTCGACGCCCTCGGCGGCCTTCACCACGTAAACGAACCAGGAGCGGCGATGATCGGCGTCGTCGGCAAGCGGCGGCTCCACGCCGTCGAATCCCTCGAGCAGCGCCGTGTAGCGCGCAGCAGCGTCGCTTCGCATAGCCAGCATCCGATCGAGCTTCTCGAGCTGGGCGATCCCGAGGGCAGCCTGGAGGTCGGTCAGCCGGTAGTTGAACCCGACCCGGGGATGGTGAAACCAGCGCGAGTCGTACGAGCGTCCCTGGTTGCGGAGGCTCTTCAGGAGCTCGTACTCATCCTCGGAGTGGGTCGTGACCATCCCGCCCTCACCGGTGGTCATCTGCTTGTTCGGGTAGAAGCCAAAGGCGCCCGATGGGCCGTGCGATCCGATCGGCGCACCCTTGTATTCGGCACCGAGCGCCTCGCAGGAATCGTCGATCAGCCAGAGCCCGTGGCGCTCGGCGATCGCGCGCAGCTCGTCGAGCTCGCATGGGTACCCGAACATGTCGACGGCGACGATCCCCTTCGTACGTTCGGTGATTGCAGCTTCGACCGCAGCCGGGTCCATGTTCAACGTCTGCGCGTCGACATCGGCGAAGACCGGTCGGCCCCCCTCGATGATGAAGCAGTTCGCGGTCGCGACGAACGAGATCGGCGATGTGATCACCTCGTCGCCGTCCCCGACGCCCGCCATGTGGCACAGCATGTGCAGCCCCGCCGTCCCGCTCGAAACCGCGGCCGCGAACGGCGCCTGCACGCGATCGGCGAGGAGCTCCTCGAACCGGTCGACCGCGGGGCCCAACGACAGCCGGCCCGAGCGGAGTACCTCGAGGACGAGCTCTTCCTCGCGCTCGTCGAGATATGGGCGCGAGAGCGGAACTCGCGTTTCGGTCCTCACGCCTCCGCGGGTGTCGCGTTCCCGATCTTCGCGTACTCGAGCCACTGTGCCCAGCGCTCGCTCTTGCCGCGGCACGTGTCGAGATACGCCGTCTGGAGCTCCTTCGTCACGGGGCCCGGCGGACCGATCTCGCGATCGTCGACTTCGCGGATCGGCGTCACCTCGGCGGCGGTCCCGGTCATGAAGATCTCGTCCGCGGTCGCGAGGTCGGATCGGATGAGGTTCTTCTCCTCGACGGTGTACCCGAGGTCCTGCGCGATCTGGATCAGCGAGTCGCGGGTGATTCCCGGGAGGATCGAGGTCGAGAGCGGCGGAGTCGCGATCTTCCCGTCCTTGACGATGAAGACGTTCTCGCCGGAGCCGTCGGCGATGAATCCCTCCGCGGTGAGGAGGATCGCCTCGTCGTAGCCGGCACGGTTCGCCTCGCTGACCGCGAGCATCGAGTTCAGGTAGATGCCGGTCGCCTTGGAGGCGTGCGGGATCGTGTTCGGCCCGACTCGCTGCCAGGACGAGATCTTCACCCGGATCCCGTTCTTCATGCCCTCGTCGCCGAGGTAAGCGCCCCAGGGCCAGCTCATGATCACGACGTCGATGGGATTCCCTGCTGTGGACACCCCGAGCTCGCCGTAGCCCGAGAAGGCGATCGGCCGCAGGTAGCACTCGGGCAGCCCGTTTGTGCCGATCAGCTCCATGCAGGCGGCGTGGAGGTCCGTGACCGAATACGGGCAGGTCCATGTACAGGAGGTTCGCCGAGTTGTGCAGGCGCTCGAGGTGATCCGTCAGGCGGAAGACCGCTGGCCCCTTGTCCGTCTCGTAGCAGCGGATGCCTTCGAAGACACCGGTACCGTAGTGGAGCCCGTGGGTGCCGACGTGAACCGTTGCGTCGGCCCAGTCGACGAGCTCACCGTTCATCCAGATCTTGTCGGTCTCGTGCACGCGCCTGCCTCCTTGGCGAAGTCGGTCAAAGGTTACGTGGCCGCCTCGACGGCGTCCATTGGTTGTGCCCTGGCCAGGCGCACCAGATCGGCGGAAGAGAGCACCGCCATGTGGCTGGGCGAGCCGGCTCCGACCCAGACTCGTTTGTGGGCAAGGAGGCCGTGGTCGACGAAGACACGGTCGACGGCCGGCAATGGGAACGGCGCGACGGCGCCCGCTACGAAGCCGGTTGCGCGCTCCACCTGCTCGGGCGAGGCGATCCGCGCCTTGTTCACGCCGGCCGCGGAGGCGATCTTCTCGAGGTCGGCCCGTCTGTCACCCGGTACGAGCACCACCACCCAGCGGCCCTCGCAGTCGAACACCAGGGACTTCACGATCTGACCTAGCTTGCAGCCCGCGGCGCGAGCGGCCTCGACCGCAGTCGGTGTGCCGGTCTCGAACTCCTCGATGCGCGCCTCGACGCCCATCTGCCGCAAGAAGGACGACACGCGCTCAACGGCTTCTGGCCAGGGGCGAGCCATGCAGTCCAGACTAAGGCGAAACTTTGCGCGCCGCTTCTCCGTTTCCCTTGCGACCCCCCTGGATGAGAAGCGAAGAGCTACAGATCGCGAAGACGGAGTCGCGCTTCCGTGACGTCAACGAGCGGATCGCGGAGACCGCCGAGCGAATCGGCGCGAACCAGGCCGAGCTCGTCTGCGAGTGCGCAGACCCTGAGTGCGGCGAGCGAATCGCTGCGCCGATCGAGGACTACGAGGAAACGAGGGCCAACGGCTCCCACTTCGTCGTCGCGCCGGGTCACGAGCTTCACGGCCACGAGGACGTCGTCAGAACACGCCCCGGCTTTCGCGTCATCGCCAAGCTCGGTGGCGTCGGCGCCGTCGCGCATCGCCTGAATCCGCGGCGCGCGGAAATCTAGTCGGCCAGCGTGATGAAGAACGCGTCGTCGAGGCCGGCGGCGCGAAGCGACTCGACCAGCTCCGGCGAGGCTGGGCTGTCGAGCGAGAGTGCCATGAGAGCCTTCTCGCCTTTCCGGGTCCGCGAGACCGCCATGTTCGCGATGTTGACGCCGGCCTCGCCGAACAGCGTCCCGACCCGGCCGATCACGCCCGGAACATCGTCGTAGCGGAAAATCGCCATCAAAGGCGCGAGTTCCACCTCCAGCTCGAAACCGAGCGCGCTCACGAGCCAGAGGCGGTGCTCACGGCCGATCGTCGTCCCGGCCACTCGCAGCTCGTCGCCGTTTGCCTTCAACGAGACACGGATGAGGTTCGTGAAGTCCCGAGACGCACGGCGGCGCTCCTCGACCACCTCAATCCCGCGCTCCGCGGCGATCACTGGGGCGTTGACGTAGTTGACCGGCTGATCCGAGCGGCCCTGGAAGGCGCCGTTCAATGCTGCCACCGTGAGCAGACGCGTGTCGTAGCCCGAAAGTGACCCGTAGTAAGCAAGCTCGATCCGCTCGGCCCGCCCGCCCGCTAGCTCCATGGCCAGTCGACCGAGCGTCGCTGCGAGTGGGATGAACGGGCCGAGGATCTCGAGATCCTCGGCGCCAATCGAGGGGATGTTGACCGCGTTCGAGACGAGCGAGCCCTCGAGGGCCGCGGCGACCTGCTCGGCCACGATCAGGCCCGCACGGTCCTGCGCCTCCTCGGTCGACGCCGCCAGGTGCGGCGTGACGACAACGTTGTCGAGCTCGAGAAACGGGCCCGAGTACGGCTCCGTGTCGAACACGTCCAAGGCAGCGGCCGCGACCTTCCCCGAGCGCAGGGCTTCAAGCAGAGCGTCCTCTTCCACGAGCTCGCCGCGCGCCGCGTTCACGAGGCGAACTCCCTCGCGCATCTTGCCGAAGGCCTCGGCGTTGATCGAGCGGCGGGTATCCGCAGTCAGTGGCAGGTGCAGCGTGAGGAAGTCGGCCGCGGCCAACACGTCGTCGGTTGTCTCAACGCGCTCGACGCCGAGCTCGCGGAACCGGTCCTTGGAGACAAATGGGTCGTGAGCCACGACTCTCATCTCCAGGCCGAGCGCGCGCTTCGCGACCTGCTGGCCGATCCGGCCGAAACCGAGAACGCCGAGCGTCTTGCCGGCGAGCTCGAGGCCGCCCCACCTGGAGCGCTCCCAGCGCCCCGCTTTGAGCGCGGCATGCGCCTGCGGAATGTGCCGGGATAGCGCGAGCAGCAGGCCGATCGTGTGCTCTGCCGCAGAGATGACCGTCGACTCGGGAGCGTTGGCGACGACAATTCCTCGTCGGGTCGCCGCCTCGACGTCGACGTTGTCGACGCCCACTCCCGCCCGGCCGATCACCTTCAGCCGGTCGGCCCGTCCGATCAGGTCGGCGTCGAGCTTGGTCGCCGACCGGATGACGATCGCGTCGTAATCACCGATCTTGCCGGCGAGGTCGCCGTTTGTGTCCACGTCGACGTCGAAGCGCTCGCGCAGGAGGTCGATCCCGGCCTCGGCGATCGGCTCGCGGACGAGAACCCGGGCTCGAGTCACGCGGGAAGGTGCTCGTACGTCTCGAGCGCGCGGGTGACGGCGACCCCCCGCTCGATGTCCGCCCCTGCCTCGGCGAGCGAGAGCTCGATCCCGGCCAGCGCGGTCGTGATGTCGAAGACGTCGAAGAAACCGATGTGCCCGATGCGGAAGACTCGCCCCTTCAACGGCCCCTGACCCGGCGCGAGGGTGATCCCCATCCGGTCACGAAGGTCGAGCAGGAACTGTGTTCCGTCGACCGGCTCGGGAACGCGGACCGTCGTCACGACGGCCGACGTGTCGTCGTCTGGCGAGAAGAGCTCGAGGCCCATCGCCTTGACGCCCTCGCGGCATGCGCGGCCGAGACGCACGTGGTGCTCGAACGCGGCCTCGAGCCCGCGCTCGAGGATCATGCCGAGCGCGACGTTGAGCCCGATCACGATCGAGACCGCCGGCGTGAAAGCAGCGTCGAGACTCTCCTGCGCGACACGCGTCTGCTCCCAGTCGAGATAGAAACGCGGGGCCTTCGCATCCTTGCGCGCCTCCCACGCGTCACCCGAGACCGAGACCATGGCCAGGCCGGGCGGAGACATCAGCGCCTTCTGCGACCCCGAGACGACCGAATCGAGTGACCACGCGTCGGTCTCGCAGGGGATCGCGCCGAGACTCGAGATGGCGTCTACTCCGACGAGCGCGCCGGCCTCCTTGGCGGCGGCCGCGAACGCGCGAACGTCGGTCACGACACCGGTGGAGGTCTCTGACTGTGTCACCAGGACGACTTTCGCCCCGCCGAGCTCGGCCAGTCGCGAAGAGAGATCTTCGGCAGGCGGCGTCTCGCCCCACTCGTATCGCATGTGCTCCACGTCGCAGCCGTAGGCCACGGCGATGTCGGCCCAGCGCTCTCCGAAGTAGCCGGCCGAGACGACGACGACGCGGTCGCCCGGGGAAGTCAGGTTCGAGACGACCGATTCGAGGCCGGCGGTTCCAGACGCCGTGTAGAGAAGCACGTCGCCCTTGGTCCGGAAGGTCTCCTGCAGCCGCTCGAGACACTGCTTGTAGGTCGGGCGGAAATCGGGGCTGCGGTGATGAACGATCGGCAGCGCCATCGCGGCGAGTACCTCCGGGGGCACGGGCGTTGGCCCCGGGGTCATCAGGTAGCGCTTCTCGGCCACGGCTGTGAGCCTAGCTCACTAATAGGCTGACGCCGTGGAAGCTCTTTTGGCGTTCGCGGCGGCGCTTCTCGCGTTGCGATTGGGAGGCTTGCTCGCGGCCCGCTGGCGTACCCGCAGGACCCCGGAGCTCGCAGCCTGGTCGGCCGCGCTCGTCGCCTACGCCGTCGCCTCCGCCGCCCTCGCATGGGGAGCCGCAGCCGGTTGGGACGCGCCGTCGTTCCGTGTCTACTACCTCTTCGGCGGCCTGCTGACCGCGCCCCTCCTGGGACTCGGCTCGCTGCTTCTCATGAGGCGCCGGTGGGCACTTCCGACCGCTCTCGTCTACGTCGGCCTCGCGATCGGAGTCGCGATCGCAGCGCCGGTTCACGGCGTGTGGGGCACGAGCATCCCAGCAGCGCAGGACCACCTTGATTTCTTTCCGGCCAGGGTTGTCGCGATCGCCGGCAACATGGCAGGCACGTTGGCCGTGGTCGGTGTGGCAGTTGCCACGATCAAGCGCCGACCCCTCGGAAACGCGCTCGTCCTGGCTGGGGTCGGCGTTGCCGCCGCAGGAACGGCTTTATCCGGCTTGGGAGCGGCCAAGACGAGTGTTTTTGTGGCAATTGCAGCACTTCTTCTTTACGGAGGATTTACAGCTTCTACGCCCACAAGGCACTAACCAATCGCTACGGTCAGGGTCTAAGGGTCGAAAACGAATTCCGGGGCCTGCCCAGGAACTCACTCGGATGACTGCGGCACGGTCTCTCCTGTGAGCGCGTGGCTCCGGACAAGAGGGGGATTTTCTTGTTCCGACAACTACTGCGGCTTTTGCCCGCGCTCATACTTGTTTGTCTGGCCGCCGTCGCTTTGTCCGGTCCGCGGGACGCCGCCGCCGAACAGACGAAGGCCAAGCTATTTCCAGCCGATCGTGCCATCCTCAAGCAGGTCCGTCGCTACCGAGGCGAGACCTGGCGCTGGCAATCGCTGATGGGTGTGCGACGGACGCCCACTTCCCGCGCGGCCGAGCGTTCCGACAGTGACGCGCGCGCGTTCAGGATCTGGACGCGCAACCTCTGGAAGCACCGGGCCATCCGCGCGCGGCATAAGGCGGCCCGCCCGCCTCACCGCTCCGCCTGGCTCTGCATCCATCGCTACGAACGGAACCCGAGACAGGGCTGGGCCACGAACACCGGCAACGGCTACTACGGCGGGCTCCAGATGGACGTGAGCTTCCAACGCACCTACGGCGGCTCGCTGCTGCGCCGCAAGGGCACGGCCAACCGCTGGACGGCACTCGAGCAGATGTGGGTCGCGGAGCGCGCATACAGCAGCGGCCGCGGCTACCACCCGTGGCCGAACACGGCGCGGCACTGCGGACTGATCTAGCTAATGTTCTGAGCCGTGGGACGAGGCTCTAGACCCATTCGCCGCTGGAAGGCCGATCGCCAGCGCAAGAAAAAAGACCGCGACAAGCGCAACGCTGCCGCCGCGTCGACGACCGTTGCACCGGCGCGCCGCAAGACGCCCGCTAGGCCGAAGCCCGCCGAGAAGCCCGTGAAGGCGGAAAAGGTCGAGACCGAGGCGATGGCCGAGACCGAGGCGAAGGCCGAGGATGTTCAGACGGCCGAGGAGCCCGCGGAGGTCGAGACGGCCGCGAAGGCCGAGGTGCCCGAAACGCCCGAGGAGCCCCCGAAGGTCGAGACGGCCGCAGAGGCTGAGGTAGCCGAAAAGCCCGAGGAGCCCGCAACGGCCGAGAAGGCTAAGACTCCTGCGAAGCCCAAGACAGCTGCGAAGCCCGCGAAGGCGAAGGCTGCCAAGACCGCTAAGGCTGCAGCGACCGCGAAGCCCAAGAAGGCCGCCAAGCCCAAGAAGGCGGCCAAACCCGCGAAGGCAGAGAAGAGCGAGTAGACGCCTTTACGCGCTGAGCTTCTTCCGAAGGAGCTCGTTCACCAGTTTCGGGTTCGCGCGGCCCTCGGTTTCCTTCATCACCGCGCCGACGAAGAAGCCGAGCAGTCCTTCCTTGCCCGCACGATACGACTCGACCTGGCCTGGATTCGCCGCCAGCACCTGGTCGACGAGCGGTTCGAGGTCGCCCGCCTCGCTGATCTGACCGTCGCCCAGATACGCCTCCGCGGCGAAGTTATCGTTCCCGCTCGCGGCAAGCGCTTCGACGAAGGCGTGCCTCGGGATCCGCTCGCGCGCCTCCATCAGCTTCGCCAGCTCCTCCGCATTCACGGCCGCCGGATCGACGCCTGTCGCTGCGAACTGGTTCATGAGCACGTTCGCCACCTCGCGCCGGTCGCCGCCGACGCGCTCGTAGAGTCGGTCTCGCCCACTCGTGACGAGGCCTTCCGCGGTCTCGAAGCCGATCTCCTCCGCGAGCCGCTTGATCCGCTCGGCGGGCAGCTCGGGGAGCTCGGCCCGAAGCCGATCGACGAGCTCACGCGGCGGCTCGAGCGGCACGAGATCCGGCTCCGGCAGATAGCGGTAATCCTGCGCCTCCTCCTTCGAGCGCAACGGCGGCGCCGACTCGTTGGCCGGGTCGAAGTGCATCGTCTCTTGCACGACCTCTCCGCCTGACTCGTAGATCTCGATCTGCCGCAGGATCTCGCGTTCGATCCCCTTCGCCGCGAAGTTGAACGAGTTCATGTTCTTGAGCTCGGTGCGGGTGCGTAGCTCGTCCGTTCCTTCGGGCCGCACCGAGACGTTGACGTCGAAGCGCAACGATCCTTTCTCCATCTCCGCGTCGGAGATGCCCAGCTCGACGACGGTCTGTCGGAGGAGCTGGAGGAAGCGCTTCGCGTGCTCGGCCGAGTGGATGTCGGGAGCGGTCACGATCTCGACGAGCGGCGTCCCGGCCCGGTTGAAGTCGACGAGAGTTCGGTCTGCGCCGGAGATCCGCCCGCCGGCGCCGCCCATGTGCACGTTCTTCGCGGCGTCCTCCTCCAGGTGCGCGCGCACGATGCCGACCTCCAGCTCGCCGTCGGCGGTCGCGAGGGTCATCTTGCCGTCCACGCAGAGCGGCTCGTCGTACTGGGAGATCTGGTACCCCTTCGGGTTGTCGGGGTAGAAGTAGTGCTTTCGGTGGAAGGTCGCGCGCTCGGCGATCTCGCAGCCGAGACCCAGGCCGAGCAGCATCGTCATCTCGACAGCGCGCTCGTTCGGGACCGGTAGCGCACCCGGGTGAGCCAGGCACACCGGGCACGTACGCGAGTTCTCCGGCGCGAAGTACTCGAGCTGGCACCGGCAGAACATCTTGGTCTGCGTCTTCAGGTGGACATGGATCTCCAGGCCGATCACGGGTTGCCACGTCATCTGAGCCGCTCGGGGACGTAGTCGAACTCGAGGGCGCGCTCCAGGGCGTGACCGGCGCGGAAGAGCAGGTTCTCGGAAAACTGCGGCCCGATCAGCTGTAGGCCGACGGGCAGTCCTTCGGACAGCCCGCACGGGATCGAGAGGCCCGGGAGCCCGGCCATGTTCGGCGGGATCGCCAGGACGTCGGACAGGTACATGGCGAGCGGGTTGTCCGTCTTCGCGCCGAGCGGGAACGCGACCGTCGGCGAGGTCGGACTGACGAGGAGGTCAAAGTTGTCCAGCGCAGCGGCGAACTCGTCGCGGATGATCGTCCGCACCTTCTGCGCCTGGCCGTAGTAGGCGTCGTAGTAGCCAGCCGAGAGCGCGTAGGTTCCGAGCATGATTCGGCGCTTCGGCTCGTCTCCGAACCCTTCGTCGCGCGTCTTCTCGTACATCGACCGGATGTCTCCGTTGCCGACACGGAGCCCGTAGCGGACGCCGTCGTAGCGGGCAAGGTTCGAAGACGCCTCGGACGGGGCGATCAGGTAGTAGCAGGGAAGCCCGTACTCGACCGAGCGCGGGAGCGTCGTCTCCCCCACCTCCGCGCCCAGCTCGCGGCAGAGCTCGATTGCAAGGTTGACCGCCTCACTGACTCCCGGTTCGATGCCCTCGGCCTCGTTCAGCTCCCTCGGGACTCCGACCTTGAGGCCCTTCAGGTCTTCCGTTTGAGGAATCGAGACGGGCTCGGGCAGCTCCACCGTCGTCGAGTCAGCCGGGTCGCGGCCGGCGATGATCTCGTAGAGGCGCGCGTTGTCGCGGACGGTCTTGGTGATCGGGCCGACCTGGTCGAGGCTCGAGGCGAAGGCGACGATTCCCGCGCGGCTGACGGTGCCATAGGTCGGGCGTAGGCCGACGAGCCCGCACAGGGCCGCAGGCTGCTTGATCGAGCCCCCGGTGTCGGAGCCGAGAGCCCACGGCGCCAGGCCGCCGGCGACTGCGGCCGCGGAGCCGCCGGACGACCCGCCGGGCACGCGCTCGGGATCCCAGGGGTTGCGCGTCGGTCCGTAGGCCGAGTTCTCGGTCGACGAGCCCATGGCGAACTCGTCGAGATTGGTCTTGCCGATCAGCGGCAGGCCCGCCGCGCGGCACCGGGCAGCGACGGTCGAGTCCGCGACCGGGATGTAACCGGCGAGGATCTTCGAGCCGGCCGTGGTCTCGACGCCTTTCGTGGAGATCACGTCCTTGAGCGCGATCGGCACGCCGTCGCCGTCGGGCTCGTCCACGGTCGTCAGGTACGCGTGGAGCTCGGGGTCACGCTCTGCGATCGCGTCGAGGTAGGCGCGGTGCAGCTCGGCCGCCGATACCTCGCCCTTCGCAATCAGGCCCTCCGCTTCCTCAGCGGTCAGCCGAAGGGTGTCGATCATCGCCGGCGCGCCCCTTTATAAGGCACAGCCGACCTCCTCCCCACTGCGAGCTTAACGAGGAAAAGCGCACGCGTGGGTGACAGTTCTGTGCCGAAATTTGCACTGTGGAGGCGGACGTTCACGCGGGCGGCACCCGGAAGAAACCCGCTTCGCTGTCGGGCGCGTTTGCCAGCGCTTCCTCGACGGGCAGCGATGGCCGCGGCTCGTCTTCGGCCCATACGTTCACGAGCTCGAGCGGATGCGCCGTCGGCTCGACGCCCTCCAGATCGAGCTCTGCGACCTTGCCGACCGCTTCCAGGATCGCGTTCAGCTGTGCGCCGAGCCGTTCGACCTCTTCCTCGGTCAGGGCGAGCCGCGCGAGTCGCGCGACGTGGAGCACCTCATCGCTTGTGATCGCCATGCGGAGAGTTTGGCGGAATGTTGCTCGTCGCCGGGGCGCAAATAGAAGCGGGCCCCTTCCGGAGCCCGCGTTTGTCTCGAGTCCGAAAGTACCTAGGCGGCGGTGACGTTCGACGCCTGCAGGCCCTTGTCGCCCTGCACGACCTCGAATTGCACGTCCTGACCCTCGGTCAGCGACCTGTACCCGTCCATCTCGATCGCGCTGTGATGGACGAAGACGTCCTCTCCGTCCTCGCGCTCGATGAAGCCGAAGCCCTTCTCGTTCGAGAACCACTTGACCTTGCCAGTAGCCAACGTCCCTCCTTCTACAAAATCACGGCCCAGTTCTCGGGCCGCCGAAGCGGCAGAAAGATAACTTCATGCCCCTGGAAACGCAAGGAGGCCGCGCCGATAGCGGGCGGCGCGAACGGCGCTCCGCAGAAGCATCGCGATCGTCATCGGGCCGACACCGCCCGGGACCGGTGTGATCAGTCCCGCGCGGTCGGCCACAGCCGGGTCGACGTCGCCGACCACGCCCTCCTCGCCGCGATTCATGCCGACGTCGATCACAGTCGCGCCCTCGCGGACGTGGTCGGGCTGGATCACGCCGGCCTGACCCACGGCGACGACCAGGATGTCGGCCTCGCGCGTGTGCGCGGCGAGATCCTTCGTGCGCGAGTGGCAGACGGTCACCGTGGCATTCGCGTGCAGAAGCAGGAGCGACGCCGGCTTTCCGACGATGTCGCTCCGACCCACCACGACGACGTTCGCGCCTTCGAGTGGTACGTCGTACTCCTCGAGGAGCGCCATGACGCCGACGGGTGTCGCACCCACATGCCCGGGCGCGCCGAGGTAGAGCTGACCCGCGTTCAATGGATGCAGGCCGTCCACGTCCTTCACCGGGTCGATCGCCCGGATCACGCGCGCCTCGTCGATGTGATCGGGCAGCGGCAGTTGGACGAGAAGACCGTCGATCCTGTCATCTCGGTTCAACTGCTCGACCTGTTCGAGGAGCTCTTCTTCGGTGGTGTGGGAGGCGAGCCTGATGTCCCGTGCGTTGATGCCGACCTCGCCGGCGGCCTTGTGCTTCAGGCGGATGTAGATGTCCGACGCAGGATCGTCTCCGACGAGGACCGTTGCCAGCCCGACCTCCCCGAGCTCGCGAGCCTCCTCGGCCACCTCCGCACGGATCCGCTCCGCGAGTGCCTTGCCGTCCATGAGCTTTGCGGCCATCGCAGCAGGAAACCAGATCGACACTGTTCGCGTCCTATCCTTCCGAGGATGCCCTTCGACATCACCGAGCGCGACGCCGTCGAGGTCGTCTACACGGCGAGCGCCGGAGCCCCGACAGACATTCCGGGCCTCGCCCACCAGGCGTGGCAAGACCTGGAGGCTCGGGTTCCGGTCAGTGGACGAAAGGCCTATGGCTACTGGGACCCGGGAACCCAGGAATATCGAGCCTGCTACGCGCTCCTAGAGGAAGACGACCCGGAAGCGATCGGTCTCCAGCGCGGAGTGATTCCCGGCGGCGCCTACCGCCGCGCGCGGTTGAAGGGCGCCGATGCCTTCGAGAAGATCGGGCCGACCTTCGACGAGCTGGCCCGAGACGTCGCGGTGGACGAGACTCGGCCCTGGTTCGAGTTCTACCGCCGCAGCGACGAAGTCGACATCTTCGTCCCGATCCAGCAGTAGCGCCTTAGGTGACTGGCAGCTGGACGTCGCTCACGTCGAGGCCCAGCGACTCGGCCAGCTTCACGCCTTCCAGCAGGTCCTCGCGGAGCCGCTGCACGTCCCGCTCGTACATGAGCCGCCCGATGACGGCACGCTCCTTGGGCCGCCACATCGCGTGCTTGACGAAGATCGGAAGCAGCCGGTTCGCCGCGTCGACCAGCTTCTGCTTCGTCTGCTTCGACGCGTCCTGAAGCAGGACCTTCTCGTACGCCATGCCGGCACCGTGGTGGATGCCGTCGTCGGTCGCCAGACGGTTGCAGAGCTCCTCGAGCACCGTTCCTCGCGATGCACGGGCGATCAGCCGGAAGCGCGAGATGATCAGGCGCTCGTAGAAGACCTGCATCTGGAAGACCTTCTCCTCGAGCGTGTCGGCCTCGAGCGTCATGTGCGCGAGCTCGTCGAGGTAGGGGTCGTGCTCGGCCGCCCCGCCCACCTGGCCGATCAGCTTCAGCCACGCCTCGGTGTGGCGCGACTCGTCCTGCACCATCGTCGAGTAGTAGAGCTTCGCCTCGGGATCAGGCGCGACGTTGAGCAGCTGCGCGGCCATCTCGCAGGCGAGCTCGTCGGCCTGCAGCTGCTGCGTGAGGACCGAGCGCCACATGTCCTGGCGGCGCGCTTTCCGCTGCGGAGAGCCCTTCCCTTCCGGGATCGGCGGGATCTCCCCCAGGGCAGGTCTCGCACCTGCCATTCCTGTTTCTTGGCCAGCTCGTAGAAGCGCAGGACACCTGCGAACGCAGCGCGATCGTCACTTTTCTCTTCCACGATTTGCTCGGTGGGCATCCGGCGCAGATTATCGTCCCGTTCGTGGAACTCAGGAAATGGCCGCGCAAGAACGATGCGGACTCGATCAAGGCGCGCCAAGCCGCACTCGACGGCCGGATCGACACCGAGGTCTTCGAGCAGGACCTGACCCCCTGGGTCGAGGCCCAGGAGGCGCTCACAGGCGTTTCGGTGATCCCGACGGCGGTGATCGGGCCGATCCCGATCTCGCTCGGCGAGTACGAGCTGACCGAGCCGGACGGGACAACTCGTCGAGCGCGGCCGCGGAAGCGACGAGGTCTACGTCCCACTTGCGCACACCGAGGGCTCGCTCTCGGACTCGCTCTACCGCGGCGCACGAGCTGCGGCGGAATCGGGTGGCTTTCGCACCGAGGTGCTCCGCGACCGGATGACGCGCGCTTCGGCGTTTACCTGCCGCTCGGCCGAGGAGGCCGCGGCCCTCGCGCGCTGGATCGAGGCCGAGCTGCCGAAGATGCGCGACTGGCTGGTGGAGCGCGACGACGACTGGATCTCGCGCTACGCAAAGCTGCGGGAGGTCGAGACCTACGTCGCCGGCCCGCTCTGCCACGTCATGTGGGCCTTCACGACCGGCGATGCCTGCGGACCGAACATGATGACCCGCAACGCCTACGCGCTGAACATGGGCTACGTGATGGAGCACGCGCCCACGAAACCGGAGCGCGCGATCCTCGAGGCGAACATGGGCGGCGACAAGAAGCCCTCGCATCGCTATTTCGAGCGCGGAGGGCACGGCAAGACAGTGATCGCAGAAGTGACGCTCACCGAGGAGGCGGTGCGGCGGGTGCTGCGCACCACGATCGACGACCTGCTGGAGCTCTCCTGGGCCGGGACGCACGGGGCGGTCGCCTCGGGCATGCAGTCCGTCGCGTTCACACCGGCTACTGCGATCGCCGCAGTGTTCGCCGCAACCGGACAGGACCTGGGGATGGTCGGCACGAGCTCGATGGCTCACGGCACGGGCAAGCGTGTCGAGGGCGGCCTCAATGCGTCTATCCGGCTCCCCGGCCTCGAGGTCGGAACGGTCGGCGGCGGCACGACTCTCCCCTACGCCCGAGCCTGGCTGGGGCTGATGGGCTGCGCGGGGCCGGGGAAGGTCTACCGCTTCGCCCAGATCGTTGCTGCGGCAACGCTCGCACTCGAGATCTCGGCCTCGTCCGCGATGGCCACCTCGGGTTCCGAGAACTTCTTCAAGGCGCATTTCGAGCGCGGCGGCATGCGCTGAAGATCCCGCCGCAGCACGACCCGGCCTGCTTCGGGTGCGGCGACAACCCCATCGGCTTTCATCTTCCCCGGCCCGAGACCGAGGGGGCAGACCGCTACGAGACGACCTTCTCCTTCGACGAGCGTCATCAGGGCGGGCCGGGCCTCGCCCACGGCGGGCTCGTCGCGGCGCTCGTCGACGAGGCCTGCGGGCTCGTGGCGACGTGGTACCGCTTTCCCACGGTCACGGGCAGGATCTTTCTTCGCTACCGGCGGCCGGTGCCGATCAACCAGCCGCTCTCGGTGCGCGCCTGGGTCGAACAGGAAAAAGGGCGGCGGGTCTATGTGCGCGGCGAGCTCTGGGAAGCCGGTGAGCTGCTCACCGAGGCGCGGCTGGCGTTCGTACACGTCCCCCTCGAGCACTTCCTCGTCACACCCGAGGGCCGCGCCATCGGGGCGGCCTGGCAGCGGAGGCTGGACGAGGCTTAGCGCAAAAGGCCTGCAAACGGGCTACTGAAAAAGGTCCGGCAAGCCGATACCAGAAGAATGGTCCTACGTTTCGCAGTCCTGGCCGCGGTGATCGCCACGGCACTCGGCGTCGTCCAGCAGAAGCAGGTCCTGCAGAACGCTCACCTGACCGGCTCTTGCACGCAGATCGCGACGCCGGCCGGCCAGACGGGCATCTGGCACGAATGCCGTTCGGGCAGGCTCACCGGCACGCCGGGTCTCTCACGCGGATCGTGCGCACGAGCCAGCCACACAGCAGACCGAGACCTCTGGCGCTGCCCCACGGCGCTCGAATCGCGCAAGACCAGTCAGTAGCGCGAGCCTCAGGCACCCCAGAGCCTGGATACCATTCCGCTCCTCGGGCGCCGTGGCCGAGTGGTTAGGCAGAGGCCTGCAAAGCCTCGCACACCAGTTCGATTCTGGTCGGCGCCTCTCTTGAGAACCGTGCGGGTGTCAGGCCTCGTGCTCGTGCGCGGAAGCAAGCAAGGCTGCGTAGACACCAGCGCTCTGCGGGCGGCGAGCAGGGTCTTTCTCGAGCGCGGTGAGCACCCCGCGCCCGAGCCCCGGCCCGACGTCTGGCCGTCCCACTGACGGATCGGGCGGCTCCTCTTCGAGGTGCGCCAGCCCGATCTCGAAGAGGGTCTTCCCGCCGAAAGGCGTTCCGCCTGTCAGGCACTCGTAGACGGTGCAGCCGAGGGCATACACGTCGCTCGCCGGTGTCGCCCGCTCTCCCTTGAATAGCTCAGGGGCCAGGTACTCGAGCGTGCCGACTACCTGTCCGGGCCGGGTCAAGACCGTGTACGCAGGTCCCCGCGCCAGGCCGAAGTCGGTCAACATGCCGTTCCCTTCCGCATCGAAAACGATGTTCGAAGCCTTCATGTCGCGATGCACGAGCCCCGCGGCGTGGAGCGCGTCGAGGCCGGCTGCAAGTTGATCGGCCAGCCGCAGCGTCTCCTCGGGACCGAACGGGCCATGAACCTCGAGCCGCTCTTCCAGTGTCCCGCCCTCCGCGTAGCGAACCGCCAGAAAGGGGCGGCCGTCCGCCTCGCCCGCCTCCAGGATCGGCACGAGGCTCGGGTGCTGGACCTCGGCCGCGGCACGTGCCTCCTGCCCGAACCGTTGCTTGAAGACCTCGTCCTCGGCCAGCTCGTGCTTCAGCACCTTGAGCGCAACGACTCCGCCGGTGCCATTGCGCACGGCTCGAAAGACGAGCCCCATCGCCCCTTCGCCGAGCAGCGACTCGAGTTGGTATCCGCCGAATTGGTCGCCGCTCTCGAGCTCGCGTGACGCCCCGGGTCGTGGTTTCCGCATGGTTCCAAGGATAATTGGCGTCCGAGGCGAGTTAGGGTAGGCCCATGAGGCGCTTCCTCGCGCGGTTCCCCGGCCGCCGCTCGAGTTGGGGCGTCATTGCAGCCTGGATCGTCCTTGCAGCCGTGTTTGCACCGTTTGGGGCAAAGCTCCCCGACGTCACAAACGACGAATACGTCCTGCCCGGAAGCTCCGAGACCACCCAGCTACACAGGGCCCTGAGGGACCGCTTCCCCGAAGGCGACCAGCGAACCGCGATCATCGTCTACCGGCAGGAAGGGGGGCTGAAGCCCTCGGACCGGGCGCGGATCATCGCCGACGCGCGCTCACTTCGCGGGGTGGAGCACCTTGCACAAGCCGTGCCCCCATTCGCGTCCGGCTCGCCTCCGGGTCTGGTCTCGCCGAGCGGTGAGGTTGCCTTGACGCTCGTTCCGATCGAGGCCGGCAAGATTCTTCAGTTCACCCCGACGATCGAGGCGATCCGAGCTCGAATCGAGCGGGAGGGACCGCTCGAGGTGTACGTGACCGGCTGGCCCAGCGTGGTGGCCGACTACAACTCGGCGGTCAAGGAGGCCGACTTCAAGCTCTTAGGGGCGACTGTCGTGCTCGTCCTCTTCCTCTTGATTGCCGTCTACCGGTCTCCGATTCTTGCGCTCGTACCACTGCTTGTCGTCGGGATCGCGTTCTCGGTTGCGAACGGAATCGTGTACCTCCTGAACCAGGGAATCGACCTGCCGGTGGACAACTCGTCTACCTCCCTCTTGCTCGTGCTGATGTTCGGAGCAGGAACCGATTACTGCTTGCTGCTCGTCTCGCGTTACGGCGCGAATCTGCGGCGGACCGAGTCTGCCGCAGACGCTCTCAGGAGCGCGCTTCCAGAGGCGGCACCGCCGATGATCGCGAGTAGCGTTACGGTGATCGCGGCCCTCGTGGCCATGCTCGCGGGAGTCTTCGGCGTCTACCGGACGCTCGGTCCCCTCGAACGCGATCGGGATCGCGATCGTCCTGCTCGCCGCTCTCACGCTCCTGCCTGCGATCCTCCACCTGCTCGGCCGCCGCGCGTACTGGCCCAGCACCGCTTCGGTCGCCCCGACGGACGAGCCCGAGGAAGAGGTCTACCAGGGGAGATGGCGTGCGGTTGGCCTCCGCGTGCGCCGGCGCCCGGCTGCCTACCTCAGCCTCTCTCTTGCCTTCCTCGTTGTGGCGTCCCTCGGCCTCGTATTCTGGAAGCAAGACGTCAACCCGACCAATGTTTTTCGCTCTTCGGTCGACTCGACTCGCGGCTTCGAGGTCCTCAGATCGGCATTTCCGCCGGGCACGCTCGGGCCGACAGCAATCCTCGTCGACCGCGAACGGGGACCGGTGCAACCGGAGGACATCGACGCCGTCGCCGGACGCGTCAGCTTGATTCGAGGCGTCCAGGTTGTCGTCGACACCGGACGCCGCTCAACTGACGGCCGCGCCGCTCTCTTGAACGTGGTCTATGAGGACAACCCCTATAGCAACGCTGCACTGGAGCGAACGCAGGAAATGAGAGACGCTGTCGCGGGCAGTGTTCCCGGCGCCCAGGTGGTCGTCGGCGAGGGCTCCGGCGAGCGACTTGACGCGGTAGAGGCACAGCACCGCGATACGAAGGTGATCGTCCCAATCGTCCTCCTGCTCGTGCTGATCACGCTGATCATCCTTCTCCGGGCTGTCGTGGCTCCGTTGTTCCTGCTCGCAACGGTGATCCTCTCCTTCACCGCCACCTTCGGCCTCACACTCGCGATCTTCACGTTCGTCTTCGAACGGGACGGGTTCAATCCGGTGATGCCCCTGATCATCTTCATCTTCCTCGTCGCGCTCGGCGCTGACTACAACATCTTCCTGATGAGTCGTGTGCGCGAGGAAGCCGCTCGGTTCGGCACGAACGAGGGCACGTTGAACGCCCTTGCCGCGACCGGCCCGGTGATCACGAGCGCCGGAGTCATCCTCGCGGGGACCTTTGCGGTGCTCGATGATCATCCCGAACTGGGACCTGACCCTCGTCGGGTTCGCCGTCGCACTCGGCGTCCTGGTCGACACGTTCCTCGTGCGCTCGATCTGCGTGCCGGCGATTACCTGGCTCGTCGGCGAGCGCATCTGGTGGCCGTCGACCGCAGACCGGGGACGCGAGGCGACAGTCGTCACCGCGGCCTCTAAGACCGAACAACTACACCCAGTCTCTCCCGAGGAGTTCGCCGAGCGAATCTCGCGACAGCTCGGGCTGAAGAAGAAGCCCTAGGAAGCCTTGCTTCGGCGGCGGACGAGCGAGGTCAGCCTCGTTTTCGTGTTGAAGAGGCCGATCAACGCGCGCTCCTGACGGCTCTCCTTCGCGGGAAGCAAGCCCAACTGGCGTGCGGTCGCGGAGTCGTCCCAGTACGAGTCGAGTCGTTTGATGAGCCCGTTCTCGACGAGCACGACGTCGGCACCTTGCGCGCGTATCCTCGCGCCGTTCGGCCGGATGCCCTGGAAGCTGCGGCCGGTGAAGGACCCTGCGGCGCGCCAATGGGCGGCGACCTTGTTCCCGGTCTCGAACATGTCGAAGACCTCGTACTGAAAGTCGGGCATCGCGGCGAAGAGCTCCTCGAAGTAGGCCCTGAGCTCGTCCGGCACGCGCAACTCGCCCACGGGCGCGAGATGGTCGATCCCGCCCGGAGCCCAGCACGCCATCGCAGCGTCGAGATCCCGACGAGAGACCGCGTCGAAGTACCGGCGAACGATCTCGGACGCTCCGGCGGCCATCCTCGCGTTTATCCCTGGAAGAGCTCGCGGAAGTACTTGTTCAGCAGCCGCTCGTTCGGGTCGAAGCGCCGGCGATACGCCTCGAACTTGTCGATCCGGTCTCCGAACGCCTTGCGCGCATGGTGTGGCTTGAGACCCCAGGACTGGTTGAACAGGGGCTTGCCGTCGTGCTCGCTACAGAAATCGTTGTAGGCGTCGAGGAAATCCCGCCAGCCCGGTGCTCCTGTCGAGACCGGGTCGATGGTCAGGACGCGCCCTTCGTAGGTGTAGGAGAAGAGTGAGCTGTCGTCCTGCTCGATGCGATACCCGACGTGGAGCATGTTCGGCCGAAAGCCCGTGCGCCGGTAGTAGTCCTTCGCAAACTGGAAGTACTTGCGCAACGTCTCTGCATACCGCTCTTCCGGGAAGGCCCAGATGCTGAAGGTGTAGCGGGAGGCGCCCGAGACTTCCGGGTAGCGGATCATCTGATCGGGCGGAACGGTGTGCCTGGCCGCGATATGAGGGAAGACGAGCGCGTAAGTCCCCCGGTTGAGCCCGTTGACGAGTCGATAGCGGAGCCCACGCGGCGGGACGTAGCGCTCGACAGCCGCGCCGAAGCCGGGCATGAGCGTCTTCCAGGCGAGGTTGCGGACCTTCCAGAGCCAGTGGCTGGCAGGCTTGTCCGCCCGGTCCGCGGGGCCGACGTATCTCCGGAACTCGACGGAGATTCGGTCGAGGTACGGGAAGATGTACATCATCATCGACTGCCCGCGATCGAAGAGCTCCGGAAGTCGTTGCGCGAACTCGTCGAGCTTGAAGGAGTGGTGTTCGACGGCCATTTCCTGGAGCGGTTGCACCTTGAACGTGGCCTCGTAGATCACGCCAAGGAGGCCATAGCTCGAGCGGGCGGCCTGTAGCAGCTCGGGGTCGCTCTCATCCACCTCCAGGAGCTCGCCGGACGGGGTCACCATCTTCATTGCGACGCAGTACGAGTTGGCCTGACCGAACTCGCCGGGCATCGAAGCATCCTTGGTCGCGCAACACGCCAGGCTGCCGATCGTCGCGTTCCCGAGCTCGATGTTCACGTAGAACTGAAGGCCGCGCTGCTCGAGCTCTTTGGCCACGTCGATCAGCAGCGCCCCGGCCTCGGCGGTGACCATGTCGGTCCCGATGTCGAGAATCCGGTTCATCGCTTTCATGTTTACGACCGTCCCGCCGTCGGCGACTCCGCAAACGGTTGTCGAATGCCCCGACCCGCGGGCGCGAACAGGCGAGGGGTACTGACCGGTGTCGCGCATGACGGCGACGACGTCCTCGACGCTCCGTGCGTCGACGACGGCGCTCGCCTCCCAGTCGAGGTCGCCGAACCAGTTGCGCACGTCGACGGGCTGTGCGCCGGTCTGGCCTCCTGCCGCTTCCGCTTCGACTTCAGTCGCCACCGAGGGCCCGATTATGACTCTCGCTCGCGCCGGAGCGCCTCGAGGTCGATCGTCGGAAGCATCGAGGTCCTCGCGACGATGCGCTCCGTCGAGAGCAGCACGTCCTGCAGTTGGTTCGCCTCGTCCTCTTGCAGGGCCACGGTGCGGACGAGCGACTTTGCGCGGGCGACGTCGGCGCGCCGTCGCTCGAGCCACTTGCGCCCGAAATGCTCGCCCGCCGAGATCGTCTCGAGCAGCTCTTCGCTCCCACCGTCCTCCATGCGCACGATCTCTACGTCGCCCTCGACGATGATGTGCACGAGCCTGATGGGACGCGCGCTCTCTGCGATCGTCTCGCCCGGCTGGTACACGTGGTGCCGGACATCGTACGCAGCCCTCTCAGACGGGCCCATCTGAGTGATGTCCCTCCCGACGAGCGGCCAGATGGCCCAGTCCGCGAGCAGCCGCAATCGTCGATCCCAGGACTTCAGGCCAACCTGCCAGGAGAGACTGCGCCAGGCAATCCACGCCACACGTCCCCTCATCGGAATGCCCTTCACCGTCCCGACTGCAGTCCGGTTCCCGATCGAAATGCCCTGACCGAGGACGTCGGATTTGAATGCACGCAAGTCGCGGCCCGCGACTGCCCGCTTGAGGTTCTTGCCGATGTGCCGCCCGTGCTTTTGCGCGAAGAGCGCAACCGGTGGGCAGGTGCCACCGCGCGGATGCGGCACGGACGCGCAGTCGCCACCTGCCCAGAGGTCGCTGCGGCCATCGACACGAAGGAACTCGTCGGTGACGAGCCGGCCGCGCTCGTCCTTGGGCAGGTCGAGGTCGGCGATGAGCGGCCAGGGCTTCGTGCCGACCGTGCTGATGATCGTGCGGGTCGGAATGTGCTCACCATTCGAGAGATAGACCTCGTTCGGCGTCGCGCCGGTGACTCTCGTCTCGAGCAAGAGCTCGACCCCGAGCTTCTCCGAGTGCTTCATGCCGTACTCGACCAGCTTCGGGTAGCTCTTCTCGGAGCGCTCCGCGTTCTTCGACCCGTAGAGCTCAGGCAGAAGCGTCGGGCCTGGATGGACGACGACGACTCGGCATTCCTCGCGCTTGATCGTCTTGTACTCGTGCTTCGTCAGCCTTCGCACGAGGTCGGCGAGCTCACCCCCGACCTCGGAGCCGGAGAAACCACCCCCTGCGATGAAGAACGTGAGCAGCCGACGGCGCTCCTCCGGATCGCTCTCGATGTCGGCGAGCTCGAACATCTCGATGATGCGGTTCTTCAGCCTGAGGCAGTCGTCGAAATGCTTCAGCCTGAACGCGTGCTCTCTGAGCCCTGGATAGGCCTCGAGGTTCTCGCCGCTGCCAACGCCGATGACGGCGTAGTCATAGTCGAGGTCGAAGCGAGCTCCGTCGAGCCGGCGTCGTGTCGACACTTTCTTCGCGTCGATGTCGATGGACTCGATCTCGCCTACGTGCAGCTGTGCAGGCGCGAACATACGGCGCGACGGCAGGAGGATGTTGCTCGGAAGAATGCGTCCACTGACCATCTCTCCGACAAACCCGTGGAAGGTGGCGGCGTTGTCCCTGTCGACAACTGTGGCCGTAATCTCACCGCGTTGAATTTCTTTGCGCAGCTGATGGACGGCCCTCGCGGCCACAAATCCACCGCCTAGGATTAGAACGTGCGGGGCCTTTGCCATGAAACGATTATTTCCTGATGGGAGGCAACATGCCTAATGCTGCCCGAATCGTCCTGGCGGGAGTCAGGCTCGTGAACGGGACGGTTGCGCTCGTCGCCCCGGCGACCTTCGCGCGCAAGCTCGGCGTCGACCCCGAGACGAACGGCCCCGCGATCTACGTCCTGCGGATGTTCGGCGTTCGCACGATCCTGATCGGAAGCGAACTGCTGTCCCGGAATCCGCAGATCAGGGCGCACGCGCTCCGCCTTGCCGTGCAGGTGCACCTGACCGACGCGCTCGCCGCGGTAGCAGCGGGCGCGACCCGGCAACTGCCCGCGAAGGGAGCGAAGCTCGCCCTGCTCACCTCGTCCGTGAACACCGCGCTCGCCCTGGTCGCTCGAAGAGCTCTGCGCTGACGCACGGCTGGAGGTTGCTATCTGAGCCAGGGCAGGGCTGCGGAGACGCGGGGTAGCGCAGCCTCCGCGGCGAGGGCGCCGTCCTCGATGTAGCGCCGGCCGGCCTCCATGTTCCGAAGTCCCACGCCCGCCGGGTCGAGTTTCGGCCCGATCGTGATCACCGTCGCGTCCGTGGGCTTCGCGTCGATGCCACGCTGCATCAACTCGATCGAGCGCAGCAAGATCCCCAGCATCGCGGGTGGACGTCCGTCGGCCGCGACGACGTCGACCTCGTGCTCTGGATTGGGAGCGCCACTGCCGAGATTCACTCCAATCACGGTTCCGGCTCCCATCTCGGCGGCGACGTTCACGGGGAACGGATTCACCACGCCTCCGTCGACCACGAGGTATGGACCGATTCGTTGCGCGGGATAGATCCCCGGGATCGAGATGCTCGCGAGAACGGCCTGCCAAACGAGCCCGCGACGCAGGACGAGCTCTCGGGAGCTGAGCACGTCGGCCGCGACCAGGGCGAGCGGCACCGCCAGGTCTTCGAATCGAAGATCGGCGCCCTGGCTTCGCAGATAGGCGCGCATCCCCCGATCCGAGAGGAGGCTCGTGAAGGGGAGCTTCAGCTTGAAGAGATTCGGACTGAACGCATCGAGGTGACCGGCGATCTCGTCCGGATCGTTCCCGAACGCGAGGAGGCCGGCCACAGCAGCGCCGACACTCGTGCCGGCGATGTAGTCGAAGTCCAAACCCGCGTCGCGAAGGACTTGGATAACGCCTACGTGCGCATAGCCGCGAATGCTGCCGGCTCCGAGCGCCAGGCCGACTTTGAGCCCGGTCAGATCGCGCGCGGCCCAGCCAAGCTCGCGTCCTGCGGCAGAACCGAGCGCAAGAACCCCGCCCTGAAGTCCCCGCTCGTCGTCTGGCGAGAGATCCGTCACCTCCACGACCCCGCCGAGGTCCGCGCGCGGGCGCGACGTGGTGTTGTTCCAGCCATGAATCGTGAGAGGGCTCCCGGCCGTGCTCGGGAGCGGATCGGCGGATGCTCCTAGCCTCACACCGCGCGCGCTCGTGAGCCTGGGCGCAGAGGACGTATCGGCTTGAATCAGGATGTGGTCGAAGACGTGGAAGAGCGACTCCAGACTCGCCGGAAGCGCTCGCCGGTCGAACGACTCGTCCTTCGCGGCGATCATCAGGTCAGCGCCGACCTCGTCTCTCCCGCGCGCGGACCGCCATGGACGCTCACTGGAGGTGGTCGCGAGGTCGACGAGATCCTGGTGCGGGCTCTGGGAGAGAACGAGGAGAAGCGTCCGTTCGCGCGTGTGCCACGCAACGCTGCAGGCAAGTGCGTATCCAAGTAGCGGCGGCGCTCCTGAGTCTTCGAGCAAGACGAGATGCCCTTCGCGCTCACCCACCGCCAAACGATTTGTGCGGGCAAGCCGTTCGGCCAGGATCGTCCCAAGGTTGCGATAGAGCCGCGGGAAGGTCTCCGCCACCCGCGCGAAGTCGGCCTCCGTCAAGACGATCGCCTCGAAGTCGGCTCCCGCGCGCACCGTCGCCACCGCGGGCTGGCCCGTGAGGAGCGAGATCTCTCCGACGGTCCCGCCCGGGACTATGCGCCCGACGAGGGTCTCGGACCCGTCCTCGCTCGCGATGAGCACGTCCGCGCTTCCGGCCTGCGCGATGAAGACCTCCTTCGTCCGGTCGCCCTCGGCGATGACCGTCGCGCCAGCCGGATACACCCTGCATTCGAGACTGTCGACGACCTGGGCGAGCTCATCTGGCGGCAAGCCCTCAAAGATTGATAGATGGCCGGCGTGTGTTCTTCGGGGCAAGGGAGTCTCAGCGGGGTCGGACGCGGGATTCTACGGCGCGACGGATCGGATCGGAAGGAGTTGACCACTTTCCGCCGCCTTGCTTTGATGCGTCGAGTGCGGCCCGCGCCGCGGTGACCGCGATCTCGAAAGGAAAGCGATGAGCTTCGGCGAGCGCCTGACGGAATTCGCACACAAGGTAGACCGACGGGTGGGTTGGCACCGGTTACCGCTACCGCTGAGCGCTCCGATCCTGATCCTCATGCGCAATCGCTTGCGCGAGGCCAACCTCTTCGACGTCGGCCACCCCTCGGGTCTCGAGCTGCCCGAGACGAACGGCAACTCCGAGCCCAGCTATCTGACTTCGCGCACGTGGGACGGCACGTACAACGACCTCGAAGACCCGCTCATGGGCAGCACCGGCTCGCGATTCGGCCGAAACGTTCCCCTGGAGCACACATTTCCCGAGGAGGAGCCGAGGCTCTCGACGCCGAGCGTCCGCAAGATCAGCCGCGACCTGATGACGCGAGAAAGCTTCATTCCAGCGACGACGCTCAACGTTCTCGCCGCGGCGTGGATCCAGTTCGAGGTGCACGACTGGTTCAGCCACGGGCCGAACGACCTGAAAGAGCCGTACGAGATCGATCTCCACGACGACGACGACTGGCCGGAGAAGCCGATGGTCATCCGCCGCACGCCGCGGGACGCGACCTTTGATCCCAGCGGGGCCCAGACCTGGTGCACGGGCGACACTCACTGGTGGGACAGCTCGCAGGTCTACGGGCGCGACGAGCAGTTCGCGCAGAAGGCCCGGACGGGAGAAGGCGGGAGGCTCCGCATCGAGGCGGACGGGACGCTGCCGGAGGATCTCGAGGAAGAGCTCGACTACGCGGACGTTCCGGGGACGATGTGGCACGGCCTTTACGCGCTGCACGTCCTGTTCTCGATGGAGCACAACGCGATCGCCGACCGGATTCGTGCCGAATATCCGACGTGGTCCGATCAGCAGCTCTACGACAAGGCACGGTTGATCAACAGCGCGCTGATCGCCAAGATCCACACGCTCGACTGGACGCCGTCGATCACAGCCAGCCCGACCTTGAGACTCGCGATGAAAGGGAACTGGTGGGGGCTCGCCGGCGAGTGGATGCACAAGCGCTTCGGACGGATCAGCAAGAGCGAAGTGATCAGCGGCATCCCCGGCTCGCCGGCCGACCATCACGGCACGCCCTACTCCTTGACCGAGGAGTTCGTCGCCGTCTACCGGATGCACCCGCTGATCCCTGACGAGTTCGAGTTCCGCTCGCTGGACGACAAGGTGCTCGCCAATCTCACCTTCCCCGAGCTCAACGCGCTGCACGCGCGCGAGCGCGTCGGTGAGATGTCGATGCCGAACACGCTTTACTCGATGGGCACCTCGCACCCGGGCGCGATCACGCTGCACAACTACCCGCGCTTTCTCCAGCACTTCGACCGGCCCGACGGCTTCAAGATGGACCTCGCCGCGATCGACATACTGCGCTCTCGCGAGCGTGGCGTCCCGCGGTACGCGAAGTTCCGTGAGCTCTTTCACATGAAGCCCCTGACCTCGTTCGAGGAGATCACCCCGAACAAGCAGTGGCAGGAGGAGATCCGGGAGGCCTACGACGGCGACATCGACGCGGTCGATCTCCAGGTGGGCTTGCTGGCGGAGCCGTTCCCAAAGGGCTTCGGCTTCAGCGACACGGCGTTTCGGGTCTTCATCCTGATGGCTTCACGGCGGCTCAAGAGTGACCGTTTCTTCACGACCGACTACCGGCCCGAGGTGTACACGCAAGCCGGTCTCGACTGGGTCGCAGAGAACGACATGCGGTCGGTCCTGCTCCGGCACTTCCCGCAGCTCGAGCCGTCGCTGGAAGGCGTGAAGAACCCCTTCGCCCCCTGGGCCAGGCTCGGCTCTCGCCGCGCGGCGTCCACCCCTCCGGCTGCCGTGGCGGCTGCCGAGTAGGGTTCATCCGGCAGCACCACTGAACTCAGGCCCTCACGTGCGCGTTGCGCTCATCTCGGATATCCACGGCAACCGGCTCGCCCTCGACGCCGTCCTGGCGGAGATCGCGAAGGCCGAGGTCGACCAGATCGTTTGCTTGGGCGACGTGGCCGTCGGCCCGCAGCCGACTGAGGCGCTAGCCGGCATTCGAGAGCTCGACTGCCCTGTCGTGATGGGCAACTGGGACGCCTGCTTCCTCGAGGGAATGCCGGAGGCCAAGGACGAGGTCGGGCTCAAGCTGGCTCAGACTGCCGAGTGGTGGGCGCAGTTTCTCTCGGACGAGGATCGAGAGTTCATGCGGAGCTTCGTGCCGACGCTCGAGCTCGATCTCGACGGCCAGGACGCAGTCTTCTTTCACGGGTCGCCGCGCTCCTATGACGATTGGATCTTCGCGACGACCCCCGACGAGGAGCTTAGGGAAATGCTCGACGGACACTCGGAGCCGGTGCTCGTCGGCGGTCACACCCATCTGCAGCTCGTTCGCCGGTTCGAGAAGTCGATCCTGGTCAATCCCGGAAGCGTCGGGCTGCCCTTTGTCGAGTGGTGGCCCCGACCCATACGGATCGCTCCGTGGGCCGAGTACGGGATCCTGACCTCCCTGGATGGGCGACTCGAGGTCGAGTTGCGACGCACGACCTTCGACGTCGAGGCGTTTCTGCGCCTCAGCCGAAACAGCGGAATGCCGCACGCCGACTGGTGGGCGGAATGCTGGGAGTTGCCGGACTCTCAGCCCGCCGGCTCGTAAGCCGCGCCGAACAAGCCCTCCAGGATCTCGGTGATGTTGTCCCGGATCGCGCGCTCCGCGAGCGGATCGATGAACGTGGCCATCGCCGGCATCCCGACCGCGAAGTCGCAGAGGAAGCGCACCTCGCTCCCGCCGCCCGAGTCGACCACGGCCCACGAGCCGCTGAAGTGCTTGAGATTGCCCTCGACGAGCTCGAAGGCGATCGTGCCTGCCTCGGGGTCGAGGCGATCCTCTTCGACCCAGCGCATCGAGCCTCCCCGGAACTCGACTTCCCACGTGGTGCGGAGCGTCCGCTCGTCGACTTGCTCGACTGCGATCGAGCGGATCGAAGGGGCTAGCTCCGCGTAGGATTCGAAGTCGGCGAGGCGGTTGAACGCCTCGGACGCAGTGACGCCGCTAAGGCGGCCTTTCATCTCGGTGCTACGCATCGGACCCTCCCTCCCCGCCGGTGTTCGTGCTCCCGAACCGCTCCTCGACGGCGTCCGCGCTCTCGCGCATCGCGCCGAGGAGCCACTGGATGTCATCCTCGTCCATGATCGCCGCCGGGTGCAAGCGCACCACACGGTTGGCGTTCAACGAGGTCGAGACGATCACGTGCCTGTTCAGGAGCTCGAGCACGAAGTCGCCGGCGAAGTGGTCCTCTTCGAACTCGAACGCGAGAAGCAGCCCGCACCCGCGGACCTCCGCGAGCACGCTCGGCGCATGGTCCCGTTTCAGCGACCCAAGCTCGTCCAGCAACCGGGCTCCGAGTGATTTCGCCCGGGGGATGATGTCGTCCTCCTCCAGGGCCGTGATCGCGGCACTCGCCGCCGACATCGCGAGCGGGTTGCCTGCGTAGGTGGAGGAGTGCAGGAGCGGATCCTCGCTGATCGTCTGGTAGACGTCAGGCGTGGCGACGATGCCGGCCACCGGGACGACCCCGCCGCTCAGCCCCTTGCCGACGAGGAGCACGTCCGGAACGACACCTTCGCGATCGGCGCCCCACCAGCTCCCCAGTCGACCGAGGCCGGTCTGCACCTCGTCCAGTACGAACAGAGCGCCGTGACGGTCGCACAGCTCACGGACCGCCTTCAGGTAGCCATCCGCCGGGATGATCACGCCCCCTTCGGCCTGGATCGGCTCCAGGATGACGGCAGCCGGATCGCCGGCAGCGAGCTCGGCGTCCAGCGCGTCCACGTCGTCGAAGGCCACAAAGCTGACGTCAGCCAGCCCCGGCTCGAAGGGATCGCGGAACATCGCCTTTCCCGTCACCGAGAGTGCGCCGTTGGTCTTCCCGTGGAAGCCGCCCTGCGTTGAGATCAAACGGCGCCGGCCGTTGACACGCGCGAGCTTGATCGCAAGCTCGGTCGCCTCCGCGCCAGAGTTGGTGAAGAAGACGTATTCGAGGCCGTCGGGCGCAACGCGTGCCAGCTGCTCGGCCGCCCGCGCCAGATCCCCGTTGAGCAGAACACGGGAGGACATCGGGTGACGATCGAGCTGCTCGTGCACAGCGGCGACCACCCGTGGATAGCGATGGCCGAGGATGAAGACGCCGTAGCCGCCGCAGTCGAGGTACTCGGTGCCTTCCTCGTCCCAGATCTTCGTTCCGCCAGAGCGCACCTCGACGTGCGCGTCCATCAGCTCGGCGAGCATCGCCATCCCCGCGGAGACGTGCGCGCGGTACCGGGCGATCGTCTGGGCGGAGTCCGTGCTCGGCTCGACTTTCATCAGTTCCCCCGAGTCTGGTTGACCCTGACCGCTAGATCAACTCGGCGAAGTAGTCGCTCAGAAACCGTCCGTCCGGATCCTCGCGCTCACGTATCTCCAGGAACCGCTGCCAGTCTTCGCCCAGCGTGCGGTGGACGACCTCCTTGCTGAGCTCCTTCGTCTGATTGAGGTACGGGCGCCCTCCGTGGTCTGCGGCGAGCTCGTTCAGCTCGCTGTTGAAGCGCAGCCACAACGGGTGTGTGCTCCGGTGGTCGACGGGGTCCATCGTGAACACCGGCTCCGTGGGTGCCGGGGACAGGAGTGCGTTTCCGTCCTGAGCCATGAAGTAGGTCTCCGTCGTCAGCGAGTACCTGAATCCGGTCCGCGAGCGGAACTCGTCGCAGAAGTCGAAGAAGCTCGGGACAAACTCGCCCCAGCGGCTGCGTGGGATCGCCCAGAACGTGAAGTCGAAGTAGTGGCGCCGCTTGTGCTCGAAGTCGATGTTCGAGTCGGCGCGGTACGCACGGTAGCCGCCGAGCGCGCTGACGCCGCGCATCACCCCGCGGGTGCCAAAGCCCGTCACCGCGTAGCCGCGGTTGCGCATCAGCATCGGGAAAACGCTGTACTGCTCCCAGAGCTTGTCGCGCGTGCGCCGCTTCATGCGCGAGAAGCGCGAGATCTGCGCGCCTTCCGGCGCGATCGTCCGACGCTCCGCGATCACACGTCGTGCGTACGGATCGATGAAGGAGAGCACGCCGTCCGCGTCACCGAGCACGCGCTCCACCGGCGGCACCGGATCGAGCGAGATGATCTCGTAGTCGACCTCTAGCACCGCAGCAGGGTGTGTCCTGAACGTCACCTCGAAGATCACGCCGAGCAGGCCGTAGCTCGAGCGGAGCACTTTCATCCGCTCGGGGTCCGACTCTTCCGTCACCTCCTCGATCTCGCCGTTCGCATTCACAAGGCGCATGCCGACGACCGTCGAGCTGACCTGGGCAAGTCCGCCTTTGAGTGACGCGTCCTTCGTTCCGCCGCAGGAGACGGAGCCGGCGGTCGCGCTTCCGATCTCCGGCGTCACCTCCAGCCGGAGCCCGTGCGGCCGCAGCGCGTCGCGAATCCGAATCAGCGAGACGCCGGCCCCCACCGTCACCGTCTCAGCCGCTCGGTCGACGACGATCGAGTTGAAGTTCTTCATCTCGAGGTGTGTGCCACTCGTCACGAAGCAGGCGTTCAGGGAGTGGAGGTTCCCGATCGGGCGCAGCGCCGTCGGGTAGCGGTCGGCATCCACGACGGCGGCCCGCAGCTCCTCGAGATTGGCCGGGGCGACGACGACTCGCGGGTGCGAGATGGCGGACCCGTTCCAGTTGCGAAAGCTGTATTCGGTTTGCGTTTCGGTCTCTGTCATGTCCGTCGTGCCGAGATTTGCGGCGTTAAGGTCGCCGCTGAAGCAGGCGCCCAGCCTATTGCCCCGCCCTGGTCCGTTCAAGGAAGAGCAGTGGCGACTCAGAGAGGGCGCCTCCCCACTCTCGGTTTCCTGACGCGTCGCTCAGACCCCGTATGCGAGCGGAACAGTGTTGGCACACACGGGCCGCTCGCAGGAGGGGTCTGAGCGGCGCGAGGCGGGTCGCGGAGCCGGGCTCCGCCCGGCGGGAGCGACCCGCCGGTCAGGGAAGCGAGAGCGGATGATGGGGCTCGAACCCACGACCTTCTGCATGGCAAGCAGACGCTCTACCAACTGAGCTACATCCGCGAGTCACCTGAGTATAGCCGCGGTTTTCCTAGCCCTCACTCGCATCGAGGGCCTCGTTCACGAGGCTGTCGGCGAGCTCGTTGTGCTCACGGCGAACGGCCGTGTAGGTGACTTTTCCAAGCTCCTTCTCGAGGTCGTTGGCGTCGAGCCAGAGCTCGCGAAGAGCCTCGTTCTTGACCTTGTAGTCCCCGCGCATCTGGTGGACGAGCAACTCGGAGTCGGAGACGACCTCGACCTCGTCGAGCTGGAGCTCTACAGCTTTTCGCAGGCCCTCCACGAGCGCCCGGTACTCGGCCACGTTGTTCGTGGCGACGCCGATCGCCTCGCCGTGCGCGGCAAGGACGGTCCCGTCCTCAGTCTCGAGCACGTATGCGAACGCGGCCGGTCCCGGATTTCCCCGAGCGCCGCCGTCCGTGAAGAGCTTGGTCGTCACAGAAGCGCGTAGAGGTCGAAGGCAGGCTCCTCGTACGGGTGCGCCACGCGGAGCGCGTGGACGACGTCTGCTTCGCGGTCGATCGGATACACGGTCTCGAGACGCACTTCGGGAACGCGCTCTTCCCGGCCGCGCTCGCCAACCGTCGGGGCTGCGGCCTCGCCGGCGACGAAGGTCCCCGTCCCCTCCGTGTACCAGGAGCAGTGCTCGTAGTCGCCGATGCGGCCCGCGCCGGCTGAGAAGAGCGCCTCTCGAACGGTGTCCAACGCGTCGTGAGGGACGAAGACGACGAGCTTTCGGTTTTGCTGCGCCACCTACCAAGGCTAACGTGCAGACCTCGATGGCTGGAGCGAGCGCCCGAAAGGGATCGAAACGTCCCACGATCCCCTACTTCCTGTGCGGGGTGGTCGTGATTCCCCTGCTTCGGATCGTCTATCGAATACGGGTGTACGGCGCCGAGCATCTCCCCACAACGGGAGGATTCGTTCTCGCTCCCAATCACCTGTCGGTCATCGACCCCTGGCCGCTCGCGTATCCGTTCTTTCCTCGACAGGTCCGCTTCATGGCCAAGGCGGACCTCTTTCGATTCCCGTTGAAAGGGGCGCTGCGGACGCTGGGCGCCTTCCCAGTGCGCCGTGGACGCGGTGACGTCAATGCTCTCGAGACCGCCGCGGATTTAGTGCGGGAAGGGGAGATCGTTCTGGTTTTCCCCGAGGGAACGCGCCTCGGAAAAACGGATTGGACGAAGCTCCGAGATCCTTTCCACCGCGGCGCTGCACTCGTCGCTCTTCAGGCGGAAGCTCCGCTCGTCCCGATGGCGATCATGGGCACCGACCGGCTCTCGCGCCTGGGGCGGATCCGGATCGCCTGCGCACCGCCGGTGGATCTCGATGATCTTCGCGAGCTTCCCCGGCGTGAGGCAGCTGTGACTGCGACCCAGCGCCTGCGGACCGCGCTCGAGGAGCTTCTCGCGAACCTCGAGGCGCGCGAGAACGCGCGTTAGACGAAGACTCAGTTACAGTCGCCTCGAGGATGGCGCAAGAGGTTCAGATTCCCGGCGCAGGCACAACGGCCAAGATTCGCAGTGTCTTCGCGCCCGCGCTGCTCCCGTTCATCACCTTCTTCATCTATCTCTTCTGCTGGTGGTACTTCATCAACCGAGAGATGAAGGACTTCGGCAAAGCCAAGGGGAGCACCGAGCTCGGCGACAGCCCGACCAAGTCGGTGCTGGCGATCACCCTCGGGGCGCTGATCATCGTTCCTGCGATCTGGACGACGGTGACGACGTTCAAGCGCGTGCAGGCGGCCCAGAAGCTGGCCGGCATCGAGCCGCTGAACGGCTGGATCGGGCTAATCCTCTACGTCGTGATCTCGCCGGCGTTCTACGCCTACATGCAAAGCGGGCTGAACAACCTCTGGCGAACAGTGGCGCAGGAGTCGCAGCCAGAGCAGGCTGTCGCCACTCAGGCGTAGGCCACCTAAGCAGTGGCCGGCGCGGAAGGCCTGCGGATCAGGCCCGCCGCTGAGACCAGCGCCCACGCTGCTTCGAGTACGAAGAAGCCCCACTGACGCTCGGCATATGCACTTCCGGCCAGGACGAGCGCACCCGCGAGGTTGAGGACGAGGAACACTCTGCCGCGCGGGGCCATCAAGCCTGCCTGAGCCAGCGCAAACGCGATCAGGATCAGGAACGCACCGATGAGCTGGACAGCCTGTGCCACTTAGCACCTCCTTGACGCCGGTCGTTGAACCGCACGCGTCACGATAGAGAGGGCGTAGCCTTCGCAGCCATGGAACGCGTTGACGGCATCGGCGGCGTCTTCTTCCGTGCGCGCGACCCTGAAGCGCTGCGCCGCTGGTACGCCAAGCATCTGGGGATCGACGTTCAGGACTGGGGCGGCGCGCCGTTCGAAGGCGGAGTGACGGTCTGGGCGATCTTCGCCGACGACACCGATTACTTCGGGCCTTCCGGCCGGCAGTCGATGGTCAACTACCGCGTGAGCGACCTCGACGCGATGCTCGCCCAGCTCCGCGAGGCCGGCGTTCCCGTCGAGGACAAGATCGAGGACAGCGAGCTCGGCCGATTCGGTTGGGCGACCGATCCCGAGGGGAACCGCTTCGAGCTCTGGCAGCCGCCCGCGGACTAGCACTACGCCCGCGGGTGCTCGTCCACCCGCCGGATCCAGGCCGCTACACGGGGATGAGCCTCGCCCAGCACGAGGAACTCGCGGAGGATCAAGTGGAACTCCTCGGTGTCGCTCTCGTCGAAGATGAGCGCATATTTCAGAAACGGGAACGCTGCGCAGTCGGCCGCGCAGAACTCTCCGAAGAGATAGTCGCGCCCGCTCAGGAGCTGCTCGAAAACATCGAGTGAGCCCGTCAGCTCACGCCCTAGCTCGGCGATCCGCGCCTGGTCGGGCTCGGTCTTGCCTCGCTCCGCCTCGATCTCGTTCGGCGGTCGTTTCCAGACACGGTTGAACCAATCGAGGAAGACGTCGAGCTCGGCGTGCCGTGCAGGATCCTCGGGAAACAATGGAGACTCGGGTCGAAGCCTTTCGAGGTGGCGCAGGATCGCGGTCGAGTCGGCGATCACCGCTCCTTCGTCCACGAGCACCGGGACGAGCGGCTGGCCGCTGATCTGCTCAACGATGCTTCGATCTGACGGCTCGACGTCGACCCACTGGACGACCAGGCCCTTGTGAGCCAGCGCGAGCGACACCCGCTCCACGTTCGTAGAGAACGGGACCCGGTAGACGATCACGCCTGCTGCCCCTCCAGCCATGCGTCGACCTCCCGCTGGGAGCGAAGGCGAACGAACTCGTAGCGGTCGAGCCGTTCGAGGTAGCGGCGCCTGCGCGAGCGGTGCGTCGTCACGATCCAAACGAACAACGAGTCACGGCTCAAGAACGCCTCGCGCCAGGTCTCGCGGTTGCCGGCCCACAGCTCCTCTCGTTCGCGAATCCTGCGAAGCGTCCTCACCCACACGCGGGCCGCGATCGTTCGGAACGGCAGGTCGAGCCAGACGATGAAATCCGCCTGCTCGAGGACGCTATCGCCGAGCTTGCCGTAGTAGCTGCCGTCGGCGATCCAGCCCGGCCCCGAGAGCGCACGTGCGACGCGCGCACGGAACTCATCGTCGCTCGGCGTCGACCAGTTCGGGCCCCAGTGAAGCTCGTCGAGCTCCACGTGGGGCACGCCGTGGTGCTCCGCGAGGCGCCGTGCGACCGTCGTCTTGCCGGACCCCGAAGTCCCGACGACAGCCACCTTCGCGGAGCTACTCAGCGGTGTCGATCTGGGCCCGCTGGAGCTTGCCCGAGTAGTCGACGTAGATCGACTTCCACTCGGTGAAGAAATCCAGCGCAGCCTGTCCGGCCTCGCGGTGGCCGTTGCCCGTGTCCTTCACGCCGCCGAACGGCAGGTGCACCTCGGCGCCGATCGTTCCGGCGTTGATGTACGTGATGCCCGCCTTCAGGTCGCGCATGGCGCGGAACGCCGTGTTCACGTCTCCGGTGAAGATCGAGGAGGAGAGCCCGTACTTGATCCCGTTCGAGACCCGGATCGCCTCGTCCACGTCGCGCACCTTGATCACGGAGACGGTGGGCCCGAAGATCTCTTCCTGGGCGATCCGCATGCCGGGATCCACGTCGCCGAAGATCGTCGGGCGGTAGTAGAAGCCCTTGTCGAGCCCGTTGCCGGAGGCGACCTCGCCGCCGGTCAGCAGCGTCGCGCCCTCGTCCTTGCCGATCGTCGTGTAGGAGTGGATCTTCTCGAGCGCGGAGGAGTTGATCACGGGGCCGACGTCGGTGTCCTCGTCCCAGCCCACGCCCAGCCGCAGCTTCTCGGCCTCTGTGACCAGCCGTGCGGCGAGCGCGTCGTAGACCGCCTCGTGCGCGATCACGCGGCTTGCGGCGGTACAGCGCTGGCCCGAGGTGCCGAAGCCCGACCAGATGATCCCGTCGACAGCCAGGTCGAGGTCGGCGTCGTCGAGGACGATGATCGCGTTCTTGCCGCCGAGCTCGAGGTGGACGTGCTTGAGACGCTCGGCCGCGTCCTTGGTCACCTGCACGCCCGTCTCGCGCGAGCCCGTGAGCGTGATCACCGGCACATCGGGATGCGTGACGATCGCGTTTCCGACCTCTCCCCCGCCTCCGTGGACGACGTTGACGACGCCGGCCGGGACGCCGGACTCGATCAGCAGCTCCACGAAGCGCTCGCCGAGCGCCGGGGTGTCGGTCGCAGGCTTGAAGACGACGGTGTTCCCGCAGACGAGCGCCGGCAGGATCTTCCAGGAGGGAATCGCGATCGGGAAGTTCCACGGCGTGATCACGCCGACGACCCCGATCGGCTGGCGCACGCTCATGTTGAACTTGTCGCGGAGCTCGGACGGCGTCGTCTGGCCGAAGAGCCTCCTGCCCTCGCCACCCATGTAATAGGCCATGTCGATGGCCTCCTGCACGTCGCCGCGCGCCTCGGGCAGGACCTTGCCCATCTCGCGCGCCATCAGCTGGGCGAGGTCCTCCTTGTTCTCGGTCAGAAGCTGCGCGAAGCGGAAGAGGATCTCCCCGCGCTTCGGCGCCGGCACGAGCCGCCAGTCCTCGTAGGCCTCCTTGGCAGCGGCGACTGCCCGGTCGACCTCCCCGGCCCCTGACCGCGGAAAGGTGCCGACGGCCTCGCCGTTTGCGGGACTGACGCTCTCGAAGGTCTCGCCGGAGTCGGCATCGACCCATTCGCCGGCGATGTAGTTCTGAAAGGTCTTCGCGCCCAGGATGGCCACGGCGCGGATACTAGTCGGTCGGCTTCCGAGCCCTCGGTCTCGAGGAACGTGCCCGGGATGCGCGGGCGGCGCCGGTCACGTAGCTCGCGCTTGCCCCCGGTCTCCCGTGCGTCTCGGCGATCGGGCCCTTCGCGGCGCTCGAGGATGACCGTCACGTTCGGGTTGTCCTTGTAGTACTCGACCATCTTGGCGAAGAGCTCGTCTTCCAGCTCCCGCGGGATCACGCAATAGATCATCGATCTAAGTGTAAGTCGCGTTCCCGACAAGGAGGGTCTGGCGGGACATTGCTCGTCGCCGGGGTGCGATGCTCGTTCCGAGGCCGCGGACGCAGGGAGCCCCGGTAGTCACCACTACCGGGGCGACTGAGGACCCGGCATCGGGGCGAGCAGCGCGGCCCGGCGGCTCAGCCATGTTCCGCCAGACCCTCCTCCTAAGGCGCGCGATTTCCGGGACGACGCGGCCGTCCGGGTCGACCCGTGCATTCCACGTCCTGAAGGAAGGCTCGAGCTCTTCCAGCTCGTGGCCGCGCTCTGCCAGTCGAACGGGCTGCGCCGACTCGAAGAGGACGCGGTACTGGTACCAGGAGATGTCCCAGGCGACAGTGACGACCACCTCGGTGTTCACGCCCGAGAGCGGCACGACACTCGCGTGCGGCTTGCCGAGGCTCTTGCCGATCCCTCCGACGGTGCGCCGGTACGGGCTTGCGTTGAAGAGGTCGGCCGCCTCGACCATCGCGCGCTCCGGCTCGGAGAGCCGGCGCAGGATCGGCTCCGGTGCCAGCGTGTCCTCCGGAGTGACTCGGCGGGGGTCGAGGAACGCGCCGAGGCTGAACTTCTTCCGCCGGGGCTCCTCCTCGAACGTGGGCGTCGTCGGACTGCCTTCTTTCAGCCAGCCCTGCTCGGCGGCGATCTCCTGGCAGAGCGAACAGACGTCGACGAAGTCCTCGCCCTCGGGCGAAAACCGGGTCGTACGCTCGCCGACGAGGAGCGTCCGGTCGCAGACCGCACAGGTCTGCGCCACAGCCATTCGAGAAGACCGCATGGCTGCCGACTATATAGCCACTCGCCGGGGCCTTCCCGCGCTGGTAGGCTCGGCTAACTGTGTTTTACACTGTAATTCACGAAGGACGGCAATGACGGGACGCATGCTGCCCCGCGGCGCCCGTTCTCGTCGTCGCGTCGGGCCGGGGCGCTGGCGCGTACGCGCCCGGCTCGAGCGTTTCACCGAGCCTGCCGTGCTCCTCGTCCTCCGCGACAACCCCGGTCACGGCTACGAGCTTCTCGTGGAGCTGCAGACGCTGATGCCGAACGAGCGAATCGACATGGGCAACCTGTACCGCATCCTCCGCTCGCTCGAGCAGGAGGGCCTCGTCAAGTCGACATGGGACGAGGAAGCGCCAGGCCCTGCGAAGCGGGTCTACGTCATCACCGAGTCCGGCCTCCGAGTGCTCGCGCAGTGGGTCGAGGCTTTCAAGGCGATCGAGCAGCAGATCTCGGTCTTCTCCAAGCGCTATGCAGAGGGAAGGGGGTGACCATGCATCACAGACGACACAGGCGTTTCTCCCGCCCCGGCGTCGGCCATCGCTTTTATGAGCCCGAGCGCGTTCTCGAGCGGCTGGAGGAATACCAGCGCGACCTCGAGCAAGAGCTCGCTGACGTCGCAGACCTGATCGGCCGGCTGAAGAAGGAGCAGCCGGAAGCGGTCAACGTCTAGGACCGGCGACAGGAAGAGGCAGGCTTTGAGCTTTCGCCCCTTGTGTTAGTTGCGGAGGCGGGCTTTGCCTGCCTCCGCAGGAGGTGAAGGCCGGCTAGATCCGAGAAAGTCGTCATGGTGCGAGCGAAGCTCCGCGGACTTCTCGACTAGACTTTCGCCTCTTCGCGCTCCTTCTTGGTCTCGTCGATCAGCTTCTGCGCGACGTGGGTCGGAACCTCGTCATAGCGCAGAAACTGCATGTGGTAGTCGCCGCGCCCGCCGGTCATCGAGGTCAGCGCCTGGCCGTAGGTGAGCATCTCGGCCATCGGAGCCTCGGCTTTGATGTGGGTCATCCCGCCCACGGGCTCCATCCCTTGCAGCCGGCCGCGCCGTGAGTTGAGATCGCCGTTGACGGCGCCGACGGTGTCATCGGGCACGGTTACGTCGACCTCCATGATCGGCTCGAGCAACACCGGGTCGGCCGCCTCGTAGGCCTGCTTGAAGGCCATCGAGCCGGCGATCTTGAACGCCATCTCCGAGGAGTCGACGGTGTGGTACGAACCGTCCACGAGCCGGACCTTCACTCCTTGCACCGGCGCACCCGCCAGCTCGCCCTGCCGCATCGCCTCCTGAATCCCCTTGTCGACCGCGGGCCGGAAACTCTGGGGGATGACTCCGCCGACGATCTTGTCCTCGAACTCGTAGCCGGTGTGTCCCTCGAGCGGCTCGAGGACGATGTGGCAGTCGCCGAACTGGCCGCGGCCACCGGTCTGCTTCTTGTAGCGCCCGTGACCCTTTGCTTCCTTGCGAATCGTCTCGAGATAGGGGACGCGCGGCTGGCGCAGGTCGACCTCGACGCCGAAGCGGCGCTTTAGCCGGTCGACCGCGACCTCAACGTGCATCTGGGTCATCCCAGAGAGGAGCTGCTCGCCCGTCTGCGGATCGCGCTGGAGGTGCAGGGTCGGGTCCTCCTCGCTCAGCCGGCGAAGCGACGTGGCGACTTTCTCCTCGTCACCCTTGGCTTTGGGCGTGATCGCAAAGCTCATCACCGGCTCGGGAAAGTCGAGGCTCGGAAGCTCGACGTCGCGGTCGGCGTCGAGGAGCAGGTCTCCCGTCCTGACGTCCTTGAGCTTGGAGACGGCGCCGAGGTCGCCCTCGCCGAACTCCTGGGCCGACTCGTGATCCTTGCCCTGCAGCGTCAGCAGCTGGCCGACGCGCTCCTTGTCGTGCGTTCGCACGTTGGCGACAGTCGAGTCCGAGCCGATCCTGCCCGCGAGCACGCGGAAGATGTTGATGCGCCCCGCGAAGGGGTCGGCGACGGTCTTGAAGACGAACGCCGAGTCCTGCGCGCCTTCGATCTCGATCGGAGCGCCTTTCTTCGCCGGTGACGGGACGCCCTCGACGAGCAGGTCGAGCACAGCGGTCGTGCCGAGGTTCTTCGTCGCGACCGAGCAGGCGACGGGGAAGAGCTCCCCCCGGGTGACAGCGGTCTTCAGAGCTGCGGCGACCTCTTCGGGACTGAGCTCCTGGCCGTCGAGGTAGCGCTCCATCAGGCCTTCGTCGGTCTCGACGACCGAGTCCAGCATCTGTGTCCGGTACCGCTCGACCTGCTCCGCGAGCTCCGCGGGAATCTCGCCGGGCTTGCCCTCGCGGTCGCCCTCGGGGCTCGTATACGCGGTCATGTGCAGCAGGTCGACGATTCCGGTCAGCTCGTGCTCGACGCCGATCGGCATGTGCACCGCGACGCATTGCGAGCCGAACTGCACGCGAAGCTGCTCGAGGGTGCGGAAGAAGTCAGCTCGCTCGCGGTCGAGCATGTTGACGATGACAACCCGTGACAGTCCGAGCGCATCGGCGCGCTGCCAGTTGCGCGTGGTCTGAACCTCCACGCCCATGACCCCGCTGACGGTGACGAGCGCGCCCTCGACGACATGAATCGATGCGATTGCGTCGCCCTGGAAGCTCGGCTCGCCGGGGGTGTCGATGAGATTGATCTTGCGGCCTTGCCACTCGAGGTGGCACAGCGAGGCCGAGATCGACATCTCGCGGTTTTGCTCGTCCTCGTCCCAGTCGGAGACGGTCGTGCCCTGCTCGATGACGCCAAGCCGGTTCGTTGCTCCTGCCTGGAAGAGCATCGCCTCGACGAGCGAGGTCTTGCCGGTGCCGCGGTGACCGACGACGGCGACGTTGCGGATCTTTCCGGGCTCGACTGCGGACATGCGGATGCTCCTCCTGGGCTTGGTTCAGTCGATCTTAACGAGGCACCGGCAGTGGAAAGAACGCCAAGGTTCCGGCGCGAAGCCGTCACCCACGCGTGCGCTTCCCCCCGCTACGCTCGCAGTGGGGAGGAGGCTGGGTGCGCCATGAACAAGGGGCTACTCGCCGGTATCGCGCGCCGGCACGCCGCCGAGGTGCGCCTTGAGGCGCAGGACCGCCTTCGTATGCAGCTGCGAGACCCGCGACTCGGTCACGCCGAGCACCTCGCCGATCTCGCGCAGGGTCAGCTCCTCGTAGTAGTAGAGCGTGACGACGAGCTTCTCCCGCTCGGGCAGCCGCGCAATCGCCTCGCCCAGCGCTTCCTTGAGCTCGGTCTGGGCGAGAGCCGTCTGCGGCTCCGGGCCCTGGGTGTCCTCGATGGTGTCGATCAATGCGACCTGGTCGCCCCCGGAAGACGAGATCGTCCAGAGCTCGTCGAGCGCGCCGATCGACGAGCGCGAGATCTCGGTGAGGCTCTGCTCGAGCTCCTCGGTCTCGATCCCGAGCTTGCCGGCGATCTCTTCGTCGGTAGGCGCGCGGTGCAGCCTCGCCTCGAGCTCCGCAATCGCGCGCTCGATATGCCGCGCGCGCGCCCGCACAGATCGCGGCACCCAGTCCAGCGCCCGTAGCTCGTCGATGATCGCGCCCTTGATGCGCGCGATCGCGAACGTCTCGAACTTCACGTCCCGATCGGGGTCGTAGCGCTCGATCGCTCCGATCAGCCCCAGGAGGCCGTAGGAGACGAGGTCACCTTCGTCGACATGCGCGGGAAGCCCGCTTCCGAGCCGCCCGGCGACGTACTTGACGAGCGGCGCGTACGTCAGGATCAGCCGGTCGCGTACCCCCTGGTCGTGGGTTTTTCGGAACTCCTGCCAGAGGTCTTGGGTTTCGTCCGTCTGCGCCACGGCCTAGAGAATACGGCCCTTGGAGGCGGAGTCCTCAGCGCGCACGTTTCATCACGAGCGCACGAAGGCCGAAGCTGCCGATCCAAAGCGCCAGCGCAACCCCCGCGGCGGCGATCACCCAGATGCCCGCGATGAAGGCCGCGTAGCCGATTCCTGCGAAGAGCACGGCGAGAACGAGAAAGAGCGCCCCGAGCACATGACGCTGACGAGCGGCCACGATTGCGACTCTACTGCCCGTGAAGGCCGCCAGTACAATCGGTGAGCCGAACCTAGGGGCGTAGCTCAATTGGCAGAGCACCGGTCTCCAAAACCGGGGGTTGCAGGTTCGAGTCCTGCCGCCCCTGTAGAACGAAACCCCCCATAGACGCCAACGCGACCAACGTGGTCCAGTCGAACACCACGGCAGCGGCGGTCAGCCTGCCTGCGGGCACCTACACCGTCGGCTACTGCGTCTACAACCCAAACCCCATCTCGCTCGGCGGTGACTGGGCGATGGGAACGTTCCAGGTCGTCAACGGCGCGGTGACGTACAACTCCGCCAACGGGCTCGGCGGCACCGCTCAGCAAGCTCAACTAGTCCGAATCAGTCACGCCTCGCGTTCACAACGCGAGGCCTGACACACTTTCACGAGCCAAGACCTCCTCGGCTCGGGCTGAAGCCATGGCGGGCGAGTCTCTACGAGACTGTTTCCGCCTCCTCGCGTAGATGGATGGTGCGCAGCCGCGTATAGGCGATCACGACGAAGAGCGACACGATCGTGCCGATGGCCATCAGCTTCGCGCCGTCCTCGAGCAGGTACTGGTCATGGGAGTACTCGTCGAAGAGCGCGGACACCATCAGGAAGGCGATTCCCAGCGCCAGCACCGCGAGACCGTTGTAACGGCGCAGGACGTCGCGGTGCGCGACGGCATACGCCGCGAACAGGACAAGGTAGAGCGCGAACACCCAGCGTTCTCCGACTACTTTTCGGTACAGGCCCTCGTGGAGCAGGAACAGGTCGTCCGCGCCGATGACCGTCAGGAGCAGGCCCGCATGCAGCATCGGGGTCGCCGGGCGAGCGAGCGAGCGCTCGACCAGCCAGGCCAGCAGGCAGGCGGCGGCACCGGCAATCCACGCGACGTTGCCCACGTTGGACATCGCGCCGGTGTACCAATCGCCGTCGAGGGCAGTCTGCGGCTCGAGTGCCAGCACTTCGAGCGGGCGGTCGAGCACGGTCGCGGCCGCCTGCATCGCAAGGGCTGCGGCCGCGGCCAGCCCGATCGCGATCGCCGCCCAGCGCCTCGCGCGCGTTGCGGCGACCGCCGGAGCTTCGGAGGAGCTCGATCTCGCCATTGCCAGGCCCGTACTTCGCGGGAGCGACGGCCACCTCCTTCACCCCTCACGGAAGCGTTGCGGGTTCGAGCTCCTGCCGCCTCTGCTGGGAAACGTGCCGATTAGCAGCGGTTTCGCACAGCCTTGTGGCTCACAGGCGACCCTTTTACACCTCGTGCTGCCCATCTCGCGGTGACTCCGGCCGCGCACTCCTCACGAGGCTGGTTCTCCGCGGGGAGTGACGACCCACCAGAGCCCTCCGTGCAGATCGATGTTGTGGCACTTGATCTCGCCCGGGGACTCATGTTCGTAGAAGTAGAGGGGGCGGCCGTTGTACGTGACCTGCAACCTCCCGTCGCCTCGGCGGAACGTGCCGAGAAAGCCCTCTTCGGCGCCGGCGCCGGCCGACGGCGGCTCCCTCGTCAGTACGGGCGGCCAAGCCTTCACACACTCGGCGCTCGTACAGGCCGACCGGTTGCGGCCGTCGTTCTCGAAGACGTACACCACCTGGCCGTTCGCGTCGAAGAGGACCCGGCCGAACTCCGAGTCCTTCACGACGATCTGGGCCTGTTCGGCGGGCACACGCAGCCCGGCTTCTCCCGCCGGACGGCGCGATGAGGCCGCGTCCTTCTTCATCGGGTCCGGCTTGGTCTCGGTGGTCGCCGCGCGCGTGGTGCCTTCCTGCGGCTGCGCGGTTTCGTCGTCGCTGCCGCAACCTGCGACGGCGAGGGCTAACGCGAGGACGACTACGAATTGACGGAAACCGCTCGCGGCTGTCATCTGCACGTACTCAAGCACGCCGCGCCTTAAGAGTTGGTGAAGGTCACAGCCGGGGTTGCGGGCTCGAGCGCGTTCAGGTCGGGCCGCGACTGAGCACGAGGTTGACGCGGGTTCCCCGTGCAAGCCTGCGTCCGGCTCGCGGCGTCTGGCTCACGACCTTGCCGCGGGGTCGAGAAGCGCGCACATAGCGGACGCGACCCACCGCGCAACGCGCTCTACGAATCGCTGTCCGGGCCGGCCCCAGGTTCTTGCCGATGACGCGAGGTACCCGGCAGCGCGTCGGCGGCGGGGCGCCTACAGCGACCGTGAAGGTCCCCTTCATCGCAGCGTGGACGTCGCAGTTGAACTTGTAGGTGCCGGCTCGGAAGGTCACGGTCCAGATCGGGTGCTCGATCTCCGAGACCGAGGTCTTCTTGTCCACGCCCGCGCCGGTCAGGTGGAAGTCGTGCGACGTCGAGAGGTCGTGCACCTGGATCGTGTAGGTGCCCGGCGGGATCCGCGTCATGCGGCGGCCGTCCGCGTAGAACGTGCCGATTCGCTGGTCCGGGCCAACCGTGAAGATCAGGTCGGGGACCTGCGGCGGTGCCGGCGGCGGTGGAGGCGGAGGTGGGCCGCCTCCGGGCGGGGGTGGTGGCGGAGGCGGGGGCGGCTGCTGCGGCACTCCTGGATGCGCGGTCAGGGTGTCGCGGAGATTGAGCGGATCGGCTTCGGAGTAGTACTCGTAGTCGCAATTGATCTGCTCGTTGGCCTCGAACGTGACCGTCCAGTCGACGGTGCCTTCGAACTGAGCTGTGGTCTGAATGTCCAGAGCGCCCAGGGGGCAACTCAGGTCGCGCATACGGAAGTTGTGCGTGGTCGAGAGATCGTTGATCCGAACCGGGTAGGTGCCCTCCGTGATGTGACGCGCCTCGCGGCCCTCCGGGTACTTGAACCAGATGTAGGTGCCCCACTCGTCCTGCCCGACCTGACCGATGAAGAATGGCTCGGGATCGGATCCGCGCGCAGCGGCAGGCATCGCCACGACGACGAAGGTCGCGATGAAGGCCAGGGCGAGATGAACGACTGTGCGACGTTGCAAAACGTGGATTTCCCCCCTTCAGGGTACTCCACTCGCGGCTATTTCGGCAGTAGCTGGACCGACACCTGGAGAACACGGCCGCGCCCCAGCAGAAAGTCGGTTGCCCGCGTGCCGGGCTTGCCGCTTCCGAGGCGACAGCGGCGAAAGCCGCCGGACGGCGCGCAGACGACTGACGGGTAGGCCCGGCGGACATCTGCTTCGGAAGAATCGACACCCACTCCCGAGGCGGTGCGCTCGACCGACCGCGTGGTCGTCACCTCCGCGACCCTGCCGAGCCGGAATCCAACCCAGACCCGCGCGTAGTAGAAACGGCCGCCCCCACTCCCGATCGGCGCTCCCAGCCGCGCCCGTACCTGCGCCTTCGTCATCCCGAGCACGACGCGTGACATTCCATGCTGCGGCCGGATCGTTGCGGCGGCTGATTGGGCGGCGAGGAGCGTGATCCCCGCCGCAGAAATGGCGAGGAAGCGGCGCATGTCACAAGCTCAATCGGCGGTTTCGGCCTCGCCCTCGACCCCCGACCGGGGAATCTCGAGCAGATGAGCTTCGAAGTCTGCCGGGTGACTGGCCTGCCAGGCTTTCAGATAGAGGTCGACCTCGAGGCGCGCCTGGTCCTCCGCGATCGCGTCCGGGACCTCGACGACGACAGCTCCGTCGCCGTCCGCGCGGGCCTCGCAATCTGCTCGCCGGAGGAACTCGAGTAGCTCCTCTCGGGCATCTGGGTGTACCTCAATCCGCATAATCCCCCTCGGTCTCACTCTGGGTCATCCGGGACCGTTTGTCGAGTTCCCTCGAATTGCAGGGAAGACCGACCTCCTCAGCCGCTACCCTCACCTCGATGAGCGTGCTGAGCTCACATGTCGAGCGCGAATCGGACGTTTTCGCCGCCCGCAGCGAGCAGATGTCCTCGCTCGTGACGGAGCTGCGTGAGCGAAGCGCGCAGGTGGCCAAAGGCGGCGGAGAGAAATCGATCGAGCGCCACCGCTCGCGCGGCAAGCTGACGGCGCGCGAACGGGTCGACCGCCTGCTCGATCCCGGCAGCGCTTTCCTCGAGCTCGGCGCCCTCGCGGCCTGGGAGATGTACGACGGCCAGGCGCCCTCGGCCGGCATCGTGACCGGCATCGGAGTCATCGAAGGGCAGGAGTGCGTGATCGTGGCCAACGACGCGACCGTCAAGGGCGGGACCTACTTTCCTCTGACGGTCAAGAAGCATCTGCGAGCGCAGGAAGTGGCCGAGCAGAACAATCTGCCGTGCATCTACCTCGTCGACTCAGGCGGCGCGTTCCTGCCGCTCCAGGACGAGGTCTTCCCAGATCGCGACCACTTCGGCCGCATCTTCTTCAACCAAGCCCGGATGTCTGCGAAGGGGATCCCACAGATCGCCGCGGTGATGGGCTCGTGCACCGCGGGCGGCGCATACGTCCCTGCGATGAGCGACGAGACGATCATCGTCAAGGGGACGGGCACGATCTTCATCGGCGGCCCCCCGCTGGTCAAGGCGGCCACCGGGCAGGACGTGACCGCAGAAGAGCTGGGCGGGGCCGACGTCCATGCACGCAGGTCCGGAGTCGCCGACCACTATGCGACGAGCGACGAGCACGCGCTGGCGCTCGTCCGCTCGGTCGTCCGCAACCTCCACCGCCGCAAGGAGGCGCCCTGGGACACCTCCGAGCCGGAGGAGCCCACGGTCGACCCAGCCGACCTCTACGGGCTCATCCCGGAGGACTACCGGCAGTCGTTCGATGCTCGCGAGGTGATCGCCCGCATCGTCGACGGCAGCCGCTTCCACGAGTTCAAGGAGCTCTACGGAGAGACGCTCGTCTGCGGCTTCGGGCGAATCGAGGGCTATCCGGTCGCGATCCTCGCCAACAATGGCGTCCTGTTCGCCGAGTCCGCCCAGAAGGGCGCGCACTTCATCGAGCTTGCGTGCGAGCGGAAGGTGCCGCTCGTCTTCCTCCAGAACATCACCGGCTTCATGGTCGGCACCGAGTACGAAGCCGGTGGCATCGCTCGCGACGGAGCAAAGCTCGTGATGGCGGTCGCCTGCGCAGAGGTGCCGAAGTTCACGGTGGTGATCGGCGGTTCCTTCGGCGCCGGCAACTACGGGATGGCCGGCCGGGCGTACTCGCCCAGGCAGCTCTGGATGTGGCCGAACGCGCGCATCTCCGTGATGGGTGGCGAGCAGGCGGCGACTGTCCTGACGATGGTCGGCGACGCCGACCCGGACGAGATCCGCGCCAAGTACGAGCACGAAGGCAATCCGTACTACTCGACGGCACGCCTCTGGGACGACGGGATCATCGACCCCGCCGACACGCGCCGCGTGCTTGCGCTCGGGATCTCGGCCGCTTTGAACGCGCCGATCCCGGAGACGAAGTTCGGCATCTTCCGGATGTAGATGGCGCGCTACGACGTCGCCAACTTCTCCGAGCTCGACGGAGTCGTCAAGAAGGTCCGGAAGGCGCTCGGCGTGACCGCGTTTGGGGTCAACTACTTCGACCTTCCGCCCCTGGCAGAGGGCCTCGAGCACAACGAGACCCGCTCGAACCAGGAGGAGGTCTACGTCTACGTCAAGGGCTCGGGCGTGCTCCGCGTCGGCGGCGACGAGATCGAAGTGCGGGAAGGCATCGCCGTGCGAGTTGACCCGGAGGTAACGCGCCAGCCGATCGCGGGCGAGGAAGGTCTCGCCTGGGTCGCGATCGGCGCGCCGAAAGACGGTGGGTACGAGCCGCCTTCCTGGGGATAGTGGCTACGGAAAGTACTGCTCGTCGATCCTGACGACGACACCGTCCCGGATCGTCACCCACGCGGGTATCCCTTGGCGCGGATCTAGCTCTCCCACGGCCCCGAAGAAGACCGGCAAACCTATCGGCACATGCAAGCACGGGGCCGCACTTGTCTCAGCCTCGCACTTGGCCTGTTGCTTCGGGGTCACGAAACGCATGAGGAAGCTCGCGGGCCAGGCTGCGGTGACCTGCGCGCTCGAATCGAGCTTCAGCGACTCAATCCGCCTTTCGGGATTGCGTTCGTAGTGGTCGTTCGAGACGGGCTCACCTGGCTTGACGAACCCGTCCTCGGCGGCCGCCTTGTTGGCCGCGTCGCCGGAATACGTCTGGGCGATGTCGAAGCCGATGGCAGGCGGCTCGGGCGTCCCACCCTTGACGTAGCCGAAGTAGCGGCCGTCTCCGCTCAGCTCGGGCGGCGAGCTGCTGGGCTGGCGCACCTGCTGCACGCGCGTCTCGCGCATGCACGAAGCGAGGGCGAACGCCACACAGAGCAGGAAGATCGTCGGGAGAGCGGAGCGAAACATCGTGCCTCCATCGTCGCGTGTCCCCAGAGCTTGGACTGCCGCTGTTACACGGCTCTCTCAGCGACGTAACTGTTCAGTAACCGTCTTGGCTCCAACGCAAGGCGGGGGATACTCCCCACCGTGCTGGTGCGCCTCGTCCTCTGGAATCTCGCCGACTCGAAGACCACGATCGCCGAGCTACGGCGCTACCTGCGCGACGAGTCGGTAGACGCGTTCGAGGACGTGCCCGGCCTTCGCTTCAAGGCGTGGATCTCGGACGAGGTGACCGAGCGCTGGGGCGCGGTCTACCTCTGGGAGTCGCGCGAAGCGGCTGACCAGAAGCTGCCGAGCCGGGTGCGCGAGCTGATCGGCAAGGAGCCGGACGTCGGCGAGGAGTTCGACGTCGAGGCGACAATCGAGGGCCGGTTCGCACTCGAAGAGCTATCGCGCCGCGGACTCGCCTTCGAGTAGTTCTTTCGGCACAGAGCTGGCACCCACCCGTGCGGAGTTCCCCGATACGATCGCATCGGGGAGGAGGTCGTGGGTTCCGGCCTCGACGCGCCGCCGGGGAACGCGAGATCGCCCTTCGAATGTCGCTCTAGCTCACCGCGCTCGGAGCAGGTGGTCCCGCCAGCGCCGGTAGCGCATCGTCAGTCGCCACGCGCGGGTCGCATGGATCTCTTCGAGGTCCGCCTGCAAGGTGACCGCCCAGTCGGCGGCTCGCTCGAGGATGTCGGCGCGTTCCTTCTCCGCCTTCGCCGTGGCTGCCGATGCCTCGGAAGCGTGCTCTGCGACGAGAAGGCGTTCGTGTAACGAGGCCTGCTCATGCTGGGCCTCGCGGGCAAATCGTTCCCAGGACCACTGGAGCGCCGTCAGCCGGGCGAGCTCACTCAGCGGCACCGACGGCCGCTCCGTCGGCGGGTCGACGAGCGCGGACAGGAGCTCGATCACGTGATCGCGCGCGTCGTGATGCTGGATGACGAGGTCACGATTGACCGCGCCCATGCCCCGGTCATAGTCGGCGAGGTCACGGTCCATCTCCTCAACTCCGATCACGCGGTCAGTCGCCTGGCCGGCGAAGTGGTCTTCCTCCATCGCGGAGTACGTCTCGGGCGTCACCCAGCCGTCGCCGCCGAACATGTCGTAGACGTAAACGGCGCGCCCGCACGCCATCGCGTCGACCGCCGCGCGGCTCTTCCCGACGACGATGTCGGCGCTCTCGAGCGCCGCCGCGATGTCGTAGCGCTGCTGCCCCGCACCGACGTGACTGACCTCGATCCCTCGCCGCTCGCACGCCTCGCGGACGACGTGGATGCGGTCGGGATAGTTGCCAAGGATGACGGCGCGGCGAGGCTGTGACCGGATCGTCCCCACCGGCGCGAGGCGATGGATGTCCACGGGAATACGGAGCCGCGCCAGCGGAGGCTTGACCGCACAAGCACGCGCAAGCCGTGCGTAACGCTCGCCGAGGACGACGACGAGGTCGACGACGCCGTCGGCTTGCGGCGGCAACTGAAAGTCGAAGGATTCGCCGCAGATCCGAAAGACGATGCTTGCCCGTGGATACCGCTCCGCGAGGTCGTAGACGACAAGACCGTCCTGTGCGAGGACGACATCGCAGTCGACCGGAAGCCCGCCAGGCTCATCGACCACTTCGATGCCTCGCTGTCGCGCGTGTTCGGCGAAGGGCCCGAGCTCGGGCGAGTAGATGACGACCTCGTGCCCAAGCCGAAGCAGCTCGGTCCCGACGGTGACCAGATGCACCTCGGTCCCCCCGGCGAGGTTCATCAAGCGGTTCGCCAGGACGAAGCGCACACGAGTATCGTAGGCGGGCCGAGTGGGACGACTGGTCGAGCTTCAATCCAAGGAAGTGGTCCTCACCGGTGGGGCGGGGTTCATCGGTTCGCACTTGTGTGACGCGTTGCTCGAGCGCGACAACACCGTGACGTGCGTCGACAACCTCGTCGGGACCGCCGGCTCGACGCGCAACGTGGAGCACGTGCTCGATCATCCGCGCTTCCAACTCGTCACCGAAGACGTTCTCGATTGGGCCGACCGCGCAGACCTGACCCGCGTCGACTACGTCTTTCATCTCGCCGCGTCGAAGAACTCGGTCGCGCTCGACGACCCCGAGAGTGATCTAACGGTCAACGCGCTCGGCACGCTGCGTCTCCTGTTGCGCGCAGCCCGCGACGGGGTGTCGAAGTTCGTCTATGCCTCGACCGGCTCGGTGTTCGGAGATACGACGCGCGAACACGTCGAGGACAGCCCGAAGCGTCCTGTTTCCGTGTACGGGATCAGCAAGCTTGCCGGAGAGTCGTACTGCCGCGTGATCAGCGAGACGTTCGGCCTCGACTGCGCGGTACTGCGCTACTACCACGTCATCGGGCAGCGCCAGGACGCCTCCGACCACGGAGGTGTCGTTCCGATCTTCGCGCGGAGAGCGTTGGCGCAGCGGCCGCTCAGGATCTACGGCTCAGGCGAGCAGACCCGCTCGTTCACCTCGGTCCGCGACGTCGTGCAGGCGACCCTGCTCGCCGCGATGTCGGCCGAGATGCGGCATCAGTCCTTCAACTGCGCCTCGGGCATCAGCGTCAGCATCCAGGACCTCGCCGACTTCGTCCTGGCCGAGACAGGGAGCGCTCAGGGCATCGAATATGGCCCGGCGCGCCCGGGCGACATTCGGCATTTCGCCGTCGACAACACGAAGCTGCGCCGCCTCGGCGTCGACTTCGACACCGACTGGCGCTCGATCGTGCGCGAGGTGATCGCCTCGCTCGACGCGACAGCCGCGCCGGCACCGCTCGCCAAGATATGACCCTCAGAGAACGAGGTCTTCGGGGAAGACGACTGCGTTCTCGAAGCGGTCGATTCGGTACGGGGAGAGGTCGAGGGACGCGTGATCGCCGAGCAGCTCCTCGGCGACGGCCTTGCCGACCGCCGGGGACTGCATGAACCCGTGCCCCGAGAAGCCGCACGCCGCGTACACGCCTTCGGCGATCCAGCCGATGATCGGGTGGGCATCAGGGGTCATGTCGTACAGGCCGGCCCAGGCGCGCTCTACCGGCACACCCGCCGCAGGCGGATACCGAAGCGCGAGTCGCTCGCGCCAGTCCTCGACGAGATCTTGGTCCACCTCCTCGCGGTCGGTCCACCGGGGCGAGGGCTCGCTCATCGCAAGGCGGAGCGTGTCGCCGCGGCGACGGAAGTGGAAGCCGGTCTCCGACTCGACCACCATCGGCAGGTCGGCCGGAAGGCCGTGCACCGGCCCGACGTCGACGAGCTGACGGCACAGCGGCCGAACGGGGAGTCCCGGCCAGAGCTCCGCCGAGAACGCGCCCGCGGCGATCACGAGAACGTCGCCCTCGATCTCGCGCGCATCACTCCGCTCACGGACTTCGACGCCCAGCTTGGCTGAGCGCTTCACGAGCTCACGAGTCAATGCGGCGGGCTCCGCGACGCCGTCTTCCCAGCAGGCGACCGCTCCGAGCACGTCGTCGGTGCGGAGGCCCGTGATCCGGGACGCATCGACGCTCTCGACCGGTACCCCCAGCCCTCGTTGCAGCTCCGCGCGCGATTCGAGCTCGACGAGCCCCTCGCCTGTCGTGGCGAGGAACAGGTACCCCACCTGATCGAAGAAGGGCGCGCCGAGCTCCTCGAAGAAGCCGATCGACTCCTGGGCGAGCCTCACCTCGGCTTCCGTCGAGAACTGCTGCCGCACTCCACCCATCGCCTTCCCGGTCGCTCCGGAAGCGATCTCCGCGCGGTCGGCCAGAACCACATCGGATGAGCCACGCAGCGCAAGGTGGTACGCGATGCTCGCGCCGATCGCGCCGGCTCCCGCTACGACGATTCGAGCCATCTCTCGAGCTCCACCCGCTCGTCCGTGGTGAGCGTGCGCAGCGGGCCTCGAACGTCCTCGCGGATCGGCACGCCCCGATGAGCGAGGCAGATCTTGAGAGCCGCCTGGAAGGGGAAGCGCTCGAGCACTGCGCGCACCTCGCCCACGTCGCCTGAGCGATCTGCGCACGAGCCCCGCCACGAGCTCCGGAAAGGCGGCCGCCAGGCCCGACACCGCTCCGGCAGCTCCGCGATCGAGTGCTTCCAGGATGAGCGACTCCGCCCCGACGAAAACGTCGAGCCCTTCGATCAGGAACGGCTCCACCGCCTCGAACGGCTGGTTCGAGACCTTCATGCCTGCGAGGTTGGGCGCGAGCTCCCGCAATCGCTCGATCACCTCGAGCGGGATCGAGTAGCCGCAGCGTGCACGGAACTCATAGAGGTAGAACGGCAGCGGCCGGCATGCCTCGGCGGCTGCGGCGAAGTGACGGACGAGCGCTTCGTCGTCGAGCGCGTAGTACGGCGGCCCGATCACGGCCACGGCATCGGCTCCCTGCGCGGCGGCATCGGCCGCAAGCTCGCACGGTTTCGGCCGTCGTCTGCGCGCCGCAGTGAACCGCCACGTCGAATCCGTCCCCGGCGGCCGCGATGAAGAGCCCCGCCGCCTGCTTCCGCTCCTCCGAAGAGAGGAGGATGCCCTCGCCTGTGGTGCCGAGGGCCAGGATTCCGTCGAGCCCGCCTGACCGCAGGAACTCGACGTAGGGCGGAAACGCACCGTCGTCGAGCGCGGCGCCCCCTTCGCGTAGCGGCGTCACTGCGGCGGCGAGCGTTCCCCTGAGCACGCCGCGACTCTAAGCTCACGAGCGTGAGCGCGCTCCGGATCGACCATGACGGGCCTATCCTGCGAGTCACCCTCGACCGGCCGAAGCGGCGCAACGCCTTCGACGCGGAGCTGATTCGAGAGCTGACCGAGGCGTTCGCCGACGTCGGCGACGCGCGCGCAGTCGTGCTGACCGGCGACGGGCCCGCTTTCTGTGCAGGGGCGGATGTCGAGTGGCAGCGCGCCTCGATCGACCTCTCCTACGAGGAGAACGTCGAGGACGCCATGCGCCTGTATCGGATGCTCGATGTGATCGACGGGTGCCCGGCGCCGGTTGTCGCCGGGATTCAGGGCTATTGCCTCGGAGGCGGATGCGGCCTGGCCGTGTGTTGCGACGTTGCAATCGCCGCCGAGGACGCGGTCTTCGGCTTCTCCGAGGTCAAGCTCGGGATCGTCGCGGCGGTCATCTCTCCGTTCACGCTCGCCAGGATCGGACGAGGAGCGGCGCGGCGCTACTTCTTGACCGGAGAGCGCTTCGGGCCCGACGTGGCGTTGCGGATCGGGCTCGTCAGCGAGGTCGCGCCGGACCTCGCAGCAGCAGTCGACGCAGTCGTCGGCGAGCTACTCTCGTCCAGTCCCGCGGCCGTCCGGGAAGCGAAACGACTCGTACGGCCCGATCCGGGCGACGGGCGCGCGCTCGCCGAGCTCGCTGCCCGCATGCGCACCAGTGAGGAAGGGCAGGAGGGCCTCCGCGCCTTCCTCGACAAGCGCGAGCCTTCGTGGAGATCCGAAAGCTCCTCGTAGCGAACCGCGGCGAGATCGCGGTTCGAGTCTTTCGCACGGCCCGAGAAGCCGGGATCGGGACCGTGGCGGTTGCCGCGCCCGACGACCTCGGCGCGCTGCATACCCGGGTCGCCGACGAGACGGTCGAGATCTCGAGCTACCTGGCCCCCGAGGAGCACATTCGCGCGGCCCGAGAGGTAGGGGCGGGAGCGATTCACCCCGGCTATGGATTCCTCGCGGAAAACCCCGAGTTCGCGGCGGCAGTCGAGGAGGCCGGGCTCGTGTTCGTCGGACCGACGGCCGATGCGCTACGCAAGGGGGGCGACAAGCTCGAGGCGAAGCGGATTGCGCGCGAAGCCGGTGTCCCGGTCCTGCCCTCCGGCGACCCGGTCGAGGTGGGCTACCCACTGGTCGTCAAGGCGGCCGCGGGCGGCGGCGGTCGCGGCATGCGAGTCGTGCGCGACCCGGCCGAGCTGGATGAGGCCCTCGCTGCCGCGAAGCGCGAGGCGAAGGCGGCCTTCGGCGACGACACGGTCTTCTGCGAGCGCTTCGTCGAGCGCCCTCGCCACATCGAGATCCAACTCCTCGCAGACGAGCACGGCACCGTGCTCTCGCTCGGCGAGCGCGAGTGCTCCATCCAGCGGCGGCATCAGAAGGTGCTCGAGGAGTCCCCCTCCCCCGCCCTCGACCCCGATCTACGCCAGCGGATGAGCGAAGCAGCGGTTGCCTTCGGCCGGGCGATCGGCTACCGGAGCGCAGGCACGGTCGAGTTCATGCTCGACGGCCGCGACTTCTATCTCCTCGAGCTGAACGGACGGATCCAGGTCGAGCACCCCGTCACCGAGCTCGTGACGGGCATCGACCTGGTCGCCGAGCAGCTCAGGGTCGCGACCGGCGAGACCTTGCAACAGACCGTTGCAAAGTCGACTGGGCACGCGGTCGAGGTGCGGCTCTACGCCGAGGATCCGAGAAGCTTCCTCCCCCAGGCTGGCCGGATCGAGCACCTGCGGCTGCCGACCGGGATTCGCGTCGACGCCGGCGTGGAGGAAGGCGACGAGGTTGGTGTGGCCTACGACTCGATGATCGCCAAGCTGATCGCACACGGCCCCACGCGTGACGAGGCACTGCTCCGGTTGCGCGATGCCCTCGCGGAGACCGAGGTCGAAGGGCTGACGACGAACCTCACCTTCCTGCGCTGGCTCGTCTCCCATCCCGCGGTCCGAGCGGGCCGGACGACGACCGCCTTCCTCGTAGAGCATCCGCCGCTCTCAGCACCACCGACGCGGTTGCCGAGCGGCCCCTGGGAAGGTGCCTGGCGACTCAACCTCCCACCCCCCGCGCCGCACTCTCCCCCCGACGTGGACGACGCAATGCATGCGGCGACCGGAGCCGGCGGCGGCGAGCAGAGTGCCCTGACGGCTCCGATGCCGGGCACCGTGATCAAGGTTCTCGCGGCTCCCGGCGACCGGGTCACCCTCCGGCAGACGCTGCTCGTACTGGAGGCGATGAAGATGGAGACCCCGGTCGTTTCCCCCTACGAGGCCGTCGTGCGCGCTGTTCATGTCGCCGAAGGCGACAGAGTCGCGGGCGGAGCCCTCCTCGTCGAGCTCGAGGAGTAGCGCTACCCGGATGCGACGGCAGTCGAACGGCTGCCGGATGCCACAAGGGCTGCGGCGAGCGCAATGGCTCCCGCGAGCGCGCCGAGGATCGTCCAGCCGTCCGAGAACGACGGTTTCACGACCATGTCGAAAATGATCAAGAAGAGCAGCACGAGGTCGATCCGGCTGAGGACGATCAAGCGCTTGATCCGCGCCTGGACGGCGGGTGAGCTCGGCCCCTCGGCGGCGACGAGCTTGCTCACGCGTCCTGATTCCGGACCGAAGAAAAGCAATCCCGCGAGAAATGTCAGGCCGAAAAGCACCAGGCCGATGACGATCCAGTCGTCGCCGATCGTCCAGAAGGCGGCGTTCCACACAAGCGCGAGGCCGGCGAGAAACGCCGTGGCCGAGGCGGGCATCATCACCCTGAAGCCGATCCACTCGAGATCGCGGGCAAAGTCGACCAGCCGTTCGCCGGAGCCGGACGCCATCGTGCGCAGGCCGAAGAACTGCATCATCGCTCCGCCACCGACCCAGACCACGGCGCCGGCGATGTGCAAGAAAAGCAGGAAGTCGTACCAGGTCACCTGATGCTCCTCAGGCCGTCAGAACAGTTTCTGGAGCTTGAGCGCAGCGCCCATGTCGCCCTCGACCTTCAGCTTGCCGGTCATGTAGGCCGTGGTCGGGTTCTGCTCGCCGCGCGCGATCGCGCTGAAGGTCTCCTCTGAGGCCCGGATCGTGACGTCGGCCTCACCGGCTCCCTCCGTCACGCTGACGCTCCCGTCGGCGACGTCGACCTTCCACGTCCCGGCTCCGTCGATCTCGAAGAGGAACGAGTTGTTCATGCCGGCCGTCCTGGACGCGTCGACGCGCGACTCGAGGGTGTCGAAGAACTCGCGGGGCTCCATCGGCCCGCGAGACTACCAGGGAGGTTCAGCGGGGTCTAGGCGGCGCTCTGTGCGATTGCCGGCTTCGGCAGGTACCGCTCGATCAGCGCATACGAGAGATCCCACTGCGCCCGTGCGATGGCGACGCGGTTCTGCTCGAGCGCGGCGGCGCTCGCATCGTTTCCGCGTAGGGCCTGTCGCTCGCGCGTGAGGACTGAGAGCTGCTCGGAGAGCGACTCGACAGTCGGGGACGTGCGTCGACGAGGGAAGCGAAGGGGCCGCAGGGTGCTCATGGCCACATTCTGTATCGGCGGATTCAAGAGAAAGTTAAGGCGATTTGAAAGTTATGAAAACCTTTCGCCGTTCACGGTAGAAACCCTGTCGGATAGCATCGCGCCCCCTGATGCGGGTCGAGGCAACCGCCGCCCAAGACACGCCGCCGGAAGCCGACGTCCTGGCTGTACCGGTCGGCCCCGGCGGGCTGCCCGCGGCCGCCGCCTCGATCGACGGCCCGCTCACCAAGGTGGCCGAGGAGGAAGAGGTCGCGGCCGAGGTCGGTCGGACGGCCGTCCTCTACCCCGACGGTGAGGCGAATGCGCGCAGGATCGTGCTCGTCGGGCTCGGACCGGCAGAGGACATCGACGCCGATACGGTGCGAACCGCCGCCGCATCCGTTGGGCGGGAGTCCAAGCGCGTCGGCGGCTCGATCGCGTGGCTGCTCGACGACTCGCTCGGCCTCCCCAATTCCGAGCAGGCCCGCGCCGTAGTCGACGGCCTCCTCATGGGCACATACGACCCGGGACGCTGGAAGGCCGACGCTTCTCCCGAGCCGCCGTTCGAGCGGCTCATTCTCGTGGGCAGCGACGAGGAATCGCTACGCGAGACCGGCGAGCAGGCTTCGACGGTTGCCTCTGCGGCGAATCGCGCGCGTGACCTCGCAAACACCGGCGCGAATCTGCTCACACCGGAGAAGCTCGCCGACCGAGCGATCGAGCTCGCAGGCGAACACGCGAATCTCACGGCCGAGGCGCTGGGGCCGGACGAAGTGGAGAAGCTCGGGATGGGCGCGTTCGCCGGTGTCGCCCAGGGAAGCCACAACCCGCCGCGCATGATCGTCCTTCGCTACGAGCCGCCATCGCCGGCGGGCGAGGTGCTGCTGGGGCTCGTCGGCAAGGCGATCACGTTCGACACGGGCGGGATCTCGATCAAGCCGGCCCTCTACATGGAGGACATGAAGGGCGACATGGCGGGCGGCGCCACCGTGATCGAAGGGATCGGCGCGATCGCAGAGCTGGGCCTCCCGCTCCGCACGCTCGCGGTCGTGGCCGCGGCCGAGAACGCCGTCGGCGGCGGCGCGTTCAGGCCCGGGGACATCCTGCGCGCGATGAACGGCAAGACGATCGAGGTGACGAACACCGACGCCGAAGGACGCCTCGTTCTCGCGGACGCGCTCGCGCACGCGCGAGAGCTCGGCGCGACCCACCTGCTCGACTTCGCAACTCTCACCGGCGCGATGGACCGCGCGCTCGGCGATCTCTACGCGGGCGTCTTCGGAAACGACGACGCCTGGCGCGACGAGGTGGTAGCTGCCGGCGAAGCGAGCGGCGATCACGCCTGGCCCTGGCCGATGCACCGGCGCTATCGCGGCCTGATCGACTCCGCGTTCGCCGACATGATGAACTCCTCGGTCCGCGGGCAGGCCCAGCCGGCCTACGCGGCCTCGTTTTTGGAGGAGTTCGTCGGCGAGGGCCCGTGGGCGCACGTGGACATGGCCGGCACCGGCTTCTACACGTGGGGCCGAAACGACTATCTCTGGCAGAAGGGCGGCACCGGCTACGGCGTTCGCCTGATCGTCGAGCTCGCAAACCGGCTCACGGCGTGAACTTCGACCTCACCGAGGAACAGGAGCTCGTCCGGCGCACGGTTCGCGACTTCGCGGAGCAGAAGGTCGCGCCCGTAGCCGAGGAGCTCGACCGGGAGCATCGCTTCCCCTACGACCTCGTCGCCGAGCTCGCCGAGCTGGGGCTGATGGGCATGCCGATCCCGGAGGAATACGGAGGCGGGGGCAGTGACACGCTCTCGTACGCGATCGCGATCGAGGAGCTGACGCGAATCGACTCGTCGGTGGCGATCACCGTCGCGGCGCACACATCGCTCGGGACGATGCCGATCTTCCTCTTCGGCGCCGAGGAGCAGAAGCGGGAATGGCTCCCCGACCTCACCTCGGGCAAGAAGCTCGCCGCCTTCGGGCTGACCGAGCCGGGCGCCGGCTCCGACGCCGCCGCCGCACGTACGCGCGCCGCCCTCGACGACGGGGAGTGGGTGATCAACGGCTCGAAGATCTTCATCACGAACGCAGGCACCGACATCTCGGCGTGCGTGACGATCACCGCGCTCACCGGCGAGGACGAGATCTCGAACCTGATCGTCCCGAACGGCACCCCGGGTTACGAGATCTCGCCGCCGATGGAGAAGCTCGGCTGGCGTGCGTCGGACACGCGCGAGCTCTCGTTCAAGGATGTTCGCGTGCCCGAGGGAAATCTCCTCGGCGAGCGCGGCCAGGGCTTCCGGCAGTTCCTCGAGATCCTCGACGGCGGCCGGATCTCGGTCGCGGCGATGGGGGTCGGGCTCGCGCAGGGCGCCTACGACCTCGCGTTCCGCTACGCGAAGGAGCGCCAGCAGTTCGGCAAGCCGATCGCGAGCTTCCAGGCCATCCAGTTCCAGCTCGCGGACATGGCTGTCGAGATCGAGGCCGGGCGCAACCTCGTCTACAAGGCCGCGTGGCTCAAGGACGAGGGCCGAGAATTCGCCAAGGACGCGGCAATGGCGAAGCTCTATACGGGGGAGCTCTCACACCGGGTGGTCAACCAAGCGCTCCAGATCCACGGCGGTTATGGGTTCATGGAGGAGTCGGCAATCTCGCGCCTCTACCGAGACCAGAAGATCCTCGAGATCGGCGAGGGGACGAACGAAGTCCAGCGCATGGTGATCGCCAAGCACCTGGGCCTGAATTAGAATCTCGTCTCGTGCAGTTTCGGCAGTTCGTCAGTGACGATCTCGGCTGCGCGTCCTACCTGATCGGAGACGAGTCCTCGGGTGAGGCCGTGGTCGTGGATCCCGCGTACGCAATCGACCAGTACCTGGTCGAGGCGGAGAAGCGCGGTGTTCGGATCACGCGCGTGCTCGAGACGCACACTCACGCCGATCACGTCTCGGGTCACGGGCGCTTTGCCCTCGAGCACGGGGTGACCGTGTTCGTCCACCCCGCCGCCGAGCCCGAATACCCGTCCGAATCGCTCGACGACGGCCAGGAGATCTCGCTCGGTGAGATCACGATTCGCGTGTTGCACACGCCGGGGCACCGGCCCGAGCACTGCTGCTTCGCGGTGGCGGATGGTTCGCGCTCCGACGAGCCCTGGCTCGTGATCACGGGAGACTCGCTGCTGATCGGAGATGCCGCGCGACCCGATCTCGCATCAGAGGCGGTCGAGGGCTCCCGAGGGCTTTTCGGGAGCCTGCAGCGCCTGCTGGAGCTGCCCGACGGCGTCGAGCTCTACCCCGGGCACGTGGCGGGCTCACTCTGCGGCGCCGGCATGAGCTCGAAGGCGTCCTCCACGATCGGCTTTGAGCGGCGCTTCAACCGTGCTGTCGAGCTCGTCGGCCGCGGTGAAGACGAGTTCGTCCAGGACCGCGCCAACTCGTCGGCTCCACGGCCGCCAAACATGGACCGGATAGTCGCGCTCAACCGCGGGCCGTTCCTCGCAGCTCAGGCTCCGTTGGGAACGGTCGAGTCGGCGAACGGCGGAGTGGTTCTCGACGTCCGCAGCGCCCGCGAGTTCTCGGCGGGTCACCTTCCCGGCGCGTTCAACGTGCCAGTCTCGGGCTCGTCGTTCGCAACCAAGGCCGCGTTCGTCCTCACCTCGGACGAGCCGGTTTCCATCTACGCGTCGTCGGCGGAGGAAGCAGAGCAGGCTGCGCAGGCCCTGCGCTCGGTTGGGCTCTTCGAGCTCCAGGGCTACCTTCCTCAGGCGGACGAGAACGAGAAGCTCGAACCGATCGAGATCGAGGACCTCGACAAGCTGCTCGCAGAAGGAACCGTCGAGGTGCTCGACGTCCGTGAGAAGTCCGAGCGCGACGAGGGGTACATCGAGGGCACACGCCATCTGCCTTACCGCCTCGTCCGAGCCTGCGTCGACGATCTCCGCAGCGAGCGCCCCGTGATCACGATCTGCTCGAGCGGCTCTCGGGCCGTGATCGCGGCAAGCGTCCTCGCAGCAAACGGGATCGAGTCACACCCTGTCGTCGGCGGAGGGGTCGAGGACTGGGCCGAGCGCGGCGGCAAGACCGTGCAGTTCCGCCGCTGCGGCAGCTAGGAGGGTTTGGCGCAAACATGCTGAGCCCCGGGCCGCGCTGCTCGCCCCGAGGGCGGGTCCTCAGTCGCACCCAGGCTGACGAGCCTGGCTGCTCCCTGCGTCCGCGCCCTCGGAACGACCATCGCACCCCGGAGACGAGCAGTTTTCCGCCAAACCCTCCTGCGACTACTGGAGCCGGTCGACCACGTAACCGCGAGAGCGCATCGCGTCGAGGATCTCGGCGCAATGCTCCTGGTCGCGCGTGAGGAGCGTCGCCTCGACCTCGGTCTCGGTCACGGGCACGTCCATTCCCTCTCGGTGATGCTCGACCGAGACGACGTTCGCGTGCTCCTCCGCGAAGAGCGACAGGAGCTTGATCAGCTCGCCGGGCCGATCTGGCAGTCGCGTGCGGACGACGATGTAGCGGCCGGCGAGTGTGAGGCCGTGTCTCATCACCTGGATCAGGAGCGTCGGGTCGATGTTGCCGCCGGAGAGGATCGCCGCAACAGGCCCGGTTCCGGGGACGCGTCCGGCGACGAGGGCCGCGACGGCGGCCGCACCGGCTCCCTCTACGACAAGCTTGGCGCGCTCCATCAGGAGCACGATCGCCTCGCTGATCTCCTCGTCGGTCACCGTCACGACCGTCTCGAGCAGGTCCGCGAGCAGCGCAGTCGTGAACTCGCCCGGATGCTTGACGGCGATCCCTTCCGCGATCGTGTAGCCGAACGTCGTCCCACCGGCGACCGGCGCGCAGGCAGCAGCCTGGACACCCACGACCTTCACCTCGGGCCGAAGACCACGCAGCGCGAGGCCGATCCCCGCTGAGAGACCGCCGCCCCCGACCGGGACGATGACCGTCTCCACTTCAGGAAGCTGCTCGACGAGCTCGAGCCCGATCGTCCCCTGGCCGGCCATCACGTCCGGGTCCTCGAACGGATGCACGAAGGTGCCACCCTTCTCCTCGACGTGCGCAACAGCGGCGGTGAGCGCGTCCTCGAACGTCGCGCCTTCCAGCTCGGCCCGGGCGCCGTAGTTCCGCGTCGGCTCGACTTTGGCCATCGGCGTCTCGGCGGGCATGAAGATCGTCGCCTCTACCCCGGCCTCCCGTGCGGCCCAGGCGACCGCCTGGCCGTGGTTTCCAGCGCTTGCGGCCACGACACCGGCCTTCCGCTCGGCGTCGCTCAGGCCTTCGATCTTGTTGACGGCGCCGCGGACCTTGAACGAGCCAGTTCGCTGCAGGGTCTCCGCCTTCAGGTGCACCGCTCGCCCCGTCATGCGCCCGAAGGTCTCGGACGAGTACAACGGAGTCACGCGGACGCCCTTGCCCGAGAGCCGCTCGCGCGCGGCCTGGATGTCAGCGAGAGTCGGGGCTGTCTTTGTCGCCATCAGTGGGAACGTGGAATACCTTGTCCATGATCTCTCGTACGGCTGTCAAGGGGTCGAGCTCTCGACGTTGGACCTCGTCGAGCAGGCGCTGGAGCTCCGGGTCGTCCTCCACTGCGCGTTCGAGATGCGTCTTGGCGCGAGCCGAGGCGACCGCGAACACCTCGCGCCCGAGGTTCGACCGGCGCCGCTCCTCGAGGAGGCCTTCCTCCTCGAGGTGGCCCCGATGCTCCTCCACCTTGGCCCAGAGCTCGGCGACGCCTTCGTCCTGAACGGCTTCCGTCAGCACGATCGGGGGCTTCCAGGCACGGTCGTGGTCGAGCGTCAGGATCGACCGCACCTCGTTCAGCATCGTCTTCGCGGCAGGGTGATCCTTCTTGTTGACCGCGATCACGTCGGGGATCTCCATGATCCCTGCCTTCAGCGCCTGGATCGAGTCGCCCGAGCCGGGCATGAGCACGAGGAGCACCGTGTCGGCGATCCCGAGCACCTCGACCTCGCTCTGGCCGGTGCCAACCGTCTCGACGAAGATGATGTCCTTTCCGGCCGCGTCGAGAATGAGCACCGCCTGCAGCGTCGCCTCGGCCAGGCCGCCGAGGTGCCCGCGCGTCCCCATCGAGCGGATGAAGACGCCCGGGTCGAGGAAGTGCTCGGAGAGCCGGATCCGGTCGCCGAGGAGCGCGCCCTGCGAGAACGGGCTCGACGGGTCGACCGAGACGACTCCGATCGTGCGGTTGGCCGCTCGCACGAGGCGCACGAGTGAGGCGATCAGGCTCGACTTGCCGACGCCGGGTGGGCCTGTGACACCGACGACGTAGGCAGAGCCGGTTTCCGGGTAGACCTCGCGGACGAGCTCGTACGCGAGCGGGTCGCCGTTCTCGACGAATGTGATTGCCCGGGCGAGCGCGCGACGGTCGCCCTCGCGCACGCCCGCAGCCAGGGTCTCGCCCGTCCACTCTCGCCGCTTGGGCACCTAGACCGCCCGCTCTGGCACAAGGTCCACCGGGTGCGCGTCCGGGATCCCGCGAGCGAGCGTGTAGCCGACGAGTGCTGCAAGTGCAGTCAGACAGGCCGAGACGCCCCAGACCCAGCGCGCCCCGAACTCGTCCGTCAGCGGCCCGGCTACCGCCATCCCGAGGCCAAGCACTGCGTAGTTCGAGCTCATCAGCACGGTGAAGACGCGTCCGCGCAGGCGATCGGGTGCCCACCGCTGAACGAGCAGTGCGTTGCAGACGAGCGCGATCCCGTTCCCTGCCCCGGAGATGACGACACAGACGGCGCCGACCCAGACGTTCGGAGCAAAGGCCGCGGCTCCGATGCCGATCGCCATCATGCCGAGCCCGGTCACGTAGACCCTGGCGAGCTCCCTCCGGTCAACCATAGAGCCGGCACTGAGACTTCCGAAGATGAGCCCGAATCCCGCGCTCGCGAGCAGCAGGCCGAAGCCGAAGTCGCCCGCGTTGAACGAGACCTTGGCGAGCGCGACCTCGGCCACGTTGACGCCTGCGTTACCGAGCATGCTCACGTTCCACGCGATGAGCACGACCAGCAGGGCTCGAGTACCACGGATCAGCCGGAGGCCTTCTGCCACGTCGCGCCAGTGACCCTCCGTCGCAGCGCGGGAGACCTGCAGCAGGTTCGCCGGGATCCGCAGGATCAGCAGTGCCGATAAGAGAAACGTGAGAGCGTTGATCCCGTAGGCCCAGTCCGGGTTCGTGGCGGCGACGAGCACACCACCCGCGAGGGGGCCGAGCACGGTCGTCATCGCGTCAGCCGCCTGGAGCAACCCCTGCGCACTCGGCAGTTCCGCATCGTCGACGAGGTTCGGCAGGCCCGCGTAGACCGCCGGACGGAAGAAGCCGGTCGCGAACCCGGCCACGGCTGCGAGGACGACGATCTGGGTTGGGCTCTCCGCAAACGGAAGCGCACAGAAGACGAGGAAACGGACGAGGTCGGCCGCGATCATCACGCGGCGACGGGACAGGCGATCGACGAGCGGGCCCATCGTGAGACCGAGCACGATCGCCGGCAGGAACTCGGCGATCAGCAGCGCGCTCACCCACTTGCCGGAGCCCGTCCGGTCCCAGATATCGATTGTCAGGGCGACGAAGGCGAGCCAAGTGCCCAGCCCCGAGACAAATGCGGCGAGGAAGAGCAGGCGTAGCCCACGGACTCGGCGGAGCAGGTCGACCTGCGTCCCGAGCACCCGGGTCATGACTCCGGAGAACACGCCGAGCACGGTCGGCGGAGGTTAGTTCACGCGTAGGGCGAAGCGTGATTTTGCGGGAGAAATGTCACTACGGAGTTACACTCAACCGGCCATGTCCGCCTCTGCCGAGCCCGCCGTCGCTCGGTCCGCCCGGCGCATTCTTCTCGTTCACGCGAATCCGTTTCAGCGGGTGACGCCGGTGCCTGCCTACGGCCTCGAGCGCCTGCGCACGGCGATCGAGCCGATGGACGTCGAGGTCGAACTGCTCGACCCCTACCTCGTCTCGGAAGACCCCTTGGGCGCCGCGCGAGCCGCAGCCGAGCGTTTCAGCCCAGACCTGATCGGCCTGGGCATCCGCATCATCGACGACTGCATCGTCGTCGACCGCCTGGACGCGGCGGACGACGACCCGATCGACGTCAGCTTCCTGCTCCCCGAGATCCTCGAGCTGCGCCTGGTGCTCGCCGAGGCCGCGCCCGAGGCGATGTTCCTGGCGGGAGGGGCGGGGTTCTCCGCGTGCCCGCAGGAGTGCCTGGAGTACCTCGGCGTCGAGCACGGCGTCGTCGGGGCGGGCGAGGACGCACTGACCGCCATTTGCCAGGGACAGTCCCTCGACGAGGTCCCGGGCATCGTCCGTCGCGGACAGGCCCAGGGCATCGGGGCGTACAACCTCGGCTTCGGTGGGCCGACGCAGCGGGATCCTCTCTATGCGCCCGCGAACTCGTTCCCTGTGCGGACTCGCATCGGCTGCGCCATGCAATGCGTCTACTGCACGGCCGCGAACCTCGGCCGCCAGCACGCGAACGGCGACCTGGAGACCGTTCTGGACGAGGTCGAGCTGACGGTGCAGGTCGCCCGGGAGCGCGGCGTCGGGCAGGTCTCGATCTTCTTCGCCGACGACGAGTTCAATCTCCCGGACGAACGCCACCCGATCTCGATCCTGCAGGGCATCCAGGATCGCGGCCTCGCGAAACACCTCACGTGGCGCGCCTACTTCAACCCCACGCCGTTCTCGGCGGAGTTCGCCGAGCTCGTGCGCGAGACGAACGGCCACGTCTCGATCACGGTCGACAGCGCCGCCGACTCGCTCCTCGAGACCGCACAGAAGCCCTTCCGCCGGCGACACCTAGACGGGCTCGTCGCGCTGCTCTCCGAGCACGAAGTCTCAGCCGACCTCGGCCTCATCTTCGGCCTGCCCGGCGAGACGGAGGAGACGATCGCCGAGACGATCGACTTCGTCCGCGCCCTGCCGCCTTCGATCAAGGCGTTCTATTCGGCAGGCGCGCGCGTCTATCCCCACACCCCGCTCGCGAGGATTGCGGACGAGGAGCCAGACCGCCTCGTGGGAGCCGACGACCCGACCTACCTCGAGCCCGTTGTCTACTCCCGTCCGTGGCCGCCTCGTGAGCTGGCACGGCGGCTCGACGCGGAGCTGGCCGGGCTCTCGAACGTCGAACGCGTCGGCGTCGCCTATCGAAGCGGCCAGACGACCCTGTCCGATGCGTACCGCGCGGTCCTCGCCGAACCGACTTTGCAACAGACTGTTGCTAGGTCCGAAGGAGGTGGTGCGCGCTGGGACGAGATCCTCGAGCGCGCGGCGCACGACGACTCGCAACGCAAGTCGGCCGAGACGATTGCTGCCTGCCTCCAGGTCGCTCTCTGGCACGGGCGCTATGACCTGGCGTCGACTGCAGCGGCGCGCCTGCTGCAGGAGGACATTCCGCCGGAGATGTCGAGAGCGCAGCTCCGTCTCGCCCGGCTCGCCTACGGTGGGCTCGCTCTGGCAGACAGAGCTAAGTCTGCGCTGCGGCGCTAACGCAAGTCGTCGACTGCTTCCCTGGCAGCCGTCGCGTGCTTACCGCGAGCGACCACGACAACGTTCCCTCTCTGCACGCAGATCCCGATCACGTTCGGCTCGTCACACGAAGCCTTGTCCGGCGTATTGAAGATCAGTGCCGAAAGAACGAGAGCGCCTTTGCCTTCAGGCCGTGGGCGGCCCTCGCGCTGCTCGAGGATGCTCTGGACGCCTTCTGGGTAAAGCTGCGGAAAAACTTCCCGGAACGCCTGATCCCTGTCGGACTGCGCTACTTCACCGACGCCAAAGCCGTGGTTACGAAGCGCGTCAGCAACCTCCGTCGCGCTATAGGTCTTCGAATCTCCCGAACTGCAGCCGGATACACACGCGACGGCGGCGACGACCGCCAGGCTATGACGCAGCCACACGGTTGAGCACTCGCCCAAGCGCCTCGCCGAAGAGCTCATTCTCTTCGGGCGTGCCGACCGTTACGCGGATCGCACCGGCGGCGCCGAAGCCGCCGGTTGGACGGACGATCACGCCTTCCCGGAGGAGTTGCTCGAAGAGGGGACGCGAGTCGTCGCCGACCTCGGCGAAGAGGAAGTTCGCGACCGCGCCCGGCGGATCGAGACCGTGCTCCCGCAGGATCCGCTCGAGCTCGACGAGACCTTCCGCGTTCACGCTTCGACGGCGCGCGAGCTCGTCCGGAGCATCGAGGCTCGCCAGGGCGGCGACCTGCGCGGCCGCGTTGACGTCGAACGCACGCCGTACCTTCCCGATCGCGGTCACGAGCTCAGCAGGCCCCACCGCGTAGCCGACCCGCAGCCCCGCCAGACCGTAGATCTTCGAGAACGTCCGCAGCACGACGGCCTTGTGGCCGGCCCGTGACGTACTCGAGCCCGTCGACGTAGTCCGGATCGTCGATGTACTCGAAGTAGGCCTGGTCGAGGACCGTCAGCACGTGATCGGAAACGGCGTCGAAGTAGGCGTCGAGCTCCGCGCGTGTGTTCATCGTCCCGGTCGGGTTGTTCGGATGGCAGACGTAGACGATCTTCGTCCGTGGGCCGATCGCCTCGAGCATCGCGCTCAGGTCGTAGCGATGGTCGATCAGCGGCACTTTGCGGGCCACCGCGCCGAGCTTCAGCGCGTCGATCACGTAGCTCGGGAACGACGGCCATCCGCAGACGATCTCGTCGCCCGGCTCGAGAGCAAGCTGTGAGAGGTAGTCGACGATCCCGTCCGAGCCCGCGCCCGGGGCAACCTCCTCGAAGCGCACGTCATGTCGCTCGGCGAGCGCAGCGCGTAGCCGGTACGAGCCGCCGTCGGGATACCGGTTCAGCCCCTCGGCTCCTCGCGCAAGCGCCTCCAAGGCCTCGGGAAACGGCCCGAAGGGGCCCTCATTCGAGGCGAGCTTGATGACTCGGTCAAGCCCGAGCTCGCGCTGAACCTCCTCAACCGGTTTGCCCGGCTCGTACGGAATGAGGTCGCGAACCGCCGGTGTGAAGAAGGAATTAGAAATCTCGGCAAAGCCCACGGTAGAAGCCTAGTTGGCCGCGGAGGCGGGCTTTGCCCGGCTCCGCACACAAACGTGGCCCCCGAGACCAATCCGAAGAAAGTCGTCATGGCGCGCGCAGCGCGCCGGACTTTCTTCGGATATCTAATCCAGGTAAAGCGCCATCAGGATCGCGTCCACGTAATGACCGGCGATTCGGTAGTGGCGGTGCCGGTGGCCCTCCTCCTTGAAGCCGAGCTTGCGGTAGAGGGCGATCGCCGGCTCGTTGTGCGGGAAGACGTGGAGCTCGAGCTTCGTCACGCCCGACCCTCGCGCCCACTTGACGGCCTCCTCAATGAGAGCCGTCCCGATGCCCTGACGCCGCTCTCCCTCCGCGACCATCAGCCCGAGCTCGGCCACGTGGTGGCTGACCGGGTTTCCGTCACGCGAGATCGACAAGCGCCCGACGACGCCCGCGGGGGTCTCGGCAACGAAGACCGCCGCGCTCGGGTCTCGTCGCACCCTTTTCAGGTTGCGTCGCTCGTCGCCCGGGCTTCGGTTGTACGTCAACCACAGCTCGCCCTCGCCTGCGACGCTCCGACCGAGCTTGACGAGGGGATCCGCGTCCGCCGTCGCGGCGGGCCTGACGATGAGCCAGTCGCTCATGCCGGTACGACGATGCCGTGCCCGCCGCGTCGAGGATCGCCGGCTGCCGCAAGGCTTCCGTCGGGCAGCATCTCAACAGCAGCAGCGCCGCCGAAGTAGAGGTTGCGCCGCCGCCAGCGTACGAGCTCGTACCCGAGCGCCTCGAGCCGGTCGAGCTCGGCCGGGTCGCTCCCGCCCTCGCAATGGACATGGCCGTCGTCGACGTGGATGCGCGGTGCCGAGATCGCCTCCGCGACCGGCTGGCCGTGGCGAACCACATTCACGACCACCTGCAGGATCGCACCCCGCAGGCGCAGCGAGCCGGCGCTGCCGACGACGAGTCGCGGCCGGCTGTCCTCGAGGACGATGGCGGGCGCCATCATGCTCGTCAGCCGGACCCCCGGCTGCGGATCGCCACCTGCCGACCCGAGATCGAACTCGCCCAGCATGTTGTTGAGCTGGATGCCCGTGCCGGGAACGATCACGCCGGAGCCGGAGCCTGTCGAGACCGTGAGCGCGGCGGCGTTTCCGCGCTCGTCCACGACGGAAATGTGCGTCGTGCCGCTCGGTGGGGCCGGCTCCGGAACCGGCGCGCTGTCGCGCATCCGCTCGGCCGCCGCGCGCAGGCTGCTCTCCGCATAGAGGCGCTTCGCAAGGCCTCCGCGATAGAGATCTCGCCCGAAGCGGTTGTCCCGCGTCCGCGCCTGCTCTTGCATCACCTGCACCAGAGCGGTGATTGCCTCGGCGCTCCCCGCCTTGCCCCGGTCTCCCATCGCTTCGAGCAGCTGCAGGCCATACCCGATGAGCACTCCCCCCGAAGACGGAGGCGGGTTCGACTCGAAGTCGCGACCCAGGTAGCCGGCCCGCACGGGACGGCGCCTGATCGTGCGGTATTCGGCGAGATCTCGCGCGGTGATCGCTCCTCCGTGCTCCCGAAGATGACCCGCCAGCGCTTCCGCGAGTTGCCCGCGGTAGAAGTCCTCTGCGCCGCGCTTCGCGAGAGTCTCGAGCGTCTGTGCGAGGTCGGGCATTACGAGCGTGTCGCCGGCGACGAGGCGGTTCCCGCCGTTCGAGTAGATCGCCCATCCCTCGTCGGTGTGCCGAAGGATCAGATCGAGAATCGCGTGGAGATACGCCTGCTCGCGGGTCATTTCGATGCCGTTCGCCGCCATCGCGATCGCCGGCTCGATCAGGCGCGCCCACGGGATCGAGCCGTACGCGCGGTGCGCCGCCTCGAGGCCTGCGGGAGTTCCGGGTACCGCGCACGAGGCTGCCCCGATCTTGAAGACCTGCGTCGACTCGGACGTGTAGTCGACGTCCACCGATTCCATCTCCGCCCTCTGTGCCTTCCCGAGTCCGAGGCCCGGTATGGCGACGTAGAAGTCCAGCAGCCTCGTCGAGCGGTCCCGCGCGCGGTGGACGAGCATGAAGCCTCCTCCGCCCGGGCCTGTCAACGTGCTCTCGGACACCCACGACGCGAAGGCCGCAGCGAGGCACGCATCGACCGCGTTTCCGCCCTCGGCGAGGATCTCGGCGCCGGCCTCGGCCGTCAGCCGGTGCCCGGCAGCGATCGCTCCTCTCATCGGGGAAAGCGTAGTCCGGGCGGAGGAAAGAAGCCGCTAGTCCTTGTAGGGTTCCGCGCAACGTGCAGCGCGCGCCCTTTCTCCTGCGTGAGGCGATGTTCGCCGCCGGCTCCGCCGCCTCGCTCGCAGCACTCCTGATCTGGCTCGGGCCTCCTGGCAACGATCTGGCTGCGCATGTCTACCAGCGAACCGTCTTCCTCCACGACGGCTTCCAGCTCTGGAACAACTTCTGGTACGGAGGGCGCTACAGCTTCGTCACGTACAGCGTCCTCTACTACCCGCTGGCCGGCTTCCTCGGGATCAAAGTGCTCGCGGTTGCGTCGATTGCCACCGCCGCACTCGCGTTCGCCGTCGTCGTGGGCCGCCAATGGGGGCCGCTCGCGCGCTGGTCGAGCAGGACGTTCGCGGTCGTGTGGGCGGGGCTCGTCATCTCGGCGGCTTTCCCTTTCGCACTCGGCATCGCGCTCGGGCTGCTGTCGATCTGGGCGTTGCAGGCGAACAAGCGCTGGCGCTTCGGCATCCTCGCGGTGCTGACCGCCGCTGCGAGCCCACTCGCGTTCCTGCTGCTCGTCATCTTCCTCGCAGGCATTGGGCTCGGCATGCGCGAACGCGGGCGGCGGCTACTCGTGCCGACCATGATCATCGGCGCGGTCGGAGCGAGTCAGTTTCTCCTCACCCGAGTCTTCTCGGACGGCGGGCGCTACCCGTTCTCGCTCTTCGAGCTCTGCTCGATCCTGCTCTTCTGCCTGCTCGGCGGGATGTTGACCTGGCGTGTCGAGACCGCTCGCACGATTCGCTGGTTCTTCGTCGCGTACGGCGTCGCCAGCCTCGCCGCCTTCGCGGTCGCCTCACCGCTCGGGGAGAACATCGCCCGCGTCCGCTTCGCAGCGCTCCCGATCGCGGTTCTCGTCCTTTCGCTGCGTAGCTGGCGCCCGCTGCCGGTTGCCGCAATCGTCCTCGTGCTCGCAGGCTCCTGGAACTTGAGCCCTCACGCGTGGAGCTTCTCGCGGGCGACGGTCGAACCGACCGCCCAGGAGGAGTACTGGCAACCTGCGGTCAACTACCTGCGGCAGCACCTCACGCCTTCGTACCGGGTCGAGGCCGTGGATACCGCCGGCCACTGGGCTGCCGTGTACCTGCCGCGGGCGGGCATCCCGCTCACGCGTGGCTGGTTCAGGCAGGACGACTTCCCTCAAAACGAGGTCCTTTACGACCAGCTCGACGGGCCGACCTACTTGCGCTGGCTGCGGACGCTCGGCGTCCGCTACGTCGTCCTCACCGACGCACCTACGGACTACAGCTCGAAGGAGGAGGCGCGCCTGATCCGGAGCGGCGGTTCGGGGCTCGAGCCCGTAATGCGCAGCGAGCACATCACGATCTTCTCGGTGCCGCGTCCCCGACCTCTCCTGACCGGCGTGGCGCCGGCGGAGGTGGTCTCGCTCGCCCAGACGTACGTGCTCATTCGTGTCGACGAGCCCGGTCGCTATCGGCTCGCCGTTCGCTACTCGCCCTACTGGAAAGTCACGGGAGCGTGCGTCTTCCGCGGGAAGGACGGGATGGTCCGCCTGATGACACGCCGGCCCGGGTATTTCATGCTCCGCTTCAAGGTCGACACGAGTCGAGCGCTCGCGACCATGATTGGCCGCGGGCCGGGCGAGTGTCTCGCGCCTGCGCCTAGTCCGTAAGGAAGGCGGGGGGCTCGAGCGGATCCCCCTCGCGCCGTGGCCGAGGAGCCGACTTCCGTCCGACGATGCCCGCGAGGCCGGTTGCGATGACCGTGATCCACACCTGCCCGGTCAGCCGCTCGTCGATCGTCGCGCCGAAGATGATGTTCGTGTCGTCGCGTGCGCCGCGGCGGACGACTTCGGCCGCTTCGTTGACCTCGTAAAGCGAAAGATCGTCGCCACCGGCGATCGAGAGCAGGATCCCGCGCGCTCCGACGAGCTCGGTGTCGATCAGCGGCGAGCTGAGAGCGCTTTCGGCAGCCTTGACGGCGCGGTCCTCTCCCGTCGCGAAGCCGATGCCCATCAGGGCCGACCCCGCGTCGCTCATGATCGTCTTCACGTCCGCGAAATCGAGGTTGATGAGGCCGGGCATCGTGATCAGGTCGGTGATCCCCTGAACGCCCTGGCGGAGGACGTCGTCGGCGATGCGGAAGGCGTCGAGCATCGACGTCTTCTTGTCGAGCACCTCGAGCAGCTTGTCGTTCGGAATCACGATCACCGTGTCGCAGCTTGCCCGGAGTGCCTCGATGCCGTCGTCGGCCTGGGTACGGCGCTTCGTCCCTTCGAAATGGAACGGAAGCGTGACGATGCCGACCGTGAGCCCGCCGACCTCCTTCGCGATCCGCGCAACGACCGGAGCCGCGCCGGAGCCGGTGCCGCCGCCCTCTCCGGCGGTCACGAAGACCATGTCCGAGCCGCGAAGCGCGCGCTTGATCTGATCGTAGGACTCTTCCGCGGCCCGCCTGCCGAGATCTGCGGAGGCCCCGGAGCCCAGGCCCTGAGTCAGCTCGCGGCCGATGTGGATCTTGACCGGCGCGTCCGAGAGCGCGAGCTGCTGGATGTCGGTGTTGACCGCGACGAACTCCACATCCGCGATCCCGGCGTCGATCATCCGGTTGACCGCGTTCAGCCCCGCGCCGCCGACGCCGACGACGCGAATTACCGCGAGGTAGGCGCCCGGCTCGGCGTGCGTTGCTCGATGGAGGCGCGGCGCGGGCTCGGGCATCGCCTGCACGCGAGGCAGCTCCTCGACGGGTCGCAAGTCGGGCCGTGGAGCGAGTTCCGGCGGCGGCTCAGGCGTGACCGGCTCGAACGGAGGCGCGTGCTCGACGGTCTCCTCGAGGGGCTCAACCGGAGCGGCTTTCGCCTCGGGCTCGGGCTCCGGCTCCGGCTTGTCGACGTGTTGGCGCTGCGCAGCTTCCGTTGCCCGGAAGAGCTCCGCGAGCGGGCCCTCACGCATGCTGGCGCGCTTGCGAGCCATTGAGGACCTCCTTCGCCAGGTCGCGGTAGGCATCGGCGGCGGTGCCGCTCGGGTCGTACTTCAGCACCGAGGTTCCCTTCACGGGCGCCTCGGCGTAGCGAATCGTCTTCTTGATGCGCGTCTTGAAGACGAGATCGCCGAAATTCTCCTCGAGGATCTCGACCGCCTCGCGCGCGTGCAGCGTACGGCGGTCGAACATCGTGGGCAGGATGCCCATAATCGCGACGTTCGGGTTCAGGTTCTCGCGGATCATCGTGAGGGTGTTCTCGAGCTGGACGAGCCCGCGGAGCGAGAGATACTCGCACTGGACCGGGACGATCACGTGGTCGGACGCGACAAGCGCGTTGATCGTCAGCAGACCGAGGGACGGCGGCGTGTCGATGAGGACGTAGTCGTAGGCGCTCTTCACCGGCGCAAGCGCCTTCTCGAGCGCGCGCTCGCGGCCGATCATGCTCGAGAGAGCGAGCTCGGCCCCCGCGAGGTCAATCGACGACACGGCCAGGTCGATCTCCGTGTGCTCGATCACGTTCTCGATCGGAAGCCGGTGGACGAGGACATCGAACATCGAGCGCTCGATCGAGTCCGGGTTCAACCCCTGGCTCATGGTCAGGTTCCCCTGCGGGTCCATGTCCACGCACAGGACGCGGTGCCCCTTCTCTGCGAGCGCAGCCGCGAGGTTCAGGGTCGAGGTCGTCTTGGCGACTCCGCCCTTCTGGTTGGCGAATGCGATTACCTTTGCGTTCCGCGGCGTGTCGGGCTCGACAGCTGTGTCGTCCTGCGCAGCTGTGTCGTCCTCAGCGGCTTCCTGTTCACGCGTATGCGGTCGCGAAAGAAGGCGTGTAAGCCCCATTACGAGTCCCCACTTCGACCGGTTGCTGTGCAGTCCTGCACGCATCCATTGTGCAGCAAAAAACCGAAGTCGAACAGGATTCGCCCCAATTTCCGGGCGTTTTTGGATTCAGGGGATCGCGAGGGCGGTTTCGGAGCGCGATTTGCCCGCCGCGAGTGCCTCTCTGGAGCGCTCGATCGCCGCGGCAGCCAGCGGGGGTGCTGCCGGATCCTCGCGCACCCATTCCTCGGCGTCGGCAAGCAGCGAGCGAACTGCATCGAGCATTACTTCCGCCGGCGCATCCTCACGCCGGAGGCCGTCAATCCTCGCGAGGCCTTCCAGGATTGTGCGCTCGGCTTCCACCCCATCCACGCTAGCGGCGGGACGTTGCCGCAAATGTGCCAGGTCCGAATCAGCTCGCCACGGCGTGCGCGACACGCGCCGCAGGCTTGGCGCGTATCCCGAGCAGAGACTCGTCGAGCTCTGCGACAAGTCCTGCCCGGTCGCCGCGGCTGAGCGTCTCGACAAGCGCTCGCCTCACTAGATCTCCGGCTTCGACCTCGACGACGCCCTCGCCGAGGCGCCGCAGCGCCCGTAGGGACGTTCCACGCTCGCGTCCGTTCTCCCCGAGCAGCACCGCAGCGCGCAAGGCGGCGGCCCAGGGGCCGTCACCGGCGCCGAGCAGCGCGTCGAGGGCCGAGCGGAGCTGCTCTGCCTGGAACGGCGCCTCCTGGAAGAGCGAGAGCTCCCAGCGGTCGAGGGCCTCGCCCAGCTCGCGATCCTCCTCGGCCGCGGCCAGCCGTTCGAGCATCGCCCTTGCGACGCCGCCGCGGAAGACATCCAGTCGCGTTGGCTCTCCGGGCGGCTGGGCAGCCGCGATCGGCAGCATCGGCCGCACGCCGTAAGGTCGCCAGTCGAGTCGTTCGAAGAGCACGGGCCCCGCCGCAATCGCTCCCGAGGTCGCCAGCCGAAGGGCGGTGATCGCATCTGCGATTTCACCGGGAGCATCGGGCGGCTCGGAACCCGCGGCCGGGAGCGGTCGCTCGAGCTCGAGGACGCACATCCGGTCGGTCTCCCGGCCGAAGCTTTCCGGGACCAGCTTGGCGGCGTCGGGCCAGTGCGCTCCGAGCTCACCCTCGGCCGCGTGGCGCACGCGCAACCCGTTACCGAGCTCGACGATGCCTCCGGCTTCGAGACCGATGAGTGGCGCCACAGCCGCGTAGGCGCGCTCCTCGCCGAAGAGGGACTGCTCGAGGGCGCCGTACGCGCGATCGAACGCATCGTCATCCCAGTCGAAGCCTCCGCACGCGTGGGCGATGTCGCCGACGAGCGGCAGGAGAACTGTCCGGAAGAGCGCATGCTCGGCACGGGCTCCCGCATGCGCGCGCGCGTAGATTGCGGCCGCCGGCTCCCGTCCCAGCGCCTCGAGCGCAATCGTCGTGTCGTCGAGCCCCAGGAGCCGCCCGCCGCGAGCGTCGACGAACGAGCGGACGAGCGGCCGGTACTCGTAGAGCGTCGGCCGGTCACGCGAGTCGTGCTCCTCGAACACGAACTGGATGTCGGCCCCGTCCTCGATCTCGCGGCCGAAGAACGCGAACGAGCCCAGGCAGAAGCTACGGAGAGCAGAGTGGAGTTGCGGGGCGCGCAGCGTCACGGGTCCCGCTACGCCGCAAACAGGCCGTCTCCTCTTCTAGCTCTGGCAGGCGGGGCACCAGTACGCGATGCGGTTTGCCTCGCCCTGACCGCGCGACTCGATCGGCGTGCCGCAGCGTGGACAGGGACGCCCTACCTTTCGGTAGACGGCGCGGGCCTTGAGACCCGAGTCCAGCGACCTGCGCATCAGCCGGGCCGCCTCTTCGAGCGTCGTGCAGAGCTCCTCGTCCTGGAGGTCGCGGAGCGGACGCCACGGAGAGATCTGCGCGCGCCACAGCGCCTCGGCCCGCCAGAGGTTGCCGATGCCTGCGACGAGCCGCTGGTCGAGAAGCGCTTCGCCGATCGCGGTCCGCTGGTCGGCCCCGCGAAGCTTGGCGAGCATCCCGTCGAGGTCGGGCGGGTCGGCGAGGATGTCCGGCCCCAGGCTGCGAACGTGCCTCTCGTCCAGCTCGAGCACCGGGCCGTTCCACAGCACTGCCTCCTCCTTCTCGCCGCGGAGCACGAGCCACGGCGTTCCCTGCCGGGCGCTGGCGCCGTTTCGCTGCAGGAGCTGCCAGCGCCCGCGCATTCGGAGATGGCTCCGAAGGACTAGGCCACCCTCGAAACGGAGCAGGAGATTTTTGCCCACGGCCTCGACGCGGATGAGCCGACGGCCGTCGAGACGCTCCGCGACGCCGGTCACTCGCGCTCGCGGATGTGGCGTCTCCACCTCGAGTCGCTGTCCGACCAGAGGCTGAAGAGCGCGAGCAGCGCGATGGAGTGCGTCGCCTTCGGGCATGCTCCTAGCGTATGCGCCTACGCTGGAAACGGGCCCGGGCCGGAGCGATCGCGGCAGTCGTCTGGGGTCTGCTCGAGCCGATCGACCAACGTCTCTTTCGGTCGGACTACTCCGATGTCGCCTTGCTGGGCAAGGCGTTCACGCGAGGCTCCGCGTGGCGACCGCTGGGCTTCGCGCTCCACGCTCTGAACGGCGCGATGTTCGGGCTCGCCTACCACGAGGTTGCCCGGCGCGTGCCGAGAGATCCTCGCCGGCTGGCACTCGAGCTGGCTCTTCTCGAGCACCTTGTCGTCTTTCCAAGCGGGTACCTCGCCCATCGCTATCACCCGGCTCGCGGAGAGCCGGGAGTTCCCCCGCTGGTGAGTCCTCGCGTGTTCGGCCAGGCGACGGTCCGGCATGCCGTCTTCGGCTTCGTGCTCGGAAGACTGTCGCCTAAGGCCTGAGAACGGCCCGTCGCGGCCCGGCGAGGAACCCCGCCTCGAGAAGCAGCGGCATCAGCTCCGTTTCCCCCACCGGCTCGCTGTCGAAGCGCTCGACCGCGAGCCGTTTGCCCCGCTTCGTCTTCACGTGCTCGACGAGCGCGGCGAGAGCTGGCCGCAGCCAGGCCTCGTCCGGCTCGCGGAGTGCGACGATCGAGCGGCCGCCGCGCTCGACGAAGAGCGCCGGCTCGCCGCCGAGGAGGACGACCTGTGCGCCTGCCACGCGTGCAGCTCGGCCGCCGGCGCGCTTCGGCCAAGGCAGCCCGGCTCCGTACGGCTGCGCCGGATCGGCCGCGGCGATCACCAGTGGCTCCTGCTCCTCACCTTCCCTAGGCCTCAGTTCGCGCAGCCGCTCCACGGCTCCGCCGAGCGCGAACTGGGCGCCGCCGAGCCCTTCGACGAAGTAGCCGCGCCGACAGAGCCCGAGCGTCTCGAGCGCCTTCAGCTCACCGTAGACCGCGCTGTAGCCGCCGGGAATCCCTTCCGCCCGCACGCCGTCGCGAGTGACGATCCCCTGTCGCTCGAGCAGGAGCTCGGCGAGCGCGCGCCGGTCGGGCCGGCCGGGGAAGAGGCGTTCCGTCGGCGACCAGCGGCCCTGGGTAGCGGTGATGCCGGTCGACCGGCGCCGGGAGAAACGCCTTGGTCGGCGCTCGGGTCGTGCAACGCCGTAGCGCCGCCCGGCGCGCAGCGGAGTCCAGGCGTCATTCGTCACCTCACCCGCCCAGACGAGGTCCCAAAGAGCCGGGAGCGCATGCTCGGCCTCGAGCTCGGCCGCGGCGAGCAGGTCGAACCAGAACTCGGCACCGCGCCCGAGCACGTCGCGGATTCGATCGTGAACGTCTCCGTCCGGCCGCTCCGCCGCGGCAGGCTGCCCCAGCGCCGGCGCGTCCTCGCGGAAGTAGACCGTGACCCGATCGAGGCCCGCGCCGATCCAGACGAGCTCGCCGCTCGCGCACAGCTGGTCGAGCCATCCGGGCTGGTAGTTGGGCACCCGGCGAGGGAGCACTTCGGATTCCCAGAGGGAGACGGGTAGCGCGAGACCCTGAAGCGGGACGAGCGCCTCGCGCAGGCTCGCCCGGCGGTCGATCCCGTGCCAGCTCGGCAGGAAGCGGCCGAGCGTCGCTTGCTCGGCGGGCTCGACCTCCTTGCGCAGCGCCGCAAGCGACGCTCGACGCAGACGCCGCAGGACGTCCGCGTCGCACCACTCTCGCTGAGTCCCGCCGGGCCGAAGCTCACCGCGGACGATTCGCTCTTCCCGCTCGAGCTCCCGCAGCACGAGCTCGACGTCGATCCCGAAATGGTCGTTCGCCTCTGCTGTCGTGAACGGCCCCCGCCCCTTGGCGTAGCGGGCGACGAGGCTCGGTAGCGAGTCAGGCCCGCCCTCGAGAAATGCCTCCGGCAGCCCGCCCGGAGGCATCGCGCCAAGCGCGTCCCGGTAGCGGCCCGCATCTTCTGCAGCGACAAGACGTTCCTCGCCCGCGATCCGCAGGGTGATCGCTCGGCGCTCGTCGAGCAGAGGCTGGGCGAGCGCAGCATCGAACTGACCGGGCCGCTGGTCTCCTCGGAGCCGCAGAACGTCGTGCAGCTCGTCCGGATTGCGCGGGTCACCGCGAAGCTGCGCTTCAACCGCCTCGAGGGCGCCGGGGTCGATCAGGTCGCGCAGCTCCTCCTGCCCAAGCAGCTCCTTCAGCAGGTCGCGGTCGAGCGAGAGCGCCTGCGCACGCCGCTCCGCCGGGGGCGTGTCGTCCTCGTACATGTAGTTCGCGACGTAGTCGAAGAGCAGCGACGTCGAGTAAGGCGAAGCCGTGGCCGTCTCGACGTCGACGAGGTCGAGTTGACGCGTCTTCAGGCCCGCCAGCAGGCGCTTCAGCGCCGGCAGGTCGAACACGTCCTGCAGGCACTCCCGGTAGGTCTCGAGGATCACCGGGAATGACCCGTACTTGCGGGCCACCTGGAGGAGGCCTTGGGCCTTGAGGCGCTGTTGCCAAAGAGGCGTCCGCTCCCCCGGCCGCCGGCGCGGGATCAGGAGGGCACGGCCGGCGTTCTCGCGGAAGCGCGAGCCAAAGAGCGCGCTGCCACCGAGCTCGCCCATCACGAGCTCCTCGATCTCGCCGGGATCGATGATGAGCTCCTCGGTGGGCGGAGTCGCGTCCGCGTCGGGAAGGTGGAGAGCGATGCCGTCGTCCGACCAGATCGACTGCACTTCCAATCCGCTCGAATCGCGCAGGCGTGCGCCGATCGCCATCGCCCAGGGCGCATGTACCCGGGCTCCGAACGGGGTCAGGATGCAGACGCGCCAGTCGCCGATCTCGTCGCGGAAACGCTCGACGACGACAGTGCGGTCGGAGGGAACGGCGCCTGTCGCCGCCTGCTGGTCTGTCAGGAACGTCATCAGGTTCCGCGCAGCCTGCTCGTCGAGCGAGTGATCCTCGGTCAGTCGCGCGAGCGCCTTTGCCTCGGGCAGCGCCGCAAGCTCGCGAGACGCCTTCCCGATCGCCTCACCGAGCTCGTACGGCCGGCCCGGCCCTTCTCCCTTCCAGAACGGGATCGCGCCCGGGACGCCCGGAGCGGGTGAGACGAGCACGCGGTCGCGGGTGATCTCCTCGATCCGCCAGGTGGATGCGCCGAGCATGAAGGTCTGTCCCGCGCGGGCCTCGTAGACCATCTCCTCGTCCAGCTCGCCGACCCTGCCGCCACCGTCTACGAGATGGACCCCGTAGAGGCCGCGATCGGGAATCGTGCCCGCGTTTACGACCGCGAGCTGACGCGCGCCACCGCGGCCGCGGATCACACCCGCCGTGCGGTCCCAGACGATCCGGGGCCTCAGCTCGGCGAACTCGTCGGACGGATAGCGGCCCGCGAGCATGTCGAGGACGTTCTCGAGCTGGACACGGGAGAGGTCTGCGAAGTTGTACGCGCCGCGGACGAGATCGTGGAGCTCGTCGACCGTGATCTCCTCGTCGGCGCAGATCGCCACGATCTGCTGTGCGAGGACGTCGAGCGGGTTGCGCGGGATGACCGTCTCCTCGATCGCCCCCGCCCGCATGCGCTCGGCGACGACCGCGGACTCGAGTAGGTCGGCACGGTACTTCGGAAAGATGCGACCGCGGGAAACGGCTCCGAGCTCGTGCCCGGCCCGGCCGACCCGCTGCAGGCCGCGAGCGACCGACTTCGGCGACTCGACCTGGATCACGAGGTCGACGGCGCCCATGTCGATGCCGAGCTCGAGCGATGAGGTGGCGACGAGGCACGGGATCTCCCCCATCTTCAGGAGCTCCTCGACCTCGAGCCTTTGCTCGCGCGCAAGTGAGCCGTGGTGTGCGCGTGCGATCTCCTTGCGCGGCGCATCCGCCTCGACTCCCTCGTTGGCCAGCTCGTTCATTCGCAGCGCGAGTCGCTCGGCGAGCCGGCGGTTGTTGACGAAGACGATCGTCGAGCGGTGCTCCTCGACGAGCTTCAGGATCTCGGGGTAGATCGACGGCCAGATCGAGCTGGACTCACCCGGCTCACGCATGTCTTCGAGTGGGACGACGACTTTCAGGTCGAGCTCTTTTGCACGGCCGGCGTCCACCAGCTCGATCGGCCTTCCGCCGGAGACGAACCGGCCGATCTCCTCCATCGGGCGCTGGGTCGCCGAGAGGCCGATCCGCTGGACGGGCTTCTCGGTGAGGCGGTCGAGCCGCTCGACGGAGAGCGCAAGGTGCGCGCCGCGCTTCGTCCCGGCGACCGCGTGCACCTCGTCCAGGATCAGCGTCTCGACGCTGCCCAGCATCTCGCGCCCGCGGGAGGTGAGGAGCAGGTAGAGCGACTCCGGAGTCGTGATCAGGATGTCCGGGTGCTCCCGCAGCATCGCGGCGCGGTCGCGCTGCGGGGTGTCCCCGGTGCGAACAGCGACGCGGAGCTGCGAGTCGAGCCCGGCAAGCGGCCCGCGCAGGTTGCGCTCGATGTCGTAGTTCAGCGCCTTCAGCGGCGAGACGTAGAGCAGTCGGAGCCCTTCACCGGGCGCTCGCGTCAAGCGGTCGATGCCGTAGAGGAACGCCGCTAGCGTCTTGCCAGAGCCGGTCGGTGCCTGGATCAGCGTATGCGTGCCGCTCGCGATCGCGGGCCAGCCCTGCTCTTGCGCAGGAGTCGGCCCCTCGAAGGCCCCCTCGAACCAGGCCCGCGTCTTCGGGCTGAAGACAGAGAGGGCTGACATGACTCCAGCCTAGTTAGCATCGGCGACCTCGTGCCAGAAACTCCGGAAGAGCTCTACGAGCGAGTCAAGGATTCGCTGCGCATGCCTCCGGTCGAGGAGTGGGAGACGTTTCCGTTCGACGGGAAGATGCGGCCTCGCGAGCTGCTGCCGCCCGTCGAGAAGGAGAAGCCGCGCTTCGGCGAGGGCGGAGTCGACTGCCGGCGATGCCAGGCGCGGGACGACGACTACATCTGGTCGAACGAGCGCTGGCGAGTGATGGGTCTGGGCCCGACCGGCCTCCCGATCGTGATCATCCTCGAGCCAAGGGACCACCTCGTCGGAGAGCTGGGCAACCTCCCGGACGGGTTCCTGGCCGAGCTCGGCGTGATGCTCGGCCGGGTCGACCGCGCTGTGCACTCGGTGGGCGAGATCGGCCGAGTTCACGTCTGCAAGTGGGGCGACGGGAGCGAGCATCTCCACTGGTGGTTCATGGCCCGCCCGGCGAGGATTCCGCAGCTGATCGGGAGCTTCGCAGCAATCTGGGACGACGTCCTGCCGCCCCTTCCTGAGGACATCTGGCGCGCGAACCTGGATGCGGTGGTCGCCGCTCTCGAAGCCGAGTGATCGACGACGGCGCAGATGCGCGGTCCGACGTGCTCGTGCTGGGCGGCGGCACTGCCGGATGCGTCCTCGCGGCTCGACTCAGTGAGAACCCCGACCGGTCCGTCTGCCTCGTCGAGGCGGGGCCTGATTACGGGCCCTACGCGTCGGGCCGCTGGCCCGAAGACATGCTCGACGGTCGCCAGCTCGCGTTCTCACACGCGTGGCCGACTGACCGCGAGGACCGCTCGCAGCTGCGCGCCCGCATCCTCGGGGGCTGCTCGGCGCACAACGCCTGCATCGTCCTCCAGGGCAGCCCCGCGGACTACGACGAGTGGGGGCCCATGTGGAGGTACGACGAGTTCGAGCCGTATCTGCGCCGCGCAGAGGGCGAGCTGAGGACCCGTCGCGTCGGTGACGACGAGATCTCGCCGTGGCACGATGCGTTCCGGTCAGCATCCGGCGACGGCGCGATCGTTCATCCGATCAACGCCGTTGGGACCGTGCGCTGGAACACCGCGTTCGCCTACCTCGATGCGGCTCGCTCGCGGCCGAACCTGACGATCTTGGCTGAGACTCTGGTGGACCGCATCCTGCTGGACGGAAATCGCGCAATCGGAGCGGCGACTTCTGCAGGCGAGCTCCCGGCCGAGCTGGTCGTGGTGACCGCAGGCGCGTACGGCTCGCCGGCAATCCTCCTCCGCAGCGGCATCGGGCCGGATTCGGGTCTACCCGTCGGCGAGGGCCTCGCAGATCACGTCGGGGTCGGCGCCGGCTGGGAGCCGACCCCCGCACTCCAGACCGAGACGGCCCGCTTCGAGCACGACCACCCCCTGTTTATGGCGCAGGTCACGATCGCCCTGCGTAGCTCCTCCTGCCCGGAGCCACTCCGCGACATCTTTCTCTTCCCGGCCGTCGACAGCGGAGAAGGCGGCTACGAGATCAGCTGCGCCGCTTTCGCGATGAAGCCGCGCTCGCGAGGAACCGTCCGGCTCAACGACTCTGATCCGAGAACGCCGCTCGCAATCGACCATGGGTTCCTGAGCGAGCCATTTGACGTCGACGTGCTCACCGAGGGCTTCGAGGCGCTTCGCGAGCTTGCGATCAGCGACCAGGTTCGGCGCTACGCCGCGGGCGAGGTGCGACCGGGAGCCCACGTGAGCGCGCGAGAGCACGTGCTCGCGGAAGCGCGAGGGTTCTTTCATCCGGTCGGTACCTGCGCGATCGGATCGGTGGTCGAGCCGTCCGGACGAGTGCTCGGGTACGACGGGCTCGTCGTCGCCGACGCGTCGATCATGCCGAGCATCCCCAGCGCGAACACGAATCTGACGACTGCTGCGATCGCGGAGAGGATCGCGGAGGCGCTCTGAAGTAGGATCCGAGGATGGCGATCGCCGCGCCGGACCGGCTCTACTACACCGACAGCGACGAGGCGAACGCGCTCATCGCGACCGACCCGCTCGCGCTTCTGATCGGGTTCGCGCTCGACCAGCAGGTGCCCGTTCAGACCGCATTCGCCGGCCCGTTGAAGGTCAAACAGCGGTTGGGGACGCTGGAGGTGGCGAGGCTCGATCCGTCCAAGGTCGAGGCCGCGTTCCGCGAGAAGCCGGCCGTCCACCGGTTCCCCGGGTCGATGGCGACAGCGTGTCCAGGAGCTCTGCGCGCTCGTCGAAGAGGAGTACGGCGGCGACGCATCGCGCCTGTGGCGAGAGGCGACCGATTCCGCCGACCTGCGCAAGCGAATCGAAGCGCTCCCCGGCTTCGGGAAGATGAAGGTGATCGCGCTCGGCTCGGTGCTGGCGAAGCGCTTCGGCGTCCAGGCCGCGGAGGGCTCGTCCCCTCGCATCCCGACGATCGGCGACGTCGACTCGACTGAGGCGCTCGAGAGCTACCAGGCCGCCAAGCGCGCCCACAAGGCGAAGATGCGGGCGCTCAACGAACTGACCGTTCGGCCGCACGTCGTCGTCTACGTCACCCGCGAGCATCCGGCGACCGGCGCCGACGAGTTCCTCGTCTTCGACGTTCCCGACGAGCCTGAGTTCACCGCCGTTGTGCCCGGCGGCGGCATCGACGAGGGCGAATCCATCGAGCATGCAGCAGTGCGCGAGGTCGCGCGAGGAGACCGGAATCGACGTCCAGGTCGTGCGGACGCTCGGAATGGCCGAGCACCCAGGGCAGCGCGAGCCGCACCTCATCCACCAGAGCCACTTCGTCCAGGCGAACGCGACCGGGCCACTGCCCGACGAATGGGAGCATCACATCACCGGGCAGGGAACTGAAGCCAGGCCTCGTCCGCTGCTACTGGCTACCGGTGCAGCGCGGACGCCGAGGTCTGGGGGCGCCGCGGCCATTTCCTCGGCGACCTCGTGCGCAAGCGCGTCGTCGGCATACGTCACTCGGGGCGCTGCGCGCCGAGCTGCTCGTCTTCGACCACAAGGGGATGCCGGACGTGCCGACCCAGGTGCCGGCAGGCCGTGTCGATGCAGCACGAGAGACCTCGAGGCGGCCCTCGCCCGGGAGGTAGAAGAGGAGACCGGGCTGACCGTGACATCCGCGTCCTCGCGAATCCGGCTCGATGCGACGAGTTCGAGCTCTCTTCGGCCCGGGCGCGCACGAGCTCACGCCTTTCCATGCGATGGCCCACGGCGGGCGGCCCCGATCGACTGGGAGCATCCGTCGACGGGACGGGAATGGATGCTGGCCTCGTGTTACGTCTGCCGCTGGGTGCCCCTCGACGAGTGTCCACCCCTTTGGGGGAAGCCCGACCCCTTGGTCGAAAAGCTCCAACGGTCGATAACGAGGAATGAGCCGCCGCGTCCTACTCATCTGCGTCTGTGCGCTCGCGCTCGGAGGGTCGTCCGCTCAAGCCCTGCGCATGCCGTCTGCGCCGCGCTGTCCGGTCTTCCCGAAGTCGAATGCCTGGAACCAGCGCGTCGACCGCCTGCCGGTCGCCTCGAACTCCGGTCAGATCATCTCGTCGATCGGCGCGGATGGGGGCCTCCATGCCGACTTCGGCTCCGGACTGTGGGAGGGAGCACCGATCGGGATTCCGATCACCGTCGTCGGCCGCAAGCAGCCGAAGTCGCGCGTCTCGTTCGAATACGCCGACGAGTCCGACCGCGGCCCGTATCCCATCCCCCGGAACGTCAAGATCGAAGGCGGACGCTCTTCGACGGGGGACCGGCACGCGGTGATCGTCGATCGCAACTCGTGCCGGCTCTATGAGCTCTATTCGCTCTACCCGAAGGGAAGCGGCTGGCGCGCGGGCTCAGGAGCGATCTGGAACCTGCGCTCGAACCGGCTCCGGCCCGCGGGCTGGACGTCGGCCGACGCCGCCGGCCTCCCGATCCTCCCCGGCCTCGCACGCTACTACGAGGTCAAACGAGGAGTGATCGACCACGCGCTTCGCTTCACGGTCGAGCGGACGCGCCGCGCCTACGTCTTCCCGGCCCGCCACTTTGCGAGCAACTCGACCGACGCGAGCCTGCCGCCGATGGGCCTACGCCTGAGGCTGAAGGCGAGCTTCGACGTGAGCGGCTTCCCGCGGCAGGCACGGATCGTCCTCGTTGCGCTCAAGCGCTACGGGATGCTGGTCGCCGACAACGGGTCGAGCTGGTACATCACCGGCGCGCCGGACCCGCGCTGGTCGAACGACCAGCTGCACACTCTCGGTCGCGTGAAGGGCTCGGACTTCGAGGTCGTCGGCAGGTAGAGGAAATCCGATCGGGCCGTCGCGCCCGAACTGCCTGGTGATGATCCGCAAGGGAACCGTGGTCATCGTCGGCCTGGTCGTCCTGGTCGCAGTGGGTTGCGGCAGCGAGAGCAACTCGGGCGGGGACGGCAGCGAAGAGGTGACCGTCAAGCTCGGCGAGCAGAATGCCTCCGGCGAGTCGGGCACGGCGACGCTGACGGCTGAGGGCGACAAGACGAAGGTCGTGATCGACCTCCAGGGCAACTCCTCGGCCCAGCCGGCACACATCCACAAAGGCTCCTGCGCCGACCTCGACGCCGCTCCCGAGTACGCGCTCGCCGATGTGAAGGGCGGCACGTCGACGAGCACCGTCGACGCGAAGCTCGACGACCTGCGCGACGGCGCCTTTGCGATCAACGTGCACAACTCCGCTGCCGAGATCGAGACCTACGTCGCCTGCGGAAACGTCGGCGAGGGCGACGGCAGCGGCACCAGCGGGATGTACTAGCTCAGGTCGCGCAGCGAGCGCAGCGCCGGCCCCAAAGCCTGGCCGCCGCGCAGCACGGGCTCGAAGAGGTCGCCGTGCTTCTCGATTCGCGCCAGGGCCTCCCTCCTCCCGAAGTCGCGCGGCCGCACCTTCTCGCCCAGCTCCTCCCAGCGCAGCGGTGTTGACACGGGCGCGCCCGGCTTCGGCCGCACCGAGTAAGCAGAGGCGATCGTCTTTCCGTGCCCGTTCTGCCGGTGGTCGACCAGCACGCCGCGGCGCTTGCGTTTGAGCCACTCCGTCGTGACGAGCCCGGGGTTGTCTGCCTCGAGCCGCCGCGACACGCGCTCGGCGAGCTCGTAGGTCTCGGGGTACGAGTAGCGGCGCGTAATCGGCACCAGAACGTGAATTCCGTCGGCGCCGCTCGTCTTCACGTACGAGCGCAGCTCGAGCCCCTCGAGTGCTTCTCGGACGAGGTGCGCGACGCGAATCGCCTGCACGAAGCCGTTCCGCGACTCCGGCGGGTCGAGGTCGAAGACGACGTAGTCCGGCCGGTCGGGCTTGTCGACGCGCGAGTACCACGCGTTCATGTCGATGCAGTTCATCTGCACCATCCAGACGAGCGCTGCGGGCTCGTTCACGAGCGTGAAGTCGACGAGCCGCGACTCGCCTTTGCTTTCGCGCGGCCAGGTCCGGAATTGCCGTGTCGGAAGCCAGTCCGGCTTGCCCTTCGGCGCCTGCTTGTGGAAGTAGGCCTGGCCGCGGATCCCGTACGGGTAGCGCTTGAGCGTGAACGGGCGGTTCTTCAAGTGCGGGACGATGGCCGGCCCCACCTCGGCGTAGTACTCCGCCAGATCGGCCTTCGTAACTCGGTCGCCCGGAAAGAGCACCTTGTCCGGGCTGGTCAGACGCACGCGCCTGCGCCCGACGCGGAGGTCCTCGGGACTAGCCAACCCCAGCCAACAGGAAGGCCCGGTTCTCCTTCAGCATTTCGCGAGCGATGACCAGCCGCTGGATCTGGTTCGTCCCCTCGTAGATCTGCGTGATCTTCGCGTCGCGCATCATCCGCTCGACCGGGTACTCCTGCATGTAGCCGTAGCCGCCGAGGATCTGCACCGCGTCGGTCGTGACCTCCATCGCCACATCCGTGCAGTAGAGCTTCGCCATCGCCGAGACCTTCGTCAGCTCGTCCTCGGGCGCGCCCTCGTCGATCATCATCCCGATCTTGTAAAGCAGGCCGCGCGCCGCCTCGCACTTCGTCTCCATGTCCGCGAGCGAAGCCGCGATCAGCTGGTGCTGCGCGATCGGCTTGCCCATCGTCTCGCGGCTCTTGGCGTACTCGAGCGCGTAATCCGTCGCGCCCTGGGCGAGCCCGAGGCCCTGCGCCGCGATTCCAGGACGGGAGCGGTCGAGAATCCGCATCGCGACCTTGAACCCCTCGCCCTCTTCGCCGATCAAGTTGTCGGCCGGGATCCGGAGGTCGTTGAAGAAGATCTCGCCCGTCGTCGAGCCCTTGATCCCCATCTTCGGCTCGATCCGCCCGACCTCGAAGCCGGGCGAGTCGGCCTCGACCGCAAACGCCGAGATGCCCGAGTGCCCCGCTTCGGGGTCCGTCTTGGCGAAGACCGTGTACAGGTGGGCGACGCCCGCATTCGTGATGAAGCGCTTCGACCCGTTGATGACGTACTCGTCACCGTCGAGCCTCGCCTCGGTGCGCATCGCCGCCGAGTCCGAGCCCGAGCCCGGCTCCGTCAGCGCATAGGCGGCCAGCCACTCGCCGCTCGCGAGCCGGGGCAAGAATCGCTGCTTCTGCTCGTCGGTGCCGGCGAGCTTGATGCTGAGGGAACCCAGCTCCTGGACGGCGAGGATGAGCCCGGTCGTGGCGCAGACCTTCGACAGCTCCTCGATCGCAACGAGCACCATGAGCGCGCCCGTCCCGGTGCCGCCGTACTCCTCGTCGTAGGGAAGACCGAGGAGCTCGTGCTCTCTGAAGAGCTCGACCATGTCCCAGGGGAACTCGCCCTTCTTGTCGATCTCGGCCGCGCGCGGGGCAACTCGCTCTCTGGCGAGCGTCCGGACGAGGTCGCGAATCTCGCGCTGCTCGTCGCTCAGTGGGTCGTACGGCACAACGGGATTCTAGGAGGGTTCGGCGGGACATTGCTCGTCGCCGGGGTGCGATGGTCGTTCCGAGACAAGGACGCAGGGAGTGCCCAGGCTAGTCAGCCTGGGTGCGACTGAGGACGCCGCTCTCGGGGCGAGCAGCGCGGCCCGGCGGCTCAGCCATGTCTCGCCGAACCCTCCTACTCGACCGCGGCCGCTCGGAGAATCGCGAGCATGCGGTCGATCGACGCCAGTACGTCGAGCGCGCCTTGCCCGGCCTTTGGGTCGTCGAAGGCCATGCTCAGCTCCTCCGCAAGCAGCCGCAACGCGGTGAGGCGCGATACGAGCTCGGCGTACTCCTCAGTGGTTACCTCGATCATCGGTCGTGGAAGACGGCTTCCACGTTGTTGCCGTCGGGGTCGAGGACGAACGCCCCGTAGTAGCCCTTGTGGTAGATCGGCCGCTCTCCGGGTGGGCCGTTGTCGCGATACCCCGCGTCCATGGCCGCACGGTGAAAGGCATCGACCTCTTCTCTGCTGCTTGCCGGGAACGCGATGTGGACGTTCTGTGCGACGGGCTGGTCGTCTGCGGCAATCGAGAAGTCGCCCCACTCGGCACCCGGCATCGCCTCATCCTCGTAGGGCTCGAGGCCAAGAGGCGCGAGAACGCAGTTGTAGAAGGCCTTCGAGGCCTCGAAGTTGGTGACGCGGATGGTTACGTGGTCGATCACAAACTAGATTCTGCCGGGTGATCCTCGAAAAGGGAGTCATCCGAACGATGGAGCCCGCGATGCCGGTCGCGCTCGCGCTTGCGATCGCAGGCGATCGAATAGCGGGCGGGGTCGGAACGCATGAGACCGCGCTCCCTTCTCCCGACCGCGTCGACCTCGGTGGCCGTTGCGTCCTGCCGGGGCTCAGCGACGCGCACGTCCACTTTCCGACTTGGGCGCTCGCGCAGCGTGAAGTGCGGCTCGAGGGGACGAGCTCACTCGACGAGGCTCTCGCGCGAGTGCGCGAGGCGGCCGAAACGCTTCCGCCCGGACACTGGCTGCGTGGTCGTGGCTGGCGAAGCGGCGACTGGTCGCCCGCGATCGAGCCGACTCGGCAAGCGCTCGACGAGCTCACCGGCGATCTTCCCGTCGCCCTCATGGCTCGCGACTACCACTCGCTCTGGCTGAGCTCGGCCGCGCTTGCCGCAGCCGACGGCGACCTCGAGGTGGAAGGCGGGGTCGTTGAGCGCGACGAGCAAGGCGAGCCGACGGGAGTCCTCAGGGAGGAGTCGGCCTGGTACTTCCGCGATCGCTACCTCAGCGCGCCGGACGACGAGTTCGTCGACGCCATGCGCGAAGGGCTGAAGATCGTCGCCGCGCGCGGCGTGACGGCCGTCCACGACAAGGACGGGTGGCTTGGCGCACCGCGTTTCTGGCAGCGCCTCGCCGGCGAAGAGGCTCTCACCCTCCGCGTCTGGCAGTCGCTGCCGTATGACCACATCGGTCGCCTCGAGGAGCTCGGGTTCCGCGCCGGGATCGGCGACGATCTCCTGCGCATCGGCTACCTGAAGGTGTTCATGGACGGGACGCTCGGCTCCGAGACGGCACGGCTGCTGGACGGGTCGGGCGTCAAGATCACGGGGCGGGAGGAGCTTGCCGAGATCGTCCGCTCTGCGGCGCGCGCCGGCTGGCCGGTCGCCGTTCACGCAATCGGCGACCTCGCCAACCGCGAAGCGCTCGACGCGTTCGAAGAGACCCGCGACGAATGGGCGCCGCTGGGGCTGCGGCAGCGGATCGAGCACGCGCAGCTCCTGGCCGAGGAAGAGATCCCCCGGTTTGCGGAGCTCGGCGTCGCCGCATCCGTCCAGTTCAGCCATGCACCGTCGGATCGCGACCTCGCGGAGCGGTTCTGGGCCGGCAAGACCGACGGCGCTTACGCCTATCGCTCACTCGTCGATTCCGGAGCGGTGCTCGCAAACGGCTCCGACGCGCCGATCGAGGAGCTGGATCCCCTGGCCGGCATCTGCGCCGGTGTTCTGCGCACGCTCGACGAGCGCGAGCCGTGGCACCCCGAGCAGGCGGTCACCGCCGAGCAGGCGCTCGAGGCGACGATCCTCGCGCCCGCCTGGCTCGCAGGCGAAGAGCGGCGCCGCGGCAAGCTCGTCCCCGGCTACCTCGCCGATCTGGTGGTGCTCGATCGAGACCCTCTCGCCATCCCGGCCGAAGAACTACGGGACATTCAGGTCGTAGCGACCATGCTCGGCGGCCGCTGGGTACATAACCCGCCCCCGTGGAGCTAGCCAACGGCCCTTAATAGGGACAGTCCCTGTTACGGACCTGTTACAGGGACAGTCCCTGGTAAGGCTTCGGCGTTAGTGGGCTTCGTGGATCAGCGAGCGGAACTTTTGGCCGGTCTCCTCGTCGATCTCGGTCACCCCGTGCACTTCTCGAGCGTGCTCGGCCGCCTTCGACATCACCTCGTCGTCGGTCTCGCCCTCCAGCGTCTCGTCACACTCGAAGCCTGCGTCGGCGCAATGTAGAACGCGCGTCATCTGGACCCCCTTCGCTTAGGTGAACGGCGGACTATCGCAGCTTGGCGAGCGATTTGTAGAGCTCTTTCGCGGCCTCCACGCCAAGCGCGATGTGCTCGACGCGGAAGCGCTCGTTCGGCGAGTGGATGTTGCCCTCGGGAAGGTCGAAGCCGGTGAGGATCGTCGGGACGCCCTTCTCCTCCAACGCCGACATCACCGGCAGCGACCCGCCGACCCGCAGCAGTAGCGGACGCGCGCCGATCACCCGCTCGAAGGCGTCCTGCCCGAGGCGGATCGCCGGGTCCTCGGGCGGCACGAGCGCCGCGGGAGCGCTCGCCAGGAGCTCGATCTCGACATCCGCACCTTCGGGAGCGGCTTCGCGCATCAACCGCTCCATCTCGGCCGCGATCGCCTTGTCGTCCTGACCCGGGACGAGGCGGATGGAGACGTTTGCCTCCGCGACGACCGGGAGGACGGTCTTCTGCAAGCCCGGAGAGCCGCCCGAGAGCCCGTGCACGTCGACCGCAGGCTCGACCCAGGTTCGCAGGTAGAGCTCCTCTGATGCGCCCGAGTCGGCCGGCCGCGCGCCCTGTGCTGCGAGGACCTCGGCGCCCGGGTCGAGCTCGTCCCAGCTTGCGATCTCCTCGTCGCTCGGCCTGATCATTCCGGCGCGAAGGGGCTCTGGAACGAGCCCGTCACGTGGCAAGACGGCGCCGAGGACCTGCATCAGCGCGTGTGTCGCGTTGAGCGCCGCCCCGCCGAAGATCCCGGAGTGCAGATCGCGCTCGCCGGTTCGCACTCGCACGTGGAAGAACGCGATTCCGCGCGTCGCGATCTCGAAGATCGGAACGCCGGGCTTGAGCATGTGCCCATCGAAGATCACGCAAGCGTCTCCCCCTCGCTCGTCGGACTCCAGGAAGTGGACGATCGAGTGGCCGCCGCTCTCCTCCTCGCCGTCACACGTGAACCTCACGTTCACCGGGAGGGCACCCTCGGCTGCGAGGAGCGCCGCGGCCTTGAGCAAGAGGTAGAGCTGCCCCTTGTCGTCGGCGACGCCGCGCGCATAGAGCCAGCCGTCACGGATCGTGGGCTCGAACGGCGGGCTTTCCCATCCTTCGAGCGGATCCGGCGGCTGGACGTCGAAATGCCCGTAGGCGATGACGGTCGGCGCGGCGTCGGGATTCTCCGATGCCCGGAGCTCGCCGATCACGAGCGGGTGGTTCACGGTCTTCTGAAGCTCGGCCTCTCCGCCGGCCGCGACGATGAAGTCCCTCACCCACTCGGCGGCCCGCTCGACATCCTCCGCGTGAGCACGATCGGCACTGACACTAGGGATGCGGAGGAGCTCGAAGAGCTCCTCCATCCAGTCTGCGGGCGGCTCCGCCATGGCGGCGGAGTCTAGGTCTTACGCGACTTCGCGGAGCTTCTGGCAGTCGGCCAGCGCGCGAAGCTTCTTCAAGCACTGATTCTCGATCTGGCGGATCCGCTCCCGCGTAACGTTGAAGGCGCGTCCGACCTCGTCGAGGGTTCGTGGCTGCTCCCCGTCGAGCCCGTAGCGAAGCTCGAGGATCCGCTGCTCCCGTGGCGAGAGCGAGCAAAGAATCTGCTTGAGCGTGTCCCGGCGAAGCGCCTGGTCGGCCGATTCCTCGGGAAGCGGCGCCAGCTCGTCGGTGAGGAAGTGCCCGAACTCGGACTCTTCGTCATCCCCGACGGGCTTCTCGAGCGACACCGGCATCTGCGAGCTGCGCCGGATCTGCTCGACCTCGTCGCCGCTCAGGTCGAGGTCGCGCCCGATCTCGATGGCGGTCGGCTCCCGGCCGAGCTCGCCGCGCAGCTTTCGCTCCGAGCGCACGATCTTGTTCAGCTTCTCGACGACGTGCACGGGCATGCGAATCGTCCGCGACTTGTCGGCGAGAGCACGTGCGACTGCCTGGCGAATCCACCACGTCGCGTACGTCGAGAACTTGAACCCCTTGCGGTAGTCGAACTTCTCGGCAGCGCGCACGAGGCCGATCGTCCCTTCCTGGATCAGATCCAGAAACGGCAGCCCCTGGTTGCGGTACCGCTTTGCAATCGAGACGACGAGACGAAGATTCGCCTCGACCATCTCCTGCTTCGCAAGATGGTCCCCGCGCTCGATGCGCTTCGCCAGCTCGATCTCCTGCGGCGCGGTCAAAAGGTCGACCTTGCCGATGTCCTTCAGGAACAGCTGGAGCGCATCGGTCGACACGTCGGGCGCGTCGAGGTCGAGCGGCTCCTCCTCAACCTCTTCCGCGGTCGGGACGACCTCGATGTGCAACTCCTCGAGCATCGAGTAGAACTCGTCGATCTGCGCCGTGTCGAATGACAGCTCGTCCAGCGTGATCGTGATCTCTTCGGCCGTGAGCTTCCCCGCCTGACGGCCTGCCTGCAAAAGATCCCATGCTTCCTCTGCCTCGAGGACGGTCCCCTGCGTCCCAGCACGCACTACGACTTGCTCCCCTTCACTCAATCGGATCCCCCTCCCGGTTCCCACCGTAGTGGCGCGCAGCGAATTCGTCAACGTGTGGCGGTTCGTCTGGCTGCGGCAGTCTTCCAAACATGGTCAGTATCCGTCTATAGGCCGCAAGACCCATCTTGCGGTCCATAAGTCCTATCCGGTCTGTACGTCCTCTAGACCGGTCAGGAGCTTGTCTGCTTCCCGCGCGAGGGAAGAGCCTGGCTCCTGTGCCCTGGCAAGGCGAAGCTGGCGCTTTCCCTCCTCGACCGAGCCGGGCTGCGATTGGGCCAGCCAGAGGAGAAGCAGTCCGAGATGAAAGCGGACGGTCGCCGCCTTCGGGAAGCGTTTCGTGAGCGGCCCGAGGCGGGAGAAGGCCTCCGCCGGCCTACTCTTGTCGAAGCGTGAGACCGCGGCTGCAACGAGCGGCTCCGGGTCCTTCGGCGCGAGCTTCGCGGCCGCGTCGTACTCTCGTTTCGCCGAGACCCGGTGGCCGAGCCGCTGCAGCGCGAGCCCGTAGAGGAGCTTCGCGCGGGCGTCGGGTCGTCGTGCATCCCGTGCGAGCGCCGCAAGCTGGTCGGGCGAAGAGAGGGCGCGCAATGACGCCGGGGGAGAGAAGCTCGGAACGAAGAACGGCTGGCCCGGCGGGAAGTTCGGATGCAGGGCGGTGTCTGCCCGCTGCGCCGAAGGGGAATCGGGCTGGGCCTGGGCAGCCTCCTGAAAAGCCGTGGTCGCCTCCTCTCGGCGACCCGCCCAGAGATTGGCGAAGCCAAGGTGGAGGAGCACGAGCGAATCGCGCCGGCGCTCGAGGGCCATGCGCTCGAGCTTCGCCAGGCTCGTTCCCGGCCAGGAGGCGAACGCGGCGCCGATCTGCGCCGCCGGCGAGTCGTAGCGCGCGAAGATCCGGCCGGCGGCTTCATGTCGCGTCTGCGAGTAGAGGCGCTCGGCCCGCCGGAGCGCGCGTGCCTCCGAATCGACGCGCACACCGAGGTCGAGAACGAGCGGCGGCTTTCCGGTGAGGGGCTGCTCCACCAGCTCCCCGCTCCCTTTGTGACTCGCGGTGACCACGGCCAGCGCAACCGTGCCTCCGACGGCAAGTGCCACAGCGATTGCGGCGAAGACGATCACGCGGGCACGAGGGCTCATGAGTGCCCCATCCGGCAATGCATGCCGGCCCCTGGCCCGCGATCACGCGGCGCCAGAGCCCACCCTCGTCCTTGCCAAGGCTGCGAGCCTTGGCCGCGGACGAGTGCGGCCTCTGGCTTGGTGCTCGCGACCCAGGAGCTCGGCGGCATTACCGGACGGGACACTAGCCCCGATTATCCTTGGAGCATGGCGAGTGACCGCGAGGTTGTCCTGGAGATCGACGCCGCGCAGGCGCACGAGCTCCTCGGGACCGAGGACGGGCCCGTTCTGATCGACATCCGCGAGGCCTGGGAGCTGGAGCAGGGTCGGATCGCCGACTCGGTGCACATCCCAATGGGGGACCTCGGCGAGAAGCTCGGGCCTTACCGAGAGCGCTCGATCGTCCTCTACTGCGCACATGGCAACCGCTCGCTCCGGGCTGCCAAGGCTTTCAGCGAACAGGGCTACGACGCCGTCGTCTCGCTCGCGGGCGGCATCGACGCGTGGGGCAAGGCCGGCCTGCCAATGGAGCTTCCCGACGGGCTCGACGAGAGCCAGCAGGTGCGCTACAGCCGCCACGTCCTGATCCCCGAGATCGGCGTGCAAGGTCAAAGACGCCTGCTCGACGCGCAGGTGCTTCTCGTCGGTGCAGGAGGACTGGGCTCGCCGGCCGCGCTCTACCTGGCAGCGGCGGGGATCGGGCGACTCGGAATCGTTGACGACGACGTCGTGGACGAATCGAACCTCCAGCGCCAGGTGCTCCATTCGACCGCGGCGCTCGGGGAGCCGAAGGTCGAGTCTGCCTCCCGGCGCCTGCGGGGCCTAAACCCGGACGTCGAGGTCAGCCCGTACGGAGAGCGGCTCACGCCCGACAACGTCGACGGCATCCTCGAAGAGGGCTGGGACGTCGTCGTCGACGGCGCCGACAACTTTCCAACCCGGTACTTGCTGAACGACGCGTCGGTCTGGCACGGCGTGCCCGTCGTCCACGGCTCGATCTTCCGCTTCGAGGGGCAGGTGACCGTTTTCAAGCCTGGAACCGGGCCCTGCTATCGGTGCCTCTTCCCGGAGCCGCCTCCGCCCGAGCTCGCGCCGAGCTGCGCCGAGGGCGGCGTCCTCGGTGTGCTGCCGGGCGTGATCGGCTCGATCCAGGGCGCCGAGACGCTCAAGCTCGTGCTCGGGATCGGTGAGCCGCTGATCGGCCGCCTTCTTCTCTACGACGCGCTCGCCGCCAGCTTCGACGAGGTCGCCGTGCGACGCGACCCGAAGTGCCCGGTCTGCGGCGATGCTCCGACGATCACCGAGTACGTCGACTACGTCGAGTTCTGTGATCGTTCCGGCTGAGCTCAGGCGCGAACTGGAGCGCCACGCGGCCGAGGAGGCCCCGAACGAGGCCTGTGGTCTCGTCCTGCTGCGCGAGGGCCGCGCGGTCGGATACGAGCGCGGGCGAAACGCGGAGGCCTCGCCCTATCGGTTCAGGATCGAGGTCGAGCCCGAGGTCTGGTTTCTGGAAGACGAGGGTTACGAGCTCGCCGTCTTCCACTCCCATCCTTCGTCTCCACCGAGGCCCTCTCGGGCAGATCTCGAGCGAGCCGGCCTCTGGGCTGCACGCCCGTGGCTGATCCTGCGGACGGACACGCGGGAGCTCGCGGCGTGGCGCTTGGAAGACGGGCGGGCTGTCGAGGAGCCCCTCGATGCCTAGCGCGATCGTCGTCGGGGCCGGCGTCTTCGGCGGCTCGCTTGCCCTTCGGCTCGTCTCGAGCGGCTGGGAGGTCACTCTTGTCGAGCAGTACCCGCCCGGCCATGTCCGCGCCGCGTCTGGGGGCGAGTCGCGGCTGATTCGCTCCGCCCACGGCTCGGGTGCCTGGTACACGCGCTCCGCCCGCCGCGCGCTCGAGCTCTGGCGCGAGCTCGAGCGGGATTCCGGGGCCGAGTTGTTCGTCCCAAGCGGCGTCGCCTGGTTCTTCAGCAGCCGGAACGGCTGGGGCGCTGAGAGCGAACGTGTCCTACGAGAGGAGGGCGTTCCGGTCGAGCGCCTGTCGCCCGACGAGGGGGCTCGGCTCTTCCCGAGCTTCGACGGCCAGGGACTCACTTCGATCCTCTACGAGCCCGAGGCCGGGGTTCTTCGTGCTCGCGATGCGACCAGGGTCATCTCCGAGCAGGCCGTGGCGAGGGGCGCCCGTTTCGTCGCGGGAACCGCCGTCCCAGAGGGGGATACGGTCTCGGTCGGCGCGGAGCGGCTCGAGGCCGACCGAATCGTCTGGGCGGGCGGCGCCTGGCTCGCGGGGCTCTTCCCCGGCGTCGTCGACCTGCGCGTGACGCGCCAGGACGTCTACTTCTTCGGCTCCCCCGCGGGATGGCAGTCGCCTGAAGTCCCTGCGTGGGTGGACTTCGACGGCGGCATCTACGGCGTCGGCGAGCTCGACGGCCGCGGCTTCAAGGCGAGCCCCGACAGCGAAGGGCCGGACTTCGACCCGGATAGCGAGGATCGTGTGCCGTCGGACGAGAAGGAACGCGAGGCCCGCGACTACCTGGCCATCCGCTTCCCGGCGCTCGCCGGAGCGCCGCTCGTCGGCACCCGCTCGTGCCCCTACTCGCTCACCTCAGACACGAACTTCCTCGTCGCGCCTCATCCGGAGCACGAGCGGGTGTGGCTCCTCGGCGGCGGCTCGGGCCACGGCTTCAAGCACGGGCCCGCGCTGGCCGAGTACGTGCAGAGCCTCCTGGAGGAGAAGGAGAAGCCCGATCCGGTGTTCGGACTGGGCGCCCGCCCGCCCGGAGGCGGGCTGCGAGCGCCCTGGATCGAACCCTCCTAGGTGACCCGGAAGCTGCCCTTCATCTGAGTGTCATGTGGGTCGCACACGTACGCGTACGTGCGGCCCTTCCGGAAGGTCACGGTGAAACTCTTCGTGCCCTTCTGGAGGATGCCCGTGATCTGCTTGTTCACGCCCCGGCCCCTGAGCCGGAAGTTGTGCTCCGCGGACTTGTCGGTCACGGTGATCGTGTACCTGCCGGCCTTCAGCGTCCTGACCTTCACGCCGCGCTTCTTGAGCGTGATCGTGTAGCCGGGGCCGACGACACCGGTCAGCTTCGTCGGAGCCGTGCTGACGCCGGCCGAGGGTGCAGCAAAGGCGACGGCTGCGACGAGACCGACGATGAGAAGTGGAATGCGGGACATCGTCCTCCTTTGTGGTCCTACCGAGCTATGACGCGCTCGCATCCATTCGGTTGGGGACTGCTGGAGGAAAGGAGGCGCCCGACCAGGTATTGGCGCTGGGCGCCCGCCCGCCCGACGGCGGATTGCGGGCGCCCTGGATCGAAAAACTAGGTGACTCGGAAACTGCCCTTCATGCCCTGACCGACATGTGGGTCGCACACGTAGGTGTACGTCTTCCCCTTCTTCAGCGTCACGGTGACCGTCTTCGAGCCCTTGAAGGCAAGGCCCGTGATCTGCCTGTTCATGCCCGGGCCCTTCAGCCGGAAGTTGTGCTCCTTCGACTTGTCGGTGACGGTGATCGTGTACCGCCCCGCCTTCAGCGTCCTGGCCTTCACTCCGCCCTTCTTGAGCGTGATCGTGAAGCCGGGACCGGTGACCCCGGTCAGCCTCGTTGCGGTCGGGCCGGCGCTGACCGAGGAAGCGGTCACAGCCATCGCTGCCACGAGGCCGGTGATGAGAAGTGCAATGCGGAACATCGTCCTCCTTTGGTGGTTCCTACTGGGCTTTCGTTAAAAGCGAGCCATTTGGATTGCAACGCGGGCGATACTAGCCACGGTGCGGCTACCCGCTGGTTACACGCTCGTGAACGGTGCCCTGGAGCGCGAGTTTTCATTCACGGACTTCGCCGAGGCGCTCGCCTTCGTGAACCGTGTCGGCGAGCTCGCCGAGTCGGAGGACCACCATCCGGACGTCGAGATCCGCTGGAACAAGGTGACGCTTCGCTGGTGGACGCACGTCGCGGACGCGGTCACCGACCGCGACTACGAGCTCGCCACCCGGTCAAACGACCTCGTCGTGTAGCCAGAAGAGCCCGACGGTCCCCGGGCCTGCGTGGGTGCCGACGACCGGGCCGAGCATCGTCGTCAGCTCGATCTCCACCTTGGGCCGTACGTCGCAAACCAGCTTCCTCACCGCCTCCATTCGCTCGGGCGCATCCGCGTGGGCAATCCCGACGCGGAGGCCGGGCTCGTCGCGAGTTCCGGCTTCGAACGCGCTCACGAACTCCTGGATCGCCTTGCGGTTCCCGCGCACACGCTTGAGCGGGAGCACCTCCCCCTCGGCGATCGTGAGGATCGGCTTGATGTGCAGGAGCTGTCCTGCCCAGCCGGCAGCGCGGCCGATCCGCCCGCCTTTCGCCAGGTACTCGAGCGTGTCGAGCGTGAAGATGAGCCCTGACTCGCGCTTGAACCGGGCGACGAGCTCGTCCACCTCCCCGTCGGTCGTCCCTCGCTCGAGCCGCCGCTGGATCGCCAGCGCAAGCATCGAGATCCCCGCCGAAGCCGTGCCGGTGTCGATCACCCGGACGCCCTTGCCCACGTCCGCGGCGGCACTGTTCGCGCTGGCGAAGGTTCCCGACAGCTTCGCGGAGAGGTGAAGCGAGAGGACGCGCTCGTAGCCGGCGAGCTCCTCGTAGGCCACGAGGAAGTCCGCCGGGGTCGGCTGCGAGGTGGTCGGTAGCTCCTCGGCAGACCGCAGCCGTGTGTAGAACTCGGCCGGGGCGATGTCCACGTAGTCGCGGTAGCTCTCGGCACCGAATCGGACGTACAGCGGGACGATGCGCCAGTTCGGGAAGCGCGACGGAGCCTCGGGGAAGTCGGCCGTCGAGTCGAGCACGATCGCGGTGTTCTCGGCAGTGAGCTGCATTACCCGGTACGTCCGGCGGCTCGCTGGATGGCCGCGACGATCTCGTCTAGGGGCTCTTCCTTCGACAGGCACGCAACCGCGCCGGCTGCGAAGAGCGCGTCGATCTCCCGCAGGTTCGCCGAGGCTGTGAGGCAGATGACGGCAACCTCTGGACACGCCTCGCGAAGCACACTCGTCGCCTGGACACCGTCCAGCGCAGGCAGCCGATAGTCCATCACGACGACGTCGGGTGAGAACTCGTGGCACAGCTCGACGACCTTCGTGCCGTCCTCGACGGACGCGACGACGACGATGTCCGAACGAAGGCCGAGGAGCAGCTCGAGCGCCTCGCGAAAGACCTCGTTGTCCTCGACCAGCGCGACGCGGACAGGCTCGGACACCTAACCGTCTACTCGGCCGCGATCAGCAGCGGGTAGTGAGGCTGGCCGCCGGGATGAACCTCGAGCTCGACCTCCGGGTGACGCTCGGCGACCCGAGCGAGGAGCGGCCCCAGCTCCGGCTCCTCTTTGCCGGTGATGAACGTCAGGACATCGCGAGGCTCGCCGAGCAGGCGCTCGACGACGGAGTCCGCGACCGTGTCGAAGCTCGTCCCTCCGGCTATTGGCTCGCCGTCGGCGAGGCCGAGATACGCGCCGCGCTCGACCTGCATCCCGTCGACCGAGACGGCCCGGGAGGCGACCGTGACAGCTCCGGTCGCGACGGCGGCCGCTGCGTCTTCCATCGCAGCCGCATTCGTCTCGGCATCGGCCGACGGGTCGTACGCGAGCATGGCGGCGAGCCCTGCCTGCATCGAGCTCGAAGGAACGACGTGAACTGGGATCCCGGCCAGGCGGGCCGCCTGTCGTGCGGCGAGGACGACGTTGTCGTTGTTCGCCAGCACAACCGCTTCGCCCGCCCGTGTCCTCTCGATCGCCTCGACGAGATCTTCGGTAGACGGGTTCATCGTCTCGCCGCCGTCGACGATCCCTGTGGCGCCCATGCTCTCGAACAGGCGCCGGTTGCCATCACCCGCGACGACGGCCACGACGGCGGTCTTCCGCTCTTCGTCCGCGCCGGCTTGGGTCGCGAGCCGTCCCTCGCGTTGGGCGGACTGGACGTGCATGTTCCCGATCTCGACGCGCTCGATCACTCCGAGCGCGGTCCCGGCCCGCAGCGCGGCGCCCGGGTCGTCGGTGTGCACGTGAGCTTTCAGCGCCTGTGCATCGCCGACGACGAGGAGCGAGTCTCCCGAGCGGCTCCAGCTCTCGCTCGAGCGCAGACGCGTCCAGGTCCTCGCCCTCGACGACGAAGACTGCGCAGTAGCGGTAACGGGATGCCTCCTGGTGGACGGCGTTCGCGGCGATTCGCTCGATCTCGACCACTTCCGGCAGCGGCTCGCCGGCGAGGTGGGCTGCGATCCCGCGCACGATCTCGACGAGCCCCGCCGCCCCGGAGTCGACGACCCCGGCCTGGCGCAGGACCTCGAGTTGGTCGCGTGTCTGCTCGACGGCCTCGTCGCCGCGCCGAACGAGCTCCGCAAAGAGGGCAGGGAGCTCCATGTCCGTATGGACTTCCGCCTGGTCTGCGAGCGCACGAATCACGGTCAGGATCGTGCCCTCGACGGGCTTCTGCACCGCGGCGTAGGCCTCGTCAGATGCCCGACGGAGGGCCTTCGCAACCGTTGCGGCGTCGATCTGCTCGGCGTCGGCCAGCGCCTCGGACGCTCCTCGCACGATCTGCGACAGGATCACGCCGGAGTTCCCGCGAGCACCGAGCAGCGCCGCGTGAGCCACCTCCTCGGCCAGACCGCCCCGATCGGACTTTGCAACAGACTGTTGCAAGGTCTCGGTGACGGCCCGAACGGTCAGGAGCATGTTCGTCCCCGTGTCTCCGTCGGGGACCGGGAAGACGTTGAGGTCGTCCAGGCGGGCGCGGTTGCGATCGAGCGCAGTCTCAGCCGCACGGACGAGCTCGAGGACCGAGTCGCGCTCGCTCACCAGCCCCTTATACAAGACGGACGCACGCGCAAAGCGCGTACGTCCTCCATGGTCGGCATCGCAAGCGACGCCTTAGGCGATTCAGAGTGCTTTTTCGACTTTCCCGGCCTTCAAGCACCGGGTGCAGACGTAAGCGCGCTGCGCGCGGCCGTCGAGCAGCACGCGGACGCGCTGGAGGTTCGGATCGAAGCGTCGCTTCGTCGCCACCATCGAGTGGCTCCGGTTGTTCCCGAAGGACGGCTTCTTCCCGCAGACGGCGCAGATCTTGGCCATAGGGGCGGCAGTCTAGCTAGCGCAGGGGTCCGGCCGCTTGGGCCCGAAGCTGAGAAAAGACGTCGGCCATCTCGAGGGCGCTTCGCACGGCGTCGGCGGCACGGTCGATCCGTTCCTCGGCCTGCTCGCGGTTCTCGACCGTGAGGACTCCGAACGCGACCGGCACTCCCGTCTCGATCGCCGCGAGCTGCAGGCCGCTCGCGGCCTCCCCGACGATCACGTCGAAGTGCGGCGTCTCGCCGCGGATCACGCAGCCGAGCGCGACGATGCACGCATAGCGGCGGGTCTTTGCAAGAGCCATCGTCGCCAGTGGAAGCTCGAAGGCGCCGGGAACCGGCATCACCAGGATCGCTTCGCGCGGCACGCCGACCTCCTCGAGCTCGGCGAGGGCGCGCTCGAGCAGGCGATTCGTGATGTCACCGTTGTAGCGGCTGACGACGATCCCGACCGCTCTGCGCCCGTCGGGGCCTCCCGCGAGAACGCCATAGCCGTCCGGGATGCGAAGCTCGCCCTCGGCGTGCTCGGCGGCAGCCTCCGGCGGAGGCTCGGGGGGCCTCAGAGCGGGAGCCTCGCCGTCGACTGCCGGTTCAGGTTCAGGCGTTACGGGAGCTTCGGGCGGCGCCTCCTGGCGCCCGATCTCGCCGAGGCGAGTCTCGATTTCGTCGATGCGATCGCTCATTCGTCGGCCGGCTCGGCTTCGAAGCGGAGATCCTGATGGTGCAGCCGGTGACCTAGCTTCTCACGCTTCGTCTCGAGATAGCGGCGGTTCTCGTCGGTCGGCTCGGTCTCGATCGGCACTTGCTCGACGACGGTGAGCCCGAAGCCCTCGATTCCGGTCAGCTTCTTCGGGTTGTTCGTGAGGATCCGGATCGTCGTCAGCCCGAGGTCGGAGAGGATCTGGTTGCCGATCCCGTACTCGCGCGCGTCGGCCGCGAGCCCGAGCTCGAGGTTCGCCTCGACCGTGTCCAGGCCCTCCTCCTGCAGCTCGTAGGCCTTGAGCTTGTTCAGCAGGCCGATTCCGCGCCCTTCCTGGGTCATGTAGAGCAGGACGCCGCAGTCCTCGGCAGCGAGGCGCGAGAGCGCCTGCTCGAGCTGCTCGCCGCAGTCACAGCGCAGCGAGTGGAAGACGTCTCCCGTCAGGCACTCCGAGTGCACGCGGACGAGCACGTTCTCGGCACCTTCGACATCGCCGCGGACGAGCGCGACGTGGTGCTTGCCCGTCAGCTTCTCCCGGAACGCGACCGCCGTGAACTCGCCGTGGGCGGTCGGCAGCCGTACCTCCGCCGTGCGCTCCACCAGCTTCTCCGTGCGGCGCCGGTACTCGATCAGGTCGGCGACGGTGACGAGCTTGATCCCGTGTTGATCGCAGTACTCGACGAGATCGGGAACGCGAGCCATCGTCCCGTCTTCCTTCATCACCTCGCAGACGACTCCGGCCGGGTTCACGCCGGCCAGCCGGGCGAGATCGACAGCAGCTTCCGTTTGGCCGGCGCGAACGAGCACGCCTCCGTCGCGCGCTCGCAGCGGGAAGACATGCCCGGGCTGGATCACGTCGTACGGGCCTTTCGTCGGGTCGATCGCGACCTGAATCGTGACCGCGCGGTCTTGCGCTGAGATTCCGGTGGTGACGCCCTCGCGGGCTTCGATCGAGACCGTGAAGGCCGTCTGCAGCGGCGCTTCGTTGTTCTCGGCCATCTGACGGAGCCCGAGCTCGTCGCAGCGGTCCTCCGTGAGGCAGAGGCAGATGAGCCCGCGCGCGTGCATCGCCATGAAATTGATCGCCTCGGGAGTGGCGAACTGGGCCGCGATCGTCAGGTCGCCCTCGTTCTCGCGGTCGGCCGCGTCGACGACGACGACGAACTTGCCCTGCCGAATGTCCTCGATCGCCTCTTCGATCGTGGCAAAGGAAGTCGCTTTCTCGGGCACCGTCTGGGTCATCTGCCGGAAATCGTATCCGGGCGGATGAGCTTCTCGACGTACTTGGCCAGCACGTCGACTTCCAGATTGACGTCGTCGCCTGCCTCGAGGCCGCCGAAGGTGGTCTCTGCGAGCGTGTGCGGGACCAGGGCGACCTCGAGTGCGCCGTCACGTAGCGCGGAGATCGTGAGCGACACGCCGCCGACTGCAATCGAGCCTTTCTCGACGCAGTAGCGGAGGAGCTCGGGCGCCGCCTCGACCCACATCCGGGCGCCCTCCTGCTCGGGCTCGACAGACGCGACGCGGCCGACTCCGTCGACGTGGCCCTGGACGTAGTGGCCGCCGAGTGGCTCGCCTGCACGGGTCGCAGTCTCGAGGTTGACCTCGTCGCCGGGCTCGAGCCGGCCGAGCGTCGTACGGCTGAGCGACTCCGGCACGGCCGTCACCGAGAAGCCGCCGTCGGAGACCGCGGTCGCGGTCAGGCAGCAGCCGTCGATCGAGACCGAGTCGCCGATCCCGAGGCGCGCCGACGTGCCGGGCGCCTCGATCCGGAGGTGCCGAGCGTCGTCGCCGCCCTCGACGGCGGCAACGCGCCCCCGTTCGCGAACGATGCCGGTGAACACAACGGAAAGGCTACAAGCGCCCCGCAAATTCACACTTTCAGCGCGATTCCGTCACCCACGCGTGCGAATTTCACGGCTACGCTCACATCGGGGGTGCGGGGCGTCACCCCTAACTAAAGGGTCGGAATTACTCGCCGTGCGCCAGCGCTTCGAGCGTTTCGCGGGCGACCATCTCCAGATCGCCCCGCTCCCCGGGCTTGGCGCGGGCAAGGAACTCGGTCAGCTCGGCCAGCGCCTGGGTCTGACCGGGCGCGAGTCCCTCCAAATCGGTCTCCTCGATCCCGCGCAGGAGCTCCGCATTGCCCAGGTGGCCCCCGAGCCACTGCGAGATCAGCCTGATCACTCGATCGTCGGTGCGCATTTCCGGCTCAGGGCTCGTGAACGTAGGCCGACACGAGGACATCTTCTCCGACGGGGCGTGCGCTCAAACGGGTAAGCGTTACGGGCACGCGCAGCGTCGAGACGAGGCCCGGCCCGTCCCCGGAGAGCTTTGGGGCGACGAACAGCATCAGCTTGTCGACGAGGCCGGCGCCGAAAAACGATGCGGCGAGCGTCGGGCCTCCTTCCAGCAGCAGCGACTGCACACCTTGCTCCGCGAGGCGCCTGAGCTCGTCCTCCAGCGACCCGCTGAGCAGTTCGAGCCCGGAGCCTTCCGGCAACGGCCCTCGGCCGAACGCGATGCGCCGGGGCTGGCGCGCAGCGTCCACGCCGCGCGCGTCGAGCCCGGGGTTGTCGGCGCGGACGGTGCCCATACCGACCGCGACGGCGTCGGAGGCGGCCCGCAGCTCGTGCACGAGCCGACGGCTCTCCTCGCCGGAGACCCAGCGCTCCCCGGGCATGGTCATCCGCCCGTCGAGCGTCACCGCCGCCTTGTACGTGACGAAGGGCCGCTTCTCTGACACCCAAGTCCGCCAGGCTTCGTTCTGCGCCCGCGCCTCGAAGGAGTCGACCAGCTCGACCTCGACACCTGCCGCCCGCAGCCGATCGAGCCCGCCTCCGTGCTCCGGATGAGGATCGATCGCTCCGGCGACGACACAGGCGATGCCGGCTTCGAGAACCGCGTCCACGCAGGGCGGTGTGCGCCCATGGTGGGAGCACGGCTCGAGCGTCACGTAGAGCGTGGCGCCGCGAGCGGCTTCTCCCGCCGCCCCGAGAGCGACCACCTCGGCATGCGGCCCGCCTCTCTGCTCGTGCCACCCCTCACCGACGACCTCGCCGTCTCGCACGACGACCGCTCCGACAACGGGGTTCGGATGCGTCGTTCCGCGCCCGCGCTCGGCAAGCTCGAGCGCCCGCTCGAGCATCAGGAAATCGCCTGGACGAGGCCCCGGTATGCCTCGCCGATGTCCTCTTGCCCGAACACGCTCGTTGCCGCGACGAGGAGGTTCGCGCCGGCATCGCGCGCCTCGGCCGCGTTGTCCAGACCGACTCCGCCATCCACCTGCACGTGAGTGGCTTCGGGCAACAGCTCGCGCAGGCGACGAATTCGAGGAATGGACTCCGGCATGAAGGGCTGCCCCGAATACCCGGGATGGATGCTCATGCAGAGCACCAGGTCGACGAGCCCCCCGGCCGCCGCAGCCACTTCCTCGGGCTCGGTCTCCGGGTTGAAAGCGACGCCGACTCCGAGCTCGAGCTCGCGCGCCAGCCGGATCACGTCCGGGAGGTCATCGCAGGCCTCGAAGTGGACAGTGACACTGTCGCCACCGGCGTCGGCGATCTGCCGGAAGTGCCTCTCCGGATTCTCGACCATGAGGTGGCAGTCGAGCACGCCGCCGACGCGGTGCACGATCGGCGCGATCGACTTGAGGACGATGGGGCCGATCGTGATCGGCTCTACGAAGTGCCCGTCACCGACGTCGAAGTGGAAGATCCGCGCATCCGCCCGCAGCAGGGTCTCTATCTGCTCGCCGAGCCGCGAGAAGTCAGCGCCGTAGAGCGACGGCTCGATTTCGAGACCACGTACCCAGTCGCTCCAGCTCATGTCAGGAGCGTAAGCCGCGGAGCCACGCGTCGTACGACATGCGTCTCCCACCCTCGGGCTGGACCTCGATGAGTTCTAGCCTTCCGCCGTCGAGACGCGAGCGCCAGACGATCACGTTGTGGCCCTCCACCACGCCGCGGGCGCCGATATGCGGAGACAGCGCGCGGATCCGGTCATGGAGGTCCTTGGCAGGCCGCGACCAGTCGAGCTCGCGGTCGGCCGGCCCGATCTTGTCCGCATATGTGGGCTCTCCCTCTTGCGGTTCGAACGAGTCGTTGGCGAGCGCCTCGTCGATGAGGTCAGGCGCGAGACGCGCCACCTCGGCGTACACGTCGCCGGCAGTCGTGTCGCCGCCCACCCAAAGGTTGTGCCACGCGCCGACCGGTCCGGCGTCGAGCTCCTCGACGAGCCGGATCACCGAGACCCCGCTCTCCTCGTCCCCCGCCATGATCGCTCGCTCGATCGGGGCCGCGCCGCGCCAGAGCGGGAGGTTCGACGGATGCACGTTGAGCCAGTTCGCCCTATCGAGCAAGGCGGCCGGGATGAGCGCGCCGTACGCGACGACGACGACTGTGTCGGCGGCGCCGAGGTTGGTTGACTCGTCGAGCTTCTCCGGCTGGCGCACCTCGATCCCCAACCGCTCGGCCACCTCCTTCGCCGGCGGCGCGCCCACTCGGCGACCTCGGCCCTGAGGCCGGTCCGGCCGCGTGATCAGGAAAGAAATCTCGTGGTTTCCGCTCAACCGTTCGAGCACGTCCGCTCCGAGCGGCGCCGTCGCCGCGACGGCAATTTTCAAAGCGCGGCTGCCTGCCGCAAGACGGCAAGCGCCTCGCGGCGGCCTTCGGGCGTCGTCCTGTCGACGATGAGGATGCCGTCGAGATGGTCGACCTCGTGTTGAGCGACGCGGGCAGCGAGGCCCTCGAGCTCGAGCTCCACGGGCTCGCCGCCCGCGTCCCGCGCCTCGACACGGAGCGTGATCGAGCGCTCAACGGGAACGACCACGCCCTGCAGCGAGAGGCAGCCCTCGCTGTCTTCCTCGGTTAGCTCCGAACGATCGACGATCGTCGGGTTGACGAGCACGCGGGGCTCGTCCTCGTCATCGGTCTGCAACACGACGACGCGCCGGAGAATGCCCACCTGCGTCGCCGCCAAGCCGACCCCGCGCGCGTCCTGCATCAGCCGGGTCATGCGCTCGACGAGCTGCGCGAGATCCTCGTCGAAGGACTCCACTTCCTGGGCCTGCAGGCGCAGCACCGGGTCCGGGTACTGCCGGATCTGGGCGAGCGCCAGCCGCCGTGCTGCTTCGGCTTGTGGGTCGAGCTCGTCGGTTGCGACTCGTTCTTCCTCGGCCACGATTCCGAGTCTAGTCAGACGCTTTGGGGATCCACGTCGACGACCGCGGACAGGTTGGCCTCGCGCATCGCGGGCGCGCCCGCGCCGAGCAGGTTCGCGGCGCGTGAAGCCACCTCGCGCGGGCGCTCGGTCTTCACGACGAGCTGTGCGCGGAAGCGACCGCGAACACGAAAGAGCTCCGCCGGCCCGAGGAGGTCTCCGGCGATACCTGCGAGCCCTTCGCCCAGCTCCCGCCCGGCCTGCATCACGTCGTCCCGGTCCGGTCCCGAGATGAGCACCCGGACGATGTGCCGGAACGGCGGGTAGCCGAGCTCCTTTCGCCGGGCGAGCTCCCCTTCCAGGAACCCCGCCACGTCGTGCCGCGCCGCAAGAGCAACCGCGCGCGACTCGGGCTGGAAGCTCTGGACGATCACGCGGCCCGGCGCGTCGCGCCCACTTCTTCCCGCGAGCTGGGTGACGAGCTGAAACGTTCGCTCCTCCGCGCGGAAGTCCGGGACGCCCAGCCCCGTATCGGCGTCGATCACGGCCGCGAGCGAGACACCCGTGAAGTGGTGCCCCTTGGCGACGATCTGCGTTCCGACGAGCACCGCGCGGTCGGAAGCTGCGAAGCGGCGCAGCGTTTCCATGAGCGCTCCCCGCTCGGCGACGGCGTCGGCATCGAGGCGAAAGCGCTCCAGCTCCGGGACGCGTTCCTCCAGCTCGCGCTCGAGCCGCTGGGTCCCAGCGCCGATCCGCGCCAGCTCGACGGAGCCGCACTCAGGGCAGGCCTCGGGCATGGGCTCGACGAACGCGCAGTGGTGACAGTGCAGGTGCTCGTCACGATGGAGGACGAGCGCGACGTCGCAGTTGGGGCAGCGGCGCGTCTCGCCGCAAGCTCGGCAGTGCAGCGCGGGCGCGAGTCCACGCCGGTTGAGCAGGAGGATCGCCTTGCCGCCATCCTCGGCGACCTTGCCGAGCGCGGCCAGAAGCGGGGCCGAGAGCGGATAGCCGGCTTCGCCGCGCAGGTCGACGATCCTCACGGGCGGAAGCTCCGCGCCGACTCGCTCGCCCAGATCGAGGCGCTCGAGAGCCTCCCAGCTCTCCGGCCTGGGCGTGGCGCTTCCGTAGATCGCCACGGCGCCCTCGATCGAGGCCCGCTTTGCCGCGACGGTTCGCGCGTCGTAGCGCGGATCGGACTCCTGCTTGTACGCGGCGTCGTGCTCTTCGTCGACGCAGATGAGGCCGACCCTCGGCAGCGGAGCGAAGATGGCCGACCGCGCCCCGACCACGATCGGCGCCTCCCCGGACGCGATCCGCTCGCGCTCGTCGCGGCGCTCGGCCTCGGTCAGCGACGAATGGAGGATCGCGACCCGATCGCCGAAGCGCGCCCGGAACCGGCCGACTGTCTGCGGCGCCAGCGCGATCTCCGGCACGAGGACGATCACACCGAGCCCGCGCTCGAGCGCATCACCTGCCGCCTGGAGGTAGACCTCGGTCTTCCCGCTCCCCGTCGCTCCGTAGAGCAGGAAATGGCCACCCTCGGCCGCGGACGCCTCGCGCAGCCTGGCCAGCGCACGCTCCTGTGACGCGGTGAGGCTCTCCGGCTCCGGCTCCCCCGGCAGCGAATCGCGCTCGGCCGGCTGCGGCAGCTCCTTCCGTCTCTCTCGCTTCGAGGGCGCGACGAGCGCGAGCGCGCGCCCTGGTGTCGAGCCGTAGTAGTCCGCGACCCACAGCGCGAGCTCGATGAGCGCGGGCGGAAGCGATTCTTCCAGGCGCTCGATCGGCGCGATCTTGATTCCAGCGGGCGGCTCGTCAGCGACGTCGACCACGACGCCGCGCTGCTTCGCGCCACCGAGCCGAATCGACACGACGGCCCCCCGCTCGGCCTCGTCGGGCACCTCGTACGTGAAGGGGCGCGCGAGCGCGCGCGTCGTCACGAGCGGGTAGACCGAGGCGATAGCGCGACACCCAGCGGAGGCTACCGCCGGTCTCGGCCTAGCTAGCCTCCCGCGGCCTCGATCACGAACTCGGTACCGAAGCCGAGGAACAGGCCGGCCAGCAGCATCCAGGCAACGAGCACGGTGTGCCCGAGCTGACGGTTCACATGCATCAGCTGGATGACGACGTACAGCAGCGAGCCGGCGGCGAGCGCCAGGAATGCAACCTCGACTGTTTCGCTCACGAACGACTGGCCGATCAGCGTGCCCAGAAAAGTGGGCGCGCCGCCGATCAAGCCGAGCAGCCCGAGAAAGCCCCATGAAGGCCGCTCCTCGGCCCCCGTCATCGGAGCAACGATCCCGAAGCCTTCAGTCGCGTTGTGGAGGCCGAAGCCGATGATCAGGAGCAGCGCGAGCGCCACCTCGTCCTGCGCCGCCGACTGGCCGATGGCGAGGCCCTCGGAGAAGTTGTGCAGCCCGATTCCGGTGGCGATCAGCAGTGCGAGCCAGCGCGCCGGCGAGAGGCGGGCGACCCAGGAGAGCTCGTACTCGGCGGCCGAAGCGGCGCCCGGGCCGAGCATTGCCTTCCCCCGCTGCCGCCCGATCCAGCGGTCGTAGTAAACGAGGCTCATCAGGCCGGCGCTCGCGCCCACCGCGAACAGGGCGGCGAGCCCTGCAAACTCGAGCCACGAGCGGCCGTCGTCGACGGCGCCCTCTAGCGCTTCCTCGACGGGGCCAACGCCGTGCTCCACGACCTCGATGAGCAGGAAGAGCAAGATCCCGGTAGCGGCTGCGCTGAGCGCAGCTTTCAGGCGCGTGTCGGTCGTCCGGACGCGGCCGATCGGGAGGCCGAGAAAGATCGTGAAGCCGGCGAGCGCACCGAGAGCAAGCAGTTGAGGCGTGGACATCGAGGTCTGGTCCTCCTTCCTTTGATTGTAAGGGCAACCTTACATGGGCCGCGGGGCACTATATTCCGAACCGATGGCGCAGGGACACTCAGTCGACGAGTACCTGGAGACGATCTACTTCCTCGCCTTTCCGATAGGCGAGTACAGCCCGCTGTCGAGCGGCTCCCCCACGCTCGCGTCGCGCGTCGCCGAGATGCTCGGCGTGTCGCGGGCGTCGGCCGGCGAGATGCTGAAGCGGCTCGAGAAGGAAGGGCCTCGTGCGCCGCGGGGAGCACAAGGAGGCGCTGCTCACTCCGTCAGGCCGAAAGCGCGCCGAGCGCGTCGTCCGCAAGCACCGGATCGTCGAGCGGCTCCTCACCGACTTCATGGGCTACACGGCCGCAGAGGCGCACGTCTACGCCGACGACATCGGCGAGACGTTCTCGGACGACATGGTCGAGCGGATGGAGGAGAAGCTCGGCTACCCCGACCGTTGTCCCCACGGCTGGCCCGTCGACCCTGCCTTCGAGCAGGAGGAGAACAAGGAGCTCGCGCCGCTCGCCGCGCTCGAGCCCGGCGGGGACGCGACCATCGTCCGCCTCGCGGAGCATGACGGCGACCTGCTGCACTGGTTCTACGACGAGGGCCTCGTGCCCGGGACGAAGATCGAGGTGCGCGAGACGCAGCCCGCGGCGGGTCAGTTCACCGTAAAGGTCAACGGCCGCGAGCAGGCAATCGGCGAGAAAGCCGCCGCCGGACTGTTCGTCAGGCCCGGCTAGCCGCGGGCGCGTTCAGCCCTGCGGCGGCGCGTAGCGCGTCGGCCTTGTCGGTGCGCTCCCACGTGAAGTCGTGGTCGTCGCGTCCGAAATGGCCATATGCAGCGGTTTTTGAGTAGATCGGGCGCTGCAGGTCGAGGTCGCGGATGATCGCGCCGGGCCGCAGGTCGAAGTGCTCGGCCACGAGCTCCTCGATGCGCGGGACCGGGATCTTTTCGGTGCCGAACGCACGCACGGCGATCGAGACCGGGTGCGCGACGCCGATCGCATACGCGACGTTCACCTCGATCCGGTCGGCGAGCTCCGCGGCGACGAGGTTCTTCGCCACGTAGCGCGCGGCATACGCCGCCGAGCGGTCGACCTTCGTCGGGTCCTTGCCGGAGAACGCGCCTCCGCCGTGGCGTGCGGCGCCGCCGTAGGTGTCGACGATGATCTTGCGCCCGGTCAGGCCGGTGTCCCCCATCGGGCCGCCGATCACGAACTTGCCGGTCGGGTTCACGTAGACGAACTCGCGGTCCTGCAGACGCTTCGGGTCATAGAGATCCGTTGGCAGGATCGGCCGCAGGACCCGCTCGACGATGTCCGGCTTGATCAAGTCCTCCGAGCTGATCCCGTCCGAGTGCTGCGTCGAGACGAGGATCCGCTCGATCTCGACCGGCCGCTGGACGTCGTGCTCGTCGACCTCGTACCGGATGGTCACCTGCGCCTTGCCGTCTGGGCGCAGGTAGGGCAGGTCGCCCGCCTTGCGCACCTCGGCGAGCCGCTTGCAGATCTTGTGCGCGAGCATGATCGGGAGCGGCATCAGCTCCGGCGTCTCGCTCGTCGCGTACCCGAACATCATTCCCTGGTCGCCCGCGCCGAGCTTGTCGAGCGGGTCGTCGTCGCCGGGATCGTGCTGCACCTCGTACGAGGCGTCCACGCCCTGAGCGATGTCGGGTGACTGCTCGTCGATTGCGACGACGACACCGCAGGTGTGCGCGTCGAATCCCCACTCCGAGTGCGTGTAGCCGATCTGAGCGACTCGATCGCGAACGATCCGTGCGACGTCGACGTAGGTCTCCGTCGTGATCTCGCCGGCGACGACGACGAGGCCGGTCGTGATCAGCGTCTCGCAGGCGACGCGGCCGTTGACGTCGTCGGTGAGCACGGCGTCGAGCACCGAGTCCGAGATCTGGTCGGCGATCTTGTCCGGATGCCCCTCGGTGACGGACTCCGAGGTGAAGAGAAACTCGCGCGCAGCCACGGCGGCGAAGGCTAGTCGATCTGCAGGAACGCGGTGAACGAGGCGGTGCGACCGTCGTCGTCGATCTCGGCCCAGGCAAGGAACGCTCCGAGCGGCTCGATGTTCGCGCGAATCTCGGCGGGGATGGAGGCGCCCGTTGCGTCGGCCAGGCCCAGGATCAGTGGAATCCCGTCCTCGAGGTCGATCCACATGAAGCCGGTGCTCTCCGCTGGCAGGCCCGCTGCGTCACGGGCGCTCTTGAAATCGTCGTCGTCGGTGAGCCATGGGCCGTCGCCACGCAGCTCCGAGATGGCGCTTGGACCGGTCGTGAGGACGACCTTGTCGTCAAAGGCGGCCGTCCGCAGTTGAAAGTCGCCCAGGTCGATGCACTTGACGGCGACTCCCGCCTCCTCCGTCGGGGCCTCACAGGGCTGTGCCGGGACGTCTTTCGTCAAGGCCGCGAGTGCCGTGTTCACCCGGCCGAGCACCTCCTGCTCGTCGGGCGCGTCGACCAGGAGCGTTACCTCGGGAATAGGCGAACCGGGTCGGACGTAGAGGCCGACCTCGTGCGAGACGATCGAGAGCAGGCTCTCGAGGCGGATGCCGAGCATGCGCTCGAGCTCCTGAAGACTCTTGCGGTGGGTCTCGTCCTGCTCGAGCTGTCGCTCGAGCTCATCGCCCCCGCGCGCCGTGAGGAACGCGACAGCGTCGGCAGGCACATCGCCGAGAAGCTTCGACTCGAACGACTCGATCTGAACCTTCGGATCGTCTTCGACACGGCTGGCACCGACAAGCCGCAAGCCGGTGCCTTCAGCGGTCAGCGCTGCGGAGAGGAACTCCGGCTGCTGACCGGCCGTCAAGGGGGGCATGGCCATGCCTGGGACGGTTCGAGCGGCCTCGAGGAGGCCCTTCCCGCGCGCGTAGAAAAGCGCGAGTGCCTCGTCGGGAAGCTCCGCGAGCGCGTCCTTGAAGAGCTCATCGTCGGAGAGCTTCTCTTCCGACTCGGCCTGCTTGCGGAAACGATCGAGCTTCTGCTGCGTGTCCGAGAGAACGAACCAGCCGTCCTCCCTCTCTTCGAACACGAGCTGGCCAGAGCCTGTCTTGCTTCCCTCCTCGATCAGCCTCCGGAGCGCTTCCGCGTCATCCGGCTTCGTCACGCCGACCACATTCATCCCCTCGTTTGCGTAGTCCAGCCAGACGAGGTCGATCTCGTCTCCGAGCGCAGGCTTGACGTCCTGGTCGTAGTCGAGGCCCGAATCGCTCTCGAACGAAGCGCGGGCTCCCGCGATCAGGAGCTCGGCACCCGGGAACTTGCCCAGGAGCTCGTCGACCTGCTGCCACTGATCCGAGCTGAGGTCGGAGTCGATCGAGACGTAAGCGGGAGCGCTCGCCGAGACGATCTCCGCAGCGCCGTTCGAAGACGCCTCGTTCTTCGCGCCGCAACCGGAGACGGCGAGAACGAGAACAACGAGCAGACCGATGCGGGCGACGCGCATGACAAACATCCTATTCGGCGGTCGGTCGCCTACCCATGAGACCGGCAATCAACTCATCGAGGCTCTTGCCGTCGAGAATCTCGCAGACGGAGTTCGTGATCGGCATCTCGACGCCCACACGCCGGGAGAGCTCCCGGAGCACCGGCGCCGTCGTCAGCCCTTCGACAGTGCCGATCTCGGCGGCGGCATCCTCGGGCGCCGAGCCGCGCGCGATCAACTCGCCGGCGCGCCGGTTGCGGCCGTGATGCGACCAACTGGTCGCGATCAGGTCTCCGATGCCCGCGAGACCGGCAAAGGTCTCGCCGCGGCCTCCGCACGCCTCGCCGAGTCGTGACATCTCCGCGAGGCCACGGGTGACGATCCCGCTCTTCGCGTTGTCGCCGAGCCCCAGTCCGTCGACACCGCCGGCCGCGAGGGCGATCACGTTCTTCGCCGCCCCAGCGACCTCGGTGCCGACGACGTCCTGGTTGACGTAGACGCGGAAGATGAGCGAGTTGATCTCTCGCTGAAGCCGCTCCCCCAGCTCCGTGTCCTCGCTCGCGATGACGGCCGCTGCGGGGAGGCCGTGGCCGATCTCCTCGGCGAAATTCGGCCCCGATAGGACCGCCACCGGCCGGTCTCCCACGAGAGTCGAGAGCCGGTTCCCGGTCACCGGGTCGAGCCCTTTGGTCAGGCTCAACACCGGCCGGTCCTCCGGAAGCCCGGCCACGACCTCGCCGAACGCCTGGCTCGGAACTGCGACGACGACGAGCTCGGCAGCCGAGAACGGCGCCTCTTCGAGCGGCGACGCTGCGACGTCGTCCAGCACGACGTCCGTGAGATACCTGGGATTGCGCCCCGTCTCCGCGATCGTGCGAGCCTGCTCGGCATCGCGCGCGGCAAGCGTCACCTCGTGCCCGCGGTCGGCAAGCAGCCGAGCGAACGCAGTCCCCCATGCCCCGGCACCGACGATGACGACTTTCACGAGCGCCTGACGAAGTCGATTGCCACGGGGACGCCCTCGAGATCGAAGCGCTCTCGCAACTGGTTCTCGACCCAGTAGCCGTAATCGCGCGTGATCAGGCCGGGGTCGTTGACGAAGAATCGAAAGCGCGGCGGTCGCACCGTGGTCTGGGTTCCGTAGAGGAGGTTCAGCCGCTTCCCGTTTCGCGACGGGGGCTCGCGGACCTCCCGGAGCTCGCCGAGGAAGCGGTTCAGCTCACCGGTGGGGATCCGCGCCGTGTGCTTCGTGTAGAGCTCCTCGACCCGGTCGAGGACCTTCCCCACGCCGCGCATGGTCTTCGCCGAGGCCGCGACGATCGGCGGCCGCTGGCGAAGGCGCGGCTCCAGCCGGTCGCGAACCTCTTCGATACCGACCTCGGCGATGTCCCACTTGGAGAGGACGACGAGTGTCGACGACATCGACTTGCGCGCAATGTCGGCGATCGCGAGGTCGTGCTCGACGACGCCCTCGCCCGCGTCGACGAGGACGAGCGCAACGTCCGCCCGCTCCGCAGCCTGCAAGGCCCGAAGCTCCGAGTAGTACTCGATTCCCTGTCGCTGTTTCTGCTTGCGCCGGAGGCCCGCTGTGTCGACGAGGACGAACGTCCGCTCGCCGCGCTTCAGCACCGTGTCGATCGAGTCGCGTGTCGTCCCCGGCTGCTCGGACACGATCACCCGCTCCTCGCCGAGGAGCGCGTTCAGCAGGCTCGACTTGCCCGCGTTCGGCCGCCCGAGGATCGCCACCTGGATCGCATCGTCGCCCGCCTCGGTCGGCCCGCTTCCGGGCAGGCGCGCAACGATCGCGTCGAGGAGATCGCCCGTGCCGTGGCCGTGAACTGCCGACATGGGAATCGGGTCACCGAGGCCGAGCCGGTGAAACTCGAAGGCCTCCGCCTCGCGCCCCGGCTCGTCGATCTTGTTCGCGATCAGGAAGATCGGCTTGCGCGAGTGCCGCAGGATCGCCGCCAGCTCCTCGTCGCCTGGCGTGATTCCGGCCCGGGTGTCGACGACGAACAGGACGAGGTCGGCTTCGGCGATCGCCGTCCGGGCCTGCTCGGCAACCTGCTTGGTGAGGGGAGAGCTGTCGGCGATGTCGACGCCACCCGTATCCACGAGCAGGAAGCGGTGCCCGGACCACTCGCAGACGACCTCCTTGCGGTCGCGCGTGACGCCGGGGGTCTCGTGGACGACCGCCTGCCGGGTGCCCGTCAGCCGGTTGACGAGCGTGGACTTGCCGACGTTGGGGAATCCGACGACAGCGACGGTGCCGAGAAGCTCGTCAGCCCGGCTCACGGCGGGGTTGCGTTTGCCGGGCGCCCCTGCTCGTGCATCTCGACGAGGAAGCGCCAGAGCTTGTGGATCTCTTCCTGGATTGCGGCCGAGGCCTCTCGGTAGCCCTTTCCGCCTGTCGGCAGGCCCTCGAAGGTCATCGGCTTGCCCCACGCGATGGAGACCGGGTGGCGGTTGCCAAAGCGCCAGAACTGGGTCCCGTGGATCGCGGCCGGGAGAAACGGCACGCCCTCCTGGAGCGCGACCATCGCGGCGCCCGGCTTGGCCTCGCCCGGCACTCCGCTCACCTGCCGCGTTCCTTCGACGAACATGCCCAGCGCGTGTCCCTCCCGGACGATCTCACGCATCGTTCGGACGGCATCGCGGTCCGACTCGCCGCGGCGCACCGAACGCGTTCCGAAGGCCCGCATCAGCTGACCGAGACCCGGCACGCGATGGGCTTCGACCTTGGCGAGGTAGTAGATCGTTCGCGGGGAGAGCGTTCCGAAGACGGGTGGGTCGAGCCAGTGGAAGTGGTTGAAGCCCATCACGAGCCCGCCTTCCCGCGGCACGCGCTCGACGCCGTAGCTCCGCAAGGGCGCGCCGAGGCGAACAGCTGTGCCGATCGTCGCGCGCCCGATCGCCCAGACGACATCCGTGCGGTTCATGCCGGCAGGCGCTCGCGGACGAGCTTCTCGATCCGGTCGACCACGTCCCCGACGTCGAGATCGCTCGTGTCGATCTCGAGTGCGTCCTGCGCCGGCTGCATCCGCACCGCGTCGCTGTCGTCACGCGCGCGTAGGTCGGTGGCGAGCGCATCGGCTCCGATGTCGGGCCGCTCTGCGAGCCGCCGCTGCTCTCGGACCGCCCGGTCGGCCTGGAGGTACACCTTCACTTCCGCCTCCGGGCAGACGACGGTGCCGATGTCGCGCCCCTCGATGACCGCGTCGCCGAGCTCGGCCAGCTCGCGCTGCCGCTCGCGCATGACGGTGCGGACCTGGGGGTGTCGGGCGACGACGGGCACGAGCCGGTCGATTCGCGACTGGCGGATCGCGGAAGTGACGTCCGTGCCCGCGATCGACACGCGGCCGAACTCGTCGAGGTCGACCTGCTGCTCCCGGGCAAGCTCACCGAGCCTGTCGCCCTCCGCAAGCGGGATCCCCTCCCGCATCGCGAGCCAGGTGAGGGCGCGGTACATCGCCCCGGTGTCGAGGTAGCGAAAGCCGAGGCGTTCTGCGAGCTGGCTTGCGACCGTGCTCTTTCCCGCCCCGGCAGGCCCGTCGATGGCAACGATCATCGCTGTGTGACCGACTCGAGAAGGTCGAGGAATCCAGGGAAGCTTACCCCGACGGCCTCAGCTCCCTCGATGCGCACTCCCTCGCGCGAGACGAGACCCGCAACCGCACCGAGCATCGCAAGCCGATGATCCCCGTGTGAGCTCATACCCCCACCCTTTGGGCGGGTTGGGACCCCTCTCACCCTGAGGTCATCATCGCTCGCCGTCACGTGCACGCCAAGGGCACGTAGCGAAGTTCTCACACTTTCGATTCGGTCCGTTTCCTTGACACGCAGCTCGCCCGCGCCGCGGATGACTGTCTCGCCGTGTGCGGAGGCAGCCGCGAGCGAGACCAGAGGCAACTCGTCGATCAGCCTCGGCACCTCCTCCGGCCCGATCGCAGTCGCCGTCAGCTCGGCCGCGTGCACCTCGAGGTCGCCGACGGGCTCACCCCCGAGGCTCCGCCTGTTGAGGACGGTGATCCGCGCGCCCATCCGGCCGAGGACGTCGAGGAGGCCCGTGCGCGTGGGATTCAGCCCCACATCGTGCACGATCAGCTCCGACCCCGGCAGCAACGTCGCAGCAACGATGAAAGGCGCCGCCGAGGAGAAGTCACCAGGCACCTCGACGCGTCCGAGCTCGAGCCGCTCCACCCGGCCGACGGTCATCTTGTGGCCCGCGCGCCGAACCGAAACGCCCCCGGCCCGAAGCATGATCTCCGTGTGGTTGCGAGTCGGAATCGGCTCGACGACGGTCGTCTCTCCCGAGGCATAGAGCCCCGCCAGCAGGACCGCCGACTTCACCTGGGCGCTGGCCACGGGCAGCTCGTAGCGGATTCCGCTCAGCTCCCGGCCGCCCTCGACGACGAGCGGTGCATGTCCGTCCGCGGTCTCGACCGACGCACCCATCTGCCTGAGCGGCTCGGCGATGCGCTCGACCGGCCGCGAGCGAAGCGACTCATCGCCCGTCAGCTCGAAGCGGCCACTCTGCCCAACGAGGATGCCGGGGAGGAGCCGTAACGTCGTGCCGGAGTTCCCGCAGTCGATCGGCTCACCAGACCCGTTCAGCCCTTGCAGCCCGCGCCCTTCCACCCGGACGAGGTCGACCTCGTCCTCGGCAACCTCCGCACCGAGCGCGCGAACCGCGGCGAGCGTCGACTCGGTGTCAGCCGAGCGGCCGAAGCCTGCGATCGTCGTCTCGCCCTCGCCAATCGCGCCGAGGAGCACCGCTCGGTGGGAGATCGACTTGTCCCCGGGAACACCGATGTGACCGGTGAGCATTCTCGCCGGCTCGACGAGCGTCATCGGTCTTCGAACACCGGCGAGACGACCACGCCGTACCCCTGCTCTTCGAGCAGCGCCGCGGCGCGCTCGGCCTCGCGCGCACCTGCGACGAGCATATGCAGCACGCCACCCCGCTCGGGCGAGGCGTGCTTGAGCTCGAAGTCCTCGATGTTGATCCGCTCCGCGCCGAGCGCCTGCGTGATCGCAGCGAGCACGCCCGGCCGGTCAGGAACGTGCACGCGTAGCTGGTGGAGGGTCGAGGGATCGGGATAGGCCACCTCGAGCATCCGCCGCCTGTTCCCTGCCGCCTCGCCGATCCAGCGCGCGAGAAATCCGGCGTCGCCTGCCGCGAGGGCGTTCTCGAGCTGCTCGATGCGGCGGCGATGCTCCCCCAGCGTTTCTGCAATCGCGACCGCGTTCTCGAGGAAGATGTCGACCCAGATCCGTGGGTTGGCGCCGGCGACCCGGGTCATGTCCCGGAGCGAGCCGCCGGCTGCCAGAAGTGGGTCGTGACGCTCGATCCGCGTCGAGCCTGCCTGGTTGACGAGCAGGTTCGCGAGCGCGTGCGGAAGGTGGCTCGTCAGTGCGACGAGCCGGTCGTGGGTATCGGGGTCGATCGCGACCGGAGTGGCGCCGAGGTCGGTCACGAAGCCGTGGACGAGCCGGTAGCGCTCGGCGTCCGTGCCGGCGAGCGGCGTCAGGAACCACGTCGCCCCCTGGAAGAGCTCTCCGCTCGCGCTTGCCGGGCCACGCGCCTCGGACCCGCAGACGGGGTGGCCGCCGACGAAGCGAGCGGACCCGCCTGCGGCCGAGCAGGCTGCGGCCTTGGTCGAGCCGACGTCGGTGACGGTGCACTGTTCCCCGCTCAGCTCGAGCACCTCCTCGACCTGGCGGGCGAGCTGCGTGACCGGCGCGGCCACCAGGGCGAGCTCTGAGTCCGTGAGCGCGTCGGCCAGCGAGGAGGCGTCGCGGTCGATCGCGCCCCGCTCGACGGCGACGGCGAGCGCACCCTCGTCCGGATCGAAGCCCGTGATCTCGGCGACACCCGCCTGCTTCGCCGCGAGCCCGACCGATGCTCCGATCAGGCCGGTCCCGACGATCGTCAGCCGCGCGACGGGCACTTAACCGATGCGCTTGCCCATGACCTCGACGATCGCGGTCACTTCGGCCGCGAACTGGGCGAACTCGCTCGTCGGGATCTGCTGTGGGCCGTCCGAAAGTGCCTGCTCGGGCTGGGGATGAGTCTCGACGATGATCCCGTCGGCGCCGACCGCCGCAGCGGCGCGCGCGAGGGGCAGCACAAGGTCACGTCGCCCCGCCGCATGCGAGGGATCGACGATTACCGGCAGGTGCGTCTCCTGCTTGAGCGCCGCGACCGCGCCCAGGTCGAGCGTGTACCGCGTCGCCGTCTCGAACGTCTTGATCCCGCGCTCGCAGAGGATGATCTGCTCGTTCCCCTCCTTGGCCACGTACTCGGCGGCCATCAGGAGCTCCTCGACCGACGTCGACGGCCCGCGCTTGAGGAGAACGGGCTTGTCGGCCCGGCCGACCTCGGAGAGCAGGAGGAAGTTCTGGCTGTTCCGCGCTCCGATCTGGATGACGTCGGTCGCCTCGACGACCGCCTCGACGTGACGGGGGTCCATCAGCTCGGTCACGACCGGAAGCCCGGTCTCGTCGCCGGCCTCGCGCAGGATCTCGAGCGCCTCCTGGCCGAGGCCCTGGAAGGTGTACGGCGAAGTGCGCGGCTTGAAGGCGCCCCCACGGAGCATCGTCGCGCCGGCAGCGGCGACGGCGCGCGCGGTCTCGAGCGTCTGCTCCCGGTACTCGACCGAGCAAGGGCCCGCGATCAGCCCGAAGGCGTCGTCCCCGATCTGCCGGCCCCGCACGTCGATCACCGTCGGGTCGGGTACGAGCTCGCGGCCGACGAGCTTGTACGGCTTCAGGATCGGAACCACCTGATCGACGCCGGGGTAGCCCTCGAGCGGCAGCGTCGCGAGCAGCTCGCGGTCGCCGATCACGCCGATCACGGTGGCTCCCCGGCCGGTCGCAACCCGCGCGTCGGCGCCCGATTCCTGGAGACGCACGACGACGTGCTCTGTCTGCTCAGGCGTCGCGCCCACGCTCATGACGATGAGGAGTTCCGGAGAGCCGTTGGTCGCCATAGCCGCGGCAAGTCTAGTTGCCGTCCTCTACGCTCCTTGGCCGTGGCAGACGAGAGCTCAGATCCGGTCATCCGTCAGTTCCGCGAGCAGATCTCCGACAACGACCGCGCGCTCGTGGAGGCGCTCAACAAGCGGCTGCGACTCGTTGCGAAACTCAAGGAATACAAGGAGTCGCGTGGCGTCGGCTTCGTCGATCCCGCGCGCGAAGAGTGGATCCTCAGCGACCTGAACCGCGCGAACCGGGGCCCGGTCTCGACCGAGGGCCTCCGGGAGTTCTACGGCGCGGTCTTCGACCTCACGAAGCGCGAGGTCTCGAGCCCGGAGCCCGAGGAGCCCGGCGCTTGACGGCGGCGAGGTCTCGACCTACCCTGAATGCAATGACTCTCGACCTGCGCAGCAGCTGGGCCTGGTACTGGCGCCACGAGCGGGGCGGGAGCATCGCCTGATCTGACCTAGGCCGACAAGCCCGTTCCGCTCTTAGACCTTCCCGTTGGGAGGTCTTTTTTGTTGCCCGAAATGAACCCGATCACCGTCATAGCAACAGATCTCGTCACCCCTCTCGGTGCGTACCTCCGGCTGCGCCCGGACGACGGCGGCGCCTCGTTCCTGCTCGAGTCCGTCGAGCGCGGGCGGCTTGGACGGCACTCTGTTCGTCGGCTACGGGTCGCGGATCGTCGACATCGACGAGGCCGAGGCCTGTGGCGAGCCCGTCGTCGGCTACCTCGCCTACGACTACGCGGCGCGGCTCGAGCCGACCGTCGAGCTGCCGGACACCGGAGGGGATCTCCCGGAGAGCCAGTTCGTGATCCCCGACGTGCTCGTCCGTTTCGACCACGTCACGGGGTTCGCCGACGTGCTCTGCGGCGACGAGGCCGAGATCTCGGCGAAGCTCGCGGGCGAGCTCGGGACCCTTCCCGCCGGGGCTGGGCGAAACGGGAACGCCCGCGGCACGCGGCGCTCGCCTGGGCGCTTCGAGTACCAGAGCGCCGTCGAGCGGGCCAAGCGCCACATCCGCTCAGGAGATGCCTTCCAGATCGTCCTGTCCCAGCGCGCCGAGCGGCCGACGACGGCGTCTGCGCTCCAGCTCTACCGCGCACTTCGGCGCGTCAACCCGTCGCCGTATCTGTTCCTGCTCGAGCTCGACGGCGTGGCGCTCGTCGGCTCCTCGCCGGAGACGCTCGTCAAGTCCGAGGGCGGCCGCGCCAGCCTGAACCCGATCGCCGGAACGACACACGCGGGCGAGGGTGACGCCGAGCGGCTCCTCGCCTCGGAGAAGGACCGGGCCGAGCACGTGATGCTCGTCGACCTCGGGCGGAACGACCTCTCACGCGTGTGTGTCCCCGGAACGGTTCAGGTCGAGCGCCTGCTCGAGCCGGAGCGCTTCTCGCACGTGACGCACCTCGTCTCGGAGGTGACCGGAGCTCTGAAGGAAGGGGTCGGCGCGTTCGACCTCCTGCGCGCCTGCTTCCCGGCCGGAACGGTCTCCGGAGCACCCAAGGTGCGGGCGATGCAGCTGATCTCCGAGCTCGAGGGCTATCGCCGCGGGCCGTACGCCGGAGCGGTCGGCTACGCGCTGCCCGGAAGCGCCTTCGACACCTGCATCGCGATCCGGACGATCGTGCTCCGGGATGGCGTCGCGCACCTGCAGGCCGGAGCGGGGATCGTCGCCGACTCGGACCCGGCGGCCGAGCACGACGAGTGCCTGCGCAAGCTCGCCGCACTCGAGACAGCGATCACCCTCGCCGAGGGGTCGTCGTGATCCTCCTGATCGACAACTACGACAGCTTCACCTACAACCTCGCCCATCTCTTCGAGGAGCTCGGCGCCGAGGTCTGCGTTCGCCGCAACGACGAGCTGGACGCGGACGAAGCGGAACGGCTAGCTCCGTCGAAGCTCGTGATCTCACCCGGCCCCGGACGGCCCGGCGAGTCGGGCGCAACGCTCGAGATCATCGAGCGACTCGCGCCACGCGTGCCCACGCTCGGCGTCTGCCTCGGACACCAGGCGATCGTCGAAGCCTTCGGCGGCGAGGTTGGCCTCGCCCGCACGCTCGTCCACGGCAAGGCCGCTGCCGTGCGCCACGACGGGCGTGGGCTCTTCCACGGGCTTCCGGACGAGTTCGAGGCAGGCCGCTACCACTCGCTGGCGGCAACCCGCGTGCCGGACTCGCTCGAGGTCTCGGCAACCACCGCGGACGGCGAGGTGATGGCCGTCCGGCACCGCGAGCTGCGGGTCGACGGCGTCCAGTTTCACCCCGAGTCGATCTTGACGCCCCTCGGACGAGATCTCGCAAAGAACTTTCTGGAGGCAGCATGATCCGGGAAGCGCTGGCGCGGATCCTCGACGGGCACGACCTCGAACAAGACGAGGCGCGCGATGTGATGGACGAGATCATGCGCGGCCGCGCGACGGAGGCGCAGATCGGCGGCTTCCTGATCGCATTGCGGATGAAGGGCGAGACCGCCGACGAGATCACCGGCTGCGCCGAGGCGATGCGCGACCATGTCCTCGCCGTTTCGCCCAAGCGGGACGACCTCGTCGACACCGCGGGAACGGGCGGCGACGGCACCGGGACGTTCAACATCTCGACTGCAGCGGCGCTCGTCGCGGCCGCAGCCGGCGCCGGGGTCGCGAAGCACGGCAACCGCGCGGTCTCGTCTTCGTCCGGCTCGGCGGACGTGCTCGAGGCGCTCGGGTTCGACCTCGATCTCACGCCCAAGCGCGTCGCCCGCTCGATCGATGAGCTCGGTTTCGGGTTCCTCTTTGCTCCCACGCACCACCCGGCCATGCGCCACGCAGCGCCCGTTCGGCGTGACCTCGCAACGCGCACGGTCTTCAACGTGCTCGGCCCGCTCACGAACCCGGCCGGCGCTCGCGCACAGGTCGTCGGCGTGTACTCGCCGGAGCTCGTACCGGTGATCGCTACGGTCCTCAACCGTCTCGGAGCCAATCGCGCGTTCGTCGTCCATGGCGCCGGTGGGGTCGACGAGCTTTCGCCCACGGGGCCGAACCTCGTCTGCGAGGTGGCAAACGGGCGCGTGCGACGGCGCGAGATCGATCCGCTCGACCTGGGCGTGCCGCGCTGCGATCCCGCCGACCTCGGCGGTCGGCTCTCCGAAGGAGAACGCGCGAAAGATCCGCTCGGTCTTCGAGGGCGCCAACGGAGGAGCACGCAGCGCAGTGCTGCTGAACGCCGCCGGTGCGATCGCCGCCTCGGGCCACGCGCGCAATCTCCGCGAGGGTCTCGCCGCTGCCACAGAGGCCGATCGACTCGGGTGCCGCAGGCGCACGCCTGGAGGAGCTGATTGCGTTCACGCAGGCAAAGGCGGCGGCGTGAGATTCACGGGACGCACTCGGCGGGCCTGGCCTCGCCGGAATCGCCGAGATCAAGCGCCGCTCTCCGTCGGCGGGCGATCTCCGGCCCGATGCTGACCCCGCGACCGCTCGCGCGGGACTTCGAGCGGGCTGGAGCCGCGGCGCTCTCGGTGCTCGTCGACGAGCGGTTCGGCGGCTCCGCGGAGGATCTCGTCGCCGCACGCTCGGCAACTGCGCCTGCCGATCCTGGCGAAGGGTTTCTTCAGCGACCCGTCCGAGCTCGCTTCCTTGCGCACAGCGGGAGCCGACGCCGTCCTGCTCCTCCTGCGCGATCTCGACGATCGGCTCGCCGCGCAGGCTCATGGCTGCCGCTGCCGCCTCGGACTCGACCCACTCGTCGAGGCCCATTCGGCGCCCGAGCTCGAGCGAGCGATCGCGCTCGCAGCCGACCTCATCGGGATCAACGCACGGGACCTCGACAACGTTCGAATCGACCGTGGAGCCAAGCTCGGCCTCGTCGCGCAGCGCCTCTTCGACTTGCAACAGACTGTCGCTAAGTCGAAAAGGTCATCGTCGCGGAGAGCGGCATCGAATCGCGCGCCCACGCTGCCGCGGCTGAGCTCGCGGGAGCCGATGCCGTGCTCGTCGGTTCCGCGCTCATGCGCGCGAAGGATCCCGGCCAGAAGCTGCGCGAGCTCGCTCGCCCGCCCACTCGTCAAGGTCTGTGGGCTGACGCGCGAGGAAGACGTGAGCGCGGCGGCCGAGGCAGGTGCCGACCTCGCAGGCTTCATCCTCGCCGCGGAGAGCCCGCGTCGTGCCGACCGAGTGCTCGCCGTCCCGGAGACGATGCTCTCGGTGGCGGTTCTCGTCGGCGAGCTGCAGGATGCGCCGGCCGACCTCGTCCAGCTCTACGCGCGCGAGAACGGCCACCGCAGCCGCGATGCTGTCCTTCTCCGTGACGGCGTGCCCGTCGCGCAGGTCGCCGATCTCCCGTGGGAGCAGGAAGACCCGTCGCACCTCGCGGATGCGGCCCAGATCACGGGCCGGCTCGTGCTCGCTGGGAAGCTCTCGCCAGAGAACGTGCGCGGAGCGATCGAAGCCGTCCACCCGTGGGCCGTCGACGCGAGCTCGCAGCTCGAGGTCTCTCCCGGGATCAAGGACGCCGGGCGCATCCAAGCATTCGTCGAGGCGGTGCGCTCGTGAGCGTCGGCCTCTACGGAGCCTACGGCGGCCGCTACGTGCCCGAGACGCTCGTCCCTGCACTCGACGAGCTGGCCGCGGCCTGGGCCACTGCGCGCGCGAACGAGGCATTCCGCGCGGAGCTCGACGGGCTCCTCCATACCTATGCAGGCCGGCCGACTCCGCTCACGCTCGCGCAGCGCTTCGTGCCCGGCAAGCGGCTCTTCCTCAAGCGCGAGGACCTCCTGCACACGGGCGCGCACAAGCTCAACAACGCGCTCGGCCAGGTGCTGCTCGCAAAACGGCTCGGCAAGCAGCGGATCGTCGCCGAGACGGGAGCCGGCCAGCACGGCGTCGCCGTCGCAACCGTCTGCGCACGCTTCGACGTCGAGTGCGTCGTGCACATGGGCGCCGAGGACATGCGCCGCCAGCGCCCGAACGTCGAGCGCATGCGGTTGCTCGGCGCGGAGGTGCGGCCGGTCGAGTTCGGCACGCAGACGCTGAAGGAGGCAACGAGCGAGGCCGTCCGCGACTGGCTCGCGACCGTCGAGTCGAGCTACTACCTCATCGGCTCATGCGTCGGGCCGCACCCGTACCCGGAGATCGTCCGCGAGCTGCAATCCGTGATCGGCATCGAGGCCCGCGAGCAGATCCTCGAGGCTGAAGGAAGGCTTCCCGACGCCGCGGTTGCCTGCGTCGGCGGCGGTTCGAATGCGATCGGGCTCTTCTCGGCGTTCCTGGACGACGACGTGCGCCTGGTCGGGGTCGAAGCCGACGGCGCGGCGAGCCTCGTTCACGGGCGCCCCGGAGTGCTTCATGGCGCGCGCTCGTCGCTGCTTGCCGACGAAGACGGACAGGTGCTCGACGCCCACTCGTCGGCACCCGGGCTCGACTATCCCGGCGTCGGCCCGGAGCATGCCTTCCTGCGCGACTCCGGCCGCGCGGAGTACGTCTCGGTCGGCGACGCCGAAGCGCTCGAGGCGTTTCGCCGGCTCGCAAGCACCGAGGGGATCATCCCGGCACTCGAGCCCGCGCACGCGCTCGCGCACGTGAAGAAGCTCGATGCCGAGGTCGTCGTCCTGTGCCTCTCCGGGCGTGGCGACAAGGATCTTGCCGAGGTCGTGGGGCTGTGAAGCGCCTCGTCGTCTACCTGATGTCCGGCGCCGAGACCCCGGAGCTAGCCGAGGCGGCGGTCGAGGGCGGCGCCGATCTCATCGAGCTCGGCTTTCCGTTCTCCGATCCTCTCGCCGACGGCCCGGTCATCCGGCGGGCCGCTGAGCGCGCGCTCGCCGCGGGCATGCGTACCGCGGCCTGCCTCGAGTGTCTGGCGGCTGTACGCGAGCGCGTCGACGTCCCGCTCGTGCCGATGACCTATGCCTCGCTCCTCGAGGCCTACGGCTACGAGCGCTTCGCCGCCGACGCGGAGGCCGCGGGCGCGACGAGCCTGATCGTCGCCGACCTCCCCGTCGGCGAGCGGCCCGAGCTTCGTCGCATCCAGCTCGTGGCGCCGACTTCCACCGACGAGCGGTTACGCCTGGCCGCCGAGCAAACAGACGGCTGGCTCTACCTCGTCACGCTCACCGGGACGACCGGGCCCCGCGATTTCCTCTCTCCCGATCTCGCGGGCCTTGTCTCCCGGGCCAGATCAATCACGGACCTACCGCTCTACGCCGGCTTCGGGATCGCGACGCCGGAACACGCGCGTGCAGCCTCGGAGTTGGCCGACGGGATCGTCGTCGGCTCCCGGGCAATCGAGGTCGCCGAGGAAGGGCCCCAGGCGTTGCGCGACTACGTCGCCTCGCTGAGGACCGCAATCGACGCCACTGTCCCCGCATAATCGGCTGATGCGCATCTTCTCGGGCATCCGAGCCTCCGGCGACAAGACGCTCGGCAACTACAGCGGCGGTTTCCGCCAGTACGTTGCGACCCAGGAGCAGGGCGACGCGTTCTTCTGTGTCGTGGATCTCCACTCGATCACGACACCGTTCGAGCCGGAGGTGCTGAACGAGTCGACGCTCGCTGTCGGCGCCTGGCTGTTCGCTACCGGGCTCGACCCGGATCGCTCCACCGTCTTCGTCCAGAGCCACGTCATCGCACACGCGGAGGCCGCCTGGCTGCTCGGCGCCGTCGCGAGCTTCGGAGAGCTGAGGCGGATGACCCAGTTCAAAGAGCGGGCCGACGAGCAGGAGTTCGTCTCCGCCGGGCTGCTCAACTACCCGGTTCTCATGGCCGGCGACATCCTCCTCTACCAGAGCGACATCGTCCCGATCGGAGACGACCAACGCCAGCATCTCGAGCTTGCCCGGAACATCGCCGAGCGGTTCAACGGTCGCTTCGGGGAGACGTTCAAGGTGCCTGAGGGTGTTTTTCCCGAGGAGGGCGCCCGCATCAAGAACCTGCAGGAGCCGGAGCGGCTGATGTCGACGACGCGAGGCGCTCCTCAGGGCGTCGTGCGCATGATCGATCCGCCGGATGTCGTGCGGAAGAAATTCAAGACCGCGGTCACCGACTCGGGAACCGAGGTGCGCCACGATCCTCAGGACAAGCCCGGCGTGTCGAACCTGATCGAGATCATGGCCGTTGTGACCGGGCGATCGATCCCCGACGTCGAGTCGCAGTTCGCCGGCGAGGGCTACGGCGCGTTCAAGGAAGGGGTGGCGGAGGCCGTCGTGGAGCTACTGGCTCCGATTCAGCAGCGCTACGAGGAGCTGCGTGCCGACGAGGGCGAGCTGCGGCGGCTGCTGGGCGTGGGCGCAGAGAAGGCGCGCGAGGCGAGTGCCCCTACACTCGAGGCGATGTACGAGCGCATGGGCTTCGTCCGGCTCTAACGGCGAGTCAGTTCACGCAGCGCGGTGACTTCGGCGTCCGCGAGCTCACGCCACTGCCCGGGCTCCAGGTCGTCGACCGTCAGCCCCGCGTAGCGGCTTCGGTGCAGGCGGCTGACTGGATGGCCGACCGACTCGAGCATCCGCTTCACCTGGTGCTTGCGACCTTCGTGGATCGTGAGCTCGATGCGGGAGGGCGCGAGCCTGCGGACGCGCGCAGGCGCGGTGCGGCCCTCGTCGAGCTCTACGCCTGCTTCGAGCGCGGCAAGCGACTCGTCTGACGGCTCGCCCTCGACGTCTGCCTCGTAGACCTTGTCCACCTCGTAGCGCGGGTGCGCGAGCCGATGCGCGAGGTCGCCGTCATTCGTGAGCAGGAGCGCACCGGTCGTGTCCGCGTCGAGCCGCCCGACCGGGAGGACGCGCGCCTCGTGCTCGACGAGCCCGACGACGGTCGGCCGGCCATGCGGGTCGCGCGCGGTCGTGACGACGCCCGGCGGCTTGTGGAGGAGGACGTACGCGAGCTCCTGCGGCACGAGCAAGCGCCCGTCGAGGTCGACGACGTCGCCCTTCTCGACGAACGTGTTCAGCTCGCCGCGCACGCCGTTCACCCGCACGCGCCCGGACTTGATCAGCTCGTCAGCCCCACGCCGGGAAGCGACACCGGTGCGAGCCAGGTAGGCGTTCAGCCGCATTCCAGGATTTTCGCGTTGTTGGCAGCGCAAGGGCTGACTATGGACTCAGGATCCGCGGGGGGCGATCATCCTGGCATGCGGCGCAAGCTCCCGAGCGCGACCGTCACCTTCCTGTTCACGGACGTCGAGGGGTCGACGCCGCTGCTGCAGGAGCTCGGGGCGGAGGCGTACGCGGATGCGCTGGCAGAGCACCGGCGAGTGCTTCGCACGATCTTCTCCGCCGAGGGCGGTGTCGAGGTGGACACACAGGGTGACGCGTTCTTCTACGTGTTTGCCGATGCGCGGGCGGCGGTCGCTGCTGTGGCGGCGGCGAATCTCGCGCTCGAGCCCGGTCTGATCCGGATCCGAATGGGGTTGCACACCGGCGAGGCGCTTCTGACGGGGGAGGGTTACGTCGGCGAGGACATCCATCTCGGTGCGCGAATCGCGGCCGCAGGGCACGGTGGCCAGGTGCTGTTGTCGGCGGCAACGCGGGCGTTGCTGGACGGCGGCGTGACCGACCTCGGCGAGCATCGGCTGAAGGACTTCGCCGAGCCGGTGGGGATCTTCCAACTCGGCGAGGAGCGCTTTCCACCCCTCAAGACGATCTCCAATACGAATCTGCCCCGGCCGGCGTCCTCGTTCGTCGGGCGTGAGCGGGAGACAGCTGAGGTAGCGGAGCTGGTGCGCGGACATCGGTTCGTCACACTGAGCGGGTCGGGCGGGTCGGGCAAGACGCGGCTCTCGATCGAGGCGGCTTCGGAGCTGGTCGGCGAGTTCAAGGCCGGCCTGTTCTGGATCGGCCTTGCGGTGCTGCGTGACCCGAAACTTGTCCTCGAAACGGTCGGGGAAACCCTAGGCGCGAAAAACGGTCTCGCCAACCACATCGGCGAGCGGGAGATGCTGCTCCTGCTCGACAACCTGGAGCAGGTCATCGAAGTTGCACCCGACCTCGCCTCGCTCGTCGAGGTCTGCCCAAACCTCCATCTGCTCGTGACCAGCCGCGAGCGGCTCCGTGTGCGAGGCGAAGTCGACTACCCCGTGCCGCCCCTCGCCGAGCCGGATGCTGTGACGCTTTTCCGTGAGCGGAGTGGGCTTGATTCCGACGAGACGACAGCCGACCTCTGTCGCCGCCTCGACAACCTCCCGCTCGCCGTCGAGCTCGCCGCGGCCCGCACAGGTGTGCTCACCCCGCCGCAGATCGTGGCCCGGCTCGCCCAGCGCCTCGATCTCCTGAAAGGCGGCCGCGATGCGGAAGCGCGCCAGCACACGCTTCGCGCAACGATCGAGTGGTCACACGACCTACTCGCCGACGACGAGAAGCAGCTGTTCGCGCGCCTGTCGGTCTTCCTGGGCGGCTGTACGCTGGACGCGGCCGGGGAGATCGTCGAGGCCGACGTCGACAGGCTGCAGTCGCTGGTCGACAAGAGCCTTGTGCGGCGGACCGGAGAACGGTTCTGGATGCTGGAGACGATCGGGGAGTTCGCCCGCGAGCGCCTCGCGGCCTCGGACGACGCCGACGCGATCGGTCGCCGGCACGCGGAGTGGTTCCTCGCGCTCGCCGAGGAGGCCGAGCCGTTCCTGAGAGGAGCCGAGCAGGCTTCGTGGCTGCAGCGAATGGAGGACGAGCACGAAAACCTCCGGTCAAGCCTCGACTGGTTCTCCGACCACGGCGATGTCGACGGCGAGGTGAGGCTGGCGGGGACGCTGTGGCTGTTCTGGTACATGCACGGCCACGTCACAGAAGCCCGCCGCCGGATGCGCAGCGCGCTCGACGTTTCCCCAGATGAGCCGTCGGAGGCCCGCGCCCACCTCCTCTACGGCGCCGGCTACCTCGCATGCGAGCAAAACGAAGAGGAGGAGGGACTCGCCCTGCTCGAGGCTGGCTTTGCGTGCGCGAAGGAGGTCGGAGCTATCGGGACGGCCGCGATCGCCGCCTCCGTCCTCAGCGCCATGCGGGCCGAGACCAGAAGCACGCCCGATCGTCGGGCGGCGGTAGCAATGGGCGAGGAAGCGGTCGCTCTCGCGCGCGGAGCAGGTGACGACTTCGTGCTCGCGATCGCGCTCAACAACCTCGGCCTGGTGATGGCGACGGTCGGAGAGAACGAGCGGGCGGCGACTTACTTCGAGGAGAGCCTGGAGGTGCGCCGCCGGATCGGCGATCTCTCGCGAATCGCCCTGTCGCTCATCAACGTTGCCAGGATGGCGCTCCAGGAGGGAAAGACCACGAAGGCCGCCACCATGTTCGCCGAGTCGGCCGAGATCGCCACCGCGCTCGGAGACAAACGGCAGATCCTGGGCGCGCTCGCAGGGCTCGGCCAGGTCGGGTACCGCGAAGAGCGATGGGAGGCGGCAGGCGCACACACACGGGAAAGCCTGCGCCTCGCACAGGAACTCGGCATGAAGCTAGCCGCGGTGGAGGCGATCCTCGGCCTCGCCTGCATCGCAACGGCCACGGGGGACACGGCGCGGGCTCTCCGGCTCGCGGCCGCAGGCGCAGTCCACCTCTCGCTTCTCGCACCCGATGGAGCCGAATCTCTTGACTACCAGGAGGTCATCGAGCGCGTGAAAGCGGAGTGCGACCCGGAAAGCTGGGAGCGAGCCTCGGCGGAGGGCGGGGCAATGACCCTCGACGAGGTCGCAGACTACGTACTCTCCTCCGCCTGACCGCCTCGCAACTCTGTAGTTACAGACGCGTCACCCACGCGTGCGGAATTCCTCAGTACGATCGCATCGGGGAGGAGGTCATGGGTACCTGCGGCAAGGGGCGGCGGAAACAGGGCGTTGCGAAGACCCTGGACCCGTCGTACAGTCGTCGCGTGAAGAACCCGCCACGCAGGACGACGGCAGACCTTTCCAAGTACCCGGACCTGGTCGTCATCTACCTCGGCATGCACGTCGAGGAGCCACGCGGAGAAGAGACCCTGGAGCGGCTCGGCCCCCAGATCCGGGCCTCCGTCGAGGCGGGGCCTGAGGGGCTGCTCCTCCACGAAGACGTCGTCTTCACGAGCGACGACAGGCCGCATGTCGGTATGCGCCAGTACTGGCGCGACTTCGACTCGCTCGAGGCCTGGGCCCGCTCGCTCCCGCACCAGGCCTGGTGGACGGACTACCTCCGCGACCGCGGCGGCACGTCTTTCTGGCACGAGACCTACTTCCGCCGCGGCGGGATCGAATCGGTGTTCGTCGACGTCGACGACGGCTCGATCGGGTTGAACCGGTTCGCCCCGATGGTGCGCTCCGAAGGCCCGATGTTCTCCGCGCGGCTCAGGGCCGAGAAGGACCGCGAGGACGTAATCGGCTAGGCCGGGCGGCGCTCGGCCAGAGACTCCAACCGGCCGCGGAGCTCTTCCTCGTCGCCGCCGAGATCCTCGAGCCTCGGCAGGGCCGCCAGGCTCTCGAGGCCGAAGACCCGCTCGAACAACGGCGTCACCCGGTAGCGGACGGCCCCAAGAGGCTCTCGGCCGGCCTCGGCGATCAGGCCCCGTTCGACGAGCCCCGCGACGACCGAGTCGACGGCCACTCCACGCCAGCGCGCGATCTCCGGCCGCGAGCACGGGCCCATGTACGCGACGACCGCAAGCGTCTCGAGCGCGGCCTGCGAGAGGTTCCGCTCCACCGGACGCTCGAACAACCGGCCGCAAGCCTCCGCCGCCTCACGCGAAGCCCGGAAAGCCCACCCGCCGGCCACCTGCTCCAGCACGATTCCGCTTCGCCCCTCGCGGAAGCGCTCGCCCAGCAGCCCGAGCGCCGTCTCGATCCGCTCCGCGTCGTCGCCCGCCGCCTCGGCCAGCTCGGCCACCGTCAGCGGTTGCGACGCGACCACGAGCAGCGCCTCGAGCGTCCGCGCGAGCGAATCGACCGGGTTGGCCGCGATCAGGCGGAGCGGGCGCTCCACGCTTCCACCTCCTCCGCCTGCTCTTCGGCTGCGCGCGCGACCCTGATCGGGGCAAACGGCGCCGCCTGCTCGAGCGAGACCTCGCCGACACGCCGCAGCTCGAGCAGCGCGAGAAACGCGACCGCCTGCTCGATCCGCGAGAGCCCGGCGACCTCGTGGTCGAAGTCGAACCGCTGGCGCCGCCCGAGCACGGCGCGGAAGCGATCCAAGAACTGCGAGACGGGCGGAAAGCGAAGCTCGAGATGCGCGAGCGAGACCTCCGGGGGCTCGGCCGCGAGCACGAGCAGCGCCGCCGCCAACGCAGCAGGATCCTGCTGCCCGATCCGCCGCTCGCCGCGAGGCGCCAGTGGAGCCGGCCCGAGCCGGAAGAACCGGTCGCGCTCCCCGGCCAGCCGCTCCGCGAGCCATTCAGCCGCCCCTTTGATCCGCCGGTACTCCTCGAGCCGGCGCGCAAGCTCCTCGGCGGCCTCGGAAGGCTCGAGGTCCTCGAGCTCCGCGTCGCCGGCAAGCAGCCCTCGTGCCTTCAGCTCGAGCAGCGCAGCGACGAGCACGAGGAACTCTCCGCACGCGTCGAGGTCGAGCTCCTCCCGCTCGGCGAGCCGCTCGACGAACGCGAGGACGATCCCCGCGACGTCGACCTCGACCAGCGGCAGCTCCTCCTTCAGAACGAGGGTGAGCAGCAGGTCGAATGGCCCCTCGAACGCGTCGAGGTCGAGCTCGAGCTCGCGGACACTCATGTGCTCAGAACCTAACGGGAGGGCCGGACGCGACCCGGTGGGCTCAAGACCCAGGTCGGCCCTTCGGAATCGACATCCGCGGCCGCTTGGACGGCTCACCCTCTTCGTCTCCCCGCCTGCGCGGCCACGTGCCGCCGAAGAACTGCCACCAGACGAAGAACGCGGTCGAGCATGCGCAGACGACGAGTGAGACCCATGCGTTCAGCCGCAAACCGCCGAACTCGTGTGACGGATCGATCCGAAGCAGCTCCTCGAAGAACCGGCCGAACGTATAGAGCGAGACGTACAGCGCGAACAGCGCCGGCGCGCGGAACCGGAAGCGCCAGTCGATCAGCAGGAGCAGGCCGACCATCGAGACGTTGTAGATCAGCTCGTAGAGGAAGATCGGATGGAAGGTTGTCTCAGCCTCGTAGCCCGACACGCGGTGCAGGGGGTCGATCTCGAGCCCCCAGGGCCGGTCGGTCGGCTTGCCGTACAGCTCCTGGTTGAACCAGTTGCCGATCCGTCCGATCCCCTGCGCGAGCAGAATCCCTGGCGCGGCCGCATCCGCGAACTCGCTCACGCTGCGGCCCGAGCGCCTGACGACGATCGCACCGGCAATCGCGCCGAACAGGATCCCGCCCCAGACGCCGAGCCCGCCCCTCCAGACCTCGAAGACGCCCTGCCACTTCGGGTCGGGGACCTCGCTCCAGCTCGTGATGTCGTGGTAGAGGCGCGCGCCGACGATTCCGGCCGCGACGCCCCACACGGCCACCCTCAGCACGAGATCCCAGTCGCCGCCCCGGCGCACGTACCGGATACCCGTCAACGCGACGGCCGCCGCGATCGAGAGCAGCAGCATCAGCCCGTACATGTGCACGAGGAGCGGCCCCAGGTCGATGGTGCCGTTGCTCGGTGAGGGAATCGAGGCGATCACGGGCAGTGGATTCTGCCCGCCCGCGCTCGAACCTGCCTACAAGAGGATCTTCAGAGCCAGATCGTGAGAACAGCCGCGCTCGATCAGGTCGATTGCGGTGTGGAGATCAACGTCGTGTCGCACCGCAAGTCGCCCGGCCGTGCGCGGCTCGTACCCTGCGCGCTCGAGCTCGTCCGCTCGCCATCGCTCGATGCGCTCGATCTCTGTCTGATCGACCAGGTAGATGTCAGTCGCCGCCACGCTGTCCTTTCCGCCGATTGGTCTCATTGTTCGGTCAGACGACGAAAGCGGATCTCCCTATAGAGGGTGATATCCAGATTTCACAAACTCTTTACGCGGCTACCCGGCGGCCTGAATTCGGCGGTCCTGCCTGTCCGCGAGCGCAAAAGCCTGCTCCCGGGTCAATTTGAAGCCGTTCACGTTGAGCGAGGCCGTCACGTTTCCCCGTCGCCACGCGATCACGTAGTGGCGGACGGCGTTCGGAGCCAGGCCCTGGCTGTACGTGACGGCGGCGGCCTCGTCGCCGAGGTCAGAGTCCAGCTTCTCGCCGCCCGGTTGCCTCGAAATCGGCGAGCTGCTGCTCGTAGAGACGGAAGTCCTTGCGCGCATCATCCGCCGAGCCGAACAGATCGGCGAGCGAGGAGATCACGAGCGGCCCGTCCGTCGTCCGCGTTCCCGGCCGGCTGAAGCGCGCCTTCCAGCCGCCCTCGCGACTGAAGCGGTTTGCGTCGTCGCGCGGCGGGCCGAGGTCGGCGCGTTGCTGTGGGCCTCGGTCGAACTGGTTGTACTCGTCTCCCACGTCGGACTGAGAGAGGACGAGCGCCTCACCCTTCGAAGCCGAGACCGAGCCTCCGCCGTCACCATCGCCACCGAGACAGCCTGCAGCGACGAACGCGAGCACGAGCAGAGTCGAGAGCCGCCTGGACACGGCGCGGAGCCTAGCCAGCCGAGCGGGCGATGCGGAGCGCTTCGTCCTTCGAGAGCTTCCCTTCCAGGCGCAACGTCACGTCGCCCTGCTCCCAGAGCAGGGTCTTTCCCGCGAGCCGAGCGGTCTCTTCGCGGAAGACACCGTCCCGATCGCGGAAGGCAAAGACGTGCGGGTCCTCGAGCCAGACGCCTCGGTCACCGACGTCGACCTGCTCGGCTCTCGCCCCCGGCTCGACGAGCTTCTCGATGTAGGTCTGCTGCGCCCGAAACTGGGTGAGGAGCAGGCGCACGCTCGTCGGAGTCCCCCAGAGGAAGTCGACCTTGCCGCCGGGAATGGCCGTACTGAAATAGACGCGGTCCGGAGCGTCGTCCGGCACGAGGAGCCAAGGCGCCAGACGACGCGCCTCGGCCAGGGTGACGGGACGTCCGAGATCGAGATTGCGGGTCGCCGGCACCGGGGGCAGCTCGTCGACTCGCACGATCCGCGCGCCCCTGATCCCGAGCCAGTCGAGGAGTGCGGTGCGCGCGGCCGGAACCGCAAGCGCTGCGCCGAGTGCGACGACGAGCAGGATGAGAGCGATCGCGACCGGCCGGCGCCACGAGCGCCGCCGCTCGCCGAGGCGCCCCCGCACGGCCGAGGCGAGGTCCGGGGTCGGCGGGAACTCGACGTTCCGTCCGAGCTCCCTGAGAGCGACGTCGAGCTCAGGCATAGCTCTCCCGTAGCTGCTCGAGCGCACGCGAGGTGCGCGACTTGACCGTCCCGAGCCGGATGTCGAGCGCGGCCGCGGTCTCTTCTTCCGAGAGCTCCAGGAAGTAGCGGCACGCGATCACGAGCCGCTCCTCCTCGCGCAGGGCGTTGACGGCCGCGAGCAGGCTCTCTCGCTCCTCGCCGGCGAGCAGGGCTCCCTCGGGGGACGGAGCCGCGCCCCCCGAGGATCCTTCCTCGCCTGCACGCAGAGCGAGCGCGGCACGGCGGCCAGACGAGCGGCGGCGGTTGCGCGCCTCGTTGGCGACGATCTGCAGGAGCCAGGGGCGAAACGGCGCGCCTCGGCGAAACCGGCCGAGCGCGCGAAACGCCTTGACGAAGGCTTCCTGCGCAGCGTCCTCGGCCTCGGTGGCGCTTCCGGCCACGAGGTACGCAATCCGGAACGCGATCCCCTGGTGTGCACGCACGAGTTCTCCATAGGCGTCTTCATCGCCCCGCTTGGCTCGATCGACGAGCTCCTCTTCTGTGGGTGGTCGGCTCACCACCGCTAGTTCTTACACCCACCGCGAACGCAAAGTTCCGGCGTCTAGCTGATTCGTCCCGTGGAGCCGGTAGGGTTGCGGCCATGTTCGCACGACTCGCACGCTACGAAGTCCCGCCGGAGCGGATGGAGGAAGCGGTCGAGGCTTTCCGGGAGGCCGTCGGTCACATCGAGGGCCTCGAGGGCCTCAAAGGTGGTTCCGTGCTCACCGACGCGGAAGACGGGGTGATCATCTCGATGACCTTCTGGGACAGCCGAACCGCGATGGAGGCAAGCGAGGTGCAGGCGGCCGGCCTGCGGCAACAAGCCGCGAAGCAGGTCGACGGCACCGTCGTCTCTGTCCACTGCCTGGACGTCGTCGCGCAAGTCGGCACCGCCACGCCCACCACGGTCTAGGCGTTCGCCGAACGGTCCGAGGGAGCCCCTCGGGCTGTCTACGCGTTCGTGTAATCGAAGGTGGAGAAGACCGAGTGCCTCTCCGCGAGCTCCCAGGTCATCTCTGGGAGGTCGACCTTGAACTTCTCGCTCTGGGCGATCTCGCCGTCGGCCCAGATGAAGCCGCTCGTCTTGACGATCCGCACGTCGTTCTCCTCGCCGGAGACGGGGTTCGTCAGCGGCGTCATCTGGTTCTCGGTCACGCCCTCGATCGCTACTCGTGAGCGCTTCCCGTCCAGCGTCAGGTCGATCGTCGCCCGCTCGACCGCCGTCTTCTCCTCGAGCATCGAGTTGAAGATCTCGAAGAGGCCGTAGCCCTCCTCCCCACGCCAGATCCGCGCCAGCGCCTCGTACTGCTCGTCGCTGTCGCAATCGATGTAGGCGTGGCCTTTCCCGTTTCCCTCGTGGATCGCGCCTGGCCACCAGAGCGCCCAGGAAGCCTTGGCGCCGACGAGATCCGTCCCGTCGGAGCTTCCGCTCTCGATCACATGGCTGATCAGGGCCTGGCAGTTGCCCTCGGGCGAGCTCGGGAACCCGCGGAAGTTGCAGCCGCAGCCGGGATCGCAGTTACAGAACTCGAGATAGGAGCCTGAGATCCGCCAGTCGGCCATCGGGCGAAGTATCTACTGCGGATCAAGTCGGCGCGACCGCTCGCTTCCCACCCCGGCTTGGCTTCTGCCTCACGGGCTAACAGCCTCGTCCGTCGCGCCACTTCGAACTGTAGCTCTACGTACTCAGGCGACCGCGGCTTCGCCGAGGAGCGACTTCACCTCGGCGAAGAAATCCGGCTCCGGCTTGACCCGGTAGTCCGGCCCGAGCGCGAGCGTCGTCTCGCCCTGCGAGGTGGCGATCGCGACGATCACCGGCGTCTCGCCCGGGAACTCCTTGACGACTCCAGCGAGGCTGCGGACGATCCCCGCCGGCGCCTTCTGCCCGTCGACTTTCAGGCGCACCTCGCGCCGCTCCGCTGTCGCCTCGAACGCCGAGACCTCCATCGCGAGCAGCTTCGTCTCGCCCTCCTGCTTGTGGTCGACGCGGCCCTTGATGATCGAGCACCGCGTCGAGCTCGATCAGATCGCGCGCCGCTCCGTACACCGAGTTGAAGACGACGACCTCGACCGAGCCCGCAAGGTCGTCGAGCCGCATGAACACCATCGGCTCGCCCTTCTTCGTCGTCAGCTGCTTGATCGCGCCGACGAGCCCGCCGACCGTGACGACTTCGCCGTCGCGCCGCTTCTCGGCCTCGGCGAGCCCGCAGTCGGTCTTGCGCCGCAGCTGCTCGCGGATCGCCTGCAGCGGGTGCTCCGAGACGTAGACGCCGAGGGTCTCCTTCTCCATCCGCAGGAGCTCGTTCTTGTCCAACTCGATCACCGGGACGGGAGGGTGCTGCTCGGGCCGCGAGGCGTCTTCCTCGCCGCCGAGATCGAAGATCGAGCCTTGCCCGGCGAGCCGGTCAGCCTGCATCCGGCCGCCCCAAGCTGAGGCCGAGTCGAGCACGGCGATCATCCCGCCGCGCGAGTCGCCCGTGGAATCGAGAGCGCCGCAGCGCACGAGCGCCTCGAGCGATCGCTTGTTTGTGACTTGCGGGTCGACGCGCTCGGAGAAGTCCCAGATCGACGTGAACGCTCCTCCGTCCCCGCGCGCGGCGACGATCGCGCGCGCCGCGGAGTCACCGACGTTCTTGACCGCGTTCAGCCCGAAGCGGATCCTGCCCTCGACGACGGCGAAGTCGCACTCGGACTCGTTCACGTCCGGCGGCTCGACCTCGATCCCGAGCTCGTGGCACGCGCTCACGTAGAACGGGACGCGGTCCTTCGTGTTCATGACGGACGAGATCAGCGCGGCCATGTACTCACGCGGGTGGTTCGCGCGGAGCCAGGCCGTCCGGTAGGCGATCATCGCGTAGCAGGCCGAGTGCGCCTTGCCGAACGAGTAATCCTGCGACGACTCCATGTCCTTCCAGAGCTGGTTCGCGACCGCGGGCGGCGTGTCGGTCTGCGCGCAACCCTCGAGGAACTTCTCCTTGAGGGACGCCATCAGCTCGTGGATCTTCTTGCCGATCGCCTTGCGCAGGTCGTCGGCCTCGGCCGGCGAGAAGCCCGCGATCTGCTTCGCGATCTCGAGGTACTGCTCCTGGTAGATGCAGATCCCGTGCGTGACGCCCGTGATCGCCTCGAGGCGCTTGTCGATGAAGCTCACCGCCTCGCGCCCGTTCTTCCGCTTGGCGTATGAGGGGATGTAGCCCATCGGCCCCGGCCGGTAGAGCGCGACGAGGGCGATCAGGTCCTCGAACCCGGTCGGCCGCACCTGCTTCAGGGCGTCGCGCATCCCCGACGACTCGAACTGGAAGACGCCGATCGAGTCGCCCCGCGCGAGCATCTCGAACGTCTTCGCGTCGTCCATCGGGATCTTCGCGATGTCGAGCCCGCCGCCGATCAGCGCAACGGCCTTGTCGATCACGTCGAGGTTGCGCAGCCCGAGGAAGTCCATCTTGAGCAACCCGAGCGCCTCGACGTCCCACATCCCGAACTGCGTCACCGTCTCCTGGCCCTCGCCCTTGCGCTGGAGGGGCACGACGTCGGTGAGCGGCCGGTCGGAGATGACGACGCCGGCGGCGTGGATCGAGTCCTGCCGGACGAGGCCCTCGAGCGGCTTCGCAAGGTCGACGATCTCCCTGACCTCCGGGTCGGCGTCGTAGGCCGCCTTGAGCTCGGCGCCCGGCTTCAGGCACTCGTCCAGGTACACCTTCGGCCCCTCGGGGATCAGCTTGGCGATCTTGTCGACGTTGCCGTACGGGATCTCGAGCACGCGTCCCGCGTCGCGGACCGCGGCTCTCGCCATCATCGTCCCGAAGGTGATGATCTGGGCGACGCGGTCGCGCCCGTACTTCTCGGCGACGTAGTTGATGACGCGGTCGCGCCCTGCGACCGAGAAGTCGATGTCCATGTCCGGCATCGACTTGCGGCCCGGGTTGAGGAAGCGCTCGAAGAGCAAGTCGTAGCGAATCGGGTCGACGTCGGTGATCTCGAGGCAGTAGGCGGCGAGCGAGCCGGCAGTCGAGCCGCGGCCTGGGCCGACCGAGACGCCGTTTCGCTTCGCGAAGTTGACGAAGTCCCAGACGATCAGGAAGTAGTCCGCGAAGCCCATCTCGCGGATCGTCTTCAGCTCGTACTTGAGGCGCTCCTGGAGCTCGGGCGTCGCCCGGTCGTACCGCTTCTCGAGGCCCTTCTCGCACAGCTCGACGAGATAGTCGAACGCGTCTCGGCCTTCCGGGACCGGGAAGCGCGGCAGCCGGATCGTCCCGAGCTCGATCTCGACGTTGCAGCGCTCGGCGACCTCGAGCGTCCGCGCAAGCGCCTGCGGGTACCCGGCGAAGTCGTGCGCCATCTCGTTCGGCGTCTTGAAGAAGAACTGATCCGTGTCGAAGCGCCAGTGGTTCGGATTCTTGAGCGAGTCGCCCGACTGGATGCAGAGGAGCGCCTCGTGCGCGCGCGCGTCTTCATGGCGCAGGTAGTGCACGTCGCCGGTCGCAACGAGCGGCAGGCCCGTGCCCTCGGCCAGCCGCGCCAGGAGCGGGTTGATGCGCGCCTGCTGCTCGAGTCCCGCGTTCTGGATCTCGACGTAGGTCGAGTCGCGCCCGAAGACCTGGACGAGGCGGTCGAGGTCGCCCGCCGCGTCGGCCTCGCGCGATTCCTCGAGCGCCTTCGAGACGCGCCCGGAAAGGCACCCGGAGAGCGCGATCAGACCCTTGGAGTGGGTCTCGAGCAGCGACCAGTCGACGCGTGGCTTGTAGTAATACCCCTGCAAATAGCCCGCTGAGGCGAGCTTGATGAGGTTGCCGTAGCCCTCGTTCGACTCCGCGAGCAGCGTCAGGTGCGCGTAGCCCTTCTCCTGCTTCGACGCGTCGTCGCAGACGTAGACCTCGCAGCCGATGATCGGCTTGACGCCCTGCTTGGTCGCGTGCTTGTAGTGCTGAACCGCGCCGGCGAGCGACCCGTGGTCGGTGAGCCCGACCGCCGGCATCTCGAGCTCGGCGGCCCGCTCAGCGAGCTCCGGGATGCGGCAGGCGCCATCGAGGATCGAGAACTCGGAGTGGACGTGCAGGTGGACGAAGTCGGCGGCCAACGGGCAGCCCATTGTAGGTCGGCCTCAGGACGCCTCCCCGGCGGTTTTTCGCTCTAAGCGTTCGCGGTGTCGGGCGTCTTGTGCGCCGACGGCGTCTTCTGGGTCGTGGCCGACGGCTGAGAGGCGACCGGGCTCGGCTGGGTCGCGTTGTCGTCCTTCGCCGGGATGACCGCGGTCTCGCGCGTCGCCTTCCGGTCCTTCTCGATGAGCTCGAGACCCTTGCGGAGAAACGATCGGAGCTGCGAGTGGAGCTCTTCCTCGACCGCCTGCAGGCGCTCGACCTCGTTCTTGAGCCGCGTCTGCTGGGCCTTCATCGCACCGTTCGACGCCTGGCTCTTCGCCCGCGCCTGCTCGAGCAGCGCCTCGGCATCGGCTGTTGCCTGAGTGCGGATCTGGGCCGCTGCGTCCTCCTGGGCCTTGGTCTTGGCCTTCGCCTGTTCCAGGAGCGCCTCGGCATCCACCTTGGCCTGAGCGCGAACCTCCGACGCCGCCCGCTCGGCGGTGACGAGGATGTCTCTCAGCTGGTCCTCGGCCTCGCGGAGCGGTGCGAGCTCCTTCTCGAGCTGGCCGACCCGGTTCCGCAGCTGGTCCCGCTCCTGCCAGACCTGTGCGTAGCTCGCGACGACCTCGTTGAGGAGCTTCTCGACTCCTGCTCGGTCGTATCCGCGAAGGCGGCGCTTCAGCTTCTTGTCCTGGACCTCTGCGGGAGCTATCGACATTGGTCGTACATTGTGACTGACAGCCGAAAAAACACCAAGAGCCGGGCTCGAAAAGTCAGTCGATCAGCTTGCGCTCCATCGCGTGGATTGCGATCCGCCACATGAGGACGCCGAACCCGACGAGCATGCCCACACGCAAGAGATCGATCCAGGCGAGCGTGCCGAAGACGGCGCCGCGCACGAGGTGCACGCACTGGGCCAAGGGGTTCAGCGCGCCGAGGATCTGGGCCCAGTCGGGCAGCTCGTTGAGCGGGAAGAACGTCCCGGCGACGAGGAAGAGGGGCGTCAGCACGGCGCTCACCACGTAGTTGAAGTTCTCGAACGACTTGGCGAAGCCCGCGACCATGATCCCGAAGCCCGCCCAGCCGAAGCCGGAGATCCAGGCGATGAACGGCACGAGGAGCATCCCCCACGACGGATCGAGGCCGAAGAACATCGCGACGACGAGCGGCACGCAGCCGTAGACACCCGCGCGCGTGGCGATCCAGACCGCCTCGGCCGTGACGAGCTCCTCGGTATCGACCGGCGCCGCCAGGATCGCGTCGTACGTGCGCTGGAACTGGTACTTGACGAACGTTCCGAACATCGCCGGGAAGGCGGCCGAGAACAAGACAGCGGTGGCGACAACCCCCGTGGCGATGAAGTCGACGGTCCGAAAGCCGCCGAGCGTCCCGACGATCGAGCCGAACCCGAAGCCGAACGCGAGCAGGTAGATCGTCGGCTCGACCGTCGAGGAGAAGGTGCTCGAGCGCCAGAACGAGGAGAAGTTGACGACCTCGCGCACGAGCACGCCGGTCAGCGCCGGTCGCTCGAGCCGGCCGAGGCGCGCGGTCTTTGCGGCCGTCGCCATCAGGCGATCTCCTCGCCGGTGAGCAGGACGAAGACGTCCTCGAGGTTCGCCGGACGCCGCTCGCCCTCGAAACCGTGCTCGCCGTTCGCGTCGATGCCCAGAACGGAGATGCTCGTACCGGTGCGGCGCGTCCGCAGCCCCGCAGCGCCGGCCTCGGACTCGACCTCCGCCAGCCGCGCGGGCGGGCCGTACACCTCGAGCACCTCGTGTCCCGCGTGCTCGAGCACGAGCTCCGAGGGCGAGCCGGCGGCAACCGAGCTCCCGTGCGACATGATCAGCACCGTGTCGGCGAGGCGCTGGGCCTCCTCGATGTAGTGGGTCGACATGAGGATCGTCGTCCCCTCGGAACGGAGCTTGTCGATGAGCGCCCAGAGCTCCTGGCGGACCTGCGGGTCGAGGCCGACGGTCGGCTCGTCGAGCAGCACGAGGCGCGGCTGGTGGATGAGCGACCGCGCGATCAGCAGGCGGCGGCGCATCCCGCCCGAGAGCTTGTCCACGCGCGTGTCGCGGCGGTCGACGAGGTTCGCCATCTTGAGCGCCCGCTCGATCGCCTCCGGCCGCTCGGCCCGCGAGATCCGGTAGAGGTGCGCGAAGACGAGCAGGTTCTGGTGCACCGTGAGCGTCGTGTCGAGGTTGTCGAGCTGCGGCGTGACGCCGCACTGCGCGCGAGCCGCCTTCGACTCGCCGGGCAGCTGGAAGCCGAGCACCTCGATCTCGCCCTCGTCGGCGATCGCCTGCGCCGTCAGGAGGCGCATGGTCGTCGACTTGCCCGCCCCGTTCGGGCCGAGCAGGCCGACGCACGTGCCGACCGGGACGTCGAGGTCCAGGTGGTCGACCGCGGTGATCTCGCCGTAGCGCTTCACGGCTCCGCGCAGGCGGATGGCGAGCTCGTCGCTCATCTCGTCAGCATGCCATTCGCGGCCTAGGCGGATACGGGACGTACTTCGGCGCCGAGCTGCTCGAAGAGGTCGAGGTGGTCCACCTCGTGCCAGTGATCGACGACCCGGCCGTCCTCGAACTCGAAGATGTCGATGCCGCCCACCTCGAAGCTCTTCCCAGTCGCGGGCAACCAGGTGAGGTCCCCGGTGTGGGTTCCGCGAAAGACGATGCGGCTGACGACAGCCTCGCCACTCGTGAAGAGCTTGTCGACCTCGACCCTGATGTCGGAGAACTTGCTCCGCCAGCTCTCCGCGCCCTCTCTCCACTCGTCGCGGGACGTCTCTTCGCCGTTCAGCCGAAAGGTCTCGCCGTAGAACTCGTCGACGGCTGACCGGTCGCCTTTGCTCCAGAAGTCCTCCCAATAGCGGCGGACGCTCTGCTCACCTGTGGTCCCGGCCATGCCGCCGACTCTAACGTTCACCTTGATGAACGACCTCGAGCGGCGTGAGCGAATCTTCCGCCGGGCACGGATCGCCGTGCTCGCCGCCGTGATCGCGTATTTCTTCCTGCCCTACGAGGTGCGGGCGGCGATCCCGGTCTGGCTGCTCTTCCTCGCCGCGCTCGGGCTCGAGGTGGAGTTCTTCCTCGGCGGCTACCTGAAGTCGCGCCGGGGACAGCCGGTCACCTCGACGCCGGATCGCGGCCCGCAGGAGCGAGACCTCACCGACCTCGGGATCTGGGCCTGGTGGGACAAGGGTGCCGCGGCCGCCCTGCCGGAAGCGCCGCGCTTCCAGTGGCGCCACGTCGCAGAGGCGGTCGTTGTCGTCGCCGTCGTCGCCGGGATCCTCTTCTACGCGTCTCGCCCGCGCGGGTGGGACGCGGTCGGGGCCGAGGCCCGCGCGCGCACCGAGACCGTCCTCTCGCGAGAGGCTTCCCTGATCGCCGGCCACCCCGCGCGCATCGGCTGCGACGCAAGCCGCGAGTACGTCGGCTTCGTCCAGGACGCGGACGGGCTCGCCTTCGTCGGCGGCGACCAGGCGTACTTGACCCCGGAGATCTGCAACACGCTCTACCAGGTCGCGATCAAGCGCCGCGACCAGCCGTTCTCGCAGACGGCTCGCGCAATCGCCGTCCTCGCGCACGAGTCGTGGCACCTGCGCGGCGTCCGCGACGAGGGCCTCACCAACTGCTACGCGTTCCAGAGCGGCGTCGAGGCCGGCGTCAATCTCGGTCTCTCCGAGAAAACGGCGCGCGCGATGATGCGCGAGCAGCTCGCGACGAACGGGTCTGACTCACGCGGCAACGCCCAATATCGGGTGCCCGGTGAGTGTCACAACGGAGGATCGGCCGATCTCGATCCGGCCTCTGCGGCGTTTCCGTAGACCAGCTACTGTGGCTGTGCGCGTCGGGCATCACTGCGGCCCTTCCGCCCGCGTGCCAGCAGGGGAGCGTCAGGTCTTCTCTGTCCTTTTCGAACTGGGGAGATACATGAAAGTAGTTAAGCGCGTCATTCTTCTGACGAGCCTGGTCCTTGGGCTCGCAGCACTCGTTACGCCTCTCGGAGGCGCAGCGACAGTCGTCGGCCCGATCGACTTCGAGCCACCGGCCTACACGGTCGGAAACATCAACGGCCAGCAGGGCTGGATGAAGACCGGCCCCTACGACGTCGAGGTCGAGGCCACCGCCGATTACCCGGCGGCCTCTGGCTACGGATTCGCTCTCCAGGCACTTCGCCTGTCCAATGCGATCACAACTGGAGGCTTCGGCGACCAGACCTTCTCGCCGGCGATCTCGAGCCCGGCCGGTGAGGGAGCTGCGAATCACTTCGACGCGACCTACTCGATCGGCACTGCGCTAGCGACATGGCAGACCGGTCTGAGCATGTCCGTCAGCCCAGATGACGGCAACGGCTCACGGGTGACCTACCTGCGCTTCGAGGATCACGCCGACGGCGTGCGCGTCTTCTTCGTCGACGTGACGAACCCCGGTCCCCTCCCGACGGTCTCGACCTTCAACGAGTACCAGGTCGCGACGCTCAACCGAACGAGCGCCCATTCGATCGGCTTCTCGGTTGACTTCAGGAACGGCCCGGCGAACGACGTCGTCAAGATCTACGTCGACAGCGCGCTCGTGCACACGGGCACGACGTGGGAGGACTACTACCGCTACGACCCGGAGCAGATCGGGAACGTCAACCAGGTGCCCGACATCTCCAAGATGCTGTTCCGCTTGGCCGGCACCGCGATGCCGCTCAATCTTGGCAACGGCTACCTCGTAGACGGCCTCACGCTCGAGTCGTCAACACTCATCGGTCCGCCGACGAGCAAGGAGCAGTGCAAGAACGGCGGGTGGAGGAACTTCAACAACCCCACCTTCCGGAACCAGGGCGACTGCGTCTCGTACTTCAACCACCAGTAGTCAGCCCGTAACGCTTTGCGAGGCCCCGTCGAAAGGCGGGGCCTCGCTATTTCTACTAGTAGGTGCTGCCGCCCGAGCTCTTCTTCGCCTTCTTCTCGGCGCGCTTTTCCTTCAGCGACTTCTGGGCGACCTTCTTGCCGAGCTTCTTCGGCTTCTCAGCGCCTTTCATCCGTGCCTCCTTCGTGGTCTCGCGTGCATTTTAGGCAGTCAGTCCGGAAGGACATAGAACGCGACCGCCGAGTACTGGCAGGCGACCGCCGCGATCACGAGCACGTGGAAGACCTCGTGGAAGCCGAAGACGGCCGGGATAGGGGTCGGGGCGGCGGAACGCGTAGACGAGCGCGCCGGCCGTGTAGGCGAGGCCTCCGAGCGAGGACGAGCAGCGAGCCGCCGAGGCCGATCACGTCGAGGAGCTGCGGAACCATGAGCGACGCCGACCCAGCCGAGCGCGATCCCGATCGCGGCGGAGAGCCCTTGGGCGCGTCGAGCCAGATGAACTTGAGCAGGATCGCGGCCAGCGCCCCGCTCCAGACGATCGCGAGCATGCCCGTTTGCCAGTGGCCCTCGAGCACGAGCAGGCCGAACGGCGTGTAGGTGCCCGCGATCAGCCCGTAGACGCCGGCGTGGTCGATTCGGCGCAGCCAGCGGCGTCGCGCTTCGGGCCAGTTGAAGCAGTGGTAGAGCGCGCTCAGGCCGAACATCGTCGCCACGCTCACCGCGAAGACGATCGCAGCGGCACTTCCAGTCCCGGTCTCCGCCTCCAGGATGAGCAGGAGCGCCGAGGGGGAGCGAGACCAAGAAGGCGCCCGCGTGCGAGAGTCCCCGTAAGCGGGGCTTGATCTCGGCCGAATCGTGCGCTAGGCGAGGCTTCACGACGGTGCTATCGTTGCAGGCCGCGTCGTCAGAAAAGGGGAGTTTTGAACAGGAATCTGCGTCTTTGCGCCTTGTTTCTAGGCATTGTTGCTCTGATCGGCGTGCTCGCCGGCAGCGGAGCGGCAACCGAGCCCCCGGGCACCGTCGTCATGAGCGGCCTCGACAATCCGCGCGGCCTTGCGTTCGGCCCCGAGGGCGGCCTCTACGTGGCCGAAGCGGGACGCGGTGGCCCCGGACCGCCGTGCGAGATGATCCGCGGCGAGCTGCAGTGCGTCGGCGCGAGCGGTGCCGTCTCACGGCTCTGGCACGGAGCCCAGGAACGAATTGCGGTCGGCCTTCCGTCATACGCGCCGGCGAGCGGCGCCGGCGCGACGGGGCCGCACGACATCTCGCTGCACGGGCGAGGGAACGCCTACGTGGCGATCGGGCTCGGCGCGAATCCGGACTTCCGAGCGGTCCTCGGGCAGGAGTTCGGGCGGCTCGTCCGACTGAAGCCGAACGGAACCTGGAGCTTGAACGAGGACATCTCGTCCTACGAGGCCGAGCACAATCCCGATCAGAGCCCGGTGCCGGACAGCAATCCCTACGGTGTCCTCGCCGAGCCGGGCGGCCGCGTCGTCGTCGACGCCGGGGGCAACGACCTCCTGCGCGTGGGCTCGAACGGCGAGATCTCGACCCTCGCCGTCTTCCCGTCGCGGCCGCAAGGGCGGCAGACCGACGCCGTGCCGACTTCGGTCGCGGTCGGGCCTGACGGTGCCTACTACGTCGGCGAGCTCACCGGAGCTCCGTTCTTCTTGGACATCGCGCGCGTCTACCGCGTCGTCCCCGGACAGGCGCCCGAGCCCTACGGACCGACCTTTAGCTTCATCGTCGACCTCGCGTGGGGGCCCGACGGGCACCTGTACGTGCTCCAGCTCGCGAGCGGGGCCGGCCTGACGGGGTTCGGCGAGCTCTTCAGGGTCGAGGCAGACGGGACGAAGACGTCCGTCGTGACCGGGCTCGAGTCCCCCGGCGGGCTCGTCTTCGGCGCGGACGTGCTCTACGTCTCGAACCGCGGTTCCAGCGCTGGGACAGGAGAGGTCCTGCGCTTCGAGCTTCCTCTGCCCCCTCTGCCGCCGCCGCCGCCACCACCGCCTCCGCCACCGCCGCCGCCGCCGCCACCGCCGCCACCGCCCCCGCCGCCACCCGTTCCGCCACCACCCCCACCTCCGCCTCCGCCACCCGTTCCCCCGCCCCCGCCGCCGCCCCCGCCACTTCCGCCGCCTCCGCGTTGCGTCGTGCCGAGGCTCATCGGCATGTTGCTGGCGAGAGCTCGAAACGAGATCGCGGCTGCGAATTGCTCCGTCGGCCGAGTGCTCACCGCGCGTGCAATCAAGCGGCGGATCGGCAAAGTGATCGGTCAGGCGCCGAAGGCGGGCGCCCGGCGCCCACTCGGCACGAGGGTCAGCCTGGTGGTTGGCGCCGGAAGTAGCCGGCTCAGACTCGACGATCCAGATCTGGCCGTCGCCGGTCTCGACGGCCCGCGCGACGCTGTGTTTCCGGCCAGTTCTGACGTCCACCGGTCAGCCGCTGACGGCGTAGATCGGCCAGCGCTCGGGCACGCCCTTGAGCTCTTGCTCGCCGCGGTCGTCGAAGTCGATCCCCGATCCGGCCACGAGGTCGCGCACGGTTCGCGTCACCAGGACCTCGCCCGGTGCCGCCGCGGAGGACACGCGAGCCGCGATGTGAACCGCGATCCCCGCGATGCCGCCCTCGCGCCGCGTCACCTCGCCGGTATGGAGACCGCTGCGAACGTCGAGGCCGATCCGCCGCACCGACTCTCGAACGTGACGGGCGCAACGGATCGCACGTGCCGGCCCGTCGAAGGTTGCGAGCACTCCATCCCCCGCGGCGTCGACGAACTCGCCTCTGTGCGCTTGCAGCTCCCGTCGCACGTTTTCTTCGAACCGATCCCGAAGCGTCCGCCAGCGCTGATCGCCGAGCTCGCTGACCTGTTCGGTCGACCCCACCACGTCGCACACCAGTACCGTCGCCAGGAACCGCTCGGCGTGAGCCTCGGAACGCGAGCCGGTGATGAACTCCTCGAGCGCACCGAGAAGATCCGGATCGGGAAGCGGCCAATGGTCGGCGCTGTCGCGCTCGAGTAGCCGGGCACCCGGTATCTGCTCGGCCAGGTAGCGGCCGTGACCGGAGCGAACGACCTCGTTGTCACGGTTCTGGATGACGAGCGTCGGTGCGGCGATGAGCGGCAGGACCTCGCGCACGTCGAGCTCGAGGGTCGCGCGAACCATCGCGAGCGCGGTTCCGGGGCTCGCCGCGTAGCGCTCGACGCGTCCGTACCAGTCCTGGACGCCCTGCCGTCCGGCCACGGACGGAGCCAGCACCGACGCCATCGCCCCGGTGCCCCAATGCTCCTGAACTCCCTTCATCAAGCGCCCGTGAGCCTCCGGCGGCATCCCGGCCGGGTAGTCGTCGGCGCGCGCGAGCCTGGCGAAACCGTTGATCAGCACCAGCGAGATGACCCGATTCGGGTAGGTCGCCGCGAACATCAGCGCCATCTGCGCCGCGTGACCGTGGGCGATGAGCGTCGCTTCCTCAGAACCCGCCGCGTCCATGACCGCGCCCACGTCCTCCATCCATTCCTCGGCCGGGACGTCGTCGCCTACGCGATCGGAGAGGCCGACGCCGCGCATGTCGAACCAGAGGATCCGTGCGAACCGCGTCAGCGAGGTGAGGAAATCCTCGACGAACGCCTGCTCCCAGAGCACTTCGAGATGGCTCGTCCAGTCGAGCACCAGGACGACGTCGCGGGGGCCGTCGCCGATCACCTGGTAGGCGACGTGAGAGCCCCCGCTGCGCGCATACAGCGTGCGAGGAGTCGGCACGTTACGGCGTAGTTTGCTCCCCTGGCGCCGCGTCGGTCGGCTCGGACTCGACGATCCAGAGCGTCCCGTCGCCGGTCTCGACGGCGCGGGCGCCGTTCCCCGGGTCGGTGAGGCTCGTGCGCAGGAGCTTGACGCGCTCGCCGTCGAGCTCGGCGATCGGGCCCGGCACGTCGGAGAGGCCGAACGTGAGGTGCCAGGCGCGCACCTGGTCGTGGATCTTGCGGGCGGGCTGAGACCAATCGACGGTCGCGTAGTCGGCTCCCGAAGTGGGCGGCCCAGGAGGCGCCCTCCTCGGTCTGCGGGTCGCCGGGGTCGCCGGCCGCGATCCGCTCGAAGACCTTCGGGAGGAGCGCGAAGGAGGCCTGGATCAGGTGCGGCCCCATCTGCTCGATCGTCTCCACTCGTCCTGGATGGGCACGGTCGTCTGGGCGAGGATCGGCCCGGTGTCGAGCTCGGAGTCCATGAAGTGCCAGGTCGCGCCGAACTGCCCGTCACCCTCGCGCATCGCCCAGGCAAGCGGAATCGGCCCGCGGTGGCGAGGCAGGAGAGCCGGGTGCTCGTTGACCGAGCCAAGCCGAGCAACGTCGAGCGCCGCCTGCGGCAGCTTCCAGGGAAACCCGGCGCAGAGCACGAGGTCAGGCTCGAGCCCGCGCAGGAGCGGCTCAACGGCGAACTTGTCGGGCGCGAGAAGAAAGCTGAGCCCAGCGGGCACCTTCGAGTCGTCGATGTCCCCCCAGGGCGGCGGCGGCCGGTTGTCGTCCTGGCTGCGGCGAGCCATCAACCAAGCAACGGGCTCGTGCCCAAGCTCGCGCAAGTAAGGCACGAGCGGCTCGACGATCGGCAGCACCTGCGAGATGATCACGATCCGCCAGCCCTTGGGTGTTTCTGCGCCAGGCACAGCTCGATCCTACTCGCGCGACTCTCGAAGCTAGGGTCGCGTCAACCGACGGAGGAGGAGGCACGTGAAGTCAAAGCAGGAGAAGAAGGTCGCCGAGGAGATGGGGCCGTTCCTCGAGGAGGGTGAGGAGGTGCGAGCAGTCCTGATCGCGCGCCCGCGCGGGTGGACCCAGTCGACAGCCGGCGGCGTCCAGACCATGGGAGTGGCGTCGGCAATCGGCGGGAGCAAACAGCAGCAGGCCCGAGAAGGCGCCGAGGAAGCGGGAATCCAGCTCGCGTCCCCGGGAGCGATCGTGCTCACCCAGAAGCGGCTGCTGACGGTGCAAACCGGCGAAGCCCTCGGCATGGGCAAGGGCGGGTCGGTCAAGGAAGTCCTGAGCGCGGTGCCGGTCACAGACGTCGACTCGATCAAAGTGAAGCGCCTGCTACTCGGCTACGTGGTCACGCTCACGGTGCGAGGTTCGGAGTTCAAGCTTGAGGCGAACGCCGCAGCCGGCGCCAAGCCCATGGCCGAAGCGCTCGAGCGGGCAAAGATCGAAGCGTGAGCCACTCCGCCTGAGCATGTCGTGTGGGCGACTCACCTATCCATCGTTCCGATTGAACTTCATGACCTCGTGGCGAAATTAGGTGCGGCTTTGAATCAAGTTTTCTAAACCGTGTGCACAAGTTCGATTCTTGTCGGGGGCATCAGCCGCGAGGCCGCTTCGGAAGCGGTCACACGACGTCCTCGTCTTGCAACCGAGCCGATTGTAAGCACCTACGATCGCCCGGTGCGACCAGCGCCCTATCGCCTCGAGCGGCTCCCGCAGCAGTACTTCACGGCGTTGCTTGCACGCGTTTCAGCAGCGGCTGCGCTGGAGGGTGAGCCGCTCGTTGACCTTGGGCGCGGGAATCCTGAGGTTGGGCCGCCTCAGCACGTGATCGACGCGCTCGCTGCGGCTGCGAACGAGCCCTCCGCGCACGGGTACCCGCCCTTTCGGGGGTTGCCCGCGCTGCGCGAGGCGATTGCGGCTCGCTACTCCGCGCTCTACGGCGTCGAGCTCGACCCGCACTCCGAGGTCACGATCGTGCCTGGGACGAAGACTGCGATCTGCGAGCTCGCGCTCGTGCTCGCTGAGCGCGGGTCGACGATCGTTCTGCCCGACCCCTACTACCCCGACTACCCTTCCGGGCCCGCGCTTGCCGGGGCTCGCACCGGGTTCGTGCCGCTGGACAGAGAGGCCGGCTGGGCGCCCGACTTCGCCGCTGCGCCTCGCGACGACGTTGCCGCCGTCTTCCTGAACTACCCCTCGAACCCTTGCGCGGTTTGCGCGCCCGAGGGGACCTTCGCGGCTGCGATCGAGTACGCGAACGAGACCGGCGCCGCGGTCATTCACGACTTCGCCTACGGCGACATCGTCTTCGACGGGCGCACGCCTCAGTCGTTCCTCGCCGAGCCGGGCGCGCGGGAGGTTGGCGTCGAGATGTTCTCGATGTCGAAGACCTACGGGATGGCCGGCTGGCGGCTCGGGTTCGTCGTCGGCAACGCCGAGATCGTCTCCCGCCTCGACCTGCTCGCCGACCACGTGCGCGTCGGGATCTTCGCGCCCGTCCAGCACGCTGGGATCGCGGCGCTGACCGGGCCGCAGGACTCGGTCGCCGAGCGCGTCGAGACCTACCGGCGCCGGCGCGATCGCGTGCGCGAGGTTCTGCCCGACCTCGAGTGCGAGGGCTCGTTCTACCTCTGGTGGGAGCTGCCTGAAGGGCTCACGCCCGAGCTCCTCCTCGCAGAGCACCGAGTCGCCGTCGCGCCCGGCGAAGGCTTCGGGTCACGCGGCGCCGGTTGGGCGCGGCTCTCGCTCGCGGTCACGGACGAGGTGCTCGAGACCGGGCTCGAGCGGCTCGCTGCGGCGCTCTAGACGCTCGCGATCGAGAAGCGGTTTCCGTCCGGGTCGCGCGCGTCGAAGGTGCGGACGTTTGGGGTCGGTGCTCGGACCTCGGTCACCTCGACGCCCGCCGCGGTGAGGCGCTCGTGCTCTGCGTCGAGGTCGGTTACGAGGAAGGTTGGGTCGGGCTCGCCGATGCCGACCTCGCGCTGCTCGGCCGGGTGCAAGGCGAGCGTGCAGGCGCCCGTCCGGAACGTCGTCCAGTGCTCGCTCTCCGACTCGAGCTCGAGGCCGATCGTGTCGCGATAGAAGCCGATTGCCCGCTCCATGTCGCGCACGTAGAAGATGACGTGGACGAGCTCCACGCGGGAATCCTACGAGTGTTGTCCTTGGCCCGCCCTAGCCTTCGCTTCGATGAACTGGGCCTTCCTGGAGCGGATCGCTCCGCTCGACGGGGTCATCGCCGTCGGCTTCTGGGCGGCGGGCATCGTCTGCATGTCGATTGTCGGCGACCAGCCGAGCCTCGACGCTACGCCGGCCGAGGCGCTCGCCTACTTCAGCGACCACTCGGGAGCGATTCAGCTCGGCGCCTTCCTCTTTGCGCTCGGGGCGCTCTTCTTCCTCTGGTTCCTCGGCAGCCTGCGCGTTGCGCTGCGGACCCGAGAGGGCGGCGAGGCGCGCGTCACCGGGATCGCGTTTGCCGGCGGTGTCGCGGTCGCCGTGCTCGCGCTGCTCCTGCCGGCAGGCTGGACTGCAGGCGCAGCCACGACGACGAACCTGAGCGCCGAGGCCGCTCAGGCGCTCTTCTCGCTCTTCATCGGGCTCTTCCTGGCTCTCGAGCTGGCGACCGCGCTCTTCGTCCTCGCCGTGGCCGCCCTCATCTTCCAGACGCGGGTGCTTCCGGCCTGGCTCGGCTGGTTCGGGCTCCTCGTCGTTGCCGGACTGCTGATCGTCCCGATCGGCTGGCTCGTCCTGCTCTTCGTCTTCCCGCTTTGGCTCGCTGCGACGAGCCTCGTCCTCTACGGACGGGCTTCCGCGGCCTAAGACGGCCCGCTCGAGATCGGCTCGACCGGATTGAAGCGCGCGAGCGGGCAGGCGCCCCACAGGCCCTTGCGCTGGCGCGTGCAGCGCCGGCTGCGCTGAGGAGCTCGCTCGCGAGTCGGCCACGCGTGCCGCCGAAGAACCAGACGCCCGCGGCGCCCTCGCGGACGAGCGTCACGTTCACTGCCTCGTCGCCCTTCCAGACGTAGGCGAGCGTGCGCTCGTAGCGGTCGACCTGGTCGAGGCCCGGGTCCTGCTCGATCCGCACCCGCGTTCCCCTCGGGAGTAGGCGGCGCGTTGCCGCCGAGGCGTCGTGGCCGTAGCACTCGGTGCCCTGCTCGGGCGTGTCGATCTGGACGAGGCGCACACGCCGGCCGTCGACGAGGTCGATCGTGTCGCCGTCCGCCACCCGGGCGACCACGGCTCCGCTGTATTCGTCTTCCCGCTGGAAGTAGAGGAAGGCGAGCCCGACCGCGATCGCAAGCGCGAAGCCGATGAGGAGGGCCTTCACGGACGGCGCGCGAGAAGCACGGCCAGGATCGTGCCGGCGGCGGCGAGCTGGGCCCAGGCTGGGATGCCGCCCTCTTTGTGCCAGCCCTCGACGCGATGGCTCGGGAAGAGCTTGCGCCCGCCCGGGCGCGGGAGCCTGATCACGTGCTCGATGTCGGGAGCCGAGGCCGCGAGGGCGCCGATGACCACCGGATGGAGCGGGCCGTAGCGCACGGCGAGCGCGACGACAGCGGCGACGCCGCTTTTGAGCTCGAAGGTCTCCGACTCGATGTCGCGGTGCGGGACCGCGTCGCCGAGCCCGTGCAGGGCGAGGCCGAGGAGTAGCGCGCCGGAGCGCGAGCCCATGAGGGCGCCCCCAGCGGCGCCCGTTGCGACATGGAGCGAGACGATCACGCCCTCATCTTGACGGAGCATCGTCGAGGCGCGGCGCGGGATGCCCGTTCTCGATGCGCAGGCGCTCGATCAGCTCCGACGCGTCGCCGCGCGACTCCGGGAACTCCTCGCCCATCCGCTCGCAGAGCGCCGCCGCGAGGGCGTACACCTGCCGGACCGTTGGCTTGCCGCGCTTCTCCACCGTGGCTATCGAAGCAGCGGACGGCGCGCGTGACTGTGCCGATACGGTGACACTTCTGCCGTGGGGAGGCTGCGGAGGGGATATCAGGCTGTCGCGAGACGCCGCTGGGCGATCATCACGATCCAGCTCGTCGCGCTCGCGATCGTCCTCTTCTTCGTCGGCTGGGCCTTCCGTGGCACCTGGGAGGAAGCCAAGCCTCTCCTGCGCGCCGCCGACTTCTCCCAGCTCGCGATCTCGGCCGTCTTTGTCGCCGCGTACTACCTGCTCTTCACGGTCGGCTGGCAGTGGATCCTCGCCGCCTGGGGCCTGCGCGTCCCCTACCTGCCCGCCCTGCAAGCCGAGATGACGTCGATCCTCGCCAAGTACGTGCCGGGCTCGGTCTGGATTCCCGCGGCCCGCGTCGCCGCGATGCGTCGCTTCGGAGTTCGCGACACGCCGCTCATCCTCGGCTCGATGGTGATGGAGGCAGGGCTCTCGGCGCTCGCCGGCGTGCTCGTCTTCTTCATCAGCCTGACGACGGTCGGCTTCAGCTCGGCGCCGGTGATACCGCTGCTCTCGCTCGCGCTCGTCATGATCATCGGCCTGCATCCGCGGGTCTTCACGCCCCTCATCAAGCGGGTGCTGGCCCCGTTCGGCGTCGCCAACATGCCGCCCCTCCCCTACGCGACGCTGCTCGGCCTGCTCACCTTCTATTGCTTCACGTGGCTCGTCGCCGGCACCGCGCTCTGGTTCCTGCTTCGCTCGCTCGGCGGAGACCCGTCCGTTGAGGAGATCCCCTACCTGGGCGGCGTGGCGGCGGTCGGTGCGATCGTCGCCTTCCTCTCGCTGATCACGCCCTCCGGGCTCGGCGTGCGCGAGGCCACGATGTACGGCCTGCTGCTGGCAGTGACGACGAGCGGCGTCGCGCTCGGGGTGACGGTGTTGAACCGCCTGACGATCACGGTCGTCGAGCTGGTGCTGCTACTGGCCGGAGCGCTCGCCTGGCGCTACCTGCCGCGCCCGAAGCTCGAAACGGGACCATAAAAATTCGCCGAGCAGGTGTCGCTTTCGTCCACTCAACCGACTGACTTTCGGCTTGCACCTACGGTCTACCGGTTCAGTTTCGATCTACTTGCGCTCCTTGCTCGGCGCAAGCGGCAACCTACGGCACCTCGGGTGGACTTACAAGTGCCTTCGATGAGAAAGTTTGCGCTCTTTGCGAGATCGCAAAATCGCGGCCGAAAATAGTTTGCGCAAAGAGCGGAGTTCAGCTCTCGTCGGAACCGTCGGAACCTTCGCGCCGGCGCTGCCAGAACCACAGAGCGCCGCCAAGCGCGGCGATCCCCGCCGCGATCGCGCTCTTGTTCGGCAGCATCGAGTCGTCGGCCCGACCGGGACTGGAAGCCTTGGCCTTCCGCTTCGCGGCGCCCTTTCCGACCTGCCAGACCGCCCAGCCGAGGATTGCGTTTCGCTTGTTGATGACTCCCATGCCCCAAACGTACCCGCCAGAGCCAATGGCCACACACAGCAGGACGCCGCCCCCCCGAGCGGCGTCCTGTGGAGAGAGGGGAAGACTCGGGCCGGAGAGGAGGAACAGGCCCGAATCGCCCGCGTACCTAGGAGATGCCGGCGCTCCGGAAAACCTACGCTCTGTTGAGCGAGCTGCTGCTCGGTGCCTCGTCGCCGAAGAACGACGAGAGCGAGCTCGGAAGCACCACGTTGGCGAGGGCGCGGAGGGCGGTGCGAGCGGCCCGCTGGCTGCGGGCATAGGAGGTGCAGTCTCCGCACTCGTCCACGTGCTCGCGAAGGGCACGGCGCTCGGAGCGGCCGAGCAGGCCGTCGAGGTGCCGCGAGATCGCGCGCTCGGCCTCGTGGCAGGTGAGCGCGCCCTCGAGCTCCTCACGGAGAGCGCGACGGGCCTGGAAGATGAGCGTCTCGACGTCGGCGAGGGAAACCTTCTGGATCTCGGCGATCTCGGCGTAGGAGCGTCCCTCGACCTCCCGCATGATCAGAGCGGCGCGCTGGTCGAAGCTGAGATGCCCGAGCGCGCGGCTGATGTCGGTCGCGCTCGGCCCCTCGTCGTCGGGGAAGGCGTCGTCGATGCCCTCGACGAGGCCGGCGTCGTCCAGCCGCGCCTCCTGTCGCTCGCGCTGGTGGCAGAGCCCGTGCGCGATCCCGATCAGCCGATTCCTCGGCGAGTCGAGGGGATCGCCCTGCACGTAGGCGCGGTAGGCGTTCAGGAACGTCGTCTGCGTGACGTCCTCGGCGTCTTCCGGGCTGCGGAGGACGACGAGGGCGTAGCGATAGACCTCGCGAACGTTTTGACGGTACAGCCGCTCGAATGCCCGGTCCGTGCGCGGCCGCTGCGCAAGCATGGGCGTCATCACTTAGAAGATGCCGTCCGGGCCGTTTACTTGCGGTCGGCTAGGGGATCGGTGGCGGCGGTGGAAGCGGCGGAAGAGGCGGGACGGGAACCGGCGGCACCGGGGGTAGCGGAGGCGGCGGTGGGAGCTCGATCGGAAGCCTCGGGGGTAGTGGGAGCTCGACCGGAGGCAGCGGGACGCGCGGGAGCCCGTTGACGACGCCCTGCACGCCGGCCGGGAGCGTCTCAGTCGTGGAGCCGCCGCCGGTGGTCTCGCCTTGTGCTCCGGCTCCGCCCGTCTCCACCGTGCTGTGCTCTCGTCTTCGAGCCGTGGGGACGGCCTCTGGACGCTCGGCGCGCCGCGTTGGCCGCGCGGGCTGCGCCGACTTCCGTGAATGGGCTTCTGACAGCGCTGCCCGTGAGCAGCGAGACGGCGGAGAAGTTCTTGCCGATGACGAAAGACTCGGGGCTGTTTGCGGTCTGGTCTTTCGCGGCGATGGCGTTGACCGCCTCGCGGCCGAGGCCGGTTGCGACGAGGCCCGCCGCGAGGACGGTCACGACCTTGGCGCCGATTCCCATGCCGGCGAACGCCGCGCCGCCGCCGGCAGCTCCACTCCCGAAGAAGGAGCCGAGCGAGGCGGGAAGCGGGATCAAGCCGAGGTTCTTGAGCGCTGCGCGCTGGGCCCGCTGGCGGCGCTCGAGGACGGCGCAGTCCTTGCATTCGCGCAGGTGGGCGCGGAGGGAGCCTCGCTCCGAGCTCGAGAGCCGCTTCTTGTCGAGCCGCGTGAGGGTCAGCTCTGCCTCCTGGCAGGTGAGGCCACCTTCGAGCTGCTCGCGCAGGGCGCGGCGCGCGCGGAAGATCAAGGTCTCGACGGCGCCGACGGTGACCTCGAGGATCTGGGCGATCTCGGCGTACGAGCGGCCCTCGAGCTCGCGCATGACGAGCGCGGCGCGCTGGTTGAAGCCGAGGAAGCCGAGGGCGCGGCGGATCTCGCCCGCGCTCGGGACGTCGCTGTCCTCGACTGCCGCGGCGGCGAGGGCCTCGTCGAACTCGACCTCCTGCGGGCGGCGCGACGAGTCGCGGAAGCGCTGCCGGCAGACGTTGTGCGCGATCTTGATCAGCCAGTTGTGCGGGGTGTGCGGGCGCTCGCCGCGCTGGAATGCGCGGTAGGCGCTGAGGAAGGTCGTCTGGGTGACGTCCTCCGCGTCGGCCTCGTTGTGGAGGACCGCGAGCGAGTAGCGGTAGACGGCGTGGACGTGCTGCTGGTAGAGCTTCTCGAAAGAGCCGTCGGCGCCGCGCGGTTTTTGCGCGATGAGGGGAGTCACGGGTAGATAGATGCCGTTTTCGGCGGTTTCCTGCGGTCTGGGGTTAGGGCCACGAAGTCACAACGGTCGAGCCTGGGCGGCGGATACCGGTGCTTGTCTCATTTTGCAGGTTTTTTCGCACTTTTGGCGCTGTTAGGCGAGGTTCTCGGGGATACGCTTGCGGCGGGTGGCGGGTGGAACCAACCTCCCCACCCAAGGGTGGGGATTGCTTGGTTTTTGCCTGGTTTGGCCCGGGGAGCTTGCTTACCGGCGTCGGGCGCCCAGGTCGAGTGTTACGACCAGCGTCGGGGCGCCACCGTAGAAGCCCGGGGCTGCCTTCGCGAAGACGGCGCCGACCCCGGCGTCGCGCCACTCGCGACTGAAGAGGTTCGCGCGGTGCGGCGGGCTGCGCAGCCACTCGTCGAGCGCCTCGCGGGGCGCCAGTCCGGGCGAGCCCTCCGCGATGTTCTCGCCGACCGACCACTCGCGGTACCCACGCATCGGATAGAAGCGCTGGATCCGCCGCCAGAACGGCGCCCCGCTCGGCGAGGCGTGCTCGAAGTACCCGGCGCGCGCCATGTGCTTGGAGTGCGCGGCGGCGGCCCTGCGTAGCGCAGGCGACGCACGGAACGGACGCAGCCCGCGGCGCCTGCGCACGACGTTGATCGCCGCGAGCAGCTCCTGCTCCATCGCCCGCACCCGCTCCACGCGAGACTCTCCGACCGTCGAGGTCGGCGCACCAGAGGGGTCGAGCGCATGCGCAACGGGCACCAGGGTGGAAAACACGAGGGCCGCAGCGCACGCTTTCCACGTGCACCTTCGCATCTTGCCGCCCAGATGGACGGCGCCCGCCGCGCAAACTTGCGCCTAGGCCTGAGGGGTTGCGGCGCGGCGCTTCGGCGGGAGGTGGATCGCGCGGCCGAGCGCGACGAGCCCGGCCTCCTTGATCGCCTCCGAAAGCGTTGGATGTGCGGCCATGCCGTCCGCGACGGTCTCGACGGTCGCCTCCGCGTCGAGCGCGACGACCCCGGCCTCGATCAGATCGGTGACGTGCGGCCCGACCATGACGAGCCCGAGCAGCTCGCCGTAGCGGGTCTCGTGGATCGACTTCACCCAGCCGACGGTCTCGTTCTGCATCACGGCTCGCGCGTTTGCGACCCACGGGAACATGCCGGTCGCGACGTCGTCGCCGTACTGCTCGCGCGCCTCGCCCTCGGTCAGCCCGACGCCCGCGATCTCCGGATCCGTGTAGATCGGGCGCGGCACACCCCGGTTGTCGACAACGGCGTCGTGGCCCATCGCGTTCTCCGCGGCAACCTCGCCCTCGCGGAACGCCGTGTGCGCGAGCTGCCAGTAGCCGGCGCAGTCGCCCACCGCGTAGATGTGCGGGACTGTCGTGCGCCGATGCTCGTCCGCTGCGATTCCCTTGCGCTTGTCGAGCTGGACGCCGATTTCCTCGAGCCCGAGCCCCTCGACGAGCGGCGCGCGGCCGACCGAGACGAGCATCAGGTCGCAGACGACGTTCTCGCCGTCACCGAAGTGGACGCGGAGGCCGTCGCCGGTCTCCTCGACCCTCGTGCACTGCTTCTCGAGGTGGAGCGTGATCCCGCGCTTCCCGAACTGCTTCGCGAGCTCGGAGGCCGCGTCGTCGTCCTCGGCCGGGATCAGCTTCGGCAGCATCTCGATGATCGTCACCTCGGAGCCGAAGCGGCGGAAGATCGACGCGAACTCGCAGCCGATGATGCCGCCGCCGAGCACGACGAGCCGGCGCGGCACCTCGGTCTGAGCGAGCAGTCCCGTCGAGTCGACGCAGCGGGCCGAGTCGAGCCCGTCGATCGGCGGGCGCATCGGGAAGGAGCCGGTGGCGACGATCGCCGAGCGGAACGTCACGTCGCCGACGATGTCGAGCGAAATCGTGTTCGCGTCCTTGAAGCGGCCCTCACCCTTGACCCACTCGACGCCGTTGGCCTTGAAGAGGCCGGCGACGCCCCCGGTCATCTGCTTGACGACCTGGTCCTTCCACTGATTCGCCACGCCGAAGTCGAGCTGCGGCGCACCGACTTGCACGCCGAGCTTGCCGAAGGTCTCCTCGGCCTCCTTGATCGCGAACGCGGTCTGCACCCAGGCCTTGGTCGGAATGCAGCCGACGCGGAGGCACGTGCCGCCGAGCTCGGGCTCCTTCTCGATGCAGACGACCTTCGCGCCTAGCTGGGCGGCCCGGATCGCAGCCGTGTAGCCGCCGGGCCCGCCGCCGAGAACGGCAACGTCACAGTCCATACGAGCGATCCCACCGCAAGTGGCGCCTAGGCCAACTCGGCCCGCATGGTGATCGCGCTGTCACCCTCGCCGACCTTCGCGAAGCCGTAGCGCTCATAGAGCTGCACCGCAGGGCTCTCCTTGTCGACGCTGAGGCTGATCGCCGCATAGCCGTCCGCGCGGGCGCGCGCCAAGAGCGCGTCCATCAGCTCGCCGCCGAAGCCGTGGCCGCGCTTGCTGGGAACCACGGCGATCGAGAGCTCCGGCGTGTGCTCGTCGACGAAGCCGTAGCCCTGGGCGGTCTCCTTGAAGAGGCGATACCAGGCGGCGCCGACCGGGAAGCCCTCGTCGAGCGCGACGACGGCGGCATCGCCGGGCCGGCCCCAGTTCTCGACGTAGCGCATCGGGTGGAGGCCGCTCTCGTCCTCGGCTCCGCTCGCGCGCCAGTAGTAGGCGTGGCGCAGCATGTCGCGAAGAAAGCGGGCGTCTTGCGGCGTGCCTGGGCGGATCACGGCTGGAGCGACTGGACGAGCTGGAGCCGGTTCCCGTCCGGGTCGAAGACGTCGACGACGCGTATCTCATCGTGGATCTCGAGGACGGTGCCGACGTTGACATCATCGGCTCGGAGGCGCTCGGTCTCCGATCTGACGTCGCCCACGTCGACGCTTGCCACCGGCCCATCTTCCTGCGGCTCGCCCTCGGCCAGTGCGATGTGCATGTCGCCGCGCTCGAGCTTGGCCCAGCCGTCGTCAGCCGAATACGTCTCCGTGAAGCCGAGCTTGCCGGTGTAGAAGGCGCGTGCCTCGTCGAGGTTGCGCACGTGGTACCAGATCCGCGTCACAGCGCGAGCCCCGGCTCTTCGAGGAGCGTCTTCAGCTCTCGCAGGAACTCCGCCGCCTTGTCGCCGTCGACGGCACGATGGTCGCAGGTGAGCGTCAGCGACATCAGCGGCCGGACGACGAGCTCGCCGTCCTCGGCCACGGGACGCTCCTCGATCGCGCCCACGGCCAGGATCGCTGCCTGCGGAGGGTTGAGGACCGCGATGAACTGCTCGACGCCGTACATGCCGAGGTTCGAGATCGTGAACGTGCCGCCCTCGAGGTCCTCGCTGGTGAGCTTGGCCTCGCGGGCGCGGCCAACGAGAGCCCCGCGGTCGGCTGCGATCTGGACGAGGGATTTCAGCTCGCACTCGCGGATGACGGGGACGACGAGGCCGCGCTCGGTGGCGACCGCGAGCCCGACGTTCGCGTTCGGGAAGATGCGGATCTCGTCGTCGGCGAAATGCGCGTTCACATCGCGATGGCGCAGGAGCGCGATCGCGGCGAGCTTCGTCAGGACGTCGGTGACGGTCACCTTCTCGTTCGCGCAGCCGCTCGCGGAGGGCGAGCGAGCGCGTCATGTCGGCCGACATCGAGATCTGGAAGGCAGGCGCCTCCCAGGCTTTCGTGAGGCGTTTTGCGATCGTGCGCCGGATCGAGGTGAGCGGCACGACCTCGGCCTCGAGCGGCGCGGCGCCGGCCGTCGCGTGGGCGGGCGTCGTCGCGGCGCGCTCGACGTCCTCGGCCACGACACGGCCCTCGGGCCCGGTGCCGATCAGGCTCCGCCAGGTCGATTCCGCGCTCTCGGGCGATCCGGCGGGCAAGCGGCGAGGCCTTGACACGGCCGTTCACGCGAGAGGGCTCCTTGGCTCCGGCCTCCGGCTCGTCGTCGGCCGAGGCTTCTCGGCCGCGCTCCCGCTCCGCCTCCCGCGCGGGGCCGGGCGAGCCTTCCTCCTGTGGGTCCTCGTCGACCTCCTGGGCAGCTTCGTCCGCTTCGGGAACGTCCTCGCCCTCCTCCCCGATCACGGCGATCCGCTTGCCGACCTCGATCTCCTCACCCTCCTTGGCGAGGATCTTGAGAAGCGTTCCGCTCGCGTCGGCCTCGACCTCCTGGGTCACCTTGTCGGTGTCGAGCTCGTAGAGCGCTTCGCCCTTCTCGACGGTGTCGCCCTCGGACTTCAGCCAGCGGACGATCGTCCCGGCTTCCATGCCCTGGCCCAGCCGCGGAAGTGTCTGTTCAGTCGCCAAGTTGCCCCACCCTTGACGCAGGGACTGTCCCTGTTAGGGAGGCGTTACGACCCATTGCGTCCCACGGTGCGCATGATCGCCTCGTAGACGTCCGCCTGGTGCGGGACGACGAACTCCTCCATCGCAGGCGCGAACGGGATCGGCACGAACTTCGCGCCCACGCGCTCGATCGGCGCGTCGAGCCAGTCGAACGCCTGGTACTGGACGATGGCAGCCACCTCGGCGCCGTAGCCCATCTTCGTCACCGCCTCGTGCGCGACGACGGCGCGGTTCGTCTTCTTCACGGAGTCGACGACCGTCTGCTCGTCGAGCGGCTGTAGCGTGCGCGGGTCGACGACCTCGACGGACACGCCCTCCTTCTCGGCGTCCTCGGCGGCGGCGAGCGACTCGTGGACGAGCCGTCCTGTGGCCACAACGGTCACGTCCTCGCCCTCGCGGTGGACTCGCGCCTTGCCGATCGGGATCGGCTCCAGCTCGTCGGGCACCTCTTCCTTGATCCCGTAGAGCGTCCTGTGCTCGAAGAAGACGACCGGGTTGTCGTCGTAGATCGCCGACCAGAGGAGGCCGCGCACGTCGGTCGGCGTGGACGGAAAGAGAACCTTGAGGCCGGGGATGTGGACGAACCAGGCCTCGAGCTGCTGGGCGTGCTGCGCGCCCGGTGACCAGCCGGCGCCGCCCTGCGTGCGGATCGTGATCGGCACCTTCAGCTGCCCGCCCGACATGTAGCGGTGCTTGGCGGCCTGGTTGACGATCTGCTCGGACGCGATGCGTCAGGAAGTCCTCGTACATGACCTCCACGACCGGCCGCATGCCCTGCATCGCGGCACCGACCCCGCGCCGACGAGTGCCATCTCCGAGATCGGCGTGTTGCGCACGCGCTCGGGCCCGAACTCGTCGAGCATCCCCTGCGTGACGCCCATCGAGCCGCCCATCTCGGCGATGTCCTCGCCCATGATGAAAACGTCGTCGTCGGCGCGCATCGCCTGAGAAAGCGCGTCGCGCACGGCCTCTCGGTAGCTCAATTCAGGCATAGACGTTCTTGAGGGCGTCTTCGGGCTTCGGGTCGGTGCCCGCCTTCGCGAACTCGACGGAAGCCTCGACGAGCTCGTTCGCCTCGCGGTCGGCGTCCTCGAACTCCTCGTCCGAGAGCTCGAGCTTCTCGCGCAGCTTCGTGATCGGATCCTGCGTCTCGCGCAGCTCCTCGACCTCGCCCTTCGGGCGGTAGACCTGCGCGTCGCCGATGTAGTGCCCGGTGAGGCGGTAGGTCTCGAGGAGCAGGAAGACCGGGCCGCGGCCCTCGCGCGCGTGGTCGAGCGCGGCAAGGGCGGTGCGATAGACCTCCTCGACGTCCTGGCCGTCTGCGCGCATCGCCTCCATCCCGTAAGCGGCGGCGCGCTGGGTCAGATCCTCGATCGGAAGATGCTGGCTCGCGGGCGTCGACTCGGCCCAGTGGTTGTTCTCGCACACGAAGACGGCAGGCACCTTCCAGAGCTGCGCCAGGTTCAGCGACTCGTGGACGGTGCCGATGTTCGTCGCGCCGTCTCCGAAGAAGGCGACCGCGACGCGCGGCTCGTCGCGCAACTTGAACGCGAGGGCGGCTCCGGTGATCGCCGGCAAGCCTCCGCCGACCACCGCGTTCGCGCCGAGGTTGCCGCGCTCGACGTCGTAGAGGTGCATCGAGCCGCCGTAGCCGTGCGACATCCCCTCGAGCTTTCCGTAGAGCTCGGCCATCAGCTCGTTCGGATGCGTGCCCTTCGCGAGCGTGTGGCCGTGGGCGCGATGCGTCGAGGCGATCACGTCCGCCTCTTCGAGGGCGCGACAAACGCCGACGGCGCAGGCCTCCTGCCCGATCGCGACGTGGAGGAACCCCGGCAGCTCGCCCGCGCGGAACCGCTCCTCGACCTTCTCCTCGAAGCGCCGGATCAGCAGCATCTCGCGGAAGAACTCGCGCAGGAGATCCTCCGAGACAGCGCCTTTCTTCTCTACCTTGGCCAACTTGGCTTTGAGTTTATGCTCAGGCCCGTGAGCCTCGTCAAGCAGTGGCGGAAGATCCTGGGAGAGCTTCCTGAGAACTGGGCCGACGCCCGACTGCGCGTGACGATCGAGGACGAGCGCAAGGCCGACCGAGCCGCCGTCGTGCTGGCGCCGATGACCCCGGGCCGGCGCGGGATCGTGCTGCGTTTCTTCACCGCGCGAGGTGGAGCCGGCCCCGCACCCGGCCTCGTCGAGCGGCTGCTCGCGCGACTCGACGAGGAGCGGATCTCCGGCACGCTCGAGCTGATCGGCTCGGGCGAGTCTGCGCCGGAGCCCGTCGTCGTCACGCCCCGCCCCACGCTCGCAAGCGCCTGGGACGCTTCGATTGCCGCGCTCCCACCCGACTGGAGCGACCTCTACGCCGAGGTCGAGCTCGTCTCGAGCGACTGGCTCGACCGCGCTGCGCTGCTGCTGGCCCCGATCAATCCCGCGCGCTACGGAGAGGCCAGCGGCTTCCGCTTCCGGGTCGCGCGCCGGTTCGGCTACGGAGCGGCGCCGGAGATGACGCGCCGATGCCTCGAGCGAGTCGACGAGGAGTCGATCCGCGGCGAGCTTCGCATCCTCCGCGTCCTTTCGGACACCGATCCCGTCGCGACGCAGGGGCCGGTCTGGTATCTGGACGGGCGGTCGGTGTGAGCGATCCCGTCTCCTGGCTCATGATCGAGCACGGCTGGAAGGTCGTGGACGCGGGCGGCGAGCACGTCGGCCGGATCGAGGAGGTCGTCGGCGACACCGCAAACGACATCTTCAACGGGCTTGCGGTCTCGACCGGGCTACTGGGCAAGCCCCGGTATGTCCCCGCCGAGCAGGTGGGCGAGATCACCGATGGCCAGGTGCAGCTCAAGCTGTCTGGCGAGCACATCGAGCGCCTCGACGAGCACGAGCCGCCCGGCGCCTAGGTCGCGCGTCTAGCTCGCGGACAGCTCGTAGTGGATCCGGCGAAGGCGTGAGCTCCGGTCGTGGAACGCCTCGACGACGCTCGGGTCGAACTGCTTCCCGTCCCCTCTTACGATCTCGGCGGTCGCTGCTTCCCACGTGCGAGCTCGCCGGTACGGGCGGTCGCTCGTCATCGCGTCGAGCGCGTCGGCGACTGCGAAAACACGCGCACCGAGCGGGATCTCGGTCTCGCCAAGCTTGTCCGGATAGCCGCGGCCGTCCCAGCGTTCGTGGTGGTGGCGCACGATCTGAAGTCCCTGGCCCTGGAGCAGGGCGACGCCGCTCAGCAGCTGCTCGCCGAGAACCGTGTGCGTCTCGAGCAGCCGCCGTTCCGAGCCCGAGAGGGAGCCTTTCTTCATGAGGATCTTGTCCGGGATCCCGATCTTGCCCACGTCGTGGAGCAAGAACCCGTACTCGACGCTCTCGTCGTCGAGCAGAGCCGGATCGAGCCCGGCAGCCAGCTCGATCGCGTACCGCTGGACGCGCTGAGAGTGGGCACCGGTGATCGTGTCCTTCGACTCGAGAGCGCTGGCGAGCGTTGTCACCGTCTCCCGGTACGCGCCCTGGAGAAGAGCCCGCTGGCCGCGCTCGACCTCCAGCAGCCTTCTCATGTCCTGGGCATAGAGGATCAGCTGTTCCTCGGGCGGCCCACTGGCCGTCCGGTACGGGCCTTCGTAGAGGCCGCCGGCGATCCGCTCGACCGCGTTCAGCAGCTCGAGCGGGCTGAACGGCTTCCGCAGAAAGGCATCCGCGCCGCTCGCTCCCGCGACGCACGCGGTCCGGTCGGACCCCGTCAGCAGGACGATCCCGATGTCCGAGGTGACCGGGTCGAGTTTCAGCTTCCGGCAGAAGGTCAGGCCGTCCATGCCCGGCATCCCCACGTCGAGGACGACGACGTCGGGTGCCCTGGTGGCGATCATCTTCTCGGCCGCCTCGGCGGAGTCCGCCTCTTCGACCTCGATGTCGACGACCTCGAACGTCGTCCGCAAGAGGATCCGGAGTGCGGCATCGTCGTCGACGACGAGAAGGCGCAGCCCTCGCTCCTCGAGCCTTCGCGGGCCGGAGAGCAGTCGTGGCTCGATTGCCTCTCGAGCCGGAGCCTCGTCCTCGTCGCCTCTGAAGACCTGGATCCGGTTCTTCCCGGCGAACTTCGCGGCGTAGAGGGCGATGTCGGCCTTTCTCATCAGGTCTTCGGGCGAGGAGGCGTCCTCCGGAAACGTCGCGACGCCCGCCGAGGCCGTTGGCAGGGTGTGACCGCGACGCTGCTCCGCCAGTGCGCTGCGGACGCGCTCGGCGAGTCCCCAGGCGATCGCAGAGGGGCCCGACACGATCACGGCGAACTCCTCGCCGCCGATCCGAAAGACCTCGTCACCGGCGCGGACGACCCGCATGAACACGCGGCCGACCTCACGCAGCACGTCGTCACCGACGAGATGCCCTTCCTGGTCGTTCACCTGTTTGAAGTCGTCGAGGTCGAAGGCGACGAGCGACACGCTCTCGTGGTCGTCGGCCACGCGCAGCGCCTCGGCGAGGTATTCATCGAAGGCGCGCTTGTTGGAGAGGCCGGTCAGCGCATCGCGCCGGGCCTCGGCGTACGTGAAGGCAAGCTTTCGCTCATTGGCGAGCGCGGCCGAGGCGAGATCGGCGACCGCCGCGACGAGCTCGGGGTCCGCCGAGGCCTGGACATTGGCCGGGAGCGCGACGAGCAGGGCGCCGAACGGCTCACCATCGGCGATCAGCGGCGCGGCGACGGCTTCGGCGCACGCGGCGCCGAGCCGGTAGAGCTCACCGAGCTCGTGGGTGTCGGCCCAGGCAAGCCGCAGCTCCGAGAACGCCCGGGCAACCACACCCGGCGCCGAGTGCAGCGATTCCGGTGCATTCGGCCCGGAGAGGGCCGCGAGCGAGAGCGAGCTCTCCGTGGAAGCCAGATAGGTGGCAGCGAAAGAGGCCCCGGTCAGGTCGGCCAGCTCCCGCGCGACGAGCTCGGTGATCCCGCCGTCGTTCATCGACCGCGAGATGCCGTGCGCGAGCCGCACGAGCGGATCGCTGGCCCCGGAGAGGGCTCGTTCGAGCTCCCAGAGTGGTGCACCCTTCAGGCAATAGGCGCTCGCGCCGGCCTCCATCATCGCCATCACGTCCTCGGTGTCGTCGGAGCCGGCGTAGGCGACGATTCGGGCCCTCGGCAGGAGCTCGCGGATGTGCTTCGTCGCCTCGATCCCGTCGAGCACGGGCATCCGCACGTCCATCAGGACGATGTCCGGTCGAACGGCGGCAGCCAGGGCGATCGCCTCCTCGCCGTTTTCGGCCTCGGCCACGACCTCGATCTCGAGTTGGCCCACGAGGCTTGCCTTGACGGCCTCGCGCACTTCGAGCGAGTCGTCGCAGATCAACAGTTTCAGCATTTGGAACCCCCTCCAAAAACGCTGGCGGCGTTGGAAGCTGTTGCTCTCATCGGCATCTGGCGTCGGAAACTGAGATGTAGATACGAGCAGAATCGAGCAGCTTTACTGCGGTTTTTCTGCGCGAAACCTCCACGGTACCCGCTGGGCTGCCCCAAATATCCCCCTTTGGGGGGCCCGCTCAGCCGACGAGATCTGCGATCTCTCGCGCCAGTGCGGCCGCATCGCGGGTGTTGCGGGCAATTGCGACGCAGGTGTCGTCTCCGGCGATCGTGCCCACGATCCGCGGGTGCTCCAGCCGGTCGAGCGCCCGCGCAACGGCCGGAGCTGAGCCGAGCTCGGACTGGACGACGACGATGTTCTGAGCCGCGACGACTCGGCGGCCGAACTGGGAGAGGACCCCCGCCAGCGCATCCCGAGGATCGGTGCTGCGGACGGCCTGGGGCGCCACGTAGCGAGGGCGGCCGAGGACGTCGTGCGTCTTGTCGAGACCGATCTCGCGAATGTCCCTGGAAATCGTGGCCTGCGTGACGCGACAACCCGCGCGCGCGAGCGCGTCCAGCAACTCGTGCTGCGTGCCCACGCGACGCCGCGAGACAATGCTCGTGATCAGCTTTTGCCGCTCGCCTTTCTCGAGCGTCCTCCGCTCGCTACGCATAAGGCAAGAATAAGTATGCAGAGCTTTGCATCCGACGTTTGACGTGGCCTTCTTCGCGGTAGGCTTGACGCAATGCTTCGGAAACTCATGTGGACCGGCCTCTACGGCGCCCTCGCAGCCGCCGCGACGATGGTTGCGCGCCGCACAGCCTCGAAGGTCTGGCGCGTCGCCACCGGCGAAGAGCCACCGGCCAAGAAATGACGAAAGCCGACCAGCTCGTCGACCGGGTCGCGAATCGGCTTCAGGAAATCGCCGACAAAGCCGCCGCGGAGGGGGGCATCGCCGCCAAGATCGCAGAGCCGCTGGCAGACGATGCCGCGTTCCTCCGCCAGCTGAAGCCGAGCCTGATCGTGGCGCGGGCGAAGGGGGAGGCTCCGACCAACCAGAAACCGGCGCAGGGCGCCGTCGCCCCCTCCGGGCCACAGCTCGGAAAGCGACGGAAGCGCGAAAGCCGGCGGCCTCAACCCGTTTCTCGTCATCGGAGCCGCCCTGGCCACCGGGATCCTGCTGGCGAAGATCGTGGACTGGAGAGGCCATGCCTACCCACGAGACTGATTCCCAGGCGGGCCTCGGCGTGCTCGCCAAGAACGTCGCCGAGCGCGCGAGCGCGCTCGTCAGGCTCGAGCTCGAGCTAGCCACACTCGAGCTGAAACGAAAGGTGACCGTCCTCGGAGTCGGAATCGGGCTTGCGGTCGGCGCGGCGATCTTTGCGCTCTACGCGCTCGGATTCATGTTCGCGACGATTGCCGCGGGGCTTGCGACTGCCCTCTCCACGTGGCTCGCCCTGCTCATCGTCACCCTCGGACTCTTCCTCCTGACGGCCGTCCTCGGCCTGCTGGGAGTCGCGAAGATCAAGAAGGGTACGCCGCCCGTGCCCGAGCAGGCGATCCAGGAAGCGAAGCTGACCACGGATGCCCTGAAGAGCAATGGCCGGTAACAGCCGCAGCCCGGAGCAGGTCCGCCTCGAGATCGAGGCGGAGCGCGACCAGCTCGTCGGCGCCGTCGACGAGCTCAAGCTCGGTATCGGCGAGGCGACCGACGTCGGCGCCAAGCTGCGCGCGAAGCTGCCGGTCGTTGCGGTGGGCGCTCTGGGCGTCGGATTCCTCCTGGCCGGCGGGATCGGCGCGGGGATGCGCCTGATCGCCCGCCGCGGACGGGAAGGCCGGACGAAGGCCCGGTTCGGCCGCTTCTCCGTTGTCGACCGCGACTGAGGAGCCCGCCGGCGTGGGCCGAGCTCCATCAGGCCCGGAGCACCTGAGCCGCGGCGACTGGATCGCGGCTTTCAAGCGGACGTTCAAGCAGTTCATGGCCGACGACTGCATGGGCCTCTCGCAGCAGATCGCCTACAGCTCGCTGCTCGCGTTCTTTCCGGCGATGGTCTTCCTCGTCGCCGTCCTTGGCCTGATCGGTGCCTACGACGAGCTTCAGGCCTTCCTCGACCCCGTGGCCCCGCAGGCGGTCACCGACATCATCGAGCAGCTTCAGCAGGATTCGGCCAAGGGCGCCTCGGCGGTGGCAGCCGCCCTCGGCGCCTTCGGAGCCGTGTGGGCGGGAAGCGGCGCCATGGGCTCGATCGTGAAAGCAGTGAACCGCGCCTACGACCGGCTGGAGACAAGGCCGATCTGGAAAGTGCGCGTGATCTCGCTCGTCCTCGTCCTCGCGACGGGCCTCGTGCTCGCCGGCATGCTCCTGATGATCGTGCTCGGCGGCAAGGTCGGCGATGCAATCGCAAGCAAGGCTCACCTCTCCGGAGCCTTCACGGTGTTCTGGGACGTCTTCCGCTGGCCCGTCGCCTTCGTCGCCATCCTTCTCCTTTTCGCGCTCATCTACTACCTCGCCCCGAACGCGGATCAGCGCAGCTGGAAATGGATGACGCCGGGCGCGTTCGTCGGCGGCGTGATGTGGCTCGCGCTCTCGGGCCTCTTCGCGCTCTACACCTCGCTCTCGGGCTCGTACTCGAAGACGTACGGCGCTCTTGCCGGCGCAATCGTGCTCCTCCTCTGGCTGAACTACAGCGCGTGGGCGGTGCTCTTCGGGGCGGAGCTGAACGCAGAGCTCGACCGCCAGGCCGACATCCGTGCGGCAGGCGGCGAGAAAGCCGGGCTCATCAAGCCGGTCCGCCGCGTGAACAGCTAGGGGAGCCCTCGACTAGGGCGTCGGAGCCGGCCGCACGGTGAAGCTGCCCTTCAGGCGGCGGTTCTTGTCCGACCGGTACGAGTACTTCCCGGGGCCCAGGTTGAGCGTCCACGTCGCCTTCGCCCTCGCCTTGATCGCGGTCTTCTTGTTCACGCCCGGGCCGACGAGGTGGAAGTTCTGGGTCTTCGCCGTGTCACTGACGACGACCTTGTGCGTGCCCTCGACCAGCGTGCGCACCTTGGCGCCCGTGCTGGCGCTCTTGAGCGAGATCGTCTTCGCCGTCACCTTCCCGTTCAGCTTCGGGGTCGGCGGGGGCGGCGGCGGGACGTTGCCCACCGTGAAGGTGCCCTTCATCTGCGCCGCGTGAGGGTCGCAGCGGTAGGTGTACGTCCCGTCGACGACCTGGATCGTCCAGCTCACCATCCCGGTCGTCTCGACATCCGTCTGCTGCTCCACGCCGGGACCGAACAGGTGGTAGTTGTGCTCGACAGACTGGTCGTTGATGCTGACCTCGTACAGACCCGGGTCGAGATGCCTGACGGCGCTCCCGTCGGCGTTCTTGAGCGAGATCGTCGCGCTAGGCCCGACGACGCCTGTCAGGGTCACGGTCGGCTCACCCGTGGCGGCAGCGGGCAGCGAGATGGCGGCCGCGGCAAGCGCGGACATGAGCAGCAATCGTGGCATGTGACCCTTCCTCACCCTTTCTTCTACGCGCTTCTGCGCGATCTGGATTTCGTTAGCCCCCAGCCTACCCATGAGCGCGCTTTAGACTCCTCCGCGATGAAGCTGCGCAAGGACGCCAAGGTCGAGCTGATTGGCAAGATTCCGCTGTTCAAGCACTGTACGGCGCGCGAGCTGGGCGAAATCGCGGCGATTGCGGACGAGCTCGACCTGAGGAAAGGCACCGATCTGACAAAGGAGGGCAAGGCCGGGCGTGAGTTCTTCGCCATCGTCGAGGGAACGGCCGACGTCCTGATGGGCGGCAAGCAGATCAACACGGTACGCCAGGGCGACTTCCTGGGCGAGATCGCGCTCATCACCGGGCGGCCGCGCACGGCAACGGTCAAGGCCACCTCGCCCGTGCGTGTGCTCGTGATCACTGCGCGCTCTTTCCGCACGCTGCTGGAGAAGCACCCGGAGATCCAGCGCAAGGTTCTGCTCTCGGTGGCAGAACGCCTAGCCACGGCGACCCTCTAACCCGGAAACGGGGCCAGACCCTGTAAAGGTTTACGGGGTCAGACCCCGATCGTGAGGTGTCACAGCTTCGGCGCGGGACTGGAACATTCGATCCACAGTTGCGTACCGGCCCCAAATGCGCCGCGCCTCTCTTTGCGGGGTCAGACCCTGTAAGATTTACAGGGTCAGACCCCCGCTCGGGGCGGCGCGGTTACGCGCGTAGCTCGGCGCCGAAGCGCTCGGCCAGCGCGTCGACGATCTTCTTGCGCAGCGCCGCCGCGTCCTCGTCTGAGAGCGTGCCCTCGGGCGACTGGAAACTGACCGCGAAGGCGAGCGACTTCCTGCCCTTTCCGACCTGGTCGCCCCGGTAGACGTCGAACGCACGCATGGCACGAAGCTCGGGACCCGCAGCCTCTCGCGCCAACTTGACGAGATCGCCGGCCGCGACCTCCTCCGGGACCGTGAACGCCAGGTCCTGCCGCAGCGAGGGATAGGTGATCACATCCTCGTAGGTGATCGGCTCGCGTGAAGCCTGGAAGAGCTCCGCGAGATCGAGCTCGAACGCGCTCCACTCGCCCTCGAGCAGCCCGGGACGCAGCTCCCCGAACGTGCCGGCGGCCGTGCGCGCCGTCTTGCCCGGGTGGAGCAGCGGGTCCTCGGCGCGGTCGAAGCTCGGCTCCGCCTTGAGCGCGGCGTACAGGGTCTCGACGACCCCTTTCGCGCGGGAGAACCCGCCCTCCGTGACACCCGCGACGCGCAGCCGCTCCTCGGGCAACTCGGCCCCCGGGAGATAGACACGGGCGATCTCGAACAGGGCGATCGCCTCCGCGCCCGCGTCGACGTTCCGGTGCGCCGCCTCGACGAGGCTCGGCAGCAGCCGTGTCCGTAGCGCGGACAACTCGACGGAGATCGGCTCCGGAAGCTTCCACGGCGTCTGGTCGTCGGGACGAAGCGACGGCGTGTACGTCTCGGCGAACCCGAGGCCCGCAAGGGCCTCCTCGACACGGCGACGAAGCTGTTGGTCACGGCTGAGCGTCCCGAACATCGCTCGGCGCTCCGGCAGCGTGAACGGCACGTCCTCGAGCCGGAAGCGAGCGATCTCCTCGATCACGTCGACCTCGCGCGTTACGTCGCGACTGCGCCAGGTCGGCACCGTCACCTGCTCGCCCTCGACGTCGAAGCCGAGCCTGCGAAGCAGCGTCCTGCTGCTCGTCGGGTGGGGTCTCGATGCCGATCAGCTCGTCGGCGCGCTCCGGACGGAAACGCACGACCGGCCGCTCCGGCAAGTCGCCCTGCACGTCGATGTGGCCGACCCAGCGCGCTCCGGCGAGCTCGACGAGGAGCTGCGTCGCGAGTACGGCCGACTGCTCTGCAAGGTACGGATCGACGCCTTTCTCCCAGCGGTTCGAGCCTTCGGTGCGCAGGCGCAGGCGCTCGGACGAGCGGAAGAGCGAGTACGGCTCGAAGTTGGCTGCCTCGAGAAGCACGTCCGTCGTCGCCTCGCCGATCTCCGTGTCTTCGCCGCCCATGATTCCGGCGAGCGCGATCGAGCGCTCCGCGTCCGCGATCATCAGGTCGTCCGGCGTCAGCTCGCGCTCGACGCCGTCGAGCGTGCGGAGCTTCTCGCCGGGCTCGGGCACGCCTGACGACGACGCGGCTTCCACGCAGCGTCTCGAAGTCGAAGGCATGCAGCGGGTTACCGAGCGCGAGCATCGCGTAGTTCGTGATGTCCACGACGTTCGAGATCGGCCGCATCCCGGCTGCGTGCAGCCGCGACTTGAGCCAGATGGGCGACGGGCCGACGCCGACGTCACGGAAGAGCCGGCCGATGTAGCGCGGTGCGCCGACGAGGTCCTCGACCTGCACGTCGACCGGCTCATCGCCGGAGCGCTCCGGCTCCACGCCCGGCGGCGGCGCGAGCTCGAGGTCGTAGAGCGCGGCCACCTCGCGCGCGATGCCGTAGATCGAGAGCAGGTCGGGCCGGTTCGGCGTCGCCTCGACGACCAGGACGTCGTCGGCGATCGGCAGGACGTCGGCGAGCGGCGTGCCCGGCTCCAGCTGATCGTCGAGCACCATGATCCCCGTGTGGTCGGTGCCGAGACCGACCTCGTCCTCGGCGAGGATCATCCCGTGTGAGGTCTCCCCGCGAACGGGGCGTGCCTCGAGCTGCATCCCGTCCGGCAGCACCGCCCCCGGGAGAGCGACGGCCACCATCGCGCCCTCGCCGAAGTTCCAGGCGCCACACACGATCTGGACCGGCTCACCCTCGCCCACGTCGACCCGGCAGAGCTGAAGCCGATCGGCGTTCGGGTGCTTTGCCGCTTCCAGCACGCGCCCGACCCGGAAGAGGCCGAGATTCCCGTCGCGATCCGGCACGCCAAGTCGCTCGATCCCCTCGACCTCAGCCGCAGCGACCGACAGCTTCGTCGCCAGCTCGTCGAGCGGCATCTCGACCGGAACGTATTCGCGGAGCCAGTCGACCGGAACCCGCATCAGAACTGCCTCAGCACTCGGAGGTCGCCTTCCCAGAGATGGCGGATGTCGGGAATGTCGTGCCGAAGCTGAGCAGCACGCTCGAGGCCGCAGCCGAAGGCGAAGCCGCTCCACTCCTCGGGGTCGAGCCCGACGTTCTCGAAGACCCGCGGATCGACCATCCCGGCGCCGCCCATCTCGATCCAGCCGGAGTGCTTGCACGTGCGGCAGCCCGCGCCTCCGCAGATGCCGCAGGAGACGTCCGGCTCGATCGACGGCTCCGTGAAGGGGAAGAAGTGCGTGCGGAAGCGGACGCGCCGGTCGGGGCCGTAGAGCTGCCGCATCACGTGGAGCAGCGTGCCCTTGAGATCGGCGAGGGTGATCCCGCGGTCGACCGCCAGTCCCTCGAACTGATGGAAGATCGGATAGCGGGTGGCCGTGATCGCGTCGCGCCGGTAGACGCGGCCGATCGACACCATGTAGATCGGCGGTGCCTTCTCCTCGAGGATGTGAATCTGCGACGGCGATGTCTCCGTCCGCAGGACGTGCGTGTCGTCGAAGAAGAACGTGTCGCGGTGAGAGCGGCTCGAATGCGTGGGCGCGAAGGCGAGCTTGTCGAAGTTGTACTCGACCGTCTCGACCTCGCGATCGTCCCTGATCTCGTAGCCGAGACCGAGGAACGCGTCCTCCACGGTTCGGCGCACCTGCGTGATCGGATGCAGGCGGCCGAGCGGGAGCTCCTCGCCGGGGAGCGTGATGTCGACCACGTCCTCCGCGAGCGTGCGGTCGAGCTCGACGCGCTCGATCGTGGCCTCTCGATCTGCGACTGCGGCCTCGATCGCCTCCCGCGCGGCATTCAGAGCCATCCCTCCCTCACGGTCTCGGACCTGGCGGAGGGCCTGTTTCAGGTCGCTGCGCCGACCGAGGTAGCGCACCCGCAGCTCGTCGAGGTCGGCTGCGGTCGAGGCAGCCTCGATTGCGCTCAGGGCTTCGCGCTGGAGCGCCTCGGCGTCCACGGGCTCGACTGTATCGCCTGGCTCAGTCATCGCCTGGGCCCCGGCTTGCTCGTAGGGATCGGCTCCGCGTCAGCGCCGGTCCCCGGCAAGAAGCCGAGGCCCGGTAAAGAGAGAAAGTGTTCGCGTCGCGGCCATGGGCAAACGATACAGCGAGAATACGCCGATGAGCGAGTACGAGCTGTTCGCGGAGATCTACGACGAGTGGTCGCAGAACATGACCACTACGGACGACGTCCCGTTCTACGTCGACCTCGCCCGCGAGACGGAGGGCCCGATCGTCGAGCTCGCCGTCGGCAGCGGCCGCGTCGCGATCCCGGTCGCGCGGGAGACAGGGCGGAAGGTGATCGGCATCGATCTCTCTCCCGCGATGCTCGCGCAGGCACGAGAGCGGGCCGACCAGGCGGGGGTCGACCTGGAGCTCATAGAGGGAGACATGCGCGATCTCGAACTGGATGAGCCGGCCGGCCTCATCTACTGCCCCGCCCGCTCACTTCTGCATTTGCCGACCTGGCAAGACCGCCGGCGCGTCTTCGAGCGCGTTGCGGCTGCGCTGGAGCCAGACGGGCGATTCGCTTGGAACGCGTTCGTCTTCGACCCCATGATCGCGGCGCGGTTCGTCGCGGACGGTGTCCGTCAGCACGCGGAGGGCAGCCGGATCTGGGAACGCGCGGACTACGACCCGACCGAAAGCCGCATCGACATCACCGCGTGGGTCAACCGACCGGGCGAGGGCGAGCGGAAGCTCTCGCTGTGGTGGGTGAACCGTGGCGAGTGGGAAGGGCTGATCGAGGTCGCCGGGCTCGAGGTCGAGGCGCTCTACGGGGACTTCGACCGGCGGCCGCTGGGCAAGGACGACCGAGAGTTCGTCTGGGTCACCCGAAAGCCGGCGTGAATGGTCCGATGAGCCAGTACGACCCGTTTGCGGAAATCTACGACGAGTGGGCGCAGCACATGACGGAGGACGTCCCGTTCTACGTCGACCTCGCCCGCGAGGCGGAGGGGCCGATCGTCGAGCTCGCAGTCGGTACAGGCCGCGTCGCGATCCCGGTGGCGCGCGAGACCGGGCGGAAAGTGATCGGAATCGATCTCTCCCCGGCGATGCTCGCGGAGGCGCGGCAGCGGGCCGACGCAGAAGGTGTCGACCTGGAGCTTCGGCAGGGGGACATGCGCGACCTCGAGCTGGACGAGCCGGCCGGCCTCATCTACTCGCCTTTTCGCTCGCTCCTGCACTTGCCGAACTGGCAGGATCGCCGACGCGTGTTCGAGCGGGTCGCGGCTGCGCTCGAACCGGGCGGGCGATTCGCGTGGAATGTGTTCATCTTCGACCCGATCCTCGCGGCGCGGCTCTCCGAGGGAGGGATCGGCCAGCACGCTGAAGGGAGCCGGATCTGGCGGCGCATGGACTACGACCCGACCGACAGCCGCATCGACATCACCGCCTGGGTCGACCGCCCTGGCGAGGGCGAGCGGAAGCTCTCGCTGTGGTGGGTGAACCGTGCCGAGTGGGAGGGCCTGATCGAGGTCGCGGGGCTCGAGATCGAGGCGCTGTACGGCGACTTCGACCGACGGCCGCTGGGCAAGGACGACCGGGAGTTCGTCTGGGTCACGCGGAAGCCGACATGAATCCATCGTGTCCTTTTCCGGCCAGGCCCCTCAATCCACCCACCCGGGTGGGGGACCGCTTGCCTCCGGCTCGAGCGTATCGAGGAAGATTGGACGCGGGTGTGTCGGATCTGAGCCAGGTTCGTCCCGGGGCCAGCCCCTACGACACGATCGCCGGGCTCTACGACCCGTGGAGCCGGAGCGTCACCGAGGACGTCGACTTCTATGTCGCCGAGGCTCGGAGAGAAGGCGGGCCGGTGGTCGAGCTTGGGATCGGAACCGGCCGGATTGCGATCCCGATCGCGCAGAAGGGCATCCCCGTGATCGGCGTCGATTCCTCACGCGAGATGCTCGCCGCCTGCGGGCGCCGGGCCGAGGAAGAGGGCGTGGCCGATCTCGTCGACCTCCGGCTCGGCGACCTGCGGCGGCCACCGCTCGACGAACAGGTCTCTCTCGTCATCTGTCCGTTCCGTTCCTACCTCCATCTCGTCGACGACGGCGAGCGGGTCGAGGCCCTGACCGCGGCGCGGGCCGCGCTTCGCCCCGGCGGGCGGTTCGTCTTCGACGTCTTCGCACCGAAGCCCGACGACATCGCCGAGACCCACGGCCGCTGGCTGGAGCGCGAGCCCGGCATCTACGAGCTCGCCGACTGGGACGAGACCGCGCGAACGCTCATCCTCTCGGTTCGCGGCCCCTCGAGCGGCGCGACGATGGCCCTCTCCTGGATCTCACGCGAGGAATGGCAGCAGCTCCTCGAGGAGACCGGCTTCGCAGTCGAGGCCTGCTACGGCTGGTTCGACCGGAAACCCTTCCGCGGCGGCGAGGACATGGTCTTCGTCGCCAGCGCTGTCTGATTCAGCCGTCTTGCCGGCGTAAAGTCACGCGCCAGCAAGATTGGCAACGTGGCGATTCCGTCATCCGAGCTCCCCCTCGACCGAGATGACGTCGTCTCTATCATGGAAGCGCTGTTCGACATCCGCGTACGCGTCAACTACATCCTGTTCTTGCTCGAGGAAGAAGGCGATGGCGCAGAAGAAGAGTAGGAAGCAGATTTTCGCTGAGTTGAGAGCTCAGCAGCCGGAGCGAGATCGGCTGACCCGCAAGCTGCAGGAGCGGATCGCCTACCACAAGCGCAAGCTGCGAGAAGAGCGATCAGCTGAGGGCACTTAGCTAGAGCAGCTCGATCTCGTCGCCGACGGCGACCTCGCCGCTCTCGACGATGCGCGCGAGCATCCCGCGCCTGCCCTCGAGCTCTGCCCGCAGGCCCTCCCGCAGCTCGTCCATGCGGTGACACGGATCGCAGACCATCGTGATCTCGAAGACGGCTACCTCGCCGACGCGAACGCGCTGACCGATCGGCCAGCGCTCGACGTCGTCCCCTACGACGGTCAGGTTCTCGCGCGTCGCGCCCGGCTCGACGCCGACCGCGTCGAGATGCTCCTTCGAGGCGAAGAGAACCTCGCGCTTCGGCGGATTCGCGTGCGCACAGCCCTCGAGACCTTCTCCGGCGACTGCGCGACGCCGCTCGTGGCCGTCCATGCGGCCACTCTTGCGCGCCGGTGACGTCCAGACTCCCGCGATCTTCGCCACGCTACGACTCTACCCGCCGCGCCGGTGCTCGTAGAGCGCGATCGCGCCGGCGATTGCGACGTTCAGGGACTCCGCACCGGGCGCGAGCGGAATCGTCGCCGACCCGTCGCAGGCGGCGACCACGTCGTCCGGCAGGCCCGCCCGCTCGGCCCCGAGCACGTAGCTGACCGGCACGCCCGGGCCCAGATCGGCCAGCGGCTGCCCGCCTTCCGAGACGAGGGCGATCCGCTTCCCGTCCGGCTCGTCGAAGCCCGCGATCGGAACGCGGAAGACCGCTCCCGCCGAAGCGCGCACCGCCTTGGGCCCCGTCGGATCGGCGCAGCCGGCCGAGAGCGCAACCGACGCGCCGAAAGCATCGGCGCTGCGCAGAATCGTGCCGAGGTTGCCCGGGTCGGCCACATGCCAGAGCGAGAGCGACAGCGGCTCGACGCCCCGTGGCAGCGCGTCGCGGCGGTAGATGCCCATCACCCGCGGCGGGTGCGCCATCGTCGAGACCTTGGCCAGCAAGTCCGGCTCGACCTCCTCGCCCGCACGCAGCAGCTCGACCGGTTCGATGCCTGCATCGTCGGCGGCCTGGACGAGATCCTCGCCCTCCACGACGAACAGCCCCTCCTTCTCGCGCTGACGCCGCGACTCCAGCAGCCGGTGCATGAGCCGCAGCTTGGGATTGGACGCCGACGTGATCACAGCCACCAGTCGAGCCAGGCGCCGTGGTAGTCGGCCTCCCCGGCGAACTCCCGGTCGCCGCCGGGGTAGTAGACGATCCGCAGTCCCCAATGCCGCTCGCCGCTTCGCCCCTTGCCGGTGGTGACGAAGACAAGGCCACCAGATCGCCCGAATTTGGCGAGCGCCAAGCGCACCCGGTCGACGTCGTCGTCGGAGAGGTACGCGAGGGTCGCGCTTGCGAAGACGATCGTCACGACGTCGGGGTCACGCTCGGCGAGGAGCTCCGGTAGCAGCTCGACGTAGTTGCCCTGGACGAGCTCGGGTGGATCCTCCCTCACGGCCGCGAAAGCGTCGTCGAGGCGCGCGAGGCGCTCGTCCTGCCCCGCCCACACGAATGCCTTCAGCAGCCTGAGCGACTCGTCGCTCATCACGTCGAGCGGGGCGAGATCGACGCCGACCTTGCGCCGCACCACGGGTGACGACTCGAGCAGTTCGGCCGGCACGTGCCGGCGCTCCTCTCCGCGCAACGTAAGCGGAGCCTCGCCGGGGCCCCACTCCCCGGCCTCGTACACGTAGTGGTAGCGATCCCACCCCAGCAGCAGGCCCGCGCTCGAGCCGAGCTCGATCAGGTCGAAGACCGAGCTACCCGTTCGCTGCGCAACCCGCAGGAAGAGGGGCGTGAGCAGCCAGGCTCGGCGAACTTCGTTCGTCTGCACTCGCTGCGTCGCCACGAAGTTCGCCAGGAACTCCTCGTGCTCGGCGAGCGGGTCGTCCCACGAGGCCTCGCCCGCCAGAACGAGGTAGTGGAGGCCGCCGAACAGACGCAGCGCCTGGTCCCACGAAGGCTCGAGCCCGACGATCCGACCGACCACCGGGTCCTCGGCGAAGCGATGGGACAGCTCGAGGTAGAGCGGTGAGCTGCCGCGGAAGTGCTCGGCCTGAGCCTCGAAGACCTCGCGCTGCGAGGCGAGCTCAGTCTTGCTGGGCAGAACCGGAGCCGAGCGCCGTCTTGGCCTGCTCGGCGATCTTGCCGAAGGCGGCCGGGTCGTCGACGGCGATTGACGCGAGCACCTTGCGATCGAGCTCGACCCCCGCCATGCGACAGCCCGCGACGAACTGGTTGTACGAGAGCCCCTCGGCGCGGGCGGCAGCGTTGATGCGGATGATCCAGAGCCGGCGCATCTCCCGCTTGCGGCGCTTCCGGTCGCGGTAGGCGTGGACGAGCGCATGCTCCACGGCCTCGTTCGCCACCTTGTAGCGCGAGTGCCTCGTGCCGACGAAGCCCTTCGCGCGGTCGAGGACCTTCTTGCGCCGCTTGCGGGACGCGACTGATCGTTTTACGCGCGGCATTACTTCTTCTTGACTCCGCCGAGCATGCGCCTGACGGCGCGGTCGTTGGACTTGTGGAGGGGCTGGTCGCGGCGGAGCTTACGCTTGCGCTTCTCGGACTTCTTGCTCAGCAAGTGGCTTTTCATCGCTTGGCGGCGCAGGAGCTTCCCCGCTCCCGTCACCTTGAACCGCTTCTTCGCTCCGCTGTGATTCTTCTGTTTGGGCATCTCTTGAAACTCCTGCGTTCTTTGTCGGGCCGAGCAGCATGACCATGTTCCGGCCATCGAGAAGCGGCGGCGATTCGACCTGGCCGAGCTCCTTCACGTCCTCCGCCAGCTTCATCAGCAGGTCACGGCCGCGCTCCGGGTGGGTCGTCTCCCGCCCGCGGAACATGATCGTGACCTTGACCTTGGCCCGCTGTCCGAGGAACCGGGCGACGTGGCCCTTCTTGGTCTCGTAGTCGTGTATGCCGATCTTTGGCCTGAGCTTGATCTCCTTGACGTTGATCGAAACCTGGTGCTTGCGCGCGATCTTGGCCTTCTGCTCCTGCTCGTACCGGTACTTGCCGTAGTCCATGACCCGCGCGACCGGCGGGTCGGCCTGAGCCGCGACCTCGACGAGGTCGAGATCCTTGCCGTGCGCGTAGTCGAGCGCCTCCTGGATGGGCTTCACTCCCAGCTGGCCGCCGTTCTCGTCCACGAGGCGGACCTGTTGCACTCGAATGTCCTCGTTGATCCGGCTGTGCGGGATGACCGGCCGCGTGGGCTCAACCCGACGTCGTGGCCTCAAAGGCGCTTCACCAAGCTGCTAGCTCCTCTCTTCGAAACGACAAAACCGCTGCACGGCAGCGGCTCGATCCCTTCCAACCTCCTGGGTTGAACCTCCGACAGGCTCGTGGCCCCGGAGGTGAGGAACGTGTCGCCCCTGCTTTGCAGGCTTCAGAGGTTAGCAGCCTTCCGCGTGGAAGCTCGCGCCTCGCCTGCGATAGGTTCGCCGCGATGCCTCGCGCGCTCATCCTCGGGGGCACCGGTTTGATCGGCCGCGCCACGGCCCGTCGCTTGCTCGCGGCCGGCTGGCAGGTCGACCTCACCGGGCGTGACCCGGCTCACCTGCCCGCCGACATCGCCGCTTCCGGAGGAACGTTCGTCCGGGCAGAGCGCGACGACCCGGCTCAGCTGCTCGCCGCACTTGGCAGCGGCGCCGACTTGCTCGTCGACTGCATCTGTTACACCGCCGCCCATGCGACCGGGCTGCTGCCGCTCGTGAACGACGCCGGATCTACGGTGATGATCTCGAGCAAGGCCGTGTACGTCGACGGCTCCGGGCACCACTCCAACTCGGAGACCGCACCGTGCTTCGACGGCCCGATCCGTGAGGCACAGCCCACGATGGCCGCCGGCGACGGGGACTACAACTCGCCCGCGGGCTACGGCGCGAACAAGGTCGCCGCCGAGCTGGTTCTGCTCGACAGTGGTGGGCCGGTCACGGTCCTCCGTCCTTCCAAGATCCACGGCGAAGGTGCGAAAACGCCGCGCGAGTGGGTCTTCGTCAAGCGCGTGCTCGATCAGCGTCCTGTCGTCTTCCTCGCCCGCCGAGGCGCCGGAGTCGATCACCCGACCGCCGCCGTGAACATTGCCGCGCTCATCGAAGTCGCTGCGGCGACACCGGGTCAGCGGATCCTGAACAGCGCCGACCCCGACGCGCCGAGCGGCCTCGAGATCTCGCGCACGATCGCGGGCCAGCTCGACCACGCCTGGGAAGAGGTGCTGCTCGACGACCGAGCCGATGAGACGCTGGGCCGGCATCCCTGGGATGCGCCGCATCCGATCGTGCTCGACATGACCGCGGCCGCCGAGCTCGGATACACACCGGTGGGCGACTACGCGACCACGGTGGCCGATGAGGTCGCTTGGCTCGTCTCCGGCGCTCGCGAGAGCCAACTCCATCTCGACGACGACTACTTCGCGCCGATGCTCGACTACGCGGCCGAGGACCGCTTCCTCGCCGCGACCTCGAACCGCCCCTACTAGGACACCGAAGCCTCTTCCCCGAGTACCGCCAGGAACTCCTCGAGCGACCTTGTGGACTGCTCTCCCCCGCGCTCCCGGACAGCGATCGCGGCGTCCGACTCCTTGTCGCCCCAGACGACGACGTAGGGGATCTTCTCGACCTCGGCGTTTCGGATCCGTTTGCCGACCGTCTCATCGGACTCGTCGACCTCGACGCGGAACTCGCCGAGCTTCCCGGCCAACGCCTGCGCCGCTTCTCGATGGTCCTCGCCGACCGGAATGACGCGCACCTGCACGGGCGCAAGCCAGAGCGGAAACGCGCCTCCGAAGTGCTCGATCAGGATCCCGATGAAGCGCTCGAAGGACCCGTACAGCGCGCGATGGACGACGTACAGGTCGTGCTCGGTGTTATCCGCGCCGACGTATTTCAGCCCGAAGCGCGAGGGCATCTGCGAATCGAGCTGGATCGTCCCCATCTGCCACTTCCTGCCCAGCGCATCGTCCATGAACAGGTCGATCTTCGGTCCGTAAAACGCGCCCTCGCCCTCCGCGATCTCGTAGGGGATCTCGTTCAGCTTCAGGGCTTCCTCGATCGCGGCCTCGCTCATGTCCCATTGCTCGTCGGTTCCAACCCTCTTGTCCGGGCGCGTTGCCATTTCAGCGCTTGCTGTCATACCGAAGAGCTCGTAGGTGTAGCGCGCATAGTCGACAGCCCCGGCGATCTCGTCCTGGATCTGCTCTTCCGTGCAGAAGATGTGCGCGTCGTCCTGTGTGACGTGCCGAACACGCAGCAGCCCGTGCAGCGTCCCCGTGAGCTCGTTGCGGTGAAGCGGCGCCGGCTCGGCGTACCGCAGGGGAAGTTCCCGGTAGGAGCGCAGCTTGCTCCCGAAGAGCAACATGTGCCCCGGACAGTTCATCGCCTTCATCGCCCAGCGGTGCTCGTCGACCTCGAGCTTGAACATGAGGTCCTCGTACGTCGGAAAGTGCCCTGAGGTGAGAAAGGTCTCTTCGCTGTAGATGAGGGGCGTTTTGACCTCGAGGTAGCCGCGCCTCTTGTTCTCGCGCTGCCTGATCTTCTCGAGCTCGTTCCAGATCACCATGCCCTTCGGGTGCCAGAGCGGCGAGCCCGGCGAGTGCTCGTCGAAGTGGACAAGGTCGAGCTGGACGCCCAAGCGCCTGTGGTCGCGCTTCTTCGCCTCCTCGAGGCGCTCGAGATGGGCGTCGAGGTCGGCCTGCGAGTAGAAAGCCGTGCCGTAGATCCGCGTCAGCTGGGTGTTTTTCTCGTCGCCGCGCCAGTAGGCCCCCGCGAGGCCGGTCAGCTTGATCGCCTTGATCGGGCTCGAATCCTGGAGGTGCGGCCCCCGGCAGAGATCGGTGAAGTCACCCTGCGTGTAGAGCGTGATCTCGCCCTCGGCGGTGTCTACGAGCTCGACCTTGTAGTCCTCGCCCTGCTCGGCGAACAGGCGCTTCGCCTCGTCCGCGGAAACCTCCTGGCGCTCCCAGGCCCGGCCTTCCTTCAGCTCGCGCCGGATCTCCTCCTCGATGCGCTCGAGCGCATCCTCGCCGATCGGCTCCGGGAACTCGAAGTCGTAGTAGAAGCCGTTCTCGATCGGCGGTCCGATGGCGATCTTCGTGCCCGGATAGAGACGCCGAACCGCCTCCGCGAGCAAGTGGGCAGCCGAGTGGCGGAGGACGTAGAGCGCGTCGGCGTCGTCGGCGTCGCGCGTGGTCAGGATCTGGATCGGCTCGCCGTCGGCAAGTGGCGCCCGTAAATCCTGAGCACGCCCGTTCGAGCGCACGAGAACGGCCTGCTTGGCCAGCTTCGGCCCGATCGCAGCAGCCGCGTCGAGCCCGGTCGCGCCGGAGGGAAGCTCGAGCTCGGAGGAGTCTGGAAGAATGACCTTCATGACAGAGCAGGATATTCCCAGAGAGGACGATCGGAACGAGGAGATCCCGGAGTCGCCTGCGCCTGATCCGGAAGAGACCTCACAGCCCGGCGGAGAGGAAGTTCCGGGGGCCGACTAACGGCCAGTGACTCAGGTCAGCTCGTTCTGGCCTGGCGAGGAGTCCGGTCGCAGGCCTCGCTAGACGATCTGCAGGTACCCTCCTTCGGCTCAGCTTGTAAGGGTTCGCCCGGCCCTTCGAGTATCAGTAGGGAGAGGAGGCCTGCGATCAGCAGCATCTATCCCTGCGGCAAGAAAGACGAGCTTCGATTAAGGCCCTTCGTGGCCGCGACTCTCGTCGCGCTCATCGCTGCGGGCCTTGCCGTCGAGGCACTCCCGGGGGCAGGGCTTGCCCGTGGACCAAAGATCAGCGCGGTTCGCCCGAAGGCGGACGCATTCGTCAGCAAGGCGTCTCGGACGCAGAACTTCGGCCATGCCCGCATGCTCAAAGTCGATTCCTCTCCCATGCAGCGGGCGTACGTGACGTTCAACGTCGACCTCGACGACGGCGACGTTCAGATGGTGAGCCTTATGCTCTACAGCCGCACCAGGTCAAAGGTCGGATACCGGATTCGGCTCATCTACGAGCGGTTCCGGGAGAACCGCATCACCTTCGCGAACGCACCGGCGCTCTCCGGGGAATCCGTAGCGTCGGGCCCCCTGCGCGCAGGAGTCTGGAAGGCCGTCGACGTGACCGCGCTGGCAGCCGGCGCGGATGATCGCATCGGCTTCGCTCTGACGAGCGGCTCGGCGAGCGGCTCGGCGAAGGGCGTGGAGTTTGCGAGCCGCGAGACCGGATTGCGGGGACCCCGGCTCATCGTCGAACGCAGCCGCACCGAAACGACGGGCTCGACCTCGACGGACGAGGACGACGACGCACCGCAGGAGATCCTCCCGAACTAGGTCTGCTGCGCCTGCTCGGTGCCGATGCTCCACTCGGCCAGGTCGCGAATGCTCACGATCCCGACCGCGCGCTCGTTCTCGACCACCGGGAGGTGCCGGAACCCTCCGTCGAGCATGATCTGGACGGCCTCGACGGGGTCGGTCGATTCGGAGACGACCTGCGGGTCGGCGGTCATCCATTCCCGCACGCGGGCCTCGCTCGAATGGACGCGACCGGCCACTGCACGTGTGAGGTCTCGCTCCGTGACGATGCCGATCAGCTGGCCGCCGTCGGAGACGACGATGGCGCTGACTTTTTCCGCGACCATCTTCTCGGCTGCGTGGCCGATCGTGTCGAACGGCTCGATCGAGACCACGTCTCGTGACATGACTTCACCTACGGTCGCCATCGATGCCGAGCATATCCGCCTCACGGCGACGGCGCCCGAGAGTTACGGCTGAGACGGAAGCGAGCCCTGGACTCGGGCGACGTACGCCGCCAGCTCGTCCTTGCGGTGCTCGAGTTGCTGCTCCAGCTCCGTCAACTTGGCGGATCGCTGGTCCAGGATTTCGGCCTCGGTGGCCAACTTCGCCTCGCGCTCTTCGAAGGACTCCGCCCGGAGGGCTGCCCTGCGCTCGAGCTCAGCCGCCTGCACGGTGCGCCGCTCGAGGGACTGCTCCTCGTTGGCGGCCAGCTTCTCGGCCCGCTCGATTCCGGCCTCGCGCTCGTCGAGGGCCTCTTCGCGATCCTTCAGGCGCTCGTCGGACCGACTCTCGAGCTCTTGCAGGCGGGACTCGACGTTGCCCTCGCGCATCGACAGGGCACGCTCGCGGTCAGTGAGATCACGGTCGCTGTGGCGTAGCTCCTGCTCGCGAACCTCGAGGGTCTCCAGGCGGCGTGTGATCTCTGCCTCCCGGCTTTCCAGCTCGCTGCGGAACTTCTGCTCGCGCTCTGCGACGCGGATCCGCTCGGTCTCGAGCTGCTCGCCGATTCGCTGCTCGCGGTCGCCGGACTCGGCCTTCGCCTTGGCGAGCTCATGCTCGAGCTCCTCGATCCGGGCGCGCGACTTGGCGAGCACCACGTTGCGGTGCTCGAGCTTCTCGACCAGCTCCGCGGCTCGGTTCTCGGCCTCCTCGGCGCGTGGGCTGTGCCCTTCGAGCTCGTGGAGGACCTCGGCGAGTTGCTCGCGGCGCTCGTCCGAGAGCTCGTCGACGATGTCGGCGGTGTTTCGGACGACGTAGGACTCTAGGCGGGTGCGGATCTTGGGCATGCGCGGCAGCTTTCGCTCCACACATCGGCCGCGGCGAACGCGGCCTTATCCCTCGTTCTAGCGTCGACCGACGACGAGCCTGACGCGCGTTCCTCGCGGGCGAACCGCTCCAGCCCGCGGGCTCTGCGCGATCACGCGACCAACCCGTCGCGACCGGGCTCGACGGACACGGCCCACTGCGCAGCGTGCGCTCCGGATCCTCATGCGCGCGCGCGCGAGCGTCATGCCGATTACACGCGGCACGCGGCAGCGCGCCGGCGCCGGTGGCGGTGGCGGAGGCGGAGGTGGAGGCGGAGGTGGCGGTGGAGGTGGAGGCGGAGGTGGTGGAGGTGGTGGAGGTGGAGGTGGCGGTGGAGGCGGAGGCGGCGGTGGTGGTGGCGGCGGCGGTGGGGGCGGGGGCGGAGGTGCTGGTGGTGGTGGTGGTGGCGGAGGCGGTGGTGGCGGAGGCGGTGGCGGCGGAGGTGGTGGCGGTGGCGGAGGAGGCGGTGGTGGAGGAGGCGGCGGGGGAGGAGGTGGCGGCGGGGGTGGCGGGGGTGGCGGTGGAGGGCCGCTGATGGTGAACGTGCCGGTCATCGAGCTGAAAGTGTGGGTCGCACTGATAGGTGACGGGCTCGCCGCCGGTCGTGAAGTTGACGATCCAGGTCTCATGACCGACGCCGGCAATGTCCGTCGCGCAGTCGGTCTCCGGGAAGCATGAGATCGACGATCCCGGGACCATGGTGTCGTCCGTGAGATGGAAGTTGTGGTTCGGCGAGTTGTCGTCGATCTCGAGCTTGTAGGCCCCCTGCGGAAGCGAGCCTCCGTTGAGCTCGACGCCGTTCGGGTCAAGCATGTGGATCTCGAGGGGGTCAGAGACCGAAGCCGTCAGCGTCGGCAACGGGAACGCATCCGGGCAGGTTCCCTGCGGCGGGTCGGTCGAGCTGATCCGATAAACCGCGCTGTCCCCCATGACGTGCAGGTGGCCGCAGGCGTCCTCGCCGAACGACTTCGGGTTGATGGCGGTTACCAATTCGGACCGATCGTCGGTCGCGTCGGGGATCCCGGGCATGTTCGAGCGGATGTCTCCAACGCAGTAGTCGGCGTAGAGGTAGCGGCCGTACAGGCTGGCGATGTTCGGGTCACGGACGACGTAGCCGCCCGTGATCGAGCAACCAAGGCCGTGCGAGTACTCGAAGACCGGTGGGATGTGGTTTGCCGGCTCCGGACAATTGCGCGTAGAGGTGGCGGCCCTCCATGCAGCTCCAGCCGAAGTTGGCTCCTCGCCCCCATCCCCACTCGATCGGCCGGTAGTCGATCTCCTCCCAGGCGTTCTGGCCGACGTCCCCGATGGTGAGCGCTCCCGTCAGGCGGTCGAACGAGAAGCGCCACGGGTTGCGGACCCCGAACGACCAGATCTCGCCCCAGGCCGCGTCCCTCGTTGCGAAGGGGTTGTTGGCTGGAATCGTGTACGGAAGGGTCCCGTTCTCGCGCGCGGGTCGATCCGCAGGATCTTTCCGCGACGGTCGCCCAGGTTCTGGCCGGTGCGATACGGGTCGCCTCCGCCGCCACCGTCGCCGGTGCCTATGTAGAGCATCGCGTCAGGACCGAATTGGAGCTGGCCGCCGTTGTGGTTCGACTGGTTCGGATGCGGGATGGAGATGACCTCGCGGCGCGTGGTGGGGTCGGCGATGTTCGGGTTGACTGCGTCACGGAGATACTCCGCCACCGTCATCGCCCCAGTGCTCTGAGCCGTGTAGTAGACGTAGAAGCGCCGGCTCGTTTCATAGTCCGGCGCGAATGCCATTGAGAGCAGTCCGCGCTCACCGCCGGACGAGATCTGCGTCACGGTCAGGAACGTCGTGGGCGTTCCGCCGTCGACCATGAGTTTGATCAGCGCCGTCGAGCCGCTCCCTTGCTGCACGACGAAGACGCGATCCTCGTCTCCCGGTGGCGAGGTCACGAAGACCGGCGCGGCGAACATGCCGTCATGAAGCTCCTCCAGGACGATGCCCTGCGGGCTCGACGAAGTCCCGCCCTGCGCCACGAGCGGCGCAAGCACGGCCAGCCCGACAACGAGCGCCAGGAGCCCTCCCCGAGTCCCCTTCACGCCCAACAGAATACGCCCCTCGCAGAGATAGACAAAGCCCTATTCGCCGGCAATCGCGCTGCCGACAAGCTCCTGGAATCGCGCGACGAGCTGCTCGCTCTCGCCGAGGAGCCGGCCCTCCTCCACGATCCCCGACCGGACGCCCTTCTGCACGCGCTCGACGAGGACGCGATCCTCCGCTCCGACCTGCCGGTCGAAGGCGAGGAGCTCCTCAACCCAGCCGTCGTCTGCATCCGAAGCGAAGAAGTAGTCGAGAAAGCCGGTCGCACGCTCCGGGCCGGCCGGCAAGATCGGCCCGATCGAGAGATTCGGCCTTCCGGCGAACACGTTGATCCTGAGATTCGGCCAGACGAAGTGGAACTGGGCCTGCCCCTCCTCCCCATCGCGCGTGTGGGCGAACTGGGAGAGAACGTGCTCTCCGGTCGCCTCCAACCGGTACTCGTCGGGATCGACGTCATACGCGGCGCTGAACCCCTTGTGCGCAGTCGGACAGTGGTAGCACTCGAGGTAGTTCTCGCAACCGATCTTCCAGTTTGCGGCGAGCTCGAACTCGTCGCGCGAGTGGAAGGCGAGGTCGTCGACCGGGACGAGCTCGGGAACCGGCCCAAGCGTCTCGGCGAGCGGCTCCGCGTCCTCGTCGGGGTTGACGAAGAGGAACGGTCCCCAGGTCTCGAGGCGCATCGGGACGAGGGACAGTCCCTCCGCTTCGAAGCCCTCTTCCCGTTCCGAGCGCGGCGCCTTGTGAAGCGAGCCGTCCAGGGCGTACGTCCAAGCGTGGTACGGGCACTGGATCGTCTTCCCTTTCCCGTCGCTCTCGGCGAGCAGCGAGCCGCGGTGTCGGCAGACGTTGAGGAAGGCGCGAACCCCCTCCTCGCTACGGACGACGAGAACCGGAACGTCTCCGGCCCAGCCCGAGAACCGATCCCCCACCTCCTCCACGCGGCCGGAATGACCGACGTACTGCCACGACCGCCGGAAGATCCGCTCCTGCTCGCGCCGCAGAACGTCCGGGTCGGAATACCAGCTCCAGGGCAGGGTCCGCGGCGCGGGCACGACCCGAATCTACCGGGTGGTGATAGGCCACAAGTTTTCCGCTCACACGGCCTCTTTCCCACAGTGACCCCCCTCACTGCCCTCCGTTCGACCGCAGACGAGCAGCCGCACGGACCTCTTCGGATCCTCGTCGTCGACGACCAGCTCCTCTACGCGGAGGCGATCTCGGTGCTGCTGGGCCAGCAGCCGGGAATGGAGGTCGTCGGGATCGCCGGCGACGGCCAGGAGGGGATCGAGCAGGCGCTGGCTCTTCGGCCCGACCTCGTGCTGATGGACATCCAGATGCCGCGGCTCGACGGCATCTCCGCCACCCGCTGGATCCGCGGCAAGTTGCCGGCGACGAGGGTCCTCGTGATGACGGGCCTGACCGGCGACGAGCACGTCGAGGACGCCCTCGGCGCCGGAGCCTCAGCGTGCATCAAGAAGTTCAGCAGCGCCGGCGACCTCCTCACAGCGATCGAGCAGCTGGCTTAGGTAAGAGGCTCGGGCTCAGCCGACTCCGGCAACTCGCGCATTTTCGGGATCGGCGATGGAAGAAGCCACAGGAAGCCGGCGATCGCGCCGACGACCCCTATCCAGAGCGCCGGCCGAAGCCCAATCGTGCTCCCGAGGAAACCACCGATCAGCGCTCCGACCGGCCGAATGCCGTTGTTGACGACCATGAACGCGCCCGATACACGTGAGCGGAGCCGGTGCGGAACGAGGGCGGCGAAGATCGAGGCCGCGCTGATGTCGAGGATCATCACGCCGAGCCCGCTGCCGAACTCGGCGAGAAAGAGCATCGCGAGCACCAGCCAGTCGGGCCCCGCCGCGAGCGGGACGAGCACGAGAGGCACCGGAAAGAGGATGCTGCCGAGCAGCAAGGTCGGGCCAATCCCGATCCTTCTCCCGATGCGGGTCGTGACCAGCGATCCAATGAGGCTGCCGACCGCCGCCGCCCCGAGCACAAGCCCCAGGGTGCCCGGCTGGATGTGCAGCGAGCGGACGACGTACAGGATGAACAGCGCCCAGAAGATGTAGTTGAAGAGGTTGATCGTCGCCACTCCGAGCAGCGACGCCCTCATGGCCGCATTGCCCCAGAGGAAGCGCACACCCGCGACGACGTGGCCGCGCTCGGCCTCCTCGAGCGGAGGTTCCTTCGGCGAGATAGAGGTGAGAAAGAGGGCGGAGACGAGATAGGTCACTGCATCCACGGCCAGCGCGAACGGGGCCTTGAACGCCTGGACGAGGAGGCCGCCGACGCTCGGCCCGGCGACCCACGAGAAGGCGCGGCTGCCCGCGAGGAACGAGTTCGCCTGGACGTAGTCGTCCCGGGGAACGATCGAGACGAAGAGCGCGCTGTACGAGACGTGGAAGAACACCGTCATGCACCCGACGAGGAAGCCGACCACGTAGAGGTGCGGGAAGGTGAGCGCGTCGAACGCGTAGGCGAGCGGAATCGTCGCGATCAGCGCTCCCCGGCCCAGATCGGTCGCGACCATGATCCGCCGCCGCCCGCCGTGCCGGTCGACCCAGGCGCCCGCATGCAGCGCGAGGAACAGGTTGGGCACCAACTCGGCCGCGATCAGGTAGCCCATCTGGGTTGCGTTCGCATCCAGCACGAGCACCGCCGTCAGCGGGATGGCGATCAGCGTGATCTGGTCGCCGAAGAGCGAGATCGTCTGGCCCAGCCAGAACCGCCGGAAGACGAGGTTACCGTGGAGGAGCTGCGGGACGAGCCGCCTCACTCGCGGAATCGGTCGAGCGCGGCACGGGCGACCCGGGAGGCGAGCACGTCCGAGGCAGCACCGACACCGCCTCCATTCCAGGTCAGCACCGTGACGACGAAGGCGCCGTCCCGCGAGTAGACAAGCCCCGTGTCGTGCCTCGCCTTCGTGATCCAGCCCGCCTTGTGCAGGACGGTCACACCGGCCCCGCTGACGTAGGTCAGGCCCCCGCGCGTGCGGGCGTTCGCGAGCAGATAGAGGAGATACCTGGCGTCGCCGGGCGTGAATCCTCCCGGAAAGCCCCAGACGAGTGCGCCTCTGGCGCCGGCGGCGAGGTGCAGTGCCCGCTCGAGCCGGGCCATGTCCCAGGCGGTCGTGGCCTTGCCGATGAAAGACGGTCGGGCGAAGATCTCGAGCGGGATGGGCGAGCGCGCGATCGCGTTCTCGACGATGTAGCCGCCGTACATGTCGCTGTCGGCCATGCCGAGCTCATGCATCATCGAGTTCACCCGGGCCGAGCCTCCCGAGGTCGAGCCCCCGATCGCCTCGAGCAGCTCGTTGGCGGAGCGGTCGTCCGAGTAGACGAGCATCCGCCACAGGAGGGCTGCGTGCCTCGTTCCGGGTGCTGGAATCCCGCGCAGGCCGCGCAAGAGCTCGACGGCAATCGCGAGCTTCAGGGTCGAGGCGGCCGGAAACCGTGCGCGCGCGTTCCAGGCCGCCCCGGCTCCTGTTTGCAGGTCCTGAACGAAAACGCCGCAGACACCCGGGAAGCCGCGCGCGAGGCCGCGCACGCTTCGCGCGAGCGCCGGGTCCTCATGACCGCGCAGGGGCGGGATCGGGCCGTCGTAGGGCGCTGTCTCTCGCGGAAGGCCGAACACCGGCCCGACGATCGTCGAGGATCGCCGCCCCTCGCCATCGACGGCAGTTACGCGCAGCGTCACGTTGCGCTGAGGCAGCGGCACGATGAGGACGAATCTCCTCCTGAGCACGTTCTTGGTCGCAAGCAGGCGCCCGTCCACCTTCACCAGCACCTGGCGCGTGCCGGGCGCAACGCGGCCCTCGACCCGACCGAAGGAGACTTCACGCGGAGCCGGCGAGACGATCGCCGGCGGAGGCAGCGCGGGGGCGTCCAACTAGTGCCTCTCGGTCGCCAGGCGAAGCCCAAGCGCAATGAGGACCGCGCCGGTCACGGCCTCGACGACACGCCGAATCGCAGGGCGCCCGAGGAAATCACCGGCCCGCGCAACCGCAAACGCGTAGGCCGCCAGCCAGACGAACGTCATGCAGCAGAAAACCAGGCCGAGGCCAACGAGCGCCGGGAAGGCGTGCTCTGGCGGCGCGAACTGGGGAAGCAGGCTGGGAAAGAACGCGGCCATCTTCGGGTTGCCGAGGTTGCTGAGGAGACCCTGTCGAAACGCGGTCCTGGGCGTGAGCAGGCGCCGCGGGGCCGCCGGATGCTCTCGCGGGCGACGGCGGATCGCGGCGACAAGCGAACTGGCGCCAAGCCAGAGGAGATACGCGGCGCCGGCGAGCTTCACGGCCAGGAAGGCCGGCTCGGAAGCCGCGAGCAGCGCGGCGATCCCGGCAGCGGTCGCCAACGTCCACACCGCCTGCCCGCTCGACACGCCGATCGCGGTGAAGATGCCCGCGCGGCAATTGCCCATGAGCGTGTTCCGGATCGTGAGGGCAGTGTCGGGACCAGGGGCCACGATCACGATCGCCGAAACTGCGAGGAACGCCGCTAGCTGGCCGGCCACGCCAGAAGTGTCTCAGACGGCCAGGCCCTCCCGAAGTGCGACAAAAGGCGCAGATTCGCCTTTTCGGGTCGCAGGCCCGCTACACTTGCGCAAGAACAGAACGTGTACCGGTGGCGCTTTGCCTCCTTGTGCGTTCATGAGTAGTAAGGGAGGTGGAATTGATGGCAACCGGAACCGTGAAGTGGTTCAACGACGCGAAGGGCTACGGATTCATCACGCCGGAAGACGGCGGGAAGGATCTCTTCGTGCACCACACGAACATCGCGGGCGAAGGGTTCAAGACTCTCGCCGAGAACGCGAAGGTGGAGTACGAGGCCCGTGAAGGCGCGAAGGGCCCAGAGGCGACTAACGTCGTCGTGACTGCGTAAGACCAGTCTCGTTTCCCGCGCCGTCGGTGGTTTTGTCCCGGCGGCGCGGGTATTTTAGGTCCAAGGGAGGTGACGACAATCGCCGGCAAAGAAGACAAAATCGAGTTCGAGGGTGAGGTCGTCGAGGCCTTCCGAAACGGGATGTACAAGATCCTCCTCGACAACGGCCACGAGACTCTCGGGTACACCGCCGGAAAGATGCGGCGCTACCGGATCAAGATCCTCCCGGGCGACCGGGTGAACGTCGAGCTCTCGCCGTACGACCTCGATCGAGGTCGGATCGTCTACCGCCACCGCTAACTAGGGTTTCAAAGGCTGACCGTCTCCACGGGCCCGTCGTCCCCGGATGACCCTGTCCCGCCCTTGACGGCGTCGGCCTCTTCGTCGGGCAGCTCGAGATCGTCGAGCTCCCTTTCCTCGTCCGATGATGGCTCTGTGTGCTTCTGCTCGTCCATTTTTCTCCCTTCGGCGTAGGCCATGGGCGGTAACGCCACGCGCTGCGCGGCGCAAACCGGCGTCACCTTCCAGACGAGGGCAACCGCCGTTTTCTTCCAGCCGCGACCGACCCTGATTTACTTGGCCCCGACGATGCTGTTCCTGCTGCTTGCCTGGCTTGCCAACATCCTCTCGCTGGCGGTCGCCGACTGGATTTTCGAGGGGGTCACAATCGGGCGCTGGTGGCCACTTCTGCTCGGAGCGGCGGTCCTCGGAATCGCGAACACGATCATCAGGCCGATCCTCACGTTGCTCGCGCTGCCGATCGTGATCCTCACGCTCGGCCTGGCGCTGATTGCGATCAACGTCCTCATGCTCGCGATCGCCGAGTGGATCGCGCCGGACTTCTCGATCGACGGCTTCTGGACGTACGTCGGCGCTTCGATCGTCGTCTGGATCGTCAACTGGGTCCTGCACGGGGTCTTCCGCCTGCGCGCAAGCTCGAAGGCCGCACGCCCCGCGAATCCCTCCTGGTCCTAGCGACCCTTCCCGAACCGAATCTTTACCCGGGCATTGCCTGCTGCTGGGGGCTTGCGGGATACGTTCAGTGGTGTCAAGAACGCCCAGCAAGGAGACCCAAATGAAGCGCTCGTTGATGATTCCAGTAGTACTCATCGCACTCGTTGCGATGGCGGTCATGTCGCCCTCCGTGCAGGCAAAGGACGGTCGGGGCACGATCATCCAGCTCAAGCCGACCGCCGCATACCCCTCGGCGAAGGGCAAAGCCAAGTACCAGGTGACCGGCCAGCGTGAGCTCGAGATCGAGATCGAGCACATCCGCCGGCTCGCCGGCACGCGCGTCTCGTTCTTCGTGAACAGCACAAGGGTCGGCACGTCGCGGGTCAGCGCCCTCGGGGAGGCACGCGTGGACAGGCGCGGGGCGAACTTCCCGGCCGTCCGGTCCGGAACGGTGATCAAGGTGAAGACCATCGGAGGCAGACTGATCGCCTCTGGCCGGTTCTAGGAAGGCGAACGGCGATGAAACGCGAGCTCGATCGACGGCTAACCGCAGGGCTCGAGGTCGTGCTCTTCTGGCACGGCGGCGACAGTGTCAGCGTGTTCGTGCACGACACGAACACCGGCGAGGAGTTCGAGCTGAAAGTTGATCCGGCGTTCGCCCTCGACGCATTCCGCCACCCGTACGCATACGCGGCCGGCCGCGGCGTCTCACACGTCGCGGCCGCCGCCTAGGCGACCGGAGCAGGAGCGACCGGCTGCGCGACTCCGATCATGGAGTCGCGGGTGACCAGGGAGGCCAGCTCGTCCTCACTCATCGCCTCGCTGCCGGACGGCCGGCGCGGGATCACCAGGTACCGAATGTCGGCCGTCGAGTCGAGCACGCGCAGCTCGACATCGTCGTCTAGCTCGACTCCGAACTCAGCGAGCACGCCGCGCGGATCGGAGACAGCGCGCGAGCGGTACGCAAGGCTCTTGTACCAGTCCGGCGGCAGCCCGAGAAACGCCCTCGGATAGCAGGAGCAGAGTGTGCAGACGACCATGTGGTGCACGGCTTCGGTGTTCTCGAAGGCGAGGACGGCCGGCGATGGCCCCGGATCGAGGCCGAGCTCCAGCGCCGCCGCGCGTGCGTCTGCAAGCACGCGCCCCTTGAACTCGGGATCGACCCAGGCTCGCGCAACCAGGCGCGCGCCGTCGGCAGGGGTACGGGACACGAGCGAGTCGATCCGCCGGCGCACGTCCTCGCGCTCGACGAGGCCCTTCTCGACGAGCAGCTCCTCGAGGCTTCGAACGCGCGCGGCGGCCGCCGGCTCGTCGCCCCCGGTGATCGCCTCGTGCGGATGATCGTGGCCGTGCCCGCTCACTCTGCTTCCTCCAGCCAGTGCTCGAATACGTCGAGGTAGATCCGGTCGTCGCCAGGGCCGGAGTAGTTGGGCCAGACGTCCTGTTGCGCGAAGCCGACGAGGTAGAGCGGCTTCTCTGGGAGCCCGTCTTGGCCGTACGCCCGGGTCTCGGGGTTCTTGAACGACGCATGCATGCGCTCGACGCTGCCGGTCTTGCCCTTCACGTAACCGGGGGTGCGGTGATGGCCATCGTGCTGCCGCGCCGCGACTCGCACGCGTTGTCCTGGGCGGAACTTCATCCTGCGAGCCTCGCATCGAGCTCTCCCGCAGCGAGCACGCCTTTCTCCGTGAGAACCGTTTCGACCGAGAAGAGCCAGCGCTCGTAGTACGACGCCTGCTCGTAGTCGTCCGGCGGCATGCTCTCGATGCCGCGCCGTAACTCGTCGACGTTGATCAGGCCACGACTGCCGAGGGCACCGAGGAGCGCGTCTGTGAGCAGCTCCCAGTCGGCGAGCTCATGCTCGGCCCGGTCGATCGGCGCATCGGTCGGCCACCCGCCCCGGTCATGCACGCCGCTCTGCATTTAGAGCGCTGCGTAGAGATCGATCGGTGTGCCGTCGGGGTCCTGGAGCTGGCCATACCGCTGTCCCCAGAAAGCGTCCCACGGCTCTTTTTCGCTGTGAAAACCTGCGGCGGTGGCCTTCGCGTGGAGCTCGTCGACCTGCGCAGGGCTCTCGCATTCGAAGGCGAGTGCGACCTGGTTCCCGGTCTCACGCGTCCAGTCCGGGCGGAAGCCCTTCACCATCTCCTCGGCGTCGAGCATGAAGCGGACCCCGTTCGGGAGGGCCGTTTCCACGTGATCCTCGTCCGGCGTCTCCGGCATGTCGAGCCCGAGCAGCCGGTAGAAGCTGATCGAGCGGGCCATGTCCGCGACGACGACCCCGATCGCGTTGAGCTCAGCCATCGCCGGAACGCTAAAGGAAAACCAGCTCGTACGCCCGCACGTTGTGATCGCTCCGGCGGAGCGGCACCTCCCCGAGATCGCGCACGGAAAGGTCTCCGAGATCCTCCTGTGCGAGCAGGCGGCTGACAACCTCGGTCAGGAAGATCTGCCCACCCTCTGCCGCGTCACAGAGCTCTGCGCAACGGAGGGCCACCTGCATCGACTCTCCGGACTCGAGCCCGACGCTCATCGCGATGCTCCGCCCGTGCGGCCACTCGTGGGCGGCGACTTCACGCTGCACGGCAACGGCCGCAAGCGCAGCCTCCTTGGCGCTCGGGAAGGAGGCGGTACCGGTGTCGTCGTCGACCTCCACCTCTCGCGCACCCATGCTCTCCAGCACCTCGCGGAGAAATCGCTGGTACTCGTCGAGGAGCGCGCGAAACACGTCTGGCGCCAACTCGCGAGAGAGGCGCATCATCCGGCGCCCCTCCGCCATGAGGGTGACGGTCAATCCTTGACGGCGCGCCGGCGAAGCGAGATGCCCCACGCTCGGCCGTTCTCGAACAACTCGTCGGCATCGACTTCGTCCGCCCAGCCGAGAAAGTGAGACTCGGCTTCGTCGTCGGTCGATCCGTAGACAGCGACGCGCTGAGCCGGCCGCCGCTCGGCTCCGAGCCTCCTCGCCCCGCTCGAGCGCATCGAGGCGAGCCTGAGCCGCCTCGGCGACGGGTCCTTCCTCGTATCCGCGCGGCATGGATCGAGTGTACGCCGGTTCTCCGCTCAGCCGAGTTCTTGGGCGAGCCCGATGAGAAGTCCTTCGGGCCCCCGGATGTAGCAGAGCCGATAAGCGTCTTCGTATTGGGCCACTTCGTCGACGAGCTGCGCGCCGTGCTTGCGGAGCCGGGCGAGCGTATCGTCGAGGTCGTCCACGGCGAACATGACGCGGAGGTAGCCCAGAGCGTTGACCGGGGGCGTTCCGGTGATCGGCGACCGTAGGCGGCGTGAGAAATCGCGAGAGCTCGAGCCGGCTGTGGCCGTCCGGCGTGCGCATCATGGCGATCTCGACGCGCATGTCGCGCAGTCCAGTGACGCGCTCTGCCCAGTCTCCTTCGATCGTGGCTTGCCCTTCGAGCTCGAGGCCGAGCTCGCGAAAGAACTCGATCGTCGCCGCTAGGTCGTCGACGACAATGCCCACATTGTCCATCCGTTTGAGTGCCACATGCCCACTCTAGGGCTCGCGAAGTAGAGTTCGCCGCCGTGAACCTGCTCCGCGCTTGGATGTATTGGGGCCTTTGGCTTTTCGCGGCCGGTGGCGCCCTCTGGGTGCTCAAGGTCGTCGTGATCACCCTGAACGACCTGACAGGCCGAGCCACCGACTCGATGCCGGTGCCAGTGCTCTACCTCTCGGCTGTCTTCGCCATGGCGATCGGCGCCACGGCCGTCGGAATCGCGTTGCTCCGTCGCTTTGCCTGGTGGGCACAGCTGCTGGGCGCAGTAGCAGCGTTCTTCGCTCTGTTCGTGCTCTACGCCATCCTGGACGAGTCGCTCAAGGCCGCATTCGACGGCGTCGGGCCCTCATGGCTGCATGAAGAGCTCGGGATTCTCACGACTGGCGCAATTTGCCTCGTCGTAGGAGTTTCACTCGCACGGGCGGTCAGCCGAGACCGAACGCAATCGTCGGCTCCGGCGGTCTAGCCGACAAGTCTGCGACAACCCGCTCTGGAGTTGTTCTAGGGCGGGCGCGTGAGCAGCGAGTGCATCACGCTGTGGTGGAAGCCGAGCCGGCGGTACGTGGGTTCGCCGAGGTCAGTCGTCTGCAGCCACGCCAGGTCGGCGCCCTGCTCGAAGCCCATCCGCGCGGCGTGCGCCGAGATCGCGCCGCCGTAGCCGCGGCGCCGGTGCTCCAGCGGTGTCGCCACGCTGAAGATGGCGACCTCGCGTCCGAGCCGGTAGCCCATCCCGGTCGTCACGGCCTCGCCGGCGACCCGGCCGATGTACACGGCGAAGCCGTCCAGCGACAGGACGGCACCCGCGTAGAGCGGCTTGATCGCCTCGACCGGAGCGGCGAAGCCCGTCGCCGCCACGTGTGCAGCTTCGGCGAGTTCGGCTTCGTCGCCTGCCCGGTCGATCGTCAGCCCGTCCACACGGACGTCTACGAGCTCGTCCGGCGCCAAGGTCATCCCCGGCAGCGGCCTGCGCGACGTGAACCCCAGCCCCGCAAGTTCGGCGTCGACCCCGTCGTGCCGGCGCCCTGCCCGCAGCTGCACTCCGCAGGGGACGCCTGCGGCCGCCACCTCCCGAATCGAGTCGGCAATCGCGGAGCACGGCTCGGACTCGACGATGACGCCGTTGAATTGGGCGAGCGGCACGGACGGGAAGAACAACCGCGAATGACCCACGCGCCGCTCGAAGTTGGCCTCCTCGATGACCGAGAAGAAGCCCTCGAACGTGGTCGACAGCGCTGCATGGAGCCGGTCTGCGCGTTCCGTCGGTGCGTCGATCATCGGAGCGACCTTAGCGAGCACGTTCGAACCGAGCGGCATACGTGGGGTTCGGTGTCCGACACCGATCAGTGTCAAGGGGCAAATGCGCCGAATCTGTGACAACTCCACTCTCGGTTTCCTGACGCGTCGCTCAGTGCCCGTATGCGAGTGGAACAGTGCTAGTCGCACGGGCCGCTCGCAGGAGGGCGCTGAGCGGCGCGAGGCTGTGGGCAGAGCCCACGCCGCTCAGGGAAGCGAGAGATGGGCGGTACTGGGCTCGAACCAGTGACCCCCAGCTTGTCGAGCTGGTGCTCTCCCAACTGAGCTAACCGCCCTTGGGCGGCTCATTGTAGACGCTCCTCGGAGCTCAGAAAACCTGCGGGCACCACGGAGCGCGCGCGGTGCGAAAGAGGCTGTCGGCGCGCTCGACGGCGCCGGGCGCGAGCTCGTCGACGAGTCCTGCTGCAGCGAGCTGAGCGAACGAGAACCCTCCGAGGTAGGCAGAAGCGAGGTCGCGGATGTCCATTCTCAGCTCAGCGTCGCCGCCGCGGCTCACGTTCGCGCCTCCCGGGGCCTGCCTCGAGCGTCCAGATGCCCGCGTTGTCGGGAACGAACTCGTCGCTGAGCTCGAGCGTGAGGCTGCCCTCGGCCGCGTACGAGCGAGACTCCAGCGCGCGTTCCACCTCGAGAATGCGCAGCCACAGGCCGTCGCTCACGCGCACGCGGAGCCGCCGCGACTCCGTCACGGCCAGCATGAGCGGATGATCGACCTGCAGGAAATACGATTCGACGCGCGCGATCAGATCGATGCCGAAGAGGAAGCGCCAGAGCTCGCGCTCGGCGGACGAGGTTGCCGCGACGGCCTCGTTGACGTACAGGGTCGAGGCGGGAAAGCCCTCGTCCCAGGACTCCTTCACTCGATAGAGGGCATACGCCTCCGGGGTGCCGTCGATCTCGAGCAGGGCGATGAACCGTGGCCCCGAACCGCGGCGGCGATGCTCCGGGTCTGGAAGCGTGTACTCCTGCCACCACCCGGGCGAGCGCGCGTACATGCCGGGACGCTCCTCCTGGGCTCGCTCCCAGATCGGCGACAACACGCGCTTGGCCTCTTCCTCCTCGATCAGCCTCACCCGCGCAGCCGACTCCGGCTCGCCGCGAAAGACGATGCGGTCACGGTCCGCGCTGATCGCGGCCCTGAGCGTGGCGACTCCGTACCCGAACCGGCCGTAGATCGACTCCTCCGAAGCCCAGAGGATCGAGAGCGGCTCGCCGCGACCGAGCGCGTCGTCGAGCTCACGCCGCATGAGCTGCCTCAGGATGCCGCGGCGCCGGTGGCTCGGCATGACGCCGACCATCGTCACTCCGGCGGCCGGCAGCTCGCCGCCCGGGATCCTGAGACGCATGGGAAAGTCCGCAGAGGTGCCGACGATTGCGCCGTCGTCGTAGGCGCCGTACATCCGCTCTGCGGGAATCATCTTGCGGTCGTGCTCGACGTCCTCCTCGCGGAGCTCGTCCGAGAAGCTTGCCTCACAGGCCTTGAACCAGGCCTGGTGCTCGTCCTGCTCCGGAATACGGATCTCGACGGCGATACGACCGAGCCTAGCTACGGAATCCGCTCGAGCGGTGCGTACTCGAGCATCAGGCGCCGCTCGATTCCGTCGGCGAAGCGGACGGTGACGACACCGCCCCCGTCGATTCCCGTGACGACGCCTTCGCCGAGCGTCCCATGCTTCACGTTGTCGCCGGTAGAGAGATCCGGGACGTCCGTGCGCGGCGCAACCGCCCGGGCGCCGTAGCCCGTCCACGACGTCGGACGCAGCCGCTCGCGCTCGACGCCCTCCTCGGGCAGCTCGTCGAGGAACCGCGAGGGCAGGTTGTAGTTCCGGTTCCCCCAGAGCGACCGCTGCGACGCGTGAGTGAGCGTCAGCCGCTCCCGGGCACGCGTCATCCCGACGTACGCGAGCCGTCGCTCCTCCTCGAGCATCGCCTCCTCGAGCGAGCGGGAGTGCGGGAAGATCCCCTCCTCCATCCCGATCATGAAGACGGCGCGGAACTCGAGCCCCTTCGCGTTGTGAAGCGTCATCAGCGTGACGAGGCTCTGCTCGCCCCGGATCGCGTCCTGGTCGGAGAAGAGCGAGATCTCCTGCAGGAAGTGGGAGAGGCTCGGCTCGTCGGCGGCCGCCTGGTACTCCTGCGCCGCGCCGACGAGCTCCTGCAGGTTCTCCATGCGGCCCTGCGACTCGATCGTCCGCTCGGCTTCGAGCGCGTCGAGGTAGCCGCTGCGCTCGAGCACGCGCTGCACGAGCTCGGGCACGGTCAGCTCCATCGCGCCGGCCATCAGCGACTGGAGCAGCGTCCGGAGGCCCTGCACGGCGCGCAGCGGCGCCGCCCCCACTCCGGCCTCCTCGGGGAACTCGGTCGCCTCCCACAGCGAGATCCCGCGAGAGTCCGCGTAGGTCTGGAGCCGTGCGATCGAGGTGTCGCCGATCCCGCGGCGCGGGCGGTTCGCGACCCGCATCAGCGAGACCGCGTCGTACGGGTTGTCGAGCACCTGCAGGTAGGCGATCACGTCCTTGATCTCGGCCCGCTCGTAGAACCGGGGCCCGCCGACCACCTGGTAGGCGACCGCCTGCCGGACGAGCACGTCTTCCAGCACTCGGGATTGCGCGTTCATGCGGTAGAAGACCGCGATCTCGGAGCCGTTCAAGCCCTCCTCGACGAGGCGGGCGATCTCGACGGCGACGAAGCGCGCCTCCGCGTGCTCGTCCTCGACCTCGAGGACGCGGATCGGGTCTCCCTCCCCCAGCTCCGACCAGAGCTCCTTCGGCTTGCGCTCGCGGTTGTTCGCGATCACGGCGTTCGAGCCGCGCAGGATCGTGTTCGTCGAGCGGTAGTTCTGCTCGAGCGGGATCACGCGAGTGCCGGGGAAGTCGGCCTCGAACTCCATGATGTTGCGGATGTCGGCGCCGCGGAAGGCGTAAATCGACTGGTCCGGATCGCCCACGGCGAAAAGGTTCTTGTGCTTTTCGGCCAGGAGCTGGAGCAGGCGGTACTGCGCGTGGTTCGTGTCCTGGTACTCGTCGACGAGGATGTAGCGGAACGCGTTCGACCACTTCTCCTTCGCCTCGGGGAAGTTCTCGAGCAGCCGAACCGTGAGGAAGAGCATGTCGTCGAAGTCGAGCGCGTTCGAGGCGAAGAGCCGCCGCTGGTAGAGGGCATACGCGTCCGCGACCGTCTGGTCGTAGAACGACGAGACGCGCTTGGCGTACTCCTCCGGCGAGACGAGATTGTTCTTCGCGGTCGAGATCTGCGCGTGGATGCCGCGCGGGACGAAGCGCTTCGGGTCGCGGTCGAGCTCCTCGAGGACGGCCTTCGTCAGCCGGACCTGGTCGGCCTGGTCGTAGATCGTGAAGTTCGAGCGGTAGCCGAGCCGGGCCGCCTCGCGGCGGAGGATGCGCCCGCAGGCGGCGTGAAAGGTCAGGATCCAGATCGCGCGCGCGACGCCGCCGAGCATGTCCTCGAGCCGCTCGCGCATCTCGCCCGCGGCCTTGTTCGTGAACGTGATCGCGAGGATCTCCTGCGGCTTCACCCCGCAGGCGTTGATCAGGTGCGCGACGCGGTGCGTGAGGACGCGCGTCTTGCCGGAGCCGGCCCCGGCGACGACGAGCAGCGGGCCCTCGGTCGTGAGAACTGCGTCCCGCTGCGCGGGATTGAGATCATCGAGGTAGGTCTCGGGCGAGGCGATGGACACGCTGTGCCGATGCTAGCGACGCCGCCGCCAGTGACCCCAGGAATGCGCTCGTGGCGAGGGTGAGAGCCAGCGTCGTGCCTGCTCCAGGCACAGCCTGCGCCCACTGGATTGCGCCGATTGCTCCGACCACGACACTCGCGGCGAGGAAACCACCGGCGACGGTCAGTGCGACGAAGGTCGTGCGCCTCCAACGCCGCCAGGCCGCGGCGACCGCTACCAACGCGGCCAGCACGGCGACCCCGAAGGCACCGTTGGCGACGTAGAGCTTCCACGTCAGGTAATCGGGGCGCGCGTCCCACGGTGCAGGCGGCAATGTGTTTTCGGGAATCGCGTAGAGCGGCAGCACGAAGAACGGCAGCGCGGCAAGGAAGACGAGCGCGGCACGGAAGAGCATCACCGGGTGCGCGGCCCGAGCGGCTTCCACCGCAAGTGTCCGCGGCGAGCCGAATCGTGCGACTGCCTCTTCCTCGCCGTGGTCGACGGCGAGCTCGAGCAGGTGGTCGCGCGCCTCCGCGCGCAGGCGGGCGGCCCTTCGCCCGCGGATGCCGTGGAAGGCAAGCTCGGCGGCGAGGTCGTCGAGGTAGAGATCGATCACGCGACGACCTCCGTCATCGCTTCCGCAAACTGTCGCCATTCGCTCCTCTCCTTGGCAAGCTTGGCCCGTCCGCGCGTCGTCAGGCGGTAAGTGCGCCGGCGGCGCCCGGATGCCGTCGACCAGGTACTCGACAGCAGGCCGGCGGCTTCCAGTCGGTACAGGGCCGGGTACACCGTCCCCTCGGCGAGGTCGAAGGCCCCGGCGCTCGTCCCGCGAAGCTCCTCGACTACCGCGTAGCCGTGCAACGGGCCGCGGCGCAGCGTTGCCAGGAGGAGAAGATCGACGTGACCTTTCAATACCTCGGATCGCAAAGTATTGCCAGTCTAGGCGTTCTACGGTGTAACGTCAAGCCCGAACCGATGGGCTACTCGTTCGGATCGATCGACGACATGGGCGACGGCGTCTTCCGCAAGGTGCGCCAGGAGCTAGGCGTGACCGCGTTCGGCGTGAACGTGCTCGTGCTTGCCCCGGGTGTCGTCGGCAGGCCCCACTACCACGACGAGCAGGACGAGGTCTACTTCGTCCACCGCGGCCGGGCGCGCTTCGAGGTCGGCGGCGAGACACACGAGCTCGGGCCCGGAGGTGTCGGTCACATCGAGTCGACGACGCCCCGCCGAATTACGAGCGTCGGCGACGAGGACCTGGTCATGTTCGTCGTCGGTGCGAAAGACGGCTACGTGGGCCGAGACGGCCACCTGGCCGACCCGGACAGCCTCTAGCGCGTCGCTTCGTCCAGCGCCTGCTCGATCCAGGCCACGGCTGCTTCCAGCGCAGCCGGATCGGACGACTTGACGACGACCTCGACCGTTGCGCCGTCGACGTGGAACTTCGGATACGAGCCGACGAGCACACCCGGATAGCGGCCGCCCATCGCCTCGAGCACTCCGACGATGCGCGCCTCGGTCGTCTCGTAGACGCGGCGCCACGACGTGATCGGCGTCTCCGTTTGCAGCTCGGAGGTGACCGTCCCGAACATCGCCTTCATCTCGGCGGGCAGCCCGGGGAGCACGTAGACGTTGCCGACGACGAACCCCGGTGCTCCGCCGAGCGGGTTCTCGAGCGGCCGGGCGCCACCGGGCAGGTTCGCCCAGCGCGCCGCGTACTCCGGGTCCGCCGGAAACCGGGCGCGCAGTCGCTCCGCCAGCTCGACGACCTCGTCCTGTGGCGCTTCGAACGCAGCGGCCATCGCCTCGCGGGTGACGTCGTCCGGAGTGCCGCCGAGCCCGCCCGTGACGATGACGATGTCGGCGCGCTGAGCTTCCGTGCGCACGAACTCGGCTATGCGCTCCACCTCGTCGGGCAGCGAGGCCATCAGCGTCACCCCGACGCCCAGCTCCTCGAGCTGCTGCGCGAGCCAGGCGGCATTGGTGTTGACGGTGTCGCCGGCGAGCAGCTCGTTACCGATCGTGATGATGGACGCCGTGACTCGCCCGGCCATCCGGCGAGACTAACGGAGCGGGAAAGGCTTCCGAGCGAGGGCAGGTAGCACCTGGGACGTGACCCAGACCGGGGTCGTCGCGTAGCTCTTCGAGTAGCGGTAGCTGCCGTCGGAGCGGCGAAGCTTGGCCAGGTAGCGGAACGACGCTCGCCCGGGGTCGCGGCGCGCCGCCACGAATGCCTGGATCGCCCAGGCGGTCGACTGGGCATCCGACGCACGTCCCTTGACGAGCGGGAAGCCGCCGTCTGCGCGCTGCACGCCACGGAGGTACGCGACCGCCCGGCGGATCGGCCGTGACCGAGCTCCGACACCGCCCGCGCGCAGTGCCTGGACCGCGGCTGCCGTGTCGTTCGAGTCCGGGGCGCCGCGCGGGTACCAGGCCCAGCCGCCGTTGCGGTGCTGGGCGCGAAGGAGGTACTTGATGCTCGCCTTCGCGGGCCGGTCCGCAGCCCGCAGGGCAAGGACGCCCCAGATCGTGGAGTTGACGAGCGAGCCGATCCTCCCGTCCGGCCGCCGCAGCCCTTCGAGTCGCGCGACCTCCGAGCTCGTGTCCCGCCCGAGCGCGTCGAGCGCGAGGATCCGCAGAGCGAGATTCGTCGCGCCCGAGACGGGCTTGCCCGCAAGGTACTCCGCCGCAGGGCCCGAGGGCTTCTGGCCCGAGGCGACGAGGCCGAGAGTCGCCCACGCGGTCAGGGCGGGGTCGGACTGGCCGCCGGGCTCGGCGAACCCGCCGTCCGGCTGCTGGTGGGACGCCACGTAGCCGCTCGGAGAGGCGGCAAGCGCTACCGACGCAGCGGCGAGGGCGAGCTTGAAGCCCACACGACCTCCGTCCTGAGCCTGCGGGCATAGCGCTCCAGCAGGCGTCTCAGCTCAGGCCCGATCGCAAGCGCGATCACGACATTTCCAACGGCGTGGGCGGCCTCGTACCAGATGCCCTGGCCCATGACGACCGCGAGCGCCTGCCATGTGTGCGGCCAGAAGGCGACCCAGAACCAGAGGTCCATCATCGCGCTGAACGCGAACCCGAGCACGAAGCACACCGCGGCAAATGCAACGCGGTGCCGGACCACGCGTGCAAGGGCTGCCCCAGCAAGCCCGCACGCCCCCCAGCCCAGCATCTGCCACGGAGTCCACGGGCCCTGGCCGAGGAAGAAGTTCGACGCAAGCGCGGCGAGCGCACCGGTGGCGAAGCCGGCCCTCGCCCCGAGTGCGGCGCCCGTTGCGACCGCGATCACCGTCACGGGCTGGACGCCCGGAATCGCGACGAAGAGCACGCGGCCGGCTGCGGCGACCGCCGCGAGGGTCGCGACGAGCACGATCTCCTTCGAGGCGCTGGTGCCCGTCTCCAGCCACGCCGCACCGACGACGATGAGCCCCACGGCGGCGAGCAGCAGCGGCAGGCCAGAGTGCTCCGGGGCGACGGCGACCCACGCGGCCGATGCGACCGCGGCACCACCGGCGACCAGCGCGGCCAGCCTAGACATAGGCCGGCTCCTGCACGCCGAGCTCCACGCCGCGGTCGGCGACCTCGCCCGCGAAGACGAGATCGTGCGTGACGACGAGCGTCGCGCGATGCGACGCCTCTCGGCGGATCAGATCCGCGAGCTCGGCCTTGCGCGGAGGATCGACCCCCCGGGTCGGCTCGTCGAGAATCAGGATGTCGGGGTCGGCGACGAGCACGCAAGCAAGAGCGAGGCGCTCGCGCTCCCCGCTGGAGAGGTCGCGAGGATGCCTCGTCTCGAACCCCGCCAGGTCGAGCTCGGCGAGTGCGCGGCGAGCCCGGCCGAGGTCGCCGTCGACCGCGAGCGCGACCTCGTCCTCGACGCGATCCGTGACCAGGTAGCGCCCCGGATCCTGCGAGAGGTAGCCCGCTCGCCCACGGCGCACCACGGTTCCGTGCTCGGCCTCCAGCAGCCCCGCCGCGATCTTCGCGAGCGTCGTCTTCCCGATCCCGTTTCGCCCCGTGAGGGCCACGACCTCGCCACGGCGAAGCGTGAGCGAAGCTCCTCGCAGGACCGGCTCTTCGAGGTAGCTGTAGGTGACGTCCTCCAACCGGCAGAGCTCTTCGCCGTCGGCTTCCTCCAGGCCGAGCGGCGCCGAGTGTCCCGGCAGGTACCCGGGACGGTTCGCGGCCAGCCACTCCAGCGCCTGGGCGCGCGGAGCGTCGAGCAGAACGCGGCCCGCTTCGAGGAAGAGCACGCGGTCGCAGCGCTCGAGCGGCATTGCCGGTCGCTGCTCGGAGACGACCACGGCGCTGTCGAGCTCGACGGCGAGATCGAGAAGCGCCTCGGCTCCTTCCGGGTCGAGCTGTGACGTGGGCTCGTCGAGCAGCAGGAGCGCCGGCGCGAGCGCGAGGACCGACGCGAGACACACGCGCTGCAGCTCTCCCGCCGAGAGCGTTTCTGTGCGCCGCTCGGCGAGGTGCTCGATGCCTGCCTCGGCGAGCGCCCCGTGCACGCGGGGCCAGATGCGTTCCGGCGGCGTCCCGACGTTCTCGAGGCCGAAGGCGACCTCGTTCGCAACGCGCCCGAAGACGACCTGGTCCTCCGGGTCCTGGAAGAGCGACGCAATCCTCCCCGCTAGCTCGGCCGGGCTGGCGCGACGTGTGTCTGCGCCGTCGATCTCGACCCTCCCCTCGAATCGGCCGCCATGGAAATGCGGGACGAGGCCGGCGAGCGCTCGCAGCAGCGTGGACTTTCCGGAGCCCGACGGGCCGAGCACCGCGATGACCTCGCCGGGATCGATGCGAAGCGAGACGTTCGACAGTGACGGAGTCGGCGCGTCCGGATACGAGAACGTCAGCTGCTCGACCCGGGCTAGAGCCATATCGCCGCCAGCACGACCAGAACGGCCGTCGCCATCGTCAGGCGATCGAGACCCGACCAGGCAGGCGAGGGCGCACGCGTTCGCCCAGGACGCCCAAAGCCGCGGGCTTCCATCGCCTCGGCGAGATTGAGGGAGCGCTCGAGCGAGCCGGCGACGAGCGGTGAGAGCAATCGCGCCCGTCCCCGGAAACCGTTCACCTCCACCCCACGTCCCCGGAGTGCCTCCACGAGCCCGGCCGCGTCTCGCTCGAGGGTCGGTACGAGCCGTGTCGCCATGCCGACAGCAAGCACCGAGCGACGCGCGAACCCGGCCGAGTGGAGCAGGCCGTCGAGGTCGAGGAGGAGGACGTACGCGGCGAACGCCAGGCCGACCGCCGCGAGCCGAAGCGCCTGCGTGCCCGCGGTGGCGAGCTCCTCGCTCGTCACGTCGAGGACCCCGAGCACGGGCAGGGTCGGCCCTTCCCAGAGCACGTGCGACCCCTCGTGCGAGACGAGTGGGCTGAGCACGAAGAGCGAGAGCGAGGAGACGAGGGTGCCCGCGAGATAGACCCATCGCCGCGCTCTGGGCGCCCGGAGGCACGCCGCGAGGAGGCCGGCTGCGATCGCCGCGACCACCCAGGCCCGCTCGGTCGCAAGAGCCAGGACGGCGAGCGAGGCGAGCAAGGCGGCTGCCGGGACCGGGCTCATGGGACGCTGTACTTGAAGCGGAACTTCGCGGGGTTGCGGGCGAGCTCGGCCGCATCGCCGGCGAACACGAACTGGACCGGCGAATCGGCAGCGCCGTCGGAGTCCCTGAGCGACGCGTTGAACCGCGCAGGACCGACCGTCTCCAGGAAGAAAACACTCGCTCCCTCTGGCACAGGCTCGGAATGGGGTCGGACGGAGCCCGCACGCAGCAACCGCCCGATCGCCTGTGCGCCTTTCTCCTGCCCCTCGGCGTAGCGAACTGCGACCTCACGGACCTGGCCGTCCCACCCGTGCAGGAAGGGCTCCGGGAAGGCGCCGACGACGACGGGTTGGCGCATCTCGCCCTTCCACGAACGGAAGTCCCACCACTCGACGTCGCCGGGACGCAACCGGTAGTCGGCCGCGCTCCGGTCGGCCTCGATCCCGTTCAGGAACCAGAACCAGTCACGGCGCTTCGAGATGTCGCCCTCGACGCCATCGATCGACTGGACGAAGCGGCCCCCGTAGCGTTTCGCGACGTCCGCCTTTCGGTCGAGCGCTTCCATCGCAGTCAGACCCGCGGGCACGGTCGCGACGAGGACGACTGTCTGGCCACGGTCGCGCGTGATCCAGAGCGAGGCGCTCCCCGAGCCCGCGCGCTCGTGCCCGCAGCCGGATCCCAGCAGGACGAGCGCGAGGGCCGCGAGGGAGCCACGTCTCACCGGAGCGCGTTCGAGCGGACCGCGCCTGGTGCCGTCGCGCGCACGAGGCCGCGATGCTTGCCAACGCACGCTCGCCCCGAGCGGGTCGCAACGCGTCGACCGTCCACGCGCAGCGTAGCCCCGGTGGCCGGCGGTCGACTGGCCCAGGTCGTTCTGGGACAGCACCGTGTAGCAGTTGCGCGCCGGCGACGGCGCTTGAGTAGGAGCGTCGGCGAGCCGCCCTGCGGCGTGAACTCCGTCCAGTACCAGAGCACGGTGTCGCCGGCCTTGATCGTGGCCTGGTCGGCCCCGATCGGCGGAGAAACGCCGTTTACCTTGTAGCTCCAGCCGTTGGTACCCGCGGCCAGGTAGCGCCCGATCTGGTCCACGTAGGGGCCGAACGAGGTCGATTGCACGTGGTAGTAGAACTCGCCGGCGAGGCTCGCCGCGTCGAGCGCGGTCAGCGCATTCGAGCCGGCTTCGAGCGTGGGTTGGGCGGCCCCGAAGATCGTCGTCGTCTTGCCTTCGACACGGATCTTCACGCGCACCGCGAGCGCCGAGGGGACGAGCACGGCGAACAAGGCAGCCGCAACCGCCAGGATGATGAGTCGTCGAAACACGAATCCTCCTTCCGCGAGGGGTTCGAATTTGCGGCGGCGCGGAAGGTCTTCTGACTCGGGGCTCCCCTCTCCGCCACCTTCCCGGCCCGAGGGCCAGTGGTTTCCTGGCGGAGAAGCAACTCCCCTTACAGCGGCGGGACCGTCCCGGATTTGCACCGGATTCCCTTACCGCGTGCCGTTGGTGGCGACCCTATCATGGCCGGATGCCAGCCTCTCGAGCGCTTTCGGTTTGGCTGCCCGTGATCGCGTGGGCGGCGGTGATCTTCGCGCTCTCGTCGATCCCGGGCCTCAGCACCGGGCTCGGGTTCTGGGACACGCTCCTGCGCAAGGGGGCGCACTTCGCCGAGTACGCGATCCTCGGCGCACTCCTGTTCCGCGCGCTCGGTCGCGAGGGGATCGCCGTGGCCGCCGGCGTCGCGTACGCGGCCACGGACGAGCTGCACCAGCACTTCGTCCCGGGCCGTCATGGCTCCCCATTCGACGTCGCCCTCGACGCGCTAGGCGTCACGCTCGGCGTCTATCTCTTCCGCCGTCTCCAACGGACCCGTCCGGTGTCTGACACCGGACATGGCTGATGAGGGCGGTGGCTATCGAGTTGGACGGCGTGCTCGGGGACACCCGGCCCCTCTGGCGTGACTGGCTCGAGGATGCGGCTCGACGATTTCACTCGATCGCGCCCCTCGACCCGGGCGCGCTGCCGGAGGACCGGGGTGAAGCGGCGCACGAGCTCGACCGGTGGGCCGAAGCGGGAGTCGGCGACTGGCGGGCGGCGCTCCAGCGGTTCGCCGAGGACCGCGCTCCGGTCTACCTGCGGCCGAGCGCCGAGGTGAGCGCAGCGCTCCGCGCGCTCGGGGACGCCGGGTGCCGCCTGGGAGTCTTCACCGACGCGCCGGAGCCGCTGGCCCGCATCGCGCTCGCGCAGCTCGGAGCCGAGCGCCGAGTCGAGGCCCTCGAGACGGGAGCGGGCGCGCTCGAGCGCCTCCGGGAGCGCTTCGGGCCTGAGACGGTCGTCGTGCGCGACCCGGCGGGGCTCGAAGCTTGGCGTGCTGCCCGAGGGCCTCTAGGGCGGGTCCTCAGGTCGCGGCGACCTAGAATCCAAGCCATGAAGGAGAAGGAGCTCGGCGATCGCCAGCTAGACGCGCTGCTCGAGCGACTCGACAAGCTGAACGCGGAGCTGCACTCGCTCAACCGCAGGCTCGACTCGGGGGAGCATCTCGCCCCGATCGTGCACGAGCTCGGCGCGTTGAACGACTCGCTCCAGGCCCTCGCCTACGCCGCGCTCGGCCAGCAAGGCCCGAACGTCCGCCGCAGAGCGGGCTAGCTGACCTCGCCAGGCGGAAGAGGTTGCCGCCCTGAACCGAGGTCAGGTAGAGCTCTCCGTTGGCATCCTCGCCGAACGACGACAGGCCGGTGACCGTGAACGGCTCGTCGCGAATCTGCGTTCCGCCGCCCCCCTTCACGCTACGAATTCTGCTCGCGCAGTTGTCGCCGAAGAAGTAGCGCCCGACTGCGGACGGAACGGCCTTTCCCCGGTAGACGAAGCCACCGATGACGGAGCAGTTCGGGGGGTTGGGCAGCACGAGGTACGGCATCACGAGACGGCCGGCGCTGTTCGGCGTCTCGTTGGTGTAACGCGCCTTGCCTTCGAACACACGCCAGCCGTAGTTCTCGAGACCGGGGCTGTTCTTGGGCGTGAAGTTGAGCTCCTCCCACGAGTCCTGGCCGACGTCGCCGATGTAGAGGTCGCCCGTGAGACGGTCGAACGAGAAGCGCCACGGGTTGCGCAGCCCGTACCCGGCGATCTGGGCCACCGGCCGCAGCTTCTTCAGGTTGAAGCGCAGGAGCTTGCCGAACTTCGAGCTAAGGTTCTGCGCCCGGTTCTCGGGATCCCCGCCCGCGCCGGCGTCTCCGTTCCCCGCGTAGAGGAGGCCGTCGGAGCCGAAGGCGAGCTGCCCCCCGTTGTGGTTCGAATACGGATCGTTCAGGAAAAGCAGCTGGCGCACCTTCACCGGCGAGCGCGACAGGCCGCGGGAGCGGTACTCCACGATCCGCGTGTCCTCTCCCCGGTCCGTGTAGTAGACGAAGAACCGCTTGTTCGCCGCAAAGCGCGGGCTGAACGCGAGCCCCAGCAAACCCTGCTCCCCGCCGTTCGTCACGAGCCGCGTGATGTCGAGGAACGGTCGCGCGCGAAGCCGTCCCCTCACGATCACTCGAATACGTCCCGGCTTCTCGACGACGTAGACGTTGTTCTTCTGACTCCGCGGCGCGGTCACGGCGACGGGCTCTTCCAGGCCGCGTGCGACCGTGACGAGGCGCAATGTCTGCCGTTCCGAGCCGCCGCGTGCGCTCAGCGCGACGACGGAAGCGAGCGCAACGATGACAACGGTGGCAAAGGCGATTCGGCGCATTTGTTCGCTACTTCTTTAGCAGAACGCGCCGCAGCTCGTCTTCCTTGCCCGGCTCGAGGATCGCCAGCACCTGGTCGCCGGGCTGAAGCTGGGAGTCGGAGTCCGGAATCTCCGCCTGGCCTCCGCGCATGACCGAGATCAGCCTCGATCCCGCCGGCAGCTTCAGCTCGGAGACACGCTTGCCCGCCGAGGGTGAGCTCTTGTCGATCTGCACCTCGACGATCTCGAGGTTCTCCTTGCGCAGCTCGAGCAGGTGGATGAGGTCGTGCTCGGGCACCTCGTGCTCGATCAGCGCCATGATCGTCTGAGTGGCGCTGACGGTCGGGGAGACCCCAAGCAGGTCGAAGTGCGCCTGGTTCCGGGGATCGTTGACGCGGGCGATCGTCTTCTCCGCGCCGTAGCGCTCCCGCGCCATCTGGCAAATGACCATGTTGTCCTCGTCATCACCGGTGACGGCGACCACGAGATCGGGCGGCCGGCCGACACCCGCGCGCTCGAGGACGAAGAGCTCGGTCGCATCGCCCATGATCGCGGCGTGCTCGAAATCGTGCTCGAGCTGCAGGAAGCGATCGCGTTCCTGCTCGATGATCGTCACCTCATGGGTCATACGGCGAAGGGCCCGCGCGAGGTTCGAGCCGACCTTGCCGCCGCCAGCGACGAGGACGAACATCAGGAAGCTGCGGCAGGTGTCCGTGCGGGCCTGACCGCACAGGACTTGACCGCTTCCGACAGCACCTCGATCGCGTTCGAGGTTGGGCAGACTGTCCGCAGACCAAGCGTCGCGTACAGCTCGGCGCGGGCCGGGTCGAGGATGCGCACAACCGTGCACTCGATGCCGAACCGCTTCTGGGCAACCTGGCCCACGACGATGTTCGTGTTGTCGCCGTTGGTTGCCACGACGACCGCGTCCGCCTCCTCGATCCCCGCCTCTCGGAGCACGTTCACGTCCATCCCGTGCCCGACGATGAACCCACCCGACCAGTGCTCGCCGAGACGCGCGAGGGCCTCCTCGTTCTCGTCGATCGCAACGACGTCCCAACCGACTTTCGTGAGCTTCTTTGCCACGGACGACCCCACACGGCCGCAGCCTACGACGATGGCCTTCATATCCGAACTCAGATTACACCGATCGGGGCAGGCCCCATCCGAGTGTCACGAAAGTGAGTCTTCTTCGTCCAGGACGCCCTGCGGATAGGCAATCACGAGTACCTCGCAAGGGGCCTTGCGGAGCACGAAGTCGACCGTGGGGCTGAAGAAGCGGGACTGCCGCCGCCACCGAGGCGCCGAGCCGAGGACGATCAGGTCGACGTCGTGCGCCCCGGCTTCGGACACGATCGCCTCCCCGATCGCGCGTGCGCGGACGATCTCGACCTGGATCTCGATGCCTTGCTCGGCGGCGAGCAGCTTCGCCTCGGCGAGCGATGCCTCGGCCTGCTCCTCAGCATCCAGAAGCTCGGCGTCAAACGCTTGGTCGAGCGGGACCCTGACCACGTGGATCACGCGCAGAGCACAGCGCTTCTCCTCCGCCAGGCGCAGCGCCGTGCCGAGCACCTCCTCGCCGATGATGCCGATCTTCATCGGGACGAGAATCCGCTCGTAGGCCCCCTCCGCCTCCGGGACGAGGTCTCCCACGGCGGGCGTGACGCGCCCGAGAACGCGCTCCTGCGCGGCGATCCGGGAATAGACGAAGACCGCGGCGCCGAGGGCGAGCCAGATCGGGCCTGCGATGCGTGACGCGCCGTGCGTCGCGATTGCCGCGATCCAGATCGCAAGCGTCAGCGGGGCTCCGATGAGCGCCGCAACGGGAACGGCCGTGCCTCGGATGCGGACGTTTCCGGGAACACGAAAGGGACGCTCGAGCTCCGGCTCGGTGAAGCGGAGCCTCACGACGGCGACCTGGGTGGCGGTGAAGGCGATGAGGACGCCGAAGCTGTACAGGCTGGCGAGAAACAGAACGGGGTCGTCGGCGAGTTTCGCGATCAGGAGGATTCCGGCCGAGATCCCTGCGGTCGTCACGATCGCAGCCGGTGAGATCAGGGTCGTCCTGTTCAATCGTCCGAACGGACGGGGCAGCATGTCGTGCCGGCCGAGCGAGTAGGCAAGCCGCCCCGCGCCCGAGACCGAGGTCGTCAGAACCGCGACGAGGACGATCGCGCCAGTGAGCCCGACCAGGACCCTCAGCGCGTCGACGACGACGGCCGGAAGCTCGCCGCCGAATGCGGCCGCGAGACCGACGAGCGGAGCCGTGAGCCAGACTGTGCCCAGGTCGCTCGCCCAGCCGCCCGGCCCGTCCGGGTCGGGGTGCGCTGGATACGCCGAGAGCGCGACGAGGGCGATGAGGAAAGAGATCGCGACCGCGGCCCCGATTCCGACGAAGAGGCTCCGGGGCAGAGTCCTTCCGGGCTCGCGCGTCTCGGCGGCCAGGTTGGCGACGGTCTCAAGACCGGTGTAAGCGAGCATGGCCACCGGGATCGCGAACGCGATCGCCGACCAGGTCGGAGCCGTGCCGAGATCGAGGCCCTTGCCGAGGTTGTCCGCCGAGAAGAGCAGCGGCAACCCGAGGCCGACCAGCAGGAGCTGCACGGCGAGCGTGATCCCAGCGATCGCGATCGCCAGCCTGTAGAGACCCGGCCGTCGCACGAACCGTACCCCCGCCACGACCAGGATCACGCCGATCCCGACGAAAACGTCGACGGGACTGTCCGTCAATGCGTCCCATCCGATCGCATGCCCGAGGTAGTGCGGCACGAAGAGCCCCGCGAGTGCGATCACGATCACGTAGTCCAGGAAGAGGGCCCAGCCGGTGAGGAAGCCCAGCTGATCGTTGAACGCGCGCCGGACGAACGTCGCTGCGCCGCCGGTCTCCGGGAGAGCGGTGGTGCCCTCCGCGTAGGAAAGCGCGACGAGCAGGAAAAGTGCGCCCACGAGCAGGAGCACCCACGGAGTGAAGCCAAGCGCCGCCAGCGAGACGACTCCGAGTGCAAAGAAGAGGGAGGACGCGATCTCCCCGTAGGCGACCGCCGCCAGGGACGGAGTCTCGAGCACGCGCTGGAGACCTGGGAGCTTCTTAGCCACGCAGCTTCACCGAAAGGTACAACCGTAGGACACCGGCGAACACGAGCAGTCCGCCGAACAAATAGCCGTAGGCGAGCCCACCGCCCCCGAGGGCCGCGGTGCGGATCAGGGTGACGACGCCAAGCGCGACCATGAGCACCGCGACTGCTCGGCCGAGCATCTATGACACCTGCCTGCCGGCGATCACTGCCACGCGGGTCGGGCTGTGCCGCAGGACGAAGTCGACCGTGCCTCCGAAGATCGGCTTGTCGCCACGGACCTTCGTGCGCGGGGCGCCGAGAATGATCACTTCCGCTTCACGCCGCTCTGCCTCCTCGACGATCGCACGGCCTGCACTCCTGTGACGCTCAAGGCGGCTCACTATGCGAACGCCGGCGTAGCCCTCGAGCAGCGCCTGGGCCTCGTCGAGAATCTCGTAGGCGGCATCCTCGCGTTCGCGCAGATCGGCCTCGAGCGCCTGGCTGAGCGGCACTTCGAGGACGTGCAGGATGACGACTCGCGACCTGCGCTCGGTCGCAAGGCGGGCCGCCGCCACGAGCGCCTCCTCCGACTCCGCAGTTCGCTGGACGGGAACGAGAATCGTTCGGTACTCAACCTCGAGACCGAGGACGATCGCAGGCGCCCTGATCGTCTCGGTGAGAGACGCTCGCACGAAGCGACGGCGGTAGACCGCGTACATGGCGAACCCGAGCGCGAGCCAGCCGAGGCCGACCCAGCGCGTGGTCTCCTCCTCGACGAGCACCACGGCCCAGGCGATCCCAGTGCCGAGGCCGCCGAGGAGCGCGAAGATCGGCCAGTCGATGCCACCCACCCGCAGGTTCGGCCGGGAGCGGTACACGACCTCCTCGTCGCGCTTCCGCACGCGCAGCGCGACAATGGCCGCATGCGCGATCGTGAACGAGAGCATCGCGCCGAACGAGTACATCGTCCCGAGGAAGTTCGTCTGACCAGGGAGGATCACCGCGATCGAGGCGAAGCCGGCGAACACGACGATGGCGAACCAGGGCGTCTTGAAGCGTGGATGGAGCCGGCGAAAGATCTCCGGGAGCTGCCGGTAGGTCGCCATCGAGTACGTGATGCGCGAAGCCCCGATCACGCCAGCATTCGTCGCGACGAGCAAGATGGTTGCGGCGAGCACGCCGACGTAGATCTCCAGCGAGGTGAGCATGATCCCGTCCAGGCCGAGGTTCTGCACAAGCCCGAGCACAGGGTCGTTCGCAAAGCCCCCCTCCTCCGGCGGAAGCCCCAGCTTGGTCTCGTATTCGCCGTCGACCTTCGTGACCGGAAGCGCCGACAGGGCGATCAGCGGCAGGGTGAAGTAGATCGCGAAGACCGCGACGGCGACGAGACGAATCGAGCGCGGGATGTCTCGAGGCGGGTCACGGGCTTCCTCCGCGAGGTTGGAGACGGTCTCGATTCCCGTGTAAGCGATCATCGCGACCGGAACAGCCAGGAAGAAATCGCCCCACGTAGGCGCCACCCCGAATTGCACGTTGTCGACGAGGATGCTCGGGCTGAAGATCAGGACGAAGCCGAGGATGACAAGCAAGAGCTGCGTCGCGAAGTCGACGACAGCGAGGAAGACATTGAGCCCGGTCGCCTCTCGGATGCCGACGACGTTGAGGGCTACCAGCACGACGATGACGGCCGCGCCGACCACAATGTCCCACGGGTTCTCCCGCAAGGGCTCCCAGAAGATTGAGAGGTAGTGCGGGACGAAGAACGCCGAGATGGCGATCGTGATGATGTAGTTGAGCATCTGGGCCCAGGCGGCCCCGAAGCTCACAACCTCGTTGAAGGCGTGTCGCGCGAAGCTCGCCGAGCCGCCCGCTTCCGGGTAGCGAACCGTGCCCTCGGTATACGTGAGCGCCGTCAGCGCAAAGATAACTCCGGCCACGACGAAGACGAGCGGCGTCAGCCCGAGGGCGAAGACAGCCGTAACCCCGAGCGCGTAGTAGATCGAGGAGCCGACGTTCCCGTAGGCGGTCGCGAAGAGCGCCGGTGTGCCCAGGACACGCTCTAGCCCCTGCTCACGTCGCCTACGCCTTGGTCTCGGCTGAGCTCCTGAGTCGGTCTCGGCGCTGCTCACTCGCGAAGGCTAGTGGGTGACGCATGGCTTCGCTCGACAACTACTGCAAATAGGGTCATCGCCGATGGCGTGGTCTTGACCTGCACCGACGCCGCCACCGTGAAGGAGCCACGTGGACGACGTCGGCGGCGACCGCGAAGTACTAACGTGGGCGCCACGACTCAGGCCCGTTGGAAGGCAGGAGGTTACGAGACACCATGGCTGAGAAGAAAACTCGAAAGAAGGCCACGCGGCGCTCCGCCAAGACCACCGCCGCGGTCAAGAAGTCCACGGGATTCACGGCCGAGGAACGAGCCGCGATGAAGGAGCGCGCCCAGGAGCTGAAGGCGGAAGCGCGCGCGAGCAAGAGCAAGGCGGACGGTGAACGCGACGTGCTCGCGAAGATCGCCGGGATGCCGAAACCGGATCGCGCCATTGGCGAGCGGCTCCATGCGATCGTCAAAGCCAGCGCGCCGGCCCTCACGCCGAGACTCTGGTACGGGATGCCCGCGTACACCAAGGACGGCAAGGTCGTCTGCTTCTTCCAGGCAGCGCACAAGTTCAAGTCGCGGTACGCGACGCTTGGCTTCAACGACTCGGCGAACCTCGACAAAGGCGCCATGTGGCCGACCTCCTTCGCTCTGAAGAAGTTGACCCCCGCCGAGGAGGCGAAGATCCGCGCGCTCGTGAAGAAGGCAGTAAGTTGAGACTGGAAGGCGCACCCGTCGAGCAACGCCATCAACCTCTACCGCCGGAGCCGGGCTTTGCCCGGCGGGAGGCCCGCAAACGCAGGTGACAGAGGGCTCGTGCAAGCGGTCGCCGGCCCACTAGCCGCCTGAGCCAAGCCAGCGGCTGCAAGGAGGGGGCTCACGGGGGAACCAGGGGTTCACCCGTGAAGCGAGCGAAGCGAAGCGGCTTAGCCGTGAATGCTGACGATCAAGGGGATGATCAGGATCGCGACGATGTTGGCGATCTTGATCATGGGATTGATCGCCGGGCCGGCGGTGTCCTTGTACGGGTCGCCGACCGTGTCACCGGTGATTGCGGCGTTGTGCGCTTCTGAGCCCTTGCCCCCGTAGAGACCGTCCTCGATCAGCTTCTTCGCGTTGTCCCAGGCGCCTCCGCCCGAGGTCATCGCGATCGCGAGGAAGATCCCGGTCACGATCGTCCCGATCAGCAGGCCGCCCAGCATCTCCGGCTGGATGATTCCGACGATCACCGGAAAAGCGATCGGGATCAGCGCGGGCAGCAGCATGGCCTTCAGCGCCGACCCTGTGACGATGTCGATCGCCTTGCCGTACTCGGGGCGGGCGGTTCCCTCCATGATCCCCGGGATCTCGCGGAACTGGCGCCTCACCTCCTCGACGACCTGGCCGCCGACCCGGCCGACGGCCTGCATCGCAAGCGACGCGAAGAGGAACGGCATCAGCCCACCGATGAAGAGGCCGGCGATCACCCACGGGTCGGAGAGCGAGAAGGTGACCGCTTCGAGGCCCGCTTCACGCAGGCCGCGCGTGTACTCGTCGAACAGGATCAGCGCGGCAAGACCGGCGGAGCCGATCGCGTAGCCCTTCGTGACGGCTTTCGTCGTGTTGCCGACGGCGTCGAGCGGATCGGTGATCGCGCGGACGGACTCGTCGAGGTTCGCCATCTCCGCGATACCGCCCGCGTTGTCGGTGACGGGCCCATAGGCGTCGAGCGCGACGATGAGGCCGGTCATGGAGAGCTGCGCCATGACGGCGACGCCGATCCCGAAGATGTCCTGGCCGGCCGCGTAGTACGACCCGACGATGCCCGCCACGATCACGATCACGGGCGCCGCCGTTGCCTGCATGCCCACGGCAAGGCCCTCGATGATGTTCGTTGCATGGCCGGTGCGCGAGGCGCTCGAGATCGACTTCACGGGCCCCCAGCGCGTCCCGGTGTAGAACTCGGTGATCCCGACGAGCAGGAAGGTGACGCCGAGCCCGATCAGCGCCGAGCCGTAGAGGTTCCAGAACGTGAAGGGGCCGCCGTCGAAGGCCTGCGTGACCGGAATGAATCCAATCGCGGAGAGGATCGTCGCCGCCAGCACGGCTTTGTAGAGCGCATTCATGATCGAGCCGCTGCGCCCGATGCGGGCAAACAGGGTTCCGATCACCGAGGCGAGGATCGCGATGCCGCCGAGCGACAGTGGGTAGAGCCAGAGCTCGCTCGTCGGGAACGCCCTGGCGAGGAGCATCACGGCGACCGCGGTGACCGCATAGGTCTCGAAGAGGTCGGCCGCCATTCCCGCGCAGTCGCCGACGTTGTCGCCCACGTTGTCCGCGATCACGGCCGGGTTGCGCGGATCGTCCTCGGGGATCCCGGCCTCGATCTTCCCGACGAGGTCGGCGCCGACGTCGGCCGCCTTTGTGTAGATGCCGCCGCCGAGACGCGCGAAGACCGAGATGAGTGAGCCTCCGAAGGCGAGCCCGATCAGGTCCTTGATCGCCGAGTCGGAGGAGTTGCCGAACAGGTCGGTGAGCACCCAGTAGTAGCCGGCGACACCGAGAAGGCCGAGGCCCACGACGAGGAGCCCCGTGACCGAGCCCGCGCGAAACGCGACGTTGAGCGCCGGCTTCAGGCCGTGGCGCGCCGCCTCCGCCGTCCTCACGTTCGAGCGCACCGCCACGTTCATGCCGATGAAGCCGGCGGCGCCCGAGAGGATGGCGCCGATCAGGAACCCGATCGCGGTGCCCCAGCCGAGCTCGTTGTAGAAGCCGATGAGCAGGAACGGGGCAATGGAGACGATCGCGATCGTCTGGTACTGCCGGCGGAGATAGGCCGATGCGCCCTCCTGCACGGCGCGAGCGATCTCGCGCATCCGCTCGTTCCCGTCCGGCTGCTTCAGCAGCCAGTACGTGAGGCCAATGCCCCAGGCAATGGCGACGCCGGCGCAGACAAGCGCGAAGAGGACTGCGTGATCGCGGAAGAAGCTCAGTGTGTTTCGCCCATTACGGAGTTAACGCCGAGTTCTCTCGGCGCGCGGAGTTTCTAACACACACGCGGCTTCCGCGGGGAATGCTCGTCCAGAAGGCGCCTAGCGGCGGCCGACGACGAGCCTCACAGGGAAGCCGCGGCGCTTGACTGCCCCCGGCCGCGGGCTCTGACCGATCACGCGGCCGACCCGCCTCGAGCGAGCGCGGCGCACGCGGCCGACCGAGCACCTTGCCCTGCGAATCCGCGTCTTGGCCGCTGCGAGCCTCAGTCCGATCACCCGCGGCACTCGACAGCGTGCCGGAGCTGGCGGCGGCGGTGGTGGCGGGGGCGGTGGTGGTGGAGGAGGTGGAGGCGGTGGCGGCGGTGGAGGCGGCGGCGGCGGTGGAGGCGGCGGCGGAGGAGGTGGAGGAGGCGGAGGCGGCCCGGTCGTCGGTGTATAGGTGAGCTGCAGGCCAGGGTTGCCGAGCGTGCCCGAGTTGCAGCTGAACTCGTCGCCGCGAGTTGGGCTTCCCTGGAGTCCGATGGTCACCGAGGCACCGTGGTCGACGTCGACCCCGAAGCGCATCCTGATGACCTCGCTGCCCTCGTCGAAGATCGCCTCGAAGTTGGCTTCGCCGGCCCGGTTCGCATAGCCGGTGCGCCATTCGACGACGTACTGCCTGTTCGGCTCAGAGCCTGTCACCGAGGTCCAGATCCCGTGACCGGAGCCCGATGTCAGGAGGTCGTCCCAGTAGACGACGACCGCAGACTGGAGCGCGACCGTGGGCAGGCAGTTGTTGATGAACGCGGTGTTCCGCGTCCCGCCGAACTGGATGTTCCCGTTCGAGCTGACGCGCGCCTCCGTATGGCTTTCACCGTAGAGCGTGATCGGGAAGGGCAACGTGACCGCCGTCGTGCAGTCGTCACAGTTGTTCCCCAGGCTCGTCGTCGCCGTGATGATCGGCTGGCCCGTCTGCTGGGTCACCGCGTAGCACGGCGGTCCGCCCTGGACTGTGAAGTCGACATTGAAGCTGCCCTGCGCGCTCGTCACGGTCAGCCGAAGCTCGATCAGCAGGCCGCAGGCGAGCGTGCTCGAGGCGGTACCGGCGAAGCGCGTGGCGTTCAGGGCAACGCCGCCGGCCGCCATGTCTGGATAGGCAGAGCTCCCCTGGGTGATCGTGATCCCGGGCGTCGTCGTGGACAGCGAAGCCGAGATTCCCGTCGCGCTCGCAAACCCCGTGTTCTCGAGCTGTTCGTCGAGCTCGAACGTCTCGCCGGGCTCGATCTTCCCGTTGCCGCTGGAGTCGTACAGCGTCGTCATGTTGTGCTCGATGACGGGCGCCGGGGCGAGCGAGAAATCCTCGATGGTGTTCTGATTCTCCGAGACGACGACGTTGGTCCGCGTCTGGGAAGTGAACCCGTGTCCGGTGACGGTGACCGTGTATGTCCCTACGGGAAGCACCATCGTGTACACGCCCATCGGAGTCGTCGCGACACTCCGATTGCCCGGGCCGGCAACCCGTACTTCTGCGCCGCCGATCGGGGCCATGTTGTCGTTACGCCGAACCGTGCCGGTGAGGATTCCGGTGGGGCCGCGCGGAGCGGCATCGACTGCCGCGAAGACGTCGAGCTTCCCCTCGCCCCAGACGTTGTTGTAGCCGGCGGTTCCGCCGCAGGTCTGATTGTCAGTGTCAATCGCGGTCTGCGCGAGAAGCGCACGGGTGCGCGTGACGTCGCCCCGCAGCTCCGGAGATGCAGACCAGATCAACGCGACGGCGCCCGCAACATGGGGCGAAGCCATCGAGGTGCCGCTCAAGTTCGCATACGAAGCGTCGCCGCTGCTCACGGAGGAGCGGACCGCGACTCCAGGGGCAGCGATATCGGGCTTGATGCCGCCGAACGCGGACGGGCCACGCCCGGAGAAGCCGGCGATGGCGCCCGTTGAGTTGAATGCGCCGGCGCTGTAGCTCTCCGGCATGTCGCCCGGAGAACCGGCCGAGCCGCACGAGGGGCCGGTGTTGCCATTCGAGAACGCAGGGAAGATTCCGGACGCGATCCAGGCCTGCACGGCCGGCTGGAAGAACGGGTCACCGGAGCCGCCGCCCCAGGAGTTGTTGACGATGTCAGGTCGCAGGTCCGGCCTTGGATTCTGGCCGGCCAGGTCGGTCGGAGCGAGAATCCACTGCGCCGAGGAAAGGAGCGCCGCGTCGAGGCAGCATCCCTTCGCTGCGATCCACTTCGCGTGCGGAGCGACGCCGATCTGGTTCGTGCCCGGATCGCCGTCGTCGCCGATCATCGTGCCCATCGTGTGCGTGCCGTGGGAGTCCGTGTCGCAAGGGTCGTTCCCGGCGCACTCGTCGAGCGGATCCCACCAGTTGTAGTTGTGGTCGAAGTTCCCGTCGCCGTCACGGCCCCGGTACTGCATGACGAGAGCCGTGTGCGAGTAACGGACACCGGTGTCGATGTTGGCGACGACGATCCCTTCACCGCGAACGTTGAAGGTCGACCAGACCTGCGGCGCGTTGATCGCGTTCAGCCCCCACTCCGTCGTGAACGGACTGCCCTCGCCTCGGGTCTTGATCGGCTTCGGCACCGGATATCTGCGGGTTGCGCGGATCTCCTCGACGTCCGAACGCGCGGCAACGGCGTCGAGAGTGGCCTGGCCGGCCGACTTGACGTGGATCGCGTTGACGATCCAGAACGGCTGGTACCGGATGCCCCGCGCGTCCAGCAGCTCACGGACGGGAACCTGGCTGCGACTCGCAACCGCGTTCAGACGGCTGTAGACGAGCTCGCCGCGCTCGGTGCGGTCCTGGACGCTCTCAGCGGCGGCAAGGTCAGCCTTGTCGCGGAGAACGACCCAGAACGAGGTCTCCCCTTTGGCGGCCAGCTGGCGGAGGACTTTCGCGTCGACCGGAGCCGCATTCGGAGCGCTGCCGCTATCGGCCGCAAGCGCAACGCTGCCGAGGAGCGCGGCCAGCCCAAAGGCTGCCAACACCCGGCCGAATCCTGGTTTCGCTCTCACTGCCGCGGGCCTTTTAGCGGCGGCCGACGACGAGCTTCACGGGGAAGCCGCGCCGCCTGATTGCGCCTGGGCGCGGGTTCTGCGCGATCACGCGGCCGACTCGCCGTGACCGAGCACGCCTGACGCGGCCGACCGAGCACCTCGCCCTGCGGATCACAACTCGTGCCCGCACGAGCCTCAGACCGATCACCCTCGGGACCCGGCAGCGTGCCGGTGGCGGAGGTGGCGGAGGAGGTGGCGGAGGAGGCGGCGGTGGCGGAGGCGGAGGCGGAGGCGGCGGTGGCGGAGGCGGAGGCGGAGGCGGGGCGGTGGCGGAGGCGGAGGCGGTGGTGGCGGCGGAGGCGGTGGCCCACCCGGCCCCGAGTAGATGTAGTTCAGGAGGAGACCCGGCGTCAGCACGACCTGGTTGCATCCGAACTGCGTGGCCGGGCCGGTCCCGGAGGCCTGGACGCCTTCCGTCGAGCTGGAGCCGCCCTGGGTCGCCGTGCCGTAGATGACCTGGAAGTTGTCGTTGCCCTCGGTGAAGATGACCTCGACGTTGGCGCTGCCGCCGCCGGAGAGATACGCCATGTTGAACCGGATGATGAACTGGCGGTTCGGCTCGCTGCCGACGGTCGTCGTGAAGACGCCCCGGCCGGACGGCCGCGTGTCCATGTCGTCCCAGAGCAGGATGATGGCCTTGCCCTCGACCCGCGCCGGCATGCAGCCGTTCGCGTACTGGAGGTTCGGCCCCGAGAAGTTGACGACGCCGTTCGAGCTCACGTGCCCCGCCGTGAAGCTCTCGTTGTAGACCCTGATCGGGAACGGGAAGGTGATGGGGCGATAGCAGTCGTCGCAGTGAATGCCGAGGTCGGTCCCGCCTGTGCTGATCGTCCCGGTGCCAGGCGTGATCGAGTATTCACCGGTCGGAGGAGGCGGCGGGGGTGGCGGCGGTGGCGGTGGAGGTGGCGGCGGTGGCGGTGGCTGCCCGGGTGGCGGCCCGCAGCTCGGAATGGTGAATTTCCCGACCCTCGTTCGCCAGGTCGTCGGGCCCGTGGTCTGGATGTACTCCGTCGTGTAGAAGAAGGTGCAGTCGTCGTCCGGATCCACGGACATGCTCGAGTAGTCGCCCCAGCGTCCGATCGCACCGGTCTGGGAGCCCGTGCCGAGCATGATCGTCTCCTCCGAACCCAGCGTTCCGGGAGGATCGGTCGCGAGACGGGTCGCGTACCTGATGCTCGGGTAGTTCGGTGCGGTCCCGTTGGCCGTGGAGTAGCCCATCGCGATGTTGCCGCTGCGGTCCATGGCCGCGCTCGGCATCCATCGGTGCAGACCGTCGGCCGGCGCGTAGGTGCCCTGGTCGCGCATGCTCCAGAGGCCCGTGCCCTGCTTCTCCATGTGGTACCAGCGCGATCCGGCCACGATCGTTGCCGACGTCGACCGAGTGGCTCGTGACGATGGTCGACCAGGTGCCGAAGTTGCGGTACTGGGCTCGGAACATGATCCGGTCGGACAGGGTCTGGAGCTTCACGGTCGTCCCTGGCTGCGGAATGCAGTTGCCGAAGTCGCAGAGGTTCTCGTCGAAGGCGGCGGCCTGAACGTCGCTCTCGTGCACGACCGACATCGTCGGCGTGCCCGCTCCAGTTGACCGTCGCGTTCCAGATCTGGATCTGGTCTTCCGGAAGGCCTGACCCGTCCTGGTTGATCGAGACGAGCGGTGCAGGCGCGTTGGCCGGAGGCGCGGTGTCACCGTCGGCGTCGGCCGGCATCAGCGTTCCCAAGTACGGCTCGATCGGATCCATGTCCTGATAGAGCATGCGAGCAGCCGGGCAACCCGGAGCGATCATCTGGTCGCGCTCGAGCGCCCAAACGCCGACGCCGCCGAAGCCCGAGGGCGGGAACTGGTTCGCGGTCATCATGTACGCGTTCTGGGCAGGCCAAACGCCCATCTTCGGGTAGTCGTTGAACTTCGTGTTGTGGACGTTGAATCCGTATGCGCACCAGGTGCCGGTCGCATCGTCCGTCGTTGAGACCGCAACGCACTGGTAGTGCGGAGGCGACGACGGGCCGAACTGGCTCGCGACCCAGCGGCCCGCGTATTGGTCGTAGATCGTGACCGGATCGCCCGCGTTCACCGTGCCGCAGACCGGCACGCCCGTGAAGAGCGTGTTGCCCGGGCGCGGCGCCTGCACCTGTGCGCCCGTGGCCTTGTCGTAGACCGCGTAGTGCAGGTTGACCCACTGCATGTACTGCGTGCCGCCGACGTCGCCGTTCGTGTCCGGCGGGTAGCAGCCGCACATGTTGTTGACGCCCTCGAAGGTCAAGCTCGGAGGCGGAGTCTCGGTCTTGCCCGGAGTCGTCTGGAGCGCGCCGTCGCCCTCGGCAAGGCTGTCCAGCGGCACCCTCAGGATCGGGCGGGCCTCGTTCAGCTCGTTCTGGGCACGGTGGAGGTCGCTCTTCGACAGCTTGACGGGTGCTTGATCTCGGGCCGCGGGGACGAGATAGCCGCGCGCAGTGCTGACCGTCTGCGCAGGCGACAGCTTGTTCAAGGACGCCGTCGAGTTGACCGCGGTGCCTCCGCTGGGCGAAAGCCGCGCCGAGCCAACGGCGCGCTCCGTCGCCGGGCTACTGCCTGAGCCCAGGCCGATGCCAACCGCTCCGACGACGCCAATCGTCGCAAGCGCCAGCAGAATCCTGACGCGCCCTCCCCTCACGCCAGGGATTGTTAGCACCATCGCTTGAAAAAGACAATGGGCGAGGCCTCTTTCGGGCTAGTCAGCGCCGGCCGACGACGAGGTTGACCGGGAAGCCGCGGCGCTTGATCGCGCCCGGCCTCGGGCTCTGGCCGATCACGCGGCCGGCTCGCCTGGCACGAGCACGGCGGATGCGGCCGACCGAGCAGTTCGCGCGGCGGATCCTCGTCCGGGCGCGGCCCAGGGTCAGGCCGATCAACCTCGGCACCCTGCAGCGCACCGATGGAGGCGGTGGTGGGGGCGGAGGCGGTGGTGGGGGCGGCGGGGGCGGAGGCGGAGGTGGAGGTGGAGGTGGAGGTGGAGGTGGAGGTGGAGGTGGCGGTGGCGGCGGCGGTGGAGGCGGCGGAGGAGGCGGCCCGCTCGTTCCGCGAAGGCGGTAGACCTGGTCCGGCGCGGCCGGGTCGAACCCGCAACCAGAGTTGCGCGTCCAGCTCGTGCAGCCCGTGCCGAACCCGTCGCCCTCGTTCCGGAAGGCCGCGCCGTTCCCAGCCTGCACGGATCGCGTCATCCAGCCCCACTGGCCGTCGGGACTGAAGTCGAGGTTCGCCTGCATCGACACCCAATACGTGCCGGCTCCGAGGCTCACGGGCGACGAGAGGTCCACGTCGAGGTTCCCGTCATCGCCCGCGTAGGCCTGGGCAAGCCGATCCGCGACGAGCGCCCCGGGCAGGTCTCCCGAGGCGTTCAAGTAGAAGCGCACGTTCGCGGACGCAGCGGGGCCTGGGCCGTTGAAGTACAGGCCTGCCGCGTCGAAACCCTCGACCGTCCAGATCGCGCCCGGCGGCACGGCGAAATCGTCCGCGATCTCGCTGTCGAAGGCGTCGAGGCCAGACTCGAAGTTCTGAGACGTGATTGCACCACCCGTCGAGTTGTCGTACTGGTCGTGGAGAGGAGGCGGTGGCGGTGGCGGAGGTGGCGGAGGTGGTGGAGGAGGTGGCGGCGGCGGGCCGCAATCCGGGAACTTGAATGCGCCGACTCGAGTGCGCCAGTTCGCGACGCCGGTCGACGAGTAGTACTCCTGCGTGTACCAGAACGTGCAGTCGTCGTTCGGGTCGATCGCCATCGCCGAGTAGTCGCCCCAGCGGTTCGAGCCGTGCGTCTGCGAGCCGCCGCCGGCCACGATCGTCTCCTCGCCCTGCGGCAAGGTCCCCGGCGGGTCGGTAGCGAGCCTCCCCGTGTAGCGGATGCTGGGATAGGTCGTCGAGCTGGAGACGGAGTAGCCGACCGCGATCGCCCCACTCGAGTCCTGCGCGACGCTTCCCATCCAGCGATGGAGCCCGTCGGCCGGCGCGAACGTCCCTTGCTGGCCGATCCCCCACCCGCTGCCCTGGTCGGTCAGCTCGTACCAGCGGACTCCGGCGCGATTGGCCCCCGCGTTGACCGTGTGGTCCACGACCATCGTCTGCCAGCCGCCGAAGTTCCGATACGCGAGCCGGTGCATGAGCCGATCCGAGAGCGGCTCGAGGCCGACGGTCGTCCCCGGCTGTGGAATGCAGTTCCAGGAGCCGCCGCAGAGATTCGAGCTGAACGATGCTGTCGTGAGATCTCTGTCGTGGGTGACCGTCAGGGACGGAGTAGTGCTCCAGTCGATGGCCCCGCTCCACAGGCTGAGCTCGTCCGGTGCGCCATCGCGGATCATCGCGAACGGGATCTCCGCGCCGGCGGGCGGGGCGGTCGAGCCGTCCGCGTCGGCCGGCATGAACGACCCGAGGCCAGGGTCGACGTCGTACATGTCCTTGTAGACGAAGCGGGCCGGCTCGCAGGCCAGCATCCGGTCGCGCTCGAAGCCGTAGATGCCGACCCCTCCCCAGCCTTCGTCGAACTGGTTCACCGTCATGAAGAACGCGTTCTGGCTCGGCCAGACGCCGAACTTCGGGTAGTCGCCGAACTTCGTCGGGTGAATCAGGAACTCGTAGCCGCACCAGGAGCCGGTCGGGTCACTCGTCTCGGAGACCGAGACGCACTCGTAGTTGCCGAGCGGCCCGGTCGCGAACTGGGACGCAAGCCAGCGTTCCGAGAACTGGTCGTAGAGGACGACCGGGTCTCCCTGGTTGTTCGTGCCGCAGAGCGGCGTGCCGGTGAAGAGCGTGTTGTTGTTCGCCGGGCCGTAGGCGAGTGTTCCGTTGCGGTTGTAGACCGCGAACGAGACGTTGACGATCTGGAGGTAGTGATTCGGGCCGATGTCCCCGTTCGTGTCGGGCGGCAGGAGCCCGTTGCGGTTCGTCACGCCGTCGAAGGTGACGATCGGGGCCGGCATCGAGCGCCCGCCGGAGCCCTCCTGCAGCGCACCGTCCCTCGAGGGGGCGGGCACCGTGCCCGGAATTCGCTCAACGTCCCGGCGACCGCCGCGAAGCTCGTCGACTGTCTTCAAGCCGTACCAGCGCGGCCGCCCCGGGGCGATCGTCAGAAGCGGGGCGGTTCGGTGCGGTTGCGCGATGCCGTGCGTGCGGGCCTCGACCGCCGCGGAGGAGCGGGCTGCGCCGGGTAGCGGCGCCGCCGAGCGGGGCCCGGTCATTGTCGGTCCGCTGCTCCGCGAAGAGGCGAGCGCGAGAGTGCCGACGGCAAGACCCGCGAGGCCCACGGAGAGAAGAAGCCGGGCCCTGCGGCTTCTCATTGTGTCGGGACTGTCGTCCTAGCGCTGACTAGCGCCGACCGACAACCAGGTTCACCCGGAAGCCGCGAGGCCGAATGGCGCCGGGCCTCGGGCTCTGGCCGATCACGCGGCCGACTCGCCTGGAGCGAGCGCGGCGCACGCGCCCGACTGAGCAGCGGGCCCTGCGGATCACAACGCGTGCCCGAGCGAGCCTCAGACCGATCACCCTCGGCACCCGGCAGCGTGCCGGAGGCGGAGGTGGTGGCGGAGGTGGCGGAGGTGGCGGAGGTGGCGGAGGTGGCGGAGGCGGTGGCGGAGGTGGCGGAGGTGGTGGTGGCGGCGGCGGCGGCGGCGGTGGCGGAGGTGGCGGAGGATGGCGGAGGTGGCGGAGGTGGCGGAGGTGGCGGCGGCCCACCGCCGCAGGACGGGAACTTGAAGCTCCCGATGCGCGTTCGCCACGTGGTAGCGCCAGTCGTCTGGACGTACTCCTGCGTGTACCAGAAGGTGCAATCGTCGACCGGGTCGGTCGTCATCATCGAGTAGTCGCCCCACCGGAACGCCGTCCCTGTCTGCGAGCCCGTGCCGGCGTGCAACATCGACTCGCCCTGCGAAAGCTGGTCTGGCGGATCGGTCGCGAGTCGCCCCGCGTAGGCGACGCTCGGGTAGTTCGGCGCAGTGCCGTTGCCGATCGAGTAACCGACGGCGAGGTTGCCGTCAGCGTCCATCGCCGAGGCGCCCATCCACCGGTAGAGACCGTCCGCCGGGGCGAAGGTTCCCTGATTCTGAATCGCCCAGTTTCCGGTCGACTTCCGGAGCTCGTACCAGCGGACACCGGCGCGATTCGCCCCGTCGCCGTCAACCGTGTGGTTGAAGGTCAGCGCCTGATGCGCGCCGTAGTTTCGGTACGCCAACCGGTACATGGGACGGTTCGGCAGCGCGTCGACCCTGACCGACGTGCCGGGCTGCGGAATGCATTGGCGGCCCGAACAGCCGATGTTCTGATCGAACGCCGCCGTCGGGAGATATCCCTCGCGGACGACGCTGATCGTCGGTGTCCCGCCCCAGGTCATGGTCGCGTTCCAGACATCGATCCGATCCTGCGGGAAGCCGGCCCCGTCGTCGTTGTCGGTGACGATCGGCTGTGGCGCATTGGCCGGCGGAAGGTTCGGGCCGTCGGCGTCCGCCGGGAGCCAGCGTGGAAGCGTCGGCTCGCTGACCATGTCCTGGAAGACGAAGCGCGCGCCCTGACAGGCGATCATCTTGTCGCGCTCGAAGCCGTAGAGACCCTGGGTCACAGGGGATCCGTTGATCGGGAAGAGGGGTGCAGTCATCGAGTACGAGTTCTGCGTCGGCCACACTCCGAGCTTGGGGTAGTCGACGAACTTCGTGGCGTGCACCTGGAACTGGTAGGTGCACCAGCCCGCGGTCGGATCGTTCGTGTTCGAGATCGCGATGCACTCGTAGAAGGGGCCGTTGCCGCTCGGGAAGGCGAACTGGCTCGCCAGCCAGCGTCCCGCATACTGGTCGTAGAGCACGATCGGGTCGCCGTTGTTGTTCGGCCCGCAGACGCTGTGACCGGCGAAGAGGGTGTTCCCCGGAGTCGGAGGGACGATCACGGTGCCCGTCTTGCTGTAAATCGCGTAGTGGAGGTTGACCCACTGCATGTAGTGGTTCGGCCCGACGTCGCCCTCGGTATCCGGCGGGTAGCAGCCGCACATGTTCGCGACGCCGTCGAAGTTCTGAATCGGCGACGGCATCAGGTTCTTCGCCGCGCTCGTCTGGATAGCGCCGTCCGGCTGATTGGTGTCGGGCATGCCCGCCGAGTAGTCCTCCTCGCGGGGCTCGTACTGGACGTGCTTGAACTTCGCCGGCGTCATGCTGCGGAGAGGGCCTGTCCTGATTGGCTGGGCGAAACCGACCTTGGTGACCGGCGAGGCCTTCGCGGCGGCCCGACTGCCCGGTGCGGAGCCCGACACGGCGTCAGGCGCTCCGACGGCCGCCGTCACGCGCGTGCCCGAGCTCTTCGAAGGCGCAAGCAGGAAAGCGCCGGCAGCGACGAACATCGCCAAGCCGAGCGCCAGCAGAATCCTGACGTGACCTCCCCTCACGCCCGAGATTGTTAGCAGCCTTGTCTGCGAAAGACAATAGGCCGAACGCCGCAAACGAAAGCGGCCCGGCGAATGAGTGATCGCCGGGCCGCTCGATTTCTACGTGTCTATTTCTGCGCTACCTGCGGCCAACCACCAGGTTGACGCGGAAGCCGCGGGCCCGAATAGCGCCGGGCCTTGGGCTCTGGCCGATGACGCGGCCGACTCGCCTGGAGCGAGCGCGGCGCACGCGGCCGACAGAGCAGTTCGCCCTGCGGATCTGCGTCCGTGCCTGACCGAGCCTCAGACCGATCACCCTCGGCACCCGGCAGCGTGCCGGTGGCGGAGGTGGCGGTGGCGGAGGCGGTGGCGGAGGCGGTGGTGGTGGCGGAGGTGGCGGCGGAGGTGGCGGTGGCGGAGGCGGTGGCGGTGGCGGAGGCGGTGGTGGTGGCGGCGGAGGCGGTGGTGGCGGAGGCGGCGGTGGGCCACCGCCGCAAGTCGGGAACTTGAAGGAGCCGATCCTCGTCTTCCAAGGCGACGTGCCTGTCGTCTGCACGTATTCGGTCGTGTACCAGAACGTGCAGTCGTCGACGGGATCCGCCGAGATCATCGAGTAGTCGCCCCAGCGCCCGGCCGAATGCGTCTGCGAGCCGGTGCCACTGTGGAGCAGCTCCTCGGCCTGCGGGAGCTGGTTCGGCGGATCGGTTGCGAGTCGGCCCACGTACTTGATGCTCGGGTAGTTGGGCGCGGTCGCGTTCCCGATCGAGAAGCCGATCGCCATGTTCCCGTCCTGGTCCATCGCCGAGCTCCCCATCCACCTGTGCAGCCCGTCGGTGGGTGCATAAGTGCTCTGCTGGGCGATGCTCCAGTTGCCCGTCGTCTTGGCGAGGTCATACCAACGGACTCCGGCCCGGTCCGAGCCGACGTCGACCGTGTGGTTGACGACCAGCGACTGGTGGTCGCCGAAGTTCCGGTAGGCCAGCCGGTACATGAGCCGGTCTCCGAGCGTGTCGAGCCGCTGGGACGTGCCCGGCTGCGGGACACACGAGTTGAACCCGCACAGGATCCCGTCGAACGACGCCGTCGGGAGGATGCCCTCGTGCGTCACGGTCAATGCCGGAGTGACCGGATGCCAGTTCGCGGTCGCGTTCCAGACATCGAGCCGATCCACCGGGAAGTTCGGTGGATCCCACGCATCGTCGTCGACCTCGACCAGCGGAGCGGGCGCGTTCGCAGGCGGCAGCGTCGGGCCGTCGGTATCCGCCGGGAGCATGCCGCCCCAGAGAGCCGGCGCGTCGACGAACATGTCCTTGTAGAGCATTCGCGCGGGGCCGCAGTTGATCATCTGGTCACGTTCGAACGCCATGACACCGACACCGCCCCAGCTGAAGTTGGGCGCGATGAACTGGTTGATCGTGGCCATGTAGGCGTTCTGGGTCGGCCAGACCCCGAACTTCGGATAGTCGTTGAGCTTGGTCGCGGACACGAGGTACTCGTAACCGCACCAGGTCCCCGAAGGGTCGCTCGAGGAAGAGACCGCTACGCACTGGTAGAACGGCCCGGACGGGAAGTTCGGAAACGCGAACTGCGACGCGAGCCAACGGCCGGAGTGCTGGTCGTAGAGCACGATCGGGTCGCCGTCGTTGGCCGACGCGCAGGTCGGGGCGTTCGGATTGCCCGCCCACAGAGCGTTGCCGGGCAGCGTGGAGCCGACCTGCGTTCCCGTCTTGGTGTAGATCGCGAAATGGGTGTTGACCCACTGCATGTAGTGGTTCGGGCCGACGTCGCCGTTCGTATCAGGCGGCAGGCAGCCGCACATGTTCGAGACGCCGTCGAAATTCTGGATCGGAGAGGGCATCTGCCCGCTGCCGACCTTGGTCTGAACGGCTGCGGTGCGGCCCAAGCTGGTCGCGCCGAGCCCTTCGGTCCTCGACAGCTCGCGCGCGGCGTTGTGCTTGCCGGGCTTGACGTTGACGATGTCGCGCAGCGGGCGTGTGCGCCCCGGTAGCGCGACCTCTGTGCGCTGAGCAGGCGACGTCTTCAGCGTGCCACTCGAAGAGACACTTGCCTGAGCTCCGCCGGCGACCCGCGAGGCAATGCCAACGCGCTTTGCCGACTGGCTTGAGTCGGTGCCGGTCGACATGCCGAAGCCGACGAACACACCTGCGATCACGATCGCGCACGTGAGCGCGACGAAAAGTCGAGCGTTCTTCCGCACCAAGATGTTCCCCCCTCGTACCTGATTGACCTTGCCGGTCTCTTCTTATCAGTCAAATAGACGATCGTCCATAGGCCGACCGGCCCATCTTTGCAGCGGCGACGAGCTCGTCGACACGGCCGCTGAGTAGTGTCCTCCCGTGAGCCTGATCGTCCAGGTGATCGTCACCGGACTCGCCGCCGGCGGCATCTACGGCATCTTCGCCATCGGGCACTCGCTCATCTACCGGCTCACGGGGATCGTCTACTTCGCGTTCGGCGACCTCGTCGCATTCGCCGTGTTCGCCACCTTGCTCGTGGCTGCCGGAACGGCGCCGGTCAGCCAGACGAGCATCGGCCTCGGACGCTTCCTGGTCGCACTCGTCGTGGCTCTCGTCGTGTGCATGGCGCTCGCGGCTGCAACGTACGTGCTCTTCATCGAGCCGTATCTCCTGCGCGGCTCGACCCTGGGCTGGGTTGCCGCCACGCTTGCGATCGCGTTCGCTCTCCGGAGCATGATCGGTGCGACCTTCACGCGGCCTGCGTACGTCTTCCCGGACCCGATTCCGTTCGACAGGATCGGTCACGACGGCCTCGTCACGATCGCGGGCGCGACGCGTTCAGGTACGGTCGTTCTTCGTCATCGCCCTGGCCGTGCTGCTCGCCGCGCTCGCCGCCTGGGCTCTCGAGCGCACGAGATATGGGCGCGGGCTGCAGGCGATCTCCTCGGACGTCGAGGGAGCGCGGTTCGTCGGCCTCCCCGTCGAGGGGCTCGTGGCGCTGACGTTCGGGGTCGTCGGCGCTCTGGCGGCGGTCGCCGCGGTCGCGGCAGCTCCGTCCGCCCCGTTCTCGGTCGACACGGGCACCTTGCTCGGGCTGAAGGGTCTCGTCGCGGCGCTGATCGTCCGATTCGGCTCGCCGTGGGCCGCCTTCGCCGCGGGCCTCGGCCTGGGTCTCGCGGAGGCGGCAATCGACAACCTCCGCATCGCCGATTTCGGCCTCGGGCCTCAGTACGGCGAGATCCTCCCGCTGGCATTCGCCATCGGCCTGATCGCCTATCGCTCCCTTCGCTCCGACACGCCATTGTTCGGTCGCGCATGAGCACGACGGCCGCCCTCGGGCAGACCGGCCGGGCTCTCGCGGCGGCGGGCCGCGATATCCGCGCGGGCTGGAGCCGCCGGGCGACGCTCATCGCGCTCGCGATCGCGGCCGCGTTGGTCGCGCCGGCCGTCCTGCCGCTCTCCGGCCGCATGCCCGACCTCGCGGCCTGGGTGTACCTGGCCCTTGCTGCGGTCGGGCTTGCCTACGCAGTCGGCCTGGCGGGAATCCCCTCGCTGGGGCAGGGCGCCTTCCTCGGAATCGGTGCCTTCGCGGAGGCGATCGCGCGCGCGAAATGGGGCTGGCCGCTTCTTCCGTCGATCCTGCTCGCCGTCCTCGCAGCCGCAGCCGCAGGCGGTCTGACGGGGCTCGCGACCGGCCGGCTGCGAGGAGCCTTCGTCGCTGTCAGCACCTGGATCCTGAGCTGGATCGTCGCCCTGATCCTCCTCTCGTTCCCGGGAATCTCTGGCGGCGCCCAGGGTCTCGTTCTGCCCCAGGCCACGGTCTTCGGCCGGACGCTGACGCCGACAGCCCACTACGAGATCGGCGTCGTGCTCGTTGCGCTCGCGGTGATTGCGTTTGCCGTCCTCGCCCGGCGGGCGCCCGGCCTTGCGCTCGGCGCCGCACGTGAGCACCCCGACCCCGCGCTCGCGCTCGGCGTTCCCGTCGCCCGGCTCCGACTCGGTGCGTTGACGGCCTCGGCCGCGATCGCGGGAGTCGCCGGAGCGCTCGGAGTGGAGCTCGCGCAGGTTGCCGACCCGTCCGCGTACGGGCCGATCCTCTCGTTCACGCTGTTCGTCGCCGTCATCGTCGGCGGCGTCCGGACCCCACTCGGCCCCGTCGTCGGGCTCCTCGCCATCGCCGCTTTCTCGTACGCAGCCGAGCAGGTGGGCGCGCTGCGCGGGCTGCCGCCGGGGCGGCTCGACGAGATGCTGACCGCCTATGGCCTTCTGCTCGTCCTCGGATTGGGCGGAGTTGGGCTGCTCCCGGGGGTGCGTGGCTTGTGGACGAAGCACCGCGGCCCGTCGGGAAAGGTCGTTTCGGCGGCGGCGCAGGCCGTGGAACCGCCTGGCGTGGAGAGCCCCTCACCGTTGGCAGCACGCGGCCTCTCGAAGCGCTTCGAGAGCCTCGTAGCGCTCGACGACCTCGACCTCGACTTGAGGCCCGGAGCCGTGCATGCGCTGATCGGCCCGAACGGGTCCGGCAAGACAACCGCACTACGGGCCCTCGCGGGCGATCTGCGGCCCGACTCCGGGTCGATCGCACTCGGGGAAGACCGGCTGGACGCGTTGCCCCAGCGCGAGCGGGCTCGGCGCGGGATCGTCAGCACTCAACAGACGACTCAAATCTTCCCCGACCTGACCGTCCTCGAGCATGCTCTGGTCGGAGCCGGCCTCCGCCGCAGCCGGTCCGGCCCCTTCCGGACGCTCTTCCGGACCCCGAAGGCACGAGCCGAAGAAGCGAACGCGGAGGGGCGGGCGCTCGGCGCGCTCGAGCTCGTCGGCCTCCTGGAGTCTCGTGAGCGCCCCGCCGCCGAGCTGTCGGGCCACGAGCAGCGTCTGCTCATGCTCGCGTCGGCACTTGCAACCGAACCGCGGGTGCTCCTGCTCGACGAGCCCGCCGCCGGTGCTTCTTCCGTCGAACTGGATCGACTCGCGGAGCTGCTCCAGGAGCTCCGCGGCAAGGGCCTCGCGCTCCTCCTGATCGAGCACAATCTCCGCTTCGTTCGCCGGGTCGCCGACGAGGTGACCGTGCTCGCGGCCGGGAGGCGCATTGCCTTCGGAACCCTCGCCGAGGTCACCGCGAACGCAGACGTGCGAACCGCCTACCTGGGCCACCGCTCGATCTAGCATTGGGAGCCTCTTGAACCGGCTTCTCCTTTTAGTGGTCCTGTGCTGCCTCGCGCCCGCTTGCGGCGAGAGCGACTCGAAGGGGAGCGACAAGACGCTTCTGATCGCGGTCAATGCCCCGTTCTCACGGATTCCGTACGTCGGGGAGACGATTGCCAACGGTGCCGAGCTCGCGGCCGACGACGCAGTGGTGACCACTGATGAGGGCACGTACCGCTTCCGCATCAAGCGCTACGACTCGGGCCTGTCGGCTCGAACGGCCGTTGGAAACGTGCGGCGCGCGCTGGCCGACGGCGCGGTCGCGATCGTGGACGAGGGGACCGGCGTCAATGCCTCCTGGCGAATCGCGGCGGACGCGTCCCGCCCGCTCGGCATCACGTACCAGGGCGGTGTCGGGCTCGTCGATCCGGTCGAGCGCCCAAACGTCTTTCGCATCGCGCCGACCGATCGCGGGATGGCGTTCCGCCTGGCCGAGTACCTCATTCCGAAGGGCTTGCGGATCGGCCTCGTCGTCGACGACTCCTCGTACGGTCAGGAGGGGCTGAAGGCGCTACGGCAGGCGTTCGCCGTCAACGAGGAGGCCGTTGCTATCCGGCTGACGGTCCCTGCCGACTCGCCGGACCTAGCTCCCGAGATGCTGCGTGCCCGGCGCTCGGGCGCAAACGCGCTGCTCGTCTGGGGGGAGCCGACGACGATCGCCGGAGCGATCGCCGCCGCGCGCGGCTCCGGCTGGAACGTCCCGGTCTACACGCCGGCAGCCGGCGAGGATCCGCTCGTCCGCCAGCAGCTCGCGAATCATCCCGACTGGGTCGATGGCCTGACCTTCGCGGCCGGGAGGCCGACAGCCGAGGTCGGGTCCGGGCCGTTCCTCGCATTCCAGCGCTCCCTCGAAGAGCGCTTTGGGGTGCAGCCCGTCGGAGTGAAGACACCCGAAGGCGAAGAGGTCGTCCAGCCTCCCGACTACGCGATGTACTCGTACGACTTCGTCAACGTGCTCGCCGCCGCGATCGAGAGCGCGGGCGGCGTCAAGGACCCGGAGAAGGTGCTCGCGGCGATGAACCAGGTCTCGGTTCAGGGAGCAAACGGCGACCAACGCGGCTTCAACGAGAACAACCACGAAGGCGTGGTCGACGACGACGTCTACTTCGCGCGCTTCGGAGGCATGATCTATTCGCCGGTGAAAGACGACCCTCTCTCGGCAACGCTTGCGCAGCTCGAGCAGCGGCGCTGATGAACGGCCGGCTTCTGATCACGATCTGTGCCGCCTTCGCAGTCGTCGTTGCCGTGCCTACCGGCGAGGCGCAGACCCAGGTCGTGTCGCTGCCCTGGCCGCCGACGGTCCTGCCCACGACTCCCCCACTCGCGCCTGCCACGACGGGGGTGCTCCCGCTCAACCCGTTCTTCATCGGACGGCTGGCCACTCGCGAGCGAGTCGTCGTCGGGCTCGAAGACGACGGCACGCCCCATTCGGTCCGCGTGCTGCACAGAATCGACGTCACGCGGCCCGGGAACTACGTCTTCACGGTCCCGGCTCCCGTCCAAACCGTCCTCCCCGGCCCGGGGACGGAGTCGCCACCCGGACGACGCACGAATCAGATTCTCTGGCAGGGCTTCTCGCCCGGGGAGCGAGTCCTTGCGGCCTGGGCCGACCTCCGCCCGGCCGAGAGCGTGGGGGCGCTCCCGCTTCGCGTCCGGATCGAGACCGAGGTGGACGGGACCGAGCTCGCGCCCGGCGAGAAGCGCAGCGGTGATCTCCAGGTGACGCTCATTGCCGAGAACGCCACGGCTGCGACTGCAAAGTCCTTCACGGCCGATCCTCATCCGGGCGACCTTGCCGTCGTTCTCGGCCGGATCCGATCGGCGATTCGGCGCGGCGTCTCCGCCGAAGGCCTGAACATCCGGCTGCAGGGGCCGTCCACACCGGTCGAAGCTCGAGTCGCCGCCCCGCTGCGGCTCGACGGCACGCTGAGTTTCGCTCCCGGCACGGCGAGGCTCCGCGGCGCCCCTGACGGAGTGGTCCCCGTGTCCGGCCTCCTGGACGGCGTGCGGCGCACCCAGCTTCGACTCGTGCTGCGCGGCCAGGCGCTGAACGCGTCGGCCCCCAGGCTGGATCTTCGCGTGCGAACGGCAGAGATCCCGGATCCGGTCAAGCCGTCCCAGGATCCGCGGACACGACTGGCCGGCACGATCGCACTCGAGCTCACGTACGCGCGGAAGCGGCAGTACGACATGTTCCTCGCAAACCCCGACCAGATGGGCCCGAGCTCGACGACCTACGTGTACCGCACCGCTGCCGTCGCCAGGCCAGCGCCGGCCGCCGGCACGTCAGGCGGGGACGGCGATCACACGCTGGGCTGGATCGTGCTCGGGCTGGGCCTAGTCGCCGCAGTCCCGGTCGGCGCGGTCATCTGGGCGCACTCGTAGAGCTTCATGCCTGGCTTTCGGGCTTCTCCTCAACAGCTTTCGCGTACGCCAACTGAAGGTTCGCCGTCACCTGGTTGAAGTCACGCAAGACCTCTTCCGGGACCGATCCCTCCAGCACCGGGACCAGAGCGCTGAGCGACTCGATCGCGAGCTTCGCCTGCTCGAGGTCCCGGCCCGCAGGCGCGAGCTTTGCGAAGCCGAGCTGCGCGACTGTCGAGATCGTCGAGAGCAGCAGATCGGAGACCTTCATCTGCCGGATGTGCTCGAGGATCTCCTCCGCGGAGAGCTCCTCTTCCTGCTGCTGCTGCTGTTCCGGCTCGTCAGCCACTAACTGCCTCCTTCGGTCGGACCTGCTCCGCGTAGATCTCCTCGAGCGATGCGCCCTCCTCGTGCCGTGCGATCTGGCGCTCGGCGGCATTCGCGGTCGGGACGGTCAGGTATTCCGCAGCGCCGAGCTCCTCGGCGACCGGCTGCACCCACTCGATCAGCTCTTCGATCGCGGCGCGCGTCGGCCTCACCTCATGGGTGCGAAGGTCGATCATCTCGCCCGAGAGGCCCCAGCGGATCGCGCGCCATAAGTTCTCTTCGATCTCGCGGTTCGTTGGCAGCAGCACGGGCTCGCCCTCGTCGATCGCGCGCGCGATCCTGGCGGTGAGCGAGTAAATGAGCGCCGCGAGCGAGATCGCCTCCTCCTGGAGTGGCTGCGCGTCGGCGATGCGCATCTCGACGGTCGGGAATGACAGGTGCGGACGGACGCTCCACCACATCTCCGTGTGGTCTTTGATCGAGCCGGTGTCGAAGAGGAACCGGACGTAGCGCTCGAAGGTGCGCCAGTCGCCGTAGACGTCGGGCACCCCGCAGCGCGGGAAGAGGCGGGTGAAGATCTCGGTGCGCGCGGAGTGAAGGCCGGTGTTCACGTTCTCGACGAAGGGCGAGCTCGCCGACAGCGCAAGCAGCTCGGGGAGATAGGCCCGCAGGCCGTCGGTCACCTGCACAGCTCGGTCGACCCCACGGATCGCAACGTGAACGTGGATGCCGAACGAGTTGTTGCGCCAGACGACGTAACGCAAGAGCTCGTCACGAACCCGGTAGTGCGGCGTGTCGATGATCCGTTGCTCCTGCCAGGGGCTCCACGGATGGGTGCCGGTGGCGCCGAGGTTGACGCCGAGCTTCTCGGCGAGCGCGCCCAGCTGCGCGCGGCGTTCCGGAATTCGCGCGACGACTTCGGCGAAGGTGTCGCAGCGTCCCGTCCGTACTTCGACCTCTGACGCGATCAGCTCACCGACGAGGTGCTCCTCGAGCTCCGTGCCCTGGGCGGCGGCTTTCAGCTCCTCGAAGCGATTCGTGAGCGACAGGGTCTCCGGGTCGAGGATCGCGAACTCCTCTTCCACGGCGACCGTGAAATCTTCTGCCGACTCGTACTGCTCACGCGCGAGGCGCAGCTGCTCGTCGGCGGTTAGCGTCGCCTCCGCCACGGCGAGAGGTTACGCGAAGGGCTTCAGAAGGCGGTGCGAGACGCCTGTCCAGCTCCAGCGAGTGACCACCGCGCGCCTTGCGGCCTCGGCCAGCTCGGCTCGCTCGCCGGCAGTGAGCGAAAGGAGGCCCCGCAGCTTTGAAGCGAGGTCCTCGGCGTCTCCGGTCGCGAAGCTCGTGAGGTCGCGATGGGCCTCCGGGTACTCCTCCGCGACACCCGCAGCGATCTCTGCGAGGCCGGAGTGGTTTGCGACGAGGGGCAGCGAGCCCGCGGCGGCTGCCTCCGCAGCGACCATGCCGAACGCCTCGGGGAAGATCGACGGCACCACGGTCACATCGGTAAGCGGTATCAGGTGCGCGAGGTGGCGGTGCTCGAGCGGCCCTGTGAAGAGGGTCCGCTCCGGGGCCAGCGCCTCGAGCTCCGCCCGGTAGTCGCCGAAGCCGACGATCACCGCGCGGGCGTCCACTTCACGGAGCGCCTCGAGCAGGACGTGGACGCCCTTGTTGTGGAGGAGCTTGCCGAAGTAGAGGACAGTCGGCTCGTCAGCGGCAAGGAAGGCCTCGAGCCGGTCTGCGTTGCCCTCGTCCGGCAGGCGCTCGTTCGCGTTCCTCGGGTTGGGCGGATCCGCGCGGCTCTCCTCGAGCAGCCGGCGTAGAGCTTGGTCTCGGGGAGCGGGGACGAACTCGTCGACATCGACGCCGGGCGGCACGACGTGAACCCGTTCCACGTGGCCGACGACCTCTTCGAGCACGTCGCGGATGTGCTCGGAGCCGACGAAGACGGCCTCCGCGTGGGAGAGCGCCTCCTTCCCCCACGCCGAGAGCTCCGGGTTGTCGCGCATCGCGTACTCGAGCTCGGAGCCGTGCGCCTTCACCGCGAAGCGCGCTCCGGTGGCAGCGGCGACAGGCCCGCCGAGCAGAACGTGATTGGCGAAGACGAGGTCGGCGGGAAGGTGCTCGCGTAATGCGTCCGCGTTCGCCGCGACGTAGCGTTCCCGCTCGACGGCGGTCAGCTCGGGAAGGCGTTGCGCGACGAGCCCTTCGTAGCGGTCGAGCACGAAGACCGGCAGCGGACCGCCGATATCGGGTCGCACGACCTCGGCGCCACCCAGGTCGTACTGCTCCGGGCTCGCCTCCTGCGAGAAAACGACGACCTCGTGGCCGGCGCGGCTCCACTCGCGCGCGAGCGCGCGGGTGTACACGTTTGAGCCCGTTCCCCCGAGCAGATAGCCGTGCCAGAGCAGGATTCGCATCAGGGCATCTTCATCACTTCGAGGGAACAGGGCGGATCCGGGGCCGCCGATAGCCCCAAGACAGGCCGCGCACTGCGGCGAATCGGCCCTGAGGAGACCCCCTTGAAGATTCTGAGGCTCACGCTAGCTCTTGCGATTCTCGTGCTTGCTGCCGCCATGGTGGCGGCGTCGAGCCCGGCAGCCGGAACGAGCAACTCCCCGGCTGTAGCGATGCCCAACGGCGGGGACGAATGCATGCCTGCCGATGAGGAGTACACCGACCCCGAGGACGAAGAGTTCATCGAAGGTGACGAGGAGCTCACCGATCCTCCCGAGGACGAGGAGCCTCCGCCCGAAGAGGAGGAGCTCGAGGGCGAATCGTTCAATCCTCTGAACGACGACGAGGATGAGGACCCCGGCTTCGAGGACGACGACCTCTCGTGTGGTGACGGCGACGACTCCTTCCAGTCCGGCGACGGAAACGACCATGTCTCCGGCCACGAAGGCGACGACGAGCTCGACGGCGAGAACGGCGACGACGAGCTCGAAGGCGGTCCCGGAAACGACACGCTGATCGGCGGACCGGGCAACGACTCACTCGACGGTGGCGCCGGCAAGGACACGCTCATCGGCTCCCCCGGCAAGGACCTGCTCATCGGCGGCCCAGGGGCCGACACGGTGAACGCCGGCGCAGGCGCCGACACGCTCGACCTCCGCGACGGCAAGCGCGACAAGGTGCGCTGCGGTCCCGGCAAGGACAAGGTCCGCGCCGACAAGCGCGACCGGCTCCGAGGCTGCGAGCGAGTCCGCTTCAAGTAGCACCACCTCCCTCCTCCGGACCCGAACAAGAGAGCCCCGCGAAAGCGGGGCTCTCTCTTTGAGCCACGGGGTCAGACCCTGTAAGCGTTAACGGGGTCAGACCCTGTAAAGGTTCACGGGGTCAGACCCTGTAAAGGTTCACGGGGTCAGACCCTGTAAGGGTTCACGGGGTCAGACCCCGTAAGCGCTAGGTCAGGTGGAAGTAGAGGGCGTAGAGAAGGTCGACGGCCGGGTTCGACGTGTGCACCGCGACATCCGAGGGGACGTCGAGCAGCGCTTCGGAGTAGTTGAAGATGATCTTCAGGCCCGACTCCACGAGATCCTCCGCCGCCTGCTGCGCGCTCGTCGCCGGTACCGCGAGGACGCCGACGATGATGTTCTTGTCCCGGACGAGGTCGCTCAGCTCGCGGTAGTCGCTCACCTCGACCTCGCCGACGGTCCGCCCCACCTTCTCGGGGTCGGTGTCCACGATCGCGGCAATGTGGATGCCGTGCTCGGCGAAGATCGGAGAGCCGACGATCGCCTCGCCGAGCCGCCCGGCGCCGACGAGCACGATGTTGTGCTGGCCCTGCGTCCGGAGGATCTTGCGGATCTCGCCGAGCAGGCTGTCGATGTTGTAGCCCACCCCGCGCTTGCCGAACTTCCCGAACGCAGACAGGTCGCGCCGGATCTGGGTCGCGTTGATGTTCGTGTAGTCCGAGATCTCCTGCGAGGAGATCCGGCTCTTCCCCATCTTCTTCGCCTGGGTCAGGATCTGGAGATAGCGGCTGAGACGTGCCGCGACGCCGACCGTGAGCCGCTCGGCGGGCGGTCCCGGGGTCTGAGCTGGGGTTTGTAACACCACACAAGGATTCTTACAGTTGGCGTCGCCGCCTGCGTCGGACCGTTACAAAGTCCCCGCTCACATCCGAGCTTGTGCGAGCTTCCGGCGCAGTGCGTCCGGCTGGACGAAATAGACGAAAGCCCGTTCGCCGTCGATCTCGACCACCGGAAGCAACTCCCGGTAGCGAGCTTCCAGCTCCGGGTCGCCGTCGATGGCGATCTCCTCGAGCTCGAAGCCGAGCTCGTCACGAAGCGCGGCCACGGTCGCTCGTGCCCGCTCGCAGAGATGGCAGTCAGCCGCGTGGTAGAGGGCGACTCGGCTTACGGGTAGAGGCCGCGCGTCGTGGTCGCTTCCGAGACGCGTTGGACGGCGAGGCCGTACGCAGCCATCCGCATGCTCGTGCCCATCTTCTCGCGGGTCGCCCAGGTCTCGTTGAACGCGCGCGTCGAGATGTCGTTCAGCCGCGCGTTCACCTCGTCCTCCTTCCAGAAGTACTCCTGGAGGCCCTGGACCCACTCGAAGTAGGAGACGACAACGCCCCCCGCGTTCGCGAGCACGTCGGGCAGGACGAGCACGCCGCGCTCCTCGAGGATCTCGTCGGCAGCGGGCGTCGTCGGCCCGTTAGCGCCCTCGCAGATGATCTTCGCCTTGATCTTGTCCGCGTTCTCAGTCGTGATCACCTGCTCCAGCGCGCAAGGCGCGAGCACGTCGCAGTCGAGCACCAAGAGCTCCTCGGCCGTGACCTTCTCCGTGCCGTTCAGCCCTGCAAGAGCGCCGGTCTCCTGCTTGTGGGCGATCGCCGTCTCGACGTCGATGCCGTTCGCGTTGTGGACGCCGCCCGTCGAGTCCGACACGGCGATCACGGTCGCTCCTTCTTGCGCGAGGAACTTCGCGAGGAAGCTCCCGACGTTGCCGAAGCCCTCCACGACGACCCGCAATCCCGAGATCGGCATGTCCTGCTTGCGAGTCGCCTCGCGGATGCAGTAGAGCGCTCCCCGGGCTGTAGCCTCCAGCCGGCCCAGAGAGCCGCCGATGTTGAGGGGCTTGCCGGTGACGACGCCGAGCACCGAATGACCCTTGTTCATCGAGTACGTGTCGAAGATCCAGGCCATCACGGTTCCGTCGGTGCCGACGTCGGGCGCCGGGATGTCCTTCTCCGGCCCGATCTCGTTGATGATCTCCGTCGTGTAGCGGCGGGTCAGCTTCTGAAGCTCGTTACGCGAGAGCTGCTTGGGGTCACAGGCGATTCCGCCTTTCGCGCCGCCGAACGGGATGTTCATCAGTGCGCACTTCCACGTCATCCACATGGAGAGCGCCTTGACCTCGTCCAGAGTGACGTCGGGGTGGTACCGAATCCCGCCCTTCGACGGGCCGCGCGCGATGTTGTGCGTCACCCGATAGCCCTGGAAGGACTGGATCGACCCGTTGTCCATGACGACCGGGACTGAGACGACGACGGCCTTCTTGCATTCCCGCAGGACCTCGATCAGGTTCTGGTCGATCTGGAAGACGTCGCCGACCTTGCGAAGCTGGTCCTGGGCGATCTCGAACGGGTTCTCGTGGAGATGGGAGACGGGGGCCTCGACGATGGTCACTCTGTCGCTCCTTGTTTTCGCTGCAAAGGGGAGAAAACTGCTTTGCGGCGAGTATAAGCCGCTCCGTCCGGCTAGCGAATAGCGAAGCTGACGGTGGCCTTGCTGGGAGTCCCCTGGCCGGTGGGGTGCGCGGTCAGCTCCATGCGGTACCGGCCCGGCTCGAGTGTCTCACCCTCCACGTCGCGGCCGGTCAGGCCGAACGCGTAGCGCCCGGGCAGAAGGTCGCGTAGCTGTGCGAGGACGCCGAGCCGCTTGCCGTCCGAGGCGAGAAGCTCGAGCTCGAGGAGCGAGACCGGCGCCAGCTGCCCTCCGGCGGCGATGCGCCCGGCCTGGAAGGAGAGCACGGCCGGGGCGTTGTCCGAGGGCTTGAACGACGACGTCGAGAGCCGCACCGAGTCGAGCAGCTCGTCGCGACGAGGTCGGAACGTGACGAGCCAGGGAACGTGGATCGGCGCACTTCCTTCGGGCCGCACGGTGAGCATGCCCTCGACCGGCGGGCCGGCGGGGACGAGCGAGCGGACCGCGACGTAGACCCGTGCGATCCCGCCCGGAGCGATCCGCATTCGGGGTGGCGCGAAGGCGAAGACGAGGCCCCGGGCACCGCCCTTGTCGCGCTCGTCCGCGAGGATGCGGAGCCTGAGCGGCCGGGTCGAGAGGTTTCGCAGAACGAGCTTTCGCGTCGCATGCCAGCCCGCTCCGGTCGCACGGCCGAAGCTCATCGTCGTCGGCAGCGCGGCTGTCTCGCCGGCGCGCGCCGCCCCGACGTCGAGCAGACCGACTCCCTGGGCGGCGACCGATTCCCTCGGGAGCGGCCTCGCGGACCCCGCGAGCAGGGCTTTGAGGCCCGACGCGTCGAGCTCGGGCCTCGACTGGGTGAGCAGCGCCGCCGCGCCCGCGACGACGGCCGCCGCTCCACTCGAGCCGCTGAGGCTGGAGTAGCGCGCCGTGCCGTCTTCGGCTTTGCCGGGGTCGGCGGTGAGGAGGCTGACCCCCGGCGCGACGAGATCGGGCTTCACGAAGCCGTCGAAGGCAAGGCCCCGGGATGAGAACGGCGCCACTCGCCCCTCCACCCTGCTCGTTTCCCCCTTCGGCATGCCGATCGAGACGAAGGGGGTCCGGCCCGAGCGGAACGCTTCGAGCACAGCTCGTCCGGCCCAGCCCGGAACGGTGACGACCGGGACGGTCACTTCCTCGTCGAGGCCGATCCCGCCACCCGGCAGCGCGTCGCCGTAGACGACCACGAGCTTCGCGCCGGCCTTCACCGCCTGCGACGCCGCGTAGGCGGGGTCGGCGCCCGCCGGGACGAAGGCCGCGCGACCCGCGACGTAGCTGAAGCCGTCCTTGTCGAAGAAGTCGCTGAGTCTCGGCGGGGTTCCGTCCTCGATCGCAGACGGCTCCAGCCGAGGCACTCCCAGCCGAAGGAAGAGCTTGCCGCGAGGGGCGATGGCGCCCACGAGCGGCACCCGCCGGTCGAAGAACACGCCGAGCCCAGCCCGGATCACGACCTGGACGGACACCGAGGAGGCCCGCATGTCGGCCGCGCCCACCGTGAGCGCCGCGCGCGAGCCGCCTGGCCCGGAGATGCTGCCGTATCCCGGCCCGGCGAGGCCGTCGTTCCCCGCCGGAGCAACGACGAGCGTGTCGAGCCGCAATGCGCCGGCCACGGCACGGGCCGAGGGACTGTCCTCGAAAGCTGCGAACGGCTCCGCCACTCCCACGAGAGCGATCCGCGCTGCATCGAGGGCGACCCCGTCGTCGTTCGGATCGACCGCGCGCTCGAGCCCCGCGATGAGCTGGTCGGTTCGACCGAAGACCGCCCAACGTCCGCTCGCTTCCCGCTGCCAGCCGGCGACGCGGATCGGGAGGATCGTCGCGCCGCGAGCTACCCCGTTCAGCGCAGCGGGTCCGTCAGAGCCGACCACGAGGCCGGCAAGCTGAGTCCCGTGCCGCTCGAAGCGAGTTGGATCCTCGGGGCTCGCGTTCGCGGCGGGGTCGTGATCGGAGTCGACTACGTCGTATCCCTGGGCGACCTGGCCGAGCAGGTACTGATGCCTGGACTCGACCCCGGTGTCGAGGAGCGCAACGGTGACGCCGCTCCCGTCGAAGCCCGGTAGCTCGACGTTCGGCCGGGAGCCCGCGCCCTCGGCGAGCCTCCCTTCCTCGATCAGGGTGGACGACATCGAAGCCGGATAGGCGATGCGGACGGGATAGACGCCGGCGACCTCGGGCGCTTTCTCGAGCAAGCCGATCGCGCGGGGATCGAGAGGCGCCGAGAAACCGGTCAGCACGCGTGCGTACCGGTGCTCGGGATCGATCTTGACTCCCTCCTGCGCAAGGCGGGTGATGAGCTGGTTGTCCGCGGCGAGGGCAGCAGACGTCCACTGGCGCTGCTGCGCCTCGCTCGCCGTCCCGCCCGCGGCCGCGACGCGATCGGCGAGGGAGGGGCTGTTCAAGACGACGATGACGCGCTGCCCGACCGCTACCTGCTGGCGTGGCGTGCCGACGAGGCCCCGCCACGCCGATGCCGCGACCTGGGGTCGGTCGTGACTCGCGCCCCCTGCGCCTGCGGCCACAGAGAGCAGCGTCGCGGCCAGCGCGAGGGCGCCGAGCACGCCGAGCTGCGGGGCTTCACGCCGCCGTAGACGCATACGCATCCAATGCAAGATAACGAGCGAACGGGATCTCCTCGACATACCGCGCGGCCGAGGCGATCATGGCCGCGTTGTCGGTGCAGAGGGAAAGCGGCGCAAGCGCAGCGCCTGCAAGCGACGCGCGCAGCTCGGAGTTGGCTGCGACACCGCCGACGACGGCGATCCGATCGGCACCGAGCTGTTCGGCCGCGTCTGTCGCCCGTCCCACGAGTGCGCGAACGATCGCCCGCTGATAGGACGCGGCCAGGTCGGCCCGACTGCGTTCCAGCTCCTCGGCGGAGAGCTCTCGCACCTTGTACAGGAGGGCGGTCTTCAGCCCGGAGAAGGAGAAATCAAGGCCCGGCAGGCGGGCGACGGGGAACTCGAAAGCCTCCGGATCGCCCTCGCGCGCGAGCCGGTCGATCTCCGCGCCGCCGGGATAGCCGAGGCCGAGCAGTCGAGCGCCTTTGTCGAACGCCTCGCCGGCTGCGTCGTCGAGGGTCGTGCCGATGACGCGGTAGCCGCTCGGCTCCTGGACATCGAGCAGGAGCGTGTGCCCGCCACTGGCGAGCAGGCAGAGAAACGGCGGCTCGACCGCGCCAGGCTGGAGATAGAGCGAGGCGACGTGACCGTGCAGGTGGTCGACGGGCGTCAGCGGAAGCTCCAGAGCCCAGGCGAGCGCCTTGGCCGACGACAGGCCGACCAGCAGTGCGCCGATCAGCCCCGGCCCGCGGGTGACGGCGATGCGCTCGACCTCTCCGAGGCTCACCTGCGCCTGCCCGAGTGCCTCGCGAACGACCGGCGTCACGAGCTCGAGGTGCCGCCGCGAGGCGACCTCCGGGACGACCCCTCCGTAGCGAGCGTGCAGCTCGGCCTGCGAAGAGACGACGTTGGCGAGGATCTCCCCCTCGTCGGTGACGAGCGCGGCCGCGGTCTCGTCACAGGACGTCTCCAACCCAAGGATCAAGCGCTTGCCTGCTCCCGTGCCGGGTCCTTCCACATGATCAACGCGTCCTCGCGGTTGTCCGTGTAGTAGCCACGCCGGATGCCTCGCGCCTTGAAGCCGAGTTTCTCGTAGAGCTGGATCGCGGCCTCGTTCGAGACTCGCACCTCGAGCGTGTACCCCCGGCGGCCATCGCGCGCGGTGTCCTCGAACAGGCGCTCCATGAGGCCCGTAGCGATGCCGCGGCGGCGATACGAATCTGCGACGGCGACGTTCATCACATGCCACGCGTCGACATAGCGGGAGATGATCAGGTAGCCGATGAGCTCCTTGCGCTCGGTGTCGATCGCGCCGAGACAGATCGACGACGGTTTCGCGAGCTCGCCCGCGAACATCGAGCGCGACCACGGTGTCGGGTACGAGGTGCGCTCGATCTCCTCGATCGAGTTCAGGTCGCGAAGCTTCAGCTTGCGGAACTCGATCATCGTTCGAGCACCCGGTCGGCGTCGGGAGCGCGGACGTAGATCGGCTCGACGAGCTCCGCCGGGCCGAAGTCGCGAGCGAGCCTGACGTGGAGGCTGGCGCGAGGAACGTGCAACTCGCTGTCGTCGGGCGGTATCTCCGCCCCGGCCCCCTCGAGCACTTCGCGATATCGAACGGCCCCATCTCCGACACAAATCCGACCTTGCAACAGACTGTTGCTAAGTCCGTTAGGGGGGATCGCGACGGGCTCGCTGTCGACCAGGGTGAAGACCTCCCGACGGCGGGCGTCGATCACGGGCAGCGCGCCGGGGGCTCCGGATGCAAGCGCCTCCAGCGTGGAGACACCGGCCACCTTCACGTCGAGGGCGAGCGCGAGCGCACGTGCCGCCGCCAGGCCCATGCGCAGGCTCGTGAAGCTGCCCGGTCCCGTGCCCGCGACGATGCGGCGAAGCTCGGTCGGCCGGGCATCGGCGCCGACGAAGAGCTCGTTCACGTCTTCGAGTAGGCGCCCCGGCAGGCCCACGCGCTCGCCGAGTATCCGTCCGTCCTCGACGAGCGCGCTCGTCGCCACGTTGGTGGCCGTGTCAAACGCGAGGATCAGCACTCTCGATCTCGATCATCCTGTGCTGGGCTCCCGCATGCCGCAAGACGACGCGAAAGCGCGGGGAGGGCAGTGAGTTGCCCGCAGCCTCCGGCCATTCCACGAAGCAGACGGCGCCGTCGAAATAGGGCTCGAGATCACCCCACTCGGCCGGTGAGACGCTCTCGAACCGATACAGGTCGAGGTGGGACACGTCCACGTCTCCACGGTACCGGTGGCCGATCGTGTAGGTCGGGCTGGTCACCGGCCCCTGCACCCCGAGCGCCCGGCAGGCACCGCGCACGAAGGTCGTCTTGCCCGACCCGAGCTCGCCCGAGACCGTGACGACATCGCCTGGACGTAACTCCCCCGCGAGCGTCTCGGCGATGCGTTCCGTCTCCTCCGGCGAGGCCGACGCGTGCTCCATGTCGCGACCTAGAAGAGCCCGAGCTGGACGGCAGGCTCGGCGACGAGCAGGGGCTCGGGCTCCCGAACCGGCTCGGCGACCCGCCCGATGAGCTCGGGAATCCTGGCGAAGTCCTGCTGGAGGACCTGCAGCATCGAAGGCGTGTAGAGCGCGGCCGCCGGGTGGTAGAGCGGGTAGAGCAGGACGGGCCGGCCTCCGAGAATCACTTCCTGCTCCTGGCCGTGGACACGCGTGATGCCGAGTGGCTTCCCGGACAGGAGCTTGGTCGCGAAGTTGCCGAGCGTCCCGACGAGCCGTGGCTGGATCAGCTCGACCTGCCGGAAGAGGTGGCTCTCGCACGCTTCGATCTCGTCCAGCATCGGGTCGCGGTTTCCAGGCGGGCGGCACTTGATCACGTTCGCGATGTACACGTCCTCGCGGGACATGTCGATTCCGCCCAGCAGCTGGTCGAGGAGCTTCCCCGCCTGGCCGACGAACGGGAACCCTGCTTGTCCTCGTGGAAGCCCGGCGCCTCGCCGACGAACATCAGATCCGCCTCCGGGTTGCCGACTCCGAAGACGACCTGCGTCCGGCCCTCGGCCAGGCGGCAGCGCGTGCAGTCCGCGATCTCCGCGGCGTAGGCGTTTAGCTCAGTGCCCGCAGCCACAACTTCCGCCACAACAACCGCCTCCGGCCGACATGGTCCCGCCGTAGGTTGGCTGCTCGGCGGCGCCGTGAGTTGCGAACACGGAGAACTGCTTGCGCACGTTCGAGGCCTCGCAATCGGGGCAATTGACCGCTTCCCCGTTCCGCACGAGCTCCTCGAAATGCGACTCGCACTCCATGCACACGTACTCGTAGATCGGCATCGCCTCGGGAGTTTAGGCGCACATCCGGACACGCTGCGAACGAAACGACGAAGCCGGCCCTGAGGAAGCGGCCGGCTTCGCGTTTCGGAGATCTGTAGCGCTAGCTCTTGACTTCCACGACAGCCGAATCGGACTTCATGTACTCGAGCTGGAACGCACCGCCCACTAGATGGCAATGCATCTTCACGTGCGTGCCCAGCGGAAAGCTCGTGAGATTGAGCCCGGCCGGGTAGGCGCAGGTGTGCGTGGTCGAGTCCTCTGCCGTCACGGTCAGGGAGGAGCCGGTGTTGCCGGTCAGGTTGCCGTAGACGTAGAGCTCTGCGGAACCGTCAGCCCCGACGCTGTAGCGCTCGCCGTTCACCGAGAGCAGGGTCCGTGCGCCGCCGTCGAGACGGCAGCGGAGCTTGACCAGCTCGTTCGCCCGGAAGTAGCTCAGGTTGAGCTCGGCCGGAGCGTTGCAGCCGAACATCGTGCCGTCGGCGCTCCGGACGACGACCTCGGCCCCGGTGCGGGCCTGCAGGGCACCGTGGACGTACTGCTCGATCACGCCGTGCTCGTCGATCGAGGCGCTCTCGCCATGCAGCGAGCCGAAGATCCACTTGCCCGCTTCGAGGTGGCAATGCATCTTCACCTTCTCGCCGAGGCGGAAGAGCGACATGTCGACTGCAGCTCGGAACGCGCAGGTCGTCAAGGTCGTGTCCTCGCGACGGACGGCGATCGATGCGGTCGACTTGGCGGTGAGCACGCCGTACGTGCCGAGCTCGCCGGAGCCGTCCCCGCTCAGGTGGCCGTTGTCGGTCTTGAGCTTGATCATGACGAGGTCGCCGTCACGCGAGACGCAGATGAGCTTTGCCTTCTCGCCGATCCGGAAGAACGACATGTCGAGACCGGCAGGGATCGCGCAGGCAAGCGTGCCCTTGCTACCTCGGACGCTCACCGAGAGCGGTGACTTGCCCGCGAGGACGCCTTCGGCGCTGTACTCGCCTCCGTCCTTGTCCTTGCCGTAATCGCGCTCGTCCTGGCGGCCCTTCTTGAAGGTGAAGGTGCCGTCCTCGCTGACCCTCACGAGAACCTCGATCTGGTCACCGGCCTTGAAGGGCGGGACCAGCATGCCATCGGGAACGACGACGTTCACGAGCCCGCGGTGCACGACTGCGAGCGCAAAGCCGTCCTTCGTCGTGTGGAGGAAGATTCCCTCGAGCTCGAGCACCGAGGCACGGCCGATCTCGTCGACGTCGCCTGAGCCGGCCTCGAGCTTGCCACCGTCGACATCGGCGTCGACGTCGACCTTGTCACCGGGCGCAAGCTCGTCGTCGTTGCCCACTGACCTCGTCTTGAGACCTCGCATCCGAAGCGCGAAGACGCTGCTGCCGCCCGAAACGATCAGGCGTGCGCTTGCGCTGCGGACGACGACTGCCTTGAAGCGAACGCGCTTCGTCTTGCCGACCGGCCGCAGCTTTCTGGCCGCGAACGTCCCGTCCGCCATCGGGCGGGCGTTGACGACCACGCGCTGACCGACCTTGATGCGCGAGAACTGTCCCTTCGCCCGCACGGTGCGAATTCCGCGTGCGGTCGAGGTGACGAGCGCCTTGCGCTTGGCGTCCTTCGCTACAACGACGCCTGTCCAAGTTGCCGCGGTGGCCGTTCCCGTAAGCGAAACGGCGACGACTGCGAACGCGGCGAACGCCAAAAATCTCTTCATGGGGTCTTCTTCCTCTCGTTGTCCGGCTGGGCCGCTTGCACGGACCGGGCTCCCCTTACGCCACGGCACGTATCGGCAGCGCGCCCCCGCACCTCGCTCCCCCGTTCACCGTCACTCGATCGAGCGCCGTTACTATGTGCTTGCCCGGTATCCGCAACGGAACTGGAGCTTGGTGTGCTGCAAAAGATCCGAATCGTCGGCTCCGGCCGAGTGGGCTCTGCTGTCGCGGGACGGCTGCGTGAGCGTGGTTTCGTGCTTCGAGAGGACGAGGCCGAGCTCGTCCTGCTCTGCGTGCCGGATCGCACGATCTCCGAGGTCGCGCAGACGATTCCGCGCGGGCCGTGGATCGCACACACGAGCGGCGCGACTCCGCTCGCGGCGCTCGATCCGCACGAGCGCCGCTTCGGCCTGCACCCGCTGCAAAGCTTCACGCGCGCGCGAGGGCCAGAGCAGCTCGACGGCGCGTATCGCAGGCGTGACTGCGGAGACCGACGAGGCGCGGGAGACCGGATTCTGGCTCGCGCGCGAGCTCGGGCTCGAGCCGTTCGAGCTCGCCGACGCGGAGCGTGCCCTCTACCACGCGGGAGCAGCCGTCGCGTCGAACTTCCTCGTCACGCTGCATCGCGCCGCTGCCGACCTGGTCGAGGCCGCCGGCGCACCCCCCGAGGCGCTCGTCCCGCTGATGCGACGAGTGATCGAGAACGACTTCGAGCTGACGGGCCCGATCGAGCGCGGTGACTGGGACACGGTCGATGCTCACCTGGCCGCGATCCGCGAGCACCGGCCCGAGCTCGAGCCCCTCTATCGCGCGCTTGCGGACGCAACCGCGGCGCTGGCGGTCCGATGAAGATCGTCCGGACAATCGCCGAGATGCGGAACGCCCTGTCCGGAGGGACAGTCCCTGTAACAGGTCCCGAGGGAGGGACAGTCCCTGTGACAGGTCTCGTACCGACGATGGGCTCATTCCACGCCGGCCATGTTTCGCTCTTTGCGGCGGCCCGCGACGAGTGCGACATCGTCGTCGCGAGCCTCTTCGTCAACCCCGCGCAGTTTGGGCCTGCCGAGGACCTCGCCAGCTATCCGCGCGACGAGGAGCGCGACGCGCACGCCGCCGAGGCGGCGGGTGTCGACTTCCTGTTCGCACCGTCTCCCGAGGAGATGTATCCCTCCGGCTACGAAACGTGGGTTGACGTCGAGGAGCTCGGGCGCCGGCTCGAAGGTGAGTTCCGGCCGGGCCACTTCCGCGGGGTCGCAACCGTCTGTCTGCAAGCTCTTCAACATCGTCCGGCCGCGCCGCGCGTACTTCGGCCAGAAGGATGCCCAGCAGGCCGCGGTCGTGAAACGGGTCGTCGCCGACCTGAACCTCGACGTCGAGATCCGCGTGCTTCCGACGGTTCGCGACGACGACGGGCTCGCGCTCTCGTCACGGAACGCGTACCTCTCGCCGGAAGAGCGCGAGGCCGCGCTCGCACTTCCGCGTGCGCTCGCGACAAAGGATCTCGGCCAACGCCCGCGAGCTGCTCGAGCGACCTCGACGTGGACTACGTGGAGGTCGCCGAGCTTGACGGACAGCGCGTGCTCGCAGCCGCCGTTCGCATCGGAGACAACCCGCTTGATCGACAACGTCGTCCTCGAAGGAGAAACCGACATGAGCACACCGCCCAAGGGAAAGCTGGCGCTCCCCGAGCTCGCCGAGATGAAGCGGCGTGGCCAGAAGATCGTGATGGTCACGGCCTACGACGCGCCCGGCGCTCGCTTCGCCGAGGACGCCGGCGTCGACGTGATTCTCGTCGGCGACACGGCCGCAATGGTCGTGCTCGGCCATGAGGGGACGACCGTGCCCGTGACGATGGACGAGATGCTGTTCTTGACGCGGACAGTCGCGCGTGCAGCCCGGCACCCGATCGTGGTCGGGGACATGCCGTTCGGCTCGTTCCAGGTCTCGGACGAGAAGGCGCTCGAGAATGCGATCCGCTTCGTCAAGGAAGCCGGTGCCGACGCGGTCAAGCTCGAGGGAGCGGGGCCGTCGGTGTCGCGTGTGCGCTCGATCGTCCAGGCCGGGATCCCGGTCATGGGCCACGTGGGTCTGACGCCACAATCGGCGACGATGCTCGGCGGGTTCAAGACCCAGGGCAAGACAGCGGAGGCCGCTCGCCGGCTCGTCGAGGACGCGCTCGCGCTCGAAGAGGCCGGAGCGTTCTCCGTCGTCCTCGAGGCCGTTCCCTCACCGGTAGCCGCGGAGATCACGGGGCGCCTGTCCGTCCCGACGATCGGGATCGGGGCCGGGCGCGAGACGGACGGGCAGGTGCTCGTCTACCACGACCTGCTGGGGCTGACAGAGGGGCATCTCCCGCGCTTCGTGAAGCGCTACGCGAACCTCTCCCGAGAGATCCGGGACGCGCTCGAGGCATACGCGGCCGATGTTCGCGCAGGCACGTTCCCCGAGGACGAGCACACCTACGAGATGTCAGAACAAGAGCTCGAGAGCTTCAGCGGCGAGGCGGCCAAGACACGCCGCTGACCGTCCGGACGCCGATCGCCACGAGGACGAGGGTCCAGGCAAACGACGCAGCGACGAGAACCTCGAAGATCTTGTCGCCGACGCCCGAATCGGAGCCGCCGGTCCGGAAGAGGTCGCTTCCGTAAATAGAGAGCCGCACCGGCCACACGAGCAGCAGGGATAGCACGAGGGGAGCGGCCGCGAAGCCGACGATGTGCCGCGCCTGCCGGTAGGAGCTCGAGCCCCCGAGGCCCCGGGCGAGCGCGTGCACCATCAGCCCACCGAGCCAGAAGACCAGGACGCCGTAGAGGGCGCCGCCGAGAAAACCCCAGGCCAGGACCGCAAACACCGAGCTGCCGAAATCGGAGTCGTCCAGGAGGCTTCCGGCGACGGAGGTCGAGAGAACACCGGCGAAGCCGGCCAGGAGGACGATCGCAAGCACAGGCTCCTGACGAGCCTCGGCCGCTTCCTGGGAGTCGTCGCGCAGCGCCACGAACACCGTGCGCGGGCTTCCGAAGATGGCGAGCGCCCGCAGCCACCACTCGCGCTGGAGCGAGGCTTCTGGTTCGGCCGCGGCGCTCACGGCGTGAGCGTAGCCTGCGCCGCGTGCCGCGCACCGCGCTGATCGTCGCCGTCCCCGAAGCCGAACCGCTCGTCGGCGAGTGGCGCGCGAAGCACGACTGGTCGGCACAGCACGGCGTCCCGGCTCACATCACGCTGCTCTTCCCGTTCATGCCCGTAGAGGAGGTCGACGACCGGCTCCTGGGCGACCTGCGCGACCTGTTCGCCTCGCAGCCGGCCTTCTCGTTCCGGCTGGCGCGGTTCGCCCGCTTCCCCGAGGTCGCCTGGCTTGCTCCCGAGCCGGCCGAGCCGTTCAACGACCTCATCGAGCTGATCGCCTCGCGCTATCCCGACTACCCGCCCTACGAGGGAGCCCACGACGAGGTGATTGCGCACCTGACCGTCGCGGAGGGAGGTGCCGAGCTACAAGACGAGGTCGAATCCGCTCTGACGCCGAGTCTCCCGATCGAAGCCAAGGCACACGAGGTGACGATGATCACCGAGGACGCAACCGGCCACTGGCACACCGGCGAGCGCTTCCCGCTTCGGCCCTAGGAGGGTTTGGCGGAAAACTGCTCGTCTCCGGGGTGCGATGGTCGTTCCGAGGGCGCGGACGCAGGGAGCACCCAGGCTCGTCAGCCTGGGTGCGACTGAGGACTCCGCCCTCGGGGCGAGCAGCGCGGCCCGGGGGCTCAGCATGTTTTGCGCCAAACCCTCCTACGCCGCGGCCTTCGCGGCCTTCTTCGGCGCGGCCTTCCTCGGCCTCGCCACCTTCTGCGGCAGAAGTTCGCGGAGGTACCGCCCTGTCGCCGAGCCCTCGACCTTTGCGACCTGTTCGGGCGTTCCGGTCGCCAGAACCTCTCCCCCGGCCTCGCCGCCCTCGGGGCCGAGGTCGATGATCCAGTCGGCCTGCTTGATCACGTCCAGGTTGTGCTCGATCACGAGCACGGTGTTACCCGAGTCGACGAGTCGCTGCAGCACCTCGAGGAGTTTCTCGATGTCGGCGAAGTGCAATCCGGTCGTCGGCTCGTCGAGGATGTAAAGCGTCCGACCCGTCGCGATCTTGGAGAGCTCGGACGCAAGCTTCACCCGCTGCGCCTCGCCACCCGAAAGCGTCGTCGCCGCCTGGCCGAGCTTGACGTAGTCGAGCCCGACGTCGTGGAGCGTCTGGAGCCTGCGCCGCAGCTTCGGGATCTTCGCGAAGAAGCGAAGCGCCTCCTCGACCGACATCTCGAGCACGTCGGCGATCGACTTGCCCTTGAACCGCACCTCGAGCGTCTCGCGGTTGTAACGGCGGCCGTGGCAGGTCTCGCACGGCACGTAGACGTCCGGCAGGAAGTGCATCTCGATCTTGATCGTCCCGTCGCCCTTGCACGTCTCGCAGCGACCGCCGCGCACGTTGAACGAGAACCGGCCCGGCTTGTAGCCGCGAACCTTCGCCTCGGGTGTCAGCGAGTAGAGCTCTCGCATGTGGTCGAAGAGCTTCGTGTACGTCGCCGGGTTCGACCGCGGAGTGCGCCCGATCGGCGACTGGGTGATGTCGATCACCTTGTCGAAGACCTCGATTCCTTCGACCGAATCGTGCTCGCCGGGCTTCACGCGAACCCGATGCAGGCGGTTGGCAAGAGCCTTGAACACGGTCTCGTTGACGAGGGTCGACTTGCCGGAGCCGGAGACACCCGTGACCGTGATGAACTTGGCGACCGGGAACTCGACGTCGATCCCCTTCAGGTTGTGCTGCGAGGCTCCGCGCACCGAGAACGAGCCGTGATCCTCCCTGCGCCGTTTCGGAATCGCGATCTCCCGCTTGCCGGAGAGGAACTGGCCCGTGACCGACTTCGGGTTTTGCTCGACCTCCGCGGCCGTTCCTTCGGCGACGACATGGCCCCCGTGCTCGCCGGCACCAGGCCCCATGTCCACGAGGTGGTCTGCCGCGCGCATCATCTGCTCGTCGTGCTCGACCACCAGCACGGTATTGCCGAGGTCGCGCAACCGTTCCAACGTCCCGATCAGCTTCCCGTTGTCGCGCTGGTGGAGCCCGATCGAGGGCTCGTCGAGGATGTAGAGGACGCCGACGAGCTGGGAGCCGATCTGCGTCGCGAGCCGCAGGCGCTGGGCCTCGCCGCCGGAGAGCGTCCCTGCGGCGCGCTCGAGCTGGAGGTAGCCGACCCCGACGTCGTCGAGGAAGGTCAGCCGCTCGCGGATCTCCTTGATGATTCGGGCGCCGATCAGCTGCTCGGTCTCGCTCAGCTCGAGCGAGTCGAGGAACGCGATCGAGCGGGCGACCGACATCTTCGAGAACTCGTGGATGTTCCTCTCCCCGACTGTGACGGCGAGCACCTCGGGCTTCAGGCGTGCGCCGCCGCACTCCGGGCACGGGCGCAGGCTCATGTACTCCTCGATGCGCTCGCGCTGCTGCGCAGAGTCGGTCTCGCGGTAGCGGCGCTCGAGGTTCTTGGCGATGCCCTCGAAAGCGAGCATGTACGAGCGCTTGCGGCCCATCCGGTTCCGATAACGGACGTAGATCCGCTCGCCGTCGGTGCCGTAGAGGAAGAGGTCCTGCTCCTCGGCTTTCAGGTCCTGCCAAGGCTTGTCGAGGTCGAGCTCCCACTTGTCGGCGATGCCCTGGATCACCGCCTCGTAGAACGCCGAGCCGCCCATCGACCAAGGAACGAGCGCGCCGTCGCCGATCGAGACAGTCGGGTCGGGGACGAGCAGATCGGGGTCGATCTCCTGCTGCGCGCCGAGCCCGTGGCAGCGCGGGCACGCACCGTGGGGCGAGTTGAACGAGAAGATGCGCGGCTGGAGCTCCGGAAGCCCCACGCCGTGCTCCGGGCACGCAAACTTTTCGCTGAACGTGAGCTCCTCGCCGTCGAGGACGTCGATGACCACGAGGCCGTCCGCAAGCGAGGTCGCTGTCTCGATCGACTGCCACAGGCGGGTGCGCAGGTCGGGCTTCATCACGAGCCGGTCGACGACGACTTCGATCGTGTGCTTGAACTTCTTGTCGAGGACGATCTCGTCCTCGAGCATCAGCACCTCGCCATCAACCTTCACGCGCGTGAAGCCGTCGGCGCGCAGCTCCTCGAAGACGTCCTTGTACTCGCCCTTCCGGTCGCGGACGACCGGTGCGTTGACCGTGAACTTCGTGCCTTCGGGGAGGCGAAGAACCTGGTCGACGATCATCTCGATCGACTGCCCCGCGATCGGCCGGCCGCAGACCGGGCAGTGCGGCCGCCCTGTTCGCGCGTAGAGCAGGCGCAGGTAGTCGTAGATCTCGGTCACCGTGCCGACGGTTGAGCGCGGGTTGCGCGAGGTCGTCTTCTGGTCGATCGAGATCGCCGGCGAAAGGCCCTCGATCGAGTCCACGTCCGGCTTCTCCATCATCTGCAGGAACTGCCGCGCGTAGGCGGAGAGCGACTCGACGTACCGGCGCTGCCCTTCTGCATAGATCGTGTCGAAGGCCAGCGAGGACTTCCCGGAGCCGGAAAGCCCGGTGATCGTCGTCAGCTTGTTCCGCGGCAGCGTGACGTCGATGTCCTTGAGGTTGTGCTCGCGGGCGCCGTGAATCACCAGTTCTTCAGAGGCCATAACCGACCCAGTTTAGCGACGCGGGTCGGACGAACAAGTGTTCGGTTTGGTCTAGGTGGCGAGCTCTTCGACGAGCGCGCAGACCTGCTTCGGCTCGGCAACGTGGCCGACCGTCAGCGGTCCCGACGACGACGGTTCCGTAGCCCAGGAGCTGGCCGAGCAGCGACTGATCGAGCTCGACCGCGTCGACCGCCCGTAGCTTCACCGCCTTCGTCCGGCGGTGCAGCGTCCCGTTGACGACGTAGAGCTTCTCGGTCGTCACGACGATCCGCGTGCGCTCCCACTGCCAGACGGCACGGAGCGTGAACGCCGCAGCGACCGCGATCAGCCCCGCCCCGATGCCGGCCGCGGCTGCCCACGGCAGGGTCAGGATGAAGATCCCTGCGATCGCGACGCCGCCCGAGCGGACGAGTGGCCGCGCGAGGACGACGCCGTGGCGACGCATTTCGAGGCAGACGTGTTCGTCCCGTTCCTCGGGCATGTCAGCCGCTTCGGCGGCTGCTCGGCATTCCTGCCGTTTGGGCGCCCGGCTCCTTGGCCACAATGAGGTGTGGCCGATACCGCGCGCCGTGCCTTCTTCGCAACGCTGATCGTCGTCAGCGTCGTCGTGCTCGTGCTCGCCCTCTGGAAGCTGAAGGTGCTGATCGCCCTGCTCTTCCTCGCGTTCATCGTGGCGGCGGCCATGCGGCCGGGCATCGACGCCCTCGCGCGCCACCGCGTGCCTCGGGGGTTCGGGATCGCCATCCACTACGTCTCGCTCGCCGGCCTCGTTGCGCTGCTGCTGTGGCTCGCCGTTCCGCGGGCCGTCGACCAGGTCGAAGAAGCTGTCGGAAGCGGCAACCTCAGAGCGGAAGCGCGCGGGGAGACCGGCTGGAGGCACGATGCGCTCGTGGCGCTCGACCGCTGGCTGCGAGAGCTACCGAGCACGAGCAACCTCGTCGACCACGCGCTCGACGCAACGCTCATCGGGTTCGAGATCTTCATCGGCATCTTCTTCGTCCTGGCGTCCGCGGCCTACTGGATCTTCGAGCGCGACCGGACTGTCCAGCTGGTGACGTCCTTGCTTCCCCGGCCCAAGAGAAAGGTCGTGCGGGACACGTGGGATTTGATCGATCTCAAGCTGGGCGCCTATGTTCGGGGCCAGCTGCTCCTGATCGCGGCCGTTGCGACGGTGCTCTCAGTGGCCTTCTGGGCGATCGGCCTGCCGTACTGGCTCCTCGTCGGCGTCTTCGCCGGAATCGTGGAGATCGTGCCCGTGATCGGCCCGCTGACCGCAGGTGCAGTCGCCATCGGAGTCGGGCTCACCGTGTCGTGGGAGCTCGCGCTCGCGGCGGGGGTGATCGTGCTCGTGGTGCGCTTGCTAGAGGACTATCTGGTGATCCCGAAGGTCCTCGGTGACGCCGTGGGGCTCTCGCCGCTGCTCGTGCTCGTCTCGGTGACGGCGGTCGCGATCCTCTTTGGTGGCTTTGCGGTCCTGCTCGCAATTCCCCTGGCCGCAGTCGCCGCGACGGTCGTCGACGTCGTCGTGCTCGACAAGGATCCCGCGGAGGAGGAAGTTCCGACGGTCATCTTCGCCGGAACGGACACGGAAACTTGATCAGGCTTTGCGCCAGCGCCCGAACACGAGACCGCCGAGGGTAAAGCCGCAACCCGAATGTCCCCAGGGCGAACGCGCCGATGGTCGCTGCCTTGCGGGCGCCGGAGAGCGACTCCCAGCGGCCGAGCGCCTCTTCCTCTTCCATCGTCAACGGCTCGCCGCGTCGCCTCTTGCGCATGGCGCCGCCCGCTCGTAGACCGAGATAGAGGTCGTCGAAGATCTCGGTAGGCTCGTCCACCATCGTCATGAGTGTACCCAGACATTCGGCTCTCCCAACCCGCCTCCTGCACATTTCGGACCTCCACGTGGGAACCCGCGAGGCCCCGAAAGTGGAGGACAGTCTCGCCGCGCTGATCGAGCGCGTAGCGCCCGAGCTGGTCATCGCCAGCGGCGACCTCACGCACCGGGGGCTCCCCGAGCAGCATGCGGCGGCAGCCGAGTTCCTGAACTCCCTCGGACCGCCCGTCGTCGCGATCCCAGGGAACCACGACATCCCGTACACCTTCCCGGCTCGGTTCACCCGGACGTTCGCCGAGTTCGAGCGGCATTGGGAGACGACCCAGCCCGTTTTCCGCTCGCCGACGGTGCACGTGGTGGGACTGAACTCGGTGCGTGCCTGGCGACATCAGTCCGGCGGAATCCGGGAGTCACAGCTGGCGCAGGCCCGCGAGCTCCTCACCGAGGCGCCGGAGGGCGCGCTCCGGGTGGTCACGCTCCACCATCACCTGATCGGAGCGCCGTGGCGCTCGCGCAAGAAGCCGGTCTCTCGTCGCTCGCACGTCCTTGCGTCACTCGTCGATGCCGGCGCCGAGCTCATCCTCGCCGGGCACATCCACCAGGGTGCCGTCAGCGAGCGCCACGAGTTCGAGGTGATCTCGGGCGACGTACGAGGAGTGGTCGTGTCGATCGCGCCCGGCCTCGGACAGCCTCGTCCGGAGCGACGCGGCGAGGCGCGCGGCCTCCACGTGTACGAGTGCGGCGCGGACTCGATCCTCGTCCAGACCTATGTCTGGCGCGAAGACGACTGGGGGCTCACGGCCTTGCGCCGTTTCGCGCGCGGCCGTGAGCCCCTGGCAGTCGAGTCGACCGACTAGCTCAACGCGTCAGACGGCAGGCCCGGTTCGCCTGCCGGCCACTGCCCGGTAGATGAGCAGCAGGATGATCGCGCCGACGATCGCGGTGATCCAAGTGCTGATGTCGAAGAACTCGTCGAGTGGATCTGCGTCGAAGATCGCTCCGGCGATGAACCCGCCGAGCAGCGCGCCGACGATGCCGATGACGGCCGTGATGATGAAGCCTCCCGGGTCATCACCGGGGAGCATCGCCTTGGCGATGATCCCGGCGAGCAACCCGAGGATGATGAACGCGATGATTCCCATTAACAGCCTCCTCTTCGGGGTGTCCCGAGTCGGTTCCCGCTACCGCTTCAGGAGAAACGTGACCACGCAAGGAGGCTAGGCCGCTAGCCCAGCCGTGTTACAAACCGATCGCTTTCGGTGAATCTGAAATTCGGGACTCGCACAACGGTTCTCGCCGTCGTGGCGCTCGGCTTTCTCGTCGTCGCAGCGCTCGGACTCGCACTCGTTCGCACGTTCGACTCGGAGCCGTCCGAGAAGCCAACGGCGGTTGGGTCTTGGGAGCGGATTGCGTTCGACGGCACGAACTATTTCGTCGTCTGGGACGACGACCTGAACCGCGACTTTGAAAGCGACGTCTACGGCGCGCGGATCAGCGAGGCCGGAACGGTTCTCGACCGACCGCCGATCCGAATCTCGACTGCCAGAGAGTCGCAGGCCGACCCTCAGGTCGCTTTCGACGGCCGTAACTTTCTCGTCGTCTGGTCGGACGACCGATTGAGGCCGGATCCAGATGACCCGCAAGACGATGTCTTCGGCGCTCGCGTCACTCGCGCAGGCGTCGTGCTCGACCGAGACGGGATTCGGATCTCGACCGCCGCGGAGCAGCAGCTCGACCCGAGCGTCGCGTTCGACGGCTCTCGGTTTCTCGTCGTCTGGACCGACACCGGCTCAGGCTCCGGAGACATCTCCGGCGCTCGGATGACCACGACTGGGATGGTCCTGGATGCGAACGGCTTCGTCATCTCGTCGGGGCCCAAGGGGCAAGGCGATCCCGTCGTTGCGTTCGACGGCACTCGCTATCTCGTGGCGTGGTCGGAGGAGTCCGGAGAGCTCTACGACATCTTCGGAGCCCGGGTCTCGCGGGCAGGAAAGACCCTCGACCCGAAGCCCATCAGGATTTCGAGGGGTGGCCGCGCCTGGGACGCCCCGGCTGTGGCCTTCGGTGACGAGAACTACCTCGTAGCCTGGACGGACTGGGAAACGGGCTATTCCCAAGACATCTTGGGCGCCCGCGTCAGCCGCGGTGGATCGGTCCTCGATCCGCAGGGCGTGCTGATCGCACGAAGCGAGAACGACGACGGCGGCCAGAGCGTCGCGTTCGACGGGTCGAATTACCTCGTGGTGTGGACCGAAGCCACGATGAGGAGGTCGAGCCAAGCTACTTCGTCGGGACCGGGGACGTCTACAGCGCTCGTGTCAGCACTGACGGTGCGGTGCTCGACTCCGACGGGAGAGCGATTTCGACCGCACCTCATGACCAGGGGGCGCATGGCATCGGCTTCGACGGCGCGAACTACTTCGTGACCTGGTGGGCCGCGCGTTCGGCATACGCCGAGAAGTACGACCTCCGCGGCGTCCGGCTCATGAACGAGGGAACGACCATCGACCAGCCGCCGATCACGATCGCTCCGGCCGAACCACCCTAGGCCGCGGGCGCCGCGGCCTGGAGCTCGCGACGGAGATCCTTGATCTCGTCTCTGAGCTTCGCCGCGTACTCGAAGCGGAGCTCCTCCGCGGCGGCGAACATCTCCTCTTCGAGCGTGACGGCGAGGCGCTCGATCTCGGCCGGGGTCATCCCCTCGACCTCGCGCGCTCCCTTCCGGCGCCGGCGCGGGACGTGCGGCGCTTCCAGCGAGAGGAACTCGGCGATGTCGGAGACGCCCTTCTGGATCGACTCCGGCGTGATCCCGTGCTCCTCGTTGTACGCGAGCTGGACGGCCCGGCGGCGGTTCGTCTCCTCGAGCGCGCCCTTGATCGCCTCGGTCATCTTGTCCGCGTACATCAGCACTTTGCCGTTCGTGTTTCGCGCGGCCCGCCCGATCGTCTGGATGAGCGCGGTCTTCCCGCGCAGGAACCCCTCCTTGTCTGCGTCGAGCACGGCCACGAGCGAGACCTCCGGCAGGTCGAGCCCCTCGCGCAGGAGGTTCACCCCGACGAGAACGTCGTACTCGCCGAGCCGCAGCTCGCGGATGATCTGGATCCGGTCGAGCGTGTCCACCTCGGAGTGGAGGTACCGCGCCTTGACGCCCGACTCGAGCAGGTAGTCGGTCAGGTCCTCCGACATCTTCTTCGTCAGCGTCGTGACGAGCGTGCGCTCGCCGAGCTCCTCGCGGCGGCGGATCTCGTTCAGCAGGTCGTCGATCTGGTTCTTCGTCGCACGGAGCTCGACCTCGGGGTCGACGATGCCGGTCGGGCGCACGAGTTGTTCGGCGACGACCGTCGAGTGGCGAAGCTCGAACGCGCCCGGCGTCGCGGAGACGAAGACGAGCTGCGGCACCTTGCCGAGGAACTCGTCGAAGCGAAGCGGCCTGTTGTCGAGAGCCGAGGGGAGTCGAAAGCCGAAGTCCACGAGCGTCTGCTTGCGCGAGCGGTCGCCCTCGTACATGCCGCCGATCTGGGGCACGGACTGGTGCGACTCGTCCAGGAACACGATGAAGTCGGACGGGAAGTAGTCGATCAGCGTGTACGGCGCCGAGCCCGGCGGGCGCCCGTCCAGGATCCTCGAGTAGTTCTCGATCCCGTTGCAGAAGCCGAGCTCCTTCATCATCTCGAGGTCGTACTCGGTCCGCTGCCGGATGCGATGCGCTTCGAGCATCCGCCCCTCAGACTCGAAGGCCTTCACCTGCTGCTCCATCTCGAGGTGGATCTCGTCGGCGGCGCGCTCGATCGTCGGCTTCGAGGTCACGTACTGGGTTGCCGGGAAGATGTTCAGATACTCGAGCTTCCCGAAGACTTCGCCGGTCATCGGGTGGAAGTGCGTGATCTGCTCGATCTCGTCGCCGAACATGGAGATCCGGTAGGCCGACTCCTCGTGCGCCGGCTGAATCTCGATCACATCTCCCTTGACCCGGAACTTCCCGCGCCCGAGCAGCGTGTCGTTGCGCGAGTAGTGAATGTCGACGAGCTTGCGGAGGATGACGTCGCGGTCCTGCGACTCGCCCACGTGCATCATCACGACCCGCTTCTCGTATTCCTCCGGCGAGCCGAGGCCGTAGATCGCTGAGACCGACGCGACGATGACGGCGTCGCTGCGCGAGAGCAGGCTCGACGTCGCAGAGTGGCGAAGCCGGTCGATGTCGTCGTTCCGGGACGAGTCCTTCTCGATGTAGAGATCGGCCTGAGGCACGTACGCCTCGGGTTGGTAGTAGTCGTAGTACGAGACGAAGTACTCGACCGCGTTTTCGGGGAAGAACTCGCGGAACTCGTTGCAGAGCTGCGCGGCGAGCGTCTTGTTGTGCGCGATCACGAGCGCCGGGCGCTGCAGCTCCTCGATGATCCAGGCCATCGTCGCGGTCTTACCGGTGCCGGTCGCGCCGAGCAGGCTCTGGTACTGAGCTCCGGAGCGCAGGCTCTCGGAGAGCTGCGCGATCGCCTGCGGCTGGTCGCCGGTCGGCTCGTAGGCAACCGATGTCTTGAAGGGGGCCATGACGACAGCGTAGCCACCAGCCGCTGGGCGTCCCGCCAGACGAACCGTCCCGAGAAGCCACGAACGGGCACCCTCGCAACGCGGAAGCTAGTGGCGCCCGACCGTGAGGTAGAAGCCGGTGTATCGCAGCTCTGACGCGGTGTTACCCCGAATCGCGAACAGACGGATGCGCCGCGCCTTTCCCGGCTCGGGCAGCAATCGATCCGGGAGCTCGAAACGGAATCCTGCTCGTTCGATGCCGCGGCGCTTGACGTTGGCCGCCGGAGAGACGTAGATCGAGTGCCCGTCGACGAAGACGACAACAGAGTCTGCCTGAGCGTCGGTGTTCGCATCGAGCGCGGAGCCGGTGAAGATCACGTTGCCACCCGGGGTCACGGCACGGACACTCCCGAGGAGTGCTCCTGGCACTACACGCACCGCCTGCCCTTCCGACGACTGGATCACCTCACGGCCACTTCTCCCGCTCAGGACGAATGTGGCATTGCCTCCTCTAAGCTGGGCGAGTACGAACGATCCGGTTTGCAGCCGGATGGCGAAGATCTCGACGTCGTTCGAGCCCGCTCGGAGCGAACGCCTCGGGATGAGAGCCGCGAAGCGTGTCTCTCCGTCATCTTCGTACGTGCGAGTCATGGCCGTAACTGAGCCGTTCACGCCGACCGCAAGCGGTACTCGCTCGCCGATGTCTCCGACGATCTTGCCGGTGATATACGTGGGCAAGACCTCTGAATCAGGATCCACGGAGCGCAGAAGCTCGGCGCCATCCAGTACGAAGCGGACATCTCGGCGTTGCTCGACGCGAAGATCGGCGGTTCGACGCCCGAGGAGCTCATGGTGAGGGCCTATCCGGTAGACGCCCGCGAAAGCGCCGGTGCCGAAGACCGAGATCTGCCTGTCGAGCGCCAGCCGCCGCTCTGAGACGAGCGTCGACAACCGGGCCGTGATCGGGGCGCCGTCCAGGTCGGCAATCGTGATCTCGCCGTCGCTGCCCGCGCTGCGTCCGAGAAGCGAGTGCCCATCGAGCTGCCACGGAAGCCGTGCGTTCGCAGCATCCGCGATCGTCGGCAACACGTCGATCGTCCGGGCGAGATCGTCGACGATACGTCCGCGTTTCTGGCCCGGCGCTTTGACGAGCAGGGGGACGAGAGCGATGTCAGGAAAGTTGGCCCTCGTCAGGTTCCTGCGAGGCTCGCCGAGGCGAAAGCTGACCCCGTGATCGGCGGTGACCACCACGACGGCACGGTCGTAGAGGCCCGCTGACCGCAGGCGTGCCATGACGATCCCGAGGCCGCGGTCCGTGTACCCGACCTGCAGGAGATAGCGCTGGTACGCCTGCAGCGCCAGCCATTGGTCGTGGCCCCAGCTCGCCTCGTGAAGTCCGGGGAATTCGCGGACATTGGTGGCGGCGTAACGCTTGCCCGATGGAAGATGCGTCCAGGGGGCGTGCGGAAGTAGCAGATGTAGGAAGTAGAGCGTGGGCCTCGCGTCGGGCGAGATCGCCTGGGTCAACGGACAGAACAATCCTCCGCAGCTGCCGGCCGCCGCTGGGGTGGGACCACGCGGCGCTTGTGTCCTTCCTCCATCACGTAGGCCTCTGAAATCTCCCCAGCTGTCTCCGATCGGAGGCACCCGCGCGGCCAGCTCTTTGGGTAGGACCGCGTGGAGGTAGACGACGGCCAGGTCGGAGAAGAGCACGTCGGTGCCGCCCGGTACCGCTTTGGTGGAATCTTCCGCGATCACCGGAGACGAAGCTCCTGTACACAAAGAGCGCGGGCAGAGCGACGTGATCGCCTCGAACGCGCGAAGCCGGTAGTCGCCGCCAAAGAGAGTGAAGACGTTCCGCGGGTGATCGGCGAAGGTCGGCAAGCGGTGAGGCACGGGCGGCAGTCGACCCGTGAGAACCGCCGAAACCGCCTGGTCCGTATGAAAGTGGACGGAAGTAGCAGTGCGATGCCACGTGGCGTCCGCGGCGAGGGCTGCGAAGTGAGGGAATCGTTTCGCGTCGATCCGCTCGTTCCTGTCCATCAGAGCGACGGTGCTGAACTCGTCGAGCACGATCAGCACTACCGGAGTCCGGGATTGCGTGTCCACCGTGCGCACCTGCGGTTCGTCTCCGAACGCGAGCCGCGAGATGTCCGAGCCGCCGAGAAAGAGCCCGAGGAAGATGAGCGGCGCGGGGGCGAGCAAGGTGAGGAACTGCTGGAAAGCACGAGTTCTCCGATAGAGAGCTGCTCCCCCGAGCCCAACGAGAGCCGCCACGAGGAGAAGCGCGCCGGCGGACGAGCCGATGCCCTTGAGCGCGCGAAGGGCAACAGCTGCGGTGAGAGCAGCAACGAAGACGAGGTGGAGTGCGTGCCCCAGAAATGGGTCGATCGCGTCCGCACCGAGCACCGCCAGGCCGAGCAAGACCGGCGGCAGAATTGTGAGCGCGAGCGCGAAGAGCACGATCTCGCGACCGGACGAGCCCCGCACCACGAAGAACGTGGCGTTCTTGCCGAGAATGTCGAGCAAGGGCTGCGCCAGCGCGAACGAGGAAAGGACGGCGAGGTGCACCGACCTCCGCGCGATGCCAGGGAGCCTCACAGGGTGCACGGGATGCTGCGGATCATCTCCTGCAGAGGCGTTTACGTCTAATCGACGTGCGAAATGACTACCTAGATGGGAGAGATCCCGCGCCTACCGCGATCGCCGCGGGGCCGAAATAGAGATCGGCGTGCGGGACGTAGCCGTGGCTAGTGGTCGCAGTACGGGACGAAGTACTCGACGACGTCCTCGGGAAGAACTCGCGGAACTCGTTGCAGAGCTGCGCGGCGAGCGTCTTGTTGTGCGCGATCACGAGCGCCGGGCGCTGGAGCTCCTCGATGATCCAGGCCATCGTCGCGGTCTTCCCGGTGCCGGTCGCGCCGAGCAGGCTCTGGTACTGAGCGCCGGAGCGCAGGCTCTCGGAAAGCTGCGCGATCGCCTGCGGCTGGTCGCCGGTGGGCTTGTACGCAACGGCTGTCTTGAACGCGGTGGCCACCGACGAAGGGTATCCGTCTAGGGCGTACCACCCACGCTGCCAAGCCGGGCCTTGGCGAGGTCTTCGAGCCCTTGCAACCCCGTGCAGACCTTGCAGAGATACGTGCGAACGGTCCCGTCGGCCGCCGCGGTAACGATCCTTTGACTACCGGGGAGGACGGCCGCTGCTTGGAGGAGACCGACTTGGCGACGCCCCTGTACCTGGCCGCGCAAGAAGAGAACGGGTCGGTTGGAACGGGCCAGCCAGAGACCAGCCCTTCCGGAGCCGGCGGTGATGACCCAACGGCCGTCGCTGCTGAACCTCGCGTCGCTTACGACTCCTCTGTGTCCTCGCAGGACCGGCCGCACCAGTAACCCGGTGCGAACGTTCCAGAGCCGGGCGTCGCGGTCCTTGCTCGCGGTCACCACCAGTCGCCCGTCCGGGCTGAAGCGGGCCGAGGTCAGCGCGCTTCGGTGTCCGCGCAGCGGCGCGTGCTCAAGCCGCCCGGAAGCAGCGTTCCACAGACGGGCCGTCCCGTCGTTGCTGGCGGTCAGCACAAGAGCTCCGTCCGGGCTGAAAGAGAGTGCGACGATCCGCAGCCGGTGGTCTGCGTTCTTCCATTCGCGCCGTCGGCTCTTCATGTTCCAGACGAGCACGACGTTGCCGGCCGCCGCGGCAAGGCGCTTCCCATCCGGACTGAAGGCAAGGCTTGTGATGGGAGCCGTCGCCCGGAACGACGGCGCTTGCTTGCCGGACCGCGCGTCCCAGATGCCGATCTCGCCGTCGGCAGCCCCTGTGGCGACGACCTCGGAGTCGGGGCTAAACACCGCCGTGTTCACGGCCGCGCGCTGAGGGAGCGTCCTCCGGAGCGAGCCCGAGGACGCCCAGACCTTGGCGCTGTGGTCGGCTGAAGCGGTCACCACGAGCCGACCATCAGGGCTGAACGCCGAATCACGGACGGGTCCCTGATGGCGAAGCTCGGCGAAACGCCTGCCACGGAAATTCCAGATCCGGGCTGTCCCATCGTCGCTCGCCGTCACGGCGACGTTTCGCGCGACAGCGAGCGTTTTCACCTCACCGTCGTGGCTGCCGAAAATTCGCAGCTCCGGCGTGGTGCCGGCATCCCAGATGCGCGCCGTGCCATTTTCGGCGTACGTCAGTACGTCGCCGCCGGTCGGGCTGAACCAGGCCCCTCGCACGGATGCTTGGTGACCGGCGAGGACGGTCTGGAGCTGGCCGCGATCCGTCGTCCAGATGCGCGCGGTGCCGTCGCGGCTGGAGGTAACGACGTAGAGCCCATCACGGCTGAACGTCACGTCGTTCACTGCATTCGAATGGCCCGAGAGTGTCGCGACCAGATGACCACGCGGAGGGATGGCCACGTCCCAGATCTCAGCAGTGCCATCCGAGCTCGCCGTTGCGACGAACTGCCCGCCGGGACTGACAGCCACGTCGACGACGCGGCCCTCGTGGGGCAGTTTGTAGCGAGGGCTGCCGGTCTGCGTCCAGGTGCGACCCAGGTCGTCGGCGCTTCCAGTCGCAAGGAGCGCTGGGCTCTGGCCGAACGCGGCGCTGAGCGCCGGGCCGCCATGCTCGAGCGAGTACAGCAAGCCGAGTCCTCCGACGAGGTCGTACACACGGACAAATCGGTCGCGACCCACGACCACCGCCCGTCGACTATCTGGACTGACCACGACGCTGCGCGGTGCCAAAGGTTCGTGAAACACATGGTCGCTCTGCGTGCCCGAGGTGCTCCACACGTGAACAGTGGCGTCGCCCGCGATCGTGACGACGAGCTGCGAGTCCGGCGTGAACACAGCGTCGAGCACCGGCGCTCCGTGAGAGAATTTTCGAAGCTCCCGCCCTGACGCTGTCCACATCCGCGCGGTTCCGTCTCGACTCGCCGTCACGATCATGCGCCCGGTGGCGCTGAAGCTAGCGCTCGTCACGCTGTTCTCATGGGACAACGTGGCGATCCGGGCACCGTCCCGTGCGCGGAAGACACGCGCGGAGCCGTCGTCGGAGGCGGTCACAACGAGTGAGCCATCGGAACTGTACGCGGCCGCGTTCACCGGCCCTCTTCCCGCGTCGAGGATCCTGCGCACACGTGACTCGATGAGGGCGGTCCTCAGAAGGCCCTCTGCAGCGAGGCTCGGCTGGAGCTTTCCGGCTCGAAGCGCACGCTCGACGCTCCGCAGTGGATCGATTGACAGGTCGGAGACGGCACGCGCCGAGAGCTCCCCCGCACTGGCGGTGCGCGCGCTCGCCCTAGCCGCGCGCGCGCTCGACCGCGCCTCGCCACGCTGTGCCAGAGCGTAGACGGCAACAGCCGCCATTGCCGCGAGCCCGACGAGCGCCGCAATCGCAACCAGAAGGAGGCGGCGTTGTCGTCGAGCTGCCGTGCGCCGCTCGCGGTCGAGCTCGCGCTCCCGCCGCCACGCGAGGACCGCCTCGGCAGAGCACGTCGTGAAAGATCTCGTAGCGCGCGCCGTCGGAGCCCGCTCCGTCAACCGGTCTGACGATGCGCTCGCGGCCGAGCATCGTCAGGACCGGCAGCGAGACGCTTCTTCGTCGACGGCCGTGTATTCGGCCAGATCGCCGACCCCGTGAGCGATCTTTGCCCCGGACGGCGTGACGAGGTAGCGGAAGACATCCGCAGCGACGTCCTTCTCGGGCGGACGACAGAGCGTCCACCGCCCGGTGGAGATGGGCCCGGACGATCTCCTCCGCGCCTCCGAGTCGATCGAGTGTAGAGGCGCGCAAGCCGTGTTCGACCCCGCCGCTCGCTCCTCGTCCCAGACACGCTCCATCACGAGCTGGAGGTAGGCCGCCTCGACCCGGCTCTCATCTGCCGCTCCGGGGGCAATTCCGATCCCTGCCTCTCCGAGATCGACCCGCCCGGCCACCGTCTCCTCGAGAACGGCTTCCATGAGGGCGGGCTCGAGCTCGATCCGACCGGCCTCCCTCGCGAGCTCGTTGTAGCGTTCGACCGGGCCTTCGATCGCTGCCCTCGCGGAGCGGCGGTCGAGGTGGTCGAGCCGCAGATAGTTCCCGAACAGATTCGGAATGTGCCCCTTGAATCGGTCGAGCTTGGCCAGCGCGTCCTCGCGAAGACAGAGGAGCACGCGGACGCGAAGTCCGGGACGAGTGACGAGCTCGGGCAGCTCCTCGGCAAGCCCTCCTTCGTCGGAATGGTAGAGGAAGTACTCCTCGGCCTGGTCGAGCACGAGCAGCACGTCGCACGCGAGAGCATCGCGACCATCGGGCGAGGGTCTCGGCCGAGCGGCTCGCCGTCGCGCTCGTCGAGGAGCGCCGACCCGAATAGAGTCGCTCAACTCGTGCCGCACGGCAGATCGCAGTCCTGCGACCGGATCGTCGCTCCAGCGCGTCGAACAGGACGATCACGAACTCGGGGTGTCCGCTTTCCTCGATGTTCCTTCGAGCGCGCCGGCGGAGCCGATGTGCGACCCCTGCCTGGAGAACCGAGGTCTTCCCCACACCGCTCGGCCCGTACAGGACCGTCAGTCGCGCGGCCAGCACGTTCGCTCCGATGATCTCGCTTTCGCGCTCGCGCCCGAAGAAGAGCAGGGCGTCGAGCTCGGTGTCCTCGAACGGAACGAGCCCCTTGTAAGGGCTCCCGAGAGAAGCGCCGATCACGTGGCTACGTCCTCTCAGCCGACGTTCGAGGTCCGCCACGAAGTCATGGAGCGCAACGTCGTAGAGGTGCACGCCCCGCTGACGCCAGAATTCGCGCTGGATCGGATGAGCACCGGGAAGCACCGCCCACGAGCGATAGCTGATCGGCTGGTCGCTGAATGTGCGGTGCAGAAAGACCCGGAGGCTCCACTCCACGACCGGATAGGCGATGAACAGCAAATGGCTCCGCCGCAGCTTCGCAGTGAGCGTGACCGGAACGACGTTCGCCAGCTCGGTTTGCGCGAGGTAGCCGATGTAGTCGTCTTCGCTGACGACGAAGCTCTCACGATCGCGATCCGGGCGCGGGTCGACCTCGCCGTGGATCTTGAGAATCACGGGACGCTGCTCGAGGGAGAGCTCGGTGTAGGCGTTGGGAACCGAGACGACCGTCTCCGGAGCCGTCGGGCGCACGATGGACGAACTTGCCACGATCGCGGCCGATTGCGACGTACGAGACAATGTCAGCAGCCTCCCCCGCATCCTCGAATGCGCGCTCGAGTGCGCGTCCGTAGCCCGTCGTGACGATCAGCTGATGGTCGGCTCCACTTGCACGTGCAACCTCAGGCAAACGGGCCAGAAAACGCTCGACGGGCCCCGGGTCAGCGGTCTCCGCAAAGAGTGCGTGGAGCTCGTCGTAGAGCGGGCCCACTCCCTGGGTAACTGCCACGTACTGCGAGACGCGGCTGAGGTCGCCCCGGTGCTCGTCGGGACAGTCGAACGCGTCGGCCAGACGCGATGCGATGTCCGAGCCATTCTGCGTGGGACCGCTCGGCCCGAGAACCGTGACGAGCCGGCCAGCGAGGAGAGCTCGAACCACCTCGCCGAGACTGTCGTCTCCCGGCCCGGGCAACAGGCTGCGGTTGGAGCGCCGACTCTTGGCGAAGGATCGAGGCGTGGAGCTGCTGGAGCGCGGGTGTCGGCTCGATTCCGAGCTCGTCGACGAGCGTGCGTCGCGCTTCCTGATAGGCCTGGAGCGCTTCCGCCTGCCGACCCGATCGGTAGAGGGCGAGCATCAGCTGCCCGCGGGGACGCTCCCGGAGCGGGTTCTCCCGCACGAGTGCTTCGAGCTCACCGACGAGATCCCCGCTGCGGCCGAGCTCGAGCTCGGCCTCGATCCGCTCCTCGAGCTGCAGTCAGCCGTAGCTCCTCTAGGCGGGCCGCCTCGTTCTGCGCGAAGGCGTCGTATGCGAAGTCGCCGAGCGGCGGGCCGCGCCATAGCTGGAGCGCCTCACGCAGGAGGTCGGCGCGGCGTCCCGCCTCCGCTCTCGTTGGCCTCGCGCAGAAGCCGCTCGAACCGATGCGCGTCGATCGCGTCCTTGTCGACCCGGAGCGCGTAGCCGGGGGCCCGCGTCTCGAGCACGTCGGCACCGAGCGCTTTGCGGAGCTGAGAAATCGCGTTCTGGAGCGCCGTCGCAGCGGTAGGTGGGGGGCTTTCACCCCAGAGCTCCGTGATCAGCCGCTCGCTTGGTACCACCTCACCGGGATGAAGAGCCAGAAGGGCCAGGACGGCGCGCTGTTTCTGTCCGCCGAGCTGAACCACATTGTCGCCAGCCCATACTTCGAACGAACCGAGGATCCCAATCTCCAGCTCCATGTGCGGTTTGTAGCACTCCCGCCGCCGCCTGAACAGTCGCGTTAGCGACTGATTAGAGCGTCGTGAGGGGGCGGTTTGGGCTCCGCCGGACGGTGGCGGCATGCCCAACATGACCGCACTCATCAGCAGGCGTTGCAGGCCGTTCGTAGCCTCCGCCGTCCTCGTCTCCAGCCTTCTCCTCGCCCTCGCATCTCATGCCGCGACCGCTCGAGTGACGAGGTTGCGGAGGCCGCAGTTCACCCAGACTCGCTCGATCGCCAACCGCGCCGCGGTTCGCCCCTCCTACGGATGGCCGGTCAAGCCCTTCTACCGGCAGCACCCCGTTCGCGGCTATTTGAACGACCCACGCAACGGGCACGGCGACGCGAAGAGGTTTCATTTCGGGATCGACATCTCGGCCCCCGACGGGACCCGCGGTCTACGCGGTCGAGGCGGGACACGGTCTTCATCGAACGCGGCCGCCACGCGCGTCGCAGTCAGGGGTGCGACACGGACGTTCGGTTACTGGCACGTCGTGCCGGCCGTCCGCAATCGCCAGATCGTCCGCGCTCCACCAACTTGCTCGGGCACGTGCAGTCCGCAGGAGGTGGCAGCATGTCCACCTTGCAGAGACGCCGCGGGAATGTCATCGTGAATCCGCTCCGCGCCAGGCGGCATCGGCCCCTACGTCGACCGGACGCCTCCGACCGTGACCTCGGTCGAGTTCCTGCGCAATGGCTACGCAGCTCGATGCCAAGTGCCCTGACGGGCCGACTTCGACGATCATCGTCGAGGCCTTCGACACCGACGCCCGATGCTCGTGCCGAAGCCCTGGTCGCACCTGCCGGTGACGCCGGCGCGGATTCGATGGAGCCTTGCTCATACGGCTCACGCCGCATCATCGCCCGACGTACCGCAGCGGACTTCCGCCAGCGATCTTGCCGCGCGAGCCTCTACGACTCGATCTACGCCCCGGGCACGCGTCAGAACCGCCTCGGCGCGCCGGGTCATTACCGCTTCTTCCTCGCGCACGGCTTCGACGCGTCCCGTCTGCCCGCCGGGCATCAGTCGCCTGCGGATCGAGGCCGTCGACACGCGCGGAAACCTCGTCGTCGCGGACGTCGAAGATCGCCAAGGCCGAGTAGTCAGGGTTTGTTCGAGAGCCCAGTGGAAATGCCATGAGCCGATGGCGACCCGAAGCGAAAGCCCGCCCTACAGGAGCTACGCGGCGATCATGGCCACCTTTGCGGGTGGCCTCGCCGCGGCCGGTGTGCTCGGCCGCGCGCTGGGGCGCGACCCCCAGTGCCAGACCGCGCTCGATTTCCTAGTCCTCTCGGCAGCGAGCTTCAAGGCCGCCCGGACGCTCTCTCGTGACCCGGTGACGAGCTTCCTCCGCGAGCCGTTCGTGGAGGGTCAGGCCGGCACGGTCTCGCCCGAGGATGAGGAGCCAGTGAAAAGCGGCGGGATCGAGCAGGCGATCGGGGAGCTCGTGACCTGCACGCGCTGCGTCGGCACGTGGACCGCAGCAGGCCTGGCGGCGACGCAGATCGTTGCTCCGCGCTTCGGGCGCCTGCTCACGTGGTCGCTCGGCGCGGCCGCGGCCAACGATTTCTTGCAGGCGGGTTTCTCGGCCCTGACGACTAGGGCGAACCAACGGGAAGAGGAGACGTAACCGAGACCTGCCGCGCACGCAGCGACGCTACGGCGACGCCGAGCATGCAGAAGCTCTGAACCGCGGCGAACCCGATCAAGACAGGACCGGTGCCCCAGACCGAGAGAGCCGGGCCCGCCAGAACGAGACCGAGAGGCATTCCGAGGCCCCAGATGGTGGTGCTGGCGGCCATGGCCTTCGGACGGATCGAGATCGGCATCCTGAGCGTCCAGATCGAATGGATCGACGGGTTGCAGATGCCGTTCGCGATGCCGCTCACGAGGACGGCGACGAACAGCGCGGGCGCGCCGACGTCGAGCGGAAGCACCCAGAGAGGCGCGGCCTGGAACGGCACGGAGAGGGCGATCAGACGCAGCCCGTCCATGCGCTCCGTGAGAAACCTGAACGAGAGGAAGTTCCCGGTGAGGGCCCCTGCCCCGAAGGCAGCGAACAGTGCGCCCGCAACCCGAGCGTCGGCTCCGAAGCGCTCGATGGTCAGCACGGGCACAGCTGCAAAGAACGCCTGCCAGGCCGCGTCCCCGACCACGAACAGAGGGATCCAGACGCGAAGCAGCGGCTCGTGGACTAAAAAGCGCAGCCCGGCGAGGATTCCGCGAGAGTCGTCGGCCTCGGCCGTGCGAGCGCCTGCCGGCACGAACAAGACGACGATCAGGAAAGAGACCACGTAGGTCGCCGCATCGACGACCAGCACGTTCGCGGCTCCCATCAGGCCGATCAGGACGCCGCCGATCGGAGGCCCGAGCAGCATGGTCACCCGGATCGCGCCCTGGAAGAGCGCGTTGGCCTGGCTCATTGTCGTCTCGTCCTCGCCGATCAGCTCCGGGAGGATCACCCTCTGGGCGGTGAAATACGGCGCGCCGAGGACGCCCAGCAAGAGGGCGACCACGACGAGCCACGGCAGCGACAGGTGGCCGGTCCAGTGGAGGACGGGCACGAGCATCATCAGCGGCGCGCGAGCCGCATCGGTGAGGAGCATCGAGCGCCGCGCGCCGAACCTCTGCACGAAGGACCCGGCCGGCAGGCCGGCGATGGCGAAGCCGGCGAGCTCGGCGATCATCACGACCGTCATCTGCGTTGGGGAGCCGGTCGTGGTGAGCACGAACCAGGGCAGCGCGAGCCAGGTCATCTGCGCGCCCGTCGTCGAGATCACCTCCGCCGCGAGCAGTGCCCGCAGCGGCCGGTGACGGAGGATCTCGGAGCGACTCACTGGGAGGGTTTGGCGGAACGTTGCTCGTCGCCGGGGTGCGATGGTCGTTCCGAGGCAAGGACGCAGGGAGTGCCCAGGCTAGTAAGCCTGGGTGCGACTGAGGACGCCGCCTCGGGGCGAGCAGCGCGGCCCGGCGGCTCAGCCATGTTTCGCCAAACCCTCCCTAGCCTTACGGACGGTGATGTCGCCGCTCATGGCCGACGCGCTGATCTCGACGAGTGGTCCGTCGCCCTCGGGCGGAGAGTCGCCCAGCTCGAGCTCGGAGCTCGTCTCGCCACTCATCGTCTTCGCGTAGACCCAGGCCTTCGAGCCTTTCTTCACGCCGACCGTGATGTCGCCGGAGGCCGTCTGGAGGGTGACGCCACCCTCGCGGACACTGGCGGCCTCCACGTCGCCGGAGGCGGTCTGAATCTTGAGCGACGAATCGGCCTCTTCGATCAAGACGTCGCCCGAGGCTGAGCGCGCCTTTCCGCTCCCTCCTACGAACCCGACTTCCAGGTCCCCGGAGGCGGTGTTGGCGGTGAGCCCGCCTGTGACCCGCGAGATCTTCACGTCACCGCTTGCGGAGTTGACCTCTGCGTCTCCTTCGATCTGATCGAAGGTGACGTCGCCGGAGGCGGTGTTCGCTTCCAGCGCTCCGAAATCGCCGCGTCCCTCGACGTCGGCCGAGGCCGTCGAGACCTCGACTTCGGCACCGGGCGGCGCCGAGACACGTGCCCTGACATCACCGCGGAAGCGTCGGAACATCCCGCGGTCGACGAGGACGGTCACCTCGTGGCCGTCGCGCCTCGGTCGAACCTCGATGCGAGCCTCCTCCTCGATCTCGGGCGAGGCCTCGAGCTCGACGACGGTCTCGGTGCCCTCGACCGCCTCGAGCTCGATTCGGCCGGACGGAATTCGGACGCTGAGGCGCAGCGGCCCAGGGGTTTCGAAGGTCTCGCGCCTCATCGGGACCTCTTCGGGCGCGGTGGCCGCGACGGACGGCGGTCGACGCGCACTTCGGCGTGGCCGAAAGGCAATGGGTAGAACTTCGTCATCTGACTCTCCTCCTTCTCAGCCCTGGGCAAAGCCCTGGAGCCTCTTGCCGGATCGCTGGACTGGCGGGGCGACGCCCTTCGAGAGCGCGCGCACGAGCCAGCTGTTCACGGAGACGCCCTCGCGGGCCGCTGCCGCCTCGATCGAGGCCTTGAGCGCCTCGGGAAGGCGGAGCGTGATGCGGGAGGTCAGTCCGTCGTCTGCCGGCGGCGCTGGAGGGGCTTCCTCCTCGCCGACGTACACGAGCGCCGGGTCCTGGCCCGAAAGCCGCACCTCGACGTGCCCGGACGGCAACTGAGCATTGAGCTCCATCGCCGCCTCGCCGAGCGCGTCCAGGAGGCGAAGCCCCGCGGAACCGCGGATCGCCTGCAGGACTCGTTCGGCCGCCGCTCGTGTCTCGTCGTCCCCGACCGCGGCAACCGCGGCGAGGTCGGACTCGAGCGACTCGACAAACCGTGCCATCTCCATGCCGTCATTATGACATCACTTCGCTGTCTGTCAAGTGTCTTTGTGACATCCAGGCCTGTTCTGAGCAAAAACCGCCTCTCAGAGCCCGTAAGCAGTGCGATAGGTCTCCTTCAGCTCCGCGACTCGGTCGACGTAGGCACGGGTCTCGGCGAACTGGATCCCCGTCCCCTCCGCCCGCCAGTCGTCGACGTTGCTCTGACCCGCGTTGTAGGCGGCGAGCGCGAGCTTCTCGTCCTCGTACTTGTTCAGCAGGTGGCGGAGATACCACGACCCGTAGCGGACGTTGATCTCCGGGTTGTAGAGGTCTGACGTCCGAAAGCGGCTGCCCCCGGTGCGGATTGCGATGCCCCTCGCCGTGTCCGGCTGGAGCTGCATGAGGCCGATCGCGCCGGCTTCCGACTTCGCGTCGACCTCGAACTTGCTCTCCTGGTAGATGACCGCAGCCAACAGCGCGGGGTCTAGCCGGTAGTTCTCTGCGTGCCCTCGAACGATCTGTTCGTAGTGCAGCGGATAGCGAAGCCGCTGGAACCAGGCGGGCTCGCCAGCGCGCAGGTAGGTGAAGCTCGCCGCGACGGCGACGATCAGGATCGTGCTGGCTGCGAGCCGCCTCATGGCCCGGTGAGGGTACGCACGACCCCCGCGACGAAGGCGTCGAGCTCCTCGAGCGATCCGTCGTTGACGTAGGCGAAGTCTGCTCGGTCGAGCTTCTCCTGCTCGGGGAGCAGGCGCGCCTCCCGTTCGTCGACGCGCTCGCCCGCGCGCTCCACGCGAAGCTCGCGCGGAGCGGTGATGAGGACGACGGCGTCGAAGCGGCCCTCGGCGCCCGCCTCGTAGAGAAGCGGCACCTCGTTGACGACGAGCGCAGGCGGCTCTGGCAGTTGTGCGAGCTCGTCGCGCCAGGCCTCGGTCCGCGCCAGCACGCGAGGGTGCAACAGGGCCTCGAGCCAGAGCAGCGCCTCGCGGTCGGCGACCACGAGCTTGCTGACGGATTCTCGGTCGCTCGTCCCGAAGCGCTCTCCGGAGCGCAGCCTTGACCTCTTCGTCTCCGTAGAGCGCGTGCACGACCTCGTCGCTCGAGATCGTGGCGGCACCGTGCCGCGCCGAATGCGACCAGCGCTTCGCTCTTCCCCGCTCCGACGCCGCCGGTGATTGCGACCGCGAGCGGCTTAGTCCTGCTTGGGCTCAGCCTCTTCCGGCGCGTAGGGCGCATGCCCTTCGGAGTCGCCGGGGCCCTGGTGTGTCGGATCAACGGCGTCGGCTTCGATGCTCGCGTCAGGCTCGGCGTCCGACGGCTCCTCCGGCTCGGCGGCAGGAATATCGGGTGTCGACTCCGCGACCGGCTCCTCGGGCTCTGCCTCGACAACCGGCTCTTCGGCAGCCGGAGCCTCGGACTCGTCCGTTTCTGCGACCGGAGTCTCGGCCAAGGCCTCGTCCGTTGCCTCTTCGCCGGTTCTCTCTTCCACCGGCTCGCCGTCCTCGGGGAAGACCTCCTCGGAGAGGTCGAGGCGAGGCGGCAGCGGAGTCTCCAGCGGCTGTCCGTCGGCCCGCGGCTGCACCTCGTCGGCCTCCTCGACGCGCTTGAGCGAGAGCGACAGCCGTCGCCTGTCGGCATCCACCTCGATGATCTTCACGTTCACCACGTCGCCCTGCGAGACGATTTCCCGCGGATTCTCGACGTGGTGCTGGGCGAGCTCGGAGATGTGCACGAGGCCCTCGACGCCGGGCATGATCTCGACGAAGGCGCCGAACGTGACGACCTTCGTCACCTTGCCCTGGACGATGTCCTCCTCGTTGTAGGCCTCGACGACCTGCTGCCACGGGTCGGACTGGGTCTGCTTGAGCCCGAGCGAGATCCTCTGGCGATCGCGGTCGATGTCGAGCACCTTCACTTGCACGTCCTGCCCGATCTCGAGCACCTCGGAAGGGTGGTTCACGTGGCTCCAGGAGAGCTCGGAGATGTGGATCAGGCCGTCCATCCCGTCGAGGTCCACGAACGCCCCGAAATCGACGATGTTGGAGATCTGCCCCTCGACGACGTCGCCGGGCGAGAGCCGGTCGAGGATCGCCGTGCGCATCTCCTTGCGCTCGTCCTCGAGGACCGCGCGTCGTGAGAGAACGACGTTGTTGCGCGATCGGTTGAGCTCGATCACCTTGCAGCGAAGCTCCTGACCGAGGAACTCGTCGAGGTCCTGGACGCGCCGGATGTCGACGAGGGAGGCCGGAAGGAAGCCGCGGACGCCGAGGTCGAGGATGAGACCGCCCTTGACGACCTCAATCACCTTCCCGTTCACCGGCTCGCCACTCTCGGCAGCGCCTTCGATCGACTTCCAGGCGATCTCGAACCGGGCTCGCTTCTTCGAGAGGATCAGCCGGCCGTCGGCGTCCTCCTTCGTGAGCACGAGCGCATCGATCTCGTCGCCGAGCTTGACCTCGTCCTCCGGATTGACCGACCGACGGATGGAGAGCTCTGCGACCGGGATGACTCCTTCCGACTTGTAACCGATGTCGACGAGCACCTCGTCCTTGTCCACCCGGACGACCTGACCGTGGACGACCTCGCCCTCGTTGATGGTGGGGAAAGTCGCCTCGTAGTTCGGGATCTGCTCCCCGTCAGGCCCGGTCGTCCAGACGTTCTCCTCGGTGAGCGTCGTGGCCGTGCTCGTGTCAACTGTTTCGTTGGTCATATGGCGCGCGGAGTATATCCGCGAGCCGAAGACTCGTTTTCGGCGCGTAAAACCGCTGTCAGTCGCACTTGACGGTCGACGGCGGGCCGGCCTGGATCGTGGTGTCGTTCCCCGGAGGATCGCCGTCCAGCGACGAGACTCTCGCCGACCAGAGCCGGTAGCCGCCGCCAAGGGTGATCGGCCCCACGTCGAGGCTCACACCGGAAGCGGTGAAAGTCTTCTGGTACGGCCCCTCGATCTCGGTTCCGGAGGCCATGATCCTGGCCGGTGCGCCGATGTACTGATCGGCGTGGTAATCCGGCCTCCACGTGAAGCGGATGTACATCACGCAGCCCTGGACCGTGACCTTCGGCGCCGTCCCTCTCAGGTAGAAGAGGTTGGTGCCGCTGTCCTGGCTGGTCGTGGTCGTCGAAGCCTTCTTATCCCCTCCGAGCATGACGACCGCGCCGACGGCTCCGGCAGCGGCGAGCGCGACCACCACGAGCGTGACCACGAGGATCCGCTTCAGCCCGACGCGCTCGAGGAACAGCCTCAGCCGGATCATGACTTGGCCTCATGCCAGTCATCGCCCGTCCCGATGTCGACGGCCAAAGGCGGGTCGAGGTCGAATGCGCCGCACATCTCCTCACGCATGATGTCCTTTACGGCGGAAAGCTCGGCGTCAGGGGCTTCGACCAGCAGCTCGTCGTGGACCTGGAGGACGAGGCGGGCGCCTCTCCCCTCTTCGCGCAGCCGATCGTGGATTCGCACCATCGCCACCTTGATGATGTCTGCATTCGAGCCCTGCATGACGAAGTTGACCGCCAGCCGCTCGCCGAGCGAGCGGGTCTGCCGGTTCGACGCCTTCAGCTCCGGCACGGGGCGCCGGCGGCCGAGTAGGCTCGTCGCGTACCCATCGCGCGCTGAAGCCTCGATCGTCCGGGCGATGAAGTCCTGGACGTGCGGGAAGCGCGCGAGATACGCGTCGATGTAGGTCTGCGCCTCCTCCCGTGAGATCTCGAGGTTCTCGGAGAGCCCGAACGACGAGATCCCGTAGACGATTCCGAAGTTGATCATCTTCGCGATCGAGCGCTGGCCGGAGGTCAGCTCTGCCGGCTCGACCCCGAGCACTTCGACGGCGGTCGCCGTGTGGATGTCCTCGCCTCGGGCAAACGCCTCGCGGAGCTTCGGCTCGCCCGAGACGTGCGCCAGGATCCGCAGCTCGATCTGCGAGTAGTCGGCCGAGAGCAGCTTGTGACCGGCCTCGGCGACGAAGGCCGAGCGGATCTCGCGACCGAGCTCCGTGCGGATCGGAATCGCCTGAAGGTTCGGGTTGGTCGTCGAGAGCCGGCCCGTCGCGGCGACTGCCTGGTTGATCGTCGTGTGCAGGCGGCCGTCCTCGCCGAGCATGCTCGGGAGCGGGCCGAGGTAAGTGTTGAGGAGCTTCGAGTATTCGCGCCATTCCTCGATCACTGCCACGATCTCGTGCTCGCCGCGAATCGACCGGAGAACGCGCGTGTCCGTCGAGAAGCCGGTCTTCCCCTTGCGCCCCGGCGTGAGCTCGAGCTTCTCGAAGAGGATTCGGCCGACCTGCTGGGTCGAGCCGATCATGAACTCCTCACCTGCGAGCTCGTAGGCCCGGGCTTCCAGCTCCTCCACTCGCTCGCGCAGGCGCGCTGTGATCTCTCCCATCCGGTACTCGTCGATCTTGACTCCGGCCTCTTCCATCGCGGCCAGCACGGGTGAGAGCGGAAGCTCGATCTCCCGGTAGAGCGCTTCCATGTCGCGCTCGCGGACCCGGTCGACCAGCAAGTCCCGTAACCGGAGCGTCGCGGCGGCGTGCCTGACGAGCGCGACGGTCTCCTCCTCGGCAGCCGGCTCCGGCTCGAGCTCGAGGCCGTACTCCGCGGACAGGTCGTCGAGCGGGTAGGCGGGGCGCGAAGGCTCGATCAGATACGCGGCGAGCAGAGTGTCGTCCTCGGCCTGGACCCGCTGCGCCTTCGCATCGTGGACGACGAACGCCCGGTCCGTGCGCTCCAAAGAGGGCGACACGACGACCACGTCTTCGTTGGCCAACGCCACGCGCTCGCCATCACTTGCATAGGCCAACGCCCCCGAACTTTGCAACAGACTGTTGCTTAGTTCCTCGCGCCACGGGATGGCGGTCCGCTCGAGGTCCATCGGCGCAGCCGGCACGGCGACGTCGAGCTCGTCCACGCGGCCGAGCAGGTTGCGGAACTCGAAGCGCCGGAACATCTCCTTCAGCTGCGAGCGGTCGGGCGGGGCGAGGACGAGCTGCGTCACGTCGCAGTCGAGCTCGAGGTCCCGCCGCATCGTCGCCAGCTCCTTCGACTGCCGCGCCTGGTCGGCGTGCTCCGTGATGTTCTTGCTGCGAGCCGGCGACAGCTCTTCCGCGTGCTCGATGACATCCTCGAGCGAGCCGTACTGGCCGATCAGCGCTCCCGCGGTCTTGTCCCCGATTCCCGGTATGCCCGGGATGTTGTCCGACGTGTCGCCCTTCAGCCCGATGAAGTCCGGAACCTGGTCCGGCCGGATGCCGTAGCGCGCCTCGACACGTTCCGGTGTGTAGACGTGCACGTCCGAGACCCCGCGCGGGGTCATCATCAGCGTCACGTTGTCCGAGACGAGCTGGAACGCGTCGCGATCGGTCGAAACGACGGTCGTCTTGATGCCGGCCTCGTCGGCCTGAGTCGCAAGGGTCGCGATGACGTCGTCCGCCTCCCAGCCTTCGAACTCGAGGTTTCGGTAGCCGAACGCCTCGACGATCGGCCGGAAGTACGGGAACTGCTCGCGAAGGAGATCCGGCATCGGCTTGCGTTCGGACTTGTAGTCCTCGGAGACAGCCGCTCTGTGCACGGGCCGGGTGTCCCAGGCGACGGCGACGCCCTTCGGCTTGTAGTCGGCAAGCAGCTTGAAGAGCATGTTCGTGAAGCCGAGCAGCGCATTCGTCGAGAAGCCCTCGCTCGTCGCCAGCTCCTCGGGGAGCGCGAAGAACGCGCGGTAGGCGAGGTTGTTCCCGTCGACGAGGAAGAGCTCGCTGTCGCGCGACGGCGCGTCGTCGACCTGGAGCTCGGCGCCGGTCAGAGTCTTCGGCATGGGCCAACGGTATCGTCCGAACCCCATGCGCGGAGTGGAGATTCAGCCGTTTTCCGACGAGCACGTCGATGCAGCCGGCGGCCTTCTGGCGAGCGGCACTGCGAGGCACGTCGAAGCCGAGCCGCTGCTCTCTGCGAACTTCGACTTTCCGGCCGAAGTCGAGGCTCGTCTGGCAGGTCGAGGCGGCCTCAGGCGTCGTCGCAACGCGCGACGGAGCCTCCTCGGATACCTCCTCGGTGTGCAGCGCGACGACGCGATCTGGGGGCCGAACGTCTGGGTCGAGCCCGCCGGGCACGCCGTGAAGCGAGCCCGAGCTCGTCCGGGATCTCTACGCAGCAGCCGCGGCGGGCTGGGTCGAAGAAGGCCGGCACCGCCATTACGCTCTCGTCCCGGCCACCGACCAGCCACTCGTCGATGCCTGGTTCCGGCTCTCTTTCGGAGCCCAGCACGCATCGGCGATCCTGGAGGCTCCAACGAACTCGATCGATCTCGGTCCCGCCCGATGAGATTCGCCGGGCGCGCTGGCGCGACGATGTCGACCGGCTCGTGATCGCAATCGGCGTGGTGCTGCCAAGCCACCAGAACCTTTCGCCGGTCTTTGCCGGCGGCCAGCCCGATACCGACCGACCAGGAGTCGCGCGAGGAGTACGCTGGAGGAAGCTCTCCGATCCCGACGTCGGGCATGTTCCTCGCCGAGCTGGACGGAAGGCATCGGTAGCCGCTCTTGAGCATGGTTCCGGCCGAGCAGTCGGCCATGCACAGCTGCCTCGCACGGCCCGAGCGCGCAGCGTTCCTCGGCTTTGCAGCCACGCTTCCGGAGGCTCGCGGCTCCGGGGCCGGGCTTGCGCCACGGAGGCGGCCTTCGCCTGGGCGCGCGAGAACGTAGCTACCCGGTCGTGCTCACCGACTGGCGGGAGACGAACCTCCTCGCCTCCAGGTTCTGGCCGGCCCGCGGCTTCCGCCGAACCTTCCTTCGGCTCTACCGCTCGATCCCGTAACGAGGTGGCGCGGCTCCCACTGCCGTACGGCTCGCGGCTCGCAGTGGTGGACGCCGGCGACGACGCCGTGGTTCTCGCACCGCCGCCGCCGGTCGAGCCGATCGCCGACGTCGCCGCGGCCGTTCGCGATGCTCTGCGCTTCCCGCTCGCCGGACAGTCGCTCGAAGCGCTCGTCCCGCGAGGCGGCCGCGCGACCGTAGTCGTCGAGCCGCCGGCACTCCCCATTCCCGGATCGCCGGCTGACCCACGCCGCACTGCGATCGCGGCGACGATGATCGAGCTCGACCGCGCCGGTGCGCCGCTCGAGAAGCAGACGCTGCTCGTCGCCGGTGGGCTTGCCCGGCGGCCCGGGCACCGAGAGCTCGAGCTGCTCGTCCACCCGGAGTTCGCTCGGCGGTTCCACGGCCGCGTCGAGGTACACGACGCAGAGAGCCCGGACCTCGTGGAGGTTGGTGAAGCCGGAAGGCCGCTCCTCGTTCACTCCGCTCTCACCGAGGCGGACATCGTCGTCCCGGTCAGCGCTGCTGAGACCGTCCTGAACGGGGGAGCGGCGACGCTGCTGGCGGCGAGCGACCCTTCCGCCCTGCGAGCGGCCGACGCCTACTCCTTGCTCGAAACGTCCGCGTCCGGCGGATGGAAGCTTGCCGTCGAGCTCGAGCAGGCCCTGGCGAGGCGAGTGCCGTTGCTCGGTGTCTCGCTCACCCTGAACACGCCGGCGCTCGGCGGCGTGCTTCACGGCTACCCCCACGACCGCGAGGCGGTCGACCGGATCGCCAATTTCCCGTTACGCGGCTTGTTCGGCCTTCTGCCGGGCGCGGTCCGGCGAGGGGTCTTCCGGAGACTGCCCAGCGAGCTCTCAGCGCTTGCTGTCTTCGCGGGATCGCCGTCGGTCGCCCACGCAGAGGCCCTGCTTCGAGGGGTCAACTACAAGTCTGCGACGCTCGAAGAGCGGTTGGATGCGATCTGCATCGGGATTCCGGACGTCACGCCGCACCTTCCGAGGGAGGCGCCGAACCCCGCCCTCGCCGCCTATCTCGGGCTTGGTCTCGCCCTTCGCCTCTGGCGAGACTCGTTCCCCGTCGTCGAAGGCGGAACTGCAATCCTCCTCAGCCGCTTCCGGCGGCGCTTTCCCCATCCGATCCAACAGCCCTACCGGGCCCTCTTCCAGGCGCTCCGGTCGAGCGGCGCGCGCGACCCGGAGGAGCTCTTACAGGCCGAGCGAGAGGCCGCTACGGACAGCCGCGCTCTCGACGCGTACCGCGCAGGACAGTCGTGCCATCCGCTCCTGCCGTTCGCGGAATGGTCGGCCTGTCAGCCGGCGATCGGGCGACTCGGCGCCGTGCTCGTAGCGGGCTGCCGTGACGCCACCGCCGCCCGGCAGCTCGGCTTCGTACCCACACATGGGGTCGGCGCGGCCCTCGCCATGGCACACGGCCGCGCGGACCGGCCGCTGCGGATCGGCTACCTGCTCTCCCCGCCGTACTTCCCGCTTCGAGCCCCGCCCGGCTGAGCGCCTACCGAGGGACTGTCCCTACCGAGGGACTGTCCCTACTGGGAGCTAGGCGGCCGCCTAGTCGACGCCGAGGTAGGTCTTCTTGACCTGCTCGTTCTCGCTGAGGGCCTTCGCGTCGTCGGCCAGGACGATGGTGCCGGTCTCCATGACGTAGCCGCGATCGGCCGTGTGGAGAGCCATGAGCGCGTTCTGCTCGACGAGCAGAATCGGCGTCCCCTGATCGTTGATCTCGCGGATGATCTCGAAGATCTTCTCGACGAAGATCGGCGCGAGCCCCATCGACGGCTCGTCGAGCATGAGCAGCTTCGGCTGTGCCATCAGGGCGCGCCCGATTGCGCACATCTGCTGCTCTCCTCCGGAGAGCGTTCCCGCCTTCTGGCCCTTGCGCTCCTGGAGGCGTGGGAAGAGCGTGAAGACGCGGTCGAGGTCCTCGCGCAACCCGGCGCGGTCGCCCCGTTGAAATGCCCCCATCTGCAGGTTCTCGAGCACCGTCATCCGCGGGAACAGGCGACGGCCCTCGGGCGACTGGCTGATGCCCATCTTGACCACGTTGTGTGGAGCCTCGTCGGTGATGTCCTGCCCCTGGAAGCGGATCGCACCCTTCCGCGGGTGGTTGAGGCCGTTGATCGAGCGCAGCGTCGTCGACTTGCCCGCGCCGTTCGCGCCGATCAGCGTGACGATCTCGCCCTCCCGCACGTCGAGCGTGATGCCCTTGAGCGCCTGAATCGAGCCGTAGTAGGTGTGGACGTCCTCCAGCTCGAGGATCTTCGCGCGCTCGGGTGCGGGAGACGTGCTCATCCCTCCGCCACCGCCGCCGTGCCAAGGTACGCCTCGATGACTCGCGGGTCGCCCTGCACTTCCTTCGGCGTTCCCTCGGCGATCTTCTCGCCGTAGTCGAGCACCGTCACGCGGTCGGAGACGCCCATCACGACACGCATGTCGTGCTCGATCAGAAGCACGGTCAGGTCGCGCTCCGCCCGAAGCTGCGAGACGAAGTCCGTGAAGGCGGCCGTCTCCTGCGGGTTCATCCCTGCCGTCGGCTCGTCGAGCAAGAGCAGCTTCGGCTCCGTTGCGAGCGCGCGCGCCACTTCGAGGCGGCGCTGGTCGCCGTAGGAGAGGTTGCGCGCCATCTCCTCGTCTCGGCCGCGAATGCCGGAGAACTCGAGCAGCTCACGCGCACGTCGACGGGCGTCGGCCTCTTCCCTCTTCACCCCGGGCGTGCGCAGCACGCTACGCACGATGCCACCGCTCAGTCGCGCGTGCATGCCGACGAGCGTGTTCTCGAGCGCGGTCATGTCCTGGAAGAGGCGGATGTTCTGAAACGTGCGGCCGATTCCCCGTTCGGTGATCGCATGCGGCGGCTTGCCCGTCACGTCCTCGCCCAAGAGGTCGATGCGACCGGCCGTGGGCTTGTAGACGCCTGTGAGCATGTTGAAGAAGGTCGTCTTGCCCGCGCCGTTCGGCCCGATCAGGCTGACGATCGCGTGCTCGGGAACCGTGAAGTCGACGTCGTTGACCGCGACGAGGCCCCCGAATTCCTTGCGCAGGCCCTCTGCTGTCAGGAGCGCAGTCATTCGTGCTGGACATCGTAGAGAGGCTGGTCGGCGACACCTTCCTTGAACTCGGCCTTGCGGCGGGAGCTCGGGATCAGACCCTCCGGTCTGAACAGCATGACGAGCACGAGGATGGCGCCGAAGATGCCGGACGAGTAGAGCGGCACGTCGATGTTCGAGCCCCAGATCGTGAACCACTTGTCGGCCGAGTTGCTCTCACCACTGAAGTGGTTGTTGAGCCAGGCGCCGATGTTGCCGAGGCCCTCCTGGTTCAAGTACGCGAGGAAGCCGCCGCCGACGATCACCCCCACGATGTTGCCCATGCCACCGAGGATGACCATGCAGAGGATGAAGACGGAGATGTTGAAGAAGAAGTCGTCGGGAAACGTGCCGCTCTTGAAGGTCGCGTAGTACGCGCCGGCGATGCCTCCGAAGAAAGCGCCGGCGGCGTAGGCCCACGTCTTCGTCCTCATCAGCGGAATGCCCATGGCCGCCGCCGCGGTCTCGTCCTCGCGGATCGCGATCCAGGCGCGGCCGAGCCGTGAGTCCCGCAGCCGAACAGAGCAGAAGACGGTGAAGAGCACGAGGAGTAGTGCCGTCCAAAAGAAGAGCCGAAGGTTGTCGTTGAGCGGCCAGATCGCGTTCGCAGGCGCCAGGTACGACTCCGGCAGCCCGACGGCGCCCTCTAGGGTCTTGCCGAAGCCGGGTGGGTCGATCGGATTGATCCCCTGCGGGCCGTTGGTCAGGTTGAAGCCCGCGAGGTCGTCGCCGTTGCGGGCGACCTGGGGCATGATCTCGCCGAAGCCGAGCGTGACGATCGCCAGGTAGTCGCCACGCAGTCGCAGCGTCGGCAGTCCGATGAGCACACCGATGGCCGCAGTGAAGATGGCGGCGACGGCGAGGACGACCCAGATCGAGACGTGAAATCCGTCCGCACTCTCGTTGACGCCGACGGCGCCGAAGTGGAACCTCAAGCTCTCGCCGAAATGCGGCGACGCAAACCAGGCCGCCGTGTACGCACCCATCGCGTAGAAGGCCACGTAGCCGAGGTCGAGCAGGCCCGCATACCCGACCACGATGTTCAGGCCGAGCGCCATCATCACGTAGATGAGCATCGTCACCGCCGTGTCGACGGTGGGGAAGCTGCCGAAGATCGGCAACTCGAACATGTCCGGTTGATAGAAGGGGTAGAGGAAGACGATCGTGATGACGGCGGTCAGGACGATCAGGCGGCCAAACGGCACGTGCTCCCAGGCGAGTGTGTAGAGCACGAGCCCGAGCAGGAGCGCGAGGACGAGCGTGGCCGTCGGCCCGGACACGACCGCGATGACGAAGAAGCCGATCCCGCCGACGAGCAACGCCTTCTTGACTCGCGCCCGCGTGTCTTTCAGGAACACCTCGCGGTCGAACGGCCTGGGCTTGAAAAGGTCGGGCACTAGCCTCCCTCCGGCGTTCGCTCTCCGAGCAGCCCCTCGGGACGGAAGACGAGGATCAGGATGAGGACGCTGAAGATGATCGATTGCGTCCAGTCGCTTCCGGGCGTGTACCAACCGAGCCCGTTGTTGAACGACTCGATCATCCCGATCAGAAGCCCGCCGAGCACAGCACCGGGCAGGTTCCCGATGCCGCCCAGCACTGCGGCGGTAAAGGCGATGAGGCCCAAGCGAAAGCCCTCGTCGAAGCGAACGTTCGTGTGGTAGAGCGCATAGAGGAGACCTGCCGTTCCGGCGAGCGCGCCGGCGAGGAGGAACGTGAAGGAGATCGTGCGGTTGACGTTGATGCCCATCATGGCCGAGGCATCCCGGTCCTGGGCCGTCGCGCGCATCGCCTTCCCTTGCCGCGTCTGCTGCACGAGCCAGATCAGCGCAAGCAGCACGGGCACGGTGACGGCCAGGACGATGAACATGTCCCACGTGTAGCTGACCCCGCCGATCGTGAACATGTCGCCGCGCGGCAGGATGTCGTCGACCGACCGCGGGCGTGCGCCCCACTTGGCGAGGGCGATGTTCTGGAGGATGAACGACATCCCGATCGCTGTGATCAGCGGCGCGAGCCGCGGGGCGTGCCGGAGGCGGCGATAGGCAACGAGCTCGATCGTGGCGTTGATCGCCGCGCAGGCGGCCATCACGATGACGAGCATGAGCAGGATCGCACCCAAGAGCAGGAGACCCGACTCACCGGCAAGCCCCCAGCTCGCCGTCATCGACGCGACGAACATCCCGCCGAGCATGAACACGTCGCCGTGGGCGAAGTTGATCAGCTCGAGAATGCCGTAGACGAGCGAGTAGCCGAGCGCCACAAGACCGTAGATAGCTCCGTTCGTTAGCCCGAAGAGAAACAGCGCATAGAAATCCGCAGGCTCCTTCACCAGGTTGACGAGCAGCCAGACGAACACGAGGACGACGAGGACGACGCCGACCACCGATAAGAGGCTCGGCCGGATGCCCGCCGGGAGCCTCAACCTTGACGCCTGAGTCGCCATGAATGCTCCGTTAACGGCTGGGGGAGGACCTCCGTCCTCCCCCAGCGGTTTCTCCTGTCGTTCTCGCTTAGCCCTTCACGAAGCTGAGCTCGGGAGTGATCGTCTTCACGAACGTCTCCTTCTGCCCCTTGATCTGGTAGACGGAAACGACCCCAAGGGTGGTGTCACCGTTCTCGTCGATCTCGAAGTCGCCGAGGATGCTGTCCGTGAACTCTCCTAGGTTGAACAGACTCTCCGAGACGGAGGCACGGCTACCGTCGGACGCTTCGATCGCATCGAGCAAGACCACGGTCGCCTGGGCTGCGTACGCCGTGTACGGGTTCGGAGCCTTCCCGCGCTCCGCCGTGAAGTCGGTCACGAACTGCTGACCCTCGCCCGCTTCGAGCTGGTCCGGGGGGACGCCCGGCTGGGTGATGTACGTGCCTTCAGAGGCCTCTCCCGAGAGCTCGATCGTCGCCGAGATCGGCGTGAAGCCGTCCGGCGCAAGGATCTGGATCCCCGGATTGCCTGCCTTCAGGTCCTTGATCAGCTTGCCGCCGTTGTTACAGATGATGCCGCCGAGGAAGACGCCGTCGGCGCCCGTCGCCTTGATCTGGGTCGCGATCGCTTCGTAGCTCGACGCATCCTTGTCCCACGCCTGCGGGCTGCCCGGCTCGATGGCGATGCCGAGCTTCTCCGCGTACTGCGAGAAGAGCGTTGCGACACCGTCGCCGTAAGTCTCCTTGTCCGACAGCACGTAGACCTTCTTCAGCCCGAGCTCCTCCGCGAGCAGCGCGTTCGCGGCACCCTGGAACTGGTCGTTCCAGACGATGCGCACGTAGTTGCGCACGCCGGTCGGGTAGTAGTTGTCGGGCTCGCCCGACTCCGTTCCGGGACCGCTCAGCGTCAGGCCCGGATACGTGTTCGTCGGGCTGACCATCGCGAGCGGGCCGTCGGGCGCCCGGTTCAGCACCGGGATCACGAGCTTGGCGCAGCCCGAGTTGAACGTCCCGATGACGCCGATGACCTTGTCGTTGTTGGCATACGACCGCGCATTCGACGAGCACTTCGCGGAGTCCCAGCTGCCCGCCTGGGCGGTCGAGTCGTCGCAGGACTGGAAGCCGATGTTGTAGTCCCCGGCCTTCCAGTCGCGTTGCTTGAGGATGAACTCGACGGCATCCGCCATCTCGGTCGTCAGCGGACGGTTCGCGCCCTGCAGCGGGAAGTCCGAGGCGATGATCAAGTCCGGCTCGCCCTCGCCTTCGTACCGAATATCCCCGCAAGAGGCGGCTGGAAGCGCGGTCACTCCCCCGCCGCTGTCGCCGTTGTCGTCGCCTCCGCAGCCCACGGCTGCGAACGCGAGCACACCGACGCCCGTTGCCACTAATAGAAGAAATCTGAGTTTGTTCACCAACGCTTTCCTCCTCCGTCACCCGGTTGCACGAACGGCGGAGCGACGGCCACCGGAAGAGGCGTCGGCCCGCAACGAGCCAAGTATCGAGAGATTTGACGGCGCTTTCAACTCTGACCCGTATTGCCGTCGATGCCGAAGGTGGGAATCGAACCCACACGGGGCGCAAGCCCCACTGGATTTTGAGTCCAGCGCGTCTGCCAATTCCGCCACTTCGGCGCGCCCGGCCATGATAGCCCTGGCGAGAATGAGAGACTTTTCGCGATGAGCAAGCGGGTCGCACTGCTGACGGGCGGCGGAGATTGTCCCGGGCTGAACGCTGTCATCCGCGCGGTCACGCGACGTAGTCATCAGCACGGCCACGAGGTCGTCGGCGTGCGCGCCGGTTGGCGCGGGCTCGTCGAGGGAGTGTTCCTGCCGCTCGGGCCGCGAGAGATCTCGGGCCTTCTACCCCGTGGCGGGACGATCCTCGGCACGTCGCGGACGAATCCGTACAAGCTCGACGGGGGCGTCGACGGCGTCCTGTCCAACTTCGAGAGCGAAGGCCTCGGCGCGCTCGTTGCCATCGGCGGCGAAGACACGCTCGGCGTTGCCGCGCGGCTCTACGAGGAGCATCAGTTCCCCGTAGTCGGCGTCCCGAAGACGATCGACAACGACCTCGGTGCGACCGACTACACGTTCGGCTTCGATACGGCCGTGTCCATCTGCACCGAGGCGATCGACCGGCTACACACGACCGCGGAGTCGCACAACCGGGTGATGGTCGTCGAGGTCATGGGCCGGCACACAGGGTGGATCGCGGTCATGAGCGGCATCGCGGGCGGGGCCGACGTCATCCTGATCCCAGAACACCCGATCACTGTCGAGAAGGCCTGCAGCGAGATCCAGCATCGCCACGAGCGAGGGAAGGACTTCTCGATCGTCGTCGTCAGCGAGGGCTACGAGCTGAGCTACGACTCGGGCGAGCGCCGACAGGTCGCCCAGGAGGTGGCGACCGACGAGTTCGGGCACGTTCGCCTAGGCGGTGTCGGCCACGAGTTGGCTCGGGACATCGAAGAGCGAACCGGGTTCGAGACGAGGGTCACCGTCCTCGGCCACGTCCAGCGTGGAGGGAGCCCCACGGCACGGGACCGAGTCCTCGCCACGCGCTATGGCCTGAAGGCCGCCGACCTCGTCCACGAGAAGCGCTTCGGCCTGATGGCAGCGCTTCAGGGCGACAGCATCGTAGACGTGTCGCTGGCCGAGGCAACGGCCGAGCTGAAGACCGTCCCCGAGGACTGGTACCGCGTGGCCAAAGCCTTCTTCGGTTAGCCGAGGAGCTCGACGAGCGGGAACGAACGCCGCTGCCGCGGGGGAACGAGGAAGTTCTGGCGGTGCGTCGTCCGGAGCACCGAGTTCAGGCCCTGGCCGCGGGCGCTTGGCTCGAGAGGGAGGCGCGTCCCGTCGGGCAGCACTCCGTCCATCGCGAGCCGGTTGCGATGGAAGTCGTCGCTCGTCGGGTTGAAGACGACGAAATGGACACCGGCCGCAGGGCCTTCCTGCTGCCCGTCGCGCTCCGGGCTCGCGCTCCAGAAGAACGGGTTGTCGAGGGTGTTGAAGTCGACGCGTTGAGGGATCGCGGTGCCCTTGCCGTAGACCGTCCCGTCCGCCGCAACGACGTCGCGCTGCAGCCGAGACGTTGTCTGGATCGCGGCGCTGTGGCCGATCGCGCCGAAGCGATCGAAGTCGCGGGCGACCTGGTCCGAGTCGGCGATGTCCTCGGGATCCTGCGGAACGGTCTGCGTTCCCGGCTCCGCTTTCTGCCCGGGACTGAACGTTGTCGTCACACGTTCTCCGAAATCGAAGTTGAGATACCAGGCCTCGAGGTTCTCGTAGATGTGGGAGACGTGCATGCTCGTGCCCGAGCGGAAGTAGCCTCGCGGGCCGAGGTCGACGAGCCCAAGCGTCTCGTAGTTCGCGATCCCGAGCGGGCCGAGCCCTGCCTTCTGCGTCGAGGTGAACCCGAGGAAGAGCTCGGAGGTGTCCGGGATGAGATCGGCTCCGGGTACCCCGGCGGCGACCGCCATCTTCTTGGGCAGGCTCTGGCCACCGTCGAACCCGCCTCCCGCGAACCCCTTCCGAATGCTCGTCGTCTCGAGGATCCCGTCCAGCTCTTCGAAGATTGCGCGAGCGCCCTCGGTCACGTGCTCCAGCTCGTCGCTCCTGAGGAGGACCGCGACGTCGTTCTCCTCTAGCAGGAGCTCGTCCGGGTCGCTGGGAAACCGGATCGCGTCGATGACCGCGCGCACGGGGCGTTCGGGAGCTGTCGTTGCTCGCCGGTCGATCGGCAGGTGCTGTTCGGCCGGCTTCTGCACATAGTTTCGGAAGTACGGCAGCCCCCAGGCAACCGTGACCCCGAGCCCCAGCGCGCTTGACTCGAACTCGCGATCGAGGCCCCGCAGCGCCTCCTCGAGATCGGCCTGCGCGGCTCGAAGCTCCGCACGGCGCGGCTCGACGCGCAGCCTGGCGGTAACGACCTGGTGGTGGAGGGGAGGGACGACGACTTCGACCCCCTCGTCCTCGATCACGCGCTGGCCGTGCAGAAGGTTCTGCTCGGGCGCCTGGTCGGCAGGGGGCAAACGCCGCTTCGGCGTGCGGCCGAACCGGTCGACGAGCTCGTAGATTCCCGCTGCGCCGAGGGCCGCCGTGGCCGCCCCCCCGGCCAGGAGCTCGCGCCTCGTCAGGCGCATCTCAGGCCTTGGGTTCGATCGGGACGAGCCCGGCCATCGCCCGGTCGAGATTTCGCACAACCTGGCGGTAGGTAAGCGGCTTGGCGACGTGCCCGCTCAGCGTGTACAGCGTGCCGGCGCGGCGCCATAGATAGAGCACGTGCCACTGGTCGACGCCTTGGTTCACCGTGTACGGCGTGACGTCGATGCCTCGAATCCGGCGCACCGGCTGCGGATCGCTGAAGCAGGGCACCGTGCGTCGGATCCTTCTCCCCGCCACCACCCGGTCGTCGTTGCAGCGTGGTATGCGGGTGCGGCCCGGATAGCCGCGGAAGTTCACGTGGACATCCTGGCTCGGCGGCTCGTGCCAGAGGAAGCTGACGAGGAAGCTCCGGTCGGGGTGGACCGAGACGCCGTTGTCCCAGTCGCCGCCGATCTTCCCGTCGATCGGGCTCGGCATCCAGGACGGGCAGTAGACGGTCTCCTTGAGCTGGTTCGCCAGGCGCTGCCATCCGCCCTTCCACTCCGCTGGACAGGACGGAGGCTTCGGCGGCGCGGCCGCCGACGGGCCCGAGCTGTCCTCGGAGCAGCCGACGAGCAGAGCCGGCAGGAAAAGCATCAGCAAGGCCTTCCGCATTGCAAACAAGATTACAGCCGGTAGATCTCGACCCAAAGGCTCTCAGGACCGCCCTCTGCACGCACTACGTAGACACGCGACTCTCTGCGTAGATCGTTCAGAAAGCGCGTCTCACGGGGGTAGTCGCCGGCAGCGGCGAGTATTCGGTCCTCGACCGCGCCGGTGACGACCACGTAGCGGACGCCGAGGTCGCGGAGCCGCCTGACATCCCGATTCGGATCGGTGGCCTCTCCCGGCCTCGGCAGTGCGAGCGGGGTTACTCGAAAGCCGGTGAAATCCGGCAGCGACGGATCCACCGCAAGCTTCGCTCCGGACGGCAGGTTCCGTTCGACCCAGCTGTGCGCCGCGATCCGGGGGTCTGTTCTCGTGAGGTCGCGCGCGTCCCGTACCGACCACGTCAGCGGGATGACGAGCATGAGGATGGTCACGGGCGCGAGCGCTTTGAACCGGCCGGCGAGTGCGGCGAGCGCGGGAACGAGCGGCAGCACGTAGCGGTCGAAATGGGCCTGGACGCTCAGGAGGCTCGCGAAGTAGACGAGGACGAAGACAGCGAGGACAAGGTCGGCTCGCCGGCGCCGGACGAGCGCAAGGACAAGCCCCGCTGCCGCGATCACGAGCACGGGGCCGAACCCGGTCCAGAGGCGAGCGACAAAGGCGACCGGCGCCACGTGGTCGTTCTCGAACCCGAGCCAGCCCGCGCGCGCCGCCTGCTGCACACGCCACGCATCGCCGACGGCCTCGCCGAAGTGCACGAAGAAGTACGGGCTCGTCGCGGCGAACGCGAGCAGGGCGAGGCCACCTGCGACCGCCAGTCGCCGCCAGGCACCCCATGCGGCGATTAGGAGGGGCGCGAGCAGCAAGAAGCCCGGGTACTTCGCACTGGCCGCGAGGCCGACCACAACCCCGGCCAGCTCGATCCGCCCCGTGATCATCAGAGCAAGCGCGACAGTCACCCCGAGTGTCAGGGGGACGTCCGTCACCGACATTCGGGAGTAGGCGACGTGCGTCGTCGCGACGGCCGTCGCCGCAGCCGCCACGAGACCCGCGGGCGGCCCGTAGGCACGCTGCCCGAGCCACCACGCAGCCGCGACTCCGCCCAGCGCGATCACGACCATGGTCAGCCGCGCGGCGAGATACGAGGGCTCGTCCTGCCAGGCCTGGAACGGCGCGAGCAGGTACATGACGAGGCTCGGGTAGTCGAACCAGTGCGGGTCGAGCCCGCCGCCGTGAACGATCGACCACGCGCGGGGAACGATGTTGCGCTCGTCGGGGTTCAGGAGCGGAAACGGAAGGCCGTACTGGACGCCGACGAGGCGAAGTGCCCCGGCGAGACCGAGGATGGCGGCGAACGCAACCGGCGGGCCTCCCCACCGGCTCTCGGGTCGCTCAGACCTCGGGCGGGGCGGCACGAACCAGGCCAGCGACGCTCTGGACGCCGACGATCACGGCATCCACACCAGCGCGCTCGAGCTCTTCGATCTCCTCCGGGCTCGTTACCTCCACGTCGGCGATCGCAAGCTTCCCGGCCGGCAGGTCCGGCAGCAGGTCGAGCACGTGCTCGAGCGCTTCCTCGCCGGCACTCCCGGCTCGCGGCGAGAGCAGGAAGATCTCCGGATCGAGTCGTTCGAGCGCCTGCTCGAGCTCATCCGGGTCGCGCACCTCGACGACGCAGTCGAGCCCGAGGTCGAGTGCCTCTGCGTAGCGGCGCTCGATCCGCTCGCCGTCCTCGTCGATCGCCTCAGCGGCGACCAGGCAAGCATCGGCTCCGATGGAGCGCGCCTCCGCGGGAGTTCCTTCGGCACGCCAGAGGATGGGCAGGCTCGTTGCCTCCCGAAGGCCGGCGAGCTCCCGGTCGACGATGACTCCCTCGGCGCCACGCGCCTCGGACGTGCGGGCAGCCTCCGCGTCGGAGACGGGGACGATCAGAGAGATCCCGTCGCCCTCGGAGATTGCCTGGCTCAAGCGCCGCTGGCCGGTCATCGACCGACCATGCTAACGCGGCGCCGAGGAAAGGCCGAAGGCCCGCCTCGCGGCGGGCCTTCGGGTCGAGATGGCTCAGAGTCGAGCCCGTGTATCAGTTCGCCTAGCGATCGGTCACAGGCGAGGAGGGCTGCCAGTCAGGGGCACCCTTCAGCTGCTTGTCGAAAGTGACCTGCCAAGCAACCGGTGGACCTGGTGAGAGACCCGGGACGAGAGACGTCATCCAGAGCTCGGTGTGGCCGCTTCGGTTGCTCAGGAACACCAGCGTGAAGCCGTCCGGCGACCACGAAGGCGCGCTGTCCGCGGCTTTGTTGGTCGTCAGCTGCCTCAGGCCGGTCCCGTCGAAGTTGACGAGGTAGAGATCGCTGCTGTTGGCTCGATCGCTATAGAACGCGATCTGCTTCCCGTTCGGTGACCAAGCAGCTCCGCGATCGCCGAGGCCTGCCACGGCCCTCGTGACCTTCATCGCGGGAGCGCCCGGAATCGCCTTCATTACGAAGAGCGACGCCGTAGTGCTGGTTGCGACCGACAACGAGACACTCGAGAAGGCGAGCATCTCGCCGTTGGGCGAGTAGTCGGGATCGTAGTTCTGGACAGGCGTTGCCGTCCGCGTCATCTGCAGGACACCGCCGGTCGCGCTACCGCCGACCCGGTAGAGGTCGAAGTTCCCGTCGCGGTTGCTCGCGAAGACGATCGAGCCGTCGGGCGCCCACGTCGGATGGATGTTGAGGATTCCAGGGCGGACGGACGGGCCGGTGATGTTCACAGCGCCCTTCCCGTTCGCATTGACGACGAAGATGTCCGCTCCGCCGTTCCCGTAGTAGGTCGTGTAGGCGACCATCGTTCCGTTTGTCGACCAATTCGGATCGACGTTCTTCTTGACGGTCCCGTCGTGCGTGATGTTCGTCGCGTCGCTACCGTCGATTCGGGCGATCATGACGTCGAAGCCCTTGTCGCGGGCGTCGAAGTTCGTGTAAGCGATCTTGCCAAACGTCGGCCCGTCTACGACTGGACTCGCCGAGCCCGTCGCCGCAAACGCTGCCGCCGTCATGGCGATGACCACCGAGATGAGTGTTCGTCGAAGTTTCATTGGAGTCAATCTCCTTTGGTTTTGTGCAGCAAGCCTCGCGCCAACCGGCCGGAGGGGAATCGGGGATACGACTGATATCGCTTACGCGATTTACCGCAAGATGTTCGGCCGGATACCTAGACGCCGACCGGGTGCCAGACCGTCTTCAACTCGAGAAACGCGGCGATTTCCCAGGGGCTCTGGGCATCCGGAGCCCCCCGAACGACGCGCTTGACGTTGTCTGCGGCGAGACGCTCGAGCTCCTCGACCTCCCCATCGGCATCGGCCAGGTCGATCGCGTTCACGTCCATGTGGCCGGCGAGGATGGGCGCGAGCTCCTCTCGGTAGCCGGTCAGCAGATTGACGACGCCGCCCGGCACGTCCGACGTGGCGAGCACCTCGGCGAGCTCGACCGCGGCGAGCGGGGAGCCCTCGGAGGCGAGGACGACGGCTGTGTTCCCGCCGACGATCACCGGCGCGATCCGTGAGACGAGCCCCTCGAGCGGAGGTTTCTCGGGCGAGACGATGCCGACGACGCCCGTCGGCTCCGGGAAGGTGAAGTTGAAGTACGGGCCTGCGACCGGATTCGAGGAGCCGAGCACCTGGGCGAGCTTGTCGGCCCAGCCCGCGTACCAGACGAGTCGATCGATCGAGCGGTCTACTTCCTCCGGCCCCGTCGAGAGCTCCGCAAACTCGCCCCGGCGAGCCTCGAGCATCTCGGCGATCCGGTAGACGACCTGGCCCCGGTTGTAGGGCGTGAGCCCGGCCCACTTCGGGAACGCGGAACGGGCAGCCCGAACGGCGTCGCGGACGTCCTTCCTCGATCCGCGCGCGACGTTGGCTCCCTCCGCCTCGTAGATGCGACCCGACTCGGAGCGGGGGAACTCGCCTCCGATGTAGAGCTTGTAGGTCTTGCGGACGGGCAGCCGGCTCATTCGAACTCCAGGTAGGGCTCGAGCCCGTGCCGTCCGCCCTCGCGGCCGAAGCCGGACTCCTTGTAGCCGCCGAACGGCGAGGCAGGATCGAAGCGGTTGTAGGTGTTCGCCCAGATCACGCCAGCCCGCAGCTGCTGGGCCATCGCGAGGATCCGTGAGCCCTTCTCCGTCCAGACGCCGGCGGCAAGACCGTACGGCGTGTTGTTCGCCTTCTCGACGGCCTCGTCAGGCGTGCGAAACGTGAGAACCGAGAGGACCGGGCCGAAGATCTCCTCCTGGGCGATCCGGTAGCTCTGCGCGACGTTCGTGAAGACCGTCGGCACGAACCAGTAGCCCTTCTCGGGCAGCTGGCAGGGCGGCTGGTAGATCTCCGCGCCCTCCTCCTCGCCCGCAGCGACGAGCTCCTCGATCTTCTCCAGCTGCTGGCGCGAGTTGATCGCGCCGACGTCGGTGTTCTTGTCGAGCGGGTCACCTACGCGCAGCGTCGCGAGCCGCCGCTTCAGCTTTCCGACCAGCGGCTCGTAGATCGATTCCTGGACGAGCAGCCGCGAGCCTGCGCAGCAGACGTGACCCTGGTTGAAATAGATCCCGTTGATGATCCCCTCGACAGCCTGGTCGAGCGCGGCGTCGTCGAAGATCACGTTCGCGGCCTTCCCGCCCAGCTCGAGCGTCAGCCGCTTGTCCGTGCCGGCGAGCTCCCGCTGGATCGACTTGCCGACTTCGGTCGAGCCTGTGAACGCGATCTTGTCCACGCCGGGGTGCTTGACGAGCGCTCCTCCCGTGCGGCCGTCGCCGGTGACGATGTTGACGACGCCCGGCGGAAGCTCGGCCTGACGGAGCACGTCAGCGAAGAGCAGCGCCGAGAGCGGCGTCGTCTCGGCCGGCTTCAAGACAACCGTGTTGCCCGTCGCGAGCGCGGGCGCGATCTTCCACGAGAGCATGAGTAAGGGGAAGTTCCAGGGGACGATCTGGCCGGCAACGCCGATCGGGCGAGGCTTCCGATTCGGGAAGGCGTACTCGAGCTTGTCCGCCCACCCCGCGTAGTAGAAGAAGTGCGCGGCCGAAAGCGGCAGGTCGACGTCGCGCGACTCCCGGATTGGCTTGCCGCCGTTCAGCGACTCGAGGACGGCGAACTCCCGTGAGCGCTCCTGAAGGATGCGCGCGATCCGGAAGAGGTACTTGGCGCGTTCGGCGGGCGAGATGTCCGACCAGCCGTTCTCGAACGCCTCGCGCGCGGCGCCGACGGCGAGGTCGACCTCCTCGGCGCTGGCCTGCCCGACCTCGGCGAGCGCCTCCTCGCTGGAAGGGTCGATCGTCGTGTAGGTCTCGCGCGGCTCGAGCCATTCGCCGCCGACGAAGAGGCCGTACCGCTCACGAAGCTGGACGAGGTCGCGCGCCTCCGGCGCCGGCGCGTAGTCCCAGGAAGACGGGACGGGCGCGCGATCCTGCTTGCGCTCGAGCTCGCTCACCGCAGGCCTCCCCGGGCGGTCCCCACCGCCCACCCCCCACCCATTGAGGGTGGGGCTTGACGCTAGCCATTCGATTCGCGCGGCTGTGTGGAAGTTGTGTGAAAGATCAGTCAACGGTGAAGTAGTCCGGGCTCTGGTAGCGGCCCGTCTTCTCCTTTCGGATCTGCATGAGCACGTCGTTCAGGAGCGTCGAAGCGCCGAGCCGGTAGAGATCGGGCGTCAGCCACTCGGGGCCAAGGGTCTCGTGCAGCTGGACGAGATACTGGATCGCTTGCTTGGACTGCCTGATCCCACCGGCAGGTTTCATGCCGACCCGACGGCCGGTTTCCTCGTGGACGTCGCGGATCGCCTCGAGCATGACGAGCGTGACGGGCAGGGTCGCCGCCGACGGAAGCTTCCCCGTCGAGGTCTTGATGAAGTCGGCACCCGCGGCCATCGCCAACAGGCTCGCGCGACGCACGTTGTCGTAGGTGCCGAGCTCGCCGGTCTCGAGGATCACCTTCAGGTGCGCTTCGCCGGCTGCCTCCTTCACCTGGACGATCTCGTCATAGACCTTTGCGTAACGACCGGAGAGGAAAGCGCCCCGATCGATCACCATGTCGACCTCGTCCGCGCCCATCTCGACCACCTCGCGGACCTCGGCGACCTTGACGTTCGTCGGCGTCTGCCCCGAGGGGAAAGCGGTCGCCACCGAGGCCACCTTGACGCTCGTGCCCCGTGTCCGCTCGACCGCGGTCGGAACGAGATTCGGATAGACGCAGATCGCGGCAACCGAGGGCACGCTCATGTCGGCCGGATCGGGCCGGATGGCCTTCGAGGTGAGAGCCGCGACCTTGCCCGGCGTGTCTGCTCCCTCGAGCGTCGTCAGGTCCATCATCCGGACGGCGAGGTCGAGCGCGAACACCTTCGCCTCGCGCTTGATCGAGCGCTTGGCGAGCGTGGCCGCCCGCTCCTCGACCGCGACGGCGTCGACCGAGCCGATCCGCGGCAGCCGAGGCTCGAGCGGAAGCTCGAAGCCGGTTGGAAGCGCAGGCGCCTTGGCCATGCGAGGAGTGTAGCCCTGGCGTAGTTTCCTCCCACTCGACCCCGGAGGTGATGCAAATGCAGGACGTCGAAATCAACTACGTGGCCGTCATCATCGCCGCGCTCGTCCCGATGGCGCTGGGCGCCCTCTGGTACTCGCCGGCGCTCTTTGCCCGGCCCTGGATGCGCGCGGTCGGCCGCGACGAGGAAGAGCGCGGCGGCATGGGACGGGGCTACGTCCTTTCGGTAATCGCGGCGGTGCTCAGCTCGTACGCCCTCGCCAGGGTCGAGCGCTGGGCCGAGGTGGACGACCTCTGGAACGGCGCGCTCGTCGGGATGCTCGTCTGGCTTGGCTTCGTTGCCGGCCTGCTGGCCGTGGTCACGTATTTCGGCGGCCGCCCGCGCGTTCTCTGGGTGATCAACGCCGGCTACCAGTTCGTCTCGCTCGCGGTCATGGGCGCGATCCTCGGCGTCTGGACCTAGTGAAGGCGGTACTCCCAGCCCTCCTGCCACTCGAACGGCGCAGCGACGAGATCCTCGAGGGGGACGCCGAGGAGCAGATGCTCGATCGCCCAGCGGTTCGCCGAGTGCGCGATCAGCAGGACCCGGGAATCATCGAACTCTGGTGAGAGGTCGTCGAGGAAGCTCCGAGTGCGGCCGACCACCTCGCGATAGCTCTCTCCACCCGGGAAGGCCTCGTCGATCCGGCGGAGCCGCTCGACGTCGATCTCGGACACGGGCCTTCCGTTCAGCTCGCCGTAGTTGCACTCGCGCAACCGCCAGTCCTCGCGCACGGGGATGTCCGACTCTCCGAAGGCGATCTCGGCGGTTTCGACCGCACGTGCCAGGTCGGAGGTGAAGACGACTGCGAGCCCGTCGTCTCGCCGGCGCTCGCCGAGCGCACGGGCGAACCCGCGACCTGTTTCGGAAAGACGGCCCGGCAGCCAGCCGGTAGCAACCCCTTCCTCGTTATCGGTCGTCATCGAATGCGTCTCGTAGACGAGCTCGATCACGACGCTAGATGCCGAGGCGCTCGAGCAGGCGGTCGTCGCGGCGCCACTTCGGCTTCACCTTCACCTGCAGCTCCAGGAAGACCGGGTGGCCGACGAGCTGCTCGATCTCCGGACGCGCGCGTGTCCCGATCTCCTTGACGATCGATCCGCCCTTGCCGACGACGATCTGCTTCTGCGATTCGGTCTCGACGTAGACGAGCGCGCGCACGACCTTCTCCCCGAGCTCCTCGACCTCGACCGAGACCGCGTGCGGCAGCTCTTCACGAGTGAGCTGGAGAGCCTTCTCCCGCACGAGCTCCGCGATCTGCGTCTCGAGCGAGAGATCGCTTCGCTGGTCGAGCGGAAAGTACGCGGGCCCTTCGGGGAGCAGCCCGACGAGCTCCTCACGCAGGGCGTCGATCCCGTCACCCGTCTTCGCGCTCACCGGGTGCAGCGCGTGGAAGTCGCCGAGCTTCGACGCGGTGTCCATCTGCGTTGCGATATGGCCGCCCTTGAGGTTGTCGACCTTGTTGACCACGATCACGACGGGCACTTCGAGCGAGAAGACGCGCTTGGCGATGAAGCGATCTCCGGCGCCGATCCGCTCGCGCGCGGAGAGGACAAAAACAACCGCGTCCACGTCCTCGAATGCGTGGTCGACGGTTCGCTGCATGCGCTCGGTCATCGCATCGAGCGGCCGCTGAAAGCCGGGCAGGTCGACGAGCACGAGCTGGTGATCGTCCCCGTTGACGACGCCCGAGATCCGGCGCCGGGTCGTCTGGGGCTTGTCCGAGATGATCGCGACCTTCCCGCCGGCAAGGGCGTTGACGAGGCTCGACTTGCCGACGTTCGGGCGCCCCGCGACGGCGACGAAGCCGGACTTCACAGCTCGAACGTCTCCGGCAGGAGCTCCGCGGGCGTTCGGGAGACGAGCTCACCTTCAGCATCCTTGAACGTGACTCGCTCGAGCCGGAACTCGTAGAGCCACTGGCGACACCCGCCGCAGGGCGCCGCGGTGACGGCGATCTCCTCGAGGTCTCCGGGCCGGCAGCCTTCTCCGACCGCACGGGCGATGGCGGCTCGCTCGGCGCAGATCCCCAGCGGATACGACGCGTTCTCGACGTTGACGCCCTCGAAGATCCGGCCGTCGCGGGCGCGGACCGCCGCGCCGACGTGGAAGTCCGAGTACGGCGCGTAGGCCCGCTCGGCGATGGCGACTGCCCGCTCATAGAGCTCCCGGCTCACGAGAACACCTGGAACATGACGAGGACGGCGAGCGTGCCGAGCAGCGCCCCGTAGCTGACCTCCAGGAAGGAGTGGACGCCCGACTCGACGCGCGTCTGTGCGACGAGGAGTGCCATCAGGAAGGTCAGCGACGAGACGAGGAACCAGTGGGCGGAGTCGCCGACGACGTTCGTGATCGCCATCCAGCCGCCGAAGGCGATTGCTGCGTGACCCGAGGGCAGTCCGCCGCGAAGCGGAGTCCCGCGGCCCGTGTAGGCCTTCGTCGCCAGCACGATGATGATTGTCACTACGAGCGCAATCAGTGTCAGCTCGGCCGGCGCATTCCCCAACCGCTCGATCAGACGCGAGCTGCGGTTGACGATCTTGTCCGAGAACACGAGGTAACCGACGGCGACGGCGTTCACTGTCGCGATCAGAACCGCTCCTGCGGCAATGTCCTTCGCGAGCTTGGCCAGTGGGTCGAACGAGGTCGTGGCGACGTCGATGCCCGCCTCGAGGGCCGAGTTGAGCATCTCGGCGATGAGGACGAACGAGATCGCGATCAGAAGCGCCATCAGCTCGAGCCGCGCCACGCCGACCGCCACAGCCGTGACCAGAACGGCAGTGGCGATCCCGAAGTGGATGCGCAGGTTCCGCTGGGTGCGCAGGACGTGAATCACGCCCTCGAACGCGAAGTTGAAGCTCTCGAGCAGCGAAGGCCCGCGCCGCCGGGATGTGCTCACGAGGCGAGCTCCGCTTCGCGGCCTTCCATCTCCACGCCGTGGTCGTAGCCGAGGAGGTGCAGGAGCCCGTGCACGAGCGGCGCCCGCCAGGCATCGCCCACGACTTGGGGGCAGAGGACCGCGTCGCCGAGCTGGCGCGGAACGCCCGCGGGCAGATCCTCGCGCCCGTCGATCGGAAAGGAGAGCACGTCGGTTACCTCGTCCTCGCCCAGGTGGTCGCGTTTCAGCCCGCGCATCTCGTCGGGTGCGACGAAGACGAGGCCGAGATCGCCGTCCTCGATCCCCTCGGCTGCGAGCACGCGGCGGGCCAACTCGGCGGCGGCCTCCTCGTCGACCTCCGCCCCGCTCCGATTCGCGACCTCGACGGTAATCACTTCCGACGCTGCGTGCCGGTCTCCTCCGCATGCATGCGGTAGGCCTCGACGATTCGCTGCACCAGCTTGTGCCGGACGACGTCCTCGTGACCGAAGCGGACGAAGGCGACATCGTCGACCGGGCCGAGGATGTCCTGCACCTGGATGAGGCCGGAGGCCTGCTCCCGTGGAAGGTCGACCTGGGTGACATCTCCGGTGACGACGACCTTCGACCCGAACCCGAGGCGCGTGAGAAACATCTGCATCTGCTCGGGGCTCGTGTTCTGCGCCTCGTCGAGGATGACGAACGAATCGTTCAGGGTGCGCCCGCGCATGAACGCGAGCGGGGCCACCTCGACGATGCCCTTCTCCATGTACGAGGCCAGCCGGTCGGCGTCGAGCATGTCGTAGAGCGCGTCGAAGAGTGGGCGCAGGTAGGGGTCGATCTTCTCGAGCATCGTCCCGGGGAGGTAGCCGAGCCGCTCGCCGGCCTCGACCGCGGGCCTCGTCAGGATGATCCGGCCGACCTGCCGGTCGGACAGAGCAGCGACCGCAAGGGCCATCGCCAGGTAGGTCTTGCCGGTGCCTGCCGGGCCGATGCCGAACGTGACCGTGCAGTCGCGAATCGCGTCGACGTAATGCTTCTGGTTGACCGTCTTCGGCGCGATCTTCTTGCCGCGGTGGCGCCAGACGACATCCTCGAACACCTCGCGCACGTCGTCGACCTGATCGAGTGCGCCGAGCACGGCGTCCACGGTCGAAGGCCCGATCTCGTGGCCGCCTTCCACGAGCTCGACGAGCTCGTCCACGACCGCCCGCGCCTCGTGCACGCGCTCGTCGTCACCTTCGATCGTCAGTCGGTTCCCGCGCAGCCGAATCGTGCACCGCAGCCGGTCGCGGAGCGCGGTGAGGACGCCGTCGCCGATCGATGCCAGCTCCGCGGCGACGTCGTTCGAGACAGAAAGCACCTGCTGCACGGCCCTCAGTGTAGGGGCGGCAGCCGACCCCGCCGACTGTGACGCTTCCGACACAGAGACGACACCCACAAGTCCGCTTTTCCTCGTTACGATCGCATCGGGGAGGAGGTTGGCTGTACCGGTTTAAGGGAGGCGGCTCACGCGAGCTTCTCTCGCACGAGTTGGCTCACCGCCGACCCGTCGGCACGACCAGCGACCTGGGGCATCACGTCGGCCATCACCCGGCCGAGGTCGCGCATGCTCGTCGCGCCGCACTCGGCGATCGCGTCGTCGATGATCGTCTCCACTTCCTCCTCCGAGAGCGGCTCGGGCATGAACTCTTCGAGCACCTCCAGCTCGCGCTCCTCGCTCTCGGCTTGCTCCTCCCGTCCCCCCACCCGGAACGCCTCGGCCGCCTCGACCCGCTTCTTCCGCTCACGCTGCAGGACCTGCAGCTCCTCGTCGTCGTGGAGCGGGCGCTGGAGCTCCTTCTCGGCCGAGCGCAACTGCGACAGGATCAATCGCAGGGCGTCTCGCCGCTCCGTGTCGCGCTCGCGCATCGCCGTCGTCAGCTCCTCCTCGATCCGCACGATCAGGCTCATCCGGGCAAGCCTCGCATCTCGCCGCCGAGGACGTGCCAGTGAAGGTGGAAAATCGTCTGGCCGCCGCCGGGGCCGACGTTGACGACGACCCGGTAGTCCTCGAGCCCCACTTCCCGCGCCGTGTCGGCGACGAACTCGAGCATTCGCTGCGCCTCGTCGGCCGGGAACTCGCGAATGTCGCGAAACGTTTCGACATGACGCTCGGGGATGACCAGGAGGTGCGTCTCCGCACGCGGGTTGATGTCCTCGATCGCGACGAAGCCGTCGGCGCGCCGGACGTGTTCACCTTCACGGTAGAGCTTGCAGAAGAGGCAGTCAGACGACACCGACGATCCCTTCCTCGGTAACTGCAGACGCGCGGGCGCGCACGAGCTCGCCGACTGAGGCGTCGCCGTCGAGGAGCCAGGGCGAGTAGTCGTCGCCGTAGCCGCGACCCGGACGGTCGACGAGCACGTCGTCCTCGCCGCCGAGCTTCGTCCGCCAGCGGCGCAGGCACGCCTCGTCCGAGTCAGCGCGGAGCCTCGCGCTGCGTCGCTTCTTCTCGGCCGGCGCGACGGTGTCCGCAGCCGCCGTCGCCGTCCCCGGGCGCGGCGAATACGGGAAGACGTGCACCTTCGTGATCCCGGCGGCGCGGACAAGCGCCCGGGTCTGCTCGAAGGCGCCGTCATCCTCCGCCGGGAAGCCGACGATGACGTCGGTCGTCAGGTTGAAGTCGGCGAGTGGCTCCATGCGGCGCAGATAGGTCGCCGTCGTGTAGCGGCGGCCCATCGCGCTCAGTACCCGGTCGTCGCCGGACTGCAGAGGCACGTGTAGGTGACGCGAGACGGTCGGAGTCTCACGCAGCGCCTCGACGAGCTCCTCGCCGAGGTGGTTCACCTCGATCGACGAAAGGCGCAGGCGGCTGAGGCCGGGCGTCCCGCCGACCTCCCGCACGAGTTTGGCGAGCGTGTAGCCGCGCTCACGATCCCGAAAGCAGCCCAGATTGATCCCTGTGAGCACGACCTCGCGGTGGCCCTGGTCGACGCGCCGGCGTACCTCGTCCAGAACCGCGTCGGCGCTGCGGCTTCGCGAGCGCCCACGCACGATCGGGATCACGCAGAAATTGCACGAGAAGCTGCAGCCGTCCTGCACGCGAACGAACGCGCGCACCCGGTCGAGGCGCGCGTCCGCTTGCACGCAACCGATCGCGCCGACGTCGCGCGCGACGAGCTCGGGCGTTTCTTCGCTCCGGCGGGAAACGACCCTGACGTTCTCGGGGAGCCCCGCAAACACGTCTTCGTCGAGGTTCGCGGCACAACCCGTGACATAGACGCGACTGTGCGTGCGCGCAGCTCGGGTCGCAGCCTGGCGTGACTTGCGCACCGCCTCATGCGTCACGCAGCAGGTGTTGACAACGGCGATCTCCGCCCCGTCGCACTCGGCGTGCCCGTCCCGGAGCAGAGCCTCGCGAATCGCGTGCGCGTCCGCATGCGAAACCTTGCAGCCGAGGAAGCGAACCGAGAACGTGGCCAAGGCAGCGGGATGCTACCCCCGCACGAACAGATCGGCCGCCCATCTGTCCTGCGTTTCTCGGCCAATGTGGTCGAAGCCCGGAAACACGGGACGATCCGGCTCGTAGTACCCCGACGTCACGAGCTCCCGACAGCCACGCGGAGGAGCGAGGTCGGCAAGCGTCGGCAGGTCGATGTTCGCAAGCACGATCTCCGCGTCAGGAAGAGGCTCGGTGAGGGCGTCGACGCCGCGAGCGTCCAGGGCCACGCGATTCGCCGCGGCGTTCCGAAGGGTTGCCTCGATCGCCGTCTCGTCCGAATCGATCGCGATCACCGGCCCGAAGCCGAGCTTGGAGGCCGCTAGCGCGAGTACTCCTGAGCCACAGCCCACGTCCAGCACGCTCCCGGGCTCGAGCAGGTGCAGGATCTTGAGACACAGCTGTGTCGTCGCATGAGCCCCTGTGCCGAACGCTTGGCCGGGGTCGATCCAGAGCTGAAGCAACCCAGGCTCCGCCGGCGCCCAGGGCGGCCCGATCCAGAGTGACCCGACCGTAACCGGCTCGTGGAAGCGCTTCCATTCCTCCTCCCAGCCCGTCGGAACGAGCTCGATTCGTACGTCGCCGAAACTCTCCCGCAGGCGACCGGCACCCGCCTCGTCGGTGTACGCGACGAGCTCGACCTCTTCCCGCCCGGACTGCTCGGCAAAGCCCTCCGGATGAAGCTCGAGCATGCGTGCTGTCGCCTCTTCGACCCGATCGCGGGGCACGACGACCGACGCGCGGACGAGGCTCAGCGGAAGGCGCTCTTGAGCTTCTCGAAGAAGCCCTCGTCGGAGCGATAGGTCTTCTCGGTGGTGGTGCGCTCGAACTCGCCGAGCAGAGAGCGTTGCTCATCCGTGAGGTGGCGCGGAACGCCCACATTGACCAGCACGCGATGGTCGCCGCGGCCGAAGCCCTGGAGCACGGGCATCCCGCGCCCGCGCAGGACGCGCAACTCTCCCGGCTGAGTGCCAGGCTCGAACTCGAGCTCGACGTCGCCGTCGAGCGTCGCCACGCCGACTCGCGCGCCAAGGGCAGCCTGGGTCATCGTCAAGTCGACGGTCGAGAAAACGTCGTCTCCCTCGCGGACGAGCCGCTCGTGGGGCCGGATGCGGACGAGCACGTAGAGATCTCCCGGCTGGCCCCCGACCGGGCCGGCGTGACCCTCGCCGGAGAGCCGGATGCGCTGGCCGTCGTGGATACCAGCCGGGATCTCGATCTCGAGAGCCCGCTCCTCGAGCACGCGGCCGGCACCCTCGCAGCGGAGGCACGGGTGCTCGACGATGCGCCCCGCCCCGCCGCAGCGCGCGCAAGCTTGGCTGCGAATGAACTCGCCGAGCCTCGTCCGCGAGACGTGCTCGATGCGTCCGGAGCCCCCGCATTCATCGCAGGTCGCTGCCGTCTTGCCAGGCTCAACCCCGCTTCCTCCACACTCCTCGCAGCCGCGCGCGACCTGTACGGGAACCTCGCGCTTCAAGCCGCTCGCCGCCTCCTCGAGGTCGAGCGTGACCTCAGCAGCGACGTCGGAGCCGCGGCCTCGACGCGCGTGCGTGGCGACGCCGAAGACGTCCTCTCCGAAGAACGCGGAAAAGATGTCGGCGAGGTTTCCGAAGTCGAACGCCGTCGGCCGGAAGCCGCCACTCTGGAGACCGGCATGGCCGAATCGGTCGTAGAGGCCGCGGGTCTCGGTCTTCGAGAGCACCTCGTACGCCGCGACCGCTTCGCGGAAGCGCTCCTCTGCGTCGGGCTCGGTCGAGACGTCCGGGTGTAGTTCCCGTGCGAGCCTGCGGAACGCTCGCTTGATCTCGGCTTCGCTCGCCGACCGGCTGATGCCGAGGATCTCGTAGTAGTCACGCCCGGTCGTCGCCATTGCCTAAGGGTAGCCGGGGGGTTAGTTGTCCTCGTACACGGATTCGACGAAGCGCGAGAGCTCGTGGGCGGCAGCTCGCACCGACCGGATCGCCTTTTCATAGTCCATCCGGAGCGGGCCGAGCAAGCTCACTGCACCGAGCGTCCGGTTCGTTAGTCCGTAGGAGGCGCCGACGAGAGAGACCTCGCGAAGCGCTGGGTTGTCGAGCTCGCCGCCGACCCGGACGTAGGGCCGCCGGGAGCCGATCGTCTCGCCGAGCATCTCGAGAATCGCGGCGCGCTTCTCGAGCGTCTCGAGGAGCCTCTGGCACGCCTCGAGCTCGTCCACCCGCACCTCTCCCAGCAGGCTCGCCGCGCCCCCGACGAAGAGCCGCTGCTCGAGGCCGCTCGCCAGCTCGGTGAAGGCCGGCCGAAGCAGCTCCAAGATCTCGAGCTCCGAGCGGGCGAGGCTCGGGTCCTCGAACCGCCTGCGCAGGGTCGCACTTCCCAGCTCGAGCCCTGCGAGCCGCTCGTTCAGGTACTCCCCTGCCCAGAGCGCGAGACCCGTGTCCACGGGCTCGGCCAGGGCGAACACCCGCTTGGTGACGCCGCCTGTCGAAGTGATGACCACGACCATCAAGACCTGTGGCTGGAGGGCGAGCACTTCGACGTGCCGGACTGTCGCGGTCTCTAGCGCGGGTGCAGAGACGAGGGCGAGCAGCCGGGTTGCCTGGGAGAGCGTTTCCGTCGTCTCCTGGAGAGCCGCTTCGAGCTCGCTCCGCGCGGCTGCGAGGTCGAGCGGGAACGGGCTCGGGCGCGGCTCGAGGCGCTCGAGCAACGTGTCGGCGTAGAACCGATAGCCGGTCTCGGTCGGGACTCGCCCTGCCGAGGTGTGAGGATGGGTGAGCAGGCCGTGCCGCTCGAGCTCTGCGAGATCGCCGCGGACCGTCGAGGCGGAAACGGTCATCCCCGCCCGCTCGACGAGGTTCCTCGAGCCCACGGGCTGCCCCTTCTCGACGTACTCCTCGACGACGCGGCGCAGGATCTCGCGCTGCCGCGCGGTCAGCTCGATATTCGGTGCCTCAGTCATGCCGTTTGCAGGAATTTTAGGCGAAGAACCCGCGTCTCAGGCGAGCAGCTCGGCTGTGACGGCACCACCGAGACGCCGTCCCCGCGACGTCAGGACCAGGGTCTCCGCACCGTTTCCGTGACGGCGGCTAGCGAGACCCAGCCTCTCCAGGCGCCCGAGTGCCACATGATCGAGCGACCCGTCCGCATCAGCGAAGGGGAGGCCGGTGTCCAGGCGCAGGCCGAGCATCACTCGTTCGAGAGCCCGAACCCGGTCGTCGAGCAGCTCGACGTCTCTGGCCGGCGAATCGCCGTTCTCCAGCGCGACGAGGTACGCGTTCAGGCGCGGCGTATTTCGACGCCGCTCCTCGCCAAGCGTCGAGACGGCGCCGATTCCCAGCCCGAGGTAGTCCCGACCAAGCCAGTAAGCGAGGTTGTGACGAGAGCGCAGGTCGCGCCCGCCCGAGTGATCGGGTGCCAGGCAGAAGTTCGCCGTCTCGTACCAGCGGTAGCCGGAATCGGTCAGCCGCTCTATGACGAGCTCGAAGTAGCCCTCCATCGCTTCGGCCTGCCGTGCGAGCTCGGCTCCGTGAGCGTGGGTGAACCGCGTGCCCGGCTTTGCCTCCAGCTCGTAGTACGAGACGTGCTCCGGCGCGAGCGCGAGGGCTTCTTCGATGTCGACCTCGAGATCGGAGGCGCTCTGGCCGGGAATCCCGTGCAATAGGTCGATGGAGATGTTGTCAAAACTGGCATCACGCAAATAGTAGAAAGCGCGCCGGACGTCGTCCGGACCGGCCTGGCGCTCGAGCACGCGCAAGAGCTCGAGGCGGAAGGTCTGGGCTCCGAGTGAGACGCGAGTCACCCCGGCCTCGCGTAGAAGCTTCGCGAGCTCCGGCGTCACCGTCTCGGGATTCGCCTCGACGGTCACCTCGGCCGCGGGCGGCAGCGCTTCCAGCAGCCGCCGAAGCTCGCCGGCCTCGGTCAGAGTCGGCGTCCCGCCCCCGAGGAAGACCGTCTCCAGCGGCTGCGCAAGGGCCTCCCGTTCGAGCTCGAGCTCCGCGAGGAGCGCATCGACGTAGCGCCCGTGCAGCCCCTCTCGGCCGACGACGGTCACGAAATCGCAGTAGCCACAGCGGTGGGCGCAGAAGGGCAGGTGCACGTAGAGGTGGCGGACGGAGCCCCTCATTTCTTGCTGCCGTCGTCGAGATTGAGCACGGCCAGGAACGCTTCCTGCGGCACCTCGACAGCGCCGACCTGCTTCATCCGCCGCTTGCCCGCTTTCTGCTTCTCGAGGAGCTTCCGCTTTCGCGAGATGTCGCCGCCGTAGCACTTCGCGATCACGTCCTTCCGCTTGGCCTTGATCGTCTCGCGGGCGATCACCCGCGACCCGATCGCCGCCTGCACCGGGACGTCGAACATCTGACGCGGGATCTCCGCGCGAAGCCGCTCGACGAGTGCGCGACCCCGCCCGTACGCCTCGTCGCGATGAAGCACGAGCGAGAGCGCGTCCACGGGCTCCCCACCGACGAGGACGTCGAGGCGGACGAGCTCGCCCTCGCGAAACCCGGCGAAGTCGTAGTCGAAGCTCGCGTAGCCCTTCGTGCGTGACTTCAGCTGGTCGTAGAAGTCGAAGACGATTTCCGCGAGCGGAAGCTCGTAGATGAGGAGCACGCGTTCCGTCGAGGGGTACTCCATGTGGTCGAAGCGACCCCGTCGGTCGTTGCAGAGCTCCATCACCTGGCCGACGCCGTCCTTGGGGACGACGATCGAGGCGCGCACGTACGGCTCCTCGACCCGCTCGCGCTCGGCCGGCATGTCGGCCGGGTTGTGCACCTCGAGCCGCTCGCCGGTAAGCGTCTCGACCTGGTACGCAACGGTCGGAGCGGTCACGAGCAGGTCGAGATCGAACTCACGCTCGAGCCGCTCGCGCACGATCTCCATGTGCAGCAGGCCGAGAAAGCCGCAACGAAAGCCGAAGCCGAGCGCCTGTGAGGTCTCCGGCTCGTACGAGAGCGACCCGTCGTTGAGCTTCAGCCGCTCGAGTGCGTCGCGCAGTTGCGGGTACTCGTCGGAGTCGGTCGGGAAGAGCGCCGCGAAGACCATCGGCTTCACGTCCTTGTAGCCCGGAAGCGGCTCCTCGGCAGGCCGCGCCTGCGACGTGAGCGTGTCGCCGACCCGCAGCTTCGCCACGTCCTTGAGGCCCGTGACGATGTAGCCGACCTCGCCGACGCCGAGCGAGTCGGCCGCCTTCATCGTGGGCGAGAAGAAGCCGACCTCCTCGGTCTCGAAGCGCGTGCCCTGCGCCATTGCGCGCACCTCTTCGCGTGCGCGGAACTCACCGTCGATCACGCGCACGAACGCAACGACACCGCGGTACTGGTCGTACGAGGAGTCGAAGACGAGCGCGCGGGACGGCGCGCTCGGGTCGCCGGCAGGCGGTGGGATTCGCTCGATGACCGCGTCGAGCACGTCCTCGACGCCTTCGCCGGTCTTGGCGGAGACGCGTAGCACGCGCTCGGGATCGTCGCCGACGAGCTCCGCGAGCTCGCGCGAGGCACCATCCGGGTCGGCCTGCGGCAGGTCGATCTTGTTGACGAGCGGGAGCAACTCGAGGTTGTTCTCGATGGCGAGGTAGGCATTCGCGACCGTTTGCGCCTCGACGCCCTGCGCCGCGTCGACCACGAGCACGGCACCCTCACACGCCTGGAGTGAGCGCGAAACCTCGTACGTGAAGTCCACGTGCCCGGGCGTGTCGATCAGGTTCAGGATGTGCCCCTTCCATTCCACGCGGACGGCCTGCGCCTTGATCGTGATGCCGCGCTCGCGTTCGAGCTCCATCGAGTCGAGCACCTGCGCGCGCATGTCCCGCCCGGTCACCGTGTTCGTCATCTCGAGAATTCGGTCGGCCAGCGTCGACTTCCCATGGTCGATGTGGGCGATGATCGAGAAGTTCCGGATCCGGTTTTGGTCCATAGGCGATTAGCCGCGGCGGGAGCGGCGCAGCAACGATAGCAACGCGTCGAGCTCGCGAACTCCCAGCAAACGGCAGGAAATGAAGTAGGCGCCGAACCCCGTGAGGAATGCGCTGCCGAGGGATGCGAGCTGCCCGGCGAGCGATCGACCCAGAGCATCATCGAGGACGTACCAGACCGGATAGGCGACGGCCGCGAGCGCCACGGATGCGATCGTGACGCGCAGGAAGGCACGGGCAGTCCCGCCGAATTCGATTCGCCCCAGTCGCCGACGGAACACGACGAGGAGAGCCGCCGTCCCGGCAACGTTTGCGAGCGACGTCGCGAGCGGTATCCCCCACGTACCGAATCGGTAGAGAGCGGCGGCGAGCACGGTGTTGACGACGAGGTTCCCGAGGGCGATCGCGGTGGGAACCCACGGGGTCTGCAGGCTGAAGAAGGCGCGGTTCAGCATCAGCATCGCGCCGTTGAACGTCAGCCCGAGCGAGAAGGCGGCGAGCGCGCCCGCGGTGACCGCTGTCTCCTCTGGCCCCCAGGCCCCGCGCTCGTAGATGATGCGCGTGATCGGCGTTGCGAGGATGGCGCTGAAGACGCTCGCCGGCACGAGCATGAAGGCGATCTGGCGCAGGCCGAGTGCGACGGTGTGCCGGAAGGCGTCCATGTCCTCGCGCGTCGCGAGGCGCGACAGGCGAGGGAAGAGAACCGTCGCCACGGCGACCGAGAAAATCCCCTGCGGGAGCATGTAGATCCGGAACGCAGCGTCGATCGCGCGGGGCGCGAGCTCCGGATCGATGAAGCGCGAGGCGAAGAGCGTGTTGACGACGAGGTTGAAGTTGATGAGGCCGAGACCGATCGTCACGGGCACCATCAGCACGAACACGCGCCGCACGGCCGGATCGCGCCAGTCCACGGCGAGCCGAAGCCGATCGTCGAGCCCGCGCAGCCAGGGCAGCGGGAGGAGCACCTGGATCACGGTCCCGATGACGATCGAGAAGGCGTAGACGTAGAGCTTTGCGTCGATCGACTCCGCGCGCGGCACGCCGAGGACGAGCCCCGCGATGATCGCGAGGTTCCAGAACACGGGCGTCAGCGCAGGCACCGTGAACTCCTCGTAGCTGTTGAGGATTCCGACGATGATCCCCGAGAGCCCGAGCAGGACGACGATCGGGAAGAGGACCCGCGAGAGCCCGATCGCCAGCGCCTCGTCGCCTCCCGGGTTGCCGAAGGGCGCGATCACGAGTGGAGCCAGCACGATGAAGAGAGCCGTCAGCGCCCCGAGCCCGAGCAGCATCAGCCAGAAGAGGGTCGATGCCACACGCCAGGCGCGCTTGCGTTCCCCCTTCTCGAGCAACTCGCTGAAGACCGGAACGAACGCGGAGGAGAGCGCGGCGTCGGCAACGAGCGAGCGGAGGAGGTTCGGCACCTGGAAGGCGACCGTGAACGCGTTGATCTTGCCGGCGGCGCCGAAGTAGTACGCCGCGACGATCTCGCGGACGAGACCGAGGATGCGGGACAGCCCGGTTGCAAGCGAGAAGATCGCCGTCGACCGGGCGAGTCGCCGGCCCGGAGCCCGCTTCTCCACGTCGGCGAGTATAGGAACGGCGTCCGTCGAGGTCGCGGCGCGTCCGCCCGAACCGCGCCTCAATTTAGGTACAGCCGACCTCCTCCCCGCCTCGAGCGTATCGCTGAAATTCGCGCGAGTGTGTGCCCGGAACGTGACGATTGTGTGGCGGTGGGCTCTGGTACCATCGCCGCGCCCGCTTCTTGCGGGCGTTTCCTTCGATGCCCAACATCAGACAACAGAAAAAGCGAGTCCGGACGTCCGCCGTCGACCGCGGAGAGAACCTCCGCTTTCGCTCGACGGTCAAGACGATGACCCGGCGGCTCGAGGCAGCCGTGGCGGCCGGGGACAAGAAGCAGATCGCTGCCGAGCACACCGCGCTGCAGCGGTGGATCGACCGAGCGGCGGCGAATGGCTCGCTGCACAAGAACACGGCCGCGCGAAAAAAGGCGCAGGCCGCGCGGCTCGTCGCTCGTAGTTCTTAGCCGGCGCGCGCGGGAACAGCCTGCTCGGCCGGCCTCGTCACGTCGATCAGTGCGCGAAGAAGCTCGAGCTCGGCCGAGAGCCGAGAGCCGCCTTTGATCGCCGCGTCGAGCTCGGCGAGGCGGACGAGCGCGGAGTCGAGCTCGGCCCGCGAGTAGCGCTCTGCGTGCTGCAACGCCTTTCGCGCAGGGAAGTCCTTTATCTTCAGCCGGCTCGCGACCTCGCGGGCGCCCAACCCTTCCTCCGCGAGCGCCTGGGCGGCGCGAACCTTCCCGACGTGCGAGGCGAGCCCTACCGCCAGCAGGAAGGCGTCCTTCTTCTCGAGCGCGAGCTCGTAGGCCTCGAGCAGGGTCGGAAGGTCGCGGGCGCCCCACGCATCCGTCAGCGCCCACGCGGCCGCCTCTCTCCCAGGCGTGGCTAGCTCCTCGACCTCGCGGCGCCCGACCGGGTCATCGCCGGCCCAGGATGCGAGCTTCTCGAGCTCGCTCGAGAGCGCGATCGTGTCGTCCCCGACGAGCTCGACGAGCGCCCTCGCGGCGTCTGCGTCGGCCGAGACGCCCAGGCGCTTGAGCTCGGCACGAGCCCACGTGTGCAGGTTGTTCGGCTTGGGCACGTCGTAGCTGAGGACGCGCCCCTTCTTCTCGCAGAGGGCGGGAAGCGTCGAGCCGCGAAGGGCCTCTTCCGCGACCAGGGCGAGCACGGCGCCCTCGACCGGATCGCCCAGGTAGCCGGCAACCGCCTCGACATCGTCCTTCTTCCAGGTCTCGACGCCGTGGACGACCACGAGCCTGCCACCGCCGGCTCCTCCGAAGAGCCCCAGGGCATTGCAGGCCGCGACCGCGTCGGCGCCGCTCGCTGTGTCCGCCGACAACTGCTCAACGGCCTCCGCGTCGAAGCGCAAGCGGAGGCGGCGGAGCGCGCGCAGGTGCTTCGGCCGATCGCTTCCCGTAAAGAGATAAACGGGCAGCAACGGCTCGGAAGACATCGTGGCCAAGCATAGTCAGCGCTCGGTCCGAACCGTCATCGCCTCGCCGTCCGACTCGACGACCACGCGACCGTCCCGATCGGTGCGATAGACGGCGAGCCCTGGCACCTCGGCGAGCGACGCGATCGTCGACGCGGTCGGATGCCCGTAGTCGTTGTCTGCGCCCACCGAGATCACCGCCACCCGAGGTTGGATCTGCTCGAGGAGCCCCGGTAGACCGGGGTCGTCCGAGCCGTGATGGGCGACCTTCAGGATCTCGACCGGAGGGACGTGGAGGCGGCCCGTGACACCGGACTCGGCGTCGGCGGTGAGTAGCGCATCGATCTCTCCGTACGAGGCGAGCAGCACGGTCGCGTGGTTGTTCGGGTCGTCTCCCGGCGAGCCCGGGCCTTCGGGCCAGAGCACGCGGAGGCGCAGCCGGCCGATGCGGAATCCCTCTCCCGCCCGAGCGACGACCACGCGGACGCGGCGCCGGCGCGCAGCCGCAAGCGCCGCCCGCTCCTCGGCGCTCTCGCTGGGGATGGCGGGATCGAGCACCGCGCCCACGCGCAGGCGCTCGAGAACCTCCGCCGCTCCGCCGACGTGGTCTCGCTGAGGATGGGTGAGCACGACCATGGACAGGCTGGTCAGGCCAAGGCTACGAAGCTGCCCCGCGACATCTGCTTCAGGCACTCCTTCGTCGACGAGCACCGCGCCCTCTGGCACCTGCAGCAGCGCTCCATCTCCCTGCCCGACGTCGAGGAACGTGATCCGCAGTCCCTCGGGGTGGAGGCAGCGCGTCCGAGCCGCCTCGCAGCCGCCAGCCTCCCGCGATGAGCACCGCGAGCAGGAGGAGCACCGCCAGGCGTGGCGCCCGCGGCGGGCGAAGTCGCGAGACGACGAAGCGCCATGACGAAGCCGACCCCGATCACCGCCAGCGCCGTGCGAGCCGAGGCGGAGGCGTAGGGAAGGCCGCCGATCAGTCGCGCGCAGCCGGCGAGATAAGCGGCGAGCCAGCCGTTCGCCCAGGCGAGAGCCGCCGCCACCGGAGGCAGGACCGGAGCGATCATGGCCGTCACGAGGGACAGCCCCAGGAGGGGCGCGACCACGGGCGCGGCGAGCGCGTTCGCGGGAATCGAATAGAGCGGGACGGACCCGAACTGCGTGATCAGGATGGGCGCAGTCGCAATGCCGCATGCTCCCGAGACGGCGACGATCTCCGCGAGCGAGCGAGGCACCGGGTACCCAGCGAGACCGCGTTGCATCCGCGGGACGGCGACGAAGATCGCGGCCACGGCCGCGAACGAGAGCTGGAAGCCCGCGTCGAGGAGTGAGTACGGGTTCCAGGCAAGCAGGATCGCCGCTCCGACGAGGAGGAAGTACCAGCGGTCCTGCGGCCTCGCGGCGAGCCAGGCCAGCGAGGCGAGCGAACCCGCGACTCCTGCACGGACGACCGACGGCTGCCAGCCAACCGCGAGCACGTAGCCCCCGATCGCCGCCAGCGCCCCGATTTCACCCACCAGCCGGGAGAGGCCGACGAGCCATGCCAAGGCAATCGCGCCGCCCGCGATGAACATGACGTTCTGACCGGAGACGGCCAGGAGGTGGTACAGGCCCGATGCCCGAAAGCGAGCGCGCAGCTCCTCGGACAGGCCCTCGTCTTCGCCGAGCACGATCCCGGCGATCACCGCCCGCCGCTCGCCGCGGACGCCGGGCGCCATCGAGCGCGCAAGGCGCGCGCGGATCCGGTCTGCGAATCCGGCGATTCCTTCCCGGTGGCCGGCGACACGCCAGCGCGACGCCACGACGACAACGTGGACTCCGTGGCGCCGGAGCCAGGTGCGCTCGTCGAAGCCGTCCTCGGACCCGCGTGGAGCCCGGATCTCGCCGGTGAGCTCGAGCAGCGCACCCTGCGGCGGCGAGCGGCCCGGAGGGAGTCGTAGGAGCACAGGCTCGCGAATCGCAAAATCACGGAACCGGCGAGCCTGAGCCGGCACCCGTAGGTCGTATCGCGACCGCCGTGCCGGCCCGGTTACGGCGACGACCATGCGCCCGGCGGTCCCAACTCGGGGAAGTAGGGCACTCTGGTCGAGAGCATCGAGTCGCGCGCTGCCCCACCACCACCCGGCGATCACTAGGGCGACTGCGATCAAGGGAAGGCGAGCGGCCGGAGCAGCGATCACCGAGCCGAGCGCCAGGCCGATCGCGGCGCAGGCGAGAAGGACCGACGTGGCGCGGGCACCATTGGCCGCGGCCAGCCCGACGCAGAGGCAACACGCGAGCAAATGAGGCCTCGCGCGAAGGAGGCTCACGGCGCGGCGACGTCGCGGAGCTGCTCGATGCGCGCTGCCCCGATACCCGGGATCGCGTCGAGCTCGTCCAGCGAGGTGAATGCGCCGTGCTTCTCGCGGTGGTCGAGAATCTTCTGGGCGGTGACCGGCCCCACGCCCGGCAGCGAGTCGAGTTGCTCCAGAGTTGCGACGTTCAGGTGCACAGGCCCTTCGGCCGCCGCGCCGGCGCCAGATGGAGCGCCGGCCGCAGGCTTCAACGGGACGACGACCTGGAGCCCATCCGCAAGCGGCGCCGCGAGGTTCACCAACGAGAGGTCGGCGCGGCGAGCCGGCCCGCCCGCGCGCGTGACCGCATCGGCGACGCGTGACCCGTGCGCAAGGCGGTACAGGCCCGGGCGGTGGACGGCTCCCACCACGTGGACCACGAGCTTTGGCCCCTCCTCCGCTCGAATCGGCACCGCGGGCGCCGCCGCGGAAGTCTCATTCGCCGCGGTCCCGGAGTGGAGGAGATGGCGCCCTCCAAGCAGGAGCACGAGCGCGAGAAGTAGCGCGCCGGCGGCGAGCCGCCGGCGCGCCGGGGGGAGGGAGTCCAGCACCTCTTCCACCCTGCCTCCAGAGCTGTGACGTGTGGGTCACAGCTCAGTGTCAAGTGCGTACCAGGCCCCCGCTCGAGGCGCTCAGCGGTCAGTGAGGCGGGCTCTCGGTTTCCTGACGTGTCGCTGAGCGCCTGTAGGCGAGTGGGACAGTGTTAGGCCACACGGCCCGCTCGCTGGAAGGCGCTCAGCGGCGCGAGGCGTCCCGCGGAGCCGGGCTTCGCCCGGCGGGAGCGGGACGCCGGTCAGGGAAGCGAGAGGCGAAAGATGTGACGCTAGGGCTCTCAGCGGCGTATAGGAGGTACGTGAGCGCGGTGCCAACCCCATGGCCAACCAGTAGGCGAGGCCTCCGCGACGAGCGGAGCTTCGCCGACGTGGCCGAGGCGCACCTCGACGACGTCTACCGCTACCTGCTCTACATGACCGGAATCCCACACCTCGCAGAAGACCTCGCCGCCGAGACGTTCGAGCGGGCGCTTCGCCGCTGGCGGCGCTTCGACTCCCGGCGCGCTTCGGCCCGCACATGGCTCTGCCAACTTGCCCGCTCGACCGCGCTCGACCACTTCCGGGCCGAGCAGCGGCGGCGGCGGCGCGATGATTCCTACGCGCGGGAGATCCCCGAGACGGACGAGCCGGTCTTCGGCGACGGCCTCTCCCCCGCGCTGGACGCCGCGGTGAGGAGCCTTTCCGCAGGCGAGCGAGAGGTCGTCGTCCTACGCGTCGTCCTGGAGCTGGACGGAGAAACGGCCGCCCGGGTCCTGGGAATCAGGCCGACGGCGGTCTCGACACGACTGAGCAGGGCACTGCAGAAGCTCGAGGAGAGGATGGCAAGCGATGTCCGAGGATAGGTTCGAAAACGTCATGCGCGAGCTGCGCGAGACTGCACCGCCCGCACCGGAGAGGCTCCGGGGGCTCGTCCATTCGCTGCCGAAAGCTCAACCGCGGGCCGCTCTGCGACTACGGCCGGCGCTGTCAGCGGCGATTGCGCTCACGCTCGCCGTCGGCCTCGGCGCCGCCGTGATCGGCGGACTGAAGGACTCCCGACCTGGCAGCGGCGACCAAGTTGGCAACTTCGCGGCCCCACCCGAGGCGAGGGAAGGAGGGGCAGCAACGGACGAACCCGAGTTGGCCCCGCAAGCCAAGCGCACTCGCCTGGATGCCGTCCTCGGCAAACAGCCTGTTCTCGATCCCGGCTCGCGGCTTCAGCAGTATGCCGTCGCCATGAACCTACGGGTCAAGGACCTTTCCGCCTCGACCCAGGCCGCGGTTCGGCACACGCGTCGGCTCGGCGGCTATGTCGCTGCCGCCAACTATGCGACCGGCAGTGAAACCGGCGACTCGAGCCTCGACCTGCGCGTGCCCGTCCAGAACGTGCAGGAGGCAATCGCCAGGTTCACTGACCTGGGGACGATCGTCTCGCAGCGGATCTCGATCGACGATCTCCAGGCGCCGCTCGACCGCACCGAGGCCCGGATCGCCGCGCAACGGAGGATCATCGCCGAGCTCGAGGCCAAGAGCATCCGCACTCCGGCCGAGCAGGCGCGTCTCGACCAGGCCAAGCGGACACTGAAACGCCTCACCCAGACCCGCTCGAACATCGTCCGCGAGGCGACCTACGCGAAGATCTCGCTCCTGCTGACGACGAAGGAAGCAGCGGCCCAGCAGACCGAGCCGGGCCGTTTCGACCGCTTCTGGGGTGACGCGGGCGACATTCTGGGTAAGGAAGCTATTGCAGTGCTTTATTTCCTCGTCGTAGTCGGGCCGTTCGCGATCCTCGCGGCACTCGCGCTGCTCGCAGAGCGCACACGGCGGCGGCGGGCCGACCACCGGCTGCTCGGGGAGACCGGATGAGAAAGACACTCGGCCTCGCAGTCCTCGCGACGCTCGTGCTCGGCTGCGGCTCGGCCGCCGGTGGCGGAACCGCGAGCGGCCTCAGCGGGAAAGTCATGCGCGGTCCGACAATGCCGGTCTGTTATGAGGGCAAGCCGTGCGAAGAGCCGGCCCGAGGCGTGAAGCTCGTCTTCTCCAGGTCGGGCAAGGTCGTCGCCCGCACCACGACCAACCAGAAGGGCCGGTACCGGATCGCCCTCAGGCCCGGTCCCTATTCGGTGCGCACGAACCGGCCCGCTTTCGAGAAGGTGCCTCAGCCCTCGCGCGTGACCGTGGCGAAGGGTCGCTTCAAGACAGTCAACTTCCAGATCGACACCGGCATCCGTTAGCCGACCACGAGGTTCACGAGCTTGCCGGGGACGACGATCTCCTTCCGGATCTCCTTGCCGTCCAGGAACTCCTGAACGCGCGCCGAGGCCTTCGCCTGCGCGACGAGCTCCTCCTCGGACGCATCGGCGGAAACCTGGACTCGATCGCGGACACGCCCGTTCACCTGGATCACGAGCTCGAACGTATCCCGCTCGAGCAGCGCCGGATCGGCCGCCGGCCAGGGCTGCTCCCACAGCCGCTCGTGGCCTAGCCGTGACCACAGCTCCTCCGCAATATGCGGCGCGTACGGCTGGATCAGGGTGACGGCCGTCTCGGCGGCGAAGCGTGCCGCGGGATCCTCCGGTGCTCGGCCCAGCTCGTTGACGAGCTCCATCACGGCCGCGATCGGCGTGTTGAACTGGAAGCGCCGGTCGATGTCGTCGGTCACCCTCGCGATCGTCCGGTGCGCGACGCGTTCGAGGTCGGTCGCTGCCGGCTCGCCACTCGGCGCCTGCTCGGCCACCTCGTTCACGATGCGCCACAGCCGCTTCAGGAAGCGCGAGATCCCCTCGACGCCCTCCTCCGTCCACTCCATGTCCTGATCGGCAGGCCCCATGAAGAGGATGTACAGGCGCACCGCGTCCGCGCCGTAGGCGTCCGCCAGGGCGCCTGGGCCGGTCACGTTCCCCTTCGACTTCGACATCTTCTTCCCGCCCTGGCGCACCCAGCCCTGGTGGAAGAGCCGCTGGAAGGGCTCGCGGAATCCGACGAGCCCCTTCTCGTTCAGGAACTTGACGAAGAAGCGCGAGTAGAGCAGGTGGCCCCTCGCATGGTCGATGCCGCCGATGTACTGATCAACCGGCATCCAGTAGTCGACGATCCGGCGGTCGAACGGCGCCTGGTCGTTGTGCGGGTCGCAGTAGCGCAGGAAGTACCAGGACGAGTCGACGAAGGTGTCCATCGTGTCGGCCTCGCGCCGGGCAGGCTTGCCGCACTTGGGACAGGGCACGTTCATCCACTCCTCGTTGGAGGCCAGCGGCGGCTTGCCCTTCGGCCGGTAGTCCTCGAGCTCCGGCAGCAGGACCGGCAGGTCTGCCTCCGGCACCGCCACGATCCCGTCGTCCTCGCAGTAGACAACCGGGATCGGGCAACCCCAGTAGCGCTGGCGCGACATCGACCAGTCGCGTAGCCGGTAGCTGATCGCCGGCGCGCCGCGGCCCTTCTCGCGGAGCCACTCGACGATCTTCGTCTTCGCCTCTTCGACGGGCAGGCCGCTGAACTCGCCCGAGTTGACGAGGACACCCTCCTCCTCGTCGATCACGGGACGCACGGGCAACTCACAGCGCTGAGCGAACTCGAGGTCGCGCTCGTCGTGGCCGGGAACGGCCATGATCGCGCCGGTCCCGTAGTCCATCAGGACGTAGTCCGCGACCCACACCGGGATCCGCTCGTCGTTGACCGGATTGATCGCGTGATGGCCGGTGAAGACGCCGTCCTTCTCTTTGGTCTGCCGTTCGGCCACCGATCGCATCGCGGCCTTCTGGACGTACTCGCGCACCTCGTCGTTCGCCAGCTGCTCGACCAGTGGATGCTCCGGAGCAAGCACGAAGAAGGTCGCGCCGAACAATGTGTCCGGCCGAGTCGTGAAGACCGGGATGTCGATGTCCAGGTCGTCGACCCGGAAGAGCACCTCCGCTCCCTCGGAGCGGCCGATCCAGTTGCGCTGGATGGTCTTCGTCCGCTCGGGCCAATCGAGGAGAGCCAGATCCTCGAGCAGCGCGTCGGCGTACGCGGTGATCTTGAAGAACCACTGCTCCACGTTCTTCGCGACGACCTCGGTGCCGCACCGCTCGCAGCGGCCGTCGATGACGTACTCGTTCGCGACGACGGTCTGGTCCTTGGGGCACCAGTTGACGGGCGCCTCCTTGCGATAGGCGAGGCCCGCCTCGAGGAACATCAGGAAGAGCCACTGCGTCCAGCGGTAGAACTCGGGCCGGTGAGCCGACTGCTCGCGGTCCCAGTCGATCGCCCAGCCGAGGCGCTTCATGTCGGCCCGGATGCTCTCGATGTTCTGCTCGACGATCTCGCGCGGATGGCCGCCCTCGCGGATCGCGGCGTTCTCGGCCGGCAGGCCGAAGGCGTCCCAGCCCATCGGGCGCATCACGGTCCAGCCGTTGCGCCGCCGGAAGTGCGTGAGCACGTCGCCGAGGGTGTAGTTCAGGACGTGCCCCATGTGCAGAGTGCCGGACGGGTACGGGAGCATCTCGAGCATGTAGAAGCGCTGCTCCGTCTCGGCTCCGGGCTCAGGATTCGGGACGTAGAAGGCCCGCTCGGCCTCCCAGACCTGCTGCCACTTCGCGTCGATCGTCTTCGGGTCGAATCTGTCCATACCGCCTCCGGGTACAAAAAAGCCTCTCATCTAGAGAGGCCAAGGGAAGCTCGCGCGGCGGGGCCGCGGTGGCTTCCTGCGCTACAGAAGGAGCTCCTGCATTGCCCATTGACTGTACCAAGCTGGAAGAATCCGCGCCATGAGCGATTACACGATCGTCAACTTGAAAGAGGTCGAGGATCAAGCCCCCAACTTCGGGCTATCCCCGGATCTCGAAGCGCGGTTCGCCCGCGTCGCCCTCGATGCCGAGCTGATCGGCCTGACCTACCAGCGGCTCGCGCCGAACTTCCAGGTCCCGTGGGGGCACACGCACAAGACGCAGGAAGAGGTGTTCCTAGTCCTGGCCGGCAGCATGCGAGTCAAGCTCGAGGACGAGGTGAAGGAGCTCGGGCCCTGGGATGCGATCCGCATCTCGAAGGAAACCCGACGCGGGTTCGAAGCGGGCCCCGAAGGCGCCGAGTTCATCGCGATCGGCGCGCCGGGCGGTCCTGGCGACGCCGAGACTATCGACGGATTCTGGGACGAGTAGGGAGCCAACGGGCCACCCGCTCACAGTAGTCCTCGTAGGCCGCTCCGAACCGGCGCCGGAGACCCGGCTCTTCTTCGAGGACGACGAAGAGGTGGAACAAGAGCCACGCGGCTGCGGCCCAGGCGAAGAGGATCTCCCGGCCGAGGAGGAGCGCCTGCCCGACAATCAGGGCGAGCACGCCGACGTACATCGGGTTCCTCGTCAGCCGGTACGAGCCGCGGGCGACGAAGCGCTCGGGCGGCGCCCAGGGCGCGGGCGTCCCACGGCCCTGGAGGGCAAAGCGCGCCGTCGTCTCCAGGACGAGCGCGGCGCCGGCCACCAGCAGCGCTCCGCCCAGAATCCGAAGCCCGAGCGGCTGCGCGTCCGCCTCCCAGCGTGTCAGCAACCAGGGGACGAGCCCGGCCACGATCGTCGGGCCGCCGACGAGCACGAAGCCGGCGCTTCCCGACATCGCGCGGAGCCGGGTGCGCGGGCTCAATCGCGAAGGAGCCGCTTCGGCGCCCTGATCTCCCAGGCCTCGGCGAGGAGGTCCGCGAGGAAGCTCGGATCAGCGCGACGGAGATCCACGCGCACGGCCGTGAGGCGCTTGCCCCACCAGACCTCGGCACAGACCTTCGGCTTTGCGTCGATTGCGGTGAGGATCCCGCCTTCGTCGAGCATCACGTTCATGTGGTCCTCGTCCCAGAGAGTGGCGAAGATCTTGTTGGCGACGCGAAACGAAGGCCGGCCGTGGTGATCCTGCTCGACCGCTTCCGGCAGGTCGAGCGCGAGTTGCCGCGCCTGCTTGCGGGTAACGGCCAGTCCTAGCTGCGCGCTCGCAAGAGGCCGCCGAACGAGATCCACTTTCCGTTGTTCCAGCGCTGGAGGCGCGCCTGGTCGATCGGGAAGCGCTCGGTCGCGGTCGTCTTGAGGACCATCCGGGGCAGCACGAAGGGGTTGTTCCGCTCGTTCAGGCGCGTGGCCGCGGTCATGAGCGACCGCCGTGTCGGGTTCTTGCCCGCACGCTTCAGCGCGTCGACGAACGTGAACGCGGCCGACATGCCGTAGACGTTGTAGACGTCCTTGATGTTCGCGCCCGGCGCGTACTTGCGCATGATCTTCCGGTAGAGCAGGACGCCCGGGTCGCGGTTCCACTTGGGGTCATTCGGATCCTTGAGGAAGACGATCGAGATCGCACCCTGAACGCGCTTGTTCTGGCCGCGGCTCGAGGAGATGACCATCACGTTGGACGCGCTGGAGACGGCGTTGACGAAGACCTTCGGCTTCCAGCCGAGCCCGTTCACGTACTGGAAGGCCTGGATCGTGAACTTCGGCGTCGTGAAGAGCATGAGGATCCCCGCCCTCGAAGCCCTGAGCTGCGCCACCTGCGACTGGACGTTGTCGTCGCTCGCCGCGTGCCCGACGCGCGCGACGATGTTCCCCTTGCGCGGGCCCAGGCCGCGTTCGAGCCCCTTGATCAGGTCGGCCCCGTAGCTGTCGTTCTGGTAGAGGATCGCGATCTTCGCCTTCGGCATCGTCCGCCGGATGTAGTTGCCGTACATCGCACCCTCGGCGATATAGGACGGGATGTAGCCGATCGTCCACGGGTACTGGCGGTGGTCCCGACCGAAGGTCGTCGCGCCGCTTGCATTGAAGAGCTGCGGCACCTGGAGCTGGTTCAGATACGGGCGGATCGCCTCGTTGTGCTCGGTGCCGAGCGAGTTGAAGATTGCGAAGACGTTCTTCTCCTGGACGAGCACGCGGGTCTGCCGGACGGTCTCCGACGGGATGTACTGATCGTCGAGGTACTCGTACTTGATCTTGCGCTTGTTGACTCCGCCGCGCGCGTTCACGTACTTGAAGTAGGCCTCGGCGCCTTTGGCGACCGACTGGAACGCCTGGGCCGAGCCGGAGAGCGGCGCCGTGCCGCCGATGTGGATCATCGTCGGAGTGATCCCGGGATCGGCGGAGCTGCCACCGAACGCGACGGGGATGCCGAGCGCGAAGAACGCCGCTACTACGAGGAAAAGCCGCTTGCCCATGACGTCTAAGACCGAGTGTATAGCCGACTTGTTAGGGGAGTTAGTGCACGACGCAGGCCGCCGGCGACCCCGGTCGGCAGTACGAGCACGATCAGGATGAGAGCGGCGCCGTAGACCGCGTCCGGGACGCCCTGTGCCTTGGAGATGTGCACGGCCGCGTCAGGCAGGAACTGGATGAAGGCAGCACCTGCAAGGACTCCCCACAGCGACCCGAGCCCGCCGACGACCGCGCCCACGAGCAAAGTCAGCGAGAGCTTGGCCGGGAAAGACTGCGGGTCGGCAAAGGCGACGCCGATCACGAGCAGCGAGCCGGCGATGCCCGCGTAGGCGGCGCTGATCGTGAACGCAAACGTCTTGTAGGCCGCGATGTTCACGCCCGACGAGGCGGCGGCGACCTCGCTGTCCCGCACAGCGCGGAACGCGCGGCCAGGCGGCCCCCGCAGCAGGAACCATGCGACGACGAGCAGGACGAGCGCTATCGCCCAGGTCAGGTAGTAGACGGCGCGCGTGAACGTGAGCGTCTGGCCCAGGAAGCTCACGTCCTCGAAGCCCTTGCCTGTGAGATCGGAGCTGCCGAAGAGCTGGATCGCCTGGCCGCCCTTCGTCAGCGCTTCGAGCTTGTCCCAGGCGAGCAGCTCAGGCATCGCGACGGCCAGCCCGAACGTGGCCAGGGCGAGGTAGAGCCCGGAGAGACGCAATGCCGGCAGGCCGACGAGCAAGCCCGCCGCTCCTGCAACAAGACCCGCGATCGGGATCGTCCAGAGGTCGCGCACGCCATGCTCGGCGACGAGAATCGCCGTGGTGTAGCCGCCGATCGCCATGAAGGCTCCGTGCCCGAGCGAGATCTGGCCCGTGTAGCCGGTGACGATGTTCAGCCCGAGGACGGCGATGAAGTACACGCCCAGCTGCGCCCCCTTGATGTCGCCGACCGTGTCCCAGCGAGGCACGAGGAAGACCGCAACGATCGCGATCGAGAGGACGAAACCCGTCGCGCCGCCGCGGACGAGGGTGGGCCTAGACACGGCGCACCACCGCGCGGCCGAAAAGCCCCTCCGGCCGGACGAGCAGGACCGTCAGGATCACGGCGAGTGCAATCGGCAGCCTCAGCCGGTCGAGCTCGACGTGGACGTGAGTGTCGTACGTCGCGATCAAGTTCAGCATCACGCCGATCGTGAGCCCGCCGACAATCGCACCGACCGGGCTCGCGAGCCCGCCGAGCACTGCGGCGGCGAACGCGTAGATGAGAACCGGCCGCATCATGTTCGGCTCGAGCGGCGGAGCGGCGGCCGCCGTGAACATCCCCGCGACTGCGCCGACTGCCGCGGCGAGGCCCCAGCCGAGCGCGAGCATCCAGCCGACGCGCACGCCGACGAGTCGGCTCGCCGTCGGGTTCAGCGCGGCAGCACGAAGAGCAAGGCCGAGCTTCGTGTGCTGAAACAGCAGGTAGAGCGCCACGACGAGGACAAGGGTGATCGCGAGGATGCCCACGTCCTGCTTGGAGACGGCGACCCCTCCGATGTCCCAGGCGCTCGTCGGGAATGGCCGGCTCGGCGGGAACGAGCGCACCTCCGCTTTCCAGATCCAGTTCGAGAGACCGCCGAACAGGATGAAGAGCCCGATCGTGAGGATCACAATCGTCAGCACCGGCCCACCCTCGACCGGCCTGATGACGACCCGCTCGAGCGCGACCCCGCCCACGAAGGCGATCACCAGCGTCAGCGCGAATGCGACCCAGTAACCGAGCCCGTGGTCGATCAGCGTCCAGGCGATGAAGGTCGTGAAGGTCGCCATCTCTCCCTGCGCGAAGTTCACGACCCCGGTCGAGCGGTAGATGATCACGATCGCAAGCGCGAGGAGCGCGTAGATGGAGCCGGACGCGAGCCCGGCGACGACCTGTTGCGCGAACTCGGCCATCAGTACCCCAGATACGCCTTCCGGACCGACTCGTTCTCGGCCAGCTCGGCGCTCGGCCCCTCGAGCGCGACCCGGCCGACCTCGAGCACGTAGGCCCGGCTGGAGGAGCGCAACGCGAGGGATGCGTTCTGCTCGACGACGAGAACGGCGAGGCCCTCCTTCTCGTTCAGCTCACCGACGATCCCGAAGATCTCGCGCACGACGAGCGGGGCGAGCCCGAGCGAGGGCTCGTCGAGAAGCAGCAGGCGCGGACGGGCCATGAGCGCTCGGGCAAGCGCGAGCATCTGCTGCTCACCGCCCGAGAGCGTGCCCGCTTGCTGGTCGCGGCGCCGCTCGAGCCACGGGAAGTAGCCGCGGACCCGCTCGTAGTCGTCGGCGAAGCCGTCTCGCCTGAGGTAGGCGCCGAGGCGGAGGTTCTCGTGCACCGTGAGCTCGCTGAAGATGCCGCGCCCCTCGGGGACGTGCGCGACGCCGATGCGCGCGACCTTCTCGGGTGAGGCTCCGGTGATCCGGTCGCCGGCGAAGCTGACCGTGCCGGAGGTCGTGACGAGGCCGGAGATCGCCCGCAGGGTCGTGGTCTTGCCGGCTCCGTTGCCGCCGAGCACGGCCACGACCTCGCCCTCCCCCACGCTCAACGAGACGCCGTGCAGCGCGTCGACCTGCCCGTAGCGGGCCTTCACGTCGTCGAGCACGAGGAGCGGAGGCATCAGTCGGTCGTTCCGAGGTAGGCCTCGATCACGGCGGGATCGCGCTGCACCTCGGCCGGCGTGCCGGCGGCGATCTTCTTGCCGAAGTCGAGCACGGTGACCGAGTCGGAGATGCGCATGACGAGGTTCATGTGGTGCTCGACGAGGAGGATGGTCAGATCGAAGCGCTCGCGCGTCTTGGTGATGAAGCTCGCCAGCCGCTCGACTTCCTCGTGGCTCAGGCCGCCGGCCGGCTCGTCGAGCAGCAGCAGCCGGGGCTCGGCGATGAGGGCGCGCGCGAGCTCGATTCGCTTCAGCGTCGCGTACGGCAGCCCTGACGCCGGCCGCTCGGTGAGGTCGTCGATCTCGACGTACTCGAGAACTCTCTCGCGCGCGCACGCGCGTGCCTGCGCGTGTGTGCCCCGACGAGGACGTTCTCGAGGACTGTCATCGTCGGGAACAGCTCGACGTTCTGAAACGTGCGGGCGATGCCGCGGCGCACGACTCGGTGCGGAGGTGTCCCCAGAAGGCTCTCGCCGTCGAAGTCGACTTCTCCCGAATCGGGCCGGTAGAGGCGCGTGATCACGTTGAAGGCGGTCGTCTTCCCCGCCCCGTTCGGCCCGATCAGCCCTGCGATCTCGCCACGGGCGACGTCGAAGGAGACGTCGTCCAGCGCGACGACCCCCCCGAAGCGCCGCGTCACGTTCCGAAGCTGCGAGGAGAGGCACTAGGCCCGGCCCTGGACGAGGTCGAGGAGCCGGCCGAGGACACGGCCACCTTCCTGGCGCAAGCCGTCGTGCTCGTACTCGTTCGTCAGCCAGGGGCGCAGCCCGCGGATGGCCGCCGCCGTCTCCTCCGAGAACGCGCGCTCCACGTACATGTCCTCCGCGTAGATGACCGCGGCGGCCGGCACCTCGTTCTGCTGCGAGCCGCGGTGGGTCGTACAGCTTGGGCCACTCGTGCTGAGCGAGGATCTCCGCTGCCCCAGCGAGCGGGCGAAGCGCTCCGTACTCCTCGAACATCCAGGAATAGACGTGCTCTCCCGTCAGCAGCGTCGGATCGTCGCTGAAGCTCGTCCGGCAAGACGCGATCGGCCGACCAGCCGGTCACCACGCCGGACGCGTAACACGCTTCGTGGATGACGGCGTAGATTGGGTTTCGCGGGAACACGTACGCGCTCTCGATGTCGTGCAAGAACGCGGGTGAGCCGAACGGCAGCTCGAGGATGTAGTGCAGCTGCTCGAACCCGTAGCCCATGCCCAGCATCTGGCCGAGCTGGCGAAAGCGCCTCTGCGTGAGGCGATCCCCGCCGGGGAGACGGACGTCTTCGGCCTCGAGGCGATCGAGGATGCTCCGCACGCGATCCCTGTCGTCCGGATAACGCTCGTAGTAGGCGCGAGTCTTGGCGACTGTGCGCTCGTAGGTCGCTCGGTAGACGTCGTCGGGGTGACGCTCGAGCGGCGGGAGCCCGCCCGTCAGAAACGCGGCGGCGAGGCCTTCCGGCGCCTGCGAGAGGTAGTTGACGACGCAGAAGCCGCCGAAGCTCTGCCCGAGCACGCTCCAGGGCTCGGCTCCGAATTGGTGCCGGATCAGCTCGGCGTCGCGGACGATCGAGTCGGCCCGGAAGTGCGTCAGGTATTCGGCCTGCTCCTCTGCGCTGCGCCCGGCGAGGTCGCCCACGGGCGTCGAGCGGCCGGTGCCGCGTTGGTCGAGAAGCAGCACGCGGTAGTCCTCGAGCGCGCGGGCGAGCCAGGTCTTGTCCACGAGCTGAAGCGGGCGTGGCGACTCGCTCCCGGGGCCTCCCTGGAAGAACACGAGCCACGGCAGCTCGTCCCGCTCGCGGTCAGCCGAGACGACTTCGCGCGCGAAGACAGTCAGCTTTCCGCGTTCCGGGCTCGCGTGGTCGAGTGGAACGTCGAACTCGTGCTCGCCGAAGACGAGGTACGGAGCACGGTGGGTGGCGACGCGCACCACCCGATTCTTCTAGGTTCGAGCCCGGAGCGAGCCGGTTAGGCGCAGCCGGCGATGCGTCGCGACAGTGTCAGACGCCGCGAATCGCTGAGCGTCACCAGGGCTTCGAGGAGCGAGCCGTCCGGGCGAGCGAGCCGCTTCGGGACGGTGAGCCTGAAGGGAGCGCGCGTGTCACGCTTGAGCCGCCGGCCGTCGAGATAGAAGGCGGCTTGCGAGATTCGCCGGGCGGACGGGCCGCGGACCCCGACGAGGAGGCGGGCGCGACGGCAGTTACCGCCTCCCTGGATGCGGGTCCGGAGCGAGAGGCGAGGGCCTTGACGGCAAACCGGGCCGGCGCATCCACGCAGCCGCGCCAGGCGGGCCGCGAGGTCGGCGCGGGTGCGGCTGAGGCTCAGGTCTGCGTGCAGGCTCGTGAGCTGGTGGCGGTCTCGCGCCAGGTTGTACAGCTCTCGCTCGCCGGTCACGTGCTCGGCGTAGAGCCAATTGGGAGTGCGGATCGCCGCGTAGGTCGGCGTCTCCAGCAGAAGGTCGCGTCCGGAGTGCAGCAGCGGGTTCTTGGCGAAAGGCAGCAGCGACCGGCCGTCCAGGACCCGTCCGGGCTGCGCGCCCGTTGCCCCGACGACCGTCCGCGCCAGGTCGATGTTCGACACGAACTGGCTGCGGCGCTTGCCGGCGGGGATGCCGGGGCCGCGCAGGATCAGCGGAACGCGGATCGAGGGCTCGTACAGCAGCACCTTCCCCTGGGGCACGCGATGCTCGCCGTGGAAGAACCCGTTGTCCGAGGTGAAGAGGATGTACGTCCTGTCGAGCTCGCCGATCGCCGCCAGCTGGTTGACGATCAGGCCCACGGCGTCGTCGACTGCGAGCAGCGACTCGAGGCGCTGCTGGTAGTTCTCGCGGATCGCATTGATCCGGGCGGTCGTCAGGAGGGGGCGGTTGCGGATTCCGGCGGGCTTGTCGGAGACGTCGAGCTCGTTGAACGAGGGCGGAAGCGGGAGCGCCTGGTTCGCGAAGAAGTTGCGATGTCGGACGGCCGGCGACGGGGTCGCCTGGCCGGCGGGGTCGTCGGGATCGCGCGGCTGGCCGCTATGCGGCGCGAGAAAGGCGACCGAGAGGAAGAACGGCCGTGGATCGACAGCCTGGCGCGTGATGATGTCGACGGCCTTCCGGGCGTAGACGTCTGTCTGGTAGTTCGCCGCGCCGGTGCCGTAGTTGACGACTGTCCCGTTCTCGTTGAGGTTGTAGTTGTAGAACCGGTACGTGGTGGGGTCGATGGAGCCGTACCACTCGCCCCAACCCGGCGGGACCTCCGTCGCGGTGCGCGTCCCGTACCCGTTCAGGTACTTGCCGACGTGGATCGTCTGGTATCCGGCGCGTGCGAGCCAGACGGGCAGCGTGTTCGTGCTGTCGAGCTTGTAGTAGCCGCCGTTCGGGGCCGCGTTGCCCCAGACAGTGTGGTTGTGCGCGTACTGGCCCGTCAGGAACGTGGCGCGCGACGGGCAGCACAGAGAGTACGAGACGAAGTTGTTGTCGAAGGTGACGCCCTGGTCGGCAATGAGACTGCGAACGTTCGGCATCACGCGCACCGACTCGAGAGTCTGGTCGTCGGTCATCAGCACGACGACGTTCGGACGAACCGCGGGCGAGGCGCTCTGCGCGTCGCTCGAAGCGAGTCCGGCAGCGGCGGCGATCCCTGCGGCTAGGGCCGCCATCAGAATCCAACGAGTTGGAGAGACTGCCATCGAAGGTGAGTCTTCCCAGGAGCCGTAATCACTTTGTAAGGACGCTGTGAATGTTTCGTACGGCTATAGGTCGGCTGGGTCTGTGACCGGTGCCTGGCAGGCGAAGCGCTCGCAGATGTACACGGCCGGCCGGCCTTCGACGAGGCTCTTGCCGACGAGCAGCGGGATCTTCTCGGTGGGGCCGACCGCGACGACCGTGTTGGGCTCGAAAGGCTCGAGGGCGGCGCGCGCGACCGGGGAATCGGCCGGCCCGACGATCGCGATCTCTCGCGGGGCCGAGAAATGCAGGTCGAGCGCCGTGAGGACGTGGCCGAACGCGGCCGGAGCTCTCGGGATCATTTCGTGGACGAGCCGAAAGACGCCGACTGCGCGGTGCTCGAGCTCGTCGTCACCGTAGATCCGCGCCAGCTTCAGGAGCACGAAGGCCAGCATCGCGTTGCCCGAAGGCGTCGGGTGGTCCTCGAGGTCCTTCTTGCGCGCTACGAGCTCTTCCCCGTCGGCGGGCGAGAGGAAGAAGCCGCCACGCTCCTCGTCTCCATGGAGCGCGACCGCGAGTCGGGCGAGACGGTTTGCCTCCTCGAGCCAGCGAAGCTCGCCGGTGGCGACGTGCAGCTCGAGCAGGCCGTTCGCCACGTCCGCATAGTCCTCGAGGTAGCCCGTGCCCTTCGCCTGGCCGGCACGGAAAGTCCGGTGCAGGCGACGTTCGCTCGTCGAGAGCGGCCCGAGGAGGAACTCACCGAGCTCGCGGGCCGCATCGAGGTAATCGGCGCGCTCGAGGCGGCGGCCGGCCTCGGCGAGTGCCGCGAGCACAAGCCCGTTCCAGGCGGCGATCGCCTTGTCGTCCCGAGCAGGCTTCGGCCGTTGCTCCCGTAGTTCGAAGAGCCGGCTGCGCTCCTCGTCGGCAAGTTCGCCGCGGATGATGAAACGCCCGTCTTCGAAGGGGTGCAGGAGCTCCTCGCGCACGCCTTCTTCGGGAATCCACGTGAAGGTCAGCCCTTCGACACCCTCGGTGTCCGCATCCTGCGCCGAGGCGAAACCGCCCTCCGGCAGCCGCAGTTCGCGGATCACGTAGTCGAGGGTCTCCTCGACGACGCTCCGGTAGCGCTCCTCGCCGTTCACGACCCAGGCGTGGAGGTACGTCCCTGCGAGGAGCGCGTTGTCGTAGAGCATCTTCTCGAAGTGCGGCACGAGCCAGGCCTGGTCGACCGAGTAGCGGTGGAAACCGCCGCCCACGAGGTCGTACATGCCGCCGGCCGCCATTGCGTCGAGCGTCGAGGTCACCATCGGCAGGGCGTCCTCGTCGCCCCGCAGATGCATGCGGAGCAGGAACTCGAGTGTCGAGGCCTGCGGAAACTTGGGCGCGCCGCCCCACCCACCCCACTCCTGGTCGAACTGCCCCCGCAAACCGCGCGCGGCCTCCCCGAGCAGGCTCTCGGTGAGCGGATCGGCAGACGGCGCAAGCTGACTCGACCTGCGAATGGCGTCGACGACGGCCCCGGCTTGCTTCGCGACGTCGTCGCGCTTGTCACGGTAGGCGTCCGAAACCGCGACGAGCACCTGACTGAAGCTCGGCAGACCGTGCCGCGGCTCTGGCGGGTAGTACGTCCCGCCCAGGAACGGCGAGCCGTCGGGCGTGATGAAGACCGTCATCGGCCAGCCGCCGTGCCCGGTGAGCGCGACTACTGCGTCCATGTAGAGGGAGTCGACGTCAGGCCGCTCTTCGCGATCGACCTTGACGTTCACGAAGCGCTCGTTCATCAGCGCCGCGGTGTCGTCGTCCTCGAACGACTCGTGCGCCATGACGTGGCACCAGTGGCACGCCGCGTAGCCGACGGAGAGCAGAACCGGCTTGTCCTCCTCGCGCGCTTTCGCGAAGGCTTCCTCACCCCATGGATACCAATCGACGGGGTTGTCCGCGTGCTGGAGCAGGTACGGGCTCGTCTCGTTTCCGAGCCGGTTCATCCGCCCTCCCAGGTCCAGAGCTCGACGACGTTGCCGTCGGGATCCTCGACGTACGCCGCCCGGCCGCTTTCGCCGAAATCCTCCTGGTGCGGCTCGTAGCCGCGCTCGCGCAGCGTCTCGACGGCCGCGTCGTAGTCCTCTTCGGCGACGTGCATGGCGTAGTGGACGTGGGCGCCGCCCTGCCCGCCGGCGATCCCGACCTGTGGCGTCCAGAGGCCGATCCGGGTCCCTTCGCCGACCAGCACCCAGACGCGCTCGTCCGAGCGGGACTGAATGCGAAGTCCGAGCACCTCGCTGTAGAAGCGCGCGGCCACGTCGAGATCGGCGACCTCGAGCACGAGCTCGTTGAGGCCGGTGACCGGGACGCCGCTCAGGTGGAGAGCTCCACCGCCTCGGGCTGTGGCACTTCCTCGCGGCGAATCAGCGTGAACGTGGCAACGAGAGCTGCGATCCACAGGCCGGCGCAGACCCAAAAGCCCCACTTGAAACCACCCGTCAACGCCTCTGCCGGCGGGTTCCCTTCAGCGAAGAGCGTGTCGGCGTGTGTGAACGCAACGGTTGAGATCACTGCGGTCCCGATCGCGCCGCCGACCTGCTGGGAGGTGTTGAAGAGCCCGGAGGCGAGCCCGGCATCGTCCTCGCGGACTCCAGCGAGCGCTGCGATCGTCAACGGGATGTACGTGAAGGGAAGCCCGATCCCGACCGAGACGAAGCCCGGCAGCAGATCGACCGGGTACGAGCCGTCGGGGCTGACCTGCGTGTACCAGAGAGCCCCGAAGACGAGCAGCCCCATTCCGATCAGCAGCACCGGCTTGACCCCGATCCGCGTGACCAGAGCCTGCGCGGGCGCGGCGAAGAGGACAGCCGTCCCCGCCGTGGCCAGGAACCCGACTCCGGTCTGAAGCACGGACAGCTGCAGCACTTCCTGCATATAGAGCGTCAGCAGCAGGAACGAGCCGAAGACACCGCCCGACTGGAGCAGCGCCACGAAGTTGGCAACCGAGAGAAGGCGGATCCGGAAGATCCTCAGCGGCAGCAACGGGGCGCGCTCGCGTGCCTCCCAGATCAGGAAGCCCGCGAGTAGCGCTCCGGAGAGCACGAGCACGCCGATCGTCTCGAACGACGCCCAGCCCTTTTCGGGCGCCTGCGAGATCCCGTAGACGAGGGCGACGAGACCCGACGTGACCAGGATCGCGCCGAGGGGGTCGTAGTCGTGCACGACGTCTTCACGCCTGCTTTCGCGAACGTAGATCGGCGTCAACGCGAGGACGAGCAAGCCGACGGGGACGTTGACCCAGAAGATCCATTCCCAGCCGAGGTACTTCGTGAGGATGCCGCCGAAGAGCACGCCCGCTGCCGCGCCGCTTCCTGCGACCCCACCCCAGGCGCCGAGCGCCTTGTTGCGCTCGCTGCCCTCGGTGAACGTCGTCGAGATGATCGAGAGCGCCGACGGCGTGACGATCGCGGCGCCGAGCCCCTGGACAGCCCGAGCGATGATCAGCATCTCGTCTGACGTGGAGAGCCCGCAGACGAGCGAGGCCAGGGTGAAGAGGGCCATCCCGCCCATGAAGACGAGGCGGCGGCCGAGGAGGTCGGCCGCGCGGCCGCCGAGCAGCAGGAACCCGCCGTACGTAAGGCTGTAGGCCGTGATCACCCACTGGAGGTTCTCGGGCGCGAAGTCGAGATCGCTGCCGATAGACGGCAAGGCGACGTTGACGATCGCGATGTCGAGCACCACGACGAAGATCGCGGCGCAGACGAGGATTAGCGCTTTCCAGCGGCGGGGGTCGGGTGCGACGGCGTTCACTCGGCTCGAAGCCGAGCCTAGCGGTTCGTAGACTCACCGTGATGGCCTCTCTCCCCGGCGGCACGGTCACCTTTCTCTTCACCGATATCGAGGGATCGACGCGGCTGCTCCAGGAGCTCGGCGACGACTACGGCGAGGTCGTCCGCGAGCATCGCAAGCTGCTGCGCGAGCACCTCGGCGCCAAGGGCGGCGCGGAGGTCGACACGCAGGGCGACGCGTTCTTCTACTCCTTCCCGCGCTCGCGGGATGCCGTCGCCGGCGCCGTCGCAGCTCAGCGCGCGCTCGCCGAGCAGACGTGGCCGCAGGGGGCGGAGGTGCGGGTACGGATGGGTCTCCACACGGGCGAGCCGTCGGTCGGAGACGAGGGCTATCTCGGGCTCGATGTCGTCCGCGCGGCGCGCATCTGCTCGGCGGGCCATGGAGGCCAGATCCTGCTCTCCGAGACAACGCGCGCGCTGCTCGGAAACGATCTGCCCGAGGGTGCATCGGTGGTCGACCTGGGCCAGCAGAACTTGAAGGACGTCCAGCACGAGCGGATCTTCCAGCTGGCGCTCGACGACGGGCCCGAGAGCTTCCCGCCCCTGAAGACCGAAGCGCCTAAGAGTGCGCCCGACGCCCTCGCCGAGAGAATCGAGCGCCACGTCGAGGAGATGATCGAGCAGTCGTTCCAGGGCGCTTCCAAATCTGAGGGCTCGGGGGCGGGCGGAGCGCTGAAGTGGACCGCCCTCGGGCTCGGGAACGTCGTGCTCGTCGTGCTTACGGTCCTCGTCATCATCTGGCTCGTGAGGACCATCCTGTGAGGCTCGAGACCGAGCGCCTGATCCTGCGCAAGCCGGAGCCCGGCGACCGGGACGCCTACGCCGAGATCTTCGGTGACGCCGAGGTGATGCGGTTCATCGGGTCGGGCAGGACGGTCGCGGCCGAGGACGTGCCGAGGTCGATCGAGCGGATGCTCGGCCACTGGGATCGCCACGGCGTCGGCCTCTTCAGCGTCGTTCGCAAGGAGGACGAGCAGCTCGTCGGCCGTACCGGCTACCTCCTCTGGGACACGAAGCGATGGGTGAGCGCGATGCACGAGGAGCTCGAAGGAGAGCTCGAGATCGAGATCGGCTGGACGTTCGCGCGGGCCTTCTGGAACCAGGGTTATGCGACGGAGGCGGCGATCGCCTGTCGCGACCTGGCCTTCGGCGAGCTCGAACGAGAACGAGTCATCTCGCTGATCGCGCGCGAGAACGTTGCTTCGATCCGGGTGGCCGAGAAGATCGGCGAAACGCTCGCGCGGAAGAACGTCCGAAGCCCCGTGCTCGACTTCCCGGTCGACGTCTACTCGCTCGGAAACCGGCCGGCTCTGTAGAGCTGGCCTTCGAGCGGCCGGCCGAGCAGGCTCTCGAGCCACTCCGAGATCGCGATCAGGCCGTCCAGGTCGACGCCGGTCTCGACGCCGTCTCCTTCGAGCATGTAGACGAGGTCCTCCGTTGCGATGTTGCCGGTCGCGCGTGGTGCGAACGGGCAGCCGCCGAGGCCGCCGACCGACGAGTCAAGTGTCGTGGCCCCACCCTCGAGCGCCGCGTAGGCGTTCGCGAACCCGGTGTTCCGGGTGTTGTGCCCGTGGAACCCGGCCGCACCGGTGTCCTCGATCAGCCGCCGCACCTGGCCGGGCGTCGCGACCCCGATCGTGTCCGCGAGGACGATCTCCTCCGCGCCCAGGTCGCGGAAATACTCGACGAGCTCGGAGACGACGGCCGGCTCGACTCGGCCCTCGAACGGGCAGCCGAACGCGACGCTGATCGTCACCGTCGTTCCCGTGGGCCTGACGCTCACCATGTTCGAGGCGCGCTCCGTCGCCTCGGCGAGCGAGGCGTTCGCGTTTCGCCGATTGAAGGCGTCCGTCGCGCCAAGAGTCACGTTCAGCCGGTCGAGGCCGCTCACCGCGAAGCGCTCGAAGCCTTTCTCGTTGAGGACGAGCCCGGCGTACTCGACTCCGTCGCGCCGCTCGATCCCGGCAACAACCTCTTCGGCTCCGGCCATCTGCGGCACAGCGTCGTCGCGGACGAAGCTGACCGCCTCGATCCGTGGCAAGCCCGCCGCGGCCAGCCGATTGACGAGCTCGGCGCGAGTATTGGGAGGAACGATGTCGGGCTCGTTCTGGAGACCGTCGCGAGGCCCGACCTCGCAGATCACCGTCACTTCGGGTAGACGCGCTCGGGTGTGATCCGCACGATCACGCGCCGCTCGCCGGGCCTGTGGTTCTGATAGTTGGGCACTCCCCGGTACTTCAACGACATCTTGTCGATGTGCCGGTTGGCGGTCTCTTCGTCTTCGTCGAGCTCAGCTTTCCCCGTCACGGTCACGTACTCGTACGGGTTTTCCGCGGAGTGCACCTCGACGGTCACGCGCGGGTCGCGCTTCAGGTGCTTCCACTTCGCCCGCGGAGCAGCGGTGTTGAAGAGGACATGCTCCCCGTCGTAGTCGATCCAGACCGGGGTTACGTGCGGAGTTCCGTCCTCGCGGATGGTCGCAGCCGCCCCGATGTTCTTGTCGAGGAAGAGCTGCGCCTGCTTCTCGCTGAGCTTGGCCACGCTTGTGTCGTAGGCTATCTCCGATGGGCCTGGCAATCCTCGTCGGCACACGCAAGGGGCTGTTCGTCCTCCACGGCGACGAGGGCCGGCGCAAGTGGGAGGTCGACGACCCGCTGCTGGCGGGCTGGGACATCTTCCACGCGATCCGGCACGAAGACGATCTCTACGTGGCCGCGAACAACTGGGTCTACGGCGCCACCGTCCAGCGTTCGAGCGATCTCGGCAAGACGTGGGAGCGCAGCGAAGGCGTGGCACTGCCCGAAGACCACGAGCTCACCATCGAGAAGGCGTGGCACGTCGAGCCCGGCGGCAACGGGACGTTCTGGCTCGGCGGAGCGCCCGGCGTCCTCTTCCGTTCGAACGACAAGGGCGCGACCTGGGAGCCCGTTAAGAGCCTGATCGAGCACCCGACGCGGGAGCGCTGGAACCCGGGTGCCGGCGGGATGTGCACGCACTCGATTCAGATCGACCCCGAGAACGACCAGATCATGTACGTCGCGATCTCCGCTGCCGGCGTCTTCCGCAGCGACGACGGCGGCGAGACGTGGACGCCGAAGAACAAGGGCACCGCCGCCGACTTCATGGAGGACGACAAGTTCCCTGAGGTCGGGCAGTGCGTCCACAAGCTCCTCCTGCATCCCGCGAAGCCGGAACGCCTCTGGCAGCAGAACCACTGCGGCGTCTACCGCTCCGACGATCGCGGCGACAACTGGGAGCGCCTGGAGGACAATGGATTGCCGACCGGCTTCGGCTTCCCGATCGCGCTCCACCCCACCGACCCCGACGTCGCGTACGTCGTCCCGAACGGCGACGGCGAGAACCGAGTAACGGCCGACGGACGGCTGGGGGTCTACAAGACGACCGACGGCGGCCAGAGCTGGAAGCTGGCGTCGAAGGGGCTGCCGGAGCGGGCCTGGGCTGTCGTGCTGCGGGAGAACATGGCCTTCGACTCGATGGATCCGTCCGGGGTGTACCTGGGCACGCAGAGCGGCTCGGTGTTCGTCTCGCCAAACGAAGGCGAGGAGTGGATCGAGGCTGCTTCCCAGCTGCCGCCGGTCCTCTCGGTCGAAGTCGCCGAGTGGTAACAGTCCGGCTCCCCAACCTGCTCGCCGACCAGGCGGCTGGGCAGAAGGAGTTCGAAGTCGACGCGCCGACGGTACGCGAGGCGCTGCAAGCCCTGCCCGTGCGAGACCTGCTCTTCGACGAGCGCGGCGACCTGCGCCCACTCGTCAACGTCTACGTCGACCGGGAAGACATTCGTGCCGGAGATGGAGTCGAGACGAGCCTGACCGGCGACGAGACCATCAGGGTCGTCGCGGCCATAGCCGGCGGCTAGGCCGGCCCTTTCCGGCGTGTCCGGGTGCCAGGCACCGGGACATGTCCGGCGTCTGACACCAGCCGTGTCCGGAACGGACACGGCTGCTGCGAGTGCAGCCGCTTCGCTCCATCACGGCCGTCGTCGCAACCGGCCATGTCCGGTGTCAGACACGGGACAGGTCTCGATTGGCTACGTGAACTTCTCGCCGCGGGTTTCTCGGCCGAAGACGCCTGCAACGAACGCGCCGACGACCATCACGATCGCGATGAACGTCAGTGACCACGTGGTGCTGCCCGTCGCGTCCTTCAGGTTTCCGAAGATGTACGGCCCCGCAATCGCAGCTCCCTTCCCCACTCCTTCCATCAGCCCGAACGCGCTCGATCGCAGGCGAGTCGGGAACATCTCGGCCGTGTACGGATAGACGGCACCCCAGGCGCCGAGATTGAAGAAGCCGACGAAGAAGAGCGCCGTCACGAAGACGGCCTCGGTGTCGGCCACGGCAAAGGCATAGGCCGAGACCCCGCCCAGGAGCAGGAACGCGGCGAGCGTCGGTTTGCGCCCGATCTTCTCGACGAGCCAGATCGCGGCCGCATAGCCGGGGAACTGCGAGAGCGCGCTGAGAGTCAGGAGCAGGTAGACGTTGATGTCGAAGCCCTTCTCTGCGAACAACACGAACGGCAGCCAGAGGAAGAGGCCGTAGTACGAGACGTTGAGCGCAATCCAGATCAGCGCGGTCGGGATCGCCCGGTTGCGAAGCGTGCCCGTGAGGAGCTCGCGCATCGACGAGCGCGGAGCCAGCGGCGCGTCGAAGTCGCCCTCGGCCACGGGCTCGCCGGTGATCTCGGTCAACACCTCGGCGGCCTCCTTGTTGCGGCCTTTGCGCGCGAGGAAGTACGGGCTCTCGGGCAACGTCCGTCTTACTAAGAAAGCGAGCACCGCGGGGAATGCCGCTGCGAGGAACAGGTAGCGCCAGCTCCAGTCGCCGAAGCGATCGAACGTCGGGCCGAGGAAGACGTACGCGAGCCCGGTCGCGAGAAGTAAGCCGACCGGCCACCAGAAGTCGAGGAAGACGAGGAAGCGGCCGCGCCGCTGGGGCGGCAGGTACTCCGCGAGCACCGAAGGGTCGACGACGAGCATTCCGCCGAGGCCGATGCCGGCGAGGAAGCGGAACGTCATCACCGACCAGGGCCCCCAGGCGAAGGCGGTCATCGCCGTGAAGAGCGCGTACCAGAGGATCGAGTACTGGAAAATCTGGCGCCGGCCGATGCGATCCGCGAGCCGGCCGAGAGTCAGACTGCCGACGAGCGAGCCTGCAAGCGCAGCGCTCGTGACGAGCCCGAGTGTCCGCCCGTTCAGGTTCCAGAGACTGTCGAAGATCGGCACAACGAAGCCGACGAGCAGGATCTCCATCGCGACGAACGTCCACGCGACGCCGGTGATGATCACGGCCTTGCGGTGGAAACGGGTCAGACCGCCCTTGCGAAGGACCTCCTCAACGTCGCGGCGGCCCGGTTCTACGGCGATATCTGCTGTGGACATCGTCACTCCCTGCTAGGTTTTAGACTGGTAGTCGAAAACTATGACTGAGTCTAACAGACCGTTCCACGTCACCCTCGCAGTGGTCTTCCAGGTTCGCGACGGCAGGCTGCAGGTGCTGCTCTGGCAGCGCGCGAAGGACCCCTACGCCGGCGAGTGGTCCCTCCCGGGCGGCTATCTCGAACCAGGCGAGACGCTCGAGGACTCGATCCGCAAGCACCTCGCGGGCAAGGTCGACGTCCAGGAGCTCTCCCACCTGGAACAACTCGAGATACGCAGCGATCCCGACAGGCACCCCGGCGAGTGGCAGCTCGCCACCGCGTATCTCGGGGTCGTGCCGCTCGGCGTCGATCCCGAGTTGCCCGAGGATACGACCTGGCATCCAGTCGACGAGCTTCCGACGATCGCGTTCGACCACCGCGCGATCACCCTGGCGGCCCGCGAGCGGCTGCGCGCGAAGCTCTCGTACACCAATATCGGCTTCGCGCTCGCACCCGAGGCGTTCACGCTCAGCGAGCTGCGCGACATCTATTCGGCTGCGCTCGGGTACGAGGTCTCGGCAACGAACCTCCAACGCGTGCTGGTTCGGCGGGGAGTCCTCGAACCGACCGGCAAGCGCCGCGAGCCAGGTCGATCTGGAGGCCGTCCCGCCGAGCTGTTTCGCTTCAGCTCCCCGGCGCTCGAGGTGACCGATCAGTTCGCGGTGCTCAGGCCCCCGGAACGCTGAGCGGGGCGCCCAGAAGGCGCCCCGCTTCGAGCCGACTGAGTTTCGGCGCTGCTACCTGCGGCCGACCACCAGGTTGACGGGGAAGCCGCGGCGCCGAATAGCGCCGGGCCTCGGGCTCTGGCCGATCACGCGGCCGACTCGCCTGGAGCGAGCGCGGCGTACGCGGCCGACAGAGCAGCGGGCCCTGCGGATCACAACCCGTGCCCGTGCGAGCCTCAGTCCGATCACCCTCGGGACCCGGCAGCGTGCCGGTGGCGGAGGTGGCGGCGGAGGCGGTGGCGGTGGCGGTGGCGGAGGCGGTGGTGGTGGCGGAGGTGGCGGAGGTGGCGGAGGCGGAGGTGGTGGAGGCGGTGGCGGCGGTGGTGGAGGCGGAGGTGGTGGCGGTGGTGGCGGTGGCCCTTCTGTGCGATAGAGGTGAGCGTTCAGGAACTGGAACGTCGTCCCGTTGAGCCCGCCCGTCGACCAGATCTCGCCGCCGGCACGGCCGGTCGAGTTGAAGCCGGCCGAGTTCGCCTGGCGCGCAGGCGCCGGCAGGTTCGACGGTGAGGCCACCCAGCTTCCGCCCGGCCAGCTCGCCGTGTCCAGCTCGTTGACGAGGTCGGTCGAGTCGAAGAAGCCGCCGGCGTTTAGGTCGCCGCCGATCGCATACAGCTTCGTCCCCGCGGAGGCGAGCGCGAAGTCCGCCCGCTGGGGGCTGAAAGCGGGACCGCTCGACCAGGTGCCGCTCGACATGTCCAGGCGCATGGTCGCGGTCGAGTTGGCGGCGGGGCTGGCCCCGAAGCCACCGACCACGTACAGGTAGTTGCCGACCGTCTGGTAGCCGGAGAGGAAGACGCCGGTCGGCGCCGGGTTCCCCGTCGACCAGCTGTTGGTCGCGATGTCGTACACGGTCAGCTGCGTCTGCGGAGCGGCGGCGCCGCCGATCGCGTACACCTTGTTGTTGAGCGCACCGGCGACACAGCCGTAGCCGCTCGCGACCGGCCGGGGCGCACCCAGGGTCCAGGTGTTGGTGGCGATGTCGTAGATCCGCAACGAGCTACCCGTGTCGCCCTCGACGACGTAGATCTTGCCGTTCCAGTGGGCTCCACACGGCGCTTCGCTGGCGACCGGGATCGGCGCCCGTGGCGTCCACGCGTTGGTGGTTGCGTCGTAGCGGTTGACGTCCGTGATCCGCGTCCCGTCCGAGACGCCGCCGATCACGTACAGCAGCTCGCCCAGGTCGGCGAATGCGTAGCGGACGTTCGTGCGCGGATACGGAGCGGCCGGTATCCAGCCGCCGAACGGGCTGACTGACCCGTATGAGCCTCGCTGGAGCGGGAGGTTCGTCGTGCTCGACGAAGCGGTTACGGCAGCGCGGTCATTCGAAGCACCGGTCGCCGTCCCGCTCAGCACCGTCGCAAGCAACACCAAGATCGCGAGCGCAACCGCCCACGACCAGGCCAGAGGTCTGCGTTTCATAGCTGCTCCCCTTCCCGTGCTGGTTTGTCCCTATGGTTCGTACAACTTTCGGCGCGGCTTTTCAAGTCGCGCACCCTCCTAACGCCGCCCAACCACCAGGCTGACCGGATAGCCGCGACGCTTGACCGAGCCGGGCCTCGGGGTCTGGCGAATGACGCGACCGGCTCGAGCCGAGCGGGCGCGACGAATGCGGCCGACGGAGCAGTGCCTCGACCGAATGCGTGTGCGAGCACGGCCGAGTGTCATTCCGATCACCCTTGGAACTCGGCAGCGAACCGGCGGACCAGAGGGCGGCGGAGGCTGGGGTGTCGGCGGAGGCTGGGGTGACGGCGGCGGAGCTGGTGCCGGCGGCACCGGCACCGGCGGCGGAGGCGCGGGAGGACCCGGCGGCGGCGGAGGCCCAGGAGGGCCCGGTGGCGGTGGAGGCGCAGGTGGAGGGGGCGGGCGGTGTGACGAGGATGGTCCCAGATCGTCAGCTGGATCGTTCGACAGGTTGGTCACCGAGCCTTGGTCGTAGAGATAGAGCTCCTCGTTGCCGCCGGAGGCTCGGCTGGAGAAGATGAAGGCGGTCGGCCCGCTCCACGCTTTGAAGAACGGGTGCCGATCGTCGGCGACGCTATTCGTCATGTTTCTCGGGTCGGTCCCGTCCGAGTTCATCATGAAGATCTCGCGGTTCATGTTCGAGCCGCGGTCGGTGGAGAACAGGATCTGGTGTTGCTGAAAGTCCCAGGGGCCGGCCAGATTGGGCTCGCGGTCGTCGGCGGGATGGTTCGTGAGGTTGGTCTGCCCGCTCCCGTTGGAGGACATCTTGAAGATCTCGTAGTTGCCGCCCGCGCCCCGATCGGTCGCGAAGAGAACCTCGAAGCGATGGAACCCTTCGTGCTCGCCTCTGGCAGGGTCGCGGTCGTCCGCGGGATTGTTCGTCAGATTGGTCTGATTGCTCCCGTCGGAGCCCATCACGAAGATGTCGCCCACGCCCCCGACCTCTCTGACGAAAAAGATCTCTGCGTCCCAGTTCCAGTCCCAGTAGGGATCGTGGTCGTCCTCGGGACTATTCGTGATGTTGTGCTGGTTGCTCCCGTCCCAGTTCATCACGAAGATCTCGTAGTTACCGCCTGACCCGCGATTGGTCGAAAACGCAAGCAGCGTGCCGCCGGCCTCCCACGTCGGATCACGGTCGTCCGCCGGGCTCTGCGTCAGGTTCCGAACGTCGCTTCCGTCGGGATTCATGCTGTAGATCTCGTTGTTCCCATTCGGCCCTCGCGCGCTGAAGAACGCGATCTCCCCGGCGTCCGGGTCGGTCGAGGCCGCATCCGCGCTAGGGCTGGCCAGAACCGCGCCGACCGCGACGACGAGTCCGAGTCCTGTCATCAAGAGCCAGGACCTCATGGGACATTCTTAGCGCGCTCGCGCGTAAATGCCTAGAGAGCGGAGCCGAGAAGCTCAGGCCACGCCGATGCCGGCTGCGAGCTCGCGTGAGATCGCGTGCTCGACCTTGCCGACGCGCACCGTGATCGGGCCGCCGAACGGCTCTGCCCGGCGGAGCTTCACCTTCTTGCCCGGCACGAGTGCGAGCTTGGCGAGATAGCGCAGCAACTCGTCGTCATGGCCCGGAACGCGGCGGATCGTCGCTTCATCACCTGGCTCGAGGCTGGCGAGCGTCCGCAGCTGCGCGCGGTCGATCCGCAGTTCGGCGTCCGGGATCGGATCGCCGTGAGGATCATGCGTCGGAAAACCGAGCGACTGGTCAATGCGAGCCTCGAGTGTTTCCGAGAGCGCGTGCTCGAGGCGATCTGCCTCCGAGTGCACCTCGTCGAGGCTGAGGCCGAGCGCCTGCGTGAGGTACTGCTCGAGGAGCCGGTGGTGACGGATCACCTCGAGCGCGACCCGCTCGCCGGCCGGCGTCAGCTCAACGCCGCGGTACGGCGTGTGCTCGGCCAGGCCCGCCGCGGTCAGCCGCTTCAGCATCGCCGTCACCGACGGCGGCCGTACGCCCAGGCGCTCCGCGATCGCCGAGGTCGTCGCGCGACGGCCTTCCATCCGGAGCTTGTGGATCTCCTTCAGGTAGTCCTGCATCGCGTCGGTCAGGTCGTGAATCATCACCTATACTCTAACTGAGAAGTTCGACATGGCTAAACATTTCACGCGCAAGCAGATTCTTGCCGGCTCGTTGCCGTTCGTCGCCGCGGCTCCTCTGGCGAAGCTCGCGTGGCCCAGTCCAGCACGAGGAAGCGACCACTCCGCGCTGCACGAAGGCCCCGATCATCCGCATGTCGGCCACGCCGCCATGATCGGTGCCGAGGTGCCCGCGCCGGGCGGGCCGCACGCCCAGGACGCCGCCCTGTTCCCGCCCGAGCCCCTCCCCCACAAGCCCGGCCGGCTCCGCGAGTACAACCTCTACGCCGTCGACAACAAGATCGAGGTCGCGCAGGGCGTCCACTTCGACGCGTGGAGCTACAACGGCTCGGTTCCCGGCCCCATCATCAGGGCAACCGAGGACGACCTTCTCCGTGTCAACTTCGTAAACGGCGGCTCGCACCCGCACACGATCCACTTCCACGGCATCCATCCCGGGAACATGGACGGCGTCTTCGAGACCGTCCTCCCGGGCGACTCGTTCAGGTACGAGTTCCCTGCTCGGCCCGCCGGCATGCAGCTCTACCACTGCCACGCCACGCCGCTCAAGAAGCACATTCACAAGGGGCTCTACGGCGCGTTCATCATCGACCCAGCCAAGCCGCGCCCGCCCGCTCGCGAGCTCGTGATGGTGATGAACGGCTACGACACGGACGGCGACGGCGAAAACAACTTCTACACGGTCAACGGGCGCGCCTTCTACTACGCGAAGTACCCGATCCGCGTGAAGAAGGGCGAGCTCGTCCGCGTCTACCTCGCCAACCTGACCGAGTTCGACCTCATCAACTCGCTGCACCTTCACGGTGAGTTCTTCCGCTACTACCCCACCGGCTCGACCGACCACTTCGAGTACACGGACACGGTGATGCTCTGCCAGGGCGAGCGCGGGGTCATGGAGATCGAGTTCCACAACACCGGCCAATTCATGTTCCACGCTCACCAGAGCGAGTTCGCGGAGCTCGGCTGGATGGGTTTCTTCGACGTGAGGGACTGAGGGTGGAGGCAGGACCGCTTGCGGCGAGGCTCGGCGGCGCGCGCTGGCGGATCTGGGCGCTCGTCCCGATCCTCGCGCTCGTCGGTGCCGTGTTCCTCTTTGCGAGCGCTGGGGACTCGCTGATCGACCTCGTGGGGAAGAACCCGCCGCCGGCCGACGAGCTGGACATCCGCCGGGTCGAGTTTCGCCCCGGCGAGATCAAGGTCAAGGTCACGAACCCGCAGCGCGACGACATCACGATCGCTCTCGTGACCGTCGACGATGCGATCGTGCCCTTCAGCGTCGAGGGTGATCAAACGCTCGGCCGGCTGCGCTCAGCGGCGATCGTGATTCCGTACAACTGGGTCGAGGACGAGCCGATTGCCGTGGGAGTCACGAGCTCGACCGGAATTCAGACGTCGACGGAGATTCCCGCCGCGGTCGAAACGCCTCGGGCATCGTCGAGGGGATTCCTTGGCTACGCCGTGATCGGCTTCCTCGTCGGCGTCGTTCCCGTGGCACTCGGGCTCGCCTGGCTCCCTTCCCTCCGGGGAGCAAGTCCGGAGTGGCTCGCCGCGTTCATGGCATTGACGGCCGGCCTCCTGACCTTTCTCGCGCTCGAGGCCCTGTCGGAGGCGGTCAGCCTGCAGGCCGCACTCCCGAGCGGGCTCGGCGGGGTCGGCCTCGTCCTCCTCGGCGTCGCGTCCGCATATCTGCTGCTGACCGCGTTGTCTCGCAGCTTTTCGAAGGGCGCCGGGGGCGTTGTCGGCGGCGTCGCGCTGGCAACGCTCGTCGCCGTCGGAATCGGGCTGCACAACCTCGGTGAAGGGCTCGCGATTGGCACGTCGTTCGCACTCGGCGAACTGGCTCTTGGGAGCTTCCTGGTCGTCGGCTTCATGATCCACAACGTCACCGAGGGGCTTGGGATCGCCGCGCCAATCGCAGAGGGAGGACGCGTCGGACTCGGGCGGCTGACGGCACTCGCGCTCATCGCGGGCGCGCCCGCGATCCTGGGTGCCTGGATTGGCGGCTTCGTGACGAGCGACGTGCTTGGCGTGCTCTTCTTCGCCGGCGCAGCCGGAGCCGCGCTCCAGGTCGTCGTCGAGGTCGTTCGCTACGTCGCCCGGAAGGCCCCCGGCGGCCTCGGCTCGCGTCACGTACTTGGCGGTTACCTCGCGGGAATCGCCGTGATGTACGTCACAGGGCTATTGATCTGAGCTCGGTCGGCGGCGTCCCGCCCGCGGTGACGAGGCGGTCTCGACCCAGGCGCTTGGCCTCGTAGAGCGCAGCGTCGGCTCGCCCGAGGAGCTCTTCCGCCGATTCGCGCCCGTTCCAGCAGGCGACGCCCGCGGAGACGGTCTGGCCGCCAGGCATCGCCGCGCGCAGTCGCTCGACGATGTCCTTTGCGTTGGAGAGATTGCACCCCGGCAGGACGACCGTGAACTCCTCGCCGCCGTACCGCGCCAGCGTGTCACTTGCGCGCAGCTCGTCAACCCACGCGGAGGCGCTCTGCTTCAGGAGCCGGTCGCCGGCCTGGTGGCCCCGCTCGTCGTTGTAGTTCTTGAAGAAGTCGAGGTCGAGCATCGCCACGCAGAGCGGGTCGCTCTGGCGTCGGGCGCGAGCCATCTCCCGAGGGAGCTGCTCGTCCCAGGCGCGGCGGTTGAGCAGGCCGGTGAGATCGTCGGTGCGCGCGCTCTCCTCGAGACGGGCGAGCAGGTCGGAGCGCTCGAGGGCCATCGCGGTCTCCGCGGCGAGCATCCTCATGGACGCGGCGATCCGGCCGTGGCCGTCGACCTCCCGGTTCCACCCGACCACGAGAACTGCCACCGCCTCCTCGTTCCGGAGCACCGGCTCGAAATGCATCGAGACCGCTCCGGTCGTCTGGACGACACGCTGGGAGATCTCGGTGTGGCCGCGGGCGTCGCTGACGAAGAGCGGTTTCTTGGAAAGGAACGTCGTCCCTGCCCCGGAGGTCTCGTCCACGAGCGACACCTTGAACGGAGGCGCTCCCTGGAGGCCGTAGTTCGCCGTCATTGCCAGGCTGCCGTCCGGGCTGCGCTCCATGAGCTTTGCGAAGCGCGCGCCCGTGATCGTGCACGCGGCGGAGCAGATCACTTCGCGGGCGAGCCGGGAGTCGGTCGTGCGGGCGATCTCCCTCGTTGCCTCGGTAACCGCCGCCATGCTGACGACGAGCTTGCGCGTCTCCTCCTGGCTCGCCTGGAGCTCCTCGGCCCGCTTGTGATTCTCGGCCGCGCGCTCTCGCAGCTGGCGAACGAGTGACTGAACCGTGAAGCCGACGATCGGGGCCACGCAGATCCAGAGGAGCGCCCGCGTCCACTCGCTGGCTGGGTATTCGGGCGAGCCGACGAGAAGAAGGGGCGTCAGGAAGACCGCGGCGACCCCGACGATGCTCACTCCAAGCTGTCTGCGAGTGCCGTAGAGCGCGAGCCAGAAGACGGGCAGCATGGACAGAACGCTGTACGAGGACTGGCCGCCGCCGTCGGCCTCGCGGAGCAGTGCGATGACGATGAAGTAGGCGAAGGGCGGCACGATCTGCGCGAAGTGCGGCAGCCGATGCCACGGGATCAGCACGGCGCCGATCAGGATCAGCGCGTTGAGAAGCGCGGCCGCGACGAGAGCCGAGGAGTCGTCCCCGTGCGGCGGCAGCGGGTAGATCATGACGGCGAGCCACATTGCCCCTAGAAAAGGGGCAGCCCGAGAGAGGAGACCATGCCGTTCGAAGGCCTGGAATCTCGACTCGTCGGACATGTGAGGCGCCGCAGAGCTGAAGGCCGAGGGTGTCATTCCGCCACGGTTGAGATCGCCCCTTCCCCGCCTCCGCTCGACCACTCGAACGAGGGACGCCGCACCTCAAGCCTGCTTTGTCGCGCGCCTAGTTACGGAGCGTAGAGCTCGATTTCCTTCCACGCGACCCACGAGACGCTCGCCGTGGTGTTGACCCGTACGTATCGGACGTTCGTCCAGGCCGCACCGGGCACGTGCTCGAGCACTTGGTTGTCGACGGTGATGCCTGAGAACGTGTGCTGAATCGTCCATGGATCGCCGGTCGTCTCGCGCGTCATGACCTCGTGGGTCGTGGAGCCGCTCGGGTACTGGCCCACAAAGAGGCGGATCCGCCCGATCGAGGCCGGGGCGCCCAGGTCGATCTCGACCCACTGCGGAGGGTAGAAGCCCGAGCTCCACGCGTTCCACATCAAGCCGTCGACTACCCGAGAAGCAGGCGAGCCCGGCTCTTCTGCCGAGGCGGTCACAGGCTTCCCGAGCGCGAGGTTCCCCGCACCAGGGACCGCGGCGCACGGATCGGGGCGCAGGAGAGGCCCCAGGCTTTGATTGATGAGGCCGACGGCTGCGGTGCCATGCCAGAGCGGGAACTCACCGGTCCCGTACTCGGTCGTGTCCCAGCTCCAGTGCTGCCAGCCGTCCAGGCCGTAACCGCACGACTCCGCCTGAACGCTTCTGAGGATTCGCTCGGCGTCCGAGGCGGCCGGATACGCGAACTGGAACGCGCCGAACTCGCCCAGCACGACGGGTTTCACGGCCGGCGCGGTCAGCTCGAAGTTCTCCATGTACTGCGGGAAGGTGAGCTCGACGCCGGGATCCAGATGGAGGTCGAAGAAGTCGAGTGTCGACGAGTCGATGACGGGCTTCGCCCGCGTGACCCGCGGGTCCCCGGCTCTCGCCGGATTCGGCGTCTTCGGCCAGAGGAACCCCATGCCCACGAGCGCCGTCGGGTCGACCGAGACGATCGCCGAGCGGACGCGGCCTGCCCACCAGACCAGATTCTCGTCCATCATCAGCCGCTTCTGGCCGGCCACCGCCATGTCGTAGGTCTGGCCGTTCCCGGTCGAGACGAGGCTCGCGCCGAAGTTGAGCGGCGGAGACGTGTCGCGATAGAACTGCTCGGCGACCACCTCGTAGCCCCAGACATAGTCGAGCGGAGCGCCGAGCGTGTTCAGCAGCGGAATCAGGGCCATCCAGAAGCGACGGTGTCCTTCCGCGCCGTTCGCGGTCAGGTAGTGGACGTTCTCCCGGTCGAAGGTGATGCAGCAGTCGGTCTTCGCGAGCGTCTCGTAGAAGCTTCCATACGGAAGAGCCTCGGCAGCGATGAGCACGTAAATCCCGTTCGTCTTCGCACGCCGCATGAAGTCGGCGAGGTTTGACAGGTACGGGCGCGACAGACCATCCGGCATCGCCGTGTCGGAGAGGCACCCGGATCGGCAAGTGACGTCCAGGAAGACGCGGACGACGTTGTAGCCCTGCGCGCTCATCGCCTGGAGGGCGGTCTCGGAAGCGGAAGCGCTGTAGGCGCCCACCGCGAAGGTCGAGCTCGAGAAGACAAAAGTCCCGGTCGGCGTCTCGTTCAGGCGGCGGCGCACGAAGACCGAGCCCCGCGGCACGAACGTGAGCCCGGTCTGACGATCGTAGAACTCGTCGAAGCCTCCGACGTTGCGCACACCGAGCCGGTGCTGCGGCGGCGGGGGCGGAGGCCCACCTGGCGGAGGAGGCCCGCCTGGTGGCGGCGGCCCACCCGGTGGAGGAGGCCCTCCGGGTGGAGGAGGGCCCCCAGGGGGCGGCGGCCCGCCCGGTGGCGGCGGCTGGTTCGCTTTCGCCTTGACGACGACGAGCGTTCCACGCTTGGCCTTCATCCCTCGCCCCTTGCGGCCGGGCTTGCAGGTGTAGCGGTAGCGGCCGGGTCGGCGAATGGTGGCTCGGAAAGTCTGCTTCCGCCGCGGCTTGACCTTTTTACTCTTGCGGCCGGCGACGGCTAGTGAGTGGGGCAGCTTGCTCTTGTTGGTGAGCGCGAAGATGAGCTTCCCGGCCGGCACGCGCTTGCGCGACAGCTTGCACGCCCGTTTCGTGATCTTGACCGAGACGCGCGTTGCGGCGGCAGCCTGAGCACGGCCCTCGTCGAGAGGCGCCACAAGGGCCATCAGCACCGCAGCTGCGCCAGCCACAGCCACGCGCAAAAAAAGCCGCACCATCCGGCTAATGTCGGCTTGCAGCGGCCGAAACTAGAGGGTGAGGCTCTCGGGGGAGGCCGAGGTAGACACGCGCCAGCTGGAAGAGGATGGCTTCCTCCGGCGATGCAACGAAGCGAACGCTGTGCAGAACGGAACGAGCTCCGTGCATCACGTCATCGTCGGTCGGGTCGGCAACAGCGACCACCGGGAGTCCGCGAACGAAGCCGACAGGCACCGCGCAACTCTCATGGGCGAGCGCGGCAGGGAGCAGCTTCGCAGCCGTGTGGTCGACCGCAATCCTTCGCACGTCCACGAACGGGAGCCCACGCTGGGCTGCTACCAGGCGAACGATTTCAGCGGGCTGGACGAACCCGAGCTCGACGAGCACCTCACCGAGCCGCTTCCCGTCCCGGCGCGCCGAGGCGAGTGCGAAGTCGAGCTTGCCTGCCTCGAGCAGGCCTGCCTCGGCGAGCAGCGTGCCGAGCGGAGCATCCCGTGCAACCTCGGTCTCGATCATCAACTCGCCGAGGGAGAAATCGGAGGAGACGAGCGCAAGCTCAGGAGAGAAGTCCCGCCGCGCAGCGTGCCGGACCTCGAGCACCGATCCGAGATACTCGGCCTGCTCTTTCTGCGTTCGCACAAGAGCGAGCCGGTCTCGAAGACCCGTGCCGAACTCCCCTGCGGACCGATCGAGATCCGCGAGAGCTGATGAGTTTTCCTGCCGCATGAGTACTTCGCCGCACTGACCGTAGGAGGCCCCGGGGCATTTGGCGTCCCCCTTTTAGGCGGATGTCCGCTCAGCCAGCGAAGATGACCTGTTCCGCGTGGTCGATCATCTCTCGCGGCTCAGGAGGGGTCAGCATCATCTCGGCGAGCTCTTCGACCCCGGGGTAGGCGGTGGCTCGAAAGCGCTCGACGGCCGCCTCCACGTCGTACTCGGTCCGGCGCAGGTCCACGTCGGGGCCGAGGAGCGCCCAGTAGGCGCCCTGCTTCCCTTCGTACGGCAGGCCGACGCTGCCCGCGTTCACGCTCCGGATCCCGGCCACCTCGCGGTCGAACTGGATGTGCACGTGTGCGGTGACGATCACGCGCTCGTCGACGCCTTCGGAGAACTCGACGACTCTCGCCTCGGGAGTCTCGGGAGTGACGCACTCCTCGTCGGTGCGCGGCGAGCCGTGGCAGATCCGAACGGGGCCAAGGCCGTCGACCTCGACGACGACGTGCTCCTCGAAGCCGGCGAGGAGCTCGCGCATCTCAGGCGTGTGGTGGGCCTGCATCCATTGCTCCTTGTCGGTCGCGGACAGGTTCTCGAGCACGGCTCGATCGGCATTGCCGCGTACGAAACGCGCGTTCAGGCCCTGGACGAGCTCGAAGGTCTCCTCGGGGAGCGGCCCCCACGTGAAGTCGCCGCCGAAGACGATCAGGTCGGGCTCAGCTCCTGCTCGACCTCCGCCAGGACCGATGCGAGCGCCACCGAGTTGCCGTGGACGTCCGAGAGGACGGCCACACGCTTCATCGTCGGATCAGCACGAGATTGAACGTCGCGCCCTTGCGGGAGCCGCGCGGGTAGTGCTGGGTGACGAGCGTCCGGAAGCCGCGGGCGGTCACACGAAGGTGGATGTGCGGCGGCCTGCCCTCATAGCCAACGGGCCTGTTGCTCTCGAATCGATAGTTCCCGTTCCGCCGGGAGAAGACCGTCGCCCGGTGTGCGTTGTCGTACTCGCCCTGCTCGTTGACGAGCCAGATCTCGATTCGCGCCCGGGAGAGCACCCGGCAGGTGCGCGCAGCCCGTACCTGCCCGCTCAGCACATAACCGCCGGTGCCGACCTTCGAGCGAACCGGTGCTCCGGCCTTGTAGTAGGGGCCAAGGGCATCCGCTCTCGTCGGCGGACAGCCGATTGCGCTCCCGGCGCTTGACCCGAATCCTGTGGCCAGAGCGACAAGCCCGCAGATGAGCACGGCGAGACGCGTCATCGCGACTAGTACAGCACAAGGCGATCGCGATGGACCGCTTCGAGGCCCCGAGGCCGGCCGGCCAGCTCGTCCGCGCCCGCGCCTGCGATCCCTTTCCCGAAGGCGATCCCGTCCGGCCCTACGAGCTCGACCGCCGCGCCGGGCTCGAACCGGCCCTCGCAGCGGACTACGCCGACGCCGAGCAGGCTCGCGCCCTTGGCGACCAGCGCCTTCTTCGCTCCCTCGTCGACGTGCAACTTGCCGGCGACGGGCTTGCCGAAGCGAAGCCAGAGCTTGAACGCGGACTCCCCGCGCTCGTCAGCCGTGAACCTGGTGCCGCGCTCCTCGCCGGCGAGAATCGGCCCGAGCACCTGCTCGCCGAGACCTCCGGCGATGACCGTGGGGATGCCGGCCGCCGAAGCCATCTGTGCCGCGACGACCTTGCTGCCCATTCCGCCGCGGCCGAGCGCGGTGCCCGCGCCGATCTCGGCCTCGAGTGCCAGCTCGCCTTCGGTGATCAGCTCTGCGCCCGGAGTTCCCGGGGTCCGCGAGTAGACGCCTTCAACCTCGGTCAGGAGGATGAGCAGCCTCGCCCGCACGAGGACAGCGACCTGCGCCGCGAGCGCGTCGTTGTCGCCGAACGTGATCTCGTCTGTCGCCGTCGCGTCGTTCTCGTTCACCACCGGCACAGCGCCGAGCCGGAAGAGCTCCGCGAACGCCTGGCGCGCGTTCACGTAGGCGGCACGGTCGGCGACGTCGCCGGCAGCCAGGAGGATCTGCGCGGCCGGGATCCCCTCGGCTCCGAGAGCTTCGTCCCAGGCCGCTTGCAGGCGAGCCTGTCCGAGCGCCGAAGCGGCCTGGAGGCGGGCCATTGTGCGCGGACGCTCACTCAGTCCGAGCCTGGGCAGCCCGAGCGCGATCGCTCCGGACGAGACCACGCACACGGGTTCGCCGGCGCTCACCAGTTGCCGGACCTCGCGCGCGCGCGCGAGAAGCAAGTCAGTGCGGACCTTGCCGTCCTCGACGACGAGCCCTGTTCCGAACTTGACGACTATCGGGGGATTCAACGGGTCTGGGTGCCGTCGCCGACGACGCGGTACTGACGTAGCCAGAGATCGCGATAGGTGACCGGGCCGCGCGGGCCGGGGACGCTGTCGACGTTGATGCCGGTCTCGGGCGCGCCCGTCAGCTCGAAACCGTCCGTGAAGCGCGTCGTCGCGTGCCAGAACGCAGCCGTGCCGCGGTAGCCGTCGAGGAATCGGTTCGCCTCCTCAATGTTCTCGGTGACGATCCCGGCCGCGAGGCCCGATGTCTCCTCGTTGGCGATCCGCAACGCATCGTCCATGTCGTCGACGACGTCGAGGGTCACCGTCGCGACGCGCTCGGCCTCGTTGGCCCACTCGTAGCCCAGGCGCTCGCGGTCGTGCGGGAGCACGCCGTTGCCCGCCGCCTCGATTGCCCGCTTCGTTCCTCGCACGTCGAGATTCTTTGCTTCGAAGATCGCGAGCAGATCGGGCAGAAGCCCAGCGGCCCCGCGGTCGACCAGTGCGAGGTTCAGCCGGTTGCAGACACCGAGACGGTCGAGCGTCGCCTCGGTCATTGCGAGCGCACGGTCTCGGTCTGCCTCGGAGTGGATGTACAGCACGCCGCCGCCCTCCGCGTGCGCCAGCGTGCGAACGCCGTGCTCCGCTGCCAGCTTGGCGAGCTGCGCCGTCGTCTCGCCGCTGCCGCGCAGGATCACGAGCGGGATCCGCTCCGGCATCGTGACGAGCACGCGCGCGCCTTCGCGCTCGGAAGAACGCACGAGCCCGACCGCGCCGGGCGGCACTCCCGCCCCCTCGAGCGCCGGCCTCAGCACGTCGTCAACGAGCACCGTCACGGTTCGGAGCGCCGCCCCGCCCGTGCGAAGGACGGCTGTGTTCAGACTCTTGAGAAGCTGTCCGGCGACATCGAGGGCCACGTTGGGGCGAGCCTCGAAGTTCGCGCCGACGACGCCGATCGGGATTCGCCGCTCGCTGACTTGGAGCCCATTCGCGAGCGTCCAGGAGTCGATCTCGCGCTCGAGCGGGTCGATTGCGGCCACCGCCTCGACCTGCTCGGCGAGAGCCTCGACCCGCGCCTCGTCGAGCCGCAGCCTGTCGAGCATGCCCTCGTCGAGTGCGTCCTTGGCAGCCTCGTAGTCGGCTTCGTTCGCGGCCAGGATCTCGGCTCGGCGCTCGAGCACGCGTGCCGCAGCCGCTGCGAGCGCAGCTGCGACCGAATCGTCGGTCAGGCTCGGAGCGGCTCGGCTCGCCTCGAGAGCTTCGGAGGCAACGGCGTCGCGTAGTCCCGCCACGCGCTCGACTGTAGCGCGGAGAGCGGCTGCGCGACTTTGCCGAAGCCTTGCACGCCTCTTCCCAACCCTAACCCGGAGTTGGCCGGGTGCTTGCAGGTCGGTCCCTAGCTTGGGACGACACCCAATCTGGAGGCATTCCGTGAAACGCATTCATGCATTGGCAGCTTCGGCGATCATCGGCCTCTCGGCAGTGTTCGGCGTCGCTGCGACGACGAAGTCCACCGGGATCGGCGAACCGAAGCCTGCAGTCAGCAAGCTCTCCGACGCGCAAATCGCCGCTCGGCAGCGCAGGCTCAACCGTGCTCAGAAGGCGCTCCGGAAGGCGCGTGCCCAGAAGCCACCTGCCCTCCCAGCTGCCCCCGCCCCGTCGCGAGGCGTGTCCGTTTCGCGCGCACAGGTCAGCCCACAGCCGACACGAATCATCCGCACCGCGAGCGCACCGGCCGCGGCGCGCTCATTTGACGACTCGCACGATGACGACCGCGACGACGACCACGACGACGACACGGACGACACCGACAACACAGACCACACGGACGATGACTAGCCCGACCGGCCGCGTCTACGCCACGGCGCTCACGTTCTTCGCGTTCTTCCTGACCTGGGCGCTCGTAGCAGCCCACCCTTGGCCCACGGCTGCAGCCGCCAAGCCCGACCCGCGCCTGCAGGCTCTCGCCAAGCGAGAGAAAAAGTTGCGGCGCGAGAGCATCGCCACTCAGAGGCTCGTGAAGCGCCGCTGGGCGACCTACCAAGCTCAACTTGCTAAGCGGAACTCCCAGCTTGCAGCCGCCGAGGCCGCCGCAGCCGCGGCTCCTCCCCCGGCAGCGGTCGCGGCTCCGTCAACGCCTTCGGTTCAAATCGTCAGCCAACCGTCCGCGACGGCCACGAGCTCCTCATGACCCGGCGCACCTTCAAGGCAATGGGGACTGACGTCGAGCTACTCGTGCTGGGCGGCCCAGCCCGCAACGAGCTGGCTGCCGCAGAGGCTGAGTTTCACCGGCTCGAACGGCTGCTGACGCGATTCGATCCCGCCTCGGAGCTCTCGAGGCTCAACGAGAAGGGCTCCTTCGAGGCGGGCCCCGACCTGCTGGAGGTCGTCCGGCTCGCCCTCGCCGGCCGCTCGCAGACCGAAGGCCGATTCGATCCCACGGTCCACGACGCCGTCGTCGAGGCCGGGTACGACCGCACGTTCGCCGAGCTTCCCGACGACGGCCCCGCGCCCGCCAACGGAACCCCGTGCGGAGGCGCTGTTCGGATCGACGGGAACCTGATCGAGCTCGACGACGGCGTTCGGCTCGACCTCGGCGGCATCGGCAAGGGCTACGCAGCCGAGAAGGCTGCGACGATCCTGGCCGCGGCCGGGCCCTGCCTCGTCAACGCCGGAGGGGACATCGCCCTGCGCGGAGCGCCGTGGACGATCGCTGTCCAGCCGCAGCTCACCCTCGAGCTCGAGGGCGGAGGGCTCGCGACCTCGGGTCGCGACCGACGCGCCTGGCGACGAGGCGACAAAGAGCTTCATCACCTGATCGACCCCGTCACCGGCGAGCCCGCCGCGTGCGACCTCCTGCGCGCGACTGTCGTCGCCCCGGATGCGATCCAGGCCGAGATCTGGGCGAAGGCGCTCTTCCTGGCCGGCTCTCATGCCGCCGTGGCCGAGGCCGACGCGCAGCGGCTTCCATGCGTGCTCGTCACACGGAGCGGCGAGACACGCCTCGCGGGAGGCCTCGGATGAAAGAGCAGACCTTCTGGTTTCTCGCGCGCGCGAGCGGGTTCACCGCATACCTGCTGATCGCTGCATCCATGGTCGCCGGGATCGTCCTCAAGTCACGGCCCTTCGGCGCCAAGCTCAAGGCTCCGATCGCGCTGGACGTGCACCGCTTCATCACGACGCTCGCGCTCGTCGCGATCGGCGTCCACGGGCTCGCGCTCGTCGCCGACCACACGGTCGAAATCACGTTCGGAGATCTCGTGATCCCGTTCACAGCCCCGTACGAGCCGCTCTGGACCGGGCTCGGCGTGATCGCTGCCGACCTCGCCCTGATCGTCGCCGTCTCGTTTCCGCTGAAGAAGCGGATCGGCGGCCGCAACTGGCGACGGCTGCATTGGGCCACGTACTCGATCTTTGCTTTCTCCACTGTCCACGGCCTCATGGCAGGAACGGACACCGCGCAGCCGTGGGCCATGAACATCTACCTGGGGGCAGTCGGCGCGGTCGCGTTCGCCACGGCTTGGCGTGCGTTCGCAGGCACAGCCCGTCCCGCGGTTCCACCCGCATCCTCCGCGGCAGTCCCCGCACCGTCCCCGGAACCCGCGCCAACACTGGCCCCCTCGCCGGCACCACCGCCACCCGCGCCGGCCCCACCGCCACCACCCGCGCCTGCCCCGGCACCACCGCCAGCGCCGGCAGCTCCAGCGCCCAGCCCACGCCCCAACCTCAAGAGCCTGTGCACCAGCACGAGCATCAGCACCCGCATCCAGCAACCCCAACGGAAGGAGTAACCATGTACAAGATCACGATCGATCAGTCGCTGTGCAGCGGCTTCGGAACCTGCGCCGAAATGGCGCCGGAGATCTTCCAGCTCGAAGGGAGCACGGCAACCGTGCGCGTCGGCGAGTCGGACGATCCCAACGTGCTCGAAGCCGCGGCCGCCTGCCCGATGGCGGCGATCATCGTCGCGCAGCAGGACGCGGCATGACCACGCCACGGACTGTTCTCATAGTGGGCGCCGGGCTGGCCGGCGCCCGCTGCGCCGAGACGTTGCGCGCCGAAGGCTACGAGGGCGAGGTCGTCCTGGTCGGCGACGAGCCGCATGCGCCGTACGAGCGCCCGGCTCTCTCGAAGGAGTTCCTGGCCGGCAAGAAAGACCTCGACGAGATGGTCTTGCGGCCGCAGTCGTTCTGGACCGACAAGCAGATCGACTTGCGGCTCGGCACCCAGGTCGTCGCGGTCGACCGAAACACACGAACCGCCACGACCGACGACGGCGCCGAGCTTCATTGGGACGCGCTCGTCCTGGCGACCGGCGCGCGGGTGCGCCATCTCCCCTTCCCCGCTCCGGATGGAGTCCACGTCCTCCGCACCGCGGACGACGCGCTCGCATTGCGAGACGAGCTCGTTCCCGGCTCGCATCTCGTCACCGTCGGCGGCGGGTTCGTCGGCACCGAAGTTGCCTCGACCGCCACGCAGCTCGGCGTCATCGTGACCATGGTCGTCGGCGGCCTGGCGCCTTTCGCACGCGCCCTCGGCCCCGAGATCGGCCGGCTGCTGGCCCACCGCTATCGCCGGCACGGAGTCGACGTCATGCTCGGCGTCGGCACCGCCGGGTTCCGTACTCGTCCAGACGGCCTCACAACGGTCCTTCTCTCGGACGGGCGTGAGGTGGACTGCGACACCACGCTCGTGGCCGTCGGCTGCGAGCCGGCACGCGAGCTGGCCGCCTTCGATCCGGAGCCGCCGATCTACGCCTGCGGCGACGTCGCCTCGAGCGGTGGCCACTGGACCGCGGCCGCGTCCGAGGGAATCGGCGTCGCCCGCCGGATCCTAGGGCTCGAGCCGCTGCCGGAACAGCCGCCGTTTTTCTGGTCCGATCAGTTCGGACTGCGGCTCCAGCTCGTCGGCAAGCCGGCGGGAGCCGACCGCGTCGAGGTCGAGGGCGGTGAGGACGAGTTCGTCGCCCGCTACTTCGGCGAGAACGGAGGCCTGATCGCCGCGCTCGCGGCGAACCGGCCGGCCGAGGTCGGAGGCTTCAGGAAGGAGCTCGCGGAGGCTGCTTAACGGTCGAGCTCAGCGAGAAAGTCGAGCACGAGCTCGGTGAAGCGCTCCGGCTCCTCCAGGTGGATCATGTGCGCGACGCCCGGGAACTCGATCGCCCGGGCTCCAGGCACCGAGGCCGCGAGATGGCGTTCCGCGAGCACCGAGTCGAGCTCGTCCACGGTGCCGATCAGCACGAGGGTCGGCACGCCGACCTCCCCGAGTCGCTCCGCAGCCGGCGGCACGAGCGGCTGTGGCTTGCCGAAGGCGATGTCTGCACGGTAATTGGCCAGGATCCAGTCTTTGACCCGGCGGCGGAGCGCCGTGTCCACCCGGTCTCGCGGCTGGCCCCAGCCGTCCACCCAGACCTGCGTCTCTAGCTCGGCAAGCGAGTCCCAGTCCCTCGCCTCCTCCAGGCGCTCCATCTCGTCCCAGGGAGGTAGCTCGACCCCCTCTGGAGGCTCCGACTCGTAGCCGCCCACGCCCCCGGCGACGCTGATCAGCGCATCCACGCGGTCCGGCCGGTCGAGCGTTAGGTCGAGAGCAATCACGCCGCCGCGGGACTGGCCGACGACGTACGCCGTTGACGCGCCGACATGATCGAGCACGGCCGCCGCGTCGCCGCGGTTCGTGAACTCGACGTCTTCCGTCTCCGTGCGGCCGAAGCCGCGAGTGTCGTAGCGGATTACCCGGTAGCGCTCGGTGAAGGCGGGCACCTGCTCGTCCCACATGCGAAGGGTGCCCAGCCCACCGTGGATGAGGAGCAGCGGGTGGCCGTCGCCCTCGACCTCGAAGTAGATCCTGCCGCCGTCTGCCTCGACGAATCCCGAATCGCCCATCGCTCGATGCTACTCGCCCGAGCGAGCTAGGGTGCCCGCGTGCGAGTCGAGGAAGCGAAGATCGAGCGGACGGAGGAAGGCGCGGTCGCGGCGAGCCCGGGCTGGTATGTCCTCAACCTCGCCGAGGCTCGCTGGATGCGAAGCGAGAACGCCGGCGAGTGGTCCGACTTCGAGCCGGAGAGCGGGTTTGAGCAGTACGCGATCGGCGTCCACGTCCTCCAGCCCGGCCAGCCGAACGGGAAGTACCACTCCGAGGACGTGCAGGAGGATTTCCTCGTGCTCACGGGCGAGTGCATCCTCCTCGTCGAGGAGCAAGAGCGGCGGCTCAAGGCCTGGGACTTCTTCCACTGCGCGGCCGGGACGCACCACATCCTCATCGGCGCGGGAGACGGGCCGTGCGCGATCCTCATGGTCGGCGTCCGCGGCGACGTGAAGCTGCACTACCCCGTGAGCGAGCTCGCCGCCCGCCACGGCGCCTCGTCGCCTGAGGACACGGACGCGGCGAACGTGGCCTACAGCGACTGGGAACAGGAGTACACACCGGTTCGCGCGACCTGGCCGCTTTGACGTCGGAACGCGAGGAGCAGCTCCGCGCGGTCACGATCGGCGAGCTCAAGCCGCTGACGGAGCCGGTCGAGCTCGTCGACTACGACCCGGCCTGGCCCACGCTGTTCGAGCGCGAGGCAGAGCGGATCCGCGCGGCGCTCGGAGCGCGCGTTCGGCTTCTGGAGCACACGGGATCGACGTCAGTGCCGGGCCTCGCGGCGAAGCCGATCATCGACATCACCCTGGCGGTGCCCGACTCCGCAGACGAGGCCGCGTACGTTCCGCCGCTGGAGGCGGCGGGCTACGTGCTGCGCATACGGGAGCCCGACTGGTACGAGCACCGCGTCTTCAAGGGGCCGGACACGAGCGTGAACCTGCACGTCTTCTCGGAAGGATGCCCCGAGATCGACCGCATGCTCCGCTTCCGCGACAGGCTCCGGAGCAACGCGGCCGATCGAGAGCTCTACGAGCGCACCAAGCGGGAGCTCGCCACGAAGAAGTGGGAGTACGTGCAGGACTATGCGGACGCGAAGACCGCAGTGGTCGAGGAGATCGTCGCCAGGTCTGACGCCTAGCTGATCGAGACGATGCGGGCGCGCCAAGAGCCTCGGGGCGCTCCAACCTCGACCTCTTCGCCCGGCTTCGCTCCGAGGAGCGCGCGGCCGAGCGGCGAGTCCGGCGAGACGCCGCCGACGCTCGAGATCTCGACAGTCATCCGCTCGCCCTTTTCATCCTCGACCTCGACCTTCGAGCCGATCCCCACCTCTCCACCCGCCGCTGGCGCGTCGACGAGCACGGCCCTGGTCAGCCGGTCCCGAATAGTCCTGATCCGATGCTCCAGCAGGCCCTGTTCGTTCTTCGCGGCGTGGTACTCGAAGTTCTCCGACAGGTCACCGAAGCTTCGTGCCGTTGCGATCGCCTGGATGGCCTCAGCGCGGCGAGGGCCTTCGAGCTCGGCGAGCTCCGACTCGAGTTGGCTCTTCTGGGAGGAGGTCATCGGTTCCGGCTTGTCGCTGGGCATTGCTGGAGCGTACCGCCGCTAGGGTGGCTGCTCGTGGCTGCATCCGCCCCATCCCTCGCAACTCGCGACGATCTGCGGAACGTCGCGATCGTCGCGCACGTCGATCACGGCAAGACCACCCTCGTCGATGCCCTGCTCTGGCAATCCGGGTCCTTCCGGGCGAACCAGGACGTCGCCGAGCGCGTGATGGACTCGATGGACCTCGAGCGGGAGAAGGGCATCACGATCCTCGCCAAGAACACGGCGGTCCAGATCGGCGACACGAAGGTGAACATCATCGACACGCCTGGGCACGCGGACTTCGGAGGCGAAGTCGAGCGCGGTCTCACAATGGTCGACGGGGTGCTGCTCCTCGTCGACGCGAGCGAGGGGCCGCTGCCGCAAACGCGGTTCGTGCTGCGTAAGGCGCTCGAGGCGCGGCTCCCGGTCGTTCTCGTCGTGAACAAGGTCGATCGGCCGGACGCGCGCCCCGCGGAGGTGGTCAACGAGGTCTACGAGCTCTTCCTCGATCTCGACGCCGACGAGGCGCAGATCGATTTCCCGATCGTGTACGCGAACGCTCGCGAGGGCCGGGCCGGCTTGGAGGCCGACGAGCTCGCCTCCGACCTCCGGCCGCTCATCGAAACGCTGCTTGCGACGGTCCCGCCTCCTTCCTACGACCCGGAGCATCCCTTGCAGGCCCTCGTCACGAACCTCGACGCTTCGCCCTACGTGGGTCGCCTCGCCCTGCTGCGAGTCCAGCACGGGACGATCCGAAAGGGCGAACAGGTCGCTTGGTGCCGGGCCGACGGGACGATCGAGAAGGCAATGGTGACCGAGCTCTACGTCACGGAGGCCCTCGACCGCGTCCCAGCCGACGAAGCCGGTCCCGGCGAAATCGTCGCGCTCGCCGGGCTTCCGGAGGTCACGATCGGCGAGACGATCGCCGACCCGGATGACCCACGGCCGCTTCCGGTCAGCACCGTCGACGAGCCGTCCCTGGCGGTGACGCTGGGAATCAACACGTCTCCGCTCGCCGGAACCGAAGGCGACAAGGTAACGGCGAGCGCGCTCATCGCCCGGCTCGAGCGGGAGCTCGTCGGGAACGTCTCCCTGCGCGTACAGCCGACGGAGAGCCCTGACGTCTGGGAGGTACAGGGACGCGGCGAGCTCCAGCTCGCGGTGCTCGTCGAGATCATGCGACGAGAGGGGTTCGAGCTCACCGTCGGCAAGCCGGAGGTGCTGACCCGCGAGATCGACGGAAAAAAGAACGAGCCCGTGGAACGCGTCGCGATCGACGTCCCCGAGGAGTACATCGGAGTCGTCACGCAGATGCTCGCGCTGCGAAAGGGCCGGATGCAGCAGATGGTCAACCACGGCACCGGCTGGGCGCGGATGGAGTACCTCGTGCCGGCGCGCGGGCTGATCGGCTTCCGCACCGAGTTCCTCACCGAGACGCGCGGCGCGGGGATCCTGCACCACGTCTTCGACCGCTGGGAGCCGTGGCACGGCGAGATGCGCACGCGGCCGACCGGCAGCCTCGTCGCCGACCGAAGAGGGCAAGCGACCGCCTTCGCCATCTCGGCGCTTCAGGAGCGCGGGTCGCTCTTCGTCGGCCCACGCGCGGAGGTCTACGAAGGCATGGTCGTCGGCGAGAACGCGCGGGGCGAGGATCTCGACGTCAACGCCACGAAGGAGAAGAAGCTGACGAACATGCGCTCCTCGACCGCGGACGAGCTCGTCCGGCTCATCCCTCCCCGTCCCCTCTCGCTCGAGCAGGCCCTGGAGTTCATCCGGGAAGACGAGGCCGTCGAGGTGACTCCGAAGAGCATTCGCCTGCGAAAGGTCGAGCTCGAGGCGGGCAAGCGGCAGACCATGAGCTCGCGCCGCAAGCGCGAACGGGACGTGGCACCGGCCTAGAGGGTTGCGGTCTGGTGAACGGCCGGCGCCTGGTGCCGCGCGGTCAGTAGGGTGCCACGAGGACGCATGGCTGAAGACACCCGAAGAAGCGATTCCACGACGCAGCGGCGGGCGGCCCACGATCGTCTCTCGACCGGGACGCTTGCGCGCTGGATGCGAGCCTGCGCCACGCATCCGTGGCGCGTCGTCTTCGCCTGGATCGGCATCGTCGCCGGCCTCGTCATCCTCGTCGGGACGGTCGGGGGCTCGTTGCGCGACCAGTTCGACATCCCAGGGTCCGATACCCAGAAGGCGACCGACCTGATCGAGGCCGAGTTCGCAGCCGAGCAGGGCGGTGTGCTGAACATCGTCTTCGCGGCGCCCGAAGGCGAACGGCTCGACACGCCGGAGCGCCGCGCGGCGATCACGGAGGCGGTCGCGCTCCTCCGATCGGCGAAGTTCGACCCAACCGAGGACGAGGCAGGCATCGAGAGCGTCAGCGACCCCTTCAACGAGAACAGGTTCTCCGACGACGGCCGAATCGCCTACGCGGAGGCCCAGTTCGACCGGATCATCTTCGACAAGGACCGCGAGGCGGTCCTCGCCGTTCAGGAAGCCGTGCGCGAGGCCGTCGAGTCGGAGAACGTGACGGTCGAGTACAACGGCGAAGCCGAGTTCCCACCCATCGAACAGGGAACGCAGGAGCTGCTCGGCTTGCTCGCGGCGCTGATCGTGCTGCTCATCGTCTTCCGCACGATCGTGGCGATGCTGATCCCGATCGCACTGGCGCTCACGGCACTCGCGACGGCGTTCCTCCTGCTGTTCATCCTCGCCGGCCTCACCGACATCAACACGATCACGCCACTCCTCGTGTCGATGATCGGCCTCGGTGTCGGCATCGACTACTCGCTCTTCATCGTCACCCGCTTCAGACAGTTCCTGCACGAAGGGCTGTCACCGGCCGACGCCGCAGCCGAGGCCGGCTCCACTGCGGGCCGGGCCGTGCTCTTCGCCGGCCTGACGGTTGCGATCTCGGTCACGGGACTGGCCTTCTTCGGCCTCGACTTCGTCACCAAGCTCGGCATCGGCTCCGCGCTCGGCGTCCTTACCACCGTGCTGATCGCGAACTCGCTGCTGATCGCAGTGCTCCGGCTGCTCGGGCACAAGGTCGACCGGCTGAAGGTGCCCTTCCTGCCCCCGCTCGACGACTCCGATGAGGCGCGGGAGAAGACGATGATCGCTCGCTGGGGTCGCTTCGTCACGGCCCACGCGCGCGCGGTCTTCGTGGTCTCGCTGCTCTTCGTCTTGTCCCTGGCGGCGACTTCGGGGCTGGTGCACTTGGGGGCCTCGGACCAGGGCACCCAGCCGAAGGAGCAGACGGCGCGCAGGGCCTACGACCTGCTCGCCGAGGGCTTCGGGGCCGGCTTCAACAGCCCGATCCCGATCGTCGTGGATGTGAACGGCGACGCGCAGGCTCCACAGAAGATCTTTGATCGCGTGCAAGGGCTCGACGGCGTGGCCTCCGCAGGCGAGCCGCAGTTCAACGACGAGAACACAGTCGCGCTTGTCTTCGTGACGCCGGATTCCGCGCCTCAGGACGAAGCGACGGACAAGCTCGTCGACCGCCTGCGACGAGACGTCGTGCCGGCGGCGACCGAGGGCGGCGATGCGGTCGCCTATGTCTCGGGCCTGACAGCAGCGTTCAAAGACATCGCCGAGCGGATCATGGAGCGCTTGCCGCTCTTCCTGCTCTACGTGATCGGCGTGACATTCATCCTGCTGGCGATGGCGTTCAGATCGATCGTGATCTCGCTGACGGCGGCGCTGACGACGATTCTGTCGGCGTTCGCGGGCTTCGGGGTGCTCACGCTCGTCGTGCAGGAGGGACACCTGCTCGGCCTCACGGGCCTCGACCGGACCGGGCCAATCGAGACGTTTGTGCCCCCGATCGCGTTCGCAATCCTCTTCGGGCTCTCGATGGACTACATGGTCTTCCTCATGAGCCGCATCCGAGAGGAGCACGTGCACGGCCTGCCGACGCGGGAGGCCGTCGAGCACGGGATCGCGGCCATCGGACGCGTCGTCGTGGCTGCGGCCGTGATCATGGGGACGGTCTTTGCGGCCTTCATCCTCACGGCCGATCGCATCTCGAAGGAGTTCGGGCTTCTGCTCGCGATCGCGATCCTGACGGACGCGTTGGTCGTACGGATGACGCTGGTGCCTTCGCTCCTCACCATGTTGGGCGAAAAGTCCTGGTACATGCCGCGCTGGCTCGACCGACTGCTGCCGGACATCACGATCGAGTCGCCGCACGACCGCGAAGCCCCGCTGACGGCCTCCAGGCGGACCATTCCCCGCTGACGGTGTAGTGATGGGGCAAGTGGTACGTCTCGAGCCCTGGGGCGCAGGCGACCTCCCGCTCCTCGGAAAGCTGCTGGGCGACCCGGCGATGACGGAGTGGGTCGGCGGCCCCGAGAGCCCGGAGAAGATCGCCGAACGACAGACCCGCTACGAGCGGCCGGGCTCACGGCAGTTCAAGATCGTCGACGAGGCAGCGGGCGAGGGTGTCGGGTGGGTCGGCTACTGGGAGCGGCCCTGGCACGACGAGCAGGTCTACGAGATCGGCTGGTCGGTGCTTCCGGGCTTCCAGGGACGAGGCATTGCGACGATGGCCACCACTCAGGCGATCGAGCGGGCCAGAGCGGAGAGGGAGCATCGTTTCGTTCACGCCTACCCGATGGTCGAGAACGAACCGTCGAACGCGATCTGCCGAAAGGTGGGCTTCACGCTCCTGGAGGTGATCGATTTTCCAGCCGCACGCGGCGGTTTCGTGCAATGCAACGACTGGCGGCTCGACTTGCTCGAGAGTTAATTCACACGCGATGGCGGGCAGCCTCCCTGACTGAGGGCACGCCGTGAATACTCCCGCCGTGTCCAACACGAGCCCGTGTCCCATCTGCGCAGCGCCGGTCGGGAGCTGGGAGCGCTACCCGAACCTGCTCTGCGTGTCCTGCGGAGCTTTGGCGCGCGACGAGCGTGGACGGCCGCGGTTCCAGAACGAGACGCTCCTCGGCTCAGGCTTCATCGCTGAGGTCGAGGACGAGGGCGTCTGGCTTCGCGTGGAGAGCGGAACGTGCTGGGTGAAGGGCAGGCGGTGCGTTGCGGGCGAGCACCGCTTCGGCGGGATCGTCGTTCAACTCGACGAGTGAAGCGCTCGCCCCCTTACTGATCTGACCTGGCGGGCTCTAACTGTCGCTTGGGGCGATATCGGACTCGATGTAGCAGGCATTCGTCAGAGCGGGGACCTCGTCCTTGACGAACTGCTGGCTCTGCTTGCCGGCCGTGTCGGCATGCTGCTGTATTCCTGCAGGTGCAGCCTTGCCGTTGGCGTACGTTGTCCAGTCGTCGTTCAAGCGCTCCCAGGCTGCTTTCTGTGCGTCGAGGCTGGTCGCGAAATCCTCGATCTGCATGTCGCAGGCCTCGCGATAATCGCCGTCGAGTTCGCTCGTGGCCGCTCGCAGGGCAGCGGTGCCCTTGATGATCGCTCCGATCTCCCGGAAGTGGCACTTGACCGCAGCACGCGGCGTCGCGCCCGCGGCGAAGAGACGACTGGCTTCCTTGCTGCACGCATCGCCGGTCTGGACGTACTTCGTCCAGGCTGCGTTGTACTTCGCAAGAGGCGGATTGAGGTTGGCGCTGTCCGCCGCATGGAAGTACCCGGCCCGGGGATCCTCACCTTCCATGCTGGAATCGCTTTGCCCCGAATCGCCCCCTCCGCAGGCCACGAGCACGAGGGAGCTGAGCGTGAGACAAAGGAGGCGCAGTGGGTTAGGCATTTGTGGATCATAGGGGCAGCCCAAGGAAGCGCAAGTCTCCGCTAGCTTTCGACGATGCCCGGCCAAGCCTCAATCGAGACCGAGGGGCTCCGCAAGAGCTACGGCGACGTCGAGGCTCTGCGGGGCGTCGATCTCCACGTCGAAGCGGGAAGCGTCTTCGGACTCCTCGGGCCGAACGGCGCCGGCAAGACCACCGCCGTACGGATCCTGACCACGCTGCTGCGGCCGGACGCAGGCTCGGCGCGGGTCACCGGCCTCGACGTGGTCCGCGACGCAGGCAAGGTGCGCGAACGGATCGGCCTGGCCGGCCAGTACGCAGCCGTCGACGAGAACCTGACGGGATTCGAGAACCTCGAGATGGTCGGCCGGCTCTACCACCTCGGCCGCCGCCCCTCCGGCGAGCGCGCACGCGAGCTGCTCGCCGACTTCGACCTGTCCGAAGCGGCCGACCGACTCGTGCGCACCTACTCGGGCGGGATGCGCCGCCGCCTCGACCTCGGTGCCGCCCTTGTCGCCCGCCCACCCGTCCTCTTCCTCGACGAGCCGACGACGGGTCTCGACATCCGCAGCCGCATCGCATTGTGGAAGGCGATCGAGGAGCTCGTCGCCAAAGGCACCACGGTGCTGCTCACCACCCAGGACCTCGACGAGGCCGATCGCCTCGCCGACCGCATCGCCGTCATCGACCGCGGCCTCCTGATCGCCGAGGGCACGTCCGACGAGCTCAAGGCCCGCGTCGGCGGCGACCGCCTCGAGATCCGGCTCGAGGACGGCGGGCAAGTCGAAGATGCGATCAGCGTTCTCTCCGGCATCGGCGCCGAGCTCCCGACCGCGGAGGACGGCCTGATCCGAGTGCCTCTTCAACGACGCCGGGGAGCGATCGCCGAGGCGGTCAGACGGCTCGACGAGGCCGGCATCGGCATCGACGACATCGCCGTTCGCCGGCCGACGCTCGACGACGTCTTCCTCACGCTGACCGGGCACGCCGCGGAGCCCGTCGATGAGGACGGCGAGGCGGAGGCCGAGAAACGATGAGGAACGCCGCCGCCGACACCGTCGTACTGGCCAAGCGAAGCCTGCTGCGGATCCCCCGGCAGCCCGACCTGTTGGTCGGCTTCACCGTGCAGCCAGTGATGTTCGTGCTGCTCTTCGTCTACGTCTTCGGCGGGGCGATCGAGACGCCGGGCCTCGACTACGTCGACTTCCTGATCCCCGGGATCATCGTCCAGTCGATGGTCTTCGGCGGGTTCGTCACGGCGCTCGGCCTCTCCGAGGACCTGAAGAAGGGGTTGATGGACCGCTTCCGCTCGCTGCCGATGTGGGGCCCGGCCGTGCTCGCGGGCCGGATTCTCGCGGACGTCGGAACCAACATCATCCAGCTCGTCGTCATGTTCGCGGTCGGGATCGCGGTCGGCTTCCGCTTCTCGACCGAAGCCCCGGAGGTGATCGCCGGCATCGGGCTGCTGCTGCTGTTCGGGTACGCCTTCTCCTGGGTGTTCGCGTTCATCGGCCTCACGGCATCCTCCCCGGAGGCGGCAAACGCATACAGCTTCACGATCCTCTTCCCGGTCACGTTCGTCTCCTCGGCGTTCGTGCCGGTGGAGACGATGCCGGACTGGCTCGAGCCGATCGCTGCGCACAACCCGTTCACGACCATGGTCGACGCGGCGCGCGCCCTGTTCGTCGGAACTCCCGCCGGCAACGACGTCTGGTTGTCGATCGTCTGGGCGATCGTGATCACGGGAGTGTTCGCGACGCTCTCGATCTGGCGGTACCGGCGCGCTGTCGCCGTCTGAAGAGCTGTCGGCTCAGGCGATCACGGGATCCGCCCGAACCAGAGGGCAGAGAGGCCGGCGCCGATCAGGAGGAAGAAGGCGCCGGCGCCGGCGAAGGCCGCCGTCAACTCCCGCTCTTCGTCCTCGTAGGTGACCTGGGAGCCGATCTCTTCGTAGACCGCCTGGAGATCGGCTTCGGTCGGGGCCTCGAAGAACTGGCCGCCGGTTTCCTCGGCGATTTGCCGCAACGTCTCCGGGTCCGGTGGCACGTCGTAGGTCTGCACGTCGCCGAAGGCGTTCGGAATGTCCACGGTGCCCGCCTCCGTTCCGAGCGCGATCGTGTAGATCGGAATGCCGGCGTCCTTCACTTCGTCGAGGGCGACACTGGGCTCCACCCCGGACGAGTTAGCCCCGTCCGAGAGCAACAAGACGGCGAAGAGCGTGTCCTTCGAGAGCTCACCGTTCTCGTCGCGAGGAGCGAGAGCGACTGCCTCCCGAATCGCTTCGCCGATCGCCGTGCCAACCTCGCCCTGGATGCCGTCGAGCGAGGTGCGCACGGCCTCACGATCGTCGGTCGGCTCCTCGAGCACTTTCACCGCGTCCGAGAACGACAGGAGACCGACGCGGAAGCGTTCTGGCAAGGCGTCGAGGAAGGTCGAGGCCGCCGACTTGGCGGCGTCGAGCCGCGTCGGAGGAACGTCGGTCGCCAGCATCGACGCCGAACCGTCCATCGCCAGCACGACGGTCGCCGCCTCGCGAGGAACGGCGACGACGGTTTGAGGCCTCGCCATTGCGACGACGAGGGCCGCGAGAGCGATGAGCGCGAAAAGCGCAGGCAGATGGCGCCGGCGGCCGGGCGAGGCGTCGACGACGTTCGCAAGCAGGTCGAGGTTCGTGAAGCGAGCCGCGTACTTGATCCGCCGCCGCTGCACGAGCCAGTAGCCGACGAGTGCGACCGGTATGAACAGGAGCCCCCACAGGATGAACGGGCTGGCGAAGCTCATCTCCGCCTCCTCTCCCGGTCGACGAACGCCGCGAACGGGCGGAGCCAGTCGCCGGCGGTCGACAGCGTGAGGTGCGGTACGCCCAGCGAAGCCAGCTCGCGGGCCAGCGCGGCTCGGTCCTCGGCTGCCGCCTCGGCGAAGCGCTCGCGCAGACGGCGGCGGGCTGTGTCGACGTGCAGCTTGCGTCCGGTCTCCGGGTCGACGAGCCAGACGTGACCGATGTTCGGCAGCTCCTGCTCCCGGGGATCCCGGATCTCGACCGCCGCGACCGCGTGCCGCGACGCCAGCTGCAGGAGCGGAGCCCGCCAGTCACGCGGCCCGCGGAAGTCCGAAACGACCACGACCAGCGACCGCTGGCGCGCGACTCGGGCAACCTGGGTGAGCGCATTGCCGATCGAGGTCGCGCCCAGCCGTTCGGTCTCCGGCTCGCGGCGAACCGCAAGCAGGACCGCGAGCAGGCCGACCCTGCCCTGGCGCGGTCTGAGCAGAAGGGGCTCGGCCCCACCAAACGTGGCGATGCCGATGCGGTTTCCGCGGCGCGAGGCAAGATGCCCGGTCGCCACCGCGACGCCCTCCGCCACGTCCCACTTTCGCCGATCGGCAGTACCGAACCGCATCGACGGAGAGACGTCGAGCAGCAGCCAGGACGTGAGGGCGCGCTCTGCGACGTCGACGCGCACCTGCAACTCGTTCGTTCGGGCCGTCGCGTTCCAGTCGATGCGCCGGACGTCGTCGCCCGGCTCCCATTCCCGGACCTGAGCGAGCTCCGTCCCCATGCCGAGCGCCGCGGTCCGATGCTCGCCGGCCAGCAGGCCGTCGATGCGGCGGCCGATCTGCAGGTCGATCGCGCGGAGGAACGACTCGGGCAGCGGTCCGGGGCCCGGCCGGTCGGGCGTGCGCTCACGGCTGAGAGCCGCGCCGCTCAAGCCGCGCGCTCCGCGAGGTCGATTTCCGGTATCGGCACGGTCTCGAGCACCGCGTCGATGATCGAGTCGGCGCTGACTTCGGCCGCCAGGGCCTCGTAGCTGAGGACCAGGCGGTGATGCAGCGCGTCCTTGGCGAGGTCACGAACATCCTGCGGCAACACGTAGTCGCGTCCGCGAATCAGCGCGAGCGCCCGGGACGCGGTCATCAACGAGATCGGGCCTCGCGGACTGGCCCCGTACGAGACATAGCCGCTCAGTTCGGACAGCCCCACGGCCTCCGGGTCACGGGTCGCGCCGGCGATCTGAACCGCATAGCGTGAGAGGGCGGGATCGACATAGGCCTGCCGCGCCCGCTCACGGAGCGCCGAGAGCTCGTCGAGGTCGATGATCTGTCGCACCTGCGCCAGACCTGCCAGCGAGCGGTGGACGACCGTCAGCTCGTCCTCGGGCGAGGGGTATCCGACGACGACCTTCAGCATGAACCGGTCGACCTGCGCCTCGGGCAAGGGATACGTGCCTTCCGCTTCGATCGGGTTCTGAGTGGCGAGGACGAGGAACGGGCTCGGCGCGGCGAACGACTCCTTGCCGATCGTGACCTGCCGCTCCTGCATGACCTCGAGCAGCGCCGACTGGACCTTCGCCGGCGCGCGGTTGATCTCGTCTGCGAGCAGGAAGTTGCAGAACACGGGTCCCAGCTCGACGTCGAACCGGCCGTCGTTTGGGCGGTAGACCCGCGTGCCGATGAGGTCGCTCGGCATCAGGTCGGGTGTGAACTGGATGCGGTTGAAGGTGCCGCCGAGGACTTCTGCCGTCGTCTTGATCGTCAGGGTCTTCGCGAGGCCGGGAACCCCCTCGATCAACAGATGCCCGTCCGCCAGCAGGCAGACGAGCACACGCTCGAGCATCGTGTCTTGCCCGGCGATAACGCGCTTGATCTCGAAGAGCGCACCCTCCAGCGAGTCGTCGAAGTTCGGCCCCTCGTCGGCGGCGGTCAGTTGGTCAGGCATCGCGTCTCCCTCTCATCCGTTGAGTTGTTCCGTCCAGGAAACCCGGACCGTCTAAGGCCAGCCTGAGAGCAGGCTAAGAATTGACTGAGAACGCCGGGTGGCTAGAGGTCCTTGCGCGAAAAGGCGGCGAGCGTCGCGGCAAGCACGACCGCGAAGTACGCGATCACCCACAGCGGAAGGTTGGTGCCGCCCGCCTGCGAGCCCCCGAAAGGCCCGAGCTGGATCGCGAGGCCCGTGAAGCCGCGGCTCTCGGAGGTGATCCGGTAGAGCGCGTCCTGGTAGAGCGCCTCGAACGGCAGCGCCCACGACGTCCGGTGGGCGATGGTCTCGAGCGTCTCGGAGTTGAGAGCCTCGCCGATCTGGCCGAGTAGGCCCGCAACGAGACCCGCGCCGAAGACCATGAAGATCGCGATCCCGTTGGCGGTCGCCGACAGAAACACTGACCCGAAGAGCCCCAGCGCGGCGATCACGAGCACTCCGACCGCGAGCTGGACGCCGGGGCGCAGGAACTGGTCGGGCCACCAATCGCCGGCCGTCCACGTGATCAGAGCGCAAGCCGTGTAGACGGCGAGCACGTACGGGACGCAGACGGCGGCGGCTCCGAGGAAGCGCCCGAGGAGCAGTGCGCCGCGGCCGACGGGTCGCACAACGAGCGGCTGGAGCAGGCCACGCTCCGCGTCCCCGCGGACGACTCCCAGCGTCAGGAAGGCCGCCAGCACTGCTCCGAGGAAGAGCGTCCCGAACATCGAGAGGCCGAAGAGCGTCCCGCCGGTGAGCTCCCGCTCCTCAACCGGGAGGCTGCCCTCGAACTGAGCCACCTCCTCGAACGCTGTGTCGGCGCCGAACCAATAGAGGCCGAGATAAACGGCCGTCAGCAGCAGGACGACATGGAAGATCCGGCGCCGGAGCGCTTCCTGGAGGGCGTAGCCGGCGATGATCGGCACCGCTCTCACGCCGTGTCGCCTCCGACCGCCTCGAGGTACTCCTCCTCGAGGCTCGTTGCAAGCACACGCACCCCGTAGATCTGCCGGCCCTCGCGGACGAGCTGCTCGACGAGCCCGGGAACCTGATCCCGCAGCGCCTCGGGGAAGAGCCGGATTCCCTCGTCGGTCTCGATCTCCACGCCTCGCGCCTGTGAGAGATCCTCGGGGCGGCCCTCCGCGACAACTCGGCCGCGAGACAGGATCACGACCCGGTCGCAGACGAGCTCGATCTCGCTCAGTAGGTGCGAATTGAGAAGGACGCCGATCTCGCGCTCGCGCAGCTCCTCGAGCAGTGCGCGGACGGTCCGCCGGCCGGCCGGGTCGAGCGCGCTCGTCGGCTCGTCGAGCAGCAGCACCGGCGGGGACCCGACGAGCGCCTGCGCGATCCCGAGCCGCTGCTGCATCCCTTTGGACATCGCATCGACCCGCACACGGCGGGCGTTTGCGAGCCAGACGAGCTCGAGCAACTGCCCGCGTTCGCCCTCACCGCCGGACGAGCCGGCGAGTCGCTGGTGCAGGCGCAGCACCTCGTCGGCTGAGTACCAGCCCGGGAAACGGAAGAGCTCGGCGAGGTAGCCGAGCGCGGCGCGGGCGGGCGGAGATCCCGCCGGCGCTCCGCAGATCTCCGCGCGGCCGCGGGAGGCGCGAATCAGCCCGCAGGCGATCTTGACGAGGGTCGACTTCCCCGCTCCGTTAGGTCCGAGCAGGCCCACGAGCTCGCCGGGTTGCACTTCCAAGCTGACCCCGTCGAGCGCCTGGACGCGCCCGTAGCGCTTGGCGGCGTCCTCCACGAGCAAGGCTGGGACCATCGCGGGAGTCTACGAGCGGGTCGTCGGCGGGGGGCCGACGGAACGCTCCGAAGTAAGTCGCGAGCCCGGGGCTAAGATCTTCGCCAGATGCGGGAAATCCGGGACGACATCCACCGCTGGCTCATCCGCGGCGACCGCATCGCCCTCGCGACCGTCGTCGCAACGAGGCGTTCGGCTCCGCGGCCGATCGGCGCCAAGCTCGCGATCTCCGCGCAGGGCGAGCTCGCTGGCTCCGTCTCCGGCGGTTGCGTCGAGAACGAGGTGTACGAGAGTGCGCAGGAAGTGCTTGCCGGTGGGCCGCCCCGGCTCCTCTCCTACGGAATCTCAGACGAACTTGCACTGAGCCTCGGCCTGCCTTGCGGTGGCGAGATCGACGTTTTTGTGGACGAGGTGCGACGGCCGCTCGCTGAGCGGTTGCTGGAGGTCGTCGATCACGGCAAGCGAGCCGTCGTGCTGACGGTGCTCGACGGTGACGACCTGGGATCCGAGCTCCTCGTCACGGAGGACGGAGATCGCGTCGGCGAGGCGCCAGAGGACGTCGCCGAGCGGGCAACGCAGCTGATCCAGAGAGGACGGAGCGGCGTCGTGGAGATCGCAGGCCGCAACGTCTTCGCCGACGTCTACGGGCCCCCGCCGCGACTCCTGATCTACGGTGCCGTCGACACCGCCGAGGCGCTTTGCCACGCGGCGCGCGGGATCGGCTGGCGCACGATAGTCGCCGACGCGCGAGGTCGCTTCGCGACGCCTGAGCGGCTGCCGAGCGCCGAGGAGATCGTCGTGGCCTGGCCGAAAGAGACCCTCGCCCAGGTGCGCCCCGACCACGCGACCGCGATCGTCGTCCTGACCCACGACGACAAGTTCGACGTCCCGATGATCGCAGGGGCGCTCGGGACCGACGCGTTCTACATCGGTGCGCTCGGCTCGCGCAAGGCCCAGGAGCGCCGGCGCCAGAGCCTGCTCGAGGCCGGTGTCGACGAGGCGGCGCTCGAGCGAGTCTCCGGTCCGTGCGGCCTCGACATCGGCGCGCACTCGCCCGCGGAGACGGCGATCTCGATCCTGGCCGAGATCATGGCCGTCCGAGCCGCGCGCGAGGGCGGACGCCTCCGCGAGTCGACGACCCGCATCCACGCCGAAGTCTGAGCCGCGTCGAAGTCAGACGTGCGCGGCTTCGGATTTGAACCGCTTACGGCAGTGCGCGCTGCAGAAGTAGTAGGTGACGCCATCGCGGACAGCCGTCTCCTTCGCCGCGGCGACGGCGACGGTCATGCCGCAGACCGGGTCGATCGCCTCCTCAACGAGCTCCGCCGGCGACGGGGCGCGCGTGCGGCGCCGCCCGGGGCGGGGCGACTCGCCGGTCAGGAAAGCGGTTCCCGGTTCCTGACGTGTCGCTGAGCGCCTGTAGGCGAGTGGGACAGTGTTAGGCCACACGGCCCGCTCGCCGGAGGGCGCTCAGCGGCGCGAGGCGGTGGGCGGAGCCGGGCTCTGCCCGGCGGGAGCCCGCCGCCGGTCAGGGAAGCGGGTTCCCGGTTTCCTGACGTGTCGCTCAGACCCCGTATGCGAGTGGAACAGTGTTGGCACACACGGGCCGCTCGCAGGAGGGGGCTGAGCGACGCGAGGCGGTGGGCGGAGCCGGGCTCTGCCCGGCGGGAGCCCGCCGCCGGTCAGGGAAGCGGGATGGAGCTAGTCGGACTCGAACCGACGACCTCCTGGGTGCGATCCAGGCGCTCTTCCAGCTGAGCTATAGCCCCGCAGCACGCCAAGGGTAGCCGAACAAAGAAGGGGCGCCCACTCGACGCGGGCGCCCCCCAATTCATCGTTTCCTTGGCCGCTTACCGCCTGCCGACCACCAGGTTCACCCGGAACCCGCGGGGACGAATGGCGCCGGCCCTCGGGCTCTGAGCGATCACGCGGCCGACTCGCCTGGAGCGAGCGCGGCGTACGCGGCCGACTGAGCAGCGGGCCCTGCGGATCACAACCCGTGCCCGAGCGAGCCTCAGTCCGATCACCCTCGGGACTCGGCAGCGTGCCGGTGGAGGTGGCGGCGGTGGCGGAGGTGGTGGCGGCGGAGGTGGTGGCGGAGGCGGTGGTGGTGGTGGCGGTGGCGGAGGCGGAGGCGGTGGCGGCGGAGGTGGTGGCGGCGGCGGAGCGGCAGGGATGGCATACGTGAGCGTGAAGTCCCCAACCTCACCCGCAAAGCCGTCGAGAGCGAGCGAGTAGTTCGTGCCGGCAGTGACCTCGAACTCGAGGATGCTTCCGGTTTCGAAACCGCCGCAGCCATCGTCGTTGAAGCCGATGTTGGTGAGGTTGTCGACCGCGTCGCCGGTGTAGGAAGCCATGTACCCGTCGTACAGGACGTCGGTACAGGTGTCGAAGTGCGCCATCCCGCTGGCCGACGGAGTGAAGCGATACCAGACGGAGGTGATCTGTCCCTGGTCAGGCTGCTCGGGCTCCCCGACTTCACCGTCTGCGTCCACGACGGTGCCGCCGATCGTTCCGCTACCCGACAGGGTGACTGCGTTGACGAAGTCGTTGTTCGGGGGCTCAGGCGGCGGTGGCGGAGGCGGAGGCGGAGGCCCTGGTGGCGGAGGCGGAGGAGGCGGAGGCGGGGGCCCTGCCCCGTCGAGCGGGTACACATAGGCGCCGCGGCCTCTCGTCCAGGCCGACAACGTCGTCGCGCCACGATCGATCTGCATGTCCCAGACCATCGAGTGTGCCATCCCGTCCTCGAACCGGAACCAGGTCGGCGAGGCGACCGTGATGTCATCGGTGTAGTAGACGCCCCAGTCGGTTCCCGCGAAGACCTGCTGCGGAATGTTGTGGTTGACGATGATCGAGTCGACGGGGATGTCGGGGAGGTTGCCGCTCTTGTTGGCCCACGTGAACGTGGCGCAGTTCGCCGCGCAAGTCACCTGGAAGACGTGACCAGGAGTCGCCGGTGTGTTGGCGTCGAAACCGCCGACGGCCGCGTAGCCCGTCGCCAGCGTCGCGTTCGGAGAAGCCGCGTCGAGCGCGATCCCGAGCACGGGGCGATTCGGCAGGACGATGTTCCCGCCGGTGACGTCCACCCAGTTCGCCTGCGAGGCCGTCCCCGTCCCGAGGTTGAAGCCGATCCAGACGTTGGCGTCATTGGTGCCGGCGATCGCCTGACTCGACCACTTGGGCGAGTACTTCACCTGGTTGATGAAGGAGCGGTTCCCGAGCGTCTGCTTGGTCATGTTCTGGGTCGGGGGGTTGTTCGTGACGTACCAGCTCCCGGTGTTCATCGTGGCGTTGCCGCCCGCGATCGTCTCCCAGACCCTGGTCGTCCCGGCCACGAGATGGCCGCAGCCGCCGGGTACGCCGGCAGCCGCACAGTCGTCACCGCCGGTGATCCCGCCGTGGAAGAGGTCGAACGGAAGGATGAACGACTGCGTGTCGCTGGCCCAGCCGCCGCGGACGTTTCCGTAGCCTGCGCCGCCGCCGCGACAGGTGAGGCTGGCGGTCGTGACGCACCGCGACATGCCACCGCTGTTGTTGCCGACGAAATAGCGGCGGCTCTCGCCCGCCGCACTCCCCACGGGGTCGATGCGTGCGTAGAAGCCGTCCCCGCCGATCGTCATTTGCCACTGCACCGGGCCTGTCGGGTAGCCCGAGAAGCCGGCCACGCTCGGAGCATTGTCCTGCGCGCCACCAGCGGCCGACGGATTCGGCGAGGTCGCGAAGTAGCCGCTGATGTCGCCCGAGTAGAACTCGATCGTGTTCAAGCCGCCGACCATGTTGATCCACGTCGGCTCCACGGTCGAGCTGGCGAGGTGCGCTTCCGTCGTGGAGAAGGCGCCGCCGTCGCTCCCCACCAGCAGGATGCTGGACGAGCCGGGCACGAAGGCGAGGGCGTGCTGGTCGACATGCACGACGTGGCCGCTCGAGCCGTCGTAGCCGCACGTGAGGTTGTTGAGTGTCGTACCGGTGCGAGTCGCGAACCAGATGTCGTAGGTATCGACGAAGAGACGGTCCGCGTTGTTCGGGTCGACGGCGAGCCCCTGGTCGTACCAGTTCTGCGGATAGTCGAAGCCGCAGCCGCCCAGCGACGGACCTTGCGAGCCTGCCATGAACGACCAGGTCGTTCCGCCGTTCGCGGTCGCCCAGATGCCGAGCTGGCAACCGGGGGCGCCGCCGCAGTTACCGGCGGTGTTCCCGGCAATCGACTGCACCTGCGCGTACATGACCTGCGGGTTGCTCGGCGCAACCGCGATGTCGATCCTCCCGAGCTGGTTGCCCGTCGTGGGATTCGAGTACTTGGTGCCGCTACCCGCGTTCATGTTCGCGCCGGTCGTATAGGGGCTCCCGGATACGGCAGTGCCGTAGACGAAGCCGTTCGCGTTCGACGCGATCGAACTGAAGGTCGGGCACCCGCTGGCGGGCATCGTTGCGCCGTAGAGCCCGTTGGCGCCGTTTTCGCCCAGGTCGTACTGGACGGTCGTGGCAAAGCCGCGCACGCCGACCGCGGCGAAGATCCGCGTGGCCCCGCCGCCCATGTCCGTGAGCTCGAGCCCCGTGATGTCCTGCCGCTGGGTCGCGAAAGCGTTGGTGGTGCAGGGCCCGGTCCAGTCGGTGCCGCCGTTGTAGGAGACGAAGAAGCCCTTCTTGGTGCCGGCGGCCACGATGTTGCTGTTGTTCGGGTCGACGCGCACCTTGCCGACGGCGTCGTACTGCGGGAACTGACCGGGCGGCTGGGTGTAGGCCGGCCCGAACACATCGGCGCCGATAACCGTCCACGTGGCCCCTGCGTTGGTCGTCTTCAGGATGCCCTGGCTGCCCATCGAGAAGGAGCCGTAGTTGAGGTCACCGGTGCCCGCGTAGATCGTGTTGTGGTCGTCGGGATCCATCGCAAGCGTGTCGATGGCGATCGTGGAAATCAGCGGATCGTCGGTCGTGGCGGTCCACGTCGTCGTGTTGCTACAGCAGTTGGTCGTCTTCCAGACCCCGCCGCCGATGGTGGCGGAGTACGCGACGATCGAGCCGTTCGTCGTCGTCGTCGGGTCGACGACCATCGCGTTGATGCGGCCCTCGGTGAATCCGTAGTCGAAGCAACCGGTGCAGCCGGTCATCCGCTCGGGCCGCGGGCCAAGGGCGGTCCAGGTCGAGCCGCTCGGGTGGTCGGAGTTGGATGGAACGCTGCGAACGATGCGCGCGTCCTGCCGTGCGGCGCGGCGTAGCCAGGCCGGGTTGAAGTGACCGGTCGGATAGGTCAGCCGGTCGTTCCAGTAGGTGTCCATGAGGGCGAACTGCTCGCCCTTCTCACTTCCGGGAACAGGCACAAAGCGAGGTGGAGACGCAGACGAACTGGCGCCTGCCCAGTGCTGGGCCCCCAAGACAATTGCAGCGAACGCCGCCGCGATGACGACGATGGCCGAGACGATCCGCATTCGACGCACAGTTCCCTCCCCTTTTTGGCTCGTTAGCTCGAGCAGCCGACGAGCCTTGTGGCTCTTCTCTGCTGACCCGCAACGAACGGTCATAGCACTCTAGGACTCAAAAATCAACGAATGGATACCGCTTTTTCCTTTCGCTTGCCGGCTTATCGCCTACCGACGACCAGGTTTACGCGGAAGCCGCGGGGCCGAATGGCGCCGGCCCTTGGGCTCTGGGCGATCACGCGGCCGACTCGCCTGGAGCGAGCGCGGCGCACGCGGCCGACCGAGCAGCGGGCCCTGCGGACCACAACGCGTGCCCGAGCGAGCCTCAGACCGATCACCCTCGGCACCCGGCAGCGTGCCGGTGGAGGAGGCGGAGGCGGAGGCGGTGGTGGCGGAGGCGGTGGCGGTGGCGGTGGAGGCGGAGGTGGTGGAGGAGGTGGCGGAGGTGGCGGCGGCCCGGCGATCGTGAAATTCGTGTTCGAGAGGTCGAAGAAGACGTTGCCGACCGCTTCGATCTTCACTCGGGCGGTGGTGGTCACCACAACCGGTAGTAACACGGCCTCAGAGCCGTCGTTCGCCGTCGTCTCCGCGAGCACGTACGGGTACGTGAGGCCGCCGTCCGTGGACAGGCTGATCTTCACGGCCGATGCGCTCGTCGGAGCGATGTCCGTGTTGGCCTTGTCCCAAGTGACCGTCTGCACCGAGCCGCCGGGATAGGTGACCGCGGTGTTCGGAGAGGTCACGAGGAACGGGCCGGCGTTGGGAGCGAGCGTCACCGTCGTGTTGGCGAAGCTCCAGCCGCCGCCGCCCAGCCGAAGGTCACGCGCCGTCACGCGGAAATGGAGCGCCGTCGGCACGTAGTCGGAGGTCGGCAGGAACTCGGAGAAGCACTCCTTCACCGGAATCGACACGGGCGGGGCGATCGGGCCGGCGGCGCACGCCCCGGTGTCGGCGTTCGTGTTGTTGCCCAGGATCTGCTCGAGGTCCGGGAAGACCCGCGTCGGGCTCGTCGTGACGTGGTTCTCGTTCGGCGAGTTGTAGAGGAGGGTCTCCTCCTCGGTGACCGGCGCGGATTTCGGGAACATGGCGAAGAGCGGGCCGTTCGGCTTCACGTTGTAGAGCAGCGAGTTGCCCGACGCTCCGCCGATGTCGTTCTGCTCCCACGCGTAGAGGATCGTGTCGCCCTCCGGGTCCGTTGCGCTCGCCGTGAGCGCGAACGGCGTCCGCAGCGGGATCGTGTAGCCGGCCGGCGCCGTGATGATCGGAGCGTTGTTGCCGGTCGGCGTGACGATGCCCTGGTTGTCGACCGGGCCGCCCTTGTCGGTCTCGCCGGTGAAGCCTGTCGCGCCCGGGGTGAAGTCCTGCACCGCGAGCAGAACCGGAAGGTTCGTCCCGGCCAGGCTGCCTCCGTAGGTGACCTGGAAGCCGGTGTTGTTGAACGCACTGCCGCCGAAGCCGGCAACAGTGCCTGTGCCGCCCGCCGGAAGCAGCGGGGCGAGGGCGGCCTGGATGTCCGCAGCCGTGTAGTTGGTGCCGTTCGTGATCACGCCGGAGACGTTCCCGTTGTAGTTGAGCCTGAACGAGTCGTAGGCCCCGCCGTGATTCGTCTCCTGGACCGAAGCGAAGCACGAGCACACGAGCTGGACCAGCTCGATGTTGGGAACGTCGAGGCCCGCCGAGGCGCCCGAGTACGCGAGGGTGAAGCCTGTCGCGGTGGCGCTCGTCACGGACACCGTTCCCGGGAAGCCGGCGATAGCGTTGATCGCGCTCGTCAGGTTCGCGCTCGTGTAGGGGAGCCCGCTGCCGCCGATCAGAGCGGAGTCGTTGCCTCCGATGCGGACGCGGAAAGGCGAGAAGAACGCCACCGAGCCGCCGCCGGAGTTCCCGAGCTGGCCCGCGATCGTGTACTGGAACGTCCTCGCCGACGGGACGGCCGTGATCGTGACCGTGCCGTTGTAGCCGCCGATGCCGACGCCCGAGACGACGACGACGTCTCCCACCGCTCGGTTGTGCACGGCGGTCGTCCTGATCGTCGCGGTCGTTCCCGACGAGCTCGCGCCGGGCACTGCAGGCGTGACGCTTCCTCCGCCGGAGACCGGAAGCCCGGTCACCGTGTGGGTGTACTGGAACGACCTGGTCGTCGGGACGGCTGTGACCGTGAAGGTGCCGTTGTAGCCGGCGACACCGACGCCGCTGATCGTTGCGACGTCGCCGACCTGGAGGGAGTGGCCCGACGGCGTCGCGATGGTGACAGTCGTGCCGTTCTGCTCGGCCCCGCCGCGGGACGTCGAGCTCGGCGGCGCGTTGATGCTGACGCTCAGCGGAGCGACGTTGACGACCGGCCCGTAGCCCGGCCCGAACGTGACGACCTGGACCTCGTCGCCGCCGCCGAAGTGTCGAAGCGAGACCGTCTGCACCTCGCTGATGCCCGGCAGGTTCGAGGAGACGTAGCTCGTGATCTCCTGCTGGCTGCGCTCCGAGAAGTAGCCGTCGCTGTGCGGCTGAAGGTCGTCCGTCGAGCAGATTCCCGCATAGGCCATGACCGACTGGCCGCTGCCGGGCTCGACCGAGGTCGATCCGTTGCGGTTGCCGCCCGAGCAGTTGAGCTGGTTGCCGTTGAACGTGTGGTTGCCGGAGAACTGGTGGCCCATCTCGTGCGCGACGTAGTCGACGGCGAAGAAGTCGCCGACCGGCGTGGGGACGCCGGTGCAGCCACCGGCCTTGTTCGAGCGACCCACCACGCCGAGGTTCGCAACCCCGCCCCCGGGCTGGCCCAGGCCGAGGTGGCCGATGTCGTAGTTCGATGCTCCGATGACCTGGCCGATCACGTAGCGGGCGCGGGTCGTGCTGGAACACCCGGTCACCTGAGACTGGGTGAAGCAGCCGGCGGCGCCGCAGGGCCCGTTGGGGGCAACTGCCTCGGCGTAAGTGTTGAAGTTCAGGAGGTCGTTGTTGGCGACGAGCTGCAACCGGATCGTCAGGTCGTCCTCGTACACCTGCGTCACGCGGTTCATGAGCGCGACCTTGGCGGCGGTCACGTTCTGGGGGCCGCCGTGATACGTGGAGTACCCGGGATCGGTGATCAGCGCGAGGCGATACGTGCGGAGGTTCTCGCCGGCTTCAGGGACCTGGGTCTTGTCGATGACCGAGGAAGAGGCGGGGTCACGCTCGACGAAGGGGCCGTTGGTGTTCCTCGCATGCAGGCCGTAGTAGCTCGCATAGACGCCGGGCGCACGGCCCACGTAGTACGGGTCGATGTACCAGGAGCCCTTCGCCGATCTGACCGAGGCGCGGAAGCCGAGGGGACTGAGGTCGGCGTGGATCGTGGAGGTCAGATCCGTGATTCCTCGCCCGCTGTAGGTCTTGATCTCGGGATGGCGCCGGGCCAGGCCGGGCGCCATGATCGCCGACTCCTGGAGGGCGAAGCGCTGGAACGCGCCGTTGGGCGCCGGGAGGGAGACGACGAGCGGGTTGTTGCGAGCTTCGATCGTGCGCTCGCGAGGCGCGAGGGCGAGCACGGAGCGCAGGCTGGCCGTGTCCAGCGTGAGAGGACGGAACTTCCGCGCGTGGACTGCGACTCGCCTTCCTTGGACCTCCCGCGGCTTTGCAGCGTTCGTCCAGAAGCTCTTCGTCGCATAGGGATCGGAGAGCGCGCGGAGCTTCGCCGCTTCCGTCGGTCCGCCGCTTTGTGCGGAGACCGTCGTGGCCAGTACGGCTACCGCGAAGACAAGCCCGAGCAGCAGGCCGGCCGTCGCAAGATGCTCTCGCCGCGAGCGGCGTCGATCGTCGTTCAAGCGCACAGTCACTCTCCCCCTCGGATCGCCCCTGTAGTCCCCAGATTGTACTGACGGTTGGCGCCAAACCCAAAGCGCCCGCCCCTGGCACGATTCCTGGATGCGCCTGCCTGCCTGCCTGGCCCTCTTCGTCCTCTTGGGAGGGGTCGGGCTCGCGGGCTCCTCGATGGAGCGCGTCGATCGCTTCGACGAGGATGCGGCCTGGGCATTTCTCGTGCGTCAGGTCGAGCTCGGCCCGCGCCCGGCCGGCTCGCCTGCGTCGCGCCGGCTCGGCGCGATCCTGCGCACGTCGATCCCGAGGGGAAGCTTCCAGCGCGTTCCCGGCGGTCTCCGGAACGTGGTCGGCACCGTGCCCGGGCGCGAGCCGCGCCGCTTCGTGGTCGTCGGCGCCCATTACGACACCAAGGACCTGCCGGACTTCGTCGGTGCAAACGATGGCGCCTCGGGTGTAGCGGTCGTCCGCCAGCTCGCACTCACGATCCGCCCGCGCACCCTCCGCCCCACGCTCGTCTTCGTGTTCTTCGACGGCGAGGAGACGCCGCGCGGCGTGCCCGACTCCCAGATCCGTCGGAAGGGGCTCCGTGGCAGCAAGGTCGCAGCGCGCGCGTTTCGGAGCGCGGAAGCGATGATCCTGCTCGACCTCGTCGGCGACCCGAAGCTCAGGATCCTCCGCGATACCCGTTCCGATCCTCGCCTCTGGAGCCGATTGCGCGCCGCCGCCGCCCGGGTCGGTACGGCGAACAACTTCCCGCAGCGGCGAACCGAGGTACTTGACGACCACGTCCCCTTCGCGCAGGCGGGCGTCCGCACGCTACCGCTGATCGACCTCGGCTTCCGCTGCTGGCACAGGCCGTGTGACGACCTCTCAGCAGTCTCACGCGAAAGCCTCGACGCCGTCGGCGAGACCGTGCTGGAGCTCCTCCGGCAACTCTGAGGCCGGAGGCCGAGCGCCTAGCCGCGTTCCACTCGTGAGCCCCCGACGATCGCCTCGCGTCCGTCGGTGAACCGCACGAGCACCTTGCCCTTGCCGTCGTAGTCGGGCGACCAGACGACGATCACCGCCTCCTCGCCACTGACGGTGCAGGGCTCGTCGCCCTCGGGGTCGAGGCCGCGCCAGACTCGGACGAACGGGTTTTCCTCCCATTCGCGACCGATCGTCGTCTCGTCGGTGTGGCCCGGAAGCACGCGCGTGTCGGGCGGCAGCTTCATCACAACGTCCATCACGGAACGGCGGATCGCCGGGACGTCGGTGCCGCCGCCGACCGTGTCCTTGAAGAGGATGTCGCCCGAGAAGCAGGCCTCGTCGTTGACCACGAAGGCGAGGTGATCCTCCGAGTGGCCCGGAGTCGGGAGCGCCACGAAGCTGAGACCGCCTACCTCGAGCGGGCCCGTGACGACCTCGACGCCGAGCTCGCCTTCGTGCGCGACGTGATCGTGGTCCGCATGCGTCCGCAACACGTGACGCGGCTCGACGTTCCACGCGCGAGCGGTCTCGAGCAACGGCTCCATGGGCGCGCCCGAATCGATGAACACGGCCGTCCCGCCCTCCTCGTCTGCGACGAGGTAGGCGTTCGAGAGCCAGCCCGGATCCATGCTTCGCTCGACCAACAAGGCAGCGATAGGCTACTTCAGGGAAACCGACGAGGAGGACACAGTGGCAGGGCTCATGGATCGCACGCTTTCGATGATCAAGGCGAAGTGGAACAAGCTACTCAACAAGGCTGAGAACCCGAACGAGACGCTCGACTACTCCTACGAGAAACAGCTCGAGCTGCTTCAGAACGTGAAGCGGGGGGTCGCCGACGTCGTCACCGCGAAGAAGCGGCTCGAGCTCCAGGCCGGCAAGCTCGAAACGAGCGTTCCGAAGCTCGAAGCGCAGGCACGCGAGGCGCTCGCGCAGGGACGCGAGGATCTCGCTCGCATGGCGCTCGAGCGCAAGACCGCGGCGCAGACGCAACTCCAGGATCTCGACCGCCAGGTCGGCGAGCTCAACCAGCAGCAAGAGAAGCTCATAGCGAACGAGAAGACGCTCGCGGCGAAGATCGAGTCGTTCCGGAGCCAGAAGGAGGTCATGAAGGCCCAGTACTCGGCGGCCGAGGCCTCGGTTCGAATCGGCGAGGCGTCGACGGGAATTGGCGACCAGATGGCCGACACCGGCGCTGCGATCGAGCGGGCGCGCAACAAGACCGAGGAGATGCAGGCTCGCGCCTCGGCGATGGACGAGCTGATCGAGTCGGGCACGCTCGAGGACTTCACGTCCGGAGACCAGACCCAGCTCGACCGCGAGCTCGCCCAGCTCACGTCGAAGTCGAAGGTCGACGACGAGCTCGAGAAGATGAAGGCCGAGATCGGCACGGGCGCCGGGAAAGAGATCGAGCAGTAGCCACCGAGCACGTCTCTCACTGGGACGAGGTCGAGCCCAGCCGCCGCGAGAAGGGCGAGATGGCGGCGAGCTGGCAGCGGCTCGGCGACGCGGTCGGCTGCAACGGGATCGGCGTCAACCGGGTTCGCATCGACCCGGGCCGGCTCTCGACCCCACCCCACTCGCACGGCGCCTCCGAGGAGATCGTGTTCGTCCTCGGGGGCTCTGGCTTCTCCTGGCAGGACGAGCAGGTCTACGAGCTTCGGCCCGGCGACTGCGTCGTCCACCTGGCCGACCACGAAGAGCACACGCTCCAGGGTGGGCCAGACGGTCTCGACGTTCTGATCTGCGGCACGCGGCATCCCACCGAGCTGGGCTGGCTCCCTCGGTCGAACGCGATTCGACTGGGCTACCCCTGGGTCGAGGGCCGCACCGACGACCCGTGGGACGTCGAGGCGCAGGCCGAGCCGCTCGTCTTCGGTGAGCCTTCGCCACGTCCGAAGAACATCGTCAACGTCGACGAGGCCGAGGCCGAGGAATGGGAAGAGGGCGACTGCGGCTCCGTCGAGCGACGGCCGGCTCGCCAGGCTGGTGCCAAGCGAACGGGGATGCGGCACGAGGTGATCCCGGACGGCAAGCTCAACTGCCCGCCCCACTGCCACGCCTTCGAAGATGAGTTCTTCGCCGTCCTCGATGGCGACGGAGCGTGCTTGCTCGGGGAGGAAGAGCACCAGCTCCGGCGCGGCTCGTTCGTCGGTCGTCCGGCCGGGACCGGCGTCGCTCACGCGTTTCGCGGCCCGCTCACGCTTCTCAGCTACGGGCCGAACTTCGCGCACGAGATGTGTTACTACCCGCGCTCGAACAAGATCGGCTTCTTCGGAGTCGGCGTCATCGCCCGCATCGAGAAGCTCGACTACTGGGACGGCGAGCCTCCGACCTAGCCCGAGGCACCTCTTAACAGGGACAGTCCCTCGGTCAGCCGTTATCAGGGACAGTCCCTCGGTCAGTTGGCGGACGAAATTGTGCCGACTTAGATCGGGGCGTCGAAGAGGGCTAGCCACCTGGTCAGGTCTTGCTCGACCGGTAGCTCCTTCTCCAGCTTTGCCTTCAGCTCCAGCTCTTCGGCGTTATCGCGTGCCTTGCCCTCGCCCGTCGGGATGAACGGCCAGAACGCGCCGCGCTTGAAGCCGTACACCCAGTAGACCGGGTGCTTGCCACCCTTGAACGTGAAGACGGCGGCCAGGAGCTGCTCGCCGAAGCCGCGGGCGACGAGCTCCGATGCGACGAGGTGCACCGTCGCGACGAGCTCCTCGAAGTCGTTGTCTCGGATGATCAGCCACTCGAAGCCGAACGCGTCGCCGCGCCGCTCGATCTTCGAGTGCGACTCCAGGGCCGCGACCTCGAGCAGCTCCTGCATCTCGTTCTCCGCACGGACGAACTCGGCGGCCGAGAGCGGCTTGAAGATGACGGCCGAGTCTCCGGTCGGCTTCAGCCCGATCTCGGTCTCGAGCGTGATCCGCGCAGTCGAGATCGCGAAGAGCTTCTCCTGGATCGCCTTGGAAAGCTTCTTGCGCCCGAAGAGGACGTTCGTCAGGCCCAATTAACTAAAGATCGACCGGGACCGGACGACCCATCTCGCGGGAGATCTCGGCGAGGCGGGCGAGCCGCTTCTCGAGCGGCGGATGGGTCATGAAGAGCTCGGCAGTGCCCTTCTTCACACTCGCCGGGATGATGAAGAACGCGTTCATGCCGGCGACCTCGCGCAGGTCCTGCTGCGGGATCTGCGTGATCCGGCTCGCGATCTTCTGCAGCGCGCTCATTAGGTTCTCCGGCGCGCCGGTGATGAGCGCTGCACCGCGATCGGCCGCGTACTCGCGGTACCGAGAGATCATCATGATCAGCACGTAGCTGATCACGTAGGTGACGATCGAGACGACGAGCATGATCAGCCAGACAGGTGCGCCACCGCTCCGGTCACGGTCGCCGCCGCTGAACATGCCGCCCCAGAGACCGAAGCGCGCAAGCATCGCAGCGAGCATGGAGAAGAAGCTCGCGATCGTCATCACGGCGACGTCGCGGTTCGCGATGTGCGTCAACTCATGGGCGAGCACGCCCTCGATTTCGGGCTGCTCGAGTCGATCCCACAGCCCCTGCGTGACCGCCACGACCGAATGCTTCTTGTTGCGTCCCGTAGCAAACGCGTTCGGAACCGCCGTGGGAATCACGGCGACACGCGGCTTCGGAAGATCGGCCATCGCCGCGAGCCGCTCGATCATCGCGTGCAGCTCTGGGGCCTGGTCGGGCGTGACGACCTTGGCTCCCGACGCCATCAGGGCGATCTTGTCCGACGTGAAGAATTGGAGGAACGCGAGCACGCCCATGATCACGACGACGAAGAAGACGCCGACGTTCAGGATGTTGACCAGGACGACGAAGAAAACGACGTAGAGCAGGCCCAGCGTGAACATGGTCAGCAACAACCGCATCGAGAGGCCGAAGTCGCGCCCATAGGCAGTACGTTTCATCGAGAATCGCGCTCCTTGTGAAGCATTGGAGGAACGCTCCAATTCTAGCGGTGGTGATGGGGCTTGCCGCGCTCCTGACCACGCCGGCATACGCGGACCATGTGCGGGTTCAGATCGCGGAGACCGGCCACGACGCCGCCCGACACGGCGCAGCCGGCCGGCTCGTTCCTGGTCGCGGGCCGACGTTCAGTCGCGAAGAGGCCCTCGCCGCCCTCGAGAAGATTCCGCCGGCGCGCTGTCCGTGCCCGTACACGATCTTCGTCTCGCTTCCCCCGCCGGGCGAGCACGCATACGAGGGCCTGGAGTGGCTTTCGATCCGCGGGCCCGAGTACCCCGCCGGCGCGATTCTCGTCTCCGATCGCACGCGAGTACCGGGGCTTGTCTCGATCCACGACCTCGAGCCAACCGTCAAGGCTCTCGACCGCGGCGAGGAGCCACCGGTCACGGCGGAGCGTGTCGGCGACGTGCTGCCGCGACTCGAGCGAATCGGTGAGCGCCTCGACGCCGCGCATGAGACACGGGAGCCGGCAACGATCGCCCTCGCCGGGATCATCGTCGCCTTCGCGCTGCTCGGGCTTCTGGCTCGCTCGGGGCTCCTCGCACGCGCAGCGTTGCTCGCCGGCCCGTTCGCAATCGCCACAGCTCTCGCTTTGAGCGCGTTGGAGCTGACGGAGCCCTGGATCGTGGTCGCTGTCCTTGCGGCGACGACGGCGGTCGGCGCACTCGCGCTGGCAGCGCTGACCGCTCGGCCGCTCGTTCTTGCCGCTGCGCTCGTCGCGATCTTCCCGCTCTACCTGATCGCCCTCGCCCTCTCCACCGAGACGAGCTCGTTCGCTGCGATTGGCGCGCGGCCCGAGAACGGCGGCCGGTTCTATGGGCTCCAGAACCAGGTCGAGACGATCCTCCTCGTCCCCGGCGTGCTCGGCGCCGCTCTGGCCGGCCGGCGGGCATATGTCCCGGTCGCGCTACTCGTGCTCGTGACCGTCGGCGCCAGCTTTGCCGGGGCAGACGGCGGCGGAGTGCTCGTCTTCGCAGCGGCTTTCGTCTTCCTGTGGCTGCGGCTGCGGAACGTCGCCCTGACCGCCCGCAACCTCGCTCTCACCGGAGCAGTGGTCCTCGCGGTGGCCGTCGCCCTGTTCGGGATCGACGCCGCGCTCGGAGGTTCGAGCCATGTGACGCGCTCCCTCGAAGGCGGGCCTCTCGGCGTGCTCGGCGACATGGCGCACCGTTTGCGGCTCACTGCGGAAGGGTTTGTCTCCTCGCGCGACTCGGCTCTCGTGGTCGGCGCCTCGCTGCCCGTGCTTGCCTGGGTCGCCATGCGAAGGCCGCGCTACGCGACGGTCGACGCCGTTCTCGTCGCGCTCGCGGTGTCCCTGCTTGTCAACGACTCGCCGAGGGACATCCTTGGGTGGGGCGCACTCTCTTGTGCCGTGCTTCGCCTCTGGAAAGACGGTCGGCGCGTCGAGTAAACTCGCGCTCTCGTGCGACGCCCTCTCCTGATCGTCTGCTTCGCGCTCCTCCTCGCCGGCTGCGGAGGGGAGGAAGTCGTGTCACCGACCGGCCCGGCTACGGGACCGCCACCACCCCCGCCCAAGGCCGTGAAGGGCGACCCGGCCGCGGGGAAGATGGTGTACAGCGACTCCGGCTGCGGTGGTTGCCACACCTTCACTCCAGCGGGGACCACGGGCGCAATCGGCCCCAACCTCGACGAGACGCTGAAGGGCAAGGACGCGGCCTACGTCGAGGAGGCGATCGCAAACCCGGATGCAGAGATCGCCGCCGGCTACCAGGCGGGGCTCATGCCAAAGGACTACGCCTCGCAGTTGTCCCCCAAGCAACTCGCGGATCTCGTCGCCTTCCTCCAGCAAGGGACTTGATCGACCTCAAGGCTGCGCGCGCCGACCCGGAGTCGTTTCGGGCGGCCGTGGCGCGCAAGGGCGCAGGCGAGGCGTTCGACCGGCTCCTCGAGGCGGACGCCCGCTGGCGTGAGCTCGTCCCGCGGGTGGACGAGTTGCGCGGCGCCCAGAAGATCCAGGGGAAGCCCTCGCCCGAGCAGGTGGAGGAGCTGAAGCAGGTGAAGGAGGAATTGCGGCGAGTCGAGGAGGAGCTTGCCGCTGCCGAGGCAACGCGCGACGAGCTCCTGCAGAAGGTGCCGAACCCCCCGCACGAGTCGGTTCCGGACGAGGCGTCGGAGGACGAGGGAGAGGTCGTTCGCGTCGTCGGCGAGCCTCCGGAGCTGGCCGAGCCGAAGGAGCACCTCGAGCTCGCGCGCTTCGACATGGAACGTGCGGCGCGCGTCTCCGGCTCTCGCTTCGGCTATCTCATCGGCGACGCGGCCCAACTCTCGCTGGCGCTCTACCGCTGGGCCCTCGACCGGGCCGTCGCCGCGGGGTTCACGCCCGTCCTCCCGCCCGTGCTCGTCCGCGAGGAGGCGATGTACGGCACCGGCTTCTTCCCGGCCGAGAAGAACGAGTACTACGAGATCGCCGAGGACGGCCTCTACCTCACGGGCACGTCGGAGGTGGCGCTAGCGGGCTTGCATATGGGCGAGATCCTGGAGGCGGACGAGCTACCGCTGCGCTACACCGCGTTCTCGACGAACTTCAGGCGCGAGGCGGGCGCAGCCGGTCGCGACACCCGCGGGATGTTCCGCGTGCATCAGTTCAACAAGGTCGAGATGTTCGCGTACACGGCACCCGAGGCTTCCTGGGACGAGTTCGAGCGCATCCTCGAGCTGGAGGAACAGAACGTCAGGGAGCTCGGCCTGCCCTACCGGGTGCTGAACATCGCCGCGGGCGACCTGAGTGCCGCAGCCGCGAAGCGCTACGACATCGAAGCCTGGTTCCCGAGCCAGGAGCGCTATCGCGAGCTCACGTCAGCATCGAACACGACCGACTTCCAGGCTCGGCGGCTCGGAACCCGCTACCGCGGGGCGAGCGGGCCCGAGCACGTGCACACGCTGAACGGGACCGCGGTCACGGACCGCTGGACGCTGGCGATCCTCGAGAACTTCCAGGGCGACGTGCCAGAAGTGCTTCAGGAGTACGGCGCGCCGGCAACAATCCGCCCCCAGGCGTAACACCTCCTTTACAGGGTCTGACCCCGTTAACGTTTACAGGGTCTGACCCCAAGGACACGGCGGGGTGCCGGAGCGGTCGAACGGGGCAGTCTTGAAAACTGCTGGCCCTTCACGGGGCCCGTGAGTTCGAATCTCACCCCCGCCGCTTCTCTACGCCCACCAGATGAAGTAGACGAGCAGCCCGACCGCGCAAACCAGAAGCACGGTCGCCGTCCAACGGACGATCGGCGAGTCCAGGGGCCCCGGCGTGACCCGGACGAGGAGGTGATCGTCCTCAGGCTCTCCCATCACGCGCAGGTGTGTGCCGTCCTCGACCCCGGCGGGGATCCGCACCTTGAGCACGCGCCGCTCCTGCACCCGCCCGTGGCCGTGGCACTCCGGACACCGCCGCTCGAAGATGCGCCCGAGGCCGTCGCAGTCGTGGCACTGCACGACCCGGAGCAGGCGTCCCTCGCCGGTGCCTGAGGAGACGCGTATCTGGCCGCTTCCGTCGCACGTCACACACTGGCGCACGTCCGTGCCGGAGACGGCGCCGCTACCGGCGCAGACGGCGCATTCCTCGTCGGCCGCGAGGCGCACCTCCCGCCGCGTTCCGCGCTCCGCCTCGATCTGGTCGATCTCCACCTCGGCGAGCACTCGCGCTTCGGCCTTGCGGCCGCCGGGGTCGAATCCCCCGTGGCCGCGGCCCCGATAGCCGAACCGGTCGTACAAGAATCGCGCGCTCGGCTTGGAGAGGACGCTGTAGGCCGCCGTCACCTCCCGGAAGCGCTCCTCCGCCTCGGGCTCGTCGGAGACGTCCGGATGGAGCTCACGCGCGCGCGCGCGAAAGGCGCGCCGGATCTCCTCGTCGCCGGCCGTCCGTGGCAACCCCAGTAGCTCGTAGTAGTCCGACTTCGTTCGCGTCACCGGTCCGCCCCTCAGGGAAGGGTATCGCCGGGCCGAACCTTCTCCTACCCCGGTTGCGTTGTACAAGTGTGAGGTCCCTGCTGCGGCGTCGGTCAATGAGAGTGGTCCTGCTCGTCGCAGGGCTCTCCGCCGGCTGGGTCACCTCTGCCGGCGCGCTCGCTCCTCCCGTACCGCCACTGCCGCCGGTACCACCGGTGACGGTACCCACGCTGCCCGTCCTGCCGCCCCCGCCGCGACTGCCACGAGTTCCCGCGGTGCCGCTGCCGAAGGCTCCGCCTCCCGTCGTTCCCTCGGTCCCACGCCCAGCCTTGCCGGTCGCCGGGGGCGGCGGAGGCAGTGGAGCAACCGGAAGCAGTGGGGAAGCACCGGATCATCGTCCTCGGGCGGCACCTCTAGCCCGCAAGCGGCCGCTGGCCACGCCGGAGGCCCCCCGGCACGCATCTATCGGCTCCACTTCTCGCGAGACTGGATCTCGCGCACCGGGCCGGCGAAGGGAAAGCAAACGGTGCTCGTGTTCGTACTCAGGAGACCTGCGCTCATCGAGTTCATCGTGATGCAGATCGCGCCCGACTGTCGGAGAGTCGGCCGCTTTCGCGCAGTGGGCCAAACGGGGATCAACCGCGTCCGTTTCCGCGGCCGCATGGGTGGCCGCGCCCTCGGCCCGGGGACCTACAGGATCATGGCTCGGTCGGTTCCAGGGGGTCGCCCACTCGTCGACACGAAGCTCGTCATCGTCTCCAGCCCGGAGCGCGACGAAATCGCATCCGGCCGTAGCGCAAATGCCTGCGGCTCGAAGTCGAGCGGGCAATCGACCTTCTCCTCCTCTGGCTCTACCCCCGTGACGCCGACCGCGGCGACACCGCGCGCCAGTGCGCGGGACAAGGCCGGGGATCGCGCCGCGCCCGATCGCGACCAGGGCGTCCTCGGCGCCAAGTTCACGAGAGCAGTGGACGCGGTCAAGGGCATCCCGCTCTGGCTCTTCGCCCTGCTCGGGCTTGCGATCGCGATCCTCGCGGTTGCCGCGTTGCCGCTGGGGGCCGCTCCGACCCGACGAGCCTCAGGCCTGGCCCGTCATCGCGGCGCCGTCGCGCTCACCGGCGCAGCCGTGCTCGTCGCGGTGACTGTCGCCTACACGCTGAGCTAGGAGGCTTTAAGCGGCGCGGACGGCGTCGAGCTCGCGACTGACCGCGAGCCGCTTGAGCGCATCGCCCTCGATCTGGCGCACCCGCTCTCGTGTGATGCCGAGCGTCTTCCCGATCTGCTCGAGCGACTGCGGAGTGGGATCGCCGTTCAGCCCGAACCGGAGCTTCAACACGTCCTGCTCCCGATCCGGGAGCCCGGCGACAGCCTTCCGCAACGCGTCCTGGCGAAGGCTCACCTCGAGCTCTTCCTCGGGCGGCGCCTCGCTTCCTGAAACAAGCTCGCCGAGAGACGTGTCCCCCTCGCTTCCGACCGGGCGGTCAAGGCTCGTCACGGCCCGTGCCGCCTCCTGCACCTCGCGCACCTGCTTGAGCGGCAGCTTTGCCTCCTTCGCGATCTCCTGCAGCGTCGGAGGGCGCTCGAGCTTGGTCAGGAGCTCGCGCTCGGCCTTTGCGATCTTCCGCTCCCGGTCGACGATGTGCACGGGCATGCGGATCGTCCGCGCCTTGTTGGCCACGCCGCGCTGGACGGCCTGGCGAATCCACCACGTTGCGTACGTGGAGAACTTGAATCCGCGCCGCCAATCGAACTTCTCCACGGCGCGGATCAGCCCGATGATCCCTTCCTGGATGAGGTCGAGCAGCGACAGGCCGTGTCCCTGGTACTTCTTGGCGATCGAGACGACGAGGCGCAGGTTCGAGTTGACCATCCGGTCTTTTGCGTCCTTGTCGCCGCGCTCGATCAGCTTCGCGAGCTCTACCTCTTCCTCGGCGGTGAGCAGCGGGTAGCGGGACATCTCGTTGAGGAAGAGCTGGAGCGCATCGGTCGTGTGGGTGGCGAGGTCGCCGTTCACGTAGGTGCTGCTCTCGACCTTCTGGCGGCCGCAGTCGTCCCGAATCTCGACGCCGCGCTCCTCGAGCTGCTCGTAGAGGCTCGCGATCTCCTCGTCACCCAGGTCGAGTTGTTCGGCGAGGTGAGTCAGCTCCGAGATCTCGACGCAGCCGGTCTCGGAGCCGTGCTCGAGCAGGGTGGCGACTGGATCAGTGCTCATTTGCTTCGCGTATCCCCCATCCAACTAGACGCTAACGCGCCGACGAGCCCAGTCTACGACAGCGCCCTCGTATCCTGGGGCTGTGGAGGTCTCTCCCGAGCGCGCGTTTCTGGCCGAGCTCGAGTCCCGACTGGCCGGCGGGGAGCCGGTCGCCGTCGAGGTCTCGCTCCTGCTGCTGGCCGGCCAGGACGTGGAGCTAGATCCGGACGAGCTTCGCGGAGCCCGCCGACGCGCCGTGCAGCTCCTCGCGGCGGCCGGCGACCCTCGTCGCGAGCCCGACCCGGACGGACGCGCGGTCACCGCCCTTGCGAAAGACCTCGACGCCCCCGAGCGCAGAGCCGCGCTCGCGGCCGGCCTCGTCTCGCTCGGCACGACGGTGGCGGGGCTGACCGAGGTCTCAGCCCGCCTGGACCAGCTCGCGGGCGACCAGGACCTCGCGTGGCGCTGGTTTGCCTGCACGCTGCTCGCCGAGGAGCTCGTCGAGGACTAGGACCCATCCCTCATTCCGGCAATGAGACTCTAGTTCGGCTATTTTCCGCCGATGTAGGAACCAGCACGGCCCAGTCAACGTTCCTACACAAGGGGTTCATTTGCGCTACCGAGTCCTGATCAGCCTCGTTGTCGTCGCGTTCGCGGCGTTTCCGGCTGCCGCATCCGCGTCGCAGATGATCCATCGCAATGCGACGAACGTGAGCCTCAAAGTCAATAGCCAGGGCGTTGCGCTCGTCAACTACCGAGCGAATGGCAAGGCGCATCACACCCTGGCCTGGGGCGCGATGAACGCGCGAACGCCCAACCGCAGCCTCAAGCAGATCAGGTTCAAGCTCGACTACTCGGGTGGCTGGGGCTCCCGCGGCAAAGTGATCTGGAAGGGATTCAAGAACTCCTGCGGTCCCTACGAGGGGCCTGAGCTTCGACACATGATCGCCGGCTGCACGGCTTTCGACGGGTCCCACTGGGCTCTCCAGCGCTGGCCGCGTTTGCTGCCCCCGTTCGGTCTACGGCCCACGTTTCAGCAGCGAGCAGTCGAGCTGCACCTCTCCCACTGGGCGGGCGATCTCCCCGAGTTCGTCGTCAAGGTCGACTGGGTCTACAAGCGCTTCGACCACCTCTACGGGTGGCTCACCTACAAGAACAAGGGTGTCTACGGCTTCAAGGCGACGAAGTACGGCTCGCCACTCGACACGTGGGGCCGCAACGTGATGGTCGACACCTACAACTCACGCTATGGACGCGGCTGGAAGCGCGAGAACGGCTTCCTGACCCATCGCGGCAGCGGAGCGTTCTGTTACGGCTTCTACCCGCACGGGAACCGGCCGATCGGCAAGGGCGAGAGATACCGCGCGACCGTGATGGGGCCCGGCGTGACGCCGATTCTGTTCTGGCAGGGCGAGGCCCCCGGGCCGTACGACCCGGAGGTCGATGCCGTGGCCAACGAGGAGCAGGTCGGCCTCTTCCCGAACGACAAGTGCCGCGTCAAGTAACCCCGGCGGGCTAGCCGCATAGGATCGCCTCGTGGCGGGCGACGAGCTCAGGGCGTTGATGCGGGAGCTGCCCCACCCCGTCAGCGTGGTGACAGTCGACGCGGGCGGGCAGAAAGCCGGGCTGACAGTCGTCTCGCTCGTCTCGCTTTCCCTCGAGCCGCCGCTCGTCGGAGTTGCGGTCAGACGCCAGGCCGCGCTCCACGAGCTCATGCGCGAGGCCGGCGCGTTCGCGGTCAGCATCCTCGCCGCTGATCAGGACGGCCTGGCGCAGCACTTCGCCCGCGGGGTGCCTCCGATTGCCCTCTGGCACGGGATCGAGACACGCGACGGCGAGCTCGGCGCCCCACTCCTGGAAGGCGCGCTCGGCTGGATCGAATGCCGATTCGCCTCCGAGCATCCGACTGGCGACCACACCTTCTTCGTCGGCGAGGTCGTCTCCGCAGCCCGCGGGCCGGGCCGAGAAGCCCTCGTTCACCTGCGGCAGGAATACACCTGATCGAAGCGGTCGTCTTCGACCTCGACGGCGTGCTCCTCGACACCGAGGAGCTCTGGGACGAGGCGCGCCAGCGCATCGCGGAGGAGCGAGGCGCCCGCTGGCCGCAGGACGCCCAGCGGGCGATGATGGGGATGAGCTCGCGTGAGTGGTCGCGGTACATGCACGAAGAGGTCGGCGTCCCAGATCCGCCCGAGCAGATCTCCGCCGAGGTCGTCCGGCACCTCGAGAACCTCTACAGGGAGCGGCTACCCCTGATTCCCGGCGCGCTCCAGGCGGTCCGGCGTATCGGCGCGGGTCGCCCTCTCGCGATCGCCTCCTCGTCGAACAGGCCGCTCATCGACCTCTTCCTCGAGCTGACGGGAACCGCCGAGGCTTTCGACGCGACGGTCTCGTCAGAGGAGGTCGAGGGCGGCAAGCCGGCGCCCGACGTCTATCTCGAGGCTGCACGGCGACTGGGCATCGACCCGAAGCGGTGCGCCGCGGTCGAGGACTCGGAGAACGGCATTCGCTCGGCCGCTGCGGCCGGGATGAGAGTGATCGCCATTCCGAACCGGGTCTTCCCGCCCGGCGACGAGGCGCTCTCGCTCGCGGCCGTCCTTCTCACCTCTCTGGACGAGCTCCAGCCCGAGCTAGTCGACTAGCGGCGGCCGACGACGAGCCGGACCGGGAAGCCGCGGCGCCTGACCGCACCGGCCCTCGGGTTCTGGGCGATCACGCGGCCGACTCGCCTGGAGCGAGCGCGGCGCACGCGGCCGACTGAGCAGCGGGCCCTGCGGATCACAACCCGTGCCCGGGCGAGCCTCAGGCCGATCACCCTCGGGACCCGGCAGCGCGCTGGAGGCGGCGGTGGCGGTGGTGGTGGTGGCGGAGGCGGTGGAGGTGGTGGCGGAGGCGGCGGTGGAGGTGGTGGCGGAGGCGGCGGTGGCGGTGGCGGTGGCGGAGGCGGTGGAGGTGGTGGCGGAGGCGGTGGTGGTGGTGGAGGCGGAGGCGGTGGCGGTGGCCCACCACTCGGCACGTAGTTCACGCGCAGCCCGTTGACGAGAATCGCTTCCCCGCAGGAGAACTGCGTGAAGGGGCCGAGGTCGGCGGCCTGGATACCACTCGTCTCGTGGAGGCCTGCGTCATCGGTCGCGCCGTAGATGATCGAGAGCGTTCCGTGAGCCTCAGAGAGGATCACCTCGAAGTTGGCCGTTCCCGTGCGCTGGAAGTACGACGTCCGCCACTCGATCACGAACTGCCGGTTCGGTGCGACGCCAAGAACCGCGGTGAAGATCCCACCGCCGGACTCGTCGGTGCGCAGATCGTCCTGGTACGGGATGAACGCGCGGTCTAGGCCGTTGATCGGCAGTGGCTGGCAACCGGTCGACCAGCCGCCGTTGTCAGTGTTGAACTGCAGATTGCCGTTCGAGCTGACGTACGCGCTCGTGAACGGCGTCCCGTAGATGGGAACCGGGAAGGGGAAGTTGACGAGCGTCGTGCAGTCGTCGCAGTGGTTGCCGGTATCGACCGTCCCCGGGATGATCGCCTGGCCCGTCTCCGTGTTCGTCGTGTAGGTGCTCCCACCCGCCGACGCGAGGCCCGGCGCGACGAGTGCCAGTGCAACTACGAGTGCTGCCTCTGCGGTCAGGCAGAGGAGGCGCTTTCGACTCCCCACTTCTCCCCCTCCTTGGCAACCTGCGCGCCAAAGGTCGGCTTTCGAGGGTTCTAGCACTTTCGCAGCGGAAAATGAAGCTCGGAAACACCGAGGCGCCGGCTTTCGCCGGCGCCTCGTTTCGTTTCAGGTGATGTTGGCGCTACCTGCGGCCAACGACCAGGTTGACCGGGAAGCCTCGACGCCGAATGGCGCCTGGCCTTGGGCTCTGGCCGATGACGCGGCCGACTCGCCTCGAGCGAGCGCGGCGCACGCGGCCGACAGAGCAGCGGGCCCTGCGGATCCGAACCCGTGCCTGACCGAGCCTCAGACCGATCACCCTCGGCACCCGGCAGCGTGCCGGTGGCGGAGGTGGCGGAGGCGGAGGCGGTGGTGGAGGTGGTGGCGGAGGCGGAGGCGGAGGTGGCGGAGGCGGTGGTGGCGGTGGTGGAGGCGGAGGAGGTGGTGGAACAGGTGGAGGCGGAGGCGGCGGTGGAGGTGGCGGTGGAGGTGGCGGCGGAGGTGGAGGCGGTGGAGGTGGTGGCCCTCCGGCGGCGTCAGCTCCGACCACGTTGACCATGTAATCCGCACACGGGTCCGTGTAGACCTGGTGCACGTTGATGAATGCGTGCGCACCCGCGGCGAGCGTGAACGAATACGTCCCCGGCACCCCGATATCGGGACTGCTGCCGAGGTCCGCTTGCCAGTTCTCCAGAATGTTCCCTGGATTGAACAACGGTGCGTACGCGGCCGAGTAGATGAAGCCCGTCCCCGTGCACGAGGTCGTGCTGACGGTCACCTCGACGCACGAGCTCGACCCACCGTTGTTTACGACTTCGTACACGTCGTAGAGATGCGGATCGCTGTCGAAGATCCCCGCCGTTCCCGGCGCGGCACATGTGTCTGGAATCCCGTCTCGGAACAGACGGCCCGTCTGAGTCGGATCGCCCGCCATCAGCGATCCGTTGAAGACTGCGTCCGCCGAGGCGACGCTTGGCGCGATCAGCGCCAAAGCCATGATGAGCACTCCTCCTGCAATCAAGCCGAGGAAGCGCATTCGGCTCCCCATATGTTTTCTCCCCTCGTGTAGTACCCCTAGCGTCGTCCCCGGGGGTTGGTTTTGAGGGTTTTACCACCTTTGGGTCGCAAAGTGAAGGCTTCCGAATAGGAAAGGGGGGCCGGTTTCCCGGCCCCCCTTTTTCGCTTTCTTTGTTGCTTGGTACTAGCCCGTGAAGGGCGGTGCGCCGAACGCACCTGCCCCGCCGCGGCTGACCACGAGGTTGACCCTCGTGCCACGTGGGACTCGCCTACCCGCGCGCGGGCTCTGCCCGATCACGCGGCCACGAGCCACCCTCGAGCGGGCGGATCGGACACGTCCGACCCTGCACCCTGCTCGCCGGATCGCCGTCCGTGCCCTGGCAACCGTCCTTCCGACGACGCGCGGAACCGTGCAGCGCGCCGGCGGAGCAGGCGGTGGCGGAGGCGGTGGAGGCGGTGGTGGTGGCGGTGGTGGCGGAGGCGGTGGTGGTGGCGGTGGTGGTGGCGGTGGTGGTGGTGGTGGCACCGGTGGTGGTGGCGGTGGCGGTGGTGGCGGTGGCGGTGGCGGTGGTGGCGGAGGCGGTGGTGGCGGTGGAGGTGGCGGAGGCGGTGGTGGTGGCGGAGGCGGTGGTGGTGGCGGTGGTGGCGGAGGCGGAGGCGGTGGTGGTGGTGGTCCTCCACCCGGGATCTCCGTACCCGCGACGAAGGAGCGGGCCTCGTTCAGGCTGGCTTCAGTTGCCCAGCTGTTCTGGCCCTGGTTGTAGCTGTAGACAGCGCCGGTCGTGTCCGGGCTGCCAGGTGTCTCAGCCGTGAACGCCGCTCGACCGTTCCGGAATGGGTTACCGCCGCCCAGGGCCCACAAGCGGTCCTGGAAGACAGCACTGCCCGGAACGTTGCCCTGACTGCCCGGCATGTTGGCACCCTGCGTCCACGAGTTGCCCGCGATGTTGTAGTCGTAGGTCGTCTGCAGCGTCATGTTGGCTGCATCACGCCCGCCGGCGACGATCAGGTGGCCGTTGACGATCCCGGAGGCCGCTCCACCAAGAGCGTGCGGCATAACCGCACGAACCATGTAGGTGCCTGCTGCGGGATCGAACTGCCACACCTGGTCGTAGGCGGGGTCGACGTTGCCTGTGCTGTAGCCGCCGACCAGGTAGATCTTCTGGTCGCCGGGGTTGTAGCCGGAAGCCATGAAGCTGCGGATGTCCGGCATTGGAGGCCCAGCACTCCACGTGTTTGTCGCGATGTCGTAGACCCGTGCATCGGCGTAGTTCTGGCCGGTGACCGGGTCCGATCCGCCGAAGACGTAGAGGTCGTTCGTCGGCGGGTAGTAGACGGCCGACATCATGATCGCACCGGGGGTGCTCATCGGTGCCATGGTCGCCCACGAGTCAGTGCCTGGGTCGTACCTGAACAGCGAGTTCAGCGTTCCGAAGGTGAACGAGTAGCCGCCGGCCACGTACGCATAGGTGCCGTCTGAATCAGCGGCGCCGCCGTACAGGTCGGATGGCATGTCGGCCGCGAACTGCCACGGCGCGGTGTCGTACACCTCGAGCGTCGGAACGGTTGACGATCCGTTGTAACCGCCTGCGGCGATGATCGCGCCGCTTCCAGGCGGTGGCGGTGGTGGCGGTGGCGGCGGTGGCGGCGGTGGTGGCGGTGGTGGCCCGCCTCCGCACAGCCAGTCGCCCGCGTTCGCAATCACCGTGCCGTAGTCACCGCTCCAGTCGTGCGGGTTCTCGCCCAGGTAGGCGTTGATGCCTACTGCGCGACCCTTGGTGGCGACCAGTGGCGGACCGTCGTTCCAGCTGGCCACCGTCGTCGTGCCTGCGGTAGTGGTCAGCGTATGGCGGAAGAACGCGTTTAGCGTCGTTACGCCCTGCATCAGCGGGTGCGTTGGGTCATGTGCCCCAAGCGTGCCCTGTGAGAACAGGGTCGGCCCGAAGTTGTACGGCGTGTAACCGCCGGTTATCCATCGTCCGTCGAGACCGAACGGCGGGCCGAACCAGTTGAAGTTCAAGCCCACGACGATCCCGCCTGCGTCCTGGTAGTCCGCGAGGACGTCGCCCATCCCGACGGGGTTCGCGTACGGGTTGTTCGAGAACGGAACAACCGTGCGGTACGGCGTCAGATCCCCAAGCGTCGGGGTGCCGCTGAACGCATCGAACAAGTCGACACTGAGAACGCCCGGGCGCGCAGCGATGTCCGCCTGCAGAACGCTCGGGGGTCCGCCGTTGTCGGAGTACGCGATGAGCACGTCGTGCGGTGCGCATCCCGGAGGTGGCGGTGGAGGCGGTGGAGGCGGTGGGCCGCCACCAGTCGTGATCTCCAGCGTCCAGCTCGTCAGGTTTCCGACGTCGGCCCCTGCGTCATCCATGACGTAGAGGCTCCAGGTGCCGTTCGCGTTCGTCCCGTCGAAGACCGAGAGCGCACTACCGCCGCTCGGGGCCGGTGCCGGGGGATCGAACGGATCGCCGGGCTCGTAGTTGGCCGGCTGATAGCTGCCGGAGCTGATCTGCGCGCTGTCGGGTAGCGCGGTGGCTGCCTCGTCGTCGAGCGAGAGGTTCACGCTCGCGATATCGAGGCTTCCGCCTGCGTCCGACATGATCGTCGCTTCCTGGCCGCCGGGACCGACGAGCAGGAAGTCGATGTCGTCGGGCCAGGTGTGCGAGAGGCCGGTCAGCGTCACGTTCAGATCGCTGATCGTCCCGCTGCCCGAGATCACGCAGTTGGACGGATATGGGTCACCGGGGCCTGCGTCCAGGATCTGGATCGGACCGCAGATCGGTGGCGGAGGCGGTGGCGGTGGTGGCGGTGGTGGCCCGCCGCTCGTGGTGATCGTCAGGTCCCAACCCGCCAGGCTTCCGACGTCGGCGCCTGCGTCATCCATGACGTAGAGGCTCCAGGTGCCGCTCGCGCTAGTCCCGTCGAAGACCGAGAGCGAGGTGTTGCCGCTCGGGGTCGGGGCGGGAGGATCGAACGGATCGCCGGGCTCGTAGTCCGCCGGCTGGTAGCTGCCGGAGCTGATCTGCGAGCTGTCGGGTAGCGCCGTGGCTGCCTCGTCGTCGAGCACGAGGTTCACGCTCGACGATGTCGAGGCTTCCGCCTGCATCCGACATGATCGTCGCTTCCTGGCCGCCGGGGCCGACGAGCAGGAAGTCGATGTCGTCCGGCCACGTGTGCGAGAGGCCGTTCAGAGAGACGTTCACGTCAGTGATCGTCCCGCTGGTCGAGATCACGCAGTTGGACGGATATGGGTCACCGGGGCCTCCGTCCAGGATCTGGATCGGCCCGCAGCCCGGTGGAGGTGGTGGAGGTGGTGGAGGTGGTGGAGGTGGCGGAGGTGGAGGTGGCCCGCCGCCGCTCGTTCCGCTCAGGCGGTAGACCTGATCCGGATCGGGGGTGGGCACGCACACCGTCTTGAGCGTCCAGCTCGGGCAGACACCGAAACCGCCGCCCGGGTTCTGCCAGGCAGCGCCCGTGTTCGACAGGACGGTTCGGTCGGACCAGCCCCACTGGCCGCCTATTCCGAAGTCCATGTTCGCCTGGACCGAGACCCAGTAGGTGCCGGAGCCAAGGGTGACCGCAGACGGGATCGGGATCGTGAAAGACCCGGCCACGTCGACGACCGCGAGGTTGTTCCTCGTGGCGACTACCGAGCCAGGAAGTCCCGCCGCGTTGTTGTAGAAAACAACGTTGGCGCTAACTGCCGGCCCAAAGCCGTTGAAGTAGACGCCCTGTGCGTCGATCTGGTCGACATTCCACGTCGCTCCGCCGGGCACGACGAAGTCGTCCGCGAGGAAGCTGTCGAATGCGTCAAACGCTGCTTCGAAGTTCTGCGACGAAGTCGCATTCGTCCCGGCATTGTTGTACTGGTCGTAGAGCACGACCGCCGGTGCATCCGGCTTGGCGAGACGTCCTCGGATCGCTTGAAGCGATCCTGCAGCAGTTGCAGATTTCGCGCTAAAGCTCGCGGACGGCACTGCGGCTTTTCCGCGGGCCGCTTTACCGGCCGAAGCTGCGCCGGAGGCACCCGCGAGAGCGGCCGCAAGCAGTACTGCCGCGATCCATGCGCCTAGCAAAGCTAGGCGCTTTTGGGAGCTCCCCATCTCTTCCCCTCCCGTACGTAAAGGGCACGCATCTCGCACCCGTTTGGAGGTTTTTACCACCTTCGGAGAAGAAAACAAAGGCTTTCAAGGCTTTCGCCCCGGCAAAGTGCGAAAAGCGACTTGAAAATAACGAGGCGCCGGTTCTCACCGGCGCCTCGAGGTGTTTCAGAGTGGTGTTTGTTTTTCAGACTACCTGCGGCCAACCACCAGGTTGACGGGGAAGCCGCGGCGCCGAATGGCGCCGGGCCTTGGGCTCTGGCCGATCACGCGGCCGACTCGCCTGGAGCGAGCGCGGCGTACGCGGCCGACCGAGCAGCGGGCCCTGCGGATCACAACCCGTGCCCGAGCGAGCCTCAGTCCGATCACCCTCGGGACCCGGCAGCGTGCCGGTGGAGGTGGCGGTGGCGGAGGCGGTGGCGGCGGAGGTGGTGGCGGAGGAGGCGGTGGTGGCGGTGGTGGCGGAGGCGGTGGCGGCGGAGGTGGTGGCGGTGGCGGAGGTGGCGGTGGTGGCGGTGGTGGCGGTGGCGGTGGCGGCGGTGGTGGCGGTGGTGGCGGTGGTGGTGGCGGGGTGGTGGCGGTGGCGGCGGTGGTGGCGGCGGAGGCGGTGGTGGTGGTGGTCCTCCACCCGGGATCTCCGTACCCGCGACGAAGGAGCGGGCCTCGTTCAGGCTGGCTTCAGTTGCCCAGCTGTTCTGGCCCGGGTTGTAGCTGTAGACAGCGCCGGTCGTGTTCGGGCTGCCAGGTGTCTCAGCCGTGAACGCCGCTCGACCGTTCCGGAATGGGTTACCGCCGCCCAGGGCCCACAAGCGGTCCTGGAAGACAGCACTGCCCGGAACGTTGCCCTGACTGCCCGGCATGTTGGCACCCTGCGTCCACGAGTTGCCCGCGATGTTGTAGTCGTAGGTCGTCTGCAGCGTCATGTTGGCTGCATCACGCCCGCCGGCGACGATCAGGTGGCCGTTGACGATCCCGGAGGCCGCTCCACCAAGAGCGTGCGGCATAACCGCACGAACCATGTAGGTGCCTGCTGCGGGATCGAACTGCCACACCTGGTCGTAGGCGGGGTCGACGTTGCCTGTGCTGTAGCCGCCGACCAGGTAGATCTTCTGGTCGCCGGGGTTGTAGCCGGAAGCCATGAAGCTGCGGATGTCCGGCATTGGAGGCCCAGCACTCCACGTGTTTGTCGCGATGTCGTAGACCCGTGCATCGGCGTAGTTCTGGCCGGTGACCGGGTCCGATCCGCCGAAGACGTAGAGGTCGTTCGTCGGCGGGTAGTAGACGGCCGACATCATGATCGCACCGGGGGTGCTCATCGGTGCCATGGTCGCCCACGAGTCAGTGCCTGGGTCGTACCTGAACAGCGAGTTCAGCGTTCCGAAGGTGAACGAGTAGCCGCCGGCCACGTACGCATAGGTGCCGTCTGAATCAGCGGCGCCGCCGTACAGGTCGGATGGCATGTCGGCCGCGAACTGCCACGGCGCGGTGTCGTACACCTCGAGCGTCGGAACGGTTGACGATCCGTTGTAACCGCCTGCGGCGATGATCGCGCCGCTTCCAGGCGGTGGCGGTGGTGGCGGTGGCGGCGGTGGCGGCGGTGGTGGCGGTGGTGGCCCGCCTCCGCACAGCCAGTCGCCCGCGTTCGCAATCACCGTGCCGTAGTCACCGCTCCAGTCGTGCGGGTTCTCGCCCAGGTAGGCGTTGATGCCTACTGCGCGACCCTTGGTGGCGACCAGTGGCGGACCGTCGTTCCAGCTGGCCACCGTCGTCGTGCCTGCGGTAGTGGTCAGCGTATGGCGGAAGAACGCGTTTAGCGTCGTTACGCCCTGCATCAGCGGGTGCGTTGGGTCATGTGCCCCAAGCGTGCCCTGTGAGAACAGGGTCGGCCCGAAGTTGTACGGCGTGTAACCGCCGGTTATCCATCGTCCGTCGAGACCGAACGGCGGGCCGAACCAGTTGAAGTTCAAGCCCACGACGATCCCGCCTGCGTCCTGGTAGTCCGCGAGGACGTCGCCCATCCCGACAGGGTTCGCGTACGGGTTGTTCGAGAACGGAACAACCGTGCGGTACGGCGTCAGATCCCCAAGCGTCGGGGTGCCGCTGAACGCATCGAACAAGTCGACACTGAGAACGCCCGGGCGCGCAGCGATGTCCGCCTGCAGAACGCTCGGGGGTCCGCCGTTGTCGGAGTACGCGATGAGCACGTCGTGCGGTGCGCATCCCGGAGGTGGCGGTGGAGGCGGTGGAGGCGGTGGGCCGCCACCAGTCGTGATCTCCAGCGTCCAGCTCGTCAGGTTTCCGACGTCGGCCCCTGCGTCATCCATGACGTAGAGGCTCCAGGTGCCGTTCGCGTTCGTCCCGTCGAAGACCGAGAGCGCACTACCGCCGCTCGGGGCCGGTGCCGGGGGATCGAACGGATCGCCGGGCTCGTAGTTGGCCGGCTGATAGCTGCCGGAGCTGATCTGCGCGCTGTCGGGTAGCGCGGTGGCTGCCTCGTCGTCGAGCGAGAGGTTCACGCTCGCGATATCGAGGCTTCCGCCTGCGTCCGACATGATCGTCGCTTCCTGGCCGCCGGGACCGACGAGCAGGAAGTCGATGTCGTCGGGCCAGGTGTGCGAGAGGCCGGTCAGCGTCACGTTCAGATCGCTGATCGTCCCGCTGCCCGAGATCACGCAGTTGGACGGATATGGGTCACCGGGGCCTGCGTCCAGGATCTGGATCGGCCCGCAGCTCGGTGGCGGTGGCGGAGGTGGCGGGGGTGGGCCGCCGCCGCCGATCGTGCCCTTGAGCCGGAACATCTGATCGGGCCAAGCCTGGCCGATGCAGGTGCCTAGGCGGCCCCAGTCGGTGCAGCCGGTGCCGTAGGCGCCGCCTTCGCGCCAGGCCGGCTCGGTGTTGGAGGTGATCGACCTTCCTCCCCAGTACCAGTTGTTGCCGGTGAGGACGCACTGGACTGATACCCAGTAGGTTCCGGAAGCGAGCGTCACGGACGGGCTCAGCGTGACGAAGTAGTCCGGGTTGACGCCCCCGACCGCACGGCCCGTCTGCTGTGTGACGAGCGTGGACGGGAAGCCGCCCGAGTTGGTGTAGAACTGGGCGTTGAACGTCCCGGTGCACGGAATGTCCGGGAAAGACCGGACGTCGATCTGATCGATGTTCCAGGTCTCTCCGCTCGGCACGATGAAGTCGTCGGCCGTTTCGGCCGAGAGGGTCGGGTCATCGGTGCGCACGTTCGAGACGATTGCGTTTTGGAGGTCGTTGTCGTACTGGTCGTAGAGAACGCCTGGTGGTGGCGGAGGTGGAGGTGGCGGCGGGGGCGGTGGTGGCGGAGGTCCGCCAACCGGATCCGCGCCGAACACGCTGACCGTGTAGTCGGAGCATCCGGCGCCGTTCGTCACCTCGTGCACGTTGATGAAGGCGTGCGCGCCCGTGCCGAGGGTGAACGAGTAGCTCCCGGTCGGGTTCGGGCTCGAGCCGAGATCTGCCTGCCAGTTCTCGAGAATGTTCCCCGGGTTGAACGTCGGGCTGTAGGCACCGGAGTAGATGAAGTTCGTACCCGTGCAGGGCGTGTCTGACGACCACGTCGACGCAGCCGGTCGACCCTGTTCGGACGACCTCGTACACGTCGTAGTTGTAGTTCCCTGAACCGGTAATGCCGGACGTGCCCGGCGCGGCGCAGGTGTCCGGAATGCCGTCTCGGAAGAGACGCGGGCTCTGCGTCGGATCGCCGGTTGTGATCGCGCCGTTGAAAACCGCATCGGCGGGACCGCGGCTATGACCTCGGACCCGCGCTGCTCGTTTGGCCGCATCGCTCACTCGAAGATTCGTGCCAGCAGTCACCGCTTTGGTGGCGGTTACCGTCGCCCTGGCTTTGGTGGTGTTTGCCCCGGCCTTGGCAATGGTGGCGGCTGCCGTGGCCGTGGATTGCTTGGCCGCCGCGGTCGATGCTGTGCTCGCGGCACCCGCGAAGGCGGCCGAAAGCAGCAGTACCGCGGTTAGTGCGCCCAGCAGTGCTAGGCGTTTTTGGGGGCTCCCCATCGCTTCCCCTTCCGTGACTAGAGGGCACGCATCTCGCACCCGTGATGCGGTTTTTAACACCTTCGGAAGAAGAAAGCGACTTATAAAACAACGAGGCGCCGGTTCTCACCGGCGCCTCGAGGTGTTTCAAGTGGTGTTTTTCAGCTACCTGCGGCCAACCACCAGGTTGACGGGGAAGCCGCGGCGCCGAATGGCGCCGGGCCTTGGGCTCTGGCCGATGACGCGGCCGACTCGCCTGGAGCGAGCGCGGCGTACGCGGCCGACAGAGCAGCGGGCCCTGCGGATCTGAACCCGTGCCTGACCGAGCCTCAGACCGATCACCCTCGGCACCCGGCAGCGTGCCGGTGGCGGAGGTGGCGGTGGCGGTGGCGGTGGCGGAGGCGGTGGTGGTGGTGGTGGCGGCGGCGGAGGTGGCGGAGGCGGTGGAGGCGGTGGTGGCGGCGGCGGAGGCGGTGGAGGCGGAGGCGGTGGAGGCGGCGGAGGCGGCGGAGGTGGTCCGGTCGTGCCGCTCAGGCGGTAGACCTGATCCGGAACGCCCGGGTCGATCCCGCACGTCGAGTGTCGCGTGCCCCAGGTCGGGCAGATAGCGAAGCCGCCGCCCGGGTTCTGCCAGGCAGCGCCCGAGTTCGACTGCAGAGTCCGGTCAAGCCAGCCCCACTGACCGCCGACTGAGAAGTCCATGTTCGCCTGAACCGAGACCCAGTAGGTCCCGGCGGTCAGCGTCACCGGAGACGGGATCGGAATCACGAATGACCCTGCCGAGTCCGTGACCGCCAGATTCGGTCGGGTCGCCACACTCGTTCCCGGCAGAACCCCCGCGTTGTTGTAGAACGCGACGTTCACGCTGTTCACCGGGCCGGAGCCGTTGAAGTAGACGCCGGCGGCGTCGACCTGGTCGACGTTCCAGGTCGCCCCTGAAGGGACGACGAAGTCGTCTGCCAGCTCATCATCGAACGCGTTGTTCGCGTCTTCGAAGTTCTGCGACGAGGTTGCGTTCGTCGACTGGTTGTCGTACTGGTCGTAGAGCACGACCGCAGGCGCGGCCGGGCGAGCGAGGCTACTGCCGGATACACCGACCGTGGCGCTCGCCGCGCTCACGCTAGGCGTCCCGCTGACCTTCGCGGCCGTCCCCGAAGCGCTGACGATGGCCGTGGCCACCAGCATCGCTCCGATCCATGCACCCAGCAGCGCCAGGCGCTTTTTCGATCTCCCCATGCGTTTCCCCCTCTAGTACGTAGTGGTAGCGCGGTTCGCGCCGATCTTGAGGTTTTACCATCTTCCCGGAAGAAAACCAAGCTTCAGGAATACGGTTTCAAAATAAGGAGGCGCCGGATTCTCACCGGCGCCTTCTTGTTGTCATTCGATTGTACGGGGCCGTTACCGGCGGCCGACCACCAGCATGACCGGAAAGCCGCGCCGCTTGACTGCCCCCGCCCTCGGGTTCTGGCCAATCACTCGGCCGATGCGCCTCGAGCGAGCGCGCCGGACCCGGCCCACGGAGCAGTTCGCCCTGCGGATCCGCGTCCTGGCTGCGGCGAGCCTCAGTCCGATCACCCGCGGCACGCGGCAACGCGCCGGTGCCGGTGGTGGTGGTGGAGGTGGCGGAGGTGGAGGTGGAGGTGGTGGCGGAGGTGGCGGAGGTGGCGGAGGTGGTGGTGGAGGTGGCGGTGGAGGTGGCGGCGGTGGTGGCGGCGGCGGTGGCGGCGGTGGCCCACCGGCAGTCGTGCCCGTGAGCCGGTACATCTGGTCGGGAGCAGTCGGCTCGCCGACGCAGGTCATCCGCCGCGACCAGTTCGTGCAGCCCGTGCCGAAGCCGTTGCCCGGGTTGCGCCAGGCGGAGGCTGCGTTGCTCAGAACCGTGCGGTTTCGCCAGCCCCACTGGCCGGTCGTCGTGAAGTTCTGGTTGGCCTGGACGGAGACCCAGTAGGTGCCGCTGGTGAGCACGACCGGCGCACTGAGGGCGATCACGAAGCTCGGCCCGTTGGTGAAGGCCTGGTTTGCTCGAGCCTGGACAAGCGTCCCCGGCAGGTTGCCGGCGGCGTTGGTATAGACGTTGACGTTGGCCGAGGTCGCCGGCCCGGGGCCGTTGAAGTACTCGCCCTCGACCTCGATCCCTTCGACCGTCCAGGTCGCCCCGCCCGGAACCGCGAAGTCGTCGGCCAGCTCGGAGTCGTAGGCGTTCTGGGAGGTCTCGAAGTTCTGCGAGGTCGAGGAGACCGTTCCCGGGTTGTCGTACTGGTCGTAGATCGTGTTCCCCGGGGGTGGCGGAGGTGGTGGCGGCGGCGGAGGCGGCGGTGGCGGCGGCGGCGGCGGTGGCGGCGGAGGCGGTGGCGGCGGGGGCCCGTCGTTGATCGTCAGGTACCAGCTCGTCAGGGTTCCGACGTCGGCGCCTGCGTCATCCATCACGTAGAGGCTCCAGGTGCCGTTGGCATTGGTCCCGTCGAAGACCGAGAGCGCACTGGCGCCGCTTGGGGCCGGGGCCGGGGGATCGAAGGGGTCGCCGGGCTCGTAGTTGGCCGGCTGGTAGCTGCCCGAGGAGATCGCCGAGCTGTCAGGCAGCGCCGTTGCCGCCTCGTCGTCGAGGGTGAGGTTGACGCCCGAGAGATCGCCGCTTCCGCCTGCGTCCGACATGACGATCGCGTTCTGGCCGCTCGGGCCGACGAGCAGGAAGTCGATGTCGTCGGGCCAGGTGTGCGAGAGGCCGGTCAGGGTGATGTTCAGATCGCTGATCGTGCCGCTGCCCGAGATCACGCAGGTTGACGGATATGGATCACCGGGACCGCCGTCCAGGATCTGGATCGGCCCGCAGATCGGTGGTGGGGGCGGTGGCGGCGGAGGCCCGCTGCTCCACGTCGGGCTCGAGTTGTCGTCTCCGCCCGCCCAAGCAAGGCCCGGCGCGATCAGCGCCAGTGCCACGATCAGTGCTCCTTCTGCGCTCAGGCAGAGGAGGCGCCGTTTACGGCTCTCCACAAATTTCCCTCTCTTGGCTCCCCAACGTCGCCCTCAGAGTGACTTTCAGAGGTTCTACCACCTTTCCCGCGGAAATTGAAGGCGTCCGAACAGAAAAGGGGGCCGGTTCTCACCGGCCCCCTTTGGCCGCATTCTGGATGTGTAGCGCTAGCCCGTGAAGGGCGGTGGGCCGAAGGCCGCCCCGCCCCCGCGGCTGACGACGAGGTTGACCCTCGTGCCACGTGCGACTCGCCTGCCCGCGCGCGGGCTCTGCCCGATCACGCGTCCGCGAGCCACCCTCGAGCGGGCGGATCGGACACGTCCGACCCTGCACCCTGCTCGCCGGATCGCCGTCCGTGCCCTGGCAACCGTCCTTCCGACGACGCGCGGAACCGTGCAGCGCGCCGGCGGAGCAGGCGGTGGCGGAGGTGGCGGTGGCGGTGGCGGTGGCGGTGGCGGCGGTGGCAGGTGGCGGCGGAGGTGGCGGTAGCGGCGGTGGTGGTGGTGGTGGTGGTGGCGGTGGTGGTGGCGGCGGTGGTGGCGGCGGTGGCGGTGGCGGCGGTGGTGGTGGCGGTGGTGGCGGCGGCGGTGGCGGAGGTGGTGGCGGCGGTGGTGGCGGAGGTGGTGGCGGAGGTGGTGGCGGAGGTGGCGGAGGTGGAGGTGGAGGTGGAGGTGGAGGTGGAGGTGGAGGTGGAGGTGGAGGTGGTGGCGGAGGTGGCGGAGGTGGCGGAGGTGGTGGCGGAGGTGGCGGAGGCGGTGGCCCGCCGCAATCAGCCCGCTCGACGGTGTCGGTGTCCATCGACCCGTTGAAGCCTGTGACCGCATAGAGGCTGCTGCCAAGGGCTGTGCCGGCTGTGAACCCGCGAGCCATGTTCATGTTTGGCCCGTTCGACCAAGCGTTGGTCGCCGGGTCATAGACAAGAGTCGCATTGGAAGACGCCGTAGGCGAGTCGCCTGGTAGCAGCCGGAACAGGCTTTCGCCGGCGACTGACAGGAACGGATCGCCGCCGCCGAAGAGATAAACCTGCCCTGAGAGAACGCCGACTCCCGGCGTGTACTTGTTCCCGGGGATCGGCGCCATCGCCGCCCAGGTATTCCCCACGGTGTCGTAGCGGTAATTCAGGTTGCTGCCGGTGCCGTTGTTCCAGCTTCCCATCAGGTAGACGTGCTGGCCGACAGCGGAGGCACCGCTTCCACCCATGGTCGCGGGGATCGCCGCCCTGGTGGTGTTCCAGGTGTTCAGAACGGGGTCGTACGCCCAGTTCGTAGCCGTCTCCGCGAAGGCCGGATCGAAGCCGCCCATCACGTTGATTAACCCGTTGCTTGCGGAGTAGGAGACGTTCGGGAAGTAGCGCCCGCCGGGCATCGGCGCGCCGGTTGTCCAGCTGTTCGTGCCCGGGTTGTAGATGTAGGTCGTGTTGAGGACGTTGAAGGCCGAGTCGAGGCCGCCGAAGACATAGAGCCGGTTCGTGCTCGTCGCGTAGGTGGCGCGAGCGTCGAAGAGGGCGATCGGCAGATTGGCCATCGGGGCCCAGCTGTTGGTGCCTGGGTTGTAACGCTGGAACGCGTTGGTCGGCACCCCATTGATGTATCCGCCTGCTGAATAGAGGTAGGTCCCGTCGTTGCCCACGGCGGGCGATTCCATCGGCCCGTTCGGGTGGGGCGCGACGTACGCCCACGGATTCAACTGGCATGGCGGAGGTGGCGGAGGTGGCGGAGGTGGTGGAGGTGGCGGAGGTGGCGGAGGTGGTGGCGGAGGTGGTGGCGGCGGAGGAGGCGGCGGACCACCACCTGTGGTGATGGTGAGACACCAGCCGCCGGTCAGGTTCCCGACGTCGGCACCCGCGTCATCCATGACGTAGAGGCTCCAGGTTCCGTTGGGGTCCGTCCCGTCGAAGGCCGAGAGTGCACTGCCGCCGCTCGGGGCCGGTGCCGGGGCTGCGAAGGGATCGCCGGGCTCGTAGTTCGCCGGCTGGTAGCTGCCGGAGCTGATCTGCGAGCTGTCGGGCAACGCGGTCGCTGCCTCGTCGTCCAGCACGAGGTTCACGCCGACGATGTCGAGGCTTCCGCCTGCGTCCGACATGACGATCGCGTTCTCGCCGCTGGGGCCGACGAGCAGGAAGTCGATGTCGTCGGGCCACGTATGCGAGAGGCCGTTCAGAGCGAGGTTGACGTCGCTGATCGAGCCGCTCAGCCCGGTGACCATCGCGGTGGATGGATACGGGTCACCTGGACCGGCATCGAGGATCGCGATCGGTCCGCCGCAGCCCGGCGGAGGTGGTGGTGGTGGTGGTGGTGGTGGAGGTGGTGGTGGAGGTGGTGGTGGAGGTGGTGGAGGTGGTGGCGGCGGAGGTGGCGGAGGTGGCGGTGGCGGTGGAGGTGGCGGCGGCGGCGGAGGTGGCGGCGGACCACCACCGGTGGTGATGGTGAGACACCAGCCGCCGGTCAGGTTCCCGACGTCGGCACCTGCGTCATCCATGACGTAGAGGCTCCAGGTTCCGTTGGGGTCCGTCCCGTCGAAGGCCGAGAGTGCACTGCCGCCGCTCGGGGCCGGTGCCGGGGCTGCGAAGGGATCGCCGGGCTCGTAGTTCGCCGGCTGGTAGCTGCCGGAGCTGATCTGCGAGCTGTCGGGCAACGCGGTCGCTGCCTCGTCGTCCAGCACGAGGTTCACGCCGACGATGTCGAGGCTTCCGCCTGCGTCCGACATGACGATCGCGTTCTGGCCGCCGGGACCGACGAGCAGGAAGTCGATGTCGTCGGGCCACGTGTGCGAGAGGCCGTTCAGAGCGAGGTTGACGTCGCTGATCGAGCCGCTCAGCCCGGTGACCATCGCGGTGGATGGATACGGGTCACCTGGACCGGCATCGAGGATCGCGATCGGTCCGCCGCAGCCCGGCGGAGGTGGCGGTGGCGGTGGTGGAGGTGGTGGTGGTGGAGGTGGTGGTGGAGGTGGTGGAGGTGGTGGCGGCGGAGGTGGCGGAGGTGGCGGTGGCGGCGGTGGCGGAGGTGGCGGTGGCGGCGGTGGCGGAGGTGGAGGCGGCGGAGGTGGAGGTGGAGGTGGTGGCGGAGGTGGAGGTGGAGGTGGTGGAGGCCCTCCTTCCGGGTATTCGTACGCGCCGATCGTCGGCGGGTTGCCGCGCATGTCGCCGACGATGTCGGTCGTGATGCCGGCGATCGACTGACCCGCACCGAAGAGCGGCGAGCCGGCCAGCGGCCGGAGGAAGGTGGTGGACTCATACAAGGGTTCGGCGCTGATCGAGTTCGCGTCCTTCCCGGTCTCGCTCTGCCATGCGGCGAGGTTGGGCCGGTCGGCAAGAGGTACTGCTGGAGGTTGGAGGCTTCCTACCGACGAGAAGTGGGACGACGCGCCGCTCGAGTACAGGTCGTTGTAGTTCGACGTTGTGAAGTTGTAGAGGCCGATCGACGAGAAGCCGATTGCGTAGCTGCCCGCTGCGCCACCCGGCCCGCCATTCGTGGCAGTCTGGGTGTTGTAGAGGGAGTTGTCGCGGATATCGGAGCCCGGGTTGGCACCGAGGATCAGCCAATGCGTAGCTCGCCGTAGTGGCGAGAGTGGAGGTGTCGCGCAGGCCGGTCAGCCCTACCGAGTTGAAATAGATCTGCGTGGTGGCATAGCGTGGTGCCTGCCGAGCCCACGAAGATCCCGGCAACGAAGTCGGGGCTCGTAGCGGGGGCTGTCACACCGAAGATTGCGTTGTTTGCGATCCGGGTCGTGCCGTAGTTGGTGGTCCCTAGCGAGATACCAGCGGCCGAAAAGCCAACAGTGCTCGAAGCGATTACCGGGCCGATCAGGTTGCCGGTCACGACGGCGTTGGCAACGTCGTTGTTCGTAGTGAACGCCGTCGTACTGATCGAGATGCTGCCGAGCGCGATTCCGAACTGGTCGGTACTCGTTGCCGCGGATACGCCGGCGACGGTGTTGTTGGTGACCTGCACGCCATCGTCGAAACCCACGTAGACACCAGCGCGACCCAGAGCAGCCGTTCCAGCGCCGCCCAGTGTGTTGCCGGTGATCACCGTGGCGAGGTTCTTAGCGTTGCTCAGCGCGCCCTGCGATACGACGCCGAACTGCGCCGTGGTGACGTTGTTGTTCTCGACCCTGTTGTTGTCGTTGCGGGTGCCCGCAGTGGTAGCGCTGATCGTGGTGTTGCCGAAGCCGATGCCTGCGAACGTCGTGATGCTGGCGTTACCGGTGACGTTCAGGTTCTTGATCGTGTTGTTCGTGGTGGGGTTGGCGATGCCGATCGTCTGGCCCCAGACGACAGCGCTGGCGGTACCGACGTTGTTGTTGGTGAGCGACATGTCGCGGCTGGTGCCGCCGGAGTTGGAGCCGTCGATCGTCACGTAGTCGATGCCGTTCAGCGTGATCAACGCACTCGCGGAGGACCCGCTGAAGGCCGGCGTTGCGCCGGTCGCTGGCTTGATCGTCAGCGTGTTCGTGGCGCTGTTGCCGCCGTTCTGATTGATGGTGATCGGATACGTCTCGGCGGGATAGGTGTTGTCGGTCAGCACGAAGGTGACCGGTCCGGTCATGAGCTTGCTGTTCAGGTCGGCGACCGCAGCCGTCAGCGTCGCGTAGTCGCCACCGACACCGACGTTGAAGCTGCCGCTGATCGTGGGCGCGCCGATGAGCCTGCCGACGGCGAAGTAGCCCAGCGCGGTGATCGGAGCGCTCGGGCCGATGACGGCGCCCGTGACCGGCCCGCCGATCGAGTCGTACGCGCCGCCCTGCGTGGCGGACTGGCCGATCGAGTTGGCCGTTGCAGTGCCCTGCTCGGTCAGGCGGACCGTCGTGTTGGTGAAGTTGGCTGCGCCCGCGGTGATCTGCGCCGACCAGTAGCGGTCGTGGTTGATGTCGCTGAAGCCGACACCGCCCGTGCCGCCCGAGTCGGCGTCGAACGCCTCGGCCTCGATCTGCACTGTGCCGCCCGCGTTCGTGGTCGGGTTGACGAGCTCGAACATCTTGAAGGAGCCCTTGCCGACCGGGAACGCGTAGGTGGCGGCTGCGGCGAGGCTGGCGGGCAGTGTGCGGGTCAGAGGACCGTTCACCCAGCTAGCCGCGGAGCCGCCTGCGACCGTGGCGGCAGTCGTGTTGGCGATGATCAGCCGGTTGGCTGCGGATCGTGTTCAACGTGCCGGACTGGAGCAGGAGCCCGTTCGCCACGCCGGTCGAGGTCAGGTCGCCACCCGCCAGCGTGAGGCCGGTCGGGTTCAGGAGCTGGAGACTGAGGACGCTGCGCGTGCTCGGGATCTCGGGCCCGGTCGTCATGGCAACCTGCGACTGCGCATAGACCAACGTCAGGCCGCCGGCCCCGATGTTGTAGGTCGGGGCCACAGCGAGGCTGCCGGCGGCGAAGGGGATGCCGGTGGCGCCGCGCTGGACGACCAGAGCGAGGGCATCGGCGTTACCGATCTGGATCTTGTCGGAGTTGGCGATCGCGCCGTAGAAGGCGTTGACGCGATTGACGTAGAGCGGCGAGACGCCCGAGTCAATCGTGATGCCCGCCGCGTTCTGGCCGCTCAAGGTTCCAGGGCGCAGGGCCGGGGTGCCGAACGTGCCGCTGCCCGTGTAGGTCTGCACGTAGCCACCGTTGAGCGCCTGGAGGCTGCCGGCGAAGTTGACCGTTCCCGAGTTGTTCGTCGTGGCGACGATCGCGCCGTTGTTCGTGATCGTCGGCCCGATCTGAAGCAAGGTAAACGCCCCGGCCAGGTTGAGCGTCGTTCCGGGATTGATCGTCAGGTTGCCCCAGACGTTCAGTTGGGCGGGCACGAAGAGCGTCTTGTTGTTCGCCGTATTGTCGACGACAACGTTCGGAGCCTGGCCCTGCGCGCGGAAGTTGAAGTTCCCCGCGGTGGCACCAGTGCCGACGTTGAGCGTGCCACCGGTGTAGACCATGGTCCCGGTTTGGTTGTAGTCGGCGGTCGTCAGCCCGTTGCTGTTCACCAGGTTGATGGAGCCGCCTGACATCTTCGTGACGACGCCGGTGGCGCCGGTGAAACCGAACGACGGCGACGTGGCGCACGGTGGAGCCATGCAGACGTTCACTGCTCCACCCGACTGGGCGTAGGTGATGTAGGTGCTCGCGCTGGTCAGGCGTCCAGCGAAGTTGAGGCTGCCGCCCTCGACGGTGAACGACGCCCCGTTCCCAGCTCCCATCACGTGGGTGCCGAGAGTGCCGACGTTGTACGTGCCGTCAGTCAGCCGAAGCAGGCCCGCGTTTGTCGCCGAGCCCGCCTGTCCGACAATCGTGGCGTTGGCGTTGTTCAGCCAGATGCCGCCGGTCGGAGGGATGGTGTAGACGGCTGCGCCGAAGAGGGGGTTGCTGAACGAGTTGGAGCCGCTGACCCTGAACGTGCCGTTCGCGATCGCGAGGAATCCGGCGGTGTTGGCGCCTTGAACAGTGATCGTGCCGCCGGGGAGGAACTCGAGCATCGATGCGCTGCTCGTGCCCTTGTTCAGCGTGACGCCTGTGGTCTGCCTCAGGTCCATTGTGCCGTCATTGGCGAAGACGGCGCTCGAGGCGCCTGTGAAAATGATCTGAGCCCCTGCGGTATCACCGTTGGTGCTGAAGTCGAGGGTGCCGGCGTTCGTCAGATGGCTGCCGGCCGAGAGGACGTGCCCGGTCTGGATTCCCGCCGGGTTGGACTGGAACGTTCCTCCGGGGAGAACGGTGATGCTCCCGCCCGCCGTCAGTGACTGAGCGAGCGTGTCCTCGTACTGCAGGACGCCGCCGCCGGCCACGGTGAGGTTGAAGGTGACCGCGGCCGTATCGATCGTGACCGTGCAGCCACTCGTGATGGTGACGTTGTCGGCGCCGGTCGGGACGATGCCGCCGGTCCAGGTGGCGCCTGAGCTCCAGAGCCCACCGGCTCCGGCACAGGAGATCTCGGCGAGGGGCGCGCCTGGAGGGGAGCCGAACGCGCTGCCGCGAAGACGGTCGAGGCTGCTGGGAAGGGTTGCAGCGGGGGCTGGGGCCGACCGGGAGGGCGCCGGGCGCGCCTTCGCGACCGATGGCCGCACGACGGCGGTTTTCGAGGCCGGCTGGGTGCGGCCTGGGACCACCGCGGAAGTGACGGCTTTAGCCGCCGCGGGTGTAGGCCTATGGGAGCGTGTACTGGCGCCGGCTTGCGCCGTGGGCGCTACCCCGACGGCAACCAGTACGCCGAGAAAAATGGATAGTCGAATTGGCCTTCGGCCAAGCGTCCGCAGAGTCTCCATCAGAACCTTCCCCTCCCAGAAATCTCCCCCCGAAGATTTAACTAAGCCCGTTATTACAAGGTGTGCCCAGGCAGTTCAAGGGCTCTGTCGGAAAAGTTGCCGAGCGCAAACCGCCCTGAAGCGGGCGAAAGGGGCGGCGGCTGACCTGTGCCGCCGCCCCGATCCCCCGGCTGGAAACCGGTTCGTCTCCCTAATGCCTACCGGCGGCCGACCACCAGGTTGACCCGGAAGCCGCGGGGCCGAATGGCGCCGGCCCTTGGGTTCTGGCCGATGACACGGCCGACTCTCCTGGAGCGAGCGCGGCGTACGCGGCCGACCGAGCAACGGGCCCTGCGGATCACAACCCGTGCCCGAGCGAGCCTCAGACCGATCACCCTCGGCACCCGGCAGCGTGCCGGTGGCGGAGGTGGCGGAGGCGGAGGTGGTGGAGGCGGAGGTGGTGGAGGTGGTGGTGGAGGTGGTGGTGGCGGAGGCGGCGGAACAGGTGGTGGTGGAGGCGGAGGCGGAGGTGGTGGAGGCGGAGGCGGAGGTGGTGGTGGTGGAGGCGGAGGTGGTGGAGGTGGTGGTGGTGGTGGAGGTGGAGGTGGAGGTGGAGGTGGCGGTGGAGGTGGCGGTGGCGGTGGAGGTGGTGGTGGTGGTGGAGGTGGAGGTGGAGGTGGCGGCGGAGGAGGTGGCGGAGGCGGAGGCGGAGGCGGAGGCGGAGGCGGCGGTGGCGGCCCACCGGCAGTCGTGCCCGTGAGCCGGTACATCTGGTCGGGAGCAGTCGGCTCGCCGACGCAGGTCATCCGCCGCGACCAGTTCGTGCAGCCCGTGCCGAAGCCGTTGCCCGGGTTGCGCCAGGCGGAGGCTGCGTTGCTCAGAACCGTGCGGTTTCGCCAGCCCCACTGGCCGGTCGTCGTGAAGTTCTGGTTGGCCTGGACGGAGACCCAGTAGGTGCCGCTCGTGAGCACGACCGGCGCACTGAGGGCGATCACGAAGCTCGGCCCGTTGGTGAAGGCCTGGTTTGCTCGAGCCTGGACAAGCGTCCCCGGCAGGTTGCCGGCGGCGTTGGTATAGACGTTGACGTTGGCCGAGGTCGCCGGCCCGGGGCCGTTGAAGTACTCGCCCTCGACCTCGATCCCTTCGACCGTCCAGGTCGCCCCGCCCGGAACCGCGAAGTCGTCGGCCAGCTCGGAGTCGTAGGCGTTCTGGGAGGTCTCGAAGTTCTGCGAGGTCGAGGAGACCGTTCCCGGGTTGTCGTACTGGTCGTAGATCGTGTTCCCCGGAGGTGGCGGGGGTGGCGGGGGTGGCGGCGGTGGCGGTGGCGGCGGTGGTGGAGGCGGCGGGGGTGGCGGCGGAGGCGGTGGTGGCGGGGGCCCGTCGTTGATCGTCAGGTACCAGCTCGTCAGGGTTCCGACATCGGCGCCTGCGTCATCCATCACATAGAGGCTCCAGGTGCCGTTGGCATTGGTCCCGTCGAAGATCGAGAGCGCACTGGCGCCGCTTGGGGCCGGTGCCGGGGGATCGAAGGGGTCGCCGGGCTCGTAGTTGGCCGGCTGGTAGCTGCCCGAGGAGATCGCCGAGCTGTCAGGAAGCGCCGTTGCCGCCTCGTCGTCGAGGGTGAGGTTGACGCCCGAGAGGTCGCCGCTTCCGCCTGCGTCCGACATGACGATCGCGTTCTGGCCGCTCGGGCCGACGAGCAGGAAGTCGATGTCGTCGGGCCAGGTGTGCGAGAGGCCGGTCAGCGTCACGTTCAGGTCGCTGATCGTGCCGCTGCCTGAGATCACGCAGGTTGACGGATATGGGTCACCGGGACCGCCGTCCAGGATCTGGATCGGCCCGCAGATCGGTGGTGGGGGCGGTGGGGGTGGAGGCGGAGGCGGTGGTGGTGGCGGAGGTGGAGGCGGAGGGGGCGGAGGTGGAGGCGGAGGTGGCGGAGGCGGAGGTGGCGGAGGTGGCGGAGGTGGCGGTGGTGGAGGCGGAGGTGGCGGCGGAGGCGGCCCACCGCCGGCCGTGATCGTCAGACCCCAGCCCGCGAGGTTTCCGATATCGGCGCCGGCGTCATCCATGACGTAGAGGCTCCAGGTCCCGTTCGGGGCGGTCCCGTCGAAGACCGAGAGCGCACTGGCGCCGCTCGGGGCCGGTGCCGGGGCTGCGAAGGGGTCGCCCGGCTCGTAGTTCGCCGGCTGGTAGCTCCCAGAGCCGATCTGCGCGCTGTCGGGCAGCGGAGCGCCGGCCTCGTCGTCGAGCGTGAGGCTCACGGCCGCGAGGTCGAGGCTGCCGCCTGCATCCGACATGATGATCGCGTTCTGGCCGCCTGGGCCGACGAGCAGGAAGTCGATGTCGTCAGGCCAGGTATGGGAGAGGACGTCCAACGAGACGTTGACGTCGGTGATCGACCCCGAGAGGCCTGAGATGACGCAGTTCGATGGGTACGGGTCACCCGGTCCCGCGTCGAGGATCGCGATCCCCGGACCGCAGAGCGGCGGTGGCGGGGGCGGCGGCGGTGGCGGCGGAGGCGGAGGCGGAGGCGGAGGCGGAGGAGGTGGTGGAGGCGGAGGCCCACCGGCCGCTTGAGTGACCGCAGCAAGAGCGTCGAGCCTGCCCTCACCCCACGTGTTGTTGTTCTGCGTCGTACCGCCGCAGGCGCCGGCCATGTCGATCGCGGTCTGATTGAGAATCGTCTTCGTCTGCGAGATGTTCCGCGCCAGCGACGGAACGGTCGACCACATGAGAGCGATCGCTCCGGAGAGGTGTGGCGCAGCCATCGAGGTGCCGTTGAGCGACTGGTACCCGCCGTTGTTCCACGACGAACGGACGTTCACGCCCGGCGCCGCGATGTTCGGCTTGATCCCACCGCCCACCGGAGAGGGGCCGCGGCTCGAGCTGCCGGAGATCACGTTGTTGATGTCGAACGAGCCGACGCCGTAGCTCTCGGGATAGCTCCCCGGAGCACCGACGGTGCCGCAACCGGGCCCACTGTTGCCGTTCGAGAAGGTGGGAAAGATCCCCGACGCGATCCAGGCCTGCACTGTCGCCTGGTAGAAGGTGTCGCCTCCGTTGCCCGTGCCCCATGAGTTGTTCACGATGTGAGGCCGCAGATTCGGCTGCGGGTTTTGGCCGTTCAGGTCCGTCGGAGCAAGCATCCACTGGCCGGAAGCCAGTAGCGCCGCGGTCGAGCACGAGTTGCTCTCGCATCCCTTGGCCGCGATCCACTTCGCATGGGGAGCGACGCCGACCTGGTTCGGGCCGGGATCGCCGTCGTCGCCGACCATCGTGCCCGTCGTGTGAGTGCCGTGGCCGTTGTTGTCACACGGCGCGGGCGGCGAGCCGCAGATCTGCGAAGGGTCGAACCAGTTGTAGTTGTGGTTGAAGGTGCCGTTGTCGTTCCGTCCGCGGTAATGGACGACGAGCGCCGGATGGGTGTGGAGGGCACCCGTGTCGATGCCTCCCACGACGATGCCCTCGCCACGGTTGCCGAAGGTCGACCACACCTGAGGGGCGTTGACTCGGGTGACTCCCCATTCGACGGTGTCCGGGGCGGACACTCGCGCCGCTGGGGTCACCTTCGGTACGCGGAAGACGACGTCCGGGACGATCTTCGCGATGTCCGGACGCGCGGCGAGCCCACGAAGGACCGAGCCGCCGGCCGTCACCTGGATTGAGTTGAGGATCCAGAAAGACTTGAAGCGCACGTTGCGCTGAGCCAGCCACGCCTTGCAGCGGCGCCTGGGTACGGTCGGCCGTGGACTTCAACGAGTCGTAGACGTACTGCCCCCTCGGAGCTGGGCGCATCGACTGTGCGGGGCCGAGGTTCGCCTGCTCTCGCAGAACGACCCAGAACGTTGCCTGGCCGTGAGTTGCGATCCGGCTGACGACCTTCGGGTCGACAGACGGCCTCGATCCACTGCTGCGCGCAGAATCGCCCGATGACGCCGCCGCGGCAGCGGCCAAGAGCATCCCGGCGACGAGCGCCATCAAAATCCTGTACATCGTGCTCCCCTCGGCTCGTCCGGCCCCATGACCGGTCAGCGGCCGATGCTAGTGCAGCGCTCGAATTTCTACAAGGCGCGTCTACCTGCGGCCGACCACCAGCCGCACCGGGAAGCCGCGGCGCTTGACCGCGCCGGGCCTCGGGCTCTGGCCGATCACGCGGCCGACTCGCCTGGAGCGAGCGCGACGGACCCGACCGACCGAGCAGCGGGCCCTGCGGATCCGGGTCTTCGCAGCTGCGAGCCTCAGGCCGATCACCCTCGGGACCCGGCAGCGTGCCGGAGCCGGCGGAGGCGGCGGCGGAGGCGGTGGTGGCGGCGGTGGTGGCGGCGGTGGTGGCGGAGGCGGTGGTGGCGGAGGTGGTGGCGGAGGTGGCGGAGGTGGTGGCGGCGGGGGCGGAGGCGGCGGTGGCGGCGGTGGCGGAGGCGGAGGCGGCGGGGGCGGAGGGGGCCCCATCGGTGTGTAGACCACAGCGAGCCCGGCAGCGATTGGACCGCCGGCGCCGTTACAGCCGTACTGTGCGAACGTGCCAGCGGGCCCGTCCTGCACGCCCTCGGTCGACGAGATACCGCCTCCGTCCATCTGCCCGTAGACCGTCTTCAGCACCTGGTCGTTCTCGTTGAAGACCATCTCGAAGTTCGCGGTCCCGGTCCCCGGGTAGTACTGCGTCCGCCACTCGATGTAGAAGACGCGGTTCGGCGCGACGCCGGTCGTCGCCGTGTAGATCCCATAACCGGCGTTCTCGGTGAAGAGGTCGTCCCAGTAGGCGAAGAGCGTCCGCCCGTGTTCCTCGTTGGGCAGGCAGGTGTTCTCGTACACGCTCATGTCGTCGGTGAACTGAACCGTCCCGTTCGACTCGACCACAGCCGAGGTGTAGGGGTGCCCGTAGACGTAGACGGTGAACGGGAAGGTGATCGGGGTCGTGCAGTCGTCGCAGCTGTTCCCGATGTCGAACGTGCCCGGCACGATCGTCTGGTTGGTCTCGGTCGTGATCGCATAGTTCGGGCAAGGGATCATCGGGACCGTGAAGGGGACTGTGTAGCTCCCCTCCGTCGCGGTCACGGCCAGGCTGAAATTGAGAGTGGTGCCGCACACTCCCGAGCTCGCGACGGCGCCTGCAAAGCGTGTGCTGTTCGTCCCGGTCCCGCCGGCCGGAATGTTCGGATAGGGCGAGCTCGGCTGCGTGACCGTGACGACGGAGCTCGACGAGGAGAGGACGCTCGTGATGTTCGTCGCCGTCGCGCCACCCGTGTTCCGAATCCGCTCGTCCAGCTCGAACGTCTCACCCGGCTCGAGGTGGCCGTCCCCGTCCTGGTCGTAGACGGTCGCCAGGTCGTGGATCATCGACGGGCCGCCTGCTCCGAGGTTGCCGACGAGGCGAAAGACCTGGTCGGGCGCGGGCGGGTCGATACCGCACGTGGTCGCCCTTCTGCCCCAGGCGTTGCAGTTCGTCGAGAACCCGCCGCCCGGGTTCTGCCACGCGGCGCCGGAGTTGGCGCTCACCGTGCGGTCGGTCCAGCCCCACTGGCCGGTGGTCGTGAACGACTGGTTCGCCTGGACCGACATCCAGTACAGGCCCGGGCCGAGCGGGACTCCCTGCGTGAAGGTCACGACGAAATCTCCCGGGTCGGGCCCCTCTGCGAAGCTGCCGTTGAGCCGCTCGGCGACGAGGCCTCCCGGCAACCCGCCCGAGTCCGTGTAGAAGCGGACGTTCACCGAGGTGGCTGGTCCCGGGCCGTTGAAGTACTCGCCGTCGACTTCGACCTGGTTCACGAACCAGCCCGTGCTGTCCGTGACCACGAAGTCATCGGCGGCCTCGTCGTCGAACAGGTTGAAGGACGCCTCGTAGTTCTGCGAGCTCGTTGCGATCTCGCCGGCGTTGTCGTACTGGTCGTAGAGGTTGATGTTGGCGGAGGCGACCGGTGCGGCGACGATGGCGGCGGCAACGGACAGGATCGCGAGGCTCAGCCTGCGCGTTGCTGACAGCACCGCTTCACCCTCGTTCGGTCGCACTTCTCCCCTGCATTCAGAAATGGAAGTGGGGGCGCCCGTCAGACGGGCGCCCCCACTTGGTCGTCGTCGTTACCTACCGGCGGCCGACCACCAGGTTGACGGGGAAGCCGCGGCGCCGAATAGCGCCGGGCCTTGGGCTCTGGCCGATGACGCGGCCGACTCGCCTGGAGCGAGCGCGGCGTACGCGGCCGACAGAGCAGCGGGCCCTGCGGATCCGAACCCGTGCCTGACCGAGCCTCAGACCGATCACCCTCGGCACCCGGCAGCGTGCCGGTGGCGGCGGAGGTGGCGGCGGTGGTGGCGGAGGCGGTGGTGGTGGCGGTGGTGGCGGCGGAGGTGGTGGCGGCGGCGGAGGTGGCGGTGGTGGAGGCGGTGGTGGTGGAGGCGGAGGTGGTGGAGGCGGAGGTGGCGGTGGTGGTGGCGGTGGGCCACCAGCCGTCGTGATGCTCAGCGCCCAGCCGGTCAAGGCTCCCTCATCTGCCGCAGCGTCGTCCATCAGATAGAGGTTCCACGTTCCGTTCGGGCTCGTCCCGTCGAAGACCGAGAGCGCGGTGTTGCCGCTCGGGGTCGGGGCGGGCGGATCGAACGGATCGCCGGGCTCGTAGTCCGCCGGCTGGTAGCTGCCGGTGTCGATCTGCGAGCTGTCGGGCAGAGGCGAAGCCGCCTCGTCGTCGAGCATGAGGTCGACCGCGGAGATGTCAAGACTGCCGCCCGCGTCCGACATGATGACCGCGTTCTGGCCAGTCGGGCCGACGAGCAGGAGGTCGATGTCATCCGGCCACGTGTGCGAGAGGCCCATCACCGAGACGTTGACGTCGGTGATCGTGCCGCTCAGGCCCGTGACGACGCAGTCAGACGGATACGGAATACCCGGACCGGAATCCGGAATCACGATCCCTGGACCGCACGCAGGTGGCGGTGGCGGAGGTGGCGGAGGTGGCGGAGGTGGCGGCGGAGGCGGCGGCGGTGGCGGAGGCGGCGGTGGTGGTGGGCCACTTAGGACCTGCTTGTCGAAGAACACATCCTGCTGAGATGCACCGCCGACCAGCACACGCCCGTCCGTCCACGTCACGTAGTGCGCGGCGGCGTTGCTGTACTGGCGGTCGTAGTCGCCCGTGTAGCAAGGCTGGACGCTTCCGTCCGGCTGAAGCGGGAGCGGGGACGGGACGTCACTCAGGACTTCGTCGTTCGCCCAGGTGGCGCCGTTGTCGCTCGATTGCCTTGCCCAGCGTTCGAAGCTGTTGCCCGTGGTATTGCGGGCGTCGTTCCACGTCACGAACACATTGCCGGCAGGTGAGACCGACAGGCCGGGCTGCCACTGCGAGCGCGTGCCCGTGTCTGTGTTCATCTTCAGCGGCGTGCTCCACGTCGAACCGTTGTCGGTAGAGCGGACGTAGAAGACGTCCCCGTAGTCGGCACCGGGGCCGTTGACCGTGTAGGCGTAGTGGATGACTCCGCTCGGGCCGGCACCGATGTCGCCCCAGCCCATGTAGCGCCAATAGGAGGGGAACATGGCGGCGAAGTACCCGCAGGTCGACTGACCTGGGCCCGGGAACGCCGCGCCCGTGGTCACGTTCGTCCACGTGGTGCCGCCGTTAATTGAGCGATAGATGATGTTCTGGCGGTTGCCGAGGCCCCCGCCCATCTCGTTCATGCCGGCAACGAAGACCGTCCCGTCGGGGCCAGTCGTGACCTGCACGTTGCGGATGAAGGTGGTGTTGACGTTGACCGGTGCGCTCCAGCTCGTGCCGCCGTCGTCAGACCAAACGATCCTGATCTGCTGGCTCTGCGCGAAGTCGTTCCAGGAGACGTACATCCGGCCGTAGTACGGGCTCGATGGGTTGTTGTCGACCCAGCCCGACTCGCGGTCGTCGCTGCCGCCGTTGTGTGCGCAAACGGGTGCAACGGTCCAGTTGATTCCGTCGACCGACTGCCAAACGCCGAGGCCCTGGCCACCGCAACCGGAGGCGAGGAAGACGGCGAGCCACTTCGAGTCGGCCTCGCTGTAAACGACGACAGGGTCGCCGTAGCCGGTGCCGCGACCCGAGCAGAACGGCCTCGTTGCGAGGCGCTGGAAGGTCGCTCCGTTGTCGGTCGAGTACGACCCGCCGGAGTAACAGCTGGGTGCCGTGGTCGAGTCGTTGTACGTCGTGACGACGGTGGTGCCGAAGGCCCAGGTTTGAGCCTCGGACTGGGTCACGTGCGTCCCACTCTGGGCCCAGTTGGTGACGTTGGAGTCCGGGCCGCCGTACGCTTCGGGGGCGAGCCTGCTCAGCGACGAGAAATTCGTCGACGAAGCGGCCTGGTCGACTGCGGATGAACGACCGCAAGAAGCGAGGATCTGCGCGGCATGCGCATTCGTCTGCCTCTCGAGACCGAGTGTGTCGATTGACGCGCAGACGGCGTCCTGGTTCTTGCTCGCGTTCGCCCCCACCGCGAGCGCGCCCGTGAGCACGATCGCGAGGGTCAGGAACGCGGCGAGCCAGGGCCAGCGCGCATGCTGTCGCTGTTGCACCGAGTTACCTCCCCTACCCATTGATTTGGTGCCCCCCACTGCGGAGCTCATAAAGGGTTCTACAACTTTGAGGGCAGTTTTTCAACGCCCGTCGATCAAGGCGACAGCCGCGACGTCTTCTGGTCCTCTTGAGTCGCGGCGAAGACGGTGTTAGCTTTTGGTGAGTTCCGGACTCACGAGGGGGAGACCAGTGACGAAGCATCGTGCGGCAATCGCGCTGTCGGCAGCGGCCTTCGTGGTCGCCGTCCTCGGCCAAACAGCAGTCGGCCAGGCGGCGGTGGGTGCCGTGCGCGTCGCACTCTTCGCTGAGAACTCCGCCCGTGTGAACAACCTCCAGGCGTCTCGGACCCCGATGCCCGGACGGCTGCTTGCCCTGAACGCGAAGGGGCAGTTCCCACCGATCGGTGATTCCCGCGCCAACGACATCGAGCGCCCGAGGGACGGGCGGGACGTACACGCGCACGATCGTCGTCCACCCGGACCCGGATGCGACGAAGGCCGGTTCCGCGCTCATCCGTGCCCTCACGGGGATCACCGGGAACGCGGCGTCGAATCCGTACCTCGTGAAGATCGAGCCCGGGGTCTATGACCTGGGTACCGCGTCGCTCGCGATGAAGCCGTACGTAGATATCGAAGGCTCGGGAGAGCTCGTGACCACCGTCACGTCCGCCGTCACGACCGGCCACGGAACGATCAACGCAACCGACAATTCGGAGTTGCGCTTCCTCACGGTGAAGAACACTGGCGGAGGCCAGCAGTCGGTTGCGCTCTTCGCCGAGAGCACCTCGCCGAGGTTCACCCACGTGCGGGCGATCGGCTCCGGCAGCTCGGAGAACTACGGCATCCATGTCTCGAACGGCTCGCCTGTGCTCAACAACGTCGCCGCGATCGCCTCGACCGGGACCACCGTCGTCGCCATGGCGAACTTCAATGGCGTGACGACCGTGACGAACTCGTCCTTCAACGCTTCGGACGGATCCGGTCTCGTCGTCGGAATGCTCACCACGTTCGGCGGCTCGGTCAGGGCCACCAGTTCGACGATGACTGCAAGCGGCGGGTTGATCGCCATGGGCTTGCGCTCGTACAACGGGAGCCACACGCTCAACAACGTCACCTCATCCGCGACCAGCACGGGACAGAGCTACGGCATCTACAGCGGTCAGAAGACATCGGCCCCGACTGTGCTCGTCAACCAGTCACGGGTCTCAGGACAGACGAACAGCGTCTTCGTGCTCGGTGGCTCGGTCAAGCTCGGCGCCAGCCAGCTCGCAGGCCCTGCCGGCATGGACGAGCTCGGCATGGTCTTACTGCGCAGTCTCGTACAACGGCTCGTACGACGCGCTGACGCCGAGCTGCGACTAGTCGCGCTCCTTCTGGACGAGCGTCATTCCGTCGCGGACGCTGAGCATCACCGAGGTGACTCGCTCGTCGTTTCGTACGTGCTCGTTGAAGTCCTTGATCGCGCGTGTCGAATCGTCATCGTCTGCCTCGACGACGCGGCCTGACCAGAGGACGTTGTCGGCGATCACGAGGCCGTTCTCGGCAAGCAGCGGGAGCACCGCCTCGTAGTAGGCCTTGTAGTTCGGCTTGTCGGCGTCGATGAAGACGAGGTCGAACGGGCCCTCGAGCGTCGCGATCGTCTCGAGCGCCGGGCCGAGTCGGATCTCGATCCTGTCTCCGTAGCCGCTCTCGTCCATGTAGCGGCGGGCGATCCCGGTCGCCTCGGGGTCGACGTCGCAGGTGATGATCTTCCCGTCGGGCGGCAGCGCCGACGCCATCGAGATCGACGAATAGCCGGTGAACGTTCCGAGCTCGAGGATCCGTCGCGCGCCGCGGAGGCGCACCAGCGTTGCGAGGAACTGGCCTTCGATCCGGCCGACCATCATCTGCGGCGCGGTGGTCTTCTCGCGCGTTTCCTCGGCGAGGCGCTCGAAGAGCTCGCCGTCGGGCGAGGTGTGCTGCTCCGCGTACCGCTCGACGTGTCGTCGACGATGAAGGCCACGGCCGGGAGGCTACCGCTTGGAGCCGCGGCTCACGAGCAGTGAGACAGGCGACGTCTCCTAGGAGGATCGAGAGGTCGTTCGAGCCGCGGTTCACGACGAGCAGGTCGGAGACCGCGTCGCTGTCGATGTCGGCGACCGCGACTTGGACCGGCGTCCCACCGGCCCTGTACGCGACGAATGCGGAAAGCTCCCCTCGCCGGCGTTGAGGCCGACGAGGACCTGGTTCGGCCCTCCGGCTGCGACGAGGTCAAGCAGCCCGTCCCCGTCGATGTCCTCTCCTGCGATCGAGCGCAGGGCGGCTGGTGCGGCGAACTCCCGGTAGACCTCGAAGGTTCCGTTGCCGAGGCCGGCGAGCGTGAAGACGAGCCGATTCCCCGCTGCCCCGACATCGGGCAACTCGTCGTCGTTCAGATCGCCCACGAAGACAGACGTGACGGAACGACGAGCAGCCCGGCCGTGACAGCGGCGGCTCCCAGGAACCTCACATCTGATTAGACGCCGAAGCTCCGCTTCGGTCAGTCCTGCCGAAGAGCACGCACCCGTTGTGGCCGCCGAGGCCCATGGCGTTCGAGAGGGCTACGTCCACCTTCGCCTCACGCGCTTCGTTCGGCACGTAGTCGAGGTCGCACTCCGGGTCGGGCTGCTCGTAGTTGATCGTCGGCGGGATCGTCCCTTCGTGGATCGCGAGCACGCACATCATCGCCTCGATCGCGCCGGCCGCCCCGAAGCAGTGGCCCATCATCGACTTCGTCGAGGAGACGGCGAGCTTGTACGCGTGGTCACCGAAGACCTCCTTGAGCGCCTTAGTCTCAGCGAGATCCCCGAGCGGCGTGGAGGTTCCGTGCGCGTTGACGTAATCCACGTCGGTTCGGTTCACGCGCGCGCGCGCGAGGGCGGCTCGCATCATCTCGGCGACCCCGACCGAGGCCGGATCGGGTGCGGCCATGTGGTACGCGTCATTCGAGGCCCCGTAGCCGAGCACCTCGGCGTACACCTTTGCGCCGCGCTCCCTCGCCGCTTCGAGCTCCTCGAGGAGCAGGACGCATGCCCCCTCCCCCATCACGAATCCGGCCCGCGTCGCGTCGAAGGGGCGCGAGGCTCGCGGTGGGTATTCGTCCTCCGCGGCAAGGCCACGCATCGCGCAGAACCCGGCCAGGATCAGGGGATGCATGCAGGCCTCGGTGCCGCCCGCGAGGATCGCGTCCGCATCGCCTCTGCGGATGATCTCGGCGCCTTCGCCGACAGCGTGTGAGCCGGTCGCGCAGGCCGAGACGGGCGCGTAGTTGGGGCCGCGTATGCCCAGCGAGATCGCGATCTGGCCGCTCGCCGAGTCGACGAGGACGCTCGGAATGAAATACGGGGAGACGCGGTCCGCGCCGCGCTCGTTCATCACAGCGCTCTGTTCCATGATCCCGATGAACCCGCCGATCGCCGATCCGAGGACGACTCCGACTCGCGCCGGGTCGAAGCCGTTCAGGCCCCCGTCTTCCTTCGCCTCGACGGCGGCTGCCAGCGCGAGCAGGACGTTCCGGTCGAGCCGGCGGGCCTCCTTCGCGTTGACGAGGCCGCTTGGATCGAAGTCCTTGACCTCGGCGGCCACGCGGACCGGGAACTCGCTCGCGTCGAACGAGCGGATGAAGTCGATTCCGCTTTCTCCGGCGATTGCGGCGCGCCAGGTCGAGGGCGCGTCGTTGCCGAGCGGCGTGACCGCGCCCAGACCCGTGACGGCGACTCTCCTCATTGCGGCAAGCTTAGTGACCAGTGCCAGGCCCGAAAGTCCCCTTTCCGCCGATGGAGGCCGAGCTCGTCGACGAGCTCCCGGTCGGCGACTGGCAGTACGAGCCCAAGTGGGACGGGTTCCGCGGTGTCCTCGAGAACGACGGCGGCGAGCTCGCGCTCTGGAGCCGGAACGAGCGCCCGCTCCTGCGCTACTTCCCGGAGCTCGAGCCGCTCGGCAAGCTCCTGCCTCCCCACTCCGCGCTCGACGGCGAGATCGTCATCTCCAAGAAGGGGAAGCTCGACTTCGACTCGATGCAGTTGCGGTTGCATCCGGCCGAGAGCCGGATCCGCAAGCTCTCGGCGGAGATCCCTGCGCAGTTCATCGCGTTCGACATCCTCCTCTGGAAGGGCGAGCCGGTTCACAAGCTGCCGCTCGAGAAGCGACGCAAGGAGCTGGAGCGGAAAGCGAAGCGGTTCGAGCTCTCGCCGTACAGCCGGGAGCTGAAGGACGCCGAGCGCTGGCTCGACCGGCTCGAGGCTGCCGGGCTTGACGGCGTCGTCGCGAAACGGCTCGGGCTTCCGTACTTGCCGGGGTCTCGTGACGGGGTGGTCAAGGTGAAGAAGTACAAGACGGCCGACTGCGCGATCGTCGGCTTTCGCTACAGCGAGAAGAAGGAGGGCCGGATCGCGACGCTGCTCCTCGGCCTGTACGGCGACGACGGCGAGCTCGACTTCGTGGGGCACTGCTCGGCGATGCCGGCGGCGGTGCGGAAGCAGATCGAGGCGGAGCTGCCGAAGCTGCTCGAGCCCGGCTTCCTCAGCGACAAGCGGATCCCCGGCGGGCAGAGCCGCTGGTCGCAGGGCAAGGAGCTCGACTGGAACCCGGTGCGTCCAGAGCTTGTCTGCGAAGTCCGGTACGACAAGCTCGAGCGAAACCGCTTCCGCCACGGCACGCGCTTCCTCCGCTTCCGCCCGGACAAGGACGCAGCAGACTGCACGTGGCGCCAGGTCCGTCCCCCACGCCGCCGAGGCGACCCCACCGTCGACTCGCTGCTGGCCCCACCCAAGTAACGGGGTCTGACCCCGTAAACGTTAACGGGGTCAGACCCCGTAAAGAAAGGGCGACAGAAGTGTCACGGCGACCCTTGGTGGCGAGCTCGCGGCCTACGCTCGACCAAGTGGCCCGCGCCCTGCGCATCCAGGTACCCAACGGCATCTATCACGTGACCACGAAGGGATGCGCGGACCGGTTCATCTATCTCGACGCCGTCGATCGTCAGAGCTTCGAGACGATCCTCGCTGACGTCATCGAGAGGCACGAGTGGCTGTGCCGTTCCTTCTGCTTGATGGGTACGCATTACCACCTGATGGTCGACACTCCACTCGGTGATCTCAGCGCGGGAATGCAGCGCCTGAACGGCCAGTACGCCCAAACGTTCAACAGACGCCACGGGACGACTGGCCATGTCTTCCAAGGGCGCTTCCATTCCGAGTTCATGCAGAGTGACTCCCACCTGCTCGAGGTCACACGCTATGTCGCACTGAACCCGGTCCGGGCCGGCCTGTGCAGACGCCCCGAAGACTGGCCGTGGAGCACCTTCGCGGAAGCGATTGGTCTTCGATCTCCTCGCCCATTCGTTGCGTCGACGTCTCTCCTCAGCCTTTTCGCCGACGACATCGACCTGGCCAGGTCCAGATTTCACGCGTTCGTCGAGGACGCGCCTCCGCGACCGCCTTCTTAACGGGGTCTGACCCCGTAAGCCTTAATGGGGTCAGACCCCGTTAAGGGTTTTGGCGCGCTCGGCGAGACTGCCGGTCGCTCTGGTCGCTGTCCCAGCGCTGCGCGCCGCCGCGACGGCGGCCGCTGTCGACCTTCTTCGGGTCGGCCGGCTCGAGGCTGAGCTTCTCGAAGCGCCGGATGAGGCTCGCCTTGTGGCGCCACATGCCCGCGGTCAGGTCGCCCACCTCGTCGAGCCGTTTGCGCATCGTCGTCAGCGTGAAGCGCTCCGGCTTCACCTTGGGCACCTCGTCCCACGTGAGTGGGGCCGACGCACGAGCGTCCGGAGTCGGACGAATCGAGTACGCGGCCGCGATCGTGCGGTCGCGAGAATTCTGGCCGAAGTCGACGAACACTCCTCGCCGATCGGCGACCTTCCACGTCGTGGTGGCCACGTCCTGGTCGTCGATCCGGCGCTCCACTTCCTGAGCCATCGCCTTGGCGAACCGCCGCACCTCGGGGAAGCCGAGCTCGGACTTGATCGGCGCGAGGATGTGAAGCCCGGTCGATCCCGAGGTCTTCGGAAAGCTCGCCAGCCCGAGCTCGTCCATGACCTCCTTCACCACCATCGCGATCTTGCGCACGTGGCGCCACGGGTTGCCCTCGCTCGGGTCGAGGTCGATCAGGAGGTAGTCCGGCCGATCGACGTCGTCCACCCGCGAGGCCCACGTGTGCAGGTCGATGCAGCCGAGGTTGACGATCCAGGCGAGAGCAGCGGGCTCGTTGCAAACCGGGAAGTCAGCTGTGCGCCCGGACGGGAACTTGATGTGCACGGTCTCGAGCCAGTCCGGATGATTCGCCGGAACACGCTTCTGGTAGAAGAACCACTCCTCCGCTCCGTCGGGGTAGCGCAGCATCTGCATCGGGCGTCGCTGCACGTGGTTCAGCACAAGAGGCGCCACGTCGAGGTAGTAGTTGACGAGATCGAGCTTCGTCAGCTTGCGCTTGGGAAAGAACACCTTGTCCGGGTTCGACACGTTGACCTCGCGCCTGCCGATGCGCCGCTTCATGGCGTCAGTATCGAGAAATCACCCTTCAGGGGCATGTGCCGAGGAGTAGGCGGTCGCAACAATGTGTTTGCCGGCTCCCCCCTCAAATACCCCGGCAATCAGCGGCGCCCGCCCAACGAATCTGCGGCTCCAACGCGTTTTCGAGGCGGGCTTCGCGCTGTAAAGGGGTCAGGTAGAGCGGCTATCCTGTGTGTTCCGGAGAAGTGGCCGAGTGGCTGAAGGCGGCGCCCTGCTAAGGCGTTAAGGGGGATATTTCCTCCTTCGAGGGTTCGAATCCCTCCTTCTCCGTCTCTCGCTTCCCTGACCGGCGGCGGCTCCGCCGCCGCCTCGCGCCGCTCAGCCCCCTCCTGCGAGCGGGCCGTGCGACCCAGCACTGTCCCACTCGCATGCGGGGTCTGAGCGACGCGTCAGGAACCGAGAACACCTCGGCTAGTCTTTCTCCGCTGGAGGGGTGGCAGAGCGGTCGAATGCGGCGGTCTCGAAAACCGTTCGGGGCGGTTACGTCTCGCGAGAGTTCGAATCTCTCCCCCTCCGTTCAGTGGCAGTGCCCTTAGCAGTGCGGAAGGGCGCTGCTACCCTCGTCGCGCCCGGAGAGGTGTCCGAGCGGCCGAAGGAACGCGACTGGAAATCGCGTATCTGCCGAAAGGTGGATCGAGGGTTCGAATCCCTCCCTCTCCGTCCTAAATGTCACCTTCGAGCCCCGAGGCGCCTGAGCCTCGGGGTTCCTGTTTTCGACTCCCGCGTTCCGGCTTCGCGTCGGAAGGTGGCCACGGAAGGCGCACCGGCAGGTACTCACCCGGCCAGTCGGCATACGCCTCGTCCGGTTCGTCAGTCTCCTTCGCGACCGACGCACCGTACTTCGCCGCGACCTCGCTCACCGGATAGCGCATCGTCTCGACTTCGGGCCGCGCGCCGATCATGAGAATCGCGCAAGGCCCGTCACCGGCGCCGACGATCACGTGGTCGGTTTCAGCCGGGCAGTGGAAGTAGTCCCATTGTCGAAGCGGCCGTTCCTGCTCTGCGACGATCAGCGTGCACTCGCCGGAGAGCACGAGGAACCCTTCCTGAACTCCCTCCGAGTGGTAGAGCGCGTTCGGGTCGCCCGGCCAGACGACGGTGACACGCGCGCCGAAGTCGCCGAACGGCGGCTCCTCCGGCTCGAGGGGGTACGTCGCGCCGCCTTTCTCCTCGTTGCGCACCGCGAGCGCGTCAGCGAGATTGAGGACGAACCAGCCGTCCGACGTGATGTAGCGGCCGTACGGTGTCTCTTCCGAGCTTGCTTCCTTCACGGGTTTAGCCCTCCTGCAGGAATGCCACGAGATCGTCGAGTTGCTGGGGGGTCAGATCCTCACCGTAATCCTGCGGCATGATGCCCGCCGGGTACCCCTCCGCGGTCTCCGCGCTGGGCTCGACGATCGACTCCCGGATGGCCGCGGCGTCGGCGCCTTGCAACGATTCGTCGAGGTTCGGCCCGATGGCGCCGGAGGTGCCTGCGGCCGCGGACGCGTGACAACCACCGCAGTCCTGGCCCAGGAAGACTTCCCTGCCGGCGGCCGGGTCGCCCCCCGCAGCGGGAGGAGGCGGTGGCTGTTCCGCCTGAGTCGTCGTGCCAGGCGGCGGCTCGTTCCCGGTCGTCGTCTCGGCGACAGCGGCTTCCTCTTTCGGCTCCACGGCAAACAACTCGACCGCGGCGAGGGTCGCGACGAAGAGGACGAGCGTGACGACGATGAACCACCCCAGGTGCTTGCCCGGGAAGTCGGGCCAGCGCCGAGGGATGAGAAGCGCGGACGCAAGCGCGAAGACGACGAAGATCCCCGCGATGACGCCGAGGGCCACGGCGTTGCCGGTCGTGATGCCGAGCAGCACGGCGCGGAACCTACCAGGGGTCGGTCACGCCGAGACTTGTCTCGCGCGGGCACAATCGTGAGCGTGCTCGAGATCTTTCCCGAAAGCGCGGCGATCGAGCACGGCGAGCTCGTCGTCGGCGGGATCCGCGCTTCGGCCCTGGCCACCGAGTTCGGAACGCCGCTCGTCGTGTACGACGAGAGCACCCTGCTCGGCTCCGCGCGTGCCTACCTGGAAGCGGCGCCCGCCGCGTTCGTCGTCTACGGCACCAAGGCATTCTCCAACGCCGCGATCCTGCGCCTGTTCGCGGAGCAAGGGATCGGCGCGGACGTCTCGACCCTCGGTGAGCTCGAGATCGCGCTTCGCGCCGGAGTCCCCGGCGAGCAAATCGTCGTGCACGGAAACAACAAGAGCGACGAGGAGTTGCAGGCGGCCGCGGGGGCAGGCGCGCGCTTCGTGGTGCTGGACGCGCTCGACGAGGTCGAGCGGGCAGCGGCGGCAGGTGTTGGTCGAGTCCTCGTGCGAGTGACGCCCGGTGTCGAGGCAGACACGCATCCGGCGATCCGCACGGCGCACGAGGGATCGAAGTTCGGCCTGCCTCCCGAGCAGGCGATCGAGGCGGTCGAGCAAGCGAGAGCCGCCGGCCTCGACGTCGCCGGCCTGCACGTCCACATCGGGTCACAGCTCATGGACAGCCGGGCAGCGCTGACGACCGTCGAATGGGTGGCAGCGTTTGCGGCCAGATGCCGCGACGAGCTCGACTGGCCCCCCTCCGTCGTCGACCTCGGCGGAGGCCTTGGGATCCAGTACGTCGAGGGCGAGGCACCGCCCGCGATCGAGACCTTCGTCGGCGAGCTGACCGGCCACGTCGCGCAGCAGTGGCACAAGCGCGGGCTGTCCGTCCCGGAGCTCATCCTGGAGCCGGGCCGCTCCCTCGTCGGCCGAGCGGGGCTGACGCTCTACGAAGTCGGAACGGTGAAACAGGTGAGCGACGAGATCACGTTCGTCGCCGTGGACGGCGGGATGTCCGACAACCCGCGCCCGCAGCTCTACGGCGCTTCCTACAGCGGGCTCCTCGCCAACCGAGCGGACGAGGAACCGGCGGGCAGCTACGTCGTCTGCGGCAAGCACTGCGAGTCAGGCGACATCATGATCCGCGACCTCCCGCTTCCCGAGCCCAGGAGGGGCGATCTCCTGGCAGTCCCGGCAACCGGCGCGTACACGCTGGCGATGGCGTCGAACTACAACTCGGTTCCGCGGCCGGCGGCAGTGCTAGTGAGCGGCGGTGAGGCTCGACTGATCCAAAAGCGCGAGACGATCGGTGACCTGCTTGCACGCGAGGTCGAGTAAGCCCAGTCACGCACCCTCTGTCGAGGATCCGTCTCGAGCCGGTGCCCGCAACGCTCGCTCGAGCCAGGCTGGTCCGCGGCACCTGAGAGGGACTGCTTAGCGCTGCTTCCTTCCGGATCTGACGCGGTTCGCAAGCTCCCAGTGCGCGGAACCTGGCTGTCAACACTCACATCGCAAGCCCGTGTCTCGGGCGGGTTCCCCTCGAGAGGGAGTTCGGCCCCGCTAAAGCGGATTGCGGGTTCAGGGAACCGCTAGCTCCCCACTTAGCGTGACCGGGCAGTGAGGAGGGTAGCACCGCTACTCTGCTCGGCCTGGGGCGCATAGCTCAGCGGGAGAGCGCCCGCTTCACACGCGGGAGGTCCCTGGTTCGATCCCAGGTGCGCCCACTTTCGCTTCCTTGATCGGCTTTCCGCGGAAAGCCGCGCCCTGCGCCCCGCTCGCTTTCTGGTTGAATCGCCTCAGGCCATTTCTTGACCGCGCTCTACCGCAAATATCGTCCGCAGGGGTTCGACGACGTGGTCGGACAAGAGCCTGTCGTGCGGACTCTCAAGAACGCGGTCGCGGCCGGCAACGTGCGGCAGGCCTACCTCTTCGCAGGACCGCGGGGAACGGGCAAGACGTCGCTCGCCCGCATCCTCGCCAAGGCGCTCAACTGCGCACACGGCCCCACCCCGGATCCCGACGGGACGTGCCACGCCTGTCTGGCGATCGCCGCCGGCACCTCGCTCGACGTGATCGAGATGGACGCGGCCTCGCAGCGCGGCATCGACGACATCCGCGAGATCCGGGAGCGCGTCGTCCTCCAGCCCGTCGAAGGGCGTTACAAGGTCTACATCCTCGACGAGGCGCACCAGCTCACGGACGCCGCATTCAATGCGCTGTTGAAGCTGATCGAGGAGCCGCCGCCGCACCTCGTCTTCGTCTTTTGCACGACCGAGCTTCAGAAGATGATGGGGACGGTCCGCTCGCGCTGCCAGACGTTCGTGCTCTCGCGTCCCCGACTGCCGGAGATCGTGCGCTACTTGAAGCATGTCGCCGAGGGCGAGGGGATCGAGGCCCCTGAGGCTGCGCTTGCTCTCGTCGCGCGCTCGGCGCGGGGAAGCTTCCGCGACGCCGTCTCGACGCTCGACCAGCTCTCCTCCGCCACCGAGGGAAAGGTGACCGTCCAGGCCGTGCTCCAGCTGCTCGGCGCCGTCGAGGAGGAGGCGCTCTTCCGACTTTGCGACTTCGTCGTCGACCGCGACACCGCCGGCGCACTCACGTTCATCGAGGAGCTCGCCGACCAGGGCCAGGATCTCGGGCGACTCGTGACGGAGCTACTGGATCATTTGAGGCACGTCATGCTCGTCCAGCACATGGGCGAGGTGCCCGACTCGCTGCCGCTGACGGAGGAGACACGGGAGCGGCTGCGCGCGCAGGCAAACCAGCTCGGCGAGCCGACCGTGCTGCGCCTCTGCGACCTGCTCGCCGTGGCTGTCGACGACATGCGCCAGGGCGGCGACCCGCGGCTCCCTCTCGAGCTCGCGCTCGTGAAAGTCACGCGCCCGGCTGCGGACCTCGAGCGGGAGTCGGTGGCGTACCGACTCGAGCAGCTTGAACAACGCGCACCCGGCGCCCCAGCGCCTGAGCCAAGCAACAGTCTGTTGCAAAGTCAGGCGCCGGGGGCCGAGACAGCCGCGCCCAAAGAGGCTGTCGAGCCGCCGTCACTAGAGCTGGGCCAGCTCCAGGAGGCCTGGCAACGGACGATCCTGCCCGCCGTCGAGCAGCGGTCGATCCCGGCGGCCTCGATGCTCCGCGAGGCACACCCGGCACAGCTCGCCGACGACAGGCTCACCGTCGAGTTTCCCGCGGCGGCGTCCTTCCATCGCCAGCTCGCCGAGGAGCCGAAGAACGCGACGTTGCTCGCAGACGCGCTCTACGAGGTCACGGGCCGGAAGCTCGCCCTCGACTTCGCCGTCGGCGAGAACGGAGGGGACGAGCCCGCCGAGGAGGAACAGCCCGCAGGCGAGGAAGAGATCGTGCAGCTGATGAAGGACACATTCGACGCCCACGAGGTCGAGGAGGAACCCCGCCCGTGAACATGGACATGAACAAGATGCTTCAACAGGTGCAAGAGCTTCAGGCACAGATGGAGAAGGCGCAGGAAGAGCTCGCGAGCGAGACGGTCGAGGCTTCGGCCGGCGGTGGCATGGTGACGGTCAAGGCGACCGGAGACCTTCAGATCACCGAGATCAAGATCTCGCCCGAGGCGATCGACCCGGACGACCCCGAGCTACTGGCGGACATGGTGCTCGCCGCCGTCAACGAGGCGCTGCGCTCGGCTCAGTCGCTCGCGCAGTCGAAGCTCGGCGGAATGTCCGGCCTCGGCGACCTCGGCGGCCTCGGCCTGCCCGGGATGTAGCTACCCGTCGGCGCGGCGCAGAGTCTGTTCCCACTCACTGCGGATCGACTCGCGCTCTCCGCGTCGAGCCCGATGGAGGACCCTCGCGACCGTGCCGGTCAGCTCGAGCGGGTCGAACGGCTTGGTGATGTACCCGACTCCTCCGAGCCCATGGCCCTTGACCTCGTCCGTGCGGTCGGAGCGCGCCGTCAGGAACAAGATCGGGATGTCGCGAGTCTCCGGATCGGCCGCGAGCTCCTCGGCGACGCCCCATCCATCAACCTCGGGCAGCATGATGTCGAGAAGAATGAGATCGGGTCGCTCGGCACGGGCAAGGGCAAGCGCCGAAGCGCCATCCGACGCCTCGAGCGTGTCGAAGCCTGCGGTGCTTAGGTTCAGCCGGCAGACGAGGCGAATGGCGCTCTCGTCGTCGACGATCAGGATCTGCCCCTTGGTCGTACCGGTCCCATTGGGCGGCTTCGAGGAGTGGAACCGTGCGCCGAGCTCCCGCGGCCGCCACGACTCGTTCAAGCCACCCCGGCGTGGCCGCCGCGTCTCGCGGCGGCGCGCGTCGAGGCGCGGCCGCTGCCGTCGTGTCTTTCTCGATAGCTCCATGTCGGGGACCCTCGTGCGGCTCAAGCCGCCTGACACTACAGTCTCGATTGCTCCGGTGGAAGCGTGAGCCCCGAGACGGTCAACAACATCCTGGGCTACGTCAGTGCGGCGGCCTTCGGAGTGCTTGGCTTTGTCTCGTTTTGGTACTGGCTCCGCCGCCGCGACCGGCCGAGCTTCTGGGCGGCCCTGTGCTTCGGCTCCCTCGGCGCAGTCGTCCTGGCGGGTCTCGTTCTCCCGGAGGAGGCCAATTCGGATCGCGAAATCGTCGCCCAGCGCGTGCTGGTCATCGTCCTGGTGCTCTTCCCCTATCTCCTATTCAAGTTCACGGACGCCTTCGACCCCTCGTCCCGACGGCTCGAATGGATCGCTGCGGCGACGACCGTCGGCCTGATCGCGTGGACGATCGTGCTTCCCGACTTTCCGCAGACTGGGGAGCATCGAACGGTCGCGTTCAGCGCCTACCTGTACGCACTCGTCCTGCAGTTCGCGTACCTGTCGACGATCGCGGCGTGGAGGCTCTGGCGCGCGGGCCGCGACCAGCCGAGCGTGGCGCGCAACAGGATGCGGATGCTCAGCCTCGCCGCAGTCGCGCTCACCGCGGCGATCTTCTTCGCCGTCGCCGGCCCCGCGGATAACCACGGCCTCGAGATCGCGGTCTCTGCCCTGGCCATAGCGAGCGCGTTCACGTTCCTGCTCGGGCTCTCACCGCCTGGGATCGTGCGGCTCATCTGGCGCCGTCCAGAGCAGGAGCGGGTGCGTGGCGCGATCGGCGGACTGATAGCGGCGACGACGCCTGAGGAGGTCGCCGAAACGGTGCTCCCTCCGATGAAGAGCCTCGTTGGAGCGAAAGCCGTTTACCTGCTCGACGACGACGGCAACGTGGTCGCAAGCCACGGGGCGGACGACCCCGTTCCACCCGATGGCCCGAACGTGTTGCGGCTCGAGATCCCCGGCGGCTGCCTCGTCGTCTGGGGCGGGCCGTACGCGCCCTTCTTCGGCAGTGACGAGGTCGAGCTCCTGCGCTCGCTCGGAGCACTCACGGGCCTGGCGCTCGACCGGTCACGCCTCTTCGTCCGCGAGCGCGAGCAGAGAGTCGCGCTCGAGCAGGCCGACGAGATGAAAACGAACTTCATCGCGCTCGCCGCGCACGAGTTGCGCACGCCGGTGACGAGCATCCACGGCGTGGTTCGGACGCTCGACAAGCTCGGCGACCAGCTGTCCGTGGCCGACAGACAAGAGCTCGAGGACACGCTCAGTTCTCAGACTGAGCGCATGCGCAGCCTTGTCGACCAGCTGCTCGACCTTTCTCGGCTCGAAGCCGAGAACGTGTCGATTCAGCCGGTGCGCCTCCCGGTGCGAGCGGAGGTCGAGGAGCTAGTCGCCGCCTCGGCATCCGGCCGCGAGGACGAGGTCGAGATCGAGATCGCGGACGACCTGGAGACGGTCGTCGACCGCACGGTCTTCGAGCGCGTGATCTCGAACCTCCTCACGAACGCGCTGCGCCACGGCTCGTCACCCATCGTCGTGACGGCGTCGCAGAGCGACAACCACTTCCGTCTGAGCGTCGAGGACAGCGGCAACGGTGTGCCACCGCAGTTCATCATCGAGCTCTTCGAGCGGTTCAGCCGGAGCGACGAGGCCCGAGCGCGCGGGCTCGGATCCGGGCTCGGGCTCGCGATCGCGCGTTCCTATGCGCGCGCCCACGGCGGCGATCTCGTGCACGAGAACGTCGAGCCACACGGAGCGCGCTTCCAGCTGATCGTGCCCATCGGCCGTAGCCGTGCCGACAGTCGCGACAACTAGGCTGACTTCATGTTCTCTCCCGCGGTCGAGAACCTCGTCGCACAGCTGACGCGCCTCCCCGGAGTCGGGACGCGCACGGCTCATCGCCTCGCCTTTCATCTTCTCCGCGTCCCCAAGGACGAGGCCCAGGCGCTCGCAGCCGCGATCGCGGACGTGAAAGAGCGTGTCCGCTTCTGCGCGGAGTGCGGGAACCTGACGGAGGAGGAGCGCTGCGAGATCTGTCGCGACGAGCGGCGAGACCGCGCGCTCGTCTGCGTCGTCGAACAGCCGGCCGACCTGATCTCGGTGGAGCGCACGGCCGAATATCGCGGGCTTTACCACGTCCTCGGGGGCGCGCTGTCGCCGATCGACGGCGTCGAGCCCGGTCATCTGCGCATCGATGAGCTGATGAGCCGGGTCGAGCAAAACGGCGTCGAGGAAGTCGTGCTCGCGACGAACCCGAACATGACGGGGGAGGCGACCGCCGCGTACCTCGCCGACCGCCTGCGCGGCCGTGTGCGAGTCACTCGCCTCGCCAGCGGGCTGCCCGTCGGAGGAGACCTCGAATACGCCGACGAAGTGACCCTCGGCCGGGCTCTGACCGGCCGAAGGGAGATGTAGCCGCGTCACCGTAGAATTCCCCGCAAATGGCCACGACTGAGTACGAGACCGTGCCGGCGCTTGCGACTGAGGAAACCGTGACCCGCGCGGGCACCGTCGTCATGAAGTTCGGCGGAACGTCGGTCGCCGACGTCGAGCGCCTGAAGGCTGTCGCGCAGCGGCTCGTCGCGGCGCGCGAGGGCGGGAACCGCGTGGTCGCCGTGCTCTCGGCGATGGGCGACTCGACCGACGATCTCGTCCGGCTCGCGCACGAGATCTCTCCGGTGCCGAAAGCGCGGGAGCTCGACATGCTGATCTCGGTCGGCGAGCGCATCTCCTGCTCGCTCTGCGCAATGGCGATCCACGACCTCGGTCACGAGGCGATCTCGCTCACCGGCTCGCAGGCCGGAATCGTCACCGACACGGCTCACGGCAAGGCGAAGATCGTCGACATCCGCGCACGCCGCATCCACGAGGCACTCGACGCGGAGCGGATCGTGCTCGTCGCCGGCTTCCAGGGGGTCTCGACCGACTTCGACATCACGACGCTCGGCCGCGGCGGCTCTGACACGACAGCGGTTGCGATCGCCGCAGCACTCGGCGCGGAGGCCTGCGAGATCTACACCGACGTGGACGGCGTCCATACCGCCGATCCGCGCGTGGTCCCAAATGCCCGGAAGCTGCACGCGGTCAGCTACGGGGAGATGCTCGAGATGGCCGCGTCCGGCGCGCGGGTGCTCCAGCTACGGTCGGTGGAGTTCGCGCGCAGTCACGATGTCAAGCTGCACGTGCGGTCGAGCTTTTCGGAAGCCCACGGCACCTGGATTCGCGAGGAGGACGAAAGGATGCTCGAGAAGGCGCTCATCTCAGGGGTGACCCACACGGTGGACGAGAACGTCTACCGGATCGAGGGGGCTACCGCCGCGCAACTCTTCGGAGCACTCGCCGAGGCCGGAGTCAACGTCGACACAGTGGCGCAGACAGGCCAGGAGATCGTCTTCTCGGCGCCCGAGCGCGGCGAGACCGACGCGGTTCTCGACCGTCTCGGCGTGCAATGGTCGCTCCGGGAGGATCTCGGCCAGGTGAGCATCATCGGCGCCGGCATGAGAAGTCACCCCGGAGTCGCCGCGAAGACGTTCGAAACGCTCGAGGAGCTCGGCATCCAGCCCGAGCTCGTGACGACCTCGCCCATCAAGATCGGCTGCTTCGTCCCTCGGGAGCGCGTCGAGGAAGCGGTTCGCGCGTTGCACGCCGCGTTCGAGCTCGACAGCCCCGAGGCCATGAGGGAGCATGGCTGACCCGCGCGTAGGGGTCGTCGGCGCGACCGGCGCCGTTGGACAGGTCACGCTGGCGCTCCTCGCAGAGCGCGGCTTCGGCCAGGTACGCGCCTTTGCATCGGCTCGTTCCGCAGGCGCGACGGTGTCCTACGGCACCGACGAGCTCTCTGTCGAAGAGGCGACGCCGGAAGCGCTCTCGGGCGACCTCGACCTCTGCTTCTTCTCCGTCGGTACCGACCTCAGCAGCGAGCTCGTGCCCGTCGCAGTGCAGGGCGGGGCAGTCTGCGTGGACAAGTCGTCGGCCTTCCGGCTCGCCGACGGCGTGCCGCTCGTCGTTCCCGAGGTGAACGGCGACAGGGCGACTGCACATGAGGGGATCGTGGCGAACCCGAACTGCTCGACGGTCCAGCTCGTGTGCGCGCTCGCGCCGCTGCACGCAGCCGCGGGCCTCAAGAGCGTTCGCATCGCGACGTATCAGTCCAAGTCGGGCGCGGGCATCAAGCAGATGAGGGAGCTGCGAGCCCAGGCGCCTGCTGAGGGAGACGTCATCATGGACTGGGAGTTCGAGGGCGACGAGTCCGACGAGGAGTCGAAGCTGCGCGCCGAGACGCGGAAGATCCTCGAGCTGCCCGAGCTGCCGTTTAGTGCCACGTGTGCTCGTGTACCGGTTCTCGTGGGACACTCGCAAGCCGTCTGGATCGAGACCGAGGCGCCACTGTCGCCGGATCAGGCTCGCGAAGTGCTGGAGGCCGCCCCGTCGGTTCGGGTGTCCGAGCAGCCGACGGCGCGGGAAGCAGCGGGCGGTGACGAAGTGCTCGTCGGGCGCATCCGGAAAGACACAGCGGGCGACGGGCTCGCGCTCTGGATCGTGTGCGACAACCTGCGCAAGGGCGCGGCGCTGAACGCAATCCAGATCGCCGAGCTCCTGCTGGCCCGCCAGGCGCTCGCGGCCTAGTTTCAGCGCCGCGGGCGCTTCTTAAGGCACAGCCAACCTCCTCCCCACGTCGAGCCTATCGGGCAAATCCGCGCACGTGGGTGTCGGAAGCGTGCCGGTTTTGTGCCGGCGCCTACGGGCCTGGCGGCACCGGAGCTGGAGCCGGTGAGAACGCGTCCTGCACGAGCCTGAGCACCTTCTCGCGGCTGCCTTCGGCGACCGGCTGCAGACCGCCGAGCTCGAGCCGGGCAAGCTCCACGCGCCCCTGAGCCCTCACCGTCTCGAAGCCGAAGTCCGAGAGAAAGTCGCGCGGGAAGACGGTTCGATGCACGAGGAAGCGCTCGTACGGGGACTCTCCCTCCGGATACCTGTACGCGAAGGTCTCGAGCGCCCTCGCGCCCTTATCCCGCGCATCGCCGATCGCCGCCAGGAACAACGACTGCATGACCCACGGGCTCGCTCGTTCGACGAGGTACGCACACGTGACCAGCACAGCGTCCTCCGACGGTGGGCCCGCCGGCAGCTCCCAGGCGCGCGGGAACAGCTCCGCAGGTCCGTACTGCATCGACCCGATCACGCTGCCGTCGTCGTCGCGATAGACGGCGCCCCAGGCGCCCCACTCGGCCTCGGTCCTCTCGATCCAGCGCTGCTTGTCGATGCCGCGCCCGCCCTTCGACTGCCACCAGACGCAGCCGTGACAGACGGGCGGCGCCTGTTGGAGCGTCACCCCGGTCAAGCCGGCGACCCGCGTGCTCACTCTGGGGATTGTAGGACGAGCTCCGTCGCCTCCGGGCGGGCGAAGAACCGAAACGGGACGAAGGTCGTTCCGAGCCCGGGCGAGACGTGCAGAACACCACCCGGGCGGTGGTAGAGCCCCTCCGCGTAGGTCCAGCGGACGTGCGCGAGCCTGATCTTCCCGCGTCCGTACGGAATGCAGATCTGGCCCGCGTGAAGATGGCCGGCGAGGACGAGGTCGAAGGCACCGGCCGGCAGCTTGTCGATCACGTTCGGAAAGTGGCAGAGCAGGATCCGGAGATCCGCATCGGGATCGGCGAGGCGCTCGGGCCGCGCCGTTCCTCGCCGATACGAACGCGGGTCGACGCCGACGATCTGCACGCGACAGCCGCGGAGCTCCACGGTTCGCGCGTCGTCGCTCAGGAGAGTCGTCGAACCGAGCTCGGTGAGGGCGCTCTCCTTCGAGAACGGATCCCGCGAGATCGCGAAGTCGTGATTTCCAAGCACCGCGAACGAAGCGGGCAAGCGGCTGAGAAGCATGCGCAGCCTCGGCTCGGCGCTCGGCCGCGACAGGAGGTCGCCGGTGATCGCCGTGATATCCGGCTCGCGCACAGCCGTCCAGCGAACCGCTCGGTGGACGGCGCGCTCGCCGCGCGATGGGAACCCGAGGTGGAAGTCCGACAGATGGGCGATTCGAAGCCCGTCGAGCTCGGCCGGAAGACCGGGAAGCGGGACCTCGAGCGTGCGCAGCCGGACCCAGCCGGCCTCGAACTGACCCCACGCCGTCGCGGCGAGCCCAACCCATCCGAGTGCGGCTAGAGGTCGCCTCACGAACCCATTCTCTCTGCGACCTGGAACCTGCCAGCGAGCCTCGGTGTAATGAGGACATGCGTTTGCTCCTGGTGGCGTCGGTCTCCGCGGTCTTCTCCCTTGCTGCGAGCGGCGCCACCGGCTCGCCCTCGGCCGTCACCATCACGACGGGCCACGGGCCTTGCGGCGCGGTTGCTGCGTTCGGAGCGGTCTGGATCGCGACCGACAGCGGCATGCTGGTGAAGATCGATCCGAGAACGAACCGGGTGGTCAAGCGCGTGCGCGTCGGGAGTGGCTCTTGCTCGCTCGCAAGCGGGTCAGGTTCTCTGTGGATCGCGAACTACAAGCGTGGTCTGATCAGAGTCCACCCTCGCACCGGGCGCGTGCAGCGCATCTCGGTTGGAGCAGCTCCGTTCGACGTCATCTTCGCTTTCAACCGAATCTGGGTCACGGCCTGGGAAGACGGCAAGCTGGCGGTCGTCCATCCTCGCACGCGCAAGGTCCTCCGCCGGATCGACGTCGGGCCCCGGCCGGTGGGCCTCATCGCACGAAGTGGCGCGGTCTGGGTCGGCTTCGGCCGGAGCGCGACCGCAATCGCTCGGATCAACCCTGTGACCGGCGGCGTAGCGCGAGTCGACGTCGGTGACCGTGCTCCGGGATGGTTCGTCGCCGGCGCCCGGGATCTCTGGATCCAGGCAAATGACGGCGACCTCCTGCACGTCGATCCGGTAACGCGGCGCGTGCTCGGCAGGATGCAGGTGGGACGAACCCTCGCCCAGGGCGCAACAGCCCCCGATGGCACGATCTGGATGCCGGACAAGGAGCAGAGCCTCGTCTATCGGATCGACCCGAGTCGTGAGCGGGTCCTCGGCTCCTTTTCAGCCGGTTCCGGCGCGTACGTAGCTCTGCGCGCCTACGGCTCGATGTGGGTCACGAGCTACGCAGGCGACGACGTCTGGCGCTTCAACTAGAAAGGGGCCAGTGCCGGCGCGCTGCGGCCCCCGCGCCACACCGGCCCCGATAAGGCTTTCCCCGAAACCCGAAAGCTGAACTCGCGCTCAGACTTCGAGCTTGTCGAGCATCGGCTTGACCGAGACGACGTGACGCTTGAACTTCAGCTCTGAGTCCTCGAGCCCCGCGGCGACGCCGATCAGCTGCGAGAGGTGGAGGATCGGCATCTGGAAGTCGCGGCCGGTCTTCTCCTTCAGCTTCGACTGCCACGCGTCCAACGAGAGATGGCACAGCGGGCACGGCGTCACCATCACGTCGGCCCCGGCCTCCGTCGCCTGCTCGATTGGCTGGATCAGCTCACCGAGCGCGGTGTCCTCCCGCGCCTGGATGATCGGGAAGCCGCAGCACTTGATCTTCGCCGGGTAGTCGATCGCTTCCCCGCCACAGGCATCGATGATCGCCTCGAGCGAGTGCGGCTTGTCCGGATCCTCGAAGCCGAGGAGCTTGGAGGGCCGCAGGATCTGACACCCGTAGAACGGCGCCACCTTGAGGCCTTTCAGCCCCTTGTGGGCGACCTGCTTCAGCCGCTCGTAACCGTCGCCCTCGGCGATCAGCCACAGGAAGTGCTTGACCTCGATCTTCCCGTGGTACGGCGGCGCGCCGACCGTCTCGAGGTTCTTGTTCACGCGCTCGCGGAGCTCGTCGTCGTTCTTGAGCTGCCACGCCGCCTGACGCAGGTTGAGCGTGCAGACGTTGCAGATCGTCATCAGCGTGTCCGCGCCGGTCTGCTCGCCGTAGGCGAGGATGCGCGCGTTCAGGTGCAGGTAGTAGTCCGGCTCGGCCTCGTGGATGTCGCCGGCGCCGCAGCAGGTGACCGCGTCCAGCTCCTCGAGCTCGATGTCGAGCTTCGGCGCGAGCGCCTGGGTCGAGGTGTCGAGCTCCTTCGCCGACAGCGAGGCCAGACAGCCCTTGTAGTAGGCGACCTTCAAGAGTCGTCTCCGGCCGACTCGCTTCTGCTTCATGCGCCGCCGCCTCGACGTGCTCGATGCGCGCGAGACCCCGCTCGCCCTGGACGATCCCGGCCGCCCCGTCGAGGCCCTGTTCTTTGACGAGGTTGTAGAGGGCGCGAGCCTCGTCGACCTCGGCTGCGACGTGGATCGGCCCCGGCGGAGGCACCTTGCCGCGGCGGGCAAGCGCGAGCGCGAACTTCGTCTCCTTCAGCGCTCCGAAGATCCCCTGCGTCTTCGGCACGAGCTCGGTCTCGCGCAACCAGCCGGACGTCTTCGTCGAGGTGACGAACCACTTCGCGTGCTTCGCGCCCATGTCCCAGTCGATTTTGTGCTTGACCGACTCGGCGCCGAGCTTCGCGATCGCGTCGCGAGGATCGACGCCCTTCGGGCAGCGCTCGTTGCAGAAGTAGCACCGGGTGCAGTCCCAGATCCCGTGCTCGTCGTTCAATTCGCTCAGCCGTTCGACCTCGATGTGATCGCGTGGGTCGCCGACGAAGCGCATCCCCTTGGCGAGAGCGGCGGGCCCGCGGAAGTCCGGATCGGCCTCCATCGCGTTGCACTCCGAGACGCAGCAGCCACACATGATGCAGAGCGACTCCTTTGCGATCGGATCCATCTGCTGCTGCGAGACGACCCACTCCTTCTCCGGCGCCTCCTCGTAGCCAGAGTCGAGCCACGGCTTGACCGCCTTCACCTTCTGCCAGAAGGGAGCCATATCGACGACGAGGTCCCGGACGACCGGCATGTTCCCCATCGGCGAGATGACGGGGACGTGGCCGGCCTCGACGATCGGCTTCATCCGCTCCTTGCAGGCGAGGATCGCCCGGCCGTCCATGCGCATCCCGCAGGAGCCGCAGATCATCATCCGGCAGCTCTTTCGGTAGGCGAGCGTCCCGTCGTGGCGGTCCTTGATGATGTCGAGGACGTCGAGCAGGCAGGCCCATTCGGGCGCCTCGATCTCGTACGTCTTCAGCTCGCGGTCGCCGTTCTCGTCGACGCGCCAGATCTTGAGCGCGACGTCCATGGTTGCGCCTTCCCAGGTGTGCACGGCGGCTTCGCTCACTAGTACGTCCTCTCCTGTGGCTGCCACTTCGTAACGGTCACCGGCTCCCAGTCGAGGACCGGCTGGTCGTCGGCCCAGCTGACCATCGTGTGCTTCATGAAGTTCTCGTCATCGCGGTCAGGGTAGTCGTGCGGCCGGGCGTGCGCTCCGCGGCTCTCCTTGCGCTCGATGCCCGCGACGACCATGCACGCGGCGAGCTCGAGCAGGAACCCGAGCTCGAGCGCCTGGGTGAGGTCGTTGTTGAAGACATCGCCCTTGTCCTCGACGACGACGTTCTCGTAGCGCTCGCGCAGGTACTCGACGATCCGCTGCTGCTCCTTCATCTGGTTCTCGCGCCGGAAGACCCCGAAGTTCTCGTGCATCGTCTTTGCGAGCTCGTCGCGGATCTGCCAGGGCCGCTCGCCCTTGCTGCGGTCGAGGAGCGTCTTCACCTCACGCTGCGCGTCCGACTCGATTCCGGCGGGAACCGTGATCGTCGTGTTCGTCAGCGCCCAGTCCGCGGCGGCCGCACCGGCTCGCCTCCCATACGTGATCGTCTCCATGAGCGCGTTGCCACCAAGGCGGTTCGCGCCGTGCACCGAGACGCATGCGCACTCGCCCGCCGCGTACAGGCCTTCCAGCTCGGTCTGCCCGTTTTCGCTGTCCGTGTCGACGCCACCCATGTGGTAGTGGGCGCCCGGCCGCACGGGGATCGGCTCCTTGATCGGATCGATGAGCGCGAAGGTCATCGCGAGCTCTCGCGTGCCGGGCAGGCGCTCGATGATCTTCTCCGCACCGAGGTGGCGGAGGTCGAGCAGCACGCTTCCGTCCACTCCACGCCCCTCGTCGATCTCCGTCTGTTCCGCGCGAGAGATGACGTCCCGGCTCGCGAGCTCCATCGCATTCGGCGCGTAGTTCTTGAGGAACCGCTCGCCCTCGCCGTTCAGGAGATACGCGCCCTCCCCGCGGCAGCCCTCGGTGATGAGCACACCCGTCGGCGCGAGCGTCGTCGGGTGGAACTGCATCATCTCCATGTCCTTGAGCGGGACTCCTGCCCGCAGCGCCATGGTCATCCCGTCGCCGGTGCACGCGTACGCGTTCGTCGTCCCCGCGTAGAGCCGGCCCGCACCGCCGGTGGCGAGGATGACGGTCTTGGCGCCGAACGTCTTCAGGCCGCCGTTCAGGAGGTCCCACGTGATCACGCCCTGGCAGCGGTCGTCCTCGACGACGAGCTTCCACGCGAAGAACTCCTCGTAGACCTTGAGGTCGCGCTTCATCACCTGCTCGTAGAGCACGTGGATGAGGACGTGGCCGGTGATGTCGGCGGCGTACGCCGTGCGCGGCTCGCCGGCGGCGCCGAAGGGCCGTTGTGCGATCCGGCCGTCTTCGGTGCGCGAGAAGACCGCGCCCCAGTGCTCGAGCTGGTAGACGTCGGCAGGCGCCTCGTTGCAGAGGATCTCGATCGCGTCCTGGTCACCCAGGTAGTCGGAGCCCTTGACCGTGTCGTAGGCGTGCTTCTCGGGGTCGTCGTCGGACGCGTTGCCGAGCGCGGCATTGATCCCGCCCTCGGCTGCGCCGGAGTGGCTTCGCACCGGGTGGATCTTCGAGATGAGCGCGACGTCGGCCCCAAGGTCATGCGCCTCGATGGCTGCGCGCATACCGGCGAGGCCGGCCCCCACAACGAGCACGTCGTGCGTTGCTTCCACCAGTTCAGGACGCTACACAACCCACAGCAGGCACCGCGTTGTGATGAAAGAGGCGATCGCCGCCCCATTGCGGAGCGGCGATCGATTCACGAGACGGCGTTCAGCCGGCCCTGCGGTTCGGAGCTCAGCCTGCGCCCTTGCTGATGACGAGATTCACTTTCGTGCCCATCGCCTTTCGCAGGCCAGGTCGCGGGCTCTGCGCGATGACGCGACCTTTGGCTCGTGCCGAGCGCATATACCGCACTCGCCCGACGGAGCATCTGGAACGGCGGATCGCGCCCTTGGCCGCCCTGAGCGCCTTCCCCTTCACACGCGGCACGATGCAGAACCGCTTGCGTGATGCCTTTCGGGTCAGCGACGACGCTGCAGTAGCCGAGCCGGCGCCATTCGAAGCCGTCACGACGACGCGGAGCCTTTTCTTCAGGTCGCTGGCCGTGACCGTGTGGACGTCGATCGTCTCACCCTCGATGTCGACGCAAGCGCCACCCGCATCGCACGTTTGCCACTGATACGCCCAAGTGAACGGCTGGGTCCCGCTCCACTGCCCGTCGTCGGCCATGAGGTCCTCGCCGACGTTCGGCACACCGTCGATCGAAGGAGGCGCAACGTTGGTGGGTGCGACCGGCGCGACGATGTCGGTCGGGTACGAGGCCGTTGTTGAGGAACCGGCTGCGTTGGTTGCAGTCACGGAAAGCTGCATGCGCGACCCGGCTTCCCGGCCCGTCAGGGTGTAGGTCGCACCGGTTGCACCGGCGATCGTGGAACAGTTGAAGCCGCTCACCGAGCAACGGGCCCACTGGTATCCAAACGTGAGCGGTGGGGTGCCGCCCCACTCGCCGACAACGGCAGTGAGCACTTGCCCGTCCACGAGATTGCCCTGAACAGTGGGCAAGACGTGGTTTCGTGGAGGAAGGGTCGAGCGGCTCCAGCGCAAAGTGAAGTCACCCCAGTCACCGTACGCGCCGTCGAGCGCAATGCTGTATGTCTGCCCTGCCGTGGCCAGGAACGAGACCCGGCTGCCGCCGTACCCATCGCAGTCGTTGTCGTCCTGCACCACTAGTGACAGCCCTTCGACGACTGCACCGGTGTAGACGGCGAGCAGCGTGTCGAAGGAGGCGGTGCAGAGGTCAAAGGCCGCCGGCCCGCTGGAGGGAGCCGTCCACCGATACCAGACAGAGGCTTCGCCGTACGGGCCGTGCTCGGGCTCGCCCGACTCATGCGTCGCGGCAATATTGTTGCCGTCGATGCTGCCCTGGTCGCCCGCAAGCTCGACTGCTTGCGCGAAGTCGTCATTCGGCGGGGCAAGCCCCCAATCGAGGTCGACGTAGCCCGTCGCGCCGTCGGCGCCGTCCACCGCGATGCGATAGGTCTCGCCGGCGACGGTTGTAAACGTGACGCGGCTCGTCTCACCACAGCTGTTGTCGTTCGCCGCCACCTCCTGCAGCTCGGCGAGTTGATTGCCCGTGTAGACGGCGAGCAACGTGTCGAACTCGCTGTAGCAGAGGCCCAGGGTGAGCCGGCCGGCATAGGGAGCCGTCCAGACGTACCACAGCGATGCGCCGCCCGGATTGCCGGCGTGATTCGGCTCGCCGGCTTCCTTCGTGGCGTCGGTGTTGTCGCTGTCGACGTGGCCAAAGCGACCTGTGAGGGTCTCCGCGTTGGCGAAGTTGTCGTTCGAAGGTGGCACCGCGGAGGCTGCCGCCGGCGCGATCGCGACGAGAAGTACCGCGGCGACCGCGAGCAGGCACCGGAGTGCGCTAGTCCTGTTCATGTCCTTCTCCTTTCGTGGGTGGCGCATGCCCCGAGCTTCTCCAGCGCTCCTCACACCGCGCTCACGTAGCGCTCATACCGGCGCAATACGAGCCCGCGGCCCCCGAGGAAGAACCGTCGGAGGCCGCGAGGCGTTCGAAACTGGCGCTTCTGCTCAGGTTCAGCGGCCGCGACCCTTGCTGACGACGAGGCTCACCTTGCCGCCGCTCGGGACTGTCCTGCCGGCCCGTGGGCTCTGTGAGATCACGCGACCCTTCCTGATTCGTTTCGAGAGCTTGCGGGTGACCTTGCCGGCCACGCACCGAGCCCTGCGGATGCTTGCCTTGGCGACCGCGAGCTTCTTGCCACGAACGTTCGGCACCTTGCAGGGCGGAGGCGCCGCAAGGTGGCGGACGACAGCGAAGTCGAACGGGCCGTTGGACGTCGGGCGAGTGGCCCCGGCGAGGACGATCTTGCCGTCCGGTGCGAGCCCGAGGTCAGATGGGATGTCACTACCAGCGGCCCCGCCGAGCACGGTCTCTACCTCCCCGCCCGAACCAAAGCTCGCGTCCGGGCTGCCGCCCTGCTCGAACCGGGCCACTGCAAAGTTGCGGCCCTGCGAGCCAGACCCTCCAACGACGATCTTGCCGTCGGGCTGGACCGCAAGCGCGGCCGAGTAGGCGGACTGGTAAGACGAATACGCAGTTCCGCCACTGCCGAAGCCCGTGTCGATGCTCCCGTTCGGGTTGTAGCGCGTGACGAATCCCGGCGAGCCGGCAGTAACGATCTTGCCGTCCGTCTGAAGGGCAAGCCCGGACAGATTCGCGTTAGCCCGAACGATCTTCCCATCACCGTCGAACGAGCTGTCGAGGCTCCCGTCGGGTGTGTAGCGCACGAGGACGGCGCTGCCGACGTTGTCGATCAGAGCGTACCCACCGACGACCAGCTTTCCGTCCGTCTGGACCGCGACGTCCAATATCTGATCGTCCGAGCCCTCCGAGATGGGCGTTACCACCCTCCCGTCACCGTCGAACGACGGGTCTAGCGAGCCGTCGGGGTTGTACCGCGCGACGGCGAAGTCGTAAGTCCCCGGTCCAGCCGGCCGACTAACACCCGCGGCCACGATCTTCCCGTCCGACTGGACAGCGACCGAGAATCCCGCGTCGGCACCCGACGCGAAGTCGGTGACGACTTTCCCGTCCCCGTCGAAACTCGTGTCCAGTGTGCCGTCCGCGTTGTAGCGTGCAAGCCCGAAATCGGACGAGGTGCCGCTGCCGGGGATACCAACCAGGCCGGCCGCGATGATCTTCCCGTCACTCTGGAGCGCGACGGAATACCCGTGGTCGTCCGAGGAGGAGGTGAAATCCGTTCGCACCTTCCCATCGCCGTCGAACGTCGCATCGAGAGCGCCGTTCGCGTTGTAACGGACGATCGCGAAACTGTGGTTCGTTGACGATTGGGTATCTCCGGTGACGATGATCTTGCGGTCTGGCTGGATGGCGACCCCCCAACCCACGTCGTTCGCACCGCCCTCGAAGTCGGTGATGACCTTCCCGTCCGCGTCGAACGTTGGATCGAGATCGCCTGCCGCGGCCGAAAGGCCGGTCGCGAATACGAGCGCCAAGACAGCTGCGGCAACCATGAAGCCTCGTGCCTTGCTCATTCCGTCCTCCTTGGTATGGACGCGAGCGGCCCTCGAGAGGCGTGGCGCGAACCGCCTCGACGACGCCCTCGGGCGCCCGGTTCGAGCCGCCAGTGCGGCTCGCAGCCCTCGGCGCGGAAGAGCTCGATGGCTGCGAGATAGCGTTCGGCCTCCGTGACGAGGTCCGCTGGTCGTGTGTGCTGCATGGGGCGAGGATGCGGCGCACCCCTCATGCGGCGCTCACACGCGCCTCACGCCAAGTTAGGAGCGCGCGCGTGACAGTGGTAGAACGGGGACAGTGGAAGTCGAGTTCCGCGTCCTAGGCCCATTCGAGGTACGGGTGGAGGGGCGGCCGCTCGAGCTGAAAAGGCGAAAGCAGCGCTCCCTTCTAGCGTTGCTGTTGCTTCATGCCGGAGAGGTTGTCTCCACCGACCGCCTAGTCGACGAGCTCTGGGCCGGGAAACCTCCGAAAGCCGCAATCGGCTCGCTGCAAAACCTGGTTTCTGATCTGCGGAAAGGGCTAGGACGCGACGCGGTTCGCACCCGCCAGCCCGGCTACGCCCTCGACGTCGACCCCGACCAGGTCGACCTGCACCGCTTCCAGCGACTCGTTGCTAAGGCGGCCGAGGGAGGTGACGCCGAGCGACGTTCGGCTCTGTTGCGTGAGGCGCTCGGGCTCTGGCGCGGGTCCCCGTTGAGCGATCTTGCCTTCGAGCCTTTCGCCCAGGTCGAGATCGCCCGCCTCGAGGAGCTGCGGACAGCGGCCCGCGAGGACCTCATCCACGCAGAGCTCGAGCTCGGCCGCCACTCGAAGCTCGTCGGGGAGCTCGAGGCTCTTGTCGCCGAGCACCCCTTGCGGGAACGACTGCGCGGCCAGCTCATGCTTGCGCTCTACCGCTCTGGGAGGCAGGCGGAGGCGCTCGAGGCGTACAGGCGAGCGCGCGAGACGTTGGTCGAGCAGCTCGGCATCGACCCGTCGCCCGAGCTGCAGCGACTCGAGCAGTCGATCCTGCGTCACGACCCCGAGCTCGACGTCGCGGCGGAGACAACCGCTGAAGCCGAGGGCCCGGCAGAGGAGCGGCGCAAGAGCGTCACCATCCTCTTCGCCGACATCGTCGATTCCTCGAGTCTCGGCGCGGCGCTGGATCCCGAGGTGTTGCGCGGCATCATGCGCCGCTACTTCGACACCGTCCGGACGATCGTCGAACGGCACGCCGGAACGGTGGAGAAGTTCATCGGCGACGCCGCGATGGCCGTGTTCGGAATTCCACAGATGCACGAGGACGACGCCCTCCGCGCCGTGCGGACCGCGACCGAGCTCCAGGAGGCGCTCGTCGTGCTCAACGAAGACCTCGAGCACGACCACGGGCTCACCATCCAGATCAGGATTGGGATCAACACGGGCGAGGTGCTCGCCGGAGACGCTTCCTCGGGCCAGCCCTTCGCAACCGGCGCGGCTGTCAACGTCGCGATGCGCCTTCAGCAAGCGGCGCTTCCGGGCGAGACTCTGGTTGGCGAGGTTACGTATGCCCTCCTCCGCGATGGTGTCACTTGGGAGCCCATCGAGCCCGTTCAGGCGGGCGGCTCGCTCGGAGCCATTCCCGCCTTTCGACTGGCCGCGCTGGAGGAGAGCGCCGGGCTTCGTACGCCGACTGCCGGCCGGCTCGTGGGCAGGCAAGAAGAGCTCGCCCGTCTCCAGAGTGCCTTTGCAGCCAGCCGGGACGAGCGACGCAGCCGAGTCGTAATGATTCTCGGCGACGCGGGAATCGGCAAGACCCGCCTGGCGTCCGAATTCGTGGCCTCCCTGGGGTCCGAGGCCGACGCGCTCGTCGGCCGCTGCGTCTCGTACGGACAAGGCGCGACGTACCTGCCACTTTCCGAGATCGTCCGCCAGGTGGCTCCAAAGCGACCGCAGGCGACGATCGCCCGGCTGCTCGCCGGCAGCGAGCATGCGGCGCTGATCGCGGAACGCATGGCCGAGCTCACTGATCAAACCGAAGGAACCGCGCCGATCGGAGAGCTGTTCTGGGCGATTCGCCGTTTCTTCGAAGCTCTCGCGGCACGGCGACCGCTCGTCATCACCTTGGAGGACGTTCACTGGGCCGAGCCGACACTGCTCGATTTGATCGAGTACCTCCACGCCTGGGTCTCGGACGCCCCCATCCTCGTGCTGTGCCTTGCCCGCCCGGAGCTCGTCCAGGCGCGTCCCGGCTGGGAATCGAGCGCGGACACGATCTCACTCGAGCCGCTCTCGGGAGCGGAAAGCGGGACCCTCCTCGCCGAACTCGCCGGAGGGGCTGAGCTCACCAAGGAGACACGCGCTCGAGTCGTCGAGGTCGCCGAGGGAAACGCACTTTTCGTCGAACAGTTGCTGGCATACCTCACTCAAGACGTTGGCCCTGCGGAATTCGACGAGTCAGTCCCGCCGTCGATCGACGCGTTGCTCGCAAGTCGCCTCGACAGTCTCGAGCCGGAGGACCGCGCAGTGCTTGAACGGGCCGCCGTCGTCGGGAAGAACTTCGCGCGGAGCGCGATTCTGCAACTTTCGCCTCCGGAGACGCTTCCGACTGTCGACGGGCGCCTCGCAGTGCTCAGGCGCCGAGGCCTGATCCACGCTGAACGCTCGCGCCTCTTGCCTGATGACCAGTTCCGCTTCCACCACGCCCTCATCCGCGACGTCGCTTACGCCGGCATCACGAAGGAACGCCGGGCCGACCTGCACGAGCGCCACGGCGTCTGGCTCGAGCAACGGAATGAGACCGACGAGCTCGTCGGCTATCACGCCGAGCAAGCGCATCGCTATCGAGGCGAGCTCCAACCCGCAGACCCTCAGCTCGCTCGACTCGCGACCTGGGCAGGCGAGCGGCTCGGGGCGGCCGGCATGCGCGCCTGGCAACGCGTCGACACGCCGGCCGCGGTCAACCTACTCGGGCGGGCGTCTGCGCTCTTGCCCGCTGGTACCGCGCGCGGAGAGGCTCTCTGCGAGTTTGCCATCGCACAGCGAACCGCCGGTCATATCGATCAGGCCGAGGAGACGCTGAACCAAGCGCTCGAAGAGTCGGTCGGGCGGCGCGATCGTCAGCTCGAGTTCCGCGCGAAGATCGAACTCGCGCAGATCAGGCTTCTCGTGGACCCGGAGGGGCAGTCGACGGAGCTCCTCGAGCTCGCTGCGAACGCGATTCCGCTGTTCGAGGAGGGCGACCACGACCGCGCGCTTGGTCGAACCTGGCTGCGCGTCGCCTACGTGCGCGGAGGCGTCCTTGGCAACAATGCGGCTAGGCAGGAAGCTGCCGAGCGGGCGCTTCATCACTACCGCCGCTCAGGATGGACGCCGGCGACGTGCCTGGGCGAGCTCGCGTCTGCTCTCTACCAGGGGTCGACACCTGCCGCTGAGGCCATCAGCCGATGCGAGGAGCTCCTCGACGAGGCCAGCGACCGAGCAAGTGAGGCGAACCTGGTCGTCTTCATGGGAGGGCTCGAGGCGATGCGGGGGCGCTTCGACGAGGCCCGTCAGCACGTGCAGCACGCGCGGACGACGTTCGAGGAGATCGGGCTGACAACTGGGATTGCCAACTTCTGCGGCGCGATCGCGGGCGCGATCGAAGTCGCCGACGAGGACTACGCCGCCGCCGCAGTCATTCTCCGCGAGAGCTGCGACAGCCTGGAGCAGATGCACGAGCACGCCTTGCTCGCAAGCCGGGCCGCTGAGCTCGCGGAAGCTCTCAGTGCCCTCGGGCGCTTCGACGAGGCAGCTCACTGGCTCCTGCTGTCCGAGCGACTCGCGGCGAGTGATGACGTGGACGCGCAGTCGGCCTGGCGCGCGACGGACGCCGAGCTGAAGGCCCGGACCGGCGCACTCGCCGAAGCAGAGGAACTGGGGCGGGAAGCGGTGTTGCTCGCGGGACGAACGGACATGCTGAACCGCAGGGGCAGGACACTGCTCGTCCTCGCGGAGGTGGTACGCCTCCAGGGAGGATTCGACGAAGCCGCGAAGCTGATCGAGCAAGCCACCCGCGTCTTCGACCGGAAAGGCAATCTCGTCGCCACGAGCAGGGCACGGGGATTGCTCGACGAGGTCGTCCTGTCATAGGGACGCACGGAAGGCCCCTGGTGGGACCTTCCGTGGGCTGCTTGACCTGAGGGACCGACCGGCCCTCGATCGATGATTGCTCAGGGGCCGCCGCCGTCGCCGTTGCTCAGCGGCTGGATCTTCCCCGGCGCCGGCATGGCGTTTGCGGAACCCGTCGCGATCGGGGAAGCGAGAGTGGTGACCGCCGCCGCCAGAGCCGCGAGCGAGATGAGTGTCTTCTTGTTCATTGGGCACCTCCTTTCTCGAGTCCAGGCTCGAGCGGAGGGCCAACGGGGCACTCATGGCCGACTCACGGATCGCTAACGGCTTGACCCCCCTGAAGCGCAAGGCGGTTCGTTTTCCTGTGCACCGTTAAGATTTGGGCGTCCCGCCCACTCTCCAAGGAGCAAGCCGCAGTGGCGAAGATGCTGTTCCGCCTCCCGAAGGCGGCCAAGGTGTTCGAGAACCCGAGCCCCGAAGAGGCCAAGGAGCTCGCAGCGAAGATGCCGAACGCATCTCCGACGCAGTACGGCAACCTGAACGTTCAGACGGACGTCGTCTCGCGCTCCAAGCGCTCCACCTTCATCGTCACCGACGAGCCCGACGGGCAGAACCAGGCGATCACCCGTGAGGAGGGGCTGAACTGGGCCGAAGCGCAGGACGCCTACATCGCGGGTCAGGAGATGGTCGTAATCGACGGCTACATCGGAAACGACCCCGAGTACCGGACGCCGGCCCGGCTCTACGTCGAGGCTGCGAACGCGAACATCGCGGCGATGCAACAGCAGCTCTATTTCGACCTTGACGGCGAAGTCGACGAGCCGGAGCTGACGGTCGTCTACACACCGAACCTGAAGGCAGAGGGGTATCCCGACGACCGGTTGATCGCCGTCGACCTCGAGCAGGGCGTGACGCGGGTCTTCAACTCGGACTACTTCGGCGAGTCCAAGAAGGGCGGCCTGCGGATGTGGAACAAGCTCGTCCACGACCGGGGCGGCCTGCCGCTCCACGCGGGCTGCAAGATCATCCCCACCAGGCGCGGCCGCCGCGTCGGCCTGATCGTCGGCCTCTCCGGGACCGGCAAGACGACGACCACCTTCACGCGCCAGAACGGATCGCTGCCCGTCCAGGACGACTTCGTGGCCTGGATGCCCGACGGCCGGATCATGGCGACCGAAAGCGGCTGCTTCGCCAAGACGTTCGGCCTCAATCCCGACGACGAGCCGACGATCTTCGGCGCGGTCACCCAGCCCGACTCGTATCTCGAGAACGTCTCCCAACAGGGCGACGACGTGGATTTCTACGACACGAGCCACACGCCGAACGGGCGCGCAACGTTCCCCTTCCGCGTGATCGAGTCAGGCGTCGACGAGGAGATCGACGACGCGCACTTCCTCCTCATCCTCAACAAGAACGAGAACATCATTCCGGCGGTCGCCAAGCTCGAAGGGCCGCAGGCAGCGGCCTTCTTCATGCTCGGCGAGACGCAAGGGACGAGCGCGGGCGGTGCCGACGAGGCCGGCGTGTTCCTGCGAGTCCCAGGCACGAATCCGTTCTTCCCGATGCTGCACGACCTGCAGGGGAACCGGTTCCTCGAGTTGCTCGAGGAGCACCCGCTCGAGGTCTATTTGATGAACACCGGACGAGTGGGCGGCGGCGAGGACGACGAGCGCTCGAAGAAGGTGAAGATCAAGCATTCATCGGCGATCGTGAAGGGCATTGCCGAGGGCACGATCGAGTGGGAGCCCGACTCCGACTTCGGCTACATGGTCGCAAGCTCGGTGCCCGGGATCGACGCCGAGGACATCGACATCCTCCAGCCGCAGCGCCTCTACGAGGCGACGGGCCGCAAGGAGGAGTGCGACGCGGGCATCCAGCGGCTCAAGGATGCGCGCGCCGAGTTCCTCTCGAAATTCCCAAGCCTCTCCGAAGAGATCGTCGACTCGGTCTCCTAGCGGCTCTACGTCGTCCTCGGTGACGTCGTCGTGCTCGGTGCAGGCGAACCGGCGACGAGAGCGAATCCCTGTTCGTGTCCGACCGTGCCCTGCTCGAGCGGTTCCTGGCCGCACCGGAGCGCTCCGAGGCGACCCGTCGCGCCTACCGCGTGGACGTCGAGGAGTTCGTTTCCTGGCTTCGGGGCCGCGAGAAGTCGCTGTCGAGTGTCGACGCGGCGACCCTGAGCGCATACACAGCCGAGCTCGGCGCCTCTAGGCCGGGACGGCGCCCGCGGAAGCTGGCACGGGCGACGATCGCCCGCAAGCTGGCCGCGGTCCGGGCTCTGCTGCGCTTCACCTTCGGCAACGGCCGGGTTCCGGAGACTCAGATGGGACCGAGCCGCCAGCGACGGCTGCCCGACGCGCCGAAGTCAGAGGAGGTCGACGCTATTCTCGAGCAGGTGAGCGGCGACGAGCCACTCGCTCTCCGCAACCGCGCCCTCCTCGAGCTCGTGTACTCGGCGGGGCTCCGCAGCCGAGAAGCGGTCGATCTCGATCTCGGTGACGTCGACTTCGAGCAGGAGGCAGTCCGCGTCCGCGGGAAGGGCGACAAGGAGCGGGTCGTTCCGCTCGGCGAGGAGGCTGCGTACCGGATTCGGCTCTACCTGGAGGGCGCGCGGCCACAGCTTGCCCGCGGCGCAGAGGACGCGCTCTTCCTCTCAGCGCGCGGCAGGCGACTGGACACGAGCACGCTCAGGCGGCTCCTTCCCCACCCGCACCGCCTCCGCCACGCCTTCGCGACACACCTGCTGGAGGGCGGCGCCGACCTCCGGGTCATCCAGGAACTGCTCGGCCACAGCTCGCTCTCCACGACGCAGGCCTACAGCCACGTCGATGGCAAACGCCTCCGCAAGGTCTATGACCGAGCCCATCCCAGATCCTGATCTCGCGGCACTGGCCGGTGGCACTCCCGCCGGGCGGAGCCCGGCTCCGCGACCACCTGGCGCCGCTGGCGGCACGGTGCTCTCCGGGCCCGTGCTAGTAGGCACTGTTCCCTCCGGCCCCGCACCGCCAGCGGCGCCCCAGTGCCACGAGATCGGCTGGCCTACTTGAGTTTCTCGGCAGATCATCCGCTGGACGCCGAGGTCGACGGCTTCCTGGCCGTGTCGGCGGCGCGGCTCGCGCCCCGCACTGTGGAGGCCTATCGGCGTGATCTCGCCGCAGTCTCGATCTGGCTCGGACGCTCGGCAGCCACCGCGACGCGCGAAGACCTCGAGCGCTACCTGGCCGAGCTGCGCGGGGCAGGCCTCGCCGCCTCGACGCTCGCTCGCCGCCTGGCCGCATTGCGGTCGCTGTATCGCCACCAGCTCCTGATCGGCTCCCGCGAGGACAACCCAGCCGCGGAGATCGGGCTGCCGCGTCGCGCACGCCGCCTCCCCCGGACCCTCTCGGCCGGTGAGGCCGAGCGCCTCATGGAAGCTGCCTCGGAGACGACGCCTCGCGCTCTTCGCGACCGAGCGCTCGTCGAGTTGCTGTACGGCGCCGGGCTCCGCGTCAGCGAGGCCGTCGGCCTCGAGCGCAGCGGAGTCGACCTCGAGGAACGACTCGTGCGCTCGGTGGGCAAGGGCGGCAAGGAACGTGTCGTTCCCCTGGGACGGAGCGCGGTAGACGCCCTCCGCCGCTATCTGGCCCGGGGCCGCCCATTTCTCGACCGCCGTCACACTCCGGAGCTCTTCTTGAACGCGCAGGGCGGCCCGCTCACCCGCGCGGGCGCGTTCCTCATCCTCAAGCGCCTTGCCGGAAAGGCGGGGCTCGAGCCGCGCCGTGTCCATCCTCACCTCCTGCGCCACTCCTTCGCGACGCACCTGCTCGAGGGCGGCGCGGATCTCCGAAGCGTCCAGGAGATGCTCGGCCACGCCGACCTCGCGACGACCGAGCTGTACACGCATGTGACGGATCGCAGGCGCCGCGAGGCGTTCTTCGACGCTCACCCGCATGCCCGTCGCGGGCTCAAGGTTTCCACCGCTACGCCGATTGCAAATCCCAAGAAGGATGGCTCCACTTGACCCTCAGCTCGCGGTCCTCTTCGCACTCACGAGCGGTGTGGGCTACCTGATGGTGCTGAGCGGACTCGGCAAGAACCTTCTGGTCTGGAAGCGGCGGCGTGCGTGCCCGTCTTGCGGCCGCACTCCCTGCGCCTGCGTCTAGGAGGGTTTGGCGCAAAACATGCTGGGCCCCCGGGCCGCGCTGCTCGCCCCGAGGCCGGGTCCTCAGTCGCACCCAGGCTGACGAGCCTGGGCGCTCCCTGCGTCCGCGCCCTCGGAACGACCATCGCACCCCGGAGACGAGCAGTTTCCCGCCAAACCCTCCTAGGTCCGGGCCACGACCGTCTACTTCCGGGTCGCGCCCCTTTTTCGGAGCGTCTCGCCGATCTTCCTCGCCGCAGCTCTCAGTTCGGCGGCCTGCTCGTCGTCGTCGGCCAGTGTGCTGAGGATCAGGATCGTCTCCCGCTGAGGAGACCCGTTGCCGAGGCACACGATCGACAACCGGCGGACCGCCTGGTTCTCGTCGTGAGTGGACAGCTCGTGCAGGAGCGGGCGAACATCGTTGACGAGCCCTGGGTGGTCCCGAGAGAGGAGCTCAAGGGAAATGAGCGCGGAGCCACGGCAGGCCGGGCTCTCGTCCTCGATACCTCGGCGCAGGAGCTCGGCCTTCTGGCGGTACCGGAACTGGCCGATCGCGCGGTAGGCCACTGCCCGCTCGCGATAGTCGGACGACCTGGCGAGGCCCTCGACCTCGTCCTGCCACTGCGTTCGGAGCCCGGCGAGTGCTTGTTCCTCCCCGGCGTCGGCCAGAGCGGCCGCCTCGGCAGCCGCTGATGCGAGCTCAGACAGCGGACAGCGACCGCTCGGGGGGGCCGATGTACTCCGCTGAAGGTCGGATCAGCCGTCCGGTGCGCTTCTCTTCGAGAATGTGCGCCGACCAGCCCGCGACCCGCGCGCACGCGAACATCGCAGGCGTGAGATCCGGCGGAACCTCTGCGAGGTCGAGGACGACAGCGGAATAGAACTCGACGTTCGTCGCGATCACGTAGTCGGGCTTTCTCTTGACCAGCTCCGCCAGAGCCGCCTCCTCGAGCGCCTCGGCAACCTCGACCCGCGGAGAGCCGAGCTCCTTCGCCGTCTGCTTGAGAATGCGCGAGCGAGGATCCTCGGCGCGGTAGATGCGATGGCCGAAGCCCATGATCCGCCCGTGCTGGTCGAGGAGGTCCTTCACATATCCGGCTGGGTCGCCTGTCTTTGCCACCGCGTCCAGCATCGGGAGCACGCGTGCCGGCGCGCCGCCGTGGAGCGGCCCGCTCAGGGCGCCCACTGCCGCGGACATCGCGGCGCCGCAATCCGCGCCTGTCGAAGCGGTGATCCGCGCAGTGAACGTCGAGGCGTTGAGCCCGTGCTCGGCCGTGCAGATCCAGTACGTGTCGATCGCCTTCACGTGGTCGGGGTTGGCTTCGCCCCGCCAGCGGAGCAGAAACTTCTCGGCGGCGGTCTCGCCCTGGGCGACGACGTCGTCCGGAGCCGGCTCGCGCCCGTCGTGAACCGCAGCCGACTTGGCCACGATCGACATCATCTGCGCCGAGAGCCGGGCGAGGTCGTCGTGGGCCTGCTCGGCCTCGATGTCGACCAGCTTCTGCAGCTTCCAGACCGAGGAGAGCCGCGCCGTTTCCGCCTGAAGGTCAGCGGGCGCGTTGCCGGTCAGGCCCGTCGGATCGTACGGCTCGGGGTCCGGCATCCCGGGCTCGAGGTTCTCGTCTACGAGTAGGCCCCAGACCTTCTCGTACGGAACCTCGCCTACCAGCTCCTCGATGTCGACCCCCCGATACCGAAGCGCGCCGCCCTCCCGGTCGGGCTCCGCGATCTCCGTCTGGAAGGCGACGACGCCTTCGAGCCCTGGTTTGAAGTCATTCATCTGCTCGGAAATCTATAGGTAGAGTCGCCGCCTGATGGCGCACAGGGTGACCCTGATCCCCGGCGACGGCACCGGCCCCGAGCTGGCCGAGGCGACACGCCGCGTGCTCGAGGCGACCGGCGTCGAGTTCGACTGGGACGTCCAGCACGCAGGCAGCGACGTCATGGATCAATACGGAGGAAACCCACTTCCAGACGAGGTCCTCCAGGCAATCAGAGAAAACGGAATCGCGATCAAGGGGCCGATCACGACCCCGGTCGGCGGTGGGTTCCGCTCGGTCAACGTAGCGCTGCGAAAAGGTCTCGACCTCTACGGCCAGGTGCGGCCCTGCAAGAGCTACCCGGGCGTCCGCTCCCGCTACGAGGACGTCGATCTCGTGATCGTCCGCGAGACGACCGAGGATCTCTATGCCGGCATCGAGTACGAAGTCGGCTCGGACGAGGCGCGCGAGCTCACCGAGTGGATCCGGAAGCACGACGGCACGCTGCGCGACGAGGCGGGGATCTCGATCAAGCCAATCTCGGTCGAGGGCACCCGCCGCATCATCGAGTTTGCGTTCGACTACGCGCGGCGTCTCGGCCGCCGCAAGGTGACGACCGTCCACAAGGCGAACATCATGAAGTTCACCGACGGGCTCTGGCTCGAGATTTCGCGAGAGGTCGCCAAGCAGAACTCGGACATCGAGTTCGAGGACCGGATCGTGGACAACCTCTGCATGCAGCTCGTCCAGCGGCCCGAGGAATACGACGTCCTCGTGCTGCCCAACCTCTACGGCGACATCGTCTCCGACCTGGCTGCCGGCCTGATCGGCGGGCTCGGGCTTGCGCCGGGCGGCAACATCGGGACGGAAGCCGCCGTCTTCGAGCCCACGCACGGCTCGGCGCCCAAGTACGCCGGCCAGAACAAGGTGAACCCGATGGCGATGATGCTGTCGGGAATGCTGATGCTTCGCCACCTGGAGGAGATGGAAGCGGCGGACCGCCTCGAGCAGGCGATCGCCGCCGTAATCGCCGAAGGGCGCAGCGTCACGTATGACATGAAGCCGTCGCGCGACGATCCGACCGCGGTGGGCACGAGCGAGGTCGCGGACGCGGTGATCGAGAAGCTGGGGGTGCGAGTGTGAGCGAGCGGCGGAAAGTGACCGTGGTCGGCGCCGGGAACGTGGGCGCGACATGCGCGCAAGAGCTTGCGCGGCGCGACTACGCCGACGTCGTGCTCGTCGACATCAAGGAGGGTCTCGCCGAAGGTAAGGCGCTCGACATCAACCAGGCAGGCGCCGTACTCGGGTACGAGCCGTACGCGACGGGCTCGATGACCTACGACGTGAGCGCGGGGTCCGATGTCGTCGTGCTCACCGCGGGCGTTCCCCGCACCGGCGACATGAGCCGCGACGATCTCGTGGCGACGAACGAGAAGATCGTCGGCTCGGTGACCGAAGAAGTGGTCAAGAACTCGCCTGACGCGATCCTGATCGTCGTCTCGAACCCTCTCGACGCGATGTGCCACGTGGCAAAGAGCGCTTCCGGCTGGCCGAAGGAGCGAGTCTTCGGGATGGCCGGCATCCTCGACACAGCCCGGTTCTCCGCCTTCATCGCCTTGGAGACCGGCGCCTCGGTGAAGGACGTCTCCGCGATGGTGCTCGGCGGGCACGGCGACCAGATGGTGTCGGTCGTCTCGGCGACGACTGTCGGCGGCGTTCCCCTGCGCAAGCTTGTGTCCGACGATCGAATCGCCGAGCTAGTGGAGCGCACCGCCAAGGGAGGCGGCGAGCTCGTGAATCTCCTGGGCACGTCGGCCTGGTACGCACCCGGCGCTGCAGCGGCGCAGATGGTCGACGCGATCATGCTCGACGAGAAGCGCGTGCTCCCCTGCACGGCGTACCTCGAAGGCGAATACGGGATCGACGGCCTCTACATGGGCGTTCCCGTGAAGCTGGGGGCGGGCGGAATCGAGGCGATCATCGAGCTCGACCTGAGCGACGACGAGCGTGCGGCTCTGGACGCGTCAGCAGAGGCAGTCCGCGAGGTCGTCGGCGTGCTCAGCTCGTAGCTCGTGCGACCGACACACATCCGGCACGATCCCGTCACAGACATGTGCGCTTTTCCCGACTACGATCGAATCGGGGAGGAGGTTGGCTGTGCCTAAACAAGCGCGGTCGGCCGGCTGAGCATGGAGCTCGGCCTCAACGGCCGGACGGCCATCGTCTGCGGCGCCTCCTCCGGTATGGGGCTCGCCATCGCGGAAGCGCTCGCCGCCGAGGGCGCCAACGTGGCGATGTTCGCCCGCCGCCGCGATGAGCTCGCTCGCGAAGCGGACCGCCTCGGCGCCCTCCCCGTCCGCGGCGATTTGACGAACCCGCAAGACCTCGCGCGACTCACGGAGAAGACCGTCGAAGCCTTCGGAGGCATCGACATCCTGGTCAACAACGGCGGCGGCCCGCCGCGAACCGCCGCAGTCGACCTCACCGACGAGGCAGTGGAGAGCGCCGTCGAGCTCCTGCTCGTCTCGGCGATCCGCTTGACCAACCTCTGCCTGCCGCAACTTCGCCGCAGCGGACACGGCCGCATCGTCAACATCACGTCGAGCTCGGTGCGCGAGCCAATCGACAACCTCGCCCTGTCCAACTCGGTCCGCCCCGGGGTGATCGGCTGGGCGAAGACGCTCGCACGCGAGATCGGCCCTGACGGAGTGACCGTCAACTCGATCGCACCCGGGCGGATCGACACTCCCCGCCTCGCCGAGGTGTACGTGAACCGCTCCCGGGCAGACGACCTCGCGACGATCCCGCTGCGCCGATTCGGCCGCCCTCGGGAGGTCGGCGACGTCGTCTGCTTCCTCGCTTCGGACCGAGCCTCCTACGTCACGGGAGCCGTCATTCCCGTCGACGGCGGCCTGACGCACGGCCTCCTCTAGCAGTAGCGGGCCTCGCCACCCGTATCCTGAGTCGGTGCGCCGCATCTTCACGCCCGTCCGCCTGTTCCTCGTAGGCCTTGTCCTCTTCGGCCTGGCGGCGTTCCTCTATCTCTTCCCCTCCGACGAGTACGTTCTCCTGCCAGACCGCGCCAGGGCACTCGCCCCCTTCGTCGAGGTCAAGGGCGAGCAGCCAGACCGGGACGGCGGTGGCATCCACTACGTCGCGGTGGAAGTGAGGAAGGCAACCATCCTCGAGAAGCTCTTCCCCGGCCTGCACGAGGGAGCGACTTTGGTACCGGCAACGGCAATCCGCGCTCCCGGAGAGAGCGAGACCCAGCACCGGCGCGAGGAGCTGCGGGCAATGGCGCTCTCGCAGGACGTCGGCGCGGCGGTCGCGCTCCAGGCGCTCGGCTACAAGGTGGACGTCCGCTCGCCCGGCACGGTGATCGTCGGCGTCGATCCCAAGGGCCCCGCTGCCGGCAAGCTCCGCCCTCGCGACGTCGTCGTGACCGTCGACGGGCGGCGGGTGCCCACGCTTATCGATCTGCGCCGGGTCATCCGGCGCAAGCAGCCTGGGGACGCCGTCGAAGTGACCGTTCGCCGCGGAGAGCGCCTGCGGAGCTACAACGTCAAGACGATCCCGGATCCGGAGACTCCGACCCGGCCGCTCATCGGCGTGCTGACGAGCTGCGACCTCCAGACGTTCACTCAGATCAAGCTTCCCGTCCCCGTCCAGATCGACCTCGGGCAGGTGGGAGGCCCATCCGCCGGGCTCGCATTCGCGCTCGATGTCGTCGAGGAGCTCGGCCACGACGTCGACCGCGGCCACAAGGTCGCCGCGACGGGCGAGATCTGCGCGGACGGGACCGTGGTGCCCGTCGGAGGCCTGAAACAGAAGACGATCGGCGCCAGGCGGGCTGGAATGGATGTCTTCCTCGTTCCGGCTGGGGAGAACACAGGTGAGGCGAAGCGCTACGCGGGCGACATGCGCGTGATCCCTGTGGATAGTTTTCGACAGGCGTTGCGCGAGCTGGCAACACTGCCGCGGAAACAGCCGAAATCGTAAAGTTTCGGCAGATTCGTTCTTGCCGGAAATTGCTCAGTTTTCCTCACAGGCAACTCGTGCAAGGAGGGCAACAGTCGTAGTATCGCCCGGTTGCCCGGTGCCGATCCAGCTAGAGCAAAAGACGCAATGAGCAAGAAGCATAAAGCATCTTGCGAGCTTTGCTATTTCAGACAGGCGGGTCTGTGTGCCCTCCCTGAGTCTCCCTGTCCGACCTATCGCCCGGCCGGACGAGGCACTCTCTCTCCCCCGCATCAGGCCCGCCTCATTCCGCGAGTTGTCCAGCACGCCGCGTAGCGGCGCGCTGGACAACCGCTTTCACGTGGGAACCCCTGGTTCCCCCGTGGGCCCCCTCCTTGCGACCGTGGTCCTGATGTAACCGCGCAGTGGGCCGGTGAGCTGGTTGCTCAATTCATCTGCTTCCGATCCGCTTGCGGGCCTCCCGCCGGGCTAAGCCCGGCTCCGGCGGCAGTTGTTGGTGGATTCGTTCGATTCGGTCTTAGACTCACTTCTGATGCGCCTTTTTCGCCGGCGAACCGATGGGTCCGATCGAGGACTGGCAGCCTCGGCTTTACGCGACTCTCATTGCCCTCGTCCTGATCGTCGCCTGGGTGATCGCGTTCGTCGTCAAGAACGACGACCAGGTCAGCGTCGACTTCGTTCTCTTCAACGCGCGAACATCGCTGATCTGGCTGATTCTCTTGCCGCTGGCGCTCGGCTTCCTCGGCGGCGTCATGCTCTCGCAGCTCTACCGGCGGCGCCGTCAGTCAGGCCGCGCGGCGGAGGTGCATGGCAGCGCGAACGGCTGATGCGAGTCGCCGCACACCCTCCTCGACCTCGGCAGGCGACGCGTAGCTGAAGGCGAGGCGGACGGCCGACTCACCGCCCGTGCCGACGAAGAACTCCGCGCCGGGAACGAAAGTGACGCCCTCGGGCCGTAGCTCCGAGGTCTCAACGCCAGGCGGCAGCCCGAGCCAGAGGAAGTAACCGCCCTGGGGCTCGGTCCACGTCGCCTCGGGAAGGTGCCGCTCGAGAGCGCCGATCATCGCGTCGCGACGCGTCCGCAGCAGGTCGCAGACACGCTCGAGGTTGGGTTCGAGGCTGCCACGGCGCAGAAACTCGTGCACGGTCGCCTGCCCCAGGAGCGCGGGGGTGATGTACGCGGCCGCGGCGGCGGCCTCGACTTCGCCGGCGAGCCCGTCCGGAAGGACGAGGTAGCCCACACGGAGACCTGGCGCGATCGTCTTCGAGAACGAGGAGCTGTAGACGACGTTCTCGCCGCCTGCGAGCTCGAACACCGTCGGCGGAGCCTCGCCTTCGAAGCGGACGAGACCGTAGGGATCGTCCTCGAAGATGAGCGCACCGCCCTTCGCAAGAGTCGCGAGCCATTCGCGCAGCGCGAAGGGAAGCGTTCGTCCACTCGGATTCTGGAAGGTGGGGATCGTGTACAGGAATGCGGCGGAGCCAGCCGTCACTTCGTCGTCGAGCGGAACGGGAACGACCTCCGCGCCGAGGGCGGCGAGAATCTTCAACGGACGGTCGTACGTCGGCGCCTCGACGAGCACCGGCCCTCGCGGCGCGAGCAGCTTCGCGAGGAAGAGAAAGCCCTCCAGCGACCCATTAGTCAGCACGACGCGATCGGGCTCGACGTCATGGCGCTCGGCGATCCATTCGCGCAGCGGCGCATACCCTCCCGCAGCGCCGTAGCTCAGGATCGTGCTCCCGTCTCTCGCGAGCGCGGCACGCGCACAGTCGCCCAACTCCTCGACCGGAATGCAGTCCGGCGCAGGAACGCCGCGCGCGAGGGAGATGGGCTGCACGCAAGGCACCCTAGAATTCAGTCCGGACATGAAGCTCCTCGCGGCCGCAGTCCTCGCGCTTGTCGTGCCCGCCTCTGCATTTGCCGCGCTCGAGGTGAAGCTCTCGGTGGTGCCGGGCACTCCCAAGAAAGGCGCCTCGTCAGTCGTCCAGCTGCGCCCGTACTGGACGAAGTACCGCGCCAACGGGACGTGCTGCCGCCTCGAGCCTGCGAACGTGAACTACCCGTTTCGAGTCGAGGTCGTCTCGCCGACGGGGCGAGTCTCGCGTGTCGTCGTTCGACGCACGAAGAGGAGCCGGTTCGTCTGGGCGGGCGCCTTCGTCTTCAGCCGCCGCGGCACCTGGACCGTGCGCGCCCCGCAATGGGGCCCCCGCTACAGCCGGAACTTCGGGGCGCGGCCACGCGTGACGTTCGCCGTGCGGAGCTAAGCGCGGGCGCCGGCCGTCTCGGCAGCCAGCTCCGCGACCTCGGTCGGCGTCGTCCCGACCCGGACGCCCACCGCCTCGAGCGCTTCCTTCTTCGCCTGGGCGGTCCCGGAGGAGCCGGAGATGATCGCGCCGGCGTGGCCCATGGTCTTGCCGGGCGGAGCAGTGAACCCGGCGATGTACGCGACGACCGGCTTCGACATCTCCGCGTCGATGTATCGAGCCGCCTTCTCCTCCTCGTCGCCGCCGATCTCGCCGACCATGACGATCACCTCGGTCTGGTCGTCTGCTTCGAAGCGCCCGAGGACGTCGATGAAGGACGAGCCCACGACGGGGTCGCCGCCGATGCCCACGATCGTCGAGTTTCCGAGCCCGAGCTGAGCCAGCTCGTAGCCGATCTGGTAGGTCAGCGTGCCCGACCGGCTGACGAGCCCGATTCGGCCTTCGCGGAAGACCTCTGCCGGGATGATCCCGACGTTTGCCTTCCCGGGCGAGAGAGCGCCAGGGCAGTTCGGGCCGAGGAGCGTGATTCCGCGTGGCTTGAGGTAGTTGAAGACCCGCAGCATCTCGTGCGCCGGAAGTCCCTCGGCGATGCAGATGATCGTCTCGATTCCGGCGTCGATGTCCTCGTAGATGGCATCCGCCGCGAAGCGCGCCGGCACGAAGACCATCGCCGTGTTGGCACCAGCCTCGGTAACCGCTTCGGCGACGGTGTCGAAGACGGGGATCCCCTGGACGTCCTGGCCTCCTTTGCCCGGCGTCACTCCGGCGACGACGTTCGTGCCGTAGTCGCGGTTCCGCACGCCGTGGAATGAGCCTTCGCTCCCGGTCAGGCCCTGGACGACGAGCTTGGTCTCGTTGGTGACGATGATCGCCATCAGCGAACTCCTTCCCTTGAAGATGCCGCGGTCGAGCCGGAGCTTGCCGTCCTCGATACGGTCGGCCAGGAGCTCGCGCGCTCGAACGGCGTCGTCGGGGGGTGTCCCGGAGCGCTCGAGCCATGACTCGAAGTCGATCCGTTTGTCCTCGCGCTCGAACGCCTCCACGTCGAGTCCGGCATCGTCGAACATCTGCCGCCACTCTTCTTCGCTGTAGTTACGGACGTGAGTCGGGTCGTGCAGGCGATCGGCCTCCTCCCCGGGCTCGCCCAGGTAGAGGTTGTCCGCGACGAGCACCAACGACCGGCTGACGCGTGCCATCTCCTTCAGTGCGGCCGATGGATCCTGGAAGTGATGCGCGGCTACCCGGCACGCGACGACGTCGAAGCTCGCATCGGCAAACGGAATCTCCTCGGCGCGACTGATCACGTCCGGCTTCATGCCTGGAGCCGGGTCGGTGGTCACGACGTTGAGCCCGGCTTCGCGCAGCCGGTTCGCAACGTGCCCACCTCCGGTTGCGACGTCGAGAGCGGTCTCGCCCTCAGCCCATTCGGCAAATAGGTCGAGGTCGCGGCCCAGCCGGTGCGCGTCGCTCTCGCGATACGCCTCGGCGCGCTCCGACCACACGTCGGTCATGCCGCCAACTCCACGGCGCGCTTGGCCGCGTCGAGCATCGTCGACTCGACGTGAATGTTGTCCCGGCCCGCGTCAGCGAGGATCTGCCGACCCTCCTCGGCGTTCGTCCCGTCGAAGCGGACGACGATCTGGTGCTCGATCTTCGTCGTGTCGAGCGCCTGGAGAATTCCGCGCGCGACCTCGTCGCAGCGCGTGATGCCGGCGAAGATGTTGAACAGGATCGACCGCACCTGCGGGTCGGCGCTGATGATCTCGAGCGCATCCGTGACGCCCTGGGCATCCCCACCGCCGCCGAGGTCGCAGAAGTTCGCCGGCCGGCCGCCCGCGAGCGCGATCACGTCCAGCGTCGACATGACGAGCCCGGCGCCGTTCCCGAGAATGCCGACCTCACCGTCGAGCTTCACGTACGTGACGTCCTTCTCGCGCGCGGCGCGCTCCTCGGGCGGGTAGGCCTCGAGGTCGCGCATCTCTGCGATGTCGGCGTGCCTGTAGAGCGCGTTGTCGTCGACCGTGAACTTCGAGTCGAGCGCCTTCACCTCGCCTTCCGGCGTCACGATCAGCGGGTTGATCTCGCAGAGCATCGAGTCCGCGCCGACGAAGGCGTCGTACAGCTTCTGGATGATGCTCATGATCTGCTTCTGCTCGTTCGGGTCGTCGATTCCCGCGCCGTAGATGAGGCGGCGAGCCTGGTAGGGCTGGAAGCCCTCGAGTGGATCGACGTGCAGTCGGGCGAGCGCCTCCGGCCGATTGGCGGCGACCTCCTCGATGTCGATCCCGCCCTCCCTGGTGAGCATGAAGAGCGCCTGTTTCTCGCCGCGGTCGAACGTGACCGAGAGGTAGTACTCGCGCGCGATCTCGGAGGCCTTCTCGATCCAGAGCCTGCGGACGACGTGGCCGTTGATGTCCAGTCCCAGGATCGCTTCGGCGTGCTGCGCGGCTTCCTCGGGAGAGCTCGCGAGCTTGATCCCGCCGGCCTTCCCTCGTCCCCCGGTCAGCACCTGGGCCTTGACGACGACCTGCCCGCCGATCTCCTCGGCCGCCGCGCGCGCCTCCTCAGCGCTCGACGCGAGCCGCCCCTCGGAGACGGGAATCCCGAACCGCTTGAAGAGCTCCTTGCCCTGGTACTCGTAGAGGTCCACCGGGCGGCGACTCTAGCTTAGAGTCAGCCCGTCACCGACAGAAGGAGCCGCATGAGCGAGCACGACAGCACGTTGGGCGAAGAGGAGATCCAGGGCGCGCCGGCCATGTCCGAGACGCCAGCCGAGGGCGATACTGACGGGACCGACGGCGACAGCGACGGCATGGACACCGGCGGTGGCGGCGGTGGCTCGGACTCGGACGGTTCGGACTCCGATTCAGACGACACGGACGCATAACGCGCTTCAACGCTGCGTCGGACCCGTCCAGGCGGAGCGGTTCTTCGACGAGTACTGGGAGCAGAGACCCCTCCTCGTTCCGCGCGACGAGGAGGGGCGCTTCGACGACCTCCTCTCGGTCGAGGAGGTCGAGGCGCGCGTCACGGGCGGCGGGCTTCGGCATCCGGCCTTCCGGGTCGTGAAGGAAGGCGAGAAGCATTCCCTCGCCGACTACGCCGAGGACGTCTCCTGGTCGCCGACGCCGTTCTCCGGAACCGCCAGGGTAGAGCGCGTCGCAGCGGAGTTCGAGCGCGGAGCGACCATCGTGCTCCAGGCGCTGCACATCCATCATCCACCGCTGGCGCGGTTCTGCCGCGATCTCGAGCGGGAGCTGGGCCACCCAGCGCAGACGAACGCCTACTACACGCCGCCTTCCGCGCAGGGATTCAAGGTTCATCACGACACGCACGACGTCTTCTGCCTCCAGGTTGCGGGCGAGAAGCGCTGGCTCGTCTACCCGCCCGTCCTCGAGCTGCCGCTGCGCAGCCAGAAGTACACGCCGGAAATGGGCGAGCCCGGCGAGGCGGTCCTCGACGTCATGATGCGGGCCGGCGACACCCTGTACCTGCCGCGCGGCTGGCTGCACCAGGCGATGACCTCGGACACGGCCTCGCTCCACCTGACCGTCGGCGTCTCCGTCTCGACGTGGCTCGACGCGCTGCAGGCCGCTTTGAAGGAGACGGCCAAGGAGGAAGTCGATCTGCGCCGAGGGGTGCCCGCGGACGGAGAGGCTCCGGACGGGCTGCTCGAGCTGCTTGCCGCTCGCCTCACCCCCGACTCCGTCTCGTCTCGGCGGCGGCGCTTGTTCGTCCAGAGCCGGCGCCCCGTTCGGGAGGACGCCTTCGACCAGGTGCGCGCGCTCGAGGAGCTCGACGTCGAGACGCCGCTCGAACGGCGCGAGACGGTGATCTTCGACCTCGTCGTCGGCGGCGAGGAAGCGACGCTCAGCTTCGAGGGCCGAGATCTCCGATTGCCGGCGCGGATCGGGACGGAGCTCGAGTTCGTGGCCGCTACCGAGGGCTCGTTCCGGCTCGCCGATCTCCCCGGAAGCCTGGACGATGCAGGGCGCCTCGTGCTGGGTCGCCGGCTCGTGCGCGAGGGATTCCTGCGGATCAGCGCGGACTGACGACGTAGCGGAGCGGCCGATTCGGCGCCTCAGAAGTGCAGGTGAGAAGCGTGAAGTCGCCTCGCTCCTCCTCGACGTGGACCCTGTGGGATCGGCCGCCCGCCTGGAACAAGACCTCACAGGAGCCGTTGCTCCGCCGGACTCGCTCGAGTGACAGATCGTCGATGCCGAGGAGGCCGGTCGCTTCCCGGATGCTGCGCTCGGCTGCCTGAACCGGAAACGTGTAGATGGAGCGTCCTCGGTAGTGGTCGAGTAGCACCCGACGCGCAAAGTGCTCGTCGAGGACGGATCCGGCCGCCTCGCGGTCGACGCGCCCGTAGTAGAGGCCTTCGGGTAGGCAAACGAGGTTCCCCGCGAAGCGATCGCCGCCGATGTGGGTCACCTGCCAGGCCCAGTCGGGCTCGAGCTCGTCCCGCAGCGCGTCGAACAACGGCCGGCCGTGCCGCGCGCAGCACGGATCGTGCTTGCCGTGCGTGCAGACGAGGAACAATGGCTGCGCCGCCGGGGTGCCCGCCGCCCGCAGGTCGACGCCGCGGAGATCCTCGTATGCCTCGAACTCGAAGCGGCTCAAGGTCACCTCACCCGGCCGGGAGGAGGCGGCGAAGGCAACGAGCTCCGGCCGGCGCCTGCGGTCGGGCCGGCGGATGAAGAGGAGCCGGCCGTGCGGGACGGAAGCGACCTGCTCGCGTAGATGCTGCTTGACCTGGTCCGAGAGCCCGCTCCCCGGCAGCGCGTCGCGCATCCAGAGGCCTCGGTACTCGATCAGAAACCAGTGGTCGATTCGGCTGGCGGTGGCCGCCAGCGGCTCGTCGTTCTCTCGTGAGAGGTCGGAGCAGAAAGGCCCGCGTTCCGTCAACCGGCGTCCTGTGTCACGAGGCAGATCACCTGGCCGGTCGAGACGGACTGGCCCGCCTCGACGCCGAGCTCCGACACGGTTCCGGCGCGAGGCGCCGTGATCTCGTTCTCCATCTTCATCGCCTCGACGACGCAGACGACCTGGCCGGCCTCCACCTCGTCGCCGTCGCTCACCTCGACCGCAAGCACCGTCCCCTGCATCGGCGTGACGATCGCGTCTCGCGCAGCGCCGTCGTGGGCTTGAAGAGCCTCACGGTCGTGTCGGCGACGGGCGAGCTCGGCATGGGGCGGCTCCGGCACGAGCAGCTTGACCTCGAAGTGTCGCCCCTCGACCTCCGCCTGGACGACCCGCTCGCGCAGCCGCCCGTCCGATGCACTCGCTACACTCGTTGTCAAATGAGACAACTGCTCTGCACGATCCGCGAGCTCTTCGGACTCGATCACGCCACGGCACGTCTCCCCGGCCACGAAGCATGCGTGCTCGAGGAGCGCGCGATGGAAGCCCACGAGCGTCGTCACGCCGCCGATCTCGTACTCGCCGAGCGCTCGCAGCATTCGCCGGCGTGCATGCTCTCGGTCCGCCCCGTGAACGCACAGTTTCGCGATCAGAGGGTCGTAGAGGCCGACCACCTCGCTTCCCTCGCCAACGCCGGAATCCACTCTCACCCCCGGTCCGGCAGGCTCCCGGTAGCTCGTGATCCTCCCAGGCGCAGGCAGAAAGCCCTTGGAGGGATCCTCCGCGTTGATCCGGCACTCGATCGCGTGCCCGCTCAGTCGCACATCCTCCTGGCGAAGCGATAGCGGCTCTCCGGCCGCGATTAGAACCTGCTCGCGGACGAGGTCGAGCCCCGTCACGAGCTCGGTCACGGTGTGCTCGACCTGGATCCGGGTGTTCATCTCCAGGAAGAAGTACTCACCCTCACTGGAGAGCAAACCCTCGATCGTGCCCGCCGAGCGGTAGCCGACGGCGCGGGCCGCGTCGACGGCGATCTGGCCGATGCGAGCACGGAGCTCGTCGTCGACCGCCGGCGATGGCGTCTCCTCGACGAGCTTCTGGTGGCGACGCTGGATCGTGCACTCGCGCTCGCCCAGGTGAATGACTGCGCCGTGCGCGTCGGCGAGCACCTGTACCTCGACATGGCGCGGGTCCTCAAGGTAGCGCTCGACGTAGACGGCCGGATCGGAGAAGTACGCCTGCCCTTCTCGCCGCGCGGTCTCATACGCACGCTCGACTTCGTCCGGAGATCCGACGACCTTCAGACCCTTGCCGCCTCCGCCGGCCGAGGCCTTGATCGCAATCGGCCATCCGAGCTCCTCCCCGAGCCGTCGCACCTCGTCGGCGGACTCGGCCGGCTCGGTCGTCCCGGGAATGATCGGCACTCCAGCGGCGCTCATCGTCTGGCGTGCGGCGACCTTCGAACCCATCAATTCCATTGCCTCCGGCGGCGGGCCGATCCAGACGAGCCCTGCGGTCTCGACAGCGCGAGCGAAGTCGGCGTTCTCGGCCAGGAACCCGTAGCCGGGGTGCACGGCTTCCACGCTTGCACGCTTTGCGGCCTCCAGGATCCGTTCCTGGTTCAGGTAGCTCTCCGCAGGTGCGCCGGGGCCGACGAGATATGCCTCGTCCGCGAAGCCGACGTGCAGCGCCCCACGGTCCGCCTCGGAGTAAACGGCGACCGGGGAGATCCCCAGCTCACGGAGCGTTCGAGAGATCCGGATCGCGATTTCTCCGCGGTTTGCGACGAGGACCTTGGTGAAGGGCGCCATGTCGGGCGTATTCTCTCCGCCCGTGAGCTTTGCCGATCAGCTGACCTTGGCGCGGGCTGCCGTCGCGCCGTTCGTCGTCGTCCTCTACCTCTGGGAATTCGAGGGCCACGACTACTGGGCGACGGCGCTCTTTTGCGTCGCCATGGCGACGGATTGGGTCGACGGGCGGGTCGCGCGGCGCACCGGGCGCTCATCGGCCCTCGGCTCGCTCCTCGATCCGATCGCCGACAAGCTTCTCGTCCTGACCGTGATGATCGTCCTAGTCGGCCGCGACGTATTCCCGGCCTGGATGGTCGCTGCAATCGTGGCGCGGGAGTTGCTCATCTCGGGGCTCAGGCTCGCCGCGCTCGAGCGGGGCGTCGTGCTCCGGGCCCGCGACCTCGGGCGCCTGAAGACCTGGACGCAGGCGGTCGCAGCGGCACTCGGCGGGCTGGCCGCTGCCGGTGCGGTCGACGACTCGATCGCGGTGTGGGGCCTCGGCGTCGCCCTGGCGCTGACGTGGATCTCGGGGCTCGACTACGCTCGGCTCGCGCCGGGCCTGCTGCGAGGAGATCCGCCAGGGGCCGCCGAGCGCGGTGGTTCGCCGCCGGACTCGACGCTCTCGAGCAGTCCAGCCAGCCGCCAGACGCTGCGATAGGGATCGGCCTGGCCGCCGGGCGCTGACGTGAGCGCGGCGAGCAGGGCTTCCCGCTCTTCCGGGGTCGGCTCGGGGGTGATCTCCAACTCCACCCCATAGAGACTAAAGCCCTCCAGCGCAACCGACGATAAATCGGTCTGTGAGACGTCTGCGCCCTCTCGCTGTCTTGGTGTGCGTGCTCGCCGGCCTAGCGGCCGCGCCAGGCGCCTCGCCGTCGGGCAAACGCTCGTGGGCGCAGCCTCAGATCAAGCTCGTCGTCTCCCAGGGCTTGATGGCGCGCAGCGTGTCGAAGTTTCGACCGAACGACCCCCTCACACAGGGCGAGCTCGAGCAGCTCGTCGCCGCCCTGACCGAGGAGGAGCCCAGGGAGGTGGCAAACCCGAGAACGCCGGTGACGATGGCCCAGCTCGATGCACGGCTTGTCCGGGCACTCGGTCTCGGCGCCGAAGCGTCGGCCTTTCACGAGGCGGCCGCAGCAGCGGGCCTCCGTCCACCGGCCAGATTCGGGACCGAGGTCGTCGCACGCCTGCTGGGCCTGCGCACGAATCACCCGACAGGCCAGGACGACCTCGAGCGGCTCCCTTCGGATCCCGCACCGCGCGCCGAAGTCGCCTACTCCGTCGCGCAGATCCTGCGCCTGTCCGAATGGGACCGGGAGAACGTGGAGGAGGCAGCGGAGGCGTTCGAGATCCCGACCCTGACGCCGTGGCAGAGGCGTGTGCTCACGACCGCGGTCGGCTTCATCGGCTTCCCCTACATCTGGGGCGGCGAAAGCGAGTGGCCGGCGTCACCCTTCGGCCTTCAGCCTCGCGGTGGCTTCGACTGCTCCGGATTCGCGTGGCGGGTCTACAAGCTCCAGTCCTACCCCGGCGCCCCAAGGCTTTCGAACACGTTGCGCGGTCGAACCGCTGCCGCGATGGCCGGTGAGGTGCCGCGCCCGAGGCGGATCAAGCCCGCCCGGCTCGCGCCTGCCGATCTCCTCTTCTTCGGTGGCCGCGGTGCCAGGCCCGCGCAGGTCGACCACATGGCGATCTATCTCGGCAACGGCTGGCTGATCCACTCGTCGCGGTACGGCGTCGCACTAGCGCCGCTCGCAGGCTGGTACGACGACCGGCTCTCCTGGGGCCGCCGGCCGCTGGCCGAAGCCGGCCTGTAAACGCCCGCAGAGCAGCCACTTAACGGGGTAGATCACGTTCACCCGAAAGGGTGATGGTTTGGGCTGGTGCGCGGGTGACAATCGCTGTCCGCACTTCGACTCTGGGAGGGAAGCAAACGTGCTTGAGTGGAGACCACGACTGTTCGTTCTGATGCTCGTCGTCGTTGTCATCGGCCTGTTGGCCGGTGCCATCGAATTCAACGTCCACTTCAACTGGGAGTGGTAGCGGGCCGGGGCTGAGGGGGGAGCGAAGATGCCACAGCGCCTGGCGCCGATCGTTGCGCCGATCTGCCTTGTCGGACTCGTGTCCGTGCTCTTCGCGGGGTACTCCTTCGCGACCGGAGAGCACAGCGCGTCCTCGCTCCTGGGCGTGGCGGCGCTCCTCGCGGCCTCGACGCTTGCGAGCCGCTACCCGGTTCCGATCGAGGGGCCGAACAGCGGGGGCGTCTCGCTCTCGTTCGTGTTCGCGGCGAGTGCGATCGTGCTCTTCGGCTGGGCAGCCGGCGTCCTCGTCGCGTTCGCGGCGCCCGTCCTCATCCAGCTGACCGAGCACCGGCCTCTGATCCGCATCGCCTACAACGGCTCCGTGTTCGCATGCGCGGCGGCGTGCGGCGGCCTCCTCGTCAGCTTCATCCCGGGAGACGGGACCGACGCCCTGATCGCGAAGGTCGGCGTGTCGGCATCCACCCAGTACGGGCTCAACCTCGTGCTGATCTCCCTCGTCGTCGCAGTCACGTCGCGACGACCGTTCTTCGAACTGATCAAGGCAAGCGTTCGGTGGACGATCATGATCTTTGCGCTGATGGCCTCGGCGGCACTCGTGCTCGTCGTGCTCTGGCAGCGCTCGCCGCTGCTTTCCGCGGCTCTCGTCGGCCCGCTGCTCGCGATCGCCCTCTACCAGCGCTCGACCTACCGGGCGCTCCGGGCAATGAAGCTCGCGCTGACCGACCCGCTCACCGGGCTCGGCAACCACCGGCACTTCCACGACCGGCTAGAGCGCGAACTGCTCGACGCGGAGCGAAACGACCGCCCCTTCAGCCTTTGCCTCGTGGACGTGGACGACTTCAAGCGCGTCAACGACCTCTTCGGCCATCCCGCAGGCGACGACGTCCTTTCGCAGCTCGCCACCACGCTCCGTCAGAACGGCGAGGCGTTCCGGCTGGGCGGCGACGAGTTTGCACTCCTGCTGCCCGACTACGCTGAGACCGAGGCGGTCGAGGCCACAACTGCGATTCTCGCGCGAATTGCGGCTCTCCGGCTCGACCACATGGGCTCGGTCACCGTCTCTGCGGGTATCGCCACGTTCCCCCGGCAGGCGCCAGACCGGGGTGAGCTGATTCGGTTGGCGGACAGCGCCCTCTACTGGGCGAAGGAAAACGGAAAGAATCGGGTCCACGTCTACCGGCCGGACGTCGTCGAGCTGGCCGAGCTGAGAAGGCTCGCGGTAGGCCCGGATCGCGCCGCTCGGTTCCGCGCGGCGGCGAGCCTCGCCAAGGCGGTCGACCTCAGAGACACGTACACGGGCAGTCATTCCGCACGAGTCGCCGACCTCGCCGCGCGTGTTGCCGAGCGTCTCGGCCTCGACCAGGAGCAGATCGAGCTCTCCCGCCTCGCCGGCAGCCTGCACGATCTCGGCAAGCTTGCGATTCCCGAGGAGATCCTCCGCAAGCCGGGCCCTCTCACCGGGCCCGAGCGGCTGGTGCTCGAGCGCCATCCGCAGATCGGCTTCCGGATGCTTGACAGCCTCGGCATCGACCCCGTTGCAGAGTGGATCCTCCACCACCACGAGCGCTGGGACGGGACCGGATACCCCGACCGCCTGCCCGGCCCGGAGATCCCGCTCGGCGCGCGGATCATCTTCGTCGTCGACGCCTACGACGCAATGACCTCCGACCGGGTCTACCGAGGCCGATTGACGCAGGTTGATGCGCTCGCGGAACTCGAGCGCTGCGCGGGCACCCAGTTCGACCCCGACGTCGTCAGCGCGCTGGCCGAGGAGCTCCGCCCGGCCCTGGACGACGAGCTCGTAGCCGAGGCGATCGCCTCGTAGCCTTCATCTAGTCCAGCTTGCGGCTCGTTTGCGGCGCGAGCACAGGCCTCGCGCGGGGCACAGACTCGACCCGATTCTGTCACCCATGAGTGCGAAATTCCCAGTTACGATCGCACCGGGGAGGAGGTTGGCTGTACCGCTTTAAGAGTGCGGCTCGATCTAAAGCGGGATGTTTCCGTGCTTACGGCGCGGCCTCGGCTCGCGCTTCGTGAGCGAGGTCAGAAGGGCGTCGATCAGCACTGCCCTCGTCCGCCGCGGCTCGATCACCTCGTCGACATAACCACGCTCGGCTGCGACGTACGGGTTTGCAAACTGCTCGCGGTAGTCGGCGACGAGCTCCTCCCGGCGCGACTCGGCGTCGGCCGCCTCCTCGAGCTCCTTCCGGAAGACGATGTTGACCGCGCCCTCCGGGCCCATCACCGCGACCTCCGCCGTCGGCCACGCGAAGTTGAAATCGGCCCGAATGTGCTTGGAGCTCATGACGTCGTACGCGCCCCCGTACGCCTTGCGCGTGATCACGGCGAGCTTCGGCACTGTCGCCTCGCAGTAGGCGTACAAGAGCTTGGCGCCGTGACGGATGATCCCGCCCCACTCCTGTGCGGTACCAGGCAGGAATCCCGGCACGTCGACGAAGGTAACGAGCGGGATGTTGAACGCGTCGCACGTGCGCACGAACCGCGCTGCCTTCACGGACGAGTCGATGTCGAGCACGCCCGCGAGCGCCTTCGGCTGGTTCCCGACGACGCCGACCGAGTGCCCACCGAGCCGCGCGAAGCCGCAAACGATGTTCTCGGCAAAGCGCTCGTGCACCTCGAAGAACTCGCCGTCGTCGACGACGCGCCGGACGATGTCCTTCATGTCGTACGGCTTGTTCGGATTGTCCGGGATCAGGGAGTCGAGCTCGGCATCTGCTCGGTCGATCGGGTCAGAGGGCTCCGAGTACGGCGGCGGGTCGAGGTTGTTCTGGGGCAGAAACGAGAGCAGGTAGCGGGCGTCCTCGAGACAGGCCTCCTCGTTCGGAGACATGAAATGCGCGACCCCGGACTTCCCAGCATGGGTCGCGGCGCCGCCCAGCTCCTCGAAGCTGACCTCCTCGCCGGTCACCGTTTTCACCACGTCGGGCCCCGTGATGAACATGTACGACGTCCCCTCGACCATGAGCACGAAGTCGGTCATCGCGGGCGAGTAGACGGCCCCACCGGCGGTCGGCCCCATCACGAGGCTGATCTGCGGGATCACGCCCGACGCCTGAACGTTGCGCCAGAAGATCTCCGCGTAGCCGGCGAGCGAGACGACGCCCTCCTGGATCCGCGCGCCGCCCGAGTCGTTGATCCCGATCACCGGGCAGCCGTACTTCGCGGCGAGATCCATGACCTTGCAGATCTTCTCGGCGAAGGCCTCGGAGAGGCTGCCGCCGAAGATCGTGAAGTCCTGCGAGAAGACGAAGACCTTGCGGCCGAAGATCGTCCCGTAACCCGTCACGACCGCGTCGCCGTAGGGACGCCGATCCATCATCCCGAAGAGCGGGTTGCGATGGCGGACGAAGCGGTCGAGCTCGACGAACGAGCCCTTGTCGAGCAGCTTCTCGACCCGCTCGTGGGCCAGCATCTTGCCCTGCTCGTGCTGCCGCGCGACTGCCTTTTCGCTGGCGGGATGCTCCGCCTCGTCGCGCAGCTTCTCGAGCCGCTCGAGCTTGCCCTGGGTCGATTCGTCGGTCCCGGCCACGGCGAAGGAGACTAGTACAGTCGGGGACGTGGGACTTCCGCCGCTCGACCGCTCGACGCTCTGGCCGTACGAGGACGGGGAGCTGGGCGAGTTCTACTACCAGCGGTATGCCCATCCGACCGGCGCCGCCGCCGAAGCTGTTCTCGGCGAGCTCGAGGGTGGCGAGGCTCTGCTCTTCTCGTCCGGAGCAGGAGCGACGACTGCGGTCGTCCTGGCGCTGCTCGAGCCGGGCAACACGGTCGCGGTCGCCGAGGGCTGCTACTACGGAACCCCGACTCTGTTCCGCGAGCTGGAGCGCTGGGGCCTCAAGCACGTGGAGTTCGACCAGACCGGACCGCCGCCCGACGGCGTCGAGCTCGTCTGGCTCGAGGCTCCGTCCAACCCGTTCCTGACGATGCCCGACCTCGAGGCCGCCGCAGCCCACCCGGCGCCGGTCCTCGTGGATGCGACCGCGGCGACGCCGATTCACCTCCGCCCACTGGAGCACGGCGCCGACCTCGTGCTGCACAGCGCGACGAAGTACCTGAGCGGCCATTCGGACGTGCTCCTCGGCGCCGTCGTCTGCCGCGATCCGGAGACGGCGGCCCGCCTGCGCGAGTTTCGGAGCCGGTCAGGGATCGTTGCCGCGCCCGACCCGGCGTGGCTCCTCCTCCGCGGCCTGAAGACCCTCGAGGTTCGCGTCCGACGCCAGACCGAGACGGCCGCTGAGCTCGCCCGCAGGCTCGAAGCGCACCCGGTGGTCGAGACGGTTCGCTACCCGGGCTTCGGCGGCCTCCTCTCGTTCGACGTCCCCGACGCACGGCGGGTCGAGACCTCGACGAGGGTGATCACGAACGCGACCAGCCTCGGCGGGGTGGCCTCGACGATGGAATCGCGCTACCGCTGGGAGGGCGACCGCGTGCCCGAGGGCCTGCTTCGCCTCAGCGTCGGCCTGGAGGACGTCGAGGAGCTCTGGGCCGATCTCGAGCAGGCGCTGTCGGGCTGAGCTCGACGACCCTCGTCACGCCCACTCCCTCGAGGAACCGGCGATCGTGGGTGACGAGGATGAGCGTCCCGTCGTACACGCTGAGTGCCCGCTCGAGCTCCTCGACGGCCGGTAGGTCGAGGTGGTTCGTGGGCTCGTCGAGGACGAGACAACCCGCCCCGCAGGCGGCCTGAACCGCGAGTTCCGCCCGCGTTCGCTCACCGGGGGAGAGGCTTCCGGCCGGCCGAAGGACGTGGTCTGCGTAGAGATCGAACTTCGCCAGGAGCGTCCGGACCTCGCCTTCCGGAATCCCGGCTGCAACGCAGAACGACCCGAGGATGGGCTCGTCCGGCGGGAAGAGCGCTCGCCCCTGGCCGATCTCGCCGAAGACGACCGAGGGGCCGACACGCCGCGTCCCGGCTGTGAGCGGTCAGTCGCCCGACCAGCCCGTCCAGGAGCGTCGTCTTCCCGCTTCCGTTCGGGCCGGCGATCGAGATTCGCTCTCCCCACCCGACGTTCACGTCGATCGGCCCGAGTCGGAACGAGCCCCGCTCCAACACTGCGCCTTCGAGGGAGACGACGAGATCGCCCGAGCGCCCTTCCGGTGCGAGGTCGAGCTGCAGCTCCCACGGCTGCCAGGGCTTCTCGACCCGGTCGCGCTCGAGCCAGTCGAGCCGGCGCGCCGCCGCGCGCGTCTTCGACATCAGCGCATGCGTCCCGCGGCGGTTTGCCTGCTTCCCGCCGACACGGGCCTGCTCGCGGCGGTCTCGGTGGAGCCTCGTGAATCGCCCTCGCTCCTCGGCCCAGTGCGCAAACTCGCGCTCGTGCCCTGCGCGCGCGTGCTCCCGCGCCGCCTCGTACTCGCCCCAGCCGCCCGAATAGAGGTGCATCCGCTGCGTGCCCGACTCGAGCTCGGCGATTCGATTCACCGTCCGGTCGAGCAGGGCGCGGTCGTGGGAGACGAGCACGACGCCGCCCTGGACTCCGTGCAGGAAGCGCTCGAGCAGCTCGAGCCCGGCGAAGTCGAGGTCGTTCGTCGGCTCGTCGAGCAGGAAGACGTCGAACCGCGCGAGCAGGATCGAGGCGAGCGCCGCCGGCCCTTCTCGCCGCCGGAGAGCGCGCCCGCGGGCCGGTCGAGCTGACGCCTGGAGGCCGACCTCTGCGAGCACGCCGCGAGCGCGCGCTTCGAAGTCGGCCCCGCCGAGTGCGAGGAAGCGCTCGAGCGCCTCGCGCGTGCGCTTCCGCAGCGGTCGGATCGCTATCGAGCGCGGTCTCGAGGGCCGCGAGCTTCGCCTCGACCTCCCCCACGCCGGTGCGGCGCGCGAGGTAGGAGCCAAGCGTCTCCTCGGGCGCGAGGTCGCGCTCCTGCGGGAGATAGCCGACGCGCAGCCCCGGCGGGTTACGGGTGATCGAGCCGCGGTCGAGGGGCTCGAGCCCCGCGAGCGCACGCAGGAGCGTGGTCTTGCCGCGACCGTTCGGCCCGACGACGCCGATCCGGCTGCCGGGCGTGACCGCGAGCGACACGCGCTCGAGAATCGCGTCCGCGCCGCGGTGAATTGTGATGTCGTTTGCGGCAAGCGTGCCGCCCTGCTGGTGCATCGAGGGACCTCCTGACCGAATGGCAGAGCCTGCGGCTCTGCGCGGGAATTCCTGTGTCGGTCAGCGATCCGTCATGAGACGGCACCCGGAGGCGCCACGCGCATCGTAGCTAGTCGAGGAGCCGGAGGAGGGATTCGAACCCCCGGCCCGCGGTTTACAAAAGCGGTGCTCTACCCCTGAGCTACTCCGGCCTGCACCCGAATCGTAGCCGCCGCTACTGAAGAACCTGGCGCGAGCGCTGGTGCGTGTAGATCTTCCGCTTGACCCGCTGGAGGGCGTTGTCGATCGTCTTCGTGTCACAGCCGAGGATCACTGCCATGTCCTCGTACGACTCGCCTTCCAGGTAGAGCCGCAGCGCATCGGCTTCGAGCTTCGACAGGCCCGAGCCGAGGCAGAAGACGAGGCTCTGCAGCTCCTCGGTCGAGATCACGCAGACGGCCGGGTCGTTCACGGGCGACCCCGGTAGCGCGTCGCCGAGCGTGCACTCGCCGTCGCCGTCCTGTCCTGCCGGGGTATGGCTGAACGAGACGTAGGTGTTCAGCGGAGCGTGCTTGAAACGCGTGGCTGTCTTGATCGCCGTGATGATCTGCCGGGTCACGCAGAGCTCGGCGAAAGAGCGGAACGAGGTCTCCTTGTCGTGCCGGAAGTCGCGGACCGCTTTGTAGAGCCCGATCAGCCCTTCCTGCACGAGATCCTCGCCGTCGCCGCCGGCCAGGAAGTACGAGCTCGCCTTCAGCCGAACGAAGCCGGTGTAGCGGCGGATGAGCTGATCCATCGCTCCGTCGTCACCGTTCCGCGCCCTGACTACGAGCTGCAAATCCGCGAGCTCTCGCTCCGCCTTCTGTTGTCGGCGGAGTGCGGGGGCTGGACGGGCGGCTGCTGCCATATGTGAGAGGGGTCTGGGTGAGCGCTTGCAATCTCACCCTTTCGCTAGCGCGAAGATAGCAACTATCGCAAGGAATTACAAGAAAACTGCAAAGGTCCCGTTTCTTATGGACCTTGACCGCGGCGCAGCTGCTCGAGCCGTTCCCTGGTTTCGGGGTCGAGCATGTCCTCGACACGCATCGGCTTCCCCTCCGCGTGGGTCTCCAGCGCAAAGTCGCGCGTGAACGTCGCCGAGGAGAGCTTCATCACCTGCTGGCCCGAGGTTCCACGCACGGCCGAGTCGGACGAGACGAGGCAGACCCGCTCCTGGTCGCGATTTTCTGCCGCGAGTCTTTCGAGCAACGTGTCGGCGTCCTCGGCGAAGCGGACCTCGAGCGGCCCATAGCTCAGGTCCTCCCCACTTCCGTCGAAGACGAGCACCCCCCGCGCGCCCTTCTCCGCGACGAAGCTTGCGAGCTTGTCGGTCAGCTCCCGCGAGTCCTCGAAGCCACCCAGGTGCAGGAGGTTGAACCCGTCGAAGAGGTAGAGCGTGGGCTCAGGCACCGTTGCGCTGCCTTCGAGCCTCGTAGAGCAGGACGGCCGCGGCGACGCTCACGTTCAGTGACTCGACGCTGCCGGCGAGCGGAATCGAGACGAGCTCGTCGCAGGTGCGGCGCACCAGGGGCCGTAGCCCGCGGCCCTCAGCGCCGAAGACGAAGGCCGCGCCGCCCGTGAGGTCGGTCTCCCACATCGGCTTGCCCGACTCGCCCGCCGCGCCGTACACCCAGAGGTCCGGGCCCTTCACCTGTTCGAGGTAGCGGGCGAGGTTCGGCACGACCGCGACCCTGACGTGCTCGACTGCTCCTGCCGAGGAGCGGCAAACCGCCGGCGTCACCCGGGCCGACCCGTGGGCCGGGACGATCACGCCCGTCGCGCCCGCTCCATCGGCGCTCCGGCACACGGCCCCGAGGTTGTGCGGATCCGTCACGCGGTCGAGGCAGACGAGCAACGGGCTCGGCTCGGCCGCAAGCTCGAACGCGTCCGCGTACCGGTACGGCTCGACCCGCGCGACTACGCCCTGGTGGTCGCGGGTGCCCGCGGCGTCGGTCAGCTCGCGCTCGGGCTTTACGTGCACACGAGGCCCACCGTCGGAGAGCCACGGCTCTGCGGCAACTGCCCGCTCGCTCGCCCAGACCTCGAGCACGTCGCGTCGGCCCCGAAGGGCTTCGCGCACGGCGCGCCGACCGTAGATCTGCTCCGCGGCTGCGGTCACCGTTTTGGGACGAGTTGATATCCCGGCTCGCCGGCAACGTCCCGCACCTCCCAGCCGGCGTCTTCGATCTCCTGGCGAAGCCGGTCGGCCTCGTCGTAGTCGCCGCCTGCCCGGACCTCTGTACGTTGCCGCGCAAGGCCGTGCAACTCATCGGGAGCGGCTTCCTCCTCGGCGAGCGAGCCGAGCCCGAACAGCTCGAGGCCGCGGCGCAACAGATCGTGATCGCGCCATTCGTGCATGACGGCAAGCGCCTCCGGGGTGTTGAAGTCGTCCTTGAGCGCTCCGACCAAGTCGTCCCAGGAGCCTCCCGGCTCGGAGGGATTGCGGAACACCTCGCGGAACCCCTCTGCCCGCGCCTTCACCGCCGCAAGCGTCTCGTCGGAGTAGTCCATCGGCTTACGCCAGTGAGCGCCGAGGAAGAGCATCAGCAGCGTCTCGGCGCCCCACTCGTCGATTGCATCCCGCAGCGTCACGAAGTTCCCGACGGACTTGGACATCTTCTCGCCCGTGAATTGGAGCATCCCGTTGTGCATCCAGATCCGAGCGAACTCCCGCCCGGCGCCCCGCGACTGGGCGACCTCGTTCTCGTGGTGCGGAAAGACGAGGTCGAGCCCTCCCCCGTGGATCTCGAAGACCGGGCCGAGGAACTTCTCGGCCATCGCCGAGCACTCGATGTGCCAGCCGGGCCGTCCCCGCCCCCACGGGGATTCCCACGACGTGTCCTCGCCCTCTTTGTGCGCCTTCCAGAGCGCGAAGTCGCGGGGATCTTGTTTGAGAGCGCTCTGCTCTTCCTCTTCCGACGGATTCCGCATCGCGGACTCGTCGTCGTGACGCCCCGAGAGCCGGCCGTAGTCGGGAAAGCGCCCGACGCGGTAGTAGACGTCGCCACCAGCCTCGTACGCAAGATCGCGCTCGACGAGCTCCTCGATCAGCGCGACGATCTCGTCGATCGTCTCGGTCGCCTTCGGCACGTGGTCGGGCTGGCCGAGGCCGAGGTCGCCCGTGTCCTCGATGTACCACTGCGAGGCCTCCTCGGCGAGCTCAGCGCTCCGACCGGGTGCCGCGGCGTAGATCTTGTCGTTGATGTCGGTGATGTTGTGGACGAGCGTCGCCTCGTATCCGAGCTCGCGCAGCCACGCGCGCAGCCACATGCCGATCACGAAGGGGCGCGCATTCCCAACGTGCGCGCGCGCGTAGACGGTCGCGCCGCAGAAGTACATCCCGATCCGGCCCTCCTCCGGCTGCGGCAGCTCCTCGAGCGCCCGCGTCGCGGTGTTATAGAGCCGCATCGACCCTCCGCAATGCCTCTTCCCGAGGCAGTGCGGCGACGATCGCCCAGAGCTCGGGACCGCGCTCCCGGCCGGTCAGCGCGAGCCGCAACGCCTTCAGGTTCCCGCCGACGGCCTTCAGCTCGCGGACGATCTCCTTCGCCTCGCCGCCGTTAGACCGCAGCTCCCTGAAGCGCTCGAGCGTCAGCCTTGCCTCCTCCCCGAGCGAGACCGGCTCCGGCTCGAGCACCTGCCGCGCGTACTCGCGCGCCTCGACGAGGTCGCGCGCCCCGCGGAGCGCCGGGACGACCTCGAGTGGAGCTTCGGCCGCCGCCGCCAGCGCCTCGTCGGACATCGCACCGATCGCCTCGATCGCAAGACGGCGGATCCGCGAGAGGTCGTAGTGCACGTCGTGCTTGGGGATCCCCAACTCGTCCAGGTAGCCCCGCACGGCCACGGCCGGGATTCCCGCCTCGCGCAGAGAGGCGACGGTCGCGCCGAACTCCCGCTTCGAGAGCTTCCGCCCGTCCTCGCCGAGGATCAATCCGTGGTGGACGTACTCCGGAGGCGTTGCGCCCAAGGCCTCGGTCAGCTCGCGGTGCAACTGCTCGTTCGGGCGGTGGTCGTTACCGCGAATGACGTGCGTGATCCCGAACTCGACGTCGTCGACGACACTGGCCAGTTGGTAGGTCGCAGTGCCATCGGGCCGAAGCAGCGTGACGGTTCCGAACATGACAGCGCCGCCCTCGTCGGACTTAGCAACAGTCTGTTGCAAAGTCTCGGCGGCGGCTCGATAGATGTCCTGGCGCTCGCTCTGGCGCACCGGGCCCTCGTCCCAGGCGATCTCCAACCACTCAAGGTCACGAAGAAGCTCTTCCTCTCCGCCGGGAATGTTGCGGGCGGCATCCGTGTCGTCGATCCGCAGCAGCATCCAGTCCCCGAAATCGCGGTTCGCGACCGCGCTCAGGGCATTGCCGACGTGCAGCGAGCCGGTCGGGCTGGGTGCGAAGCGGACTCTGGTCACGGTTTGCCCAGTCTAGAAGTCGAGGGTGTACCCGACGTCGAGCGGGTTGGGCGGAAACGGCACCACGCGGGTCTGCCCGTTTTCCTGCCAGCCGCGTCGTTCGTAAAAATGCCTTGCCCGCGCGTTGGCTTCGAGAACCCAGAGGTGAAAGCGCGTCGAACCGAGCTCGCGCACGATCTCGAGCGCACGATCGTGAAGCTCCGCCGCGACGCCCTTCCCCCACCACTCCGGCACGACGTAGAGCCCCTCGAGCCACTCGGGACGCACGAGGACGACTCCGACGGGTTCCTCGGCTCGCTCGGCGACCATCACCGACGCCGCTGGATCCTCGAGAGCCTGCGCCCAACGCTCGAATACTGCTTCCCGCGGAAACGGAAATCGCTCGGGTGGAAAGACGTGCGCGAAGGCCGCGACCGAGGCGCGCTCCTGCAGCCGTGCCAGTAGTGTCGCTTCAGTGAGCTGTGCGTCACGCAGCGGCGCCATCCTGTGATCGTAGAGTCGAGAGGAGGAGCGATGAAAATCGGTGTGCTTGGAACCGGAACGGTCGGGAAGACGATCGCGACCAAGCTGCGCGAACTGGGGCACGACGTGCAAATCGGCTCTCGGTCGGCCGGCGAGGACGCCGTGGCGTTCGCTGATGCGGCCGCTCACGGCGAGCTGGTCTTCAACTGCACAGCGGGAACCGCCTCGCTCGAGGCGCTCGGCGCTGCAGGCACCGAGAACCTCGCCGGCAAGGTCCTCGTCGATGTCGCCAACGCGCTCGACTTCTCAAAGGGCATGCCGCCGACGCTCTCGGTGTGCAACGACGACAGCCTCGGCGAGCAGATCCAGCGGGCGTTCCCGGAGACCAAGGTCGTCAAGACGCTGAACATGGTGAACGCCAGCGTCATGGTCGACCCGGGAAGCGTGCCCGACGAGCACGATCTCTTCATCTGCGGAAACGACGAGGATGCGAAGGCGCAGGTGACGTCCGGGATTCTTCACAGCTTCGGCTGGCCGGCCGACCGGATCCACGACCTCGGCGACATCACCGGCGCCCGCGCGATGGAGATGTACCTGCCGATCTGGCTGAGGCTGATGGGAGTCGTCGGCAGCCCGACGTTCAACATCCGCGTCGTTCACTAGTGGAGAAGGCGCTGCTCGAGTGGTTCGGCGAGCACGGCCGCGATCTGCCCTGGCGGCGAACCCGCGACCCGTACGCCATCCTCGTCTCGGAGGTCATGCTTCAGCAGACGCAGGTTGCCCGCGTCGTCCCCCGCTATCTCGCCTTCCTCGAGCGCTGGCCGACAGTTGAGGCACTCGCCGCGGCGAGCCCGGGCGACGTCATCCGCGAGTGGCAGGGCCTCGGCTACAACCGGCGGGCGCTCAACCTGCACCGCGCCGCGCGCCGGATCGCCGCCGAGGGATGGCCGGCCGATCTCACCGAGCTCCCCGGAGTCGGCCGCTACACGGCCGACGCAGTCGCTCGGTTCGCGCACGAATCGCCGGTGCTTCCGGTCGACACAAACGTTCGTCGCGTCATCGAGCGGACGAGCGGGACATTCGGGCCGGCGAGTGCCCACGCGCTCATGGACCTCGGCGCGACCATCTGCCTCGCGCGGGTCCCGCGCTGCGCGGCCTGCCCACTCGCCGAGCGGTGTCCCTCGCGAGGCCGCCGCTACGAGCCCCTCCGCAAGCAGAGCCCGTTCGAAGGCTCGTTCCGCCAACGGCGCGCCCGCACTCTGAGGCTGGTCGCCTCGGGGGAGCTTCGAGCCGCGGAGCTCGAGCCGGATGTTCTCGAGTCGCTCGCGGCCGACGGTCTGGTCGAGGTCTCGCGCGGCCGCGCTCGCCTCCCCGTTAGCTAGACCTGGTGCACGACCCAGACGTTCGGCTCGATGTGCCGTCCGTGTCCGTCCCGGACCTCGACCGGAGCTAGCCCCCCAGGGATCAGGTAGTCGCCGTCCTCGGGCATCCAGACTCCCGTCCACTCCTCCCAGTCCGAGACCGGGCCCTCGATCGTCATCGACACCGGCGAGGGCGCGACGATCTTGCCGCCGACCCGCTCATGCAGCCTGAGCCAGGGGTCGAAGTGCGAGCCGTCCTCGCGGCGCCACTCCATGTAGCGCTCGATCGGGATCAGCGGGTACTGAGTCTTCAGCGTCGGGCGCACGGGAGCTGCCAGTTCCCGGAGGCCGGCGTTGCGAGCCGCCGAGCGCATCTCGTTCAGCACGACGCTCGAGAGCCGCTGCCCCTGGCGCTCGGGCAGTACCGAAATCGCGAGCGCGAACAGTGCGTCCGGCTCCCGGCCGCTCTCGTACGCGCGCGGGAAGATGTCGTCCCAACCGGGCGGCAGGTCTTCCAGCGAGCCGTCCCAGGCCGCCGGCAGAGAGTGCAACTCGGCCACGAGCTCGTCGCCGTCCAGCAGGGCGAGCTGAAAGTCCGGGTGCACCTCGTACAACGAGCTCCAGTACTTCGCTCCCGGGGCGTTGTTGTGCATGTACTCAGGGAAGGTGCGGAGCGACAGGTGTTCGTAGCGAATCTCCCGCAGGTCTGGCCGATCTGCATACCGGACGAAGTTCATGTCGGCTTACGAAGAAGCGCAACCGCTTGGGCGGCGAGACCCTCGCCGCGGCCGGTGAAGCCGAGGCCGTCGGTAGTCGTTGCCCGCACCGTGACACGGTCGACGTCAACGCCCATCGCACCTGCAAGTCGGGCGCCCATCGCGACGCGGACGCTCGCGATCTTGCGGCTGCTCGCCGATCAGGACGCAGTCGGCGTTGACGAGCTCGAAGCCGGCCGCCCGGACGACCTCGTAGCTCCGCTGGAGCAGGCGGATCGAGGAGGCGTCGAGCCATTGCGGGTCGGCCGACGGGAAGAGCTCGCCGATGTCCCCGCTCCCTGCTGCGCCGAGGATCGCGTCGATGAGGGCGTGTGCGACGACGTCGCCGTCGGAGTGGCCTGCGAGGCCCGGCTCGCCGGGAAAGTCGACGCCTGCGAGCACGAGCGGGATTCCCTCCGCAAAGCGGTGCGCGTCGACACCGAGGCCGATCCGAAGGTCGCTCATAGCCAGCTTGCGACGAGCTCGAGGTCTGCGGCATCGGTCACCTTGAGCAAGCGCGGATCGCCTCGGACGAACCGGACTCGACCCCCGCGAGCCTCGACGAGGCTCGCGCAGTCCGGAGACTTAGCAACAGTCTGTTGCAAAGTCTCGTCGGCGAGGGCATCTCGGAGCGCCGAGGCGACGAACGCCTGCGGCGTCTGCGCCGTGACCAGCCCTTCGCGGTCGAGAGTCTCCACGACGGCCTCGCCCTCGACTCGCTTCACCGCATCCGCGATCGGGAGGGCCGGAACTGCCCCGTCCCATCCATCGTCCAGGCCCGTGATCACTCGCTCGATCACCTCCTCGGTGACGAGCGGGCGCGCAGCGTCGTGCACGAGCACGACCGTCGCCTCCTCGGGCACCTCGGCCAGGGCGGCCCGCACCGACTCGCTTCGGCTCTCGCCGCCGGTGACCGTCGCTGCGACCTTGCCGGCCGCGACCTCCTCGGCGACGAGGATGCACGGCTCCTCCCACTCCGGCGGCGCCGCGACCACGATCCCCTCGATCCAGTCCGAGGCGTCGAGGCGCTCGAGGGATTCGGCGATTAGCGGCCGGTCGTTCAACGGCGCGAACGCCTTGGGCCGGTCCAGCCCAAGGCGGTCACCTTTTCCTGCTGCAGCCAAGATCGCCCAGACGCTCACGGGCGAGGAACGCTACTGCTTACGCCTTCGCCGCGACCTTCTCTTTCGTGGCGGTCTTGCGCTTCGGCGCGCCCACGCCCGCGAGAATGTCGTCGAGCCACTCCGCGGCCTCTTCCTCGTCCATGCCCTTCGCGTACATGAGCTCGGAGACGAGGATCTTCTTGGCCTTGACGAACATCTGCTTCTCGCCGGTGGAGAGGCCCTTCTCGTGATCTCGCAGCGACAGATTCCGCACGACCTCGGCGAGCTCGAAGATGTCGCCTGTCTTCATCTTGTCGCGGTTGTGCTTGAAGCGGCGGTTCCAGTTCTTCGGCATCACGGTGCCGCTGCCCCGCAGCGCCTTCAGCACCTGCTCGACAGTGGTCTCGTCGATGACTTTCCGGAGGCCGACCCGGTCGGCGTTCTCGGTCGGCACATTGACCGTCATGTCGTTATGGAGGATCTGAATCGTGAGGTATTCGCGCTCCTCACCGAGCACTTTCCGCTTGTCCTTTTTGACCACGGTGCCCGCTCCGTGATGCGGATATACGACCTTGTCGCCGACCTTGTACAAGCCCGACCTCCCAATTCCGTCTGATTTCGCCAAGCCGCCGGCAGCTGGACACTGCCGGCGAACGAGATCTAGGATATCAAAAGTAGCTGGAAAAAGCCACTTTTTCGCAGCTTTTCCCGAAAAAGCCCTGCTCAGAGAGGCTACGCAGCCTGAATTTTGGCCTTCACCAGGGCTTCGGAAACCGCGCTACGGAGTGTGTCCGCCTGCACGAGCTCGATCTTTGCCCGTGCTTCTGTGCCGGCGGGTACCAGCACCGAGCTCAAGCCGAGCTTCGCGCACTCCTGCGCCCGGCGCTCGGCCTGGGTTGCCGGTCGCAACCGGCCCGTAAGCCCGATCTCGCCGAACGATGCGGTGCCGGAGCGGAGTGCCTCGCCCCGAGCCGCAGAGGCGATGGCGAGGGCGACTGTGAGGTCGGCGCCGGGCTCGTCGATCCGCAGTCCGCCGGCGACGTTCACGAAGACGTCGGCCTGGCCGAGAGAGAGCCCGGCATGCCGGGAGAGGACGGCGACGATCATCGCGAGCCGCTTCGGGTCGACCCCGGTGGCGACCCGGCGTGGCATGGCGAGGTCGCTGGGAGACACGAGCGCCTGGATCTCGAGCAGGAGCGGCCGTGTGCCTTCGAGTGCGCACGCGACAGCCGCCCCCACCTCGCCGTCGCTCTGCCCGAAGACCGCGGAAGGGTCGGGGACGCCCTGCAGCCCTGTGCCAGTCATCTCGAAGACGCCGATCTCGTTCGTCGAGCCGAAGCGGTTCTTCGCTGCCCGAAGCACCCGGTGCGCGTGGTAGCGATCGCCCTCGAACTGGAGCACGCAGTCGACGAGGTGCTCGAGCACGCGCGGGCCTGCGACCGACCCGTCCTTGGTGACGTGCCCGACGAGGAAGAGCGCGACGCCGGACTCCTTGCCTACCCGAAGCAACCGAGCCGCAGCCTCGCGAACCTGGCCGACCGAGCCCGGCGCGGAGCCGATGTCGGCCGAGTAGAGCGTCTGCACCGAGTCGATCACGCAGACGTCAGGCCGCTCGCGCTCGAGCGTCGCACAGACCGTCTCCAGATTCGTCTCGGCGAGGATCTCCACCTGCTCGGCGCCGCCGAGCCGGGCAGCTCGAAGCTTCACCTGCGCCATCGACTCCTCGCCTGTGACGAGCAGCGCGCGTCGTTCGCGTGACATCGCGGCGAGCGCCATCAGCAGAAGCGTCGACTTGCCGACGCCCGGCTCGCCGCCCACGAGGACGAGCGAAGCCGGAACGAGCCCGCCGCCGAGCACGCGATCGAGCTCCGACACGCCGGTCGGAATCCGTGCGGCGTCGTCGACCTCCACGTCGGCGAGGCGGAGCAGCGGCTTCGCCTCGGCCTGGCCGTTCGCGGCAGGCGGTGCCTGCTCGACGAGCGTGCCGAAGCTCGCGCAACTCGGACAGCGCCCAAGCCAGCGACCGGTCGAGTACCCGCAATCGGAGCAGGAGAAGTGGAGGGCGGCCGTCTTTGCCATGCCGTCGAGTCTACGAGCGCGGTCCGACGCCAACTGTGCCGAAACCGTGCCTAATGCTCGGGGACTGTCTCGAGCGGTTGCGGCCGCCGACCAATCGAGGCGATGAGGAGCCCGGAGAGGATCGCTGCCGCGCCGACGAGCTGCAGCGGCGAGGGCCGCTCGTCCACGATCAACGCGGCGAAGAGCACGGCCAGGAGCGGCTGCAAGGTCAGCAGCACGGACGTCTTCGCCGTGGGCAGCCGTCCCAGCGAGACCGTGATCAGGAGCCAGCCGACGACCTGCGAGCTGAGGGCGAGGACGATCAGCCAGGCCATGGCCTCCACCGACGGAGTGAAGTCGAGGTCGCCGATCACGAGCCCGATCGGGACGACGCAGACCGCGCTCGCGAGCGTCGCGTCGTAGAGCGGGCCAGCGACCCGGCCGCGATCCCCGGAACCTCTCCGTAGCGCGAGCAGGAACCCCGAGTACGCGATGCCGGTGAGCAGGCCGTAGACGGCTCCCAGCTTGGGGTTTTCCCCGTAGGCACCGTTTTCGAGGACGCCCGAGATGAGCAGGATCCCGAGCATCGCTATTGGAATCGCGACCAGCGAGCTACTCGCCGGCCGTTCGCGAAAGAGCAGCCAAGCGAGGAGCCCGACGAGCACGACCTGCGTATTGCCGAGCACCGTCGCCAGTCCGGCTCCGACGTACTCGATCGAGTAGTGCCACAGGATCAGGTCGGCGGCAAAGAACGCGCCTCCAAGCCACGCCGCGCGCTTGAGACGCTTGGGCCGCGGGCCGAGCTTGCTGTCCTCGCGACGCGCGAGGAGCCAGAGCGGAGGCAGGGCCAGGGCACAGCGCCAGAAAGCGCCGGTGGACGGAGAGACCTCGGAGAGCCGGTACAGGATCCCTGAGAAAGCGATCGCGAACGCACCGATGAGCACGCCGAGAGCAGGCCGGTTGGTGAGCGCTCGCCGCACCCGCTCAGCCTACGTAGAGTTTCTGCAATGGCCGAGACAGTCGCCGGCAGCTGCCTCTGCGGAGGCGTCAGGTTCGAGGTGACGCTTCCGTTCACGCGCGCGATCCACTGCCACTGCTCGCGCTGCCGCAAGCATTCGGGCGCGTTCGGGCTCACGGTCGGCCACATCCCCCGCGAGCAGTTCCGGCTGCTCGAAGGCGAGGAGCTGATCCGCGTCTACGACCCGGGCGGGGCCGTCAAGGCGTTCTGCGTCCAGTGCGGGTCAAGCCTGTTCGGCGGCCAGTGGCCCGAGGGCGAGAGGATCTCGATCCGCCTCGGCGCGCTGGACGGCGACCCGCAGGTCCACCCCATGCGCCACTCGTACGTCGACTCCCGCGCGCCGTGGGACGAGCTACCGGACGACGGCCTACCGCGGTACCCCGACGCGCCACCGGCTAGCGGCTAGATAACGGCGTCGCCCGGGGACGTGCCCTGGGCGACGCGTTCACGGAAAGGTCTTGGGTTAGCCGGTGAAGGGCGGCTTTCCGAACTTGATCGGCTTCGCCCTCTTGGCCTTCTTCACCTTTTTGCACTTCTTGCCGACCCGCTTCGTGCCCTTGGGGCACTTCTTCAGCTTCTTGGCCTTTGGCGCAGGCGGAGGCGGAGGCGGCGGTGGTGGTGGCGGCGGCGGCACCGGCGGTGGCGGTGGCGGTGGCGGAGGAGGCGGAGGCGGTAGGCGGCGGAGGTGGTGGCGGAGGTGGCGGAGGCGGAGGCGGTGGCGGAGGTGGTGGAGGCGGCGGCGGAGGTGGCGGGGAGGTGGCGGAGGTGGCGGAGGTGGCGGAGGTGGCGGTGGTGGTGGTGGTGGCGGAGGCGGTGGAGGCGGTGGCGGCGGTGGCGGCGGCCCACCACAGCCGATGACGTTCCCCGAACCGTCCACGGCCGCGAAACCGGCGACCGCTGTCGAGCCCGGCGGGTTGAACAGGACCCGGATCAGGTCATTGTTCGTGTTGTTCCCGTTCGGGTTCGAGCCCACAGGCCCGTAGGCGACGACCATCGTCGCGCAGGCGCTCGACGGCACATTCCACGAGAACGTGATCGTGGTCCCCGACTTGGTCCCGCGAACCGTGACGTTGCCGCGCGCGGAGCTCTTGATGACGACGTCAGCCTCCGTCGCGCCGGCGAGGTTCGGATCGGTGACGTCTCCTGATCGCCGCCTGTCATCGAGTCGCCGACCTGAACCTTCCATTTCGTCCGTTGTGCGCGTCGCCCGTCCCGGGCAGACCGCCGACGGGCGATCGAGGCTCCCCAGCCCGCTGCTGTTCGGCCCGGCGATCCCGGCCCCGGCCGATGCCGTAAGCACGAAGAACGACAGCGCCAGCGCCGCGGCAATCAACCACGACGCTGAGCATACACGTCGACATTTTCGCGTGCGCGAGCACGCGCTCCCGAGTCCCCCTCATTGCCGCAGTCCCCTCTCCTCGTTTGTGGGTCGAAGCGACCTTCGATCTCACCTTAAGGGGTGATTGCACTTTTCCAATCCCTCGTTCTCAGGGACGAGGAGTATGCAGCGCCTAGCGGAACGCTACGCGGCGGTCTCGTCCGAGTCGTCGTCGCCTTCGGCGGCCGGCTCCTCGGGCGGGACGGTGACCTTCTCGGGCTCCTCGGGCGGGGCGCCCGGGATGATCGTGAGCTCGACCTCGTCCTCGCTGTCTCGCTTCTTGTCGACCAGGATCGTCGAGCCGGGCTTCAGCTCGCGGCCGAGCACGAAGTCGGCGAGCGGATCCTCGATGAAGCGCTGGATCGCACGGCGCAGCGGCCGGGCGCCCATGGTCGGGTCGTAGCCCTTGTTCACGAGCAAGTCCGTGGCCTCGTCGGTGAGCGATACCTCCGCCGCGTGCTCTCCCATCTGGTCACGCAACCGCTGCATCATCATCCCGACGATCACCTTGATCTCTTCCTTCGCGAGCTTGTGGAAGACGATCACTTCGTCGATGCGGTTCAGGAGCTCGGGGCGGAAGACCTTCTTGAGCTCGCCCATGACGCGCTCCTTCATCTCGTCGTACGAGAGCCCCTGCTCGTCGCCGATCGAGAAGCCGAGCGTCTGGTTCTTGGAGATCTGCGCGGCGCCGATATTCGACGTCATGATCACGATCGTGTTGCGGAAGTCGACTTTGCGCCCCTGGGCGTCGGTCAGCTTCCCGTCCTCGAGGATCTGGAGCAGGATGTTGAAGACGTCCGGGTGTGCCTTCTCGATCTCGTCGAGGAGCACGACCGAGTACGGCTTGCGGCGGACGGCCTCGGTGAGCTGGCCGCCTTCGTCGTAGCCGATGTAGCCGGGCGGCGAGCCAACCAGCCGGGACACGGAGTGCTTCTCCATGTACTCCGACATGTCGACCTGGATCATCGCGTCCTCGTCGCCGAACAGGAACTCGGCGAGCGTGCGCGCAAGCTCGGTCTTCCCGACGCCGGATGGGCCGAGGAAGATGAACGAGCCGGTCGGGCGCTTCGGGATCCTTGATTCCCGCCCGCGCGCGGCGGATCGACTTGGAGACGGCGACGATCGCTTCCTGCTGGCCGACCACGCGCTTGTGCAGCTCGTCCTCCATGCGGATCAGCTTCTGCGACTCGGCCTCGGTCAGCTTGAAGACCGGGATGCCCGTCCACATCGAGACGATGTCAGCGATCTCCTCCTCGCCGATCTGGGGCTGGTCCTCCCCCTCCTCGGCGTGCCAGCTGTCCTCGAGCTCGCGCTTCTTCTGCGTCAGCTTCCGCTCCTTGTCGCGGAGCGATGCGGCCTTCTCGAACTCCTGGGCCTCGATCGCGTCCTCCTTCTCGCCCCGGACCTTCGTGATCTCGTCCTCGAGCTCGCGGTAGCGCGGCGGCGCGGTCATGTTCTTGATGCGCATCCGCGAAGCGGCCTCGTCGACGAGGTCGATCGCCTTGTCGGGCAAATGACGGTCCTGGATGTAGCGGTCGGCGAGGATCGCGGCCGCGCGCAGGGCGTCGTCGGAGATCTTGCAGCGGTGGTGCGCCTCGTACCGGTCGCGCAGGCCGCGCAGGATCTCGACTGTGTCGTCCACGGACGGCTCGTCGACGCGAATCTGCTGGAAGCGCCGCTCGAGGGCTGCGTCGCGCTCGAGGTACTTGCGGTACTCGTCGAGCGTCGTCGCGCCGATCGTCTGGAGCTCGCCGCGCGCCAAAGCCGGCTTCAGGATCGAGGCGGCGTCGATCGCGCCCTCGGCCGCGCCGGCTCCGACGAGGTTATGGAGCTCGTCGATGAACAGGATGATGTCGCCCCGCTGCATGATCTCCTTCATGACCTTCTTGAGGCGCTCCTCGAACTCGCCGCGGTACTTGGAGCCGGCGACGAGGGCGGCGAGGTCGAGCGTGTAGATCTGCTTGCCCTTGAGCAGCTCGGGCACCTGGTTGCCGGCGATGCGCGCCGCGAGACCTTCCACGACCGCCGTCTTGCCGACGCCGGGCTCGCCGATCAGGACCGGGTTGTTCTTCGTGCGGCGCGACAGGATCTGCATCACGCGCTCGATCTCCGTGGCACGGCCGACGACGGGGTCGAGCTTGCCCTCGGAGGACTGCCGCGTCAGGTTGCGGCCGAACTGGTCGAGGAGCTTCGAGCTCTTGGTCTTCTCGCCGGGCGCCGCGCCTCCGCCCTGCTGGCGACGGCCGGGGCCGGAGAGCATGCGGATGATCTCGTTGCGAATCTTCTCGGCGTCGGCGTCGAAGTCGAGCAGGATCCGCGCCGCGACTCCTTCGTTCTCACGCACGAGGCCGAGCAGGATGTGCTCGGTGCCGATGTAGTTGTGGCCCAGCGAAAGGGCCTCGCGGAGCGCCAGCTCGAGCACCTTCTTGGCGCGCGGGGTGAACGGGATCTGGCCCGTCGTCACCTCGTCGCCCTGGCCGACGATGCGCGCGATCTGAGCGCGCACCTCCTCGACCGTGATGTCGAGCGACTCGAGCACCCGCGCGGCCAGCCCCTCCTCCTCGCGGAGAAGCCCGAGCAGGATGTGCTCGGTGCCGATGTAGTTGTGCTTGAGCGCGCGGGCCTCGTCCTGTGCGAGGACGACTACTTGGCGCGCTCTCTCTGTGAACCTCTCAAACAACCGGGTGACCGCTCCCTACAGCTCGAACGACGAAACGAGCCTCATGTTAGCCGACGCCTCGGGCGCCACCGCAGGCCCGCAACCCCTATCGACCCGGATTCACAAAGGCTTTACGTAAGGGGTGAAACCACGTACGCTAAGAGCGGGTTTTACGGGGGAGGGGAAGTGAGCAGGGTCTACGCACTTGGGCTGTTCGTAGTGGGCGAAAGCGTCCTCGCTTCGCTGTCTTTCGGGGTCGCCGCGGTCCCAGCGCTGGTCACATTCGTGGCAGGCAGCGCGCTGCTAGTCCGCGGCACCGGTACTTAGCAACAGTCTGTTGCAAAGTCGGAGGGGCCACGCCGGTCTCCGGTCAGCCCCGCCCTGGAGCCACCTATTCGACGTGTCGGGGGGAACGCGCGACCGCGAGGAACGTCAGCAGCAAGACCTTGACGTCGAGCCAGAGCGACCAGTTCGCGATGTAGTAGTTGTCCCACTCGACCCGGTCGGACAGGGACGTCTTTCCGCGCAGACCGTGTACCTGGGCCCAACCGGTGATCCCGGACTTGACCCGGTGCCGATCGCTGTAGCGGTAGACGCTCTGCTCGAAGAGGCCGACGAACTCCGGGCGCTCCGGCCGTGGGCCGATCAGGCTCATCTCGCCCTTGAGGACGTTGATCAGCTGCGGCAGCTCGTCGATCGACGTGCGCCGCAGGAAAGTGCCGAAGCGTGTGCGACGGTCACCGCCCTCGACGCCTCCGGGGGCGGTGTCCGGAGGCAGCTCCATCGCCTGCGGCGAGACCCCGGCCTCGGTGATGGGGCGCATCGTCCTGAACTTCAGCATCGCAAAGGTTCGTCCGTCGCGGCCGACACGAACCTGGTGGAAGAAGAGCGGCCGGCCGAGCGTGAGCAAGATCGTGACTGCGGCAGGGATCATCAGAGGCAGCGCGAGGAGGAGCAACACGCCGGCGACGAGACGATCGGCTGCGTACTTGATCGCGAACTGCATGCCCTTCGGGTTGGCGGGGCGCGCGGAGATCAGCGGCAGGCCGCCGAGATGCTCGACGGTGAGCCGGCTCGTGACGGTCTCGAAGAGGCGCGGGACGAACGCGACGCGAACACCGAGCTCCTCGCAGCGCCTGACGAGCCGGAGCATCACCTCGTGCGGAGCGCGCGAGAAGGTGACGATCACCTGCTCGACCTTGTACTGGGTGGCCACGCGGTCGAGGTCCCAACTCGCACCGAGCACCGGGAGCGGCAGCGAATCGTCCTCGGCGGCCATCGGATCCTTGTCGAGGAAGCCGACCGGCTTGAGGCCGAGCTCGGGGTGGGCGAGCAGCCTCTTCGCAGCGAGGCGGCCGACCTTGCCGGCACCGATGATCAGCGTCGGGCGAACCGACTCCCCGCGCCGGTAGGACTGCGCCCGGGACCAGTGGAGTGCGACCCGGCCGGCGGCGACGTACACGAGCGCGAACGCCCACATCCGAATCGTCTGGGCAGAGAGGTCCGGCGGCCCCGTAAGCAGCTGGCGCATCGACAGCACGACGATCGCCGCGAGCGATGTGGCGACCAGCACGCTCCGCAGATCTTCGAGCAACTCGTAGTTGAGGCGCGAGCCGTACATACCGCGAGCCGCTGAGAAGGCGAGGACGAACGCCGAGAAGACGACCAGCCAGAAGGCCGGCGGCGCGGGCACGTCCACCGCGCTCGAGCCGAGCGTCGCCGCGACACCGGCGGTGAGAAGCATCGCCGCATCGAGCGAGAACCGCGCAACCGCCCACGAGCGGCCCGGCCGGACGCCGATACCCGTGACGCCCTGCGCCCTGCGGCGCAAGCTCCCGAGCGCGCCGAGAGCCGGCGCGGAGCCGGCGATCGTCGAGCGGACGGCCCGGTCGGCCATTACTGGGTCAACTCTCCCTGAGCCCGCACGCGGGCGACGCGACCGAGGCTCGCCCCGATCAGGAGCAGCGGGCCGCCGACGCCGCCGAACAGTGCGAGGTCGAGACCGCTGAACGGAAGCGAACGGGAATCTGTCGCAGGAGCGGGGATGACCTTGGGAGAAGGCTTGGGAGGCGAGGGCTTGTCATAGGGCCGGAGGGACGGCGAGTGGAGCGCGCGGTTGATGTCCGCCGCGCAGTAGCGACGGTCAAGCCGACCGTTGTCGGCGAGATCTCCGTAGATCTTCTGCGGAGTCGCGTTACAGATTTTCTTGGGCGTTGCCGCCGCAGTCGGTCCCGCAAATGCCAGTAGCGCTAGCGCGGCAAGTGCGGCACCTAACCCCCGTGCCATAGGGTCTCCTTTTCCCTCAGTCGTACTTTTCCGATTCCCCCGTGCTTTCAAACTCATACTGCGTGTGAATTGGCGGTTCCGCAAGACCCATCTGTGCCATTTCGCCCACTCGCACAGACTGGATGACCCGATCGCGTTCCGAGCCCGGTGAAGGCTTTCGTCACCGGCGGCGCGGGATTCATCGGCTCCTATCTCTCCGAGCTTCCGCTCGACGAGGGCGCAGGGGTGAACGGCCTCGACGACCTCAAGACGGGCTCGGAGGCCAATATCTTCCTTCCATGCCTCAGGCGCCGAGCCGGACCTGAGGGCGCTCCGGCACCGGCTCGCCCGCGACGATCGCGGCCGGAGCCTCCTCCGTCAGGTACCGGGCCAGCGCATCGTCCCCCACCGCCTCCACCGCCGCCGGAAGCCCGCCGCGCGCGATATGCGGACCGTGCGTGTCGCTCGCCAGGATGTGCACGACTCCGAGCTCGAGCAGCTGCTGAGCGGCGTACTGGGACGCCCGGTCGAGCGCACCTGCCACGGAGGCGGCGGTCACCTGGACGAGCGCGCCCGCCTCGACGAGCTCCCGGAGGCGCGTCGGCCGGTCCTGCACCTCGGGATTGCGCTCGGGGTGGCCGAGGATCGGCGTGATCCCTGAGTGGACGAGGGAACGAACGGTGCTGGCCAGTGCCATCGGCCAGTCTTGGTAGGGAACCTCGAGCAGGAGGTAGCGCCCGGTCTGCGCGATCGTCAGGCGCCAGAGGTCTTCAGGGGGCACCTGCCAGAGCAGCCCGAGGTCGAGCTCAGCGCCGTGCAGCACCGTGAGCGGGATGCCTTCGACCTCGAAATCGCCGCGCAGCTCGTCGACCCCCCACTCCATCTCTTCCGGCGTCGTCGGAAAGTCCGCCCTGACGTGCGGGGTGGCTGCAATCGTCGTGACTCCCTCCGCCACGGCCTGCCTGCCCAGCTCGCGCGCCTCCTCGATCGAGCGGGCGCCGTCGTCCAGGCCGGGAAGGATGTGCGAGTGAAGGTCGATCACGCCCTAGAAGATAGAACAACGGCCCAGTGACAATCGCCGTCCTGCACGTCGCCCAGCCTGTCGACGCAGGCGTGGCCCGCTGCGTCGCCGACCTCGTCGCCGACCAGGTCGCACGCGGCTGGGAGGTGAGCGTCGCGTGCCCGTCGGAGGGCTGGTTGCACGACGAGGTTCTCCGGCTCGGCGCACGGCACTGCCACTGGCTGGCGTGGCGACCCCCGGGGCCACGCGTCTTCGGCGAGGTCGCTCGGCTCCGGCGGATCCTGAGCTCGGTTGACCCGCAGGTCGTGCACTTGCACTCGTCGAAGGCGGGACTGGCCGGCCGCCTCGCGCTACGGGGGAAGCTGCCGACGCTCTTCCAGCCCCATGCCTGGTCCTTCGAGGCCGCGGACGGGGTCGTGCGCTCGTCGGCGGTGGCCTGGGAGCGGCTTTCGGCTCGCTGGGCCCACTTCGTCGTGTGCGTGAGTGACGCCGAGCGGCAACGCGGGATCGACAACGGCATCGCGGGGAAGTGGCGCGTCGTGCCGAACGGCGTCGACCTCGCGGCCTTCTCCGAAGCCTCGGCGGCGGACCGGGCCGAGGCGCGCGGCCGGCTCGAGCTCTCGGACCGCCCACTCGTCGTCTGCATCGGGCGACTCAGCCGCCAGAAGGGGCAGGACGTGCTGCTCGCGGGTTGGCCGGCGGTGCTCGCCCGCGTCCCGGAGGCGCAGCTCGCCCTCGTCGGCGAGGGCCCCGATGAGGACAGCCTGCGCGCCGGCGCCCCGGACCGGGTTCACTTCGCGGGACAGCGAGACGACGTCCAGGACTGGCTCGCGGCCGCCGACATCGTCGCGATGCCGTCGCGCTGGGAGGGGCAGTCGATCAGCCTGCTCGAGGCACTGGCCCGCGGGCGAAGCGTCGTCGCGTCCGACGTGGACGGCGCGAGGGAAGCGATCGGTGACGACGCGGGCGCGGTCGTTCCAGTCGGAGACAAGACCGCGCTGGCCGACGCGATCGCGGAGCGACTGCTCGACCCGAGGCCGGCCGAACGCGAGGGCCGAGCCGGCCGAAGCCGTGTCGAGCGCAACCACGACCTGAAGCAGACCACGGCCAAGATCGCTCAGCTCTACTCGGAACTGCTCTAGTAGTAGTAGGACGTTCCGGACTCCTTGAAGCGATTGCCGACGATGCCCATCAGCGGCGCGTTCAAGGCCTCGACGGCAAGGATCGCCTCGATGACCGAGTTGGTGGTCGAGCCGGCGGAGACGACGAGCAGAATGCCCTTCGCCATGGTCGCCAGCGTGCGAGGGTCGTCGGTGGAGAGAAGCGGCGGAGTGTCGACGAGCACGAGATCGAACCGCTCGCGTGCTTGCCTCGACGATCTCTGCGAAGTTCCGCGACAGGAGGTCGCCCGCCTCCACGTCGTGCGCGGTCGGCAGCAGCCAGACGCCCTCCGTCCAGCCTTCGCGCACCGCCTCGTCGAGTGTCGCTTGCTCTCGCAGAACGCCTGACAGCCCCGGCCGGGGCTCTGTGTTCGTGACCCGCGAGAGGCCCGGGCGGCGCAGGTCGGCGTCTATGAGCAGCACCTTCATCCCGAGACGGCTGAACGACTCGGCAAGGAGCGCAGCAATGGTCGTCTTCCCGTCCCCGGGCGACGGAGACGTGATGACGATGAAATCGATCTGCCCCTCCCGAATCTGCGGCTCGAGGTTCGCGCGCAGGATGCGGAACGCAGACGATGCCTCGCCGTCGACGAGCGCGCTCATCGGGCGGCTCCTGAGGGTGCGGAGCGGTGGGATTCGCCCCAGAACGGGATAGCCGGAAGTCCGCGCGAGGTCGCGCCAGTTGCGAAGTCGTGGGCGGCCGCGCTCGAGCAGGAGTCGATGCGACGACCCCGATCAGCAGGCCGATGAAGAGCGCAGCCGCCTCGAGGATGCGACGCGGCGGCGCGGCCACTTCGTCGTCCGGGAGCGCGGGAGCGACGATCTGGGCGCTCAGCAGTTCGTCCCTACGCGAAAACTGGACGGCCTCGCGGGCGAGCGCGTTTGCAGCATCCGCGGCTCGCTCCGGTGTAGGGAGCCGGACGCGAATCGGCACGTTGCCGGTGTCGGTGACGATGGTCGCCTCGGTGGCATCCTCCAGCTCCTCGGGGTCCTCGTTGAGCTCGTCGGCGACTCTCTGGATCGTTGCCGGCGCCTTGACGTACTCGGCGTACTTCGGGCCGATGATGCGGACGACGTTCGCGTCGTTGACGTCCGGGCGGGGTGCGATCGAGAGCAGCGCGTTGCCGTCGTACTGCGACGGAAGCGACTCGACATAGAGAGTCGACCCGAGGAAGAACAGCAGCGCGATGATCAGCATCGGCCGCCAGCGCCAACGGAGAGCGTCGAGGAGCTCGGGTAGCCCGCCTTCCTGGGCGACGCTCCGCCTGCCCTCGCGGGGCGGGGGCGGGCGCTCGAGATCCAGGTCGGTCCTCATTACAGGCGTACGAAGGGGTTCGGCGGCGAACGGCCCCGCCCTCCCATGGTAGCGGGGTGTTTTATATATGTCGTGGAGATCGCCTACCTCATCCGAGCCCACCACGCGCCGGCTCAGCTGGCGCGGCTCGTGCACCGCCTGGACTCCGAGAACGCCTCGTTCTTCATTCACGTCAGCGCCGGCACGCCGGAGGAGACCTTCGCGGAGATGCAGAGCTCCGTCGGCGCCGGGCCGAACGTCCACTGGGTCGAGCGGGTGCCTACGTACTACGCGGGGTTCAGCCTCGTCGAAGCGACCCTCTCCGGGCTGCGCGCTATCGCGGCCGCCGACGCCGTGCCCGGGCACACTGTGATCCTCTCGGGCCAGGACTATCCGGCGAAGAAGGTTGCGGAGATCGAGCGGTTCTTTCGCGACTCTCCGGGAAAGAGCTTCCTCGAGCACTTTGCACTTCCGGCGAACGACAAGTGGCCCGGGGAGGACGGCGGCCTCGACCGGCTCCGCTACTGGTATTACGAGCGCATCAACCTCAAGACCCGCACGCTGCGCATGCCACTGCTCCGCCGCAGCCTGCCGGATGGCCTGCAGCCCTACGGGGGCGGCGCCTGGTGCGCCCTCGCGGCCGAAGCAGTCAAGTATGTCCTCGAGTTCACGGACACCCGCGCCGACGTCGTCCGCTTCTTCGGGCACGTGAAGATCCCAGACGAGATCTACGTCCAGACTCTGCTCCTCAACTCACCGTTGCGCGACACGGTCGTCGGCGACGACCTTCACTACATCGACTGGACCGCCGGCGGCGCGCGCCCGAAGACCCTGGGGGCAGAGGACTACGAGCGGATCATCGCCTCAGGCAAGCTGTTCGCCCGCAAGTTCGACCAGAGTTACGACTCGCAGATCCTCGACATGCTCGACAACCCGACGCGATGAAGGCCGTAATCCTTGCCGGCGGCTTCGGAACCCGCCTCTCGGAGGAGACGACCGTGCGTCCGAAGCCGATGGTCGAGATCGGCGAGCGCCCGATCCTCTGGCACATCATGAAGCTCTACTCCACGCACGGGATCAACGACTTCGTCATCTGCCTGGGCTACAAGGCCGAGGTGATCAAGGACTACTTCACCAACTACTACGCCCGCGCGTCCGACATGACCGTCGAGCTGGCGAAGAACGAGATCGAGTTCCAGCCGCGTGACATCGAGCCCTGGCGCATCACGCTCGTCGACACCGGGCCGGAGACGATGACGGGCGGCAGGTTGAAGCGTGTCGCCGAGCACGTCGGCGAAGAGACTTTCTGCTTCACCTATGGCGACTGCGTCACCGACCTCGATGTGGCCAAGCAGATCGAGTTCCACAAGGCTGAGGGCGCTACCGCGACGCTGACGGCGATCCACCCACCGGGTCGGTTCGGCGCGCTCACGCTCGGCCCGGATGAGACGACGATCACGAGCTTCCGGGAGAAGCCCGAGGGCGAGGGCGGGTGGGTGAACGGCGGCTTCTTCGTCCTCGAGCCAGACGTCCTCGACTACATCGCCGGCGACGAGACGGTCTGGGAACGCGAGCCGATGGAGCGTCTCTCCGACGAGGGCAAGCTCGCCGCCTACCGGCACTTTGGTTACTGGCAGAACATGGACTCGCTGCGCGACAAGATCGTGCTGGAGGAGCTCTGGGCCTCGGGACAACCGCCGTGGAAGGTGTGGTGAGCCAAGCGACGCCGGCCTGTCGGTTCTGCGGGGCTCCCCTCACGCAGACGTTCGCCGACCTCGGCCTTTCTCCGCTCGCGAACTCACTGCTCGACGAGCAGGACCTTGCCTCGGTGGAGCCGCGCTACCCGTTGCACGCGTACGTGTGCGGTGAGTGCTTCCTCGTTCAGCTGGGCGAGTTCGTGACTCCGGACGACATCTTCGAGGAGTACGTCTACTTCTCGTCCTTCTCGGACAGCTGGGTCGCGCACGCGAAACGCTATGCGGAGCAGATGGTCGAGCGCTTCGGCGTCGGGCCAGAGAGCCTGGTCGTCGAGATCGCCTCGAACGACGGTTATCTGCTCCAGTGGTTCAAGGAGATCGGCGTGCCGGTCCTCGGCGTCGAGCCTGCGCGAAACGTGGCCGTCGCCGCCGAGGAGAAGGGCATCCCGACGGTCGTCCGCTTCTTCGGGCAGGAGACGGCCGAGGAGCTCGTGCGCGAAGGGCAGCGCGGGGACCTCGTCGTGGGGAACAACGTGCTCGCTCACGTCCCGGACCTGAACGACTTCGTCGAAGGCCTGCGGATCGTGCTCGCGCGCGACGGAGTGGCGACGCTCGAGTTCCCGCACCTCCTGCGCCTGATCGAGGAGACCGAGTTCGACACGATCTACCACGAGCACTTCTCCTACTTCTCGCTTCTCACCGTCGAGCGCGTCTTCGCCGCGCACGGCCTGCAGATCTTCGACGTCGAGGAGTTGCCCACGCACGGCGGCTCTTTACGCATCTACGCACGCCACGTGGACGGCCGGGAGCCCGGGTCTGCGGTCGGAGAGCTGCGCGGGCGCGAGCAAGCGGCCGGGCTCGAGGACTTGGCCGTCTACGGGCAGTTCGGGAATCGCGTCGAGGCAGCGAGGAGCGCGCTTCTCGAGTTCCTGGAGAGTGCGCACGGCGCCGGGCGGTCGGTGGTCGCCTACGGCGCCGCCGCGAAGGGCGTCACGTTGCTCAACTACTGCGACGTCGGGCGCGATCGTCTCGAGTACGTCGTCGACCGCAGCCCGCACAAGCAGGGCCGCTACCTACCCGGCGTGCGGCTGCCCATCCGCGCGCCCGAACACGTTGCCGAGACACGGCCGGACTATCTCCTCCTCCTCGCCTGGAACCTGAAGGACGAGATCGTCGAACAGATGGCGCACGTACGCGACTGGGGCTGCCGGTTCGTGACGCCGGTCCCGAAGGTCGCGGTCCATGAATGAGCTGCTGGAGCGCCTCTTTCCGATCTGCCGGAGCCTGACCGGCGACGGAGTTCGCCAGACGCTCGACATCGTCGGTGAGCAGATCGCCCTCGAGCGCACCGAGGTGCCCACGGGCACACGGGTCTACGACTGGACCGTGCCGCGCGAGTGGAACATCAGCGCGGCCTGGCTCGATGGGCCCGAAGGTCGAGTCTGCGACTTCGCCGATTCGAACCTGCACGTTCTCGGCTACAGCATGCCGGTCAACGAGCACTTGAGCCTCGACGAGCTCCGTCCGCACCTGTTCTCGGATCCGGCGCGGCCCGAGTTGATTCCGTACCGCACCTCGTACCACAACGAGAACTGGGGTTTCTGCATCCCGCACGCCCAGCTCGAGCGCCTACCGGACGGCGAGTACGAGGCGGTGATCGACTCGACGCTCGAGGACGGGAGCCTCACTTACGCAGAGCACGTCGTTGCCGGCGAGAGCGAGGACGAGGTGCTGCTCTCCACCTATGTCTGCCACCCCTCGCTGGCGAACGACAACCTGTCCGGCATCGTCCTGCTCACCGAGCTGGCCAAGCGCCTCGCCGGTCAGAAGCGGCGGCTCACGTACCGCTTCCTGTTCAGCCCGGCGACGCTCGGCCCGCTCACGTGGCTGTCCGGGAACGAAGAGCGGCTCGGCCGGATCACGCACGGGCTCGCGGCCTGCTGCGTTGGAGACCCGGGGGCGCTCACCTACAAGAAGAGTCGTCGCGGCAACGCGGAAGTCGACCGAATCGCGGGCCACGTGGTGCGCAGGCGGGGTGGAACGGTTCGAGACTGGTCGCCCCTCGGCGGCGACGAGCGCCAGTTTGGCTCGCCCGGGTTCGACCTGCCGGTCGGCGTGCTGACGCGGTCGCCGCAGGACGAGTTCCCGGGCTATCACTCGTCGGCCGACGACCTCGAGCTCGTCCGTCCAGAGCACTTGCAGGACTCCCTCGAGGCGTACCTCGAAGTGCTCGACCTGCTCGACGGGGGGCTCGAGGGGAACGGAACCTATGTGAATGCGAATCCCAAAGGCGAGCCCCAGCTTGGCAGGCGCGGCCTCTACCGGCCGATCGGCGGAGGCTCGTTCGAGGAGGCGCCACTTCTCTGGGTGCTGAACCTCTCCGACGGCCGCCACGACCTACTCGCGATCGCCGAGCGGTCAGATCTTCCCTTCGACGAGATCCGGGCCGCTGCCGACACGCTGCTCGAGCATCGCCTGATCAGCCCCGCGTCACTGATCGCCGTCGTCACGGGCGGGAGCCGCGGAATCGGCAAGGCGATCGCAAGTGCGCTGCGCACGTCGGGTGCCACCGTCACCACGCTCTCACGCTCAGAGGGCGTTGACGTCACCGACCGCCGCGCAGTCGACGCTGCCTTCGCCGAGCTCGGGCCGGTCGAGCTCCTGGTGAACAACGCGGGCACCATGGACGCGATCGGGCCCGCCTGGCACGTCGACCCGGACGACTGGCGGCGTGACATCGAGACGAACCTGTTCGGCTCCTTCAACTGCTGCCGGGCGGTCCTGCCGGCAATGATCGAGAGGGGGGCGGGACGGATCGTCAACGTCTCGAGCGGCGCGGCGACGCGCGCGTATCCACACGGCTCGGCCTACGCTGCGGCGAAGGCGGCGCTCATCAGCTTCACGCAGTCCCTCGCCGCCGAGACGGCCGAGCACGGCATCGTCGTCTTTGCGATCAGCCCGGGGTTCGTCTGGACGGACATGACCGAGCATCTGCGCGGATCGCGTTGGTTCCCCGGCTTCGGCTCGTCGAGCCCGAACGAGCCGGAGCGTGCTGCCGAGCTGGTGCTGCGACTGTCCTCGAGGGAGCTGGACGAGCTCAGCGGGCGATACATCCACGTGCAAGACGACATGGACGAGCTGCTCAAGGGCTGAAGTCCGGCCAGGTCTTGTCCTTTTCGGACATAACCCGTGGGTCGGCCGGCCAGTCGATGCCGAACGCAGGGTCGTCCCAGCGCACGCCGCGCCCGGCATCGGCCACGTAGGGGGCCGAGATCAGGTAGAGCGCCTCCGTCTCGTCTTCGAGGGTCAAATAGCCGTGCGCGAGGCCTTCCGGGACGTAGAGCATCCGTCCGTTGGCCGACGACAGCTCGACCGCGGTCCACTGCTCGAACGTGGCGGACTCGGGCCGTAGGTCGACGAGCACGTCGTGCAGCGATCCGCGCACGCAACGTACGAGCTTGGCCTCTGCGTGGGGCTCGTCCTGGAGGTGCATGCCCCGCAGCGTCCCCCACTCCTTGTTCAGGGCGACGCTGATCTGGGACCAGTGCGCCTCGAGCCCGCGCTCGCCGAACTCCTGGTCGTCGAAGATCCGGGCGAAGTGGCCACGCTCGTCCTCGTGCGCCTCGACGTCGACGAGGTAGGCGCCGGACAGCTTCGTCTCGGTGAAGATCACGAGCGCCACCGGAGGTCGGAGTCGAGCTCGTTGCCGGAGCGAAGCTCCTGCAGGCGTTTGAGACGCGTGTAGCGCGAGCCCTCGAAGTCCGCGAAGGTCAGGCCTGCCTCGCGATAGGCGTCGTACAGCTCCTCGGCGCCGGCTCGTGCGCGCCACAGGAATTGGAGCTCGGGGACGGCGCGGCGCAGCTTGTCGAAGTCGACGCGGTACGAGCGCGGGTCGGGGTCGCTCGAGCCCCCGAACTCGACGGTCGAGCCCGGTACGACTTCCTTGACGATCTCGGCGAGGCCGCGAACCTGGTGGTTCTCCTCCTCGGTGCCCACGTTGAATGCCTGGTTGTGCACGACGTCGCGCGGGGCTGCGAGGAGCGCAGCCGTCGCGCGCGCAATGTCCGCCACGTGGACGAGCGGGCGCCAGGCCGCTCCGTCGCTCAGGATGTTGACGGCCCCGGTCGTGTGCGCCCAGCCGACGAGGTTGTTCAGGACGATGTCGAGCCGGAGCCGCGGGGAGACCCCGTAAGCGGTCGCATTCCGCATCGACACCGGAGAGAAGTCGTCGTCGGCGAGCTCGGCCAGCGCCTCCTCGGAACGGACCTTCGACTCCGCGTAGGGAGTCAGTGGCCTGAGCGGCGCGTCCTCGGTGACCAGCTCGTCGGCAGAGGCGCCGTACATGCTGCAAGACGAGGCGAAGACGAAGCGCGAGACACCGGCCTCCCGCGCGGCGCGCGCCAACGAGGCGGTCGCGTGGAAGTTGATCTCGTAAGTCAGCTCGCGGTCGAGGTCGCCGAGTGGGTCGTTGGAGAGCGCGGCGAGGTGGACGATCGCGTCGTAGCCCGCGAGGTGTTCGGCCGTCACGTCACGCACGTCGAGCTCCAGTCCCGGAGGGCCTTCCCCGAAGGGCGGCAGGTCGCAGCCTCGGTAGAGGCGCGTGTCGAGACCGGTCAGGTCATGACCCGCGGCCTCGAGCAGCGGCATCGTCGCCGAGCCGATGTAGCCGTGGGAACCGGTGATGAGAACCTTCATTGCGCCTCCTTCAGGGATTCGGGCGTTCCGATGTCGACGAACTCGGTGCCGAAGTCGACACCGACGACGCGGCCCAGACGCGCGAGGCCGTCGAGGTAGTGGCCGGGCTCCACGTGCCCGCGGAGCCCCTCGAGCGCGTGGGCCCGGGCGGCCAGGCAGCCCCAGATCAACTCCGAGGGCGGCCTTTCCGGCTTGACGTGCACGGCAGTGACGCGCTCGCCGTCGACGGTGACGACATCCGAGCGCGCGGGCTCACTGCACCGGAAGAGCCCGAGCGAGACCTCGCCGAGCGAGGCGACCAGCTGCGCGAAGCCGTCCGGCGGCCCCCACATCGAATCGGGGAACCCGAAGAGCACGACGTCGTCGGGGTCGAGCCCGTCCATCCCGAGCAGCAAGGAGCTTGCAACCGAAGGCGGATGCCCTTCGACCACCTCGGCGCCCAGCTCGAGGGCTCGGTCGACCACGTCCTGCTTCTCGGGCCTCGTCACAACGCGCAGCTTGTCGCACGGCGCGGCGCGCATGCGCTCGACGAGAAAGTCCATCACGGGGCGGCCGTCGATCTCGAGCACCTCCTTGGAGCCCGAAAGGGGTTGCAGGCGCGTCGCGTGGCCGGCAGCCGGGACGACTCCCACGATGCTCACGTCACGGTCATCGGTATAGCTCCAGCCACGCGGGCTCTACACGGTCGGCCACGAGTCGGCGCCTGAACGCGAACGGGCGCTCGCCAAGCAGCGCGGCCGCCGCGCGTGCGATGTTGCCGGGGCTGCGGTGAGCGAGGCCCGCGCGCAGGTAGGTTCCCGACGCCTTGAGGGTGCGGCCGGCCCGCAGGTGACCCATCGCCACCCACCGAGAGAAGTGCAGTTCCTCGTCCTCGAGGCCATGCTTGGCGGCGAGGTGCGAGAGCTCCACCTCCACGTCCGAGGCGTCGGTCAGCCGCATCTGCTGCGGATGGCGGAAGTAGCCCACGACCGGCTCCTCGACCGCAGCGGCCGGCCCCGCCGCCGCCAGCCGGAGCCAGAGATCCCAGTCGGAGAGCTCGTTCAGCTCCGGATCGAAGCCGCCGGACTCGCGCGCGAGTTCGGTGCGAACCATGACCGCCGAAGCCCCGGCGGGAAGCGCGTTTCGCATGCGCAACATGCTGCCGATCTCCCCGGGATCCGGCGCGGGCAGCGTCTCGATCACGCGCGTTTCCTCGTCGAGCACGAGCATCGCCGCGTACGCCCACAGCGCACCTCCCGCCTCGGCCGCGTCGAGCTGAAGGCGCAGCTTCCGCGGCGACCACACGTCGTCGTCGTCGAGGAAGGCCGTCCACTCGCCGCGCGCCTGGGCGAGCCCTGCGTTGCGAGCCCGCGCCTGCCCCTGGGCTCGATCGTGCCTGACGACCCGAATGCGGTCGTCGCCGACGGCGGCCAACCGCTCGCCGGTGCCGTCCGTGCAGGCCTCGTCGACCACCACGACCTCCACCTGCACGTCTTCCTGGCCGAGGGCGCTCGGGAGCCCATGAGCGGAGAGCAGCGCCCAGCGGTTGCGCGTGGGGATGACGACGGTTACCTGCGGCGAGTGAGGAACGGCGTCCAATGTACCTAGCTCGACGGAACGCCGGCTGAGCCGCGGAGCGAGTTTCGCCAGACCCTCGTCCGAGGGACACTCGAACAAGCGATGGACCGGGCGCGCCGCCAGTCCGAGACCTTTGCTCATGGAGCCGCGCGGCAGAACGATCGGCCTTCTCGCCTGCCTGCTCGCAGCCGTCGTACTCGGACCGGCCGCGGCAAGCGCGCAGAAGCCCGCGCGAGGCGAAAGCGAGCGGTCCGTCGCATCGACCTTCGAGCGAGGTCTCGCCGGCTGGCGCGCCGATCGCGCCCGGCTGCGCCTCGTCCGGCGCGGGGACAGAGGCCGCGCTGCGCTCGTCACCGCCCGTGGACGCGCGGGGATGGGCTTCTCCGTCTACCGCACACGCCCCCTCGTCGGGGGCACCGCCGGCAGCGTCTACTCGGCCGCTGCCTCGGTGCGCGGCACGGGCCGCGGGTTCCAGCTCTGCCTGCGCGTGACCGAGACGGTGAGCCGCAGGACCGTCGGCCAGGCCGCTCGCTGCGCCCGCTCGACCGGTCGCTGGCAGCGCCTCGGGCTCGCGTACGTCACGAAGCGCGCCGGCAGCAGCCTCGTGCTCTCGATCGAGAAGCCGCGCTCACGGCGCGGCGGCCGGTTTCGCGTCGACGACGTCATCCTGCAGGCCGTGCGCGACGGAGCGCCTCCGGATGCGGACAAGGCTCCGCCGACCAACCCTCCGCCCCCACCACCCAGCGCCTCCGGCCCCGCGATGGGCGTCCAGTTCCACTGCAACTGGGCCGTCTACACCGACGCCGACCGCATAGCCGTGCTCGACAAGCTGCAGGCTGCGGGCGTGCGCTGGGTTCGCATCGACACCGCCTGGAACGGGATCGAGGACACCCACAAGGGCTCGCGGAACTCCTGGCACATCCGCATGGTCGACTTCTGCGTGAACCAGGCCCGCGCCCACGGCATGAAGGTGCTGATCACGCTCTGGCTCACACCTGGCTGGGCAAACGGAAACCAGTCGGACAAAGTGCCGCCGACGAATCCGCAGGACTACGCGGACTTCGCCCGCTGGGCGGCCACCTACTGGCGGGGGCGGGTCGACGCCTGGGAGGTCTGGAACGAGCCCGACCAGTCGGGCTTCTGGCAGAGCAACCTCGCCACCTACGTCGATCTCCTGAAGGCCGCCTATCCGGGCTTCAAGGCCGGCGACCCGAACGCGCAGGTCATCCTCGCAGGCCCCTCCTCGAACGACGACGGCTGGATGCGACAGGTCTATGCCCTGGGCGGCAAGGGCTCGTTCGACGTCCTGGCCACGCACCCGTACCAGGGGATGGGCGACTACCCGCCCGAGTACCGAGAGTCGAACGGCCGGACCTATCGCTGGTGGTTCACGCACCTGCCGGTGGTGCGCCAGGTGATGATCGAGAACGGTGACGCGGCCACCCCGATCTGGTTCACCGAGTTCGGCTGGTCGGCGCACGCGAACTGGACGGGGATCGAGAACTGGCAGCGCGGAGTGACGCAGGCACAGCAGGCCGACTTCCTGATCCGGTCGCTCCGGTACACGAAGGCGAACTACCCCTACGTGCCGGTCATGTTCTGGTACAAGGAGCGCGCGAAGCCGGGCGGCACCGATGTCGTCCAGGAGGGTTACGGCCTGCTCGACGCGAACCTCGCCGAGCGTCCCGTCTACGCAGCCCTCAAGAACTACCTGACCGCCAACTAGCCCCCTCGGCGCTGCGATAGGCCGGCGTCGCGCCGGGCGACGAGCATCGCGCCGATCATTGCCCACAGGGCGATGTGCGAGGTCGAGTTTCCGAGGTTGTAGTCGAACAAGCCCTGCCCGAACACGGTGATCAGCGCGGCGCCGATGCCGAGCACGATCGCGCGGTCGGCGCGGTCGCCGCGCCGGAGTGAGGCACGCGTGGCGACCCGGCCCGAGCCCACGAGCGCAGCTCCGAAGAGGACGATGATCGCCGCCCCGATCAGACCGGTCTCGGCCGCCCAGTTCAGGAGCAGGTTGTGGGCGTGATGGGCGGAAACCGTGCTCGCCTCCGACCCGGCCCGCGAGCTGGCGACGACGAAGCCTCCCGGGCCCTGCCCGGTCCACGGGTCCTCCTTGATCTCGCGGATCGCCTCACGCCAGATCGCGTCGCGATCGTCGTACGGGCTGAGCGTCGTGAACGCCTCGGCGCGCTGCGTTACGACCTCGACGGGCTGGGACTTCGGAATGACGTTCCACAGCAACCCGAACACCAGCACCATGGGCAGCAGGAAGAGCAGGAGCTTCTCGCGCGCTTCCCGGAGGGTGATGAGGAGGAAAATCGCCGCGCAGGCGGCTCCCAGCCATGCTCCGCGGGAGAGTGACAGGGCGAGGGCCGCGACGACGATCACGAGCATGAGAGTCGCCGTAACGCGGACGCGTCTCGTCCGCCCACCGAAGATGAACCCGGCGCAGATCGGCGCGAGCATCGCCGCCAGAGCGCCGAGCTGATTGGGGTGGTCGAACGCGCCCTGGAGCCTGCCCTCCAGCACCTCAGCCCCCTGGCCGGCCGTCTCGAAGTCGCCCGAGCTGGACAGCGCGACCACGCAGACCAATGTCCCCACCAAGGCGAACCCCCCCAAGAGGATGCGCAGGTCCCGCATCCCACTCACCGAGGAGAGGATCACGCAGGCGAACGTGAGACCGCCCGTCGTGGAGATCAACTGCTTGATCGCCAGCGTCTCGTCGACCGCCGAGAGGATCGAGACGAGCATCCACGCGATCAGGGCCACCGGCCAGTAGAGGACCGGCGACCAGGCGAGCGGCGTTTGGCCCATCGCGAGCCTGCGGACGACCAGCATCAGCGCCACGATCACCACGGCGGCCTCGGCTGACTGCAGCGTCGCGGCGCCGATCGGAGCGCCGGTCGACCCCACCGGGAAAGTCGCGAAGACGGCGAGCGGAGCCACGATCGGCACGGCAAGCACGAGGAGCGCGAGCAGGGGTGCCAGCGGGAGCGCCAGATAGACGGCGACCGACGGCTCGAAGTCAGTCGCAATGAAGGCGAGGGCGGCTCCCAGCACGATCGAGAGGCCGCCGAGGATGATCGCAATCCCAACGGAAGAGAGTCGCTCCCGACGGCGCTGCCGGCTGACACTTCTCAGGGCGTGGCTAGCTGTCGCCATTGCGCCCCCTGCCCTTCGCCGCACTTCGATAGCGATCCTTCATCTCGTCGACGAACCGTGAGAGAGAGAACGTCGAGGCCGCGCGCTCGACACCGCAGCGGGACAGCCTCGTTCGCAGGGCCTCGTCCTCCATCAACCGGAGGATTGCATTGGCAAGAGCTTGGCGCTCGTGAGGCGGAACGAGCAGAGCGCAGTCGCCGACGACCTCGGGTAGCCCGCCGTGGTCGTAGCCGATCACCGGCGTGCCGACGGCCATCGCCTCGAGCGCCGTCAGGGAGAACCCCTCGCGGCCGCCGCGCTCACCCACGACACTCGGCACCAGCACAGCGTCACAGCCGCTGATCAGCTCTACGGCGTCCGGCCGGTAGCCGAGGAACGTGACCGACTCCTCCAGACCTTCCTCCTCGACTTGGCGACGGAGGTCGGCCGCGTACTCCAGGTGAGGCTCGTGCTCGGCCCCCATGATCACGAAGCGGAAGCCGGGAGCGCGGGCGCAGATCTCGGGCACGGACTCGAGCACGTCTGCGTGGCCCTTCGTCGGATCGACGCGCGCCGCAATCGCGGCGACGAATGTCGGCGCCGGCGGGCCGATCGCGTCGAGCAGCCGGACACGTCCTACCGCGCGGTCGGCACGTATCTCCCCGATTCCCGAGAGGACGACATCGGTCTCGACGCCGGTGCCGTCGAACGTCTCGGTCACGGCGCTGCTGACGCCGACGACCAGCCGCGCTCTCGCGCCGACGAAGCGCGCCAGCCGTCCGTCCCAGCTGAAGTCGTGCTTGAGCCAGAGAAACGGAGCCCCCGAGAGCGAGCATACGAGCGCAGCCTTGACCCCGTTCGCATGCACGAGCTCAGGTCGATTCCGGCTCCAGTGCCGGCGCAGACGCAGCCCCGAGGCTGCGATCCCGGCGCGCCGCCCGGTCGAGATGACCGTCATCGGATAGTCCCGCAGGAGCTCGAGCAGCGGGCCGTCCTCGAGCACGACCACCTCGTGGACCCAATCCGGCCCCAGCTCCTCGAGCAGCGTGAGGAGATAGCGCTCTTCGCCTCCCAGATGGGCGTGCGACGAGACGAACGTGATCGGGACCGCGCTCAACGCCGAAGCCAGACCGCGGCGGCGCCGTCGAGCAAGCCGCGCGCGCCGCGCCACTCCCGGTTGGCGACTCGATGCCCGATGAGCGCGAGCACCAGCAGGAAGAACTGGACGCGCGCGAGCGGCGTCTGCGGGAAATTCTTGCGGAAGAGATAGGCCCGGTTGACGACCACGCGCCGGTTGAATGGCCGTGAGTCCTGCGTGCCGAAGCCGAGTTTGCGGTGCTCGACGACGATGTCGGGCTCGTAGAGGACCCGGCCGAGGCGCGAGAGCCGGTACGCGAAGTCCTCGTCCTCGGCGAGCGCGTAGCCGCCGAGGTGCTCGTCGAAGCGCACCTTGGCGGCGGCCTCGCGACGGGCGGTCATGAAGCAGCCCTGCATGAACTCGACGTCGCACAGCTGATCGGGGTCGCTGAGGTAGCGCGGATAGCCGTAGCGCGTGAAGGTGCCGTCGCGGCCCCTGCCGCCGCCGAGGAGCCGCCTCAGCGGCGAAGAAGGCCCGCCGACCCGCTTCGATTCGGGCTCGACGATCCGCCCGGTGGCACCGAGGATCGACGGGTCTGCGTAGATTCCTTCCAGCCGGGCGAACACGTCGGGCTGGATGGTCACGTCATCGTCCAGGAAGACGATCACATCGCCGGCCGTCTCGTCGATGCCGATGTTCCGTTGTCGCGTCAGGCTCGGCACGGCGCGGAGGTAGTGAACTCTTGGCGCCACGTTCTGGTCGAACTCGCTCACGACTGCCTGCGAGGAGCCTTCCGGGTCGGCGTCGACCACGATCACCTCGAGTGGGGCCGGATCGCATTGCTGCAGGCTCGCGAGCGTGATCTCGAGGATCTCCTCGCGGCGCATCGTGGGGATGACGACCGAAAACTCCACTAGCGGCCCGGCCTTCGGATGCCGAGCAGCTTCAGCGCCAGCCGGACTGCACCGTGGCGCGGAGGCGCGGGCAGCCTCGGCGCCTCGAGCGGCCGCCACGGGCCCGGCAGCCAGGTGAAGGCGAGCTCGTAGCCCGCCTCGGCGACTGCCTGCGTGACGCGCTCGTCGTGGAGCCCGTACGGATACGCGAGCGTGCGGCAGGGCCTGCCCGTGAGCTCTTCGACTGCGGCCTTCGACTCCCGCAGCTCGCGCGCCAGCGTTTCGTCGTCGAGGCTGCGTAGGTCCGGGTGTGTGAGTGTGTGCGAGCCGAGCTCCATGCCGGAGTCGGCGAGCTCCTTCGTCTCGGCGGCGTCCAGCAACCGGCCCTCGTCCCCGGAGACCTCGGGATGCTGCTCGCGAAAGCGCCCCGGGCACACGTAGAAGGTCCCGCGCACGCCGTGCCGCTCGAGCAGCGGCTGGGCCTCGGTCACCCAGTTGCGGAAGCCGTCGTCGAACGTGAGCACCGCCGTTCGCCCTCTCGCCCCGCCTTCGTCGAGCAGCTCCTCGGCGGTCAGGAACCGGTAGCCGCGCCCCTTCAGGAAGCGGACGTGAGCATCGAGGTGTCGAGGCGAGGTGAGGAGCCGCGCCGGGTCCCCGTCGTTGGGGTCGGCGATGCCGTGATAGACGAGCACGGCCGGCTTCATCGCACACTCCTGGCGAGCTGCCGCAACGCGCGCGCCGGGGCGAAGCGCATCAGCGGCTCGTAGCGATCGTCCCGCTTGAGGCGCAGGCCGACGAGCGTGCAGCGATTCGTCATGTCCTGACGGGGCAAGTGGTGCGGCGTGTCCCAGGAGCCGCGGCCGCTCGCGGCGCAGACGGCGCGGAACCCCGCGGCGCGCGCGGCGCGAATCGTTTCGGCCGAGGCGCGCCCGTACGGATAGGCGGCAACGTCGACCGGCGTCCCCAGGACGCGCTCGAGCTCTTGCTTGCTCTGGGCCAGCTCCGCAAAGGCCTCCTCGTACGTCAGCACGGTGAGATCGGGGTGCGAAACGGTGTGAGCGCCGATCTCGATCCCGGCTGCATGGAGGGCGCGGAGCTCTTCCGCCGTCAGGACCCGGGCCTGGGGAGCCGAGCGGTGCGGCCGACCGAGCCAGCCGGAGACGACGAAAATGGTCGCCGGCTCGCCGAGCTCGGGCAGAACGCCGTTGTCCTCGAAGCCGTCGTCGAATGTGAGCGCCGCGCAGCCGTCTGCCCGCCCCTCCGCGGCGAGACCGGCCAGATCGCCGAACGAGACCAGGCGGTATCCCCACTCGCGGAGCTTCGCCACATGACGGCGCAGGTCGTCGAACCGCACGAACAATCCGTGCGGGTCGTCGCGAAGCTCCACGTCGCCCACCGCGTGATAAGCGAGAGCGAGCGGCGGGAGGGAGCCAGAGCCCGGGGCCATGTGAAAATCGTACGCGTGACCGTCGTCAGCGCCGTCATCGTCACCCTCAACCGGAAGGACGCGCTCGAGACCGTGCTCGGCCGCCTGGCCAACCTGCCCGTTGACGAGGTGATCGTCGTCGACAACGGCTCGAAGGACGGCACCGCCGCGCTCGTCCGCTCGCACGCGAGGCCCGTCACGCTCCTCGAGCCCGGCGAGAACCTCGGTACCGCAGGGCGCAACCTGGCCGCCGACGAGGCGAAAGGCGAGCTGCTGCTCATGCTCGACGACGATGCGTATCCGATGCCGGGCGCAGTCGAGACGCTCGTCGCAGCGTTCGAGGCGAACCCCAAGCTTGCCGTCGCGGCCGGCTTCGTCCGCGACATCGACGAGGAGGGCAACGTCCTCCGCCAGGACGAGCCCGGGACCTTCGACTGGTGGCTGCGCGCCGGAAGAACCGGCAACCCGCCGGAGGGCTTTCTCGCCTTCTCCTTCCCGGAGGGCGCCTCGATGATCAGGCGCGACGCGTACCTGGAGGCCGACGGCTTCTTCGCCCCCTTCCTGCTCGCCAGCGAGGGCGTCGACCTCGCCACGCGTCTCACCGCGCTCGGCTACGAGGTGCGTTACTTCCCCTCGGCGGTCTTCGAGCACATGAAGGCGGAGTCCGAACGCCTGGGCCCGGACCTGGGTCTCTACTACCGAATCCGGAACCACCTCTGGTTCATCTGGCTGCGCTTTCCGGCCCCGGTCGCCGTCCGCCGGACCGCCGGGTACCTCGCGTTCGATCTGGTCGAGTCCTCGTACCGCGGGGTTCCGGGTGCCTGGTGGCGTGGGGTTCGCGACGCATGGCGCATGCGCGACCAGGTTCGCGGTGAGCGAAGACCCCTTCCGCGGTCGGCGTTGCGCCGTGCCGAGCTGAATCGCGGACGCATGCACGCCCGGCTGCTGCTCGCGCAGGCGCGCCGGCGACTACCGTCGCGTCGCTCGGACTAGGCGCTTCACGCCGGGCTTGACGAGCGCGCCGACACCGCGACGCGCGGACCGGGCCTTGAGACCGGCACGCGTGCGGAGGTAACTCGGGCCGCGCGGAACGACGACCGTCCAGCGCAGCTCGTCGTCGCCGTCCGCGAGGCGGTACTTGAACTCCTGGCCGCCTTCACCGAGGTCGATGCGGCGATCTCCGGACTCGAAGCCGTGCTCCAGCGCCTGCAGCATCGTCTGCATCGACGGCTGCGCCGAGCTCCACTCGTCCTTGAAGCCGCCCAGCCAGAAGGTCGACGTCGTCCCCGCGGCAACCATCACCTCGGCGGCGACCGGCTCGCTCTCGACCTCGAGCACCCAGACGCGGAAGCGCTTCGGGCCGAGGTCGTCGGCCGCGTCGGCGAGCATCGCCTCGACTCCGGGCGTCAGGACTCCCGAGCCGCCCCGGTTGGCCCAGCGCTCGCGGTGGAGGGCGGCGAATGCGTCCACGGCGTCCGTTCCCGACAGGCGAAAGGTCGCTCCACGGTCCTCGAGCTCCCGCCGCGCGCGGCGCATGCGCTTGCGGAAGTGCGCGCTCCGTGCGGCGAACCACGTCTCGTAGCTGTCGCCGACGGCGAACGGCCCCCGATCGGTCCGGTCGAGGACGATCTCGGCGGGCCTGCCCGGCCAGGCTGTCGCCACCAGGCCCGGCCACGGCGAGCGCCCGGAGAGCCCCTCGAACGCAACGGCTCTCGGCGAGGGCTTCGAGGAGGCCAGCGTCTGAGCAAGCGCCTCGGCAACGGGCCGCTCGAGGCCCGGTCGCGCGAGTGGCTCGACCCCGGAGCATGCGCCGGAGCCGAGAGCCGCGTACCAGCCGCTCGGATCGGTCATGAGCGGGGCGATGCCGGCCAGACCGGCTTCGTCCGTGACGACGACCGCGCGCAGGGCTGCGTCCGGAGGCGAGGCATGCCGCAGCCACGGCAGCAGCCACCCGGGAGCGGCGTACGGCTGTCCGGCCGCTTCGGCCAGCGCATCCCACTCCGCGCGGAACGACTCGAGACGCGAGGCGTCGACCACCAGCTCGGCACGCACCGGCGGCGAGTGTACGCGAGCCTTGTCGACGATGACCGCGGAGTCCTCTGCCACGATGAGCGGCATGGAGACCGAGAGGATGCTCCCCGCCGACGAGTCACGTGGAATCCTGACGAACACTGCATGGCGGGCCTTCGCGGACGCGGGATCGAAGCTCGCCTCGATCGTTCTCTACATCGTCATGGCCCGCAAGCTCGGCGACTCGGGCTTCGGCGTCTTCACGTTCGCCATGATGTACATGACGCTGTTCACGGCCCTGGCGCACTTCGGCCAGGACACCGTCCTCATCCGCGAGGTGGCGCGCGACCGGCGGCTGCTGGAGCGGTACTTCGCGAACACGATCGCGCTCAAGCTCGCGCTCTCCGTGCCGGCGTTGATCGCGGCCCTCGTCATTCTTGCGGCGGTCGGCAGCTCGAACGAGACGCTGCAGGTGGCCGCTTTGCTCGGCGTGGCGCTCACGATCGAGGCCGTACTGGCAACGGTGCTCGCCGTGTTCCAGTCATACGAGGTCATGCGGTACGTCGCCGGTGTGCTGCTCGCGCAGCGCTACGCCACCGCCGCGGTCGGCATCGCCGCGCTCTGGGCGGGAGCGGACGTTGTCGCCGTCGCGGCCGTCTACCTGGGCGGCACCCTCCTGGCGGTCGGGGTCGGGCTCGCGCTGCTCCGCCGAGTCGTGCACCCCGGCCACCGCGTCACGCCTTCAGCCTGGCGAGGACTGATGACCGCCGCGGTACCCCTCGGCATCGCCGGCATGCTCGGGACGATCCTCTTCCGTGTCGACACGGTGATCCTTGCGGCGTTCGAGAGCGCGGCGGTGGTCGGCGAATACGGGGCGGCGTTCAGGCTGCTCGAGGCGACGCTGTTCCTCGGCTGGAGCATCGCGGGGGCCGTCTACCCGGTGCTGGCCAGGCTCGACGAGATTCCTCGGCTCGCGGACGTCTACGAGCAGGCGCTGAAGCTGTGCTTGACGGCGAGCCTGCCCCTGGCCGTCGGCGCGGCGGTGCTCGCGGAGCCACTGGTCGACCTCCTCTACGGGCCCGAGTTCGACCAGGCTGCGACCGCCCTGATCCTCCTCGCGCCGGCGATCGCGCTCTTTCCGGCCGGCTACGTCTCCGGCATCCTCCTCGTCGCCCGCCGAAGACAGCGCTACGTCGTCGTCCTCTACATCATCCTGACCGCGCTCAATATCGTCATGAACCTGGCGCTGATCCCGCTGATCTCGCTGAATGGCGCGGCCCTGACGACCTCGGTGACAGAGGCTCTGATCGTCGGTGGAACGGTGTTCGGCGCAGCGAGGGTCCTCGGCGGGATCTCCTGGGCCCGCGTGATGGCGGGACCCGTCTCCGCTGCGATTGCCGCCGGTGCCCTGATGCTGCTGCTCGAGTCGTCGTTCTGGGCGGCGATCGCGGCCGGGGCGGTGGTGTACTTGGTCGTGCTCACGATCGTCGAGCGCCTGGCGTTTCCGGCCGACTCGCGGGCCTTCACCGCTTTTCTCCTCCGCCGCAAGCTACCGGCCTGAGAGCTTCCGGCCTGCCTTCCTGAAGCCCCGGCCGACGATCCAAGCCGCGTCCGAGACGCTCGGCAGCGGATCGTCCCACGCGAAGATCGGGAAGTGCTGCGCGCCGGCCAGGCTGCGCAGCCAGTTGGAGGCCTTCAGGTCTCCCTTGAGCTCGATGAACCCACGTAGGTCCTCGAAGGCAAAGAGCAGGCGCACGTTCTCGCGGAACGTGTCCGGCGGATCAACGGGGCTGCCGACGAGGATGTCGTACGTCAGCTGCGCGATGTCGATGCCGGATCGCCGCACGACCTCCGTCGAGTCGAGGAACCGATGGTTGACGTCGATGACCTTGGGCGTCCCGTCGACGGCCCGCTTGAACTCGACATAGGCCAGGCCGCGGACGCCGACGCCTTGGAAGAAGCGGAGACCCGCCTCGGCGATGTCCGGGAGCCACCGCGAGACGTGGTAGCAACCGGTCCCGAAGTGCGGCGGGTACTGCCGGACCTTCGCCTTCGTGAAGTGGAAGAGCGGCTCGCCGCTCTCGTCGAGGTAGGTCATGTAGCCGACGCACTCCTCGGAGCTCGGGTCGACGATCTCGGTCGCGATCATCTCGAGCCCGAGCTCGCGCATCGGAGCCCAGAGGCGGCGGAGCTCGTCGGCGTCCTGCACGGCGATCGCCTTCTGCGAGTAGTGGCGCCCGAACAGGTGCGAGTGCTGCGGCTTGAGGCCGCAAGGGAACGGCATCTGCTCGATAACGCGCTCGAGGTCGTCCTCGTCGACGAGACGGATCATCACGGGCGCGCCGATGCCCAGGCCCTCGGCGAGCTCGTAGATGCGCGCCTTGTCGAGCATCGCCAGCGCCATCTCGTCGTTGACCTCGAACGGGCGGTAGCCCAGCTCGATCAGGCGCTGCCGGTTGCGCGCGATCAGCTCGAGCGCGTCGTCGTCGCACGGGAGCAGCGCGGCTCCTCGCACCGAGTCGGCGTTGTGCTCGAGCCCCTCGAGCCAGTCCTCCTGGATCCGGTCCTTGTCGGTGAAACGGCTGTACGAGGCTGGAAAGCGAGATCGGCGCAGCGGTGAATGAGGCATCGCCGTCGCGAGGACGTGGACGTCGATCCCCGCGCGGCCGAGCGTCCTCACAACCGAAGTCGCGCCGGTGACGCCGCCGATCACGACGGCCGGCGGGATCGGGCTCATTCGCGGCTGCGCAACGCCGGGAAGAGGATCACGTCCCGGACGTTGTCCTGCCCGCTGAGCACCATCGCCAGCCGATCGATGCCGAGGCCGAGCCCCCCGGTCGGCGGCATCCCGTAGGCGAGCGCCTCGACGTAGTCGGGGTCGCCCTCCTGGCCGCCGGCGTCCGCGGCCTGCTGCGCGAAGCGCTCGGCCTGCTCGTCGGAGTCGTTGATCTCCGTGAACGCGTTTCCGAGCTCCATGCCGCCGACGAAGAACTCGAAGCGCTCGACGATGGAGGGGTCGTCGTCGGTCGGCCTCGCGAAGGGCGAGAGCTCGACCGGGTAGTCGTGCAAGATCGTCGGCTCGACGAGCTCTGGCTCGACGAAGTGGCTGAGCGCGTGGTCGACGAGCTGGCTCCAGGAGTCGTTCGCGCTCGTATCGACGCCCTGATCCTGCAGACGCTTCTTCAGGTCGTCCGCGTCGCGCGTCCACAGGCCCTTCTGCTCGAGCGCATCGACGAGCTTGATCCGCTTCCACGGAGCCTTCAGGTCGACGTCGTGACCGCGAAACGTGACCTGCGTCGTCCCGATCGTCTCCTGGGCGACCCGCTCGACGAGCTCCTCGATGCGCGCCATCGTGTCGGCGTAGTCCGCGTACGCCTCGTACCACTCGACCATCGTGAACTCGGGCGCGTGCTTGTACGAGACGCCTTCGTTGCGGAAGTCCTTGGCCAGCTCGTAGACGCGCTCGAGGCCGCCGACGATCAGCCGCTTGAGGTAAAGCTCGGTCGCGATCCGCAGGTAGACGTCGGCGTCGAGCTCGTTCGAGTGCGTCACGAAGGGCTCCGCCAGCGCGCCGCCGTAGCGCGGCTGGAGGATCGGCGTCTCGACCTCGAGGAATCCCTGCCCGTCGAGGTAGCGGCGGATCGCGGCGACCATGCGCGTCCGGAGCTCGAAGCCCGCGCGCGACTCCTCGCTCATGAGCAGGTCGAGATAGCGCTGCCGGTAGCGCGTCTCGGTCTCGGTCAGCCCGTGAAAGGTGTCCGGGAGGGGCCGCTTGATCTTGGCGAGCAGCTCGAGCTCGGTGACCGCCAGCGAGGGCTCGCCGCGCTTCGTCCGTGACGGGATGCCGGTCGCGCCGACGATGTCGCCGAGGTCGAGGTCGACAGGCCCGGCGCGCTCCTCGGCGACGAGGAGCTGGATCTTCCCGGAGCGGTCGACGAGGTCGAGGAAGACGAGCTTCCCCATGTCCCGCCGAGCCATGACCCGCCCAGCCACCCGCCGAGGCTCGCCGGCCTCCTCCCCGGGCTCGACCTTCTCGGCGTCGACCCGGACCGCCGCAATCTCGTCCCGGTCGGGATAACGCTTCGGCATCGCCATGGGCGAGTCTAGCGAGCGGCGCGGAATCTACGCCGCTTTGATGTCCATGATCTTGTACTTCAAGGCTTTGCCGCGAGGCGTCGTGACCTCGACGGTCTCGCCCTTCTTCTTGCCGATGATCGCCTTGCCGACCGGCGACTCGTTCGAGAGCTTGTTCTCGGACGGGTTCGCCTCGGCCGAGCCGACGATGTGGTACTCGACGGTCTCCTTCGCGGACACGTCCCGGAGCTTCACGTGCGAGCCGACGGAGACGACGTCCTTGGCGACGTCCTTCTTCGTGATGACCCGAGCGTTGGCCATCCGCTCCTCGAGGATCGCGATGCGGTGCTCGAGCAGCGCCTGGTCGTTCTTGGCGTCGTCGTACTCGGAGTTCTCGGTGATGTCGCCGAACTGGCGCGCGACACGGATGCGCTCAGCCACCTCGCGGCGCTTGTCGTTCGACAGGTGCTCGATCTCCTCCTTGAGCTTCTTGTAGCCCTCAGGAGTGAGGATCACTTCCTTCACGTCAACTGCCTCCTCAAATAAGAAACGCGCGGCGCAAAGGCGCCGTCGCGGGCAGGCATAGTACCTATGGTTACGGACAACGTCAAACGCCGGTTTCGCGTCTACGATTAGCCCTGTATGCAGGTAGATCTTCGAGAATCCTGGACAATCGGCCCGGTCGAGATTCCGACCAGGCTGGTGCTCGCCCCGATGGCTGGCGTGAGTGTGCAGGCGTTCCGCCGCCAGGGCCGCCGCTTCGGCGCCGGGCTCGTCTGCTCGGAGATGGTGAGCTGTGCCGGCCTCTCCCACAGGAACGAGAAAACCCTCGGTTACCTGCGGATTGCCGCCGACGAGCATCCGCTCGCGGTTCAGATCTTCGGCGGCGACCCGGGCATCATGGCCGAGGCGGCGCGGATGGTCGAAGACGCCGGCGCGGACCTCGTCGACATCAACTTCGGCTGCCCGGTGCGCAAGGTGACGAAGACGGGCGCGGGCGCTACGTGCCTGGACGAGCCGGATCGCGCGTGTCGCATCGTGGAAGCGGTCGCCGAGGCGATCTCGATCCCGGTGTCGGTGAAGATGCGACGAGGGATCCTGAACGGGTCACGGACATGTCTCGAGATCGGGCCGAAGCTCGTCGAAGCTGGTGCCGCGACGCTCACCCTCCACCCGCGCTCTGCCCGTCAGATGTACACGGGCGAGGCCGATCACTCGCTGACTGCCGAGCTCGTCGATCTCGTCGACGTACCCGTGATCGCCTCCGGCGACATCACGTCTCGCGCGAAGGCGCAGGCCGTCCTCGCAACGACAGGCGCCGAGGCCGTCATGGTCGGCCGCGCCGCGCAGGGAAACCCGTGGGCCCTGAGCGAGATCATGGGCGACGGGGCTGATCCGTCCCGCGAGGAGGTCGTCGCCGAGCTCGTCCTCTTCATCCGCGAGACCGTCCGTGAGCTCGGCGAGCAGCGCGCGACCGGTTTCCTGAAGAAGTTCTACGGCTGGTACCTGGGCCGTGGCCGCTTCCCGAGGCCGTTCAAGCAGGAGCTCGTCCAGCTTCAGTCGCTGGACGAGGTCGAGCAGCGGCTCTTCGCGGCTGCGCCGGGCGCGCGGTTCGTGCTCGAGCGGCTCGAGGACGAGCTGCCGCAAGGAGACGAGGTCCTCCTCGACCTGCCGATCTCCATTTACGGCGGCGGCTGAGATCGGCGGACGCTTCCGCCGAAGGCAGACGTCGTCGTCATCGGAGCGGGGATCCTCGGCCTCGCGACGGCGGCCGAGCTCAAGCGGCGCGCGCCCAGCCGGGACGTCGTCGTCGTCGACAAGGAGCCCGCGCCTGCGCTCCACCAGACCGGGCGTTCGAGCGGCGTCATCCACTCGGGCGTCTACTACGCGCCGGGGTCGCTGAAGGCGGAGCTCTGCCGCCGGGGACGCGGCCTGCTGCTCGAGCTCTGCGAGCAGGAGCGGATCCCGCACGAGATCTGCGGGAAGGTGATCGTCGCCACCGACGCCCGCGAGCTGCCCGCGCTCGACGAGCTCGAGCGGCGCGCTGCGGCGAACGGCGTCGTGGCGGAGCGGATCGGGCCGGAGCGCCTGCGCGAGCTCGAGCCCCACTGCCAGGGCCTCGCAGCGCTCCACCTCCCGGAGACGGGGATCGTCGAGTTCAGGCTCGTTGCCGAGGCGCTCGCCCGCAGGCTCGAGAGCGCCGGCACGCCGGTCGTTCTCGGAGCCGCGGTGCATCGGCTCGGCGAGCGGCCAGGCGGCCTCGTCGTCGAGACAACCCAGGGCGAGATCGAAGCCTCCTACGCGGTCGCGTGCGCCGGGGTCCACGCGGACCAACTGGCGGGCGAGAAGGATCGCGAGACGCGGATCGTCCCCTTCCGCGGCGACTACTTCGCGCTCCGACCCCAGGCCCGCTCGCTCTGCCGGAACCTCATCTACCCGGTGCCCGACCCGCGATTCCCGTTCCTCGGCATCCACGTCAACCGCAGGCCTGACGGCGCGGTCTGGGCCGGCCCGAACGCAGTCGTCGCCCTGGCCCTCGAGGGATACCGTCGTCGCGACGTGCGCCTGCGTGAGGCCTGGCGCGTGCTCAGTTACCCCGGATTCCTGCGGCTCGCGCGCCGCCACCTGCGGCTCGGCTTCCGCGAGGTCGTCCGCGATTTCTCGCGCCGCGCCTACGCAGCCGAGGCGCGGCGCTACCTGCCCGAGCTGAGCAAGGACGACCTCGTGCCTGCGCCCGCAGGCATCCGCGCGCAGGCGATCAAGCGCGACGGCGCGCTGCTCGACGATTTCCTGTTCGCCGAGACTGCGCGCACGATCCACGTCCGGAACGCGCCGTCACCGGGCGGAACGTCGGCGCTCGCGATCGCCGAGCACATCGCCGACCGCGCCAAGCTCTAGTCGACGTTCAGATCCCAGACGAGGCGTAGGCCCTCGAGGGTGAGCCAGGGATCGAAGAGCTCGATCGACCGACAGTGGGGCACGATGATCTCGGCGAGCCCGCCGGTCGCGATCGCGCGCGCCTCGGTGCCCAACTCGCCGCGAATCTCCTCGACGATCCGGTCGACCTGGCCCGCGAAGCCGTAGACGAGACCGGACTGGAGGCTGTGCACGGTGGTCTTGCCGATCACGGCCGGCGGCTCCGTGAAGTCGACGCGCATCAGGCGCGCGGCCCGGGCGAAGAGCGCGTCCATCGAGATCTCGATCCCGGGCGCAAGCACGCCGCCGATGTACTCGCCACCCGGGGAAACGACATCGAAGTTAGTCGAGGTGCCGAAGTCGACTGCGATGCACGGCGCGCCGTAGCGCTCCTTCGCCGCGATGGCGTTCACAACCCGGTCGGGCCCGACCTCGCGAGGGTCGTCGTAGCGCACCGGCATTCCCGTCTTCGTGCCCGGCCCGACCACGAGGATGGGCGCGCTCGCCCAGCGCTCGGCAAAGATCTCGAACTCGCGCACGAGCGCCGGCACCGTCGAGGAGAGGCAGATCCCGTCCACCGACTCCAGGTCGAACATCTCACCGATCAGCGCGCCGAGCTCGTCGCCCGTGCGCGTTGCGATGCTGGCCAGCCGGCGATGCTCGGCGAGCTTGTCACCGTCGAACACGCCGAGAACCGTCTGGGTGTTCCCGACGTCGATCGCCAGGAGCCTGGCCATCGGCGAGCCTACTTTCTAGAGATCGTCGTCAGAGCCGAGCGACTCGCCGATTCGCTCGGCGAGCGCCTCCGCGGTCAGCTTGGGCCCGTCGCCCTCGGCGCGCAGCTCTTCGACGGTGACGTCGCTGGAGGTGTAGATCTCGGCCTTCGGGATCAGCCGCGTGGGCCGGTTCTTGTCCCAGACCCAGACGTCCTCCATCTTCAGGTGGTAGAAGGGATAGCTCGCCTGCGGCAGGGGCTTGAGCTCGAGCTCGTTGCAGAGGTAGGTCGCATCCTGGGTGAGGACGCACCACCGGAACAGCTCGAAGACGTCGGAGTACTCGCGCTTCAGCCGGAGCTCGAGCTGGGCCTCGAACTCGTCGAGCTCGTCGATGTGCGACATCACGTCATTCTAGCTCTGCGAGCAAGGCTGACACCGATCCGCGCCCGGGCAGGACGAGGCCAGGAGCGAGCTCCGCGAGCGGCTCCAGGGCAAACCGGCGCTCGTGCAGGCGTGGATGGGGCAAAGTGAGGCCTGGCTCGTCCACGACCTCGTCGCCGTAGACCAGCAGGTCGAGGTCGATCGTCCGGGGGCCAAAACGCTCACGACGGACACGCCCAAGCCGCTGCTCGACGTCGAGCAGGCGCTCGAGGAGCTCCCGGGGAGGCAACTCGGTCGTCAACTCGGCTGCGCCGTTCAGAAAGGGCCCTTGCTCGACGGGACCGACAGGCTCGGTCTCACGCAGCACCGAAACCGCGACGATCTCGATTCCGTCCTCCGCGGCCAGGAGCTCGAGCGCCTTGCGTAAATGACCCTCACGGTCACCGAGATTTGAGCCGATACCGACGAAAGCTGTGGCCATGACTGTTGCTATGTTCGCTGCCTTGAGGCGTCTTGGGGTCGTCCTCGCGCTCTCCGGCCTGGCGCTTGCCGCCGGGTCTGGCTCAGCGTGGGCGAGCTCGACCCTCTCGAAGGGACAGGCGAGCGAGCTTCGGAACTACGACTCAACGCTCGTTCTCGCCCGGCCCGGAGCCGGCCCGGCGCTCCGCCGAGCGGGTGGGGTCAAGCTCGCGAACGCGCTGCCGATCTGGCGCTTGCCGAGCGGCGCGGCCCTCCGCGCACTTCCCCCCTTGCTGCGCGCCGGCCTCGTTCCCGAGGTCGCGCCGGACCATCCTCTGAGCTTTGCCAACCACCTCACCGATCCGATGGTCCCGCAGCAATGGTGGGTCGCCCCGGTCGGTCTCGACCGCGCGGAGCCTCCGGGTCCCGGAAAGCCGCTGACGATCATCGACACCGGAGTCGACTTCACGCATCAAGAGTTCGCGACTCGGCCCTCGACGACGGCGCTGAACGCGCAAACCACCTCCGCCCAGCACGAGGAGCACGGAACCGCCGTCGCCTCGACCGCGGCGGCGCCGACGAACGGCCTCGGAATCGAGGGCGTGTACCCGCAGGCGAATCTGCAGGCCTGGGATGCAAGCCCGTTCGGAGACGGGATCTCCGCCGGAGACGTCATCCAGGGCCTCGACGTGGCGATCACGCGGGGTGCTGGTGTCGTCAACCTCAGCCTCGGCTCCCAGGTCAAGAATCCGTTGCTCGACGCAATGGTGGCCGTCACGTTCGGTTCCGGCACGCTCATCGTGGCCGCAGCCGGCAACAGCGGCCATACGGGAAGCCCGCTCGAGTATCCGGCAAGCCTGCCTCACGTCCTGACGGTTGGGGCGATCGACCAGTCCGGCGGGCCCGCGTTCTTCTCGAGCGGATCCCAGTACGTGGACCTCGCCGCGCCCGGCCACCTGATCCCGGTGGCCGTGCCGGCCACCTACGACGCCGATGGATACAACGTTTTCAGCGGAACGAGCTTTGCCTCCCCCATCGCCGCAGGAACGGCCGCGTGGGTCTGGACGGCACGGCCGACGCTCGACGTGACGCAGCTCTTCGAGGTCATGCGACTCTCGGGCCAGGACATCTTCAGCCCCGGCTTCGACCCGTTCACCGGCTTCGGCCGGCTCGACATCCCGACGGCGCTGACCGTGGCGCCGCCGGCCGCCGACCCGCAGGAGCCGAACGAGGACGTGACGTACCTGAAGAAGAGCGGCCTCCTCCACCGCTCTTCGGTTCCGCTGACGACTGCCGGTCGCCTGAAGGGCTCGATCGCAGCGCGACTCGACTTCGCCGAGGACCCGCGGGACGTCTACCGCATCTGGGTTCCGGGCCGTCGCACCGCGGTCGTCGCGCTTCAGCCTACGGGCGGCGACGTCGATCTCGCCCTCTGGGGCCCGCGTACGGTGAGCGTGCTCGAGGGCGGCTCGGCGCGGAAGCGAGATTTCAAGGGCCAGTCGGAGCGATCCGGCGCGAGACGTGAGTCGCTGCGGGTGAAGAACCCGACCAAGCGTGGCGCCTACTACTACGTCGAGGCGTCGGTTGGCACCGGCAGCGGCACGGTTGTCCGCAAAGCCGCCGGGCTCGGATATCGCGTCTCGATCTCGCTCGTCAAGAAGAAGAAACCCGCTCGACGGTAGCCGCCGAGTGGGCTGCCGGTACGCCGGCGGGCTGCGGCTTGCGCACTCGCACACGCACGCGATCGACCTCGAAGCGAACGATGAGCGCATCGGCAACGGCCGCGGCGAGGGCTTCGATCAGGTTGAACTGTCGCCCGTCGGAGACCTCGCGGACGCAGTCCGCCACTTCGCGGTAGTCGACGGCGTCCTCGATCCTGTCGGAGAGCGCGCCGTCGCCGACCTCGAGCCGGACGTCGTAGATGAAGGTCTGGCCGTCGCGCCGCTCCTCGTCGAGGACGCCGTGCCGGCCGAAGACTTCCAGGCTGCCGAGCTCGACGACGATCATCGAGCGACCGCGGCGGCCACCGTGAGAGCCTCGACGTGCTCGCGCACGTCGTGGGCCCGGAAGATCGTCGCGCCCCGCTCGTAGGCCTCGACCGCCGCGGCGAGGCTCGCAGAGAGAGGCCCGGTGGTCGCCTCGGGGTCGCCGAGGATGCGCCCGAGGGAGCGCTTGCGGGAGAGCCCGACGAGAACGGGCCGGCCGAGCGCGGCGATCTCGCCCAGCCGCGCGAGCAGCTCGAAGTTCTGCTCGAGGGTCTTGCCGAAACCGAAGCCCGGGTCGAGGCAGATCCGCTCCTCCGGGACCCCCGCGGTCACCGCGAAGCCCAGACGCTCCTCGAGGAACGCCGCGACCTCGCCGGCTACGTCACCGTATTGCGGGTCGGTCTGCATCGTCCTTGGCTCACCCTGCATGTGCATCAGGCACAGATAGGCGCCAGAGGACGCGACCACCTCGGCCAGGCCCGGGTCGCCGCGAAGCGCCGTGACGTCGTTCACAAGCTCGGCCCCGAGCTCGAGCGCGCGCCTGCGCGACCTCCGCCTTCGCGGTGTCGATCGAGACGGGCACCTGACCCTGGAGAGCCTCGAGCACGGGAACCACGCGGCGCAGCTCTTCGTCGAGGCGAGACGCCCTCAGAGCCCGGCCGCGTCGACTCGCCGCCGATGTCCACGATCGCCGCTCCCTCTCAGCCATGCGCAGCGCGGCCGCGACGGCATTGTCAGCGTCGAAGTTGACGCCGCCGTCCGAGAAGGAGTCGGGCGTGACGTTGACGACGCCCATCACCGACGGCCTCGGGAATCGAGTCTCGATCGCTACCACGCCCAGATGTTCGCACTATCTCGGCACAGAGCCGGCACGGCCAAGCAGCGAGGCTGTCGCCGTGAAGAACGTCCCCGAGGTAGCTCAACTGGTAGAGCGCCCGGTCGTCACCCGGGAAGATGCCGGTTCGAGTCCGGCCCTCGGGGCGGCCTTCATGGCATACTCGGAGCCCGGGTGACGGCCGTGCTCGATCGTTGAGTTGCCTGAAGGCCCGCTTCGGCGGGCCTTCTCTTTCTCTAGCCCCAGCGGAACGCTGACCACGCCCCTTCCCGACCGCCTTTCGAAATCCGAATGGCGCCCGGCGCCGCGCCGGGCTCTGCCTGGTGCGGCTCGAGTCGTTGGCCCTTGAGGCTTAACCGAAGAAAGTCGTCATGTCGCGCGCAGCGCGACGGACTTTTCTTCGGAAACTAGCTCTGGGCGCCTTCGGGCGGCGGAGGCTGCATTGCCTGCCCGGGCAGCGGGAACGGCTTTGGCTTCGGAACCCGCGTGCGGCCCTTCTCGGTCTTCGGCTTGGCCTCATCGGGTCGCTCGGGAGCTTCCTCGGGGAAGACCTCTTCCTCAGTCGCGCCGTCGAGGAGCTTCAAGAACTGGTCCTTGTCGATCGTCTCGCGCTCGACGAGGATCGCCGAGAGCCTGTGCAACTCCTCGAGGTGCTCCTCGAGCACCTTGCGAGCCCTGGTGTGCGCTTCCTCGATCACGCGGTGGATCTCGTCGTCGATCTCGCGCGCCATCTCCTCCGAGTAGTCCGGCTCGGAGCCCATTTCGCGCCCGAGGAAGGGCATGTCCTGGTTGCGGCCGAGGACGCGCGGGCCGAGCTTCTCGCTCATCCCGTAGCGCATGATCATCTGCTTCGAGGTGTGCGTGACCTTCTCGAGGTCGTTGGCCGCCCCCGTCGTCACCTCGTTGAAGACGAGCTCTTCCGCGGCGCGGCCGCCGAGGATGGCAGCGAGCTGCTCCATCAACGCGGTGCGCGTCGTCAGATAGCGGTCCTCGCGCGGCAGCGAGATCGTGTAGCCGAGCGCCTGGCCGCGGCTGATGATCGAGATCTTGTGCACGTCGGCGTCGCCGTCGGTGTAGTGGCCGACGATCGCGTGGCCCATCTCGTGGTACGCCGTGATCTTTCGCTCCTGCTCGGAGAAGAGCCTCGTCTTCTTCTCCGGGCCGGCGATCACGCGCATGATCCCTTCCTCGAGCTCCTCCTGGCCGATCGTCTTGCGGCCGCGGCGCGCTGACAGGAGCGCGGCCTCGTTGATGAGATTCGCGAGGTCGGCGCCCGTGAAGCCGGGAGTTCCGGCGGCAAGCGTGTCGAGCTCGATCTCGGGATTGAGCGGCTTGCCCTTCGCGTGCACCTCGAGGATCCTCTTGCGGCCGACCCGGTCGGGACGGTCGACGACGATCTGCCGGTCGAAGCGCCCGGGGCGAAGCAGCGCAGGGTCGAGGATGTCGGGCCGGTTCGTGGCCGCGATCAAGATGATGTTGTCCTTCAGCTCGAACCCGTCCATCTCGACGAGGAGCTGGTTCAAGGTCTGCTCGCGCTCGTCGTGCCCGCCGCCGAGGCCCGCGCCGCGGTGGCGGCCGACCGCGTCGATCTCGTCCATGAAGATGATGCACGGAGACGCCTGCTTCGCCTGCTCGAACAAGTCGCGCACACGAGAGGCGCCGACGCCGACGAACATCTCGACGAAGTCCGAGCCGGAAATCGAGAAGAACGGCACGCCGGCCTCGCCTGCGACTGCGCGCGCGAGGAGCGTCTTACCGGTACCCGGAGGCCCGTAGAGCAGAACGCCCTTGGGGATCCGCGCCCCGAGCGCCTGGAACTTCTTCGGGTTCTCGAGGAACTCCTTGATCTCCTGTAGCTCTTCGACGGCCTCCTCCACCCCGGCCACGTCCTTGAAGCCGATCTTGGGCGAGTCGGGCGTCATCCGCTTGGCGCGGCTCTTGCCGAAGCTCATCACCTTCGAGCCGCCGCCCTGGACCTGGTTCATGAGGAAGATCCAGAAGCCGAACAGGAGGATGAACGGGAGGATGCCGGTCAGGAGCGACCACCAGGCCGACGAGCCGGTGCCCTTGGAGTCGAACGCGACGTTGTGCTCCTCGAGGAGGGCCGTGATCTCCGGGGCGGACTGGTCGCTCGGGTAGTTGACCTTGCCCTTCGTCTCGTCCTTCAGCGTGAACTTGATTTCCCGCTTGTTCGGGGTAAAGGCGGCACTCTCGACCCGGTCGCTCCTGACCTCTTGCCTGAACTCCGAGTAGGTGACCTTCTTCTCGTCCTTCTTTCCGCCCATGAGCTGTGAGCTCGCCAGGTAGACGAGCAGCACGATCACGATCAACGGAAAGAGAGCTGAGCGGAAAAAACGGTTCAAGAAGGCGCCTCCTGGCCCAGCGTAGCAGCGGTCACCATTCCTACCTCCCCCGTACGAGGTTCCCTTACCGCTTCGTTACACCCAGCTCAACATCCTCCTGCAAAACCCCGACATACGGAAGGTTTCGGTAGCGCTCGGCGTAGTCGAGTCCGTAGCCGACGACGAACCGGTTCGGAATCTCGAAACCGACGTACCGAACGGGGATGTCGATCTCGCGCCTGGCGGGCTTCGTGAGCAGCGCACAGATCTCGAGCGAGGCCGGCTGGCGGGCCCGAAGATTTCGCATCAGGTACGACAGGGTGAGGCCGGAATCGATGATGTCCTCGACGACGAGGACGTGCCTTCCTTCGAGCGGAATGTCCAGATCCTTGAGGATGCGGACGACCCCCGAGGAGTCGCTCGCCGCGCCGTAGCTCGAGATCGCCATGAAGTCGACCTCGCAGGGAACCGTCAGCTGCCGCATCAGGTCGGCCATGAAGAAGACGGCGCCCTTGAGGACGCCGACCAGCAGGAGGTCGCGGCCGGCGTAGTCGCTCGAGATCTCCTCGCCGAGCTCGTGGACCCGTGCCCGGACTGCTTCCTCGTCGACGAGGACCTCGGCGATCCCCCGCTCCAGCTCAGTCTGCGACACGCTCTGCCTTCACTCCCTCAGCCTCGACGATTCCCGGAACCGCGACCACCTCGTCCCCGCGAACGACGAGTGGCCATGCCTCACGCTCCGATCGCGGGATCTTGGCGTCCACGAACACGTCCTGGATCTTCTTCGTGCGCCCCGCCAGTCGGTCGCCGGGACGCCACCCTCGTACCTTAAGGCCCTTCTGGTCGGACGCGATGCGCCAGGAGCCCCAGCGCACCTCGCGGTCGAGCACGACAGGCGAGCTCTCGAGCCACACCTGGTCGTACTCGCGCACGATCTGCCGCCCGGAGCCCAGGTCGAGGCGCGCCGAGCCGTCGGCCGCCTCGAGCAGGCGGACGAGCTCCGGCGGAGCGGTCTTGCGGTCGGCGAGCCGGAGGAGGTTGCCCTCTGCGGCCGGGTGGAGCCGCCGAAGCAGCGGCAGGATCTGCTCGCGGATGAGCCCCCTCTTGGAGTCCGGATTGGACGTGTCTTGGCGGAAGTCGAGCCCTTCGGCGAGGCAGTAGCCCTCGGTCTCGTCACGCCAGCGGTCGAGGAGTGGCCGGACGACGCGGTCGTCCCGGCGCCAGCTCGATCCGCCCGGGCGCACCGGAGGCGATGATCCGGTAGAGAACGGTCTCGACCTGGTCGGAGGCGGTGTGGCCCGTCGCGCGCAGCCGGTCTGTGGCGAACGAGTAGCGGATCTCGCGTAGCTCGTCCTCGGTTTTTCCGCCGCGTCCGTCGACGACCTCCGCGCCGAGCACCTCGCGGCAGAACGCTGCGTCCACGTCCGACTCGGCGCCGCGCAGCCCGTGGGCGACATGCAGAGCAACCACGGCGTAGCCCAGCTCGCGCAGGACGTGCCAGAGGCAGGTCGAGTCGGCGCCGCCCGAGACGAGGCAGGTCACCTCGCCGCCTGGCGGGATCAGCTCGTGCCGGCGAATGTCGGCCTCGACTGCCTTCCGAAAAGCCCGGGGCTCCATTCAGACAGTGTTGCTTAGAAGAGCACGCTCCGGTAGGTGCCTACCCGCTGCATCCCGATCTTCTCGTAGAGCCGGATGGCGGGCGCGTTCTCCGGCCGGACGAAGAGGCACACGGAAGGAGCGCGCTCGAGGAGCAGCCGGCAGAGGTCGCTCAATCCGCGCTGCCCGTGGCCCCGCTCTCTCACCTGCGGATCGACCCAGACCTGCTGGAGCTGCACCGCGCTCGGAGTCCAGGCGGAGGCCTCGGCCTTGAACAGGATCGCCCCGTCCTCCACCCAGAGCCACGAGCGTCCCTCCTGGATCTGGGACACCGTGCGCCTGCGGAACCCGGCGGCGTCGCGCTCCAGCGGGTCGACTCCGAGCTCCTCGCGATGCGTCGCCGCGCAGGCGGGCAGCAGGAGGTCGAGATCCGCCATCGTCGCCGGGCGCAGGCCGCTCGAGCCATCCTCGGGCGCCTCCTCGATCGCGTAGACGGGCTGGCCGGGGCGATCCTCGCGCGGCTCCGGCATGACCGACCGCGCGGCGCTCCAGAGGTCGTTCACGGCGCCTTCCTCGCCGATGATCATCCGCGTCGCGCGAACGGCGGACTCCCCTGCGAAGGCGTCGCATCCTTGTCCGGAGGGCACCACATTGGCGCCGAAGTAGCAGAGCGCGGTCAGCTGCTCATCGGACTCCACCGCGCGGAAGCGGGCGAACCCCCGCCGGGCGACGTCCTCGAGGAAGACGCGCTCGATCGGGTCGCCGGCGCAGAAGGCCAGGATCCGGTCGAGGGAGGGATCCGTCAGCACGAGTTGGATTCTCGCAATAGGCTCCCCGCGTGCCGATTCACGTCCGTGCCGAGCAAGGCGAGTACGCCGAGGCCTGCCTGCTCCCGGGAGACCCTCTCCGGGCGAAGTACATCGCCGAGACGTACCTCGAGAACGCCGTCCAGCGAAACGCGGAGCGCGGCCTCCTCGGCTACACCGGCGAGTACGAAGGCCGGCCGGTCTCGGTGCAGGCGACAGGCATGGGCTGCCCAACCGCCGCGATCGTGATGGAGGAGCTCGTCCAGCTCGGCGTCAAGCGGTTCCTGCGCGTCGGAACCTGCGGCGGCCTGCAGCCGGACCTCGAGCTGGGAGACCTGATCGTCGCGCTGACCGCTGTCCCTGCCGACGGGACGGCCCGGCACTACGTCGGCGGCGAGCCGCACTGCCCGACCGCGGATTGGGAGCTCGTCCACGGAGCCGTCCATGCAGCAAAGGCGCTCGACCAGCAGATGCGGGTTGGGGCAATCGCCTCCTCGGACACGTTCTACGACCCCGACGAGGAGCGCCACGGCCGCTGGTCGTCACGCGGAGTGCTCGCGGTCGAGATGGAGGCCGCGGTCATCTTCACGATCGGCGCGCTGCGGAAGGTGCAGGCAGGCTGCCTGCTGACGGTCAGCGACATCGTCGTCGGCGGTTCCTTCACGCGAATCTCGGACGAGGACCTCCAGGCCGCCGTCGACCGCATGACCCGGGTCGCGCTCGCCACGGTTACCTCGGATTCCCATTAGCAGGACGGTCTTCCTCGTCAACCCGGCGGCCGACAACGGCGCCACAGGGAAGCGCTGGCCGCAGATCGCACGCCTTGCGGCGGAGCGGGGGCTGACCGGCGACACCTTCCTCTCCGAGCGGCCGGGCCACCTCGTCGACCTCGCCCGGGAGGCTGCCGGCGGAGGCGCGCAGCTGGTCGTCGCGGTCGGCGGGGACGGCACAGTGAACGAAGTCGTCAACGGCATCGCGGGCCTCGAGCGCGTCGAGCTCGCGGTCGTCCACCGCGGCACCGGCGGCGATTTCGTGCGCACCTTCGACATTCCGCACCGCCTCGAGGACGCGCTCGACATCGCGCGCGGCGGGAGCACCCGCGAGATCGACCTCGGCCGGGCGACACTGCGAACCTGGGCGGGCAAGGAGGGCGCGACGTGGTTCGCGAACGTCGCGAGCGCGGGCATGAGCGGAGCCGTCGCCAAGCGCGTGAACGAGACCGGCAAGGCGCTCGGCGGGAAGGTCAGCTACGCCTGGAGCACGTTTGCCGTCTTCGCCCGCTGGCGGAACGCCCAGGTGACGGTGTCGGTCGACGCCGAGGTGCGAACGGGGGCGATGTACGACGTCATCGTCGCGAACGGCCGCTATCTCGGAGGCGGCATGAAGATCTGTCCGGAAGCCGAGCCCGACGACGGGCTCTTCGACGTCCTCCTGATCGGCGACATCTCGAAGAAAGACCTCGTCGTGACGCTGCCGAAGATCTACCGCGGCACGCACCTCCCCCATCCCAAAGCCGAGCTGCTTCGCGGCGCGAAGGTTTCGATCGAGGCGCCGATCGCCCTGCCGGTGGAGCTCGACGGCGAGCAGCCGGGAACGACCCCCGCAACCTTCGAGGTCGTTCCGAACGCGCTACGCCTGAGAGTTCCTAGCTAGAGCTGGACGGGCGCGTCGTGGAGCGCTTCGCGGTCGACTTGCGCGCCGAGGTGGTGCGCTTGGCCGCCGGCTTCTTGCGAGCCGTGCTCTTGCCGTCGAGCTTGTCGAGCCGACGCTCGATCGACGCGACTCTCTTCTGCAGCGGGTCGAGGCTGCGGAGTTGTTTCTGGACGTCGTCCAGGCGCTTGGCAAACTGGGTCGCCCGGTCGAGAAGGTTCTTCGCGCCGGGAAGGTCGGTGATCTTGCCGACGACCTGTTCCCCGCGGTCGGCGAGCTTGGTGAGCGGATCCTTCTTTTGTTTGGCCATTTGCGGTGCCTTTCGTCGCTTTCCCTCTGGATCACTTTACCGCCGAAGCGCCGCCGCTAATCCTCGGTCCCTAACCAGCCGACAAAAAATGCGTCCGAATGTTTACCAGGACGTCACCAAACCCTTACCGCTTTGGGGGATGCAACCACCGATGCGCGAGCTAGCCTGAGACAAATGGCCCCGATGAGCCAGAAGAAGGCGCACCGCCACACCCCGGTGACCAAGCACGTCCTCCGCCAGCGAGCGGGCGTCCCGTACGAGGCCGAGCGCAAAATGTGCTCGTCCTGCCAGGAAGTGCTCGACGAGCGGCTGCTCCGCCGCACGGCGGCCTAGCCTCGGTTCAAGCGCGCCGGCGAAGCGCAAGCGCCCCCGCAGCTACGGCAGCCATGGCCGCGATCACGAGTGCGATCGTGACGAGATTCGAGTGGCGCGCCGTGAAGCTACGGGTGTCGGGTGGCGGCTCGAAGAGCTCGTTGAGCTGCTCCCGGCCGAGGGCTCCCGACGCGAACGTCGTCGACCGCGGGATCGGAAGGCGGGCGAAGTCGTAGACCGGCGCGCGCGCGGACGGGTCTCCGTAGAAGGCGCGCAGTGGGCGTGGGTGACCGCCCTCGGCTAGCAGGCGCCGCGGGAAGGCGAGCATCGCCACGTCGATTCCCTCGAGCGGAGTGTCGTCGCCGTTCTCGATCGTCAGCCGCAGATATCTGTGGCGACCGTCGATCCGGATCGAGTTTCTGCCCCGCCCCGAACCGGGAAGCCGATAGACGCGGGCGCTCGCCAGCGTTACCCAGGTCTTCGCATCGTTCGAGCCGGCGATCGTCGCGGGCCGAACGTACTGAGGCGTCGTGGCCGACACGCGAACCTCGTCGACCGGGACGTTTTGGTACTCGAGGTCGACGAGGATCAGTGTCGCCCGCCCCGTGCTCTCGATGCGAGGCGCGCTCGCCATCGTCTGCTCGGTCGGCCTCGGGCCGGCGCCGGAGACTGTCGCGCCGTCGATCCTCGAGACGCCACGCGCCTTTAGCTGGAGGTAGCGGAAGTCGCTCGGCGGGAACGTGACGACCGTGCTGCGCGCCCGGCCCTCCGCTCCCTCGATGTCGTAGACGACCGAGGTCGAGAGATGGGTGAAGGTGCGGCGATCGTCCGAGCCCGAGACCCGTACGCGGCCGACGAAGCCGGTGTCGGGGATGTCGAGCTCGAGACGGTCGCGAACCTTCCGGCGCGGGCCGAGGTCGAGCAGCGCGACCGCCGCGATGCCTTGCCGGCCCGCATTTAGCACGCCGACGTCGACCGGACGCGGGGCCTTCGGCTGAGGAAGCCTTCGCCACGGCACCTGCTGGCCCGCCCCGTCGATGATTCGGAAATCGGAGAAGTCGACCTGCGAATGCCCGTACATCCGGCCGTCAGGCGCAAAAGAGATCGGGTCTTCCCCGGCGGCGCGCAGGGGCCGCTCGTAGCGAGAGCCCGTCGTGTCGAGCGCCCAGGCCGCGCTCGCGAAGGTGAGCCCGGCGAGGCCGACAGCCGCCAGGCGCCTCATTTCCCACCATCGTCGGAGGTGACCTGGAACCGCTGGTACGCGAACGCGCCGGCGAGCAACAGCAGGCCGAGGGCCAGGAACGACAGGACTCGATAGATGGAGTCGAGCTGCGAGAGGTCGAAGATGAACACCTTGGCGACTGCGAGCCCGAGGAGCGCGAGGCCCGCCAATCGCGCAGCGCGCTGCTTACGAACGAGGCCGTAGACGATCCCCGCCAGCCCCGTCAGGCCCCAGAAGGCGCTGAGCAGTAGCTGGGCGGTCTGTCCCGGGTCGCTGCGGTCACCCGTCGTCCAGGTGTCGACGATGACGATGGACGGGATGTAGACGGCCGCCGCGAGCGCAATCCCGTAAAGAGCGAGCAGTCGTTCCCTCGGCTCCGGCCGGATCAGGCGCGAGACGGCGATCGCCGCTCCGCCGACCATTGCAATTGCGATGAGCGCCTCGGCGAGGCTGTCGACGCCGATGAGGAGCGCATCGGGGGGTGCCTCGAAGAGCAGGACGTGCCCGATCGCGAGCCCGAGGAAGACGGCGATGGCGATCTCGACACGGAAATCCGTCTTCCGCCGCACGACCCAGGCCAGCACGACTGCCTCGACGGTCCAGCCGACGACGAGCGCGGGCCCACTGAGCGCGAGGCCGAGCCCGATCGCAGACAGGCCGAGGCCCACCGCGACGAGGCCGGCACCGATCTCGTCGCTCATCCGCCCGCGGAAGGCGAACGCTCCGAGGCCGATGTGCAAGACGGCAAGCGCAATCACCCACGCCGTCGCTCCCGCGTCGCTTCCTCGATCGGTCAGGATCAGGTAGCCGCCGGCCGCGACGAGCACGGCGTTGGCGAGCAGGAGCATCGCCGACGACGCCCGAAGCTCGGCGGTCGGCACCCGCAGCTCGTAACCGATTGCCGCAACGACGTAGAGGGCCCAGAAGAGCCCGAGCACGACCAGGGCTCGCAGCGGGTGATCCCCGTGCGTGTCGAAAAGCCAGGCCGCGACCTGCGGGGCGCTGGCAACGAACGAGACGGCGGCGAGCCAGTCCCAGCGCTGCCAGAGGAGAACCCCGGTCGACGCGACCAGCGCGATGGCCATGAACGCGAGCGCCTCACCCGTCGTGCCCGCGTCCACGAGGACCGGCGCGAGCAAAGCGCCGACCACGCCAAGGCCCGCAACGATCGGGGAGTTCCAGCGAACCGCGATCGCCGTCGCGCTCGCGCCGACGATGCCTGCCACGGCGAGGCCGACGACCGGGTCGATCAGGTCATAGAGGGTCGTCGCCGCGGTCAGCGAGGCATAGAGCGATGCGATGGCGGCCGCAACCGTCGCGAGCGCGGCCTGCGTCTGCCCCTGGCGCTCGTACAGGTAGAGCCCGGCGCCCAGGAGCAGGGTCGAGCCGAGGAAGGCGAGCAAGACCCTCGTGGGCTCGTCGATCCAGCCGCGGCTGACGGCCATCACGAGAAAGAAGACGGCGGCGAGGACGACCGCGGAGCCGCCGAGCCAGCCGAGGATGCGCCCGCCGAGAAGATCCTCGAAGTCCATCTTCGGAACGCTCGGCAGCGACGAGCGGGCCGAGCGCTGATCCTCGGCTCCGGGCATTGCCCCGGCTCCCGGCTTGGCCGTCTTCGGGGCGGGCCGATAGACACTCGACCTCTCGGGCTCGGGCTGGACGCGCTTTTCCAGCAGCTCGAGCCGGGCGGTGAGCTCTGCCACCTGCCGCTCGATGGAAGCTACTCGCTCATCGTCGTCGTATCTCATACTTGCTATATAGCACAGATGCGATGCGCACGCCACACCGATCGCGCCTGAAAGAGTCTTCCTCTTCGTGGACGATTTCAAGTTCTCGCACGAGGTGACCGTCCGCTTCGCGGAGACGGACGCGCAGGGCATCGCCCATCACGCTGCCTACCTCGTCTGGTTCGAGACGACGAGGATCGAGTACCTGCGCCGGTTCCGCGGCGGCTACCTCGGCCTCCGCGAGGAAGGGGTCGACGCCCTGACGCTCGAGGCGTATGCGCGCTACGTCTCGAGCGCGGGATTCGACGACCGGCTCACGATCCGGGCTCGCTGCGGCGACCTGCGCGGCGCTCGATTCCGCTTCGACTACGCGGTCGAGCGGAACGGTGAGCCGATCGCCGAGGGCTGGACGACACACGCCTGCGTGTCGATCGGCGACCACCTGCCCACTCGCGTGCCCGCCTGGCTCGCTGAAGCGATCGCCGAAGCGGAGAGCTAGGCCTAGGGAGCCGGAACCGGCGGGGGCGGCTCGAGCGGTGGTGGCGGCGGGAGCGGCAGCTTCTTCTTCTTCTTGGGCGGCGGTGGCGGCTCCGGCTTCGGCCGCGTGCCCTCGCGGATGATGCGCGGCTCCGACCGGTAGGACGAGTACCAGGTGTGGTCGTAGAGCAGCTCGCCGTCCGAGGTGTAGACGCGGCGGCGGACGCTCGTCGAGCGCGAGGGCTGCCCCGCCTCTTCGAGTGCTTCCTCCCCGACGAGGAGGTTCGGGTCGGGGACGCGCTTGACCGTCGGCGGATCCCTCTCGACGAGGGGCGAGACATCGGTCTCGATGCGGCGGTTCTGCGGAGTGCCGTAGAGCGCGACCGTCAGCGACGAGGAGCCGACGAACGTGCGCAGCCAGAGCCAATGATCGGTGTCGTTGACGAACTTGAGGTCGAGATCCGGATAGTTCACGGTCGCGTCGCGCGCGAGCGGGTAGTGGCTGATGTACAGCGCGTGGTTTGTCCGGTCGGTGATCGAGAGCCCGGCCTCGAAGGCCGCGTTGAAGGTCGTCGTCGAGACCTGGCAGACGCCGCCGCCGAGCCCGGTCTGGAGCTCGCCGTTGATGATCACGGGCGCCTCGCGGAATCCCTTGTCCTCCGAGCGCTCCCCGGTCGTGCCGTTGAACGAGAACTCAGCACCCGGGGCGATGAAGTGGTTGTCGATCAGCTGCGCGACGAGCTGCACGTTGTGAATCCGGTTCGCGATGCCACCGTAGGCAGTCTCGTAGGCGCCGACGAGCCCCGTGATGCCCATCGCCCTGGCCTCGCGCGTCGTGCGCTCGGGCGTCGCAGTGGCGACGACCAGATCCGCGCGCCGGTTCGTGGGCGAGAGCATCGCGCCCAGGAGATTGTGCGTCGTCGCCTTTTCGTCGAGGGCGACCCCGGCTTCGGCCGGGACGACGCGAACGACGTTCCCCGAGCCGACCGCGAAGGTCGCGTCCTTCGGGGCGTGCTCGACGCGCTTGCGAAGATTGGCGAAGAACCGGTTCGCGCCCGGGCCGGCGAGCTGGAGCTCGGTCGAGCCGTTCCGCGGCAGTGCGAGCAGCCTCGCGATCTTTGCGCGGGTGAGGCGCCAGCCGCCGGGGCCGTACGTCAGCTCGACCGGGCCCGAGACGGCGTTGTCGGCCTTCACCTTCGCGCCTGCTAGGTCGCGAGTGGCGAGCTTCGGTGCATCGACCCGCAGTGGCAGCGCAACGGGCTCGCGTGAGATCCCGGTCAAGGAGCGGACGAGGACCTGCTCGGTCGCGTTCCGGTCGAGCAAGCGGCCCGCTTTGCCGGAGACGACCTCCGCCTCGATCCCGCGGAGCCGCAGGGACGGCTCGACCCGCGGCCGGTCGACCGCCTTGGCGAAGCGGGTCACGTACGCGTCGATCGCCGCCTCGTAGACCGTCGCCCTCGGCGCGACGTCGCCGCCGAAGACCCGGACGCCGAGCCGCTTGAGGCCCCGGACCGGCCCGAAGCCCTCGCCCTGGCGCCGTGCGGCCTCGACCGCTGCCGCCCAGTCGACCTCGACGACAACCGCGTTGGGCTTCACTCGCCACTCCTTGCTCTCGGCGGTGAATACGACCGGCACCCTGCCCAGCTCGCGGGAGCGCCGCTCGAGCAGCGCACGGGCCTCGCCCGCGGTCAGTCCGGAGACGTCGACGCCGGCGATCTGCGAACCGGCCGGAAGCCGCTCCGGGGAGCCCGCGAAGGCCAGCCCGAGCGTCGTCCCGCCCAGGACCAGGACCGCGCCGACGAGCAGGCTCCATTGCCAAATGAGCCGCACCCGGGCACGCCTCCGCCGCCGGGCGCGGGGAAGATGAGCGGCCCGCACCGACAAGACCTTGAGTGTAGCGTCAGTCTCAGCCCGGTCAGGATCGCGGGAAGAAGATCTCTCTGGCGATGACAAGCCTTTGGATCTGTGATGTGCCTTCGTAGATCTGAAAGAGCTTCGCATCGCGCATCAGCTTCTCGACGGGGTACTCCTTCATGTACCCGTATCCGCCGAAAATCTGCACCGCGTCGGTCGTCACCTTCATCGCCGTATCGGAGGCGAAGCGCTTCGCGATCGACGACTCGAGGGTCGCCCGCTTCCCCTGGTCGAGCAACCAGGCCGCCTGCCATGTGAGCAGCCGGGCGGCTTCGATCTCGGCAGCCATGTCCGCGATCAGGAAGTTGACGCCCTGGTTCATCGCGATCGGCTGGCCGAACTGGACGCGCTCACGCGAGTACTCGATCGAAAGCTCGTAGGCGGCGCGGGCGACCCCGACCGCCCCGATCGCCGTGCCGGGGCGCGTGTGGTCGAGCGTGCGCATCGCGATCTTGAATCCCTCGCCTTCCTCGCCGAGCCGGTTGGCGGCGGGCACCTTGACGTCCTGGAAGGCGACCGCGGAGGTGTCCGTCGCCCGCTGGCCCATCTTGTCGAGGTGCTTCTCGACCGTGAAGCCGTCGGCGTCGGCCGGGACGACGAAAGCAGAGAGCCCGCGACGACCCTTGCTCTTGTCGGTCGAGGCGAAGACGACCATCCAGGTCGCATGGCCCGCGTTCGTGATGAACATCTTCGAGCCGTTGATGACGTAGTCGTCACCCACTCGCACCGCCGTCGTCTGGATTCCGGAGACGTCGGAGCCGGCATTCGGCTCGGTGAGCGCGAAGGAGCAGAGAAGGGGCTCCTCGATCAGCGGCGACAGCCATTCGCGCTTCTGCTCGTCGCTCCCCGCGAGGGCGACCGGGGCGGCGCCGAGCGTGTTGGCGATGATCGAGACGGTGATGCCGGAGCAGCCCCAGGAGAGCTCCTCGCCGACCAAGATGCCATCGAAGATCGAGAGCCCGGGCCCGCCATAGTCCTCCGGGATGTGAAGGTTCATGAGGCCGAGTGAGTGGGCCTTCGCGATCACGTCCACGGGATGCGTCGAGCTCTCGTCGTACTCGGCGGCGCGGGGGCGGATCTCTTTCTCCGCGAACGTGTGCGCGAGATCGCGCAGGTCCCGCTGCTCGTCCGTGAGGCCGAACGAGACGCCGCCGCTGGTTGACTGCTCGATGATGGCCATTGAGGCTGTCCTAGCCGAATTGTGGTGTTGATTGACTAGTCAGTCAATCGTACCGGGTAATCGGCTTCGCCAGCGTGGGCGCCACATAGACTCAGGCGGCGATGAATTTTGAGCTGGCAGACGAGCAGCGCCTCATCCAGGACACCGTTCGCTCCTTCGTGGACGAGCGCGTGCTCCCGGACGCGATCGAGAACGACATCAACCACCACCTGGACCTGGGCGTCATCGAGGGCATGGCCGAGCTGGGGCTGCTCGGGATCGTCATCCCCGAGGAATACGGCGGCGCCGGCCTCGATTTCGTCTCCGAGGCACTCGTCTGCGAGGAGATCGAGCGCGGCGAAGCGGCCTTCCGCACGCTGATCTCGGTCCACGTCGGGCTGAACTCGCTCGCGCTCCTGCGCTACGGCACCGAGGAGCAGAAGCAACACTGGCTCGCCCCGCAGGCGCGCGGCGAGAAGATTGCCTGCTTCGGCCTGACCGAGCCTGCCGCGGGCTCGGACGTCGCCGCGATGAAATCGACCGCCCGCCGCGAGGGAGACGTCTACGTCCTCAACGGCTCGAAGAACTGGATCTCGTACGCAACCGTCGCCGACCACGCGCTCGTGTTCGCGAAGACCGATCCGGCGGCGAAGCACAAGGGCATCTCCGCGTTCCTGCTCGAGAAAGGCATGGCGGGCTTCACCTCCGCAGACACGGAGCACAAGCTCGGGATCTGGGCTGGCTCGACCGGCGAGCTCTTCTTCGAGAACGTCGAAGTGCCGGCGGAGAATCTTCTCGGCGAAGAAGGCCAGGGGTTCGAGATCGCGATGTACGGGCTCGACCAGGGCCGGTTCACGGTCGCAGCGGGGGCCTGCGGCGTCATCCGCGCGATGCTCGAGCGGTCAGTCGAGTACTCACGCGAGCGCGAGACCTTCGGCCAGGCGATCGGGCGCTATCAGTTCGTCCAGGACATGATCGCCGACATGGTGCTCGGCTACGAGACCTCGAAGCTGCTCGTGATGCAGGCCGGGTGGCTCAAGAACGAAGGGAAGCGGAACACGCGCGAGACGTCGCTCGCGAAGTGGCACGCGACCGAGTCCGCATTCCGCGCAGCGCACCTCGCGATCCAGGTGCACGGCGCCTACGGGTACTCGGCCGAGTACGGGATCGAGCGCTACTTCCGCAACGCGCGCGCGCCGATCATCTACGAGGGCACCACTCAGATCCACAAGATGATGCAGGCCGAGCACGCGCTCGGATACCGCAACCTGAACGGCCGGGGCGGAGACGTCTCGCCGATCGCTTCCTGGGCTCCGGCCCTCGCCGCGCGAGGGTAATGCGGATGAGGAGGGTTTGGCGAAATATGGCTGAGCCGCCGGGCTGCGCTGCTCGCCCCGAGTCCGGGTCCTCAGTCGCCCCGGTAGTGGTGACTACCGGGACTCCCTGCGTCCGCGGCCTCGGAACGAGCATCGCACCCCGGCGACGAGCAACATTCCGCCAAACCCTCCTAGCGCTCGTCGGCCTCGCCCTGGTGGCGATCTTGATCCCGGGAAGCGCCACGACCGCGCAGGCGCTTCCGGCCGTGCTCGCATTTGCGGCCCCCGAGACCGCAGGCGGCGGGGTCTACGTCCAGCGTTCCGGTCGCGCGCGCCTCGTCGCAGCCCGGGGCCTCCAACCCGCATGGTCGCCCGACGGCCGCCGCGTGGCTTATGTCGCTCCATTGGCGAACGGCTCGGCAGACCTTTCCGTCGTCGACGCAGACGGCACTCATCGCGCGCGCCTCACCCGAACGCCGCTGGCCACGGAGGCCGCAGCGGCGTGGGCGCCCGATGGGCGGAGCCTCCTCGTCGAGCGTGACGGAAGGTTGGTGATCGTTCGCGCGGACGGCCGACATGAGCGGCCGCTGAGGACCGGTCGCGAGCCGGCCTGGTCGAGCACCGGGCGTCTAGCTTTCGTCAGCGACCACGAGGGAACCGATGACCTCTATCGCATGCAAGCAACGGGCCGGGGCCTGCGCCGGTTGACCTCCTCGCCCGCGGTCGAGAGTGAGCCCGCGTGGTCGCCCGACGGGAAGCGAATCGCCTTCGTCTCGTCCGATGCGGGAATCACCGATCTCTACGTCCTCGACGTGGCATCGAGCGCGGTCGTGCGGCTGACCCAGGACGCCTCGGTCGAGGCTTCGCCCGCGTGGTCTCCGAAGGGAAACAGCATCGCGTTCGTGAGCGACCGCTCGGGCGGAGGCCCGCTCTGGATCGTTCCCGCTGCCGGCGGCGCTGCTACGTCGCTTGGAGGCCCCACCTCGGTCGGACGGTTCCGCTGGCGCCCCGCGATCTCGTCCGAGCTCCCTCCCGACCTCGATCAGAAGTCACCGAGCGACCTCTCAGTCAAAGTCGCGAAGTTCGGCGGGCGGCGCCACTTCCTGCTCGGGTTCACGTCGGCGACCGACAACCTCGGCTCAGGGCCGCTCTCCATCGTCGCCTCGCGGCCGAGCCGCGCGATGCCGACGATGCAGGCATCGCAACGAGTCCGCATCGCGGGCGGAGGGGCGCGGACCTACTCGAACGTCGGCTTTCTCCGTTACACGATTGCGCCGCCCCATCGGCACTGGCACCTGCTGGACTTCCAGCGCTACGAGCTGAGGCGCGCGAGCGACCACTCCCTCATCGTGCGCGACCGTAAGTCAGGCTTTTGCCTGGCCGACCACTGGGCGCTTGTCCCGGGCTACGTGCCGGGCAAGCCCCGGCGGCCGGTCTTCCACTCGAACTGTGGCCAGGGGAACCCATTCGCCCTGGCGGTCTCCCAGGGAACGTCGGTGGGCTACACCGACCGCTATCCCGCGTATTTCCACGGACAGAACCTCGACGTGACCGGTTTGCCGGCGGGGACTTACGTCCTCGTGCACCGGGCGAATCCCGACCTGCTCATTCGCGAGCTCCGCTACGAGAACAACGCCGGATCGCTCCTGATCAGCCTCTCCTGGCCGCGAGGGCCAAACCGTCCGCCCGTCGGGCACGTGCTTGCCGCGTGCCCCGCCTCCGAACGTTGCGCCGGCTAGCGCTCGTCCTGGCGGCCGCACTCGGCCTCGTCCTGGTTCCGACGTCCGTGTCTGCACCGCCGACTGCCGGCGTCGTGGTTCCGGGGAAGAGCCTGGGCGGACTCTCGCTTGGAGCGACGCGGGCTCAGGTGCGCGCAGCGTGGGGATCGCGCTTCGGAGTCTGCCGCGATTGCCGCAGGCCGACGTGGTACTTCAACTTCCGGCTGTTCGAGCCACAGGGTGCGGGCGTCACGTTCCGACGTGGTCGCGTCGTCGCCCTCTTCACCGTCTGGGGCCCGCCGGGCTGGCACACCGACCGCGGACTTCGGATCGACGACCCGGCCGTGCGGATCGCGGGCCTCTACGGCTCGTTGCTGCGAGTCAACTGCGGAACCTACGCGGCGATGACGTTCCGCCGCGGACAGACGACGACCTCGGTCTACGTGGTCGACGAGCGCGTCTGGGGATTCGGGCTCAGTCGGCCGGGCCAGCGGGTGTGCCGCTGAGGCCGAGCGCCGCCGGGAGCGCGCGCAGGTCGGGCAGGCGGTCTTCGAGCTCCGGGAAACGATCGTCACGGTCGACCAGAAACGCGCGCATCCCGAGCGCTCGGGCGCCCTCCACGTCGTCATCCGGCGAGTCGCCGACCATCGCCGCCTCCTCGGCCGAGACCCCGAGCTGATCGAGGGCCGCCTGGAAGATCGCGGGGTGCGGCTTGGTCTTCCCGTGTGCGCCTGAGCTGACGGCCGCGTCGACATCGAGCGCGTGGTGGACGACGAAGGCGGCGAGGTCGCGGCCCGTGTTCGAGACGAGCCCGATCTTCAGTCCGTGCTCGCGAAGCGCGGCCAGCACGGGCAGCGTGTCTTCGAAGAGCTCGAAGTTGTGCGCGTGCTCCCACGCCCGCGTCATCTCGACGGCGCACTCGTAGGCGCGGTTGGAGTCACCTCCCATGCCGCGGATTATCTGCTCGGTGAAGAGGACCCAGACCTCCTCGTCGTGATCCAGCTCGGGGTGCCGCTCGATGGTCTCGATCGCGGCAGCTCTGGCTTCGGCGTAGCGCGCAGGGTCGAGCTCGAGCCCGAACCGCCGCCCGAGTAGCTGGTAGCCCTCGGGGCCGAGGTCGGGCCCCGGTTTGGCGAGCGTGAAGTCGACGTCGAAGAGAACTGCGCGGAGCTTCACGCCGGCGCGGGCCAGCGGTACGCCTCGGGGCGCCGCTGCGAGAGCGACGGAAGGCGGCGGCGCACCTCGTCCAGCCAGGCGCGGTCGAGCTCCGCCGAGATCACCGTCTCCTCATCGGGTGCCTGCGCGAGCACGGTGCCCCACGGATCGACGATCAGCGAGCGGCCGTAGCTCGGGCGACCGATCCCCGTCTCCCCCACCTGCGCGGGCGCTGCGACGTAGAAGCCGTTCTCGACCGCGCGGGCGCCGCAGCAGCAGGTGCCAGTGGTCCTTGCCTGTGTAGAGGGTGAAATGCGCGGGGACGGTCGCCAGCAGCGCACCCTCGAGCGCCAGGACCCGGTAGAGCTCGGGGAAGCGAAGGTCGTAACAGATGGTCAGCCCAACCGGCCAGCCCTCGACCTCGGCGACGACCGGCTCCTCGCCGTGCTCCTCCGCCTCGGACTCGCGGTAGGTCACGCCTCCGACCTCGACGTCGAAGAGGTGGATCTTGCGGTAGGTCGCGACGAGCTCGCCCTCGGGGTCGAAGACGAGGCATGTGTTCGAGAGCTTCTCGCGGCCCTCGCGGCGCTCGGTGATCGAGCCGCCGACGAGGGAGATCCCGTGTTTCTTCGCCCAGCCGCGCATCGCCTCCGACGGACTCGCCGTCCTCGATCGCCTCGGCGGTGTCGTGCAGGACCTCGGGCGGCCCGATGGCGTTCCACTTCTCGGGAAGCGCGACGATGTCGGCGCCGGTCGCAGCCGCCTGCGCGACGAGCTTCTCCGCCTTTTCGAGGTTCGCCGCCTTGTCCCGCCCGCTCGTCAATCTGGACGCAGGCGATGCGAATTCGATCGGTCATGCTCGCAGGATACCGAGGGATTCTGAGCTAACCTGTGACGAATCCGGGGTGTGGCGCAGCCTGGTAGCGCGCTCCGTTCGGGTCGGAGAGGTCCCCAGTTCAAATCTGGGCACCCCGATTGAAAGCCGGCACGAATCCGACACCGTGCCGGCACATTTCCTCCGCTAGCGTTGCCTCCTCAGTCAACAGAGGGAGGAACGCGTGAACGTGGTCGCGCTGATCGGAAATCTCGCCACAGAAGTGGAGCTCGAGGACCTTGGGGACGACCGCCTGGTCGCCAACTTTGTGCTCGCAGTCGACCGGCTGGGGCAAGGACGAGGCCGATTTCGTTCGGATCTCGGCCTGGAACAAGCAGGCGGAGACGTGCAGCCGCTACCTGACGAAGGGCAGGCAGGTCGCTCTGGACGGGCGGCTGCGGAGCAGCTCGTGGGAGGACTCGGACGGAAACAAGCGGAGCTCGATCGAAGTCGTCGCGCACAGGGTGCAGTTCCTGTCTCCGCGTCCCGGAAAGGAGGTTGAGGCCGACGCGGAGATCCCGTTCGAGACCGCAGTCAGCCCCTGAGGTCTGGCGCGCGGCTGCACGAGCAGACCGCAAGTTCGCTGGCAGTCCGGAATCTGTCTGGTCAGGACCCGGCCGCTTCGGGTCCGGGGAGATCGTCCAGTGAAAGGGGAGGACTGCAATGAAGAAACTCGCACTTCTAGCCTGCGCCGTCGCTCTATTGGCCGTTCCAGGAGTCGCGTTGTCGACTCCGGCCGAGAACGAGGATTTCAACTTCTCGAGAACGTTCGAGTTCGATCCGGATCGAACGGGCTGTCCGGAGGCCAAGTGGGTGAACGACGCCGGTCGCGACGACAGCACGGGCAGGACGAACTTCGGGCTCGTGCTCGAGAAGAACTGCTTGCTGACGGTCAACGCCTCGGCGGGCGCGGTCGCGAATAGCGTCAAGGGCACCGAAGCCACGCTCCTCGGCTTCGACCTCAAGAACACGAGCCCCTGCGGTGGTGGAGCGCCGCGCTTCAACCTGCTAACCGAGCAGGGGACCTTCCACTTCGTCGGCGGCTGCGCCAACGGCCTGGAGGATGCGACCCCGTTGGGAGACGGCTGGACGCGCTATCGCTTCCAGCTACTCGACCCGACCGACGCGTTCCCGGTGGTTCCGCCCGGGTCGACAGTCGAGTCCCTCGTCATCATCATCGACGAGCCCGGCCACTACGACATCGACAACATCCGCGTGAACGACAGGTGCGCTGAGAAGCCTGGCACGTCGCGGGCCTGCCGACCACCGCTCTAAAGGGCCGAAGAAACCCGTCCGAGAGGCCCGCTGCGGCGGGCCTCTCGCGTTGCGGGCCTACAATCGCGGCCTCGTGGCCGACCGTGACGAGATCCTCGCCTTCGCCGCCGAGCTCCTGGAGCTCGACGCGCTACCCGGACGGCGGGCCGATGGGGATGCAGGTCGCGGGCACTCGCGAAGTGGGTCGGCTCGCCTGCGGAGTCTCGGCGTCGCTCGAGCTCTTCGAGCGAGCCGCGGCGGCGGGCGCCCAGATGGTGCTCGTCCACCACGGCCTGCTCTGGGACAGCGCTCCGCGGGTGATCGACGACGCGTTCCGCCGGCGGCTGAAGGCTCTCTTCGACCCGGAGATCACGCTCGCGGCGTACCACCTCGCACTCGACGCCCACCCGGAGGTCGGCAACAACGCGCTGCTCGCCCGAGAGCTCGGCGTGAAGCCGGAGGACCGGTTCGCCTCGATCGGCTTCGGCGGCCCGCTCGAGGAGCCGGCGAGCGTGGACGAGTTCGCAACGCGTGTGCGCGTCGCCCTCGGCAATGAGCCGCTGGTCTTCGCGCATGGGCCCGATCGGATCGAGCGGGCGGCGATCGTCACCGGCGGCGCGGGAAAGCACCTCGCAGATGCCGCCCGCGAAGGCTACGACCTGTTCCTCACAGGCGAGCCCGAGGAGCCGAGCCTCCACATCGCGCAGGAGCTAGGCATCCACTTCGTGGCCGGCGGCCACTACGCGACTGAGCGGATCGGCATCCAGGCGCTCACGCGCGCGGTCGCGGAGGAGTTCGACCTCGACTGGGAGTTCGTCGACCTGCCGAACCCGGTCTAGCAGTCACTCACGTTGCGAACGTCCTCGGAGCGAGCTAAAGTTCGAGGTGATGGTTTTTCTCCGAGCGCGGGATGTCTGAGTCCCGCGTGACATACAAGCCGGTAACCCCGCCCGATCGTGCCCACGAGCCGACGGGCTTTTTTGCGCCCTAAAGGAGGAGCGGAATGGCAAATCACCTGACGCCGGAGGAGCTCTCGAAGGAGATTGGGATCGATCGCCAGGAAGTGATCCGCGTCTGCATGCAGGAAGGCGTGCCGATCTACCACGGCAAGATCGACAAGACCCTCTTCCAGGCTCAGCTCCAGGCGTTGGACACGCGGCCGCCGGAGGCGCTGGCCTCCTAGTAGTAAGAGCTCAGGCGCTCTTTCGCGCCGCGACGCGCTTTCGAGAGCCGCCCTTCGAGGCGGCTTTCGTCTTTCCGGCGGACTTTCCGTCCTTGACCTCCTCGACGCTCCGCTTGAGCGCCTCCATGAGGTCGACGACCGGCGTCTCCTTCTGTTCCGGCTCGGGCTTCGCGACTATCTGCCCGTCCGTCAGCTTCGCCTCGAGCATCTGGCGCAGGTTCTGCCGGTACTCGCTCGTCAGCTCCTTCGGATCGAACTCGCCGACGAGGCTGTCGATCACCTGGCGCGCGAGCTCGAGCTCCGGCTTCTTGACCTTGCTCTCCCCCACGGCCTCCTCGATCTCCGCCTGGGAGTTCACGTCCTCGGCGAGGAACATCGTCTCGAGCGCAAGCGACTCGCCCCTCGGGCGGATCAGACAAAGGTGCTCGGCGCCCTGGCGCACGAAATGGCCAAGGGCGGCCTTCCCGGTTTCCTGCATGGCTCGAAGCAGCAGCACGTAGGGCCGCCGCGCAGCCGGCTCGCTCGCCGGCGCGAGGTAGTAGGTGCGGTCGAAGTAGACGGGATCGACTTCGCTCGCGTCCACGAAGCGCGTGATCTCGATCGCCTTCGAGTCGTCGAGCTGCATGATCGCCTCGAGATCGGCGTCTTCGACGACCACGAACTCGCCCTTCGCGACCTCCCAGCCCTTCACGATCTCGTCCCGCTCGACCTCCCGATCGTGCACCGTGCACCAGCGCTTCTGCTTGATCGGCGTCATGCACTCTCGGTGTAGCTGGCGGAAGGAGACATCCGACTGCCGCGCCGCCGGTTTCGTCGCAAGCGCCAGCCCGACCGGGATGTTGACCAGGCCGAAGCTGATTGAACCGTTCCAGATCGTGCGCACGGAGACACCGAATTGTACTTGGACCCCCCTTTTCCTCCCATAATTCTCCGATGCGAACGATCTGGTCACTCTGGCAGGCCGCAGTGGCCGAGGAACGCGACAGTCCCGCCTATCTGGTCGAGGAGGGGGACGGCTGGCGCGAAGTCTCCTGGGCTGAGGCGGCCGAGGCCGTCGAGGAGCTCGCCAACGGCCTGCTCGCCCTCGGCATCGGCAAGGGCGACGCGTTCGGCATCCTCGCCCACACCCGGCTCGAGTGGTCGCTCTTCGACTTCGCACTCGCGCAGATCGGAGCCGTGGCGGCCCCCATCTATCCCTCGAGCACCGCGGCCGAGACCTGCTACATCCTCGAGCACTCGAACGCGGTCGGATGCCTCGTCGAGAGCGACGAGGACCTCGCGAAGATCGCGGGCTCCCGGCCCGAAGCACGTGTACACCGTCGAGGCGCTCGCTGAGCTACGGGCCCTTGGCAGCAAGCACGCGGCGCAAGACCCTGGCGCGCTCGAGCGGGCGCGCGCCGAGATCGGCGACGACGACCTCTTCACCTTCATCTACACGTCGGGCACCACCGGGCCGCCGAAGGCCTGCATGATCCTGAACCGGAACTACTACGAGATGGTCGTGACGATCGACCGGGTCGAGACGTTCCTCCTTCCGACCGACGTGATGCTGCTCTACCTGCCGCTCGCGCACAACTTCGGACGATTGATGCACCTCCTTGCGGCTCACGTCGGCTACACGGTCGCGTTCCTGCCCGACCCGCGGCGAATCGGCGAGGTGATGCCGGTGGTGCGGCCCACGGTCCTCCCCACGGTGCCCCGCGTCCTCGAGAAGGTGCACACCGCGGTCTCCGCGAACTTCGCCAGGGCGACGGGGATCAAGCGGCGGCTGATCGACTGGGCGCTCGACGTGGGCCGCCAGGTAAGCGAGCTGCGCCAGGCCGGAAAGCCGCTGCCGCGCGGACTTGCCGCAAAGCACCGGCTGGCCGACAAGCTCGTCTACTCGAAGGTGAAGGAGCGGCTCGGCGGCCGTCTGCGCGCGGCCATCTCGGGCGGAGCGCCCCTGGCCAAGGAGATCGGGGAGTTCTTCCACGTGCTCGACATCCTCGTGCTCGAGGGCTACGGCCAAACCGAGGGCACGACCGCGTCGAACGTCAACCGGCCCAACCGCTTCAAGTTCGGCACCGTCGGCCCCGCGCTCCCGGGAATCGAGCTGACGACGGCAGACGACGGGGAGATCCTCGTGCGCGGCCCGACGGTGTTCGCCGGCTACTACAACGACGAAGAGGCGACGAATGCGGTGCTGCCCGGCGACGGGTGGCTCCATACCGGCGATGTCGGCGAGATCGACGAGGACGGCTTCCTCACGATCACCGATCGCAAGAAGGACATCATCGTCACCGCCGGCGGCAAGAACGTCTCGCCGCAGAACATCGAGAGTCTGCTCAAGGGCATCCCCTGGGTGTCGCAGGCGCTCGTCGTCGGCGACCGGCGCCCCTACCTCGTCGCCCTGCTCACGCTCGACGAGGAAGAGCTCGCGCAAGCTCGAAGGCCGGGAGGACGTCTCACGCACTCGTCGCGGCGGGAGGTCGACCAGTTCAACGAGGGCCTCGCGCACCACGAGCAGATCCGCCGCTTCGAGATCCTCCCGCGGGACTTCTCCGCCGACCAGAACGAGATCACGCCCACGCTGAAGCTGAGGCGCCGCATCGTCGAGGAGCACTTCGCCCCCGAGCTGGAGGCGCTCTATGCCGAACCTGGTTAGCTCGGGCTAACGGCCCTCGGTTTCCTGACGCGTCGCTCAGACCCCGTATGCGAGTGGAACAGTGCTGGATCGCACGGGCCGCTCGCAGGAGGGGGCTGAGCGGCGCGAGGCGGTGGGCGGAGCCGGGCTTCGCCCGGCGGGAGCCCGCCGCCGGTCAGGGAAGCGAGGGCTAGAGGCGCTTTGCGCCGACCCAGGTGGACGAGTACCAGCCGCTGATGCTGGAGATCTTGACCACGTCGCCGGTGTGCGGCGAGTGGATGAACTGGCCGCCGCCGATGTAGATCCCGACGTGCCCGAGCCCGTTGAAGAAGACGAGGTCGCCGGCCTGGAGCTGATCGCGCGAGACGGGCATGCCGTAGCCGTACTGCGCGGCCGCGTTGTGTGGCAGGGAGACGCCGACCTGGCCGAAGACGTACATGACGAAGCCGGAGCAGTCGAACCCCGCGGGGCTTGCCCCGCCGTAGACGTACGGGGATGCCGAGGTACTGCATCGCGATTCCGACGACGCCGCCGTACTTGCCAGGCGGCGGAGCGTAGATCGGCTGAGAGGGATCCGCGATCGCGCCGGCGCTGGCGTTGAGCACTTCGGCGCCGTTCGTCGAGAGCCTCGCCCGAGCCTGGGCGGCCAGCTGGGCCTGCTGAGCGCGCTCTGCTGCCTGAATCTGGTCGATCTCGCTCTTGATCGACGAGAGGAGCTGCCGGCGCTCGGCGAGCTGCCCTTCGACCGACGCCTTCTGAGCCGACCGCTCAGCGACGAGCCTCGCCTGCTCAACGTGTGCGTCCTTGAGGCGAGCGCGCCGGTTGCTGACCGCAGTGCGGTAGACCTTGACCTGCTTCGCGACTTCAGCGCTCTGGTCCGAGACCCGGTCGACCGTGTCGATGCGCGACACGAGGTCGTCCATCGAGCTCGCGCCGAGCAGAACTTCGAGCCCCGTGTCGTCACCGCCGGAGGTGTACATCTCGACGAGGCGCTCGGAGAGCATCAGCTGCGCGTGCCGGAGGTTCGATCGCGCGAGGCGAAGTTCGAGCTTGTTCTCACGCAGGTCGCTCTCGATGCCGTCGAGCTTGTGGTTGGCGAGGTTGTACGCCTCGATTGCCCGTTCGAGATTCGCGTCGAGACCCTGGATCTGCGAAATCACCGCATGCGCCTGTGCCTGCTTCGACGAAACCGCTCCCGGGGTCGCGAACGCCGCCGGAGTGGCTGCGAGAGCCACCACGAAACTGAGCGAAATCAGCCACGCCTGCCGTCTTGAAATGCCGGACAAAGCGGGTTTCCCGGCCACGACTGGCGCACCGGAAGGGGGCCGGTACGTCACGTGGAGTCACCATAACAACGGTTGCGGACGACCGCAAACGGCCTAGAAAAGCTCAGCAGAAAGGTGGTGCGAAGCCGCACAAACTACGGCCGGGACTATGGTAGGTTGCCCCTGTGGGAGAGCCAGGTACCGCCCTAAGGGCTGGGCTCGCCGCTGTCTGCGTCGCCGTTCTTGCCGCTCTGGCGCTTCTTCCAGCCGCGAGTGGCGCCGACTCACCGTCGAGGCTTCGCGAGCGCGCTCAGACGCTAAGGGCCCAGAATGGGACGCTAAGCGCACAGGCTCAAGCGGCCTGGCTGAGCACCGTGTCGCTAGACACGCGCCTCGAGCAAACACAAGCCGCGCTCGTCCGCCTCCGTGCGAGAACCCGGGCAATCGCGGCACAGCGCGACGAGGCGGCGCAAGGCCTCCGGATCGCGCAGCGCACGCTCGCGGTCTCGCAACGGCGGCTGGGCGATCGCCTTCGCGCCCTGTACGAGCAGGGCGACACGGACCCGTTGGCAGTGCTCGTGGGCGCCAAGTCGATCGACGAGGCGATCAGCGGGCTCGACAATCTCCACCGGATCGCCGGCCAGGACAGCCGCGTCATCGACCAGGCCCAGTCCGCCCGCGCCCGCCTGATCCGCGCCACGAGCCGACTTGCGTCGCAGGAAGCCCAGGCGCGACAGGCCGAAGAGGCGACGGCGGCCAGCATTGTGGCCCTCGAGGCGGCGCGCCGTGAACGTGCGGCAATGGCCGCGTCGCTCGCCAACGCGCGCAGCTCGAACTCGGCGACGATCTCCTCCCTCGAAGCACAAGCAAGGCAGCTGGCAACAACTGACGCCCACCAACGACCCTGCCGTCGGCTCCAGCAGCAGGCGGGCGCAGCCTCACTGTGATGGCGACGGGCTACGCCCTCACGGGCACGACCGCCACAGGTGTTCGCGTCGCTTACGGAATCGTCGCCGTCGATCCGAGCGTGATCCCCCTCGGGACTCGGATGACGGTGCCCGGATACGGCGAGGGCATCGCGGCCGACACCGGTGGGGCCGTCAAGGGCGCGCACATCGACCTGTGGTTCCCGACGCGAGCCGAGGCGCTCGCCTGGGGAACGCGAACTGTCACGATCACGCTCCACTGACCGTCGAGAAGCGGGGGAAGCGGCGTTGAGCCAGAAGCCCAAGGAGAAGGCCAAGGGCGAATCGAACGGGCTCCGTGTCCTGCTCGTGGACGACCACGACCTCTTTCGCACCGGTCTGCGGAACCTCCTCGAGGAGCAGGGAGTTCAGATCGTCGGCGAGGCGGCGAACGGGAAGGACGCGATCCGCTGCGTCCGTGAGGTGGCCCCGGACGTCGTCGTCATGGACCTGAACATGCCGGGAATAAGCGGCGTCGAGGCGACTCGGGAGATCACCTCGTTCGCACCCCTTACGCGCGTTGTAGTCCTGACGATCTCGGATACGGACGAGGACGTGATGGACGCGATCGTTGCCGGCGCCTGTGGCTACCTGGTCAAGGACTCGTCGATTCAGGAACTGATCCGCGGGATCAAATCCGCAGCGGTCGGGGAAGCGCTGATCTCACCCTCGATCGCAGTGAAGGTGCTCCAGCGAATGCGCGCCGTCACTCTCGACCAGGGCGCTGAGACGATCCGGGCCGAGCTCTCCGAGCGCGAGCTCGAAGTGCTGCGGCTGATCGCGAACGGCAAGGACAACTCCCAGATCGCCGAAGCGCTCCACATCAGCCCGAAGACGGTCAAGAACCACATCTCGAACATCCTCATGAAGCTGCAGATCGAAAACCGCATCCAGGCCGCGGTCTACGCGGTGAGAAGCGGCATCGTCTAGCGCATTGACCGCTCATGGCGCGCGCAGCGCGCCGGACTTTCGACTCAGGCGGCCTGCGCGACGAGCACGCGGAGCGGTGCGAGCATCGCGCGGAGGTCCATGCTCTGTTGTTCGGTCTCGTGCAGGCCGCGGAGAAGCCCTGAGAGCGTCCCTGCGGGCACGTCGCCACCCTCTGCGATCTCCCACGTCAGCACCTCGATCCGACGCTCGAGCCGCAGGCACTCGGCATCGAGCGCGAGCGCCCGCGCATAGCCGTCGGTCAGCGTCGGCTCGACTTCGTTGCGCGGAAGGTGGACGCCTTGGGCGATGTCGTCGGTCAGGGCGCGGATGCGCTCCAGCAGTAGGTCGAGGTCGTGGTCCACGCTCGGTTGATTATGGGCAGCCCGGCGGTCGGAGAGCTATGGGCCGCATGGCCCATCTTTGCGACTGCGGGACCTAGTCGAAACTTGACGGTGTCCGACTCGGGTCCAGACAATGCGCGGCTAGTGCCACGCCGCCTGCTTGCCGTCCTCCTCGCCGCAGCGTTCCTCGCGGCGCCCGCCGCTGCCGCAAGCCAGACGCCGCTTGCCCGCCAGCTCTCCCGGGCACTCACCGTTCCCCACGTCGCGAAGTCCCGCTCGGCCGCCGTCGTGATCGACCTCACCACCGGCAGACCGGTGTTCGCCCACAACGTGAGCATGCCGCTGATCCCGGCGTCGAACCAGAAGCTGGCCGTCACGTATGCGTGCCTGCTGGCGCTCGGGCCCACCTTCCGGTTCGGGACCGACGTCCTCGGCGAGGGCGAGCTCGACGGCTCGCTCTGGCGCGGCGACATCGTCCTCAAGGGCTACGGCGATCCGACCCTCTCGACGCTCGACCTGCTCAAGCTCGCCTCGCAGCTCCACGCCCAGGGGATTCGCCGGATCGGCGGGCGGATCGTCGGCGACGAGTCCTTCTTCGACGCAAAGCGGGTCGGCCCAGGCTGGAAGCCCTGGTTCTTCATCAACGAGTCGGCCCCGCTCTCGGCTCTCACCGTCGACCGGGCGCGGTACCGGGGCTACACCACGCGCGACCCGGCTCTCGCCGCGGCGCTCACCTTCCGGGCCGCACTCCTGCGGGTCGGGATCACGGTAGCCGGACGGGCCCTGACCGGGCAGGCTGATCCCGAGGCCGTGCCACTGGCGTCGATCGAGTCGGTGCCACTCGTGCAGATCCTCCGCTACATGGGCCACGAGAGCGACAACTTCACGGCGGAGATTCTCCTGAAGCAGCTCGGAGCAGGCTACTCCGACCAGGGCACATCGGCCGCCGGAGCCACGGTCATCCGCCAACTCCTCGTCGAGCAGCAGATTCCGGTAGCCGGAGTCCGGATCGTGGACGGCTCAGGGTTGTCGCGGTACGACCGGCTGACCGCGAACGCGGTTGTCTCCATGCTCCGCGCGAGCTGGCTCGACGAGGACACGCGCGAGATCCTGCTCTCCTCGCTACCGGTGGCCGGTCGGAGCGGAACGCTGGACAGACGCATGCGGGGCACCGCGGCGGCCGGACGGGTCAGGGCCAAGACGGGCACCCTGAACGAGGCGTCTGCCCTCTCCGGCTACGCGAATCGCCGTTACGCCTTCTCGGTGATCCAGAACGGCTCGCCCGTCTCGACGTTCTGGGCACGCAAGGCCCAGGACCGCTTTGCCGCGGTCCTAGCCGCGAAGTAGAGCCTTCAGCGCCTTCTCGTCGAGGATCGGCACCCCGGCCTGCTGGGCCTTCTTCAGCTTCGAGCCCGGCTCCTCGCCGACGATCACGCCTGCCGTCTTCTTCGACACGGAGTTCCCGACCTTGGCGCCCTTCGCCTCGAGCGCCTTTGCTGCCTCATCCCGCGTGAACGACTCGAGCGTGCCCGTGATCACGTAGGTCTGGCCGACAAGAGGCCCCTCGACCGGCTTCAGCTCGTCGCCTGCCTCGAAAGTGAGACCGAGCCCCCGGAGCTCCTGGACGAGCTTCCGGTTCTCCTCGTCGGAGAGCCATTCGGCAATCGCCTCGGCCCGGTCGGGGCCGATCCCCTCAACCTCTTGGATCTCCTCCTGGGTCGCGTTCATGAGCGGGTCGATCGAGCGGAAGTGCGCGGCGAGGTTCCGAGCCGTGACCCAGCCGGTCTGAGGGATGTTCAGGCCCGCCAGGATTCTGTGCAGCTTGAAGTTCTTCTTGGACTCCTCGATCGCCGCGACGGCGTTGCCCGCTGAGATCTCCGCATAGCCATCGAGCTCCATCAGCTGCTCCTTCGTCAGCCGGTAGAGGTCGGGCATCGAGGTGACGATCCCCTCGCGCCACAGCCTGCGGATCGCCTGCTCGCCGACGCCGTCGATGTCCCAGACCCAGTTGATGAGCGTCTCGAGGCCACGCGACTCGCACTTCGGATTCGGGCAGCGGTGCATCGCCTCGCCCTCGGGCTTGATCACCTTTTCCCCGCACAGAGGGCACTTCTCGGGCATCTTGAACGGCTTCGTCCCGCGCTTGTGAGGGAGGACCGGGCCGACGACCTGAGGAATCACATCGCCCGCGCGCTGGACGATCACGGTGTCGCCCTCGCGAATGTCCTTGCGGTTGATGTCTTGCTCGTTATGGAGGGTCGCGTTCGAGACGGTGACGCCGCCGACCTCGACCGGCTCGAGCGCGGCCCAGGGGTTGAGAGCGCCGGTGCGCCCCACTCTGATCCGGATTTGGAGGAGTTTTGTCTGAGCAGTCATCGGCGCCCACTTGTACGCGCGGGCATAGCGCGGTCGTCCATGGAGCGCACCGAGACGGCGCTGCTGGTCGAAGGAGTCGACCTTGATCACGAAGCCGTCGATCTCGTAGTCGAGCTCGAGCCGCTTGGTCTCCCAGAGGCGGCAGACCTCGGCGACGGCTTCGATCGAATCGTGCCGCTCGGCGAAGGGGTTCGTGCGGAAGCCGTGCTCCCGTAGCCACTCGAGCGTCTCCCAGTGCGTCGCCAGATCCACCCCCTCGGCGGCGCCGAGCCCGTACATCCAGACGGCGAGCGGCCGAGAGGCCGTAATCGCTGAGTTCTTCTGGCGCAGCGATCCTGCAGCGGCGTTCCGCGGGTTCGGTGCGAGCTTCTGGCCCAGCTCGGCGACGCGGGTGTTCAGGTCACGGAAGCCCGAGATCGGCATGTAGACCTCGCCGCGCACTTCCGCAACCGGCAAACCGCTGCCGCGCATCTTGAGCGGGATCGATGGGATCGTGCGCAGGTTGGCCGTCACGTCCTCGCCCTGCACGCCGTCGCCGCGCGTTGCGCCCCGCGTCAGCAGCCCGTCCTCGTAGGTGAGATTGATCGCGAGGCCATCGATCTTCGGCTCGGTCACGTAGGCGACAGGCTCGTCGGTGCCGAGCCGCTTCCGCACGTCCTCGGCCCACTTCGTGAGCGCCTCGTCCGTAGTGACCTTCTCGAGCGAGCCCATCGGAGTGAGGTGCTGCACCTTCTGGAAGCGGCCGCTCGCGGGAGCACCCACTCGTTGCGTCGGCGAGTCGGGAGTGACCAGCTCGGGATGCTCGTCCTCGAGTGCCTTGAGCTCGTCGTAGAGCCGGTCGTACTCCGCGTCCGAGATCTCCGGCTCGTCGAGCACGTGGTAGCGGTAGAGGTGGTACTCGAGCTGCTTCCGCAGGTCGTCAACACGCGATGTGAGGGCTCTTCGTCGCCATCGCGTTGATGCTAGCGACGCGACAACTAGTACTCGACGCGCTCGAGGTAGAGGCCGTGAGGCGGCGCGGTCGTGCCGGCTTCCTCCCGCGAGGCGCCTTCCAGCAGACGCGCGAGCTCCTGCGGAGTTTGCTCGAGCATCGTGCCGACGAGGGTTCGCACCATGTGGCGCAGGAAGCCGTTGGCCGTGATCTCGAGCTCGAGAGCGTCGCCGCGCTCGAACCAGGCTGCTGCGCGGATCTCGCGGGTGAAGTCCTGGTGTTCGGTCTCGGTGGGGGTGAACGCGCGGAAGTCGTGCTTTCCGATCAGGAGATCGGCGGAGTCGCCCAGCGCGCCGTAGTCGACCGGCTGTGGAACCCAGTAGCTGCGGTGCTCCTCGAACGGGGATCGTGTTCGGCGACGCCAGATCCGGTAGCGATAGCTGCGAGCCCGGGCCGCGTGACGAGCGTGGAAGTCCGGCGCGACCACCTCCGCCGCCCTCACAGCCACGTCGTCCGGAAGGGCCGTGTTCAGCGCCTCGGGCGCACGCTGGACGTCCGCCGGCCCGCCTTCGACGTCGACGCTCACGACCTGTCCGAGGGCGTGGACGCCGGTGTCCGTCCTACCCGCCACGACGAGGTTGTCGCACGAGCTGTAGACCCACTCGAGCGCTTCGCGGACAGCCTTCTCAACCGTCCGCAGGTGGGGCTGGACGGCCCAGCCGCGGAACCTCGTCCCGTCGTATTCGAGCGTCAGCTTGAGGCGCATGGCCATATCATCCCGTTCCATGTCCCAGGACGAATGGCGAGTCGAGATCGATCTCGACGACGAGGAGCATGGTTTCGGGCTCGGGGAGCGCCTGCGCGCACACGATCTCGACGACGAGGCCCGCAAGCGGCTCGGCCGCCGTGTGGTCATCACTCGCGACGGGCCGCGCTTCTTCCTGTACGCGAGCAGCGAGGCAGAGGCGAAAGAGGCGGAGCGCGTCGCACGCGAGCTCGTCAAAGCCGACGATCTGACCGCCGACATCGCGGTCACACGCTGGCATCCTCTCGAAGAGGACTGGAAGGACGCGTCGATCCCACTCACCGGTGCCGCGGACGAAGAACGCGAGGAGCTGGAGCGCAAAGAGGAGCGCGAGTGGCAGGAGGCGGCGGAGGAAGGCTCGTTCGACTGGCTCGTGAAGATCGCGCTCCCCTCACGTGGGGACGCCGCGGAGGTTGCCACTCGATTGAGCGGCGAGGGCTACCCGGCCCATCGCCGCTGGCGCTACGTAACCGTCGACGTCGTCACCGAGGAGCGGGCGAACGAGCTCGCGAGCCGGCTACGCGGCGAACTGCCGGACGAGGTCGAGATCTGGGTCGACGCGAACCCGGACGACATTCCGAGCCCTGCATTCGTGATGCTCGAGTCCCGCCTCTAGAGCTGCAGCTCTATTAAGAGCTCGTGACGCCTGGAACGCCCGCCTCGGCCTCGATCTCCTCGGGCTCCCGCTCGCCGCACGACGCGCGCACGCGGCGCAGGCGGCACGTAGTCGGTCAGCTCGAGGTAGACCATCTCGGCCGAGTCGCCGAAGCGCGGGCCGAGCTTCACGATCCGCGAGTAGCCGCCGGCCTGGTCGCTGAACCGCGGCGCCACGTCCGAGAAGAGCATCGTCACGACGTCGTTCGAGCGCAGGTAGGCGAGCGCCTGCCGCCTGGCCGCGAGGTCGCCTCGCCGCCCGAGCGTGATCATCTTCTCGGCGATCGGCTTGACGGCCTTTGCCTTCGCAAGGGTCGTCTTGATCCGCCCGTGCTCGATCAGCGCGCCCGCAAGGTTCGAGTAGAGCGCCTTGCGGTGCGCCGAGGAGCGACCGAGCTTCTTCCCTTTGCGGTGGTGCCGCATCAGTGACCTATTCGTCGCCGCGGAGATTCAGGCCGTGGGTGGCCAGCGTCTCCTTGACCTCTTCGATCGACTTCTTGCCGAAGTTCGGAATCGCGGCAAGCTCGTTCTCGCTCTTCACGACGAGGTCGCCGATCGTCTCGATGCCGACGCGCTTGAGGCAGTTGTACGAGCGGACACCGAGCTCGAGCTCCTCGATCGGGAAGTTCTCCATCCCGTGCGCGAGCGGCGCCTCGGCCGGAACCGCCTCCGCCGCAACCTCGCCGAAGCCCTCGATCTTGTCGATGTCAGTGAAGATCGCGAGCTGGCGGATCAGGATCTCGGCCGCCTGCCCGATCGCGTCACGCGGATCGATCGAGCCGTCGGTCGTGATGTCGAGGTTGAGCTTGTCGTAGTCGGTGCGCTGGCCGACGCGAGCCGCCTCGATGTCGTACGAGACGCGCCGGACCGGCGAGAAGATCGAGTCGATCGGGATGACGCCGATCGTGTGCTCGGGGCCGCGGTTCATCTCGCCCGGCACGTAGCCGCGTCCACGGCCGATCGTCATCGTCAGCTCCAGCTTGCCCTTGTCCGACAGGGTCGCGATCTGCAGGTCGGGGTTCAGGATCTCGAGGTCGGCCGGAGCCTCGATGTCACCGGCCACGACCTTGCCGGGGCCCCGCTTGTCGAGGCGAACCTCGATCTCCGGAGACTCGCCGTGGAGCCGGCAGATCATGTTCTTCAGAGCCAGGATGATGTCGGTCACGTCTTCCTTCACGCCCGGCAGGGTCGTGAACTCGTGCGCGACGCCCTCGAGCTTGACCGAGGTGACGGCGGCGCCCTCCAACGAGGAGAGCAGCACGCGGCGCAGCGAGTTGCCGAACGTGTAGCCGAAGCCGCGGTCGAGCGGCTCGATCGTGAACTTGCCGCGCAGCTCGTCCACTTCCTCGTGGACGATTCGCGGCACCTGGAAGTCCATCAAAGTCGTACGTGTAGCCATGCGTTCCTTTCTATTTCGAGTAGAGCTCGACGATCAGTGATTCCTGGACCGGAGTGTCGATCTCCGATCGCTCGGGAAGCTTGAGGATCTTCCCGGTAAGCGCTTCGTGGTCGGCCTGGAGCCAGGGCGCGACGGACGCGGTGAGGTCGGTCGCGTCGCGAATCACCTGCTCGGCCGAGCTGTCGGGCGTCATCGTGACGATGTCGTCCGGGCGAACCTGGTAGCTGGGGATGTTGACGCGGCGGCCGTTGACGTGGAAATGGCCGTGACGAACGAGCTGGCGGGCCTGCGCTCGCGATGCAGCGAAGCCGAGCCGGTAGACGACGTTGTCGAGCCGCGTCTCGAGCATGCGCAGGAGCTCCTCGCCCGTGATGCCGGAGCCCTTCGCGGCCTTGGCGTAATAGGTACGGAACTGCTTCTCGAGCAAGCCGTAGAACCGGCGCGCCTTCTGCTTCTCACGCAGCTGGAGCAGGTACTCCGACTGCTTGATCCGCCCGCGGCCGTGCTCGCCCGGCGGATAGCTGCGGCGCTCGATTGCGCACTTCTCGGTCAGGCAGCGCTCGCCCTTGAGGAAGAGCTTCATGCCTTCGCGGCGGCACTGCTTGCACTTCGGACCGCGGTCTCTCGCCACTAGACGCGCCTCCGCTTGCGAGGTCGGACGCCGTTGTGCGCCTGCGGTGTCACATCTTTCACGCCCAGGATCTCGAGGCCGGCTGCCTGCAGCGAGCGAATGGCCGTTTCGCGACCGGAGCCGGGACCCTTGACGAAGACCTCGACCTTCTGCAAGCCGTGCTCCATGCCCTTGCGCGCGCACGAGTCAGCCGTGACCTGAGCGGCGAACGGCGTCGATTTGCGCGAGCCCTTGAAGCCCGCCGAGCCGGCCGATTCCCAGACGATGACGTTGCCCTCGGCGTCGGTCAGCGTGACGATCGTGTTGTTGAACGACGTCTTGATGTGCGCCTGGCCGATGGCGATGTTCTTCTTGACGCGGCGCCTCGCGCGTCCGCGTCCTGCTTGTTTGCGAGGGGGTGCCATTACGTCTTGGTCGGTGCCTTCTTGCCCCGGCCGACGGTCTTCTTCGGGCCTTTGCGCGTGCGGGCGTTCGTCTTCGTCCGCTGGCCGTTCACCGGGAGTCCGCGCCGATGGCGGACGCCGCGGTAGGCGCCGATCTCGCCGAGGCGCTTGATCGCCTGCTGGCGCTCGCGGCGGAGGTCGCCCTCGACCTGGAGGTTCGTGTCGATGTAGTCGCGCAGCTTCGTGATTTCGCCGTCGGTGAGGTCGCTGACCTTCGTGTCGAGCGAAAGACCCAGCGAGTTGGCGATCTCGCGCGACTTCGAGCGGCCGATCCCGAAGATGTACGTGAGCGCGACTTCGAGGCGCTTCTCACGGGGAAGGTTGACGCCTGCGATGCGGGCCACTAGCCCTGCCTCTGCTTGTGGCGTGGATTGGTGCAGATGACCATGGTCCGGCCGTTTCGCCGGATCACGCGGCACCGCTCACACATCGGCTTGACTGACGCTCGAACCTTCACTCCACTCCTTGGGTACCCGAGCCAGACTGAAGTCTGGCACGGAACAAACAAATCGCGCCCTTGAGCGCGGTTGTAGGGACATACAGACACGCACAGCGAAGCTGCGCGGCGAAAAACTATGGTAGCAAAAGGGCTCCCGCCCGATTCTTGTCGGTTGTCAGTATGCGGGGGTCCTCGTCGGTGATCGCGACCGTGTGCTCGAAATGAGCCGAAAGCGCGCCGTCGGAGGTCGAGATCGACCAACCATCGTCGTGAAGGTAGATGTCGGGCCCGCCGGCGTTGATCATCGGCTCGATCGCGAACGTCATTCCCGATGCGAGCTCCGGCCCGCGGCCGGGGGCACCGTAGTTCGGTATCTGCGGATCCTCGTGCATGGCCCGTCCGATGCCGTGCCCGACGAGGCTGCGGACGACGGAGAAGCCGGCCTCCTCGGTGGAAACCTGGATCGCATGCGAGACGTCCGAGAGGCGGTTGCCGGGCCGGCACTGGGCGATTCCAGCCGCCAGCGCCGCCTGACAGGCTTCGAGCAGCCGCTCGGCTTCCGAGGAGATCTCTCCGACCGGGAACGTAAAGGCCGAGTCCGCCACGAAGCCGTCGAGAGAGACGCCTACGTCGACCGACAAGATGTCCCCGTCGGAGAGCGGATGCGCGTCGGGGATCCCGTGGACGACCATGTCGTTCGGAGACGTGCAGATCGAGGCCGGATAGCCGCGGTAGCCCTTGAAGGACGACGTTCCTCCGTGCGAGCGGATGAACTCGTCGGCGAGCTCGTCGAGCTCCGCCGTCGTCACGCCCGGTCGCACGTGCTCGCCCACGAGGGCGAGCGTGTCCGCGACCACGCTGCCGGCATTCGCCATCGTCTCGATCTCAGCTGGAGATTTGCGGATGATCACGAGACTACCCGCGCCTGTTCTAGAGCTTGCTGGATCTCGGCGAACACCTCGTTCTCGGGCCGGTTACCGTGGATTCCGATGAGATTGCCGAGCAGCCGGTAGTGGGAGACGAGCGGCTCGGTCTCGCGATGGTAGAGCTCGAGGCGCTTCGCGATCGCCTCGGGCGTGTCGTCCGCCCGCCCCTCTTGCTCGGCGCGAAGGTGCAAGCGGTCGAGTGCAACCTCGTCTGGGACCTGCAGCTCGAAGACGACGGATAGTGGGCGGCCGATCTCGGCCAGCATCGAGTCGAGCGCCTCGGCCTGCGGCATCGTCCTGGGAAAACCGTCGAGGACGAAACCGTTCTCTGCGTCCTCTGACTGAAGCCGGTGCCTGATCAGCTCGATCATCAGGTAGTCGGGAACGAGCTCGCCGCGCTCGAGGATCGGCTGGACGCGCCGGCCGAGCTCGCTGCCGTCGGCGATTGCGCTTCGCAGCATGTCGCCGGTCGCGATGTGCGCGAGCCTGTAGTCCGAGGCGATGCGTTTGGCCTGCGTCCCCTTGCCGGCCCCCTGGACGCCGAGGAGAAGGACGTCTAGTGGCACGCTATTTGAGGAAGCCCTCGTACGAGCGCGCCATCATCTGCGACTCCATCTGGCGCATGGTGTCGAGCGCCACGCCGACGGCGATCAGCACGGACGTTCCGCCGAGTGCGCCCGATGTCGTCTGGGAGAAGCCGAAGTACTTGATGAAGAGGCTCGGCAGGACGGCCACGATCGCGAGATAGAGCGAGCCGGGAAGCGTGAGGCGCGTCAGGACGCGATCGAGGTATTGCGCCGTCGGAGGGCCGGGCCTGATTCCCGGGATGTAGCCGCCGTGCTTTCGGAGCTGGTCGGCCTGGTCGACCGGGTTGAACTGGACCGCGGTGTAGAAGTACGTGAAGACGATGATCATGAAGCCCTCGAGCAGCAGGAAGGTCAGGTTCGTCGGAGTGAAGTGCGAGTTGACGAAGCCCTGCGTTTGGGGGAAGTACTGGCCGATCGTCGGCGGGAATGCCATCACGGCCGCCGCGAAGATGATCGGGATGACGCCGGCCATGTTCACGCGCAGCGGCATGTAGGTCGAGCCGCCTGCGGTCATGCGGCGGCCGATCATCCGTTTCGCGTACTGAATTGGAATCTTCCGCTGCCCCTCCTGGATGAAGACGACCGCGACGACGATCGCGATCGCGATGATCGGGAAGAAGAGCTTCTCCATGGTGCCGCCGTAGTACCAGGCGCTGATCCCGGCCGGTAGCGCGGTCAAGATCGACGCGAAGATGAGCAGTGAGATCCCGTTGCCGACGCCGCGCTTCGTGATCAGCTCGCCCATCCACATCAGGAGGGTCGTGCCGGCGGTCAGGGTGAGGACGATGAGGACGATCCGCCCGGTGCCTGCCTCGAGCACGCCCTGTCGCTTGAACAGGTAGGCGTAGCCGAGGGACTGCAGCGCGGCGAGCACGACGGTGAGGTAGCGCGTGTACTGGTTGATCTTGGCCATCCCCGCCTCGCCCTCCTTCTGGAGCTGCTCGAGCCGGGGGACGACCACCGTCATCAGCTGGAGGATGATCGAGGCCGTGACGTACGGCATGATCCCGAGCGCGAAGATCGCGAACTGCGAGAGCGCGCCGCCCGAGAAGAGGTTCAACAGGCCGAGCACCGTGCCGCTCTGGCCGCTGAAATAGTCCTTGATCGCGTCCGGGTTGACGCCCGGCGCTGGGATCCACGATCCCAGGCGGTAGATAGCGAGGATCAACGCCGTGAAGAGGACGCGGCGGCGCAGCTCGGGGACGCGCCAGGCGTTCGAGAGCCAGGAGAACATCTAGCTCTCGGTCTCCTCGTCGGCCGGAGGCTCCTCGGTCGGCGGCTCCTCGGCTTCGGCCGCCGGCTCGTCGCTCGGAGCCTCCTCGGCCTCGGCTGCGGGCTCGGCCTCGGGAGGCGGGGCCTTCTTCTCGCGGCGCTTTGGATGCTTCGGCTTCGGCTCGCCGCGCAGCCAGGTGATCGTCCCGCCCGCTTTCTCGATCTTCTCGCGCGCGCTCGCCGAGAAGAGATGCGCCGAGACCGAGAGCTTCTTCGTCAGATCGCCGTAGCCGAGGACCTTGACGTCGAAGCGCGTGTTTCTGATCAGGCCCGCCTCCTTCAGGAGCTCGGGCGTCACCTCGCCGTCGAAGCGCTCGAGATCGCGCACGTTGACGGAGTGGACCTTCGTCCGGTGCGGCCCCATCGGCATGGCGTCCTTCGAGTACGGGCCGCGCTGCTTGCCGAGGCGCATGTGGATCGGCATCTGGCCGCCCTCGAAGCCGGGGCGCATCTTGTTCGACCCGGAGCGGGACTTCTGGCCCTTGATGCCACGCCCTGAGTAGCGGCCCTTGCCCGAGCCGGGGCCGCGGCCGATGCGCTTGCGGTTCTTGCGCGGCTGGGCCGGCTTCAGCGAGGAGAGGTTGAGCTTCTCAGCCATTGGCTACTTTCCGTCGATCTCGACGAGGTGGCGAACTTTTCTGAGCATACCGGCGAGCTGTGGGCTCTCCTCTTGCTCCGTGGTGCGCCCGATCTTGCCCAGGCCGAGGGCGCGGAGCGTGCCGCGGTGGCGCTGAGACTGGCCGATCGAGCTACGAACTTGCTTGATCTTGACTTTCGCCACTCTCTGTCTCCTTCTGCTCCTCGGCCACCGGCTCGGCCGGCTCGGCCGTCTCTGCCGCCGGCGGGGCCATCTCGGCGACCGGCTCGGAGAGCGGCTCCTCAACCTTCGCGCTCACCGGCAGCACCTGGCTGATGGTGAGACCGCGGGCAGCCGCCACGTCCTCGGGGCGGCGCAGGTGCTGCAGCCCGTGGACGGTCGCCTTCAACATGTTGATCGGATTCGTCGTTCCGAGGCTCTTCGCGAGGATGTCGCGAATCCCGCCGAGCTCGAGGACGGCGCGGACGCCACCGCCGGCGATGACGCCGGTTCCCTCGCTAGCCGGGCGCAGCATCACCCGCGCTGCACCGAACCTGCCGACGATCGGGTGGGTGATCGTCGTGCCGTGCTTCGGGATCGTGAAGAGGTTCTTCTTCGCATCGTCGACGGCCTTCGAGATCGCCAGCGGCACCTCACGGGCCTTCCCGTAGCCGAGCCCGACGCGGTCGACCTCGTCCCCGATCACGACGAGCGCCGTGAACGAGAACCTCCGGCCGCCCTTGACCACCTTGGCGACGCGGTTGATCTCGACCACGCGCTCCTTGAGCTCGCGGGCTTGCTCTCTCGAAATGACTTCACGTTCGACCGGCGTGGTACTCAAAACTTGAGGCCTCCTTCGCGGGCTGCATCGGCGAGCGCCTTCACGCGCCCGTGGTAGAGGTAACCGCCCCGGTCGAAGACGACGGGCTCGATGCCTGCCTTCTTCGCGGCCTCGGCGAGGGTCTTTCCGACCTCGGCCGCCTGGGCGGTCTTGTTGCCTTTGAACGACTTCAAATGAAGGGAGCTCGCCGCGGCAAGCGTCTTGCCTGCGAGGTCGTCGATCAGCTGCGCCTCGATGCCCGAGTTCGAACGGAAGACGGCCAGGCGAGGCCGCTCGGCCGTTCCGACGACGGTCTTGCGCACACGCCTGTGGCGGCGCACGCGGGCCTCTCTGACCGTGAGTGTGGCCATTAGGCTCGCTTCCCGACCTTCCGGCGCACGTACTCGCCCTGGTAGCGGATTCCCTTGCCCTTGTACGGCTCGGGCGGGCGGACGTCGCGGATCTCGGCTGCGATTTCCCCGACCAGCTGCTTGTCGATGCCCTTGACGAGGATCTCGGTCTGCACCGGCACCTCGAACTCGATTCCGGCGGGCGCCTCGATCACGACCGAATGGGAGTAGCCGACGTTCAGCTCGAGCGCAGTTCCACGCAACGCGGCGCGGTAGCCGACGCCCTGGATCTCGAGGCGCTTCTCGAAGCCGTTGGTGACGCCTTCCACCATGTTCGCCACGAGCGAGCGCGTGAGACCGTGCAGCGCGCGATCGTCGCCCCGGTCGGTCGGGCGCTTCACGAGCAGCTGCCCGTCCTCTTTCTCGATCGTGATCCGAATCGGCACGTTCTGCGTCAGCTCACCGAGAGGGCCGTTGACCGTGACGCGACCAGGGTCGAGCGCGACGTTGACGCCGTCCGGTACCTCGATGGGCTGTTTGCCGATTCGACTCATGCGATTACCAGATGAAGCACACCACTTCGCCACCGACTCCGCGCTCCTCCGCGGTGCGGCTCGTCACGAGCCCACCCGAGGTGGAGAGGATCGCCGTGCCCATGCCCCCGAGCACGCGCGGCAGGCGATCTTTCCGAGCGTACACGCGGCGACCGGGCTTTGACACGCGCTTCAGGTCGGTGATGATTCGCTCGCGGTTGCGGCCGAACTTCAGCTCGACGACGAGCGTCCCGTAGGCGCGGTGCTTCTTCTTGTCCTCCTGCTTGGCGTTGTGCTCCTCTGCGCTGACGACGCGGAAGTCGCTGATGTAGCCCTCGTCCTTGAGGATGCGGGCGATCTGCTCCTTCAGCCGCGAAGTGGGCATCTCGGTCGTCTCGTGCATCGCCTTGTTGGCGTTGCGGATGCGCGTGAGCATGTCTGCGATTGGGTCTGTATGCATCAGTTCACCAGCTCGATTTCGTCATGCCTGGGATTGCGCCCTCGTGCGCGAGCTCGCGCAGACAGATCCGGCAGAGGCCGAACTTCTTGTAGACCGCACGCGGCCGGCCGCAGCGGTTGCAGCGGCTGTAAGCGCGGACCTTGAAGCGAGGCGTCCGCTTGGCCTTGGCGATCAGAGACTTCTTAGCCACTCGTCTCGTCGCTCCCTTCAGGGGCTTTGAACGGCAGTCCGAGGCCGCGCAGGAGCGCGAAGCCCTCGTCGTCGTTCTGAGCCGTCGTCGTGATCGCGACGTCGAGGCCGCGGATGGTCTGGACGTCGTCGTAGTCGATCTCCGGGAAGATGATCTGCTCGCGAATTCCGATCGAGTAGTTGCCCCGCCCGTCGAACGACTCGGGCGCGAGCCCGCGGAAGTCGCGGATGCGGGGCAGGGCGATCGACACCAGCCGATCGAGGAACTCCCACATCTTGTTCCCGCGAAGGGTGACCTTCGCCCCGATTGGCATTCCTTCGCGCAGCTTGAAGCTCGCGATCGACTTGCGCGCCTTCCGCACCTGCGCGCGCTGCCCGGCGATCATCGTCAGCTCCTCGATCGCGCTGTCGAGCGCCTTCGCCTCGACCTTCGCGTCGCCGACGCCCATGTTGAGCGTGATCTTCGACACGCGCGGGACGCGCATCACCGAGGTGAAGCCGAGCTCGTCCTTGAGCGCAGAGCGCAGCTCGTCCTCGTAGCGCTCCTTCAGGCGTGGCACGTATCCGTTCTTCGAGGCAGCCATTACTTGTCGATCTCCTGCCGGCAGTCGTCGCGCTTGCAGACGCGCACCTTGCGGTCGTCCTCGCCCTGCTTCTTCCTGATCACGTAGCCGACTCGGGTCGGCCGGTTGCACGTGGGGCAGATGAGCATCACGTTCGAGATCTGGATCGGAGCGGCCTTCTCGATCACGCCGCCGGGCGTGACCTGCTGCCCGCCCATCCGGCTCGGGTTCTTGATCGGCTTCGGACGAGAGTGCCGCTTGATCATGTTCAGGTTCTCCACGATCACGCGCTTCTCGTCTGGGCGCGCCTCGAGCACGCGCCCCTGCTTGCCGCGGTCCTTGCCGGCCAGCACGTGCACTGTGTCGCCCTTTCGGATTTTCATCGCCTTCATCTCAGAGCACCTCTGGGGCTAGAGAAACGATCTTCATGAAGTTCTTCTCGCGAAGCTCCCGCGCGACCGGCCCGAAGATGCGCGTTCCGCGCGGGTTGCGCGCGGGGTCGATGATGACGGCGGCGTTCTCGTCGAACGCGATCATCGTTCCGTCGTCGCGGCCGTAGGGCTTCTTCGTGCGGACGACGACGGCCTGCACGACCTCGCCTTTCTTGATCGCACCCTGCGGGGTCGCGGTCTTGACCGTCCCGACGATGACGTCGCCGACTCGGGCGTACCGCCGGTGCGAGCCGCCGAGCACGCGGATGCAGAGGATCTCGCGCGCACCCGTGTTGTCGGCCACCCTCAGTCGAGACTCCTGCTGGATCACTTGGCCACCTCGAGCACCTCTGACAGGCGCCAGTTCTTGGTCTTCGACAGCGGCCTGGTCTCGACGATGAGGACGACGTCGCCGACGTTGGCAGCGTTCTGCTCGTCGTGGGCATGGAACTTCGCCGAGCGGCGAACGACCTTCTTGTAGCGCGGGTGGGCCTTCACCGTGTCGACGCGGACGACGATCGTCTTGTCCATCGCGCTCGAGACGACGACACCGCGGCGCTCGACGCGCCGGCCGCGCTCGCCTTCGGGCTTCGGGAGCCGGGTGATCGGCTTGCGGCCCTCGACCTGCTCGCGCTTGGGCTTCGAGCGCTGCCTGCGCTCACTCCGGGGCCTGGGCTTGCGCTTTGGCTTCTTTGTAGACACCACGGCCTCTGCCTCGGCTGCGGGCGCTTCACCGGGCGCTTCGGCCTCAGGCGGAGGCTCGCCCTCGGCTGGAGCTTCCTCGACGGGAGGCGCAGGCTCCTCCTCGGCGGGCGGCTCCTCTGCTTCTGCGGCAGGCTCCTCTGCGACCGGCTCCTCTGCAGGAGCCTCCTCAGCGACAGGCTCCTCGGCGACGGGCTCATCGGCCGGTGCTTCCTCGGCGACCGGCTCCTCGGCGACCGGCTCCTCGGCGGGTGCCTCCTCGGCCACAGGCTCCTCGGCGACGGGCTCCTCGGCCGGTGCCTCCTCGGCCACAGGCTCCTCGGCGGGTGTCTCCTCGGCCACAGGCTCCTCGGCGGGTGTCTCCTCGGCCACAGGCTCCTCGGCGGGTGTCTCCTCGGCCACAGGCTCCTCGGCGGGTGTCTCCCCGGCCACGGGCTCGTCCACCGGAGTCTCCTCCGCCTTGGTCTCGTCTGCCGTTGACTACTTCGTCTTTCTTCTTTGGCACCTAAATTTTCTCCTTCGCGAGCTCGCGCTCGTTTCTGATGGTCAGGATGCGGGCGATCTCACGCTTCGCAAGCTTCAAGCGGGCGGGGTTCTCGAGCGCGCCGGTCGCCGACTGGAACCTGAGGTTGAACAGCTCCTGGCGGCGCTCCGCGAGCGCCTCGTCGAGCTGATCGTCGTTCATACCTCTCAACTGACTAGCGCGCAAAGAGATCAGCCTCCCGTTTCACGAACTTCGTCTGGATGGGCAGCTTGCTGCCGGCGAGGCGCAACGCCTCTTTGGCGAGGTCCTCTGGCACGCCCGCGAGCTCGAACATCACACGACCCGGCTTGATCACTGCGACCCAGTGCTCCGGGGCACCCTTGCCCGAGCCCATGCGCGTCTCGGCCGGCTTCTGGCTGACCGGCTTGTCCGGAAAGACGTTGATCCAGACCTTCCCGCCGCGCTTGATCTTTCGGGTCATCGCAATGCGGGCCGCTTCGATCTGGCGGTTCGTCACCCAGGCCGCTTCCATCGCCTTGAGGCCGTAGTCGCCGAACTGGACGCGCGTCTGGCCCTTCGAGACCCCCGCGCGCCGGCCGCGCTGCTGCTTGCGGTACTTGGTTTTCTTGGGCAGCAGCACCTAGTGCCCCTTCCAGTGACGCTGTTGAGCTTCTGGGTCGCGAGCACCAAGCCAGAGGCCGCACTCGACCGCGGCCAAGGCTTGCAGCCTTGGCAAGGGCGAGGGTGGGCTCTGGCGCCGCGTGATCGCGGGCCAGAAGCCGACAAGTGTTGCTGGGAGGGGCACTAGCTTCCCTCCTCGTCCTTCTTCTTCGGCTTCTTGGGCTTGGCCTCTGCCTTGGGTTCCTCGGGAGCCGGAGCCGCGACATGCGGGCTCAGGGGATTCCACCGGAGCCGTTTCCGGCGGAGCGCTCTCGAGAATGGGCGCCTGCCCCGCTTCCCCGACCTTGGCCTCGACCTCGGGCTGCTCTTCCTTCGGGGTGGTCTCGTCCTTGCTCGCGGGCCGCCGCCGGGCTCCCCGCTTGGGTCGCCGCTTCTGCACTGGGCCGAGGCCCTCACGGTCGGCTGCCCTGCTGCGGCCGCTCTCGCGGGAGGCGGAGAGGCCTTCCGTGCGGCCGCCGAGGCGCCGCGCGGTGTCCTGGTCGCCGAGGCGGGTCTCCTTCTGCTGGGCGACGCTCTCGAAGCCCTCGGGCATGATCTCGCCCTTGTTGATCCAGACCTTGACGCCGATTCGGCCATAGGTCGTCTTCGCCTCGACGAAGCCGTAGTCGATGTCCGCGCGAATCGTGTGCAGCGGGACACGGCCCTCGGAATAGCTCTCGGAACGGCTCATCTCCGTTCCTCCAAGCCGGCCGCCGCACTGCACCTTCACGCCGTGCGCACCGGAGCGCATCGCCGAGGCGAGCGAGCGCTTCATTGCGCGGCGGAAGCTGACGCGGTTCTGGAGCTGCTCGGCGATCGACTGGGCGACCAGCTTCGCGTCGAGCTCCGGGCGCTTGATCTCGTTGATGTTGATGTGCACGTTCTTGTGCGTCATGCCGTGAATCTCTTTGCGGAGGGCGTCCACCTCGGCACCGGACTTGCCGATGACGATTCCCGGGCGAGCGGTGTAGATGTCGATCGTGATCCGCTGCTTGTCCTTGCGGATGAGCACGTCCGAGAGCCCCGCGTGCGACAGCTTGCTGTAGATGTGCTCGCGGATCTTGATGTCCTCGAGCAGCGCCTGCGGGAACTCCTTCGTGCCCGTGTACCAGTTCGACTTCCAGTCGTGGATGACGCCGACGCGCATCCCGCCGGGGTGGACTTTTTGGCCCATTAAGAGTCGCTCTCTTTCTTCTTCGGTGGTGCCTTTTTCTTGGGAGTGGCCGCCTTGGCTTTCGGCTTCGCTTCGGCCTTGGGCTCAGCGGACTTCGTCTCTGCCTTGGCCTTCGGAGCGGCCTTGCGGCGCGGCGCGCGCTTCGGCTTTGCCTCGGCAGCGGCCGGCTCGGCCCGAGTAACGGTCGCAGTCATGCCGGGAACGAGCGTCATCGTGATGTGACACGTCCGCTTGCGAACCCGAACCGACCGGCCGCGCGCGCGGGCGCGCCAGCGCTTGATCACCGGGCCGGCGTCCACGAACACGGCCTTCACGACGAGGTCGTCGCCGATCAGGTTGTGGTTCGCCTCGGCGTTCGAGACGGCCGAGCGCAGCAGCTTCTCCACCTCGCGAGCGGCGGCGCGATCGGTGAACGCGAGCACGGTCCGAGCCTCGGGCACGGTCCGCCCGCGGATGTGCTCCACGACGAGCCGGGCCTTTCGCGGCGAGATCCGCAGGAACTTCGACGAAGCGCGCACTTCCTGGGTGGCCGGGGTGCTCACGTGGTGCGCTTCACCTCCACCTTCCGGTCGCCCGAGTGGGCGCGAAAGGTTCTCGTCGGGGCGAACTCGCCGAGCTTGTGGCCGACCATCTGCTCGGTGATGAAGACGGGGACGTGCTTGCGCCCGTCGTGAACCGCGATCGTGTGCCCGACCATCTCGGGAAAGACCGTCGAGGATCGCGACCAGGTTCGGATCATGTTCTTCGAGCCCGAGGCGTTCATCGCCTCGATCCGCTGGAAGAGTCGCTCTTCCACGAAGGGCCCCTTCTTGGAGGATCTACTCACCTCTTGTCCTTTCCGCGTCGCCGGCCGCGGACGATCAGGCGGTCGGAGTCCTTGTGCTTGCTACGGGTGCGCTTGCCGAGTGTGGGCACACCCCACGGGGTGACCGGGTGGCGGCCGCCCTTCGACTTGCCCTCGCCGCCGCCGTGCGGGTGGTCGACCGGGTTCATTGCCGAGCCGCGGACGGTCGGGCGCTTGCCGCGCCATCGGCTGCGGCCCGCTTTCCCGCCCGTGATGTTCTCGTGGTCGGCGTTCCCGACCTGGCCGACAGTTGCCCGGCACGTGAGCGCGACTCGACGAAGCTCGCCGGAGGGTAGGCGCAGGACGCCATAGCCCTCGTCCTTTGCGACGAGCTGGATACCGGCGCCGGCGCTTCTCGCCATCTGGCCGCCCTTTCCGGGCTTGAGCTCGACGTTGTGGACGAGCGTGCCGGTCGGGATGTTCTCGAGCGGCAGCGCGTTTCCGGGCTTGATGTCCGCCTTCGGGCCCGACTCGACGCTGGCGCCCACCTTCAGGCGCGCCGGGGCGAGGATGTACGCCTTCGCGCCGTCGGCATAGTGGAGGAGAGCGATGTTGGCCGAGCGGTTCGGGTCGTACTCGATCGCAGCGACCTTCGCCGGAATCCCGTCCTTTGTCCGCTTGAAGTCGATCTCGCGGAAGCGGCGCTTGTGACCGCCGCCCTTGTGGCGCGTCGTGATGCGGCCCTGGTTGTTGCGCCCACCCGTCTTCTTGACGGACTTGGTCAGGCTCTTCTCGGGCTTGCCGCGCGTGACCTCTTCGAACCCGGAGACGGTCATGAAGCGGCGCCCCGGAGAAGTCGGCTTGAATTTGCGCAGCGCCATTAGACCTGTGCCCCTTCGAAGATCTCGATCGAGTCGCCCTCTTTGAGCTGGACGATCGCCTTCTTCCAGCCGGGGCGACGGCCCATCCTGTAGTTGCGCATCTTCGGCTTCGACGGAACCCGGACGATGTTCACGGAGAGCACCTTGACGCCGAAGAGCTGCTCCACGGCTTGCCGGATCTGCGTCTTGTGGGCGTCCTTGTGCACCTTGAACGAGTACTTGCGGTCCTCGATCAGGCTGTAGCTCTTCTCGGAGACCACGGGCGCGAGCAGCACTTCGTTGGGATGCAAGCTCATGACCCTGCCCGCTTCTGAACCGTTTCGAGAGCGCCCTCGGTGACGAGCAGCGAGCGCGCCCAGACGACGGCGGCGACCTCGAGCTCCGACGGCGGCACGACGACCACCTGCTCCAGGTTGCGGAACGACTTCACGAGCCCCGTCTCGTCCTGGTTCGCGACGAGGACGAGCGGGCGCTCCTGGCCCCACGCCTCGAGGAAGGTAACTGCCTTCTTCGTCGAGGGCTCGTCGAAGGCCGAGCCGTCCACGACCGCAAGGGTGCCGTCGCCCGCGTGTGCGCTGAGCGCGCCGCGCAGGGCCGAGCGATACGCCTTCTTGTTCACCTTCACCTCGTAGCTGCGCGGGGTCGGAGGGAACGCGAGGCCACCGCCCCTCCACTGGGACGCGCGAATCGTCCCGGCGCGGGCGTTGCCCGTGCCCTTCTGGCGCCATGGCTTGGAACGACCGCCGGCAACGAGGCCGCGGCTCTTCGCCGACTGGGTTCCCGCCCGGCGAGCGTTCTGCTCGGCACGCACTGCCTCGTGGAGGAGGTGTGGCTTCACCTTCACGCCGAAGACGCCCTCGTCGAGGGTCGCTTCCTTGCTCGACTTGCCGCTGATTCCGAGGAGAGGGGCCTTAGCCGCCACGTTTCTCCTCCCGGATCTCGACGACGCCGTTCTTCGGGCCTGGAACCGCTCCCTTGACGAGGAGCAGGTTGAGCTCGGGATCGACGGAGTGGATGGTGAGGCCAACCTGCGTCCGGCGCTTGCCGCCCATGCGGCCCGCCATGCGCATGCCCTTGAACACGCGCGAGGGCGTCGCGGACGAGCCGATCGAGCCGGGCTTGCGGATGTTGTGCGAGCCGTGGCTCTTCGGGCCTCGCTGGAAGTTGTGTCGCTTGATCGTCCCGGCGAAGCCCTTGCCGATCGAGATCCCCGAGACCTTGACCTTGTCGCCCGGCTCGAAGACCTCGACGGTCACCGGCTCTCCGAGGACGGCCTCGCTCGCCCCGCGGAACTCGACGAGATGGCGATGCGGGGCAGTCTCGGTCTTCTTCAGATGTCCGATTCGTGCCTTGGTCGCCTTCCGCTCGCGGGGACCTCGTCGAACGCGAGCTGGACGGCCTCGTAGCCGTCCGTCTCCTCGGTCTTCAGCTGGACCACGGGGCAGGGACCGGCCTGGATCACGGTGACCGGCGTCACCTGGCCGCTCTCCTCGTCGAAGAGCTGCGTCATCCCGAGTTTTCTGCCCACGATCCCCTTCATGACAGAGCTTGATCTCGATGTCCACTCCCGCAGGCAGATCGAGCCGCATCAGCTGGTCGATCGTCTTCGGGGTCGGACTGTGGATGTCGATGAGCCGCTTGTGCGTGCGCACCTCGAAGTGCTCACGCGAGTCCTTGTCCTTGAACGGACTGCGGATCACGCAATAGATGTTCCGCTCCGTGGGCAGGGGCACGGGACCAGTGATCGTCGCGCCGCTTCGCTGAGCGGTGTCGACGATCGACTGGGCCGACCGGTCGAGCTGCTGGTGGTCGTACCCCTTGAGACGGATGCGGATTTTCTGTTGCGCCATAGGTACTACTGCTGGATCTCCGTGACGACGCCTGCGCCGACGGTGCGGCCACCCTCGCGGACGGCGAAGCGCAGACCCTGGTCCATGGCGATCGGCTGGCCCAGCTCGATCTCCATGTTCGTGTTGTCGCCCGGCATGACCATCTCCTGGCCCTCCGGGAGCTTGATCGCGCCGGTCACGTCCGTGGTGCGGAAGTAGAACTGAGGCCGGTAGCCGTTGAAGAACGGCGTGTGGCGGCCACCCTCATCCTTCGAGAGGACGTAGACCTCGGCCTTGAAGTGCGTGTGAGGCGTGATCGACCCTGGCTTGGCCAGGACCTGACCGCGCTCGATCTCCTCGCGCTTCGTACCGCGGAGGAGCGCACCCGCGTTGTCGCCGGCCTGTGCGTAGTCGAGCGTCTTGTTGAACATCTCCATGCTGGTGACGACGGTCTTCTCGATCTTCGGGTGGATCCCGACGATCTCGACCTCGTTGCCCGACTCGATCTTGCCCTGCTCGATCCGGCCGGTGACGACCGTGCCGCGGCCCGTGATCGTGAAGACGTCCTCGATCGGCATCAGGAACGGCTTGTCGACGTCGCGCTCCGGCTCGGGGATGTAGCTGTCCACGGCCGCCATCAGCTCGAGGATCTTCGCCTTGGCGTCCTCATCGCCCTCGAGGGCCTTCAGCGCCGAGCCGGTGATGATCGGGATGTCGTCGCCGGGGAACTCGTACTTCGAGAGCAGCTCGCGGACTTCCATCTCGACGAGCTCGAGCAGCTCGGGGTCGTCCACCATGTCCGCCTTGTTCAGGAAGACGACGATGTACGGCACCTCGACCTGGCGGGCGAGCAGGATGTGCTCGCGCGTCTGCGGCATCGGGCCGTCGGCGGCCGAGACGACGAGGATCGCGCCGTCCATCTGGGCGGCCCCCGTGATCATGTTCTTGATGTAGTCGGCGTGGCCCGGGCAGTCGACGTGCGCGTAGTGACGGTTCTCCGTCTCGTACTCGACGTGCGACGTGTTGATCGTGATGCCTCGTGCCTTCTCCTCCGGCGCGTTGTCGATCGACGCGAAATCGCGTGCGACCGTGCCCCCGCCCTGGTCGGCGAGGACCGATGTGATCGCCGCCGTGAGCGTCGTTTTCCCATGGTCGATGTGACCGATGGTCCCGACGTTCAGATGCGGCTTGGTGCGCTCGAACTTCTCCTTGCTCATGCTCTTCCTCCGGTCCTTTCCTAGCTAGCTTCGGCGTCGACGATCTCGCCCGCGATCGACTGAGGGACTTCCTCGTAGCGATCGAATTGCATGGTGAACGTGGCCCGGCCCTGCGTCGTCGAACGCAGGTCGGTTGCATAGCCAAACATGGTTGCGAGCGGGACGCGGGCGCGAATGACCTGCGCGTTCCCGCGGGGCTCGAGGTGCTCGATGTGACCACGGCGTGAGTTGAGGTCACCCATCACGTCGCCGAGGTAGTCCTCCGGGGTCACGACCTCGACGGCCATGACCGGCTCCAGCAGCTTCGGCTTCGCGCGCTGCATCGCGCTCTTGAACGCCATCGAGCCGGCGACCTTGAACGCAATCTCGCTCGAGTCGACGTCGTGGTACGAGCCGTCCACGAGGTACACGCGGACGTCTACGACCGGGTAGCCGGCGAGGATGCCCGACTCCATCGCCTCCTGGATGCCCAGGTCGACCGGTCCGATGTACTCGCGGGGAACCTTGCCGCCGACGATCTTGTCCAGGAACTCGTAGCCCTCGCCCGGCTCGGCCGGCTCCAGGTTGATGACGACGTGGCCGTACTGGCCGCGGCCGCCGGTCTGGCGCACGAACTTGCCTTCGACCTTGTCGACGGGCTTCGAGATCGTCTCGCGGTAGGCCACCTGCGGGCGGCCGACGTTGGCATCGACGCTGAACTCGCGCATGAGGCGGTCGACGATGATCTCGAGGTGGAGCTCTCCCATGCCGGAGATGATCGTCTGCCCGGTCTCGTCGTCGGTGCGGACGCGGAAGGTCGGATCCTCGTCGGTCAGCCGCTGGAGGCCTGCGCCGAGCTTGTCCTGGTCGCCCTTCGTCTTCGGCTCGATCGCGACCGAGATCACGGGCTCCGGAAACTCCATCGTCTCGAGCCTGATGGGCGCCGTCTCGATCGCGAGCGTCTCACCGGTCGACGTGTTCTTCAGGCCGACGACGGCTGCGATCTCGCCCGCGCCGATGTCCTCGCGCTCTTCGCGTGAGTTCGCGTGCATCTGGAGGATGCGGCCGATCCGCTCGGTCTTCCCCGTGGTCGTGTTCAGCACCTTGTCGCCCGCCTTTACCTGGCCGGAGTAGACGCGGACGTACGTGAGCCGGCCGACGAACGGGTCGGACATGACCTTGAAGGCGAGCGCGCTGAACGGCTCGTCGAGAGCCGGTCGGCGAGAGAGCTCGTGGTCGGTGCGCGGGTCGATCCCGTGCATCGGCGGCACGTCGAGCGGGCTCGGCAGGTAGTCGATCACCGCGTCGAGGAGCGGCTGGACGCCCTTGTTCTTGAAGGCGGAGCCCGCCAGGACAGGCGTGACCGTGTTGTCGAGGGTCGCGGCGCGAAGCGCGCGCTTCAACATCTCCGAGGTGACGCGCGCCTCATCGTCGAGATAGGTCTCCATCAGCTCGTCGTCGTGGTCGGCGACCGCGTCGATCAGCTGGTGGTGGTACTCCTGCGCCTGCTCGGTCAGCTCGGCCGGGATCTCGCCGATGTCGACCTTCTCCCCCAGCTCGTCCTCCCAGGTCAACGAGCGCATGTCGACGAGGTCGACGACCCCGCGGAAGTGCTCCTCGCCGCCGATCGGCAGGTGGATAGGCACGGCCCGCGTGCCGAGGCGGTCGACCATCGACTGAACCGCGGCGAAGAAATCGGCGCCCGTTCGATCCATCTTGTTGATGAAGGCGATGCGCGGAACCTTGTAGTGGTCGGCCTGGCGCCAGACGGTCTCCGACTGGGGCTCGACGCCTGCGACGGCGTCGAAGACCGCGATCGCGCCGTCGAGCACGCGAAGGCTCCGTTCGACCTCCATCGTAAAGTCCACGTGCCCGGGCGTATCGATAATGTTGATGCGAAACTCCCGCCAGAACGCCGTCGTCGCAGCCGACGTGATCGTGATGCCGCGCTCCTGCTCCTGCTCCATCCAGTCCATGACGGCAGCACCCTCGTGGACCTCGCCCATCTTGTGGGTACGGCCGGTGTAGTAGAGGATCCGCTCGGTCGTCGTGGTCTTGCCCGCGTCGATGTGGGCCATGATCCCGATGTTCCGGACGTTCTCGAGCGCCGGCGGCGCCTTGGTCGCTTCGGCGGCCATTACCAGCGGTAGTGAGCGAAGGCCTTGTTGGCCTGCGCCATTCGGTAGAGGTCGTCCTTGCGCTTGAAGGCTCCGCCCTGCTGGTCGAGCGCGTCGAGGATCTCGCCGGCGAGCTTCTCGTCCATGCGCTTCTCGCGGCGCTGGCGGGCGAACGTCACGAGCCAGCGCACCGCAAGCGTGCGGGCGCGCCGCATCGGAACCTCGACGGGAACCTGGTACTGGGCGCCGCCCACGCGTCGAGGACGAACCTCCAACACGGGCGTCACCGTCTTCACGGCCTGCTCGAGCACCTCGACCGGCGGCTTGCCGGTCTTCGAGCCCACGCGGTCGAGCGCGCCGTAGACGATCTGCTCAGCCGTGGCGCGCTTCCCGCGCGTCATCACCTTGTTGATCACCTGGGTGACGAGCTGCGAGTTGTAGACGGGGTCCGGAACGGCTTCGCGAACCTGGGTTGCGGAGCGCCTGGGCATTACGACTTCTTGGCTCCGTACTTGGAGCGGCCCTGCTTGCGGTCGGGAACGCCGGCGGTGTCGAGAGCGGCGCGGATCACCTTGTAGCGGACACCGGGGAGGTCGCGGACACGGCCACCTCGAATGAGCACGACCGAGTGCTCCTGGAGGTTGTGCCCTTCGCCCGGGATGTAGGTGGTGACCTCGAAGCCGTTCGTCAACCGGACGCGGGCGACCTTACGCAGTGCCGAGTTCGGCTTCTTCGGCGTATGCGTGAAGACGCGCGTACAGACCCCCCGCTTCTGCGGGGCGCCTGTGAGGGCCGGGCGCTTGGTCTTGCTCTTGGGCGCGCGGCGACCTTTTCGAACCAGTTGGTTGACGGTGGGCATGTGCTCCCGAAGTAGGTTCTGACACAACAAAGGTCGGCAGGCGGTCGCCTACCAACCGAGCGAGCAATGGTAGCGAAAACCGGCTCTTCGCGGCGAACCGCGCACCTAGGACGGTTTTCGCACGTTTTCCCTATAGCCAAGCGGCAGAAAGGCGATTACAGTGAGAACCTGGCCCGGCCGCCCCGGGACCTGCGGCACGGGGAGACCAATGGAAGAGGAACAAAAGTTGAGGGAGCGGCGATGACTATCGCCCTCGCGGCGGTCGGCGCAGCATTGGTGATGCTGGTCGTCACGCTGCTCGTCCAGTGGATCGTCCGACGCTCGTCGCGGTCCGACGAGCGGCTGACCCAGGTCGTCCGGGAGCTCGAGTCCCGCATGGACGACATGGTTCGCGAGCTCACGGGCGCTCTCGAGCAGTCCCAGCTCGAGGGTAGGCGAACCCGGATGCTCGGCGAGTTGGCCGGATCGATCGACCTCGACGAGGTCCTCACCCGCGTGCTGGAAGCTGCCGGTTCGATCGACAACGTCGACGCCGCACTGGTCTCGCTGACGCCGCAGCCCGGCGGCCAGCCGATCGTCGCTACTCTCGGCCTCTCGCCCGAGGAGGCGGAGCGCCAGTCGGTGACGGGACCGCCGGACGGGCGCGAGGCCCGCGCGATCTCGATGTCGTACGACTACGGCGCCATGGAGGCTTCCTCCGAGGACGACGCGATCCGAGCCGGGGTCGCGGTGCCGCTCCCGGGTGAGGCCACGCCGCTCGGGTTGCTGACGATCTTCACGCGCTCGCCCGTCCAGACCTTCAGCGAGGAGCAGGTGCAAGAGCTCGAGGAGCTCGCGACGCGGGCCGGGCCGGCGATCGAGAACGCGCGCCGCTTCCGCGAGGCGCGGCAACTCGCCGACCTCGATGCGCTCACGGGCCTTCACAACCGGCGCTACTTCCACGAGACGCTCGCTCGCGAGGTCGCTCGCGCGCACCGGTACGACCGCCAGCTCGCGCTCGATCATCTTCGACCTCGACGACTTCAAGGCGATCAACGATCGGATCGGGCACCTCTCCGGCGACGGCGTGCTGGCCGAGGCCGCCGAGCGTGTCCGGGAGGTCGTGCGCTCCGCCGACATCGCGTGCCGGGTGGGCGGCGACGAGTTCGCGGTCATCCTCCCCGAGTCGAAGATCACGGATGCCGACCAGCTCTATGTGCGATTGCAGAAGGCCGTGTCGACCCGCCCCGTCGGACAGGCCGGACCGCTCACGATCTCGGCAGGTGTCGCCGAGCTCCAGCCCGACGACGACGCGATCGCGTTCTTCCAGCGAGCCGACCACGCGCTCTACGGCGCAAAGGAGCGCGGCAAGAGCCAGGTGGTCGCGGCGAGCCTGTTGCGACCCAAGCCGCCGTCAAACGTCCCGCCGACGATCGCGCCGCCGCTCGAGCCGGAAGAGCCGCCGACCAATCTGAACGCAGCCGGCTGAGCGGGCGGCCATGAATGACGAAACGCCGCCCCTTGCGGGACGGCGCTCGCCTGACTTCAGTCTGGTGTGTTTACTGGGGGGGTCCGAACACGAAGGTTGCAGTTACGTCGTAGAACCTGGGGGACACCGTGTCTCCGGAGGGCACCCAGATCTCCGTCAGTGGGTCCGTAAGCGGCTGCCCGCTTGCACAGTCGAGCGAACTTCCGGCCCCAAGTTCGAGAGCCGTTTGCATCGCGATCACGGCCTCCGCCATCGTCTGCACGCGCGGTATCGCGGCGAGCCCCCCTGGTTGTCGGCGCCGTCCGCGTACTCGCAGTAGCTCATGGGAGCTACGTCAGCCTGCTTGTAGATCAACAGCCTCGGGTGGATCGCCGCATTACCCGACTGGTCCGAGATCACCGCAGCCCCGTACGAGATCTTGCACGGCGCCAGGTTGGCCGTACCACAGGTGAACCGGAAGGTTCCGCCCGTGGTCGTTCCGGCCGGTCCGGCCGGGGAGTCGAGTGGGACCGAGTACAACGCCCAGCGACTCGGACCGCTGCCTCGATCCACGAACACGGTCACCACGGCGAACTCAGGGGTCGGGGCGGCAGCGCCAGGGGGTCCCTGCGACCCAGCGGGCCCAGTGGCCCCGGCGGGTCCGTCGGGCCCGACGGGCCCGACGGGTCCCGGCGCACCACGCAGGCCTCTCGTGCCACGCGGAAGCGTCACCTTTTGCTCACCGGCTTTGCACTTGCTTCCGTTGCGAGCCTTGACGTCGCGGCGCGTATCCGCGTCGCCTCGAAGCTCGATACAGAGGACTATTGCCTGGGTTCTCTGCGAGCCAGCGAACGCGGCTGGAACGAGGAGCGCCAGGAGCAGTCCGCCCACAACGAGGGTCTTGGTCATGGGACGACCTCCTTGCTTGGTGGTCGATTAGGTCAGGTCCACCGCAGGAAGGTGCACAGCCACTGTACGCCTGTCGCCTCGCCTTTACTAGAGGCGATCCCGAACGCCATCAGGACGCCGACCGTGAGTGCACAGCCCTCGGCCAGGGCCCGTAGGGAACCAGGCGTTGCCTACGCTCTATTCGCCGTCGAGTGGAGTGTCGACTTCGGGGACTTCCTCAGCCTCGGTCGACGCGCGTTTGCCGTCGCCGTCGCCGCCATTCGTCTCCGGCTTGCCGCCGAAGCCCGAAGACGCCGTCAAACGTCCCGCCCGCGATCGCGCCGCCGCTTGAGCCCGAAGAGCCCCCGAACATCAACACTGCTGGCTAGCCGCGACGAAACGGGGTCAGACCCCGTAAAGGTTGATGGGGTCAGACCCCAGTCGGGCTAGGGCCGACCTCGGCGACCCAGCCAGACAGGTCAAATCTTGGGTCTGATCCCGCCGCCCTTCACGTCCTCCGACTCCTCCTCCGGGACGTCGAGGTCCTTCACTTCTTCGCGCTCCTGGCCTTCCTCTTCCTCGTGTTTCTGCTCGTGCTCGTTCATGGTTGCTCCTTCGTGGGTGAGTTGACACAGACAGAGTGGGCTTTGCCGTACCTGCCCACAAACGTAGCTCAGTCGCCGTCTAGTGGCGTATCGACTTCCGGGACCTCTTCGGCTTCGACGGCGTCCTTCGGCTTGCCGTCGCCGCCGTTTGTCTCCGGCTGGCCGCCGAAGTCGATGCCGAGCTCCTTGAGGCTGAGACCTTCGCCGTCGCCGGTGCCGATCTCCTCGAGCGCGCGCAGTAGCGAGGCCCGCTCGTAGGTCTCCTTCGGCACCTTCTCCGACGGGCCGATCTCGACGCTCCGGTAGCGCTTGAGGCCCGTCGCGGCCGGAATCAGCTTGCCGATGATCACGTTCTCCTTGAGGCCGAGCAGGTGGTCGACCTTGCCCTCGATCGAGGCGTCGGTCAGCACCTTGGTCGTCTCCTGGAAGGACGCGGCCGACAGGAACGACTCCGTCGCGAGCGACGCCTTCGTGATACCGAGGATGAGTGGGTCGAAGGTCGCCTGCTCCTTCTTCTCCTTCTTGACGCGCGCGTTCTCCTTCTCGATCACGACCTTGTCGACGAGCTGGCCCGGCAGAAGCTCCGTGTCGCCTGCCTCGAGCACCTTCACCTTCTTCATCATCTGGCGGACGATGAGCTCGATGTGCTTGTCGTGGATCTCGACGCCCTGTGACCTATAGACGCGCAGTACCTCTTGTACGAGATACAGCTCGGTCGGCGTCGCGCCCTTGCCGGTCTGCGCGTGGAGCGCAAGCAGCTCGGCAGGTGCTCGGGAGCCTTCGTGGAGCGGGTCGCCCGGCTCCACTTGCTGGCCCTTGGTGACGAGCAGGCGCGTTCGGCGCGGCAGCGCGTAGGCAACCGGCTCGAGCTCCTCCCCGTCCTTGCCCTTCTCGTCGGGAATGATCGTCACCTTGACGCCGCGGTCGGTCTGCTCGAGGTCGACGATGCCCGAGACCTCGGCGAGCTTCGCCGCGCCCTTCGGGTTTCGTGCCTCGAAGATCTCGACGACGCGCGGGAGGCCGTGCGTGATGTCGGCGCCGGCGACACCGCCCGTGTGGAAAGTACGCATCGTGAGCTGCGTGCCCGGCTCGCCGATCGACTGGGCGGCGATGATTCCAACCGCATCGCCGATGTCGGCCATCTTCCCGGTCGCGAGGAAGATTCCGTAGCAGTCGCGGCACACGCCGTACTCGCTGCGGCACTTGAGCACCGAGCGGACGGCCAGCGTCATCTCCTCCGCCTGGTCCTCGAGCTCGTCGATGATCTCCTGGAGGAGGATCGGCGTGAGCATCGCGCCCTTGTCAGCGAGCTTGGTCTTCCCCGGCTTGCCGCTGGAGAGCGGCTTCATGACGTCTTCCCCGAGCATCCGGCCGAGGAGGCTCTTGTTCATCCCGTCCTGGCCGAGAACGGGCAGGTGGATGAAGTCCTTCGTCTTGCAGTTCTCGTCGCGAATGATCACGTCCTGGGCGACGTCGACGAGACGCCGCGTCAGGTAGCCCGAGTCGGCCGTGCGCAGCGCCGTGTCGGCGAGCCCCTTACGGGCGCCGTGGGTCGAGATGAAGTACTCGAGCACCGACAGGCCCTCCATGAAGTTGGCCTGGATCGGGCGCTCGATGATCTCGCCCTTCGGATTCGCCATCAGGCCTCGCATGCCGGCGAGCTGGCGAATCTGCTTGAACGATCCGCGGGCTCCCGAGTTGGCCATCATGTAGATCGGGTTCAGCTTGAAGAGCTGCTTCTCCATGGCGGCGGCAACCTCGTCGGTCGCCTCCGTCCAGATGTTCACGATCTGCTCGTGGCGCTCTTCCTCGGTGATGAGGCCGCGCTCGTACTGCTCCTCGACCGTCTCGACCCGCGCCTCGTAGCGCGCGAGGATCTCCTGCTTGTCCTCGGGGACGACGATGTCGTTCTTCGAGATCGTGATCCCGCCCTCGGTCGCGTACTTGAAGCCGAGCGTCTTGATCGTGTCGAGCACGCCACCCATCCCGTGGGCGCCGTAGCGCTCCGCCAGCGCCGAGATCAGGTCGTCCATCTCGCGCTTGGACAGCGTGTGGTTGATGAACTCTGGCGGCTCGACGTTCTTCTCCTCGCCGTATGACTCGAGGAGAGCGCGCTCGACCTCGGAGTTGAAGATCACGCGCCCCGGAGTCGTCACGATCAGCTCGTCGTGCCAGCGGTACTCGATCGGCTGCTGGAGCGCGACCTGCTTCGCGTCGATCGCGAGCTCGACTTCGACCTCGGACTGGAAGCGCTTGGGCCGCGGCTTCATCTTCTCCGCGTTCGCCTCGGTCAGGTCGTCCTCGGTGTAAGTGAGGAAGTAGCCGCCGAGCACCATGTCCTGTCCCGGCGTGGTGAGCGGGCGCCCGTTCGCGGGCGAGAGGATGTTGTTCGAGCTGAGCATGAGCAGGCGCGCCTCGGCCTGCGCCTCCGCGGAGAGCGGGAGGTGGACGGCCATCTGGTCGCCGTCGAAGTCGGCGTTGAAGGCGTGACAGACGAGCGGGTGGACCTGGATCGCCTTGCCCTCGACGAGCACGGGCTCGAACGCCTGGATGCCGAGCCTGTGCAGCGTCGGCGCACGGTTCAGGAGCACCGGATGCTCGGCGATGACCTCCTCGAGCACGTCCCAGACCTCGGGCGTCATCGAGTCGACGTACTTCTTCGCCGCCTTGATGTTCTGCACGCTCTTGCGGTCGACGAGCCGGCTCATGATGAACGGCTTGAAGAGCTCGAGCGCCATGATCTTCGGCAGGCCGCACTGGTGGAGCTTCAGGTACGGCCCGGCGACGATCACCGAGCGGCCCGAGTAGTCCACGCGCTTGCCGAGCAGGTTCTGCCGGAAGCGGCCCTGCTTGCCCTTGAGCATGTCGGAGAGCGACTTCAGCGGCCGGTTGCCCGGCCCGGTGACCGCTCGGCCGCGACGCCCGTTGTCGAACAGGGCGTCGACTGCCTCCTGGAGCATCCGCTTCTCGTTGTTGACGATGATCTCTGGCGCGCCCAGGTCGAGCAGCCGCTTCAGCCGGTTGTTCCGGTTGATGACGCGGCGGTAGAGGTCGTTCAGGTCGCTCGTGGCGAACCGGCCGCCGTCCAGCTGGACCATCGGGCGCAGTTCCGGCGGGATGACCGGAATCGCCTCGAGAACCATCCACTCGGGACGGTTCTCCGACTTGATGAATGCGTTGACGACCTTCAGCCGCTTGATCGCGCGCTCCCGCTTCTGGCCCTTCGCGGTCTTGATCGTCTCGCGGAGTGACGCTGCCTCGGCGTCGAGGCCGAGATCCTTGAGCAGCTCCCGAATCGCCTCGGCGCCCATGCCGCCCGTGAAGTAGACGTCGAATCCGTAGGCCGAGCCGAACCGGTCCTTCAGCTCCCGGAAGAGCTGCTCGTCGCCGATGATCTGCTTCGGCTCGAGCTCCTTGAAGAGCTCCCACGTGTCGGCCAACCGCTGCTTGGAGTCCTCGGCAGCCTCGCGCGCGTCCTGCCGGCGCGACTCGATGTCGAGGTACATCTCGCGCACCTTGAGCGACCACTGGACGATCGCGTCGAGGTCTTCCTTCTGGATCTTGCCGTCGGTGCGAAGGCAGAGGTCATTCGTCAGCTCGCGGATGTCGTCCCCAGTTGCTGACACATCGGCCTGCTCGAGGACCTCGCGCAGCAGCCCCTTGCCAAGGTCGCGCGCCTTCTCGAGCTGCTTCTCGTCGATCGAAGCGACGAGCTCGAGGTCGTCCTCGTGGGTCTTCGCCTTCTTGACGAGCAGCCCGTCGATGACGCGGTTGATGTGCTTCGTGACCGCGCCCTTCTTCGACCCGGTGGCCTTGGCGAGCTCCTTGTACAGCCCTTTCAGCGCCTCGCGGATCTGGACGGCAACGGTCGCCACCGTCTCCAGCTCCTTCGGCGACAGCCGGCGGTCGTCCCGGATCGCAGAGTTGCGGACGAGCTCGCGGATCTTCTTGGAGTCCTCGGTCGTGATCTTCCCTGCGACCTCGAGGAAGAGCTTGTTGACGAGCGCCCGCGCTTCTTCGAGCGGCGGAATTCCCTGCTCCTCGGCCCAGTTGGAGAGACCGCGGGTCCAGAACTCGTCGTCCTCGTCGAAGTTCCGCTCCTTGCCCTTCGTGAAGAACTCGCGGCGCCGCTTCAGCCGGTCCTCGAGCGCGGCGAGCGCCTCGTCGCGGTCGACGTCGATCCGCTCCTTCTCGGCCTCGACCTTGGATTCGAGGTCGTTCAGGTCCTTCTTCCGCTTGGAGACGTCAACCGTGGTCACGATCGAGGCGGCGAAGTAGAGGACCTTCTCGAGCTCGCGCGGGGCGATGTCGAGCAGGTAGCCGATGCGGCTCGGGACGCCCTTGAAGAACCAGATGTGCGAGACCGGAGCAGCCAGGTCGATGTGACCCATGCGCTCGCGGCGAACCTTCTGCCGCGTCACCTCGACGCCGCAGCGCTCGCAGATGATGCCCTTGTAGCGGACGCGCTTGTACTTGCCGCAGTAGCACTCCCAGTCCTTCGTGGGACCGAAGATGCGCTCGCAGAAGAGGCCGTCGCGCTCGGGCTTCAGTGTGCGGTAGTTGATCGTCTCGGGCTTCGTTACCTCGCCGGACGACCAGTCGCGAATCTGCTTCGACGACGCGAGGCCGATTCGGATCGCGTCGAACTCATTGATGTCGATCAAGTTCTACTCCCTCTTAAGCGTCGTCGGGCTTGTCCGCAGTGGTGGTGTCGTCCGCGACCTCGACTTCGGCGAGGTCGGTCAGCGTCTCGTCGGCCGGCAGCGCGAGCTCGCCGTCCTCGTCGACACGCTCCTGTCCTTCCTCGGTCTCCTGCGCGCCGGCAGGCCTTGCCGCCGCGCGCAGCGATCCAGGCGAGAGGTCGATTCCGAGCTCCTCGGCAGCCCGCAGCAGCTCGTCGTCCTCCTCGCGAACCTCGACGGACGTGCCCTCCTCCGAGATCACTTCCACGTCGAGCGCGAGTGACTGCATCTCCTTCAGGAGCACCTTGAAGGACTCCGGAATGGACGGCTCGGCGATGTTCTCGCCCTTGACGATCGCCTCGTATGCCTTCACGCGGCCGACCGTGTCGTCGGACTTGATGGTGAGCATCTCCTGCAGCGTGTACGCGGCGCCGTAGGCCTCGAGCGCCCAGACCTCCATCTCGCCGAACCGCTGGCCGCCGAACTGGGCCTTACCGCCCAGCGGCTGCTGCGTCACGAGCGAGTACGGGCCGGTCGAGCGCGCGTGGATCTTGTCGTCGACCAGATGGAGCAGCTTGAGGATGTACATGTACCCGACGGTGATCTTGTTCGCGTAGGGCTCGCCGGTCTTGCCGTTGTAGAGCGGAACCTTTCCGGACGTGCGCCGCTTGGTCTTGTTGATGGACATGCTGATCGGCGAGTCCGGGTTCATCTCGGACCACTTGATCAGGCCCTCGTCCACGTCCTGCTCGGTCGCGCCGTCGAAGACGGGGCTCGCCACTGGAGTCGGCTCGCCGTTGCCGTTGCCGTTCTCCGCGAAGACACCGTGCGCGGCGGCCCAGCCGAGATGCGTCTCGAGGATCTGGCCGATGTTCATCCGGCTCGGCACGCCGAGCGGGTTCAGGATCACGTCGACCGGGCGCCCGTCCTCGAGGTAGGGCATGTCCTCCTCGGGGACGATCTTGGAGATGACGCCCTTGTTGCCGTGGCGGCCTGCGAGCTTGTCGCCCTCGGCGATCTTGCGCTTCTTCGCCACGTAGACGCGGACGAGCTCGTTCACGCCGGGCGAGAGGTCGTCGCCGCCCTCGCGTGAGAACGTCTTGACGTCGATCACCTTGCCGCCCTCGCCGTGGGGCACCTTGAGGGACGTGTCGCGGACCTCGCGTGCCTTCTCCTTGAAGATGGCGCGGATCAGCTTCTCCTCGGCGGTCAGCTCGGTCTCGCCCTTCGGCGTCACCTTGCCGACGAGCAGGTCGCCCGAACCGACCTCGGCGCCGATCCGCACGACCCCGCGCTCGTCGAGGTCCTTGAGGGACTCCTCCGAGCGGTTCGGGATGTCGCGCGTGATCTCCTCGTCGCCGAGCTTCGTCGTGCGCGCGTCGATCTCGTACTCGTGGATGTGGATCGAGGAGAGGACGTCTTCCTTGACGAGCCGCTCGGAGATGACGATCGCGTCCTCGAAGTTGTAGCCCTCGAAGGGCATGAACGCGACGAGCAGGTTCGCGCCCAGCGCGAGCTCGCCCTTGTCGGTCGATGAGCCGTCCGCCAGGACGTCGCCGGCCTTCACGCGATCGCCGAGCTCGACGATCGGCTTCTGGTGGATCAGCGTCCCCTGATTCGAGCGCATGAACTTCGTGAGGTCGTAGGTGTCCTTGCCGTCCTTCGTGTCGACGACGATCTTCTCGGCGTCGACGTCCACGACCGGGCCTGCCTCGCGCGCGAGAACAACATCACCGGTGTCGATCGCCGCTCGGTACTCGAGGCCGGTGCCGACGAGGGGTGCCTGCGTGATCATCAGCGGCACCGCCTGGCGCTGCATGTTCGCGCCCATGAGCGCGCGGTTCGCGTCGTTGTGCTCGAGGAACGGGATCAGGGCCGTCCCGACGGACACGATCTGCGCCGGAGCGACGTCCATGTACTGGATGTCCTTGGGCTCGGCGGTCACGGCCTCGCCCTCCTTCGAGCGGCAGAGGACGTGATCGTGGACGAACCGGCCGGTCTTGTCGTCGACCCGCTCGGATGCCTGCGCGATCGTGTACTGCGCCTCTTCGGCCGCGTCGAGATAGATGATCTCGTCCGTCACGCGCCCGCTCTTGACGACGCGGTATGGCGTCTGGATGAAGCCGAACTCTGAGACGGTCGCCATCGACGCGAGCGAGCCGATGAGGCCGATGTTCGGGCCTTCCGGCGTCTCGATCGGGCACATGCGCCCGTAGTGGGTCGGGTGGACGTCGCGCACCTCGATCGGCGCGCGCTCGCGGGTGAGCCCTCCTGCACCGAGCGCCGAGAGGCGCCTGCGGTGCGTCAGGCCGGCCAGCGAGTTCGTCTGGTCCATGAACTGTGAGAGCTGCGAGGAGCCGAAGAACTCCTTCAGCGCAGCCACGACAGGTCGGATGTTGATGATCGTCTGCGGCGTGATCGTGTCGACGTCCTCCGTGGTCATCCGCTCGCGGACGACGCGCTCCATGCGGTAGAGCCCGACCCGGAACGCCTCCTGGATCAGCTCGCCGACTGTGCGCAGGCGCCGGTTCCCGAAGTGCTCGTACTCGTCGAGCTCGCCGCGGATCGGATCACGCGAGAGGCTGATCGACTCGGCTGCGAAGTCCTTCGAGTCCTCGGGCACTCCGAGCTTCGTCGGCAGGTCGACGAGCCGCTGGACGAGCGCGAGGATGTCCTGCGTCGTCAGGACGCGCGTGCCCTCGGGCACGTCGACGTCTAGCCGCTGGTTCAGCTTGTACCGGCCGACCTTTGTCAGGTCGTAGCGCTTGGGGTCGAAGAAGAGCGAGTTCAGGAGGTTGCGCGCGTTGTCGACCGTCGGCGGCTCGCCGGGGCGCTGCTTCTTGAAGACCTCGATCAGCGCCTCGTCCTCGCGCGTGGCCGGGTCCTTCTCGATCGTGTTGACGATGTAGATCGAGTTCTTGAAGAGCTTGAGGATCGCCTCGTTCGAGCTCGTGTCGAGCTTGAAGCCGGTCGTCGGATCCTCGTCGGGCAGCGCGCGCAGCAGCGTCGTGATCGGCAGCTTTCGCTTCCGGTCGATGCGTGCGTAGACGATGCCCTTCTTGTCGATCTCGAGCTCGAGCCACGAGCCACGCGACGGCATCAGGTTCGCCGTGAAGACCTGCTTCGTCGCATCCTTGGGCTCCATCAGATAGGCACCCGGGCTGCGGACGAGCTGGGTGACGATGACGCGCTCGGTCCCGTTGATGATGAAGGTCCCCCACTGGGTCATCATCGGGAAGTCGCCCATGAAGACCCGCTGCTCGCGGATCTCGCCCGTCTCCTTGTTCACGAAGCGGACCGTCATCGAGAGAGGCGCCTGGTAGGTCAGGTCCTTCTCACGGCACTCCTGGATCGAAAACTGCGGGTCGCCGAACTCGTACTCGGCGAACTCGATGGCTAGCGTGCCTGTGTAGTCCTCGATCGGCGAGATGTCGTCGATCGTCTCGCGGAGCCCTTCCTCCAGGAACCACTTGAAGGAGGCCTTCTGGATGTCGATCAGGTTAGGTAGTTCGAGGACGTGCTTCAGGCGCGAAAAAGTATGGCGCGCGCGGGGCGCAGCAGCGGTGCTGCTCAAGATGGTCGTGCCTCCCTTGTATTACGGCGTGCGGGTGCGCAGGTCTACGGCCGGAACCGAACAGAATAGCGAAAGAGACGGTTGCCGCGCAAGGGTGACCAGGGCGGCAATCGTCGCGATGGAAAGAGTGTAGCGCGCGGCGCAAGGGCCGCGCCGGGAGAGCATTGTCGAGGGCCCGGCGGCGAGGCCGAGCCCCCGACAGCTCAATAGTGCCTACGCGGCGGCGGGGCGGGCGTGAACGAACTTCGCCGTCAGGTCGGGCGTTCCGCCGTTGCGGAGGTCGCCTCTGCAGACCTTGGCATGGACCTGCGCCCGGTCGCCCATCGCGAGCGACTCGAGGGTCCGTGTCTTCCCGGTGCCGTCGCCGGGGTGCCGCTTGATCTTCGTCTTCGCGTCGACGTCGATCGTGACCGGCTGGGTCGCGGACACATAAGCGCGTCCCTTGCGGTTCGACTTCGTCGCCGTCAGCTGGAACGAGGTCTCTCCGGCGGCGGGATCGTTCGCAAGCGTGCCCTTGAGGAGCACAGGAGCCATCTTGCAGTTCGGGCCTGTCGGTGGGCGCTTGCCCTTGCCCTTGCCGGGGTTGCCCTGCGCAAACGCGCCCGAGGCTCCGAGGAGCGCGGTCACGAGCGCAAGAACGAGAAATCTGGATTTCATCTGATGTGCCTTCCTGATCGGGTTCACGGATTCTCGGCCAAGTAGCGGCCTACCGGGTCCCCCACACGGGGGAAATGGGTCTACCGACCTATTGAGTATGGCTTGCCTGCATGTAAGCGTTCTGTTAGATGCGGTTCGCACTCGCACTTTCGTTCATCTGCCTCTGCGTGACGGCTGCGGCCTTCCTCACGCTGGGCGGCACCGGCTAACGCGCTTCTCTCCGGAGACAGGCGGACCTCGAAGGCGCGTCGCCGGGGCGACGCACCCTCGAATCCCTAGCTAGAGCTACTTGACCTCGACGGTGGCGCCGGCTTCCTCGAGCTGCGCCTTGATCTGGTCGGCCTCGTCCTGTGGGACGCCTTCCTTGACCGCGTTCGGCGCGCCGTCGACGAGCTCCTTGGCCTCCTTGAGGCCGAGGCCCGTGACTGCTCGGACGACCTTGATCACCTGGATCTTCTGACCGCCGGGGCCGGTGAGGACGACGTCGAACGCCGTCTTTTCCTCGGCTGCCGCGGCGCCGTCGCCGCCTGCCGGTGCCGCTGCGACTGCCATGGGAGCCGCGGCGCTGACACCCCACTCCTCTTCGAGCTTGTTCTTCAGCTCGACGAGCTCGAGGACGGTCATTCCGCCCAGCGACTCGACGAGCTTGTCGGTATCTGCTTTTGCCATCGCTACTGCTCCTCTCCTTCCTGGGATTCCTGTGACTCTTCAGCTGCTGGTTCCTCTGCTGCTGGTTCCTCTGCTGCTGGTTCCTCTGCTGCTGGTTCCTCTGCTGCTGGTTCCTCTGCTGCTGGTTCCTCTGCTGCTGGTTCCTCTGCTGCTGGCTCTGCTGCTGGCTCTGCTGCCGGTTCTTCTGCCGCCGGCTCCTCGGCTGGTGCTTCCTCCGCCGCGGGCTCTGCTTCGGCTGCCGGCTCCTCGGCGGCGGGCTCCTGCGCCTCGGCCGCAGGCTCCTCGGCAGGTGCCCCTTCGCCCTGCTCCTCGAGCTGGCGGATCCGAGCGTCGATCACGCCGACCATCTCCCGCATCGGAGCTGCGAACAGCCCGACGACGGTCGTCAGCGACCCGGCGAGCGCGCCCACGAGCTGCGCGCGGAGCACATCGGTCGGCGGCAGCTTGGCCAGGCGCTTGACGTCGTCGGCTTCGAGCTCGGCGCCGTCGAGCAACCCACCCTTGATCACGAGCACCTCGGTCTTCGCGGCGTCGTCGAGCGCCTTTGCGACCGCAACCGGGTCGCCGCCCGACTCGAGGAACGCGATCGCGGTCGGCCCCTCGAGGAGCGCGAGCAGCGCGTCGACGCCCGCCGCCTCGGCAGCGCGCTTCGTGAGCGTGTTCTTGACGACCGAGAAGCTCGCGCCGTGCTCGAGCAGCTTTCCGCGCAGCTCTCCGATCTCGGTCACCGTCAGGCCGCGGTAGTCGGCGACGATCAGCGTGTCGGTGCCACGCAGCCGCTCCGTCAGCTCGGCGACCAGGCGTTCTTTGTCAGCTTTTTGCATCCATTCACCTCTCTGAAACCAAATCGACCCGCCTCGAGGCGGGTCACGTCAAAGAGGAGCGGATGCTCCTTCGACTCGACCGCACCTCGGCTGGACTTCCACCCTTCTCGGGCTGCCAACTGTCTTCGGCGACGGGCTCTACGCTGAAACTGCTTCGGGCTGTGCTGCCTCCAGATCTTCGAGGATTCCCTTGGTGCGGCCCGGATCGATACGGATCCCCGGGCCCATCGTGCTCGTAAGCGTAACGGAACGAATGTAGCGGCCCTTCGCGGCGGCGGGCTTCGCGCGCATGATCTCGTCGATCAGCGCCATGTAGTTCTCGGCGAGCTGGCGCTCGTCGAAGCTCTTCTTGCCGATCATGACGTGGACGTTCGCGCCGCGGTCGGTGCGGTATTCGAGCTTGCCGGCCTTGGCCTCGCGAACCGCCTTGCCGACATCCATCGTGACCGTGCCGGTCTTCGGGTTCGGCATCTTTCCGCGAGGGCCGAGGATGCGGCCGAGCTTGCCGACGACGCCCATCTGATCAGGTGTCGCGATCGCAACGTCGAAGTCGTCGAAGCCCTCCTCGATCTGCTTGCCGAGATCGGCGGTGCCGACGATGTCCGCGCCCGCCTCCTCGGCCTCCTTCGCCTTGTCGCCCTCGGCGAAGACGGCCACGCGTGACTCGCGGCCCGTTCCATGGGGGAGCATGAGCGTCCCGCGTAGCTGCTGTTCGGCATGGCGGACGTCGACGCCGAGGTTGAAGTGCGCCTCGACGCTCTCGTCGAAGGATGCCGTCTCGAAGCCCTTCAAGAGGCGGATCGCCTCGACCGGCGCGTAGAGCTGCTCCCGGTCGTAGGCCGCACGGGCGTTCCGATATTGCTTGCCGTGCTGGCTCACAGGTCCGTCTCCACGCCCATCGAGCGCGCGGTACCGGCGACGACCAGCATCGCGGCCTCGATGTCGCGCGCGTTCAGGTCGGGCATCTTGATCTCGGCGATCTGGCGGATCTGGTCGCGGGTGAGTCGCCCCACCTTCTCGCGGTTCGGCTCGGCGGAGCCCTTCTCCAGGCGCAGCGCCTCCTTGATCAGCACCGCAGCCGGAGGTGTCTTCGTGATGAAGGTGAACGAGCGGTCCTCGTAGACCGTGATCTCGACCGGCGTGATGCGGCCGTTCTCCTGCTGGGTCTGCGCGTTGAACGCCTTGCAGAACTCCATGATGTTGACGCCGTGCTGCCCGAGCGCAGGCCCGACCGGCGGCGCAGGGTTCGCCTGCCCGCCCGGGATCTGCAGCTTGATGAGTGTGAGGACTTTCTTCGCCATCAGTCGAGTTTCTTCACCTGGTCGAACCCGAGTTCGTTTTGATTACGCCGAAGCCAGACTAAAGTCTGGCACCGGATTTCGGTGAAGTGCCGGTCAGTCAAGCTTTTTCACCTGATCGAAGCCCAACTCCACCGGCACTTGCCGCTCGAAGATGTCCACGAGCACCTTCAGCTTCTGCGCGTCCGGGTTGACGTCGACGATCTCGCCGTCGAAGTCGGAGAGCGGCCCGCTCGTGACCTTGACCGACTCGCCGAGTGTGAACTCGACCTGCGCGCGCTGCCGCTCGGAAAGCGCGGCGCCCGTCTTCAGGATCCGGTCGACCTCGGGCTGCGAAAGCGGTACCGGCGTGTTGCCGGCGCCGACGAACCCGGTCACGCCCGGCGTGTTCTTCACGACCGACCACGCATCGTCGTTCAGATCCATGTTCACGAGCACGTAGCCCGGGAGGACGCGCTTCTCGGTCTGAACCTTCTGGCCGTCCTTCGTCTCGATCACCTGCTCGGTCGGAACGACCACGCGGCGGAACCGCGGGCCCTGGTTCATGGAGACGATGCGGTGCTCGAGATTGGTCTTGACCTTGTTCTCGTGCCCCGAGTACGTGTTGATGACGAACCAGCGAAACATGGCTACTTCAGGAGGATGTCTCGAACGAGGGGCTTGAATACGAGGTCGGCCATCCAGAGGTACGCCCCGACGATGGCGCAGGCGATGATGACGACGATCGTCCCTTGAATCACCTGCGACTGGTTGGGCCACTCGACCTTCTTCAGCTCGGCGATCGACTCGCTGACGAATCGCCGGAAGCCACCGCCGGGGACGCGGCGCGAGCCCGTCTGGGTCTTCGGCACCTGCGCGGCCGGGCGCACTGTCGGCCTGGCGGGAGCGCGCGCGCTGGCCGACGCCCTGCTGCTCGGCCGTCCTGAGCGCGACGGCGCTGGCGCCGTCGCTGCCGGGTGTTCTTCGCCACTACCTCGTCTCCCTATGCGCGGTGTGGCGACCGCACCAACGGCAGTACTTCTTCAGCTCGACGCGGTCGGGCGTGTTTCGCTTCGACTTCGAGCTCTGATAGTTGCGGCGCCTGCACTCGGTGCAGGCGAGCGTGATTGCGTCTCTGACTCCGGTCGCCATTCGTGTTCCTCAGTGTAGGGAGGTAGCGGCGGGAGGACTCGAACCTCCGACACGCGGATTATGATTCCGCTGCTCTAACCAGCTGAGCTACGCCGCCTAGCGAGTGAAGATTAGCAGCGACATGAGCACGACCGAGTCCTGTTTACGGTGCGCAGCGCCAATGGATTGGCGCCACGGGACCTGGCAGTGCCCCCGATGCCGTTTCAAGCTCGGGTGTTGTGAAGGCGAGCCGCAGTCGTGCTCGGCGCCCATCGCATCAGCCAAATAGGGCCCGAGCAAGCGCCGTAGCGAGCGCGGCCACGACGATCGTCACGATCAAAGGAGCGCGCAGGATGATCGAGACGATCGCGGCTCCGACGCCTACGAGCCGCGCGTCGAGGACAATGCCCTCCTTGCCCCCGACGGCCTGGGTGACGACGAGCGCTGCCAGCAGTGCCGGCGCAAGAAGCTCGAACGCATCGGTCATGCGCGTCGGCAGCTCGCGCCCGCCCAGGAGCACGGGGCCGGCGGCCTTGAACGCGATCGTGAAGGCGCCGACGAGCAGAACGACGGCCCAGGTCGCGCTCATCGCTTCCAGAGCCCCACCAGGCAGACCGCACCTGCCGCGATCACCGGCACGCCGGCCGGGGTAATCGGAAGCAGGATCAGCGCGATCAGGCCGCCTGCCACGGCCGCGGCAATCTCTCGCCTGCTCGTGGTGACCGTCACCAGCAACGCGAGGAAAAGCGCAGGCAAGGCACCGTCGAAGCCAAGCTTCAGGGGATCGCCGAGGAAGTCGCCGCCGAACACACCGAGAGCTGTCCCTCCGACCCAGCCTGGGAACAGGGCGACTCCTGCGCCGATCAGCAGACGCCGGTCGATCCGGCCACCGCCGACCTGGGCGACGGCCCACGACTCGTCGACGATCAGCTGCGACTCGAGCAGCCGCCGAAGCCGTGAGCCCTCGAATGCAGGCGCGATCGCGACGCTGATCGCCAGGTAGCGCCCGTTGAGCAGAACGGCAGCCGCAACCGCGGCGATGACGCTCCCTCCGTCGCGCAGCACCGTCGCGGCCGCGAACTGCGCCGCCCCGGCGAACGTCGTCGCCGACATCACGATCGGCGCGACGATGCCCATGCCCGCGGTCGTCGTCGCCAGCACGCCGAAGGCGACCCCGAAGCTCGCCGAGGCCGGTACGAGCGGCGCCACCCTTTTCGCGCCGTCGCGATAGCTATGCGTCTGGCTCAACCCAGTCCCGCGTCAGGTAGAGCCAGAAGGCGAGGCCTGCGTACGGGCCGTAGGGGCGGAACCGGCGCTCGATCGTCGTGTCCTTCGCCTGGTTGGCGCCGGAGACGCGGAGGTACGTCGGCCGCGTCCACGAGTCGAGAATGAGCCGCGAGTAGCGCCCGAGCAGCATCATCACGTGGGCCGCTGCGTACGGGCCGACGCCCGGCAACGCGAGCAGTTGCGCCGCCAGCTCGTCGTCCGGCACGTCCTCGGCGCTCGCGCGTCCGAGTGACTCCAGATCGAGCTCGCCCGAAGCGACCGATTTCGCCAGCGAGCGCAGGTACTGACCGCGGTAGCCGGCGCGCACGACGTCCTTGTAGAAACGGAGATTGGCCTTCGCCATCGCCTCCGGCGTCGGGAACGCTCGCCCGAACGGGCCTTCGGCCGACGCACCCGGCTCGCCCAGGTGCTCGACGAGCGCGCTGACCATGCGTACGGTCGCCGACCACGTGCAGTTCGTCGTGCAGATCGTCTTGACGACGTCCTCGAAGACGGTCGGGCTGCGGATCATGCGGCCCGCGCCACTCGTCACCCAGCGCAGGTCGGGGTCGGCCGAGGCAACCTCGTAGAACGGGCTCAGATCCTCGTCGAGGCGAAGGACATGTGCGACCGCAGAACGGATCCGCGCGCGGTCTGCGCGGCCTGCGAGCACCTGAACGTTCGCGTATCCCTTGCGTCCTTCCGAGACGAGGACCGTCGTCGGCGTCTTGCCAGCGAGTGGAAGGGTCAGCTCGAGCGTCCACGCCTCCTCGTCGATCCGGTTGGGAGGCAGGTCGGCGACGCCGTGCGAGGCAATCGTCCGGCGAAGGTCGACAGCCTCGCCGCCGGCTCCGCGGAGCTTGATCTCCGAAGCGTGTGCCGCCATCTCTTCCTTCAACGCTCGCCCCACCGCGTACATTCGCGGCGTGGGCATTCTGGGCGTCGACGTCGGCGGCACGTTCACAGACGCCGTCCTCATCGAGGAAGGGCGGATCGCCACGGCGAAGGTGCCGACCTCCGGCCGGCAGGAGGAGTCCGTCCTCGCCGCCGCCCAGGCGGTCGGCGCTGCCGAGCTGGAGCGCTTCACGCACGGGACGACAGTCGCCACGAACGCGCTCCTCGAGCGGAAGGGCGCGCGGACGGCCTTCGTCGCCACCGCAGGTTTCGAGCACATGCTCCATCTGCGCCGCCAGGCGCGGGCGCACCTCTATCGCCTCTGCGACGATCATCCGGCTCCGCTCGTTCCTCTCGAGCGCTGCTTCGGAGTCGACGAGCGGATCGGCCCGGACGGGGTGCTGCGCGCGCTCGAGCTCGACTCGCTGCCGGCCTTCGATGCGGAGGCGGTCGCCGTGTGCCTGCTCTTCTCCTTCAAGGACCCGAGCCACGAGCAGGCCGTGGCGGACGAGCTGCGCCGGCGGTTGCCCGGCGCTCGGGTCGTCGCCTCGCACGAGATCGCGCCCGAGTTCCGGGAGTACGAGCGCGCCTCGACGACAGCGATCGACGCGTACCTGGGGCCCGTCCTCGCACGCTATCTCGAGGCGCTGGCGGAGCGATGTGCCGAGGCTGGGCTTCCCGAGCCCCTCGTCATGCGCTCATCCGGCGGCGTCGCAACGGTTACCGAGGCGGCTGCCCATCCCGCGTTCGCGCTTCTCTCCGGGCCTGCGGCAGGGGTCGTGGGCGCTGCGATTGCGGCCAGGTCCGCCGGCGTCGAGAACGCCATCTCCTTCGACATGGGCGGCACCTCGACCGACGTCGCACTGATCTCGGATGGAGTTGCAGAGCGCAGCGCCCAGCGGAACGTCGCCGGCTATCCCGTCCGCCTGCCGAGCGTCGACCTGCACACAGTCGGTGCCGGCGGGGGATCGATCGCCTGGATGGACGACGGCGGCGCCCTGCGCGTGGGTCCCGAGAGCGCTGGCGCAGAGCCTGGGCCGGCTTGCTACGGAAGGGGCGGGACCCGGCCGACCGTCACGGATGCGAACCTCGTTCTCGGTCGGCTGCCCGAGCAGCTGGCCGGCGGCCTCCGGCTCGATCGCGCTGCGGCGGAGCGGGCTCTCGGCAAGATCGACCCGGCTGCGGTCGTCGCCGTCGTGAACGCCGAGATGCTGCGCGCACTGCGAGTCGTCTCGGTCGAGCGCGGGCACGATCCGCGTGAGCTCGCGCTCGTCGCCTTTGGCGGCGCCGGCCCGCTGCACGCGTGCGAGCTCGCGGAGGAGCTCGAGATCGAAACCGTGCTCGTGCCGGTGGCAGCGGGCGTGCTCTCCGCGCTCGGGCTCGCCGCGAGCGACGAGCGGCGCGACCGCGTGCGCTCGTACCTCGTCCCCCTCGCGGAGGCGGGCGAGCTGCCTGCGGAAGGCGAGGCCGATCTCCGCTACGCGGGCCAGTCGTTCGAGCTGACCGTGCCGCTCGGGGGCGACCTCGCCGAGTCGTTCCACCGCGCCCACGAGGAGCGCTACGGCTATGCCGACTCCGGCCGTGCGATCGAGCTCGTCGCAGTCCGCACCGCCGAGGTCCGCGCAGGCCCCCGAGTCGAGCCGAGCAGGCCGGCCCGGAAAGAGGTGGCCGGCCCAGCCGTGCTGGAACTGGACGGGTCAACCTGCTGGCTGCCCCGTGGGTGGGTGGGGGCTAGGGATGGTGACACGTGGCGGCTCACGAGAACGTGAACATTGAGCTCCAAGTTCTCGGCAGCGCGCTTCGCTCCGTCGCCGAGGAGATGGGCGCGGTTCTCGTCGGATCCTCGTTCTCGGCGAACATCAAGGAGCGGCGCGACTGCTCGGCCGCTCTCTTCGACGAGCGCGGGCGGATGATCGCCCAGGCCGAGCACATCCCCGTGCATCTCGGCGCGATGCCGGACGCAGTCGCCGCCGTCATGCGGCACGACCCGGGGCCCGACGACGTCTTCGTCCTGAACGACCCGTACGCCGGCGGGACGCACCTTCCCGACATCACGCTCGTCTCGCGCACCGAGGTGGGCTTCGCCGTCACGCGTGCGCACCACGCCGACGTCGGCGGCGCGGAGCCGGGGAGCATGCCGGCCGGGTCGCGCACGCTCGCGGACGAGGGAGTCGTGATCCCGCCGACGCGGCTCGACGACGACGTCCTGGCCGATCTCGTCGCGACGGATGCGCAACCCCGAGGAGCGCCGCGGTGACTTCCGGGCCCAACTCGCCGCACACCGGCTCGCGGAGCGGCGGGTCGGCGAGCTCTGCGAGCGGAGAGGGAGCGACCGGATCGTCGCCGCGATGGATGAGCTCTACGCCTACTCGGAGCGGGTCGTCCGGGCGGCGCTCTCCCGCCTGCCGGACGGACACTTCGAAGGGTCCGACGTGCTCGAAGCTCCTGAGGGCGATCTCGTGGTGCGCGCCGAGGTCACCATCGCCGGCGACGAGATCTCGTTCGACTTCGAGGGGACGGCGCCGGAGCACGAAGGCAACCTCAACTGCCCGCTGTCGGTGACGCGCTCGGCCTGCTACTTCGTCGTCCGCTGCCTGACCGCACCCGACCTTCCGTCCTCGGGCGGCGCTTTCGCACCCGTCACGGTCCTCGCGCCGCTCGGCTCGCTCCTGAACGCGCAGCCCCCGGCAGCGGTCGCGGCCGGGAACGTGGAGACCTCCTGCCGCATCGTCGACTGCCTGTTCGATGCCCTCGGCGCGGCAGTGCCGGTCCCGGCCCAGGGCCAGGGGACGATGAACAACCTCACCTTCGGGAACGAGCGCTTTACCTACTACGAGACGGTCGGCGGCGGCCAGGGCGCCTGCCCCGACGCCGACGGCCCCTCGGCGGTGCACGTGACCCTTTCGAACACGCTGACGACCCCGGCCGAGGCGCTCGAGCTCGCCTACCCGCTCCGTGTCGAGCGCCATTCGCTGCGCCTCGGCTCCGGTGGAGCCGGCCGGTTTCGCGGCGGCGACGGGGTCGTCCGCGAGCTGCGCGTGCTCGAGCCTTGCCGCCTCTCGGTCATCTCCGAGCGACGCCGGCACAGCCCGCGCGGCGCCCAGGGCGGCGAGCCGGGCCAACCGGGGCGCAACCTCCTGAACGGCGAGGAGTTGCCGGCGAAGACCACGCGCGACCTGGTCGCCGGTGACGTCGTCAGGATCGAGACTCCCGGCGGAGGCGGCTTCGGCCCTACGAGGGAGTGACGCGGAGCCCGGGCGGAATCCGCCGCTCGAGCAGGAGCGCGCCGCACCCGGCGAGCACACAGGTGAGCGCCGCGATCGGCCACAGCGCGTTCGGCGCGGCGGCGAGGATGAAGCCCGCCGAGGTGGGGCCGATCACGAAGCCGATCTCCCAGGACAGGGTCGAGAGCGCCATGTACCTCCCGCGCAGCCGCGGCGGCGCGAGGTCGGCGACGAGCGCCCCCTGGGTCGGCCCGTGGAAGCACTCACCGAGCCCGAAGACGATCGCTGCGAGGCCGAAGGCCAAAGCTGCGGGGCCCGCCTGGAGCCAGACGCCGGCGACGAAGACGATCATCCACGCGACGGCCCAGACGAACGTCATCAGCGCGAGCGCCGGCATTCGTCGCCTGCCCTCCAGCAGCTTCGAGAACGGGAGCTGGGCGAGGACGATCGCAAGCGTGTTCGCGAAGAAGATGAAGCCGATCTGCTGCTCGGTCACACCCGCCTCGTTCTTCGCGAACACGGGAAACACCTCGAGCAGCGCGTACCCGGCGGCGACGTAGACGACGTTCAAGCCGACAACGCCGAGGAAGACCCGGTTCCGTAAGACCTCGCGGTACCGCCCGGGCTCCTCGGCCTCCGCGCGCGACAGCCCAGGATCCGGGACGAACCCGAGCACGAACACGAAGACGAGAAACGTCAGCGCGTCGAGGCCGAAGAGCACCGTGTAGCTCGTGACGTTCTCGGTCGTCGCGATCAGGCCTCCGGCCACGCCGCCGAGCCCGAGCCCGAGGTTCCGCATCACCCGCTGGACCGCGAAGGACGCGTGCCGCCTCGCAGGTGGCGTCAGCCCGATGATGAGAGCCGATTGGCTCGGCCAAAATGCGCCGTTGCCGATCCCGACGATTGCGCTGAATGCGAACGCGTGCCACGGCTCCTGCACGAACGCGTAGCCGCCGAAGCCGATCGCGAGCACGACGAGCGCGCCGATCAGCGTCCGCTTGCCGCCGATCCTGTCGACGATGATCCCCGCGAACGGAATGGAGGCGATCCCGACCGCCGCGCTCGTGCCGGCGATCAGGCCGACGGTCGGCAGCGAGAAGCCCCGCACGTTGTGCAGGTAGATGAAGAGGAACGGGAAGGCGAGCCCGTTCCCGAACGCGTTCGCGAAGCCGCCGATCTCCATCGTCCACACCGACCTCGGCAGCCGCGGGTCGAGTCCGCGGAGATAACGAAGAAGCGACCTCACGTGTCGTTAGTCTCTCGCCAATGGCCGTCGTCGAAGCGCAGGACCTCCACCGCACCTACCGCACCCACACCGGGACGCTCCGCCGCCGCGTGAAGGAGATCGAAGCTGTGCGCGGCGTCAGCTTCGCCATCGAAAAAGGCGAGCTCTTCGGCCTCCTGGGCCCGAACGGCGCGGGCAAGACGACGACGATCAAGATGCTGATCACGCTGCTCATCCCGACCTCGGGCAGCGCCCGCGTCCTCGGCCACGACGTCGTCAAGGAGGCGCGCGAGGTCAGAAAGCGGATCGGCTACGTCTTCGGCGGCGAGCGCGGCGTCTACGAGCGGCTCTCGGGCTACGACAACCTCCGCTACTTCGCCGAGCTCTACGGCGTCCCCGCGAAGACCCAGAAGCCGCGGATCGAGGAGCTGCTCGAGCTCGTCGGGCTCAAGGGCCGCGAGCACGAGCGAGCCGAGGGTTACTCGCGCGGGATGAAGCAGCGCCTGCACGTCGCCCGCGGGCTGCTCCACGACCCGGAGGTGCTCTTCCTCGACGAGCCCACGATCGGCCTGGATCCGGTTGGCGCGCGCGAGCTCCGCGCGACGATCGCGTCGCTCACCGACGCCGGCAAGACGATCCTGCTGACCACCCACTACATGTTCGAGGCCGACGCGCTCTGCGACCGGATCGCAGTCATCTCGAAGGGCGAGATCGTCGCCGAGGGAACGCCCGGGCAGCTGAAGAGCCGCGTCGCCTCCGGAAGCGTGACGGAGGTCGAGGTCTACGGCGTGCCCGACGAGACGGTCGAGAAGCTCCGCAACCTGGAAGGCGTGCTCGCAGTCTGGGTCGAGGAGCGCGAGCAGGCGCAGGTGCTGAGCGTCCAGACTCGCGCCGACATCCAGCTCACGGCCGCGATCCTCGGACACCTGAACGGCGCCAACGTCGGCCGCGTGTCGCACAGGGAGCCGACGCTCGAGGATGCGTACGTCGCTCTCGTAACTGCCGAGTGAAGACTCTCCGCCTCCTCGGAGTCGGCTGGCTGTACCACATGAAGATGATCTCCCGGTCGCCGTTCGAGGGCTTCGGGCAGGTCATCTATCCGCTTTTCTTTGCGACCGTCGCGTTCTTCGTCTTCCGCGCCGGCGACAGCCCGCGGACCCTGCTTTACGCCTCGCTCGGCGCGGCCGTGATGGGGATGTGGTCGGCTACGAGCACGACCGCGGGCGGTGCGATGCAGCGTGAGCGCTGGCACGGAACGCTCGAGCTCCTCGTCGGCACTCCACGTCACTTTGCCCTCGTCCTCCTGCCCGTGACGCTCGCCATGGCGACTGTCGGCATCTACAGCCTGGTGGCGACGCTCCTCTACGGGCACTTCCTATTCGGGGTCCCACTTACCGTCCAGCACCCGCTCATGTTCGCGGCCTCGATCGTCGGCACCGTGCTCTCGTTCGGCGCGCTCGGATTCGTGTTTGCGGTCACGTTCGTGCGCTTCCGCGCGGCCTGGGCGCTCGGGAACCTCTTCGAGTACCCGGTGTGGCTGATCGGCGGCTTCCTCGTCCCGCTTGCGCTCTTCCCCGACTGGGTGCGACCGATCTCGTGGGTACTCGCCCCCACTTGGGGCATGAATGCGATTCGCCAGTCCGCGCTTGGCGGGTCTCCACTCGACGACCTCCTGATGTGCGTAGGCCTGGGCGCCCTCTACGTCGGCCTCGGCATCGTGTTCACCGAACGGGTGCTGCGCTCCGCGCGCGTACGCGCCTCTCTCTCACTGTCGTGACCTCGCTGCGCGTCTTCTTCGTCGGCGGGCGCATGACCTACCGCGCGCTCTTCTACTGGCTGACCCCGCAGATCTACATCCCCAGCCTCCTCGTGGCGCCGATCTTCCAGATCCTGCTCTTCGCCTACATCGGCCGGTCCGCCGGCCTCGAGTCGGACGAGTTCTACGTCGTCGGAAACGCGATCCAGTACGCAGCGATCCCATGCCTCTTCGCGATGACGCAGATGATCGGCGGCGAGCGCTACCAGAACACCCTGAGCGCAATCCTCGTCAGTCCGGCTCGGCGCGTCCCGCTCTTCTTCGGGCGCGCCCTGCCCGTGATCGCGAACGGAGCGTTCGTGGCAGCGTTCTCACTCACGGCGGGGACCCTGATCCTCGGTGTCGACATCCCGCTCTCATCCGTGCCGGCGCTTGCGCTCGTGATCGTGGTCGCTGCGTTCTCGTGCACCGGGCTCGGCTTGATCAACGCCGCGATTTCGTTGCGCGTCCGCGAGAACGCCGTGCTCTCGAACGTGATCTTCGGGTTCCTTCTCATCTTCACGGGCGCCAACATTCCGCTCTCCGAGCTGCCGGACTGGGCGACCACGATTTCCGAGGGGCTCCCGTTCACGCATGCAATCGAGGCCGCGCGCTTGCTCGCCGACGGCGCCCCGTTCAGCTCGGTCGCGGGTCTCGTCGGGACCGAGTTGCTCATTGGACTCTTCTACGCCACGCTCGGCTACCTGGTCCTCCGCTTCATGGAGGTTCAGAGCCGCCGGTACGCAAGCCTGGAGCGCTCGTGAGGAGAAACCTGCGCCTGCTCACGGTCGCCTGGGTGCTGAACGTGAAGCAGCTGACCCGCTCCTCGTTCGACGGACTGCTCGCGATCCTCTGGCCGATCTTCTTCGCCACGGTCGCGTTCTTCATGTTCCGTGCAGGAGGCGAGCCGGACGCGCTCGTCTACGCATCGCTCGGTGCCGCCGTGATGGGCATCTGGACGGCAACGAGCGTCTCAGCGGGCTCGGCGCTCCACCGCGAGCGTTGGTTCGGCACGCTCGAGCTGCTCGTCGCGGCGCCGGCGCACTTCTCGCTCGTGCTCCTGCCCCTCGCGTTTGCGACCTCCGCAATCGGGATCTATTGCATGACGACGACGCTGCTCTGGGGCCGTTTCGCGTTCGGGATCGACCTCCCGCTCGAGCATCCCCTGCTCATGGCCGCGGCGATCCCGGCGACGGTCCTCTCGATCGGCGCGCTCGGCTTCCTGATGGCGGTGGGCTTCGCGCGCTACCGAACTGCCTGGGCGCTCGGCTCGATGACCGAGTACCCGATCTGGTTGATCTGCGGCTTCCTCGTTCCCTTGTCGCTTCTACCAGGCTGGGTGCTTCCGATCTCCTGGGCACTGGCCCCGACCTGGGGCATGCGGGCGATCCGCGAATCCTCGACCGGCGGCACGCCCTTGCCCGACATCGGCATGTGCGTCCTCCTGGGCAGCGTCTACGTCGCGATCGGGGTCGTCCTCACCGAGCAGAGTCCTGCGCGCGGCACGCCGCAGCGCCAGCCTGTCGCTGACATGACCGTCTCGCTCCGGATCTTCTTCATCGGCGGCCTCACTGCGTATCGGGGGCTGATCAACTGGCTCTCGCCGTGGATCTTCTTCCCGACCCTCATCGTGCAACCGATCTTCCAGATCTTCCTGTTCGTCTTCATCGGAAGAGCCGCCGGTGTCCAGTCGGATGAGTTCTTCGTGATCGGGAACGCCGTCCAGTACGCCTCCGTCCCCTGCCTCTTCGCGATGACGCAAGCGATCTCCGGCGAGCGCAGCCAGCAGACGCTGATGTACATCCTCGTTTCTCCTGCAGGACGGCTTCCGCTCTTTCTCGGACGGGCGCTGCCCGTGATCGTGAACTCGATGTTCGTCGCCGTGTTCTCGCTCCTCGTGTCTGGTCTCGTCCTCGGTATCGACGTGCCCGTCTCGGCCTGGGGCCCCATCGCCCTCGTCATCCTCGTGGCGATCTTCTCGTGCACAGGCCTCGGCCTGATCTGCGCGGGGATCGGGCTCCGCGTCCGGGAGACCGCAGTGCTCAACAACATCATCTTCGGGCTGCTCCTGATCTTCACCGGTGCGAACGTCGCAATCGAGGAGCTCCCCGGGTGGATGCAGGCGATCTCGCAGCGTGTCCCACTCACGCACGGGATCGAAGCGGCTCGCCGCGTCGCCGACGGGGCTTCGCTTGGCGACGTGAGCGGGCTCCTGGCCCGTGAGGCCCTGATCGGAGTCGTCTACACGATCCTCGGCTACCAGCTGCTGCGCTTCATGGAGCGGGAAAGCCGCAAGCGCGCATCGCTCGGGGTCGCATGAGGCACGCCCTCCGCCTCTTCTGGACCGGCTGGCTCTTCAACGTGAGGAACCTGACGATGTCGGGCTTCTTCATGCTCAACGCGGCGATCCTGCCGATCTTCTACGCCACGATCGCGTACTACATGTTCCGCACCGGTGCGCGGCCGGGGCTGTCCCTCCTCTATGCCTCTCTAGGTGCCGGGATGATGGGCATCTGGTCGTCGACGCTCTTCGGCTCGGGCGGCCTGATCCAGTGGCAGCGGTGGCAGGGGACGCTCGAGTACGTGATCGGCGTGCCGACGCCGCTGATCCTCGTCGTCCTGCCGATGACGATCGCGACGGCGTCGATCGGCCTCTACTCGGTGGCGGCGACGCTGGCCTGGGGTTGGCTCATCTTCGACCTGCCGCTTGACCTCGCCCATCCTGTGTGGTTCGTCATCGCGCTCCCCGCGGCGGTTCTCTCGCTCGGGCTGCTCGGCCTCGTGCTGGCGTCGACATTCGTGCTCCTGCGCAACGCGAACTCGTTGTCGAACCTCCTCGAGTACCCGGTCTGGCTCGTAACCGGCCTGCTCGTCGGGCTCTCCCTTCTCCCCGGCTGGACACGCCCGATCTCGTGGGTGCTCGCGCCGACCTGGGGGATTCGCGGGATCCGACAAGCAGCGATCGGCGGCGACCCGGCGATCCCGATCGCCGTGTGCCTCGCGCTCGGCGTCGATCTACCTCGTGATCGGGCACTTCACGCTCCGCTATTTCGAGCGACTCGCCCGCGAGCGGGCAACCCTGGCGCTCGCATGAACTCGATTCGCATCTTCTTCATCGGCGGCTACCTGGCTTACCGCGCGCTCTTCAACTGGATCCACTGGTCGATCTACGTCCCGACGATGCTCGGCGGCCCGGTGTTCCAGATCCTCTTCTTCGCCTACATCGGGCGCTTCGCGAAGCTCCGCTCGGACGAGTTCTTCGTCATCGGGAACGCCGTTGCGATCTCGTCGTTGGGCGGGATCTTCGGGATGGCGATGACGATCGGCGGCGAGCGCTGGACGCAGACGCTCTCCTCGATCCTCGTGACGCCGGCGAACCGGCTTTCGCTCTTCCTCGGCCGCGCGCTGCCGAACATCGCGAACGGGATCTTCGTCTCGGCGGTCGGCTTCGTCGTCGGCTGGCTCCTGCTCGATTTCTCGCTCGCGCCGGCCGAGATCCCGGTGATTGCGCTCATCGTCGTCGTGACCTCGTTCTCCTGCACGGCGTTCGGGACGATGATCGGCGCGTTCGGCCTGCGCGGCCGAGACGTCTTCTTCTTCGCGAACCTCATGATCTTCGTCTTCCTGCTCTTCTGCGGCGTCAACGTCCCGGTCGACGTGCTGCCGGGCTGGATGCAGGCGGTTGGCCAGGTCCTGCCGCTGACGCACGGCATCGCCGCGGCCCGCGAGGTCGCGGAGGGCGCATCGCTGGGAGAGGTTTCCGGGCTCGTCTGGACGGAAGCCGGGATCGGCGTCTGCTACGCGGCGCTCGCGTACGGCCTGCTCAGGTACTTCGAGCTCGACGGCCGCCGCCGCGCCTCGCTCGAGACGATGTAGTTGTGCCATCCGATCCGTTGGCTATCTTGCCAACGTGACTGTTGCCGAAACAGAGAACATGGCGTTAGCGGACATGAGTCGTTGGATGCCCGGCCGAGCCGGAGGCCGTTGAACGAACGCTTGCCTTCGTCGACTACGCGGTCAGCACGTCGAGGCGCCCGGTGTAACGCCTCAGCCCTGGAAGAATCGCGGTTCATGCCCGCACGCTCGCGTCCCGTGGTCTGCGCCCTCGTTGCCGTGCTCTCGCTCGTCGCGGCACCATGTGCGGTGGCCGACCTCGCGGACGAGACCGCCCTCGCCGAGCGCTACGCGCCGGTCGTGCGGCTCGTCGCCCAGGCTCAGGACTGCGGGTACGGCGAGTCGTTCGAGCCGATCGACGTCGACGTGCTCCTCGGCGAGCAGACCGTCGCGCTCCGCGGGCCGTGGGGCACCGGAGACCTGATCAAGGTCGGCCCCACGGCGGAGGATGTGTCCCGCAACCTCTACGAGTACCACCTCGATTTCCCCGGGAACCCCCTCGACCCCGGCTGCGACTACGAGCGGTGGTCGAACCGCCTGACCGAAGGAACCGCGCCGACCGTCTACGCGCACGTCGCCACCGACCCCGACTATCCGGGTCAACTCGCCCTCCAGTACTGGCTCTACTACGTCTTCAACGACTGGAACAACACCCACGAAGGCGACTGGGAGAACATCCAGCTCGTCTTCGACGCCGGCGACGCGCGCCAGGCGCTCGCCGGCGAGCCGGTGTCCGTCGGCTACAGCCAGCATGAGGGGTCAGAGCGAGCGACGTGGGGCGAGGACAAGCTCGAGCTCGTCGGCGGGACGCATCCGGTCGTATACCCGGCGGCTGGTTCGCACGCGAACTTCTTCGGGTCGGCGCTCTACCTCGGCAGCTCGGCCCAGGAGGGCGTCGGCTGCGACGACACATCGGGCCCGAGCTTCGACGTCCGCCCCGTCGTGCGGACGATTCCGAGCGATCCGGCCGAAGCCAGCATCCTGTTTCCGTGGATTGCGTTCGAGGGGCGTTGGGGTGAGTTTCAGCCGTCGATCTTCAACGGCCCCACAGGCCCCAACCTCAAGACCTCGTGGACCGAGCCGATCAGCGTCTCCACGAGTTGGCGCGATAAGAGCTACGCCATCCCGGCAGGTGGTGCCCTCGGGACTGGGACAACTGACTTCTTCTGTAGTGCGATCGGTGCCGGCTCGAACGCTCTTCGTCGATCTGTGGACGACCCGATTCCGGTCTTGCTGGCCCTCGGAGCGCTTCTTGCGCTCGTTCTCTTCGGGCTTTCGCGCGCAACCTGGCGGCCGACCGCGCCGCTCAGCCTGGCGCGCCGCCGCGCGTGGGGACAGATCCTCACGGCCGCAGCCCGCATGTACACGAAACGCCTATGGCTTTTCCTCGGCATCGGTCTCGTGCTGTTGCCGATCTCTCTGGTCGTGACGCTTCTACAGGCGATCGTCATCCGTGCGTCGAGCATCGCGGGGATCTCGACAGAGGGCGAGAGCGGCGGAGTGCTCGTGTTCCTCGTTGTCGCTATCGGAACGGCCTTGACCCTTCTCGGCCTCACCCTGGTCGTCGCGGCCACCGCGCGGGCGCTCGTAGAGATCGAGCACGGCAGGCCAGTCGGGCCGATCGGCGCCTACCGCCTGGCTCTGGACAGGGCAAGGCCACTGCTCGGCGCGATCGTGATCTCTGTTCTAGCGGTTTCGCTCCTCTTGAGCACCCTGGTGCTCGTCCCGATTGCCATCTGGCTGGCCGTCCGCTGGGCGCTTGCCGTGTTCGCGGTCGAGCTCGAGGGTCGATCTGCGATCGACGCCCTCCGACAAAGCCGCCGCCTCGTGCACGGACACTGGCTGAAGGTCGCAACGCTCGCAGTGTTCGCAGCGGCGCTCGCTCTCGTCCTCGGCCCGCTCGTGGGCACACTGTTGATCATCCTGACCAGCGCCCCGCTCGCGACGCTCAACCTCGTCGCGGGAGTCCTCAACGCCGTGACGATTCCCTTCGTCGCCCTGACAACCGCCTACGTCTACTTCGACGTCCGCGCACGGGCCGAGCTCGAGCCGGCCGACGAGCCAGACGAGCTACCCGCGGAGTTCCAGCTCTCAGGTTGACGGTGGCGGAAGAACAGGATCCGCGAAAACCAGCACCGCTAGAGCTCGACGTCGCGCCGACGATCCCCGGTCGGATCGCACGCTGGGCCGCGAAGGCCCGCATCCTCCGATCCCGGGTCGAGGCTGCACGTCGTCGCCACCGATCTCTCGATGTCGCCTTCGAATTCGTCGAGCGGGACTCGACGATCGGGGGTGGGATTCTCGGCGGTGCGCTGGCCTACCGGCTGTTCGTATTCCTGCTGCCGCTCTCGCTCTTTCTCGTCGCCGGTCTCGGGATCTACGCGGACACCACGGAACAGAGCCCAGCCGAGGTCGCCTCCCGCTCGGGCCTGACAGGGCTGGTCGCCAAGGAGGTCGCAGGGGCCGCCATGAGCTCGGCGCGCTGGGCGATCTTCATCGTGACCCTCCCCGTCCTCGTCTACGCCGCCGGGATGCTGTACCGGGCGGTCGCGATCGTGCATGCGATCGCCTGGCACGGATCCGGCCGCGCCGTTCAGCTCTCGTCGAGAGGCTTCGCTGTCTTCAGCGGGGTTCTCTTGGCGCAGTTCGCCGGCGTCGTGCTCCTCGGTTGGATCCGCCACAGCGACCAGGTCGGCGGGGTCGCAGGGCTCCTGGGGTACGGGGTTCTACTCGGTTGCGCCTGGCTCGTACTCGCCCGGCACCTTCCCCGCCGCGACGTCGGCTGGACGGCGCTCGTGCCCGGAGCCGCATCGTTCGGCCTCGGAATGCTGTTCGTCAACGGCTTCAACGTGTACGTGACATCACGTCTCGTCGAGGACCGCGCCGACACGTACGGCGCGCTCGGTGCCGCCGCTGCCCTGTTGTTCTCCCTCTACATCGTGGGGCGGGTGATCGTCGGCTCGGCGGTGCTCAACGCAACGTTGGACGCGCGGCGACGGAAGGTCTAGACGAGGGACTAGTCGACCGAGAGCAAATCCACTACGAAGACGAGCGGCTCGTTCGGCCCGATCACGCCACCTGCCCCGCGTGCGCCGTACGCCATCGCCGACGGAATCGTGAGCTTGCGGCGGCCGCCGACCTTCATGCCCTCGACGCCGGCGTCCCAACCGGGGATGACCTGGCCCGCTCCGAGCTTGAACTCGAAGGGCTGCCCGCGGTTCCACGAGGCGTCGAACTCCTCACCGTTCGAGAACGCAACGCCGACGTAGTGCACGGAGACCTTCGTGCCCTTGGTGGCCTCGTCGCCTTCGCCGTCCACGAGGTCGTCGATCTGCGAGCTCGAAGGGGATGTCCCCCTCCGGCTTCTCGATGATCGGCCGTTCCAGCGCCACGACGGAACCCTATGAGATCTTGCGGCCGTGACCGATGCCACGCTTGTTCGCGAGAAGCTCGACCAGGCGCCCGCGATCCTCGAGGAAAAGGGAATCGATGTCTGGCTCACCCTCGTCCGCGAGACGCTCCTCACTCGTGACCCTTGCCTCGACCTGATTGCCGACACGTATTGCGCGTGGCAGAGCGCGTTTCTCGTGTCACGCACTGGCGAACGGATCGCGATCGTCGGGCGCTTCGACGCGTCGAGCGTCGAGCAGCTCGACGCGTACTCCGAGGTCGTGACCTACGACGAGAGCATCCGGCCGGGGCTTCGCGAGACGATCGAGCGCCTGGCGCCGGAGACGATCGCGGTCAACTACTCGCAGAGTGACCCGGCGGCGGACGGGCTCACGCATGGGCTCTGGCTCGTGCTCTCCGAGACGCTGGAGGGCACGCCGTTCGCGGATCGACTCGTTTCGTCCAAGGACATAGTCGGGTCGCTGCGCGGGCGGAAATCGCCGTTCGAGATCGACCGGATCCGCGCCGCGATCGCGGAGACGGAGGCCATCTTCACGCACGTCAGCGAGCGGCTCGCCCCCGGCATGAAGGAGACCGAGGTCGCTGCAGTCATGCAGGCGGAGGTCTCGCGACGCGGCCTTGGATACGCGTGGGAAGAAGATCATTGCCCTGCTGTCAACGCGGGACCCGAGAAGGAGGTCGGTCACAGCGGGCCAAGCGAGCTGGAAACGCAGCGCGGCCAGCTCTTGCACATGGACTTCGGCGTCGAGAAGGACGCGTATCGCAGCGATCTGCAGCGTGTCTGGTACCTGCTCGACGATGGTGAGAGCGAGCCGCCCGAGGACGTTGTGACCGTGTGGCGAGACGTCTGGGCCTCGCTAGACGCGGGAGCCGCCGTGCTCCGACCCGGCGTGGCCGGGCACGAGGTCGACGCGGCGGCCCGCGCAAGCCTCGTCTCGGCGGGCTACGAAGAGCCGAAGTACGCGCTCGGCCATCAGCTCGGCCGTGCCGCCCACGACGGCGGCACCCTGCTCGCGCCGCTGTGGGACCGGTACGGCGACGCCCCGCTCGGCCTGGTCGAGGAGGGCAACGTCTACACGCTCGAGTACGGCGCGCCGGTCCCGGGCCGCGGCTACGTCGGCCTCGAGGAGGACGTGCTTGTCACCGCCGACGGCATCGAGTGGCTGAGCACGCCGCAGCGCGACCTCTGGCTCGTCGGCTAGCCACTGCTTCAAGAGGAGCGTATCCTCGCTGACGAGCCGTGGTGACGATCGACGAAGCTCGCGAGTTTGCGATCACGCTGCCTCGTAGCACTGAGGCGCTCGTGCGCGGCCGCGTGAAGTTCCGAATCGGCCGGATCGTCTATCTCTCCTTTTCACGCGACGGCTCGACGATGGGCTTTGCGTTTCCCAAGGAATGGCGCGACGCGCTGGTCGAGTCCGAGCCCGAGAAGTTCTCCCTCCCGAGCGAGTCCGACCTCCGCTACAACTGGGCCCACGTCCGACTCGACGCCATCGACGCCGCCGAGATGCGTGAGCTCGTCGAGGACGCCTGGGCTTTCTGCGTGCCCAAGGGCGTAGCCGAGGAATACGCCGCGTCGCGAGCTGCTCAGAACGCAGGCGCTACTTGACGAGCGTGAGCATCTTGAACATCGGGAGGTACATCGAGATGATGATCACGCCGACCATCAGGCCCACGCCGATCATCATGATCGGCTCGATGATCGAGGTCAGCGTCGCGATCGACGAATCGACCTCGTCCTCGTAGAAGTCGGCGATCTTGCCCAGCATCTTCTCGAGCTCTCCGGTCTCCTCACCGATCTTGACCATGTGGCCGACCATCGGCGGGAAGATCGGGTTGTCGACGAGCGGCTCGGCGATCGGCGTCCCCTCGTGCACCTTCGCGCGGACGTCCGCGAGCGCCTCCTCGACGACCCAGTTGCCGGCGGTCTGGCCCGTGATCTCGAGCGCCTTGATGATGTCCACGCCGGCGGCGGTCAGGGTCGAGAGCGTTCGCGAGAAGCGGGCGATCGTCACCTTGAGGACGACGCCGCCGATCTTCATCGGCGCGCGCAGCTTGAAGCGGTCCCAGAGCTGACGGCCGTACTCGGTCTTCTTGAAGCGGCGCAGGCCGAAGAAAACGGCCGCAGCGCCCGGGAAGACGAACATCCAGTTGTTCTTGAGGAAGTCGGACATGGCCACGACGTACAGCGTTAGCGCCGGCAGGTCGCCGCCGAGGGTCGAGAAGATCTCGACGAAGATCGGGACGAGGAAGAGCAGCATTCCGATCAGGACGAGGGTCGCGAAGATCAGGACCATCGTCGGGTAGATCATCGCGCTCTTCACGCGGCGCTTGATCTGCGTCTCCTTCTCGATCTGGAAGGCGACGCGATCGAGCACCTGGTCGAGGATTCCGGCGGCCTCGCCGGCCTCGACCATCGCGACGTAGAGCCGGTTGAAGATCTTCGGATGGCGCTCCATCGCCTGCGAGAGCAGAAGACCGCCCTCGACGTCGGCGCGCAGCTCGGAGAGGACGGCGCTCAAGTACTTGTCCTCGGTCTGCTCCTCGAGGATGACGAGGGCGCTGACGACCGAGAGCCCCGCGTCGATCATCGTCGCGAACTGACGCGAGAAGATCTGGAGCGATTTCGGCTTGACCTTCTTGAAGACGGTGCGAGCGCCCTCTTCGCCCTCCGCCGGCAGCTCGTGCAGGTACTGCGCGAGCATGCCGCGCATGCGCAGCTGCTCGCGCGCCGCGTCGGTATCGGGAGCGTGGATCTCGCCGTTCAGCTCGATGCCGTTGGCATCGATTGCGCTGTAGCCGAAAGCCGCCATTACAGCGTGAGGTAAGCCGTCAGGTGCACCAGAGTGGCTATCGGCAGAGGGATCGAAGCCCTTGAGCCATTCCGTCTGAGTGCCGATAGGACTCTCGTGCGTGCGGCCCTGCGTAAAAACGACGGTTTTGGCCTGATCGAGCTGCTCCTGGCCATGACGATGTTGAACATCGGCCTCTTGGCCGTGGTCGCAGCGTTCTCCTCGGGCATCGTCTCGCTCAACCGCGCCAGCCGAGTGACAACAGCCGCAGTGCTCGCCGACGGCCAGATGGAGCTCTACCGCGCGATCACCTATGCCGCGATCCGGCTAGAGCCAAGCTCGATTCCCGCCACCGCGCCGTACAACACCGACCAGGCTTGGAGCGCGACGCAGATAACCGGCTCGTGTGCAGGCCCGCCGCCCGAATGCAACGCGAGCCGTCAGGCAACCGGCGCCGATAACAAGAGCTACCGCATCGACACGTACATCGTGTCCTTCACGCCGACCGGTGGTCGAGCGGTGAAAAAGGTGACTGTGGTCGTTCGCGACTACAACAACTTGGCGCTGACGTTCGCGCGCCAGGTCTCGACGTTCGACCAGTCGACCGGCTAGTTCGGCCCTGCCTCCACGGACCACTGTTCATTTCGCGTAGCGCGCGCTAGCGTGTGAGCGAGAGGGAGGTTCGAAGGTGGAAAACACACCGGCCGTCGAGGTCGGCCGCCGACGAATCATCAAGCGGCCGCGGTTGACGCGCATGCTCGACGAGAGCGGCGCCCGGATCATCCTGCTCGTGGCGCCGGCGGGCTACGGGAAGACGACTCTTGCGCGCGAGTGGCTCGCTGAACGCCGAGCAGCTTGGTACTACGGCAGTCCCGCCTCGGCAGACGTTGCTGCGCTAGCCGTGGGCCTGGCAACAGCCGCAGCCGAGATCATCCCCGAGGCCGGCGACCGAATGCGACAACGGCTGCGAGCTACCGACCGCCCAGAGGAAGACGCGCGAATCCTGGCCGAGATGCTTGCCGAAGACCTCGCGGAATGGCCCGAAGACGCCTGGCTCGCAATCGACGATTACCAGTTTGCTTCCGATGCGGCAGCGTGTGAGGTATTCCTTGAGGAGATCTCCTCAGGCGCTTTGTTGCGCCTCTTCGTCATCAGCAGACACAGGCCAAGCTGGGCGACGGCGCGACGACGGGTCTATGGAGACGTACTGGAACTAGACAGTACCGCCCTCGCGATGAGCGACGACGAAGCGATAGAGGTGTTAGCGCCCCATGACACCGAGGCTGGCGAACTGCTTGAGCAAGCAGAAGGTTGGCCGGCGGTCATCGGCCTTGCCGCGCTCACGGGGGCCCTGGCGTTGCCTCGCGACGACTTGCCTACCGCTCTTTACGACTACTTTGCTGAGGAGCTCTATCAGGCTGCAGAGCCTGGTGTTCGCTGGGGCCTGTGTCAGCTCGCGATCCCTCCCGCCATCGACCTTGAAGTGGCGCGGTTTCTCTTTGGAAGCGAGACCGCAACACTCGTGCTAGACCACGCCGTGCGCTTGGGTGTTGTCGCTCCCGATAGGGGGCGGTTTGAGCTACACCCCCTGTTGCGCCGCTTCTTGGAAACTAAGCTCGAGGAACTTGGGCGGGGGGTTGCCTACCCTGCTGTTGAGAAGGTCGCTGAGTTCCTAATTGACCGCAGACGTTGGGACGAAGCCTTCTCTCTCGTGCGCCAGTTTGAAGTTCCGCTCCTGTTGGTCCGCCTCGTGGAGGCGGCTTGCCCCACCCTTCTGTCAGAGGGGCGGATCGCCACACTCAGTCATTGGCTCGATTGGGGCGAGGAACTCCGCGCACGGTCGCCGATACTCGACTTTGCAAGGGCCGAAGTGACCTTTCGAGAAGCCGCCTATGCCGATGCTGAGGGGCTGGCACTCGCGGCGGCATCAAGTCTCGGCCCGGAGCATCCATTCACATCGCAGGCATACGCAAGAGCTGGCCAAAGTGCGCACTTTGAGGCGCGTGAGGAGACGGCGTTTCAGCATCATCGAAATGCAACTCGGACAGCAAAAACTCGCGAGGATCTGGCAGACGCTCTGTGGGGCGAGTTCGTCTCCGGCCTTGACCTCGAGCGATCAGAGACTGCGGAAACCCTCGAGAGGCTCGCCGGCCTAGGCTCCGGCTCGCCAAGGGAGTCGGTTCGCCTAGGGGCAGGGAGGCTATTTCTTGCAGTCCGGACCGGCACTGGTTTAGCTCGGGAACATTTCTCGGTCGGGGCGATCGTCGACCAAGTAGATGATCCTCTCGTTCGACTTTCTTTCCTGCATGCTCGCGGCGCGGCGCTGGCGTTTTCCGGCCAATACGACGAGGCGCTAACTGCGATCACAGAGCAGATCTCCGAACTCGAGAAGTACCGACTCGTCTTCGCGCTTCCACACTCCTACATACAAAAAGCAATGGCCTTTCAGGGGCTGAAGAAGTATCGCGAGGCGCAGAGCTGTCTAGACATGGCCATCGGCTTTGCGGCCGGCGAGCCCTATGTGACGTTGTCCGCAACCACAATCCGAATGCTCATTCTTCTGAACTCCGGGGATATCGACGGAGCTCTCAAGCAACTTGGCTCGGAGATCTACGACCTTTCTCTACCGGGTATGCGCGGGGAATGCATTGCATGTCGCGCATTGGTCCTCGCTTGTTCCGGCACGAACCAAGCCGCTGACGCCTTGAAACATGCGGAGCTTGCAACTCAGGCGTCAGCTGCGATCGAGCCTAAGGTGATCGCCGAATTTGCGCGAGCTGTCGTGGCTCTCTCGGGAGAAGCTCGCAATGCGGATCTGATGACACAAAGAGCGTTCCGCCTAGTTCGTGCGTCTGCAAACTTCAACAATCTCGTGCGTGCTTACCGTGCCCATCCCTCCATCGCTGAGTCTCTGGCACGCGCTGATGATTGCCGGACCGAACTCGCTGCCGCCATGAGCCGCGCCAGAGATGGCCAGTTGGCCAAACGCCTCGATCTGACTGTCTCAGACACCGCCCGAGGTCCCGCCCGTGAAGCTGACCTTTCGCCTCGCGAGGGTGACGTCTACGAGCTCTTGCGCCAAGGACTCTCGAACAAGGCGATTGCTCACGCGTTGTTCATAAGTGAGGCGACCGTCAAGGTTCACGTCCGACGCATTCTCGAGAAGCTAGGCGTTAGCAGCCGCACGCAGGCGGCCGTGAGGAACAATTCGGAAGGGCAGCCCTAGGCTGCACCAGCAATCGCCCGCACAACGGCGTGCTCATCTTCGGCTAGCCGGTTGAAGTCAAACGTTCGGCCCACCTTGTACTCCTCGGTCGCCGCGGCCAGTATCGCCTCAAAAGCCGCCACAACAGTTGTGTCGAATTGGCTCTCCACAGCTTGAGCGAGCCTAAGCCGCGCGACTTGGCTCGGCATCGCATCTCGATAAGGGCGGTCGGATGTCATGGCGTTGTAGGCGTCCGCCACGGCGATGATGCGCGAGATTAGAGGAATCGCCTCGCTGACTAGACCGTCCGGGTATCCCTGACCGTCAACCCTTTCGTGATGATGCCTAACGATCTTGGCGATCTCGGCGTAGTCGTCAACCTTAGTAAGGATGCGCTCCCCAATCACTGAGTGCTCTTCCATCTGCCGCCGCTCCTCGAGCGTCAACGCACCCGGCTTCTCCAGCAAACCGGGTGGGAGTCCAATCTTCCCGATGTCGTGGACAAGGCCGCAGAGATGGGCCAATTGCTGCTGCTCTTCGGTCAAGTCAAGCCGGGCAGCGATATCTCGTGCATAGATCGCGACAGCTGCCGAGTGCCCTGCTGTGTACCGGTCTCTCGCATCGAGCGTCGCAACGAGCGCAGTCGCGAATGAGAGATTCGCGCGCTCGAGATGTCGATTCGCCTCCGCGAGATCGCTGGTTAGTCGGCGTTCCGCCTGGTAGAGCACGAACGACCTCTGAGCTGCCAAGGCAGGTGCCAGGAATAGAGGGAGAACCCAGGGCGAAACCTCCTGGTAGCCATACACCAGGAGACCCACAACCGGCGCGTAAAGAGGCACGGAAGCAAAGAGAAGGGGGGTAACGTCCTTCATCAGAGCACGGAGATCTCCGTAGCCGCGAAGCTTGAAGACAACGGCGCCGAAGGCGATGTCGAGCGCCTGCAAGCAAAGCGTCGTAACTCCGGCGAGGAGAAGGACGCCACCAAGGTCTCCGGTGCTAACGCGCTGAATTTCAATGGCTATTGCTCCGGCAGCAGCGCCCGTGACCGCTCGGCTCGCTGTGTAGGTGGACCAGCGTGTAAAAGGTTTGAATCCTTCGCCCAACATTGAGGCTATCGACACGGCCATCGCAGCAAGCGGTCCGAAAAGCACCGCGCTGAGAAGCACAGGAAAGGTCGAAATTGACGCGTGAAGGCTACGGCCAAGCTCAATTCGACTTCTCTGTGCGAGCGCAGCAGCCAGGCACAGGGACCCCACCGCCCACGGATTCCCTAATCCTTGGCCGCTAAGAATCAGCGCGCCGGCGGTCAGGACGGTTAATCCGGTTAGGCCAGCCGCATACGCGTGCATGCGTCCAAGTGGACGCGCGATGCGCGGGGCGAGTAGTTTCAGCGAAATTTCAGCCAACCGGTAGTTCCTCCCCCAAAAGGGGTATACGCTTTTTGGAGCCGTCAGTCCCCAAATGAGGAGTGTGCAAAGTGAGAAGTTTCGTGCTTCGGTTTGTCTCCCGGGCTGCGAACCCCGGGGGCATCATCGTTTGGTAGCCAGTCGTACCTTCCGTTTTCCACAGGCACTGGGCATCCCCCTGTTGAGGGATATCCACAAACTGTGGAGAACGGCTGGTTAGGCGCCGGCTCTAGGCGATGATGCCGCGGCGGAAGCCTACGGCGACTGCATGTGCGCGGGAGCGCGCTTGTAGCTTCGCCAGTAGGTGCCGTACGTGGCTCTTGACGGTCTCCTCCGAGAGGAAGAGCCGATGGCCGATCTCGCGGTTCACGAGGCCCTCCGAGATCAGCTGGAGCACTTCGACCTCACGGGCGGTCGGCTCCTGCTCGAGCTCCCTGAGGGGAGCAGCGAACGGAATGACCTCCGCGTTGCCCTGGCCTCGCCTGGCGGCCACCGCATCGAAACGACGCGAGTGGTCGACGTAACGGGACAGGATCTCTTTGCGCTCTGCAGCATCCACGACAGTCCGCGTATCGGCTCGGTGTGCTGCCTGCTTTAGAAATGATCCTCCCTAAATCGAGGGTTACCGTTTTCGGGTAGTCGATTGCGCTACACGGGAGGCAGTTCTGGGGGCGGTTCTTGAATCCCAGCCTCAAAAATCGGCTCTATCTCGTGCGGCTTGATCTGACCCGCCTTGATCTCCTCGGCCCAGTGACAGGCGGCGAGATGGCCGTCGGCGAGCTTCCGCAGCTCCGGCACGTCGGTCTTGCAGCGCGTCGGCTGCACGTAGGGGCAGCGGGTGTGGAAACGGCACGCGGGGGGCGGATTCGCAGGGCTCGGCAGGTCGCCGGGCAGGAGAATCGTCTCGCGCTGCCGTTCGACCTCGGGATCGGGGATCGGCACTGCCGAGAGCAGCGTGATCGTGTACGGGTGCAGTGGGTTGTCGTAGAGCTCCTCGGCGGGCGAGACCTCGACGATCGTCCCCAGGTACATGACCGCGATCCGGTCGGAGATGTGCCTGACAACCGCCAGGTCGTGCGCGATGAACAGGTACGTGAGGTCGAACTCGGTCTGCAGGTTCTCGAGCAGGTTGATGATTTGCGCCTGGATCGAGACGTCGAGGGCGGAAACCGGCTCGTCGGCGACGATGAAGTCGGGATTGACCGCAAGCGAGCGGGCGAGGCCGATTCGCTGGCGCTGCCCGCCCGAGAACTCGTGCGGATAGCGCGAGGCCGCGTCGGCGGGCAATCCGACGATCTGGAGCAGCTCACGAACCCGCGCGTTAGCGGCGCGGCGGTTCGCGAGCCCGTGCACGCGCATCGGCTCCGCGATCATCCGGGCCACCGAGTGGCGCGGGTTGAGCGACGAGAACGGATCCTGGAAGACCATCTGCATCCGCCGGCGCAGCGGGCGCAGCTCCGCCTCGCCCAGATTCGAGATGTCCTGGCCGTCGAAGACGATCTTCCCCGCGGTCAGCTCGTACAGGCGCAACATCGCCCGGCCGACCGTGGACTTGCCGCATCCGGACTCGCCGACGAGACCGAGCGTCTCCCCGCGCTTGATCTCGAACGAGACGCCGTCGACCGCCTTGATGTCGCCGACGTGGCGGTCGAGCACGAGCCCGCTCTTGATCGGGAAGTAGATCTTGACGTCTTCGACCGAAATGAGGGTGCCGTTGGCGCTCATCGGGCGAGCGCAGCCTCCTTCAGCTTCCGCCACTCGTCGTCCGGCACCGGGTTGAAGCACGCGACCTTGTGGCCGGGCTCGATCTCTTCGAGCGGAGGCACCGACTCGAGCGACTCCTCGACCTCGTAGCGGCAGCGCGGCGCGAACGGGCAGGCCTGCGGCGAGGCCAGCATGTCGCGCGGGTTTCCCTCGATCGGCTGCAGCTCCGTCTTGCGAGCGGCGTCGAGCCTGGGGACGCTCTGGAGCAGCCCGAGCGTGTACGGGTGTCGCGGGCGCGCGAAGACCTGCTGGGCCGTTCCCGTCTCCATGAACATCCCCGCGTACATGACGTTCACGCGCTCGCACATGCCCGCCACAACGCCGAGGTCGTGCGTGATCAGGATCAGGGCCGTGCCCTGGTCGGCGATGAGCTCGCGCAGGATGTCGAGGATCTGCGCCTGGATCGTGACGTCGAGCGCCGTCGTTGGCTCGTCGGCAATCAGGAGCTTGGGCTGGCAGGCGAGCGCCATCGCGATCATCGCCCGCTGGCGCATCCCGCCCGAGAACTGGTGCGGGTAGTCCTTGAGCCGCGCCCGGGCTTGCGGTATGCCGACCCGGTCGAGCAGCTCGGCCGTGCGATCGTCAGCCGCGTCCCTCTCCATGCCGAAGTGCGTCTCGAGCACCTCCCGGATCTGTCGGCCGATCGTCAGCACCGGGTTCAGGCTTGTCATCGGGTCCTGGAAGATCATCGCGATCTCGCGGCCGCGAACTCCGCGCAGCTCCTCGTCGGAGAGCTTCAGGAGGTCGCGGCCGTCGAAGCGCGCGGTGCCCGACGTGATTCTGCCCGCGCGCGCGAGGATCCCGAGCAGCGCGAGCGAGGTGACGCTCTTGCCGCAGCCCGACTCGCCGACGATCCCCAGCGTCTCTCCCGGTGCGATGTCGAACGAGATCCCGTTGACGGCGTAGATCGTCCCACGGGCGGTCCAGAACTCGACCTTCAGGTCCTGGACGTCGAGGAGGGGCTGCCTAGCCACGGCCCCTGAACTTCGGATCGAGTGCTTCGCGGAGCCCATCGCCGATCAGGTTGAAGCCGAGCACCGAGATGACGATCGCGGCTCCGGGAATGAGCGCGAGAAACGGCGCGGTCTGGAGGTACCTGGTCGTGTCGGTGAGCATCGTCCCCCACTCCGGAGTCGAAGGATCCTGTGGGCCGAGTCCGAGGAAGCCGAGGGCCGCGACGTCGATGATCGCCGTCGCCAGCGCGAGGGTTCCCTGGACGATCACTGGCGAGAGCGAGTTCGGGATGATGTGGGAAACGAGGATCAACCGCTTCTTGATGCCGACCGCCCGCGCGGCCAGCACGTAGTCCGCCTCCCGCGTTGCGAGGATGGAGCCGCGTAAGAGCCTCGCGAAGATCGGAACCTGCGTCGCACCGACGGCGATCATGATCTGGGTCAGGCCCGGGCCAAGCGCCGCGACGATCCCGATCGCGAGCAGCAGGCCGGGGATCGCCAGCATGATGTCCATCATCCGCATGAGGACGGAGTCGACCCACCCGCCCAGGTAACCGGCGGCCGCGCCGATCAGGAGCCCGACCGAGAGCCCGACGGTGACCGAGACGATGCCGATCAGCAGCGAGTAGCGCGCCCCGTACACGACGCGCGAAAACAGGTCCCGCCCGAGCGCGTCGACGCCGAAGAAGTGGTCGGCCGAGGGGCCGGGACAGCAAGCTCCTTCCAGGAGCGAAAGGTTCTGCTCCCGAGGACCGTGGGTGGCGATAAACGGCGCGAAGAGCGCGATGGTGACGAAGATCCCTACGAGGACGAACCCGGTGATCGCACCGGGATTCCTCTTGAGGCGGCGCCAAGCCTCGTGCCAGAGCCCGCTTGGAGCGTCGAGCTGGATTTCGCGAGCTTCGATCTCGGCGACGGACATCTAGGACACCCTGATCCGCGGGTTGATGAAGGCGTACGCAACGTCCACGAGCAGATTGACGAGGACGAAGATCAGCGACACGAAGAGGATCCCACCCTGCAGCACCGGGTAGTTGCGGCTTTCGATCGCATCCACGAGCCAAGTGCCCATGCCCGGCCAGGCGAACACCGTCTCGGTCAGCACCGCGCCGGAGAGAAGAAAGCCCGCCTGGAGACCGATGATCGTCACGATCGGGAGCAGCGCGTTTCTGAAGATGTGCCGCTCGTCGACGACTCGCGGGGAGAGACCCTTCGCGCGGGCCGTGCGTACGTAGTCCTCGTTCTGGACGTCGAGCACAGACGCGCGTGTGATGCGGGCGATGATCGCGAGCGGGATCGAGCCGAGCGCGATCGCCGGCAAGACCAGGTGCTTGGACACATCCCAGAAGGCGTAGAAGTCGCCGGCCAGCACGGCGTCGATCAAGTAGAAGTTCGTCGGATGCTCGAGATCGATGGTCGCCGAGATCCGGCCCACGGTGGGTAAGAGCCCGAGCTGCACCGCGAAGATGTACTTGAGGAGGATCGCGAGGAAGAAGACCGGGATCGAGACACCGAGCAGCGATACGACAAGGCTTGCGTGGTCGACTGCGGTCCCGTAGCGCTTCGCCGCGACGAAGCCGAGCGGGACGCCGAGCACGAGCGCGAAGATCATTGCGGCGATCGCAAGCTCGATCGTCGCTGGAAAGCGCTGCTGGAGCTCTTCGCTGACCGGTTGCCGCGTGGTCACGCTCGTTCCGAGGTCGCCCTGGGCGGTCGTCTTGAGGTAGCTCCAGTACTGGACGTGGATCGGCTCGTCGAGCCCGTACTGGCGCTCGATCTGCGCGAGGGACTCGTCCGTGGCGCGCTCGCCGAGGAGCGCCTGCGCCGGGCCGCCCGGAAGCGCTCTGATCCAGATGAAGACGAGGATCGAAAGCCCGAACAGGATCGGGACTAGAAGCAGCAGCCGGCGGACGACGAATTGGAGCATCTACGTCGTCCGCCGGCTGTTACTCAGTTCGTTACTCCTCCTCGATTGAGACTATTGAGAAGGGCTCGAGCGACACGGGGCTCGTCACGTAGCCCGTCACGTTCGCGTTGAACGCGAGTGCCGGCTTCGTGTGCGCATAGGGGACCCCCGGCAGGAAGTCCATGATCAGCCGGTTCGCCTCCTCGTAGAGCGTGACGCGCGTCGCCGCGTCGGTCTCCGTCTCGGCTTCGTCGAGCTTCGCCGTGATCTCGGCGTTCGTGAACCCGAACTGGTCGGTCGGCTGCTGGAAGAAGACGCCGATGAAGTTGTCCGGGTCTCCGTAGTCGCCGGTCCAGCCGAGCAAGTGCAGATGGCCTGCCTTGCCCTCCTGCGCCGCACCGAGGTAGTCGGGGCTCCACGGTGCGCTCTTTGCCGTCACCTTGAAGCCAGACTTGTTCAGGCTGGCCGCAAACGCCTCGAAGTTCCGCTTCGGATCGGGCATGTACGGCCGTGAGACGTCGGTCGGGTACCAGAACTCGATCTCGAGCGGCATGTCGACGCCCGCTTTCTGGAGCAGTTGCTTCGCCTTGGCCGGATCGTAGGGATACTCGGTGACGTCGTCGGCATAGCCCTCGAGCGACGGCGGCATGAACTCCTTCGCGACTTCGCCGCGGCCCCCGTAGAAGTTGTCGACGACGGCTGCTCTGTCGAGGCCGGCGGCGACCGCCTGGCGTACCTCGAGCTTGTCCATCGGCGGCATCTTCTGGTTGATACCGACGTAGGCGACGTTGAACGCGGGCCGCTCGAGGAGCTGCAGCGAGTCGTCACCCTCGATCGTCGCCACGTCCTGCGGCTCGACGAGGTCGTAGCCCTGGATGTCGTTGTTCTGCAGCGCCTGGAGGCGTGCAGCGTTGTCGGCGATCGGGCGGAAGATGAGTCGCTCCAGCTTGGCCTTGTCGCCCCAGTAGTCGTCGTTTCGAACCATCACCAGCCGGTCCCCACGCGTCCACGACTCGAACTTGAACGGGCCTGTGCCCGTCGGGTGCTCGGTGCCGTAGGTGCCGGTCGGCTTGAAGCCGGTCTCTTCGTCAACCGAGCCTTCGTCGGCGCCGAACTCCTCCAGCGCCTTCGGGCTCGCGAAGGTGAAGTTCGTGAGCGCGAGCGCGCCCAGGAACGAGGACGACGGCTTCGTCAGGTTGATGACGACCGTTGACTCGTCCGTGGCCTCACAGCTCTTGAAGAGGCTCTCGGTCTTGCCGTCGGAGAAGCCCCCGAAGACCGTCTGCCAGTAGTAGGTCGCGCTCTCGAGCTGGAACGGGCCTGTGAAGTTGTACCAACGGTCGAAGTTGAAGCAGACCGCCTCGGCGTTGAACGGCTCGCCGTCGTGAAAGGTGACGCCGTCGCGCAGCTTGAACGTCCATGCCGTCCCAGCCTCGTCCGCTTCCCAGCTCTCGGCCAGGTTGGGAACGACCTCGGTCGTGCCCTCTCCGAGCGTGACTAGTCCTTCGAACATCTGGTCGATCGCACGGAGCGACTCGCCGTCCGAGACGAGTGCGCCGTCGAGCACGACGGGATCGGACGCTGTCCCGAAGACGAGCTCGCCGCCTCCGCTGCTCCCGCTGTCACCGTCACCTCCGCAGCCCGCCGCCACGAGCACGAGTGCGAGCGCGGCGAGCGGGAGGATCCTCCTGAGCTTCAAAAGCATTTACTGCCTCCCCTCAAGTTGCAACAACCCGCCTCGTGGCGGATGAGGAGGCAGTATCGCAATCGCCGCGCCCGCCCGCCACGGCAAGCCGGAAGAGCAGTGGCTCGGAGCTACTTGGGCTTAGCCGACGGCGACTGAGCTGAGCTCGCGCAGCGCCGAGAGGCGGGCGAGTGCCTGCGCCTCGAGCTGGCGGACGCGCTCGCGCGTCAGATCGAGCTCGTGCCCGATTGCCTCGAGCGTCCAAGGCTCGCCCTCGAAGCCGAAGCGCAGCTCGAGGATGCGGCGCTCGCGCTCGGGAAGAGCGTCGAGTGCCTTGCGCACGCCCTGCCGGCGAAGCGACTCCTCCGCCTCGTCGAACGGGTCGGCCGCCTCGCGGTCTGCGAAGAGGTCTCCCAGCTCGCCTTCGTCGTCGGCGCCGACCGTCTGGTTCAGCGAGACGGACGCCTGGGCGGCGCCCAGCGCCTCGTCGACGTGCTGCATCGGAAGGCCCGTCGCCTCGGCGAGCTCTTCCTTCGTCGCCTCGCGGCCGAGCTCGACCTCGAGCCGGCGCGCTGCGCGGGAAAGCTTCTGCTGGCGCTCGACCACGTGCACCGGCACGCGGATCGTGCGCGCGTGGTTGGCCACGGCGCGCTGCACCGACTGGCGGATCCACCAGGTCGCGTACGTCGAGAACTTGAAGCCGCGGCGCCAGTCGAACTTCTCGACTGCGCGGTTCAGGCCGAGGGTGCCCTCCTGGATCAGGTCGAGGAACGGCACGCCGAGGCCGCGGTAGCCCTTGGCGATGGAGACGACCAGCCGAAGGTTCGACTCGATCATGCGGCGCTTGGCGAGGCCGTCGCCGCGCTCGATCGCCTTCGCGAGAGTGACCTCCTCAGACGCCGTCAGGAGCTTGTGGCGACCGACATCGGCGAGGAAGAGCTGGAGGCTGTCGGCGGAGCCGACGACCGCGCTCGGCGAAGCCGCCTTCGGCTCAGGCTTTGCGACCTTCTCGACCTCTTCAGCCACGGGCTCGCCGACCTCGAGGCCGATCGCCTCGAGCTCGCGCGTCAGCTGCTCCACGTCGGCTTCCTCGAGCTCGTGCTCGAGCGCGAAAGCCTCGAGCTCGGTCGGCTCGACATGGCCGCGCTCTTCGGCAGCCTCAACGAGGGTGCGGGCCCCCTCAGTCTCGAGTAGTTCTGAAATCTGCTGCTGCGTCAACTGGGCTTCCTCTTCCTTATCTGGCGTTTGCGGCTTGCTGCACTGTAAGACGGCGTTCGGTCGTCGAACTTTCTCACTGTAGGCCGAGTCTCCTGGTACTTCCAGGGTGAACCGGCCTCTACTGCGGCTTAGTACTGAAAACGAGTGGCGGTAACCGGTTATTCCGTTGCTGCGGGCTCTTTGGATCTCGCTCGAGCTGGGAACTCGAACTCGACCTTGCCCTCTTCATTCAAGACGAGCCGCGCACGAAAAGGTTTGCCGGCTTTGGAACGAAAGCCCGACAAGACTTCCTTCGTCTTGCCTTCCTCCATCAGCTGGCGGGCTACCTCGGGCGTCAGGGTGCGACTGGCGACGCGCTTCCAGATCACGAAACCGCAGCCGACCTCCTCACGTGACTTCCAGCTCGTGCAGCCGAAGGCCTTCGAGTTCTCGCGGATGATCTCGCCCGTCTCGGCGCCGCAGCGGGGGCACGGACCGAGCTCGACGCGCTCTGGGCGGAGCTTCTCCTTGTCGAGCGCGGCGATCGCCTCCACGGTCGATTTCGTGAAGTCGGCGATGCCCTGGATGAAATCGTCCTTCTCGCCCTTGCCGTGCTCGATGTCGCCGAGCCGCTTCTCCCAGTTTCCGGTCAGCTCGGGCGAGGTGAGCAGGTTCTCCTCGAGCATCGTGATCACCTGGAGGCCCTTCGGCGTCGGGAAGAGGTCCTTGCCGACCCGCTCGATGTACTCGCGGCGGATGAGGGTCTCGATCGTCTCGGCGCGCGTGGCCGGGGTCCCGAGGCCGCTCTCCTTCATCGCCTCGCGCAGCTCCTCGTCGTCGATGAGCTTCCCGGCGGTCTCCATCGCGGAGAGAAGCGTCGCCTCGGTGTAGCGCGCCGGCGGTCGGGTCTCCTTCGGCTCGCTCTCGGCGGAGACGACCTTGACGGCCTGGCCCTTCTCGAGCGGCGGCAGCTCAGCGCTCTCCGGGTCTTCCTCCTTCGTCTTCGCGTCAGCGTCCGCCTCGACGCCGTAGACGCCGCGCCACCCGGCCTCGAGAGTCACCTTCCCGCGGGTGCGGAAGCGCTCGTCCTCGACCAGGGTGACGATCTCCGTCCGCGCGTAGCGGGCCGGCGGGTGGAAGACGGCGAGGTAGCGGCGCGCGACGAGGTCGAAGACCCGGCGCTCGTCGGGCGAGAACTCGCTGAGGTCATGCGGGACGTCGGTGGGGATGATCGCGTGGTGGTCACCGACCTTCGCGTCGTTGATCACGCGGCCGAGCGGAAGCTTGTCGAGCTTGATCACAAAGCGCGCAGCGGTCTCGTACTCGGGAATCTCGAGGAGCGTCTCGGCCGTCGGCTTGAGCTGCGGGACGAGGTCGCCCGAGAGATAGCGCGAGCTCGTTCGCGGATAGGTGATCGCCTTCTTGCCCTCGTACAGGGACTGCGCAGCCTGCAGCGTGCGGCGTGCGGAGAAGCCGAAGCGGGAGTTCGCGTCGCGCTGGAGAGAGGTGAGGTCGTACAGGAGCGGTGCGCTCTGGGACTGCTCCTTGCGCTCGACCGACTCGACCGTGCCCGTCTTGCCCGAGACCTTGGTCACGATCTCGTCGGCGCGCTCGGCCTCCTTGAGCCAGGTCTCCTGGCCGGTGGGCGTGTCCTTGTCGTCGGCCTTGAGCGGGTCGAACCAGAGCCCCTCGTAGCGGGGGTCGAAGCTCGCGTGCACGAGCCAGTACGGCTCGGGGACGAAAGCCTGGATCTCGCGCTCCCGCCGGACGATGATCGCGAGCGTCGGCGTCTGCACCCTGCCGAGCGAGACGACGCCGCCGACCCATGCGCGGCCCCGAATCGTCGCGGCGCGAGTCGCGTTCATACCGACGAGCCAGTCGGCCTCGGAGCGGGCGCGCGCCGCCGACTCGAGCGGCTGCAGCTGCTCGCTTGGGCGAAGCTTCTCGAAGCCCTCGCGGATGGCCTGCTTCGTCATCGAGCTGATCCAGAGGCGCTCGACGGGCTTTGGCGCGTCGGAGCTGTTCGGCGGGACGCCGAAGACCGACTCGTAGAGGTACGCGAAGATGAGCTCGCCCTCGCGCCCGGCGTCGCACGCGTTGACCACGTGCTCGACGTCGTCGCGGTTCAGGAGCTTCTCGACGAGCTTCAGCTGCTTCTTCGACTTCGCGTCGCGCGGGACGAGCTTGAAGCCGTCGGGCGGCACGATCGGAAGATCGGCCATGCGCCACTTCTTCCATTTCTCGTCGTACTCCTCCGGCTCGGCGAGCTGGACGAGGTGGCCGACCGCCCACGTGATCACGTAGTCGTCGGACTCGAGGAAGGTCGGATCGTCCTTGCCACCCTTCGCCTTGGCGCTCAGATCGGCGAGCGCACGCTTCTGGAACACGCCGTCGAGCGCCCCCGCGATGTCGCGGCCGACGGACGGCTTCTCGGCGATTATCAGTGTCTTCATCTCGTTCGGAGACTAGCGGGGGCTGTCAACCTGGTCGCTCAGGCCATACTCCGCGCCGCGTGGTTGCGCCTACGTACCTCTTTCTCGGAATCCTCACTGGGCTACCTGTGAAGCTGCTCTTTCGCCTGCGCGCTTCGGGGAAGCAGCACCTTCCACGCGAGGGCGGCTATGTCCTCTCCGCGAACCACGTCTCGAACTTCGATCCGTGGCCGCTCGGACTGCCCCTCTTCCCCGGAAGGCAGTTGCGGTTCATGGCGAAGGTCGAGCTCTTTCGCTCTCCGCTCTGGCCGATCCTCCGGTTCGGCGGGGCCTTCAAGGTGCGGCGTGGTGAGGGCGACAGGGAGGCGATCGCCACCGCTGTGCGGCTCGCTCGAGAAGGCGAGGTCGTCGCGATGTTTCCGGAGGGGACGCGCCGCAGCAAAGGTCTCGCCAAGAGACACAAGCCACGGCCGCACACCGGCGCGGCCAGGGTTGCGCTCGAGGCCGGCGTGCCCTTGATCCCGGCAGCGATCGCGGGAACCGACCGGCTCATGCGCCTGGGGCCGCTGCGGGTCGCGTACGGGGCACCCGTCGAGTTGGACGACCTGGGTGACCGCGAACTGCGAGAGGGTGCGCAGATCGGGACCGAGCGGCTGATGGCCGCGATCGGCGAGCTCGAGGGGACGCTTTGAAACCGCTCCTCGTCATCGACGGCGACTCGCTCGCCCATCGCGCGTACCACGGCCTCCCGAAGACGATCCGGCGGGCGGGCGGGCGGCACCCCGCCGGCGCGATCGTGGGCTTCACGAACATGCTGACGCGGCTCTACGACGCCGAGCAGCCTCGCGCGGTGCTCGTCGGCTGGGACACGCTCACGGTCCCGACGTACCGGCATGAGGCCTTCGTGCCGTACCAGAGCGGTCGCGTTTTCGACCCCGAGCTCCTCGAGCAGCTCGACCTGCTCCCCGAGCTCGTCCGGGCGTTTGGCTTCGCCGCGGCCAAGGCGCCCGGGTACGAGGCGGACGACTTCCTCGCCGCCGCGGTCGTGGCGAAGCGCCGCTGGCGCGGCCCCGTCCTCGTCGTCACGTCCGACCGCGACGCCTTTCAACTGGCTTCCGACCGCGTGACGCTGCTGATGCCGACGCGCGGCGTGAGCGAGCTCGCGCGCGTGGGCCCCGAGCAAGTTCGCGAGCGATACGGGGTCGAGCCCGAGCAGGTGCCCGATTTCATCGCGCTCCGAGGAGACCCCTCCGACAAGCTGCCCGGCGCGCCGGGAGTCGGCCCGAAAGGCGCGGCTCAGATCCTGAACGAGCACGGCTCGCTCGAAGCGGCGCTCGAGGCGGGGAGGTTCGCGCCGATCGCGGAGGAACTTCGCCTCTATCGGCGAATAGCCGCGTTAGACGCCTCCGCCCCTCTCCCTCCCCTCGAAGATCAGTCCCCCCTGTGGGCGGAGGCGTCCTCCCTCCTCAGCAGTTGGGGCATGAATGCAATGGCCGAGCGGATCGCGGCCCGTGCGGGGAACTCATCGACGTCGTAACGCACCCGGAGCTCGTGCAGCTCCATCCGACGGGGCATCATCCCGACACGCCGCGCAGGCTCGAGGTGCTGCTGGGCTCGATCGAGGACTGGCGCGAGGCCACCCCCGCTTCCGCCGCGGACGTGGAGCGGTGCCACACGCCGGAGTACGTCGCGCGCGTTTCCTCCGTTCACGACCCGACCTGGCTCGACGCGGACACGATTGCCTCCGGGACGACCTTCGACGCAGCCCTCCTTGCGGCGGGTGCAGCGATCTCGGCAGCCGAGCAAGGTGGGTTCGCGCTCGTGCGGCCCCCGGGGCACCATGCCTTGCCCGACGCTGCGATGGGCTTCTGCTTCTTCAACAACGTCGCGATCGCCGCGCGCCACTCCCAGGCGCAGCGCGGGATCGGACGAGTGGCGATCGTGGACTGGGACGTCCATCACGGGAACGGGACGCAGGCGATCTTCTGGGACGACCCTTCTGTCCTTTTCGTCTCGATTCACGAATGGCCGTTCTACCCGGGCACCGGAGGACCCGGCGAGCAAGCCGAGACGACGCTCAACGTTCCGCTTCCCGCCGGGTCGGGCGACGAGGAGTACCAGCGCGCTTTCGACGACGTCGTCGAGCCGGCGGTGCGGGCCTTCGAGCCCGAGCTCGTGCTCGTCTCGGCCGGCTTCGATGCTCACCGGGACGATCCGCTCGCGAACATGAACGTGACCGAGGACGGCTTCCGGGAGCTCGCTCGCCGAAGCGCCGCGCTCGCGCCGGAGTTCGCCGCGGTCCTCGAGGGGGGCTACAACCTGAGCACGCTCCCGCGGCTCGTCACGGCTGCGCTCGAAGGCTTCTCCTAGGAGGACCGGCCAAAAGGAAAGACCGGCCCCTAGGCACCGTTTGCGGTGCCGCCTAGAGGCCATGCGAGCTTGGCTCGCGTGGCCGTCTTGAACGTGGTGTACAAGGCGATGAGAAACAACCCAAAAGAAAGACCGGCTCATGAGAGCCGGTCTGAGAGAGAAAGAGCCACCGAATCCTCGTCCCGCCTCGAGTAGGGAAGAGAGGAGTTTCAGTAGTCGAAGTATCGGGCCGCGGAGCTGAAAGCGCATCGTCCGGACATCCCCCACAGTGGGTGATTTCCGATCCCCCAGAGCGGGTGAAGTTAGCTCGCGCGGGCGAGGGCGAGCGTTTCCAGTGCCTCGCGGCGCGAGGAGACGGCGAGCTTCCGGAGCAGGCTCTTGACGTGCGAGCGCACGGTGTGCTCGGAGATGTACAGCCTCTTTGCGATCTCGTCGGTGCCGAGATGCTCGTCCAGTAGCAGCAGAACCTCTAGCTCGCGCGCCGAGACGGTCTGCGCGATCGAGTCGGGCACGCCCCGGTGCGAGCTGCCCTCGCGAACCTGCTCGAGCAGGCGGCGGGCCACTGTCCCGGATAGCGCGGCCTCTCCTTCGACGACGCCGCTCAGAAACTCGACGATCCGCTCGGGCGACTCGGTCTTGAGCAGGTAGCCGGCGGCCCCACCGCGGATCGCGGCGAGCAGGTTCTCCTCGGTTCCCGAGGCCGTGAGCACGACTACTTCGCATTGGGGCGCCGCTTCTCGCACGCGAGGCAGCGCGTCGAGGCCGTCGAGCTCGGGCATCGAGAGATCGAGCAGCACGAGGTCGGGCTGGAGCTGCCTGGCGGAGGCGATCGCCTCGTTGCCGTCGCCGGCCTGGCCGACGACCTCAAACCCGTTCTGCCCGAGCAGGTTCGCCAGAGCCTCGCGGGTCAGGGGATGGTCGTCCACGATCAGGATTCGCGCAGCCACAGATCGCTTATCGGCCGTTCCGCCGGAAGGTTGAAGGCCAGTACCTAAGCGAAACCGCTGTCCTGCCGATTAGAAGAGGGTGCGGCGCGACGAAAATGCCTACCAGGCCTGGCTCTGGGGCGAAGTCCTGCTCCTCAGCCTGCTCGGCGCTGCGCTCGCCCTCTTTGTGACGTATCCGTCACTCCGGGAGACGTACGAGCTCCCGCAGTTGCGGCTCGTTCTCGACACGGGTGTGACGCTCTTCGCCGCGATCGTCGCCGTGCTCGCCGGAATCCGCTTCGCAGTCGAGGGCAGGCGGCTCGACTTCCTGCTCTGCGGAGGCTTCTTCCTGGCCGCGGCCTCGACGATGGCTTTCTCGATCGCCCCGGTGTTCGAGGGCGGGACAGTCGGCACGACCGAGGCCTGGGCCGGCGTCGCCTCGAAGCTGCTCGCGACGTGCCTGATCGCAGCGGCACCCTTCTCGCGGGGCCGGATCCTCGCGCGCGAGCGGGCGCTGCGGTGGTCGATCCTCGCCCTCGTCTGTCTCACGGCCGCGATCTGGCTGCTGATGCGCTCGCTCGCGACCGGGCTGCCGGAGCTCCTGCACGGCGACCAGCCCCTGCTCCTCATCGTCACCCTCGCCCTCCAGGCACTCCTCAGCCTGGTCGCACTGATCGGGTTCGGCCTTCGCTACCGGAACTACGGAGACGATCTCTACCGCTGGCTCGGGCTTGCCGCCAGCCTCGCGCTCTTCGCGGAGCTGCACTACGTGTTCACGCCCGCGGTCTCGAGCGCCTTCGTCTCGCAGGGCGACTTCCTGCGCCTCTTTTCCTACGCCGTCCTGATGGCCGGCGTGTGGCGGGCGATCCGCTTCGCGGAGTTCGGGCGCGCGGTCGCCGAAGAACGGGCACGTGTCGCGCGCGAGATCCACGACGGACTTGCTCAGTACCTCTTCACGATCTCGACGCACGCGAGCATGCTCGAGGCGGGCAACGCGCCCGACGGTAGCGTCAGGCAGATCAAGAATGCTGCAGCTCTGGCGCAGCAGGAAGCACGGTTCGCAATCCTCGCCCTCTCGTCGGCGAGCGGCAACGCACCTTTCGACGCCGCGCTTCGACGCTACGTCGACGTCCTCACTGCGGACGGCGAGCTCGATGTCGAGCTCGAGGTCGATCCGGAGCTCTCGCTCGCGCCCGACGAGCAGATCGAGGTTTTCCGAATCGTGCAAGAAGGGCTTGCCAATGTGCGCAAGCACGCCGGTGCAGGCCGCGCCTGGGTACTGATCGGGCAGCGCGGAGCGGAGCGCATTGTCGTCGTCCGCGACGATGGCGCCGGCTTCGAGGACGGCACCGACCCGGCCGGGCAGGGCCTCAAGAACCTTCGCGACCGCGCGGCTGCGATCGGCGGCGTCTTCTCTTTGCGCTCGACTCCGGGCCAGGGAACGGCGCTGGTAGTCACGCTACGTGCCTAGAGGAAGGAGGAAGGAGAGTTTGATCTCAGCCGATTCCTCGCGTACCCTTAGTGCGTTCCGCGACGAAAGGAGGTCTGTGATGACTGAGTTCTCCGTTGCCCGGGCCTCCGGACGCGCGCGTTAGATCGAAACCGCGCTCCTGAGGCTCATCGCTCGCGCCCATACCGGGCGCTTCCGGTGTACCTACAGCCCAAAGGAGTTCGCTTGAACCTCGAAGAGCTCGGCTGGGACGCATTCTTCGCAGAAGCGTTCGAGCCATACGAGAAGGAAAACTTGATTCCGGCGCGCGTCTCGGCGCGTCATCACGGGCCGTGCGAGCTCTTCACCGAGCTCGGGCCGATGGGCGGTGTTCCGTCAGGGAAGCTCTCGGACGAGGAGCTCCCGGCGGTCGGCGACTGGGTCGCGGTTCGACCGGTCGCGGGCGAGAAGAAAGCCGTGATCGAAGCGGTGCTGCCGCGCCGCACCGCGTTCACGAGGAAGGAGGCTTTCAAGAGAACGGTCGCCCAGGTGGTCGCGGCAAACGTCGACACGGTCTTCGTCGTCACCTCCTTCGGGTTCGATCTCAACCCGCGGCGGCTCGAGCGCTACCTCACGGCCGCCTGGGACAGTGGCTCGGATCCCGTGATCGTCGTGAACAAGAAGGACGTCGCAGACGACCCGGAGGCCGAGCTCCTGGAGGTGGAGCCGGTCCTGATAGGCGTCCCGGTCCATGCCGTGAGCGCAGTCACAGGAGAAGGGCTCGAAGCACTCGACTCCTACCTCGGCAAGGGTCGCACGATCGCCCTGCTCGGCTCGTCCGGTGTCGGAAAGTCGACGCTCGTGAACCGCTTCGCCGGCCGGGAGCTGCTCGCAACAGGCGAGATCCGATCCGACGGCCGCGGGCGGCACACAACCTCGCATCGCGAGCTCGTCCCCTTGCCTTCCGGCGCGGTTCTGCTCGACACGCCCGGCATGCGAGAGCTTCAGCTCTGGGCCGGCGAGGAGGTGCTCGAGACGACGTTCGGGGAGATCACCGAGCTTGCCGCAGGCTGCCGCTTCGCCGATTGCTCGCACGAGCACGAGCCGGGGTGCGAGGTACGCCGGGCCCTCGGCGACGGGACGCTCTCGGAGGATCGCTACACGAGCTACCGCAAGCTCCAACGCGAGCTGCGGGCACTCGAGATCCGCAAGGACAACCGGCTCCGCTCCGAGGCGCGCAAGGAGCGCGCTCGCTTCGCCCGCAGCCAACGGAAGACTCGCTGGTGAGCTAGGAGGGCTTGGCGCGATGTTGCTCGTCGCCGGGGTGCGATGGTCGTTCCGAGGCAAGGACGCAGGGAGTGCCCAGGCTAGTCAGCCTGGGTGCGACTGAGGACGCCGCCTCGGGGCGAGCAGCGCGGCCCGGCGGCTCAGCCATATTGCGCCAAGCCCTCCTAGGGGTTGGCGTCTTTCTTGAAACGTCTCCGGAACAGGTAGCTCGCTCCCCACAGGGAAGCCGCGACGAGTAGGACGATTAGCGCGATGCTCGCCCAGTACCCGGAGCCGTGCCCCTTGCCCGCGGAGAGCGACACCCACAGAACGAACGTCGTGTAGCCGGCAAACGCAAGCAGCGCCACGATCGCCAGCCCGCTATTTCCTCGTCTCATGCCTCAGCCGGTGGGACTGGCTACCGTGGCCGTCCCGTCGTCCGCCGACGCCGCAACCGCGGCGGCGATCAGCTCGTCCGCCGAAAGCCCACGCGCGGTCTCGAGCGCCGCGGGGAACCCTGCGTCTGCTCGGATGGGTGTCAGGAAGAGCTCCTGGATCATGGTCTCGGCCGGATAGAGCTCGGCGCCGGTTGTCTCCCTCAGAGCCTCGGCGCATGCGCAGAGGCGGCCCGCCTCGTCGGGGCGCCCCTCCAGCGCCGTGGCCGCAGCCAGAGCCTGGGCCCACTCTGCGGTGAGGCGGCGGTCGTTTCGGTCTCGTGCCAGGCGCAGGCCCTCGGCAAGCAGCATGTTCACGCGGACGCGATCGCCGTCGGCGCAGAGCAGGACGCGCGCCAGGTTGCCGAGCGCCACCGAAGCGACCCACGTGTCCTTCACGCGGCGGGCAAGTGTAAGAGCCTCCTCGAGGAGGGCCGTCGCGCGCGGATAGTCCCCCTGCAAGAGCTGAGCTCGGCCAAGACCGACGAGCGAGTTCGCGACGAGCCGCTGGTCACCGAGCGCCCGCCGTAGCGCGAGACCACGCTCGTAGAGCTGGATCGCCTCCTCGCGGTTTCCCTCCGCGACCGCGAGGTCGGCAAGGGTCGTCACGGCGCCCGATGCGGTCAACTTGTCGCCCGCCCGCTCGGCCAGCTCGGCCGAGGACTCCGCCAGCTCTCGCGCCCGGTCGTCCCCGCTTGCCATCGCCAGCCAGGCGAGTTGTGCGAGAGCCGAGCCTTCGGCACGTTCGTCCGAGGCGTTCCTCGCATGCTCGAGGCTCGCCTCGAAGTCCGCCCGTGCCTGGAGGAAGTCACCCTCGCCGACCGCCGCGTACCCGGCCGCGAAATGGGCCTTGGCGAGGACCGCGGGGGCGACCGAGCCCGATGCGGCGAGCGCTTCGGCAAGCCGGCTACGGCCCTCGCGCATCAGGCCCCGGGTGCTCCAGAACCGGACGAGCGCACCGGCGAGCCGGAGGGCGATCTCGATCTCGCCCGCGCCGGTCGCCCACGCGAGCGCTGCTCGGATGTTGTCGTTCTCCTCGTCGAGCCTGTCGAGCCACATCGCCTGGTTCTCGCGCGTGAGCTCGGGCTCGGCCGCCTCCACCAGCTCGAGGAGCCGCTCCGCGTGACGTCGGCGCATCTGCTCGAGCTCGCCGCGTTTCTCGAGCTGCTCGAGAGCGTACTCCCGAATCGTCTCCAGCTGGCCGAAGCGGGGCTCGCCGTCCGCGCCGTCCCGCTGCCGGACCAGGCTCTTGTCGACGAGCGACGCGAGCGTCTCGAACGACTCTCCGAACCCCATCCCCTCGCCCGCGACGGCGTCCGCGAACTCGAGCGAGCACCCGCCGGCGAACACCCCGAGGCGCGCCAGCAACATCTGCTCGGATGGCTCGAGGAGGTTGTAGCTCCACTCGATCGCATCGCGGAGCGTGCGCTGGCGCTCGGGCAGGTCGCCCGCACCTCCGGTGAGCAGATCGAGCCGCTTCTCCAGCCGGCCCAGGATCGCCTGCGGGCTGAGCAGCTTGATGCGGGCGGCAGCGAGCTCGATCGCGAGCGGCAGTCCGTCGAGACGGCGACAGATCGCGGCGACCGCTTCCTCATTCTCGGCCGTGAGCGCAAAGCCGGGCTTGACCGCCTGGGCGCGGTTGAGGAAGAGCTGCACGGCCGGCACGTCTGCAAGCGGCGTGTCCCCGGCCGGAAGATCGAGGGGTGGAACCGGGAACTCGTGCTCCTCGCGCAGATGTAGCGGAGCCTGGCTGGTCACGAGCACCTTCAGCGCGGGTGCGGCGGAGAGCACTTCGTGGACGAGCGCCGCTGCCGCGAGCACCTGCTCGAAGTTGTCGAGCACGAGCAAGGCAGGCGCAGTTCCGAGCCGCCGTGCGATCGCCTGGGTAGCAGACTCCCCCGCTCCCTCCTGTACGCCGAGCACCTTCGTGATCGCGGAGCCGACGACGCTCGGCTCTGAGATCGGGGCCAGGTCGACGAAGAACGTCTGGCCGAGCGTAGGGGCCAGCTCCTTCGCTGCGGCGAGCGAGAGCCGGGTCTTCCCGGTCCCGCCCGGTCCGGTGAGCGTCACGAGGCGCACCTCCGGCCTGCCGGCGAGCTCGACCAGGGCGGCGAGCTCGGCATCGCGGCCAATCAACGGCGTCGGCGCGGTGGGGAGCGTCGTGGTGATCGCCGGGGTCGGAGCGGTGGGCGTGGCGCCGGGCGGAGGGACGAGCAGGCCGCCGCCGAGGCACTCCCGCGCCGCCTCGATCAGCTCGCGACACGTTGTGAAGCGCGCGACCTCTTCCTTCGCCAGAGCCCGGTTGAAGACGTCGTCGAGCGCCTGCGGGAGGTCTGTGCGCACCGTGATCGCCGACGGCGGCGGATCGAGCAGGTGCGCGTGCATGACCGCAACGTCGGTGTCGCGGTCGAACGGCTTGCGACCGGTCAGGCACTCGAACAGGAGGCAGCCGAACGCGTAGATGTCAGCAGGCGGCCCGACGGACTCGCCGCGAATCTGCTCGGGCGCGGCGTAGTCGAGCGTTCCGACGAAAAAGCCTTCCTGAGTGATGCCCTGGCTCCGCGCGCGCTTGGCGATCCCGAAATCGGTCAGGTAGACCCGGCCGCCGGACTCGAGGAGCACATTGGCGGGCTTGACGTCGCGATGGACCAGGTCCTTGGCATGCGCCGCGTCGAGCGCCCCGGCGACCTGCTCGAGGATCGCCACGGTGCGGTCGGGCGCGAGGGGCCCTGACTCCAACAGCTGGTGGAGGTCCCCCCCGCTGACGTAGCGCATTGCGATGTAGACGATCCCCTCGGCCTCGCCGGCGTCGTAGATGGGGATGATGCTCGGGTGGTCGAGCGTGGCGACCATCTGCGACTCGGCTATGAAGCGCGTGCGGAACTCCCCGTCCTCGGTGAGGTCGGGGAGGAGCGTCTTCAGCGCGGCTTTGCGCCCGAGGACCGAGTGCTCGGCCTCGTACACGAAGCCCATCCCGCCACGACCGAGGGTCCCCGCAATGCGGTAACTCGCGACGTGGTCTCCAGGTTCGAGCGTTCCGCTCATCCGCATTGGGAGGGTTTGGCCGTCTCCACCTCCTGGCCTATGCTAGCCCTCGCGCTACTGCCAACCTAGGAGGGAGACGTGTCGGAATACGTGCTCGAGATCGTCGAAGGGCCCGAGGCAGGACGACGCATTCCGCTGAATGGCCCCCTGGAGCTCGGACGCGATCCAGAAATCGGCGGGACATTGTCTATGGACGAGCTCGTCTCCCGCCGCCACACGCGCGTCACTCCGGTCGACGACGGCGCGCGCGTCGAGGACCTCGACTCGCGGAACGGCACGTTCGTCGACGGCGACCAGATCTTCGACCCCGCCCACCTCGCGCCCGGGGGCCAGCTGCTCGTCGGCGTGACCCTGCTCGAGCTGCGGCCGGCCGCCGAGGCTGCCGCGGGCTTGACGAGCGTCCGCGCAATCCCGGCGAGCCTGACTCAATTTCGGCCACTGCCCACGGAGGACGCTGGGGCTGGGCAGACGACGATCCGTCAGGTGCCTACGAGCCTTGCGATCGAGGAGGCGGAGCCCGATTACGTTCCCGCGAAAGCGCTCGAGGAGAGTGCGCGCTCCGGTGCGCTGACCGCCCTGCTGGACACGCACACCAAGGGCAAGGCGCGCGGTGCACCGATCGGAATCTTCGTGCTCGCGGCCCTCGCCGTGATCCTCTATCTGGCCCTGGCTAGCCCGCGTTAGCTTCTCAGCTGTAGTTCGCGAAGTAGATCGCCAGCGCGACGGCGGTTGCGACGACAGCTACCCACGAGGCAAGCAGCGGACCGAGCTGCCGGCTCGCGATGCCGCGGCGGCGGCCCGTGCTCTCAGGCGCCATATACGTCCCGAACGGGTCGTCCGGCACTCCTGAGCCGGTCGGAGTGACGGCCGGGGCCGGGGCAGGCGAAGCGGGAGCGGGAGCTGGACCTGGAGCGGGAACGGGATCGGGAACGGCCGAGGCGGCCGTGGCGGGCGCACCCGCAGCAGCGGCCTCGAGCTCCAGAACGCTCTGTCCGACCTTGATCGAGTCGCCTCCGCTCACGCGTGTCGGGACGTCGATCCGGCTGCCGTTGACGAAGGTCCCGTTCAGTGAGCCCAGGTCTTCGACCTCGAAACCGCCCATCACCGGCCGAACGGCCGCATGGCGGCGGGAGAGCTCGGAGTCCTCGATCGTAACGGGGGCCTCCCTGCCGATCACGAGCTCGCCGTCGAGCTCGAGCCGCTGACCGGCGAGCGGTCCCTCTTTGACGATGAGAGCAGCGGTCATGACGTTCTCCCTTCCTCATGTGCGCCCCGGAGCAGGTTCGCGAATGCTCCAGCGCTCGGGGGACGCTGTGCGGGGTCTTTCTCCAGAGCAGTCAAGAGGGCGGCCGCGAATCCGGGCGAGAGCCCCGGGCGCTCGGCAGACGGGTCGGGCGGGGGCTCCTCCAGGTGGGCGAGACCGACCTCGAACAGGCCCTTGTCGGCAAAAGGGGCCTTGCCGATCGCGCATTCGAAGGCAAGACAGCCGAGCGCGTAGACGTCGGTGAGCGGCGTCCCGGGCTCGCCGCGAATCAGCTCGGGCGCGAGGTAGTCGAGCGTCCCCATCACCTGCCCGGGCTTCGTCAGCACGGTGTACGCCGGCCCCTTGGCCAAACCGAAGTCGGTCAGCAGCGCGGTGCCGTCGGCGGCAAACAGGATGTTTCCAGGCTTGATGTCGCGGTGGATGATGCCCGCTTGGTGGAGCGCGTCGAGCCCGGCGGCGACCTCGGAAACGACCCGTACGACCTCAGCGACTTCGAGAGGCGTCGAATCCTGGAGGCGATCGCCGAGCGAGCCGCCAGGTACGTAGTCGACCGCCAGGTAGTGGCGCCCGTCGGCCTCCGCAGCCTCGATGATGGGGACGAGGTGCGGGTCGTGCACCTCGGCGGCAGCGCGAGCCTCCTGCCGGAAACGATGCTGGAAGACCAGGTCACCGGCGAGATCGAGCTTGAGCACCTTCAATGCCACCTCGCGGCCGTCCTCGGCCCGTAGGGCGCGGAAGACGAGGCCCATTCCCCCCTCGCCGAGGGCCTCTTCGAGCCGGTAGCCGCCGAGCGTGTCGCCCGGCTGGAGCTCCCGCTTGGTCTCTCCGGAAACGGCCATGCGACAAGCATACGGCCCTCCGGCCGCGAACTCCAAGCGCCTGAAGGAGGCTTACCGGCCGGCGCCGGGACTTACTCGGGACCACGCGAACTTCGTCATGTCGCCAGTGCGTGGCGCGAGCGCGCCCGGGCGCATGCCTCGACGAACGAAGAGAATCGGCGCCGTCGCGGACTTCGCGATCGCTGCCCGTACCGGCCCGAGGCCTTCGTCCTTCCAGCGGTCGGAGAGCCCGACGACGAGCAGGCCGGCGCCCTCGGTCGCAGTGACGATCCCGCCGTTCGCAAGGTCGACGAGCATCGACTCTGTCTCGACCCCGGCGAGCTGGCGGACGACGAGCGACGCGGAGTCGAGGACACGACTCGCGTCGCCCTTCCCGTTGCCGTTGGCGGCGCCCATGAGCTTCAGCGGCGACTCGTTGGCGGACGCGATCCAGGCCGCGAGCTCGAGCGCCGCCCAGTCGTGGTCGCCGCCACCGAAGGGGACCATCACCGGGTGGTCGGCGTCGATCGTCGGCTGGTCCTGCCGCTCGACGAGCACCGCGACGTCACACGGGGCCTGCTCGAGCACCTGCCCGACGGCTCCACGAGGAACGCCTTCGCCGAGGAGCGGCCGGCGGCCGTCGAGCATGATCAGATCGACCTCCTCCTCCGAGGCGAGGCGCACGTAGTCCTGTCCAGGCAGAACCGTGTTGAAGGCGATGACTCGAGCTGCGATACCGCGCTCGACCAGGGCCTGGGCCTTCTCGTTCAGACCTTCCTCGATCAAGTCAGCCTGCTCGACGTCGCGCACGACACCGGTCACGAAGCGATCCGGAATGACGACCTGGGCGATGATGATCTCGCGCGGCGGCGTCGACTTCGCGAGCGGCTCCGCGAGCTCGAGCAGCGCGTCGACGTTCAGCGGATCCTGCGGCGCGACCATGATCGACTTGGCCGGGGCGGGCACCTCGAACTTGTCCGTGGTCGCACGACGTGCGCGGCGCAGCTCCTCTTCGACCGGATCGGAGAGCTCCTCGCGCGGGTCGATGAGCCGCAAGATGGGGCCGGCCATGAACGTGGTCACGAGCGCCATGATCACGAGCATCGTGAAGAGCTGCGTCGAGATGACGCCAAGCTCGAGACCGATGTTCAGGACGATCAGCTCCGTCAGACCGCGTGTGTTCATCAGCGCCCCGATCGCGGCCGAGTCGCGTAGCCCGAAGCCGCTGAAGCGCGCCGAAAGCATCGCGCCGAGGAACTTGCCCGCGATCGCGACGGCGATCAGCACCAGCGTTAGCACCCAGAGAATCGGCCGGTTCAACGACCCCACCTCGGTCCTCAAACCGGTGACGACGAAGAAGAGTGGGAGGAGGACGAGGACGACGAAGTTCTCGAAGCGGCTGCTGACGTCCTCGGTCAGGCCCGCCCGCCGCGGCATGATCAACCCCATGACGAAGGAGCCGAAGATCGCTGCGATGCCGATCTGCTGCGAGACGTAGGCCGAGAGCAGCACGCCGACGAAGATCAGGCCGAGCAAGAGGACCGGCACCTGGCCCACCTCGTCGTAGGCCTTCGACACGCGCCCCAGGAGCCTTCTGCCGACGATCAGCATGCCCGCGGTGAAGAGGACTGCGAGGCCGATGACCTGGAAGACATCGGAGCTGCTGCCCGAGACGGTGACGGCCGTCGCGAGCGCGAGCAGGCACCAGGCGGTGACGTCGTCGATCGCCGCACCCGCCATCGAGAGGGCACCCACGGGGCGCCTCAGCATGCGGCGCTCGATCAGGATGCGGGCCAGCACGGGGAACGCGGTGATCGACATGGCGACGCCCATGAAGAGCGCGAACGGCAGGTAGTCAATGTCAGGCGAGAGAAGCTCGTAGACCGGGATCGCAATCAGGAAGCCGAGCGCCAACGGGAACGCAACGCTCGTGTTCGAGATGAAGGCTGCCTGGCCGATGCGCTGGCGGAGGATGCGGGGGTCGAGCTCCATGCCGACGAGGAAGAGGTAGAAGGCGAGGCCGATCTGAGCCCCGGCGGCGAGGAGCGGGATGATGTCCGGCGGGAAGAGATAGTCCTTCGCTTCCGGCCAGACGGCTCCGAGCAACGTCGGCCCGAGCAGGATGCCGGCGAGCACCTCGCCCATCACGCGTGGTTGGCTGAACCTCGCGATGAGCGAGCCGACTAGACGCGCCGCGAGGATCACGGCCGCGATCGCGAGCATCAAGCGGCCGAAGGTCTCCTCGCCGCTCCGCTTTTCCGGCGTCTTGGTCGAGGTTCCAGGCTCGGGAAGTTCCTCTTCGAACGTGCCGCTGACCTCCTCCGATCCGACGGTGCCGCTGAAGGCCTCCTCCTGGAAACCGAGATCGGCTGCTTGCGTGCCGCCGTCCGCGCAGTCGACGGTGCCCTCGAGTCGGCCGTCCTGCAGTCGCAACTTGCCGCTGGAGCTACCGCTCAGGTCGACGAACTGACCCGATTGCTCGATCTTGAAGTCGTCGCCGAGGCAGGCTGACTCCGACGAGTAGAAGCCGGCGATCGCGGGCGCGGGATCGCGTTCCGACCCGATTGAGATCGACACGGACACAGCCACGATGAGGAATGCGACCACGGCCACATAGCCGACCGCCAACCGTTTGGGCTGGATGTCTGTGTTCTCTGGTTCGGCCGCGGGGGGTTGGCTACTCACCGGAGACGCCTCTCTTCACGAGACAGCTTTGTGCAGGCTCGCGACGATTGCGCAACATACGACGATCTTGTTGCGATGTCTAGGCGCTCGGCGCCAGGTCCGCCTGATCGGCGACAGGTTCACCTAGAAATGCGCGCACGACGGAAGTACGCTTGCGCAGAGATGCCGGTCTCTTCTCCTCGTGACTCGACCATCGCGGTCGTCGGCGACGGCTTCGGCTCGCTGATCGTCTACGCGACCGCGGTCTACCTCGGCTTTCGCCCCCACGAGATCACGATCTTCGGCCCGAGCAGCAACCCGGTCGGGACGTACCAGCAGTTCGCCTTCAACCTCGGGCAGACCGTCCTGCGCTCGGAATCAGAGTCGCACTTCCTGCCGGCCGACTGGCCGACGTTCGCGGAGCTCGAAGCCTGGTCGCGCCGGAGCTTCAAGCCGCTGGTCCGATCGGCGCGGCGCCGGTACAACCCGGGCGTCCCGGATGTTCTCGGTGAGGCGAACGTCGTCGCGCGGCGGCTCGGCTGGAACGACAACCGCTACCCCACGAAGGTCGGCTGGCTGCAACGTGCCAATGCGACGAACGGCGACTCACCTCATTTCGTCCTCTTCGACGAGGACGCGCAGTTCATCGGCCGCGCGAAGCACGTCATGCTCGCCTGCGGCCACGGCCCGCTCTCCTACCCGCCCGTGCTCGCAAAGGCGCGGCAGGATCCAGCCCTGGCCGACCGGATCGTCCAGGCATACGCGCCGAAGCAGTACGACCCCAACGGCCGCTACATCGTGATCGGTTCGGGGATCGCCTCCGTCAACGAGTGGGCGAACGCGATCGACATCGGCGCGAAGTGCATCTCGCTCGTCCGCAACCCTGCCCCGGACGAGCAGGACCTGAACACCCCGCGCTGCTTCTTCGAGGCGCTCGGGATCGATGCCTTCCAGGCGCTCGACTTCGATCAGCGGATCGAGTTCCTCGGCCGCATCCTCAAGGGAACGGCGCCACACCGCCGCGGCTGGGACTCGAAGATCGCCACCGGCCGCGAAGAGGGTCGCTTCGAGCAGATCATCGGCGAGATCGACCAGATCGAGCCCGGTCCGCTCGGCCTGCGGGTGCACATCATGAGCAAGCACGGCGAGGACCCCGGGTGGCTCGACGTCACCGGTGTCGTCACGGGCACGGGCTTCAACAAGTCCGCGCTCTCCGTGCCTCTGCTGCGACGGCTGATCGAGTTCTACAAAGTCCCGATCGAGGGCGGCCGGATGAAATTGCAGTCCAACTGCGGCCTCCCGGGCCTCGACCGGCCCGACTCGCGCCTGGCGGCCATGGGCATCCACGCGAACGCCGTGATCACGCACGGCGACACGATCGCCGGGCTCAAGTACATCGGACGGCGTTTCGTCGCCGATTGCTTCGAGGCGGAGCAGCCGAAGCCGCGCCGTTTCCTCTCGCGGCTCGCCATGCAGGTCAAGCTCTCGAACGAGACGGCCCGAGTGCTGCGCAACGTCCGCAAAGAGGAGCAGCTCGCTTAGTGCCCCCTCCAGCAATCCAAGCCCGCTTCTGGCCCGCGATCACGCGGCGCCAGAGCCCACCCTCGCCCTTGCCAAGGCTTCTAGCCTTGGCCGCGGGCGAGTGCGGCCTCTGGCTTGGTGCTCGCGACCCAGAAGCTGGGCTCAATTACTGGAGCGGGCACTAATGTGCCCGACCGTCCTCGGCCGTGTGCAGACGCGGGTCGTCACGCTGATCGGCCCGGCGATCCTGGCGACGATCCTCTCCATCGTCACTCAGAACGAGGGCTGGATCGTCACGATCGGGATCTACCTGCTCATGGGCGTCGCCCTCGACACGGTCGTCTACCCGTACCTGATCAAGTGGCAGCCGCCCTGGCTGACCTTCGTGCTGGCGGTCGGAGAGTTCGTGATTCTCTTCATCCTCGTCAAGACGCTGAAGCCCGGGCACGCGCCCTACGGCGACTCGACCGCCTTCCTCGGCGGGGACGACTGGCGCCCGATCGCGCTCTACTGGGTTAGCTGGCTGATGGCGATCACGACGAAGATCGTGATCCTGCCGCTCTTCTCGCTCTCCTGGATCGAGAACGGCGGTGAGTTCCGCAAGGTCGGCTGGTCGGTCGCACCCGACTACCAGCCGCTCCCCGTGCTCGCGGCGATCGACGACCGCGCCACCGAAGGGAAGCTGACGCGCGAGTTCTCCTCGACCCACGCGGTACCGAACCAGCAACTCGCCCGCCCGCTCACGAGCGTGCACCGAGTCGTCCCCGCCGAGTCACCCGCGTCGCCGACACCCAGCTAAAGGGGGTCTGGCGCGCTCGTGAGCGACCTCACCTCGGCGCAGCCGCTCATCGACAGTCTGCGGCGGCTCGCCCTCTTCGCCGATTTGCCGGCCGAAGCGCTCGATGCCCTGGCGGGGACGGTGCGAGACGTGCGCGCCGACGAGGGATCGTGGATCCTGACCGAGGGCGACGAGAACGCCGACCTCTTCGTGATCCTCGAGGGAGAAGCCGGCCTGATCCGTGACGAGCTGGAGATCGCCGTCATGCATGCAGGCATGTTCTTCGGCGAGATCTCGGTGCTGCTCGACGAGCCCGCGAGCGCCGGCGTCGTCGCCCGGACGCCCCTGCGCTGCGCGGTGATCGACCGCGCAGCGCTCATCCCGTTCCTGCTCGCCAACCCCGCCGTCACGCTTCGGCTACTGCAAGCCGAGGCGCGCCGCATCGCCGACGCAAACCCATGGCGCGCGTAGACGACCGCTCGTTCAGCGGCGCGATCGACCTCTCCTTCTCGGCCGCGAGCCAGTACCTGCCGATCGCCGAGCACGGGGTCGTCGGGGACCTCCGCACCGTCGCCCTCGTCGGCACGGACGGCACGATCGACTGGTACTGCTGTCCCCGCTTCGACTCGCCGAGCGTTTTTGGCGCGATCCTCGACCGTAAGAAGGGCGGGCGCTACCGGATCTCACCGACGGTCGGGGTCGGCACCGTCAAGCAGCTCTACTTCCCGGACACGAACGTCCTCATCACCCGCTTCCTCACTCCGGTCGGAGTAGGCGAGCTCCAGGACTTCATGCCGGTGGGGCCGCGGCAGCGGCTGACCCGCCGCGTCCTCTGCGTCAGGGGCGAGATGACCTTCCGCGTCGAGGTCGACCCGCGTTTCGACTACGGACGCGAGTCGCACGAGACCGTCGTCCACGAGCATGGCGTCGTCTTCAAGACACCCTCGTTGAATCTCGCGCTCGCCTCGGGGATCGGCTTCCGCGTCGGCGAGGAGGGCGTCCTCGGCGAGTTCTCGCTTCAGCCCGGCGAGAGCGAGTCTTTCGTGCTGGAGACGGTGACCGAGAGCCACGTGCCGCACGCCTTCACGCCCGAGGAGACGCTGCGGGACTTCGAGGAGACGGTCGAGTTCTGGAGGCGCTGGCTCGCGCAGTCGCGCTACCGAGGGCGCTGGCGCGAGACCGTGCACCGCTCGGCTCTCGTGCTCAAGCTGCTCACGTATCAGCCGACCGGCGCGATGGTCGCCGCGCCGACGACGAGCCTGCCCGAGCAGATCGGCGGCGGCCGCAACTGGGACTACCGCTACACCTGGATCCGCGACACCGCCTTCTCCCTCTACGCCCTGCTCCGGCTCGGCTTCACCGACGAGGCGGCCGGATTCATGGACTGGCTGACGGACCGCTTCCGCGAGCGCGTCGGCCACGAGTCCGGACCGCTCCAGATCATGTACGCCGTCGACGGCGGCGCAGAGATCCCCGAGGAGGTCCTCGACCACCTCGAGGGCTACCGCCGTTCGGGGCCTGTCCGGATCGGGAACGGGGCCGCCAACCAGCTACAGCTCGACATCTACGGCGAGCTGATCGACTCGGTCTACCTCTTCAACAAGCATGCGACTCCGATCTCGCACGGAGCGTGGAGCGACCTGGCCCGTATCGTCGAGTGGGTCTGCGAGAACTGGGACCAGGCCGACGAGGGCATCTGGGAGACGCGCGGCGGGCGCCAGAACTTCACCTTCTCGCGCCTGATGTCCTGGGTCGCAGTCGAGCGCGCGATCCGGATAGCGCGCCAGCGCGGGCTCCCGGCGGACATCCCGCGATGGTCGGCCGTGCGAGATCGACATCTACCACCAGGTGATGGACAAGGGCTGGAACCCCGAGCGCGCCGCCTTCGTCCAGCACTACGGCTCCGACGTCCTCGATGCGTCCGTGCTGCTGATGCCGCTGACGAAGTTCATGGCCCCGACCGATCCGCTCTGGCTCTCCACCCTGGATGCGATCTCGAACGAGCTCGTCTCGGACAGCCTCGTCTACCGCTACAACGTCGAGGCCTCGCCGGACGGCCTGATCGGCGACGAAGGCACCTTCTCGATCTGCTCCTTCTGGTACGTCGAGGCCCTCGCCCGGGCCGGCCACGTGGACGAGGCGCGGCTCGCGTTCGAGAAGATGCTCACCTACGCGAACCACGTCGGGCTCTACTCAGAGGAGATCGGCGCGACCGGCGAGCAGCTCGGCAACTTCCCGCAGGCCTTCACGCACCTCGCCCTGATCAGCGCGGCGGCCAACCTCGACCGCGAGCTCGGCGCTTAGCTCGCCGCGTCGCCTCCGCTGGCCTTGATCGCGTGACCGCCGAACTGCTCGCGTAGCGCGGCGGAGACCTTCGCCGCGAAGCTCTCGTCCTGACGCGACGAGAAGCGCGCGAACAGCGCGGCTGCGATCACAGGCGCGGGAACGTCCTCGTTGATCGCCTCTTCGATCGTCCAGCGTCCCTCGCCCGAGTCCTGGACATAGCCCGCGATGTCGTCGAGGCCCGAGCCGTGCTGCTCGATCGCCGCGTACAGGAGGTCGAGCAGCCACGAGCGAACGACGGAGCCGTAGCGCCAGATTCCGGCGATCTCGTGCAGGTCGAAGTCGTACTCGGAGGCGTGCATGATCTCGAATCCCTCGGCATACGCCTGCATGAGGCCGTACTCGATCCCGTTGTGCACCATCTTCACGAAGTGGCCGGCTCCCGACGGGCCGCAGTGCGCGTAGCCGTCCTCGGGCGCAAGCGTGCGGAAGGCGGGCTCGACGATCGCGACAGCGTCGTCGTCGCCGCCGGCCATCAGGCAGTAGCCGACCTCGAGGCCCCAGATCCCACCCGAGACGCCCGCGTCTACGAAGCGGATCCCGCGCTCGCGCGCCTCCGCGTGGCGACGCTTCGAGTCGCGGAAGTTCGAGTTCCCGCCGTCGACGACGATGTCGCCCGTCTCGAGCAGCCCGAGCAGCGTCGTGAAGGTCGCCTCCGTTGCGTCTCCCGCCGGGACCATCATCCAGGCCACGCGGGGCGCGTCGAGCTCCGAGACAAGCTCCTCGATCGTCGACGCGGTGCCGCCGCCAGAGCGTGTGTACGTGACCACCTCGTGGCCATCCTGCTCGAGGCGCTGGACCATGTTCCCGCCCATGCGGCCGAGCCCGATCATTCCGAGCTTCATGGGGATGGAGCTTAGGGCGGCAGCCAGATCACTTCAAGAGCCGCCTGTCCGAGTCGAATCCGAGCACTTGACCTTCCCACGCTGATGAGGAGGAGAATCGCGACCCGTCCCAACAAGGAGGCCACATGTCCGGCACGATGATCGGCTCGACCACAATCAGCTGGGAGTGGGTTTCGCGCGCGAGCGGGATCGTCGCAGCCGCCCTCGCCCTAACCGGCGTCCTCATCGCGGGCACCAACTACCCGGGCGTGGACGCCTCGGCCGCAGAGATCACGAGCTACTACGACGAGAGCCACAGCCGCATCATGCTCAGCGGCCTGCTCTTCGCCGTCTCCGTGATCTTCTTCTTCTGTTCCTCGGGGCGGTTGTGAGCACGCTCCGCGAGGCGGGCCTGGGGGGATGGGCCGCCACGTCCTCGCCCTCGGATCGGTGCGTGGCGCCTTTTTCTTGGCGTAATGTCTGGGTCATCTCCGCGCTCGACATACGGGATCGCCGCCGATAGAGACAGCGCGGCAGTCGTGCTGGCATTTCCAGGATCTCCAGTGGGCGGCCCGAAACATCTCGTTGTTCCCGACCGCAGGCCCTGTTCTTCGCAGCGGCCGTGGCCTTCTCGGCGGGCCCACCTCTTCCCCGCGTGGTTCGGCTGGGCTTCATGCCCGGTGGGTTCATCGTGTTCCTCGGCGGGACTGCGTGGGACCAGTCCGGTTTCTGGGCTCCGGACGGCGGCCTGGGGTACATCGCGATCATCATCGGTCTCTCCTGGATGTTCATAACGAGCATCCTTCTCCTCAGGCTCCCGCCCACGCCGGTTCGAACGCCTGCGCTCACCGTGAAGACGCCGGTGCCGTAGTCGGCTGGCTTGACTTCCGCATAGGGGCCATGCCACAAATCGTGGGTCTAAGTGGGAGGAGAGGAAAGATGAACATGAGGAAGCTCCACGGCAAACGGGGAGTTGTCGTTGCCTGCCTCGCGGTCATCGCTGCGGTCCTCTGGGCGCCGACAGCGATGGCAGACAACGAGAGAAAGGCCGTCTACGTGCAGTCGAACACGGCGCCGTTCAACACGGTGCTGATCTTCGACCGCAACCACGACGGCACCCTGACTCCGGCCGGCAGCGTGCTGACCGGCGGAGCAGGACAGCCCGCAGGGAACCCACCGCTTGGGATCCCGTTCCTGGACAGCGCGGGCTCGGTTACAGCGAGCGACAACGGCAAGTTCGTGTTCGTCGTCAACGCGGGTGACAGCACCGTTTCGTCGTTCCGCGTCACCCGGCATGGACTGGAGCTCGCCGACATCGTTCCGAGCTTCGGGATTCGCCCGATCAGCTCGACGACCGACGGCCACTTGCTGTACGTGCTCAACTCGGACACGGGCACGGCGAGCATCTCCGGCTATCGCGTCGGTCCGCGCGGCGGACTGACGCCCATTCCGGGCTCTGTCCTGCCGACAAGCGATCCCGCAACTGGCCTTCCGGCACAGATCGAGTTCAACGAGAACGGGAAGGTGCTCGCAGTGAGCGAGCGCCAGCCGGGTAGCGGGCCCGGCCTGCTGGATACGTTCGTGGTCGGCCACCACGGCGTCCCGGCACCGGCGGTCGCACATCCGTCGTCGGACTTGATCCCGTATGGGATCGCGTTCACGAGGCGCAACCAGATGATCGTCGGGAACGAGGTTCTGGCGTTGGGGACGCAGAGCTCAGTCTCGTCGTACGACGTTTCTCGTCAGGGCAACGTCACGCCGATCGAGACCGAGCCGACAAACGCGGGCGGCGCCTGCTGGGTCGTGATCACGAAGGACGACAAGTACGCCTTTGTGACCAACCCGTTCACGTTCAACCTCAACAGTTTCCGAATCGAGCGCAACGGCCAGCTCACGCCGGTCAACGGGGACTCGATCGTCTATACCTCTGACGGCTTGACGCTCGACGAAGCGCTCAGCCATGACAGCAAGTACCTGTACATGCTCGTGAGTGACTTCTTCGCTTCGTCGAAGGTGCAGGAGTTCCGCGTCAACCACAACGGCACGGTCACCTTGATCGGAGAGACGCCGCCGTTCGTGGGCAGCGCCTCCGGCACCGCTGCGTGGTAGACGCGTCTGGTAGCAACGGGGGTCGGCCTCGGCCGGCCCCCGTCCCCTACCTGCGTGCCGTCAGCGGGCCGGCCGCCGGACTGAGCCTCTTCGTCGGCGACGAGCTTCTCCTCGGCCGCACGGCCCCTGGGCTCGAGCGCCTGGCCGACGATGTGGAGCTCTCGCGCAGCCACGCCTCGCTTAGCCGAAACGAAGACGGCGTGCTCGTGATCGAGGACCTCGGGTCGCGCAACGGGACGGTGGTGAACGGCGCCCGCGTCGAGCGAAGGGAGCTTGCGGTCGGAGACCGGATCCGCGTCGGATCGACGACATTCGAGCTCGCGGAAGGGCCGCCTCGGAGCGACCTCTACGACGACGAGGTGATCCGGCCCTGGTACGAGCATGCGGTGCACGAGCTCGCGGCGAGCGCGACGCTACTCGACGTCCACGGCCATATCGGCTTCAACGACCCCGACGGCTTCACGTTCTCGGGCGACCAGCTCGTCTCCACGCTGGCGGCTGCCGAGGCACGCGGCGTCGTCATGCCGATGCACGAGCCGGACGGCTATCCGCCCGCAAACGATCTCGTGCTCGCCGAGTCCGAGGCCGCGGACGGCCGCCTCTTCGTCTTCTGCCGGATCGATCCGAAGAAGGATGCGTTGGCCGAGGCGCGCCGGTGCATCGAGGCAGGGGCCCGCGGGATCAAGCTGCATCCGCGCGCGGAGGACTTCCAGCTCTCGGATCCCGAGATCGAGCCGCTCATCGCCTTTGCGAACGAAAGACGCCTACCCGTGCTCATCCATGCCGGCCGAGGAATCCCCACGCTCGCCCGGGACGCGGTCGGCCTCGCCGGACGCTTTCCCGACGCCCGGCTCATCCTCGCCCACGCCGCGATCTGCGACCTGAGCTGGATCTGGCGCGTTGCGCCGGACCACCCGAACCTCTTCATCGACACGGCGTGGTGGCATCCGGACGACCTCGCCGCGCTGTTCGCGTACGTCCCGCCGGGCCAGCTCGTGTTCGGGAGTGACCTGCCCTACTTCACGCCCTTCATGTCGGCGACGATGGCCGTCCGCTTCGGATTGCAGGCGGGCCTGTCGGACGAGCAGCTCGCCGGAATCCTCGGAGGACAGGCCGAGCGGCTGCTCGCGGGAGACGATCCGCTCGACCTCGGGCCGGCGCCGGGCCCCGAGAGGTTCGCGTACAGCCTCCTTCTCGAGCGACTCACATCCGTCCTCGTGATCGCAGTCGGACGCATGCTCATGGGTCGCACCGGCTACGAGCCGCTCGCCCTCGCCCGCCTGGCCTGCAACGTGGGAGACGACGATGCGCCCGAGGCCCCGGTGGCCCGAAGCGTCCTCGCACTCCTCGAGGGTCAGGAGCGGTTTGCGCGCGAGAACCCCGGCAACGGGCCGCCCCTGGGGACGGGCATCCGGTCGATCATGCTCGCGGCCTGCGTCTCGCGGACGCCCGACGTGCCACTGCCCGAGCTGGCGGGTCTCGCACGCGGCGACGAGCTTCAGGCCGAGGTCGACGCGGGACACCGGCCGTTCGAAGCGACCAGGCTGCACCGAATTCCGGTCGCCCGCTCCGACCTCCGGCACTCGTCTGCGGCTGACCACTTGATGGTGGACGGCGAGGGCTATTGAATCCCGGAGCAGCCAGGACTAGGGTGGCTGGAAACGAGAGGAGGTGACGTGGCAAGCCAAATCGACATCGCGCACGAGCTCGCGGGGGTAACGCTGTTCGCGGACCTGTCCCCTGCCCAGCTCGACAAGGTGGGCCAGGCATTCGAGGAGCAGTGGTTCCAGCCCGGAGAGCGGGCCCAGCGCCAGGGCTTCGTCGGCAGCGGCTTCCACGTCATCCTCGACGGCGAGGCGGAGTGGCGCGTCGACGGCCAGCTCGTCGACCGGACCGCCACGACCCTGCTGTCGACCAAGCCGTTCATGCTCAAGCGAGGCGACTGGTTCGGAGAGCTCTCGATCCTGTTCGACGAGCCGTCGATCTCGGACGTCGTCGCTGTCAAGTCGCTGCACTGCGTGGTGCTCCCGTCGCAGGAGCTCGAGCCCTTCCTGTTCGGCTATCCGCAGGTGATGTTCCGCCTGCTCCTCGGCGAGGCCCGGCGGCTCAGAGACCCGCTCCGCTGGCAGTGAGCGACCGCCCATATCCGCCGGGCGACTACCCGGTCGTCGTCGTCGGCACGGGCCCGGGCGGCCTACAGCTCTCCTACGAGCTCACCCGGATCGGCATCGGCCACGCGCTCATCTCCCAGGACGAGGGCCCCGCCGGGATGTTCCGCCGCTTTCCCCTGTTCCACCGGCTGAACACGTCGTCGCGGCGCTTCGCGGTCGTCCCACGCGAGTCGATGGCCTTCTACCGTTACGACTGGAACAGCCTCGTCACGGACGTGCCGGAGCATCGCGCCCTCGTCCCGGAATTCATGGACGGCGAGCACTACTTCCCTCGCCGCTCGGAGATGCACGACGCGATCGTCGCGTTCGCGGAGCGCGCCGGCATTGCCGCCCGCTACGACTGCCGCTGGGAGTCGACGCGGCAGGAGAACGGCGGTTTCGTGCTCGGGACGACGGACGGCGACTATCGGTGCCAGATCGCCGTCTTCGCGGTCGGGATGGCAGACCCGTGGCGCCCACCGACACCGGGGATCGAGCTCGTGGCCCACTACGACGACCTGCCCGGTCGCACGGCGGAGTCTTTCGAGGGCAAGAAGATCTTCATCATCGGCAAGCGCAACTCGGCGTTCGAGATCGCCGACTCGCTCCTCCCGTGGGCCGCGCAGCTCATTCTCGGCTCGCCGCACCACGTGCGTCCCTCGATCGTCACCGGAGTTCCGACCCCACCGCGCGCGCGCTACCTCGAGGTCTTCGAGGACCACTGTTTCGGCGGCGGCAGCTTCGTCATCGACTGTGCGATCGATCGAATCGAGCAGACCTCCGACGGCTGGCGGGTCCATGCGGAGGGGACGACGACGCCTGGCTCGATGGTCTTCGACGTGGACGAGGTGATCGCGACGACCGGGTTCGGCACGCCGCTCGGCGACCTGCGAGAACTGGGAGTCGAGACGTTCTACAAGGACCGCCTTCCAACCCAGACGCCCGTTCTGGGAGAGCACGAGCGTGCCCGGGATCTTCTTCGCCGGAGCGACGACCCAGGGGCAGGTCGGCCTGCGCAAGTACGGCTTCCCCACAGGGTCGGCGTCCGTTGGAGGCTTCCGTCACAACGCGTGCGTGCAGGCAGTCGAGATCGGCCGCAGGCTCGGCGTCGAGCCGCCCAGGCCGGAGATCCAGGAGGACGAGGTCATCCCGTACCTGCTCGAGCAGGTGACAAACGAAGGCGCGCTCTGGCGCCAGCAGTCGCACTTGGCGCGAGTGGTCAGCCTCGACGAGAAGGAGGGGATTCGCGACGAGGGCATCCTGCCGCTCGCCCCGTTCATCGACGCCGGAGGAATCGCGGCAGTGGCGATCACCGTCGAGACCGATCCGGATGACAACCTCCAGCCGGCCGTCTACGTGCGCCGCAAAGGGCGCGTCACCGAGCACCTGCTGCCACCCGCCTTCATGCACGACTTTCGCACCGACGAGCACCGCGCCGAGCTCGAGAGCCTCCTCGAGGGCCTCGTGCGCGAGCCCGTGGCATGACGCCCTCGCCGGACGATCTGCGCCCAGCTCTACGCTGAGGCGAAGACGATCGCCGTCGTCGGCTGCTCGCCGGATTCGCGCTGGCCGAAGCCCTCGGCGGTCGTGCCCGCGTACATGCAGGCTCATGGCTACCGGATCGTGCCGGTCAATCCGAACGAGAGCGAAATTCTCGGCGAGCCTGCTTTCCCTTCACTCGGCGAGGTCCCGGACGACGTCGACATCGTGGACGTGTTCCGGCCGGCGAACGAGGCGCCCGCGATTGCTCAGGCCGCGATCGAGATGGGCGCGCGCTGCCTCTGGCTGCAGACCGGGATCGTTTCGGACGAAGCCCGCGAGATCGCTGAAGCAGGCGGCCTCACAGTCGTCATGGATCTGTGCATCGGCATCACCCACGGCGACCTCGGGCTCGGACCGGGAGTAGCCGCGTGGAAGAAACGCCAAGAGGACGAGGGCGCGGCGCCGAACGCGGAGGCTGCGGCTCCCCGGAAATGACGAAGCCCCGCTTTCGCGGGGCTTCGAAGTAGCAGGCCTGTAAGCCGGATTCTGTCGAGGGTGACCATCTCTCTAGGCCGCCGGTTGCCCGACGGCTCGAGCGGCGTACCCGGCTCCTCGGCGGGCAGCGTCATCGGAGCCTGTTTCACCTTGCACCGGACGGAGTTTGGCTAGCCACTGTGTCGCCACAGCGCTGGTGGGCTCTTACCCCACCGTTTCACCCTTACCGTCAGCGTCTCCGGAGAGTTTGTCGCTGCCGGCGGTCTCCTTTCTGTGCCACTTTTCGTCGGCTTTCGCCGCCTGGGGTTTCCCCAGCGTCCTGCCCTTCGGTGTCCGGACTTTCCTCGAGCCGCGAACGGCTCGCGGTCACCCGGCCTGCAAGGTCAATTGTAGCCGCGTTCCCTCGGCGCTCTCGAAAACGGTCTCGCACTCGGCAGCACGCGATGCTCCCCGCGCGCCGAAGCACGAACTCCCCGCAGACGAGGCACTCCAGGCTGGCGCCTCGCAGCAAGCGCGAAGAGCTCCTGCTCGAGGCTCCGGTTCAGCGCCTCCACGCTCACAGCTGCCTGAAGACTCCGATCACCTTGCCGAGGATCTGGACGTGCTCCGCGTAGATCGGCTCGAGCGCATCGTTCTCGGGCTGGAGCCGCACGCGCCCGTCCTCGCGGAAGAATCGCTTCACGGTCGCCTCGTTCAAAGACTCGTCCTCGCCCGCGAGCGCGACCACGATCTCGCCGTTGCGCGCGTCCTGCTCGCGGCGGACGACGATGAAATCGCCGTCGAGGATGCCCGCGTTCACCATCGAGTCGCCCTTCACGCGCAGGAGGAACTCCTCCCCGCCCTTCGACAACGGCTCGGGCACGGCGAGGTAGTCCTCGATGTTCTCCTCGGCGAGGAGCGGCCCACCGGCGGCGATGTCGCCGACCAGCGGAAGCTTGTGGACGTCGGGCGCCGGCGGAGCCGCCTGCGGCTCGCGGAACAGTTCGATCGCGCGCGGCTTCGTCGGGTCGCGCTTCAGCAAGCCCGCGCGCTCGAGGTTCGCAAGGTGCGCGTGCACCGTGGAGGGCGAAGCGAGCCCGACGGCCTCGCCGATCTCACGAACGGTCGGCGGATAGCCGTGGCCGTCCACGTACTTCGTCAAGAAGTCGAAAATCTGACGCTGCCTGTCGGTCAGCACGGGTTCTCCTTCCGCGAACATGTGTTCGATCAGGCTAGCGGCAGCCGCGGACGACGTCAAGAACGCGCGTTCGTATCGCTAGGAAAGTGCCAGGAACGCGACCAGGGTAGCGGCGGCTCCCACCAGGAAACCCGCCATTTCCCGGTTATAGGGCGCGTGCAGGGCGAGCCAGAAGGTCGCGAAGACAGCCGCCGGGAAGAAATACAGCGCGACGCCGATGTCCGTCACCACGCTGAGAACAGCGAGCGCGCCGGCAACCGCCCAAGCAAAAGACCACCGCCAGCCTCTGTTCCCGAGGCCGCGTTGACGGCTCTTCACGACGACTACGACTGCACCGGCAAGAGCGAGAGGCCAGAGAACGAGCAAGGGTCAAGATCCTGCCAGAACGCGAAACCCCCTCTCGGGGGTTCCAGTGCGCTGGAGAGGACTTGAACCTCCACGGGGTATTAACCCCACAAGGCCCTCAACCTTGCGCGTCTACCAATTCCGCCACCAGCGCGCGCGGGCCAGTCTAGCCACGCGATTAGGGTATCGACGTGAAGGCGCTGGCTGAGGCAGCAGTCGATGCAGCTCTTGGGGCCGGAGCTTCGTATGCCGACGCGCGCGCTGTCAGCCTTCGGCGCCAGCACGTGGTCACGAAGAACCTCCAGGTCGACGACCTGAGCGACGCCGAGAGCGAGGGCATCGGCGTCCGCGTCCTCGTCGACGGCGCGTGGGGATTCGCCGGCGAGGGCCGGCTGGACGAGGCGGCAGCCCGAGAAGCAGCGCTACGGGCGACGGCGTTCGCGAAGGCGGCCCCCGGCCGGCACGAGACCTCGCTCTTGCCGATCGACCCGCAGAGCGGCGACTACAGGACGCCCCTCGAGCGCGACCCCTTCGACGTGCCGCTCTCCGAGAAGGTCGATCTTTGCCTCCGCGCAGAGGAGGGCATGCGCCTGCCGGAGGTCAAGGTGACCCAGGCGATGGTCCGCGCCCAGCGCGAGCACAAGTTCCTCGTCTCCTCGGACGGGGCCGCGATCGAGCAGGACCTCTTCGAATGCGGCGGCGGCATCGACGCGTACGCGAGCGCCGGCGAGGTCTCCCAGATCCGGAGCTACCCGAGCCAACACGCCGGCGTCAGCGCCCAGGGCGGCTGGGAGTACGTCGAGGGAATGAACCTCGATACCGAGGCGCCACGCGTCGGCGAGCAGGCCGTCGCACTACTCAGCGCCGACGAATGCCCCTCCGGCCGGACGACGGTCATCCTGTCTCCGGAGCAAACGATCATGCAGGTGCACGAGTCGGTCGGCCATCCGACGGAGCTCGACCGCGTTTACGGCACCGAGGCGGCATACGCGGGGACGAGCTTCCTCTCGCCGGACGACCTCGGCAACCTCCGCTACGGCTCGTCGCAGATGAACATCGTCTCCGACGCGACGACGCCGCTCGGTCTCGGCACCTTCGCCTTCGACGACGAAGGCGTGCCGGCACAGCGAGAAGCGATCGTCGAGGAAGGCGTCCTTCGCGGCTTCCTCACGTCTCGCGAGACCGCTGCGCGGATCGGCGCCGGCGCGGGTGGCTCGATGCGGGCGGACGGTTGGGCCCGCATGCCGCTCGTGCGAATGACGAACCTCCATCTCGAGCCGGGCGAGGGCACCTTCGAGGATCTCCTCGCCGACGTCGACGACGGCCTCTACCTCGAGACGAACAAGAGCTGGTCGATCGACGACAAGCGGCTGAACTTCCAGTTCGGGACGCAGATCGCCTGGGAGATCAAGAAGGGCAAGCTCGGACGGATGCTGCGGGACGCGACCTATACGGGCGTCACGCCGGTCTTCTGGGGCAAGCTCGACGGTGTGGCCGGCCCCGACGAGTGGCAGCTTTTCGGCCTGACGAACTGCGGCAAGGGCCAACCCGGCCAGGAAGCCCATGTCTCGCACGGCGCCGCGCCGGCGCGGTTCCGTGACGTGGAGGTGGGCGTCTCCGGTTGAGCAGGGCGCTTGATCTCGCAGAGGAGGCCCTGCGCGCCGCAGAAGGCGACGAAGCGGAGGTGCTCGTCCACGCGGAGCGCTCTGGTGTCGCGCGCTTCGCCGGGTCGATCGTCCACCAGCCGACGCTGATCGACAACGCGGTCATTCGCCTGCGCATCGTCCGCGACGGGCGCGTCGGCTGGGCCGCGACGAACCGTGTCGACGGGCTTGCCGACCTCGCCAAGAGGGCCGGCGAGGGCGCCGACCAGGCGCGGGCAGATCCCGACTTCCCCGGCCTCGCTCCGCCCGCGGAGTATCCAGACGTCGATGCCTTCGACGACGAGACGGCCTCGCTCGGTCCCGAGGACCAGGCGCGGCTCGCCGGCGTCGCGATCGAAGCTGCGGGCGACTTCGAGCTCTACGGGTACTTCACGAGCGGCGTCACCGAGATCGCACTCGCGTCCTCGACCGGGCTCGTCGCTGACCAGGCGCTCACCGACGCGAACGCGCTCTGCCTCGCAGCCGTCGACGGGGCTTCCGGCTGGGCAGAGCAGACTCACTGGCGGCTGGCGGACGTCGATCCCGCCGCAGCGGCCCGCGAGGCCTCGGCCAAGGCGGCTCGCACCCGCGGAGCCGGGGAGATCGAGGCCGGCCACTACGCCGCCGTCCTCGAGCCGTACGCCGTCGCCGAGCTGCTGCGCTGGTTCTCGTACGACTCGCTCGGGGCACAGGGCTTCCTCGAGGAGCGGAGCTACTTCTGCGGCCGGATCGGAGAGCGGGTCTTCGACGAGAAGGTGTCGATCTCAGACGACGCTCTCGACGAGACGAACATGCCGAAGCGGTTCGACTTCGAGGGCACGCCCAAGGAGCGGGTCGAGCTCGTCGAGGCCGGGGTCGCGCGCGACGTCGTCTGGGATCGCGGGAGCGCGGCCAAGGCGGGCAACGGCCGCGTCTCGACCGGCCATGCGTCGCCTGATGCGTGGCGCTTCTTCGGCCCCTTGCCGACTGCGTTCTCGATGGCCGGCGGCGACGCGGCCTCGCTGGAGGAGCTCGCGGAGCTCGTGGGCGACGGGATCTACGTCACCCGTCTCCACTACCTGAGCGTCATCGATCCTCGCGGCGGCGTCCTGACGGGGATGACCCGGGACGGAACGTTCCGGATCCGGGACGGCAAGGTGGCCGAGCCGCTCGTGAACCTCCGCTTCACGGTGCCGATGGCCGACGTCCTGGGCGAGGTACGGGGCCTGGCGCGCGAGCCCCTGCTCATGAACATGAACGAGCTCTACGACGACCGCTTCCCGCACGCGGCGCGCGTGCCGGCGATCGCCACCGGCCGCTTCCACATCACGGGCACCGGGTCCGGCCCCGGGATCTAGTAGTTACCCGAGCAGGTGGTAGAGGACGATGGTGTTGATGAAGAACAGAATCCCGACCGCGACCGTCAGGCGTGTCAGGTTCCGCTCGACGATGTGAGTCCCGCCCTGGGACTGGGGCACGTAGCCCATCCCCGCCATCCCGGCGTCGCGGCCCGAGTGCATCAGCACGAGCCCGACGAGCCCGATCGCCGTCATGAAGTGAAAGAAGACGAAAGCCGGCTGGCCGAAATCGTTGACGAATGCGAGAAGCGGAAGCACCTAAACAGGGTAGCTAACGACCGCCCAGATCGAGGATCGCGTCCACGAGCTGGCTTCCAAGCCGGTCCTTCGTGAGGAAGGCAGCGACTCCGGCCTCGCGGGCACGGTCGATGTCGGCGGAGACGCTGGAGCCGGTGAGCACGAGGATGCAGGCTCGTGGATGGTGCAGGCGAATCCTGCGCGCGGCCTCGATGCCGTCGAGCTTCGGCATCGAGATGTCCATCAGCATGACGTCCGGTGCCAGCGAGAGCCCGAGGTCGACGGCTTTCTTGCCATCCGTCGCCGTGCCCACCACCTCGAGGCGATCGTCGCCGGCCAGCAGCGCTTCGACCGACTCTATGAAGAGCGGCTCGTCGTCGGCGATCAGCACACGGATTGGGGGTGCGGGGGGGCGAATAGCAGCTTCCGTCAGTCGAGGGGTTACCCGATTAGTGCCAAAGCTAGTCTCTCCTTGTGAGTAGCCCCGAGTCTCGGGAACGGATTCAGAAGCTTCTGGTCACCGGCGACAACCGGCTGAAACAGGGCGTGTCGCCGCACAAGGCGCGAGAGAGCTACCAGCAGGCCCTGGACCTCGCGCGCGAGCTGGGGCTCGAGGAGAGCGTGCGCCCGCTCGTCGAGATCAGGCTGGCCGATCTCGAGCGGCTCTTTCCAGGATCGTCTCGATCTTCTCCGCCTGACGTCTGACGTCGTGCTCGGCCGCGGCGGCCCTCGCCGCCGGGTTCGGGCTCGGTAGGGCGGCGGCTCGCTTCATCGCATCGGCGAGAGCCGGCGTGTCGAGAGGGTCGACGAGAACGCCGGCCTCAGGCGTCACGAACTCGGGCGGCCCCCCGATGCGCGTTGCGACCACCGAGCGCTCGGAGGCCATCGCCTCCAGAAGCGCCTGGCCGAACGGCTCGATCGTGGACGGCTGGCAGAGGACGGTCGCCTCGGCGAGGTAGCGCGGCACCTGCTCGTGCGAGACGCGGCCCGTGACCTCGACGTTCGGGCGGCCTTCGAGCTCCAAGCGCAGAGGCCCGTCGCCTACGAAGACCAGGCGGCCGGTCCCGAGGCTCGCGAAGGCATCCGCCAGGCGGACGACGTTCTTGCGCTCGATCAGGCTGCCGACGCAAACAAAAACAGGCCCGTTTGCAGGACTCTTAACAGGGTCTGACCCCGTTAACTTTACGGGGTCAGACCCCGCGAAGAGGGTGAGGTCGACGCCGCAGTCGACGACCTCGGTTTTCCCGCGAGCCTCGGGGATCTTCCCCTCGAGCTCGCGGCGAAGGTAGTCCGAGACGGCGATGAGCGACGAGGCGCGCCGCGCGACGAAGCGCGTGGCGGCCGCGATGCCAGGATAGGCGCCGATGTTGCGGACGTCGCGTCCGTGAGCGGTGACGACAAGAGGTGCTCGCCCGAAGAGCGCCGCGGAGAGCCCGGTCGGGACGAGGAAGTGGGCGTAGACGACCTCCGGGCGAAAGCGGCCCGTCACGCGCGCGGTTTCGCGCGCAAGACGCAGGTGCCGCCGCTTCCCGCCGCCGCGCCCACGAACGACGGCGAGCTCGATCTCGTGCCCGCGCTCCGCGAGCGCGCGCTCGATTCCCTGCACGAAGGCGCCGAGGTCCGGGTCGTCCGGCCCCGGATACATCTGGGAGACGAGCAGGATTCTCAAGACGATCTAGCGGACTTCATGACCGCTGCGCGTCGTACGTGCCGAACACCTCGCGCAGCTCGTTCGAGATCTCGCCGACGGTGCAGTTGACCCCCAGTGCCTCGCGCATCGGCGGCAGCAGGTTCTCGCCGCTCTCAGCGACCCGGCGCACCTCCGCGAGCGCCTTAGTCGCCTCGTCCGCGTTCCGCTCCGCCCGCACCTTCGCCGTGCGCTCGAGCTGGCGGCGCTCCGCGTCGGGGTCGAGCTTGTGCAGCTCGATCGGCTCCGCCTCCTCCTCCCGGTAGCGGTTGACGCCGACGATCACCTTCTCGCCGGCCTCGACGTCGGCGGTGTGCTTGTACGCCGCGTCCTCGATCTCCCGCTGGACGAAGCCCTGCTCGATCGCCTCGACCGCGCCGCCGACCTCGTCCACCCGCTCGATCAGCTCGCGGGCGGCCGCCTCGAGCTCGTCCGTCAGAGCCTCGATGAAGTAGGCGCCGCCGAAGGGGTCGGCCGTGTCCGTCCCGCCCGCCTCGTGCGCGAGCAGCTGCTGGGTGCGGAGGGCGATCTTCGCGGAATGCTCGGTCGGGAGCGCAAGCGCTTCGTCGAAGGCGTTCGTGTGGATCGACTGCGCGCCGCCGGCGACCGCCGAGAGCGCCTGGATCGCGACCCGCACGATGTTGTTCTCGGGCTGCTGCGCCGTGAGCGTCGAGCCGCCCGTCTGCGCATGGAAGCGCAGAGCCTGGGCTTTCGGGTTCGTCGCCCCGAAGCGCTCGCGCATGATCTCCGCCCAGAGCCGCCGTGCTGCACGGAACTTCGCGACCTCCTGGAAGAAGTGGTTGTGCGCGTTGAAGAAGAAGGAGAGCCGCTCGCCGAAGTCGTTCGGTGAGAGTCCCGCGTCGACCGCCGCCTGCGCGTAGGCGATGCCATTCGCGAGCGTGAACGCGAGCTCCTGGACCGCAGTCGATCCCGCCTCTCGGATGTGGTAGCCCGAGATCGAGATCGTGTTCCAGTTCGGCAGCTTCTCGCTCGCGTAGGCGAAGAGGTCGGTCGTGAGGCGCATCGACGGCCGCGGCGGAAAGATGTAGTTCCCGCGGGCGCAGTACTCCTTGAGGATGTCGTTCTGGACGGTGCCGCGCAGCTTGTCGCCCGGCACGCCCTGGCCTTCTGCCACGAGCTCGTACAGCAGGAGGAGCATCGCCGCCGGCGCGTTGATCGTCATCGAGGTCGAGACCTCGCCGAGCGGGATCTGGTCGAAGAGGAGCTCCATGTCGGCGAGCGAGTCGATGGCGACGCCGGTCCGCCCCACCTCGCCCTCGGCGCGCGGGTCGTCGGAGTCGTAGCCGAGCTGCGTGGGCAGGTCGAACGCGACGGAGAGGCCGGTCTGCCCGCGCTCGAGCAGGTAGCGGAAGCGGGCGTTCGTCTCCTCGGCCGACGCGAAGCCCGCGTATTGCCGGATCGTCCACGGCCGCCCGCGGTACATGTCCTTGTACGGGCCGCGCGTGAACGGGAACTCGCCGGGCAGCTCGAGCTCGAGCTCCGCGACGTCCTCGTCCGTGTAGACCGGCTTGATCTCGATTCCGGAGTCGGTCTCGCGCCCTTCTTCAGTCGGTCGCCACGACCCAATCTACGTGACGTTGCTGACGAAAGCGAAGAGCCAGGCCTCGCGCTATGCGTCGCGCAAGACCTGGCCTCGAGCTAGTCACCGAATCAGCAGCGAAGTCGGAAAGGCAGCGCGGGAACCCTCAATGGCCGCGCCCGTCGGATTGCAGAGCCTGAGCGAGACCAGGTCGGTCTGAGCCAACCAAGCCGCGTACATCAGGTTTCTCCAGACCGTGTTCGACGGGAGTGGCGCGATCGACCACCTCGTTGTTGACAGCTCCCGCGATGCTCACCGAGTCCGAGGCGCAAGAACCCGGCCGGATGTTCGGTCGGGCTCGAACGGTTGCTGTAGGTCGTGACTGCCCGCGATGTCAGCTTTTCGGAGCCCGCGTGGCCTGAGCGGCATCGATGACCGCGGCGGACGTGACAGCCGTTCGCGGCAAGGGACGGAGCCGGATAGGTTCCGGCCAGGCTGCCGCCGGCGGCGCCGCTCGGCGCAGCAGTGCCGGCCGTTGGCCGCGGTGGCTGCGCTCGCCGCCGAAGGCACTTGCCCGAGGCTCGACTCGATGCACGTCGGCGCCCGTCAGATCGCGTTGTTCGCGCACCTTCGCGCCAGGTGACGGCGTTGGCTTTCACCTTCGAGCGCGGTGACGGCGTTCTTCTTGAGCTGCTTCGTGCCGACGCTGTTCTTCGGCAGCTTGATCGCCGCGTAGCTCGTCCCAGCCGAGGGCGACGGTGAGTGCGATGCACGCGACGACCATCGCCGGCGACGGCGTGGTCCGGCGTAGATGCTTCATGTTCCTCCTCTGATTCGACGGAGTTGACGACGAGTACACTATCCCAGTCGCGTCGTCGATCAGGCCTAGGCGCGGGTTGGCGGGCTCTCTTGCTGCGAGCTCGATCGAGTAGGCGCTTAGCCGTTCCCGATCCAGGTCATGGCGAAGTTCGTGGCCGGCAGCCCGTCGACGGTGAGGTTGGCGCCGGTGTTCTGAGTGACGACGACTTGGATGACGTCGCCAGCGGCGAGCTTGATCTGCGTCGAGACAGTCTGCTGGGTCAACCTGACGACCCCGACTCCCGGGTTGTGGTTCGTCGCGTACTCACTGACCGCGACGTTGTTCGCGGCACCGCAGGTGTCTGCGCCGCCTCCGTTCAGGCAGACCGCGACGAATCGGTACCCCGTCAGGTTCCCAACCCACCGGGCTCCCGCATCGATGGCGTAGACGCCTGGGACCTGTACGACGAGCCGATCCGGAGTGGCTGGATTGAACATGCCGCCGACGTTGTACCTCTGCACATCCCAGGTCAGCGGAACGATCGACTCTGTGCCGGGAATCGCCTGGCCCAACGACTTCTCGAGACGGGCCTGCGGGATCGCCCCGATCTTCGACGTCGTGATCGCACCGGCGGCGACGGTCGGGTTGGGGTAGGTGCCGGCGAGATCGCCGCCCGCGCCACCGATCGGGTTGGCCGTATCGGCCGTGGCCGCTGCGGGAACCTTGCCGAGGCGCGCCTCGTTGATGTCGGCGCCGGTCAACGAGTTCGCAGCGACTTTTGCACCGGTGACCGCATTTGCCTTGATCTTGGGCCCGGTGACGGCGTTCCTCTTGAGCTGCTTTGCGCCGACGCTGTCTCTCGGCAGTGCCTGAATCGCCGCAACGCTCGTTCCCCCGAGCGCGACGGAGAGTGCAAGGCAGGCCACGACCATTGCCGGCGAAGGCCTAAATCTGGCTAGGTGTTTCATGATCCTCCCTCGGAAGTCGAGAAATGACGGCGGCCCCACTATCTCAGTCCGGTCGCCGTACGCTACGCCTGTGCTGGTCGTCGTCAGGCTCTTTGCCGGTCTGCGCGAGCAGGCCGGTTGCGGGCCAGCAGGAGGTTGAGCTGCCGGAGGGAGCTTCGGTCGCCGATCTTTGGCCGGCGCTTCGAGCTGGGAGCTGAGCCGCCAGGGCTTCTCTACGCGGTCAACCGCGCCTACGCGGAGCCTGAGCAGCCTCTCGCAGACGGCGACGAGGTAGCGCTGATCCCGCCCGTCTCGGGCGGCGCGTTCCGGCTGACCGAGGGGCCGGTGAACCTGACGGCCGTCGTCGTCGAGGTCGTGGACGAGCGGGCCGGTGCGATCGCGACCTTCATCGGCACCGTTCGAGCCCAGTCACGCGGCCGCGAGGTGATCGCGCTCGAGTACGAGGCCTACGAAGACATGGCCGAGCAGGTCATGGCCGAGATCGCCGACGACGTTCAGGAGCGCTACGACCTGTGCAAGGTGGCGATCGCGCATCGGACGGGACGGGTCGAAGTCGGCGGGACGAGCGTCGCGATCGCGGTCTCGGCGCCGCATCGCCAGGACGCGCTTGCGGCGTGCGCCGACGTGATCGAGGCTCTCAAGGCACGAGTCCCGCTCTGGAAGAAGGAGGTCTACGAGGGCGGCGAGGAGTGGATCGGCCGCGGATCCTAGCGGCGGCCGACGACGAGGTTGACCTTGCCGCCTCGCACGCGCAACGAGCCCGCCCGCGGGCTCTGAGAGAGCACTCGTCCGACTCGCTTTGAGCGGGCGCGCCTGACCTTTCCGACCGAGCAGCGCGCGCGACGGATCCGTGTCCGCGCGGTCGCGAGTCGCAGCCCGATCACCCGCGGCACCTTGCAGCGCGCAACCGCGGGCGGCGGAGGTGGCGGTGGCGGCGGTGGCGGCGGTGGCAAAGGCGCCGGCGGAGGAGGCGGTGGCGGGAGCGGTGGTGGAGGAGGAGGGGGAGGCAGCGGTGGAGGAGGAGGAGGCGGCGGCGGGCCGGTCGGCGTGAAGGTCAAGCGTTTTGAAACTCGCGACCAGAAAAACGGAGGGCCCCCTTAGCGGAGGCCCTCCCGTGCAGTCGTTTCTATTAGCGCGTTAGCGCCGGCCGACCACCAGGTTGACCCTGAAGCCGCGCGCCCTGACGGCGCCGGGCCTCGGGCTCTGAGCGATCACGCGGCCGACTCGCCTGGAGCGAGCGCGGCGGACGCGGCCGACGGAGCAGCGGGCCCTGCGGATCCGAGCCCGTGCCTGAACGAGCCTCAGGCCGATCACCCTCGGCACCCGGCAGCGTGCCGGTGGCGGAGGTGGCGGCGGCGGTGGCGGTGGCGGAGGCGGTGGTGGCGGCGGAGGTGGCGGAGGTGGCGGAGGCGGAGGCGGAGGTGGCGGTGGTGGAGGCGGAGGTGGTGGTGGAACCGGTGGAGGCGGTGGTGGTGGTGGCGGTGGCGGAGGCGGAGGCGGCGGAGGTGGCGGGGGAGGTGGCGGAGGCGGAGGCGGACCGCCGGTTACGGTGAAGTTGCCGAACAGGCTCGTGCTGTGCGGATCGCACTGGTACGTGTACTCCCCCGCGACGAAGGTCACAGTCCAGCTCACCTCACCCGTCCCAACGACATCGGTCAACTCGTCGACGCCGCCCGGGCCGAACAGGTGGAAGTTGTGGATGTTCGCGAGATCGCGGACGAGGATCGTGTACTCCCCGGCCGGAAGCGAAGTCACGGGTGTTCCGTCTGCGTGCTTCAGGTCGATCGTGTTGCCCGGACCGACCGTTCCGACAAGACCGCCGTTGTACGCAGCCGTCGCGTCCACCAGGCCGTGGCCGAAGTGGTTGTTGGGCACCTGGCTGATGCCGCCGCATTCGGTCCCGTTGCTCGCCGTCACGTTCGGGTTGGCGGTGCCCGCCAGGAGCGCCTTCGTTGCGGCGATGTTCCTGACCAGGTCGGGGCGAGCCGACCAGAGCAGAGCAACGACGCCGACGACGTGCGGACCGGCCATCGACGTGCCGCTCGAGGCCCCGTAGGAGCTGTCGCTCGTTCGAGTCGAAGAGCGGGTGTTCGTGCCCGGTGCGACGAGGTCCGGCTTGATGCGGCCGGAGCCGTCGGTCGTGACCGGGCCGCGGCTACTGAAGCCTACGACGCTCATCGTGCTCGTCGTGAGCGCGCCGGTCGAGAGCGACGCGGCATAGATCGCGGGCGGATCCGCAACGGTGCTGCAGCCCGGGCCGCCGTTGCCTGCGGAGGCTTCCACGATGATGCCGGCGGCTTCCGTGTTCTCGACGATCGTCTGCAGCGTCGTGGGCGCACAGCCTTCGCTCGGCGGGCACGTCCAGCTGTTGTTCATCACGTGCGGACGGAGCGACGGGTCCGGATTCCCACCGTTCAGGTCTGTCGGCGCGATAAAGAACTGGAAGCACTCCGTGTAGGTCGCCGGAGTCCCGACTCCCTGGTCCATGTTCCGGCAGCCGATCCACTTGGCACCCGGAGCGACGCCGACCTGGTTCGGCCCAGGAGAGCCGTCGTCACCCGCGGTCGTACCTGTCGTGTGGGTGCCGTGGCCGTTGTCGTCGCAGGGCACGATGGTGTTCGCTCCGCACGAGCCGCCGCCGGTGTGGATCGAGTCGTGCCAGTTGTAGTTGTGATTGGCGTTCGACCCGTCCCAGCCGCGGTAGTGCGGCTTGAGCGCGTTATGGCTCCACCGGACGCCGGTGTCCTGGTTGGCGATCACGATGCCCTGTCCGGTGTGGCCAAGCGCCCACATCCCGGGAGCATGCACCTGGTTGACGCCGGGCTCGACCGTGTCGGGTGAGTCCTTCACGTCCGGGGCTGCCGTCTCGGTCTGGAGCCACCTGGACTTCGCGTTCGACTCGATCGTCTCCACGTCCGAGCGCGCGGCGAGAGTCTCGATCAGCGAGCGGTCGCCCGTGGCGAAGACCACGTTTGCGACCCAGAACGACTTGTACGAGACGCCGCGAGAAGTAAGCAGGGCCTTGAGCGGCGCCTGCGTGCGAGCGGCGTGATTTCTCAGAGTCTTGTAGACGTAGCGGCCGCGGGCATCCTCGCCCATGCCGTAGGCAGCGCTCAGATCGGCCTGGTCCTTCAGGTAGATGGCGACCGAGGCCTCGCCGTTTGCGGCGAGCTGGTCCATGACCTTGGCCTCGATTGGTGCGGCCGTGAATCGCTCGACCGAGCCCTTCGTCGCCAGAACAGGTGCTGCGCCCGCCATCAACGCGCCCAGTGCAAGCGCTGCGCCGAGCGCAATGCGCGGCTTTCGCCGTTTGTCTCCGCCCATCGAGTCTCCCCCTCGTTTTTCGGAAAGCAGTTAGCGCCTGACGTTAGCCCGTTCAGGCAGTTTTCACAAGGTTTGAGACGCCCTGGGGACGGGACCCGAAGGCCCCGTCCCCAACGTGCCGGCGTTCTACTGGGCGACCACTCCGGTGCCGGCGAACTGACAGCGGCCGGTGCCGCCGAGCGAGTACTCCTCGGCCAGGAAGGACACGCTGACGACGGAGGTTCCCGTCGGCGTGCGGAAGACGATCGTGCCCGCGACGTCGTCGTCGTTGGCGCCGAGGACGTCGTAGTCCGAGCTTGCATCGAGGTCGTCGTCCTCTCGGAAGAACGCCTCGGTGTCGTCGACGCCTGCGACGTGGACGCGGGCGTTGTCGAGCGTGGACCGCGCGGTGATCGTCATGTCGCCCGCGCTGGAGCAAGCGGCTCTCAGGATCAGGCCGCCGAACGTGAGCACGGTCGCCGCAGGCGTGTTCACGGGGACGTCGAGGCTCAGCTTGGCCGCGCCCGGCCCTGCGGCGCCGGGTGCTCCTGCCGGGCCCTGTGGCCCCGCCGGACCGGAGAGACCGGCCGGCCCCTGCGGCCCGGTGGCCCCGCGGGCGCCGCGCTGGATCGGCACGACCGAGGCCGGGAACTTCGCATTGCGGCCGAGGGAAACGAGCCGGCCGGGCCTCGGCGTGCGCGATGCCTTGATGCCGTTCACCGCACCGGCGTTGGCCGCGAACGCGGCGATCGAGCGCCTGGCCGCGCCGCCGGCGGGACCGGCCGCGAGCGCGGTGAGCACGAGCGCGGTTCCGGCGAGCATGGCGATGGTTCGAGCTTTCCGCACGAATGACCTCCTCGATGGTTGGGACGAGTCGGTCTCCTCAACTACAGGCTGCCGCGCTCGGCGGTGCCCGGCACGTCGAACTCCGCGCACTTTCGGCACAGAGTTGCCCCCGAGGCCCAGGGGTACCATGAGTCTTGTGACCGAGCTCACCCCAGAAGAGCGCGCCCGCCTGGCCGAGGCCTACTACGAGCCGCCCGCGCCCGTCCGCCACGAGCCTCGTTTCCCCATCCTCCGCAAGCTCTTCGCGCCACTGATCGCGCTGGGATTGCTCGTCATCAAGTACGGAGGCGTCCTGCTCAAGGGCAAGTTCCTCCTCTCCATGTTCGTCTCGGCCGCGTTCTACGTCTGGTACGGCGGCTGGTGGTTCGGGATCGGCCTCATCGTCCTGCTCTTCGTGCACGAGATGGGCCACGTACTGGAAGCGAAGCGCCAGGGACTGCCGGTGAGCGCGCCTCTCTTCATCCCGTTCCTCGGGGCGATGATCACGATGAAGGAAATGCCTCAGGACGCCTGGAACGAGGCGAAGGTGGCGATCGCCGGGCCAATCGTCGGAACAGCCGGCGCGGGGGCGATCTGGATGGCGGGCGAGGTGAACAATTCAAATCACCTGCGTGCGCTGGCCTTCCTCGGCTTCCTCATCAACCTGTTCAACCTGTTGCCGATCGTCCCACTGGACGGCGGCCGAATCGTCGGCGCGCTCCACCCCGCGCTCTGGGTCGTCGGCTTCGTGGCGCTGCTCGGGCTCGTCTTCCTCTTCCCGAACCCGATCCTGATCATCATCCTGCTCTTCTCCGGCATGGAGCTCTGGCAGCGCTGGAAGGTGCGAGACCATCCGGAGATGCAGTCCTACTACCGGGTCACACCGAGGCGACGAGTGATCATGGCCGTCCTCTACTTCGGGCTCGCGATCCTGCTCGTGGTCGGCATGAACGCGACGCAGGTGGACGAGAAGCTCCTTCAGTAATGGACGACGAGCGGCTGCTCGCGAGCAACCAGGGCGCGTTACCGGAGAACGTGCTCTCGATCGCACGGGAATTCTGGGCCGGTTTCGCGGCCGTGGACAAGATCGACCGGCCCGCGGTCTCGATCTTCGGCTCCGCGCGCGTGCGCGAGGACTCAAAGTCCTATCGCGACGCGCGCGAGGTCGGAAGGCGGTTCGGCGAGGCCGGCTGGGCGGTGATCACCGGTGGAGGGCCGGGTGTGATGGAGGCGGCCAACCGCGGCGTGAAGGAAGGCGGTGGGCTTTCGGTGGGCTTCAACATCGATCTTCCGCACGAGCAGGGCTCGAACGCCTACATCGACATCGGCTACACGTTCAAGCACTTCTACGCGCGCAAGGTGTGCTTCGTGAAGCCGGCGGAGGGATTCGTCATCTTCCCCGGAGGCTTCGGCACGCTCGACGAGCTGTTCGAGGCGCTGACGCTCATCCAGACGGGCAAGGCGGAGAACTTCCCCGTCGTTTTAGTCGACACCGACTACTGGGGCGAGATGCTCGACTGGGTTAAGGGAGAGATGCTCGCCGACGGGATGATCTCGCCCGAAGATCTCGATCTCCTCTACGTCACGGACGACCTCGAGGAAGCCGTGCAGGACGTACTCGAGAGCTACGGGACGCGCAGCACCGAAACGCCGGCCGAGCCGAGGAAGGCGGACGCCCAGTGAACCTCCGTGACCTGCCGTCGGTCGACGAGCTGGCCCGCGGAAGCGAGGATCCGCTCTCGGTCCAGGCCGCTCGCATCGTCCTCGCGCGCGCGCGCGTGGAGATCCAAGCAGGCGCCGAGCCCGGCGACCTCGCCGAGCGCATGCGGGAGGAGCTCGAAGCCGCGCGCGAAGCCCGGCTGCGGCGCGCTCTGAACGCGACCGGCGTGATCGTCCACACGAACCTCGGCCGCGCCCCGCTGGCGGAGGCGGCGCTCGAGCGAGTGAGCGAGGTCGGGCGCGGTTACTCGAATCTCGAGTACGACCTGTCGACCGGCGCGCGCGGCTCCCGCCAGGATCACGTCGCAGGCGTGCTGCGGCGGCTCACCGGTGCCGAGGCAGCCCTCGTCGTCAACAACAACGCGGCGGCGGTGCTGCTCGCCCTCGCTGCGCTCGCGGAGGGACGCGAGGTGGTCGTCTCGCGCGGCGAGCTGATCGAGATCGGCGACGGCTTCCGGATTCCGGACGTGCTCGCACGCTCGGGAGCCCGCCTGGTCGAGGTCGGGACGACGAACAGGACGCGCGCTGCCGACTACGACAAGGCGGTCGGCCCGGACACGGCCGTCCTGCTCCGCGTGCACCAGTCGAACTTTCGCGTCGTCGGCTTCACCGAGCTTCCGTCCGTGGCGGAGCTGGCCAAGGTTGCGAAACGGCACGGGCTCCCGCTCGTGGACGACCTCGGGTCGGGCGCGCTCGCGCGGGTCGAGGACGAGCCGTCGGTACGGGAGAGCCTCGAGGCCGGCGCCGACCTCGTCTGCTTCTCCGGCGACAAGCTGCTCGGCGGCCCGCAGGCGGGGATCGTCGTCGGACGCGCCGAGCTCGTCGAGAAGCTGCGCCGCCACCCGCTGCAGAGGGCCGTACGGGCGGACAAGCTGACGCTCGCCGCACTCGAGGGGACGCTCATGCTCTATCTCGATCCCGCGAAGGCCGCGCGCGAAGTGCCGGTGCTGCGGATGGCCGGCGAGAGCGTCGAGGACGTGCGAGCGCGGGCCGAGCGGCTCGCCGAGCTCGTCGGCGGCGAGGTGGAGGAGACGGTTGCCAGGATCGGCGGGGGCGCGCTCCCGCTCGCGGAGCTACCGAGCTTCGCGTGCGCCGTCGAGGAAGAGCTCGCAGGGCCTTTGCGCGGTGGCGAGCCGCCGGTGATCGGCGTGGTGCGCGACGGGCGACTGCTCCTCGACTGCCGGACGCTGAGCGACGCCGAGGCAGACGAAGTCGCCGCCGCGCTCGCCGCCGCCCGCGAATGAGCACGCGCGCGCCCGAGTCAGCACTCTGGGACGTTCTCCGCGGAGCCCTCGGCTCGCGGGCTCTCGCGATCGTGGCCGACCTGGGAATCGCCGAAGCCCTCGTCGACGGGCCGCGCCCGGTCGAAGAGCTCGCGCGCGAAGTCGATGCGGACCCGGACACGCTCCGACGCCTTCTGCGTGCCCTCGCGAGCGACGGCATCTTCGAAGAAGAGGAGCCCGGCACGTTCTGCAACACGCCGGCGTCGGAGCAGCTGCTCGACAGTGGCTGGAAGGCGTTCGCGCACCTCTTCGGCGGCGCCTTCTACCAGGCCACAGGCGGGCTCGACGCGTCGGGCAAGGCGGCCTTTCCCGAGCTCTACGACACGGATTTCTGGTCGTGGCTCGCCGCGAATCCCGACGAGCGCGAAGTGTTCGACCGCGCGATGGAACAGGGCAAGGGCGCAAGGGTCGAGCGGTTCGACCGCGTCGATTGGCACGGCGATGAGACAGTCGTCGACGTCGGGGGCGGCAACGGCTCGCTGCTCGTCGAGTTGCTGCGCCGACAGCCAGGCCTGCGCGGGATCGTCTTCGACCTGCCGGAGACCGTGCGCGACGAGGAGGCGCTCGGCGACAGGATCGAGTTCGTGGAAGGCAGCTTCTTCGAGCGCGTTCCGGAAGGCGACGTCTACGTCCTCTCGACGATCCTCCACGACTGGGACGACGAGAGCGCGGCGGCGATCCTGCGGACGATCCATGCGGCAGCGCAGCACGACTCCCGCCTGATCCTCCTCGAGGCCGTCGTTCCGCCCGGCAACGAGCCCGGCGGTGGCAAGTGGCTCGATCTGCTCGTGCTGGCGCTCTTCGCCGGCCGCGAGCGCGACGAAGCACAGTGGCGCGCGCTCCTCGACGCCGGAGGCTTCGAGCCCACGAGCCTCGAAGACGGCTTGATCCAGGCCCGATGCCGCTGACCGTCGGCACCGCGGGTCACATCGACCACGGCAAGACCTGGCTCGTCAGAGCGCTGACGGGCAAGGACACAGACCGGCTACCCGAGGAGCAGGAGCGCGGGATCTCGATCGACCTCGGCTACGCGCCGCTCGACCTTCCCGGAGGGCGGCGCCTGTCCGTCATCGACGTCCCCGGGCACGAGCGATTCATCCGCAACATGGTCGCGGGCGCGACCGGCATCGACCTCTTCCTGCTCGTGATCGACGCGACCGAGGGAGCTCGGCCTCAGACTCACGAGCACCTGGCGATCCTGCGCCTGCTCGACATCGACCGAGGCGTCGTCGCCGTCACGAAGGCGGACGCCGCCGACCCGGCCCTGCTGGAGCTCGTCCTCGCGGAGGCACAGGAGCTCGTCCCCGGCGCCGAGGTCGTTCCCGTGAGTGCGAAGACGGGCGACGGGATCGACGAGCTCCGCGCCGCGCTCGAAGCAGCCGCGGAGAGCCACGTGCACGCCGCATTGCTCGGCGCGACTCGCCTCTTCGTCGACCGCGCGTTCACGCTTCGCGGAATCGGCACGGTCGTCACCGGGACGCTCTGGTCGGGGTCGATCGGAGACGGCGACGAGCTTCGAGCCGAGCCGGCCGGGCTCGACGTCCGCGTGCGCAGCGTGCAGGTGCACGACGAGCCGGTGGAGCGTGCCGAGGCCGGGCAGCGTGTCGCGCTCGCGCTCCCGGGCATCGAGCGGGACGCACTTCGGCGCGGCGACGCGCTGATCGAGGCGGGTTCGTACCCCGTCAGCTACCGGCTCGATGTCGAGCTCGAGGAGCTGGAGCCGATCGCCGACCACGCGCGGCTCCAGGTGCACCATGGGACGGCCGAGATCCCGGCCCGGCTCGTCCGCGTCGGCGAGCGCTTCGGCCAGCTTCGGCTCGCGACTCCGGTGGTCGCCGCGCGCGGCGACCACGTCGTCCTGCGCGACACGACGACGCTCGGCGGTGGCCGTGTTCTCGACCCGGCGCCGCCGCGAGCGCCTGACCTCACGCGCCTCGAGCTGCTGGCGACCGACGATCCAGCCTCGATCGTTCGAGCGCTCGTCCACGAGCCCGTTCGCGCCGCCGACCTCGGCGCGCGCGCACTTCTTTCGCCTGCGCAGCTCGCCGATGGCCTGCGCGCCGTCATGGAGGCCGACGGCTGGCACTTCTCGTCAGAGTGGCTCGACCAGGCTCGCCGCGAGGCCAGAACGCGACTCACCCTGCGTGCGGAGGCTGCGCCGCTCGATCCCGGCCTTCCCGCGGGAGACCTGCTTGCGAGCGCGGCGTGGGCCGAGGCAATCTTGCCGCTCTTCGAGGTCGAGCAGCGCGACGGCAAGGTTTATCTCCCGGGCGCAGCGGCCGCCCTCGGCGCGAAAGCAGCCGACGCCGACGCCCTCGTGGCGAGGCTCGAGGAAGCCGGCCTCGAGCCGGTGAAGGTCGGCGACGCCGACCTGGCGCGCTTTCTCGAAGCCGAAGGCCGACTCGTTCGCGTCGGAGACGGCCTCGCGCTCGGGATCGGCGCGTACGACGAGGCCAAGCGCACCCTGATCGAGGAGTGTGAGAGCGCAGGCAAGATCACACTGGCCCGCTTCCGAGACCTGATGGGCATCTCGCGCCGCCCGGCCCAGCTCCTGCTTGAGCGCTTCGACGCCGACGGCCTCACTCGCCGAGTCGGCGACGAGCGCGTCCTGCGTCGAGCCGCTGCGAAGAAACCCCGTTGAGATCCGCTACCTGCGGCCGACGACCAGGTTGACCCGTGCGCCGCGCGGGCGGATCGCGCCCGGCCGCGGACTCTGACGGATGACGCGGCCGATTCGCCGTGAGCGGGCCCTGCGGACGCGGCCGACCCGGCAGCCCGCCCTTTTGATCCGAGTTCGCGCCGATGCCGGTCGCAGCCCGATCGCCCTCGGCACCCGGCAACGAGCAGTCGCTGGAGGCGGAGGCGGCGGTGGGGGTGGAGGAGGAGGTGCTTGAGGGAGGCAGGCTCCCGGACCGCCATACCCTCCGGTGGCTCCGTCAGCGGTGTAGAACGCTGGATCGCTCTCGTAAGAGCTTGCGCTTGCTGGAATTGTGTTGCCATTAGCGTCAATGAACATGGGGCTTGCAATTGTCGCGGCTCCAGGCGCCGCGCCGAAGATTCCTGTCCCCATTTGACTGCAGGGAGGAGTAGTCCCCGCGCCGACCTCGCCAAACCATTGGGCAGCCCCAAGTTCCGTGTAGGGAGGGCTCGTCCATCGGCTCCCTGGGAAGTAACCCATCCATTCGCCACCTACGCCGACCCACCAGTTTCCTCCGAAGTACTGGATCACATACTGCTGCGGACCTAGCTGTTGGTTAACGACGCCACCGGGATAGAAAATGGCTGACACCTGCTGATATCCACAGGCGTTGTAGCACTGTGGGATTCCGTTGATCCAGTGAAACACGAAGATGCGCGGCAGCGAATCACCGTTGACCAAGCGGTCCACCGTCCAGCCGACTTCGACGATCTGTTGGAGATCAGCCGATTGGGCGGAGACCTCCGCGAGGCTGTGGAAGTCACCCTCGGGTACAAGGGGCGTAGCTGGACTGAGGTATGCGGACGTTCCCACAAACTCCACGCCGAACTGTCTGAACGCGGCGTAGTGAAATGAGAGACCAAAGCTTGTCTGCTGCGTCGCAGGCGGTTGTTTCGTGTCGCTTTCCACCGGCATGCCCTTCGGGCCTCGAACCGGCTTCGGCTGGGGAACCTGTCCTCGCGGGCAGGGCCCGCGCCCGGACGCGAGCCACGCCACGGGCCAAAGCCGGGGCGGTTCGGCTACGCGCTTGGCTGACGCGCATCGAAACCGCGTGAAGGCATGCGCACCGGCCGAAGCCGCGGTCCCGGTAACCCGCTGACCTGCCGAGCCGCGGGCGCTGGTGACTGTGACCAGCGTGCAGAGAGCGGCGAGCATGGCTCCCCCCATGAGTACAAGCACGCGGCCAAGCATTGCTCGCACCTTACTCCTCGGATTTTGATCCTCATACGGTCGTAGCCCCAGGTGGAGCCGGTGACGGCGCGTCAGGAGTTCCCCGGGGGTAGCCCGCTACGATCGAGGCAGGGAGCGGCAGGGGCCCGGTGGCCCAGCTGGTCTTCAAAACCGGTGCGGTCGTGTAACCCACGGCTCGGTAGGTTCGACTCCTGCGCCGCTCCGTTCGCGCGAACCCACGGCCCTGGTCTCTCCGACCTTGGTGCTAGCTACGCTCAAAGCGTGAACGACCGCCAACTCGAACGAAAAGCCCAACTCGCGGAGCTTCTGCTCCACGCGGCGCGACAGCTGGGCGAAAGCCTCGAGCCGGAGCGTGTTTACGAGCGCTTTCACGAACTGCTTGCCGACGTCGTCCAACATGACGGGCTCGTCGTCTCGTCCTACGACGAGCGAGACGACCTCATCCGAGCCGAGTACGTCTGGACCGAAGGCGAGATCCTCGATCCTTCGACCCTGCCGCCGGTTCCTCTGAACCGCGAAGGAGGCGGCATGCAGAGCCGGGTGATTGTCAGCGGCGAGCCGTTGCTCTTCAACGACGTCGCCGACCGCGTCACACAGAAGGACGGCGTCTACTACAACGTCGACCGGGAAGGAACAATCCAGAAGCTTCCCGAGTCCGGGCCCGCCGGAACGAATGCGGCGATGATGGTGCCCGTCAAGGCCGAGGGCCGCGTGGTCGGCGTCGTCCAGTTGATGAGCGACCGCGGGCGCTACTCGAGCAACCAGCTCGAGCTGTTCGTCGGGCTGGTCGCGCAGATGGGCGCAGCGGTCCGAAACGCGCGCCTGCAACAGGAGCGGCGGCGTCTGGAGGCGGCTGAGGCGGCGGCACACGCCGTGGCGGCTGAGCGCGAGCAGGCGGCACAGGTGCTCGAAGCTGTCGGCGACGGAATCTTCTTCGTCGACGGCGAAGGGCTCATTCGCCTGTGGAACAAGGCAGCGGCGCTCATGACCGGCTTGCGTGCGGAGGAGGTGCTGGGGCGGTCACTGCCGGCCGTGATCCCCGAATGGGAGACGCTGGCCAGCCGCATTCCGGTGGCGGAGGACGGCGCCATGGCGCACGCCGTGACCCTTCCGCTCCGGCCCACCGGGGACGACCTGTGGCTCTCGTTCGCGGCGGTTCGCATGGTCGACGGCGTGATCTACGCCTGCCGCGACGTCACGAGTGAGCGCCGGCTGGAGGAGGAGAAGAGCGACCTCGTTGCGACGATCTCGCACGAGCTCCGCACGCCCATGTCCGCCGTCTACGGTGCCGCACTGACGCTTCTGCGCGAAGACGTCGATATCTCCCACCGAGCAGCGACGCGAGCTCCTGCAAATGATCGCAACGCAGGCCGCCCGGCTGAGCCAGATCACAGAAGAGCTACTGCTGACGAGCGGGCTCGACCGCGGAGACCTACCCGTCGCAACCGAGCCCGTCGACGTCGCCGACATCGTGAGCGAGACAGTCGACGCTTTTCGGCCGCAGCTTCCGGAGACGACTGCGATCGAGGTCGAGATCCCTGGGGACGTCGGCTCGGCGTCGGGCGATCGTGACCGGATTCAGCAGGTGCTCGTCAACTTGCTCGACAACGCTGTGAAGTACGGCGCCAGCCCCGTGAAGGTTCACGCCAAGCGGGCAAACGGGGTGATCCGGCTTTGCGTGGCGGACGGCGGTCCGGGAATCAGCCTCGCACATCAGGAGCGAATCTTCGAGAAGTTCTATCGGGCCGATCCGCAGCTCGCCCGCTCGCCGAGCGGAACGGGTCTGGGGCTGTACATCTCGCGCGAGCTCGCGCAGCGCATGGGCGGTCGGCTGGAGGTCAGGTCCGAGCCCGGCACCGGCGCGACCTTCGTCGTCGAGCTGCCGCAGGCTTGATGTCGATCGGCTGCTAAACGGCCTGGCGTTCTACCCAGCGAGCGCGAGCCTTGGCCGCCTCGACCTCTCGGTCCTTGGGCGGCGCAGACGTCACGAGCTCTCCGAGCAGACGCGCCGATGCGGCCGAGACCTCGTCGACGGCGCGCTCGAACGCGGCTTCATTCGCCTTCGACGGCTTCGTGAAGCCGCTGATCTTGCGAACGTACTGCAGCGACGCGTCGCGCACCTCTTCCTCGGTGGCGGACGGCTCGAAGTTGTAGAGCGTGTGGATGTTTCGGCACATGGCGAGAGCCTAGCGCCCCGGCCGTAATCTGTCGGCACCTGATCGAAAGGAGCCTTCGTGGCAACGACCGTCCGCACACTCCAGAACTTCATCGCAGGCGACTGGGCCGACTCGACGGGCGAGCAGGTGAGGCAGATCGTCTCGCCGGTCACCGGCGAGACACTCGCCGAGGTACCCGACGCGAGCCCGGACGATGTCGCGCGCGCGGCCAAGGCAGCTCGCGACGCTCAGCCCGGCTGGGCCGCGCTTTCGGCCTGGGACCGGGCGAAGATCTGCCACGCGATCGCGGAGAAAATCGACGAGCGCCGCGAGGACATGGCCCGCGAGCTGACGCTCGAGCAGGGGAAACCGTACGGCGCCGAGGCATTGCCCGACCTCGAGGAGATCGCGGAGAACTTCCGCATCGCCGCGGAGGACGTCAAGCGGCTGGACAGCGCCGTGCTGCCGTCGCAGGACGTCAACAAGCGCATCCTCACCTTCCGCAAGCCGAACGGCGTCTACGCCTGCATCACGCCGTGGAACTTCCCGTCGCTGATCCCGTCCGAGCTGATCGCGCCCGGGATCGCCGTCGGCAACACGATCGTCGTCAAGCCGTCCGAGTGGACGCCGATTGCGATGGCCACGTTCATGCAGGCGATGGCCGACGCAGGGCTGCCCGAGGGGGTCGTCAACGTCGTCTACGGCGGCGGCGAAGTCGGTGAGGGGCTGATCACCGACGAGAACGTGGACTGCGTCGGGTTCGTCGGCTCGCACACGACCGCGGAGAAGATCGTCCGCGCGGCAGGCCTCAAGCGCTCGCTGATCGAGGCGAGCGGCAACGGCCCGGTGATCGTCCTCGACGATGCCGATCTCGAGTCGGCCGCGAAGGGCGCCGTCTTCGGCGGCTTCTTCTGCGCCGGCCAGGTGTGCTGTGCGACCGAGCGCGTGCTCGTGGACAAGCGCGTCCACGACGACTTCCTGGCTGCGGTCGTCAAGGAGGCCGAGACCTGGAAGCTCGGCGACCCCTACGACGACGACACCCTCGTCGGGCCGATGAACAACGAGCCGACGGCGCAGAAGATGGACGCTCACCTCGAGGACGCTCTCGGCAAGGGCGCCGAGATCGTCGTCGGCGGTCAGCGTGAGGGCGACCGGCCGACCAACCTCTACTACCAGCCGACCGTGATCGACCAGGTCGGCACCGACACGCTCATCAACCGCGACGAGACGTTCGGGCCGATCGTCCCGCTGATCACGGTCGACGGTGACGACCAGGCGCTCGAAGTGGCGAACGACTCGTACCTCGGCCTCCAGGCCGCCGTCTACACGAAGAGCCTGAACAGGGCGTTCCGCTTCCTCGACAACCTGCGGGTCGGCAACGTCGTCGTCAACGACTCGACCGACTACTGGGAGGCGCACGAGCCGTTCGGCGGCGGCTCCGGGACGAGGTCGGGCTGGGGCCGGATCGGCGGCCGCTACACGATGCTGGACATGACCGACCTGAAGACGGCGGTGATCGACACGAGCGGGCTCGACTGAAGTACGTCTTGGAATAAGGTCGCTGGCTGACGAGCTACCGAAAGGAGCGTCAGATGAAAGGACGCCTACCAACCGTCCTGGCCAGCACAGCTGTCCTGATCGCGGTCGCCGGCTTCACGCCGCTCGGGCAAGCCGCCAGCGATGCCATTCCGCGCTTCGCCCGGAACGCAGACAAGGTCGACGGCATCCACGCGTCGCGGACCCCGAAGGCCGGGCGACTGCTGGCGCTAAACAAGAGCAAGAAGTTCCCCGCCTCCGTGCTCACCGCCACCGGGACTAAGCGCGCTCGAGATCGTTACCGCCGTGAGCGCCACGGACTCCTCCAGCCCGAAATCGGTCACGCTCAACTGCCCGGCCGGAAAGAGGGTCATCGGCGGCGGCGCGCGTGCCACCGGAGCCAGGCGCCGGAGAGGTTGGCGTGACGGAGGCCTACCCGGCGAGCGCGACGCAGTGGGTGACGCTGGCGAGAGAGCTCGACGCCATCGGAGGCAGCTGGACGCTGACCGCCTACGCGTTCTGCGCGGCGGGCACGTAGAGAAGCCCCGAAAGGCGCCGCCTCGCGGGCGCGGGGCGGCGCCGGGTCGTCGGCGTTAACGGGACGTCAAGAAGGTCGCCAACTCCGTAGAGGTTGCGTCAATTCCCGCGCCGGGCCATGGGTGCAGGCGTATACCCCGCACATGCGGGACCTTCTCTTCCTCGCCGTCGTCCTCGGGTTCTTCACCCTCGCCGTCTTGTTCGTGCGGGCGTGCCAGCTCCTCGTCGGACGAGCTTCGGAGGGCGGAAGCTCATGAGCGTCGACAACACCATCGGGCTGATCCTCGCGATCGCCGTGCTCGTCTACCTCGTCTACGCCCTGCTGGCGCCGGAGAAGCTCGGATGACCGGGGTCGCGGAAGGGCTGATCGTCGCCCAGCTCCTGCTCGGGCTGGCGCTCGGCCTCACTTTCCTCTTCGCAGTCTTCCGAGACCTGCATCGATGAGCGGGGCCAACTGGCTCCAGCTTCTCGTCCTGGTCGGGGCGATTCTCGTTGTCACCCGGTTCCTGGGCGCCTACCTCGCACGCGTCCTCGGCGACGGCCCCGCGCCGGGCGACCGCATCTTCGGCCCGGTCGAGCGAGCGATCTACCGACTGACCGGAGTCGACCCGAAGCGGGAGCAGCCCTGGAACGTCTACGCCGTTTCGCTGCTGGCTTTCAGCGCGGTCTCCGTCGTCGGCCTCTACCTGCTCCAGCGCGTGCAGGGCTCGCTGCTACTGAACCCGACCGACGTCGTCGCCGTCCCGCCGGCACTCGCGTTCAACACCGCCGCGAGCTTCGTCACGAACACGAACTGGCAGAACTACGGGGGCGAGTCGACGATGAGCCACCTGACCCAGATGGCTGGATTGACGGTGCAGAACTTCGTCTCCGCCGCGGTCGGAATCTCCGTCGCCGTGGCCCTCGTCCGCGGCCTCGTCCGCCGCCGCTCCGAGACGATCGGGAACTTCTGGGTCGACCTGACGCGCTCGACGGTCCGCGTGCTGCTTCCGATTTCCGTCGTGCTCGCGCTCGTCCTGGTCAGCCAGGGCGCGGTCCAGACCTTCAGTGGCGCGGCAGAGGCGACGACCGTCGAGGGCGCGAGCCAGGTCATCTGGCGCGGCCCTGTCGGCAGCCAGGAGGCGATCAAGGAGCTCGGGACGAACGGCGGAGGCCCGGCGAACGCGAACTCGGCGCACCCCTTCGAGAACCCGACCGGCGTTCACGAACCTCTTCGAGATCCTCGCGCTGCTCGGCATCCCGTTCGCGCTCACCTACGCGTTCGGCCGCCTCGTCGGCAACCAGCGCCAGGGCTGGGCCCTGTTCGCGGCCATGTTCGTCCTGTGGATCGGCTCGGCGGGACTTGCGATGCACTTCGAGACCGACGGCAACCCGCGCGTGGAGGCATTGGGCGCGAGTAGCGACGGCGGCAACATGGAAGGCAAGGAGGTCCGCTTCGGCGCAGCCACAACCGGCCTCTTCGCAGCCTCGACGACCGGAACCTCGACCGGAGCCGTCATCGGCGCACACGACAGCTTCACGCCGCTCGGCGGAGCAGTCCCGCTCGTGAACATGATGCTCGGCGAGGTCTCGCCGGGCGGAGTCGGCGCCGGGCTCTACGGGATGCTGATCTTCGCCCTGCTCGCTGTCTTCATTGCGGGCCTGATGGTCGGGCGGACACCCGAATACCTCGGCAAGAAGATCCAGGCGGCGGAGATGAAGCTCGTCACGCTGTACATCCTCGCCGTGCCGACGCTGATCCTCGTCTTCGCCGGAGTCTCGGTGCTGCTCGACCAGGCGAAGGCCTCCATCCTGAACCCTGGGCCGCACGGGCTCTCGGAGGTCGTCTACGCGTTCACGTCGGCGTCGAACAACAACGGCTCGGCATTCGGCGGACTGACCGGGAACATCGACTGGTACAACACGACGCTCGGCCTGGCGATGCTCGGCGGGCGCTTCCTGCCGATCGTCCTCGTCCTCGCCCTCGCCGGCTCGCTCGCCCGCAAGCAGCCCGTGCCGCCGACAGCGGGAACCTTCCCCACGGGCACGCCGCTCTTCTCGACCTGCTCGTCGGAGTCATCCTCATCGTCGTCGCGCTCACCTACTTCCCGGTGCTCGCGCTCGGCCCGATCCTTGAGCACCTGAGCCTGTGAGCAGCGAGGCCCGCACGACGCTGAGAAACGAGCCGCGCTCGCTCCTGGATCCCGCGATCCTCGGCCGCGCCGCGCGCGAGAGCATGCTCAAGCTCGACCCGCGCTTGATGATGGGGAACCCCGTCATGTTCGTGGTCGAGCTCGGGAGCGTCCTCGTGACGGTTCTCGCCGTGGTCGATCCGAGCGTGTTCGCGTGGCTCGTCGCCGCCTGGCTCTGGTTCACCGTGCTCTTCGCCAACTTCGCCGAGGCCGTCGCAGAGGGCCGCGGAAAGGCGCAGGCGGACGAGCTGCGCAAGACGCGCGCGGAGACGGTTGCGCATCGGCGTCGAGCCGACGGGTCGATCGAAGACGTTCCGAGCTCCTCCCTGCAGGTCGGCGACGAGGTCGTCGTCTCCGCCGGCGAGGTGATCCCGGCCGACGGCACCGTGATCGACGGCATCGCAAGCGTCGACGAGTCGGCGATCACCGGCGAGTCTGCGCCCGTCATCCGCGAGTCCGGCGGCGACCGCTCGGCCGTGACCGGTGGCACGCGCGTCCTCTCCGACGAGATCGTCGTGCGGGTCACCGCCAAGACCGGCGAGAGCTTCCTCGACCGGATGATTGCCCTCGTGGAGGGCGCCGAGCGCCAGAAGACGCCGAACGAGATCGCTCTCAACATCCTGCTCGCCGGGCTGACGATCGTCTTTCTGCTCGCGGTCGTCACCTTGCAGCCGTTCGCGATCTACTCCGGGGACGAGCAGGACGTGATCGTGCTCGTCGCCCTCCTCGTCTGCCTGATCCCGACCACGATCGGCGGCCTGCTCTCGGCCATCGGCATTGCCGGCATGGACCGGCTCGTTCGCCGCAACGTCCTTGCGCTTAGCGGCCGTGCGGTCGAGGCAGCAGGCGACTGCTCGACGCTGCTGCTCGACAAGACCGGGACGATCACGCTCGGCAACCGCCAGGCTTCCGAGTTCCTGCCGCTCCCGGGCGTGGACGAGCGCGAGCTGGCCGACGCGGCGCAGCTCTCGTCCCTTGCCGACGAGACTCCGGAGGGCCGGTCGATCGTCGTCTATGCCAAGGAGCATTACGGCCTCCGAGAGCGCCCGGTCGGCGCCGGGACGCTCGTACCGTTCTCGGCCGAGACGCGGATGAGCGGGGTCGACATGAATGGAGACTCGGTACGCAAGGGCGCCGCCGACGCGATCAAGAGCTGGGTCGAGTCCGGTGGCGGCTCGGTTCCGCCGGAGCTCGACGGCCTGGTCGAAGGCGTCGCCCGCTCGGGGGGCACACCACTCGTCGTTGCGACCAACGCGAGGACGCTCGGCGTCGTGCACCTCAAGGACGTCGTCAAGGAGGGCATGCGCGAGCGCTTCGCCGAGCTGCGCGCGATGGGTATCCGTACGGTGATGATCACCGGCGACAACCCGCTCACCGCCAAGGCGATCGCGGACGAGTCCGGCGTCGACGATTTCCTCGCCGAGGCTCAGCCCGAAGACAAGATGGCGCTGATCCGCCGCGAGCAGGAGGGCGGCAATCTCGTCGCGATGACCGGTGACGGGACGAACGACGCGCCCGCGCTGGCCGCCGCCGACGTCGGAGTGGCGATGAACACGGGTACCCAGGCCGCGCGCGAGGCCGGGAACATGGTCGACCTCGACTCGAACCCGACGAAGCTGATCGAGATCGTCGAGATCGGCAAGCAGCTGCTGATCACGCGCGGCTCGCTGACGACATTCTCGATCGCCAACGACGTCGCCAAGTACTTCGCGATCATCCCGGCGATGTTCGCGGGGACGTTCCCGGTGCTCGACAGGCTGAACGTCATGCAGCTCGAGACCCCGGAGTCCGCGATCACGTCGGCCGTGATCTTCAACGCTTTGATCATCGTCGCGCTCATCCCGCTCGCCCTGCGTGGAGTTCGCTTCCGCGCCCAGTCAGCGGCATCCGTGCTGCGGCGCAACCTGCTCGTCTACGGGCTCGGGGGGATCATCATTCCCTTCGTCGGCATCAAGCTGATCGACCTCGTGGTCGGAACGGGGCTGGGACTCTGATGCGTCGGCAGATCTACCCCGCGCTCGTCGCATTCCTCGCGTTCACCGTTCTCACCGGCATCGTTTATCCCCTCGTCGTCACGGGTGTCGCGCAGGTCGCGTTCCCCGGTCGAGCGGACGGCTCGCTCATCGAGCGAGACGGCAAGACGGTCGGCTCGCGCCTGATCGGACAGACCTTCGCTGGGCCGCGCTACTTCCACTCGCGGCCCTCGGCGGCCGGCGACGGATACGACGCGAGCTCGAGCTCGGCATCGAACCTCGGGCCGACGAACGAGGACTTCCTCGCAGAGGTCGAGACGCGCGTGGGCGACTACCGCAGCGCAAACGGTGCCGAAGAGACGCCTGTCGACGCCGTCACGGCCTCGGGCTCGGGGCTCGACCCGCACATCTCCCCCGCGAACGCTCGCATCCAGGCCGAGCGCGTCGCCACGAGCCGGGGCCTGAGCGTCGAGGATGTGCTCGAGCTCGTCGAGGAGCACACGGACGAGCGGTCTCTCGGCTTTCTCGGCGAACCAGGCGTTAACGTCCTAGAGCTCAACCTCGCCCTCGACGAGGCGTAGCCTTCAGGACATGGCCCGAGGCACTCTTCGTGTCTACCTCGGCGCCTCGGCGGGCGTCGGCAAGACCTACGCGATGCTCAACGAGGGCCGCCGGCGTCGCGACTACGGCCAGGACGTCGTCGTCGGCTACGTCGAGCCGCACCGGCGCCCGAAGACGGCCGCGCAGGTCGGCGACCTCGAGGTCGTTCCGCGGCAGGAGCTCGAGTATCGCGGCGGCACCTTCGAGGAGATGGACCTCGATGCCGTGCTGGCGCGCCGGCCGGCTGTGGCCCTCGTCGACGAGCTCGCCCACACGAACGTGCCCGGCTCGCGAAACGAGAAGCGCTGGCAGGACGTCGAGGAGCTGCTCGACGCCGGGATCAACGTCCTCTCGACCCTGAACATCCAGCATCTCGAGTCGCTGAACGACGTCGTCGAGCGGATCACCTCCGTCCAGCAGCGCGAGACGATCCCGGACGAAGTCGTGCGCCGCGCCGATGAGATCCAGCTCGTCGACCTGACCCCCGATGCGCTGCGCAACCGGCTCGCACGAGGGGACGTCTACCCAGCCGAGCGCATCGACACTGCGCTCGCCAACTATTTCCGCCCGGGCAACCTCTCGGCCCTGCGCGAGCTCGCCCTCCTCTGGCTGGCGGACCGCGTCGACGAGGGCCTCGCCGACTACCGGGAACGACACGGGATCGACCGGCCCTGGGAGACTCGAGAGCGAGTCCTGGTGGCGCTGACCGGCTCGTCGGACGGAGAGCGCCTCGTGCGCCGCGCCGCGCGAATCGCCCAGCGCGCCAACGGTGACTTGGTAGCCGTCCATGTCCGGCCCCAGGACGGCCTTGCCGGTCCGTCCGCCGCCTTGCTCGAGCGCCAGCGCGACCTCGCCGAGGAGCTCGGCGGGACCTACCACGAGGTAGTCGGCGGCGACGCGGGCGAAACACTCGTCGAAGCCGCGCGCTCGCTCAACGCAACCCAGATCGTGATGGGCGCGAGCCGCAGGTCGCGCTGGTCGCGGCTCACTCGTGGCTCCGTGATCGGCGAGGTCATCCGTCGCTCCGGCGTCGGGATCGACGTGCACGTGATCAGCCATCCCGAGGGAACCGAGGACCACCAGCTCGCCTTGCCCCAACGGCGCCGGCCCAGATCCCTCCCTCACCGTCGGGTCCTCATCGGTCTCGCGCTCGCCGCGGTCGGCCCTCCGGCCCTCACGGCCGTCCTCGCCCAGCTTCGAGGGGAGGTCGGACTACCGAGCGTGCTGCTGCTCTTTCTCCTGCTCGTCGTCGGCGTCTCCGCGGTCGGCGGACTGTGGCCTGCGCTGGCCGCGGCCATCAGCGGCTTCCTGCTCGTCAACTGGTACTTCACGCCGCCGCTCTACACGTTCACGATCTCCGAGGGCGAGAACATCCTCGCCCTCGTCGTCTTCCTCGCCGTGGCCGGAACCGTGAGCTGGCTCGTCGCGCTCTCCGCACGTCGTGCCGCCGAGGCGACGCAGGTTCGAGCCGAAGCGGAGGCGCTCGCCCGTCTCGCCGGCTCCTCGCCCGTGTCCGCTGTGCTCGACAGCCTGTGCAGAGTGCTCGCGTTGGAGGGCGCCGCTGTGCTCCACCGGCAGGAGACCGGCTGGCGGATCGAAGCGACGAGCGGAGAGCGAGCGCCCGAGAGCCCTGAAGCAGCCTCGGCGTCGATCGAGCTCGACCGAGACCATGTGCTCGCGCTCTCCGGGGGGCCGATCCGCAGCGAGGATCAGCGGATTCTCGACGCGTTCGCGAAAGAGCTCGCGGCGTCCGTCGAGTTGGGCGTGCTCGAGGCCGAAGTCCAGGCGGCAGGCGTCCTCTCGGCGGCGAACGAGCTACGGGCGGCAATCCTGTCCGCGGTGTCCCACGACCTGCGAACTCCGCTCGCGGGAATCAAGGCGTCCGTCACGAGCCTGCTACAGGAGGACGTGGACTGGACCTCCGAGGCACAGCGCGAGTTTCTGGTGACGATCGCCGAGGAGACGGACCGTCTGAACGCGCTCGTCGGCAACCTGCTCGACATGAGCCGGCTGCAGGCCGACGCCCTGGACATCATGCCCTCACAGGTGGGGCTGGAAGAAGTGCTTCCAGCCGCCGTGCGCAGCCTTCCGCTCGACGAGGATGCTGTCCAGCTCGAGGTGCCCGAGACGCTGCCACGCATCCTCGCCGACCCCGGTCTTCTCGAGCGTGCCCTCGCGAACCTGATCGACAACGCCGTCCGGTTCTCACCCCCGGGCCAGCCGGCCCGTGTGACCGCCGGAGCCGTCGACGGTTACGTCGACGTACGGATCGTGGATCGAGGCCCAGGAGTGCCTGCGGCCGACCGAGAGCGGCTGTTCGTCCCGTTCCAACGGCTCGGCGACTCCGGCCAAGGTGAAGGCATCGGGCTCGGGATGGCGGTTGCGAAAGGCTTCGTCGAAGCCATGGGCGGCGAGATCGAGATCGAGGACACCCCGGGCGGGGGGCTCACAGTCGTCGCGCGACTGCGGGTCGCGGAATGACCCGCATCCTCGTCGTCGACGACGAGCCACAGCTTCTGCGCGCGCTCGGCACCAACTTGAGCGCACGCGACTACGACGTCGATCTGGCCGCTACGGGTGAGGCTGCCCTCGCACTCGCGGCCCGCAAGCACCCGGATCTGGTCATCCTCGATCTCGGTCTGCCCGGTATCGACGGCGTCGAGGTGATCCGCGGACTTCGGGGCTGGACGAAGGTGCCGATCATCGTGCTGTCCGTCCGCGAAGCGGAGAGCGACAAGGTCGCCGCACTGGACGCGGGCGCGGACGACTACGTCACGAAGCCCTTCGGCATGGACGAGCTTCTCGCGCGCCTTCGAGCGGCGCTTCGCCGCGCGGCGCCCGGCGAGGAAGAGGCAGTCGTCGAGACCGAGCACTTCACGGTCGACCTCGCCGCGAAACGCGTGAGAACCCAGGCCGGAGAAGTGCGCCTCACGCCTACCGAGTGGCATGTCGTCGAGGTGCTCGTCCGCAACGCAGGCAAGCTCGTCACCCAACGCCAGCTCCTGCAGGAAGTGTGGGGACCTCAGTACGAGAAGGAGACGAACTACCTGCGGGTCTACCTCGCGCAGGTCCGGGGCAAGCTCGAGCCGGACCCGGCCAAGCCCCGCTACTTCATCACCGAGGCGCGCATGGGCTATCGCTTCGAGCCCGACGGCCTGGCACCTAGGCCGCGCGCGTCCGCGGCGCCAGGCTGAGCACGCTGAAGCAACGCTCGAAGGCGGCTTTGTCGCCCTCGATCGATACGAGACCCTGTTTCGTCGCCTGCGCCGGAGTCAGTTCGCCCTGGGCGAGCCCGAAGAAGGTAGTCATGTCCGTCTCGATTGTCACGGACGCTTGCTCAACCGCTCCTGGCGAGGCGTGCATGCGCCCGTCATCGAGCTCGATCGAGAAGACGTCGCCGTCAACGTTGAGCACATACGTCTCGGCCAGCCCGCGCGCGGCGTCCGGAACGAAGAGCGCCGCGACTGCGTTGACGCCCCATTCCGGGTACAGCTCGTCGCCGGGCCCGGGTGGACCGAGCGAGCGGGCACCCCAGCGGGCGAGCGCGTGGAAGACCTCTTCGAGCTCGCGTCCGTAGTCCGTGAGCTCGTAGACGGTCGAGGCGGCGGGCGGCGGCAGCTTGCGCTTCGCCACGATGCCTGCCTCTTCGAGATCGCGAAGGCGCTTGGCCAGGATGTTCGTACCGATTCCCGGCAGCCCTTCGAGCAGGTCGGTGTAGCGCTTCTGGCCGTGCAGCAGGTCGCGCAGGATGAGTAGCGCCCAGCGGTCGCCAACGAGGCACAACGCATGCGCGACGGGGCAGTACTGCTCGAACGGTTTGGTCATCGCGCTCCCATTCTAGCGCATCTTCCTGCTGATTGAGAAGATAATACTTGCAAAAAGAAAGTTAATCCTGTAGATTCGGAAGCTGCTGATGACCGAAAACGAAAGGAACTGACGATGCTCGCCTCCGCCGAACGAAAGTGGTTCGCGCTCGCACTCCTGTGCGCGGTGCAGTTCATGGTCGTGCTCGACATCGCGATCGTGAACGTCGCTCTCCCCTCGATCCAGACCGACCTGGGGTTCTCCCAGGAGAACCTCCAGTGGGTGATCAGCGCCTACGCGCTGCTCTTCGGCGGGTTCCTCCTGCTCGGCGGGCGCCTGGCCGACATCCTCGGCCGCCGCCGCATCTTCATCATCGGCACGATTCTCTTCACCGCTTCCTCGCTGCTGGCGGGGCTCGCGTGGAGCGAAGCGTCGTTGATCGGGGCGCGTGGCCTGCAAGGGCTCGCCGCCGCGATCATCTCGCCCGCCGCGCTCGCGATCCTGATGACGACCTTCGCCGAGGGCAAGGAGCGGAACACCGCGCTTGGAGCCTGGGGCGGAGTCGGCGCATTTGGCGCCGTGGCAGGCGTGCTGCTCGGCGGCGTCCTGACGGATGCGCTCAGCTGGGAATGGATCTTCTTCGTCAACATCCCAGTCGGCCTCGCCGCACTCGCATTGACGCCGGTGCTGCTCGGTGAGAGCCGCGACCTGCGGACGCGGAGCTTCGACGTCCCGGGAGCCGTGACGGTCACCGCGGGGCTCGTCGCGCTCGTGTACGCGGTTACCCAGGGCCAGAGCCAGGGCTGGGGCTCGTTCGAGACGATCGGCATCTTCGTCGTCTCGGCGGTTCTCCTCGTTGCGTTCCTCGTCTGGGAGTCGCGTGCCGCGGAGCCGCTGATGCCATTCTCGATCTTCCGCCTGCGAACCGTCACCGGCGCGAACGTCGCCGGCCTCATCCTGGGGACGGCGATCTTCGCCATGTTCCTGATGCTCACGCTGTACATGCAGCAGGTGCTCGGCTACTCGGCTATGAAAACGGGCGTCGCGTATCTGGCCGTCGCCGGCACGGCGATCCTCTGGTCGGCGGTCGCCGCACAGCTCGTCAACCGGGTCGGTGTCAAGCCCGTCCTTGTTTCCGGCATGACGGCGTTGTCGGCGGGGCTCATCTACTTCACGCAGGTTTCGGTCGGCGGCTCGTACGTCAACGACCTGCTGCCCGGCTTCCTGCTGATCGGGATCGGGCTCGGCTTCTCGTTCGTGCCGATCTCCATCGCCGCCCTCGCCGGCGTGCAGCATTCGGAGGCTGGCCTCGCGTCGGGCTTGATCAACACCTCACAGCAGATCGGCGGCGCGGTCGGCATCGCCGTGCTCTCGACGATTGCCACCTCGACGAGTGCCGGCGCGGTCGACACCGGAACGGCGCTCCCATCCGCGCTCACCGAAGGCTTCCAGGCGGCGTTCGCCATCGGTGCGGCCATCGCGCTCGTCGGCATCCTCGTTGCGCTCTTTGTCGTGCGCGGCGAGGACCTGGTGACCGAGGAGCTCGTGGAAGCCGAGCCCGTCTTCGAAGCAGCCGCCTAGCCCACCCGCTAGCTTGCGCTCGCCGTGGCGAACGAACACGACGAGCGCGAGCAGCGGGTCACTCCGCTCGAGCTCTTCTTCGACCTCGTCTTCGTCTTCGCGCTCACGCAGGTTACGAGCCTCCTCTCGGCCGACCCGACCTGGAGCGGCCTGCTGCGCGGCATGCTCGTCCTCGGTGCGCTCTGGTGGGCGTGGGCCGCGTACGCGTGGCTGACGAACACGCTCAACCCCGAGGAGGGCGCGGTGCGGATCGCCATGTTCGCCGCGATGGGAGCGATGCTGATCGTCGGGTTGGCCGTGCCGGAGGCGTTCGACGACCACGGCGTGCTGTTCGGTGTCGCCTACCTCGTCGTCCGTGCGATGCACATCGCGCTCTACGCGCTGGCGGCGAAGGGCGACCCCGATCTGCTGGGCGCGGTCCTGCGCATGGTTCCGTCGTCGACGATCAGCGCCGTTCTGATCATCACCGCGGGCTTCCTGGAGGGCGAGGCGCGAATTGCGCTCTGGGCGATCGCGCTCGCGATCGACTACCTCGGAGTGCTCGTCGGGCGAGGAAGCGGGTGGCGCGTGTCGCCAGGGCACTTCGCCGAGCGGCACGGCCTGATCGTGATCATCGCGCTCGGCGAGTCGATCGTCGTGGTCGGCCTCGGCGCGGCGGGAGTACCGCTCGAACTGGGGATCGTGACGACCGCGCTGCTCGGGGCCGTCGTGGCGGCAGCGCTCTGGTGGACGTACTTCGACTGGGCCGCGATCGTCACCGAGCGGATGCTTGCCAGGGTCACCGGCGCCACCCAGGCAGCGCTCGCACGCGACGTCTACAGCTACCTCCACCTGCCGATGGTCGCCGGCATCGTCCTCTTCGCGCTGGCGATGAAGAAGACGCTCGCGGACTTCGCCGATCCGCTGGAGACCGTTCCAGCCGTAGCCCTTTACGGGGGCCTCGCGCTCTATCTCCTCGCGCACGTGCTTCTTCGCGTTCGGATCACCGGGAGCAGGAACAATCGCCCCGGCTTCGTCCAACGCGTCGGCCGCGGGCGCTCGGTGGCCGTGCTCGTGCTCCTCGCCCTCTTGCCGGTTGCCCTCCAGGTTCCGGCACTCGCAGCGCTCGCGCTCGTCGCGGCTGTGTTCGTCGCGCTGATCGCTTACGAGGCGATTCGTTACCGCGAATCACGGGCGCAGATCCGCGGGGGCGCAGAGCCGACGCAAGAAGTCATGTCGCGCGCCAGGTCGTAAGACTTCTTAGCGATCTTTTCCCCTCGGATAAGGGTTTCTTTCCCGGCCGAGGTCGACGATGTATGGGCAGATGCGAAGGCTCATTCTCCTCGCCCTCGTCGCCGTCTCTCTCGTCGCCGCCCAGGCCTCAAATGCAGCGATCGTCACGCGCCACGACCGAGCAGGTCGCACCGTCACCTTCGACGTGCGTGCGCGAGGCGTGCAGGTGGGTTGGTACGCGGCGATCCTTCGCAACGCCATCCACGGGGACGAGATCGAGACCGCGCGCATCCGCATCGTCCCCGCCAGCCGGATCTCGTTGCTGTGCGCGGGCAGATACACGCAGAGCTGTTACGAGGGCGACGAGAAGGGCGGCGTCCTGATCATCCCAGCGGGCCGTTCGGCCTGGGCCGCGCATCTTCTCCTGCACGAGTACGCGCACCACATCGACATGGCGCGGTCGAACTTCCTGTTCACGGACAAGCCGTGGGCGCCCGCCTGGTGGTCGGCACGAGGCGTGAAAGCCGCGCTCGCCAAAGGACAGATGTCGCTCACCGACAGCCTCGGATGGGAACGCGGGGTCGGTGAGGTCTTAGCCGAGGACTACGTGCAGCTCAACCTGCGCACTCGCTACAGCATCGGCTGGCTGGCCCCGCCGGGGAAAGCGATCAAGGTTGCCCTCCGGCGAGATCTTCGCGTCGCCATCCTGCCCGGCAACTAGTCCGCACCGGGCTGCGGCTACCCTTCTCCCATGCTGCAAGCGATGCGTTCGCTCTGGAGGAAGCTCACCGGGTCGTCACTCGAGCGCAGCGACTATTCGGCCGACTCGGGGCAGCGCATGGAGAACTACGACGCCGTGGCCGCCAATTACGACGCCGACACATCAGACGGCGGGTATGACTTCCCCCCGAACTACGTGCGGCCGGTCGACGAGGGCCGGCCCCGCAAGTAACGGAGCCGCGCCTCAGCCGGACTTGAACCGCGCGGCTTCGTCCGACCCGCCGGTAGCGTCGCCCGCGCTGTAGGCGTGCGCGCCGGCGCCGGCGAGCTTCCCGCCGTCCACGATCAGGTACTCCTCGCGGATCGGCTTCCCGTCGAACCAGCATTCGAGAATCTCACGGGTCCCGGCTGCATAACGGGCCTGCGCCGAAAGGCTCGTCCCCGAGGTATGCGGCGTCATGCCGTGGTTTGGCATCGTCCGCCACGGATGGTCCTGCGGCGCGGGCTGCGGAAACCAGACGTCGCCCGCATAGCCCGCGAGCTGCCCGCTCTCGCACGCGCGCGCGACTGCGTCCCGATCGCAGATCTTCCCGCGCGCCGTGTTCACGAGGTATGCGCCGCGCTTCATCCGGCCGATCATCTCCTCGTCGAAGAGGTGCTCCGTCTCGGGATGCAGCGGCGCGTTGATCGTGACGACGTCGCAGACGGCGACGAGCGCTTCAGGCGTCTCGTGGTATTTGACCCCGAGCTCCTGCTCGACCTCGGCCGGGAGCCGGTGGCGGTCGGTGTAATGCAGGCCGACCTCGAACGGCTTCAGCCTGCGCAGCACCGCGGAGCCGATGCGGCCGGCGCCGACGGTTCCGACCTGCATTCCCTCCAGGTCATACGAGCGCGAGACCGCGTCGGCGATGTTCCAGCCTCCGTCGAGCACGATCTGGTGCGCGGGGATGTAGTTGCGGACGAGCGCCAGGATCATCATCACGACGTGCTCGGAGACGCTGATCGAGTTCGAGTACGTGACCTCGGCGACCGTGATGCCGCGGTCGATCGCCGCCTCGAGGTCGACGTGGTCCGAGCCGATCCCGGCCGTGATCGCCAGCTTCAGGTTCGGCGCTTTGGCGATCCGCTCTGCGGTCAAGTATGCGGGCCAAAACGGCTGGGAGATGACGATCTCCGCCTCCGGAAGCGCCTGCTCGAAGGCCGAGTCAGGCCCGTCCTTGTCGGACGTGACCGTCAGCTGGTGGCCGCGCTCCTCGAGGAACCGCCGCAGCCCGAGCTCGCCTGAAACGCTCCCGAGGAGCTCGCCGGGCGTGAAGTCGATCGCCTCGGGAGTCGGCGTCGACGTGCCGCCGGCGTAGCTCGCGATCCGCGGAACGCCGTCACGCGCGTAGGAGGGCGGATAGCCGTCGACCGGGTCGTCGTAGAGCACGCAGAGGACGTTCGCCATGGAACGACCCTAACTATTCGGTGTCACCCCAGATGAGAGTTAGATGAGAGTCGCCTAGCGGGCGCGGTCGACCGAAAGCTCTTGCGAGCAGGGTTATTAGCAAGCAGAATGAAATGAAGATCGTCGCGAGTGCGCGGAAGCCAAGCCCAGGGAGGGTCTGACTGTGGCCAAAAAGACGGTGAAAGCTCCTGCGACGAAGGTCGCGGGGAACGGTGCGCCGACAACGGACGACGCCCCCGCACGAGAAGTCCTCGTCGCCGACATCATCATCAAGAACGCGCCCGACCCGGTGTTCGTCTCCGACCTCGAGGGCAAGATCCTTCAGGCGAACGACGCCGTCTCGCAGCTACTCGGCTTCCGGCAGGACGAGGTGGTCGAGCAGTCGCTCTCGCGCTTCATCAGCGCAGACGAGACCCGGGAGTTCACCGCCGCACTGCGCGAGGTCGTCGAGCACGGCGTAACGCGCAACGCGGTGCTCAATCCACGCTCTGCCTCGGGCGAGGTGATTCCGACGAGCCTCAACGCCTCCGCGCTGCGCGACTCCGACGGGAAGGTGATCGGCGCGATCGGAATCCTGCGCGACATGCGAGAGTTGGACAAGGCGCGCGCGTACGCCCAGCGCCTGATCGAGGACGCGCCGGACCCGGTGTTCGTCACCGACCTCGAGGGCAAGATCCTCCAGGTCAACGAGGCCGTCTCCCAGCTTCTCGGCTTTCGCCAGGATGAGGTCGTCGAGCAGTCGCTCTCTCGCTTCATCAGCGCGGAGGAGACCCGCGAGTTCACGGCCGCGCTGCGCGAGGTCGTCGAGCGCGGCGTGACCCGAAACGCCGTCCTCAACCCGCGAGCCGCGACCGGCGAGGTGATTCCGACGAGCCTCAACGCCTCCGCCCTGCGCGACGCCGACGGCAAGGTGATCGGGGCGATCGGCGTGCTCAGGGACATGCGAGAGCTGGACAAGGCCCGTGCGTACGCCCAGAGCCTGATCGAGAACGCTCCCGACCCGGTGTTCGTCTCCGATCTCGACGGCAAGATCCTCCAGGTCAACGAGGCCGTCTCGCAACTCCTCGGCTTCCGGCAGGACGAGGTCGTCGAGCAGTCGCTCTCGCGCTTCATCAGCCCGGAGGAGACGCGTGAGTTCACAGCCGCGCTGCGCGAGGTGGTCGAGCGCGGGGTGACTCGAAACGCCCGGCTGAACCCGCGCTCCGCGACCGGCGAGGTGATTCCGACGAGCCTCAACGCCTCCGCGCTCCGCGATGCCGACGGCAACGTGATCGGTGCGATCGGCGTGCTCAGGGACATGCGCGCGTACGAGGAGGTCGTGCGCGACCTGGAGCAGTCCAAGACCGAGCTCCAGGAGAAGATCCTCGACCTCGAGAAGTTCGAGGAGGTCGTCGTCGGGCGCGAGCTCAAGATGATCGCGCTCGAGAAAGAGCTCGAAGGCCTCCAGCAAGAAGTGGAGAGCCTCAGGACCGAGCGCGCCGGAAGCTAATGGCCACCCAGCCCGACGCCGCGCCGCCGGGGCCGGACGGCAAACCGGCCGTCCCCGCTGAGCCCAACACCCTCGAGGAGCAGATCGAGCACCTCCAGGCCCGCGTGCGCCAGGCGGAGGAGCGCCGCCGCGCCCTGATCCACATCATGGGCGACCTGAACAAGTCCAACCGGCAGCTCGGCGACCACCGGAAGGCGATGCTGCACATCCTGAAGGACTCGCACGAGTCCAACCTCAGGCTGGGCGACAGCCGTAAGGCGATGATCCACATCATGGGCGACCTGCGTGAGACGACGCAGGAGATGGAGCGACGCGAGCACGAGCTCCGCGACAAGCAGGAGCAGCTCGTCCAGGCCGGCAAGCTGGCGACGCTCGGGGAGCTGACCACCGGAGTCGCCCACGAGCTCAACAACCCGCTCAACAACATCGGGCTCTACGTGGGCAACGTGATCGACCGCATCAACCTCGGGGAGCTCCAGAGCGAGACCGTGCTCGCCGACCTGGAGAAGGCGATGGAGCAGGTCAGGAAGGCGACCGAGATCATCTCGCACCTTCGGACCTTCGGCCGCGCCGCCCCCGTCACGCTCGAGGCGGTGGACGTGGACGAGGTGATCGAACGCTCGCTCTCGCTCATGCACGAGCAGCTGCGGTTGCGCGCGATCGAGGTCGAGCTCGACCTCTACCCCGGAGAGCTGATCTTGCTCGGCAACCCGATCCAGCTGGAGCAGATCTTCATCAACCTGCTCACGAACGCCCGCGACGCGCTGGAGGACGCTCCGCGCAGGGTGATCCGGATCTCCTCGTCGCATGAGGGCGACAGGGTCCGGATCTGCGTATCCGACACCGGGCCGGGGATCCCGCCCGCGATCGCCCAGCGCATCTTCGACCCCTTCTTCACGACCAAGGAGGTCGGAGCGGGCACCGGCCTCGGGCTCTCGATCACCTACAGCATCGTCAAGGAGCACGGCGGTGAGATCTCCCTCGTCGAGAAGGCCGGGTACGGGGCGACATTCCAGGTCGAGCTGCCGATTGCAGGAGACGCCGAGATCGAGGAGCTCCAGCCGTGAACCAGGCTCGGATCCTGATCGTCGACGACGACGTCGCCCTGCTCGAGGCGCTCCCGCAGGCGCTCAAGCTGCGCATGCACGGCATCACGATCGACACATCCGAGACTGCGGCCGCGGCCCTCGAGCGCATTCGAGACGTCGACTACGACGCGATCGTCAGCGACATCAAGATGCCCGGGATGGACGGGCTCGCCCTCCTGCGCGAGATCGAGCAGGCCCGTCCCGGCACGCCGACGCTCCTCATCACGGGGCACGGCGAGCACGACCTCGCCGTCCAGGCGCTCCGCGGCGGCGCGTACGACTTCGTCGCCAAGCCGATCGACCGCGACTATTTCGTCGCCTCGCTCGAGCGAGCGATCCAGGTGCGACGGCTCGACCACGAGGTCGCGCGGCAGCGGCTCGCACTCGAGCGCCACGCACTGGTCCTCGAGCACGTCGACGACGGAGTGTTCCTCGTCGACGAGGACGGTCTCGTCCAGCACTGGAACCCGGCAGCCCAGGCGATTACGGGCCTTGCGCCGGAAGACGTCCTCGGCCGCACGGCCGACGAGGCGCTGCCCGGCTGGAATGCGATGGGCCCCACCGTGCCCGTCGCCTCTGTGCCCGGACCGGGAAGCACGGACGCGAAGACGTTTCCGGTCGAGATCGACGGGCGCGAGCTCTGGCTCTCCATCTCCGGAGTCGAGTTCACCGGCGGTGTGGTCTACGCGTTCCGCAACCTGACCGAGGAGCGCGCGCTCGAGGAGCTCAAAGGCGAGTTCGTGGCCACGGTCTCGCACGAGCTCCGTACGCCGCTAGCGGCGATCTACGGATCGGCCCAGACGTTGCTCCGCCGGGACGTGGAGCTCGACGCATCGAGCAAGGACCGACTGCTCGAGGTGATCGCGTCGGAGTCGGAGCGCCTCACGCGGATCGCGTCCGAGATTCTCCTCGCAAACAACCTCGACCAGGGCCGACTGCTCCTGGAACGACAGGAGTTCGACATCGTCCAGCTGGCACGAGAGGTCGTCGAGGAGATGCGCGGCCTGTTCGCCGACCGCAACGAGATCTCCTTCGAGCTCGCCGTTCCGGACTCGCCCGAGCTCTGTCAGGGCGACGCCGACAAGCTGCGTCAGGTTCTGCTCAACCTCCTCGACAACGCGGTCAAATACTCTCCGCAGGGGGGTCCGGTGGCGCTGCGCGTCGAGACGCACGAGGACGCGCTCCGGCTCGTCGTGAGAGACGAGGGGCTCGGAATCGCCCCGGGCGAGCAGGCCCGGATCTTCGGCAAGTTCTACCGCGTCGACCCGCAACAGACACGCGGCGTCGGCGGGACCGGGCTCGGCCTCTACATCTCTCGCGAGCTCGCGCGCCACATGGAGGGCCGCCTCACGGTCACCTCTCGCGAGGGCGAGGGCTCGACCTTCGTGCTGGAGCTCCCTCGAGCTCTCGTCCCCGCGCCGGCCCGGCCGGCTGCAGTCGCCCGCCCCGCATAGAGGGAACTCCAGCTCCCAGGCTGATTAGGCGTCGACCGGTTCGGGCAGACTTCAAGGGATGCCCGAGCCGGTCGAAGCCCCGAAGAAACTCTTTCGCCGCGCGGCGCGCGGACGAGACGAGACGACTCCCGCGCTCGTGCTCGGCGGAGTGACGCTGGTTGTCGGAGCGGCCGTCGCGGTGCTCCTCACGGTCGCGCTGCTCGTCTACTTCCTGGTGTAGCTAGCCCTGCCCCGTGCGATCGAGCTCGAAGACGAGCTCCAGCCCGTCCTCCTCGTCTATCTCCTCGCCCGTGTGGATGAAGCCGAGCCTCCGGATGATCGCGAGCGAAGGCTCGTTGCCGGGGGAGCTGCAGGCGATGAATTGTCGGATCCCTTGTTCCTCCGCACGGCGGATCAGCTCGGTCGCGGCGGCTGTCGCGTAGCCACGACGGCGGTACTCCGGCTCGATCGTGTACCCGAGCTCGACCGCGTTCGGGTTCTGCCTCGTGTTCACCCCCGGCGGCCCGTGGTAGCCGGCATGCCCGATCATGCGGCCCTCGAGGACGACCGCGAACGGGCTCCAGTCCTCGAACCGCGCGTCCTCGCGCATCTGCCGGAGCCGGAGAGTGAGGAAGCGGCGCTCGCCGTTGCGCGGGAACTCGTCCGGGAGCTCCGCGTTCAGCAGGGCCGCTGCCTCCTCGCGGCGTCCGTCCAGGATCGCCTCCAGGAATGCCGGCGTCAGCGGGTAGAGCTCGATCACTCGCAGGGAAGGTCGCGCATCGGCAGGCGCTCGAGCAGCTCTGCGAGCGAGCGAAGCTCATCCTTGTCGAACCGCTCGGAGAAGAGGGCGCGCACGCTTGCGCGATGGGTCTGACCGGCCTCTCGAAGCTTTTGGTGGCCTTTGTCGGTTAGCACGGCGTAGGTCACCCGCGCATCCTCTTTGCAGGGCCGGTTCCTCACGTAGCCGGCTTGCTCGAGACCCTTGAGCAGGCGCGTGATGCCCGAGGGCGTGAGCAGGACGCGGTCGGCAAGATCAACTCGTTTGAGCGCCTGCTCCGGCGCCCGGGCGAGCTGGGCGAGGACGTCGAAGTCGTTGATCGTGAGGCCGTGGGTCGCCAGCAGCTCGGCGTTGAACTGCCGGGTGACCGCAGCGTGAGCCCGGAGGAAGTTGATCCATGCCTCCAGCTCGACCCCTCGCAACTCTGATACTTGACTGCTCAAGCTTCCTCCGCTATATTCTTGATTGCTCAACTATTGAGTACGCAAATACTAGCACCAGACCTGGAAGGAGTCCAGATGTCAGCAGTTCAAACAGAAGCCACCACCCTCATCCCGACAGGGACGTGGGCGGTCGACCCGGTCCATTCGAGCATCCGCTGGGACGTCATCGATCTCGACGCCGGGATGAAGTCGATTGCCGGTCGCTTCACAGAGTTCGAGGGTACCGTCGAGGGCGGCGAGGAGCAGGCCGCGAGCGGCGTCGTCCGCACTGCGAGCGTCCTCACCGACAACGAGATGCGCGACGGCCACCTGCGCTCGGCCGACATGCTCGACACCGATCGGTTCCCGGAGATCCGTCTCGAGTCGAGCCGGATCGAGCAGGTCAATGGGGATCGCCACAAGATCGTCGGCGAGTTGACGATCAAGGAGGTTCCGGTCGAGGTCGAGCTCGACGCGAAGTTCCAGGGCACCGGCACCGACGCCGACGGCGTCGAGAAGACGCTGTTCCGCGTCGAGGGCTCGGTCGAATGGGGCCCCACCCGCGTAGAGATCACCGCCGACATCACGGCGATCCGCCAGTGACCCGAATCCTCGCCATCTCGGGCAGCCTCCGAGAGCGCTCGTTCAACCGGGCTCTCCTCCGGGCTGCCCGGGAGCTCGCGCCGGCAGGCGTCGAGATCGAGGAGTTCGACCTCTCCCCCATCCCGTTCTACGACGGTGACGTCGAGGCGGCCGGCGATCCCGAGCCGGTCGCCTCGCTGAGGGCCGCCGTCGCCGAGGCGGACGGGCTTCTGATTGCCACGCCCGAGTACAACCGCGGCACATCCGGCGCTTTGAAGAACGCGATCGATTGGCTCTCGCGCCCGGCGCTCGCGTCGGTGCTGCGCTGGAAGCCGGTCGCGATCATGGGCGCGTCCACCGGCCGCGGCGGAACACGTCGTGCCCAGGAGCAGGTTCGCGAGGCACTGCTCTTCCCAGGCGCGGTCGTGCTGGAAGCACCCGAAGTGCTTGTCCACCTCGCCTGGGAGCGATTCGACGCGGACGGCGATCTCATCGACGAGCAGGTAAGAGACGACGTCCAGGCGCTCCTCCACGCGCTGGTCGAGCTCACGATAACGCGCGCTTCCTCCGAAGCGGTACTAATGGAGGCGTGAGCGCCGAGCACGGAATCGAGGCCGAGAGCCTCGTTCGAACTTTCAAGGGCGACATCGTCGCGGTCGACGGGATCGATCTCCGCGTGGCCCCCGGCGAGATCTACGGCTTCCTGGGCCCGAACGGCGCCGGGAAATCGACGACGGTGCACATGTTGACGACGCTGCTCCCGCCGACCTCCGGCACGGCTCGCGTCGCCGGGTTCGACATCGTCCGCGAGGGGCCCAAGGTCCGATCCGCGATCGGCGCCGCGCTCCAGGAAGCGGCGCTCGACAACCTCCTGACCGGACGCGAGCACTTGAAGCTCCAGTGCGCTCTGCATGGGATCCCGCGCGCCGAACGAAAGACCCGCTCGCAGGAGCTGCTCGAGCGAGTCGGCCTCACCCAGGCAGGCGACCGCAAGGTCGGTGGGTACTCGGGCGGGATGAAGCGGCGGCTCGACCTCGCGCTCGCACTCGTCCACCGGCCGACGATCCTCTTCCTCGACGAGCCGACGACGGGCCTCGATCCTCAGAGCCGAAGCGCCCTGTGGGCCGAGGTCGCGCGGCTGGCCCGTAACGAGGGCGTCACGGTGTTCCTGACGACGCAGTACCTGGAAGAGGCAGACGCCCTCGCAGACAGAGTCGGGATCATCGACCACGGAAAGATCGTCGCCGAGGGAACGACCGAGGCTCTGAAGGCGGAGATCGGCCGGCCGACCGTCGAGGCGATTCCCCGCGACGGAACCGATCCGGCGGCGATCGCCCGCATCCTCGAGCGGTTCGGCGAACCGACCGACGGCTCTCCGAAGGGCGTCGCCGTGCGGCTTTCCGAGGGCGCCGAGGGCCTGGCCGGGATCGTCCGCGCGCTCGACGCGGAGGGCGTTCGAGCTCGAGCACCTCGAGCTGAACGCGCCCAGCCTCGACGACGTCTTCCTCGCGAAGACGGGCCGCTCCCTCGAGGGGGCCGGCGATGAGACCCAGGAAGAGCCCGAATGAGCTTCGCGGCGCACGTCGGGCACATCGGACGCCGGGCGGTGCTACGGACGGCCCGACAGCCGGCGAACGTCATCTTCCCGTTCGTCTTCCCGATGATGCTGCTCGCCGTCACGGCTGCCGGGCTCGACTCGGCGACGGAGATCCCCGGCTTCCCCTCGGACTCGTTCCTCGCCTTCTTCATCGCGTTCCCGTTCATCCAGGGAGCGCTCTTCGCGACGATGAACGCCGGGACCGACCTCGCCCGTGACATCCAGTCGGGGTTCCTGAACAGGCTCGCGCTGACACCGATGCGCGGGGCGTCGCTGATCGCGGGGCAGCTCGCCGGAATCAGCGTGATGGGCTTCGTCCAGGCGGTCTTCTATCTGTCGGTCGGGCTGGTTTTCGGCGTGCGCCTCGAGACCGGTCCCGCCGGCGCGGTCGTCCTGCTCGTCCTGGCCACGGTGATCGCGATCGCGTTCGGCGCGCTCGGAGCGTTCTTCGCACTCCGCACCGGCTCGGGCGAGGCTGTCCAGGGACTCTTTCCGCTCCTCTTCGTCTGCCTCTTCCTCTCTTCGATGAACCTGCCGCGCGACCTGATCGAGATCGACTGGTTCCGCTTCGCCGCGACGATCAACCCGGTCTCGTACATGATCGAGGGGCTCCGCAGCCTGATCATCACCGGCTGGGACTGGCAGGCCCTCGCGCTCGCCTTCGGCTTCGCCGGGCTGCTCTTTCTCACCTCGATCGCCCTGGGCGCCTCAGCACTCCGCATGAGGTTGACGCGAACATGAAGATCTTCTGGTCCGTGGCGTTCGCTGTGGCCTGGCGCGTCTTGCACAACGTGTTCACGACGCCGTCGCTCCTGCTCCCGAGTCTCATCTTCCCGCTCTTCTTCTTCACGGCGTTCGCCGGCGGGCTCTCCCGGGTCGACAACATTCCGGGCTTCGACTACCCGCTCGGCTACACGGCGTTCCAGTTCGTCTTCGTGCTGCTCCAGTCGGCGGCCTTCGGGGGCGTGTTCACGGGCTTCGGCGTCGCGCGTGACTTCGAGTACGGCTTCGCGCGGCGCCTGATGGTCGCGGCGCCGAGGCGCAGCGGGATCATCGCCGGCTACGTGCTGGCGGCCCTGGCGCGCTGGGCCCTGACGGCCACGATCCTCACGATCGTCGCTCTCCTGGCCCAGATGAAGGTGGGCGGAGACGGAGTCGACCTGTTCGCGCTCTACTGCCTGGCCCTGATCGTCAACCTCACAGGCACGCTGTGGGCGACCGGTGTGGCGATGAGGTTCCGCACGATGCAGGCGGGCCCGGTGATGCAGATGCCTGTGTTCCTGATCCTGTTCTTTGCCCCCGTCTACGTTCCCCTCGCCCTGCTCAGCGGCTGGCTGCACACGGTCGCGAGCGTGAATCCATCGACGGTGCTGCTCGAGACCGGACGGGGCCTGCTCGCAGGCTCGCCCGAGCACGTCGCTCTCGCCTATGCCGTCGCACTCGCCCTGGCGGGCGGGTTCGTCCTCTGGGCCGTGCGCGGCCTGCGAAGCGCCGAGCGCGCCGGCGGCTAGGAGGGTTTGGGGTGAAACTGCTCGTCCCCGGGGTGCGATGGTCGTTCCGAGGGCGCGGACGCAGGGAGCGCCCAGGCTCGTCAGCCTGGGTGCGACTGAGGACCCGGCCTCGGGGCGAGCAGCGCGGCCCGGGGGCTCAGCATGTTTTGCGCCAAGCCCTCCTAGGAGCGGGGATGACGCCGAAGCTATCGTGCTTCGCGTGATACTCGAGGCTCTCTCCGCAGCGCTCATCTGCCTTGACCCGGGACACGGGACACCGCCCGCGATCGGCCGGCAGACGGAGCCGATCGGACCGGGCTCGAGCGTCCGGAAGATCAAGGACGGCGGCGGCGCGAGCGGCGAGGCCGAGGTCGTCCTGGCGATCGCGAAGAAGACCCGAGCACTGCTCCTTCGCCGCGGCTACCGCGTTGCGATGACCCGAACCGGGTCTACCTTCAGACACGGAAACGGGGGCAACGTCGCCCGGGCCGAGTTCTGCAACAGCCGCCGCGCCGAGCTCATGCTCCGGATCCACGCGGACGGCTCGCAGGATTCGGCGAGGCACGGTCTCTCGACGCTCTATCCCGCGTTTCGCCGCGGCTGGACGAACGACATCTACACGTCGAGCCTGCGAGCTGCGCGGGCCGTGCAGCGCTCGACCGTGGCGGCAACGGGCGCGCGCAACCTCGGCCTCGGCAAGCGCAGCGACCTGACCGGCTTCAACTGGGCCAACGTGCCGGCGATCCTCGTCGAGACGGGATTCATGTCGAACCCGCGGGAGCGGCGGCTCCTTCAGTCGAGCGCGTACCAGTTGAAGGTGGCGCGCGGGCTAACCGCGGGCGTCGTCGCCTTCATTCCACCCCTGGAGACAGCCTCTCGGTAGGGACAGTCCCTCGGTGGGACTAGTCCCTCGGTGGGACTAGTCCGGTGAGTTCGCGCCGCGTCGCATCTGCTCGGCCACCTGCCGGCCGCGGTCGTGCACCGACCGGCGACGGTCTCCTACCTCGTTCGGCACGGGCTCGACCTCGTCGACGGGCGTCTCGCCGGCCTCGAACTCCTCGCGCTCCTCGACGACGGCCCTCGACTCGGCGAGCCTCGCCTTCAACGCCTCGACGTGCGGCTCCGGGATGACGGGAGCGGGCGGGCGGCGAGTGAGCACGCGGTAGGCGGCCGCGCCCGCAACAGCGGCGCCACCGAGCAGGAGGGCCAGCCGGCCTTGCACGGAGCCGATGCTACAGTGTCGCCCGCCACCTGCCTCGCCGCACGCCGCCTCGTTCCCGAGCGGCAGCCGACCGGGAGGCCGACTCAGACCGAAGGAGGCCAGGGGAACTTGATCGACTACGAGATTTTGCTGCTGCTCGACCCGGAGTTGCCGGACGAGCGGCAGAACGAGATCGTCACGCGCACGCGGGAGCTCGTCGAGCAGGGAGGCGGCACCGTCGCCGGCCAGGACGCCTGGGGACGGCGAAGGCTTGCCTACGAGATCGACCACAAGCCCGAGGGCGCCTACCACCTCCTCACGTTCTCGGCCGAGCCGGGAACGCTGGACGAGATTTCGCGCGTGCTCAAGATCACCGACGGCGTCATGCGGCACCTCGCCGTCAGGCGGCCGAAGCCCGGCGCGACCCCCACGGGGCCACCGCCGAGCGCCGACCGCGAACCTGAGTACGCTGAGCCCTTTGTTGAATCCGGTGCCACGGTGAGCTCAGCCGGTGCCAGCCTCGAGTCTGGCTCCGGCGAGCAATTTCCTGGCTCCGGCGATTTCGCTGACTCCGGTGCCAGTCTTCAACCTGGCCCCGACGAACCCGATCGGAGGGATGAGTAATGGCAGCAATCAATCGAGTCGTGCTCGTGGGCAATCTGACCAAGGATCCCGAGCTCCGGCACACGCCGGGCGGAACAGCGGTCTGCAGCCTGCGACTAGCGGTCAACTCGCGCCAGAAGGACTCTTCGACCGGCGAGTGGACCGAGAAGCCGAACTACTTCGACGTCACGGTCTGGGACAAGCAGGGTGAGAACTGCGCGCAGTACCTGTCCAAGGGGCGCCCGGTCGCAGTCGACGGCCGCCTGGACTGGCGAGAGTGGGACGCGCAGGACGGAACGAAGCGCCAGGCTGTCCAGATCATCGCGAGCACCGTCCAGTTCCTCGGCAGCCGCGGCGATGCGGAGGGCGGCGGCGGCGCACCGCAGTTCGTTCCCGCCGGCGCGACGGCCGACGCCGACATGAGCTCGGCGGGCGGCGGCGCAACCGACGACGACATCCCGTTCTAGATGGCTCGAGACCGCGAACAATCGAAAGACCAGAAGGGAGGGCGCAGACGCGCGCCGATGGCCGCTCCGGGCCGGCGGCGCCCCTGCTACTTCTGCAAGGAGAAGGTCGAGGAAGTGGACTGGAAGAACTTCAACCAGCTTCGCCGCCACGTCTCCGAGAAGGGGAAGATTCGCTCTCGCCGGATCACCGGAACGTGCCGGCGCCACCAGCGCCAGGTCGCGGTCGCCGTCAAACGCGCCCGCGAGATGGCGCTGCTGCCCTACGTGACCAACTAAGCCGATGAAGGTCGTACTCCGAGAAGACGTCGAGAAGCTTGGCCTGCGCGGTGAGGTCGTGGACGTTGCGCGCGGGTATGCACGCAACTTCCTCCTGCCGCGCAAGCTCGCCGAGCTCGCAACTCCGAGTCGCGTGGCCGAGCTCGCGAAGGTGAATGCGCGCCGTGCGCTGAACGAGGCCCAGAGCTTCGAGCAGGCACAGGAGATCGGGCAACGGCTCGGCCAGGCGGAGATCCGCTTCGACGTCAAGGCCGGCGAGAGCGGCGTCCTCTTTGGCTCCGTGACGCAGACCAACCTCGCCGACGCGATCTGGGAGAAGCTCAAGGTTCGGGTCGACCGGCGCAAGATCGAGCTCGCCGAGCCGCTCAAGCGGATCGGTCGCTACCAGGTCCCGATCGAGCTCTTCCCCGACGTGACGATCGAGACGCGCGTGCTCGTCGTACCCGAGGGCGGCGAGCTGCCGCCGGAGGAGGAGCTCCAGGCGATGGAGGAGGCAGCTGCCGCTGAAGCCGCCGCCGCGGAGGCCGCGATCGAGGAGGAGCGCGCCGCCGCCAAGGCCGCGATCGAAGTCGAGCTCGAGCCCGAACCCGACGAAGAGCAGCCAGAATCGGACGAGGCGTCGCCACACGAGGCAACCGCGGAGCCCGGAGCGCAGGCCGCCGAGGAGCCCCAGGAGTCACAAGAGCGGTCCTAACTTTCCACAGCCCTGTTACGGGCTGTGGACAAATTCACGAAGAATCCGCTCACAGCGCGAAATTCGACGCCTCTGGTTGTTCGGCGACCTGGGGATGATGTCCGACAGGCTGGGGAGAATCGACCGAACGTGCGTTCCCTCACCCTGCAAGCGAGCACATTTTGCCGCGCCTGCCTCGGCGGCGAACCCGGCTTGTCCACCTGTTGAAATTGACGCTTCCAGCCACCACTAATAACGACGTGGCCGCCATCGCCCAGTCCACGCAGACCGCCCCGGTCCCACCGCAGAATCTCGACGCGGAAGAGTCCGTCCTCGGCGCGATGATGCTCTCCCCTGGTGCGATCGGGGCGGTCAGCGAAGTCCTCGATGCGAGTGATTTCTATCGCGAGAGCCACGCGAAGGTCTACCGCTGCGCGCTCTCGCTCTACGCGCGCGGCGAGCCCGTCGACGCGATCACGCTCGTGGACGAGCTCGAAGAGCGCGGCGACCTCGAGGGCGCGGGCGGACGGTCACGAATCCACGAGCTCGCGGCGCTAGTGCCGGCCACCTCGAACGCCGGCCACTACGCGAAGATCGTCCGCGAGATGGCCACCCTGCGCGGCTTGATCCGCGCGGGCGGCGAGGTCGCTCGCCTCGGCTGGGACCGCCCGGGCGATGCCTCGGACCTCGTCGACCAGGCCGAGCAGATCGTCTTCCAGCTCTCGCAGAGCCGGATCTCGACCGAGTTCAGCCACATCGAAGCTCTCCTCAAGGAGAGCTTCGAGCGGATCACGGCGCTCTACGAGGCCGGCGAGGACATCACCGGCGTCCCGTCGGGGTTCCGCGACATCGACCGGCTGACCGGCGGCTTCCAGCCCGGGAACCTGATCATCGTCGCCGCCCGCCCGAGCATGGGGAAGTCGGCACTGGGGCTCGGCATCGCCGCCAACCTCGGGGTCCGCCACCAGGTGCCGGTCGCACTGTTCACGCTCGAGATGTCGAAGTCCGAGGTGACGCAGCGGCTGATGTGCAGCGAGGCGAAGGTCGAGTCGAACCGGCTGCGGACGGGGAAGCTCGCGGTGGACGACTGGCCTCGCCTGACCGCCGCGTGCGACAAGCTCGCGAAGGCGCCGATCTACGTCGACGACATGGGCTCGATCACGATGATGGAGATCCGCGCGAAGGCTCGGCGCCTGAAGACCCAGGAGCCAAACCTCGGCCTGATCATCGTCGACTACCTGCAGCTGATGACCTCTGGGGCCTCGGTCGAGAACCGCGTGCAGGAGGTCTCCCAGATCTCGCGGCAGCTGAAGGTGCTCGCCCGCGACCTCGACACGCCGGTGCTGGCGATGTCGCAGCTCTCACGTGCGGTCGAGCAGCGCCACGACAAGCGGCCGATCCTCTCCGACCTGCGCGAGTCGGGCGCGATCGAGCAGGACGCCGACCTCGTCTTCTTCATCTACCGCGACGAGTACTACAACGACGAGTCGGATCAGCAGGGTCTCGCCGAGGTGATCTGCGCGAAGCACCGCAACGGCCCCACCGGCGCGGAGAAGCTCTCGTTCCTGAAGCGCTACGCGAAGTTCGCGGACCTGGCGGCGTGAGCGTGGCGGATGTCGTACTCCCAGCTCGGCGCAAGCTGACCGAGGAGGAGCTCGCACTGCTCAGGCACCCCGACCTGGTGGAGGACGGCAGGGACGACCATCACGAAGACGGCCAACCCGGTCCGCCGGGCTTCCGCGAACGGCTCGCTCTCGGCGACATCTCCTGGTAGCGCCGGGTCTTCTGGCAGACTGATCCCTCGTGCCCGCCACAGTCATCGTCGGCGCGCAGTGGGGGGACGAGGGCAAGGGCAAGATCGTCGATCTGCTCGCCCAGCACTCCGACCTCGTCTGCCGCTATCAGGGCGGCCCCAACGCCGGCCACACGATCATCGCCGAGGGCGAGACCTACAAGTTCAAGCACATGCCCTCGGGGATCCTCTGGGGCAAGGAGTGCGTGCTCGGCGCCGGCTGCGTGATCGACCCGGGCGTCTTCATCGAGGAGCTCGACGACCTGGAGGCGCGCGGGATCTCGACCGAGACCGTCCGCGTCTCTGGAAACGCACACCTCGTCATGCCGTGGCACGTCGCGCTCGACCAGGCGAGTGAGCGCCGGCTCGGCGAGCTGCAGATCGGGACGACCCGGCGTGGGATCGGACCGGCGTACGCCGACAAGTCGGCGCGCCTCGGGATCCGCACCCAGGACCTCTTCGACCCGAAGATCCTCCGCCAGAAGATCGAGGTCGCGCTCGCCGAGAAGAACGTCTGGCTCGAGCGCGTCTACGGCGCAGCGCCGCTCGAGCTCGAGGAGGTGGCCGAGCGGGCCGAGGGCTACGCGCAGCGGCTCCGCCCGTTCATCGCGGACACGTCGCTCCTGGTCGATCGCGCCCTGCGCGACGGGAAGGCCGTGCTCTGCGAAGGCGCTCAGGCGACCCTGCTCGACCTCGACCACGGCACGTATCCGTTCGTCACGTCCTCGAACCCGATCGCGGGGGCGGCCGCAACGGGCATCGGGATCGGCCCGACCCGCATCGACCGCGTGATCGGGGTGGCGAAGGCGTACGTCACGCGCGTCGGCGAGGGCCCGTTCCCGACCGAGATCGCCGGCCCCGACCAGGAGCGTCTTCGCGAGCTCGGCGGTGAATACGGGACGGTCACCGGCCGGCAGCGTCGGTGCGGCTGGCTCGACCTCGTCGGGCTGCGCTACGCGGTGCGCCTGAACGGGATGACCTCGCTCGCGCTGACGAAGCTCGACGTCCTCTCGGCCTTCGCCGAGCTCCCGGTCTGCGTGCGCTACCGGCTGCGGGACGGAACCGAGACCGACGAGTTCCCGGCCCACCAGAGCGACTTCTATCACTGCGAGCCTGTCTACGAGACGCTCGCCGGCTGGAGCGAGCCACTCGACGGGATCGACGACCTCGCCGCGCTACCGCAGGCCGCGAGGCGCTACGTGGAGTTCGTCGAGCAGCAGCTTGGCGTCGAGGTCTGCCTCATCGGCACAGGCGCCTCGCGCGAGCACGTCCTCTCACCACGCGGCGTCGAAGCAGTCCTCAGCTGAGCTCTACGCGCGGAATAGGCTTCGCCGCATGAAGGTTCTCGTCGTCGGCTCCGGCGGGAGGGAGCATGCGCTGGCCTGGAAGCTCACGCAAAGCCCGGCCGTTGAGGAGCTCCACGCAGCACCCGGGAACCCCGGCATCGCCAGGCTCGGCGAGTGCCACCCGATCCGCGCCGAGGACGGCGAGAGCCTGCTCGCGCTTGCCCGGACGCTCGGCACAGATCTCGTCGTGATCGGCCCCGAGGCACCGCTCGTGGCGGGCGTCGCCGACGAGCTGCGCCGCGGCGGAGTCACAGTCTTCGGCCCGAGCGCGGCGGCCGCCCAGATCGAGGGCTCAAAGGGTTTTGCGAAGGAGGTCATGCGCGCAGCCGGCGTACCGACGGCGGAGACGATGTCCGTCGCGCGGATTCCCTGCGTCGTCAAGGCAGACGGGCTCGCGGCCGGCAAAGGCGTCTTCATGTGTCGCACGCAGGAGGAGCTGGACGAAGCTCTGCTCGCCGTCAAGGCGCTCGGCGATCAGTTCGTGATCGAAGAGCTGCTCGAGGGCGAGGAGCTCTCGCTCTTTGCGCTCGTCGACGGTTCGAACATCCTGCCGCTGCCGGAGTCGCGCGACTACAAACGGGTCGGCGACGGCGATACGGGGCCGAACACCGGCGGCATGGGCGCGTACTCTCCGGTTCCAGAGCTCGGGGAGGGCCGGGTCGCGGAGCTCGCCGAGGCGGTTCACCGGCCGGTCGTCGAGGAGCTGGCCTCAAGGGGCACGCCGTTCATCGGCTGTCTCTATGCCGGCCTGATGCTGACCGCGGACGGGCCGCGCGTGATCGAGTTCAACTGCCGCTTCGGCGATCCCGAGACGCAGGCGATCGTGCCGCGCATCGATGGCGATCTCGCGGCGGCGCTCATGGCTGCGGCTACCGGCGATCTCGGAGACACCGAGCTCGGCGTCGCCGAGACCGCCGCCGTTACCGTCGCTCTCGCCGCAGAGACGTACCCAGAAGGCCGTGACGCAGGCTCTCCGATCGAGGGCGTCGAGGCCGCGGAAGCCGAAGGGGCGCTCATCTTCCATGCCGGCACTGCGGTGCGCGACGGGCAGCTCGTCACGAGTGGTGGCAGGATCCTCAATGTGACCGGCACCGGAGGCACCCTGGAGGAGGCGCGGGCGAGCGCCTACGCCGCGTGCGAGCGAATCTCGTTCGCCGGCGCGCGCTACCGGCGGGACATCGCGGCGAAGGCGGTAGACGTTGCCCGGTGAGATGGAGACCCAGACCTCGCCGATCGGGCTCCTGGAGGAGCTCGACGAGCGCGGCCCCCTCGTCGGCATCCTCGTCGGGTCCGAGTCCGACCTCGAGGCAATGGACCCAGCGCTTGCCGAGCTGAGGGAGCGGGGAATCTCGCACGAGCTGAAGGTCTTATCCGCGCACCGAGACCCGCGAGGTGTGGCCGAGTACGCATCCACCGCGCAGATCCGCGGGGTGCGGGTGATCATCGCGGGCGCGGGGATGGCGGCAGCGCTCCCGGGGGTTGTGGCCGCCTACAGCGACCTGCCGGTGATCGGCGTTCCGCTGCGCTCGTCGAAGAGCGTTGGAGGCGGTCTCGACGCACTGCTTGCAATCGCACAGATGCCGCCCGGGGTGCCCGTGGCGTGCGTCTCGGTCGACGGCTCGCGCAACGCGGCCATTCTCGCCGCGCGGATCCTCGCCCAGGGCGGCGGATACCCGCAGGGCCCGTCTCTAGAATCCAAGTAGTGATTTCTCGCTACTCCCGCCCGGCCATGGCCAGTATCTGGTCGGACGAGGGCAAGCTCGAGCGCTGGCTGGAGGTCGAGCTCGCCGCGCTCGAGGGCTGGGCGGAGGTTGGCTCCGTCCCCGCGGAGGCCGCGCAGGAGATCCGCGCCAAGGCACAGGCTCCCACTCCGGCGCGGGTCGCCGAGATCGAGGAGGCCACACACCACGACGTCGCCGCCTTCGTCGATGCCGTCGCAAGCGAGTTGGGGCCGGCCGGGCGCTGGTTCCACTACGGCCTCACCTCGTCGGATGTCGTCGACACCGCGCTTGCACTCCAGCTGCGCGCCGCGGGTGAGCTGATCGTCGACGGGCTCGACCGCGCTTTCGACGCTGTGGTCGTGCGCGCAAACGAGCATCGGCTCACGCTGACGATCGGCCGGACGCACGGCGTCCACGCCGAGCCGACGACGTTCGGATTGAAGCTCGCCGTCTGGGCGTTCGAGCTCGACCGCGCACGGCAGCGCGTCGCACGTGCCCTCGAAGGCGTCTGCGTCGGAAAGCTCTCCGGAGCGGTCGGAAACTATGCGGCGATCGACCCCGAAGTCGAGCGCCTGGCGTGCGAGCGGCTCGGGCTCGAGCCCGAGCCCGCCGCAACTCAGGTCATCCAGCGCGACCGGCACGCCGAGCTGCTCGCGTCTCTGGCCGTGGCGGCCGCGTCGCTCGAGCGGTTCGCGCTCGAGATCCGGCACCTCGCGCGGACCGAGGTGGCCGAGGTCGAGGAGCCGTTCGGCAAGGGGCAGAAAGGCTCGTCCGCGATGCCGCACAAGCGGAACCCCGTCGTCGCCGAGCGGATCTGCGGCCTTGCCCGCGTCGTGCGCGCCGCGGCGCTCGTCGGCTTCGAGAACGTCGCCCTCTGGCACGAGCGCGACATCTCGCACTCCTCGGCCGAGCGCGTCGTGGTTCCGGATGCCTTCCTCGCGCTCGACTACATGCTCGACCGCTTCGCCTGGCTCGTCGAGGGGCTCGCCGTCCGGCCCGAGCAGATGCGGCGGAACCTCGAATCGAGCCGCGGCGTCTTCTTCAGCCAGCGCCTGTTGCTGGCGCTCGTCGACGCGGGGCTCTCGCGAGACGAGGCGTACCGGCTCGTTCAGGGCCACGCCATGCGCGCCTGGGAGGAGGAGCTCGACTTCCCCGAGCTCGTCCGCGCCGATCCGGAGATCGCTCAGCGGCTCGACGGCGCTACGCTCGACTCGATCTTCGACCTCGGTAACTACACGCGCCACGTCGACACCGTGTTCGATCGCCTGCACGCCCTGACCCAGAAGGAGGAAGCCGTCCATGCCTGAAGCCGTCCACGTCGGAAGCGGCAAGATCCGTGAACTGTTCGCGCTCGACGAGGAGCGCCTGCTGCTCACGGCCAGCGATCGAATCTCCGTGTTCGACGTCGTGCTGCCGACCGAGATCCCCGACAAGGGCCGCGTACTGACCGGGCTCTCGGGCTTCTGGTTCGCGCGGACGAAGGAGATCGTGCCGAACCATCTGCTCTCGATTCGCGACGACGGGCGTTCGACCGAATGCCGGCGGCTCGTGATGCTCCCGATCGAGTGCGTCGTCCGCGGCTATCTGTCGGGCTCGGGCTGGAAGAGCTACCAGGCCAGCGGCGAGGTTTGCGGGATCGAGCTCCGGAAGGGCCTTCAGGAATCGGACAAGCTGCCCGACCCGATTTTCACGCCGTCGACCAAGGCAGCCGAGGGGCACGATGAGCCGTTGACTGCACAACAGGCGCGCGACCTGATCGGCGACGAGCGCTTCTTCGAGGTCGAGCGCATCTCGATCGAGCTCTACAACACCGCGGCCGAGTACGCCGCCACCAAGGGGATCATCATCGCCGACACGAAGTTCGAGCTCGGCATCGACGAGGAAGGCGTGATCGTCCTCGGCGACGAGGCCTTCACGCCGGACTCCTCGCGCTTCTGGCCTGCCGACGAGTACGAGCCGGGCGGCCCGCAGGCGTCCTACGACAAGCAGTTCGTCCGCGACTACGCCGAGTCGCTCGGCTGGGACAAGACCCCACCGGGACCTGAGTTGCCGGACGAGGTCGTCGCCGGCACCCGCGCGCGCTACCTCGAGGCCTTCGAGCAGATCACGGGGATCCCGTTCGACGACTACGCGGCCAACCCCAAAGCGGTGGCGGTTTGAAAGCGACCGTGCTCGTGAGGCCGAAGCCGGGCATTCTCGACCCGCAGGGGAAGGCCGTCGAGAACTCTTTGCGGCACCTCGGGTTCACCGTCGACGGCGCGAGGGTCGGGCGGCTCGTCGATCTCGAGGTCGAGGCCTCGAACCCCGAGGAAGCCCGCGCCGAGGTCGAGCGCATGTGCGCCGAGCTCCTCGCCAACCCGTTGATCGAAAGCTACGAGATCGAGCTCTCGGAGGACGCATGAGCGACCGCCGACCACGCGTCGCCGTCCTCGTCTTCCCCGGCTCGAACGACGACCGGGACGCCGCCCTCGCGCTCGAAGGGCTCGGCGCCGAGCCCGTGCTCGTCTGGCATGCGGACACCGAGCTACCGGAAGTCGGCGCTGTGATCCTTCCCGGCGGGTTCTCCTACGGCGACTATCTGCGAGCGGGAGCGATCGCGCGCTTCTCGCCCGCGATGCAGGCGGTCGCCGACTTCGCCGCGGAGGGCGGCTTCGTGCTCGGGATCTGCAATGGCTTTCAGGTACTCTGCGAGGCAGGCCTGCTTCCAGGCGCGCTTCGCCCGAACGAGTCGCTCTCGTTCATCTGCAAGGACGTGCCGCTTCGCGTGGAGCGAGCGGATGTCCCGTTGCTCTCCGCCTGCGAGGTCGGCCAGCGACTGACGATTCCGATCAAGCACGGCGAGGGCTGCTACTTCGCAGACCCAGAGCTCGTCGCGCAACTCGCGGAAGCGGGCCAGGTCGTCCTGCGCTACGACGGCGAGAACCCGAACGGCTCGGTCGACGACATCGCGGGCGTCGTCAACGTCGAGGGCAACGTCATGGGCCTCATGCCCCACCCCGAGCATGCAGTCGACCCCTTGCTGGGCTCCGCCGACGGCGCGCTGATCTTGGGCGCGCTCGTCGACCGCGCACGCGAGCGCCTGTTCGCCCGCGCCTAGCCGTTCGACCGAGGTCCCGCTGCGGGCTAATGCTTGCCGTTCGCTCCCTCCTTCCCGCCAAGACCCAGGGTCGCCGCCAGCTGCGGGCAGCCCGCGAGACCACTCACCAGCCGCTCGACGTCTCGGGCACGGAGCGTGACCGGCCCTCGTCGTGCCCTCCCGTCCGTCGAGTAGGCGAAGCGGACGAGACGCTCGCCCTTCGCGCCTTCGAGCAGCTGCACCACGGAGGCGAAGCGCTTGTCACCCGAGCGCTGGGGAACCGTCAGCTCTTCGACGAGAGTGGCGGGGCCCCACGGTGTTGCTGTCTTCGTTGCCACTGAGGGCAACCTAGCGGGGAAATTGTGACGTGTCTGTCACACCTTTGCGACAGATCACGGACCTCGCCAGCGCACCTCCGTATCGAGCAACCCGAGGAACGCCTCGGGGTCGTCGATCGCTCTCTCGGGGGGACCCACCCCGGGCGCGGCGAGCCTTCCCTCGGCGGTCTCGAACGCGGCGCGGGCAGCCGGCTCGGAGGTCGACTTCGCGCTCCCGCCGCGGGTGACCGTCGTCCCGACAACGCGCGAGCCGTTGGCCGCCAGCTCCACCTCGTGAACGGCGACCGACTCCGGCGACTGCACGTACGGCTCGGGCAGCTCGCCGTCCTCGAGCGCGAGCAGCTTCTCCAGCAGACCGGGAGAGAGACAGAGCCGGAAGCTCGCCTGCCGCAGGCTCGGGTAGGACACCGGTAGCGTCGCGAGCTCGGAGTGGAGGGTGTAGATCCCCTTGGCGCGCCCGACGGGCGTGGGGAATTCCCGCTCAGCCTCACCCGAAAGTGGCTCGACCTCGATCGCCTCGCCGTCGACGACGACCACCGGACGCATCTGCAGCTCGTCCCGCAGCGTCTGCACCGAGTAGGGCGCCGGGAACGGATGACCGGCCGCAGCGGGGTCGCGCGTTGCCGCCCAGATCTCCATCGAGACCGGCTCGGCGCCGAGCCGCTTGGCCGCAGCGCTCGCGAGCAGGTTCGTCTTGCCGGGAGCCGAGCCCATGCCGAGGATCCCTGTCAGTCCCGCGGTACGGAATGCGTCGCCGAGCTCGAGCTGCTGCTTCGTCACGTGGAAGAGGCCCCCGAGATCGACGTAGTGGACGCCCGCCGCCAGCGCACCGGCCATGACGTCGAGGTTGAGCCGGTAGTCCGAGCAGTTGACCACGGCTGCCGCGCCTTCGAGCGCGCGTTCGAGCGATTCCCGGTCCCGAGCGTCCACCTGCTCCTCGCCCTCCAGCCGGAAGTCGCGGCGCGCCACCTCTGCGCCCCACTCTTCGAGGAAGCCGGCGACGTTCCGCCCGATCGTTCCCGCTGCGCCGACTACCGCGATCACGGGCCGATTGAAGCACGTGCGAGAATCTGCCTCGATGGCTGTTGATCAGGGCACCTCCTCCGAACGGGTGCTGGCAGACCGCGAGCGCTACGTCGCGCGCGGAATCGCCACTCCACCGATCGTCGTCGCCCGCGCCGAGGGTGCGCGCGTCGAGGACGTCGAGGGCCGGAGCTACATCGACTTCGCCGGAGGGCTCGGCTGCCAGAACACGGGTCACGGCTTCCCGCCGGCTGTCGCGGCGATGCACGAGCAGATCGACAGGTACCTGCACCAGTGCTTCATGGTCGGGGTCTACGAGCCGTACATCGACGTCTGTCGCCGACTCGCCGACCTGTCGCCGTGCGCAGGCGGAAACCAGAAGAGCATCCTCCTGAACTCGGGCGCCGAGGCGGTCGAGAACGCGGTGAAGATCGCGCGTGCGGCGACCGGCCGCCCCGCAGTCGTCGTCTTCGATCGCGCATTCCACGGTCGCACGCTGCTCGCGATGACGATGACCTCGAAGGTCGTGCCCTACAAGAGAGGCTTCGGGCCCTTCGCCCCTGAGGTTTATCGCTCGGCCGCGCCCTATCCGTACCGGGACATCACCTCCGACGACGCGATCGACGCGCTGCACCAGCTCTTCAAGGGTGAGGTCGGACCCCCAATCGGTCGCCTGCGTCGTCCTCGAGCCGGTTCAGGGCGAAGGCGGCTTCGTCGTCATGCCCGAAGGCTTTCCCGCCCGCTTGCTCGAGCTCTGTCAGGAGCACGGCATCCTCTACGTGAACGACGAGATCCAATCGGGCGTGGGGCGCACCGGGCCGGTCTGGGCGATCGAACGCTACGGCGTCGAGCCGGACCTCCTCGTATCCGGCAAATCACTGGGCGGTGGTCTGCCGCTCGCAGCGGTCACGGGCCGCGCCGAAGTGATGGACGCCCCCGAGGCCGGTGGGCTCGGAGGCACCTTCGGCGGCAACCCCGTGGCCTGCGCCGCAGGCATCGCCGTGCTCGATGAAGTCGCAACCGACGAGTTCCGCACCCGCTCCGAGGAGCTCGGGCAGAGGCTCCGCGCGCGCCTCGACGAGATCGCGACACGGATCGAGAGCGTCGGCGAGGTCCGCGGGCTCGGGCCGATGCTCGCCCTGGAGCTCGTCGTCGACCGCGAGACGAAGGAGCCGGCGGCCGAGCTCACAAAGCGAACGACGGAGGCGGCGAGGGAGCGCGGCCTGATCCTCCTCTCGTGCGGCCTCTACGGGAACGTCGTCCGCATCCTCGTCCCGCTCGTGATCTCCGACGAAGACCTCAACAGGGGGCTCGAGATCCTGGAGGAATCGCTTGCCCAATCAGCCACAGGCTGACGTCCAGCTCGAATCGGTCACAAAAACCTACGGCGACGTCATCGCAGTCGACGACCTCGCGCTGGAGGTCAAGGCCGGCGAGTTCTTCACGATGCTCGGCCCATCCGGATCAGGCAAGACGACGACGCTGCGGCTGATCGCCGGCTTCGAGTCCCCGGACGAGGGCCGTGTCCTCCTGCAGGGGACGGACGTGACCGCACAGCCGCCCTACGCCCGCGACGTGAACACGGTCTTCCAGGACTACGCCCTCTTCCCGCACATGACCGTCGCGGAGAACGTGGCCTATGGGATGAAGATCAAGCGGGTCGGCCGCGGCGAGCGGAACACGCGAACGTCGGAGGCGCTCGACCTCGTCCAGCTCGGCGGGCTCCAGGATCGCAAGCCCTCGCAGCTCTCGGGCGGGCAGCGCCAGCGTGTCGCCCTCGCCCGCGCGATCGTCAACCGCCCGCAGGTCTTGCTGCTCGACGAGCCGCTCGGCGCGCTCGACCTCAAACTCCGACAGGAGATGCAGATCGAGCTGAAACGGATCCAGCAGGAGGTCGGCATCACGTTCGTCTACGTCACGCACGATCAGGAGGAGGCGCTGACGATGAGCGACCGCTTGGCGGTGTTTAACAACGGCCGCATCGAGCAGGTCGGGGCGCCGGCGGAGATCTACGAGCGTCCCGAGACCGAGTTTGTCGCCGGTTTCGTGGGCATCTCAAACGTGCTCGAGCGCGCCGTGAACGGTCAACCGAGCCGCTTCACGATCCGTCCTGAGAAGATCCGCATCCTCGAAGAGAACGACATGGCCGAGGCAGGAGCGCACTCGGAGACCGGCAGGATCCGCGACGTCGTCTACGTCGGGATGGTCACCCGGTACGCGGTCGAGCTCGACGAGGGTGGAATGTTGACGGTGATTCGTCAGAACCTCGAAACCACATCCAGCGAGGCACTCGAGACGCGCGGCCGGCGAGTGCGCCTCGCCTGGCGCCCGGAGCACACTTATGCAATCGAGACGGGGGAAGAGGAGGAGCAACATGAATAGATGGAAGCGCGGGCTCGGCGGCTCGACGCTGGCGGGCTTCGTCGTCTTCCTCGCGTTCGCAGCGGCAGGTTGCGGCGGAGGCGGAGACGACGGGAGCAGCGCAATGGAGATCGCCGGGCTCGGGAGCAGCCTCGACGAGATCAAGCAGAAGGCTCGCGAGGAAGGCGTCGTGAGCTTCGTGCAGTGGGCGGGCTACGCCCAGCTCACAAAGGAGTTCGCGCAAGAGACCGGTTGCCAGGTGAAGACGAAGGACGGCCCGACCTCGGACGACATGATCTCGCTGATCGCGACGGGCCAGTACGACGGCGTGTCCGCCTCCGGGAACGCAAGCGTCCGGCTGATGGAGAGAGAGGACGTCGCCCCGATCAACCCCGACCTGATCCCGAACTACGCGGACGTCCAGGAGGGGATCAAGAACCAGGACTACAACTCGCGAGACGACAAGCCGTATGGCGTCCCGCACGGGCGCGGGCCGAACCTTCTCGCGTTCCGCACGGACGAGGTGAGTCCGGCTCCTGACAGCTGGGCGTCGATCTGGGATGCGAACACGCCGTACAAGGGCAAGATCACGATCTACGACGACTCGATCTTTATCGCGGACGCGGCGCTCTACCTCAAGGCGACGCAGCCCGACCTCGGGATCGAGAACCCGTATCAGCTGAACGACGAGCAGTTCCAGGCCGCGGTCGACCTGATGAAGCAGCTGGCCCCCAACGTCGGCGAGTGGTGGGCCGACTACGCGAAGCAGATCCAGTCATATGCGAACAAGGACGTGGTGATCGGCACCACCTGGCCACTCCAGGTGAACCTCCTGAAAGCCGACAAGAAGCCGGTCGAGGGGATCAAGCCGAAGGAAGGCACGACCGGGTGGTCGGACACCTGGATGATCTACTCCCAGGCGGAGCACCCGAACTGCATGTACCTCTGGATGAATCACATGATCTCTCCGGAGGCGCAGGCGGCCGTCGCCGAGGGCTTCGGCGAGGCACCGGTCAACCTGAAGGCATGTGAGCTGACGAAGAACCCGAATCACTGCGACGAGTTCCACGCGGCGGACGAGTCCTGGTGGGAGGACATCTACTACTGGACGACGCCCACGGCCGACTGCGGCGGCGAGGGCGGAACCTGCAAGACCCAGGAAGACTGGGTGAACGCCTGGACGGAGATCCGCGGCTGAGCGGATACCTCCGGCCGGGCTCATGACAACGAGCCAGCACGCAGAGCCGCCGCCCCGGGTTTCGCTGGGGCGGCGGCTCTCGACCTTCTTCCACCGGCATCCGCGCGCAAGCCTGGCCGTGTTGCTGGCCGCGCCGATCGGCTGGCTCGTCATCGGCTACCTCGGATCGCTGTTCGTGCTGCTCCTGGCGGCGTTCTGGGACACGAATCCCTTTACGTCGGAAGTCGTGCACGACTTCACGTTCGACAACTTCAAGCGGCTCTGGGAGCAAGACGTGTACCGCGAAGTGGCGTGGCGGACGATCCGGATGGCTGCATTCGTGACGATCGCCGACGCGGTGCTCGCGTTCCCGATCGCGTACTACATGGCACGGGTGGCAAGGCCGCGAGTCCGCAACCTCTTGGTGGTCGCGGTCGTGATGCCCCTCTGGGCGAGCTACCTGGTCAAGGCGTACGCCTGGCGGACGCTGCTCTCGGATGGCGGCGTCATCAACTGGGCGCTCGATCCCTTGGGAATCACCTTCGACGGCTACTCGGAGGTGGGCCTCTGGCTCGTCTTCACGTACCTGTGGCTGCCGTTCATGATCCTGCCCGTCTACGCGGGCCTCGAGCGGATCCCACAGTCGCTCCTGGATGCATCGGCCGACCTCGGGGGCCGCTCGCTCCGCACGTTCTACCGCGTGATCCTGCCGCTCGCGTTCCCGGCCGTCGTCGCCGGCTCGATCTTCACGTTCTCGCTGACGCTGGGCGACTTCATCGCTCCAGACCTGATCACGAGCGAGCAGTTCATCGGGACGGTGATCTACGACCAACGAGGGACGAACCTGCCGGTCGCCGCCGCCTTCACGCTCGTGCCGATCGGCGTGATGATCCTCTACCTGCTCGTAGCCAGGCGGCTGAAGGCTTTCGAGGCGCTCTAGATGGTCGAGTCCACGCTCACGCGCGTCCTCCTGCGGCTCGGTGCCGCCGCGACGCTCGCCTTCATCTACGTGCCGCTGATCCTGATCGCCGTGTACGCGTTCAACGAAAGCGTCACGCAGAGCTGGCCGATCGAGAACTTCTCGACGAAGTGGTTCTCGGTCGCGTACCACAACGAAGGCGTCCGAGATGCGCTCAAGCTCTCGGTGCTCGCGGGTCTCGGCGCGACGTTGATCGCACTCGTCCTGGGAACGCTGATCTCACTCGCCGTGTCGCGGTATCGCTTCTTCGGGCGGGAAACGATCTCCCTCGTTGTCGTCCTTCCCCTCGCCCTGCCCGGGATCATCACCGGGCTCGCGCTTCAGACGACGTACACCACTGTCGGGATCGACTACGGCCTGCTGACGATCATCATCGGCCACGCGACCTTCTGCATTGTCGTCGTCTACAACAACGCGGCGGCGCGGCTTCGCCGGCTGGCAGGGTCGCTCGAGGAAGCCTCGTACGACCTGGGCGCCGACACATTCCAGACGTTCCGGTTTGTGACCTTCCCGCAGATGCGCACCGCGCTGCTCGCCGGTGCCCTGCTCGCCTTCGCACTCTCGTTCGACGAGGTGATCGTCACGATCTTCACAGCCGGCGCACAGCAGACGCTGCCGATCTGGATCTATGCGAACCTGTTCCGCCCCGTCGAGCAGCCGATCGTGAACGTGGTCGCGCTCTTCGTGATCCTCGTCTCGATCGTGCCCATCTACTTCGCGCAGAAGCTGAGCGCGGGAGCGGCACGAGGCGTGCCCGGAGGTGAGAAATAGTTGCGGGTTGAAGTTGTAGGGGCGGTGCACCTGGGGGTACCCTCGGTAGCCACGAGCGAAGCGGAGGGCTGAGATGAGCGTCACGGTGTCGCGGTACCAGAACTTTGTCGGTGGCGAGTGGGTCGACGCGGCCGAGGGCGAGTCGGCCGAGATCATCAATCCAGCGAGCGGAGAGACGATCGCCGAGGTTCCGCAGGGAAGCCAGGCGGACGTCGACCGTGCGGTAGAGGCCGCGAAGGCGGCGCTTCCGGAGTGGCTCGAGATGACGCCGGCAGAGCGGGCCGAGATGCTGCTCAAGCTCGCCGACGCGATCGACGCGAACGCGGAGGAGTTGGCCCAGCTCGAGTCACAGAATGTCGGCAAGCCGCTCCCGGCCGCCCGGGACGAGATGCCCGTCTCCTCCGACAACATCCGCTTCTTCGCAGGAGCAGCGCGCACCATGGAAGGCCGTGCAACCGGGGAGTACATGCGCGGGTACACGTCGATGGTCCGACGCGAGCCCGTCGGGATCGTCGGTCAGATCGCGCCCTGGAACTACCCCCTGATGATGGCGATCTGGAAGATCAGCCCCGCTTTGGCCGCGGGCAATGTGATCGTCCTCAAGCCCTCGGAGCAGACCCCGCTGACGACGCTCCGAATGGCACAGCTCGCGGCGGACATCTTCCCGCCCGGCGTGCTGAACGTGATCACCGGTGACGGCGAGCCTGTCGGCGCGGGCATCGTTCGCCATCCCGATGTGCGGATGGTCTCGCTCACAGGCGACGTCGCCACGGGCAAGGAGGTCGCGCGCGCAGCGGCGGACAACCTGAAGCGCGTCCACCTCGAGCTCGGCGGGAAGGCGCCGGTCATCGTCTTCGACGACGCTGATCCGGTCGCCGTTGCCGAGGGGATCAAGATCGCCGGCTACTGGAACTCGGGCCAGGACTGCACCGCCGCCTCACGCGTCATGGCGGGGCCCAAGGTCTACGACAAGCTGCTCGAGGAGCTCGTCCCCGCCGTGGAGGCGATGCAGATCGGCGACCCGGCCTTGAGCGAGGACATCGACATGGGCCCGGTGATCTCGAAGGCGCAGCAGGAGCGCGTGTTCGGCTTCCTCGAGCGGGCGTCGGGCGCGAAGGTGCTGACCGGCGGCGGTTCGAACGGCGAACGCGGTTTCTTCGTGCAGCCCACGGTCGTCACCGACGTGGGACAGGAAGACGAGATCGTCCAGAAGGAGGTGTTCGGCCCGGTCGTCACGGTTCAGCGCTTCGCGGACGACGAGGAGGCGCTCGGCTGGGCGAACGACGTCGACTACGGGCTCTCGGCCTCGGTCTGGACGCGGGACATCGGGAGGGCGCTGAACGCGGCGCGGAAGCTCCAGTTCGGGACGGTCTGGATCAACGACCACATCCCGCTCGTCTCGGAGATGCCGCACGGTGGCTACAAGCAGTCCGGTTACGGCAAGGATCTGTCGGTCTATTCGCTCGAGGACTACACGCAGATCAAACACGTGATGGCGAAGATCGACTAGTGGCGATCGAGCAGCTCGAGACGGAGCGGGGTCTCGGCTCGCAGGCATCGGACGTTCGCCTGGAGGGCGTCACGAAGCGCTTCGACGACGTCGTCGCAGTGGACGACATCTCGCTCACCGTCGAGCCGGGCAAGTTCTTCGCGCTGCTCGGCCCGTCGGGCTGCGGCAAGACGACGACCCTACGCATGATCGGAGGGTTCGAGGAGCCGACGGCCGGAGCGATCTACCTCGGCGACCGTGACGTCGTGGGACTGCCTCCGTACAAGCGGGACGTGAACACGGTCTTCCAGTCCTACGCGCTGTTTCCGCACCTCTCGATCTTCGAGAACGTCGCCTTCGGGATGCGGCGCCAAGGCGTGCGCGGAGAGCAGCTCAAAGGGCGGGTGCGGGAGATCCTCAAGCTCGTCGACCTCGGCGGGATGGAGTCGCGCAAGCCGCGCCAGCTCTCGGGCGGTCAGCAGCAACGCGTGGCCCTCGCGCGCGCGCTCGTGAACAAGCCGCGGGTCCTGCTGCTGGACGAGCCGCTCGGCGCGCTCGACCTCAAGCTCCGCCGCCAGATGCAGCTCGAGCTGAAGGCGATCCAGCGGGAGCTCGGCATCACATTCATCCACGTCACGCACGACCAGGAAGAGGCGATGACGATGGCCGACACGATCGCCGTGATGAACGACGGACAGGTCGAACAGCTCGGCCCTCCGAGCGAGCTCTACGAGCAACCGCGAACCTCATTCGTCGCCGGCTTCCTCGGCGTCTCGAACCTCCTGCCGGGAACCGTGTCCGGGCCGGAGACGATCAGGCTCGAGGGCGGCACGGAGGTAAAGGTCTCGGCGGACGCGCTCGGGAACCGCACCGGCCGGGTCGCGGTTGGCATCCGGCCCGAGAAGATCCGCATCGTCAGCGGCCAGGTGAACACGATCACGGGAACCGTCTTCGAGTCGGCGTACGTCGGCGTCTCGACGCAATACGTGCTCGACACGCCCGCCGGCCGGCTCACCGTCTATGTGCAGAACATGGAATCGGGCACGCATCGAGCTTCACCCGGCGACCCGATCACCGTCGGCTTCGAGCCTGAGGCCACCTTCGTCGTCGACCTTCCAGAGGAGGACAAGAAGTGACGAACCTGCTGACCCGAGAGGAACTGCTCCGTCGCGCCGCGCTCGGCGCCGGCCTGCTGTCCGTGCCCGGCCTGCTCGCCGCCTGCGGCGGCGGCGGTGACGATGGAGGCGGAGGCGAGAGGGAGCTCGCAGACACTCTTCGCTTCTCCAACTGGACGCTCTACATGGACTACGTCGAGGAGACGAAGAAGTACCCGACACTCGAGGCTTTCACGAAGGAGTTCGGCGTCGACGTCAACTACACGGAGGACATCAATTCGAACTCCGAGTACTTCGGAAAGATCCAGGGCCCGCTGTCGAGGGGCCAGTCGATCGACCGCGACATCATCGTCCTGACCGACAACGAGCGGCACCTCTCGACGATGATCGACAGGGGCTGGACCGAGAAGCTCGACAAGGACGCGATCCCGAACATCGAGAACCTCGTCGACGTCCAGCAGCACCCGGGCTTCGACTCCAACCGCGAATACAGCCTCCCCTGGCAGTCGGGCATGACTGGAATCGCGTACAACGAGAAGCTGACGAAGCCGATCACCTCGGTCGACCAGCTCCTCGAGGACCCGGATCTCAAAGGGAAAGTGACGGCGCTCGACAACTTCTCGGACACGCTCGGCATCGTCATGCTCGCCAACGGCGCCGACCCGAGCAAGGTCACCGACGACGCGTTCAAGGCGGCGATCGACCGCGTGAGGGCCGCGTCCGAATCGGGGCACATCCGCCGCTTCACGGGCAACGACTACACGAGCCAGCTGGCGAACGGCGACCTCAAGGCCTGTATCGCGTGGTCGGGCGACATCGTCCAGCTCCAGCCCGACAATGCGAACCTGAGATGGGGCATTCCCGACGAGGGCGGGATGATCTGGACCGACAACATGCTGATCCCGCAGGGCGGCGACGCATATACCGCCTCCGTGTACATGAACTACGTCTACGACCCGAAGGTCGCAGCGAAGCTCGCGGCCTACATCAACTACGTGACTCCGGTGAAGGGGGCCAAGGAGGAACTCGCCAAGACCGATCCGGAGACAGCGAAGAACGAGCTGATCTTCCCGACCGAGGAGACGCTTTCCCAGGTGCATCTCATCGATCCAGCGGCGCTGAAAAACGAGAGTTACAACGAGCAGTGGCAGGCTGTCTTGGGCGCCTAGCCGCCATTGGGCTTCTTCCACCGACACCGGGGCCTCACGCCGTACCTGCTCCTCGCGCCGGGGCTGGCATGGCTCGCCGTCTTCTTCCTGGTCCCGCTCGGCTTCCTCGCGTACCAGTCGCTCGAGACGGGGACGTTCGATGTGGGCTACTCCTTCGACTGGGCCTGGGGCAACTACTGGGATGCACTGGACCGGTACCACCCGTGGATCCTCCGGTCGCTGCTTTATGCGGGCCTCGCGACCCTGTTCGCACTGCTGATCAGCTATCCGCTCGCGTACTGGATCGCTTTCCGGGGCGGCCGCTGGAAGAACGTGCTGCTGGTCCTGATCATTGCGCCGTTCTTCGTCACGTACCTGATTCGGACGCTCGCGTGGCAGACGATCCTCGCCGACCAGGGACCGGTCGTCGGCATCCTGCGAGACGTTGGAATCCTCGGCTCTGACGGGCGCCTCCTCGCCACGTCGGTCGCCGTCGTCGCCGGGATCACCTACAACTTCCTGCCTTTCATGGCGCTGCCGCTCTACGTGTCGCTCGAGGCGATCGACAATCGGCTGATCGAAGCGGCGGAGGATCTGTACGCGAGTCGCGTGCAGGCGTTTCTCCGGGTGACGCTGCCGCTCTCCCTGCCCGGGGTCGTCGCGGGCACGCTCCTCACGTTCATCCCTGCGGCCGGAGACTTCATCAACGCGGAGCTTCTGGGAACGCCGAAGCAGGCGATGATCGGAAACGTCATCCAGTCGAGGTTCCTCGAGCTCGGCGACTACCCGGCTGCCGCCTCGCTCTCCTTCACGCTGATGGCGGTGATCCTCGTGCTGATCGCGGTCTACGCGCGCGTCGTCGGGTCGGAGAAGCTGACCGGATGAAGTTCGTTCGCCGTCACGTCCTGACCGGGTACGCAATCCTCGCGTTCACCTACCTGCTCGTGCCGATCGCCCTCGTCGTCCTCTTCTCGTTCAACGACCCGGCAGGACGCTTCAACTACACCTGGCAGGGATTCACGCTCGACCACTGGCGCAACTGGGACGCCGTGCCGGGGTTGCGCGATGCGATGTGGCTCTCGATCAAAATCGCGCTCCTGGCAAGCCTCGTGGCCACGGCGCTCGGCACCCTGATCGCGCTGGCGCTCGTACGCTACGGCTTTCGAGGGCGCAGCGGCACGAACTTCCTGATCTTCCTGCCGATGGCGACACCGGAGATCGTGCTCGGCGCCTCGTTGCTCGCCCTCTTCATCAACCTCACATCGGTGATCGACCTCGGCTTCACCACGATCCTGATCGCCCACGTCATGTTCTGCATCAGCTACGTCGTCGTGACCGTGAAGGCGCGGCTGATCGGCTTCGACCGGAGTATCGAGGAGGCCGCGATGGACCTCGGCGCCAACGAATGGGTGACCTTCCGCAAGGTGACGCTGCCACTGATCGCGCCGGCAATCGTGGCCGGCGCGCTGCTCTCGTTTGCGCTCTCGATCGACGACTTCGTGATCACGTACTTCAACTCCGGCTCCGAGATCACGTTCCCCCTCTTCGTCTGGGGGGCGGCGCGCGTGGGAGCGCCGCCGCAAGTTAACGTGATGGGCACGATGATCTTCGTCGTCGCCCTCACGCTGATGGTCGCGAACGTCTTTTGGCAGCGGCGTCGGGAGAGCCAGGTCAAGGCATGAGCACCGAGATTGCAGCGACCCGGATCGACCGCGAGCGCGTCAAGGAGCTGACGGAGCGCGAGGGCAAGCGCCTCGACGAGCAGACGCAAGGCTCGAAGCGCATGTTCGAGCGCGCGCGGAAGGTGCTGCCGGGCGGTGTGCCGTCGTCGTACCAGGTGCGCGAGCCATGGCCGATCTACCTGGAGCGCGGCGAGGGCGCCTCGGTCTGGGACGCGGACGGCCGCCACCTCTGGGACTTCCACAACGGGTTCGGGTCGATGCCGCAAGGGCACGCGCACCCGGCGATCGTCAAAGCCGTCGAGGAGCGGGTCCGGCTGGGCACGCACTTCGCAGCGCCCACGGAAGACGGGATCGAGGTCGCCGAAGAGCTAGCCCGCCGCTTCGGCCTGCCGAAGTGGCGCTACAACAACTCCGGGTCCGAGGCGACGATGGACGCGATCCGGATCGCGCGAGGGCTGACCGGACGCGACACGATCCTGAAGATCTTCGGCTCCTACCACGGCCACCACGACGGAGTCATGGTCGGCGTCGGCGACGTCGACACCGACGTCGACCCGAACGACATCCCTTCGACCACGTACGGACGCGGCGTGCCCCAGGCGGTCGCCGACCTCACGATCCCCGTGCCGTACAACGATGCCGCCGCGCTCGAGCGCCGCATCGAGCGCCTCGACGCCGAGGGTCGCAAGCCGGCTTGCCTGATCATGGAGGCGGCGATGATGAACCTCGGCGTCATCATGCCGGCGGACGGCTACCTCGAGGCCGTGCGCGACATCACGACGCGGCACGAGGTCGTCCTCATCTTCGACGAGGTCAAGACCGGGCTCGCGATCGCCGCCGGCGGCGCGACCGAGCGCTTTGGCGTCCAGCCGGACATGGTCACGCTGGCCAAGACGCTCGGGGGCGGACTACCTTCGGGAGCCATCGGCGGCACGGACGAGGTCATGTCGGTGGTCGAAGACGGCTCCGTCTACCAGGTGGGCACGTTCAACGGAAACCCTCTGACCATGGCGGCAGCGAGAGCCAGTTTGCTCGAGGTGCTGACGCCGGATGCCTACGAGCACCTCGACCGGATCAACGAGCGGCTCCTGGCCGGTTGCCAGGACGTCATCGACCGTCACGGCCTCCCGGGCTACAGCGTCGGGATCGGGAGCAAGGGCTGCGTGACGTTCGCAGCCGAGAAGATCATCGACTTCAAGACGTTCAAGCAGCACCAGGACGCCGAGATGGCGGAGCTCGCGTGGCTCTACAACCTCAACCGCGGGATCTTTATGACCCCGGGCCGCGAGGAGGAGTGGACGCTCTCGATCGCGCACACCGACGAGGCGGCAGACGCGTACATCGCGGTCTTCGAGGAGCTCGCGCAGGACCTCACCGCCTAGGTGGCGCGGATCAGCGTGACCGTGTCGCCCGGCGCAAGCCGGAGCGAGCTCGTGGGGCGCCACGGAGACGGGTGGCGTGCGCGGATCGCGGCTCCCCCTGAGCGCGGCCGAGCAAACGAGGCGCTCTGCAAGCTTCTCGCAACGACCCTCTCCCTCCCGCCCAGCTCGGTTCGCGTAGTCGCGGGTGGAAGTGCGCGGGCGAAGGTGATCGAGATCGACGGGCTGGACAAAGGCGAGATCGAGCGGCGACTGGCTGAGCGATAAGCTCGGGAAGATCGTGCGAGTCGTCGGCTTGATCACTCTCGCCCTGCTCCTCGCCGGGTGCGGCAGCTCGGACAAGCAGTCCGAGGGGAGCTCGGATTGCCCACCGTTCGCAGGCGGCGCCACGACGCCGCGGATGAGCCCAGCAATCGAGGCCCGGGAGACGATGTACCTCACGCACGTGGGGATCGAGGCGCTCGAATGCTCCGACCGCGTCATCTTCTCGTTCCGGGAGGCTGCCCCTGGCCCGGGTTACAACATCTCCTACGAGCCGGCCGAGACCGCCAAGGCCGAAGACGGTTCGGGCAATCCGATCGAGATCGACGGGTCGGCGTTCCTGGTCGTACGGCTCACACCCGCGATGACCGCCGAGATCGTGGGCGAGCAGGTCCAACCGAGCTACACGGGCCCGCGGAAGCTGACACCCGCGGGAACCAGCTTCGTCCGTCAGGTCGCCAAGACCGGTGACTTCGAGGCCGTGGTCACCTGGGTGATCGGGCTCGACGAGGAGCGGCCGTTCACGGCGACCGCCTCCCCGTCTGAGCTCGTTGTCGAGCTCGGCTAGCGCGCAATTGGAAACCCGGCTTGCGGTCAGGGGGAAGGCACGGTAAGTTTCCGCGCTGTGCTGAGGCGCACTGGTCTCGTTCTGACCGTCTTGATCCTCGCCGGCACGGCGACGACGCTGGCTTCAGGGAGCAGGTCGGACGGGTACGCCTGGCAAGACACGCCAACCGGCTCGACCGCGCGGCTGCGCGGGATCTCCGCCGTGAGCGCGACCACCGTCTGGACGAGTGGCAGCATGGGTACTGTGCTGCGCACGACCAACCGCGGCGCGACCTGGCAGTCGGTCGGCCCGCCCGGCACGGAGAGCCTCCAGTTCCGCGACATCGAGGCGTTCGACGCGAACACCGCCGTCATCCTCTCGATCGGCTCCGGGCCCGACTCGCGGATCTACCGCACGACCGACGGCGGCCAGACCTGGTCGCTGACGTTCGCGAACAAGGATCCGAACGCCTTCTACGACTGCATGACGTTCTTCGACGACCGCCGCGGGCTGGCGCTCTCCGACCCGCCCGACGGCGTCAAGTTCAGGATCCTCTCGACGTCGAATGGTGGCCAAAGCTGGACCGTCCTCGACCCGGCCGGCATGCCGCCGGCGCTAACGGGCGAGTTCGCCTTCGCGGCGAGCGGGCAATGCATCACGTCCAACCACGGTCAGCGCGCGTGGTTCGGCACCGGCGGCTCGACGCAGGCCCGGGTCTTCCGCACCGATGACCGAGGGCGCACCTGGAGCGTGAGCGCGACGCCGATGGCGAGCGGCCCGACGTCGGGCATCTTCGCCCTCGCCTTCCGCAGCCACCAGCACGGGCTCGCGGTTGGCGGAGACTTTGCGGCGCCGACAGCCTCGCCGAACAACTTCGCGTCGACTCGTGACGGCGGCAGTAGCTGGCAGCTCGTTCCGAGCGCTCCGCCCGAGTACCGGTCGGGTGCGACGTGGGTCAACGGCAACACTGTGATCGCAGTCGGGCCGACCGGCAGTGATTTCAGCTCCAATGCCGGCCAGACCTGGCGCCGCTTCGACAGCGGGAGCCTGGACACGACGGACTGCGCGAACCCGAACGCCTGCTGGGCCTCGGGTGCCGACGGCCGAGTCGCGTATCTCACGCGCTAGCGGTTCACGAACGACATACTGCCCGAGTCGCACACCGTCGGAACCCCGAGAAGGAGACCCATGGACGACGTGAGGAAACTCGACGATGAGGGTGCACCGGCCTCCGTCACCATTGCCGCGATGGTCGGCTTCGCCAAGGCGATCTTCGAGATCGGCTTCGGTCTGCTCGGGATCGCCATCGCGAACAGCCTGGACGACTCCTTCGGCGGCGCAATACTCGCCTTCGGAATCGTCTTTGCAATCGCCTCGCTTCTGCTCCTGCGGGGCAGCCGTGTCGGCTACTACCTCACGCTGGCGCTTTCGGCGCTCGGGCTCGCCGTCGCCGTCCTCTACGTCCCCGAGTCTGAGAGCGCCACGCAAGGCGCCACGATCGTGGCCGCCTTCTTCAACGCCCTCGTCCTCTACCTCTTGCTGGGGAGGAAGAGCGCCCGGGAGTACTTCAAGCACTAAGCGCGGGTGACGCTAGCCCCCAGCTCGCTCGATCAGCTCCACCCGGTAGCCGTCAGGGTCGCGAACGAAGCACAGCCGCGAGCCGCCTTCGCGGACGCTGTACGGTGGCTTTTCGGGGTCGATGCCCTTCTCTGCCAGGCGCTCCAGCGTCCCGTCGAGGTCGTCAACCGTTACCGCGATGTGGCCGTATCCGGTGCCGAGCTCGTAGGAATCGACGCCGAAGTTATGAGTCAGCTCGAGCCGGTCCCCGTCGCCAGGCAATCCCATGAAGACGTTGATCGCCTCGTCGCGAATCGGCATCCGCCGGCGCTCCTCGAAGCCCAGCGCCTCGTAGAAGGCGACCGAGCGGTCGATGTCGGTGATCCGGTAGCAGGTGTGGATGAGCTCCATCGATCTCTAGGTCTACCCTAGCCCGGCCGATAAGGGAAGGATGCTCCAGACGTCTTACACCTGGCGTCCCCTCGGCGAACTGCTGGTCGAGGACGGCGTCCTCACTTCGATCGAGTTGGAGGCGGCGCTCGCGGAGCAGCGTCGGACCGGTCGCCTCGTAGGCGAGGTCCTGGTGGAGGCTGGCTACATCTCGGCTTTCTCTCTCGGGCGAGCTCTGGCAAGCCAGCACGGGGTCGAGCTGCATGCAAAGGCGAAGCGGAGCGCAACGCCGTCAACACGTTCTCCTCGCTACACGCCGCCGCCCGCGTGGCGCCCGTTGGGCAAGCTGCTGGTTGAGAAGGAGTTCTTGACGAGAGCACAGCTCGACCAGGCGCTCGCCGAACAGCAGGAGAGCGGCGGTCGCCGACTCCTGGGCGAGATCCTCGTGGGGTCAGGCTTCCTCTCCGGCGTCTCGCTTGCCAGTGCGCTCGCCGAGCAGCATGGTCTCGAGCTGGATTCGGGCGGGATCGACGTGACAACCGTGCTGAACACATCGGCACCCGGGCAGGCCGTGTACCAGGTACGCGAGGCCGTCTACGAGCCTCAGTATCAGACGCAGCACGTGCTCTACAAGAGCGTCAGCTTCCTCGAAGCCGCCGACTTCGCCGCCGAGTTCGTAGAAGACTCGGAGCCTGATGGGGTCGAGATCGAGCGTACCGACGGCACCTCCACAGAGACGGTCTGGACCTACAGCAAAGCCCGCGCCGCCGCGAGTGCGGCCTCTCGGAAGCCTCTCGCCGAGACCTTCGGCTTCGACCCCACGCTCTGGGGAGCGACTGCCTAAGACCCTTCGAGGTCCTCGCGCACGAGGCCGAAGAGCACGGCGTCAACCCACTCGTCGTGCCGCCAGTAGGCCTTGCGCTTGACGCCCTCGTGGACGAAGCCTGCGCGCTTGGCGTGCTCGATCGCACGCTCGTTGAAGCCGTAGATCTCGAGCTGAAGCCGGTGGTAGTCGAGGTCGACGAGCAGATGACGCTGGAACACGCGGGCGGCATCATCGGCAAGGCGCCGGCCGCGGAAGTCCGGATGGACGGCGAGCCCTCCGAGGTTGGCGATTCGGCTTCGCTTGTTCGCGACGTCGAAGCCCATGATTCCGGCCGCACGCCAAGCGCCGCCTTCCTCGACCTCGATCACGAAGCGCCCCGAGGCCTGCGGCTCGGCGATCGACTGCTCGATCTCCTCCAGGAGCGCATCGCGGTCGGGCCGGACTGCGCGAAGGAAAGGATCGACGTCGTCATGACCCGAGAGCTCGAGCAGGAAGTCGACGTCGTCGGCGGACGCCCGCCGAAGGCGGAATCCGTCGCCGGGAATCGTCTCGCTCACGATGCGGCCGTGGCGGTTGCTCGCCGCGGTAGGCGGAGCACGCCGGAGCCGAGCGCGGTGCCGGTCAGGATGAGAACGAGCCCGACGATCGCGGGAGCGGTGATCGCCTCGTCGAGCAGCAGCGCGCCGTAGAAGAGGGCGGTCACCGGCAGCAGGTAGACGACGAGGCTCGACCGGGCGGAGCCGTACCGGTAGATCATGCGGAAGTAGATGAGCTGGCCGGCGACGGTGCCGAGCAGCGCGAGCGCGAGGATGGACGCGATCACGCCCCAGCTCGGAAAGTGCGAGGGTGCCTGCGCCACTCCCAGTGGGGCGAGGAAGATCGTCCCCCACATCACGGAGGTCGCGGCGAGCACGTCGTTGTGGACGTTGTCGAGGAGGCCCTGGGTGTAGAGCGTGGCGACTGCATACGAGACCGAAGCGAGAACGACGGCGAGCGTTCCGGCAACACCGGCCCACCCGCCCTCAGGGTTGACGCCGGTCAGAACGCCCACCCCAAAGAGGCCGAGAACGACACCGAACAGCCGCGACCCCGTAGCTCGCTCGCTCGAGCGAAACTTGATCGCGAGAGCCGCGACGAAGATCGGCATCGACGCGTTACCGATCGCCGCGACCCCGGAGTCGATCTTCGTCTCGCCCCAGGCGATGAGAGTGAACGGCAACGCGGTGCTGATGATGCCGAGGAACATCGCCGCTCGCGTGATCGCGCGCATCTCGCTGAGAGCGGGCCTGAGCCCGCGGTTGACGAAGATGATCGCAAGCAGCGGAATCGCTGAGAGAACGAGCCGAAGCGCCATCGTCGTCGTCGGCGCGAGCTCGTCGACGGCGATCTTGATGAACATGAACGAGGCGCCCCAGATCGCCGCGAGCAGGAGCAGCAAGGGGACGTAGCCGCGCATCCACGCAGGCTACCTACGCAAATCCGCGTCACAGAAGCGGCGCAAAGCTGGCACCCACGCGTGCGCATTTCGGCGATAGGCTCGTCGTGGGGAGGAGGTTGGCTGTGCCGTAGTTAAGGGTCGGAAGGTTCCAAAGGGCTCGGGCCTCATCCAGCGGCACGGCTAGACTGAACTACCTGACTCCGGTCGCGGAACAGCCGCTCCATCGCGCTCTCGGCCTCACCGACGGGGAGCTCGACCGAATCTGCGAGTTGCTCGCCCGCGAGCCGAACCATTTCGAGCTCGCCGTCTTCTCGCTCCTGTGGTCGGAGCACTGCGCGTACAAGCACTCGGCATCGCTGCTCCGCCGCTTTCCGACCGACTCGCCGCGCGTGCTCCAGGGGCCGGGCGAGAACGCGGGAGTCATCGACCTCGGCGAGGGCGAGGCAGTCGCGTTCAAGGTCGAGAGCCACAACCACCCATCGGCCGTCGAGCCGTTCCAGGGCGCAGCGACGGGCGTCGGCGGGATCCTCCGGGACATCATCGCCATGGGGGCACGTCCGGTCGCGCTCCTCGACGGCCTTCGCTTCGGCGAGCCCGACCACTCGTTCGAGAGAGCGGTGGCCGGTATCGGCCAGTACGGAAACTCGGTGGGAGTGCCCACGGTCGGCGGCGACACCGTCTTCGACCCCTCCTACGCGGACAACTGCCTCGTCAACGCGATGTGCGTCGGCCTCCTCCCCACCGAGCGCGTCCTGAACGCGCAGGCTCGAGGCACGGGCAACGTCGTCTTCCTCTACGGCGCGACGACCGGCCGGGACGGGATCGGTGGCGCAAGCGTGCTCGCCAGCCAGGAGCTGGGTGAAGGAGACGCCGACAAGCGTCCCTCGGTCCAGATCGGCGACCCGTTCACTGGCAAGAAGCTGATCGAGTCGAGCCTCGAGCTCGTCGAGCGCGGCCTCGTCGAGTCGCTGCAGGACTGCGGCGCAGCCGGGCTCGCATCCTCGCTTGCCGAGATGGCCGGCGGCGACGGCGGCATCGACGTCCTGCTCGACCGGGTCCCCTTGCGCGAAGAAGAGATGGAGCCCTGGGAGATCATGATCTCGGAGAGCCAGGAGCGGATGGTCGCGGTCGTGCGGCCGGAGAACGTGTCGGCGGTCGAAGAGGTCTGCGCCCGCTGGGAGCTCGACCACTCACCGATCGGCGAGGTGACCGAGACGGGTGAGCTCCGCGCCTACTTCGACGGCGAGCTTGTCGGCGCGATCCCGGCGGCCTACCTGACCGACGAGGCTCCCCGCTACGAGGTTGCTCGCCGGCCCAGGCCGGCCGCCGAGCCTGCGCCCGCTCCCACCGGTCCGACCACCGATCGCGCGCTGCTCGAGCTGCTCGCGTCGCCGAACATCCGGAGCCGTGCCTGGATCTATCGCCGGTACGACCAGCTCGTCGGCTCGCGCACCGTTCGCCGGCCCGGGCTCGACGCCGCGGTGCTCCGTCTTCGTCCGTCCTTTCGTGGCCTGGCCGTCAGCCTCGACGGCTCGGGCCGGATCGCCCGGCTCGACCCTCACACCGGCGGCGCGCTCGCGGTGCTCGAGGCGGTGCGCAACGTCGCCTGCGCCGGCGGCGAGCCGCTTGCGATCACCGACTGCCTGAACTTCGGGAACCCGGAGAAGCCCGAGATCGCGTGGGAGCTGGCGGAGGCGATCGAGGGCATGGCGGCCGCCTGCGAGGCGCTCGGCATTCCCGTCGTCTCGGGAAACGTCTCGCTCTACAACGAGACGGACGGCCGCGCCATCCACCCCACTCCGGTCGTCGGCTGCGTCGGACTCGTCGCCGACGTCCGGAAGATCCCGGGCACCTGGAACGAGGGCGACGCGATCTTCCTGGCAGGCGCGCCGCAACTCTCATTCGACGGCTCCGAGTACCAGGCGCTGTACGGCGAGCTCGCAGGCCGCCCCGCGCCGCTCGACCTCAACGCCGAAGCGGGGCTCGTCGCTGTTCTCGCGCGCGTGGCCCCGAGGTGCTCCCTCGTCCACGACGCCGCCGAGGGCGGCCTGGCGGTCGCGCTCGCCGCGGCTGCGATCGCAAGCGGGCTCGGTGCGGAGCTCGACCTGCCGGCCGACACGCTCGCGCTCTTCGGCGAAGGCGGCGGCCAGGTGGTTCTCGCCTCGACCGAGAATCTCGATTTCCCGCGCATCGGCACCGTCGGCGGCGCTAGTCTGCTGGAGGTCCCCGTCGAGCAACTGCGGCAAGCCTGGGAGCTACTAGTGCGCCATCCGGCAATACATGCTGGCTTCTGGCCCGCGATCACGCGGCGCCAGAGCCCACCTCGCCTTTGCCAAGGCTGCAAGCCTTGGACGCAGTCGAGTGCGGCCTCTGGCTTGGTGCTCGCGACCCAGAAGCTCAGCGGCATTACCGGACGGCGCACTAGATGTGCGGTGTTTTTGGCATTCGCGCGCCAGAGCGCGACGTTGCGCGCGTCGCGTTCTTCGGGCTCTTCGCGCTCCAGCACCGGGGGCAGGAGTCCGCGGGCATTGCCGTCTCCGACCGCGGGCGTCTCACCGTCCTCCGGGACATGGGGCTCGTCGCCCAGGTGTTCAACGAGCAGAACCTGAGCGGGCTCCAGGGCGAGGTCGCGATCGGCCATACGCGCTACTCGACGACCGGCTCGACGCACTGGACGAACGCGCAGCCGATCGTCCAGCACGGCAAGGCCCGGACGGTGACGCTCGGGCACAACGGCAACCTGACCAACGTCGGGAAACTGCGCGAGGAGCTCGTGGAGGAGGGCGTCCTCCTGGCGACGACTTCCGACACGGAAGTGATCGCCGCGCTCATCGCCAACGATCCGGCTCCGCTCGAGGAGGCGGTCGCAGGAGCGATGCACAGGCTCGAGGGTGCGTTCACGGTCGTTGCGCTGGCCGACGGGAAGCTCGTCGGCTTCCGCGATCCTCACGGCTTCCGCCCGCTCAACCTCGGTCGAATCGACGGCGACCCGGTTCTCGCCTCCGAGACCTGCGCGCTGGATCTCGTCGGCGCCGAGCACGAGCGCGAGATCGCGCCCGGCGAGCTCGTGGTGATCGACGAGGAAGGCGTCCATTCGCTGCAGGCCGTGCCCCAGGCGGGAGCAGGAGCTCTCTGCCTCTTCGAGTTCATCTATCTCGCGCGGCCCGACTCGACCCTCGCGGGCATCGAAGTGCACGCGGCGCGCATCAGGATGGGCGAGCGGCTCGCCGAGGAGGCCGGCGTCGAGGCGGACTTCGTGCTGCCCGCGCCTGACTCCGGAACCCCGGCCGCGATCGGGTTCGCGCGGCGCAGCGGGATCCCCTTCTCCGAAGGACTGATCAAGAATCGCTATGTCGGCCGTACGTTCATCGAGCCCGACCAGGGTCTTCGCGAGCAGGGCATCCGCCTGAAGTTCAACCCGCTCTCCGAAGTCGCGGGGAAGCGCGTCGTGCTCGTGGACGACTCCATCGTGCGTGGAAACACGACCCGCAAGATCGTCGAGCTCCTCTTCGGAGCCGGGGCGCAGGAGGTGCACGTCCGCATCTCGTCACCTCCGATCGTCTCGCCCTGCTTCTACGGGATCGACTTCGCCGACGAGGAGCAGCTCGTGGCCTCGTCGAGGTCGGTCGACGCAGTGCGCGAGCAGATCGGCGCCACGTCTCTCGCGTACCTCTCGCTCGAAGGAGCCCAGGCGGCCACGACCAGGCCGGCCAACGAGTTCTGCCGCGCCTGCTTCACCCGGGAGTATCCGACGCGGATCCCGGAGGGCAAGACGCTCGCAAAGTTTCGGTTCGAACCTAGTACCGCATAGCGAAACGCTTTAACATCTGGCGCGCCAGGTGTTGTCGCGCTTCGGATATCTGCTCGTCCTCGTGTGCTCCGCAGCTTTCATGCTGCCGGGCGCCGGTTCCTCGGTGAACAGCCCGAACATGCGGCTCGACTGGAGCTTCCCGGAGGGGCCGACCCGCACTCACTCGGACATCGCGATGTGGGGCGACATCGTCGTCGCGGGCAACTACGACGGCTTCCGCGTCTTCGACATCTCGCAGACGGGAACGAACCGGCTGCTCGCCAACAAGCTCTGCCGCGGCCCGCAGAACGACGTTTCGCTGTGGGAGCACGAGGGGCGCCTGCTCATGTTCCAGTCGATCGACACACCGCAGACCGACGGCGAGACCACCTGCAGCGAGAACCGCTCGAGCGACACGACCGCGTGCGGCACCGCCTGCTTCGAGGGCATCCGCATCTTCGACCTGTCGACTCCGTCGGTCCCGGTCTACCTCAAAGGGGTCTACACCGACTGCGGCTCACATACCCACACGCTGGTCCCGGATCCGCCGAACAACCGCATGCTCATCTACATCTCCTCCTATCCAGGGAGCTCGGGGCCGCGCTGTCAGTCGCCATTCCGCAAGATCTCGATCGTTCAGGTCCCGCTCGATGCCCCCGAGACTGCGAGCGTGCTCTCGCAGCCGCAGCTCACGACGAACGTGCCCGGCTGCCACGACATGACCGCTTTCCTCGCGATTGACAAGATGGCCGCATCTTGCGCGACCGAGGGTCAGCTCTGGGACATCAGCGACCCGGCCAACCCGACCACGACGAACCCCGTGCACATCGACCTCGCGGGCGTGAACTACTGGCACTCGGCCGCGTTCACGTGGGACGGCCAGTACGTGGTCTTCGACGACGAGAGCTTCACCGGCACGTGCCAGCCGAACGGCGACGGGAAGATCCACATTTTCCGCGTGAGCGACGGCCAACTGATGAGCTCGTTCATGATCCCGCGCCAGCAGGGGGGCACGTACTGCTCCGTGCACAACGGCAACATCATTCCTGTCGAGGACCGGTACCTCTTCGTCGGGGCCTGGTACGGCGGTGGCACGAGCGTCGTCGACTTCACGAATCCGTCTGCGCCGGCCGAGGTCGGCTTCTACAAGGCAACGGGGGGCCGCGGCTCGGCCGACACGTGGTCGTCGTACTGGTACAACGGCAAGATCTACGCAAACGACATCGTTCGCGGGCTCGACGTGTTCGACATGATCATCCCGGGCACGCCGTACGGCGAGACGTGGACGCACCTGAACGCCCAGACGCAGGAGCAGTTCTACCCGCCGCCGCTCCGGACGATGACCCCGCTCGCGCGCCTCGCTTCGGGGCTCTAGTACCACCTGGCGAAACGGTCTAACATCGAGCGCGACGTGCTGGCGCGCTTCGGATATCTGCTCGTCCTCGCATGCCTCGCAGCGGTCTTCGTGCCAGGTGCGGGCACGGCCGTCAACAGCCCGAACATGCGGCTCGACTGGAGCTTCCCGGAGGGGCCGACCCGCACGCATTCCGACATCACGATGTGGGGCAACATCGTCGTCGCGGGCAACTACGACGGCTTCCGCGTCTTCGACATCTCGCAGACGGGGACGAACCGGCTGCTCGTCAACAAGCTCTGCCGCGGCCCCCAGAACGACGTCTCGCTCTGGGAGCACGAGGACCGGCTCCTGCTCTTCCTGTCGAACGACACGCCGCAGACAAACGGCGAGACCAGTTGCAGCGTCAACCGATCGAGCGACACCACGGCCTGCGGCACGGCCTGCTTCGAAGGGGTTCGCATCTTCGACCTGTCGGATCCGGCCAACCCGGTGCTGATCAAGGGCGTCTACACCGACTGCGGCTCGCACACCCACACGCTGGTCCCCGACCAGGAGAACAACCGCCTGCTCCTGTACATCTCCTCCTACCCGGGAAGCACGGGGCCGCGCTGCCAGAACCCGCACGCCAAGATCTCGATCGTCTCCGTCCCACTCGACGCGCCCGAGACGGCGAGCGTGATCGCGACGCCGCCGGTCGTGCCCGACGAGTTTCCGGGGCTCGGTGTCGGCTGTCACGACATCACCGTTTTTCTCCCGTTCGATATCGCGGCCGCGTCGTGCCTGAGCGAGGGCCAGTTCTGGGACATCTCCGATCCGGCCAATCCGGGGACGCTGGATCCCGTGCACCTCGACAACGCCGCGGTGAATGTCTGGCACTCGGCCTCGTTCACCTGGGACCGGCAGTACGTCGTCTTCAACGACGAGAGCTTTACCGGCAACTGCGATCCGAGCGACGACGGCAAGATCTGGATCTACCGGGTGAGCGATGCTCAGCTGATGAGCTCGTACGTGATTCCCCGTCCGCAGGGCGGCACGTATTGCTCGGTGCACAACGGCAACATCGTCCCGGTAGTCGGGCGCTACCTCTTCGTCGCAGCCTGGTACGGAGGCGGGACGAGCGTCATCGATTTCACGAACCCGTCCGCGCCAGTCGAGGTCGGCTTCTACAAGGCGACGGGCGGTCGCGGGACGGCCGACACGTGGTCGACGTACTGGTACAACGGCAAGATCTACGCGAACGACATCGTCCGCGGGCTCGACGTGTTCGACATCATCCTCCCGGGCCGGCCGTACGGCTACCAGTGGACGCACCTGAACGCGCAGACGCAGGAAGACGTGTACCCACCGCCGTTCGGGGCGATGACGCCGCTCGCACGTCTCGCTCGCGGCGCCCTGACGGGCCTGCGGCCCGCCAGGGGCAGCTAGCGCATCTACTGCTCTAGAACTCGGCTCGCCTTGGCGATCCCGCGCGAGAGCAGGTACGCCGCGGTGACGACCGTGGCGGCGGTCATCCAGGCTCCAGCGTCGACGTTGTCGTCGATGAGCGCGACGAGCACGAAGACGATCAGCGAGATCAGGTAAACGAGGAACTCGGCATTACCGGGGATCGGCAGCCGTGCGAAGTCGAGTGTCGCCCCGGGGTGGTAGCCGTAGCTCGGTCGGGGCGGTTGCTCGGGCGGTGTCGCCATGCGTTCTCCTTTCGAAAGCGCGTGTCCGGGGACTATCTCTGGTTTTCGGCCGTGGGGATACTAGTAGGGTTTTGCGGCGCTCACGGTGAGCCAGAAAGCTCTTGCCCGCGTCCATAACGGACGGCTCGGCGCACCGCACGCGGATCGAGGCCGCGCTCGAGCAACTGCTGGCGCAGCTCGCCCTCCTTCGCCAGTCGCAGGAAGAGCCACGCGAGCGCCCCGATGGTCACGAGCGAGCCCTCGATCATCATGATCCCGCCTGCGATCCCCTGGTCGGCCGAGGCCGAGAGGCCCCAGGGGCGATGAGCTTCTTCGTAGAGAACGTAGAAAGGCGCGCCCGACCAGACGAGGACATTCCCGAGAACCGTGGAGACCACGCGGACGGCAGCGATGTAGCCCATCTTCGCGGCCGTGCCGAACCACTCCGGCCCGGGAAGCACCTCGATGACTGCCGCCCACATGAGCGCGCCCGCCATGAAGAAGCACGCGTGCTCGAGGGCATGGACCGCCTCGTGCCGGAGCGCCGACTCCCAGAGAGCCGGCAGGTGCCAGAGCAAGAGGTTCGCTGTCCAGAGCGGAAGCGCGACGAGAGGGTGGGCCAGGAAGCGCAGGGCTCGAATCGCCCGCACGGACAGGAGTGGCCGCAGGATCGGCCCGGTTAGCCCGGCCACGATGCACAGCGGCGCGAGATCGCCGAGCAGAAGGTGCTGGACCATGTGGAACGCGAACGACTCCTCCTCGCCGAGCGATGCGATCGGCGAGACGAGCGAGATCGTCACGAGCGCGATCCCGAGGCCGAACAGGGCGGGGCGCCACCTCGCAACCGGCGTGCCGCGCCGCGCAAGCGTCCGCACTCGTCCGGCATAAAGCAGCGCGCCGACCGCGAGCGGTACGAGCTGGAGCGGCTCCAAGGTCCACGCCGAGTGGGCAAGCATCAAATCGAGTGTAGGCCGCTCCTGCACTTAAACTCGCAAGAAGGTGGAGGGGAAGACGTACGAGGCCTCAGGGGTCTCACTCGCGCTCGCCGATTCGATCGTCGAACGGCTGCGTGCCGCTGTCGAGTCCACGGGCGCGACCGGCTTCGGCGCATTCGCCGGCCTCTATCCGCTCGACGACGAGCGCTTCCTCGCAGCCTCGACCGACGGGGTCGGCACGAAGCTCGTCCTCGCTCGCCGCGCCGGTCGGCTCCGCTCGGCGGGCGCCGATTTGGCCGCGCACTGCATCGACGACGTTCTCTGCACCGGCGCCGAGCCGCTCTTCTTCCTCGACTACGTCGCCGGCCACTCGCTCGAGCTCGAGCAGGTCGCACAGCTCGTGGAAGGGGCGGCTGACGTTTGCCGAGCGGCGGGTTGCGCGCTCCTGGGCGGCGAGACGGCTGAGATGCCCGGGATCTATCGCGACGAGGAGCTCGACTTCGCGGGCACGTGCGTCGGGCTCGTCACGCGCGACCGGGTGCTCGACGGCGCGCGAGTCGAAGCCGGCGACGTCGTCCTCGGCCTCCCCTCCTCCGGCCTGCACACGAACGGCTTCTCACTCGTACGGAAGCTCGTCGGAGAGGGCGATTTTGACGCCGACCTGCTGCTCGAGCCGCACCGGCTCTACGTGGCCGAGGTGCGGGATCTGCGCGAGCGCGCCGACGTGAAAGCCCTCGCCCACGTCACCGGAGGCGGCGTCCTCGGGAACCTCACTCGCGTCCTCCCCGAAGGCCGGAACGCCGAGATCGACTGGGATGCGTGGGAGCGCCCGCCCGTCTACGCCTGGTTGACCGAGCAGGGAGTCGGGGAGCAGGAGCAGCGACGCGTGTTCAACGTCGGAATCGGGATGTGCGCCGTCGTGCCTGCGGCCGATGCGGGCGCCGGCCAGGTGATCGGGAGGATCACATGATCGGCGTCCTGGTCTCGGGCGAGGGGACGAACCTCCAAGCGCTGATCGACGAGGGGCTGCCGGTTGCGGCCGTCGCCTCCAACAAGGCCGGGGTGCCCGCGCTCGGGCGGGCCCGGGCGGCGGGGATCCCGTCCCTGGTCTTCGAGCTGGAGGACTACGAGAGCCGCGACACACGAGACCAGGCGATGGCCGAGTGGCTCTCGGAACACGGGGTTCGGCTCGTGGTCTGCGCCGGCTACATGCACCTGCTGCGCCCCACCTTCCTCAACCGCTTCCCGGGCCGGATCGTGAACACCCACTCGGCCCCGCTGCCCGAGTTCCCCGGCGCCCACCCGATCGAGGACGTGCTGGCCGCCGGCGCGAAGGAGACGGCGGCGACCGTGCACTACGTCGACGAGGGGGTCGACAGCGGAGCAGTGATCGCCGCCGAGCCCGTCCGGGTACACGAGGACGACACGGCCGAGTCGCTGCGCGAGCGCGTCAAGGCCGTCGAGCACCGCCTGCTGCCCAAGGCCGTCCGGGAGCTGATCTCCTGATCGAGCGCGCGCTGCTCTCGACGTTCGACAAGACCGGCCTCGCCGAGTTCGCGCGCGGCCTCGCCGACCTCGGCGTCGAGCTGGTCGCGAGCGGCGGCACTGCAGACCACCTCGCCGAGCACGGTCTCGACGTCAAGCGAGTCGAGGACCTGACCGAGGTGCCGGAGCTTCTCGGCGGACGCGTCAAGACGCTCCACCCGCGCATTCACGCCGCGATTCTCGCGCGCCGAGACCACCCGGACGACCTCGCCGCCCTCGACGAGCACGGCATCCTTCCGTTCGACCTCGTCTGCGTGAACCTCTATCCCTTCACGCAAGTCGTCTCGCGCCACGGCGTCACGGAGGAGGACGCAGTCGAGATGATCGACGTCGGCGGGCCTTCGATGCTGCGAGCGGCTGCGAAGAACTTCGCCCACGTCGCGCCCGTGTCCCGACCCGATCGGTACGGAGCAATCCTGGCCGAGCTTCGGGAGTCGGGAGGGATCGCGCTGGAGACCCGCCGCGCTCTCGCCTCGGAAGCTTTCTCGATCACAGCGGCCTACGAGGCGTCGATCGCGCGCTGGTTCGCCGACCGAAACGCCTTCCCGGACCTCCTGATCCCGAGCTTCGAGAAGGTGATCGACCTGGTCTACGGAGAGAACCCGCACCAGCGAGCCGCCTACTACTCCGAGGTCGGCGCGCGCCGGCACCTCCTCTCGCAGGTACAACAGCTGCACGGGCGCCAACTCTCGTTCATCAACCTCTACGACTTGAACGCGGGTCGAATGCTCCTCCGTGAGTTCGAGCTCCCCGCCTGCGTGATCATCAAGCACGCGAACCCCTGCGGCGTTGCCGTCGCAGGCTCGGTCGAAGAGGCCTACGAGAAGGCGCTTGCCTCGGACCCTCTTTCCGCGTTCGGGATGGTCTGCGTCGTGAACCGGCCGGTCGGCGCCGAGCTCGGCGTACAGCTCTCGACTCAGTTCGTCGACGTCCTGCTTGCGCCGGATTACCACGAGGATGCGCTCGAAGCGCTCCGCCAGAAGCCGAACACGCGGATCCTGGTCGACCGCGAACGACGCCGCTTCGACCTCGGCGAGAAGGACTACAAACGGGTCTACGGCGGCCTGCTCGTCCAGGACCGCGACTGGGACGTGCAAGCTCGCGAGACCATGGAAGTCGTCACCGGCTCGGTCTCCGAGGACGAGTGGGGCGACCTCCTCTTCGCCTGGCGGGTCTGCAAGAACGTCTCGTCGAACGCGATCGTGATAGCCAAGGGGTTACAGACCCTGGGCATTGGCGCGGGTCAGACGAGCCGCGTCGACTCGGTTCGGATCGCGGTCGACAAGGCCCGGGCTTTCGGACATGACTTGGCCGGCTCGGTGCTTGCCTCGGACGCGTTCTTCCCATACGCGGACGGTCCCGAACTCGCCCTCGAGGCAGGCGTCGAGTCGATCATCCAACCGGGGGGCTCGAAGCGCGACCAGGATGTGATCGATGCGGTCGAGAAGGCCGGCGCGACGATGGTCTTCACCCACCGGCGCCACTTCCGGCACTAGACGGGACCCGGACTAAGCTTCCACTTGATGGCGCGCGAGTACCCGACCGTCCTCGACCTCGTCGGCTCCACGCCGCTCGCGCGGCTTCAACGCATCGTCCCCGAGGACGCCGCGACCGTCGTTGCGAAGCTCGAGTACATGAACCCCGGCGGCTCTGTGAAAGATCGGATCGGGATCACGTTGATCGAAGCCGGAGAGCGCGAGGGCAAGCTGAAGCCCGGCGGGACGATCATCGAGCCGACCTCGGGCAACACGGGCGTCGGCCTCGCGATCGGCGCCGCGATCAAGGGCTACCGCTGCATCTTCGTCATGCCCGACAAGATGAGCCAGGAGAAGATCTCGCTGCTCCGCGCGTACGGCGCCGAGGTCGTGATCTGCCCGTACGCGGTCGCGCCCGAGTCGCCGGAGAGCTACTACTCGGTGTCGGATCGCCTCGCCGAGGAGATCCCCGGCGCGTACAAGCCTGATCAGTACACGAACATGGGCAACCCAGACGCGCACTACGAAACGACCGGCCCCGAGATCTGGGAGCAGACGGGCGGCGAGATCGACGCGCTCGTGATCGCCGTCGGCACCGGCGGCACCATCTCCGGAACCGGTCGCTATCTGAAGGAGCAGTAGCTCCGACGTGCTCATCGTCGGCGCCGATCCGGAAGGCTCGATCTACACATCGGGCGAGGACGAGATGCATCCGTACCTCGTCGAAGGCGTCGGGGAGGACTTCTACCCCGAGACCTTCGACCGCGACATCGTCGACCAGTGGGTGACCGTGACCGACAAGGACTCGTTCATCACGGCCCGGCGCATGGCGCGGGAGGAGGGCCTCTTGATCGGCGGCTCCGGTGGAACCGCGGTTCATGCCGCAATCGAGGTCGCCAAGCAGCTCGGCAAGGGGAAGACCGTCGTCACCCTGATTCCAGACAGCGGGCGGCCCTACCTCTCGAAGTTCTACGACGACAACTACATGCTCGACCTCGGGTTCCTGGAGCGCGACGCGCCCTCGCCGACGATCGAAGAGGTGTTGAGCGCGAAACGGACTGAGGAGCCGAAGGTGCCGGACCTGATCACGATCGCATCGCACCAGAAGGTCGGCGAGGCGATCGACCTCATGCAGCAGTACGGGATCTCGCAGCTGCCGGTCGTGCGAGACGGCGACCTCGACTCCTTGGCCGATGTGATCGGCTCACTCCAGGACCGCGATCTCCTCGACCGCGTGTTCAAGAGCCCCGACGCGCTCCACGAGAACGTCTCCTCTGCGATGCAGCCCCCGCTCGCGGCGATCGACGCGAACGAGAAGCTCGACGAGGTCTTCTCGGCCCTGACGGGCCGAACGAATGCAATCGTGGTCGCCCGAGAGGGCAAGCCGATCGGCGTGCTCACGCGCACCGACCTGCTCGAATACCTCGCGCACCGACGGTGAGGGAGGTCACTCCGGCCGAGGCGCGCCGCATGGCGGTGCGAGCTCAGGGACTCGACGGCTCGGCGGCCGACGTCCTGGAGACGGTGCGCCGACTCGGCCGGCTTCAGATCGATCCGATCTCGGTCGTGGCGCCGCCGCAGTACCTCGTGTTGTGGAGCCGCCTCGGCCCGTACGACCGGGCCGAGCTCGACCGCCTTCTCTGGGAGAAGAAGAAGCTCTTCGAGTGGAACGCCTTCATCTACCCGATCGAAGACCTGCCGCTGATCCAGGCAAGGATGCGCGAGCCCTGGGGCCGGACGAAGTCGCAGCGCTGGGCGAAGGCGTTTCTAAAGGAGCAGGCGAGCCTCCGTCGGTACGTTCTTCGCGAGCTCGAGAAGCGCGGCCCCCTGCCTTCGCGGGAGCTCGAGCACTCCTCCGCACGCGCCGATGAGCGCACTGTCTGGTGGGGAACCCGGGCCCACCTGATGTGGATGCTGGAGCTTCTGCACACCCGCGGCCAGATTGCGGTCGCGGGCCGGCTGGGCGGACAACGGCTCTGGGACCTCGCCGAGCGGTGGTATCCCGAGACGGAGACGGTTCCTCTCGAGAGGGCGCGGCGGCTGCTCGACGAGAAGCGATTCCGCGAGCTTGGAGTACGGCTCCTGAAGGGCCGCCTCGTCGCGCATCCAGAGGCCGAGGACGGCTCCGTCGGGTCTCGCATCACGTTCCTCTCGCCGTTCGACCGCCTCATCCACGATCGCGCCCGCGCCGAGGCGCTGTGGGACTTCTTCTACCGACTCGAGATGTACGTCCCGAAGACGAAGCGCGAGTACGGGTACTACGTCCTTCCCATCCTTCGCGGCGACCGCCTGATCGGCCGTATCGAACCAGCCTTCGATCGTAAAGCTGAAACCCTGCACGTCAAAGGCGTCTTCGCGGAGCCAGGTGCTCCAGCCGGTGCCGGGCCGGGAATCGCCGGCGCGACTCGGAAGCTCGCCAAGTGGTTGGGCGCGAAACAAGTCACGTACAGCCGCCGAGTGCCGGTCATCTGGCGCGAGAGCCTGCGATGAAGCTTTCCCTCGCAGACGCGCGTCGGATAGCCGTCGCCGGGCAGCTGCTCCCGGCAGCTCCGCGCGGAACGTCGATCCTCGACGTCGTTCGGCACATCGGCTATCTCCAGCTCGACCCGACGCGGGCCGTCGAACGCAACCATCTGCTCGTCCTGTGGAGCCGGCTCGGGAACTACTCAGGCGCGGACCTGCAGCGGCTGCTCGACGAACGCGAGCTCTACGAGTTCTCCGCCGCGATCGTGCCGACCGAGGACTATCCGCTCCACCGCTCGGCGATGCGCCGCTACCCGGCGTTCGACAGCAGCCCGGGGTGGAACGACCGCATCAAGGGCTGGCTCAAGGACAACGGGGCGGCGCAGCGCCAGATCGTTGCTCAGCTCCGTCGAGGTGGCCCGCTTACCTCGCGCGATATCGGCGACATCCCGATGCGCCCCTGGGAGTCGACCGGCTGGACGAGCGATCGCAACCTCACCCGTATGCTCGAGTTCCTTTCACACCAAGGCAAGGTGCTCGTCTCGAAGCGCGAAGGCGGCCAGCGGCTGTGGGACGTGGCGGAGCGCGTGGTGCCCGAGCGCGCGCGAAAGGCGAAGTCCCCGCCGTTGCCCGAGATCGTGCGCCGGGCGGCCGACCGCTCACTACGTGGCCTCGGTGTAGCAACAGCTCAGGAGGTTCGGCTCGAGCCATTCGTCGGCGGCCCCTACCCGGGTATCCGCGAGGCGGCCGAGCAGGTCGGTCGCACGGCGGAGGTCGAAGGCCTGGGGAGAAGGCTGGTTCACCCGGCAGCCGAGCCGCGGCGCTCGCGACAGACGACGCTCCTCTCCCCCTTCGACCCGTTGATCCGAAACCGCGAGCGCACAGAGGCTCTCTTCGGCTTCCGCTTCCGGCTTGAGATCTACGTCCCGAAGGACAAGCGCGAGTTCGGGTTCTTCGTGCTCCCGATCCTGCACGGCGACCGGCTGATCGGACGGATCGATCCGACGATGGACCGCAAGGCAAACGTGTTCCGAGTAAACGCGGTTTATGCGGAAGAAGCGGCGCCCGAGAACGCAGGGCCTGCGATCGCGAAGGCTGTCTCGCGGTTGGCGAAGTGGCTCGGCGCAGGTGAGATCGCGTACTCCCGAAAAGTGCCGCCCATCTGGGGCGACAGCCTCCGCAACTAAGATCTAGGCATGGATTTCGAGACCCGCGCGATTCACGATGGACAGGAGCCCGATCCGGCGACCGGCGCTGTGATCGTTCCGATCTACCAGACCTCGACCTTTGCGCAGGAGGCGGTCGGCGAGCACAAGGGGTACGAATACGCACGCGTCGCCAACCCGACGCGGACCGCGCTGCAGATCTGCCTCGCCTCGCTCGAGAGCGCCGAGCACGGAGTGGCGTTCGCATCGGGCATGGCAGCTACGACGACGGTCATGCACCTCGTCCATCCGAGCGAGCGGGTCGTCTCCGTCAACGACGTCTACGGCGGCACATACCGCCTCCTGTCGCAGGTTTACGCGCCGAAGGGTTACGACATCGACTTTCTCTCTTCGGAGGAGATCAACGAGAGCCTGGCCGACCGGATCGACGAGAGGACCCGGCTCGTGTGGCTCGAGACGCCGACGAACCCGCTCCTGAACGTAATCGACATCCGCAAGGCGGCCGACGCCGCGCATGCGGTCGGCGCGATGGTCGTCGTCGACAACACCTTCGCGACGCCGTATCTCCAGCGCCCGCTCGAGCTGGGCGCCGACATCGTCGTCCACTCGACGACGAAGTACGTCAGCGGGCATTCCGATGTGATCGGCGGGTTTGCCGCCACGAACGACCCGACGATCGCCGAGCGGCTGTACTTCCTCCAGAAGTCGCTGGGCGCAGTTCCCGGCCCGTTCGACTCATGGCTTGTCCTGCGCGGCTTGAAGACTCTCGCGCTGCGGATGGAGCGGCACTCCGAGAATGCGCGTCGGGTCGCCGAGTACCTCGAGTCGCACCAGTCGGTGGAGAAGGTGCTCTACCCAGGGCTCCCGAGCCATCCCGGCCACGAGATCGCGAAGCGGCAGATGAAGGACTTCGGAGGGATGGTCTCGTTCCTCGCGGCCTCCGAGGAAGAGGCGATCGAGATTGTTGGGCGCACGAAGATCTGGACGCTCGCGGAGTCGCTCGGCGGGGTCGAGAGCCTGATCGAGCATCCGGCCCGGATGACCCACGCGTCCACGGCCGACTCGCCGTTCGCGGCGCCTCTGAACCTCATCCGGCTTTCGGTCGGGATCGAGTCGGTCGACGACCTGATTGCCGACCTCGAAGCCGCGCTCGTACGCTCGACTGCCGCCGCTGGGGCATAGGGAACTCGCAGCCCCGCAGCGGTGTAGAGATGGCAGACGCCACCTCGAAAGGAGCTCGATCATGAAGCGCTTGCTTTTGCTCACCGCGCTCGTCGCGCTAGCGCTGCCGGCTGCGGCGCTCGCCAAGGGCCCGTCGGAGGCCTCGGTGAAGGGGCCGGGCCTCGACAAGACGTTCACCGGCTCCGAGAGCGACTCCTATTCGCCGCTGATGCAACTCGCGGAAGCGGCGGGGTTCTTCGCAGCCGTGTTCTACGAGGAGCCCAGCCCGATGCTGCCGGGACGTCCAAAGGGCGACCTCGGCCCGAAGTACACGATCGACTACACCGTGCCGGGCCCAGAAGGCGGCACCTTCGACCTCGAGCAGGACGCCTATCCGTACGCGCAGCCCTACGGGGTCACGTACATGGAGCCCGGACAGAAGGTCTTCGACATGACGACTCGTGGAGGATGGTTCACGGCTCCGCGGCTCAGGGAGACGCTGGGCGTGCCGCAGACCGCACCGGCCGATCGCCCGGCGAGCTCGGCGGGGTTCTTCTCGTCCGGGTGGCTTGGAGCAGTTGTCGCCGCCGGCCTGCTCCTTGCGGCCGCGGGCTGGTACTTCCTGCGCCGTCGACCACGACCGCTCGCAGCCTGACAGGCACTACATAGGATCCGGCGCGTGGCTGCGCCGGATCCTATGGACCTCCACCACGAGGGTGAAGAGCGCGTGATCGGCGTCTACCTGGTCGAGACCGACGACGGACTTGCGCTCAACGACTGCGGGCCGTCGACCTGTATCCCGGCTCTGAAGAAGCGGCTCGCAGAGCGCGGCCTCGAGCTCACCGACCTGCGCCACCTGCTGCTTTCGCACATCCATCTCGACCACGCGGGCGCCGCGGGCTCGCTCGTGCGGGAGCACCCGGGCCTCCAGGTGCACGTCTCCGAGATCGGCGCTCCGCACCTCGTCGACCCGTCCAGGCTCGAGGGCAGCGCGCGCCGGCTCTACGGCGCCGAGTTCGACACGCTCTGGGGCGAACTGGCTCCGGTGCCGCAGGAGAACGTCCATACCGTCGGCGCCGAGGTGCTCGGCCTCGCGTGCTTCCCGTCGCCCGGACATGCCTCGCACCATGTCTGCTACCTGGACCGCGAGGGAACGCTCTACGCGGGCGACGCCGCCGGCGTGCGAATCGTCCCCGACCGGCACGTCCTGCCGGTGGCCCCGCCGCCGGACGTCGACCTCGACGGCTGGGAGCGAACGATCGACGAGATCGAGCGCCGCGCGCCGGAGCGGCTCGCGCTCATCCACTTCGGCGTCGTCGAGCACCCGCGCGACCATCTGCGCCGGCTCCGAAGACAGCTGCGGCTCTGGGCGCAGCGTGTGCGGCAGGGCATGGCCGAGGACGAGTTCGTCGAAGCGGCCCGCGCCGATCTCGAAGAGGAGGAGGGGGAAGCCCCGTATTACGAACGGGCCGCTCCGCTCTGGCAGTCCTACGCCGGGCTCAAGCGCTACTGGGACAAGCAGCTGGCCGTTTGATAGACCGCCCAGGGCGGCTCGGTATGCGTTCTCATAGTCGGAGACCATCCGCTCCGGCGCGAAGAGCTCCTCGACATAGCGGCGGCACTCGATCGGATCGAGCGCGTCGGCCTGCTCGAGCGCCTCCCCCATCTGGCGGTAGTTGTCGACGATGATCCCGCTTCGTCCGTGCTCGATCACCTCGGGCACCGCGCCGTGGCGAGTCGCGATCACCGGCGTCCCGCAGGCCATCGACTCGATCATCACGAGGCCGAACGGCTCCTCCCACTCGATCGGGAAGAGCGTGGCACGCGCGTCCTGGAGAAGCTCCACCTTCTGGCCATGCGAGACCTCGCCGAGGTATTCGATCCCGCCGTGACCGAGGTGGGGCTCGACGAACTCCGCGAAGTACTGCCGCTCCTTGGGCTCTCGGTTCTTGCCCGCGAGCTTGAGCGGCATGTCGAGCTCCATCGCGACCGCGATCGCCCGGTGCGCGCCCTTGTCGGGGCTAAAGCGCCCAAGGAAGAGGAGATAGTCGCCGGGGTGGGGCTTGCAGGGGTAGAGCGAGAGGTCGATCGCGTTCGGGATCGTTGCCACCCACGGGAGATCGGGCATCGGACGCCGCTGGTTTTCGGAGATCGAGATCAGCCCGACCCTCGGCGCGACCGCGGCAATCCCCGCATAGCCCTCCTGGGCCTCGCGGGTGTCGAGCGGCCCATGGACGGTGTGCACGACCGGCGTCTGGACGGCCCCGCCGAGGGCGGCTGCGGGCATCCCCGAGTGGTCGTTGATCACGTCGAACTCGTCCGCGCGCGAGTAGCACGCGAGCGCGTGCCGTAGCTCGGGCATCGAGCGCCCGATCAGCTCGCTCGGCGCGTCCGCGAAGACGTACGAGAGCTTCGCCTTCGTCAGCGAATCGCCCGAGGCGAAAAGGGTGACGTCGTTGCCCGCGTCGACGAGCCCGTCCGTCAGGAGCGAGACGACGAGCTCGATACCGCCGTAACCGGTCGGCGGCACCGCGAACCACACCGGCGACAGGACCGCGATTCGCAGCTTGTCACTCACTCTCGACCACCTGAACCATCGCATCCTCGACGCGCACGTCCCAGATCTTGTCGAATGCGCGGATCCCGGTGAGCCGGATGGAGCCGGCCCAGGTCGGAAGATCGCCAGGCAGGATCGAGCGCAGGTGGAACTGCCTGCGGTCGGGCTGCAGCCCGAGCAGGATCTGCAAGAGGAGAACCGGGGCTCCCGCAGCCCAGGCCTGCGGCCTTGCAGCCGTGGGGTACGCGATCGGGAACGGCGTCTCGGCCCGAGGGAGCCCGGCAAAGACTTCGGGCAACCGGTACTCGAAGTGCGCAGCGGCATTGAGCGTCCGGCGAATGATGCGCTGTGCCTCTTCCCAGCGTCCGTACCGAGCGAGGCCCCAGGCGATGAGGGAATTGTCGTGGGGCCAGACCGTGCCGTTGTGGTACGAGAGCGGGTTGAAGCCCGCGTCGGCCACGGACATCGTCCGCACTCCCCAGCCGGACCACAGATCCGGGCCCATGAGCCGGTCGACGACCTGGTCGACGCGATCCGGCTTGACGATCCCGCTCCAGAGCAGGTGTCCGACGTTCGAGCAGAGCGAGTCGACCTGCCGCTTCTCGCCGTCCAGTGCCAGCACGTAGTAGCCGCCGCGGGCATCGGTCCAGAACGCTTCGTCGAATCGGTCTCGGAGCTCTTCGGCCTCACGGTCGAGGCGCTCGGCGAGCTCTCGGTCGCGCCAGACCTCGCGGGCAAGCTCGGCCATGCGCCGCTTTGCGTCGTAGACGTAGCCCTGAGCCTCGACCGGAGAGATCGGCCCCTTGGCCAGCGAGCCGTCCGAGAAACGCTGCGAGTCCCACGAGTCCTTCCAGGACTGGTTCTCGAGCCCCGTCTCGATCCGCCTCCGATACTCGATGAAACCGTCGCCGTCGCGGTCCCCCCAGTCGTCGATCCAGCCCAGCGCGCGCATTGCAGGCTCTTTGAACTGCCGCGCCAGCGAGGCGTCGTCAGTCCAGCGCCAGACCTCCGAGAGAAGGATGAGATAGAGCGGGGTCGCGTCGATCGTGCCGTAATAGGAGGCGAACCAGTTCTTTGCCGCCTTGCCGCGCCGGATCTCGTGGACGATCTTCCCGGGCTCGGCGTCGATCGACGGATCGTCCTCGGTCGCCTGAAGCTCGGCGAGAACCCTGAGCGCGCTGTGGGCGAGGTCGGTCCCGAACATCAGCGTCTGCAGGCACGTGATCAACGTGTCGCGCCCGAACACGGTCATGAACCACGGCATTCCCGCCGCCGGCAGGTTGCCGAGGCCGTTCCCGCCGCGCAGGCGGAGCGAGGCGAGGTCGGCGACCGAGCGCGGGTACGCGTGGTCCATGTCGTCCCAGGTCGAGCGAAGCTTGGGGACGCGGAGGTTCCACGCCGTGAGCGACGCCTCGACACGCTCGCGCTCCTCTCCAAATCGCCGATGGGCGACCTTGGCCCGAACCTCCTCCCGATCGAGAGAAGGAACGACGTCGATGTCGACCTCCCAGCTCGCACGTGGCTCGAGCTCGATCCAGTACCGCATCTTGCCCGCCTCGACATGGCCACGCTCCGAAAAGATCACCTGCGTCCGCGCGGGGAACACCTCGTCTTCCATCACGAACTGGTTCTCGTCCTCCTCGTAGCGCGCCTCTGCCAGATCCGGAAGCGGACGCGCCTTGAGCGGGTCTCCGAGCGCAAAGTCGAAGTTCTTGACCGCGAAGATGTCCGCGAAGTCATTCCCGAACTCGACGGAGACGTCGAAGCCGACCTTCTCCATGCTCTGGTTCTGGATGAGGAGGCGGTCCTGCATCCCCTCGCCGACGAAGCGGTGCCGGGCGATGGAGATCGAGTCCTGGAGGAGCTCGCCCGCGAGCGGGTTCCGCAGGTAGAACGCCGCCGAGTAGTACTCGACCCGGCCCGCCGAGAGCAGCAGCGGCCGCTCGCCGTTGATCCGGAGGTCGAGCTTCGAGAGGAACCGGGTGTCGAAGGCGTACAGCCCGCTCGTCGTGAACGTGAAGTCGCCGATCTGGTCGCTGATGCAGAAGTTCGAGCCTTCGAGGATCGTGATTGCCATCAGTCGCGCAGGATTCTCGTCGGGCTGGACTGCGCCAGCGCCTTGACCACGAGCTCGTCGACGTTGACGTGCAACGGCCTCGTGACCGCGAAGAGGACGCACTCGGCGATGTCGTCTGGGGTCAGCGGTTCGACGCCCTCGTAGACCTGCTTCGCCTTTTTCTCGTCGCCGCGGAATCGGACCTTCGAGAAGCCGCTCTCGACGAGGCCGGGGTCGACCGTCGTCAGGCGGATCGGCCGACCGAGCAGGTCCTCGCGGAGCGCGTAGGTGAACCCACGCACGGCGAACTTCGAGGCGACGTAGACGGCCGCGTTCTCGTAGGCCTGGCGCCCGGCGATCGACCCGATGTTGACGATGTGGCCGCCGTCGCGGATGTGCGGCAAGCACAGGCGGGTCATGCGCATGAGGCCGAGGACGTTCGTCTCGATCACCGTCGCCTCGTCCTCCTCGCTCGACCCGGTGAACGGATCGCGCCCGAGGCCGAGCCCCGCGTTGTTGACGAGGATGTCGAAGCCACCGAGGTCGGCCAGCGCCCGCTCGACGAAGCGCTCGCTGCTGTCGCGCTCCGTGACGTCGAGGTCGAAGGCGTACAGCCCGCCTCGGTCCGGCAGCTTGTCGACCCGGCGTGCGCCGATGGCGACGCGCGCGCCGGCCTCGGCCAGGGCGTGCGCGATTGCCGCCCCGATACCGCTCGAGGCGCCTGTGACGACAGCCGTCTTGTCCGCGAGCGGAGCCAGACGGCGAACCTTAGTGAGAAGGCGCCTAGGCCGCTACCGTCGCCGGGGGCGCGTCGAGCACCTTCCGGACCTTCTGCGCCAATGCGTCGAAGGTGAAGGGCTTCTGAAGGAGTTCGGTGTGGGGGTCGAGCACGCCGTGCTGGCTGATCGCTCCGTCGGTGTAGCCCGACATGTAGAGGACGCGGGTCTCGCGGTGGATCGTGACGAGACGCTCCGCGAGCTCGCGGCCGCTCATCTTCGGCATCACGACGTCGGTCACGAGCAGATGGATCGGGCCCGCGAAACTGCGGCCGAGCTCGAGCGCTTCCGCCCCGTTTCGGGCCTCGATTACGGTGTAGCCGTTCCCCTCGAGGATCTCGCGCACGAGGTTGCGGACGACCTCTTCGTCCTCGACGAGCAGAACCGTTTCGGAGCCGCGCGGCCGCTCCTCGACGATGTGAACGACGGGCTCCGCTTCGGCGAGACCCGCTTCCAAACGGTGCAGGAAGACCTTGAACGCAGCGCCCTTGCCCGGTTCGCTCTCGACGCCGACGTAGCCGCCGCTCTGCTTCACGATGCCGTAGACCGTCGCGAGACCGAGCCCGGTCCCCTTGCCCTGCTCCTTCGTCGTGAAGAAAGGCTCGAAGAGCCGGCTCTTCGTCTCTGCGTCCATGCCGTGGCCGGTGTCGTGGACGGCGAGCATCACGTAGTGCCCGGGGTACAAGCCCTCGTGCGCCGACGCGTACTCGTCGTCGATGTCCACGTTCCTGGTTTCGATCGTCAGCCTGCCCCCGTCCGGCATTGCGTCGCGCGCGTTGACGACCAGGTTGACGAGCACCTGTTCGATTTGACCCGGGTCGGCCTTCACGCGCCCGAGCGAACGACCGAAGGCCGTTACGACCTCGATGTCCTCGCCGATCAGCCGCCGGAGCATCTTCTCCACTTCGCTCACGACCTCGTTCAGGTGCAGGACTCGCGGCTGCAGGAGCTGTTTTCGGCTGAACGCGAGCAGCTGGCTGGTGAGCGAGCTCGCACGATCGGCCGACTTGGCGATCTCCTCGATGTCCTTCCGAATGCTCGTGTCCCCTTCCCCGAGGCGGTTGAGCGCGAACTCGCTGTAGCCGCGAATCGCGGTCAGCAAGTTGTTGAAGTCGTGAGCGACGCCGCCGGCGAGCTGGCCGACGGCCTCCATTTTCTGCGCCTGGCGCAACTGGCTCTCGAGGCGGAGTCGCTCCTCCTCGGCCTCCTTGCGGGGCGTGATGTCCTCGAGCATCGCGATCGCGAACTTGGGACGGGTGAATCCGTCACGGACGAGCGAAACCGTGTGATGGCCCCAGACGACCTCGCCGCCCTTCGCCAGGCAACGCTTCTCGAGGCGGTACTCCTCGCGCTTGCCCTCGGCGAGCTCGCCGAAGAACTCGAGCTCGCGGTCCCGGTCGTCGGGGTGGGTCAGCTCCGCCGCAGTCAGGTTCGCGAGCTCGTCCTTCGTGTAGCCGAGCATCTGCTCGAGCGCCCGGTTGCTCGTCACGACCCGTCCGTCCAGGTCGAGGACGCCCGTTCCGATAGCGGCCGAATCGAACATCGCCCGGAAACGCTCCTCGCTGTCTCGCAGGAGCGCCGCGATCGAGAGCGAGCGGTGCGAGAGGAGGAGCGGCCCGATCACCGCGGGAATCAGCCACGGGTTCGACAGCCAGAAGCTCGCGAGAGCAACGCCGAGCGCCGCGACGACGAGGTCGGTCATGATTGTCGCCGGGGACAACAGCCCACTCTCGCGGTAGCTCTTTCCTCGGGCGAGGCGCAGCATCGTCCCCAGCAGGGTGTGGTTGACGAAGATCCAGACGACCGAAGCTGCGGCGCCAGCGAGGGCGAACCGCAGTTGAGGGTCTCCGGGGGCCGCATCGGCGACTAGGCGCGCAGTGCCCCATGCAGCAAGTGCCGCACAGGTGTAGTTGCAGACGTTGAAGGTCTGGATGTACCAGGGGTACCGTTGCTGAAGGCCGTGTGGCAAGTGCTGCACGAGCGCCATCAGTGCGACGAGCTCGGGTGGCAGCAGGAGTGAGCCGGCGATGACGAACGCGATCGCCGTATGCAGCCCGTGGTACGACCCGCCGCCAACGAGGAAGAACTGCGCAACTGCCGCAGAGCTAGCCAGGATGACGAAGGTGAGCCAGTCGCCCGAGGTCGGCTCGCCGTGCAAGAGGGCGAGCCCGCTGGCAAGCGTCGCCACGGCTCCAACCGCGAGGAGATAGGCCTGGGCCTGCCGGGGTAAGCCTTCTACCCTCCGTCGACCCTGTTCTGCTGCGGAGCCTGCAGCCGCTGACACTCCCTGGCTCTGCGTCATCGTCTCTCGGTCTGTCTCAGTCCGCGAACAGCGCGGTCGTCCAAGTGGCAGTTGTCCACGTCGCGGTCGTCCAGGTCGCGGTCGTCCAGGTCGCGGTCGTCCACGTTGCGGTCGTCCAGGTTGCGGTCGTCCAGGTCGCGGTCGTCCAGGTCGCCGCGGCCCAAGCGGGATTCGCTCGCGCAGCGGTCGTCCAGGTCGCTTCGTCGAAGACGGGCGTCATGCCGCCGCTCGGATCGGGAATCAGGAACCGATTCAGAGCAGCATTCGGGTTTGGAGGATTGATCGCGTGAGCCGCCGCGTAAGCGGAGATCTCGCCCATGCCTGCGGCGAACGGCTGACCGAGGCTGAGTGGCCGGGCGGTTCGCATGAGCGCGCCCTTCACCTGGTCGGGCGTCCAGGTCGGATTCATGGCGAGCATGTCCGCCGCGACTCCGGAGACGAGTGCCGCCGAGAACGAGGTACCGGACATCGCCAGGTAGCCCGGCTCGACGATCCGATCCGGGCGCTCTTGAGCGAGAGTCGACTTGGGCGGCACGGCTCCGACCAGCATCCGCCCGGGGGCGGAGACGTCCGGTTTGAGGAATCCGTCCAGGGTGGAGCCGTGGGGAGACCAGGGCGCGGGGAAGTCGTCGCCAACCGGAACCGTCCCCGCGACGTCGTTGGCTCCGACGGTGATGACAAACGGGTCGTTTCCCGGCGCATAGAGCACGCCTGGCCGTTGGTCACCGTAGTTCCCGGCTGCCGTGACGACGACGATGCCGCTGAACCACAGGCGTTCGACGGCCTTGTCGAGTGGATCGAACCTGAAGCTCGACGGCGTCGAGGCGGTGAGCGAGAAGTTGGCGACTCGGATCTTGTAGCGGTCCTTGTTCTGAACGATCCAGTCGGCTGCGGCGATCACATCACTCGTGAAACCCATGCCCAAGTCGTCGATGACGTCGAGAGAGACGAGCTTCGCATTCGGTGACGCGCCCGCATATCGGCCGGCGCTGCCTGCTGCGATGCTGGCTACGAAGGTGCCGTGCCCCCGCCCGTCGCCTGGAGAGTTTGTGGGAAGCGAGCACAGGTTCACCTGAGCGAGGATCCGACCCGCGAAATCCTTGCGCCCGGACTCGATGCCCGAGTCGACGATGGCGATCGTGGGCACCTTCAGCGAAGAGTTCGAGAACGTGGGCCAAAGCCGCGCCACGTCAGAGGCGTAGGGCCAAAGCTGGCTGTTCGAAAGCGAGCCCGCCAGGTGGATCGGCGCGTCGTCAGTGATCGCCATCACCCCCCGTTTCCGGGCAAGCCTGAGGATCTGTCTCCCGGTGAGCTCGGCTGAGACTCCTTCGATCGAGCTGAAGCGGCGCTTGACACCCCTCGCGAGCCCGGAGTTAGCTTCCGCCGCCACGTCATCGGCGACCGCCGAAGTCTTGTGACCCGGCGCGCCCTGGACGATGACGTTGAAGATTCGATCGGGATTGGTGGAGGCCCGGTCAGCGAGGCCCGGGGAGAGCGTCGCGTCAGCCAGCGCGGCCGACGGAGCGATCAACACCGCAGCTACCGTCGCCCCAAGGACCAGCCGCTGCAAGCGCGAGCTGCGCGGTGGCGCCTTGATTTTTGAACTCGAGCCGCGGTCGACGTTCACGGTGAACCCTTTCTTTCCGCGCAAGCTGCGCGGTGCCGCATTTCTTCGGGTCGTAAGCCAACCGTAGGGGTCGCTCGGTACCCCGGAAATCACCCGATTGGGGCAGGGAACTCCACGCTTTGACGTGCGCTCCGGGGCGAGAGGAGAGTCCGCCTAGTGAAAGAGGCCGAGTCGAAGCGCCGTCGCGACCGCATGGGTGCGCGTTCGGGCGTTCAGGCGCTCGCACGCCTTGCGGACGTGGGTCCGAACGGTCTCGGGGCTGATCGAGAGCCGCTTTCCGATCTCGTCGTGAGAGAGGCCGTCCGCGACGTGCGCCAGCACCTCGGATTCGCGGGGCGTCAGGGCCGGCTTCGTCGAGGCGCCTCCGAGCGCGATTCGGGCGAGCGCGGGATCGACATAACGCTCTCCCGCGCAGATCGCTTGGAGCGCGCTCGCAAGATCGGTAAGAGGAGCGTCTTTGAGGATGAGGGCGTGCGCACCCGATTCAAAGACGGCGCCGACGATGCTCTGGTCCGAGTCTGCGGTATAGACCGCGATCAACATGTCCGGCGCGATCTCTCTCAGTTGCGCCAGGAGCTCGGCGCCCTCGAGATGAGGCATCCGGTAGTCGACGAGCGCCACATCGGGCATCGCCTCCTTCACAGCTGCGACGGCGGCGAGGCCGTCACGCGCCTGTCCGACTACCTCAAACCCCTGGGTCTCGAGGAAATCGGAGACTGCGGCGACCAGCGCGGGATGGTCGTCGGCAACTAGGCAGCGAATAGGTTGCGAGCTCATTGGGTGGCCTCCTGGGTTCGGCCGACGAGCTCGGCATGGGTCTTGGAACCGGGGAAACGAAGGACTGCAGCAGCTGCGCGCGGGGGAAGCACCTGAGAGATGCACAGCCCTTCGGCGGAGAAGCTGACCGCATCCGTCTCGATCAGCCTCAAGACGAGGTCGACGAGCGTCGGGTCCCACTGGGTGCCTCTGCCCGCCTCGAGCTCCATGACGATCTCGGGCTCCGAGAGCGGCTCGCGGTAGACGCGCTTTGCGGACATCGCCTCGACGGCGTCCGCGACGGCCATGATCCGAGCACCTAGGGGAATGTCCTCGCCGGCGAGCTCGTCCGGATAGCCGCGCCCGTCCCAGCGCTCGTGATGCGACCGGACAATCGGACGCACCGCCGCGAGTAAGTCGATCGGCTCCAGGAGGTTGTCGCCGATGATCGTGTGGGTGCTCATCAGCTCCATCTCCTCCGATGTCAGGCGGCTCGGCTTCAGAAGTATTCGGTCGGGGATCCCGATCTTGCCGATGTCGTGGAGCAGGGCTCCCAGCCTGATCGTCTCGATGTCCTCTTCGGGAAGGCCGCATGCAAGCCCGAGGCGCATCGCAAGCACGGTGAGTCGCTCGCAGTGGCCACGCATGCCCTCCTCGCGCGCTTCGATCGCATTGGCCAAGGCGCTGGTGAGCGTCGGGGTCAGTAGCCGCTCGCGCAGATCGCGCTCGCTCCTGCCCGCGCGGTCGAGCGCCTTGTCGACGGCGTCTTGCAGCTCCGCCTTGGTGAACGGCTTGGCGACGAGCCCGTCGGCTCCGCGGGTGAGTGCTTCGTTGAGGTTGTCTCGCGTATCGGCTCCGGTCACGAGCACGATCGGCAGGCTCGGCCGATGGAGGCGCATGGCCTCCAGGAGCTCCAGCCCGGAGAGGTCGGGCATGACGATGTCGCTGACGACAAGGCTGATGTCTTCGTCCACGAACAGCTCGAGGGCTTCCGCGGCCGTGCTCGCGGTGACGACCTCGTAGCCGGCGATGGCCAACATCTCGCCGATCACGTCGCGGACGACGGCATCGTCGTCGATGACGAGGATCTTGATCATGCGGGCGCTTCCGCGATCGGCAGGCGAAGGACGAAGGAAGCGCCTGCGGCAACAGCAGAGAGTGCGATCAGGTCGCCTCCGTGTGCGCGTGCAATCTCGAGGCTGGCGGCGAGCCCGAGGCCGGTTCCCCCTTGCTTCGTGGTGGCGAACGGCTCGAACAGGTTGGAACGCGCATCGGGGTCGATTCCTGCACCGGTGTCGGTCACTCGTGCGACGGCCCAGTCGGCGTCTCGCTCGAGCTGCACGGTGACCGTGCCGCCGCCCGGAAGGGCCTGCTGGGCGTTGACGAGGAGGCCGAGAAAGACCTGACTCAGGCGGGCGGAGCTCCCCTGGACGAGCAACGGCTCGTCCGGGTAGTGCTCACGGAGCTCGACGCTCTTACCGGCGCTCGTACAGCGCACGAGCTCGACCGCCTTCTCGGCGACGTCCTGAAGCGAGACGAGCTCGCTCACGCCCGGTTCCGTGCGGGCGAAGCCGAGCAGGGAATGCGTGATCCGCTTGATGTCGAGGCCGCTCTGCTGAACGAGTGCCAGCCGTTCGTGAGCCCTCGTGCCGGGCTCGGTCTCTCCGAGCAGCAGCTCGACGAGGCCGAGCATGCCGAAGAGCGGGTTGTTGATCTCGTGCGCGACCCCACGGACGAGCTCTCCGAGCCCGATCAGCCGACCGGCTTCGAGGAGGGCCTCCCGTTCCGAGTCGGTCGACTCAGACTGCGAGGTCGAGGAAAGGGAGACCGCGGGTTCCGACATCTCTGCTTGCTATCGGACATGGAACCCGCCGCCTAAAGTCACGGGCTCTGCCCGGCGGGAGCCCGCAGTCGGTCAGTGAAGCGTGGTGGGCCGGGCAGGGATCGAACCTGCGACCTTGGGATTAAAAGTCCCCTGCTCTACCAACTGAGCTACCGGCCCTCGCCGGCGAGTGTATCGCCGGAGTTGGCGGCTAGACTCAGCCCCGCGCCCCCATCGACTAGCGGTCCAGGTCACAGCCCTTTCAAGGCTGCAGCGCGGGTTCGAATCCCGCTGGGGGCACCACTTCGGGCGGTTAGCTCAGTTGGGAGAGCACCTGCTTTACAAGCAGGGGGTCGGCGGTTCGAGCCCGTCACCGCCCATGAGAGCCAAGTATCGGCGGCACCCGCCTGCTGCATCCGCTTCGATGTGCTGGCAACTCAGCGCGGATCGCGCTAAAGATCCAGGCATGCGAGGTCTCACGTTCGCGCTCATAACCGGCGTGCTCGTGATCGCGCCCGCCGGTGCCTCGGCCTTGCGCGAGACCGCGGCGGAACCGACAGGGCGGATTGTTTTCTCTACCCGTTTCTGGCCGGAGGATCCCGGCATCGTCGACAACTGGGAGCTCTTTGCGACCAGGCTCGGGACGTCCGGCTCGGTCAACTTGACCCGGAATCCGGGCTGCAGCGAGGTCCTACCGGCCTGGTCGCACAGTGGCCAGTCGATCGCTTACGCCTGCAACTACGGAGCATCATCCGGCATCGGCCTGGTCCCGGACAGCGGAGGCGAAGGCCGAAGACTCATCAAGCTGCCGAGGTATTCGCTGGAGGGCGGGCTCGCGTGGTCCCCCGACGACCGGAAGATCGCATTCGGCAGGCGCGGGATCTGGGTCATGAACGCAGACGGCAGTCGCCCCAAACGTGTCACGCGAAAGCGAGATTCCTCGCCGACATGGTCAAGCGACGGTCGAACGATCGCGTTCGTGCGCGGCGCGCGCGGATCGAGAGAGATCTGGTTGATGCGCACCAACGGGACACGGCAGCGCCGCATCGCGAAAGGTGGCTCGGATACGGCGTGGTCGCCTGACGGCCGACGGATCGCGGTCCTCAGGAACAACGGCATCTGGATCATGAACCCCAACGGAACCGGTCAGCGGCGCGTGCCCGGTACGGGAAGCGCTTCCGGGCTCGCGTGGTCGCCCGACTCGCGCTACTTCGCCTACCAAGTCTCCTGCTGCGTGGAGGCGGGCATCTACGTCGTCGCTACCAACGGCGGGGGCCGCCGGTTCGTCGCAGGCGCGCTGGAGCCCCAAGGTCTCACCTGGGGCATAGACCCGTCCTAAACTCCCTCCATATGGCCGAGCTGCCCCTGACCGGACGTTGTCTCTGCGGCGCAGTGCGCTTCGAGGTGACCGAGCCGCCGCTCTACGCCAGCTACTGCCACTGCACGCGCTGCCAGCGGCGCACCGGCACTGCTTCGTCCGCGCAGGCTCGAATCACACCCGGCTCGCTGCGCGTGACCGAGGGCGAGGACCTCTTGCGGGCCTTCGAGCCGTCGGACGGCGCTCCGAAGGTCTTCTGTTCAGCATGCGGCAGTGCTCTCTGGAGCAACGATCTCGAGACAGGCCTGCCCGCTGGAGTGCGGATGAGCGCATTTGACAGCGACCCGGGCGTCAAGCCGAGCCTTCGACAGTTCGTCGCGTATGCCGCCGCGTGGGAGCCAATCCCGGACGACGGGCTGCCGCGCTATCCGGAGCGCCGCCCGCCGCAGGACTCCGAGAAAGCGCTACCTGGCGAAAGCCCGTAGTCGGTCCAGGTCCCGCTCGGTGTTCACGTTCGCAAGCAGCGCGGGGTCGATCTCGATCGTGCGCGTGTCCAGCTCGCCGAGGGCTTCGTCGAGGGAGAGCCGACCGGCTGCCAGGCACTGCTCCAGCACGGGAAGCGCGCTGCGGGCGTAAGCCCCGGGGAGCGGTCCGGTCTCGGGCACGGCTGCTTCGGCACAGTTGGCCGCGAGCGCGTGGAGAGCCTCGGGTGTCATGAGCGGGCAATCGACCGGGAGGAAGACGGCAACATGGGTCGGGGAGACCCGCAGGCCCGCAATCACTCCGGCGATGGGGGCACGGACGGCGATCCCGTCGTCGAGAAGCGGAAACGGCAAGCCCAGCTGGTCGGCGTCCTTGCCGAGCGCAAGCCGGTGCGAGAAGGCGTCGCCGAGAATCCGCCAGCCCCGTTCGGCGAGCGTCTCCGGGCCGAGCGGCGCAAGAGCCTTCACCGAGCCGAAACGGCGGCCCAGGCCGCCGAGGAGCAAGACTCCGGTCGCGTCCACTAGACGGACGCGATGCCCGGTCGCAGGCCTGCGAGGCGACTCGAGACGATCGCATCCGCCGCCTCGGCGCTCGCCGCATGACCTGTAACCGCGCTCAGGAACTCGTCACGCTCGAGCGCGAGCAATTCGGTGTCCACTCTGGCCTTGACGGTCGCGGTCCGAGGCACATCCCGGAGCAGCGCGATTTCGCCAAAGTAGTCGCCGGCCCCGGACGTCGATTGGGGATGCCCGTCGATCAGGACGTCGACCTCACCAGCGGCGATCACGTAGAAGCGGTCTCCGGGGTCGCCCTGGCGGACGATCTCGTCACCGGCTGTCGCCTGCACCGGGATGAGGCTCGAGGCAAGCTGGTCGATAGCCGGCGCCGGCAGCGGCTTGAAGAGCGGGACCGCGCGCAGAAGCTCCAACTCGCGCGTGGGCGCGAGCGATTGGGCGTCGAGGGCTCTGATGCGAGTCCAAAGCACTGCCGCCAGTATGGGCAGCAGTGCTCCCGTCGCGACCAGCGTGCCCCGGATCCCTACGAGCTCGATCAGCAGCGGCGCCACGATCGCGCCGATCCCGAGCGTTGCGACAAAGACGCTCTGCACGACGCCGAAGACGCGCGTGAGGACCTCGTCGGGAACCGTCCGCTGGAGAAGCGTCAGTGCGGCGACGTCGACCACGGTGTTCCCGACGCCGACGAGCCCCAGGAGGACGAGTGCGAACGCTGGATCCGGAAAGATGCCGATCAACGCAATCGGGAACCCCCACAGGATCAGGCCGAGGCCGAAGTCGGAGGCCAGCCGCTGCCGAGCGACGAGTGCAAACGCCGCGAGGGCCCCAAAGAGCCCGCCGACTCCGACCGCAGAGTTCAGAAACCCGACTCCCGACTCGCCGAGGTCGAGCAACTCGAGCGCGGCGACGACGATCAGGACGTTGAGCGCCCCCGCGATCAGCGTCTGCGCGCCGTAGAGGCCGATGATCAGACGAAGGTTGCGGTCTCCTCCGATCGCGCCGAAGCCGGCAAAGAACTCCTGGAAGAAGCCTTCCTCACCCTTCTTGTGCTCGGCTGCGGCCTGGACCTTGATCCCGGCGACGAGGATGCCCGAGAGCAAGAACGCCCCCGCGGCGGCCGCGAACACCGTCTCGGTGTTCGTCGCTGCGAGCAGGAGGCCGCCGATCGCCGGGCCGAGGAAGATGCCGGAGCTCTCGATCGTCGTCACGACGAGATTCGCCGCGGTCAGCTCCTCCGGAGTCCTCGCGAGCTGGGGAAGCAGCGCGGACTGCATCGGGCGCACCATGCTCGCGGTGAGCGCCACCCCACCGGCCAGCGTGTAGACGAGCCAGATGGGGCCCCCGGCGAAGAGCACTGCAGCCGTTGCGGCCATGAAGATGGCACGAGCGACCGAGATCAGGAACATGACGCGCTCGCGCGGGTAGCGGTCGCCGAGCATCCCTGCGAAGGGAGCCGCCACGAAGGCCGGAAGCACGCGAACGAGCCCAACGAGCCCGACCGCCGCCGCCCCTCCCTCGTCGTACGCGTAGACCGAGAGCGCGATGATGAACGCCCAGTACGCGGTGATCGCCAGGCCCCAGGCGAGCTCGACGCGCAGGAGGCCCGGATTCGTGAAGACGGCCTTGAACGCGTCGAGCGACTCTCCTAGCCGCTCACGAAAAGAGCCCAGCACCGGCGAAGAATGACACCCGCTCTTGTGTTTTTGCAGAAATGGGGGAAGATTTCCCCGCAGTGACCCGTCTGGTTCTACGAAGATTCGACCGAAAGGAGCACGGGATGTCAGAGGATCGAGATCGAAACGCAGAGCGAGCGGCAGAGCGCAACGTCGAGCGGAACATCGAAGAGGACGTCGAGGCGCACAAGCTCGCTGAGCGGAACGCGGAGCGCAACGCAGAGCGCGCCGGCGAGGGCCCGGAAAGAAGCTCCGAGAGAAGCTCCGAGTAACTGCCTAGAAGTTGAGTTGTCCCGAGGGCGGCGTCAGCCGCCCTCGTTGCGTCTGAGGACTTCCTCCAGGGCGGCGAGCAACTTCAGCCCGGCCTCCCGCCGCTCCTCCTCGAGCCCGTCGACCGTCTCCGCGAGGCGAGCGACGACGTCCGCCCCCTCCCCGCTCTCGGCGAGTACCTTCCCGGCTCGTCTGGCGCGCTGAAGGAGATCGAGGGCGATCGCAGCCTGATTCGCGAAGAGCGCGAGCAGGTCCATCTCGACGAGTGAGAACTGACTCCGCTGGGGCCGGTCGAGCACTTCGAGCACGCCCAGCACCTGCTCGTCGTGGAGCAACGGCACCGCCATCAGGCCCTTTGGCACATAGCCCGTGCTTTCGGCCACTTCTTGCGAAAAGCGAGGATCCTCGGTGACGTCCTCGATTACGAGCGACTGGCGCGTGACGAGGACCCAGCCGGCGACTCCGGTACTGGACGGGAAGCGCTTGCCGATGAGCGTCTCGGCTCCCTCGCCTGCGACCGCCTCGAACACGAGCTCGTCCGCCTCCTCGTCGAGCAGGAAGATCGAAGACGCCTTCGCTCCGAAGATGGCGCGCGCCACCTCGACGACCGACTGCAGCATCTTTTGGAACGACTCCTCTGATCCGAGGACTCCCGCCGCGACGGCCGCCTTCAGGTCGTCGCTCATCGTTCACCTCCCACGTTCGAGGAGATCAGATAGAGGACGCTCTTCAGCTGGAACGGGGTCAGCTCCGGATATTTGCCGAGTACGAGCGCACACAGACCGGACATGTGAGGGGTCGCGAAGCTGTTGCCGGTGCAGCGGATGCGGGCGCCGCCTGACCAGGCGACCTCGACGTCGACTCCACGGGCGAAGAACTCGACCGGCGGATCGGGGTTGTAGAAGAAGGTCATCGGGTCGGTCTCCTCGTGGCTTCCGACCGAGATCACCGACGAGAAGCGCCATGGGTAGCTCTCGACGGGCATGTTGTGCGCGGAGGCGACGAGCACGTTCCGATGGAAATACGCCGTGTCCGTGAGCTCGTGGAGCATGCCCGCGAACTGACGCTTCGTCGTGGAAAGGCTCATGTTGATCACGTCGAAGCCCTGCTCGACGGCCCAGCGAAGGCCTGCAAGGAGCACGCCGCCGCTGCCGGTGAAGCCCGCCCCCAGCACGCGAACGCTGATGAGCTCGCAGTCCGGCGCAAGCGAACGGACGATCCCGGCGCAGGCGGTTCCGTGGCCGCAGAGATCCCCTTCGGTGTCGTCGGTGACCACGACCTCGTCGTCGGCGCCGACCGAGACGGCGACGGAGCGCTGCACCTCGCCCACGAGCGGGTGTCCTGAGTCGACGCCGCTGTCGAGAATGCAGACCCGTACACCCTTTCCGGTCGAGCCCCCCCACGCCCAGTCGCGGGTGACCTCGCCCGGCCACTCGAACGGGAGCTCGATGCTCTCCGCGCCGCCCGCCGGCATGCTCCAGGCCGGGCGCAGCTCCTGCACGGCTTCGTCAGTGGACTCGGGATGTGCCATCGCTCGATGCTACTGCGCAGCCGCGAGAGCGCGTTCGGATGCCTCCGCTGCGACCGCTACGAGTGACCGAACGTGGCGCACGCGCGGGTCGTCCTCTCTCGCGCCAAGATTGATCTCGACCAGCTTCGCCGCCGCGCGGGCCCCACCCTCGGCGAGCACCGACGCAGCGGCTGCGTCCGCTCGCACCTCGGGGTTGCCTTGCTCGACGAGCAGCGCCGCGAGGCAGGCGAGGTCGGATCCCGCCTCGGCGATCTTGAGCGGGATCTCGGCTGCGCGCTCGAGCGCCGCCTGGAGCTTCTGGTCGCGGTAGCGCTCCTCCAGCAGGTCGCGGCCGCGGAGCGCCGCCAGCGCTTCGGCATACGCCTCCGCGTCTGCCTGCGCGAGCGGCTCGACCCGGGCCCGGAACGTCTCGGCCTGGCCGATGGCGCCGCCCGCCTCCGCCCAGTGCTCCTTCGATGCCCGCGCGACCATCGTCACGAGTCCGGCCGCCATCGCGACGACGATCGCGGCTGCCGAGCCCGCCGCTGGAGCAGGCCCCGGACCGGAGAGCGTGTCGAGGAACTCACCGAGCGGCGTGTCCAGGAGATCACCGGTAACCATCGAGGGCGATTCTCTCGGCTACAGAGACAGGCGTGCGCGCACTGCTTCTGCGAGCGCAGGATCCGACTCGAAACCGGCCGCCTCGAGCGCCACTTCGAGGTCGGCGATCAGCGCGTCGCGAAATGCCCGATCCGCGCGTGCCCGCTCGACGATGTCGTCGAGCCCCCGTCGTGCCAGCGGGATCTCCTGCGCAGCCTTCACCCACGCCTCAGGCGGGGTGGGCAGGGTGCGGAGGAGGTTGGCCAAGTTCTCTTCGCTGTAGTCGTGCATACGCCGTCAACCACCAGACTCCGCAGCCAGCGTGTTTCTTCCCTCGAGCTCGGTCCGGAGTTTGACCAGACACCGGGAGATTCGGCTTGCAATCGTGCCTGCAGGCAGATCGAGCGCTTCCGCGATGCGCCGGTAGCTCTCGTCGCGGGCGAAGAACCGGTCGAGGATCTCGCGGCAGTTGTCCGGGAGGATCGCCAGCGCTTCGTGCACATAGAGCGCCTCGTCGAGTTGCGCGATCGTGTCGTCCTCGCCAGGGGGCTCCGGCAGGTCACCCACCTGCTCTCGTGCGCCCGCGCGCAGCGTGTCGAGACAGAGCCGCCGCGTGAGCTGCGCGAGCCACGGCCGGATCGCGTTGTCGTCACGCAGCTTGGGGAGGTTCTCGTACGCGCGGGCGAAGACCTCCTGAAAGACGTCCTCTGCGTCGGCCTGCGGCAGCCGGAACGCCTGAACGGCGATGGCGTAGACGTAGCGGGAGAAGCGCTCCACGAGCTCCCGCCAGGCGTCGTCGTCACCCTCCCGGCAGCGGGCGACGAGTTGCGCGTCGGTCTCGACAACCTGCACGGGTCGAATCAAAGCGCACCTGGCCACCAGAAGGAAGCGGCAGGCCCGAGAATGGCGCCCTAGAGCAGAATCTGTGCCGCTACGGCAGGAGGACAGCCGTGCGTTGCGGTCAGTGTGCGCGCGAACTCGAGATCGACGTGCTTCGCGCGAGCGAGGCTCATCGCGTCGTCGACCTCGTAGCCGTGGCCGACGAGCTGCTCGAAACGCCATGCGAGCAGGTCGAGCTCCTCACGGGTGAGCTCCTCATTCGGATCGAGCGTGTCGAGAATGGCAAGCCCGACTTGGAGGTAGGTGAGGTCCTCGCGTGGCGTCATGACGCTTCCTGCTTCGGTCGGATCGTTCGAGGACTTGATGGGACCTACGAGATCCCCGCGCGGGACCGCATGGACAGTGGCTCCCTCAGCCGCTGTAGCCTCCCGCCCGTGGAAACTGGCCTGGACGAGAAGCGCGTGCTGATCACGGGCGCATCGGGCGGAATCGGCTCGGCCTGCGCCCGTGAGTTCGCCGCCGAGGGCAGCCGCGTGGCTCTCCATTACCACCAGGGCCGCGAACGGGCTGAGGCTCTGAGCCAGGAGCTCGGCGGCGCGCCGGTCTTCGGCGCCGACCTGAGATGCGAGGACGAGGTCGACGAGCTCTTCCGGCTCTGCGTCGAGGAGCTGGGAGGGCTCGACATCTGCGCCGCGGTCGCGGGCAAGTGGCCGGAGGAGGACCTCCCGGTGTGGCAGCTACCGCTCGAGCGTTGGGAAGAGACGATCCGGGGGAACCTGACGGTTACCTACCTGACGGCCCGCGCGTTCCTGCGTGAGGTGGAGCGCTCCGGCCACGGCAGCCTCGTCTTGATCGGCTCGACAGCCGGCCTCTTCGGCGAGGCCGGGCACGCCGATTACGCGGCGGCGAAGTCGGCGCTCCTTCACGGCCTGCTGCTCAGCCTGAAGAACGAGATCATCCGAATTGCCCCGCTAGGACGCGTAAACGCCGTCTGTCCGGGCTGGACGGAGTCACCGATGACCCGCACGACGCTGACCGATCCGGAGCTGGTTCGCCGTGCCACGCGGACGATGCCGCTGCGGAAGATGGGTCAGCCGGAGGACGTCGCCCGCCAGGTGGTGGTGCTCGCCTCGGACAAGCTGTCGGGCCACGTGACCGGCCAGGTGGTGGTCGTGGCGGGGGGCATGGAAGGGCGCCTGCTGCACACAGACTCGGAGTAGGTAAGACGAAGCGGCGGGCGAACCTCGGCGTGGCCGTCTTCTTCCTGCGGCACAACGAAGTGGCGGGTCACCCCGCCACTTCGTGACTCCTGTGCCGCCTAGGCATCGCTTGCGATGCCGCTTGGAGGCCATGCCGGCTCGGCCGGCGTGGCCGTCTTCTTCCTGCGGCATAGCAAAGCGGCGATCACCCCGCCGCTTCGCCGCTCCTGTGCCGCAGGAAAGCTTGCCGTCAGTCCCGGGCAACGCAAGGAGGCAATCGGAGTTTCGGCAGCTTGGCCGCGCCGCTTGAGTCCGGGAACGACGGAGCGGGCCGCCGCCCGGCCCGCTCTGACGTCTCCGAAGAGAGCCGCAGTAAATCGAGTGGCCCCTGCCGCATTGGGGCCTGCCTCGTTTTCCAAGTGGCCCCCGCCGCATCGGGGCCCGCTCGGTCTCCCGCAGTGTGCCCCGGGGGCCATCGGTTGATCTATCCCCCTTTACGCAGTTGACTGCGGTACTTCACTCAAGTTCTCCGCAGCACCGCTGTGGACAGTTTTGCCTGCATTTGACCCACTTATGGGCCAGACGTGCGCGATGTTGAGCGGTTAAGCTCACCGCGGGTGGCGGGTGGAGCCCTACCCCACCCAGGGTGGGGATATGGGGATCGACCTCGCCGCTTGCTACGCTCGCCTCGCCCATCACGAGCGGCTGAGGGACTCGGCCCTGAGACGCCGCAGCAACCGACCCACACGAGGTGCGGTGCTACCGCCGAGAACGATGGAGGTGAGCTCGATGTCCCAACAGCGCAACCCCCGCTTCCCAGTCGAACGCCGGAAGTAGGCTCCGCCGATGGCCAACCGCTTCCTCGAACGCCTCGCAACCGGCATCCCACTCGTCGCCGACGGCGGCATGGGCGTCCTCGTCTCGAGCGCCGCGCCCGCGCGTGCGCATCCCGGAGGAGGCGAACCTCCGCGCTCCCGAGACTGTCGTCAAGCTCCATGTCGGCTTCATCCAGGCCGGCGCGGACGTGATCGAGACGAACACGTTCGGAGCGAACCGCCGCAAGCTCGCCGCGCATTACCTCGAGGACGAGCTCCAAGAGATCAACAGCACAGCGGTCAAGCTCGCCCGCGACGCCCGCGAGATGACCGGCAGGGACGTCTTCATCGCCGGCTCGATCGGGCCGCTCGGCGAGCTCGGCGTGACAAAGTCCGAACGCGTCGAGATCTTCGCCGAGCAGGCGGCGGTGCTCGAGGGCCGGGGCGTGGACTTCTTCTCCGTCGAGACGTTCTTCGAGCTGGAGGAGCTCGAAGCGGCGATCGAGGCCGTGCGCAGCGTCTCCTCCCTGCCGATCCTGGCGATGCTGACCTTCGACGCAGGCGCCGAGACGCTTTCCGGCCTGACCGCCAGAGAAGCGGTCGACCGGCTCGCCGAGCTCGGGGTCGCAGCCGCGGGCGCAAACCACGGCGCAGGCATCCAGGCGTCGCTCGCCGCGCTGGCCGAGATGGGCGGCAACGGTCTCCCGCTCGCCGCGATGCCGAACATCGGGCTCGCGAGCATGGCGGGGAACCGCATCATCTACCCGCACGCCTCGCCCGAGTACTTCGCGGAGTTCGCCGCGCACGCCCGCACCCTCGGAGCTCGCATCATCGGAGGCTGCTGCGGGACGACGCCGATCGAGATCGCCTCCATCGCCTCGGCGGTCAAGGAGGAGCGCGAGCCGAGCGCGCCGCTCGTCTTCGCGGAGCGAGAGGTCGTCGTCGCTGTGCCCGAGCACCGGGAGGAAACCGAGCTCGCGCGAGCCTTTCGCGAGCAGGAGTGGGTGCTCTCGGTGCAGATCGACCCACCGCTTGGCGGAAGCTACGACGGGATGCTGGACGTCGCGCGCACGCTCAAGGACTCGGGGAAGGCCGGATTCGTCGACATCAACGACAACGCGACCGCGCGCGCTGCGGCGAGCGCCCTCATGCTCTCGATCGAGATCGAGCGGATCGTCGGGATCGAGACGATCCCTCACCTCACGACCCGCGATGCGACGATCATGGGCCTCGAGTCGCAGCTCCTCGGCTCGCACGCCTGCGGCATCCGCAACGTGCTGGCGGTCACCGGCGATCCACCGGAGGTGGGCGACTATCCCGGGCTCGCGCGGCGTCTACGAGATCGACTCGATCGGCCTCACGAAGCTCATGGCACGACTCAACCGCGGCGAGGACTACAACGGGCGCGCAATCGACGCAGCGACCTCGTTCTACATCGGCGTCGCGGTCAACCCCGCCGCAGACGACCTCGACACGGAGCTCGAGCGCTTCCAGCAGAAGATCGATGCCGGCGCCCACTTCGCGATGACGCAGATCCTCTTCGACCTCGAGTACATGGACCGCTTCCTCGATCTGATCGGCGGCGAGTGGCCGATCCCCGTGCTCGTCGGGATCTTCCCGGTCTGGAGCCACCAGCTAGCGCTGCGGCTCCACAACGAGGTTCCGGGCATCGTCGTCCCGGATCAGCGTGCTCGACGCCCTGCGCGACGCAGGCCCGGACGCGGCCGAGGTCGGGATGGAGATCGGCCGGGAGCTGCTCGAGGGTTCGCGCGGGCGCGCTCAGGGCGCCTACGTCGTCGCCCCCTTCCGGCGGCCGCTTGGGATCCTCGACCTACTGTCGTAGGCTGACGCCGTGGACGGCTCCGACCTCCAGGACTTCATCGACCGCTACAACGCTGCGTGGAACGACCACGACGTCGAGGCGATCGTCTCCATGCACACCGACGACTCGGTCTTCGAGAACCACACGACCGGCGACGTCAACATCGGCAAGGACGCGATCGGCAAGGCGATCACGGGGATCTTCGCGGTCTTCCCCGATCTGAGCTTCGAGGCTCGCAGCCAGTACATCCGTGACGATCTCGTCGTCCAGGAGTGGACGGCCAGAGGAACACACGAGGGCCCGATGACGCGCTCGGGGATCCAGGTCGAGCCGACCGGCCGGAAGGTCGAGTATCGCGGCATGGACGTGATCCCGATCCGGGACGGCCTGGTCGCCCGCAAGGACGTCTACTCGGACGGCGTCACGCTGTTGCGGCAACTCGGCTTGACCGAAATCGCCTAGCTACACTAGGCGCGCCTGGGGGCGTAGTTCAGTTGGTTAGAACGCCGGCCTGTCACGCCGGAGGTCGCGGGTTCGAGTCCCGTCGCTCCCGTCTCTTGAAGTGCCTGCAAATAGGCATTTTTGTTGTCTATTCTGACGCGCTCTAGGTCTTGTGGCCCAATCCTGTGGCCCAAACGCATTTGAGCAGAATGCCTGCAAGAACGTCATTTTCGACCGCCTGCTTGTAGCCGGTCGCACGAATAGAAACGGCTCTTGACCTTCAGAAACAAGAAAGGTCGCGGGTGGGCCACGACTTCATGGAACAGGTCGTCCTCGGACCGTCTCGGGTGCGGCTTTGACCCCCGAAGAACTGCGCGGCCGAAGTGCCGCGTCAGGCGACGCAGGCGCTCGCGAAGGCCTCGCTTTTCAGGCAGCAGCGGTTCCCCGAGCGACTCTGTGCGTGTGGCGCGTCTGTAGTGTCGTGCGATCCGGTTGATCGGGAACATCATCTGGTTTGTGTTCGCGGGGTTGTGGCTGGCGATCGGTTACGCCATCGCGGCGTTCTTCTGCTTCATCCTGATCATCACGATCCCGTTCGGCGTCGCCGCGCTTCGCATCGCCATGTTCGCGCTCTGGCCGTTCGGGCGAGTCGCTGTGCCGAAGGCCAACAAGGGCGCCGGCTCAGCGATCGGCAACGTCATCTGGTTCGTCATCGCGGGCTGGTGGCTGACGTTAGTTCACATCCTCAGCGGCATCCTGCTCTGCCTGACGATCATCGGGATCCCCCTTGGTCTTGCGAACTTCAAGCTCATCACTGTGGGCCTGCGCCCATTCGGTCGCGAGATCGTGTCGGTTGAGGAAGCGACGCGCCGAGCCGACGGGCAGCCGATTGCCGTTCCCTCGCTCGGCTCTTGAGCCGACCCCGGAGTGTTGACAGCCGACGGCGTCAGCGACGGCCGGCGCCCAAGGGGGCGAACTTCTCGGCATCACGTGTAGACCACCTGACCGGCTACGTCATTGCTCGGCGGACGGCGACTACGCCCGCATGGCGACCAGCGTACTTCGTCACGCCGGAGCGCACGGGATACGGAACCGGCGCCTCCGCTCCCACTTGGCCGCGGAACTACAGAGGGTGTTGTTGATTTCCGATTCCGCCTAGCTGCCGGCTTCAAGCTCTGCGATCCGGGCGTAGATCTCTCCGTCATCAGAGCTGCGGCAGTCGATGACAAACGACGACCCCCCGATGGCAGGGGTAGGCAGGACCTCGTCTGGGGCCCGGGCGAGTAGACGACGGAGGTCTACGGTCGCCAACTGATAATCGCGGAGCCTCAAGAGTCGGGCGGTGGTAGTGAATCGGTGGTGCACCTTTAGGCCCGCCTCGTGTGCGGCGACGGCGCGGTCCGTGACGATCCAGCGGTCGAACAGCGGCGCAAGCATTGCGAAGTCCTGCCGCATCTCGAGGATCTCCTCCAGGGCGGTCTGGCGTAGTGCGGGACCTTGACCGAGCGCTCGTTCCACGGCCGCCACTAGTTGTAGACGAAGCAAGCGAATCGTCAAGTCCATCGCGACGAGCAGGATGACGGTGTCACGCCGACCTTCGGTACTCATCCTTTCCAAGCCGTCGTCGTATGCAGCGTGGTCGCTAATCGAGCCGGCGTCATCAACCAGCCCGACGGCGGCGTTGGCCCTGTCTCGCAAACGGTCGCGAACGGCGGAATAGACCGAGCGAACGTTGCCGAGGTGTCCCTCTATGGCACTAGTAAGGTCGACGCCGAGCTTCGTCCCGTCCGCGACCAGTTGCTCTTGTTGAAGAGCGAAGCGCTGCGCAGCGTAGAGGTCGCCCTTCTGCGCCTGAACGAGCATGTCCTTGACGTCTTGAACACCCCGTTGCAGGGCCTCTAGTTGCTTGGACATCGTGTCGAGGTAGTGCTGCAGTGTGAGCGCTGCAGCGACCTGGAACACCGCCGATGGTGCGGCGACGTGTCGAACGTTCTTCGGCCCTCCGTCGAACCGCAGGGGTCCAGCGATCGTCCCATCGGCGTTCCGCGCGATGGCAAGGGTGTCCTTGCCGCTGGTGACTAGATCGCCCGCAGGGCCACCGACAACTCGCATCACCTGACCCCCTTGCAACGCCGTCTGAAGCTCCGGAGCGAGTTTTGCTGCTCGGTCCAGGGGAATCCAGGGTCCGCCGCGAGTTCCGGCCAACGACTGCGCCTCTGCAGGCGTGAGGGCCGTAGCGACAAGTCGCTCGATCTCTCCCACCCCATCAAGAACGAGAACCTCTCGGGCGTCGGGGTCGGCCGTTTCGTTCATCGCACAGACCTTAGTGGCCGAGAGCTGGCGCCGGGGCGGCCGACTCTTTTGAACTGGCCCGGCGCCGAGTCCTCACGGCTGGTCCCTGAGCCTCCGTATCTGCGCCGGTCACTGGCGCCCTCGCACCTCGGCCTCTCGGCCGGGGACCGGGCTCCCGGGACGTGGCCGGGCCTTCCACTGGACTCCGGCAACGAAGAGAGCAATGGTGTCCGCCCTGGACACTTTTGGTGAGCAGGTACAAAGCGGGACGCTCTATGCAAGCCGAACCGGAGGGAGACTGTGGAGCCTGACGATAAGACCAAGACCCCTGTCCTCCTGCCTGACCAATCGTGCGTCGACTTCGGCTCACCGGCGATGGACGATCTGCGTTTCGCGCTCGCGGTGGTTTCGCTGCACGCAGAGGGGCTCAACTCCAGCGACGAGAAGAGGGCCTGCGAGAGGGCGATCAAGACACTCTCGAGCATGACCGACGAGACGTTCTAACGCGGCACCCCGGCACCTCGCTCGGTGCGCCGCCCACGCCTAGATGTAAGGCTCGCCGCAACGGCGAGGCCCGTTTACTGCCGGGCCGAGGAGATTGGTGTTGATCCCGAGGCGAAGGCTCTGGAGCGTGAGGCAAACATTTTTGCGGCGAACCACTTGATGCCCGAGCCTGCCGTGCACGCACTCGGAGATGAGAATCGGTTCGGCGTGAGTGACGAGGCACACGCCTGGCGGCTCTACAACCTCGGATTGCGCGATAGCCGACCAGCATGACCGCGCTTGCGCCAACGGCGTGGCTTCAAGTAAATGACACCACTAGCCGACCTGCCGCTCGAGCTTGCGCCCGCTGGCGCGTAAGAACAGACGACGGGCCGGACGATAATCGGCTGGATGAGTGACATCTCGATCACCGATTTTCTTGCGTCGCTTGGGCTGACCGGCCGTGACGAAGTTCGAGCCCGGGACCAGCTCGAGCAGAGAGGATCGACGCTGCGGGCACCTGACCGCGACCAGGTAGTGCTGGCGCTAGAGCTAGCGGTGCGCAAGCGCCGGAACGCCCGATGAGCCTCGTGCCACGGCCCGTGGTGGGCTGCGGCTGCAGCTGCCTACTGCTGCTGCCGGTAGCTGCCGCCGTCCTGATCGGCGTCCCGGTGGTGCTGCTGCTGACGGTGTGGCCATGAGGAACTTGTGGTGATCGCCAGCCCATCAGAGTTGGCTCACAGAGGTTCGGGCCTCCTTCAGAGCCGTAGCCGATCTCCGGAGCACGCCAGTCAGATCGTCGACAGGCGGCGCTGGCTGCTCTTCGCCTGTTCGCAGTAGCAACCACGACGATTCCGTTCGTCGGCCCCAGATCTCTTCGATCGCCCGCGAATAGATGGCGAGCTGTAACGGGTCTGGGTCGCTCCTGCCGCTCTTGTAGTCGATGACCTCCCAGACGCCGTCCTCGCGTTCGAAAACCGCGTCGATGCGGCCCTGAATCGAGATCCCCTCACCGATGTAGAGCGTGAACGGTTGCTCGACCATCAGCGGGCTCATCTGGGCAAAGCGGCTGTGCTCAAAGTTCTCCCACATCTGCTCGGCCGACACCGGCTCGGCACCACCCGTGCGCTCGGCCGGGTCGAGGTCGTACGGCTCCTCGAGGTCTTCCCCCGGGTCGCCGACGGCCGCGACTCCACGGGCATGTAGCTCGATTCTCCGGTGAAGCTCCGATCCCAGCTTTGCGGCCGGAGAGGGCGGGGACGGCACTCGCCGGACGTAGCGCCGGAAGAACTCGTCCGAATCGCGCACGAAGGTCAGGAACGCCGTGACCGAGAGCGCCGACGGCACACGCCACTGTGACGCAGGCGGCTGCTTCGCCTCCACCTCACGGAGTCGCTCCAGCTCCGCCTCCAGCCGCGCGACTTCTGCCGGGTCGGTCGGCGGCCGCTCGAATCGCGTTCCCGGGTCGGGCTGGGAATCGACGCCGACGGGATACGGGTTCTCGGGAGGGCACTCCACGGTCTGCGCTGCCACGAGCCCGGTCGCGAGCGCCTCCTCCCAGAACGGAGACGGCTCCTTCGACCCGACGTTGTCGCGGTAGTACCAGGAGCGCGAAAGGACGAGCCGGCGGCGCGCGCGTGTGACCCCGACGTACATCAGGCGCCGCTCCTCCTCGTCGCGGAGTTGGTCGAGTTGCTCCTTGGTCGTGGGTGGAGGCGGAAGGAACTGGCGGTCGCCGCGGAGCTCGAACGGCAGCCGTTCCCAGCGCTCCTCGGGATTGTTCGCGCCCTTTCCTGGATGAGGCATGTGGCCCTTCACGAGGCTCGGGAGAAAGACGACGTCCCACTCGAGCCCCTTCGCCCGGTGGAGCGTGATCAGTCGCACGGCGTTCTCATCGGTCGCGCGCAGCTCGTCCTCGTCTTGGTCCGCCTCGTCCAGCGAGTCGAGGTAGTCGACGAAGCCGCCGAGGTCGAGTGAGCCTGCGACGGGCTGGTAGCCCTGGGCGATGTCGCGGAGCTTTGCCAAATGCCGCAGGGCGAGCTCCGCCTCGGGATTCGGCGATGCCGCAAGCTCAGCGGCGAGGCCGGAGATTCGCGCGATCTCGCCGACAAGGTCAGCGAGCGTTACGCGCTTAGCAACGCCGGCCAGTTCGCGCCAGGTTGTGTGGAAGCGGGTGATCCGCTCGCGCGCGTCGTCCGAGAGCTCCGGGATCTCCTCCTGCGCGACGATCGAGTCGGCGAGGCTGTAGCGAAGCAGTCATCGAAGTCGCCGCTCCGCAGGCGGTAGTTCTCGTTCTTCGCGCGATCGGCCAGGAAGAACAGGTCACGGAGGCCGAGCCGGTACGCCGGGCCGAGCAGAAGCCGTCCGAGCGCGAGGTTGTCTCCCGGGTCGTCGAGGACACGCAGCCAGGCGACCACGTCCAGGATCTCGGGGCGCGTCCAGAAACCGCCGAGCGTGTCGACCTCGACCGGCACACCCTTCGCCACTAGAGCGCGGTAGATCGGGTCGAAGTCGCCGCGTGTCCGGGCCAGCACCGCGTACTGCGACCACGGCTCGCCGGCGCCTCGCGATCCGCGACGCAATCTCCTCGGCCTCGTCGAGTTGATGCGGCGAGACGAACGCCTCGACGACTGCCTTCGGCGCACCTTTCGCGGGCACGAGCGGTTTTCGCGCCTCGTCGCCCGGCCGCTCCCACGGGTCGATCAGGGCGTTCGCCAGGTCGAGGATCCGCTTGCCGGAGCGAAAGTTCGTCGACAGCGTCTCGAAGCGCGCGCCGGGGAAGTCGTCCCCGAACGCGAACATGTTGTGGATCGTCGCGCCGCGCCAGCCGAAGATCCCTTGGTCGACGTCCCCGACCGCGCAGACGACTTCCGCCTCCGCGGCGACGAGCTTCACGAGCTCGCGCTGGGCGACGTCGGTGTCCTGGTACTCGTCGAGGAAGACGAAGCGGAACCGGGAGCGCAGCCGCTCGAGCGCCTCGGACCGCGTGCGCAGGAGCTCGACCGCGAGGGCGATCTGGTCGCCGAAGTCGAGCGCGCCCCGCTCGCGCTTGAGATCTCGGTAGCACTCGACCGCCTGGACGGCCTCTGCGCGATCGCGCGCGACTTCGTCGGCGGGCAGCGCAGCGCACCACTCTCGCACCTCGTCCGGCGTGACCACGTGGCGGAGCATCTCCTCGTTGAGCCCGAGCACCTTCCCGACGAACGTCGGCAGCCAGCCGATCTCGAGCTCGGCGAACGTGCAGCGGTCGAGGGCCTCGAGCGCGAGCTGCCACTGCCGCGCCAGGTCGAGGAGCGCCGCGTCCGCGTCGAGGCCGATGAGCGGCGCGTGCTCGCGCACGATCGACGCGGCGAACGCGTGGTAGGTCTGGACCGTCAGCTCGTCGGGGTCGATGTCCTCCCGATCCGAAAGCGCTGCCAGCACTCGCCGACGCATCTCCTTGGTCGCCTCGACGGTGAAGGTGAGGCAGAGGATCTCGCCGGGCCTCGTGCCGGCCTCGATCCGCTCGACGATCGCGCGCTGGAGGGTGCCCGTCTTGCCGGTGCCGGCGCCCGCGGCGATGCGCAGCGGGCCCGAATCGTGGTCGAGGATCCGCCGTTGCTCGTCGGTCAGGTCCATGCTCACAGCGGTGCGTCCTTCAGGTGATGACGGGGGCAGATCTTCTTGAAGTCGCACCACATGCAGTCCGCGGTGGGCGAGAACTGGAACTCCTCGGCGGCGATGGCGCCGACGAGACCCCGGATTCGCTGCCGTGTCCGATCGGGAAGGTCCGGCGTCACCGTTTGCCCACGCCGGGCGGCGCGCCCTGCGACAAGATGGCGCGGAAACATGTAGACAAGCTCCGAGACCTCGCCGAGCCCGCGTAGCTCCGGAACTTCGCGACAGGCGAGCGCGTAGAGCGCGAGCTGGAGGTCCTCTTCGGCCTCCTCCGCCTTCATCGCCCTCTTCGAGGTCTTGTAGTCGACCAGGCGCAGTTTCCCGTCCGGCAGGCGATCGATCCGGTCGATGTAGCCCCTCAGGGTTGCGCGTCAAGCTCGAAGCGGAAGCCTTGCTCGACGGCGAGGACCTCGGCATCGAGACCGGGCGCGATCTCCGAGGCGAAGTAGTCCTCGAGCAGCTTCTCGAGTAATCGGCGCTGTTCGGCTGCCAGCGGACGGGGCTTGACCTCCTCGAAGGATTGTTCCCGCCCGAGCTCGAGCAGCCGCTCGAGCGTCTGTGGCTCGTTTTGCTCGGGGTCGTGGAAGGCTTCGAGCACGTCGTGGAACGCGCCGCCGAGCCGCATCGAGGTCGTGCTGACGCCGCCCGATCTCCACGAGGCTCCCGTAGAAGAACTGGAGCGGGCAGTTCTCATACGGGGCCAGGCGCGACGCGGATGTCCGCAGCCCTCCGGTCGGGAGCATCGCATTCGCGTTTGTCGTCTCGAGATGGTCGCGCCAACCTGCCGGGCCGCCGCCGGCACGCCGCAGGGCGGCAAGCGCTTCGGCCGACGAGACGGGCTCCGTGCGCTCGCGGCTCTCCCCGAGGAAGGGCTGGGCTTCCAGGTAGAACCGCGACAGGGATCGACCGGATTCCTCGCGCGCCTCCTCCGTCGCAGTCAGCATCAGCCGGCTGCGCGCGCGCGTCATCGCGACGTAGAAGAGCCGGCGCTCCTCCTCGAGCGCCCGCCGGGCGCGGGCCGCCTCGTCGATGTGCGAGCCCCCGAAAGTCACGCGATCGAAAAGCGCGTACTGCGAGCGCGCGAGCGCCGGGAACCTGCCCTCGACGAGCTCGCAGACGAAGACCGCGTCCCACTCGAGGCCCTTCGCCTGGTGCACGGTGAGGAGGGCCACGGCGTCCGAGGGGGGAGGCGCCGAGGGCAGCCACTCGTCGCGATCGAGCTCTCCCTCTCGAAACGACTGCGGGAAGTCGGACGGCGCGCCTTCGAACTCGTTTGCAGCGTCGGAGAGGGCGGTTACGGCCGCGAGCTCCTCGATCTCCTCGCGCGTCGCGTCCGCAGACTCGAGCGCGCGGAAGTGCTCGAGCCTCTCCCAGAGGGCGTAGATGGAGGCGCCCGCAGTTTGCTGGCGCTTGACGATCGCCAACGCCTGGAAGAACGCCTCGAACTCGCCCCCCTCGCGCAACGCGCCGTAGAGCGTGCGCGTCTCACGCTGGAATCGCCGTAGCTCCAGGGGATTCGCACCGAAGAGCGGAGAGGCGAGCACGCGCAGCGCGGCGTCGTCATGCGTGGGCTCCCATGGATACGCGGCGGCGAGCTCGAGCAGCGAAAGGAGCGCGTCGGCGCTCGGGATGGAGCTCGGGTGCGAGCGGTGCGTGAAACGGGATGCCTTGAGTCCTGAGCGTGTACGCGAGCCGCGGGCCGATCTCCTTGAGCGAGCGCGCGAGCACTGCGATCTGTCCGAGCGCGACTCCTTCCTGCCGCAGCGCGGCGATCTCTCGCGCGATCCAGTCCGCCTCCTCGGCGGCATGTCGGAAGGTCCGGCCGACGATCTCCGCCGGCTGATCGTGCGCGGCGCGCAGCTCCTTGCCGAGGTGGGTGTCGACGTTCCGACGGATGACGCTCGTGGCGAGATCGACGATGCCCGTGGCCGAGCGGTAGTTGAGGGGCAGGTCGTAGCGGCGCGCGCCCGGCCAGCGCTCCTCGAAGCGGAGCGCATTGTCGATCTCGGCGCCGCGGAAGCCGTAGATCGACTGATCCTCGTCCGCGACGCAGAAGACGTTGCGGCGCTCGCCGGCGAGCAGCTCCAGGAGCCGCTCCTGCGCGACGTTCGTGTCCTGGTACTCGTCGACGAGGATGAAGCGGAAGGTGCTCTCGTAGGTCCGGCGCGTCTCCTCGTCGCGCTCGAGCAGCGCGACAGCTTCGCGCTGGAGCCCGCCGTAATCGAGCGCGCCGCGCGCTGCGAGCTCGGTGACGTATCGCTCGCGAACGGGCGCGAGCTCGTGGTCCGGAACGTGCAGGTAGTCGTCGCAGAGCTCGGCGAACCGCATCGCCTCTTCGAGCAGCGCGCGCGTCGGCGGTAGCCCGAGGTTCTGCTCCGCCGCCGAGCGCTGCTTCCATGAGCGCGCGTCGCTCGGCGGGCCGCGCCAGGCGAGGCGCGACGGCCGCGTCGCGCATCAGGACAGCAAGGCAGAACGCGTGGAAGGTCGTCACCGGGAAGGACGCGTAGCTGCGCTGAAGGCGGGCGGCGATCCGCTCGCGCAGATCGGTGGCCGCCTTGCGCGAGAAGGTGAGGACGAGCAGCTCGTCCGGACGCGCATGCTCCTCGTCGATCAGACGAACGGCGCGCTCGACGATGACTCGCGTCTTTCCCGAGCCCGGCCCGGCGAGGACGAGGGCAGGCCCCTCACCGTGCGCTACGGCGGCCGCTTGGTGCTCGTCTAGCACTTCTTGACCCAGCCGAGCCTGAGCGTGATGTCACCGAGGATCTCGGCGACTCGAATTGCGTGAGCGACGTAGGGAAAATCAGTGCCCTTTCGTTCCTGCCGCTCGATCGCATGCGCCTGGGAGGCGAAGGAGAGTGCCTCCTCGAACTGCGCGTTCGCCCTACCTGTCATCTGACTCTCTAGTCATCTAGCCGTCCCGCTCCTCTTACTCCTCATGGGAGGATAAGAGGAGCGTTCGCAGTGGCTGACTCTCTAGGGTAATGACGACGATTCGACAGGAGCTCGTGACCTGCGCGGTCTGCGGGGAACTGACGCAGGTCATGGTGATGGACAGCACGAGCACCTTCGGCCCCCCCGATCTCGACCTGCGGCCGGCAGAGATGGCTCGGAGCTCGATCTTCGCGTGGATCCAACGATGCTCCTCCTGTGGCTACTGCGCACCGACCATGGATGAAGCGACTCCCACTACGCGCGAGGTCGTAAACAGCGATGCCTACCGCGCCCAGCTCGCGGATGAAGATTTCCCAGCGCTCGCACGATCGTTTCTCTGCTCCTCCATGATCTTCGAGGAACACGGCGACGAAGCCGCCGCCGCGCGGAACGCCATCGAGGCCGCCTGGGTCTGTGACGACGAGGACCTTCCGGGCGCCGCCACGCAGTGCCGGCTCAGGGCCATCGAGTTGCTCCGTGGATCAGAGGCGGAGGGAGATTCTTTGTATTCCGACCCGTCCACCGAGTACGCGGTGATCGTCGATCTCCTGCGTCGTGCGGGCCGCTTCGAGGATGCCGTTGCCCAGGCCGACGTCGCTCTCGCCGCCGCCGAGGGCGAGCTCGCTGCCGTGCTCGCGTTCTCGCGGTCGCTCGCTCTAGCTGGCGACTCAGGGGCGTACACCGTCGGTGACGCCATGGCCGCGGAACGGACCTCAGGTTGAGGACGTCAGGCGTCGAAGGTCGCGCCGCCCTTGGCCGGGAGATACTGGGGGCCATGAGGCGCGGCTGAGACACGCACGCGGTTCGGACGAGATGGCTGACCCGGCAGTCCGCGAGGCACGACGGCACGAATCCACCCGCCTCGAGTTGGCGGTCGTCGGCGGGGATGACTCCCCTGCCGCGCGCGCCGTCAAGCTGATGTACGAGACCGGGGATTACGAGGGGATCACGCTCGCTCCGAGCGATGAGCACGAGGCGATCGAGCTTCTCGCCGGGATGGGGAAGTTCTATCTCTTCGATGAACTCGTGGCTGGCGCAGAGCGCCTCGCCGAGTCGATCCACAGCGTTGCGACACGCGGTCTGCAAGAGGTGGTCCAAAACGCGGAGGATCAGCGCGCATCGACAGTCCGATTCGGCTACCGCAAAGGCCGAAAGGGCGGGGGTGAGCTTCTGGTCGCGCATGATGGCGAGCCGGTCGAGCTACGAGATGTCTTACGGATGTCCCTCCCGTTGATCTCGGGATCGAGGGAAGACGCCGAAAAGATTGGCCAGTTCGGAGTTGGCCTGAAGACGCTTAAGCAACTGGGGCCTCAGCTTCAGGTGCACTGTCGACCTCTTCCCAGCTTCTCGATCGAGGACGGACGCATCAAGCCGGTGGGTGCAGCGCGGCCGATCTCGGGCTTCTGGAATGCGGACGCCCGAGAGACGCTCTTCGTGCTTTCTCTGAAAGACAAGGACTTCGACCTCGCCTTCTTCGAGCAATGGATCGCAAGATGGGATGCCTCCTCGCTGCTCTTCCTAGATCACGTCTCCTCGGTGGCGCTGATTGACCTTGGGCGGCGAAAGAGAACCGTCAGAGCTTGCCGTCTGCAAAGGAGTCCTGAGAGGACTGTGAACCTGGCGATTCCCCGCGCTACCGATATTCGAGAAGCGACGATCACTGAGCCGGGAAGTAACCGCCGCTGGACCCGATACGTCGCGAGGTTCGCCACTCCCCAGAAGCTCGCTGATAAGGCAGATCACCTGGGAGATACGCTCGATGTCCGCATCGCGGTGCCGAATCGGGAGCAGGCCAGTCGCGTTTACGTAGGGCTTCCTCTAGAGGAGCCGAGCAGCCTGCCGTACTCGGTCGGTTCAAAGCACTTCAAGTTGAGCGCCGACCGAACGGATCTTCTCGAGCACAAGCGAAACAGCTGGTTGATCGACGCCATCGGTGAGCTCGCGACGACCGTCGCGGTCAGGCAACTCGCCGAGAACCCGAAGAAGGCTTGGCGCGCGATAGCACTATCCGGGGACGGTTGCGGTGGCTCTGAGTGGGTCAAGAGTCAGTTCGACCGCCTCATCAGACGTCAATGGCGCGAGCTGGGCACCGCCGTCGTGTTGCTCGCCGATCGCAGCGTCCGCCTCAACAATCTGATCTACGAGGTAGAGGAGCTCGACGGCCTGCTCAACGCGGGCGACGTCGAACGACTTTGGCGAGAAGAATGGGACGAGAACAAGAGGACCGTGCCTAAGACGGCTCGCGATGGAGGTCGGTGGCGGGACGTTCTCTCCGACGAGTCCTGTGAAGCTCAATCGCTGGACTTTACGGAAGCTCGCGCGGCCTTCGACTGGCCCGACGACGAGGTCGCCGCACGAGGGAGCGGCTGGCTTGTAGATCTCGTCGCGGCAGGGATCGCCTTGGATGCCGAAGATGAGCTGCTCGACCGAAGATGCATTCCACTTGCAAGAGGCGGGGGGCGCCTAAGCCCCAGAGAGGTAATCGACGGGGGCGCACTTCTTGTGCATTCCTTGCCAAAAGAGGGCCTGGCGGCTTCGCTCAAGATCGCACAGCAGGTTGCCCTCAAGCTCCGCTCAAGGTCCCGCAATGCCCGGGATGTACGGCGCTGGCTGAGTGAGAACGGCGCGCTACAGGAGAAGGCAAGCGATGCGGCGACTATCCGTGCACTGGCGCGAGGAGACGGCACGGAGCCCCACGATCTTCAGCGCAAGGGAGCCGTACTCAAACGCCTTCAGAATTCGTTTGCCCAGCTCGCCCCCGAGGAACGAGCCGCTCTTGGGCCCGGCGTAGGAAGGAACATCGAGATCAGGGGCTATGTGCACCACGGAGGGCGAAAACACGTCGCCGCGGTAAAGCCCGGCGAGGCGTACCTTCCAAGCCGGATTGACAGCGGGCCATTTCCGAAAGCGGCTGGCAAGACTGACGCGCTCCTCTGGGTCGACCCAGACTATCGAGATGTCCTGTCCGGCCCCAGGGGTACCGGTGCGCTCGCTTTTCTTCGAGAGCTAGGGGCAGCAACGGCCCCTCGGCTGATACACGCTGAAGAGCCGACCAGGAACCCTCACGCCTCGAAACTGTTCAGGAACCGGACCCTGAGCGCACAACAAAAAGCGGAACTTGGTGAGCTCCGTCAGGCGACCGGCCTTCGAGACGACTGGGTGAGTCAGGACGCCGACGCGATCGCTGCGAACATCGCCTCGGAACGGAAGCTCCCGGAGCGTCAAGCGAGGGCAAGAGCATTCATCCTCGCTTTTGAAGAGAGATGGAGCGATTACGCGGACAAGGTCGAGGCCGAAGCGGTCTCGCACTACGGATCCTTCATTCCTCATGGCTCGGTGACCGCCACATGGCTAGCCCGGCTTGCTAGCGAGCCCTGGCTGACTACGCGCGAGCCAGGGCTTCATCGCGCATGCCCCCGAGATTTAGCTGTCCTTACGGAGACGTCCTTCGATATTGAAGGAGAGAACCGGGCGAGCTACTCGGGGGAACTTGAAGCCGAACACGCCGATCTTGCCTTCGTCTCCGCCCTCGGCATCAAGGGTCGCCCCCGAGCCTCGGATGTGATCGCTGAACTCGAAGGCCTCAAGGACGCAGAAGCTCGCGGCGAACCGGTCGAGCAGCGCCACGCGGATCGGTGCCTAGAGGCTCTGGCGCATTTCGTGTCCGGCGGTCGCCACGAATCCGAAAGTGACCTGTTGGACTCAGACATCCGAAACGCGCTCACAGACCCAGGCAGGAAGGGCGGGTTGATCCGAGTCTCCGAGACGTGGCTGTCTCCCGTGGACGTACGCCGCGGGCCCCCGTTACACGAAAGCGTCCCCTGCACAAACGTCGCGCCCGCCCTCCTCGAGGCCATCGGCGTTCCGGAGCCATCAGCGGCCGAATGCGTCGAGGCCATGCAGGGGTTGTCCCAAGACAACCCGATCGAGCGCAAAGGAGAGTTCCGCGTCTACGAGCGCCTGCTCGCCATTGCAAGCAACAAGCCGAGGAGTCTCGGACCCCTTAAGAAAGCGCCGCTACGCCTCCATTCAGGCTGGCAACGAACCCGAGGCGGCGAAGAGGTCTTCGGCGTCTCCGACCCTACCTTGGCACGACACCTAGGGGAGAAATGGCCCGTATGGGATCCCCCGATGCCGCTCGCGCGCACGGCACCGCTCGTTAACCGACTCGGCGTCGCGATTCTTGACCCGGCGAACTTCGAAGCCGACATCCCGGCCGATCTACTCGAGCGTGAGCTAGATCGCCGGGCGGACTACCTAGCCGCCGTCGATCGCTTCCGGCGCTACCTGCAGATACACCATTCCGATCTATACGAACGGGTCGAAGCAGCAACGTGGCGGTCCCTCTCCGATGCGGCGCTCGTGATCAGTGGGGAGTGGAAACTCCGCGTGAGAGCTCCGAGGAAACGGCCCGAGCGGGTGCCAGTCCGCGCGCACCTGTTTTTGGACCCGAATGTCCTTTGCGTTGTCGACGAGGATCAACTCGGGAGACGTGACGGAGCGGGTCAGGCAATCGCAGCCCGCATCGGGGGGCCGGACGCAACCGAAGCTGATCTCTCGACATTGGCCCTTGTATGGGCTGAGTCTTACCGAGACGACAGTGCGCCAGAGTTCGATCTCGATCCCTTGGAGGAGCCTGAAGCTGCGCCGGACTTGGCCGGCTTCGAGCAGTTCAGGACGAGCACACGCAGGCGAGGCGGCCGCCGTTTGAAGCGGATCCGGACAAAGGAGCGATCGCCGAAAGAAGAGCCGCGCCGACTACACGACGGCGACGAACTGGATCTGAGTCAGGTACGAGGCCTGCTGCTAGAGGGCACTCGCCGGGGAACGACAATTCGACTGTCGAGCAAAGCGAAGCTCATCCCTTCGACTAAGAAGTCATCCCGTTCGACGGCACCGGGCAAAGTACGAGCCGGAAACCGCGATTACACCGAAGAGGAGAAGGAAGATCTCGCCCTCGACTTAGTCGCAACCGTTCTCGCCAAGCAAAAGGGCTCCGGCTGGAGGACATTCGGGACCAGGACAATGCCGGTGCAGACGCGGTGGATCGGCAGCGCGACATCTGGATCGAGCTCAAGGCTCACGGAAAAGACATGCCTGACGTCATCCGTCTCGAACCGAGCGAGTTTGAGCTTGCCGAGAAAAAGAAGGGTAAGTACTGGCTTGCAATCGTCTGGGGTCTCGAGGCATCGCGCCAACCGGACTACGTCCTCATTTCGGATCCTCTCCGTCGGCTGGATCGTAGGATCTCGGGGAGCATCCACCTGTCGGGCATAGCCGATCTTCGGCGTAAGGCCGCCGGCAGCTAAACGCCATGACACCGAGCGAGGACTACGACCCAAGCCAGTTCATCCGCCCCGTCGAGTGGCAGTTCGCGAAGACGATGGCTCACTACAATCCGCACTGGTACGTGGTCGAGCGCGATCATCGAGGCCCAGCGTTTGCTGCCTTCGTCGCCTTTGTCCGATCGGGACCGATCCGCCGGTACAAGGGCGGCCGCTACCACTGCGTCACAGTCGACGAGTGGGATTACTTTCTGACCCATGCGGGCGAGGACGGCTGGATCGTCAATCGCAAACCGAGCGACTCCGCGGGCTGGGACCCATCCCCACCGCCGACGCGTGACCCGCGCGAACTGATCCTCCACGACCGCGAGCGCTGGCTCATCACAGACGAGCGAGCCGAGGAACTGTTGGGCGAGCTCTCCGAAGCCGGGGCTCGGGAGTAGGATCGGCCGCATGGATGGGCTGACATCGCGTTCGCCGGTGACCTGTACAGGCCCCACGACCAGCTCGGGCCCTCGCCGATAGCGGGATGACCGTTTCGGGTCTTGTCGAACGCCAGCGGCTCGAGTTCCTGCCGGGAATCGCTGAGAAGCTCGGCTGGTACGTCTATGCGCTGAGGGACCCTCGAGATGGAAGCGTCTTCTATGTCGGCAAAGGCGTTGGAAACCGCGCCTACGCACATGCCCGCTCCGCGAAGGCCGCGGGTGATTCGACCCTCAAGACGAAGCGGAACCTCATCAACCAAATCCACCGGTCGGGTAATGAGGTCGTCGTCGAGATCGTCCGAAGGAACCTCCCTGACGAGAAAGCAGCCTACGAAGTCGAGGCGGCCGTGATTGATGCGCTCCGGTATACGGGCTCGAGTGACCTGAGCGTTCAGATTTCTGGGCACGGCTATTCCGAACGGGGATGGTCATCGCTCGAAGCCCTCCGGCACCTTGCCGCTCCAGCAGTGAAGATTCCGAAGACGATGCGTCCGTGCGTCTTGATTCGTCCTCGGCAGAAGTACGACTATTCGATGACGATCGATGAACTGTGGGAAGTCACGCGAGGCGGGTGGACGTTCAAGTATCGGCCCTACAAGTACGCCTTCTGCGTCCATTACGGGATCACTCGCGGCATCTGGCGTGTAACCGGGTGGGATCCGGACGAGAAACGATGGGGCCAAGGACGTCGGGGACTCGAAGGCGAACCCGCTCTCGACCTGTGGGATAGATACGTCGGCCGCGACGTTGGCGGCTATCTACCCGCCCGCGGCGGGCAGCTTCCGTACTCGATCCTCACGTAGTCCTGCCCGGTCGTATCTCGCGGCGCAAAACCGCAGCCCAGCGCAGCCGTTCTGGAAACGTTCGTGGAACGCAGCGGCAGCACCGGTGGTGAAGCCGGCAAGACCAAGACCGGGAAACCGCGCACCGAGCGACCAAAGGAGACCGGCGAGGACGCGCGGCAAGGCACGGCGCGGAACTGTCACGCCGGAGGTCGCGGGTTCGAGTCCCGTCGCTCCCGTCTCTATTTGCAGGGATTTCGCTGGAGGCCACGAGCCGCACAGTTTTCGCATCCCGCGCTGATCCCGCGCCAGCTACGACGCGACAGCTTTAGGTGCCGATCTCGACGGACCTGCACGGCCTCGTCGCTTGCCTTCTGCTCGAGCGCTCTGCGCCTCTGGCGGATCGCAGCCGCGACTGCCCCACCGGCCACGAGCCCGCGGCGATGTATAGATCGAACGCCGCCTCGTAGCGGTCGACGATCTCGTCGTCCTGCCAGTACCAGCGCGGCCCCCTGTCCGAGCTTGCGGATCGAAGGGTGCTCTTCCAGGTGCCGGTCGTCTGTCATTAGGTGTTGCGCCAGGACCTCGAGGTACTCCTTCACCATCCGATGTCCCTGAACTCGCCGCACCGGGCGCCAGCGGCGAGTACGTTTACCCGATGCGAGCCGTGGAGCACGATGAACGACTTGAATGACCGAAAGCGCCTAGAGCGAGCCTTCGACGAAGGTCGCGAGCGCGTCGAGCGCACGGCTGAGGACATCGCCGACCGACTCGGGCGAGCATGGCAGTACGTCCGCGAGCGCATCCGAGACGACGAAGAAGCACCGGGGCCGCCCGGCAGCGAGGCCGCATTCGATGACGCCGAACTCAGCTCCGACGAGCTGTTTTCTCGCGAGCGTCAGCGGGAGATGGAGCGGCTCGGGCACGCGAACATCCTCATCATCGGGCAGACAGGGGTGGGTAAGAGCACGCTCATCAACTCCGTGTTTCGCAAGCCGCTGGCGAAGGCGGAAACCGGCCGGCCAGTCACGAAGGTCATCCAGCGCTTCGAGGACCCGAGCGTCCCCGTGACGCTCTACGACACGAAAGGCGTGGAACTCGGCGACTCGAAGAACCGGGTCATCCGCGACTTCAAGAAGATGATCGCCAAATCTCGGAAGGCGGCGGTCGAAGAGCACATCCACTTGCTCTGGTACTGCATGGACGCCGGTCAGACGCGGGTGCAGGACTACGACATCGAAATCATCCGCGAGCTCGCCGAGGAAGTGCCCGTCATCCTGGTCTTCACCCAAACCATCGACGAGCAGCGAGCCGACGAGCTGGAGGCGACCATCCGCGAGGTCGACCTTCCCATCGTGGGCGGCAGCGCCGTGCGCACACTCGCCGAGCAGCGAAGCATTGGTCACCAAACGCTGAAGCCGAAAGGTCTCGAGGAACTCGTGCGCCTCACCAACGACCTGCTCCCAGAGGCGGTGAGGCGGGCGTTCACGAACGCCCAAGGGGTAGTCATCAGCCTCAAAGTCATCCAGTCACGGGCCGTCGTTGTTGGCGCCACGGCGACGGCCGCAGCCGTTGCGGCGGCCCCGATACCGGGAAGCGACGCAGCCATGCTCAGGCCCATCCAGCTGGGCATGCTCGCGGGCATAACCGCCATTTTCGGGGTCGAGCTCACGAACGCCCAAGCCATGCGTCTGCTGACGGGCGTCATCGGAAAGGGCGCCATGGAGAACGTGGGCAAGCGGCTCGTCAAAGAGGTCGCGAAACACGTTCCAGGCGGCAACGCCGTCAATGCAACTGTCGCCGCCGCACTCACCGGAGCGCTCGGCGAAGCCTACATTCGCGTATGCAGCGAAATGCTGCGTCGCAAAGCAGCGGGCAAACCGATGCCGGAGGCCGAGACGCTCACGCTTCTCGTCGATGCGTACGAGAGCATCCTTCGAAAGCCCCGCGCCTCAGCGGAGGAGGCGGCGAGCAAGCCGGTGCTGACCGAGGGCGTCTAACCTCGCGCCACCTGTCGCTGCGTCGGCGGGAGACCGAGCCGCCCCCGTCCTGGGTGCCGCGAGGGCGAGTCGCAGCGGCAGGGGCCGACACAGGGGTTCGCTGGGCTTCGCACTGGATCCGGGCGCCCGACAAGAACCGCGATCAGCAGTGTCGAACCTATTCCTCCGCCGCCGGCGTATCAATTGCCGCAACGATGCGTTTCCGCGAGCGCGGGCGCGAGCCGCCGGCGCCACTCGCGAAGCGCATCACGGACAGAATCGTCGACACGCACTGGAAGCGGTTTCGCCTGTCCTGCCGCTAGCGGCTCCCCGCGCGTTAGTTTCGGTGAAGCGTGAAGACCTCGGGAAGCCGGTTGAGCATCATGATCCCGGCCGGGAGGCCGATGATCGTCAAGCTGATCAAATAGGCGACGAACATCCACATTCCGGCCGCCCACCAGCCGATTAGAACGAACCAAATCGCGCGGATCCAAAGCGAGCGCTGCTGCGCCCCCTCATGGAAGACGGCCGCCATCCCATCAACCTGGACGATCGTCGCCGTCTGCGACCGGGGGCGCAGAGTCAGGAGCGTTCCGGTGCGATTGAAGATCCAGAACGCCAGCGGAAGCCCGATGATGGTCAACCCCGCGAAATAGCCGATCGCCAGTGCGTAACCGGTCAGCCACCAGCCGATGAAGATGTACCAAAGCGCCCGCAGGAAGAAGTTCGGGCCGCGCTTCCCCTGCCAGGTTGTGGTCGTGCGGGCCTCTGCCGCGTCGCTCATGCTTGCGAGCCTAGGACGGTGCTCGCGCGAGCACAAGCGGGGCGCCAAGTCGCGATCAGGTCAGGCCGTGCCAGCCGGAAGGGTGTTGTCGACCATCGGGCGGCCCGCCTTGCTCGCCCGCGTCGCCGTGCAGCGGTGTGGATGGAACGATTTTGGAACACAGCGGTGGCGACCATCACCAACCACTGGCGACCTGACCGGGCCCAGAACGCCGTCAGATGCGACCAGATGCGACTAAGGGCGATCAACGGCAAACCGTGCCGCCCAACTGTCACGCCGGAGGTCGCGGGTTCGAGTCCCGTCGCTCCCGTCGTTTGAAGTGCCTGCAAATAGGCATTTCTGTTGTCTAATCGGACTCCGCCTTCGGCCGCGTGGCCCAATCCCTTGGCCCAAACGCGTTTGGACAAAATACCTGCAAAAAGCATCATTTTGTCTGCTCGCTTGTAGCCGGTCGCACGAATTAGGAACGGTTTACGGCCGCTCCAGAAACGAAGACGGTCCCGCAAGGCTCCGAAACGCTGGAGTGGAGGCGTCCGGAGTCGACCCCGCCGAAGCGTTCCTGCCGAAGAACGGCGCGGCCGTCGTGGCGCGTCAGGCGACGCAGGCGCTCGCGAACGCCTCGCTCTTCAGGCAACAGCGGTTCAGCGTCTCGACGAAGCCGCGTTCGCTGGGCGAGAGCGGTCGACGCGAGAGCCGTGCGATGTGGAGGCTACGTTCGAGCGGCTTGCCGATTCGGAAGGACTCGAGTTCGCCGCGGGCGATCTCCTCGGCGACGGCGTAGCGGGAGAGGAAGGCGACGCCGAGACCCTCGCGGGCGGCGCGCTTGATCGCCTCGCTCGAGTCGAGCTCCCAGGTGCGGGCTGGCCAGATTCCGGCGCCTGCTAGCGCGCGGTCGCTGACGCGGCGTGTGCTCGAGCGTGGTTCGCGGACGAGCAGGGTTTGGTCTGCGAGCTGCTTCGCCGACGCGCGCCCGTTGCGCAGCTGGACGGTGCCCGGCTTGGCGACGCCGACAATCTCGTCGCTGATGAACGGCTCGAGTTCGATCCGCTCGTCGGGGTCGCTCTCGCCTATGAGCGCGAGTTGCACTCGGCCGGCCAGCAGCCGGTCAAGGATCTCGCCTGTTGAGGCGATCTCGACTTCGACGGTGACGTTGGGATGGTCGCGGCGGAAACAGCCGAGGGTGTCGGGGAGGAGATAGACACCGGGGGTCGTCGAGGCGCCGATGTGGATCGTTCCCGCCTCGAGCCCGGAGAGCCGCTGAAGCTCCTCCTCCCCCGCCCGGAGCGTCTGCAGAGCCTGGCCCGCGTGGAGGGCGAGCAGATTGCCGGCCTCGGTCAACGTGCTGCCCCTGCCGTTTCGCTCAACGAGCCGCTGCCCAGCGGCGCCTTCGAGAGTGCGCAGGTGCTCGCTCGCAGTCGGTTGCCCGATCCCGATCGTGCGGGCCGCGGCGGAGACGGATCCCTGCCGACCAATCTCGACCAGTAGACGGAGACGAGTCGCGTCCCAAATGAGCGAAAGCGCGCTATCGGTCAAGGCGATACCTCCCATCGGGACATTCGTCTTGCCCATGGTATCGCGCCGCCCTACCCTGCGATCGTGATCTTTCGCCCCTACCTGTACGAGCCGACCGCGTGCGCGAGCTACCTCTTCGGCTGCCTCAGCAAGTCTGCGCTGGCCGTTGTCGATCCGCACGTCGAGCTCGTCGACGAGTACGTGGCCGAGGCGGAGCGTGTCGGCGCGCCGATCGTCGCCGTCTTCGAGACGCACGTGCAGGCTGACCACGTCTCGGGCTTGCCGGCGCTCGTCGAAGCGACTGGCGCAACCGCTTACGTTCCTGCCGGTGCCGGTGTCGAGTTCGACCATGTGCCGTTGGCCGACGGCGAGACGGTCGAGCTGGGCAACACGATTGTGCGTGCGCTGGCGACGCCGGGCCACGCGCCGGCTCATCACGCCTACGTCGTCGCCGACCGTCGCCGCGGCGACGAGGAGCCATGGCTCGTTTTCACAGGCGATTCTTTGCTCGTCGGTGACGTCGGCCGGCCCGATCTGCACGCCGGCGGTGATCCGGAGCCGCTCGCACGGCAGTTGCACGGGTCGATTGCGCGGCTGCTCGAGCTGCCGGATGGGGTGCTCGTCTACCCGAGCCACTTCGGCGGCTCGGTCTGCGGCCGCGCGCTCTCCAGCAACCCGTTCTCCTCGATCGGGTTCGAGCGGACGCACAACTCAGCGCTCGCACACGCCGACGCCGACGGCTTTGCGCAGGCGCTGCTCGTCGACGTGCCGCCGCCGCCCATCGGTCAGACGGCGATCGTGGCTGCCAACCGCGCCGGCCGCGTCGCCGTAGAGGCGTGACTGACGTTCAGCTCGGTCTGCGCGCGAACGCGCGCCAGTTCGGCCTGCTCGTCCTGCTGAACGGCTTTGTCGGTGCGATGGTCGGACTCGAGCGCAGCGTCCTGCCGCTCGTCGGCGAGCGCGACTTCCACCTCGACTCGCATGTCGCGATCCTCTCCTTCGTCGTCGCTTTCGGGGTCGCGAAGGCGGTCTCGAACCTCGCCGCCGGCGGTCTCGCCGACCGCGTCGGCCGCAAGCGGCTGCTCGTCGCCGGCTGGCTGCTCGCGCTGCCCGTCCCGCTGCTGATTGCGGTCGCACCGAACTGGTCCTTCGTCGTCGCCGCCAACGTCTTCCTCGGCGCCAGCCAGGGATTCGCCTGGTCGATGACGGTGCTGATGAAGATCGACCTGGCCGGGCCGCGCCGGCGCGGGCTCGCACTCGGCCTGAACGAGTCGGCTGGCTACCTCGGCGTCGCGCTCGCCGCGTTCGCCACCGGCGCGCTCGCCGCCACGTTCGCACCGCGCACAGTCGTCTGGGTCGGCGCCCTCATCGTCGTCACGGTTGGGCTGCTCGCGTCGATCCTGTTCGTGCGCGACACCGCCGCCTACGTCGAGCTCGAGCAGCGCGATCACGGCAATGGTGGCCGGCAAACGCTGCGGCAGGCGCTCCGCCAAGGCACGTTCGCCGATCCCGTACTTCGCGCCTGCTCCCAGGCAGGGCTGGCCAACAACCTCAACGACGCTCTCGCCTGGGGGCTCGTGCCGCTCTACCTGGCTGCGAATGGCGCCAGCGTCACCGAGATCGGACTCGTCGCGGCCGCCTACCCGGCCGTCTGGGGTCTCGGCCAGCTCCTGACCGGCTGGCTCTCGGACCACACAGGCCGAAAGCCGTTGATCGTGGCCGGGATGCTCGTCCAGACAGGCGCGCTAGCACTCCTCGTCGCCGGCGGTGGTGGCTTCGCACCGGCTCTGCTCGCAGCGGTACTGCTCGGCGCGGGCACTGCGCTCGTCTACCCGACCCTGATTGCCGCAGTCTCCGATGCGGTCGAGCCCGTCCAACGTGCGCCCGCTGTTGGCGTCTACCGCTTCTGGCGCGACTTCGGCTTCGTCGCCGGCGCCCTGATCACCGGCATCGTCGCCGACACGCTCGGCGCCGGCAAGGCGATCGCCGTCGTCGCCGCTCTCACCGGGGCGAGCGGCCTCTGGGTGGCCGCGACACGCTGGTCGGCACATCCGCGGCTATCGGCAGAACCGATGGCCGACATCGGCAACCACGCCTAGGCCGTGAGGTGCGCCCACGCTACGCTCGACCCACTAGATGAACACCGGCGAAGGGCGTGACGATGATTGCGAATCCGAACAAAGAACTGTGGGAGAAGGGCGACTTCACCCGCATCGCAGCGAGCATGCGGGCAAGCGGCGAGCAGCTCGTGGCGTCGCTGGGGATCACGGAAGGGCTCGATGTCCTCGACCTCGGCAGCGGCGACGGGACGACAGCGATTCCGGCGGCGAAGCTCGGCGCGGACGTCCTCGGGGTCGACATCGCCAGCAACCTCGTCGACGCGGGAAACGCGCGCGCACAGAGCCTCGGCCTCAACAACTGCCGCTTCCAGGAAGGCGATGCGTCCGATCTGAGCGGGCTCGAGGATGACAGCTTCGACCTGGTCGTCAGCATCTTCGGGGCGATGTTCGCTCCAAGGCCGCTCGACGTGGCCAAGGAGCTCGTTCGCGTGACGCGGCCGGGCGGCCGGATCGTGATGGGCAACTGGATCCCGAACGACCCGACGCTTGTGGCCCAGATTCTGAAGATCAGCTCCGCCTACTCGCCGCCTCCCCCGGAAGGGTTCATCAGCCCCATGACCTGGGGCGTCGAGGAGCAGGTGATCGAGCGATTCGCGGCCGCGGGAGTGCCCGCAGAGAACGTCTCGTTCCAGCGGGACACCTACACGTTCAACTTCCCCGGCACCCCAGCGGAGCTTCTTGACGTGTTCAGGACCTACTACGGGCCGACCATGAACGCGTTTGAGGCTGCAGCCGGCGACGGCCGCGAAGATGACCTACAAGCCGAGCTCGAAAACCTCTTCAACAGCCAGAACACAAGCTCGAGCGAGGATGCCACGTCCATCCCTGCGACCTTCCTCCGCGTAACGGTCGTGGCGTGACATGGGAGCAAGGGAGTAGATGATGTCCGTGAGAGTCGACATCGACGTCGAGACGCTCAAGTGCGAGATCAAGAAGACCTACGCACAAGTCTCGGCTGAGCCGGAGACTGAGTTCATCTTTCCGACCGGACGCGCCTGGGCGCTCGACCTCGGCTACCCGCCCGAGCTGCTTGCGCGCGTCCCGGACGGCTCGGCCGAGTCTTTCGCCGGGGTCGCGAACCCGTTCTCGCTCGGGCCGCTGCAGCCGGGCGAGGAGGTACTCGACCTCGGCTCCGGCGCTGGCACCGACTCGCTCGTCGCTGCCCAGATGGTCGGCGCCGAAGGCAGCGTCACTGGGATCGACATGACCCCCGAGATGATCGCCAAGGCACGGGCAAGCGCCGACGAGCTCGCCACCGGGAACGTCCAGTTCGTCGAGAGCGAGGCGGAACGGCTGCCCTTCACCGATGCGAACTTCGACGTCGTGATCTCGAACGGCGTCATCGACCTGATCCCCGACAAGGACGCTGTCTTCGCCGAGCTCTTCCGCGTCCTCCGGCCTGGCGGCCGCCTCCAGCTTGCCGATGTCACGATCCAGCGTCCTGTCTCGGAAGAAGGGCGGCGGAACATCGACCTCTGGACTGGCTGAATCGCCGGGGCTCTGCTGGAAGCAGAGTACGCCAGCCTCCTCGAGCAGCACGGCTTCGAAGGGATCGAGACCGGCGACCTCATCGACACCTACGCCCGCTCAGCGTTCGAGGACACCCGTCGCAAAGCGGAGAAGTTCGGCGCCCGCGGAACGACCGTGAAGGCCTACAAACCTGAAGGGAGCACGTGATGAGAGCGATCGACTGTCCCTGCGGACTGAGGCTCGAGGGAGCGGACGACGAGGAGCTGTTCCGCCTTGCCCGCGGGCACTTCGAGCGATATCACCCGGATCCGCAGCGCACCGAAGAGCAACTCCGCGAGCGCATCGCTGCCGACGCCTACGACGTCGAGGCGTCGAGCGTCAGTTCGACCTGACTCCAGGACCTAGAGCGACTCGCCCCGGACGCTCGCAGGCCGCAGATCAGCTCTCAGCGGCTCGCGACGAGCGGCTCTGATCCGAACCCGTGCTGCGGGGGGCGCAACGCCAATCGCCTTTCGTTCTTAGAGATTCCTCGCCTTGAGCTTCTGCGCTTGGCAAGTGTTTGGCAAGTACGGGTTCGAACCAGCCGGTGTCGCGCGCTCAAACAGCCGCCGCAGAGGCGGCTGATCACGCGGATTCGTCCTAGCTAGTTCCCGCTAATCCCGCTCTGCTCAAGCCTGTCACGCCGGAGGTCGCGGGTTCGAGTCCCGTCGCTCCCGTCTCTGTATGACACCGCAAACTTGACCGTCGGCGATCGGCACGGGATTGGGCCATCGTCGAGCCCGTTGAGGTGCGGGCCACCTAATTAACGATTCACCCCGAGCGAGTTGTGTTGAATCTCTGTCGCAAGCAATCGATCGGAAGGGGACGCGGATGACGACGAAGGCCGACTTCACGACGGAGGAATGGGACCTCGTCCGTGAGGGGGGACCTACGGCCGGCATGGTCGTGCTGATGGCGGACAAAGGCGGGTCGTTCCGCGAGACCTGGGCGATCGCCAAAACCTACGCGGAGGCGAGAAAGGAGCTCGGTGAAAGCGAGCTGTTGGATGCGCTCGTCGCCGAGAAGCCGGAGATGAAGCGGTATGACTCGGCAGAAGAGCTCGACGAGGTCGGCCTCGGGCGCCTCCGCGAGGCGGTCGTCCTATTGGAGGAGAAGGCTACTCCAGACGAGGTCGCCGCCTACAAGCGGTTTGTCCTAGATGTCGCCTCGCGTGTCGCCGAGGCTCACAAGGAAGAGGGGACTCCGGTCAGCGAGGCCGAGCGGAAGGCGACTGAGAAGGTCGCGACAACCCTCAACCCGCCGACGTAGAACCCGGCAACATCTACTCGGACGGCGTCACGCTCCTGCACCAGCTCGGCCTGACGGAAATCGCTGGGGATGACGGCGCGGAGCCGAGGCGGCGATGAGCCGCCGCCCCGGCCCCTAATGACTACGCCGGCTGAACGTTGAAGTACGCCTTGTACGACGCTCCCTCGCCGCTCATCAGCTGCGACTCCGCGCGGTAGCCGATGCCCATGAACTGTCCGCGCGTCGGAGTCGTACGACCACGCGGTTACAGGGTCCGCTTGGTCGTCGGCCGTCGGTAGCTTGCCAACCCCGGGCCCTGAGGCCCGGGGTTGACCACTCGATTTAGGCGGAAGCCGGAGTCGGCGTGGACTCGGGCGGAGGCTCAGACTCAGAGACGTCGAGCCGTGGCAGCCACTCCAGCCAGCTCGGCAGGTACCAGTTCCAGTCTCCGAGCAGCTTCATCGTCGCCGGCAGGAGCACTCCACGAACGATCGTCGCGTCGATCAGAATCGCGGTCGCGAGCCCGACGCCGAACTGCTTGAGCATCAGCATCGAGAGCGTCGCGAAGACCGCGAACACGCCGACCATCACGATCGCGGCGCTCGTGACGACACCGGCGGTCGACTTGATTCCGTGCGCAACCGCCTCATCGGTGGGCGAGCCACGGAGCACGCCCTCGCGGATCCGGCTCAGCAGGAACACGTGGTAGTCCATCGAGAGCCCGAACAGGATCACGAACAGCAGCAACGGGACCACCGGATCGATACCGGCCGTCGAGCCGAAGCCAAGGAAGCCCCTGCCGATGCCGTGCTGGAAGACGAGCACCAGGACGCCGTAGGCGGCTCCGACCGAGAGCAGGTTGAGCAGGATCGCCTTGACCGCGATCACGGGCGAGCGGAAGGCGACGAGCATCAGCACGAAGGCGAACAGGAGCACGAACGCGATCACCGGCGGCAGGTTCGACTTCATCTCGTCCTCGCCGTCCTTCCACTGGGCGGTGAGGCCCGTGACGCCGGCCTCGGCGTCGGGAAGCGAGCCGACGGTCGCCGGCACGATCTCGTCGCGCAGAACGGCCAGCGAGGCGTTCGAGACTTCGCCCGTCCCCTTGCCTTCGATCGGAACGGTGATGTTCGCGACCGTTCCCGCCTCGTTGACCTGGACGGTGATCGGCTCGTGCATGCGGCCGCTCGCGAGAGCCTGTTGCTCGAGGCGCTCGATGGCGGCGCGCATCGCGGGCGCGTTGACGTCCGGGGCCTTGACGACCACGCTCGCCGGAAGAGCGGTGCCCGGGAACTCCTGCTGCATGCGATCGTAGGCCTGCACGGCCGGCAGCGACTTCGGGAACGTGTCCACGCCGGGCTGCACCATGCGGAGCTGGATCGCCGGAAGCGCCAGGACGACCAGGAACCCGCCGGCCAGGACGGCCGACAGCAGCGGTCGGCGGAGGACGCGGTCGATGATCGCGCCCCAGATCCGGCCTTCGCCGTCGTCGCGGCGCAGGCGGCCGACCAACGGAACCCGAAGCCGGTCGACCCCGTCGCCGAGCCTCGAGAGCAGCGCCGGAAGCACCGTCAACGAGCCGAGCATCGCGATCGCAACCACGAGGATCGTCGCGATGCCGAACGAAGCGAAGATCTTGTCGCCGGTCAGGAACATGCCGGCCATCGCGGTCATGACCGTTAGCCCTGAGATGAGCACGGCCCGCCCGGAGGTCGCAGCGGCAACCTCGATCGCGGCCCGTTCACTGCGACCCGCGGCCCGCTCCTCACGCTCGCGCCGGAGGTAGAAGAGCGAGTAGTCGACACCGACCGCGAGCCCGATCAGGAGCACGATCGCCGCTCCCTGGATCGCGACTGGAACGGCCTGGCTGACCACTCCGACGATGCCGAAGGTCGCGATCACCGCCGTCAGAGCGAGCAGCAGCGGAATGCCCGCGGCGACGAGGGCCCCGAACGCGATCACGAGGATGACGAGCGTGATCGGAAGCGACAGCTCACCGGCCTTGGCCAGATCGTCCGCGGCGGCGGTCTCGACCGCCTTGGACCCGCTCGCATATCCGAACTCGCCGATGTAGAACTGCGAGTGGGCCTGTTGCGCGTCGTCGACGGCGGCGAGGACCGGGTCGAGCTTGTCGGCGGCCTCGTCGGCTTCGCCGCGGATCTCGAACTCGACCAGCGCTGCGTGGCCGTTCTCGGAGATCTGGCCCGCGTTCCCCTCGTCGAGCGGCGAGCGCACGTTCTGAACCGCCTCGAGCTTCGTTACCCTCGCCACGACGTCCTCGACCGCGGCCGTGAAGGCGGGATCGCTCGCCGTGAGCGTGCGGCTATGGATGAGCACGCTCTCGTCGGCGGGCCGCTTGAAGCCAGCGTCGAGGATCCGATCCATCCGACCCGACTCGCCCGGCCCGGCGGTGTTCGGATCGATCGTCTTCGTCCCGGTCAGTCCGCCGAGACCGAAGGCGACGATGACGAACGCGAGCCAGCCGAACGTCGCGGTCTTCCAGTGGTCGGCGCTCCAACGTCCCATGCGCGCCGCCAGGTTCTTGGGGGGCTTGCTTTCAGACATGAGCTTCCTCCTTGGGGGTCGAGAACTCATGCGACCGACGGTACGAGTGCGGCGGAGTGATTTCGTCGTCGGGAGGCTGGATTCGGGCTCGTCCCGCGGGACGATTCGTGAGTCCTACTCAGGTAGGAGGCGGCGGGCGCCGGGGTGGAGTACGTTGGAACGCGTGAGCAGGGTCAGACACCTCGCCCGGAAGTACTGGTTCGAGCTCCTGATCGGCTCCTCGGGCTCGTCGCCATCGATCGAGCTCGTCGTCGGGCAGTAACTCGTCCGCCGGGCCGCCGATGCCGCTCTGGGTCTCGATCCCGACGATCGTCCTCCTGCTGCTGCCGCTGTTTCGCGCGCCGGCGCTACCCGTTCGCGGCTCCGGCGATCTACTGGATCCTGGCGGCGGCGGTCTCGTTCGCCGACGGGGTGCTGATCCCGTACGTCACGCGCTCTCCCCGGTCGGCATGGCGCCGCGTTCCTGCTCGGGAACCTGCGCGACGACTTTCAGGCGGGCCGGGCCGGCCTCGCGATCGTCGTCGGCGGTATCGGCGATCGTGGTCTACAACATCCCCGGCACCGCACCCGCCGAGCTGATCTTCATCCCGATGCACTTCGGTATCGCTGGGCTTGCGGGCTACGCCCTGCGCGAGCGCTCCGTCGCAGGCCGAGGCGGCGGAGGTGCGCGCGACCATGGCCGAGCGGGAGCGGGAGGCGGCCGCCCGCGTCGCGGTTGCCGAGGAGCGCTCGCGGATCGCACGCGAGCTCCACGACATCGTCGCCCACGCAGTCAGCGTGATGGTGCTCCAGGTCGGCGCGGTCAGGCACCAACTGCCCGCGGTGCTCGAGGACGACAAGGACGCGCTCAGGGACGTCGAGCGGGCCGGCCGCAGGGCGCTCACCGAGATGCGCGGTCTTCTGGCCGCCATGCGTCGCGAAGGCGAAGAGGCGGAGCTCGTCCCCCAGCCCGGCCTCGATGGCCTCGACTTGCTCGTGGACGAGATCAGCCGCGCAGGACTGCCCGTGGAGCTGCATATAGACGGTGAGCCAGTCCCGCTGCCGCGCGGGATCGACCTCTCGGCCTACCGCATCGTCCAGGAAGGCCTGACCAACGCCCTCAAGCACGCACGGGCGAGCGACGCCGACGTGACCGTCCGCTACCGGCCGGACGAGCTGGAGATCGAAGTCCGCGACAACGGCCTGGGCAGTTCGACGACCGACGGCCTCGGGCATGGGTTGGTCGGCGTCCGCGAGCGCGTCAGAATCTACGGCGGTGAGATGACCGCGGGAACTGCAAACGGCGGCGGGTTCGTGCTCAGCACCCGCCTGCCGCTCGACGTCGACCAGCCATGACCATCCGGGTGCTCGTGGCCGACGACCAGTCGATGGTCAGAGCCGGCTTCCGCATGCTGCTCGCAGGCGAGGAGGACATCGAGGTCGTGGCCGAGGCGAGCAACGGGCGCGAGGCCGTGGACAAGGCCGCTCGGTTTCACCCGGCCGTCATCCTGATGGACATCCGGATGCCCGAGCTCGACGGCCTAGAGGCCACTCGGCGCATCCTCTCGGCTGACGGCGACGCGCGGATTCTCATCCTCACCACGTTCGACCTCGACGAATACGTCTACGAGGCATTGCGCGCAGGCGCCAGCGGTTTCGTCCTGAAGGACGACTCGCCCGAGCAGCTGATCGGCGCCATCCGAACGATTGCCGGGGGCGACGCGCTCCTATCGCCGACGATCACGAAACGCGTGATCGAGAAGTTCGCCCGGATACCCCGTCCTGCGCCGCCGAAGGAGCTCGACCAGCTCAGTGAGCGCGAACGAGAGGTCTTTCGCCTGATGGCCCGCGGCATGTCGAACGGCGAGATCGCGGGCGAGCTGTACATCAGCGAGACGACCGTCAAGACCCACGTCACGCATATCCTCCAGAAGCTCAACCTTCGTGACCGCGTCCAGGCGGTCGTGCTTGCCTACCAAACCGGTGTCTTCGAAGCGGAAGCACCGCGGCCAAGTCATCGCGATGAGAGCCCGGCTCGCTGAAGACCTAACCTGGTCTCAGGCGCGCACGACGTGAAGCGTCCACTCGCCGGGGACGCCTTTGAGCGCACGGGCTCCGAGGTGCTCGAACTCGATGCCCGAGCCCGCCACCAGGTCCTTAACAGTGCTCGAAACCAGGACCTCGCCCGCTCCGGCCTCGGCGGCCACGCGCGCGCCAACGCTGACGGCGATGCCGGCGAGCTTGCCGTCGTGTAGCTCGCACTCGCCGGTGTGCAGCCCCGCCCGCAGGTCGAGGCCGAGCTCACCGACGTTGGCGACAATCGCCTGCGCACAGCGGATCGCGCGCGCCGGCCCGTCGAAGGTTGCAAAGAAGCCGTCGCCCGCGGTGTCGAGCTCCTGCCCGCGGAACCGGGCGAGCTCTCGCCGCACTGAGGCGTGGTGCCGCGCAAGGAGATCGCGCCACGCCCGGTCGCCAAGCGAGGCCGCGCGCTGGGTCGAGCCGACGATGTCGGTGAAGAGGACGGTCGTCAGGACGCTGTCGGGGACGGGCGCCTCCTCCTGCCCGCTCGAGAAAGCGCGCGACCTCGGCCGCAACTCCATCATCGGCCCAGGGGGGATTGTCGTCACCGGCAAGCTGGACCGCGCTCGCCCCGGGAATCAACTCGGCCACCCGCAGCGCGGTGTCGTGCCACTTTGCTCGGTGAAGCACGAGCGTGGGCACTCGAATCGTCGGCAGGACATCGGTGATGTCCGTGTCGCCCAACATGCGGAAGAACTCCGCTGCGGCGCCGGGGCTCGCCGCGAAGCGCATGGAGTCCGCGAACCAGCGCCGCAGGGCGAGGTCGTCGGCCAGCGTCGGGATGATCGCGCGCACGATCTCATCGGCAAGCTCTTGCGTGCCCCAGCGCTTGCGTGCGTCCTCGGGCGATCGCAACGCCGCCGGCGGCAGGTCGGAGGGGGCAGCGTGTGGGTGATAGAGGACGAGCGCCCGCGTGCGTTCGGGATACGTCGCCCCAAACAGCGCGCAGAGCTGGCTGCCCTGGATGGCGCCGAGCAGGGCCGCGCGCTCCGAACCGACCTCGTCGAGCACGGCGCGGATGTCGTCCATTTGGGATTCGAGCGTCAGCGTGCGCGGCCGGTCGGAAAGGCCGATGCCTCGCTTGTCGAACACGATCAGCCGGGAGAACGACGCGAGCCGTTCGAAGAAGCGGGCGAAGAGCGGCTGCTCCCAGTTCCAGCGGATGTTGCCGAAGAACGGCACGAACACGAGGTCGACCGGCCCTTCGCCGAGCACCTGGTATGCGATCGCCACGTCGCCGCTGCGCACGTACCGAATGTCGGGGATCGCGGTCATGAACCGCGATTGTCCTGGAACACGATCCGACTTGTCGTTACGGACAAGAAAGCTGCGGTCGTCGAAAGACGCGGCGTATACTTGCCACGGAACGAGAAGGCGCGCTCGGGCGCCCTATGGGGGACCCGTTCGAGCTCGTCCTCACGCTGGAAGCGCTGTCCTAACAAGGAGAAATACATGGCAGTCGGCCCCGTCGACGTATACATCATTGGCTTTCCGGGCAACAAGTTCAGCGGGCGTATCGCGCCGGCGATCATGGAGCTCACGGAGAACGGCACGATCCGCGTCCTCGATCTTCTCTTCGTGATGAAGGACGAAGACGGCGCCACGACGACGATCGAAGCAGCGGACATCGGCGAGGATGGCGCGGCGTTCCTCGCCATTGACGTCGCGAAGCCCGGTGCGTTGGGGCCCGAGGACGCCGAAGAGGTCAGCGACGACCTCCCGGCCAACAGCTCGGCCCTCCTGATCGCATTCGAGAATCTCTGGGCGGCGAAGGTGGTCGACGCCCTCCAGGCTGCAGACGCTGTGCTGATCGACTCGATCCGGATCCCGGTAGACGTCGTGCAAGCCTTCGAGGCAAGCTAGACCCCGTCCACTTCGAGACCGAAAGGAAACGACATGGGACTTCTACGCATGGCAGCCCGCACCGCAGTCGTTGCGGGAACCGCCACCGCCGTGTCCGGGCGCGTGGCGCGTCGTCAAGACGCCAAGTTCGCAGAGCAGGACGCTCAGCAGTACGCGCAGCAGGCACCGCCGCAGTACGCGGAGCAGGCACCGCCGCCGCCGGCAGCGGACGACGCGACCGCAAAGCTCGAGGACCTGGCGCAGCTTCACGCCCAGGGCGTCCTTACCGATGAAGAGTTCGCGGCCGCCAAGGCCAAAGCTCTCGGCATCTGACCGGACCGCATCCGCGGACCGGTGAGGCAGGTCGAGGCTTACTCGCGGCTCGCAGGGGTCTACGACGAGATCGTCGTCGACCCCTGCTATGACCGCTGGGCCTCGTTCCTCGATGAACTGTGGGGCACCGACCCGGAGGGCGTACGCTCGGTGCTCGATCTCGGCTGCGGCACCGGCCTCCTTGCGGCCGAGCTGATCGCACGGGGTTATCTCGTCGAAGGCGTCGACGCGTCCGAGGTGATGCTGGCTCGCGCTCGCGAGCGCCTCGGCCCAGAGGTGGCCTTGAGCCGGATGACCCTCCCCGACTTGACGGTCGAAGGTGTCTTCGACGCGGCGGTCTGCACGTTCGACGGCTTCAACTACCTCACTCCGGATGAGCTGCGACTGACGATGGCCGCGGTCGCGCTCGGGCTTCGGCCCGCAGGGTGGCTCGTCTTCGATCTCCACACCGACGGGATGATGGACTTCACCATCTCCAACCCCGTCGTCGCCGGTGAATCGGCCGGGAACGCCTTCGTGATCAGCAGCGTGGTGGATCCCGGAGATCGCACGTGCGACACCAGGATCGAGCTCACGCGCCCGTGACGGTGACCCCTTCTGCGAGCAGCACCGGCAGTACTTCCACACGGATGCCGATGTCCGTGCCTCCCTCGACGACGCGGGCTTCACGGTGACCGCGGTCGGCGAGGAGTACACGCGGAAGCCGGCGGACGCCTCGACCCTGCGCGCGACGTGGACTGCACGGCTTCTACCGGCCTGATCTCCTCCTAGGCGTTGGTCGGGTTTTGGTTGACATGACTACAACCTTGTGCAAAGGTAAGAGTCATGGCGACAAGAACACCGAAGCCGAACGTCCCGCCCGGGTACGACGCGAGCAAGTTCCCGGCCTTCGCCGTCACGGTGGACGTCGTCATCCTGACCATGGCCGAAGGCGTGCTGCACGCCCTCCTCGTCCGTAGAGGGGAAGAGCCGTTCAAGGGCATGTGGGCGATTCCCGGTGGGTTCAAGCGTCCTGAAGAGACGCTGGACGAGGCGGCGAGACGCGAGCTCTCCGAGGAGACCGGCGTCGACGTCCCCAGTCTGCTGACCCAGTTCGGCGCCTACGGCGATCCCGGACGAGACCCGCGGATGAACGTCGTCACCGTCGGGTACCTCGCCGTTCTTCGCGACGTGGGAGCGGTCGTCGCGGGCACCGACGCAGCACACGCCGAGCTCGTCCCCGTCTCGAACGTCCTCGAGGGGAGGATCGAGCTCGCGTTCGACCACCTGCGAGTCGTCCGCGACGCCGTCGAGCGCGTCCGGGTCGAGCTCGAGGTGTCGGGCATCGCGACGGCCTTCGTCGGTACGACCTTCACCATGGCGGAGCTCCGGGCGGTGTACGAGGCGATCTGGGGAGTACAGCTCGACGCCGCGAACTTCCGCCGCAGCCTCGTGGGCGAGGACGGTTGGGTGATCCCCACCGGCCGCACGGCGCGACCCGGGCCGGGCGGCGGAAGACCCGCTGAGCTCTATCGCGCCGGGCGGGCCTGGAAGCGCGGCGCCCCTTCGATCCCATCCAGCCGACTCGACGAAAGGAAGTGACGAAATGAGAGCTGTCGTCCATGATCGATACGGGCCTCCGGAGGTGCTTCGCGTCGACGAAGTCGAGCGGCCTGTGCCGAAGGAAGACGAGGTGCTCGTCAGGGTCTACGCCTCGACGGTTACCCGGGGCGACGCAATGGGCGTGCGCAGCGACAAGTACCGGTTCGCTCGGGTCTTCACCGGCATTCGCCGCCCGAGGCAGACGAGCATCGGCACGGAGTTCTCAGGCCGCGTCGAGGAGGTCGGCGCGGCCGTGACCGAGTTCCGAGTCGGCGACGAGGTTTTCGGCGCCAAGCACGGTGCGCAGGCGGAGTACGTGGCCGTGCGTGAGCGCGACGCGATCGCCTCGAAGCCAGACGGGCTGACGCACGAGGAGGCGGCGGCGATCCCCGAGGGCTCTCTGCTCGCGCTGAGCTGCTTGCGACCGGCGTCTCCGCTGCGGGGGAAGAGCGTCCTCGTCTACGGCGCAGCGGGCTCGATCGGAACGGGCGCGGTCCAGCTCCTCGCGCACCACTTCGAGGCCGACGTGACGGCGGTGTGCGACACGAAGGACGTCGAGCTCGTGCGGTCGCTTGGAGCGCCGGAGGTGCTTGATCGCTTTCGCGAGGACTTCACCCGCAACGGCAAGACGTATGACGTGATCTTCGACGCGGTCGGCAAGCACTCGTTCCGCCGCTGTCGGGGCTCGCTGAAGCCGGGCGGGATCTTCATCACGGTCGACCTCGGGTTCATGTACCACGTGCCGCTCCTCGCTCTCGCCACGCGGTTCCTCGGGAGCAAGCGTGCGCGGCTCGGCTTCGGCCGCTATCGCAAAGAGGACCTGGACCTCATCAAGGGGCTCGTCGACGCGGGCAAATACCGGCCCGTGATCGACCGGCGCTACGCGCTCGACGAGGTCGTCGAGGCGACCCGCTACGTCGAGACCGGCCAGAAGACCGGCAACGTCGTGCTCCGCGTGAGCGACGCTGCGCCCGGCGAGCGAGGTGTGCCCGTCGCGGAGCACGAGCAGGAAGTACCGGCGTAGAAGCACCGAACCGGATTGATGCGCTGTGCGAATCACAGGGGAAGCAAAGCCCCGACAAAGGAGTCTCCATGCGCTTCATCCCGACCAAGCTCCATGCGCCGATCGACTACATCGTGGGCGCAGCTCTCATCGCCGCACCTTGGATCTTCCAGTTCTCGGAGAACACCGCCGCGACGGTCTTGCCGATCGTGCTCGGAATCGGGCTCATCGCCTACAGCCTGTTCACGAACTACGAGCTCGGCGTCTGGAAGGTGGTGCCGATGGCGGTACACAACCTGTTCGATATCGCCGCGGGCGCTCTCCTAGCCGCCTCGCCGTGGATCTTCGGCTTCGCCGACGAGACGGCCAACGTCTGGGCGCCGCATCTGGTTGTGGGCCTCGCCGCGATCTTCCTCGGCCTCACCACCGTCCAGCGGGGTGGTGGCTACGCGTACGGCAAGAGCGACGCAACGCAGAGAACGGCAGCCGGCTAGTCGTTTGGTCGGCTAGAGCGCGCGGTGTCGTTCATCCGCCGCGCGCTCGATGCTCTCTAGCACTCCCCGCCGGCGACGATCTGCGTCGGGCAGTCCGCGATCCGCATGAGGAAAATCGCCGCGTTGTGATTCTTCGCGGTCTCCTGCGGGATGTACTCGTCGGGAGGATAGAAACCGTAGCCGTAGCCGCTGAGCTCGATCGTGATCGGGTAGCGGTGCATGGCTCCGTACATCCAGTCGTTCCAGTCGCCGTCGGTGATGTAGAGCTCGGACGACTGCTGCGGCGTGTAGTTCGTCGTGCGCGCCATCTCCGCGCCCATCGCCACGAACGTCTGGTGGTCGAGGGGCGTCATGTCGGGCGGGATGTCCTCGAACGTGTACCCGTACGGGTAGAGGATCAGGTCTCCGTAGGAGTGGTAGCTGATCCCTGTCTTGATGTTCGGGTGCGCAGTCATGAAATCGGCCATGCGCGCGTCCTCGGGAGTCGAGAGCGGGAACGCGCCGCGGTAGGTCTCGCTGCTCCGATTGCCGCTCGAGCCCCCGCAGCAGCCCCAGTTGTAGGTGTAGTTGCGGTTCTGGTCGGTGCCGTAGATGCCCTGGTCTGGCTGCCGGTTCTTGCGCCACGAGCGGTAGTTACCGGTCGCGATGTCGTACTCGGAGCCGTCCGGGTTCAGGGTGGGGACAAGGTAGATCTGGCGAGTGTTGATGAGATTCGCGGGCAGCGGCTTCTCGACGAATCGATGCATGAGTGAGAGGACGACCTCGACCGTCATGTGCTCGCGTGCGTGATGCTGGCCGACGTAGAACACACCCGGCTCCGAGAGATTGTCGGTCGCGTCGTTCGAGATGCGCGCGCCGATGATGTCCCGACCCTCGTAGGAGGTCCCGAGCGAGAACAGGCGCACCTTGGTCGGATGCGCCGCGGCAAGTGCCTGCATGTTGGCGACCATCTCCGCGTAGTTGTGGTAATTCGAGTCCGGCGGGGGGAAGTCGTCGGGGGCATCGCTCAGGACGACGTTGAAGCCGCGCATGACGAGTGTCTGTGCCTGCGCGTCGCTCCCGTAGAGCTCGACGTGATCGGCCCAGTAAGCCTCGCCGATGTCGTAGCCCTCGCTTACGAGCTGGGAGCGCTGCTCCCGCGTATAGATCCCGTGGATGACGAAGCGCTTGACCGAAGGACTGCTCGCGGGGGCAATTGCCGCGCCCGGCTGTGTGTAGATCGAAGCAGGCTGGGCTACAGCAGGCGCCAGCAACAGAGCAAGGGCGGAGAGCCCCCCTGCAACGACCATCCTCAACACGAGTGGGAGCTTAGACCATCTCGACGAAAACGGGCGGCCCGAAGGCCGCCCGTTCGTTCCTGGAGCCGGAGCGCGGTTCTAGCCTGCCGGCGGGAGGAGCACCTTGTTGATGACATGAATCGTGCCGTTCGATGCGGCGATGTCGGTCTTCACGACCCGAGTGGAGCCGTTCAGAAAGACCTTCCCGCCACGAACCTTGATCCGCACGGAGGGGCCGGCAAGGGTCTTGGCTGAGCTGAGCCCGACCACTTGGGCAGCCTTCACATCACCCGCGACGACATGGTAGAGAAGCACCCGCCGAAGCTGCGCGCGGTTGCGGAGCAGCTTGCTCAAGGTCGCTTTTGGCACCTTCTTGAAGGCGGCATCCGTGGGTGCGAACACCGTCAGCTTCGTCTTGCTGGTAAGTGCGCCGGCCAGTCCCGCGCGCTTGGCGAGCATGACGAGCGTCTTGAACTGCCCGGCCGCGGCTGCGGTCTGGACGATGTTCTTCGAGGCGGCCGGCTCCTGAGCCGGAGCCGCAGCGCCCGTCCCCGCTGCCGCGAAAGCGGCGAACGTGAGGAGGGCGGCGGTGAGGATTGCTGCGAAGAGCTTGGTCATTGTGCGTTGTCCTTTCAACTAGGCGGTTGTTACTTGCGGATCGTGGCTCCAGCGACGCCGGATGGCGCCCTGCTGAACCACCTGATAGGCGGCGGCGAGGCCGACCAGGCCGTAAACGACACGGCTGGCTGCGTTGGTCTCACCGAACTCGAGGCCGACGAGCGCCGCAACGAGATCGAACTCGGCGACGGCGACGAGGCCCCAGTTGATCCCACCGACGACGAGAAGGACGGCGGCGAGGATGTCTAGCTTCTTCACTGTGTGCTCCTTTCTGTACAGCATTTGTCGAGAGACCGTACAGGGTTGAGCGTCATCTCTGTCAAGTTTTGTCCAATGTCTGTAGAATGAAGCCATGGAAGCCCCGACGGAGCAACTTCGAATCGGCGAGCTCAGCCGGCGCACGGGCGTCAGCGCCGACCTTCTCCGCGCGTGGGAGCGCCGGTACGGGCTGCTCCGCCCCACTCGCACCGAGGGCGGGTTTCGTCTCTACTCCCCCGCCGATGAACGGCGGGTCTCACTCATGCGCTCGCACCTGCAGAACGGAATGTCCGCCGCCGAGGCGGCCCGCCTCACCATGAGCCGAGTCGAACGGCGGCGGCCGCGGCGAAGCCGCGAACCGATCCTGCAACGCCGTGCGCAGGAGCTTCGCGAGGCACTTGACGTGCTGGACGAGAGCGCCGCACAAAGCGCCTTCGACATTCTCCTCGCAGAGTTCGCGTTGGAGACCGTGCTCGCGGATGTTCTGCTGCCGTACCTGAGTGAGCTTGGTGAACGCTGGGCGAACGGAACGGCCTCGGTAGGCCAAGAGCATTTCGCCAGCCAACTCCTTCGAGGCAGGCTGCTCGGCCTTGCGAGAGGCTGGGACCGCGGCGCTGGCCCGCGTGCTCTGCTCGCATGCGCTCCCGACGAGCAGCACGACTTGGGGCTGATCTCGTTCGGGCTGGCCCTGCGAGCTCGAGGGTGGCGCATCACGTACCTCGGCCAGGACACGCCGCTCTACACGCTGACCGAAATAGCTCGCTCGCTCGGGCCCCACGCGATCGTGATCGCCGCGACCTCGCCGGAGCGCCTCTCGAGCTCGGAAGCGGAGCTGCGCCGCGTGGTGAGCATCGCGAAGGTTTGGCTCGCCGGGCCAGGAGCCGACGCGACGCTTGCCGAGAAAGTAGGCGGCACGTTCCTCGAAGCAGACCCCCTGGCCGCAGCCGACCGCGTTGCGGCGACAAAGGCGTGACCCGCGGCTCGAAACCCGTCACGTCGCACGAGGCGGTCACGGCAGCGCGCCCGGTTGTCGAGTCTTCGCCCCAGGGAGCTGAAGCGCTTGCCACGAGCTACTGGCGTGAGGTCGAGGCGACGACGCGGCGCCTCGTGCAGGCGAACGCGGTGGATGGATGTGTCGATCTACGCCTGTTCGGTCGAGGGCCGATCCTCATCAGGCTCGGGCGTCCCGCGATCCTCGCCGCTCTCGGGTCCGTGACGTGTACCTATCCCATCGTCGGCGGGCTGCTGGTCGCCCGGCCCGGCGGAGAGCTCGCGCTCGAGCAGTTGAGCGGCAACCCCGTGATTCTGCGCTCGACGCTGACCGAGTACGTCCCCCGGCTCGCGGGCGCGTTCTATTTCCAGGTGCAGGCACGCGTGCATTCCCTGATCAGTCGCCGTTTCTTCGCGCGCCTCGTCCGGGACGCGCGATGAGAGTCGCAGTCTTCGGAGCGACCGGAACGATCGGGAGCGCCCTCCTGCCCGTGCTGGCACGTTCGCATGAGGTCGTGGCGCTGTCACGAGAGCAACGGCAGGGGGACGGTGCTACCTGGTTGCAAGCAGACGCCAGCGACGCCACATCCGTGCGAAGAGCGCTGAAGGGAGTCGACGTCGCGTACTACCTCGTGCATTCGCTCGGAAGGCGTGACTTCGACGAGCGCGATCGCGCCGCGGCGAGGACGGTCGCAGCGGAGGCCGGACGAGCGGGGCTCAGCCAGCTCGTTTACCTGGGGGGCCTCGGCGACGACTCGCCAGAGCTCTCTCCGCACCTACGTAGCCGCCTCGCGACGGAACAAGAGCTCGCCTCTGGTCCCGTCCCGCTCACGACCGTGCGCGCGGCGATCGTCGTCGGCCGCGGCAGCGCGGGCTTCGAGACGATGGTCGCGCTGGTCGACCGGTTGCCGGCAATGGTCTGCCCTCGCTGGGTCGGCGTCCGAACTCAGCCGATTGCGCTCACGGACGTCATCGAGTACCTCGCCGGGGTCTGCGGTGATCCGCGAGCGATCGGGGAGAGCTTCGACGCCGGCGGGCCTGAGGTGATGACCTACAGGGAGATGATCGAGCGGGTCGGGGCCATTCGCGGCAAGCAGCCGCTGATCGTCGAGGTTCCCGTGCTCACGCCCCGGCTCTCGTCATATTGGCTCCACCTCGTCACGCCTGTGAAAGCCTCGGTCGCCCGCCCCCTCATCGAAGGATTGCGCAACGAGACCGTTGCCAAGGACGAGCGAATCCGGGACCTGATCCCTCTGACGCTCACGCCGTTCGAAGCAGCGGCGCGAGCCGCACTCGGCGACTAGCTCGCAGAACGCCAGCCGCCTCAACTCAGCTCGGCGAACGGGCTGACGCTCACGTACTTGAAGCCGGTGTCGACGGCCAGGGTCACGATCACCGCGTCAGTGCCTAGGCGCTCGGCGAGACGATGCGCGCCGACCACGTTCGCCCCGGTCGAGATGCCCGCGAAGATGCCCTCTTCCCGCGCGAGCCGGGCCGTCATCTCGACCGCTTCGTCGTCCCCGATCGGCTCCAGGTGATCGACTTTTTCGGCGTCCCAGTGGGGCATGACGAGCCCCGTCCAGCCCTGGATCACAAACGTCCCGCGCTCGCCGCCGCTGATCGCCGCCGATCCCGCCGGCTCGTGCGCCTGGATGAACACACCGTGGGGCTTGAGCGCGTCCGAGACACCCATCACCGAGCTCGCGGTTCCCATGCCCTGGCAGAACGCGGTCACCCTGCCCCCGGTCTGCTCCCAGATCTCGCTGCCGAGACGATCTCGGTGGTCGGGGACGATGTACGGGTTGTTGAACTGATCGGTCGCGTAGTGGCCAGGCGCGCGGGCGAGCTCCGCGGCTCGCTCGACCATGTTCTCGATGTCCTTCGCAGTCACCTTCGGACGACCCTCGACCGACTCGACGACGTCGATCTCCGCGCCGAGCGCGCGCATCAGCTGGAAGCGCTCCTCGGTGAAGCAGTCCGCCATCACGATCAGAGCGCGATATCCCTTCGCCCCACAGACGAGCGCGAGCGCCGGGCCCGTGCTGCCGCCCGTGTACTCGACGACCGTGTCCCCGGCGGAGAGCAAACCGTCGCGCTCGGCTCCCTCGATCATCGCGAGCGCCATCCGGTCCTTCATCGAGCCGGTCGGGTTTCTGAGCTCGAGCTTCAGCCACAGCTCTGCTCCGTTCGGGGGCGCGCAGCGGTGCAGGCGCACGAGAGGCGTGTTCCCGATTGCGTCGAGGATCGACTCCATCAGGTGATGATCTCCTACCGACTCTCGTGGACGCCTGACGCATCGTTCGTGCCTGACTCGTAGGATCGACCGATGAAGGTCAGGGCTGCGGTGCTCGAGGAGTTCGGACAGCCGCTCGTCGTTCAGCAGGTCGAGCTCGCGGAGCCCAAAGCGGGCGAGGCGCTCGTGCGGCTCGAGGCCTGCGGCGTTTGCCACACCGATCTCTTCGCCGCCTCGGGCGCCGACCCGACGGGATACACGGACTGCGTCCTGGGTCACGAGGGGGCCGGCGTCGTCGAGGAGGTCGGGCCCGGTGTGACGCTCGTCGCTCCGGGCGATCACGTTGTGACGCTCTTCGCGCCCGAGTGCGGCGAGTGCGCCCACTGCCGTAACCCTCGGACGAATCGCTGCGTCGCGATCCGGGATCAACAAGGGGTCGGCTTCCTGCCGGACGGCACCACCCGTTTCGCCCGCAACGGCGAACCGCTCCGGCACTTCATGGGCACCTCGACGTTCGCGGAGCACACAGTGGTGCCGGAGATCGCGCTCGCGAAGGTCAACCGGGAGGCGCCGCTCGACGGCTGTGCGCCCTTTGCGTGCGGCCTCTCGACGGGGCTCGGCGCTGCGCTCTACACGGCGCAAGTGGAAGCCGGCTCGACGTGCGTCGTCCTAGGTTGCGGCCTCGTCGGGCTCGGCGCGGTGATCGGCTGCCGGCTCGCAGGTGCTCAGCGGATCATTGCGATCGACCTCTCCGACAGCCGCCTGGCCGAAGCACAAAGACACGGCGCCACCGATACGCGCGCCGCCGACGACGACACGGTCGAGTGGATCAAATCGGAGACCGGCGGCTTCGGCGCCGACTACACGTTTGAGGCAACCGGCCACGTTGCCGTGATGCAGCAGGCTGTAGAGGCCGCCCGGGAGGCGTGGGGCCTCGCGACGATGATCGGCGTTGCCGGCAAGGGCGAGACGCTCGACCTCGTCCCGCGTCTCCTGATCACCGGACGGAGAGTGGCCGGCTCCTCGTTCGGTGGCGTCAAAGGCAGGACACAGGTGCCGCAGCTGGTCGAGCGCTGGCTCGCCGGCGAGTTCGACGCGGCCGCGCTCGTCACAAAGAAGGTCCCTCTGGACGAAGTGAACGACGCCTTCGCCGCGATGGAACGACAGGAGGGCATCCGCACCGTGCTCACCTTCGACGCCTAGCCAGCTCTCGTATGCGCTCTACGGGCGAGAGCCCGCGTCGCCCGAGACCACGCCGGGCGCTGTCTGGTCTGACCGGAGCGAGGCGACGACTGCGAACACGACGGCGATCACGGGCACCGCCAGATAGGCACCGGGAATGCCGAAGAGCGATGCTCCGGCGGCGACCGCGAGCAGGATGACAGCAGGGTGCAGGTCGACGGTGCGGCTCTGGACGATCGGCTGGAGGAAGTTTCCTTCGATGAACTGCACGGCAACCACGATCGCCAGAGCCGCCAGCCCAACCTGCCACCCTCCGTCTGCGAAGGCGACAAGCACGGCGACGAGGCCGGACAGGAACGCGCCGACGAACGGCACGAACGCGCTGATGAAGACGAGCACGGCGAGCGCGAACGCGAGCGGCACGCCCAGGAGCCAGAGCCCGATCCCGATCAGCGCAGCGTCGATCGCCGCGATGATCGCCGTTCCCCTGATGAAGCCGCCGAGCACAGCCCACGCCCGCCGCCCGGCACGGTCGACTGCCGGCCGGGTCTCGGGCGAGAAGCGCCGCAGGATCCAGTTCCAGAACGCTGCGCCGTCACGAAGGATGAAGTAGAGGATGGCGATCGCCAGCACCAGGCCCGTGACCAGGCCGACCCCTGTTTGGACGCCCGCGGCGGCGTAACTGGAGGCTTCTCGCCAGGAGTCTCCGAGCGACGACTGGAGATCCTCGGTTCGGTCCAGTGAGAGGTTGAACGGCTCGCCTTCAAGGCGGTCCGTGATGTCGCCCACCGCCCGGGAGACCGAGTCGACGAGCTCCTCGTACTGAGCGAGCACCGAGGTCGTCACGATCGCGACCAGACCCGCCACGACCGCGAGCCCGACGACGAGCGCGAGCGCGGCAGCAGCCCGATCGAGTCGCCTTCGGAACAGCTGCGCGACAGGAGCTAGCGCGGGCGCGATCGTCAGCGCCACCATCGCCGGTAGCACGATCACGCGCAGGTACCAGAGCACCGCAAACGCGACGAACAGGGCGACGGCGCAAACGAGCAGCCGCCACGACCAACTCGCGGCTCGTTCCAGACTCGCGGGCACCGGCGGAAGATTCACGCCAGGGCAGGCTAGCTGGGCGGGATGTTCTGGTTGATCCGGAAGAAGTTGTCCGGGTCGTACTTCTGCTTCAAGCCCTGTAGCCGGTCGTACTTGTCCGGCCCGTAGGACTGGCGGACCCGTTCGGTCCCCTCGTCGCCCAGGAAGTTCACGTACACGCCCTCGTGCCATGGCTCCAAGGCTGACCAGAAGCCTCGCACCCACTCGCGCTCCTCGTCGAAGCCCTCGCTCGTTTCCGTTGACGCGCCGATGTTGTACGTGAAGCCCGCCGTGCGGCCGTTGAACGAGGTCTCTTCTTCGCCCACCCGGCTGACCGCCCCGCCCATTTGCCAGATGGGGAAGGACGTCAGCGGCGAGGCGATCTGGAGCGAGTGCTCGACGGTGATGTCGATGATCTCGTCGCTCAGCTCGGCGACGTCGCAGCTCTTGTAGTAGTACCAACGGCCAGGCACGAAGCTTGGGTCGAACATCGCCTGGTGCACCAGATACGGCTTCGGAGAGCAGACGTCCGCGACCGGCGAGCCGAACTCCCTCAGCGGCCGGATGAACTTCTCTCCTGCCTCGAGATCGCCGACCCAGCAGGGGATGACCATCACGACCGGCTTCCCGTGCAGCTCCTTCGGGACGAAGGGCAGCGGCGGCGCTTTGCGGTGGATGATGATCGTCATCAACTCGTCCGGCGCATCCGCAACCCAGTCGCGATAGAAGCGAAGGACCTCCCCCGAGGCCTCCATCGGCCAGAAGATAGGCCCCGCCAGCACCTGCGTTCCCAGTGGCACGCAGCGGAACTCGAACTCCGTGACGATCCCGAAGTTTCCGCCACCCCCGCGCACGCCCCAGAAGAGGTCCGGGTTCTCATCCGCGCTCGCCTTGACGAACTCTCCGTCGGCAGTCACGAGATCCACCGAGACGAGCTGATCGACCGACAAGCCGTGCTTGCGCATGATCCAGCCGATCCCGCCGCCGAGCGTGAGCCCCGCGACACCGGTGTGCGTCACGATGCCCGACGGGACCGCGAGCCCGAACGCCTGCGTTTCCCTGTCGAGCTCGCCGAGCAGGACGCCCGCTTGCACGCGAGCCGTGCGCTGCTCGGGATCGACGCGCACGCCCTTCATCGGAGAGAGGTCGATCATCAATGCGTCGTCTTCCACCGACAGGCCCGCGAACGAGTGACCACCGCTCCGCACCGCAACCGGCAGGCCGCTCGCCCGCCCGAGCTTCACTGCGGCGATCACGTCCGCGACACCTGCGCAACGAACGATCACTGCAGGGTGCTTGTCGAACGAGCCGTTCCAGATCTTGCGATGGAGGTCGTAATCCGGATCTCCCGGACGAACGAGGGGGCCGCGAAATGCAGCCTCGTCAACCTCGATCGCGGCGGCGGTCGTGGTCACAGTCCTAGTCTCTCACTCGGAGCGCTGTGCGTCACCCTTTGGGCCGAGTCGCTCGAGAGAGCGACGACTGCATCCGGTGCTGCTTCATCTCGCGGAGACGGTCATGATGCTCCCGTGACCAACGTCCTCACGCGCATGATCTCCGTGCAGATGGGGCGCATCGCCGGCGACCCTGACGATGCGGGTGACCCGACCTAGGCGTTGCGCGGAAAGATCCCGTAAGGAAGTCCCATGGCCGTTGTGCGATACCTAGTTGACGACGTAGACGCCGCGATTGCGTTTTACACGGACAACCTCGGCTTCACGCTCGAAGAACAGATGGGCCCGGCCTTCGCGATCGTCTCGCGCGACGGGCTCTCGCTCTGGCTGAGTGGGCCCAAGAGCTCCGCAGGGCGCCCTCTGCCCGACGGACGCCGGCCCGAGCCCGGCGGCTGGAACCGCATCGTTGTGCAAGTCGACGATCTGGAGTCCGAGGTCGAGGCTTTGAAGAAGGCAGGTCTCAGCTTCAGAAACGAGGTCGTCAGCGGCCCCGGCGGAAAGCAGATCCTGCTCGAAGACCCGGCCGGCAACGCAATCGAGCTGTTCCAAGGCGCCTAGAGGCCTGCAGGGTCATTCCGGCACGCCTGAGCCCAGCTAGGGGTGGACAACGCTTGTTTCGTAACTAGGATGCGACGGTCGAACAGGCCAGGGCCCGCCAGCGCATCTTTCGCGGCCCGTCGCTCCGTTCTCCTCTATGCCCACCATCCTCCGCAGCTTCCTGCTGGCGTTCGCTTTTGCCGCGATCGCCGTCGGCTGCGCGGGCGCAGGGACACTCGAGGACTCGGTCACGGCCAGCGGGCTATACCGCGGATCCACGACTCGGGCACCGGATGACCGGCCGTTCCCGCGGCTTGCCCCGAAGCGCGCCGTTCGGAAACGAACCGTCGGCGAGCGTGCTGCGGCGATCGCGCTCAAGGCCGTCGGCGTGCCATATCGATGGGGTGGCGCTTCGCCCGCGAGCGGATTCGACTGCTCCGGGCTCGTCTATTGGGCGTACCGGCACCTCGGCATCGACCTCCCACACAGCTCGTATGCGCTTTACAACGAGGGTCGTCGCGTGGGGCGCTCGAGGATGAAGGCGGGCGACGTGATCTTCTTCTCAGGGCTCGGGCACGTCGGCATGTACATCGGCAAGGGCCGCATGGTGCACGCCCCGTCTTCGGGCCGGCTCGTCGAGGTCGTCCGGCTGGCCGGCTCGCACTACGGAAGCCGAATCGCCGGCGCCCGGCGCATCGCCTCCTGAGCACCTGAGCCACCGAGTTGGGGCTGGGTCTATAGTCCAGCCCCTGCTTTGACTTGGAGGCTGCCGTGGCAGGCGTGACGTTCGAAGGCGTGGGGAAGGTCTACGAGGACGGAACGCGCGCGGTGTCGGGCATGGATCTCGAGGTCGCCGACGAGGAGTTCATGGTGCTCGTCGGTCCCTCGGGCTGTGGGAAAACGACGGCGCTGCGCATGCTTGCCGGCCTCGAGGACGTCAGCGAGGGCGTCATCAGGATCGGCGACCGCGTCGTCAACCACGTCCCCGCGCGGGAACGCGACATCGCCATGGTCTTCCAGAGCTACGCGCTCTACCCGCACCTCACGGTCTACGACAACATCGCGTTCAGCCTGCGGCTGCGAAAGATGCCCAAGGAGGAGGTCGACAAGCGCGTCCGCGAGGCCGCCCGCATCCTCGGGCTCGACGAGTTCCTCGATCGAAAGCCCCGAGCGCTCTCCGGAGGGCAGCGCCAGCGCGTGGCGATGGGCCGCGCGATCGTTCGGGAGCCGGCGGCGTACCTCATGGACGAACCACTTTCGAATCTGGACGCAAAGCTTCGGGTCCACATGCGCGCGGAGATCGCGAGCCTGCAGGACTCACTAGGCGTGACGACGATCTACGTCACCCACGACCAGATCGAGGCGATGACGATGGGCGACCGGGTCGCCGTCATGCGAAAGGGGAGCTCCAGCAGGTGGCGCCGCCGCAGGAGCTCTACGAAGGGCCGGTCAACCTCTTCGTCGGCGGCTTCATCGGCTCGCCGGCGATGAACCTGGTCGAAGCCACGATCGAGAAGCGGGACGGAAAGTTCATCGCTCGCGTGGGCAGTCAGGAGCTCACGCTCGGCGACGAGGTCCTCAAGGCTCGCCCGGCAACCGAGCGCTACGACGGGGAGAAGGTCATTCTCGGGATCCGCCCGGAGAGCCTGGAAGACGCAAGCCTGGCACCCGAGATCCCGGAAGACCGGCACATCAAGGGAGTCCTCGTCCTGCGCGAGCCACTTGGCTCCGAGATCATCGCGCACTTCGAGGTGGACGCCCCGCCGGCGCTGACGGAGGACGTCCGTGAGCTGGCCCGCGACGTCGGACACGAAGGCACGGTTCAAGCGCCCACGGAGGGAGACACGAAGACCACGTTGGTGGGCCGGTTCGGGCCTCGCTCACGTGTGAAGAACGGCGACGTCATCGACGTCGCGGTCGACACGAGCTCGGTTCACCTGTTCGATGTCGAGACCAGCCAAGGCATCTACTCGTAGGAAAGGGGTTCTGAGGATGAGATACCGATTGGTTGTAGGGGCGCTCGTCGGCGCCCTCGCGTTCGCCGCAGCAGGATGCGGCGGCGATAGCGGCGGCAACGGCGACGCCGCAGGAAGCGAAGACGTCACCGGCTCGATCTCGGTCATGGCGATCTGGGCCGGCGAGGAGCAGAAGTCGTTCCAGGCCGTGATCGACGGCTTCAACGAGGCCTATCCGAACGTGGACGTCAAGTACACGTCCGGCGGCGACAACCTTGCGCCGCTTCTGTCCACCGCGATCGAGGGCGGTAACCCACCTGACATCGCCGCCGTCGGCCAGCCCGGCCTGATGGCGGACTTCGCGGAGAAGGGCGCGATCAAGCCGATCGACGACCTTCGCGAGAAAGTCGTCGAGGCCTTCGGCGAGCCGGTGGCAGACACGGGCGCTGTCGAAGGCACCCAGTACGGGGTGATGTTCAAGGGGTCCAACAAATCCACCGTTTGGTACAACGTCTCGACGTTCGAGGAGGCCGGCATCGCGCCGGCTGAGACCTGGGACGAGCTCAAAGAGGCTCGGGACACGCTCAAGGCCGCCGGCATCACGCCGTACTCGGTCGGCGTCGACGTGGGCTGGCCCATGACGGACCTCTTCGAGAACATCTACATCCGCAGCGCGGGGCCAGAGATGTACGACCAACTGGCCAGGCACGAGATCCCGTGGACCGACCAGTCCGTGAAGGATGCCCTCACGATCATGGCCGACGTCGTGGGCGCTTCGGACAACATGGTCGGCGGCACGGACGGGGCGCTGCAGACCGAGATGCCCGATTCCGTCGCCAAGGTCTTCTCGGACGCGCCTGACGGGGCGATGGTCGTCATCGGCGACTTCGCTCCCGGAGTGACCGAGACGACGCTCGAGCCCGAGACGGGCTACAACGTGTTCACGTTCCCATCGATCGAGGACTCCGTCCAGTCGGTCGTGGGTAGTGGCGATCTGTTCCTGAAGTTCAAGGAAAGCGCCGCGGCGGACGCGTTCCTCGAGTACCTGACGACGGTCGAGGCGGCCGAGATCTGGGCCGCGCGCGGAGGGTTTGCGTCTCCGCACAGGGACCTGGACCCAAGCGTCTATCCCGACGAGATCACTCGTGCGACTGCGGGCGCGCTCGGAGAGGCGGAGATCTTCCGCTTCGACATGTCCGACCTGCAGCCTTCGGCATTCGGCGGCACTCCGGGCCAGGGCCTCTTCAAGTCCTTCTCGGACTTCGTCGCGAACCCGAAAGACATCGACGGCATCACGCAGAAGATGGAGGCAGACGCAGCAAAGGCCTTCGGGTAACCCGATAGCCCGAGGCGAATGAGTGTGAGCGCATCAAGCGGCGGAGGCCCCCTCAGCGGGGCCTCCGCCCAAGCCGAGCCTTCGGGAGCGGTACGGCGTCGCCGCCCTGTTCCTTGCGCCCGCAGTCGTCTTCCTCGGAGTCTGGATCGTCTATCCCACGATCCGGACGATCATCCGGAGCTTCTACGACCGAAGCGGCGACACGTTCGTCGGGCTCGACAACTACCAGAAGCTCTTCAGCGACGACACGCTCCTCACGGCGCTCAGGAACAACTTCCTCTGGATCCTGGTCGTCCCGGCTTTCGTGACGGCGATCGGGCTCATCTTCGCCGTCCTCCTCGAGCGGGTGCGCTTCGCAACCGGTTTCAAGGTCGCGGTCTTCATGCCCATGGCGATCTCGCTGTTCGCGGCGGGCGTCATCTGGCGACTGATGTACGAGAAGGACCCCGACCAGGGCACGGTCAACGCCGCGGTCGCGGTCGTGAAGGACGCGGTGAAGCCCTCAGGGGTCCTCTCGGCGGCGCGACCCGTCGACGGACAGGCTTCAGGGTGGGCCGGAGGGTGGGCTCGTCCTCACGACGCCACTCGAGCCCGGCAGCGTCGCGCAGCTCGGTCTGACGGCGATCCGAGCGGCCGACGTCCCGGCCGACGCGGAGCAGGCCGTCGTGCCGGAGGCGCTCGCGGGAGGGATCACGGGAGTGGTCTGGAGAGACTTCAAGCCCGGCGGAGGCACGGCGGGCGAGCTCGAGCAGGGTGAGCTCGGGCTCCCGGGTGTGACCGTCGAGCTCCGCGACGACGGCGGGAAGGGTGTCGCCGAGACGACGACCGAGGCCAACGGCACGTTCGCATTCGAGGAGGTCGCGTCGGGCTCGTATCGCGCTGCGATCGGGCCGGAGACTTTCTCGAGGCCCTACGCGGGGGTCTCGTGGCTCGGTGCCGGCCTGATCCTGCCCTCGATCATGATCGCGTACATCTGGGTGTGGGCGGGGTTCGCCATGGTGGTGATCGCAGCCGGTCTCGCTGCGATCCCGCGCGACCTGCTCGAGGCAGCGCGCACGGACGGCGCGACGGAGTGGGGCGTCTTCCGGCGCATCACGATTCCGCTGCTCGCCCCCGTCCTCACTGTCGTCTTCATCACGATGCTCATCTATGTCCTGAAGGTGTTCGACATCGTGATCGCGATCGCGCCGGGCTCTGTGCAGGACGACGCGAACGTGATCGCCCTCGCGATGTGGCGCACGTCGTTCGGCGGTGTCAACGACTTCGGGCTCGGAGCGGCGATCGCGGTCTTCCTCTTCCTGCTCGTGATTCCGGTCCTGGCCTTGAACGTCCGCCGCTTCCGGAGAGAGGTGTAGGGCGTGGCCGCAGCCGAAGAGAAAGTCGTGCTCACGGAATCGACCTCGGCGAGGATCGTCCGCAATCTCGCGCGCACGCCGGTGTACCTCCTGCTGGCGTTCATCGGCGTCCTCTGGCTCGTGCCGACCCTCGGCCTTTTCTTCACGTCGGTGCTCGATCCGTCGGTGATCGGTCGGACCGGATGGTGGGAGGTCCTGTCGGCTCCGAGTGAGGCGACGTTCGACAACTACCGCGAGGTCTTCGACAACAACGCGATCACGACGTCGATCCTGACCACGCTCTATGTGGCACTCGGCGGGACGATCCTCCCGATCCTCGTCGCATCGCTCGCGGGATACGCCTTTGCCTGGCTCGAGTTCCCCGGGCGCGACTGGCTCTTCCTCGTCGTCATCGGGCTCCTCGTCGTCCCGATCCAGATGGCCCTGATCCCGATCTTCTCCCTCTACAACACTCTCTCGCTGTTCGACACCGTCCTCGGGCTCATCCTCTTCCACACCGCTTTCGGGTTGCCGTTCGCGATCTTCCTGCTCAGGAACTTCTTCATCGGAATCCCGCGGGACCTGCTCGAGGCGGCGCGCATCGACGGAGCGTCCGAGATCCGGATCTTCGTACGCCTGATCCTGCCGCTCGGCCTGCCGGCGATCGCGTCGCTCGCCATCTTCCAGTTCCTCTGGGTTTGGAACGACCTGCTCGTGGCGCTGACGTTCGGACGCGAGACCCAGCCGATCACTGTCGCGATCTTCTCGCAGCTACGGCAGTTCAGCGCCAACATCGAGCTGATCGCACCGGCAGCCTTCATCTCGCTAGCGATCCCACTCGTCGTCTTCTTCGCCTTCCAGCGCTACTTCGTGCAGGGCTTGCTCGCCGGCTCCGTCAAGTAACCCGCCGCAGACCCGGAATAGGATCTTGAGGCTCTCGTTTTTCTAGAGGAAAGGCAAATCAAGGAGCCGCCAGATGCGCCTCGAGGGAATCCACCACGTCACCGCGATCACGGGCGACGCACCGGGCAACGTCGACTTCTACGCCAGGGTGCTGGGCTTGCGTCTCGTCAAGAAGACGGTCAACCAGGACGACCCGACCGTCTACCACCTCTTCTATGCCGACGAGCGGGGCTCTGCCGGCTCCGACATCACGTTCTTCGAGTACCCGGGCGCGAGGCGGGGACGCGCGGGGGCCGGCATGGTCAACCGCGTCGTCTGGCGTGTCGCCTCGGAGGAGGCGCTCGACTTCTGGGAGCAGCGGCTGCGCGGCGAAGACGTCTCGGTCTCGCGCACCGACGGGCGCCTGACGTTCTCGGACCCCGAGGGCCTCGGCCTCGAGCCTCGCCGTCGTCGAGACCGACGACGAGCCGCTCGTCGCGGAGAGCCCCGAGATCCCCGCCGAGCACGCACTTCAGGGATTCGAGGGCGTGCACGCTTTCACGTCCGACCCCGAGACGAGCCGCGCGTTCCTCGAAGGCTCTCTGGGCTTCGAGCCCCGCGGGACGAGCGATTTCGAGGTGCGCGGCGAGCGCCGCGGCTCCTTCTACGCGTACGACCAGACGACCGAGTCCGGCATCCCCGGAGCAGGCACCGTGCACCACGTCGCGTGGTCCTCGACCCAGGAAGAGCACGAGGCATGGCAGCAGCGTGCGCGCGAAGGCGGTGCGTCACCGACTCCGGTGATCGATCGCTTCTACTTCAAGTCGATCTACTTTCGCGAGCCGAGCGGCGTTCTGTTCGAGATCGCGACGCTCGGCCCGGGCTTCACGACGGACGAGCCGCTGGAGCACCTCGGGGAGCGCCTGTCGCTGCCGCCGAACTTCGAGCACCTTCGCGAGCAGGTCGAGCCCGTGCTCACCCCGCTCCCAAACCCGAGGGCGAGCTGGGCGAAGCGCTGAGCGATCTCGTCTTCAGGACGCGGCCTGCCGCGGGGGAGCCTGAAGGGGCGCTCGTCCTCTTCCACGGCCGCGGGACGGACGAGAACGATCTCCTTTCCCTGCTCGACGAGCTCGATCCGGAACGCCGCCTGCTCGGGGTGACGCCCCGGGGGCCGCTCTCGCTGCCGCCGGGCGGGGCCCACTGGTACGTGCTCGGCGAGCTCGGCTTTCCGCCGCCCGACACGTTCCTCCCCTCGTACCGCTTGGCGTCCAGCTTTCTCGACCGCTTCGCCTCCGAGACGGGCATCCCACCGGAACGCACTGTGCTCGGCGGGTTCTCTCAGGGCTCGATGATGAGCTACGCGCTCGGCCTCGGCGCAGACCGTCCTCGGCCGGCCGGGTTGATCGCCCTCAGCGGCTTCGTTCCCACGGTCCAAGGGCTCGAGCTCGATTTCGACCGCCCGCTGCCGCCGATCGCCATCGGGCACGGCACCTTCGATCCCGTGATCGGAGTCCAGTGGGGCCGACAAGCGAGGGAGCTCCTGGAGAAGGCGGGGGCCGATGTCACCTACCGCGAGTCGCCTCTTCCGCACGCCGTGGACCCCGCTTTCCTAGCGGAGCTGAGGCCGTGGTTGGGCGCTCGGGTCCCGGCGTCCGCGAAGCTCGAGACCAGGTAGGGGACTCTCTCCCTCGGACGAGGGATGCCATCCCCCTTCGCGGGGAGGCGACCTCTACCAAAGCGCCCTACGGTCAGCCCAGGTCTCTATCCGAGTCCATGCGGCACCTGGTTGCACACCTGCGGCAGCACCTGGTCCACGACCTGGGCAGGCTTGCTCTGGACCCGCGCGCGTATACGGAGTTGCTCAAGGTCGGCGTCGTCAAGGCGGGCGGGGCCGTGACGGCCGGGCTCCTGATTCCGGTTACGGCGCTCGCGACGTTCTCGATTCCGGTCAAGGCGATCGAGCGCATCACCGCGCCGCTCGTGAGCGCCGCGCCGGACATGTTCGACGTGCGCAGCCTGGGCCGATTGAGCCGGGCGCGCCTGCGAGACACCCTCGATGCGCCGGGCAGCATCCGCCAAGCACTCGATCGCGCAGCGGACGTCTTCGACCCCGGCAGCTCCGACCAGACGGCCGCGAGCTCCGACGGTCTTCCGGTCGGCGATCCTGGCTTGTTCAACGCCGGCGGCACGGGCGACCTGGTTGAGCCGATTGGGGGTCCACCCGGCTACGAAGTCGATCCGGGCACCGTCGAGGAGCCCGCCTCCGGCAATTCTGGCGGCGGTTACGCCAGCGGCCCGAACGACCCGGATCCGGGTAGTGAGGAGGTCGCGGACGAGGATGGCGACGGCAGCGGGCAAGGCGACGACTCTGGCGGCGCGAGCGAGGGCAAGTGGCGGCGAGCAGGGTGAAGCCGGGAACGAGAACCAGGACGAGGGTGACAGCGGCGCCGGCGCGAACCAGGGCGACGAACCCGCTGTGGAGGAGATCGGCAACGGCGACATCGCGCAAGGTGGCGCGAGCCCGGGTGAGTTTGGTGGCGCGAGCCCGGGTGAGATTGGTGACGCCAACCAAAGTGTCGTTGGTGGCGCAAACGCGGGCGACATTGGCACCTTCGACCCGGGCGTGATCGGCGGCTTCGACCCGGTTGACATTGGGAGTGGCGACCAGAGCGATCAGGCCGACGAGGACGTCCAGAGCAGTGACGAGCAGGTGGACGATCTGCAGAGCGTCGACGAGCAGAGCGACGTGGGCCACGACGGCGACGACAGCGATGAAAGCGATGACGACGACAAGGACAAGAAGGACAAAGGCGACCACAACGGCGACGGCCATCCCGACAACGGGCATGGGCACTGATGACCCCGACGAGACCGAACCGGCGTCGTGCTCCCGGCAACAACCTGACCAAGCTGCCGCCGATTCGCACCGAGCGTCTCGCCCATCCCAAGCCGCCCCGGCTCGTTCTTCGCTTCGCCGTCTACACCGCGCTCGGCCTGGCGATCGCCGCGGCCGGGATCCTCATCTTCGTCCGGCAGCACGCAATCGAGCAGGCGGAGCGCGCAGTGACCTTCCACACGGGCTTCGTCGCGGAGTCGATCCTCCGCGATCGTCTTCGGCCTTCCGATCTCCAGCAGCCAGTCTCACTCGCCAGGCGCGCGCAGCTCGACCGGCTCTTCCAGGGGCAGGTCCTCGTCACCGGTGCGCTTCGCGTTGCGCTCTACGCACCTGACGGCACGATCACGTACTCGAACAACCACGCCTTGATCGGAGCCCGCGCGCGACACCCTGCTGCCGTGCGCAGTGCGCTCGCCGGACAGGAGACGCATCGGGTCTCGCCGATCAGCGTCTCCGGAACCGAGATCAAAGTGTTCGGCTCCTACGCGCCCGTCCGTCTCGATCGCGCGACGCCTGTGGGCGCGTTCGAGCTCGACCAGGACTACGCGCCGATCGCGAGCGCAGCACGGAAAGCGTTCCTTCCGGTTGCCGGCGTTCTCGAGATCCTGCTGCTCGTGCTCTACGGCTCGCTCTTCCCACTCCTACGCCGGGTGACCCGCCGGCTGCGCAGCCACATGTCCGAGATCGAGCACCAGGCGCTCCACGACAGCCTCACCGGCCTTCCGAATCGCGACCTCTTCCGCGATCGAGTGGCCGCCGCTCTCGAGGAGAGCCGGGCGGGAAGCGAGGGGTTGATCGTGATGATCTTCGACCTCGATCACTTCAAGGAGATCAACGACACCCTCGGCCACCAGAGCGGCGACCACGTACTTCGCCTGCTTGCGCAACGGCTTCGCTCTGTCATGCGCAGCACCGACACCGTCGCCCGACTCGGTGGCGACGAGTTCGGTGTGCTCGCGCCGGGCACCGCGGACTCCGACACAGCACTACAACTCTCTGCACGCGTCCAGCGAGCGATGGAGCGGCCGTTCATCGTCGGCGGCCTGACTCTCGAGGTCGAGGCATCGATCGGCATCGCCGTCTCCCCGGAGCACGGAGACGACGTCGAGACGCTGCTCCGGCACGCGGATGTCGCCATGTACCTGAGCAAGGAGACCCATCACCCCGAGCTCTACGACCGGGAGCACGACCACTATTCGCCGGACCGGCTCGCCCTCGTCGGCGAGCTGCGCAGGGCAATCGACGAGCGAGAGCTCGTGGTCTACTACCAGCCGCGGATCGAGCTCTCGACGGGGGCGGCGCGAAGCGTCGAGGCGCTCATTCGCTGGAACCATCCGGAGCGTGGCTTGCTCGGGCCTGGCGAGTTCCTGCCACTCGCCCAGCACACGGGCGTCGTCCGCCTGATCACGCGCTACATGCTCGACACCGCCCTCCGTCAGTGCCGAGCTTGGCGAGATCTGGGTTTCGACGTCAGCGTCGGAGTCAACCTCTTCTCCCGCGACCTCCTCGACGGCGGTCTACCGGACGAGGTCGGACGTCTCCTCGCGGCGAACGGCCTCGAGCCCCGTCGCCTCGAGCTCGAGATCACGGAGGACACGATTCTCGCCGACCCCGCGCGGACGTCGGTCATCCTCGAGCAGCTCGGCGCCCGAGGCGTCGCACTCGCGATCGACGACTTTGGAACCGGCTACTCGTCTCTGAACTATCTCAAGCGCTTGCCCGTGGACGTCCTCAAGATCGATCGAAGCTTCGTCTCGCGCATGGAGGTCGACGAGGACGACGCGATCATCGTCCGCTCGACGATCGAGCTCGGGCACAACCTCGGGCTTCTCGTCGTCGCCGAGGGCGTCGAGAACCAGGAGACGCTCATCCGCCTCGCCGAGCTCGGCTGCGACACCGCGCAGGGCTATCACCTGAGCAGGCCGCTGCCGGCCGAGGATCTGACCGAGTGGCTGCTGGCACGTGCCCCGCGAGTAGCGCGAGTCGCCGAGGCAGGGAGGTTCTAGTTCGCGGTAGGAAGCCGCCCGGGTCGCGTCGGCCTGGCGCGCGGGGGTGAAAGAACCGGCCCAGTGTGCGACTTCGCGCTCGGGGTCAATTGCGGAGCGGTGATGTCGAACGTTGCGCTGACCATTCGCTGGCTGAAGACGCTCCCGACGTTCAGCTTCGCAAGCGAGAAGATCGGGTGCGCCTTGCCGTCTGCCGTGAACGACGTCGAGACGTAGTCACCGACCATGCGCCCCTGATTCGTGTCCGCGATCCAGGCGATCTTCATCGGGCCGCCGATTCGCCGCCCGGTCGTCCACGTCGCCCCGCCGTCAAGTGACGACACGAACCCGAAGGTCAGGTCGCACGTCGTTGTGGTGCAGTTGCTGACCGGGAAGTAGTAGTAGCCCAGTGCGAGATGGGTCGTGCCGCCCGAAGTTGCCTTGTCGACTGCGATCCCGGGCAGGAAGTGGTCGACTCCACTCGATATCGGGTCGATCGGAACCCGAGCCGGGGTTGTCCAGGTAAGCCCGTCCAGCGAGGTGCTGTAGACGATGTCGTTCGCAGCGCAGCCAGACCGGAACCGGCAGTCGTGCCAGGCCACGTAGACCGTGCCGTCGCCAGCCACCTCGGCAGAGGGCATGGGGTACGACCGCATGTTGCCGGCCACGGTGTGATCGGTGATGGTCGCCACCAGCGTCGAGGCTGACCACGAAGCCCCTCCGTTGGTCGACCTGATCGATCTGATCGGGCCGAAGTTCTCCGAGTAGGGGACGATGACGTTCCCGTTCGGCTGGACGACGGGCTGTCCGCCCAGGCCCGACGGGGAGCCAGACGGTGTTCGGATCGGGCCCCAGGTCACGCCGCCGTCCACCGACGTCACCATCTGCATCAGGTTTCCCAGGCCGTTGTCGTCGTACTGGATGTAGCAGTTGCCGTAAAACGGGCTCTGGGCCCACGTGTCGCAGGTGATCCAGGTCTTGTCCCAGAAGGTTCCCGTCGACTCCCCGGCGACGACCGGATTCGACCAGGTCAGACCACCGTCGGTCGAGCGGTTGACGAGCAAGATGTGGCCGGTTCCGCTCGAGTCGATCCCGAGGCCGAGAGCCAGCCAGACATCGTGTTCGGCGTCATAGGCGATAGACGGGTCGCTGATCCTCGGCCACGTGCCGCCCTGGTTGACGGTCGTCCCGGGGAAGCCGCCGGTCGTCCACGTCTGCCCACCGTTCTGCGAAGTGGCCCACATGTTGTTGCTCGCGCCTCCCCCGTTGACGTACCGGCCGGACTGCGTGACGCCGACGATCGTCTGGCCATGCGCATACGAATCGGGCTCGACCTGCGTCTTGTGCTGGGGGCCCGAGTTCGTGTAGATGTCGATGCTGATCGGGTGCGCGAGAACGGTCTCGGCGGCGCCGGTCGAGACGACGAGCAACCCCACGGCCATTGCGACGGCAGCGGCCCAGGTCCCGATTCCCCTCAGCCCTCTCTCCCCCACGGTCGCCCGATGTTAGCCCTTCGCGCGGGTTTGTCCTAGTTCGCGGTGGGCCTCTTCCGGGCGTCCGGCTGGCTCGGGGCTCGATAGACGGGCTCGGTGCCCGCACGCACTCTCGGGCCGACCTGCGGGGCTGTGATGTCGAAGCTGGCGGCCGCGGCGCGCTCCGAGAACACGCTGCCCGTCGGCGCCTTGGCGATCGCGAAGATCGCATGCGCCTTCCCGTCACCGGTAAACGACGTCGAGACGTAGTCACCGACCATGCGGCCCTGGCTCGTCTCCGCTATCCACGTCAAGTTCATCGGGGCGGTGAGGGGCGTTGGCGGCGTCCAGGTCGCACCTCCGTCGAGCGACGAGACGAAACCGGCGGTGAGCTGGCACGTGCCCAGAGTGCAGCTGCTCACCGGGTAGTAGTAGTACGTCAGTGCGAGATGGGCATCGTTGCCGAACGTGGCCGTGTCCGCGCCGATGCCCGGAATGAAGTGGTCGACGCCGCTCGACGTGGGATCGATGGGAATTCGCGTGGGGGGGTTCGTCCAGGTGACTCCATCTGTCGACGTGCTCATGACGATGTCGTTTGCGGGACAGCCGGACCGGAAGCGGCAGTCGTGCCAGACGACGTACACCCTCCCCGATCCGTCGACCTCCGCCGACGGGAGCGGAGGATCGCGGAGGCCCCCGGCAACGTTGTGCTGGGATTGGCTCGCAACGAGCACCGCACTCGTCCACGACGCGCCACCGTTCGTCGAGCGGAACGCGCGGATCGAGCCGTAGTTCGCGGTATAGGGAACGACGACCGTTCCGTCCGGCTGGACGACGGGCTGGCCGCCGAGGCCGGACGGGCTCCCCGCCGGGCTGAGCTCCGGTCCCCACGTGAGGCCGCCGTCGGTCGAGGTGCTCATCAGCAGGAGGTTGCCCTGCCCGTTGTCGTCCCATTCCGTGTAGCAGTTGCCGTAGTGCGGGCTGGACGGCCAGTTGTCACAGACGATCCAGTTCTTGTCGTACGTGCTCGGGCTGAGCGACACGGTGATCGGGTTCTGCCAGGTGAGGCCGCCGTCTGTCGAGCGGCTCGTGAGGATGGCGCGCGGGCTTCCGAAGGGCGAGAAGGCGGAGCCGAAAGCAAGGCCCGAGATCATCCAGACGTCGTGCTGCGCGTCGTAGGCGACGGCCGGGTCGCTGATTCGCGCCCAGGGACCGCCCGCGTGGTTCGTCGTGCCCGGCAGCATGCCGGTCGTCCAGTGCCTCCCGGCGTCGGTCGAGGTCGCCCAGCCGAGGTTGCTGGCGCCGCCGCTGAAGAACCGGCCCGTCTGGAATGCCGCGACGATCGTGTCGCCGTGGGCGAACGAGTCGGGCTCGACCTGGGTCGCGTGCTGACTGTCCGGGTTCGTGTAGGGGTCGTTGCTGATCGGGTGAGCGAGGACGGTGCCGGCGGAGCCGACGCCGACGAGCAGCAGGCCGAGGGCCGCGGCAACCGAAACGACCGCGCTGCCTGCTCTACCCAACCGTCGCTCCCCCACGATCGCTCGATCTTAATCCTCGTTCTCGAATTCACCTAGACCGTGTAGGGTCGGGCCCTCGGTGGCTAAGCGGGTGCTCGAGCGGAAGCAGGAAGAGCGGCAGCGCCCCGTCGAGCCCGACCAGGAGCTCGAGGCGCTGAAGCTCGTGCTGCGCGAACGAGCGCAGGCGATCGAAGTGCGGGAGCGCGAGCTCGACCGCGAGGGACGGAAGCTCGAGCTCCGAGAACGACGTCTCGCCCGCCGGATCCGCCTGCTGCGCACCGAGCGTCACTGGTTCACGCCGATCAAGGCGAAGGTCGCTCAGCACGCCGACGACGGACCGAAGCTCGAGAAGCGCGCCGCCAAGCTCGCGGCTGCCGAGCAGGCGGTGGCACAACGCAAGCAGGAGCTGGGCTCGCGGCAAGCCGAGCTCGACGGGCTCGCGCGCGAGGCCGAAGAGCGCCAAAAGGAGCTCGATACCACCTGGAACGAGCTAGACACCCGAGGGACGGAGCTCGCTACGCGAGTGGCAGACGTCGAGGAGCGAGACGCTCGAGCCGACGCGCTCATGCGAAGCCTCGACGAGCGGGCGGTCGAGCTCGAGCGCCGCTCGGAGAAGCTTGCGAAGGCGGAGGCTGACGCAACCGCGCTCCGCAGTCAGCTCGACGAAAGCTCCGCTGCCCTGCACAAGCGAGAGTCCGAGCTCCTCCGGCTCCGCACGGAGATCTCGACGGAGGGTGAGGCCGTTGCCGCCAAAGCCGCGGAGCTCGAAGCGCGCTTCGGCAATCTCGAAAGCCGCGAAGGCCTGCTGACCGACCTCGACGGCCGCCTGAAGGAGGTCTCCGACGCTGAGGAGCGTCGCACCGGTGAGGACGAGCAGCTCGAAGAGCGGGCACAGGCCCTCTCGAGCCGCGAGGAAGCCCTCGAGGCTCGCAGCGCTTCCTTCGAGGAGACTTTGCGCGCCACCGAGAGCCGTTCAGGGGAGCTCGCAGAGCTCGCCCGAGAGCTCGACGGGCGGGAGCGCGCCCTGACAGTCGCAACCGAGGAGGCCAAACAGCAGGAGCGCCTGCTCGAGAAGCGGGAAAGCCGGGTGAAGGAGCGCGAGGCCTCACTCGACTCGACGCAGTCCGACGTCGAGCAGCGCGAGCGCAAGCTTCGGCGCAAGCGGGGCCTCGGCCTCCGAGCGTCTTCTTCGGCTCCCGATCCCGCGTATCTCTCGACTGCCCTATCCGCGCGCGAGCGCGACATCCAGAAGCGGGCGGCTGCCGTCGAGGGTGTCGAGGAACGCATCGCAGAGCGCGAGGCTGTGCTCGACGAGCGGACGAAGACGCTCGAGGAGATCGAGCGCACGCTGACGCGCCTCCAGGCCGATGTCGAGCAAGAGCAGCAGGCTGCGGCCGAGACGATCCGGACGATGGAGGCGCGCGAGCTTGCAATCGCCGAGGCGGAGGCCGACTTCGCAGCCCGGTCGGTTGCGCTGGTCAGCCGCGAGCAAGCGGCAGACGCCGCCGAGCAAAGCCGGGCAGACGAGGCCGAACGGGTGCGACAGGCAACCGCCGAGCTTGCAGCGCGAGAGCGCACCCTGGCCGAAGAACAGGCCGAGCTGGCGCGGCGCAAGGAACCACCGCAGGTGCCGACCGGTTTCCTCGCCGGGCTCGAAGCCCTGGCCTCCGCCAGCCATCAACGGCGTGCTCGAGCCGACGAGGACTAGCCGAGCCGGATAGCGGAGGCCCGCGACGGGCCCCCTCGAGCTGGGATCAAGGTCGCGTTAGTACGTGCCGGCTCGCGTCAGGTAGCCGTAGTAGCGGCCGCTGACGGGGCGACCGGGGTCGCCGTTGAAGCCGTAGCCGGGATTAGCCTGGTTGTAGGCCAGCGCGTCGCTTCGCAGCTTGGCGATGATCTGCGCCGGAGTTCCGGTGCAGGCACCGGTCGAGATGCAGAGCGCCGCCGTGCCGGCCATGTTCGGCGAGGCCATGCTCGTGCCCGACATCGTCGTGTACATGCCGAGGTAGTGCGTCGAGTAGATGCAGACCCCTGGCGCCGCAATCGTGTGGTTCTGGTCGGCCGCGAGTGTCGCGAAGTTGCTGAAGCTCGCGTACTGGTCGTCCGTGCCGGCGCGGCAGGTGCTCGCGCCGCCGCCGCCGGGCGTCCCGTTGTAGTCGGCGGCCGCCGTCACGGTCAGCACCTCGTCGTACGCAGCAGGCGCGGTCGAGCGAAAATCGACGCCGTCGTTCCCGGCCGCGACGACGTATGTGACCCCCGCCGCGGTCGAGTTGCAGATCGCGAGATGCTCAGCGTCGGCATTCGAGAGCCCGCAGTTGCCGTCGTCCGTGCCGCCTCCGCCGATGCTCATGTTGGCGACAGCGATGTTGTTGTTCGGATCTGCGTCGGTGCGCGTCGACGTCACCCAGTCGATGCCGCAGACGATGTCCGAGGTGAGACCCACGCCTGCGTCGTTCAGCACCTTGACCGCGTAGAGGCGGGCGCCAGGAACGATGCCGACGACACCGTTCGCGTCGTCCTTCGCCGCGATCGTGCCCGAGACATGCGAGCCGTGGCCGTGGCCGTCCAGGGTCCCGGCGCCGGCAGCACAGGCTCGCCCGCCGACGACGTTCAGATCCGGATGGGTGGAGTCGATCCCGGTGTCGAGGACCGCCACGTTGACGTTCACCGAGCCGCTTCCGTTCCCGGAGAGGGTGCTGCTCGTGTCTCCGTCGATGCGGTTGGTACCGGTCGGCAGCGTCTGCGCGGTCGCGCGCACGAGGCGATCGGGCGAGACGAAAGCGACGCGGTCGTCAGAGCGAACGGCGCTCAGCGCGACCGTCGAAAGCTTCGCCGAGTATCCCTTGAGTGCGTGACTGTAGGTGTGGTCGACTTTCGCCCCGAGCGCGGCGTGCTGCGCAAGCACGGGCGCCAGCGGCGCCCCATTGGCAAGCACGACGATGTAGCGCTCACTGGGCGGGCCTCCGCTCGCGGGCGCGCCGAGACCGGCGGCAACCGCGGCAAGTAGACCGAACAGCAACAGAATCCGTTTCACTTCAACCTCCCCGAAGAATGGGCGAAAAAGAGTGGGCGTCCTCTGCGGGGTACCCAGGCCCCGTGTTCTGAAACGGCGCCTTGTGCTTAGTGGTTTTCGCGCTGTACCTGGGTGATTTGCAGGCCTTCTCGCTCGCCGGCATGCTCGACTTGAAGCGTCGTGTGGTCGAGCTGGAACTCCGTGGCGAGAAGCTTCTGGAGCTCGCGCCTGCGCGCATGGCAATCGTCGCCCCGTCGGACGAGCACGTGCGCGGACAGGGCCGGGAAGCCCGAAGTGATCGTCCAGATGTGGAGGTCGTGCACCTCCACTACGCCCTCGGCCTCGGCCATCCGGCGTCCGACCTCCTCCGCATCGATCCCCGCCGGTGTCGCCTCGAGCAGGATCGCCACCGAGTCGCGGAGGATCGTCCAGGAGCTGGCGAGGATCAGAAGCCCGATCGCGAGCCCCGCGATCGGATCAGCCTCCCGCCAACCCGTCGTGAGGACGATGATCGCGGCGACTGCGACCCCTATTGAGCCGGCGATGTCGGCGAAGACGTGGCGAAGGGCTGCTTTCACGTTCAGGCTCTCCGCTGCCGCCCTGGCGAGAATCGCCGCCGCGCTGATGTTCACGGCCAGCCCGATCATCCCGACGAGAAGCATCCAGCCGCCGAGGATCTGCGGAGGATCGTCGAGTCGGCGCAGCGCTTCTACGAACACCCAGATCGCAATCAGGACGAGCGCCAGGCCGTTAGCGAGAGCGGCGAGGATCTCGGCCCGGCGAAAGCCGAAGCTCCGCTCAGGAGTCGCCGGCCGGGACGCCAGCCAGGCCGCACCGAGCGCGAGCGCGAGTGCCGCGGAGTCCCCGAGCATGTGCCCCGCGTCCGCCAGTAGCGCCAGGCTGCCGGTCAGGATCCCGCCGACGATCTCGACCCCGGTGTAGGCGGCGGTCAGGACAAGGACGAGACCGAGCGCACGCCGACTGCCGGCTCGGTGGGAGTGGTCATGCGTATGCGTCATTTCGGTGGCTTGATCGCGAACCGGCCGTTGAAGTCGCTGTACCGGTGGAGCATGAAGTGGCTGGCAGCGGTCATCTCCGCCTCGACGACCCGCCCTGACGGCTCGACCGAAAGCCGGAACCACGCCGGCACTGGCTGGAGCCCAAAGGCCGCCAGCTCGGTGATCCCATTCGCTCGGCGGCCGACGACGCGTGGGTGCTTGGCCTGGTACCACATCAGCATCTGCGCCACCTCGAGGCCCGGGAACGATGCACGCTCCCAGCGCCCGTCGACGTAGTCCCACCGGGTCCGGCCGATGATCACGGAGCGGAAGTCGCCCGCGGTTCGGAAACGAAGGCGGTTCGGGGCCTGGACGTCGAACTCTGTTCTGAGCCCTCCTTTGCCAGAGCTCAACTGCTCGGTGAACCGAAACGAGCTGAGAGCGTCCATAGTCTTCTGCGCCTTGCTGAAGACCGCTGTACCGCTCGGCGGCAGGCGGGCGGGGAGGTCCAAGGAGACGGACGCGGAGCCTCCACGCACGGTCACTCGCCTCGGTGAGCCGTCGAGGACGGCAGTCTGGACTCGAGAGCAGCCGGCCCCGCACGCGCGAGCCTCGACCGGCTGCCCGTCGACCTCAATCCTGAGCGCATTCGTCGCAATCGGCGTCTCCGCACGGAGCGCCGCCACCTCCAGCGGCCCGCCGGGCCGGGCGGCGAGCCCCACGAGCACATTTCCGTCGTGGCCTCCGAGCGCCAGCGCGGAGGAGTCCTGGGTCAGAGGGCAGCGAGAAGGACCGGCTGGGCGAGCTTGGCGTGTCGGTGACCGAGGTCGTGGGCTCGCCTCTTCCAACGAGCACGAGGGCGACGGCGCCAGCGGCCGCCAGTGCGACGACTGCGGCCGAGAGTGTGATCCAGGCGTTGCGGTTCACGCCCGTAGCTTGCAGGAAGCTTGGGAGGGTTCGGCGCAAAACAGTGCTGAGCCCCCGGGCCGCGCTGCTCGCCCCGAGGGCGGGTCCTCAGTCGCGCCCAGGCTGACTAGCCTGGGCGCTCCCTGCGTCCGCGCCCTCGGAACGACCATCGCACCCCGGGGACGAGCAGTTTTCCGCCAAACCCTCCTAGTCCGCCGCGCGGGGGAGGCGACCGACCGAGATCGTGATCTGCGATCCAGCCGGAGCCTGCGCGCCGCCGACCGGCGACTGCTTGACGACGAGGCCGTTCTCCGCGGGATCCGTCGTCGGCTGGTCGACGGTTCGCACCGTGAAGCCCGCCTGGGCGAGTGCGCGCCTCGCTTCGGTCTCTGCCTGGCCGGTGACGTCAGGAACGGCAGTCGGAGGGCGCGGGCCGGGCCCGAGCGAGATGTTGATTCGCACCTGAGAGCGGGGCGGGACCTCCGTTCCGGCAACCGGCAGCTGCGAAACGACGCTTCCTCGTGGCTTGCGCGAAGCGATCGGGAACGTGTCGACCTTGAGGCCGACCCCCTCGATGGCGTCGACGGCATCCGCCTGGCTGAGGCCCACGACCTGCGGCACGGCGACACCCCCAGTCGTCGAAGTGGGACCGATCGAGACGTTCAGCCCGACGACCGACCCCTTCGGCGCTTTGGTGCCGGCGGCCGGCTCCTGAGAGATGACGATCCCCTTGGGCTGCGTGCCTTGGATGCGCGACACGCTCAGGCGGAGCCCGAGCCGGGCGAGCGTCGCAGTGGCCGCCGCTTCGGTGACGCCCCTCACCGAGGGGACCGTGACGAGGCTCTGGCCTTTCGAGACCCTGAGCACCACCGTTGAGCCCCTGTTTGCCTGACCGCCCCCGGCCGGTGTCTGGCCGACGACACGATCCTTCGGCTGGGAGGAGTCGATCTTGACGCTTCGCCCCTGCAGGTTCGCGGAGCGAAGGCGCGCAAGTCCCTGGTTGACGGGCAGGCCGACGACGTTCGGCACGTCCACCGTCCGGGGCCCGCGGGCGACGACGATGGTCACCGTGCTTCCGCGATCGAGCTCCACGCCGGCGAGCGGCGTCTGGGTCAACACGGTTCCCAGTCGCCTGGTGCTCACCCGTCCCCGAACGACCGCCGAGTAGCCCCGCTGGGCGAGCCTCTCCGTCGCGGCCGTGGTGCTCAGGCCCACCACGTCGGGCACTGTCGTCTGCGTCGCCGAGCTCGCCTCGTCACGCGTGAGGAGGTACGCGGCGGCGATTCCGGTGACGACGAGCGCGAGCAACAACACGAGCCACGGCCAGATGAGCGGCCGCCTGGGAGGCGGGGTGACGATCTCCTCCTCCACGTAACGACCCCCGGGCGGGGGCGCAGTGGTTTCCTCGGTGACCTGTCGCCGGCGTCGAACCATAAACGTGTAATCCCCCCTCGACGCCGAGTCTAACCGCCCTCGCGGAGGGCCGGCAGCCGGCGCAGCCACGAGGGGAGGTACCAGCTTCTAAGCAGCTACGAGCGCCGCTTGGAGCTGGAGTCGCTCGGCCCCACCCGCCGGTAGCGCTCCCGCCGTCGCACGTACACCGCACGCTGGAGGGCGAGCGTCGCCACTCCCGCAGCAATCAGACAAAGCAGATTGATCCCGAGCTGTGCGAGCGCACCCCAGAACTCGTCCCAGTCACCGTAGGCGGCAGCCACACCTATGTTCGCCGCCGCCGGGATCGTCGTCACGGAAATGAGCACCCCGATGAGTGCACCCGACTTGGCCGTCGTCAGCGAGATGACCCCCGCGATCCCGGCGAGGATCGCGACGATGATCGAGAACGTGTTCGGGTTGGAGATGAAGAGCGTCGCAGGGTGACCGGCCTCACTCAGCGCGTCGGGCGCCGGGCCGAGCGCGCGGAGAGCGACCGTGAGCAGCAGCGAGGCCACGATCGCGACCGGGAAGCCGACCGCGAGCGCGGTGAGCGAGCGGCGTGCGAGATCAGGGCGGCGCTGGACGACGGCCACCGAGAAGCCAGCCAGGGGACCGAACTCCGGCCCGACGACCATCGCCCCGATGATGAGGATCTGCGAGTCGGTCATGATTCCCACCGCAGCGATCAGGGTCGCGAGGACCATGAACGCGAGAAAGCTGAAGGAGAGCTCGGCGCTTTCCGACGTGCGCGCCTCGACCTGTTCCCAGACAACTGCGTCGGCGGGTGATCCCGCCGACGCCTGCTCGGCGAGAGCAGCGACGTCCGAGATCGATGTGTCGACATCTTCGATCGCGATGCTGCCCTGCTGCCCGAGCCCGAGCGCTCGGAGCTCGCCGATGACGACGCTCGCGTCTTCTCGGGCGACGTCGCAGAGAATCACGTCTCCGCGCGGCTTGAGCGATGCGCCCTCCAGATGGATGACGTTGACCACCACCGGCGACGCAATGAGGAGGTCGCGCACACGCCGGACCAGTCCGGGCGGGACAACCACGCGCAGGTGGACCACGGGGGAGAGCGTACTCGCGGGCTACGATGAGCTTGTGCCGACCGATCCACTCCAGGAGCTTCTCGCCGAGGCTTTCCCTGATGCGACGGAGCTCTCCGTCGTCGACCGTACCGGCGGCGGCGACCACTTCCAGGTGACCGTCGCCAGCGGCCGTTTCGAGGGACTCTCCCTCGTCGACCAGCACAAGCTCGTCTACGACGCGCTCTCAGCGCCACTCGCCGACGGCTCCATCCACGAGCTTCGCATCAAGACGAAAGGAACCCCTTGAGCCTTCGCGACCAGATCAGCGAGATCATCGAGACCGAGCAGGTGACGCTCTTCATGAAGGGATCGCCGAGCTTCGCCGCCTGCGGGAACTCCCAGCGCGCGCTCGCGGCCCTACGCGCGGCCGGGGCGCCCGTAACCACGATCGACATCCTCCCCGACCCCCGCTTCCGGCAGGAGCTCTCGGCGCTCTCCGGCTGGCCGACGATCCCGCAGGTGTTCGTCAAGGGCGAGCTGATCGGCGGCGCGGACATCGTCGAGGAGCTGGCAGCGAGTGGCGAGCTCGAGCGCAAGCTCACCGACGCGCTCGGCCCGGACTACCGCAACGCTCGCGACGAGCGAGTCATCGAGCTGAGCGCAGCCTGATCGCCTGACTACCGCTCTCTGGCTAGCCCCAGACCGATCCTTACTAAATCCTTTCGGATCGAAAACGCCCTGCTCACGGGCGGGGTTCTTACTGGGAGCCATGAACAAACTCCGATTCCTCACACTCGTGTCCCTGCTCGCGCTCGTCGTCGTCAGCGCGGCAGCGGCAAGGCACGTCACCGTGATCCGTGGCACGAACGGCGACGATGTCCTAACAGGAACGCCCGCCCGCGATCTCATTCGTGCCAAGGCCGGCAACGACACGGTTAACGCCCTCAGCGGGAACGACCGGATCTACGCCGGTTGGGGTAACGACCTCGTCGACGCCGGCGCCGGCAACGACCGGATCATCGGCGGACCCGGCAACGACGTCCTGAACGGCTCCGACGACAACGACTTCATTCGCGGCCGGCACGGCGACGACACCGTCGAAGGCGGTCCCGGCAACGACCGGCTCTTCGTCGGGCGCGGCGTCGACATCGAAAACGGAGGCGACGGCAACGACCGCCTCCACGCGCTTGCCCGTGACAACCAGGTCGACGTGCTCGACTGCGGGCCAGGACATGACGTCGTCTGGCTGAACGCCTACGAGCAGGACACGCACGTCAATTGCGAGGTAGTCCGCACGGTCTCCACGACCAAGACGGACGACTAGAGCTTCCCCGCCCCTCCCCGCGCTCCCCGCGAAGCCCGCCCCGCAGAGGCGGGCTTCGCCGTTCCGGGGCAAAAACGCTCTTTCAAGGGATTGGCAGGCGGGCTCCTCCGAACGATGTACGCAACACCGCAATCGTCGGTGCAGCGGCCGTACCGATCCACCCATGGAGGTCTGCTCCGATGCAGAAGCTCTACAACTGGCTCGCACGTGAAGACGGACAGACGATGGCCGAGTACGGCGTCGTCCTGGCAGTCATTACGATCGCGGTCTTCGGCGCCCTCGCCCTGCTTTCCGGGAATATCGTCAGCGCCCTGAACCGCGTCGCCGGCTACATCACGTAACGCGCACCGACGTACATGACGGCGCGGCTGGGAGTCACTCCAGCCGCGCCGTTAGCTCGTTTCGGGACCGGATCCCTGCCGCGGGGGATCGCGTCTGAGCGTCGTTTGGACGATTCCCCAGGTACCCCATCTTTCGGCACAGAGGCGCGCCGATCCGTCCAGGAGGTCTGCACGATGCAGAAGCTCTACAGCTTGCTCGCACGCGAAGAAGGCCAGACCATGGCCGAGTACGCGACGGTGCTGACCGTCATCACGCTCGCCTGCCTGGCCGCGTTCGCACTCCTCGCCGGCGCGACCACGGGAGCGATCGGTGAAGTCGCCGGTCTGTTCACCTAGGCAGGGGATGTGGGCCCGAGCCCGATCGTCCGATAGTAGGTACTGACAGATAACCCCAGGCGGTGCGGTCACGCCGTGAGCACACGGAGGTTTCTCGTGCTCCGACTACGAAGACACCGTGCCCCTGAAGAGCCGTTCGTGCTGGATTTCGGCGACGGCAAGAGCCCCGAGCGCCGGCGAGCGGATGCCCGCAGAGCTCACTACGAGCACCACAGGCGACTGCTCGAGGTCAAGGACGTCGAGCAGCTGATCGCGACGCTTCATCCGGACGGTCTGGGCAAGTCGGCTCCGTAGACATTCGACTAAACCGCTGCGCGCCCGTAGGCTGGGTGACGCATGCGAAAAGTTCTGAGCGCGGCGCTGCTCCTCGCAACGGGGTTTACCGCGATTCAGGCTGCAAGCGGCGCGATCTTCCGCGGGACGCCGGGATCGGATCTGTTGAGAGGGACCGCGCAGTCCGACGAGCTCTATGGGCGCGCGGGCAACGACGTCCTCAGGGGCCGTGGCGCGCGCGACCTCCTCAATGGAGGGTCTGGACGCGACCGACTCTCGGGTGACGCGGGGGCCGACTGGCTTTCTACGGGCGGAGACGGGCGACGAGACACGGTGCAATGCGGCGGCGGCCGGGACATCGTCAACGCCGACCTCGCCGACGTCGTCAAGGCCGATTGCGAGGTCGTGAGCCGCCAACTTTCCCGCGACCGCGACCGGCAGAGCGAGTCCCAGCACGAGACACAGGTGGAGCCCGACAGCTACTCGTTCGGCTCCACGATCGTCAGCGTCTTCCAGTCCGGGCGCTTCCTCGATGGCGGCGCCGCGAACATCGGCTTCGCCACGTCGCGAAACGGCGGGCGCACGTGGAAGCGCGGTTTGCTCCCCGGTCTTTCGTCTTTCTCGACACCCCCAGGCTTGTCCTTCGCTGTCAGCGACCCGGTGGTCGCCTACGACGCCGCCCACCGCTGGTGGCTCGCCGCCTCCCTCGACAGTGACGGGGTGCTGGTCAGCCGCTCGCGCAACGGGTTGACCTGGAACCTGCCGGTGAGGGCGGCCAGAGACCTCGCGGGCCAGTACGACAAGGAATGGATCACCTGTGACAACTGGCCCGCGAGCCGCTTCCGGGGCCGGTGCTACATCTCGTACATGAACTTCGACGAGGATCTCGTCGAGACTCGTCGCTCGATCGATGGCGGCCGCACCTGGACTGCGCCGGCGACTGTCGACCCCGGCCGACCGGACGCCGGCGTCAACGGCCTCCAGCCGGTCGTTCGCCCGAACGGTGACCTCGTGCTCGTCTACACGGTCTTCGGCGCGACCTCCCCGCTTGGAAACGAGATCGCTGCGACGCGCTCGACCAACGGCGGCGTGAGCTTCGGCCCACCCGTTCGGGTTGCCCCGCTCCACGACCCCGGCTCGAGCTGGCTGCGAGCGCCGCCGTTCGTGTCCGCGGATGCCGACTCGCAGGGGACGGTCTACGTCACCTGGAGCAACTGTGAGCAGTGCGAGGAGGACCTCGTGCTGGCCCAGTCGCGAAACGGCATCACGTGGACGGAACCGGTCGGGATCCCAACCGGTGGGGCCGAGGGCTCGCTCGACTACGTGCTGCCCGCGCTCGCCGTCGATCCGGCGACAGCGGGCAGTACGGCTCGCCTCGCGGTGCTGTACTACTCGCTGAGGCCGCCGAACGTCTGCAATCCAGCCGCCGTGTGTCTAGTCACTGATGTCGCCCTCGTCACCTCGAGCGATGCCGGCACAACGTGGACGCTCCCGCAGCAGCTCAATGCGGTCTCGATGCCGCTGAATTGGCTCGCGGACACCTCGCTCGGACCCATGCTCGGGGACTACTTCTCGGTCTCCTGGGTTGGTGGTCGCCCTGTGGCGGTGTTCTCGGTCGCGATGGAACCGGCCGGGGGATTCCTCAGCCAGGCGACCTTCGCCAACGTTCGGCGGTAGCCGACTCCGAACAGAGAATTGGGGCCGTGCAGCCTCCCGCGCGCCCGAACCGGCTCTGGAGGCTCGTCGAGTCGCCCGTGTTTACCGCCCTCGTCCTGACGTGATCCTCGCGAACGCGGTCGTCCTCGGCCTGCAGACGCTATCCCGATGATCGAGCGCGATCACGGCGACACGCTCAACCTGCTGAACGACCTCTTCCTCGCCTTCTTCGTCGTCGAGGCGACGGCAGCGGTGCGGAGGGCGATGAAGCCAATGCCGACGAACATCAGGACTTCTTCCGATCAGTCCTGCCGAACGTTTCGACTTCGTCGTGATCGGTTTCGCGTTCATCCCAGGCGTCCGGAGAGCTCGACCCTGCTCCGGCTCGCGCGATGCTCCGCGTCGTGCGTGTCGTGCGGATCCTCCCGGACCTGCGCGTGCTGGTGACCGGCGGTCGTCCGGTCGCTGCCGCCGCTCGGGAGCATGCTGCTCCTGATGACCCTGATGCTGTTCGTCTACGGGATGCTCGGATGGCTGCTCTTCGCAGAGGAGCTGCCGGAGGACTGGGGCAACATCGGGCGGGCGATGCTGAGCCTCTTCGTGCTGGTGACGCTCGAGGACTTCCCTCGCTATATGGAGCGCGCGATGGAAGTGCACCCGTGGTCGTAGATCTACTTCGTGACCTTCATCCTCGTCACGGTGTTCATCATCATCAACGTCCTGATCGGAATCGTGCCGACCTCGATGGAAGAGGCGCGCGAGATGGAGCGCCGGAAACGGCTGTCGCTGACGAGGACGATCGGCTCGAACATCGCCCCGGCTCCGGGCTGGAACGATCACGATCCTGCGTCCACACGGCTGACGAGCTCGGGTCGCAGCAGCCTTACCCTGCCGCGTCCAGTCGCGGACTAGATCGTCCAGGTGTCGCCGGCGCGAAGGAGCGACGACAGGTCGCCCTCGCCGCGCTCGGCTTTCGACGTCTCGAGCTGCTCGGCCATGAGCTCGTCGTAGACCGGGCGCTCGATGTCTCGGAAGACTCCGATCGGAGTCGGGCCGTGCGGGGTGTGTGAGATCCGCGAGAGCGAGAACGCGAGGCTCGCGGCTTCGTGGTGCTCGTCGTGGACGAGCAGCGACTCCTCGCCCACCTGCGCCACGTCGACGAGCTCGCATGAGCCATCTGGCCGTAGCTTCACGCCTCGCTCCTCCTCGGCGCCGAAGCGGATCGGCTTGCCGTGCTCGAGGCGGATCTGGTTCTCGGTTTGCTCCTTGACCGCGTCGAACGCCCCGTCGTTGTAGACGTTGCAGTTCTGGTAGATCTCGACGAGCGCCGACCCCTTGTGGTTCGCCGCCCGGCGCAGGACCTCGGTCAGGTGCTTCTTGTCGGTGTCGATCGAGCGGCCCACGAAGCTCGCCTCCGCGCCGAGCGCGATCGAGACGGGGTTGAAAGGCCAGTCGAGCGAGCCCATCGGCGTCGACTTGTTCCGTGTCCCGAGCGGGCTCGTCGGGGAGTACTGGCCCTTGGTCAGCCCGTAGATCTGGTTGTTGAAGAGGAGGATCTTCACGTTCACGTTGCGGCGCAGCGCGTGGATCAGGTGGTTGCCGCCGATCGAGAGCGCGTCGCCGTCGCCGGTCACGACCCAGACGGAAAGGTCCGGGCGGGACGTCGAGAGACCGGTCGCGATCGCCGGCGCGCGGCCGTGGATCGAGTGCATCCCGTAGGTCTGCATGTAGTACGGGAAGCGCGCGGCGCAACCGATCCCCGAGATGAAGACGATCCGCTCGCGCGGGATGCCGAGCTCCGGCATGAAGCCCTGCATCGCGGCGAGGATCGCGTAGTCGCCGCAGCCCGGGCACCAGCGCACCTCCTGGTCGGACTTGAAGTCCTTCGCGGTCAGCTGCACGAGCTTCCCGTTTCCGCCGTTTTCGCGTCACTTGGCGCTCCTCAGGGTCATGGCCGCGAACACTGCCGCAACCACGAAGAAGACGATCGCCCACACGACCTCGCCGGACAGAAGCAGCACCGCGCCCGCCACCCCCGCCATCAACGTCGCGAACGGGAAGCGGCCCCTCATCGCTCGTTCCCGCGCTTGAAGTTCCCGGTAGCGCGCGCCATCAACTGCTGCAGGCCCTCCGCGTCGAGGCCTTCCGCCCTCGAGGAAAACCTTCGCGCCGCCTCACCGGCCAAGGTCGTCACGCGGCGACCCTCCCACGCGATGAAGACCTTGCCGTTCTTGGTCTCCGCATACGAGAACGCCTCGCTCACCGCTCGCGCCTCCCGAACGCGCGCGATGCCTGCCAAGCCAGGAGACAGGCTGGGATGAGGAGGAACGCCGCCCACCAGGTGCCCTTGATCAGGCCGAGGATCGCTGCGAAGCCGAGGATGAAGGCGATGAGCGCCCACCAGAGCGCACCCACCCCGGGTCCGGTGCTGAAGAGGAACCGATCGGTCCGGGTGCTCACAGCATCGCCTCGATCGCCTCGGCGAGCTCATCCGAGCGGAACGGCAGCCCTCGCACCTTGTTGTAGCCGACCGCGTCCACGAGGAACTCGGCGCGCACGAGCTTGAGCAGCTGGCCGAGGTTCATCTCGGGCACGAGCACCTTGTCGTAGCTGCGCAGCACGTCACCGAGGTTGCGCGGGAACGGGTTCAGGTGCGTCAGGTGCGCATGCGCGACGTTCTTGCCCGTCTTGCGCAGCCTCCGCGCAGCCGACTGGATCGGCCCATAGGTCCCGCCCCAACCGAGCACGAGCAGAGTGGCGCCGTCGGGGTCGTCCACCTGGAGCTCGGGAATGTCGGCCGCGATCCCGGCCACTTTCTGCGCCCGTAAGCGGACCATGTGGTCATGGTTGTCGGGGTCGTAGGAGACGTTGCCCGTGACGTCCTCCTTCTCGAGCCCTCCGATCCGGTGCTCGAGCCCGGGAGTCCCCGGAATCGCCCACTCGCGCGCAAGCGTCTCGGGGTCTCGCAGGTAGGGCATGAATCCGCCGTCCACGTTCGGCTGCTCGGCGAACTCGACCGAGATGTCCGGCAGCGAGCCGACATCCGGCAGGAGCCAGGGCTCGGAGCCGTTGGCGAGGTACGCGTCGGAGAGCAGGAAGACAGGCGTCCTGTACTTGAGCGCGATCCGTGTCGCCTCGATCGCGGCGTCGAAGCAGCCGCCGGGAGTGGAGGCTGCGATCACGGGCACCGGCGACTCGGCGTTGCGTCCGAACATGACCGCCAGCAGGTCGGCCTGCTCCGGCTTCGTCGGCATTCCGGTCGAGGGCCCGGCGCGCTGGATATCGAGGATGAGCAGAGGCAGCTCGAGCGTGACGGCGAGCCCGATCGTCTCCTGCTTCAGGATCACGCCCGGCCCGCTGGATGTGCAGACCCCCAGCGCGCCGCCGAAGCTCGCGCCGAGAGCGGCGCCGACAGCCGCGATCTCGTCCTCGGCCTGGAAGGTGCGCACGCCGAAGTTCTTGTAGCGCGCGAGGTCGTGGAGGATGTCGGAGGCCGGTGTGATCGGGTACGCGCTCAGGAACAGCGGCAGCTTCGACTGGACGCTCGCCGCGACCAGGCCGAGCCCGAGCGCCTGGTTGCCCGTCACATTCCGGTAAGTCCCAGGCGCCAGCTCCGCCGGCGCGACTTCGTACTGGGTGACGAAGCCTTCGCTCGTCTCGCCGAACGCGTACCCCGCCCTGAACGCGCGCGTATTCGCCTCGGCGATCTCGGGCCGCTTCGCGAACTTGGACTCGATGAAGTCGATCGTGCCCTGGGTCGGGCGCGTGTAGAGCCACGACATGAGCCCGAGCGCGAACATGTTCTTCGAGCGCTCCGCCTCCCGCTTCGTGACGTCGACCTTCTTCAGCTCTTCGAGGGTGAGGGAAGTGAGCGGAACCTCGTGGACGTTGTAGTCGTCGACCGTCCCGTCCTCGAGTGGGTTCGCGGTATAGCCCGCCTTCGTGAGGTTCCGATCCGTGAACGCGTCGATGTCGACGATGAGCGTGCCGCCGAGGGGCAGGTCCTTCAGGTTCGTGCGCAGCGCCGCGGGGTTCATGACGACGAGGACGTTCGGCGCGTCGCCGGGCGTGAGAATGTCGTGGTCGGAGAAGTGGATCTGGAACCCGGAGACGCCCGGGAGCGAGCCCGCCGGCGCTCGAATCTCGGCCGGGAAGTCCGGTAGCGTCGAGAGGTCGTTGCCAAGGAGCGCGGTCTCGCTTGCGAAGCGCCCTCCTGTGAGCTGCATGCCGTCGCCGGAGTCGCCTGCGAAGCGAATGATCACCTGTTCGAGCTGCTCGACCGGCTTGGCCATTTCCTCTGGCCAGAGGTATAGCACCGGGGCTCGCAGCTAGTCGGCTTCGGCGAGGAGAGCCTCGAGGTCGAGCGGCTGCGAGATCATCGCAACGCCCTTCCCGTCCGCAGCGCGCGGCCACTCCTTCTCGGGACGGTCACGGTAGAGCTCGATCCCGTTCCCGTCGGGATCGTTCAGGTAGATCGCCTCGCTGACACCGTGGTCGGAAGCGCCAGTGATCGGAATGCTGTTCTCAACCAACCGCTTGAGCGCCTTCGCGAGCGCGGCGCGCGAGGGATAGCGAATGGCGACGTGGAAGAGGCCCGTCGTCCCCGGCGCCGGCGGCGAGCCGCCCCTCGACTCCCAGGTGTTGAGCCCGATGTGGTGGTGGTAGTCGCCGGCGGCGATGAAGGCCGCCTGGTCGCCCATCCGCTGTTTCAGCTCAAAGCCGAGGACGTCACGGTAGAAGCCGAGCGAGCGGTCGATGTCGGCGACTTTCAGGTGGACGTGCCCGATGTCGACGCCCGGGTCGATCGTCTCGGCCATGGCGGAAACGGTAGCCGTCCGGGCGCGTAGGGTTGAACCGTGGCGCTCGAGACGACGATCAAGGCTCGCGGTCCGTACTCGCTCGCGCTCTCCGCGCGCCGCGCGAACGACACGACCAGGCGCTTTGGCAACGGTGTCCTCACGTGTCTGCTGGCAGACGGCGAGCGCGTCTCGGCCCGGCAGCTTCCGGACGGAAGGCTCGTGCTCCGCACCGAGACCGAGCCCGGGCTCGACCAGCTTCGCTTCGTGCTCGGCGCAGACGACGACCACACGCCGTTTCTCGAGCGCTTCCGCGACGACGATCTCCTCGCGGGCCCGATCCGGCATCTGAAAGGGCTCCGACCGGTTCGAACCGCGACAGTCACGCACGCGCTCATGCGCGCAATCGTCAGCCAGCTCATCACGTCGCGCGAGGCGCGTTCGATCGAATGGCGGCTCATTCATGCCACGACGAAGTCCGTCGACGGCCTGCAGGCGCCTCCCCTTCCTCACCACTTCGGCCAGTTCGCACCCGCCGAGCTCTATCGCTTCGGTCTTCCCGCCCGGAAGGCGACGCCGCTCGTTCGGATCTGCCGCACCTTCGACCCCGAGCGGCTGCGCCGGCTCCCTCCGGATGCCGCTGCGACCAGACTCGAGCGGGAGCGCGGGATCGGCCCCTACTCGATCGGCGTCGTCTGGAGCGAGGGCCTCGGGCGCTTCGACCGCGGCATCGTCGGCGACCTCGGTCTGCTGAAGGTCTGCTCGGCGATCGAAGGCCGCTGGGTCGAAGCCGAGGAGACCGCGGAGATCCTCGGCCGCTACGAGGAGTGGGCCGGCCTCGCGTGCGTGTACCTGCTGGCCGGGGCGGGTCGCGGGCTCGTGCCGTTGAAGCTGAACCGCCCCGAAGTCCGGCGCGAGCGCGTAAAAGCGCGATATGCAGCGTAAAATCAGCGCATGGACGTAAACGACAGACGAATCGCGATCCTGGGCGGCGGCAAGATCGGCGAGTCGCTGCTCTCCGGGCTGCTCAGTGCCGGCTGGCGCAAGCCGGAGGAGATCGTGGTCACCGGCCGTCGTCAGGAGAGGATCGACGAGCTTGCCGAGCGCTACGGAGTCCAGACGACGCTCTCGAACAGCGAGGCCGTCTCCGGCGCGGCGTTCATCGTGATCGCGGTCAAGCCCCAGGACTTCGACGTGCTGCTCGGCGAGGTCGGCGGCCTCGTCTCATCCGACCAGACCGTGCTCTCGGTCGCCGCCGCGATGCCGACGGCTCAGATCGAGAAGCACTTGAGCAACGGTGTTCCCGTGTTGCGCGCGATGCCGAACACACCCGCCACGGTGCACGAGGGCATGGCCGGGCTCTGCGCCGGAGCCCACGCGAGCGAGGAGCACTTGGCGATGGCCGAGGAGGTGCTGACGCACGTTGGCCGTGTCGCCCGGGTTCCCGAGCCGTACATGGATGCCGTCACGGCGGTGTCCGGTTCCGGCCCTGCGTACTTCGCGTTGCTCGCGGAAGCCATGATCGAAGCCGGGATCCTGCTCGGGCTCTCGCGCGAGGTCTCGACGCAGCTTGTCGTCCAGACGATGTTCGGCACGGCGAAGCTCCTCCGCGACGAGAACATGCACCCGGTGGAACTGCGCGAGATGGTCACCTCGCCCGGCGGAACGACGATCCGGGCGATCCGCGAGCTCGAGCGCGCGGGCGTCCGCGCGGCATTCCTGAACGCGATCCAGGCTGCGATGGAGCGCTCGCAGGAGCTCGCCGAGGGCGACAACTGATCGAAGTCAGGGTCTTCGACTCTCCTGAACAGGCGCAGACTGCGGCGGCCGAGCTTCTCGTCCGTGCCGCGCGGGCCGGCGAGCACATTGCGCTTTCCGGCGGCGGCACGCCCGGCCCGGCCTACGAACAAGCTGCCGCGCTCGAGCCCGATTGGTCCCAGGCGAAGCTCTGGTGGGGCGACGAGCGATGCGTGCCGCCGGAGGACGAGCGCTCGAACTCTCTGCTGGTCAAGACGGCGCTGCTCGACCGCATCGAGCGACAGCCGGCCGAGGTGCACCGCATCCGCGGGGAGCTGGGCGGGGAAGCAGCCGCGGCGGAGTACGACCAGAAGCTCGACGGCGTCACTCTCGGGCTCGCACTCCAGGGTCTCGGCGACGACGGCCACACAGCCTCGCTCTTTCCGGGCTCCCTAGCCCTAGAGGAGCGAAAGCGTCGGGCGATCGCAGTCCCGCGGGACGACGTGGAGCGCGTGACGATGACGCTGCCGGTGCTTTCAGGGGCGAGCCGGGTCGTCTTTCTCGTCGTCGGTGAGACAAAGGCTGATGCGGTCGCGCGCGCGTTCGCGGGCCTGCCCGACCCCTCGACGCCGGCGAGCCTTCTCCGCTCGGCGGAGGGCGAGACGATCGCGCTGCTCGATCGCCCGGCCGCCGCCAGGCTTGACAGCGGCTGCTAAATCTCTATATATCCGCTTCCGATGCGGGAGGCTGCCCCCTCAGCTCCAAGCGACGTCCTCACGATCGAGCGGGCGGAGCAGCTCAAGGCGCTGGGCCACCCGCTGCGACTAAAGGTGCTCGAGATGCTGGGCGGCGAGGGCGAGGAGGCTCTCACGAACCGCGAGCTCGCGAAGCGGCTGGGCGTCGACCCCGGCCACCTGCACTTCCACGTGAAGATGCTCATGCGCGCGGGCTTGATCGAGCGGGCCGCGGGCGGCAAAGGGCGAGAGAAGCCCTACCGCGCCGTCGCAACGACGGTTCGCGTCGGGCCTGAGCTCCTACAGTCTCGGCTCACCGGTGACCTGCAGGCGGCGATGCTCGAGGAGGTTCAGCAGGGCTTCGGGTTCAGGGAGCAAGGGCAGTTCAGAAGCGCGCAGGTCAACGCGCGCATAACACCTGAGCAGGCGATCGAGCTGATCACGGAGCTCGTCGAGAAGGCGCGCGTCCTGGAGGACGCAGGAGTCGATCCGCTGATCATCACCGCCTTCATGCACCCGCCTACTCAGAGCTAGGCAAAAGCGGCGAGGCTAGCTCGACGGCGATGTCTCGCCGGGCGGCAAGCGCCTGGAGCACCAGCACGGTGTCCGCCACGGCGATGTCCTCGAGGTACTCCTCGCGGGTCTCGAACGACTCGAGGACGCTCTCGACCGCGAGGATGTAGCCGAGCCGGTCGGAGGCCGCGAGGGTCGCGAGCGCGTCGGCGACGTCGCGGGGGAAATCCTCCCGGTCGCGGATCGAGTTTGCGACTGGCAGCGCCTCCGCATCGCGGCCCAGGACGAGGAGCGCGAGGCTGCGCGCGTAGAGGCCGACCGGGGTCTCCGCTTCGGCGGCGCCGAGCTCGAGCGCCCAGCGAGCCGCCTCCTCGGCTCCGGCCCAGTCGGCTGCGAGGACGAGAGCCTTCATCGCGCCGATCGGCCGGCCCCAGCTCCCGGGCGGAGCCTCGGCCATGCTCTCGCGGTAGCTCTCGGCCGCGCGATGGAGCCACTCCGAGGCTTCCTCGACACGAGCGTCCATCAGAAGCGAGAGCCCCGCTCCACCCGCAGCGTTCCCCATCCGCGTGAGCTGGCGCTGATGGGAATCCGAGTCAGCCGCCTCGGGGAGCCGCTTCTCGCCGTCGCGGTACCGCTCGACTTCCCGCTCGACCTGCGCGGACCAATCCGCCATGGCTCCGAAGCCTAGACTCCCAGGGTGGCCGAACCCGTGACCAAGTTCAGCCTGGAGCGAGTCGACACGGTGGCCCTCGTCACGATGGACGACGGAGCAGGAAAAGCTCGCCCGAACGTCTTCGGCAGAGCTGCCCTCGGGTCGCTCGCGGAGCTCCTCCCCGAGCTCGAGGAAGGCGACTTCTCCGCGCTCGTCATCACCGGAAAGCCGGGGAGCTTCTCCGGCGGCGCCGACCTGAACGAGTTTCCGCTCATCGAGCAACGCGAGCAGGCGATCGAGGGAAGCCGTGCAGGCCATGATCTCTTCGGACGGATTCGCGCCCTGCCGTATGCGACCGTCGCGGCGATCAACGGAGCCGCCCTCGGCGGGGGCGTCGAGCTCGCCCTGCACTGCGACTACCGCGTGATCGCCGACGATGTCCGCCACTTCGCCTCCCCAGAGTGTCTCCTGGGCTTCGTGCCGGCCTGGGGAGCGACACAGCTCGTGCCGCGGCTCGCAGGCCCGGAAGCCGCCGTGAAGCTCATCGCCCTGAACCCGATGCGGCAGAACAAGATGCTCAGCGCCAGGCAGGCGCTCGAGCTCGGTGTTGTCGACCGCCTTGCCGAACCGGAGCGGCTGGTCGAGGAGGCGATCGCAATCGCCGGCGAGCAGCCGGCTCGCGACGACGCTGACCTGTCCGAGACCACCGAGGTCGTCGCCCGTGCCCGCCGCCAGCTCGACGACTCGCTCCATGGCGCGGCGCCTGCCCCGTACCGCGCACTCGACCTGATCGAAGGGGCCGAGAAATGGAGTCTCGAGGAGGGGTATCGCGCAGAGGAGGAGGCTCTCGCCGACCTGCTGTTCACACCGCAGGCTCAGGCTTCGCTCTACGCGTTCGACCTCGTCGAGCGCCGCGCTCGGAAGGGAGCGGGTCGCCCGGACGAGAATCCGCGAGAGGTGAAGAAGGTCGGAATCGCAGGCGCGGGCCTGATGGCGACGCAACTGGCGACGCTCTTCATCCGCCGCCTTGGCGTCCCGGTCTCGTTACGCGACCTCGAGCAGGAAATTGTCGACCGCGCGCTCGAGACGATCCGCGACGACCTCGCCGACGCGGCAGCACGCGGACGCCTCGATCCCCAGAAGGCGGTCTCCCTCGCGGCGCTCGCCAAGGGCACGACCTCCTACGAGGGCTTCGAGGACTGCGATTTCGTGATCGAGGCGATCTTCGAGGACCTGGATGTCAAGAAGCAGGTGCTCGGAGAGCTCGAGGCGGTCGTACCGGCCGAGTGCGTCCTGGCGACGAACACCTCCGCCTTGTCGGTCACGGCAATGGCCGAGGGGTTGCAGCGGCCCGAGCGGCTCGTCGGAATGCACTTCTTCAACCCGGTCGCGATGATGCCGCTGGTCGAGCTCGTCCGGACGCCGGAGACCGACGATCTCTCCGTCGCGACGACCTGGGCCGTCGCGGACAAGCTCCGCAAGCGCCCCGTGCTGGTCAACGACGCTCCCGGCTTCGTTGTCAACCGGCTGCTCACGCGGATGATGGTCGTCCTGCTCGATGCGATCGAGCGCGGGAACTCGGTCGACGAGACCGACGAGGCGATCCTGGCGTTGGGCCTGCCGATGGCGCCATCGGTCCTTTTGCAGATGGTGGGGCAAGAGGTGGCGGACCATGTCCGGGCGACGCTGCACGCGGCCTATCCAGAACGGTTCGCGGTCTCGGGCGAAGGGCCCGCGCGCTCGGTCGCCGAGATCCGCGAAGCGGTGCTCGAGGCGCTCGCGCAGGAGACACAGCACATGCTCGAGGAAGGCGTGGTCGCATCCGCGAAGGACATCGACACGGCGCTCATCCTCGGCGCCGGCTTCCCTCTCTTCATGGGCGGCTTGACGAAGTACCTCGACCAGACAGGCGTGTCAGAACGAGTCGCCGGCAGCACCTTCGCCCGAGCGGCTGCCCCGGCCTGAGCTTCCGGCCGCTATAACCCCTACGTGGACGAGGAGCAGGGGAGCGCGACGCTAGCGCAGGATAGGGCCGAAACCGAGACGGGACTCGGTCCGGTCATCAAGCTCGAGCAGATCCACAAGAGCTTCGGCGACAACGTCGTGCTCGACGGGATCGACCTGAGCGTCGAAGCGGGTGAGACACTCGTCGTGATCGGGCCGAGCGGCAGCGGCAAGAGCACCTTGCTTCGGTGCATCAACCTGCTCGAGCCGATCGACAGCGGACGCGTCTTCCTCGAAGGTGAGGAGCTGACGGCCCGCGGGGCCAACGTTCCTAAGGTACGGCAGAGGATCGGGATCGTCTTCCAGCAGTTCAACCTGTTCCCGCACCTCCGCGTGATCGACAACCTCACGCTTGGCGCTCGCCGCGTGAAGAAGATGCCCAGGAAGGAGGCCGAGGCACGTGCGCTCGACCTTCTTGCGCGGGTGGGCCTGCCCGAGAAAGCCCGCGAGTACCCACATCAGCTCTCGGGCGGCCAGCAGCAGCGAGTGGCAATCGCCCGTGCTCTCGTCATGGAGCCCCACGTCATGCTCTTCGACGAGGTTACGTCGGCCCTCGACCCGGAGCTCGTGGGCGAAGTGCTGGTCGTCATGCGCGACCTGGCGAACTCCGGCATGACGATGGTCGTGGTCACCCACGAGATGCAGTTCGCACGCGAGGTCGGAGACCGGTTGGTCTTCATGGACGAGGGGCATATCGTCGAGCAAGGGGTCCCGACTGAGGTGCTCGACAACCCGAAGGAGGAACGGACGAAGAGGTTCTTGCGCCGCTCGCTCCAGATGGCTCATTCCTTGGAAGAATTGTCAATCACAGACGAAGGAGAGGTCGAATGAAACGACTCATTGTTCTTACGGTCCTGGTCGGGCTGCTGACCGCAGCAGCCGCGACTCTGGGCTCAGCCGCCCCGTCGGGGACAACGGGCCAGGCGGCCAAGCTGCCGCCGAAACCGAAGCTCCCTGCTCTTCCCGCGGCGGTCAAGGCGCGCGGCAAGTGGCAGATCGGCGTCAAGTGCGATACGCCGCCGTTCGGCTGGCAGGACACGACCGGCCGCAATCGCGGCTATGACGTCGAAGTTGCGCGCCGGTTCGCGATCTGGGCGTTCAGGTCGGCGAGCAAGGTCGACTTTACGTGCGTCACGACGGCGAGCCGCATCGGAACGCTGACAGCGGGCCGCGTGGACATGATCATCTCGACGCTCACCTGGACCCTCGCGCGCGAGCAGCAGATCGACTACTCGGTCCCCTACTACGGCGCGGCCGGGAAGTTGCTGGTCAAGAACTCCGTCGTCGTCGGCAAGCTCAAGGACTGGATGGTGAACAAGAAGATCGTGTCCACGTCCGGCTCGATCTACGACACCTGGATCAAGAACTGCTTCAAGCAGACGACCTTCCAGGTCGTGTCCAGCCCGAGTGCGGGCGTCCTGGCCGTCAAGAACGGACAGGCGGACGCGCTCATGTACGACGACGCGTTCCTCGTCGGCGTGGCAGCGAACGATCCCGAGCTCAGGATGACGAGCCACAGGTTCCTCAACGTGCCGTGGGGAATCGGGATTCGCAAGGGCGAGGCGGACATGAAGCGCTGGGCCGATGCCGCGATCCGCGGGATGAAGGCACGCGATCAGTTCTGGGCGATCATGAGGCGGACGATTCCACGGCGCTTCTTCCCGCTATTCAAGAAGAACGCTCCGGGCCCGAAGGTCCACCTGAAGTACCCACGGGCTTCACCACCCGAGAACAACTGCCCGGCCTAGACGAACAGGGAAACGACCGACGAATGGCCGCCTCCAGGGGCGGCCATTCGTGTTTTATGACCGCATGAGAGTCCTGGCGGCGTTCGACTGGTCCTTCATCTGGGACAACCGATACCAGCTCTGGGACGGCTTCAAGAACACGATGAAGGCATCAGCGGTCGGGATCGCCGGCTCCTTCGCGATCGGGATCGTCCTCGGCGCCGCCCGTGCCCACCGGATTCCCGTGCTCAGTCAGCTCGCAGCGATTTACGTCGAGGTGATCCGGAACACGCCGATCCTCGTCCAGATCTTCCTCCTCTACTACGGCGCTCCCGAGCTCGGGTTCCAGCTCGAGGTCTTCACCGTCGCCTGGCTTTCGATCACGATCTGGGGCGGCGCCTTCAACACCGAGAACTTCCGGGCCGGATTCGAGGCGGTGCCCAAGCGTTTGCGCGAAGCGGGCTACGCGCTTGGCTTCACGCCGCTCAAGACGTTTCTCAACGTGACCCTTCCGATCGGCGGGCGGATAGCGCTGCCGTCCTCGATCAACACCTACATCTCCGTCCTCAAGAACACCTCGCTGGTGTACATCATCGGCTACGCAGAGCTGACGTACGTCGCAGTCAACATTCAGTCGCTCACGTTCAAGACCTTCGAGATGTTCGCGGTGCTCGCGGTCGTCTACCTCGCCATCGTCTGGACGCTCTCTGCTCTGATCCGGGTGCTCGAAAGGCGACTCGCTCTGCCGGAGGCGCTCTAGATGCCGGATCTCATACCGGACTGGTTCCGCCCTGTCGCGGAGTACATGCTCCGCGAAGGTTTGCCGGAGACGCTTCGGCTTGCGGCGATCTCGGTCACGGCCAGCCTGGTCGTCGGACTCCTCCTCGGCACGCTGATCACGATGCGGTTTCGACCGCTCCAGTGGCTGATCCGGCTCTACATCGAGGTCTGGCGCGGACTTCCCATCCTCGTGACGGTCCTCTTCATCTACTGGCTTCCGGACTACCACGTCGGCCCGTTCAGCATTCAGCTCAACGCATACATGTCGGCTGCTGTGGCACTCTCGTTCTGGGGGAGCGCCCAGGTCGCGGAAGCCACACGTGGGGCGTTGCAGTCGATTCCGAAGGAGCAGCACGAGGCGGCCGCGGCGCTCGGCTTCGGGTGGATCGGCCGCAACTCGTTCGTGATCGTGCCTCAGGCCCTGCGCCGGTTGCTGCCCCCGATGGTCAGCCTGCTCGTGAACATCATCCAGAACACGACGATCGCCTTCGTGATCGGCGTGAACGAGTTCCTGCAGGCCGGGAACCGCCAGTTCGAGAACCTGACGACCCAGACCGGGAACGGCCACCCGTTCTGGATCTTCGGCTTTGTGCTCGTGGTCTTCTTCATCATCTCGTTCCCGCTCACGGTGCTTTCGCGCTACCTCGAGCGGAGACTTATCTGACGCCGGTTTCGGCGTAATCGAGCCCGATTTCACCTACCGATCCGGTATGCTTCCGGGAGCGACGCTCACAGGGGATTCCGAGCGCGCCCTCTCTCTATCTCGGAGGTATGCGGCCGAAGCGCGCCGCTTACATGCAGGAAACGACCGAGCAGCGAACACCAACTCCTGCGACGGACGATCTAGTCGCCGCAGCTACACGTGCCGAGGACTGGGCCGGCGAGCCGTTGCTCCACAACGGCGAGGAGCCGGCAGAGGTGCTCGCACAGGGCACCGCGCGGCGTAATGCGCTCGACGAGGCGAGCGCCGAGATCGAGGCCGGTCGCAAGCAGCCGTCATCCGAGTGGAAGGTCCGCTTCGCGCTCATGCTCGGCCTCGAGCGCGTGCTCTCGCAGAAGCCCCCCACTCTGGCCTCGGGCACCGAGCTTCGCCGCCACCAGGTCGACGCATTGGCGGGGATGCTCACCGAGCTGATCGCCGCGAACCAGCGCGCCGAGGAGCCCGTGAACGGCAACGGCCTCGTCGACCCAGCCGACGTCGAGCTCGAGGACGAGGAGTACGAGGACGTCGAGCTGACAGACGACGAGGAGGAGCCGCTGCCCGAAGAGCTTTCTCCGGCCGAGGATCCCGGCGCGGTTCGCCGTTACCGCTTCCGCCATCCAACGGCGTCCGGCAAGACGATCGCCGCGGCCGGGTTCGTAGAGGCCTCGCGCACGATGGGCATCCTCATCCTCACGCACCGCCGGCTGCTCGTCTCCCAGTTCAACCGGGAGCTCGCCGCAGAGGGCTACGGCGACCGGCTGACGCCGGTGGTCGAGGAGGGGCAGACCTCTCCGCAGCCGAATCCGATCACGGTTCAGACGTACGCCTGGTTCGCGCGCCACCACGGCAACGTCAGTCGCGACACGTACCAGCTCGTGATCGCCGACGAGGCTCACACCGCCCTCGGCGAGAAGACGAGTGCCGCGATCCGTAGCTTCCCCGAGCCGATCTACATCGGCATGACTGCGACCGAGCAGCTAATCGCGAAGCAGGTCTCGGACGTCTTCCCGGCCTCGGTCGACGACCTGCCGCTCCAGGACGCGGCTCGCCGCGGCCTGATCGCGCCGCTGCGCAATCTGCGCGTCCCGCCCGCGGCCGCCATCCACTCGGTCCCGATCGTCGGGGGCGACTTCGAGGAGCGTGCCCTCGCGGCCGTCCTCGACCACACGGCGCTGAACCAGGCTGCGGCGAGCCTCTATCGCGACCGCTTCGACTCGACGCCGGGGATCGTCTACGCAGCCGGGGTCGAGCACGCGTACAACCTCGCTCAGGAGTTTCGCGCAGCCGGCCTGAAGGCCGAGGCGGTCAGCGGCAAGACCCCGCCGGTCAAGCTGGCGGAGATTCTCGCCGGCTACGAGCGCGGCGAGATCGACATTCTCATCAACGCGATGCTGCTCGCCGAGGGCTGGAACTCGCCGCGCGCGACGGTCGTCATGCACCTCGCGCCCACTGCGAGCAAACGCGTCTACCAGCAGCGGATCGGCCGGATCATGCGGATGCACCCCCGCAAGGAAGCCGGCATCGTCGTCGACTTCGTGAACAAGGGCGCAACGCACAACGACCGAGCCGTCTCGCTGCACAGCCTGCTCGGTGCCGACTTCTACCGGGAGGGCGCTCGCGTCACGCCCGCGCCGAGGCGTCGCCCGAACCGCCGCGCCAGGCGCAAGCTCTCGCCGGCGCCGTGGCTCGTCCCGGTGACTCCCGACGTGCGCCGCCGGCTCTCGGTCATCCAACGCGAGTGGCAGCGAATCGACCCGCGCTACCTCGACGAGGACGAGCAGCGCTACTGGGCCGCGATCGCCGGAAGGCAGGTGCGTTTCGAGGAACGCGGCGAGTTCGTGAAGAAGCTCTCCGAGGGCAAGGCCAGCAAGGCCTGCCTGGAGCAGTTCCTCGCAACGGCCGCCGCCGAGAATCCGAATCGCCGCCTGCGGATGATGGCGCTCGCCGACCGGGTGTCGATGACCGTCGAGCGTGCCGACTTCGACGACCTCGTAACGCTCACCACCCAGGCTCCAACGTGGGAGAAGGATCGGATCCAGGGCGCCCGGATCATGCTTCGCGCAGTCGGCGAGGGCAAAGCGGACGCGCCCGATCAGATCCTGGAGCGCTGGACGTGGAAGCTTGCGAAAGCAACCCGCAAGGCGCAGGACCGCCGCGTCAGCGCCGAGTTCCCGGAGGCAAAGCGGCTCCTCGGCGCGCTGGCGAACTCGCGCGGCCACCGACACGAGGAGAACGCGGCCAAGCTCGTAAACGCGGCGCTCGAGCTCCCGCTCGAAGTGGGCGTCGCGCTGCTCGCCTCGGCGGAGGGCTACACGCCGCGGGCGACGAAGCTGATCGAAGGCGCGCGCGAGAAGATCGGCACCCTCTCCGAGGTCGCCTATGCGCTTGCCGAGAACCTGCCGCCGCCGAAGGCGCACACGAGCAGGCGAAGGCGTCGACGGCGGAAGCGCCGGGGCGGTCCGCAGCCGCCGACCGAGGCTCAGGCCGGGCAGGAAGGCGCCGCATCGTCAAGTGCTCCGAAGCGCCGGCGCCGAAGACGGAAACCCGCTCAGGTGGACGGCTCAGGCCCTACGGGCGAGCCCGCTCGAGCGGCAGAAGCGTAATGCTCGTTTAACCGCCGAGACCGTACGCTGGTGAGCCAATGCTCGTTCTAATCGGAATCGGCCTCGCGGCCGGCTTCATCACAGCCATCTCGCCGTGTGTCCTGCCGGTCCTTCCGATCATCTTCGCGGGAGGAGCGACCGGCGGGCGCCGCAAGCCGTTCGCGATCATCGCCGGGCTCATCGTGAGCTTCTCGGTGTTCACGCTGTTCGGAGTCTGGCTTCTCCGCTCGCTGGGCCTTCCCGAGGACCTCCTCCGTAACGTGGCGATCGGCCTCCTCTTCCTCGTCGCGGCGACCCTGCTCTGGCCACGGCTCGAGGAGATCGTCCAGCGGCCGCTGCTCCGGCTCACGCGCAGGCCGAGTAGTGACCTTGGTGGCGGCTTCTTGCTCGGCGGGGCACTCGGGCTCGTCTTCGTTCCGTGCGCCGGCCCGGTGCTGGCCGCGATCACTGTCGTCGGCGCCACGCAGGACGTGGGCGCCAGGTCTGTCGTGCTGACGCTCGCGTACGCGATCGGCGCGGCAGTGCCGATGCTGTTCATTGCCTTCGGCGGTCGCGCAAGCGCGAACGCGCTCCGCCCCTACGCCCACCGGATCCGGCAGGGGCTCGGCATCGCCGTCGGCCTGACAGCGCTCGCGATCGCCTTCAACCTCGACCGGCACTTTCAGACGGCGATCCCCGGCTACACGGAGGCGCTGCAGAAGAAGGTCGAGGAGAACGACCGTGCGCAAAGCGAGCTGCGGAAATTGAGAGGCAACACGCGCGAGGCCTCCGAAAGCTCCTCGCTGAAGGACTTTGGGCCCGCGCCAGATTTCGCGGGCATCTCGCGCTGGATCAACAGCGAGCCGCGCACGATGAGGGAGCTCCGCGGCAAGGTTGTGCTCATCGACTTCTGGACGTACTCCTGCATCAACTGCCTGCGCACCCTGCCGCACGTGACGGCCTGGGACCGCACCTATCGGGATCGCGGGCTGGTCATCGTCGGCGTCCACACGCCGGAGTTCGCCTTCGAGCACGTGGCGCGCAATGTTGAGGGCGCCGTCCGGCGGCTCGGTGTCGAGTACCCGGTCGCGATCGACAACGACTTCGGAACGTGGAACGCCTACAAGAACCAGTACTGGCCCGCGAAATACCTCATCGACCGCAACGGCCACCTCCGCTACTTCCATTTCGGCGAGGGCGAATACGACACGACCGAGGAGCGAATCCGCACGCTCCTGGGCGAAAGCGCAAACGTGCAGCCGGTCTCGAACCGGATCTCGGACCGGACGCCGAGGAACCGCCAGACCCCGGAGACGTATCTCGGCTACCAGCGGCTGGCGCGTTTCGCGGACCGGACGATCCTGCCCGACCAGTTCGGCCCCTACCGCTTCCCCAACCGGCCGCTACAGCCCGACGAGCTCGCCTACGCGGGAACGTTGAAGGTGACACCGGAGGAGATCGTCGCCGGCCTCGGCGCCCGGCTACGGTTGGCCTTCACCGGGCAGAAGGTGCACCTCGTGCTCGGCGGGCGCGGCTCGGTGGAGGTTCTGCTCGACGGAAAGCCGCAGCGAACGGTGCAAGTCCGCGGAAGCCGTCTCTACACGCTCCTTCGGCTGAAGTCGTTACGAAGCGGGCTGCTCGAGCTGCGCTTCAGCCCCGGCGTCCACGCCTACGCGTTCACCTTCGGCTAAGAGCGCTACTGCCCGCTGGCGAACGGCGGATCGTCGTCGCCGTTCTCGTCGCGCTCGCGCAGGAAGCGCGTGAGCTCTGCAGCGAGCGCCTCGCCGGACGGGAGGTCGGCCTCCTCGGCGAGCGTGTCTGCCCGCTGCTCCAGTTCCTCGATGTACGCCGCGGTGTCCGGGTCCGAGGCGACCGCTTCCGAGACCTGCTCCGAGTAGTTCTCGGAGGCCTCCGCCAGCTCGGTCGTGTCGATGTCCGCGCCGAGGAGGTCCGCCAGCCGGTCGCTGAAGGCGAGCGCGGCCTTCGGGCTCGGCGTCAGCGAGACGTAGTGCGGGACCGCGGCCCAAAGGCTTGCCGAGGAGATCCCGGCCTGGCGGCACGCATCGTGGAGGACGCCGACGATCCCCGTCGGGCCTTCGTAGCGCGATGCGGAAAGGCCGAGGCGCTCCACCAGCTCCTGGTCGGTCGCACTACCGGTGACGGGACACGGCCTCGTGTGCGGAACGTCGGCCAGGAGCGCGCCGAGCGTGACGACGAGGTCGACATGCAGCTCGGTCAGGAACTCGACGATCATGTCGCGTGAAGGTGCGCCAGCGGAGGTTCGGCTCCATGCCGAGGAGCAGGACGACGTCCCGATCGAGCCCCGGCGGGCGGGCGTGGTAGAAGACCGTCGAGGGCCAGTCGATCTTTCGCGTCAGGCCGTCCTCCAGCGAGACGTGAGGACGCGTCGCCTGAAAGTCGAAGAAGTTCTCCGGATCGATCTCTGCGAAGCGCTTCGCCTCCCAGAGCTTTGCGAGGTAGCCGGTAGCGAGCGAGGCGCCCTGGCCGCCGTCGTTCCAGCCTCGGAAGGCGCCGATCAGGATCGGCCGCTCGAGCTGCGGGCGGCTCGAGATCTGAAGCTCGTCAGGCATCAACTCAGTTTAGGCGCTGGCTCGAAAGCAGCGACCGAGGCGGTCGGAAGAAGAGCGCGGCAAGCGCCACGGTGCCCGCCCAGACCGCCGCAGCGAGCACCACGTGGACGAGGACGAGTTGCCAGGGGAGCTCCGTGCGCCACTGGAGCTCGCCGATTGCCATCTGCAAGAACAGCAGTCCGAGAACGCCGAGGCCGAGCTTGAAGAGGGCCGATGAGCGCTCGCGGTAGGCGGCGAGATACCCGATCGCAAGCAGGAACGAGAGAAGGAAGAGGCCGACGACCGCACCGTGGATGTACACCGTCCGCTCGAGCTCCCCGAAGCGGTCGATGTGCTCGCCGCCTCCCGAGTGCGGGCCTGCCGCGGTCGCGAACGTCCCGCTGACGATGAGCACGAACCCGGCCGCCGTGAAAACGAGGGCGAGCAGCCGCAGCTCGCGCGGGACGAACGGAGGAGAACGCCCGTCACGGAGCCCGAAGGCCTCGACGACGAGGACGACCGCACCGGCGAGCAACGCGATCGAGAGCAGGAGATGTGTCATCACGACCGGCCAACGGAGGTCGCTTGCCACGGCGAGGTATCCGATCGGCGCCTGCGCGAGCGCGCCCAGGAAGACGAGCAACGCGACCCGCCGCGCCCAGCCCGGAAGGCCGGGCGTCTTCCGCGCCGCCAGCCACGCGACGAGCGTGAGCGTGATCACGACGCCGCCGACGAGCCGGTTCCCGAACTCGACGAAAGCGTGGATGTCCCGGGCAGGCAGAGGGGCTCCGCGCTCGCAGCCGGGCCAGGCGCGGCAGCCGAGCCCCGAGTCGGTCAGGCGAACGGCCGCGCCGCTGCCGACGATCAGCCAGAGGCCGAGCGCGCTTGCGACCGCAATCTTGAGGAAGCGCGCCGGCGAGAGCTCCAAGCTCCGGATGCGCGCGAATGCGGTCGACGCCTCCACTTCAGATCACTCTAGGAGGGATTGGCGGGACGGTGCTCGTTGTCGGGGTGTGATGGTCGTTCCGAGGCAAGGACGCAGGGAGCGTTCAGGCTAGTAAGCCTGGGCGCGACTGAGGACGCGGCCTCGGGGCGAGCGCGGCCCGGCGACTCAGCAGCGTTCCGCCAAGCCCTCCTACAGAAGAGGTTCCAGCAGCTCGGGATAGCCGTCCGCGCCAGGGAACGGCGTCGGCCTGGAGCCGAGGAAGAGCGGGCGATCGGCGGCGTTGAGCAGGACGGGCATCATGTCCGGCCCGCGGAGCTGGCCGAAGATGCCCGCGGCGCAGTCGAGCTCGCCGAACTGCTCGACGGCGTCGGCCCGGACACCCGGGCCCGCGACGAGGAACGGCACGGGATCGCCCGAGTGGATCACGTCCGGATACGTCGGGGTCGCGTGGTCTCCGGTGATGCACACGATCGCACGGTCGGTCGGGAGCGAGCCGAGCTCGGCATCGAGAGCCTCGATCGTCTGCTTCTTCACCTGTGGATCCTTGGTGTGCCCCGCCATGTCGGTCGCCTTCAGATGCGCGAAGACGAACGTGTCGCCGGCTGCGAGGCGCTCGACAGCGAGAGCTACGCGCGCGCGCAGATCGGTCGCGGAGTCGTCCGTCTCGGATACGTACGTGGGCTCGAGCCCGACCGCGCGGGCCATGCCGAGCAGGAACCTCGAGTCCCCGAGGAAGCTCCCGTGCAGCCCGTGCCGCTGCGGAAAGGTTGGGACGGGACGCGGGCGACCCCACCACTTGAGCGTGATCACGTTCAGAGCCGGGAGGCCTTGCTCGGCGCGGCGCTCGTTGGACGGATGGGCGGCGAGGATCTCCATGGTCTGCCGCGTCCAGGCCTCGGTGGCTCGCGCGGTCCGCTCGGCGTCGGGCACCTGGGCCTGAGGCCGCAGCACAGGATGGCGGTCGCTGAAGAAGGCGTCCGTGTCGGTGACCCGGTCGTCGGCGCCCGGGAAGACCCGCAGCACGGACTCGCCCCGGCGCAGATGCTGGAGGGCGAACCGAAAACCGTCGATCTCGAGCTCGGCGCAGGCGTCGACGAGCTTCGCGGCATCCTCCTCGTCCTCGCCGTCCCGCCGAGGCCGGCCGGTCAGCCAGAGCCCGTCGGGGCGCCTGTCGGCCGGCCTAAGCGCCGCGAACGCGAAGACCTGCCCGGCGTCGAGTGCCTGCCCGTCGCCGAGAGCCTCGAACACGGCCCGGCCTGGAAACTCCTCGGGCCAGTAGCCGAGCATCGCCCAGTGCGCGATCTCGCTCGACGGCGCCCGGCCGGGCCCGACGCCGTAGATCAGCCCGCAAGAGCCGCTCGCCGCGAACCGGTCGAGGTTCGGCGTCTCCGCGACCTCGTTCGCGGTCCGCCCGCCAAGCGAGTCGTGCGCGCGGTCGGCGAGCCCGTCGAGGAGGACGACGAAGATCGGATACACCGCGCGGACCCTAAAGGTCCCGGGCCACGGGCCCGGGACTCGCGCAAAGTGCTTCGCACTTTCCGCGACTTAAAGCACGCCTGCCGAAAAGCGACGCCCCAATCGGCCCGCCCATTCCTAGGTTGAGCAGGTCAGGGGGCTAGACGGCCACGCGGTCGAGCTCGCGGATGACTCTCGCGACGCCGGCTGGGACGAGCGCTTCCCAGTCGCCGCCCGCAGCGGATCGCCTCGCGCACGTCCGCGCCCGGAGATCTCCTTCTCGGCACCTTCGTCGAGAATCACGACCTCGTAGCCCGCCTCACGCAAGCGCTCGAGCTTCTCGCCGCCCCATTCAGAGAAGAGCCGGAGGAAATGCGTGACCCCATCCGGCACGTACGCCGGCCAGAGCTCCGGCTCGTTGACCGGGAACGGGATCACGTGCACGCGCTCCGCGTCGAGACCGAGATCGGCCGCAGCGGCCTTCACCATCAGCAACCGTTCGTCGTAGGTGTACGGATTCGACTCGGGCAGGTGCCGCGCCGGGTCGCTCGCCTCCGGCTTCACGCGAGCCGGATCGGGGTTCGTGATGCCGATCCAGAGCTCATCGCAGCGCTCCCACGCCCCGCGCATGTACTCGAGATGCCCCACGTGGAAGGGCTGGAACCGCCCGTGCATCATCCCTCGCTTCACACGCGTGGCCCTACTCGACGTAGACGCCGGAGCCCTCTTCGACCGCGCCGATGCGGCGCAGGAAGAGACGGCGCGCCGTGAACTCGGCCTCGAGCACCGCGCCCCGCTCGGCTGGCGCGGACACGAGCAGCCCGCCCGAAGTTTGGGGGTCGTAGCCCAGCACTACGAGCGTGTCCGGCACGCCCTCCAGAGTGAGATGACGCCCGGCGAAGTCACGGTTCCGCGGATCGCCGGTCGTGCGAATGCCCTTCCTCGCGATGTCGAGCGCACCGTCGATCGCCGGGAATCGCTCGGACTCGAGCCTGATGCGCACGCCGCTTCGTTCCGCCATCTCATGCGCATGCCCGAAGAGGCCGAAGCCGGTCACGTCGGTGACGGCGTTCACCTTCCCTGGCCGCAGGACGTCGGCGGCGTCCTTGTTCAGCGTCTTCATCCAGCCGACGGCGCGCTCGAGCTGCTGCGACCCGGCCTGTCCGCGCTTATAGCCGGTCATGATCAGGCCCGTCCCGAGCGGCTTGGTCACGTAGAGCGCGTCGCCAGGCTGCGCGCTGGACTTCGTCCAGACCCCTTCGGGATGGACCATTCCGATCACAGCGAGGCCGTATTTGGGCTCGGCATCCCGAATCGTGTGGCCGCCCACGAGCATGGCGCCGGCTTTTCGCACCGTTTCGTCGGCGCCTCCGAAGATCTGACCGAGCATCTCCATCGGCAGCTCTTCCGGAAAGGCGGCGATCGAAAGGGCGAGGAGCGGGTTGCCGCCCATCGCAAAGACGTCGTTGAGCGCGTTCGTGGCCGCGATCGATCCGTAGTCGCCCGGGTCGTCGACGATCGGCGGGAAGAAGTCGAGCGTGAAGATGATCGCGCGCTCGTCGTCGAGCCGGTACACGGCAGCGTCATCCGGCGTTCCGAGACCGACGAGAAGGTTCTCCGCTTCGACCGGGACGAAGCCCGAGAGCAGCTCTTCGAGGCGCGCCGCCGAGTACTTGGCGGCGCAGCCCCCGCAAGAGGCGAGGTCAGTCAGCTTGACGTTGGCGGCGTCCATATCCACTAGGAACCCCTTCGGGGGAGCGGGAACTGTATAGCCCTCAAACGTGCAGGGGAAAACCACCATTCCCCAACCGCATCCGAAAGATAAGACGGCGGCGGTAAGAACCGCCGCCGCTTGTCAGGGGAGAGGAGGAGCTTTTGTCTCCCTGCCCGTTCGACAACCGCGAAAGAACCCCTTGAGAAGCTCCCAATTCGACCTCGGAGCGGGGCCGGACGGTCGGGGGGCATTCAAAATTTTGACCTCGGAGCGGGGCAGGACGGCCGGGGAGCTCTCGCTCGCGCAGAAGCCTCTTGCGCCCGGCGACCCGCGTCACCTCGAGCACAAGGCCGGTGCCGCTCGCTAGAGACCCCTAGAGACGAGCGGCCGGGGGAAAAACCTCGGACCTACGGGCCGTCCCACCAGCTGACGGGCCGGAACGCTCCGAGCACCAGGGAGAGCTGGCATGCCAACAGCACGAGAAACACGAGCTTTGCGCGCAATGCATTCACCTCCTTTCCTAGAACCTGACGTCCTGGAGCGCCTCTGCGGCGTTCCGGTAGAGACGGGCAGCCGACCGGTCATCGCCCCTGCGCGCGGCGAGGTCGCCGAGCGCGATCCAGGAGCGTGCCCGGTGGCTGGAAGAAGAAAGTTGTTCGAAGCTCGAATCGGCTGCCTTGAACGCCTCCTCGGCGTCGTCGAGGCGGCCCTGCTCCATCAAAGCGCGGCCGAGGACGAGTTGCGAGGGGCCGATCTCGTGCAGGAAGTCGACGCGACCCTCGAGAAGACTGAGCGCCTGGCGCGCGAAGCGTTCGGCTTGCTCGAAGTCGTTCAGCTCTAGGTGGACGGCGGCAAGGGAGCCCGTCGCCTGTGCGGCCTCTTCCATGCTGTCGGCGTCGAGCGCCGTCGAGTACGACGACTTGAGGTACTCGATCGCCTCCTCGGGCTTTCCGAGCATGAGGTTCAGCCCGCCGAGGTTGTTCAGCAGGCCGGCGAGGTTCCGCTGGTCGTTCAGCTCTTCGTAGAAGCTCTTTGCCCGCTCGGCATAGGTCCGCGCAAGCACCCAGTGGCCCATACGCTCGGCCACGAGGGAGGCCTGGACGAAGACGCCTGCCATCGTGGGGCTGTCGTCGAGCGACTGGGCGAGCTCGAGCGCACGTTCGACATCCTCACGGGCAGCCTCGAGGTCGCGCTGGCGCCGGTAGCAGCGCGAGCGGTAGGCGAGGATGTTCGAGCGGAGGAGGTCGCACGGGAGCTCCGAGCGCTCGGCGATCGTGTAGGCCTCGTTGAAGAGGCCGATCGCGGTCGAGATGCTGGAAAGCTTGTAGCGGCAGACACCGAGGCGGTAGAGCACCTCGGCCCGGTCGAGATCCGAGAATGGCTCGCCTTCGACGACTGTTCTCGCGCGCATGAAGAGCTCGAGCGACTCGCGAAGCTCGCCTTGCTGCATCCTCGCCCACGCCTCGCCGGAGAGGAGACGCGCTTCGAGCTCCTTCGCGCCGGTCGCGGCGACCGCGGGGCGAACCTGCTCGAACTCGGAAACCGCCTCTTCGTAGCGATGCGCCTCGACGAGCGCCTCGGCACGCGTGAGGGTCGCTTCGACCCGGCCACGCTCGTCGGTCGAGACACCGTGTGCGAGATACCCCGCATCCGTGTCGAGCCGGCTTGCGAGCCAGGCAATTGTGTCGCCGGTCGGGCGCGTCTTGCCGCGCTCGATCTGGCTCACGTACTCCTTGGAGAACCGCTCCCCGGCGAGCTCGGACTGCGTCAGGCCCGCGGCGACGCGCAGCTGGCGCAGGCGCTCACCGAGACGGAGCGCTGCAGGCTTGGATGCTTGCGAGAGAGAGGTCTGATTCACGGCGGCTTGTACTTCCATAGCGAAGTCAAGCGGACGGTTCACTTTTCTGCAACCTCCTATCGGAAAATATCCCCCTAAAGGGTCATGTCCAGAGGAAAAACCATGGTGAAGTGAGGGATCGCAAAATCACTTGACCGAGCTACTTGACTTAACCCAGATCCGGTTCTATTGTGAGGTTCACCTTGCAGCACGGCCGGACGCCAGGCCGCTATGCAAGGGACGCGCCACGATATGGCGACGGAAGGCCCGGAGGCGTTGGCTGGGCCGCAGAGCCAAATGCCTCCGGGTCGTCGCCTCCTCAAAGGCGCTCGTAGGGTTAGGTGGTTTTATCGCCGCTAAGGGATTGGGTCCGGGGGCCGCAGCCGGGACCCAACTCCCTTAGTCGGCGTGCCAGCTTCGCTTCGCTCGCCTTCACGTGGGAACCCCTGGTTCCCCCGTGGGCCCCCTCCTTGCGGTCCGGATAGGTCGGTAGCCGAATAGTGGGCCGGTCACCGGTGTCGCGAATGGGGGCGGCGTAGTTGGCCTCCCGCCGGGCAGAGCCCGGCTCCGGCGGTGGATTGGTGATGGTCTCCGAGGAGGTTTTTAGGTGCCTGTCATCCAGCTGCGGCGCGAGGCGATTATTGCTTCGAAGTCTTCGTCGAGCAGGCTGCCGACTCGGCGGCCGACTGTGCCCAGGAGGCCGATCGAGATGAAGATCCACGCTTCGGCGCTTGCGTCGCGTTCCGGGAGGACGCCGCCTGCTTTCTGGGAGCGGCGGATCACATCGCTCACGTGGTCGTGGACCTCGCTCATCTGCTTCCGGATGAACTTCCGGATCTCGGCGTCGTCGCTTGCCTCGATGAGCGCCTGCATCCAGAGATCCGCGCACCTCACCTTCGCGTCTCCTGCGGCGAAGTACGCGCGTCCCATTGCTCCAACCCAGAACCCGGGATCGGGCTCTGCTTCAACAGCGGCGTCCCAGAGTGCACGCAGCCTTCGCCACGATTCGTCCAAGACCGCGAGATACAACGCTCGTTTGGAAGCGAAATGACGGTAGAGCACCGGCTCGGTGACACCGGCTTCGCGCGCGATCTCCGCGGTCGTCGTTCCCCGATAGCTGCCGCTCGAGAAGATCCCGCACGCGCAGTCGAGGACCGCGGCCTTGCGTTCCTCAGCCGGGAGCCTGGAGCTCACGCGGCCTCCGGGATTGCGTGCGCCTCGGCGGGGGCGACCTTCCGGACTGTGACGACGGCCACGATCGCCCCAACGAGTGCGACCCCCGCGGCGACGTAGAGGGCGGCGTGGAACCCGTCGAGGAACTGAGCCTGAGTGCGCGGATCCGGGGGCTCGACGGTGATGTAGGAGGCGACGATGGCGCCGAGGATGGCGATGCCCAGAGAGCCGCCGACCTGCCTCATGCTGTTCAGGACGGCCGAGCCCACTCCGGCCTTGTCCATCGGTACCGAGCCCATGGCCGCGGCAGTCGTCGGAGTCATGGCGAGCCCCATGCCGGCGCCGCCCAGGAGGAGCGGCGGCAGGACATCCCAGTAGCTGGAGGCGGCGTCGAGCCGCGTATCGAGCAGAAGCGAGAGGGACACGAGCGCCATTCCTGCACTCATCAGCCAGCGCGATCCGACGCGATCTGACAGCTTGCCGGCGATCGGCGCCAAGATGACGATCAAGATCGTCATCGGCAGGAACGCCGCACCCGCCTCGGTCGGGGAGTAACGCAGGACGTTCTGCATGTACAGGGTGACGAACAGGAAGACGCCGAACATCGCGAGCCCGACGAGCATCATCACGGCGTTTGCGCCGGCGAACGTCGGGTTACGGAACAGCGAGAGGTCGAGCATCGGCACCTGCTGGTGTTGCTCGAGCAGGACGAAGCCGACGAGACCCACAGCTGCGATGGCAAAGAGCGAGAGGATGAGCGGTGAGGTCCAGCCGTGCTCGTTGGCCTCGATCAGGCCGTAGGTGAGCGCAAAGAGGGCGATGGCGGAGACGACGAGCCCGGGCAGGTCGAGGCGCTGCACGGCGGAGGTGTCCCGGGACTCGTCGATGACGAGGCGGGCGACGACGATGGCGAGGATCCCGACCGGGACGTTGATGAAGAAGACCCAGCTCCAGTGGAAGTGCTCGGTGAGGAGGCCGCCGACGAGCGGTCCGATCGCGAGCGCCATCGCCGAGACACCGGCCCAGATGCCGATCGCCATGCCGCGCTGACGCGCAGGGAACGTCGCGATGATGATCGAGAGCGTCGCGGGATTCATCAGCGCAGAGCCGACTCCCTGCACGACGCGGGCGCCGATCAGGAACTCGGCGCTTCCTGCCAGGCCGCAGGCAAGGGAGGCGAGCGTGAAGATCGCGAGGCCGGCAATGAAGATTCGCCGCCGACCGAGGAGATCGGCGAGCTTCCCGCCGGTCAGCATCAGCACGCCGAACGTCAGCGCATAGCCGTTGACGACCCACTCGAGCTCCGAGAGCCCGGTGTCGAACTCGCGCCCGATCGACGGCAGCGCGACGTTCACCACCGTGTTGTCGAGCATGATCATGAACAGGCCGAAGGCAACCGCGCCCAGCGTCCACCACTTGCGGTTCTCCTCTGCGAAGATGCGTGCGCGCAACGGCCTGGTCTCCTCGGGGGTTAGCGGGCACTAAGTTAACAAATCCGGATGGTGAAAGCAGCCTCGAAGTACGTCTGGCAGCCCGACGAGGAGACGCTGGCGCGCGCGAACGTCGTCCGTCTCATGCGCAAGCACGACGTGGACGACTACTGGGAGCTCGTTCGACGGTCGCAAGAAGACCCGGAGTGGTTCTGGCCCGCCGCGATCGAAGACATGGGCCTCGAGTTCTCGCAGCCCTGGGACGAGGTCGTCGACCTCTCGCGCGGGCCGGAGTGGGCGACGTGGTTCGTCGGCGGCAAGCTCAACGATCGCGTGGAACTGCGTCCATCGCTGGGCTGAGCGCCGCCCGGACGCGATTGCCGCGGTCGGCCTCGGCGAGGACGGGTCGCGGCGCGAGCAGACGTTCGCCGAGCTCTCTGCCGACGTGACGAAGCTCGCCGAGGCGCTCGTCCGTCTCGGGGTCGACGAGGGCGACCGCGTCGCGATCTTCCTGCCGATGTCGCCGGAGGTGGCGGTCGCCTCGCACGCGTGCGCGCACATCGGAGCAATTCAGGTGCCGATCTTTTCCGGCTTCGCGGCTCCCGCCGTCGCGCAACGCCTTCAGGCCTCGGAGGCGAAGGTCGTGATCACGGCGAAGAGCGCCCTGCGCCGCGGACGCGCGGTGCCGATGCTCGAGATCGTGGATGAGGCACGCCGGGAGGCGCCGAGCGTCGAGCACGTCGTCGTCGCCCCCTGGGACGAGCTCCTCGCCGACTCCCCCGGCGAGCTCCCGCCGGCCGAGCTCGACTCTGAGACTCCATACCTGCTCACCTATACGTCAGGGACGACAGGGACACCGAAGGGCGTCGTTCACGTGCAGGGCGGCTTCCTGGTCTCCATCGCGCGCGAGGTTTGCTACCAGGCGGACGCCGGCCCGGACGACCGGATCCACTTCGTCACCGACATGGGCTGGATCATGGGCCCGTGGACCGTGGTGGGCGGCCACGCGATGGGCTCGACGCTCGTCTTCGCCGAGGGCGCGCCCGACTGGCCGCAAGACCGGCTCTGGAAGTTGATCGAGTCCGAGCGAGTGTCGGTGCTCGGGATCTCCCCCACGCTCACCCGGGCGCTGATCCCTCACGGCGAGCCGGAAGCGGACCTCTCTTCACTGCGCACGATGGTCACGACCGGCGAGCCCTGGAACGCGGGGCCATACCAGTGGCTCCACGAGGAGGTCGGCGGCGGCCGGTGCCCGATTATCAACTGCTCGGGGGGAACCGAAGTCGGCGCCTGCTTCCTCTCACCGACGGTCGCGATCCCGATCAAGGCCTGCTCGCTCGGCGGCCCGGCGCTCGGGATGGCCATGGATGTCGTCGATGCCGAGGGCAACTCTGTTCGCGGCGAGGTCGGCGAGCTCGTGTGCCGAAAGCCGTTCCCGGGAATGACGCGCGGTTTCTGGCGCGACCCGGAGCGGTACCTCGATACGTACTGGCGGCGCCTGCCGGGCGTGTGGGTGCACGGGGACTGGGCGTCGGTGGACGAGGACGGCTACTGGTTTCTGCACGGGCGCTCGGACGACACGCTCAACATCGCCGGCAAGCGGATCGGGCCCGCCGAGCTGGAATCGGCCGCTGTCGGGCACTCCGCCGTGGCCGAGGCGGCGGCGGTGGGGGTGCCCCACGAGGTAAAAGGTGAGGTGGCATGGATCTTTTGCGTCCTCACTCCCGGCCACGAAGCAGGCGACGAGCTGGAGGCTGAGGTGTCGGACGCGGTCGCCAGCGAGCTGGGAAGAGCGTTCAAGCCCGACCGCGTGATCTTCGTATCGGCGCTGCCGAAGACCAGGAGCGCAAAGATCGTCCGCCGCGCAGTGCGAGCCCAAGCGCTCGGCACCGACCCGGGCGATCTCTCGTCGCTCGAAAACCCCGAGTCACTGGAGGAGATCGCAAATGCCGTCTGAGCGGGGAGTCGCATTCGTCACCGGCGCTGGCCGCGGGATCGGAGCCGGGATCGCGCGCGCTCTCGCAGAGGACGGCTGGTCGGTCGTCGTCGGCGCGAGGTCGCGCGAGCAGATCGAGGAAGTCGCCGAGGAGATCGGCGGCAGGGCCGTCGAGGTCGACGTGGCCGATCGCGTGTCGGTCGAGCGTGCCGTTGCCGAGGCCGGTGATCTGGACCTGCTCGTGGCGAATGCGGGGACCAACGACGGAAACGGCTCGACCTGGGAGCTGGAGGCGAGCGACTGGTGGCGTGTCTTGGAGGTGAACGTCCTCGGCGTGCACCTCTGTTGCCGCGCAGTCATCCCAGGGATGCTGGAGCGAGGCAGTGGGCGCATCGTGATCACGGGCAGCGGCTCCGCCTATCTGCCGGGCATTGCCGGGGGCACCGCATACGCGGCGAGCAAGGCAGCCGTCTGCCGGTACGGCGAGACGCTCGCCAACGAGCTGCGCGGACGCATCCCCGTCTTCGTCTTCAGCCCGGGCCTCGTGAAGACGGAGATGACGAGCCGGTTCGGGGACGACCTGCCCTGGACTCCACCCGAGCTCGCGCCGCAGCTCGTGCGGGTCCTCGCATCAGGACGGGCCGATGCGCTCGCGGGCCGGTACATCCACGCCGAGCACGACGACATCGAGGATCTGATCGCCCGGGCAGACGAGATCGAGCGCGAAGACCTGAACGCTATTCGGCTACAGCGGTAGCGGCTCGATCCAGGTGGCTCGGGCTCGAGCGAGAGGCCGCCCGTCATCCCCGTAGAGCGCCGTGCCCGCGAAGAGCTTGCGGCCCTCCTCGCCGAGCGGCCAGCCCACGACGACACAGCGCTCGCCCACCTCCGGCAACTGGTCGATCCGTGCGGCGAAGCGACCGAGGAGCGTCTCACCTCGGTCGGGAAACCCGACGGCGATCGCGCCGGGGCAATCGAGCGCAGCCCACACGAGCTTCGCCTCGACCTCTGTCGGCACCCACGGGCTCGCCACGCGGCCGTCGCCGAGTGGCCCGGCGAAGATACGAAGCCCGTCGCCGGGCGCACGCGCCGGGCCGCAGACGAAGCAGGTCGGAAACGCGTGCTCCTCGAAGCCGGGGTAGCGGGACGATGCCAGTTCGGCCTCCTCGTAAGGCGGAGGCTCGGGCAGCTCGAGCTCGAGATCCACCGGAGCCGCCTCCGCCACGATCCGCGTGCCGTCCAGAACGCGTAGCCGGCTCCCATCGCGCTCGACGTCGAGTGGGCGGTCGAGAGGCGGCGGCGAGCGGAGCGTGACCTCGGCGGCGGCACCAACGAGCTCGGCTACGAGTCCACACGTGTAGCCACCGTTGGCCGAGCCCTCGGGACCATTGAAGCGACCCTCTATCGTGATCTGTTCCACGTGCCATAGACTATGTTTTAGACTCTGAGTCGAAAACCTATGCGTCTTGCCCTGGCTCAGATCAATACGACGGTCGGCGACCTCGATGGAAACCGCGAGCTGATTCTCGCCCGCATGGAAGAGGCTCGCGACGCGGGCGCCGAAATCGTCCTCTTCCCCGAGCTCGCGATCACCGGCTATCCGCCGGAGGACCTGCTCCTCCGCCCGAGCTTCGTGGAGGCGGCTGAGCGCTCGCTGGGTCAGGTCGCGAAGGAGACACGCGGTATCGTCGCGTTCGTCGGCACGCCCCACCTCGATCGCGACCTCTACAACGGCTGCGCCATCTGCGCCGCCGGCGAGGTGAAGGCGATCTACCGGAAGCGGTTTCTCCCGAACTACGGCGTCTTCGACGAGCACCGCTACTTCGCCCAGGGTCGCGACCTCTTCCTCCTCAAGCACGGCGAGGCTCTGATCGGGCCAACGGTCTGCGAGGACATCTGGCAGCCGGGACCGCCCGCGACCGACCTGGCGCTCGCCGGCGCGCAACTCCTCGTCAACATCTCCGCCTCACCGTTCCACGTCGGCAAGGACCAGGAACGAGAGCAGATGCTCCAGACGCGCGCACGAGACAACGTCTGCTACGTCGCCTTCGTCAATGCCGTCGGCGGGCAGGACGAGCTTCTCTTCGACGGACATTCGGTGGTGCTCGATGACGAGGGCGAAGTCCTCGCGCGCGCTCCCGGGTTCGAAGAAGCGTTGCTCGTCGTCGACATCGAGCCCCAGGAGACCGTCGGGCGCCGGCTGCGAGACGTCCGGCGCCGGTCGCTCGAGAGTGAGCGCGAAACGGCTTCGGAGGTACCGGTCGTCCATATCGGTGCTCCGCGACCGCCCGGAGACCCCGTCGAGCGGCTGGTCGTCCCGCTTCTCGACGACCTCGAGCAGATGCGGCTCGGTCTCGAGCTCGGGCTGCGCGACTACGTCGAGAAGAACGGCTTCGAGAGTGTCGTGATCGGGGTCTCGGGCGGGATCGACTCAGCGCTCGCGGCGACGATCGCCTGCGAGGCCCTCGGGCCGGACCGCGTTCATTGCGTCTCGATGCCCTCGCGCTTCAGCTCGGAGGGGACGCGAGCCGACGCGCGCCGGCTCGCCGGGTCGCTCGGCGCCGACTTCCTCGAGCTCCCGATCGAGCCGGTCGTCGAGAGCTTGCTCGAAACGCTCGCCGAAACCTTCGCCGATCGCGAGCCGGACACGACCGAGGAGAACCTCCAGGCGCGCGCTCGTGGTGTCCTGCTGATGGCCCTCTCGAACAAGTTCGGCTGGCTCGTCGTCGCGACGGGGAACAAGTCCGAGCTTTCGGTCGGCTACGCCACGCTCTACGGCGACATGGCCGGTGGCTTCGCGCTGCTGAAGGACGTGTACAAGACCGACGTCTTCCGCCTGGCGAAGCACTTGAACGAGCGGGCCGGGCGCGAGCTGATCCCGCAGACGATCGTCGACCGGGCGCCGAGCGCCGAGCTGCGCGACAACCAGCTCGACGAGGATTCGCTGCCGCCCTATCCGGAGCTCGATCGCGTGCTCGAGGAGTACGTCGAGCTCGATCGCTCGCGGGAGGATCTGATCGCGGACGGGTTCGACCCGGATGTCGTGGACCGGGCGCTCGCGATGATCGACCGGGCCGAGTACAAGCGCCGCCAGGCGCCGCCGGGAGTGAAGCTGCGCCCCAAGGCGTTCGGGCGCGACTGGCGCCTGCCGATCACGAACCGCTGGCGCGGCTGAAACCGAGCAGCCGGACCGCTCGTAATGGGATAGTCGGGGGGGCCAGAACGTCCAAAGGAAGCGGGATCATGGAATGGGCAGCGTTGATCACCTGGGTCGCGACGGCGGCCTTCGGCTTTTTCATGCTCGCGATCTGGTGGTCGCGGGGCGGGATGAAGCAGGGCACTGGGATCCGGCCGTTGCTGATCCTCAGTCACTTCCTCCTGGCGGCGATCGGGCTCGTGATCTGGCTTGCCTACCTTGCGAACGACAGCGATTCGCTCGCGTGGATCGCCTTCGTGCTCCTCGCGGTCGTTGCGCTCCTGGGCTGGACGATGTTCGCGATCTGGTATCAGCGACGCCAGTCAAGCGGCGCGGTGGCCGAGGCTGTCGATCCGAGCACTCCCGCCGAACAGCACTTCCCCGTGGCGGCGGTTGCCCTGCACGGGGTGCTCGCGGTCACGACCGTCGTGCTCGTCCTCCTGACCGCGCTCGGCGTGGGCGGTTAGGTCAATCGAGGAGGAGGCGCAGCTCGCGAAACCAGCGAAGCCGCTCCGGGTACGGGACGGCAGCGTTTGCGGGCGAGGTCGAAGGGAGGACGAAGAGCCCGGTATCGCCGAGGCGGAGACTTTGGAGCCCTAGCTCTGGCCGTTCGCGGAACGCGCCGCGATAGGCCTCCTTGCCGACGAACCCGATGAACCTCGGGCCGAGGTCGCGTGCGATGCATTCGAGGCGATCGGCCGAGCCGGCGAAATCCGCCCGCCGCAGATCGCCGGAGCCCGGCGTCGTGCGGGACGCGGCGTTGGTGACGCCGACTCCGAAGCGCGGAAGCTCGAACTGCTCGGTCGGCTCGAGAAGCCGGGGCGTGAACCCGGCCTCGTGCAGGAGCCGCCAGAAGTCGTTCCGCGGATTCGCGAAGTGAGCAGCAGCCGCATCCGAGAAGCGGCCCGGGTTGATCCCGCAGAAGAGGACGTCGAGCCCCGGAGCAAGGACGTCCGGAACCGCACTCGCCGTCGCCTGAGTTTCGGCCCTCTTTTGTGACCCACGCGTGCGCATTTCGACACTAGGATCGCAGTGGGGAGGAGGCCGGGCGAACCTTCTTTAGGGTGACGGTGGCTTAAGCGGCCGCGGCCGGTGCTTGGCCATTGGCCGCGGGCTCGGCGGTCGCTTCGGCCGGGGGCTCGCGCTTGTCCAGCCTCACCTCGAAGGCGCGCCGAAGATCCTCGCCCGACACGTCGAGATCGAACCGCGGCCGCCGCGGCTCGAGCCTGACCACGCGCACGTTGTCGCTGTCGCCCTCGCCGTGGCAGCGGGCGTAGCATTCAGCCTCGTTCAGCGACCTCAGCCGCACGATCGCAACCTACTCCTTCGTGGCCGACCCAGTCAAAAATCCACAGGCTGTGGAGAGGTAGCGTTCGAGCCGTGAAGCTGCTCGTTCTCGGCGGGACGAAGTTCCTCGGACGCGCGGCCGTGGAGGCGGCGCTCGCCCGCGGCCACGAGGTCACCCTCTTCAACCGCGGCGAGACGAATCCCGAGCTCTTCCCGGAGGCGGAGAAGGTTCGCGGTGACCGCGAACATGACCTCGCCGCGCTCGCGGGCCGGACGTGGGATGCCGTCATCGACCCGAGCGGCTACGTCCCCCACATCGTCCGGGCCTCGGCCGACGCACTCGCCGACTCGGTCGACCACTACCTCTTCATCTCGAGCGTCTCGGTCTACGCCGACTTCAGCAAGCCGTGCGACGAAGGCAGCCCCCTGGAAGAGCTCTCCGACGACAAGCCCGACGACCGGCTGCTCGAGGACTTCTCGAACTACGGTGCCCTGAAGGTGCTCTGCGAGCGTGCGGTCGCAGAAGCGATGCCCGAACGCCACGCGCTCGTCCGTCCCGGCCTTATCGTCGGGCCTCACGACCCGACCGGGAGATTCACCTACTGGCCCCACCGGATCGCCCGCGGCGGCGAGTGCCTCGTCCCGGGCCCGCCCGATCAAACCGTCCAGTTCATCGACGTCCGCGACGTCGGCGAGTGGGCGATCGACCTTTCCGAACGCAAGGTCGCAGGAACCTTCAACGCGATCAACGAAGGCGTCTCGTGGCAGGTGCTCGCAAGCACTTGCCGTGAGGTTGCCGGCAGCGACGCCAGCTTCACGTACGTCGACGGCGACTACCTCCTCGAGCAGGGCGTTGGCGAGTGGATGGAGCTCCCGCTCTGGATTCAGGACCCGGAAGCAATCGGCATGCACCGGACCGACGTGTCCCGCGCGCTCGAGGCGGGGCTCATGTTCCGGCCGCTCGACGACACCGTCCGTGGCACGCTCGACGAGGCGGAGACGACGGACGGGGCGGGGATGGCACCCGAGCGGGAGGCGGAGCTCCTGGCCGCGTGGAAGGCTCGGTAGCATCTCGGCCGTGGAGGGGTTCGACTTCGTGCATCGCGAGACCGTCCGTTTCCGGGACGTCGACGCGATGGGCCACGTCAACAACGCGGTCTTCCTCACCTACCTCGAAGAGGCGCGGATCGCGTACCTGCTCCCGTTCGGCGCAGAGGTGGAGCACATGATCCTTGCACGAGTGGAGATCGACTTTCGAGCCCCGCTGCGGACGGGAGACGAGCTCGAGATCGGCGTGCGGCCGACCAGCGTCGGCACGAAGAGCTTCGGGCTCGAGTACGAGGTGCGCTGCCGGGGACACGGTCGCGGCAGAGGCGAAGACGGTCATCGTCTCCTTCGACTACGAGTCCGGCCGTTCGGTCGATCTGCCGCAGGCGTGGCGGGAGGCGCTCGCCGCCTGATGGGCGTCTTCGAGCGACAGACACTGCCGAGCGGGCTGCGCCTGCTGACGGCCCCGATGGATCACGCCCAGTCGGTCTCCTGCTTCATCATGCTCTCCGCCGGCTCGCGCTTCGAGACTCCGGACACGAGCGGGATCGCCCACTTCGCGGAGCACATGTTCTTCAAGGGCACGGAGAGCCGCCCCACTGCCCGGGACATCGGCGGTGAGATCGACGGGATCGGAGGCGAGTTCAACGCCTTCACCGGCAAGGAGTACACCGGCTATTACGTCCGCTGCGCGGGAGAGCACCGCTCGATCGCGCTCGACGTCCTCGTCGACATGCTCCGGCACTCGAAGTTCGACTCAGAGGAGATCGAGCGCGAGAAGGGCGTGATCGTCGAGGAGATGAACATGTACTTCGACACGCCTCGCGACTACATCAGCGGTGTGTACGACTCGCTCCTCTACGGCGACCAGCCGCTCGGTTGGGACATCATCGGGCGCAAGGAAACCGTTCGTGCCGCGACTCGCGACACGTTCCTCGGCTACATCGATCGCTGGTACAAGCCGGAGCGGATGGTCGTCGGAATCGCCGGGAAGATCGGCGACGACCTCGAAGCCGAGGTCGAGCGGCTGCTCGGCGACCTCGAGCCTGCCGAGACCGACACGCCGGCCCCCGCCGCGCCACAAGCAAATGGATCACCTCGCGTGAAGATCTTCACCAAGGCTTCCGACCAGGCTCACCTCTGCCTGGGCGTCCCCAGCTACCCGCTTGCCCATCCCGATCGCTACGCGCTTCAGATCCTCTCGACGGTGCTCGGCACGGGCATGTCCTCGCGCCTCTTCACCGAGGTCCGCGAGCGACGCGGGCTCGCGTACTACATCTACGCGATCAACCACAGCTACACCGACGCGGGATCGCTCTTCTCCCAGGCCGGCGTCGACATCGAGCGCATCGACGAGGCGATCACGACGATCGTGGCCGAGCTGCGGAAGATCACGGACGAGGCGGTCCCCTCGGACGAGCTCGAGAAGGCGCGAAACGTCGCGAAGGGGCGCTTCGTCCTCCAGACAGAGAGCCCGCACGGGCTCGTCATGTACGGCCTGCGCCGCGAGGTGCTCGAGGGCGTAGCGACCGAGCCGGAGGAAGTCCTTGCCGGGCTCGACGCCGTCACCGTCGAGGATGTCCAGCGAGTCGCCCAGGACGTGCTCGGCGGACACGGGCTCAACCTGGCGCTGATCGGCCCGTTCGAGCAGGACCAGCAAGAGCATTTCGAGAAGCTGCTGGCCGGCTAGGCGAGGGTCGCGTAGTCCTCGTCGAAGTGCTCGCGGTCCTCGGGGTCCACGATCGCATCGCCTGCGGCCCGAGCCTTCGCCTTCCACTCCTCGGCCTCCGCGCTACCGGCCAGCGCATGCGCTCGCGCTAACGCCTCGTAGGCGTACGCGAGGTCCCAGTCGCCGATGTCCGCCTCCTCGCAGTGCTGGAGACACCGCTGCGCGTGCCAGATCGCCGGCTCGGCCCGCCCGAGGACGACGTACACGCGCGAGACCTGCCATTCGCCGCGCGCCAGGTTCGCCGGCTCGTGCTCGGGAGCCTCGCCCCAGTGATAGCGAGACGCGTGCGCCGCGTGGAGCATGCGGTCGTCGTCCTCACGGGACTCCAGCAGGCGCCAGGCCTCGTTGAAGAGATCGACGCCGAGCTGCCGGTGATCGGTCACTCGTTGGGCGCTTCGGCGACCGAGCGGTCGCGGATCTCCTCGACGACCGTGGGATCGGCGAGCGTGGTCGTATCGCCGAGCGGGCGGTTCTCCGCAACGTCACGCAAGAGCCGTCGCATGATCTTGCCGCTGCGCGTCTTCGGCAGCTCCGGCGTGAAGACGATGTTCGCCGGCTTCGCGATCGGCCCGATCTTCTTCGCCACGTGGTTCCGCAGCTCTTCGAGCCTTTCGACCGAGCCCTCTTCGCCGCCGACGAGCGAGACGAAGGCGACGATTGCCTGCCCTGTCGTCGCATCGGCGCGCGCGGCGACTGCGGCTTCCGCGACCAGCTTGTGGTCGACGAGCGCGCTCTCGACCTCGATCGTCGAGATTCGGTGCCCGGACACGTTCATCACGTCGTCGACGCGGCCCATGAGCCAGAAGTCGCCGTCCTCGTCGATGCGCGCGCCGTCTCCGGCGAAGTAGACGTCCGGGTAGCGAGACCAGTACGTCTCGACGTAGCGCTCGTGATCGTTGTGGATCCCACGCAGCATGGCCGGCCAGGGCCTGCGCAACACGAGGTAGCCCCCACCGCCAGGCCCGACCTCGTTGCCCTGCTCGTCGAAGACGGCCGCGTCCACCCCGGGAAACGGCTTGGTCGCCGAGCCGGGCTTCAGCGTCGTAGCTCCCGGAAGCGGTGTGATCAGGATCATCCCCGTCTCGGTCTGCCACCAGGTGTCGACGACGGGGACGCGGTCGCCGCCGATCACCTCCCGGTACCAGACCCACGCCTCGGGGTTGATCGGCTCGCCGACCGAGCCGAGGAGGCGGATCGACGAGAGATCGTGCTTCTGCGCATGCTCGGCTCCCCACTTCATGTGGCTGCGGATCGCCGTCGGCGCCGTGTAGAGGATGTCCACGCCATAGCGCTCGACGATCGCCCACCAGCGATCGCGATCCGGGTAGTCCGGCACGCCCTCGTACATGACGCCCGTCGTCCCGTTGCACAAGGGCCCGTAGACGATGTAGCTGTGGCCGGTTACCCAGCCGACGTCGGCCGCACACCAGTAGACCGAGTCGGGCTTCACGTCGAAGATGTAGTAGTGGGTCGTGGCCGCGCCTACGAGGTAGCCGCCGGTCGTGTGCACGATCCCCTTCGGCTTCGCGGTCGTTCCGCTCGTGTACAGCAGGTAGAGGAGATCCTCGGAGTCCATCGGCTCACACGGACAGGAGGCCGGATCGTCGCTCTCCTGCGAAACGAGCTCGTGCCACCACTCGTCGCGGCCTTCCTGCATCGGCACCTCGTTGCCCGTTCGGCGCAGGATGACCGCCTTCTTCACGGTCGGAGACTCCGCCAGCGCATCGTCCACGTTGCGCTTCAGCGGCACGGGTGAGCCCTTGCGCCAGGCCTCGTCCTGGGCGATCAGGATCTCGCAGCCCATGTCGTTCAGGCGGCCCGAGAGCGACTCGGCCGAGAAGCCGCCGAAGACGACCGTGTGTGGCGCGCCGAGACGGGCGCACGCGAGCATCGCGACCGGCAGCTCGGGGACCATCCCCATGTAGATCCCGACCGCCGTGCCCTTGCCGACGCCGAGGCGCTTGAGCGCGTTCGCGAGCTTGACCACCTCCCGCTGAAGGTCGGAGAAGGTGATCGTTCGCCGATCCTCTTCGGGCTCGCCCTCCCAGTGATAGGCGACCTTCCCGCCCTGGCCGGCCTCGACGTGGCGATCGACGCAGTTGAAGCAGACGTTGAGCTTGCCGCCGAGATACCACTTCGCGTAGGGCGGCTTCCAGTCCAGCAGCTCGGTGAACGGCTCGAACCAGGTGACGCGCTCCCGCGCCTCGGTCTCCCAGAACTCCTCGAAGTCGCGCTCGTAGAGCTCCGGCTGAGCGTTCGCCTGCCCAGCGAAGTCTTCAGGCGGCGGATAGCGCCGCTCCTCGAGCTGCATGGTCTCGATCGTGGGCGGCCCCGTTTCTTCGGCCACTACGGCTTCAGGTCGTACGGGAAATCCGTGAGGTTCTCGGCGCCGTCCTCGGTGACGAGGACCAGATCCTCGAGCCGGCAGCCACCGAAGCCCTGGCGGTAGAGGCCAGGCTCCAGCGTGACCACGTCGCCCGCGAGCAGCTCCCCGGACGAGCCGCGTCCCATGCCGGGCGCCTCGTGGACTTCGAGACCAACACCGTGTCCGAGCCCGTGGAAAAAGCCGTTCTCGAGCACCTCGCCTGGCGCCTTGGAGAGCGCCGTCTTCTGCCCGTTCTCCTCGAAGAACTCACAAACCAGGTTGAACACGTCCTTGCCGGGGACGCCGGCCTTGGTTGCGGCCAGCGAGCGGTCGAGCGCCTCCTTGACGAGGCGGTGGTACTCGACGAGCTCCTCCGGTGGCGTCCCGACGACGTAAGTCCGCGTCATGTCCGCGTAGCACCCAGACTCGGGATCCTTCGGCCAGAGGTCGATCACGATCGGCTCGTCAGGGGCAATCGGGCCGGACCCGAGATCGTGGCCGATCGCCGTCTGGGCTCCGTGCGAGACGATGAAGTCTTCCCCGGTCTGGCCGTGATCGGTGAAAGCCTGGCGGATCGCGACCTTGAGCAGCTCGCTCGTCAGCGGCTTGCCGTCGACGGTCAGGCTGCCGTTCGAGCGCTCGGCGCGCGCGAGCAGGTCCTTCGCGGCGCCCATCCCAGCCTCGGCGGCTTTCTGCGCCCGGCGGATGCCCGCGATCTCGGCGTCGGTCTTCACGCGGCGCCGATCCGCGAAGAACTTGTAGTCCGGCTGAAGTGTGATCCCGTTTGCGCGGAGGTGGTCGGCGACGAGGGTCGGAAAGGTGCGAGGCACGACCGCATCGTCGATCTCGAAGAAGCGACAAGCGTTCAGGTTCACGTGCAGCCACGTGATCTCCTCGCGCGGAAGACCCTTCTCGATCAGCTCGTCGTAGCCGAACGTCTCCCACGGATGAGTCTCGATCCCTACCTCGGCGATCCGGCTGACCTCGAACGAGCTCGAAGCTGCAAAGCGCTTCCCGTCCTTCTCCGCATAGAGAAACGGGTCCGGGACGAGAACGGGCACCTCGTGCCGCATCTCGGGAGACACGACGGAGTCGGCGAAGATGAGAACGTCGGGCACGGCGCGGCAAATGCTACTCGGGCGGAGCCGGCGCGTCATCAATGACCGTGACGATCCCCCAGTTCACGTGACTAGACTCAACCGTCGTGGAGGAAGCGTTCGAGCGGGCAGAGGAGCTGATCGGAAAGCACGACGAAGGCCTGCGTCGACTGCTGCCCGAGGGCGCGGAGATCTTCGACGCGCACGTCCATCTCGGGAACGACATCGACGGCCAGCGCGGCATCTACGAGGAGCTCGAGCGCAGTCTCGATCGCTACGAGATCGCGCACGCGTTCATGTTCTGCATGGACGAGTCCGACCGTCATCCGAGCTTCCGGGCACCCAACGACCGCACGCTCGAGTACGCAAAACGCTCCGAAGGCCGCCTGATCCCGTTCGTGCGGCTCGACCTCACGGAAAGCCCGATTGACGAAGCCAAGCGCTGCCTCGACCTGGGCGCACGGGGAATCAAGCTCCATCCGCGGGCCCAGCGGTTCATGCTGAACGACGAACGGCTCGCCCCGGTCTTTGCGCTCGCGGCCGAACGGCGGGTTCCGATCCTCATCCACGGCGGCCGCGGGCTCCCACCGATCGCCGACCATCTCGCGCGTCTCGTCGACGAGTATCCCGAGGCGCAGCTGATCATCGCGCACGCGGGAATCGCCGACCTCGCGGGCCTGGCCGGGCGCTTCGCGGGCAAGGCGGGAGTCTTCTTCGACACCTCGGTCTGGAGCCCCGTCGACCTGCTGAGCTTCTTCCACCTCGTTTCGCCTGAGCAGGTTCTCTACGCCTCCGACTATCCGTACGCTCGCCCGCCCAGCTCGCTGCTCAATGCGGTCAGAACCGCAAAGGTCGCCGGATTCTCGGACGAGCAGCTTCGCGACCTGCTCGCCGGCAGCGCGAACCGGATCGCGAGCGGCGAGCCGCCGCGCGAACCGTCGAAGCCGACCGGCGACGGCACGTTCACGCAGCCGATGACTCTCGCGCGGATCCACCAGTACCTCTCGATGGCAACGCCGCTTCTCTGGATGAACCAGCCGGACTCGATCGGGATTCTCGGCCTCGCGCTGAACGCGTGCGACGAGCGCGACGGATATCCCGACGAGCTCGACGGGATCCGCGATCTTCTGACCGCCGCGCGTGACCTTTGGCGCGTGTTCCCGGAGATCGAGGAAGAGGATCGTGGCGACGTCGCCCGCACGACCCGCCACTTGGTCCACCTCGCCGACATCTTCGCGGTGACCTCGAGTGCCTGAGCTCACCATCAACGGCCAGCGGCATTCAATCGAGTGCCCGGTCGGGCGGACCCTTGCCGAAACGCTGCGCGAGGACCTCGGATTGACCGGGACGAAAGTCGCCTGTGCCGAGGGGCACTGCGGCGCCTGCACGGTGCTCCTCGACGGTGTGCCCGTCTACTCGTGCATCACGCTCGTCCACCTCGTAGGCGAGCGCGAGGTGACCACGATCGAGGGCCTTCGCGAGCATCCGCTGGTCGACGCGTTCGTGCGCACGGATGCGCTGCAGTGCGGGTTCTGCACCCCGGGTCAGATCGTCTCGGCATCCGCTCTCGTCGAATCGAAGCCGCACCCGAGCTCGGAGGAGATCCGGCACGCGATGGCAGGGAACCTCTGCCGCTGCGGCACGTATCCGAAGATCGAAGAGGCGATCTCGACCTGGCAAGGCTGATCCGCACCGAGAAGGAGGTCGAGGGCCGCTACGAGGAGGTCTGGATCGTCGTCGAGGAGGATGCGCTCGAGCAGTGGCCGGCCGGCCCGCGCGAGATCGTCGGCCGACCGGCCGCACGCATCACCGGCCCGCTCCGCGCTCGAGGCGAGGCCCGTTACACGGCTGACATCAAGCTCCCCGGGATGCTCCACGCTGCGGTCCTGCGCTCCCCGCACGCGTATGCGCGCGTGAAGGGCATCTCATTCGCCAGGGCGCTCGCCGCACCGGGGGTGCGCGCTGCGATCGGCCCGGGCGAGGCGGAAACGCTCACGGACGAGCCCGGCTTCCAGGGTCAGGCAGTCGCTGCGATCGCGGCCGACACTTTTGGCCAGGCACGCGCTGCGCTCGAGCTCGTCGACGTCGACTGGGAGATCCACGAGCCGCTACTCGACCCAGAGGAGGCGATCCGTCGCGGCCAGCTCGTAAGCGAGCCGAGCCGCTACGAGCGCGGCGACGTCGACCGGGCGCTCGCGGAAGCCGACGTCGTCGTCGAAGCCGAGTTCCGAACCCAGACCGTGCTGCACAGCTCGTTCGAGACGCACCAGTCGATCTGCGAATGGCGGGACGACTCGCTCCACATCTACATCTCGACACAATTCATTTGGGGCGTGCGCGACGAGGTTGCGTCGAAGCTCGACCTGCCGCCGGACAAGGTGCGCGTGGTCTGCGAGTTCATGGGCGGCGGCTTCGGCTCGAAGAACGGCGCCGGCGACCACACGTACATCGCTGCCGAGCTCGCCAAGCGAACGGGCCGGCCCGTGCGCTGCATGCTCACTCGCCGCGAGGAGAACCTCGCGTCCGGCAATCGGAACTCGACGATCCAACGGCTTACCGCAGCGGCCCGCTCGGACGGAACTCTCGTCGCGCTCGCCGGGGAGTTCGTGAACGCAACGGGCTGGGACGGCTGGCCGGCTCCCACCGACGGGCCGATGAAGATGCTCTACGACTGCGAAAACGTCCGCACGGTTCTGTCTCCGGCGAAGATCAACACCCCGCCGATGAAGGCCTTCCGGGCACCGGGCTTCGTCGAAGGGACGTTCGGCCTCGAGTGCCTGCTCGACGCGCTCGCGGCCAGACTGAAGATGGATCCGCTCGAGCTACGGAAGCTGAACTACGCGCACGCGACTGACGACCGGCCCTACTCCTCGAAGAACCTGATGGAGTGCTACAAGCGCGCCGAGCCTCACTGGCAGCGGCGTGACGAGGTGCGAGCCCGGAGCGAGGGGCCCTGGAAGCGCGGGGTCGGGCTCGCCAGCCAGATCTGGTACGGAGGTGGCGGCCCGCCTTCCTATGCATGGGTCCGAGTCGGCTCCGACGGCCGCGCCACGGTTGTCACGGCGATGCAGGACATCGGCACCGGCAGTGCAACCGCGATGACTCAGATCGCTGCCGAGGAGCTCGGCCTTCCGCTCGAACGTGTCGAGATGGTCCTCGGTGACTCTGCCCGCGGGCCGTACGCGTCGATCTCCGCGGGCTCGTCGACAACCCCGTCGATGGGCCCCGCCGTTCGCTCAGCAGCGGCAGACGCTGCGCGGCAGATCGTCGAGATCGCAGCCCAGCGCTACGACAAGGAGGAGCGCGTCCTCTCGCTCCGGGGCGGCAAGGTCGTTTCCAGCGACGGGGGCTCCTGGCCGGTGGAAGAGGTCGTCGGCATCCTCGAGGACGCCCAGATCCTGGGGAAGGGCGCGCGCGGCCCCAACCCGACGGGCATGGAGGTGCTGACGTTCGGTGTCCAGGTCGCCGAGGTCGCCGTCGACGTCGAGACGGGCGAGATCCGAGTCGAGCGCGTCGCGGCCATCCACGACGTCGGCCGGGTCATCAACCCGCTCGGCGCCTCGAGCCAGGTCGAGGGCGGGATCATCCAGGGAATCGGGCACACGCTCTCGGAGGATCGCCTGCTCGACCCGGCCACGGGGATCACGCTCAACCAGACGCTCGACGCCTACAAGCTGCCGACGATTGCTGACGTTCCGGAGATCGTCACCGACCTGCTGGACATTCCCGACGCGCACCTGACGAACCTCGGCTCGAAGGGCCTCGGCGAGCCCCCGATCGTCCCCACGGCGGCTGCGATCGCGAATGCGATCCGCGACGCGACCGGCGCCGAGGTTCGCTCGCTGCCGATCTCCCGTGAAGAGATGCTGAGGGCCCTGCGCGAGGCCGAGACGCAGAAGGAGAAGCGTGGAGCTGCTTCGGCCGTCTGAGCTCGCGCAGCTCGAGGGCGGCGTCTTCATCCACGGAGGCACCGAAGTCGTGCCGCTGCTGCGCGACGGGATCCTGTCGACCGAGACGCTCGTCGACGTGCGCGAGGTCGTCCCGCGCGGGGTCGACGGTACGCGGATCGGCGCGGGCACGACGCTCGGCGAGCTCGAGGTCGACCCGCAGATCCCGGAAGCGCTGCGCGAGGCCTGCCGTCTCGCCGCCAGCCCCCAGCTTCGCAACATGGGCTCGGTCGGCGGCAACCTCCTCCAGGCCACTCGCTGCTGGTACTGGCGGTTGAAGTTCCCGTGCCGCCTCCACGGCGGAGACACCTGCCACGCGCGCGAAGGCGAGCACCGCGAGCACGCGATCTTCGCCAACGGCTTCTGTGCATCCGCACATCCCTCCGACGTGGCCGCCGCCCTCGTCGCCTTGCGCGCAACGATGCGAACGAACCGACGTGAGCTTCCCGTGGAAGAGCTCTTCCGCCTGCCGACCGAAGACGACCGGGACGTGACAACTCTCGAGTCGGGCGAGCTGATCCTCGAGCTCGACGTCCCGCAACCCGAGGCGAGCACGTATCTGAAGGCGATGGACAGGCAGCGCTGGTCGTTCCCGCTCGTGGGAGTGGCCGCCGCTCGGATTGGGGCCGAAACGCGACTCGTGCTCTCCGGCGTGGCCCCCATTCCCTGGGTGCTCGAGTCTCCCGCGGCGCTGGGCGACGCGACTCCTCTGCCGGGAACCGCCTACAAGGTTCAGATCGCCGAGGCTCTCGTCCGGCGCGCCGTCGAGGCGGTCACATGAGGCGGCTGTCGCTCGTCGTCCTGCTCGCGTTGCTCCTTGTAGGGTGCGGCGGCGGAAACGACAGCGCCGGTGACACCGACACGAAAGGGACCATGGACTGCGAGATCAGCGGAGACGAGTCGAAGGCCGAGCTGGCAACTCTCGAAGAAGGCAAGACCCACGAGATTGTCGTCAACACGAACAAAGGCAGCTTCACGTTCGAGCTCGCGACCGAGACCTCGCCCTGCACGACCGCCTCGATCGCAGGGCTCGTCGAGAAGGGCTTCTACGACGGACTGACGTTCCACCGAATCGTTCCCGGGTTTGTGATCCAGGGCGGCGACCCGACAGGTGATGGATCGGGCGGACCTGGGTATGCGACCGTGGATGCCCCGCCGCAGGACACGCAGTACGAGAAGGGCCTCGTCGCAATGGCGAAGGCGGGGCACGAGCCGTCCGGAACCTCCGGCAGCCAGTTCTTCGTCGTCAGCGCCGACGGCGTCCAACTCGATCCCCTCTACGCGGTCCTGGGCCACGTCACCGACGGACTGGAGGTCGTCGAGGCAATCGGCGAGCTCGGGGACCCGAGCGACCCGAGCGGCGCGCCAACGGAACGCATCGAGATCAAGGACATGCAGCTCAAGAGCGGTTAGAGTCCCAGGCTGGATGCGGCGGCGGGTTGCGGGTCTTTTTGCAGTGGCGATGGCGGCCGGCCTGGCGGCCGGTGCGGTAGCCAACGCCAAGAGCGAGAAGATCGCTGCTCCGACGGCGCCTTCCTCCCCGGCCGTTGTCCGTGACCTCTGCCCCGTGCCGAAGCGCTACCGGGTGGCTTTCGAGCGTGCCGCGCGCGATACACACCTACCCCTCGCGCTGCTCCTAGCGGTCGCCCGGGTCGAGTCGAACCTCGATCAGAGGGCGCTCTCGTCCGCGGGTGCCCGAGGGCTTCTACAGGTGATGCCTCCGACGGCTGCGGAACTGAACCTCAACCCGCACCATCCGGAGTCGAACGTCCTCGCCGGAGCGCGCTACCTGAAGCAGATGCTGGGCAGGTTCGACTCCACCGACCTGGCGCTCGCCGCGTATAACGCAGGCCCCGGAGCCGTTGAGGAGGCGGGCGGCGCGCCTGGTAGCCGAGACGATCGCCTACGTTGCCAACGTGAACCATCTCTGGCGAGCCCTCCAGGGCTGCACATAACCACCCTGATCGCGTTCCGGCAGTCGTGCTCGCTGCCGGGGCTTCGCGGCGCTTCGGCGGCGTGAAGCAGCGCATCCTCCTCGAGCCCGTGCTCGAGCGCGTGCGGCAGAGCTCGGTGGGCGACGTGCTCGTCGTCCTCGGGGCTCACGACGTCGAGACCTCGGCGCGATCCGTCCACTGCCCCGACTGGGAGCGAGGACGAGGCGCATCGCTCCGGTGCGGACTGGCAGCGCTCTCAGCGGAGACCGCTGCGGCGGTCGTCGTCCTCGCCGATGGTCCCGATCTGGCCCCGGCAGCGATCGACCGCGTCCTGGACGTGTGGCGGGAGAGCGGTGCAGAGATCGTGGCCGCGACCTACGGAGGCGAGCGCGGGCACCCGGTGGTGCTCGCAAAGCCAGTCTGGGAGCGGGTTCCAGACGGCGGAGCGCGCAGCCTCCCTGCGCTTCTCGTCCCCTGTGACGACCTCGGCTCTCCAGGCGACGTCGATTTTGCCGATGACCTGCCCGAGAGGTTCAAGCCCCCTGGCGCCGAATGATGCCGCTCATGGAAGCAGTCCCCGCACTCGAAGCTCACGGTGAGACTCCGCCGCTCGCGGCCGCGCGAATGCGCCGCCAGTTGACGGTCGAGAGCGCGGCCAAGCTCGCGCGGCTCACGCCCGACGAAGTGACGTGGCTGGAAGAGGGCAGGCTCTACCGCTTTCCCTCGAGCGACAGTGCGCTGCTCGCCCTTCTCCTCTACGCCACGGGGCTCGGCATCGGCCGCCGAGAGGCCCGAAGCCTTGCGGGTCTTCCGCTCCTCACCCGGCCCGGCCGAGAGCGGATGAGGCAGGCGACCGGCATGCTCGTCGGCCTCGTCGTCCTGGTCGCAGCCGCCGGAGCGTTTGTCCTCCCGGGCCTCGTGCGAGGAGCGAGCAAGCCTCCCGCCGCGATCGCGGAAGCCGGCCTGCCGCCGACGTGGAAGGTGTCGGTGGACGTCCTCAACGGCAGCGGTGACATGAACTACACCCGCAGCGTGGCGAGCAAGATCGGAGCGCTCGCCTACCGCATAGACCGTGTCACACGCGCCGATCGTTTCGACTACACCGAGACCGCCGTCTACTTCCATCCCGGCGGCGAGAGGCTCGCCGACCGGCTGGCCCGGCAACTCGGTGTGGGGGTCCGGCCGCTACCCGGCCGTGGGAGCCCAAAGCGGCTCGTCGTCGTCGTCGGCCCGGCGCGAATCTAGAGCTCTAGGCGAAGCTCGGAGAGGCGCTGCTTGAGTGCGGGCGCCATCGGCTCGACGGCCGTCTGGCGCACCAGCCGCCGCAGTTCCTCCTCGAACTTGTAGCGCTTCTCGCAGTACTCGCACTCCGCAAGATGCCGCTTGGCCTTCTTGCTTTCCGCCTCGTTCAGGTCGCGGTCGAGGTAGGGCTGGAGCACCTCTTCGCACCAATCACAACGGGGATCGGACTCGGTCATTGGGAATCCACAGACATCTCCGCCAGCTCCTTCTTGAGGATACGCCGACCACGATGAAGGCGGGACATGACGGTGCCGATCGGGACGTCGAGGATCTGGGCCGCATCGGCGTAGCTGAAGTCACCGATGTCGACGAGCACGACGACGTCCCGGAAGTCGTGGGGCACCGCGGAAAGCGCCTCGGCCACGTGGTCCTGCGAGAGCCGCTCGAGCACCCGGTCCTCGTCGGTCTCACCGGTCACGGCTTCGATCCGGTTGTAGAGGAAGTAGTCGCCCTCCTCCAGCGGCTGGGAATCGGGCGCCCGCTGTGCGCGGCGACCTCTGTCGATGTTCAGGTTCGTGAGGATGCGAAGAAGCCATGCGCGGAGGTTCGTCCCCGGCGTGTACGACTGCCGGCCGCGGAATGCCCGCGCATAGGTCTCCTGCATCAAGTCCTCCGCCTCTTCCTTCGAGCGCGAAACGCCTCGAGCCACGCGGTAGACCTGATCTGCAAGAGCAAGCGCTTCCTCCTCGAATTTGACGCGCTCGCGCGCGTCCTCTGCCAGCCGCCGGCCCTCCTCCGACGAGGTCTCACTCATCCGGCGACCCTAGCAACCGCAAACGTCCTGCGAAGCGGGCCTATTCCCGTTCGCGTGCTTAGTGGTCGCACTTCCCGGGTACCTCGCAGGAAACGCAAGCGAAGGAGGATGACATGAACGGCTACCAGGTCGTCACGTACGAGGACAAGAAGGTAGGGACGGTGGTCGGGGAGACCGGGGACTTTCTGATCGTCGAGCAAGGGGCGCTTCGGAAGTCCAAGCACGCCGTTCCCCGCGAGTTCGCCAAGGTGGACGAGAGCGAGCAGACGGTGCGGCTCACCGTGCCAAAGAACCTCTTCTGCGACTCGCCCAAGCTGAACGGGGAGTTCGACGAGCGGGCGGTCGCCGAGCACTACGGCATCGCGTCCAGCGCACCGGCCCCCGGAACCGAGGGTTTCGGTGACACCACCGCAGGCGACCCCTCGCGCTCGTCCGAAGAACAGGCGCGGCGAGACGGCGTCATGCCCGCCGCCGAGGAGCGAGCGCAGATGAGGGAAGGCACCCAGGAAGGGGGCGCTCTGCCCGCAGAGTCACCCGGCCTGCTCGGCGACCGGGTCGCAGGCAGCGAGGAGAGAGACCGCTAGAGCGCTTCGGTCAGCAATTCATCGCATCAGCAGGCCGTAGCAGCCAGACCCTCAGACGTTCACTAGTACGTCGTCCGACCAGCAGCGATCACACGAATACCCGTTGGTCGACCCCAAATGACACCACGAAGAGCCTGGGTCACGACGAAACACCTCCAGCTGCTTCGCCGGGCGCAGCCGCGGATGGGTGAAGCGAGCTAGGGCGTACCCGACGCGAGGAGAGGTGCGATAGGTGGCATTCGTCGCGACGCGGACGTTGAAGGGACCGCGAAGAGGCTTGGTGGAGAGCGTTGGATGGGCTCGCAGGAACGCCGCCCTTAGTTGCTGTCGGAGTCGGGAAGACGACCTGAGGCACTCGGCAAACGATGGGTATGGCTGACAGATACGTGTTGCGCTCGACAAGCCGAATGTCCGGCTCCGTGGCGATCCCCGCGAGCTGAGACTTCGTGAACTCGGCCGCGAAACCAAGGAGCGCGTGCTGCCACCCAGACTCGCTCTTGACCCGTATCTCTGTCTCCCACTCGTCCGTGCGCGTCTCGACATCCACGCCGTCCACGTATGCGACAAGTAAACCCAGCGATCCGTATCTACCTTCACATCTAGCTCGTCTTTCAGTCTAGCAAGCTGCTACCAGCCTAGCACTCCGCTAAACCGCTAAATGCCGCAGTGTTGTATCTGTGTCTCTCTTGACGCCGAGCCGCTGTTCCAGTTCCCTCTTCCTTGCCTCTACCACAGCCTCGTCTTGCGAGTCTATCCTCTCTACCCAGCTACCCCCACCTGCAAGGACACCTAGATCTCGCGGCCCCAGAGAACCCGCGCCAGTTCCTGATCCGAGAGCCTGGCTGCGAAGCCGTTCAGGCTACTCAAGACAGTCTGCACAGGCAGGCGAAGCGCGCATTCCACGTTCGCCGCCTTCCTCTCTGCGCTCGCTCCTGCCGGGAGCATCACCATACGTGTCTGGCGCGCAGATGCGCCGCTCTGACCTAGGCCGACGGCCAGGCTACACGAGAAAGCAACACCGCAGTCGCCCTGCGTGCACTCATTAGGCAGCGCTCTCGGTTAGCCTCGAGTAGGCGGAAGCCGCCGCGAGCCAGCGCGGCAACGAGCGCGTCGCGGCTCGTCTGCTCGTCGTCCCAGGAGAGCGTGACCTGGCCCATCAGGTTGGCGTTCGCCTGCTCGAGCCCCGGCTCGTCGCGAAGCGTTGCAGCCAAGCGGCCGACGCAGCGCTCGCAGCGGATGCCGCTCACCTGCAGGGTTTCCGACTGGACGGGCACGCCTATCAAGTTACCGTGCGCTCGACCAGGTCTGCGCAGACTGCCTCGAGGCCGTGGGCTCGCCCCACCTCGAGCTGGCGGTCGGCTTCCATCCGCGCGGGGTCGAGGCCGTCCTCGCCGGCCAGGGCGGCGAGCTCGACAACGAGATCCGAGGCCCGCGCGGTCTCCTGGCCGTTTGGATGCACGAGCTCCGCGGCGAGCCCGAAGCGCGAGGCCGCCCAGCGGTTCTGCTGATACATCCCGCGTCCAGCCGGGTCGTAGGGAACCTGCGGGCGCTCGAGGACCGCGTCGCACAGGCCCTTGAGCAAGGCGACGAAGCCGACGGTGCGCTCGAGCTCTGTCGGCTGGTCGGGCATCCGGACCTCCAGGGTGCCGAAGCGCGGATGCGGCCGGATGTCCCACCAGAACCTCGTGTAGTCGTCGGCGACCCCCAGGCGGATGAAGCGCTCTGCGTACTCCTCCCACTCGGAGTAGGAGCGAAACGCCGGGGGAGCGCCGTTCCGCGGCAGCTGCGAAAGCACCTCGGCCCGATTGGAGACCAGGCCCGTCTCCTCGGCGGCGAGGTACGGCGAGTTCGCCGACCAGGCGAGCACCACGGGCAGCCAGGGCAGCACGCCCTCCAGCGCGTGGAAGCACGCCTCGGCGCTCGGCATGCCGATGTGGACGTGAAGCCCGCTCACCCCTTGCCGACGGGCCGAGACGCCCGCGTATTCGACGAACTCGAGGTAGCGCGGCTCATCCGCGATCTCCTGCTCCAGAGGAGGGCTGAAGGGATGACTGCCGGCCGCCGCCAACTTCAGGCCACGCTCCTCCGCGAGCCGTGCCGCCCCGCGCCGAAGCTCGGCGAGCGCGATCGCCGCGTCGGCTGCCGACTCGCAGACACCGGTATTGAGCTCGAGCGCCGAGGCGAAGAGCTCGCTCTTCAGCGTGCCGGGGAGGTCAGCTTCCTGGGACGCGGCGATCAGGTCTGCCGCACGGGGAGCGAGCGCCAGCGACTCCGCGTCCAGAACCATCAACTCCTCCTCGACGCCGACCGAGAAGGAGGCGGTCTCGGCGAAGCGCGACTCGATCATGGCGCCAGTCTTGCAAGGGGAAGAGACGGTCCCGGCCGGGACCGGGACCGTCAGGTGGTCGGCTCCTTACTGGGGAGAGGGAGGTTGCCGACCAAGCTTCACGTCTGCGCTCCTGAGCTCGGTTCCGCGGTAGTACTCGACCGAGAGCGTGTCGCCGGGCTTGTGCTCGGAGACGATCTCGCGCAGGCGTTCGGGGGAAGTGACGTCCTGGCCGCCTGCCTTGACGATCAGGTCGCCGCCGAGCTGATAGCTCTCGCCTTCCACGACGACCCCGCTCGCGCCGCCGAGCAGTCCGGCCTGCTCTGCGCCACTGCCGGAGATGACGCGCTCGACGAGCACTCCGCTTCGGACGGGGAGATTGAACTGCTTCGCGGTCGTGTCAGTGACCTCGCGGCCGATGACACCGAAAAGTGGGTGGTCGACCCGGCCGTGGGCCTTCAGCTGGGCGACGACATCGCGAACGGTGTTGATCGGGATCGCAAAGCCGATGCCCGTGTTCTCCCGGGTGCCGCCTCCCCAGTTGGCGACCGCCGAGCTGACGCCGACCACCTGGCCCCGCGCGTTCAACAGCGGGCCGCCCGAGTTGCCGTTGTTCAGGAGAGCGTCGGTCTGGATCACGCGGTCGATCGGACTTCCGTCGGGGGACCTGAGCGAGCGCTGAAGCGCGCTGACGATTCCGGCGCTGATGCTCCGGCTATAGCCGAGAGGGTTGCCAATCGCAGCGACCTGGTCACCAACCTGAACGGTGTCCGAGTCCCCGAGCTCGAGCGGCTTCAGCGCCCGCGAGCTCGCTGCGACCTTGAGAAGCGCGATGTCGGTGGATCGGTCCCTGCCGACGACCCGCGCCTTCATCGAGTCGCTGTTCGAGAAGCTCACATAAATCGCCTTGGCGTCGGCCACCACGTGTTCGTTCGTGACGATGTAGCCGGCCTTGTCGATCACGAAGCCCGAGCCGAGATGACGCTGCACTTCCGTCCCGGGCACGAACGAGTTCCCGAACCACTCGCTTCGGGGCAAGTCGACCGTCGCCGTCGAGGTCACCTGGACGACGCCCGGCGCATCTCGCTCGTAGATCTCGGGGATGCTCATCGCGCGACCGCTCGTCGAGCGCGAGGCCTCGCTGGGAGGGTTGAATTCTGGAGTGACGATGCGCACCGTCGTCGTGTGCCCACCGACGCCGACGAATGACGCGATCGCAACCGCGACGCCACCGCCCGCGACTGCGGCGACGAGCAGCGCGGTGGCCATCGGCAATGAGTCTTTGCGCAAGGGGATCTGCACAGGCTCTGTATAGCGAGGGCTTGGTTAAGGGTACTTTGCGCGTCCGTTAAGCGCGCAAGGTCCTGCGTTTCAAGCCGTTGCGGCTCGAGCCCGCAGGCGGCGCGTCTCGAGGCTACGGGCGGCGAACGCCAGGCCCGCAATGGCCACCGTGAGCGCGACAACGTAGGCAACACCACCCGGCAGACGCGTGATCGCCTCCATTCCCGCGCCGACCAGGCCCGCGCACGGAATCGTCAGCACCCAGGCGACCAGGATGTTGCCGGCTACGCCCCAGCGCACCGCCGAAAGGCGTGTGCTCGCGCCCGCACCGAGAACCGAGCCGCTGATCGTGTGCGTCGTCGAGACCGGAAACCCGTAACGCGCCGTCACCCAGAGGATGGCAGCGCACGAGGTCTGCGCCGCAAAGCCCTGTGGTGGCTCGAGCTTCGCGACGCGGCTCCCCAATGTCCTGATGATGCGCCAGCCGCCCGCATAGGTCCCCATGGCCATCGCAGTCGCGGCGCTGATCACCACCCAGAGAGGGACCTCGAAATGCTCGGCGGACTGATGGCCGGACACGATCAGGGCGAGCGTGATCACGCCCATCGTCTTCTGGGCGTCGTTCGTGCCGTGAGTGAAGGCTACGAATCCACCCGAGACGAGCTGCAAGCGACGAAACAGCCTGTTCACCGGTCCGGGTGCGCGCTTCCGGATGAGCCACAACAGCACGGTCATCAGCGCTGCGGCGAGAAGGAGGCCGATGGTCGGAGCGAGGAGCGACGGGATGAGCACCTTCTCCTTCAGGCCGTCCCACTGGACGACTGCGAAACCGCCCGTGGCGGCGACGGCGGACCCGATGATCCCGCCGATCAGTGCGTGGCTCGAGCTCGACGGCAGCCCCAGATACCACGTGATCAGGTTCCAGGTGATCGCGCCGACGAGCCCGGCGAGCACGACCTCGAGCGTGATCACCTCAGGATCGACGATTCCCTTGGCAACGGTCGCAGCAACCTCGAAGAAGAAGAACGCGCCGATGAAGTTGAGGATCGCCGAGCTGATGACGGCCTTCCGCGGAGAGAGCGCCCGCGTCGAAACGCTCGTTGCGATCGAGTTTGCGGTGTCGTGAAACCCGTTCGTGAAGTCGAAGAACAGCGCGATCACGACGACGGCGACGAGCGTGAGGTCGTCCACTTCCCTCTCAGACGTTCTTGACGACGATGTTCCCGACGAGGTCGGCGGCCGTCTCGCAGGCGTCGACCGCGTCTTCGAGCGCCTCGAAGATGTCCTTCCAGCGGATGATCTCCACGGGGTCGCTCGCATGTCCCTCGAAGAGGGCGGCGATTGCGCCCCGCACGATCCGGTCGCCTTCGTCTTCGAGGCCCTTGACCCCGACGATATGCGGCTCTGCGCGCCGGAGGTGGCGGAGCTCGGAGAGTGCTTGCGCCAAGTGCTCGGCGGCGCCGACGAGCACGCGGCATTGCTCAACAGACTGCTCCATCCGCGTGTCGACCTTGTAGAGGCCGAGCAGGTCGGAGGCGTTCTCGATGTAGTCGACGACGTCGTCGATCGCCTTCGCGAGGTCGTAGATGTCCTCTCGGTCGAACGGGGTGATGTACTGCGTGTTCAGGAGCTCGATGATCTCCCGGGTCAGATCGTCACCCTGGTTCTCGAGCTGCTTCACGTCCTTCTGGTGGATCTCGGTCTCAGGGAACTCTCGGAAGCGGCGCTCCGCGAGGCGCGCGGTCTCGAGCATGTTCTCGCCCGCACGCGTGAACAGGTCGTAGAACTCAGTCGTCTTGGGAACGAGGGCGAGTCGCATCTGCGGGCGGGATTCTAGGAGGGCTAGGTGTCGACGCGCTCGGGGTGCGAGGCGTCGGTGAACTCGCGGAACTCGCCGGTCACCAGATATGCCGTCTGTTCCCCGATGTCGACCGCGTGGTCGCCGATCCGCTCGAGGCAGCGGGAGACGATGATCATGCGCAGCCCCCACTCGCTGCAGCGCCGGGTCGCCGCCCAGCTCGAGGACGTGCTTGACGACGCGCCGGTTCGTGCGGTCGATGAGCTCGTCGAGGTCGACGAGGATCTCGGCGCCCTCGAGATCGCGCTCCGACGAAGCGTCGAGCGCGACGCGGATCATCTCCTCGGCGCGCGAGGCCATCTCGTCGAAGCCCTGGACGAGCTCCTCGTCGGGCGGGAGCCGTGCGCGAGCTTCGTCAGCTTCGCGATCGTCACGCAGAGGTCGGCCATGCGCTCGAGGTGCAGGTTGGAGTGCAGCGTCGCGAGCACGAAGCGAAGGTCGATCGCGACGGGCGTCTGCCGCGCGAGCAGCGATTCGATTCCCTGCTCGATCGACAGGTAGAGGCGGTCGACCTCGTCGTCGAACGCGATCACCTCGTCGGCCAGCTCGGTGTCGGCTCCGCGGAGGGCGTTGATCGACGCCGCGGAGGGCGCGCAGGACGAGCTCGCCTTCGTCGAGCAGGTTCGCCTGGAGCGAATCCAGCTCCTCCTGGAGTGTGACCCTCATCCGCTCACTCATCCGAACCGCCCCGTGACGTAGTCCTCGGTTCGCTTGTCGGACGGCTGCGTGAAGATCTTCGGCGTCACGTCGTACTCGACGAGGACCCCCGCGCGCTGCCCCTCGTCGCGCTGCTCGACGCTGAAGAACGCGGTCATGTCGGCGACGCGCGCCGCCTGCTGCATGTTGTGGGTGACGATCACGATCGTGTAGTCCTTCTTCAGCTCGTGCATCAGGTCCTCGATGCGCGTCGTCGCGATCGGGTCGAGCGCCGAGGCGGGCTCGTCCATCAGGATCACGTCGGGCTCGACGGCGAGCGCGCGCGCGATGCAGAGCCGCTGCTGCTGCCCCCCGAGAGGCTGAGCGCGCTCTTCTTCAGGCGGTCCTTGACCTCGTCCCAGAGCGCCGCCTGCTGGAGCGCTCGCTCGACGCGCTCGTCGAGGTCTTTCGTCATCCCGAGCACGCGCGGGCCGAAGGCGACGTTGTCGTAGATCGACTTCGGAAACGGGTTCGGCTTCTGGAAGACCATGCCGATCCGCCGGCGCACCTCGACCGGATCGACGTCGCGGCCGTAGAGTTCCGCCCGTGGTAGAGGATCGTCCCCTCGACCGCTGCGCCGGGAATGAGGTCGTTCATGCGGTTCAGGCAGCGGATGAACGTGCTCTTGCCGCAGCCCGAGGGGCCGATGATCGCGGTCACGAAGTTGCGATAGGCCTCGAACGTGACGCCACTGATCGCCGGCTCGCCGTCGTACGAGACGGTGAGGTCGCGGATGTCGAACACGACCTCTCGCGTCCCCGGCACCGGGCGCTCGGCCGCAACGCCTCGATGCGGACCGGGCGTCGCGCTCACCATCGCCGCTGGTAGCGGTTGCGGAGCCAGATCGCGAAGGCGTTCAGTGTCAGCAACATGGCGAGCAGAACGATGATCGCCGTCGCCGCGAGCTTGACGGAACTCCTCTTGCGGCAGTGACGTCCACTGGTAGATCTGAATCGGCAGTGCCGTGAACGGCCCGAGCAGCGTCGGATTGAAAGCGACGTAGGTGAGCGCGCCGATCATGATCAGCGGCGCGGTTTCCCCGATGCCCCGGGAGAGCGCGAGGATCGACCCGGTCGCGATACCGGGTATGGCCGCCGGCAGGACCTGGCGGGAGATGACCTGCCAGCGAGTGGCACCGAGCGCGTACGCGCCCTGACGGATCGAGTCGGGAACGGCCCGGATCGCTTCACGCGCCGCGATGATCACTGTCGGCAGGACGAGCAGCGTGAGGATGAGCCCTCCCGCGAGCACGACCCGTCCCAGGCCGAGGCCGCGGACGAGGAACGCGAGGCCGAGGATCCCGTAGACGATCGAGGGAACGGCCGCGAGGTTCTGGATGTTGACCTCGAGCAGCCGGTTGTACCAGCGATTCTTGTCCGCGTACTCCTCGAGGTAGATCGCCGTCCCGACGCCGAGCGGCACGGTGACAACCAGCACGATGATGCCGAGGTAGAGCGTCGCGAGGATCGCCGGCCCGGCGCCGGCCTGCTCGGGGTCGATGGACGGCGGGGCGGTGAGGAAGCGAGTGTCGAGATACTCGAATCCCCTTCCCGGCGACGTCGGCGAGCAGCGTGCCGAGGGTGACGAAAGCGATCGCAAGCGACGCGAGCAGGAGGGCCTGGAAGGCCGCGCCGCGGAAGTCACGCCGCCGCCTTCTCACTCGTAGACCTCACGGTAGCGGCGCACGAGCCTGATCGCGAACAGGTTCATGACGAGCGTGATCACGAACAGCGTGAGCCCCACCGCGAAGATCGTCTTGTACTCGATCGAGCCTGTCGGGACGTCGCCGGTGCCGGTCGCGCCGATGAACGCCGTCATCGTCTCGATCCCTTGGCGGGGGTCGAACGTGAGGTTCGGCTGCTGTCCGGCGGCGATCAGGACGATCATCGTCTCGCCTACTCCCCGCGAGATGGCGAGCACGAAGGACGCGATGATCCCGGAGATCGCCGCCGGGACCACGATCCGCGTCGAGACCTGGAGCTTGCTCGAGCCGAGGGCGAATGCGCCGTCGCGAAGGTCGCGCGGCACGGCGGCCATGGCGTCCTCGGAGAGCGAGGCGACGGTCGGGATCAGCATCACGCCCATCACGAGCCCAGCGCTCAATGCGTTGAAGATCTCGAGCTCGAAACCGAGGTCGCGCAGGAACGGCGTAAAGAAGGCTGAGCGCGAAGAAGCCGAACACGACCGTCGGAATCCCCGCAAGCACTTCGAGCGCCGGCTTGAGGATGCTTCGAGCGCGCGGCCGGGCGTACTCGCTGAGATAGATCGCGGCGCCCAGCCCCAACGGAATCGCAACGAGGCAGGCCCACAGCGTGACCACGAACGTGCCGGCGACGAGAGGCAGGACTCCGAAATGCGCCGGCTCGAAGAGTGGCGCCCACTCCTTGCCCGTCAGGAAGTCGACGATGCTGATCTCGCGAAAGAACTCGAGTGCCGGAAGAAGCAGCGCGACGACGATGCCGACCGTCGTCGCAACGGACACGAAGGCGCAGAGCGCAAGCAGGCCCTTGATGACGTCTTCGCCGTAGCGCCGGCGACTCGCGCGCAGTGTGCGTCGCGCCGAGCTCGGCCGAGCTCAAGCTTCGTTCAGTGCGTCGCGGGCCTTGTCGAGCTGGTCGTCGGTGAGGGGGACGAACAGGGCCTTGCCGGCGATCTCGGCCTGGTTGTCGAGCATGAACTCGAGGAACGCCTTCACCTCGGCCCTCGCGAGCGCGTCGGTCGTCACGTAGACGAAGAGCGGCCGGGACAGGGGCTTGTACTCGCCGCTCTGGACGGTCTCGAGGTTCGGCGCGACGCAGCCGTCGCCGTCGTCCACTGCCAGCGTCTTGAGCTTGCCCTTGTTCTGCTCGGCGTACGAGAGCCCGAAGTAGCCCAAGCCCGCCCTTGTCTCCGGAGACGCCCTGCACGATCACGTTGTCGTTCTCGCTCGCGTTGTAGTCGGTACGGCTCGCGCCCTCCTCGCCGTTGATCGCGTCCGTGAAGAAGTCGAACGTCCCGGAGTCGGTTCCCGGCCCGGCGAGCGTGAGCTTCTCGTCGGGGAACCTCGGGTCGACGTCGCGCCACGAGTCGACCTTCGAGCCGGGCTTCCAGATCTTGCTCAGCTGCTCGACGGTCAGGCACTTGGCCCAGTCGTTCGCCGTGTTCACGACGTTGGCGATCCCGTCGTTCGCTACGTGGAGCTCGACGAACTCGACCCCGTCCTGCTCGCATACGTGCTCTCCTCGTCCTTGATCTTGCGCGACGCGTTCGAGAGGTCCGTCTCGCCGAGGCAGAAGCGCTCGAAGCCGCCGCCCGTACCCGAGATGCCGACGGTGACCTGGACGTCCGCCTGCTCTCCCTTGAACTGCTCGGCTGCGGCGGTGACGAACGGGCCGACCGTGCTCGAGCCGTCTGCGGTGACCCGGCCGGAGAGCTCGCCGGCTGGCTGTCCCGTTGTCGCCCCCGCTCCGTCCGCAACCGCCAGAAAGCCAGCGCCGCGAGCAGGCCGGCGACAAGAAGAGGCGGGGCGGCACGTGCGAAGTTTCGCCGTTGCCGCCCCGCGGGTGGGTCATCGTCCTGTGAACGTCTGGTGACGTTCTGGTGACTAGCGGCCGCCTCCTGCCGGCGGTACCTGTCACGAAAGAGCCCGAGCTGTGCATCGGTCAGCGCGACGAAGCGGGCCTTCTTCGCGATCGCCCGCTCGTTCTTGAGGATGTAGCCGATGAAGGCGCGGACCTCGGGCCGCTTGAACGAGGTCCGCTTCACGTAGATGAAGAGTGGTCGGGACAGCGGCTTGTACCTCTTCGACTGCACGCTCTTGATGTTCGGCGCGACGCAGCCCGCGCCCGCATTGACCTTGACGAGTTGAGCTTGCTCCTGTTCGCGGTGTAGTAGGAAAGCCCGAAGTAGCCGAGCCCGCCCTTCTCGCCGGAAACGCCCTGAACGATCACGTTGTCGTTCTCGCTCGGGGAAGTAGTCCGACCGGCTGGAGTTTGCCTTGCCGTTGATCTTCTCCGTGAAGAAGTCGAACGTGCCGGAGTCGGTGCCCGGCCCGAACAGCTTCAGATCCTGGTCCGGGAAGCTCGGGCTGACGTCCTTCCAGTTGTCTGCGTTCGAGCCCGGCTTCCACATCTGGTGCAGCTGCTCGACCGTGAGGCACGTGGCCCAGGTGTTCTGCTTGTTGACGACGATCGCGATCCCGTCGTTCGCGACCGTGAACGCGATGGAGCGGATCCCGTTGTCGGAGCAGATCTTGTTCTCGGAGGCCTTGATTGGACGCGACGCGTTCGCGAGGTCGATCTCGCCGCGGCAGAAGCGCTCGAAGCCGCCGCCCGTGCCCGAGATGCCTACCGTGACGTTCACCTTCTTGTGCAGCTTCTTAAAGCCCTCGGCCGCGGCTGTCGTGTAGGGCCCGACCGTGCTCGAGCCGTCGGCGGTGATCGTTCCCTTCAGCTTGGCGCCGCCGGCGATCCCGGCTGCGGCGGCGAGCGACGCGACCACGAACGCGGCCGAAAATGCGAGTACGAGCCTCTTCGTCATCAGTCCTCCCTGTCGGATTCAGCCATCCGGCGCAGTGTTCGCCTCCCGGGACCAAGCGTGGGTAGAAAGGTGGTGACGCGCTGGTGTCAGACTGGTGTCAGCCCGCAGGGAAGCGGCAGCGGATCTCGAGCCCGCGCCCGGGGCCTCCGGCTGCTTCCACCGAGCCACCCGCCGAGGTGACGATGTGCTTCACGATCGCGAGGCCGAGCCCGGTTCCGCGCGAAGCCCGCGCGCGGTCGCTGCGGAAGAAGCGCTCGAAGAGGCGAGGGAGGTCACTCTCGTCGAGCCCGGCGCCGTCGTCTGCGGCGACGAGCCATATCTCCTTCGGATCGCGCTCGACGACGAGCCTGAGCGTGGTTCCTGGGCCGGCGTACCGCAACGCGTTCTCGATCAGGTTCTCGGCGATGACGGCGAGCATCCGGGGCCGAAGTGGGAGCTCGCTTCCCGGTCGCCCATGACGTTCAGCTTGACGTCTGCCCGGTCGGCGCGGTCGGCAAGCTCGGCGGCCACACGCTCGAGCTCTGGCAAAGCTTTCGCAGGCCCAAATGCGACCACGGCACGGCCGCTCTCGAGCTCGGCCAGGAAGAGGACGTCGTCAACGAGCTCTGTCATCTCCTCGATCTCTGCTCGAACCTGCTCCACCACCTCTGCAGGATCCGACCCCGACTCGAGCAACGCCATAGCCCGCGCAAGCGGCGTCCGCAGTTCGTGCGAGACGACTGCCGTGAATCCCGTGCGAAGCTCCTCGTAGGCTTCGAGGGGGCCCGGAGTAGTCGCCGTTCGGTCTCGTTCACCAGACGTTCACCACATGCTCACCACCAGTGCACCCAAGCGAACGTGCCTCAAACGCCATTATTGACAGGCAGATGCACCGTGTCCTCATCCTCGAGGACGACGAGGTGATCGGCCAGGGGATGGCCCAGCACCTCGCCGCCGCGGGCTTCGAGCCGCTCCTCGTGTCGAAGGGGGAGCTCGGGTTTAGGCGGCTCCGGTACGAGCAGCCCGACGTCTGCGTCCTCGACCTGATGCTCCCCGGCCTGGACGGGTGGAGCGTGATCGAGACCGCACGCGCCGAGGGGATCGGAACGCCCATCGTTGTCGTCAGCGCGCGAGGCACGGAGCACGACCGGGTTCATGCGCTCGAGATCGGCGCTGACGACTACCTCGTCAAGCCGTTTTCGATGAAGGAGCTCGTTGCCGTGTCGCAGCCGCGGCCCGGCGGGGAACGAGGGCCCAGAGGCCCGACGAGGGCGCGGCGATCGAGGTCGAGGAGCTGCGGATCGACCCGCGCCAGGTGCAGGCGTTCGTCGGTGGAGCAAGCGCCGGGCTGACGCCCACGGAGTTTCGCCTCCTGTATGCGCTCGCGCGCGAGCCCGGACGGGTGGTGAGCCGGGACGAGCTCCTGCAGAAGCTCTGGGGGCGGCGCCAGGGCCACCGTGACCGCACCGTCGACGTCTTCGTGCGGAAACTGCGAGAGAAGATCGACCGTCGCGCCGAGTCGCATACCTTCATCCAGACGCGCTATGGCGTCGGGTACACCTTCGAGGCGCTACCCAAGTAGCTCGGAGTGGTGAAAGACTGGGAACCAGGTAGTTGAGTAGGTAAAACTGGGGGCGGTTCCCAGCCACACTGGAGGCAAATGCGATTCGTACGTCGTCGCTCACCGTGAGTCGGAGACAAACCTCGGACTGATTCAGGCTGCGGCGCCCGCGGTCGAGGCGGAGATCGTGCCGCCCGACGAGGCGCGGGGCAGGCTCGGCCCGCGCGACGTCGCGCTCACGCGGCTCGACGTGCTGGACCCGGTGGACGGGATCGAGCCCGGCGCGTGGGAGATCGCGCGACTCCAGGCCGAAGGCGTCAACGTCCTGAACCCGGTCCAGGCGCTCCTGGCGACGCACGACAAGCTCCTGACAGCTCGGCTCCTCCGTCAGGCGGGGTTCCCCACCCGCGAACCACGCACATCTCGCACACGAGTCCGGCCTCGCTCGAGCCGCCGATCGTCCTGAAGCCGCGGTTCGGAAGCTGGGGCACTGACGTCTACCTCTGCCGCACCCATGCGGAAGTCCGCGCCCGCCTCGACGAGCTCGGCACACGGAGCTGGTTCCAACGGCAGGGCGTGCTGGTACAGGAGCTCGTTCCTCCCCTCGGCCGCGACCTTCGAATCGTCGTCGCTGCCGGTCAGGTCGTCGGGGCTGTCGAGCGGGTGGAAGCCGCCGGTGAGTGGCGTACCAACGTCGCTCTCGGCGGAGTCCGACGCCCGACGAGGCCGCCAGAGGCAGCGCGGCAGCTGGCGCTCGCAGCGGCGGCGCTCTCAGGAGCGCACCTCGTCGGAATCGACCTGCTACCGACGCGCGAAGGAGGCTGGGTCGTGCTGGAGCTGAACGGCGCGGTCGAGTTCAACAGCGAGTACTCGCTGGACGGTGATGTTTTCGCCGCCGCGGCGGACGCGCTTGTCGCTCTCGCGGTCCGGCCTCGCCACGCGGCTGTTGCCGCTGCCTGCTAGACGCTCCCTAGTACCTTCCCGCGAATGCGGCGACGCCCGGTCATCTATGGACTCGCGGTCGGCCTGCTCGCGCTCGCAGCCGTACTCGCTGCGATCGGCGTCGGCGAGCAGCCTGGGAAGCTCACCGACTGGCAGGCGTTCACGCTCGGGATCGTCCAGGGGCTGACCGAGCTGCTGCCGATCTCGTCGTCGGGCCACTTGATCCTCATTCCCTGGCTCGCCGACTGGCGCTACCTCGAGGAGAACTCCGAGTTCAACAAGACCTTCGACGTGGCGCTGCACCTCGGAACGCTCGTCGCCGTCGTCTCCTATTTCTGGGACGAAGTCGTTCGCCTCAGCTCTGCCTGGTTCCGCTCGCTGGCCCGGCGTGCGATTCAGACGCCGGACGAGAAGATCGCGTGGCTCGTCTTCGTCGCATCGATTCCCGCCGCGATCGCAGGCGCAGCAGGAGACAAGACGATCGAGAAGCACTTCGGTCATCCCTGGCAGATCGCGATCTTCCTCGCCGCCTTCGCGATCCTCCTCTGGCTTGCGGACCGAAGCGCGCAAACCCGCAGGCTCGAGGACATCGGGCTCCGGGCCGCAATCGGGATCGGCGCCGCACAAGCCCTCTCGCTGATGCCTGGCGTCTCCCGCTCGGGAATCACGATCACTGCGGGCCGGTTTCTCAAGCTCGACCGCGACAGCGCGGCCAGGCTCTCGTTCTTTCTGCTGATCCCGATCACCTTCGGCGCAGTCCTCTACAAGGGGCTCACGGACGTCGTCTTCGGCAGCCTGCCTTCGGGATCGGCGGGCCCGTTCGTCGTCGGCACGATCGCCTCAGCCGGCGCCGGTTTCATCGCCATCGATCTCCTGCTGGGCTACGTTCGGCGCCACGACTACTCGGTCTTCGTGCTCTTCCGCCTGGCCGTAGCCGCGGTCATCATGATCCTGATCGTGACGGGCGTGAAGGAGGCGACCTTCTGATGAGGCTTGATCGTCGCGAGCTCTCGGGAGCCGTCGCCGACGTGGGCGTGCTCGTGCCGATCGCCGTGGCTCTCATCGTGGGCAACGGGCTCTCCGCCACGGCAGTGCTCCTCCCGGCCGGGCTCCTCTACCTGGCCGCGGCGGCCGTCTACCGCCTGCCGATCCCGGTTCAGCCGCTGAAGGCCTTCGGAGCGATCGCGATCGCCAAGGGCCTCGGCTCGGACGAGATCGCCGCCGGAGCGCTGCTGATGGGCGTCATCTTCATCGTGCTTGGCCGCTTCGGCTTGCTCGACCTCGCGGCCCGTGGCTTCCCGCGCGCCCTCATCCGCGGTGTCCAGCTGACCGTCGGTCTCCTCTTCCTGAAGATCGCCTGGACGCTCGTCGCCGAGCCGCCGAAGGGCTTCCAGGAGCACGCACTCAGCCCCAGTTGGGCTTTGCCGATCGCGATCCTCGTGGTTGTGCTCGCGTTCGCGTTCCGCAACCGCCCGATCACGCTCGCGCTCGTCGGCGCGGGCGCAGTCGCGATGGTCGTTCTAGCAGGCGACCAGGCGGCCTTCGGGCCCTCGGCGATCTCGCTCCCGCACCTCGACTCGGCGACCTTCTGGACCGCGTTTACGGTGCTCGTCGTCCCGCAGGTGCCACTCTCTTTCGCGAACTCTTGCCTGGCCACGGCCGACGCAGCGCGCGTGTACTTCGGCAAGGCAGCCGAGCGCGTCCGGCCCGGCCGGCTGGCGACGACCTTCGGCTCGGCGAACATGCTCGCAGGCGCGATCTCCGGGATGCCGGTTTGTCACGGAGCGGGCGGACTGACGGCCCACTACGCCTTCGGCGCCCGCACGGCCGCCGCGCCCGCCGCGATGGGAGTCCTCCTGCTCACGCTCGCACTGGCGCTCGGCGCCGGGCTAGCCGGGCTCCTCGCCGCCTTCCCCCTCCCGATCCTGGCGGGCGTGCTCGCCACGGCGGGAGTGCTCCACCTCCTGCTGCTGCGAGATCTCGCACGAGCCCGCGACTGGGTCGTGGCGATCATCGTCGGCGTAGTCGGCTTCGAGGTCGACCTGACCGTCGCCCTCGCGCTTGGTCTCGCGCTCTGGTGGCTGCCGGTCGGAGCCCGGAAGCTGCCGCGTCTCCGGACGGCCTAACCCCTCGGTACAGTGCCCGGAACCGGGGTGCCGCTTCGAGAGCGGCTGAGATCACACCCGCAGAACCTGATCTGGTTAGGACCAGCGAAGGGAGTCGAGTCTTAATGCAGCGCGAAACGCCGAGTTGGGGCATCGAGCCGGTGCCGGAGCGGCTGCGCATCCTCGGCGGCGCGGACCTGACGATGCTCTGGGCGAACCTCGGGGTCTCGCTGCTCGTGCTCGTCCTCGGAGCGGCGCTCGTGCCTGCGCTCTCGCTCCGTGATGCGCTGATCGCGGTCGTCGTCGGAAGCGTGATCGGGAATCTCATGCTGGGCGCGGCGGGCATGATCGGCGCGGACGGACGCGTTCCCGCCATGGTGCTCCTGCGCGCGCCGCTCGGGCATCGAGGCTCGTATCTCCCGACCGGGCTGAACGTGGCGCAGTGCCTGGGCTGGGCGACCTTCGAGCTGATCATCATCGCCGCCGCGGCGAGCGCGCTCTCGGAGGACATCTTCGGATTCGAGGCCAAGGCCGCCTGGACGATCTTCTTCGGCGCGGTCGCGGCGGTGCTCGCGCTCATGGGGCCGATCGGATTCGTCCGCCGTTTCCTGAGGCGTTTCGCGGTCTACGCCGTCGCGGCATCGATGCTCTACCTCACCTACTGGGTGCTCTGGAATGCCGACCTCGGGTCGCTGTGGTCGGCGCCAGGCGAGGGCGGCATCTCGACCTGGCTCGGGATCGACCTCGTGATCGCGATCACGGTCTCGTGGGTGCCGCTCGTCGCGGACTACACCCGATTCTCCCGCGACCGGAGAAGCGCGCTCGTGGGATCCGGCGTCGGCTACTTCATCGGGGCGACCTGGATCCTCGCTCTGGGCGTCGTCCTCGCGCTCGACCGCGGGCTCAGCGACGCGACGGAGATTCCGGTCGCCGTTGCCGCCGGAGGCGCGGCGGCCGCGATCGCTCTCTTCGCGGTCACCGTCGACGAGACGGACGAGGCCTTCGCGAACATCTACTCGACCGCGGTCTCGCTCCAGAACCTGATGCCCGGCGTCCCCCAGCGCCTGCTCATCGTCGCCGTCTCGACGGTCTCGACGATCGCCGCGCTCACGATCGACCTGGCCCACTACCTCGACTTCCTCTACCTGCTCGGCTCCTGCTTCGTCCCGCTCTTCGGGGTGCTGCTCGCGGACTGGCTCGTCGTTGGCATGCGGTACCGCCGGGACGACTTCTTCGCCGCGCCGGCCTTCCGACCCACGCTCATCGGCGCGTGGGTCGCCGGCTTCGCGCTCTACCAGTGGCTCCAGCCTGTGGGCCCCGGCTGGTGGACCGACCTCGTCGACAACGCGCATCCCTCGAAGCTCTCGATCGGCGCCTCGCTGCCGAGCTTCGCGCTTGCGTTCGTCCTGGCGGGGCTCGCAGGCCTCATCGGCCGACGGCCCGCGTTCTCAGGGCTCAGACCTTGAGCTCGCCCCGCGCGACGATGACGGCCGAGCCGCCGACCTCGACGCGCTCGACCTGATCCGCCGATCCATCCACCCGGGCGTACAGCGTCGAGGGCCGGTTGATCTCAGCGCCCTGCGAGATCTCGATCTCGTCGCCGAAGTCGATGCGCCCGTGCCGCGCGAGGTGGAGTGCGAGCGGGCCCGCCGCGGATCCGGTGGCAGGGTCCTCCGAGACGCCGCCGCCGGGGATGAACATCCGGGTCTTCCAGGACAGGCCCGAGCCGGCGATGCAGTTGACGCCCAGCACCTCGCTCAGGTCGGCGATCCGCGAAAGGTCGGGACGGAGCGCTGCGACCTCGGCCTCCGAGCCCAGGCAGACGTAGACATGCTCCAACCCGTTGTCGTAGACCTCGACCGGTAGCTCGGAGCGCTCGACCCCGACGGCCGCAAGCAGCTCCGCCTCGCGGGCAAACAGCTCAACGGTCGGAATCGGCTGCTCCATCCGGCCGAAGACGATGCGCTGCCCGTCGCGCTCGAGCCGAACGGGTATGACCCCCATTTGCGTCTCCAGCCTGATCTCGCCGAGCTGGAGCGGCCCCGCGAGGACGAATGCGGAGCCGAGCGTCGGGTGCCCGGCGAAAGGCACCTCAACCGTCGGCGTGAAGATCCGAATCCGTGCGTGTCCCTCGCCTTCGGGCTTGTAGACGAAGACCGTCTCCGAGAGGTTCATCTCCCTGGCGATCGGCTGGAGCTGTTCCTCCGGGATCTCGCGAGCGTCGGTGAAGACCGCGACCTGGTTCCCCAGGAGAGGAGTGTCCGTGAAGACGTCCGCGACGACGTAGCGGTAGCTAGCCAAAGACCGAAGCCACCGCCGCGAGGGGCTCGGGCAGAACGCGGAAGTACGCCCAACTTCCCCGTTGCTCCCGCTCGACGAGCCCCGCTTCCCTAAGGACTCGGAGGTGGTGACTCACCGTCGGCTGAGAGAGACCGAGCGGTTCGGTCAGGTTGCAGACGCACGCCTCGCCGCCCGGCTGCGCCTGAATGAGACCGAGGAGGCGCAGGCGCGCCGGGTCCGCGAGCGCTTTCAGCGCACCCGCCAGCCTTTCGGCTTCCTCGGCGTCGAGCGCCGGGCCCTGGAGCAATGGCGGGCAGGAGGTCGCGATCGTGGCGATCGTCTGCATCTTGGGATATTGACACAGATCAATGTCGTTGAGATATTGATGCCAGTCGATATCTAAGGAGTGACGATGACGCAGGCTGTTGACCCGGTAACCCAGCAGCACATCGATCGGGCCGCCGACAGACTGGCCGAGGAGTTCGCCCGCATCTTTTCGAAGGAAACGATCGCGCGGTACATGTCCGAGTCGTCGGACCTGCTCGGCGAAGCCCGCGTCAACGTCTTCGTGCCCGTCCTCGCGCACCGGTTCACGCGCGAGCGACTGAAGGCACTCGCTCAGGCAGAGGGCGCCATCACCAAGCTGCAGCCCGAGGTCCTGTTCGTCTGCGTGCACAACGCCGGCCGGAGCCAAATGGCGGCCGGGCTCGTCAAGCTGCGCTCGAGGGGACAGATCCACGTTCGCTCTGCCGGAAGTACTCCGGCCGACGAGATCAACCCGGCGGTCGTCGAGGCGATGACCGAGATCGGGGTCGACATGAGCGAGGAGTACCCCAAGCCGCTGACCGACGAAGTCGTCCGCGCCGCCGACGTGGTGATCACGATGGGCTGCGGCGACGCGTGCCCGATCTATCCCGGCAAGAGGTACGAAGACTGGGAGCTCGAAGATCCTGCCGAGCAGGATGTGGAGAGCGTCCGCCGGATTCGCGACGACGTCGACGCGCGGGTTCAGACACTCGTCGCCGAGTTGCTAGAGACCTGAGCACCCAGCCGTCTCTGCCGAGGCGCTGCCTGGCCGAAGGCCTGGCGGCGTTCGCGCTCGTCTTTGCGGGATGCGGCGCGATCGTGGTCGACGCCGAGCGGGGTCAATCGCTGGGCACCGTCGGAGTCGCGGCCGTGTTCGGCCTCGTGATCATGGTCATGATCTACGCCACGGGCCATCTGTCCGGAGCGCACATCAATCCGGCGGTCACGCTCGCCTTCACGCTGATGCGGCACTTCCCCGCCCGCGACGCCATGGCGTACGTCCCCGCTCAGCTCGCTGGCGCAGTCGGAGGAGCTGCTCTCTTGCGGCTCGCGTGGGACGGCACGCCCGCAAACCTCGGAGCGACGATGCCCAGTGTCGGGACCGGCTCCGCTCTCCTCTACGAGATCGTGCTGACCGCAATTCTCATGTTCACGATCATGGCCGTCGCCACCGACACGCGTGCAGTCGGTCCCGCTGCGGCGATCGCGATCGGCGGAGCCGTGGCGCTCGATGCGCTCTTCGGTGGCGACGTGACCGGCGCGTCGATGAACCCGGCCCGCTCGTTTGGTCCGGCTCTTGTCGCCTGGGAGTGGTCAGACTTCTGGGTCTACGTCCTCGCGCCGGCCCTCGGCGCAATCGTCGGCGCGATCTGCTACCGCGTCGTGCGGGACTAGACTCGAAGCCGTGCGCCTCTACCTCGTGCGCCATGCGAACGCCGCGCCGGGCGAGCCCGACGAGCTGCGGCAGTTGACGCCGGAAGGCCAAGCGCAGGCTCGAGCGCTCGGCCGGCGCCTGCGCGACGAGGGAGTCCAGCCGGACGCCATCCTGACGAGCCCGCTCCTTCGCGCGCGGGAGACCGGCGGCGAGCTCGCGCGGGCGCTCGAGGTCGAGACCGAGCCTGACGAGCGCCTCGCGCCGGGCGCGAGCGTCGACGACGTCCGTGCCGCAGTCGAAGGCCGCGGCGACGAGGTGGTCGTCGTCGGCCACCAGCCGGACTGCAGTCAGATCGCCGCTGCGCTAACCGGCAGCGAGCCCGCGTTTCCGCCCGCCGGTCTCGCCGTCCTCGAGCTCGACTAGCGGCTCGCCGGCCTCGAGGCGCCGCTCGAGCTCCGCGAACCAGCCGCGGGACCAGGTCGCGAAGTCGATCCCGTACCGCAGAGCCAGATAGGGATAGCGCTGCCCCTCCTCGACGAAGCCGTCTCGGGCGTCCATCTCGATCTGACGGAAGCGAGCCAGCACCATCTCGAACAGCATCTGCTGCATCCGCAGGTTCGCCAGCACCTCCTCCCGAGAGAGGACGTCGCCGAAGAACAGCCGGAGCAGTCCCTCGTCGCGCACTTCGAAGATCACGTTCTGGCTGTCGGTCAGCCACTCGTGCAGAGCGCGCTCGCCCTTCGGAGTCAGCGAGTAGACGGTGCGCTTCACCTTCCCTCTCGGCTCCTCCTTCGCGCGCACGAGTCCCGCCTTCCGGAGGCGCTTCAGCTCGGGATAGATCTGCCCGTAGCTCGCCGTCCAGAAGAAGCGGGTCGAGGTGTCGATCGCCTTCTTCACGTCGTACCCTGTGCCCACGCCGAGCTTGAGCATGCCTAGGATCACGCGGGCGGTCGGGGTGAGGCTTGACATATCTGCCAGAAATATAGATCATATCTGCCAGATATGTCCAATGCCGTTGTCGTATCCGACCTGAGCAAGTCCTACGGAGAGCTCCAGGCTCTGCGCAGCGTCACCTTCGAGATCGGCGCGGGCGAGATCTTCGGCCTCCTCGGGCCGAACGGCGCCGGCAAGACGACAACCGTCGAGATCCTGGAGGGCTACCGCCTCCGCGACGGAGGCTCTGTGAGCGTTCTCGGCGAGGACCCGGCCGAGGCAGGCGGCGAATGGCGCGAGCGCATCGGCGTCGTCCTCCAGTCGTCCTCGCTCTACGAGATGCTCAGCGTCGCCGAGAACCTCGCGCTCTTCGCCGGGTACTTCACGCAACCGCGCAAGGTGGACGAGGTGGTCGAGCTCGTCGGGCTCGAGGACAAGCGTGACACCCACGTGCGAAAGCTCTCCGGCGGGCAGCGACGCAGGCTCGATCTGGGCCTCGCGCTCATCGGCGACCCTGAGCTCGTCTTCCTCGACGAGCCGACGACGGGCTTCGACCCGGAGGCCCGCCGCCGCGCCTGGGACACGATCGGCTCGCTGCGGGAGCTCGGCAAGACGATCCTCCTGACGACGCACTACCTCGACGAGGCCGAGCGCCTCGCCGACCGCGTCGCCGTTCTTCGCGACGGCGAGATCGTCGCGCTGGGCCCGCCTTCGGAACTGACCTCCGCGCTGCCCGGAACCGAGATCCGCTACCGGCGCGACGGGCAGGAAGTCGTTCTGACGACCGAGGACCCGACGAGGGCCCTTCATGAGCTGACCGAGGAGGCGCTGAGGGAAGGCCGCGAGCTCGAGGGGCTCGAGGTACGGCGCGCGAGCCTCGAAGAGGTCTACCTCGACCTGACCAGGAAGGAGCCGGCATGAGGCTCTTCCTGCACGAGCTGCGCTACGAGCTCCTGCTCTACGTCCGGAGCAGGGAGCTTGCCTTCTTCACGTTCATGTTCCCGATCATCCTCTTCCTGCTGCTCGGTTCGGTCTACGGCGAGAACGACGAGATCAACGGCTACCCCGGCGCGGACTACCTCCTCACCGGAGTGATCGGATACGGCGTCGCCGCGACGGCGTTCGGCGGCCTTGCGATCATCCTCGTCATTCGCCGCGAGACCGGCGTCCTCAAGCGTCTACGGGCGACACCGCTCCCGGCGACCGCCTATGTCACAGCCATCCTGGCCACGACGCTGATCTTCTTCTTGATCGAGTCGATTGCACTCATCGTGATCGGGATGACCCTCTTCGACACGGAGGTCCCGAACAACTTGTTTTCGCTGTTCATCGCGCTGATGCTCGGCGGAAGTGCGTTCGCGGCTCTCGGCGTCGGTCTCGCTTGTGTGATCCGTCGGGCCGAGGGCGCTTCCGCGGTGATCAACGCGATCTACTTGCCAATCGCCTTCCTCTCCGGGACGTTCTTCTCCCAGCAGGCCTTCCCGGAGTTCCTGCAGAAGGTCGCCGACGTATTGCCGCTCACGTACTTCATCGACCTCGTCGGGGTCGTGATGCTCGAGGGATCGTCGGTCTGGGAACAGCCGATTGACGTGGCAGTGATCTCGGCTTGGGGCCTGGGCGGGGCGATTGTCGCGCGTGCGCTACTTCCGCTGGGTTCCGCAGGAGGGTTAGCTTCTTTCAAAGCGGGAACTTGAGTGGCTCGATGGGGTCCAACGAACCGGCAATCGCATTTGCGACGAGAACGTCCGAACCGCCCGCGCTCGAGATTCGGATCAATTTCGGCGTGTTCGCAGGGCGCGAGGCAACACCGGCTGAGATCGAGGGTCTTGCCGCCGACCTGCTGGACAAGGTCGGTGAGATGGCGATCGTCGCCGAAGAACGCCACGAGATCAGCGAGCACTCCGAGGCCTCCCTTCACCAGATTCGAATCGAGATCGCCGAGGCCGAGCTCCCCGAGAACGAGCACCAGCTCGACGAGCTGCGCGGCCGCCTGATCGAAACCGCCGAGCGCTGGGCGCTCGAGTGCATCGCCAACCGCCACGTCGAGCTCAGCGACGTCTAACGGGCAGGGCTACCCTTCTCCCTGAGCCCCCGTAGCTCAGTGGATAGAGCAGTGGTTTCCTAAACCGCGTGCGCATGTTCGATTCATGCCGGGGGCATACTGCTTGGTTGCGAATTCCCGCGCTAGCAGGCGTTGTTTCGCGAGCGCCCACGGCCACTAAACGCGTCGATCTGCCGCCTAGATCGAAGAGAATGTCGTAAATCGGCAACAAGCTGGTCGCGCGCCGGCGGAGGATCACCTGATGAAGAAGCTGAACCCGGCCTTGGAATTTCCCACGGCGCGACGCGATCCAGAGTAGCGGCTACACGCTGCACGGGAGCTGGTTCGATGATCCGTACGCCTGGCTGGAGCGGCTCGACGACGCAGAGACCCAGGCGTGGATCGCGGCGCAGGAGGCCGTCACGCATTCAGTGCTGACGCGGTGCCCGGGCGCGGCTGGCTGCGGGCGGCGGTCGCTCGTGCAAGGCGTTATGCGCACTTGTCGCCGCCGATTCCCGCCGGATCGCACGGACGCGAGTTCCTTTGGCAGGCGGACGCGAGCAACGAGAAGCTCAAGTTCATGCTGCGGCGCGGCAAAGACGCGCCGCTCGAGACGGTGCTCGACCCCAACACGTGGGCGAGCGACGAGGTGTTGGTGTTCGCCGTGCCGTCGCCCGACGGCACGCTGGTGGCGTTCGGGAAGTCCGTTGGCGGCGCCCACGACGCGGTGACCCACGTGCTCGACGTCGAGACGGGGCGGCTGCTTCCCGACCGGCCCCGCGGCACGTGGCACCAGTCGCTGGCTTGGCGTCCGGATGGGTCAGGGTTTTTCTATGCGGCGTATCCCGAGCCGGGCGAGGTGCCCGCGGGCGACGAGTCGCAGTGGCATGCCGTCTATGAGCACCGGCTCGGGTCGGGCGCGCCGGCCCGGCGGATCTTCGGCGACGACCGCATGAAGGAGTACTGGTGCTCGGTTCAGATCAGCGAGTGTGGCCGCTTCGCCGTCCTCCACAAGTGGGACTTCGTGCACGCCAACGTCGTCTACCTGCTGCGCCTCGCCGACGACGCGTTGGTGCCGGTGGCTCCCGACATGCGCTCTGTCAATTACGTGCAGGTCATCGGTGAGAAGCTGCTCGTCCAGACGGACCTGGACGCGCCGCGCGGCCGTCTCTGCGTCGCGCCGCTGACGGCACCGACCGAGTGGCACACGCTCATCCCCGAGAACTCGGACACGCTGCAGACGGTCGCCGGCGTCGGCGGCCGGCTCTACGCCGTCTACTCGCAGGCGGCGTCGCATCGCGTGCGCATCCACGCCGAAGACGGCACCTACCTCCGCGAGTTGGCGCTGCCCGCACTCGGCTCGGTGGATCGCTCGTCAGCTGCTGGCGTCATCAGCGGCGTCAACGGGGCTTGGGGCGGCGACGAGGTGTGGGTGGACTTCACGTCGTACGTGCAGCCGCCGTCGGTCTATCGGTACGACTACGAGGCGGACCGCCTGACGCCGTACCACGTACCCGACAGCGGGCTCGACGCATTGGCGTTTGTGACCGATCAGGTCTGGTACGAGTCGCGCGACGGCACGCAGGTGTCGATGTTCATCATCCACCGGAAGGACATGCCTCGCGACGGTCGCCGGCCCGTGCGGCTGAGCGGCTACGGCGGCTTCAACATCTCGTTGACGCCGGGCTTCACTGCGCTCAACGCCGCGTGGCTGCAGCTGGGCGGCGTGCTCGCCTACCCCAACCTCCGAGGCGGCGGCGAATACGGCCGCGGCTGGCACGAAGCGGCGGTCAAGACGCGTCGGCAAAACGCCTTCGACGACTACATCTCCGCCGCGCGTTGGCTCGTCTCGGCGGGCTACACGACGCCCTCCAAGCTCGCCTCGCGCGGCAACAGCAACGGCGGCCTGCTCGTCGCCGTTACGGCCCTGCAAGCACCTGACGCCTTCGGAGCCGTTTTCTGCCGCGCGCCCCTTCTCGACATGCTGCGCTTTCCGAGCTTCGGCTGGCTGGACGCGGCGACCGTCGAATACGGCTCGCCCGACGATCCGGTCGAGGGCGCCTATCTCGCCGGATATTCGCCGTACCACAACGTCCGAGCCGATCGCCGCTATCCCGTGATGACGTTCGTGCCGGCGCTGAACGACCGGAACGCGCCGCCGCACGACCCGCTCAAGATGGTCGCCAGGCTTCAGGCCGAAGCCCCGCAGGGCGGGCCGTATCTCCTGTTGCCGCTCCGTGACTCGGGACACGGCGGCGGCACCACGCTGACGGCGCTCGTCGAACAGGACGTCGACGAGCTCAGCTTTTACTGCTGGGCGCTCGACGTCGCATCGCCGGCGTCGGGCGAGGCGTGAAGAGCATCATCGGAGGACGCGCAGCCCCCACCGGCGCGTGTCGGCAGTAGCCGCTCTGGATGCTGGGCCTCGGGTTCCAGCGCACTGGCGCATTCCCTGGCGCGCGGCCGGGCGAAAGGGGGCATTACTCCTGCAAATGGCGTTTTCGCACGCTAGTTCCTAGACCGCGTGCGCATGTTCGATTCATGCCGGGTGGGAGGCGCCTCCACTCCGGGCGGCGCAAAGTGCTCGCGCAGGAGCTCGACGAAGCGGTCGGCGGGCGGCGTCAGCGGAACGCCCCGCGCCCGCACGAGTGCGATCGTGCGCGTGAGCCGCCAGCTAGGCACGTCTAGCACGACGAGCGTGCCCGCCTCGAGCTCGACGTCGAGCGCCAGCCTGCTGATCGCGGCAATCCCCGAGCCCGCCGCGACGGCCCGCTTGACCGCTTCCCAGGAGGGCAGCTCGAGCGCCCGCACCCCGTGGAGGCCAAGCTCCCAGCGGGCCGTCTCGACGGCGGCCCGCGTGGCGGAGCCCTCGTCGAGCGAGATCCACGTCAGCGCCTCGAGCTCCTTGGGCCGCAGCCTCCGCCCGCCTAGAGCAGGCGAGCCGACGAGCACCACGTCGTCCTCGAGCAGCGCTTCGCTCTCCAGCTCCGGGGGTGTCTCGAACCCGCCGACCACGCCGAGCTCGGCTTGGTGGGCACGCACGAGCGCCAGCGCCTCGCCCGAGGTCGAGACGTCGAACTCGAGCTCGACGCCGGGGTACCGCTCCCGGAAGGCGAGGAGCAGTTCAGGGAGCAGGTACGTCCCCGGGATTCCCGACGCGGCGAGTGAGAGCGTGCCGGTCTCGGCCCCGGCGCCCGCGGCGAGGGCTCGCTGCGCGTTTGCAAGCAACGCTTCGGCGCGCAGGACATAGTCGGCGAGCAACTCGCCCGAAGGCGTCAGCGGGGAGCCGGCGCGTCCGCGCTCGACGAGCGGCTTGCCGACCTCGACCTCGAGCGCGGCGACGTGCTTGGAGACGGCCGGCTGGCTGACGTACAGCTCCTCGGCCGCGGCGGAAAAGGAGCCGCGGCGGGCAAGGGCTGCGAAGGCCCTCAGACGCGCCTCGAGTCGCATCACCGGTGGTTATACAACACCTGCGAAGGATGTATTTGAGTCGCGGCCGTGGTGCGCGTAGCGTGCAGTCGATCCGGCGGCGCACTCTCGCTTCCAGAGCCGCCGGGCGCTACCGCAAGGAGGTTCACCATGCGCAGAGTCGCGCTGCTTTTCGTCGCCCTGTGCGCGACGTTGCTCGCCCTGCTTGGCGGGGTGGCCGGGGCGCACGACAACAACCCAGAAAGACGCGGAAGCGTCTGGGTCGTCAACCGTGACCAAGGCGAGTTGACGATCTTCGACGCGGCTACAGGCGCCACGCGGGCCACCATTCCGACAGGCCCCGGCGCGCACGAGGTCGCGATCTCGCGCCGGGCACGTCAGGCGTACGTCACGAACGAGACGGACGGGAACGGGACCTCTCGATCGTCTCGATCAGGACGCTGGCAAGCCGGAAGATCGCGCTCGGCCCGCGTCCGCATCACCTCGAGCCGGGCCGGGGCGGCCGCACGCTCGTCGTCGGGCTCGTCGGCTCGAACGAGGTCGCACTCGTCGACTCGAGGACGGATCAGAGTCGGCGATACCGCTCGAGCGACAATCCCAACGCCCGGGCGCACTCCGGATATATCGGGCGGCACACGATCTACGTGCCCCACGAGACCGGGGACGAGGTCACTGGGATCGATATCGCAACCGGGGCGATCGAGTTCAGCGTCACCGGCATCGTCCAGCCGAGCGAGGTGCTCCCGGACCGCCGCGAGCGCCTGCTCTACGTCTCGGCGCGCGGCGAAGGGAAGGTGAAGGTGATCGATCTCGCCTCGGAGACCGTTGTCGACGAGGTGCCGGTCGGGACCCAGCCGGAGACCTTGCTGCTCACCCGCGATGGGCGGACGCTGATCGTGACGCTTCGCGGGACACCAGCCCGGTTGATCTTCGTCGACACGGAGAGCCTGTCGGTGATCGAATCCGTGCCGATTGGGGGGAGAGGAACCTTCGGCGACCTCGCCGCAATGTCCAAGGACGGGCGCTTCGTCTACGCAACGTTCGATCGCGCCGCAGCCGGAGTCGGCGGGGTTGCCGCCGTCGACGTCAGACGTCGATCTGTGGTCGACACCTGGGACTACCCCAACGTCGGCCGGCCCCACGGAATCGCGTTCTCGCCCAACAGGCTGCGGTAGCGCAGCCGGCGGGAGGGCGGGGCGACCCGCCCTCCCGTCCGCGAGTCACTTGTAGGGCGCCTCGAACGCGGAGGTGCACGTCCCAGAAGAGGACGAACGTGACCCGCTCGATCCCACGACGACGGTCGAGCACGTCGCTGGTCGTTTCAAGCGCGATGCAGGCGGCGCGGTCAACCGGAAACCGGTAGACACCGGTCAAGCCCGCACACCTCTCCGGGGACTGGCGCGTTCGCTGGCGCGCACGCCCTTCCCGAGACGCTCTTTTACCTGCAAACGGTGATTGCGCACGCGCAGTTCCTAAACCGCGTGCGCATGTTGATTCATGCCGGGGGCATCACCGCTAACGGAGCCGAAATCGGCGGAAGCCCCCGCAAATCGGCCTAATTGACGATTCGCCGGTACGCGACGGTTCGCGTAACGGTTGCGACCGCTTCGCGCCCTTATTCAAGAATCTGGGCGGCGACGTTCGCTGCCGCCGAGGCCGCTCCGCCAGCGGTTGCGGAGCCAAGCAACGTGGTGGCAATCGGCCAGTAATCCCGGCGAGCCATTCGGACCTTGCAATCCGAAATCCTCAGAAAAATTGCGAAGAAGGGACTCCGGCTGGTGTCACCGCCAGGCACTCGACATGCGATCCAGACAGAAATTGAGGAGCGGGTTGCTAGCCCGAGCCGGGAAGGAGCTCGACCATGAAATTGTGCGAGGCGTCAGGTCGGTTGAAGCGGAGTCCCACGGCCATCTGGTGGGCCACCCTCACCCGCACGAGCCGGAACCAGATTCCGTCGAGAAAGCCGAGCTAGAGGCGGCCTAACCCTAGCGGCGCTTCACGGTCACCCTAAAGCGTCCCGTCTTCGCGTTCGCGCTGGTGTCCGTCGCCGAGCATTTGACGAAGGTGCGACCAATTTTGAAGCGACTGCCCGACCTCGGCTGGCAGGACACCGGGACCGAACCATCGACGGCATCGGTGGCGGTGACCCTGTAGGTGACGCGCACGCGCTTCGACCCCCTCCGGGCCCGAACTGTCTTGTTGACAGCTCCGCTGAGCGTGGGCGGCGTCACGTCGAATTCCAGCCCAGGTACATTCAGCGTGCCGGTCCACGTGTCCGTCCCGGCTGAGCCGCGCGGCGTGGCAAGGGCCTGATGATTCACCGTGCCCCCTCCCGAGGCTCCTGCATAGATGCCCGAGCCGCCGGTGATTGTGAACGCGCGGCTCAGGATCAACGACGACTCGATGCACTCCCCCCGGTATTCGTCGACCGCAAGTTGGAGGTCGCCCTTGCCGGCGACCTCGAGACGAACTGTCGTCTCGAACACGCGGTCACAGTCTCCTTCTTGCACGAAGAACGTGTACGTCTCCGAGACTTCGCCGAGGCCGCGGACGGCCCCGTTGCCGGTGCGCGCGGCGCAGAGATCAGCGTCCGGTGGCGAGCCGGGCGGGCACGTAACGACCGTCGAAGTCATCGCAAGCACGGCCTCGAAGGTGAGCGACCCCATGACCGCACCCGTCTTCGCGACGCCTGAGGCGACCTGGACTGTCGCCGCGGCTGCGAGCGCCGTCGCCAGGGCGGCGAGGGCAAGACGTCGCTTCGTTCGACTCTCGTTTCCGGTCATTCCGTATCGCTCTCAGATGAGGCGATCATTCGGCTCGAGTCTGGTCGACTCGTGCCTTGAGGTCAAGGACGGGCGACGGCTACGAGTCCGTCCTCGGTCTCTTTCGACGCGCTGAGCGCCGATCGACGGCGGTAGGCTCCCCGTCAATGCACGACGTCGACGCGGTCTGGGCGCGGATCGTCGCTAATCGGATGCCCAGGTGACGACACGCTCGTACTCTGCGCAGCGTGAAGGACGCGCGCATCGTCGCCCTAGCCTGTCTCTCGGCGGCTCCGCAGCGGCGCTACAGCGGTTTTTCCCAAAGCGGGTGCCCGAAAACCGCTCTACTAAGCGGGCTCCCGCTGCTGGACAAGCGGTTTCCTAAACCGCGTGCGCATGTTCGATTCATACCGGAGGCACTCCTCACACACGCGGCTTGCGAGGTGCATCAGCTAGCGGCGGCGACCAATCCGGCGAGCTCGATCGTCATACCCTCCGCGGCGAGTTCCGGGTTCACGCCGTTGCCTCCGGCGAGCTCGCGTGCGCGCGCCTCGTGCTCGACCAGCCTCTCATCGGTGTGCAGCGGATCGTGGTGGAAGAGCAGGAGGCGGCCGACGCCTGCCACGCGGGCGAAGTCGACCGCGGTGGCGACGCTCGAGTGGCCCCAGCCGACCTTCGAGGCGTACTCCTCTTCGGAGTACTGTGCGTCGTGGAACAGCACGTCGACCCCATCCGCCACGCTGTTCCCGGATATCCACTCGGGAGGAAGCTCGGCGAGACTGCCACCGAGAGCCGGCTCGTGGTCGGGGATGTACGCAAGCGAGCTGCCGTCACCCTCGACCCGGTAGCCGACGGTCGGCCCCGGATGGGACACGTGCTCGGCCGTGATCCACGCACTACCGATCTGCCACGGCGCTTCGGGGACGTCATGGAAGGTGACACGACAGGGAATTGCGTTGATGTCGACCGGAAAGAGCGGCGGCGAGAAGTAGCGCGCGATCCGGTCCTCGAGGCTGCGCCGCGGGGAGCGCGGCCCCCAGATGTGAACCTCGCGCCCGGGAGTCCACACGGGCAGGAAGAAGCCCAGGCCCTCGAGATGGTCGAGGTGAAGATGTGTGAGGAGCACGTGAATCGGGCCTTCCCTGTCGACGAGTTTCAGGCCCAGCGGCCGAACGCCGGTCCCCGCGTCGAGCACGAGCAGCGTCCCGTCGTCGAGCTCGACCTGGACGCACGACGTGTTGCCGCCGTATCGCACCGTCTCCGGCCCCGGCACCGCCATCGAGCCACGGCATCCCCAGATCGTCGCCCGCACTAGCGCGGCTCCCAGAAGATGGCCACCATCCCGACGAGCTCCTCCGCCGTCGCCATCAGGGGGAAGGCCGTCGCCTCGATCTCCCGGGGAACGCCGTCCAGCCCGGTAATCCGGAGCCGTTCGTGAGCCGGCCTCCGCTCGAGCAGGGCGATTCCGCCCGGGTTCCGCTCGAGGGGCAACGGCGAGCCGTCGAGGTCCTCGATCGTGTACATCGAGCCCCAGTCCTCGGCCTTGACCTCGCCGGCCTCGGCGAACGACCGGCCGAGCAACTCCTCGGCGGCCTCGTTGTAGAAGACGAGGTTCCCCTCCGCATCGGTGAGGAAGGTGGCGGTGGCGAGCTTCGACGCGAACTCTCGCGCCAGGATCAGGATCAGGTTCTTCTGCCCCCGTCCCTGGATGCTCGGCGCGGCCATACGAGCATGATGCCTACGCGTGGCGTCTCGACCAATCCGGCGGCATGCCGGGAGCACCTCGTCAGCGCCCGCGACTGGCAACGAGATTCACCTTGCTCCCGATGCGCCGCTCCGCGCGCGCTCGTGGTTGCTGGAACAAGACGGTCCCACGTGGGCGCGGGGACGCCCTGAACCGGACCCGTCCCACCGAGCAGCTCGCTCGGCGGATCTGGCTGCGCGACTCCTGAAGCGCCCTGCCGGCTACCTTCGGGACGATGCAGGCCGTCAACCAGGAGTAGGCCAGCCTCGTTCCGTCCGAGGACCACGACGGCCTCGAGTAGGCATCGCCAATGGCGCCGAGATCCGTCGGGGCGCTCCCGTCGGCGTTCATGACGAAGACGCGCGCACGCGCCTTCCGGGTTTGCTTGCGCATGAAGGCGATTCTCCGCCCGTCCGGAGACCACGACGGATTCGAATCGAGCGGCAGGCTGTCCGTGAGGTGTGCCATTCCGTCGCTGTTCGCATTCACGACGTAGATGTCTCCGTGAAACAAGCCTCGGGAACCGTCGAAGGCGATCTGCGACCCGTTGGTGACCACGCGGGATTGCTGTCGTCGGCGGACCATCCGTGAGGCGTTGCCAGTCGCCGCCGTCGCGTCCACGACGAAGAGGCCCATGAGGTCGGCGAATGCGATTCGCCGGCCGTCGGGCGACCAGTCGACCCCGGTCACCGGGATGCTCCCCGTACGTCAGCCTCCTCACGCCACCGCCGTCGGCGTTCATGACGTAGATGTCGCAGGAGCCTCGGCACTGGTGTACGCAATCCGCTTCCGTCGCGCGACCACGCTGCGTCTGAGGCGGCGCTGTCCCCGTGTGTGAGCTGGACGGCGTTCGTGCCGTCTGCATTCATGACGAAGATCTGGTAGCGGCGCCCCGTGAAGCGCGAAAAGGCGATCTTCGTGCCGTCGGGAGACCAGGCCGGGTCGAACTCTGCGGCCGGTCTCGAGTCAGTCGCGTCTTGCGCTTCCGTCTGCATTCACGACGTAGATGTCCCCGTTCCAGACGGAGCTGAGTTGATCCCGGGCCTGAGCCGGGCTTACTCCCGAAGCGGAGCCAATCCGAGAACAGGCCGATCGCGAAGCCAGGCCAAACCGTGCGTTCCCCCATGCGCGCTGACATCATGCCCGTCAGAGAGGCTGTTGCGTGATGCGATCGATCAGCAAGGCGAGCATGGGAGTCGTCGCCGTCGCCGTCGCGGCGGGATTGTGGGGCACCGACGCGCTGCTGCGGAATCCGCTTGCGCAATCGACGCAGGCGGCGACGATCGTTTTCGGCGAGCACGTCGTCCTCGTCCTCGTGCTCCTCCCCGTGATCGCGGTCGCCCTCCCGGCCCTCTGGCGCGCCGGGCCGCGCTTCGTAGCCGCGGGCGTCGTCATCGGCGCGGGATCGTCTGCGATTGCGACGATCCTGTTCACGGAGGCGTTCGTGCAAGGAGATCCGGTGACGCCGGTCGTCCTGCAGAAGGTTCAGCCGCTGATCGCGGTGTCGCTCGCCGCAGCGCTCCTCGGCGAGCGTCCGCGCCGCCGCTTCGGCCTCTTCCTCCTCGGCGGCCTGGCCGGCGTGTGGCTGATGGCATTCCCGAGCCCGTTCGACGTCTCGCTGCACGGGCGGGCGCCTGCGCTGTATGCGCTCGCGGCGGCCGGCCTGTGGGCGCTCGGCACGGTCCTCGGCCGCTACCTCGCGCTCAGGCTCCCGTTCCAGCAGGTCACTGCCGTGCGCTTTGCCTTCGGTCTTCCTGCCGCGCTCGTGGCGGTGCTGGTGCTCGGCGCTCCCCTCACGACATCCTGGCACGACGCGGTCTTCATCACCCTCCTCGCGCTCGTCACCGGCCTCGTCGCCGTCCTGCTCTATTACTGGGGCCTGCAGCGCACGACTGCGTCGGTCGCGTCGGTCGCGGAGCTCACCTTCCCGATCGTGGCGATCGCCGTGGGCTATCTGGCCTTCGACGCGACCCTGACGAGCTCGCAGCTCGCCGGCGTCGCTCTCACGAGCATCGTCGTCCTGCTACTTCCGGTCCGTGGACCGTCGCTCGTCGCCGAGCGAAAGGCACGTCCCGGCGTCGCCGACACGGCGTACGCAGGTCCCTAGGAGAGGCTTCGCCACGGTTGCGTGCCGATGAAGGCGGGTAGGGGGTCATGGAGGCATTGCACGCGACCACGAATCCATCTACGAGGGTCCGCTCGAGTGAGGCGACGCGGGCCTGGCATCGCATCCGCGTGGCCCTACTCCTTTCGATCCCCGTCGGCATCCCCGTGCTCTTTCTCGCTGTCGAGTGGGGCTTCGTCGGCGGACTTGAAGACCGCTGGGAGGGGCCTTACGCAGCCGGAACCTGCTTCCTCTACACAGCGCTCGTGTTTGCGTACACATTTCCGGCGACGCGCCGTTACTGGGGCGATCGAAACGGAGCGGTGATGAGCCTCCTTACCGGCGTCGTCGGCTGGTTCGTCGGCCTTCTAGGCTCGCTTGGGACCCTGATCATCTGGTTGTTGCTGAGTGGCTACGGCGCCTGACGAAGACGGGGATGGTCGGCCGTCAGCGATTGCCGCACGCCCGAGTTGCTCGACGGCGGCCTCGAGCTGCTCGTCCGAGTGGTACGGCGCGGGCCCGAGACGGAGATAGCGGCCGCGGCTGTCCGTGACGACGCCCGCGTCAAGCAACCCACGGCTGACCTCCTCCGCTCGCTCCGACTCGAGGGCGAGGAAGCCGCCGAAGGCATCGAGTGGGGTCTCGCGGTCGCGTGTGACATCGGAGAGGCCGAGCTCGTCGAAGCGCTCGGCGAGGAGCGTCGTCTGGTGGAGATAGCTCTGCCGCAGGCGCTCGGGGGTCAGACCCTGCTCGTCGAAGAAGTCGAGGACGCGGAGCAGCGCGGTAGTGGCTCGTCGGGTCGTAGGTCGAGCCGGCGAAGCGCATGCTGCCGCGCGGGTACGGCGTCCCGCCCGGCTCGTGCGCCGCGTGGAGCTCTTCGAACTCGGCGAACCAGCCTGTGATCGCGGGCCGGAGCTCGTCGGCCTGCGGCGGCAGCCGTAGAAAGCAGTTGCCCTCGCCGAGCTGGAGGTACTTGTAGCCACCACCGACGATCCAGGCCCGCTCGAGGCCGGCAACGGTGAACGGCAAGCACCCGAGGGCGTGGTAGGCGTCGACGAGGAGCTCGGCGCCCTCATCCGCGCACGCCGCCGCCAGCGCGGGCAGCTCGGGCACGATGCGCGAGTCTTCGAAGAGAACGGCCGAGACGAGCACGGCGCTCGCCCCCCGAGCCTCGGCCGCGAGCCGCTCCGCGAGCGTCTCCACCGGCCGGGCGGGGAGCCGGACGACCGCGAGCCCCTCCTCGGCCAGCCGGCCGAGCTGGCGTCGCAGCGTGTGGAACTCACCGTCGGTCGAGACGATCTTCGGCCGTTCACGCAGCGGCAGAGCCGACAGGAACCGGAGCACGAGCTCGTGCGTGTTCGGCGCAAGCGCAACCGGCGCGCCGGGATCGGCGAGCAGCCGCCGGACTCCCTCTCGCACACGCTCCGCCTTCGCGAACGCGCGCTCCCACTTGAGGTCGGCGTGCTCGGCGGCGTCCTGCCACGCCTCAAGCTGTCCCTCGCGGGCTACATCCGGCCACGCCTGATGCGAGTGCCCGGTCAGGTGCACCCGCTCGGACACGCGAAAGGCCGAGTAGTGCTCGGCAAGCCCCTCGATCAAAGCTCGCCGCGGATCGTCCAGAGATCGGGGAAGAACGACTTGTGGAGCGTCGTGCGGAGATACTCCGCGCCGTACCCGCCGGTGCCGGTCCTCGAGCCGATCGTCCGCTCGACCATCTTCACGTGGTGGTAGCGCCACTCCATCAAGCCCTCGTCGAAGTCGACGAGGCGCTCGGCCACCTGCGCGGGCTCACCGTCGTCGCGGTACGCCTGAATCAGCGCGGCCTGGACGCCCTTCGACTCCTGCACCGGCTGCGTGACGTCCCGCTCGAGGGCCTCCGCGGGAATCTCGTAGCCCTTGTCGGCCAGGTACCGAAGAAACGAGTCGTAGACGGACGGCCGCGCCATCGCCGTCTCGACCTTCTCGTAGTCGACGCTGCCCTCGTGGTAGGCGGTCAGGACGCTCGCGGTCGCGGCGGCCGAGGATCGCTTCGAGCTCGCGGAACTGGCCGGACTGGAAGCCGGACGAGGACTCGAGCAGGTCGCGGAAGGCCAGGAACTGGACTGGCGTCATCGTCTCGATCACGTCGAGCTGCGCCACGACGAGCTTGAGGATCGTCAGGAGGCGCTTGAAGGTGGCGAACGCGCGCGCGTCGTTCCCCTCTTCGAGCATCCGCTGGAGGTAGCGGAGCTCGTGGATCAGCTGCTTGAACCAGAGCTCGTAGACCTGGTGGACGACGATGAAGAGGATCTCGTCGTGCTCGTCCGAGCTCGGCCGCTGCGCGCCGAGGATCTCCTCCAGCGCGAGGTAAGACGTGTACGTCAGCGACTTGTCCTGGCTCACTGCGCCTCCTTGAACAGCTCGCGGGCGATGATCTCGCGCTGGACCTCCGACGCGCCTTCGTAGATGCGCGGCGCGCGCACCTCACGATAGAGGTGCTCGAGCAGGTGGCCCTTCTCGAGCGCGCGGGCGCCGTGCACCTGGATCGCGACGTCGACCGCTCGCTGCGCCGTCTCGGTGGCGAAGAGCTTGGCCATGGCCGAGGCCTTGCGGACCGGGCGTACTCCCGCGTCGTACTGCGCGGCTGCCTCGCGGACGAGCAGCCGCGCGGCCTCGATTTCCGTCGCCACGTCGGCGAGCTGGTGCGAGACGGCCTGGAAGTGCGCCAGCGGCCGGCCGAAGGCATGGCGCTCGCTCGTGTGGGCGACGGCGGCATCGAGCGCCGCCTGCGCCATGCCGATCGCGAAGGCGCCGACGCTCGGCCGGAAGAGGTCGAGTGTGTCCATCGCCACGGCGAAGCCGCCGTCGACCTCGCCGAGCACCTGCGCGGCCTCGACGCGGACGGCGTCGAAATCGAGGCGGCCGATCGCGTGCGGCGCGAGCAGGTCGAGGTGCTCGCCCGAGAGCCCCTCGCTCTCGCGCGGGACGACAAACGCCGTGATCCCCTTCGCGCCGCCGCCGGAGGTGCGGGCGAAGACGCTGTAGACGTCGGCTTCGGGCGCATTCGAGATCCAGAGCTTCGTGCCGGTCAGGCGGAACCCGCCGCCGCGCTCGCGCTTGGCACGCAAGGAGAGGTTCGCCGCGTCCGAGCCGGCCTCGGGCTCGCTGAGCGCGAACGCGGCGACGGCCTCGCCGCGCGCGAGCTGCGGGATCCACTCGTCGCGGAGTGCCGACTGCGCCCGGCCGAGGATCGGGTATCCGCCCAGGCCCTGGAGAGCGAGCGCCGTCTCGGCCTCGGTGCAGCCGTGCGCGAGGCCCTCGCGCAGCTCGCAGAGCTCGACCGCGGAGCCGGCGAAGACGAGCTCGAGCAGGCCCTGCTCGCCGAGGGCGCGGACGAGCGGGCGGTTCAGCCGTCCCGGCTGGCCCCGGGCGGCGATCGGGGCAAAGACCTCGTGGCCCAGGCGACGGGCACGTTCGAGGACGTCAGCCATCGAGAACTGCGACGCCCATCAGCTCGACCCGCGCTTCGGGCTCGAAGAGAGCCGACACGCCGATCAGCGCCATTGCCGGGTAGCGCCGCCCGAAGTGCCGTTGCCAGACCTCGCCCAGCTCGCGGGTTGACGCGCGGTATTCCTCGATGTCCGTCGTGTAGACGACGAGCGAGACGAGCCGATCCGGCTCGCCGCCGGCCGCGCGCAGCGCGGTGACGAGCTTCGTCGCGGCCGAGTCGAACTGCTCGACGAGCGAGGCGCCCTCGCCGGTCTGGCCGCCGAGGTAGACGGCGCCGCCGCGCGACGACGGCGTGAGCGAAGCCCACCGGCTCGGGCAGCTCGGGAGGATTGACGATCAGCGGCCGGTCCACACCGGGCTCCGTCCCTCGGTCCAGGCTGCGTAGAACTCGCCGAAGTCGTCGCTTTTCATCAGGAGCGCCTGGGCGAGCGCCTCCATCTCGACGGCATCGCCGAGCGACATGTCCAGCTCTCGCGTCAGAAGCACCTTCGTCGTCGAGTGCGCGAGCGCGGGGCCGTCGGCGAGCCGCCGGGCGAGCTCGGCTGCCGCAGCCGGCAGCTCCTCGTCGTCGACGACGCGCGTCGCAAGGCCGATCGTGGCGGCGCGCTCGGCGTCGACCTCCTCGCCGAGGATGAGCAGCTCACTCGCGCGGCCGAGGCCGACGAGGCGCGGGAGCAGGTACGCGGCGCCCATGTCCGCGCCGGCCAGGCCGACGCGCGTGAAGAGGAACGCGAACTTGGCGGAGCGCGCGACAAGCCGCAGGTCGGCGGCCAGCGCGAGCACGGAGCCCGCTCCCGCAGCGACGCCGTTGACCGCCGCGATGATCGGCAGCGGCGAGTCCCGCATCGCCTTGACGACCGCGCCGCTCATGCGCGTGAAGTCGAGGAGCTCGCCCGCGCTCATCCCCTGCAGCTCGCCGATGATCTCCTCGACGTCGCCGCCGGAACAGAAGCCGCGGCCTTGCCCGGTAAGGACGAGGACGCGCGCATCGCCGCGGTGCGGCAGCTCGCCCAGCAGGTCGCGGAGATCGGCATAGACGTCGAAGGTGAGCGCGTTCAGCTTCTCGGGGCGCGAGAACGTGACCGTCGCGACGCCGTCGTCGAGCGAGAAGTCGAAGTTCTGCCAGCTCTCCGTGAACCCGGCCGACGCGCGGAAGGGGCTCATGCCTGGCCTCCGCCGTCGAGGACGAGCGCCTGCCCGTTGATCGCCGCCGCCTCCGGAGAGGCGAGGAAGACGACCGCGGCCGCCACCTCGTCTGGCTCGAGCAGCCGGCCGAGCCGGGTCATCGCCTCGAGCGCAGCTTTCGCGTCTTCGGCCGTGCGTCCCGTCTTCTCGACGACCTTCGCGATCGTGCGGCTCGTCATGTCCGTGTCCACGAACGCCGGACAGACGGCATTCGCAGTGACGCCGGTTCCGGCGACCTCGGCCGCGGTTGCGCGCATCAGCCCGACCGCGGCGTGCTTGGACGCCGCGTACGCGGCGGTGTAAGGGGCGCCGGTGAGCCCTGCGACGGAGGCTACGGTGACGATGCGGCCATCTCCGCGCTCGATCATGCCGCTCGACGACGGCGCGCGTGCAGAGGAAGGCGCCGGTGGCGTTGACGTCGAGGTGCGCGCGCCAGTCGTCGAGGGTCGTGCGAGCGAGCGGCGCGCCGGACGCGACGCCCGCGTTGTTGACGAGCACGTCGACGCGGCCGAGGCGCTCGAAGAACGCAGTCACCTGCCCCTCGTCGGTGACGTCGAGCTCGTCGCGGCCGACCGCTTCCACACGCTCGCCCGCGGCCGCGAACCGATCGGCCACCGCCTTCCCGATCCCCTTCGTCCCACCGGTGACGACGACGACTCTGCTCACCTCAGCGCCTTGCGGTCGATCTTGCCGGAAGGCGTCTTCGGGAGGTCGTCGACGAAACGCACCTCGCGGGGGTACTTGTGCGGCGAGAGCCGCTCGCGGACGAAGTCCTGCACCGCCTGCTCCTCGAGCGGCTGCCCAGCCACGACGTACGCGCGCGGGACCGTGAGCCCGTTCTGAGCGACGCCGACCACGGCGCACTCCACGACGTGCGGATGCCCGACGAGACAGTGCTCGATCTCGGCCGGCGCCACCCAGATGCCCGCCGACCTTGATCAGGTCGTCGACGCGCCCTCGGTACCAGAAGTAGCCATCGCCGTCGCGCTCGAAGAGGTCGCCGGTCCGGACCGTGTCCCCGCTGAACGTGTGCTTCGTCTTCTCCTCGTCGTCCCAGTAGAGAAGTGCCGCCGTATCGCCGGTTACCGAGAGCTCACCGTTCTCATCAAGCTCGGCCTCGTAGCCCGGCACGAGCTGCCCCGTGCTCCCCGGCCGCACCTGCCCGGGTCGATTCGAGATGTAGATGTGGTACAGCTCGCTGGAGCCGATCCCGTCGAGCACCTCGACGCCGAAGGTCTCGAGCCAGCGGTCGTGGAGCTCGCGAGGCAGCGCCTCGCCGGCAGACGTGCAGAGGCGCAGGCAGGAAAGATCCTGCGCGGACGCATCCGGGTGAGCAACCATCTGCGCCATCATCGTCGGCACGTTGACGAGGATCGTCGGCCGGTGCTCGGAGATCAGCTCGAAGATCCGCTCCGGCGTCGTGCGCTCCGGGAAGACGATCCCGGCGCCCCCAACGCCGAATGGATAGAGCGCGGTCAAGTCGCGCGCGTATCCGAAGAAGAGCTTCGGCACCGCCAGCACGAGGTCGTCCTCGCGGATGTCGAGCACGCCGCGCGCGTACCACTCGTGGCTGAGGACCGGGCTGTGCACCGGGTGGACTGCGCCCTTCGGCTCTCCCGTGCTCCCGGTCGTGAACTTCCAGAGCGCGACGTCGTCCTTCGTCGTCGCCGCCGGTTCGAGCTCGTCAGACATGTCGCCGAAGCGCGAGTGGAACTCCTCGTCGACGAGGAGGACCTCCCGCGCGCCCGCAACCTGTCGGATCGCATCCTCGGTCGTCGCGTCGACCACCACGAGAGCGGCGTCCGTGTACTCGAGGTAGTACGCGTAGTCCTTCGGCTGGAGGAACGTGTACGCCTCCGCCGTCACAGCGCCGATCTTCTGCGCGCCGTACCAGAGCGCGACGAATTCAACGGAGTCGCCCAGCGCAAGGAGCACTCGCTCTTCCGCGCGCAGGCCGAGCTCGCGCAGCAGGTTTCCGCAACGGTTCACGATTCGTGCCAGCTCGGCATAAGTCACCGGCCCACTCGCGTCGATCAGCGCCGTCCGCTCGCCGCGCCCCTCGTCCACGTTGCGGTCGACGAACCAGGTCGCGAGGTTGAGCTCGCGCGGCAGGTCGGCGTGCGTGATCACGCGGAGACCTCTCGAATCAGCTCGACCAGCATGTCCGTCAGCGTCGCGAAGGTTTCTTCGCCCTCCTTGGCCGTCGCCTCCGCCGGCGAGCCGCAGTACGCCTGGTCCATCCCCATCGCCACGAAGCTCGTCCGGCCCTCTCGAATTGCCGCGGGCATGTCGACGAGTCGCTCCTCGAGCGCCGGCATCCGGTCGCTGTGGACGAGATCAGGGCGGTCGGCGAGGACGAGCGACGTCTCGTAGCGGCCGGCGTGGCAGGAGCCCGAGCGGAACTCTTCGGTCAGCCGCTCAGCGTTGGCGCGGCGCGTGAGGTCGAGGAGCGGGAGTCCGGTCGCGCGCAGGGTTTCGACCTGCTCCGGCTCGAAGTGGCTGTTGACGAGCACGAGCGGCCCGATCGTCTCGGCGATCTCCGTGACGAGCGAGCGCAGCGTCTCTTCCCCGATCGACACTGCACCGGGGAAGGCCGACCCGTAGCGCGTCACGCCGTACGGCACCGCTGGGAGGACGAGCACGCGGATCTCGCCCTCGAGCCGCTCGGCGGCGCGGTCGCAGATCCCGACCGAGATCAAGGTGTCGGTCGCAAGCGGCGCGTGCGGCCCGTGCGGCTCGGTCGCGCCGAGCGGCAGCAGGTGCACCGCATCCGTCGGCACGTCCGGGTAGGCGAGGTCGGCGAGGTTCACGCGCGCACCTTCTCGGCGCGGGCACTTGCCGGGCCGACTTCGCGCTCGATCTCCGTCCTGGGCAGGTCGAGGAGGACCAAGTCGGCGCGGCCGGCGCCGACGATCGTGTTCGCCTCGTCGAGCGTCGTCAGGTAGCCGCCGACGATCGTCGGGACGCGTGCCTCGTTGCGCACGCGGTCGCTGAGCGCGGTCAGGAACCCGCGGCGGTACTCCGGCCGGTCGTCGTGCACCGTCTGGCCCGCCTCGACGTGGATCAGGTCGCAGCCGTGCTCGGCGAGCGCGCGTGCGATCGCGATCCCGTCGTCAACCGTGTTGCCGCGCGGATGCCAGTCGGTGACGGAGAGGCGGACGGCAAGCACGCCCGACCACACCGCGCGTACGGCCTCGAGCACGCTGAGCGGGAAGCGAAGGCGGTCGTCCTCGTCGTTTCCGAGCGGCGAGAGGTAGCTCCCGAGCAGATAGCCGTGGGCCATGTCGAGCTCGAGCACGGCGACGCCGAGCGCGACCGCCCGCCGCGCGGCGGCGACGAACTGCTCGCGCACCTCGTCCTCGTCCGGCCGCCCCGGGACCGCGCCGAACGGCCCGTACGCTTTCGCCGCCGGGGCGACGACCGGCCAGCCGTCCGCGAGCGGCAGGTCGATCCCGGCCTCACGCGGCTGCGTCGCGCCGCGGCGCCCCGCGTGTCCGAGCTGGAGCAGGACCTGCTCTCCCGGCGGTTCCCAGGTCTCGATGACGGGTGTCTCCGGCGTCACCCGCCCCTCCTCGGACACGGCGACGAAGCCACTCGGCACGAGCCCGAACCGGTTGGGCAACTCGACGCCGCGCAGCGCGAAGGGCGCGAAGGCCGGAGGTGGCGAGACGGGGCGGCCGCCGAACCACGCGTCGAGCGCGCGCGTGAACTGCGGGTCGCGCACGCCCAGCGTCGCATGGGTGATCCGGCCGCTCCGCGTCAGCAGGTTGAAGGCGAACTGGATCGGCTCGAGGTGCGAGTAGCTCGCGATCCGCCCGAAGTACGCGGCGCTCACGCTGGCCGCCTCCTGGGTGCGCTCGACGTAGGGCATGCGGTCCAGCTCGTAGTCGACGAAGGCCGCGGACAGGTCCCAGCGCCGTCGTGCGAGGGCCGCCGCGAGCGCGATCGAGTCATCCAGCGCAAGCTTCGTCCCGGAGCCGATCGAGAAGTGCGCGGTGTGCACTGCGTCGCCGAGCAGTACGACGTTTCCGTCGTACCACGTCCTGTTCGTGATCTTCGGGAAGTCGAGCCAGAGCGACCGGTTCGAGAAGAGCTCTCGCCCGCGCAGCTCGTTCGCGAAGAGCTGCTCGCAGAAGGCGAGGCTCTCGTCTTCGTCCAGCTCGTCGAGGCCGGCGGCGCGCCACACCGTCTCCGGACACTCGACGATGAACGTCGACATGCGCTCGTCATACGGGTACGCGTGCGCGTTGAAGAGCCCGTGCTCGGTCTCGCGGAAGGCGAACGTGAACGCGTCGAAGACGTGGTCGGTCCCGAACCAGACGTACTTGCTGCCCTCCGTCTGCACCTTCGTGCCGAAGTCGCGGAAGCTGCGCACGAGGCTCGACGCGCCGTCCGCGCCGACGACGAGGTCGGCCTCTGGAAGCTCCTCGACCTCGACGCCGAACTCCAACGTGACGTCCAGCTCGCGGCACCGCTGCTGGAGGATCTCGAGAAGCCGCCGGCGCGCGATCGCGGAGAACGAGTGGCCGCGTGAAGACAGCTCCCGCCCCCGGTAGCGGATGTCGATTCGGTCCCAGCGCGCGAACGTGTCGGTGATCTCGAGGTGCGTCTCCGGATCGGCGTCCCGGAGGGCGCCGAGCGTCTCCTCGCTGAAGACGACGCCGAATCCGAACGTCGCGTCGGGGGCGTTCCGCTCGAGGACGCGGACGTCGACGCCGCGGTCGAGCTTCTTCAACAGGATCGCGAGATAGAGGCCTGCCGGGCCGGCGCCGACGATCTCGACGTTCACGCGAGTGCCTCCTGCAGTCGCTCGAGCTCGTCGATCTCGGCGACCGTGGGGAAGAGGACGAGCTCGTCGCAGCCCGCCTCCTCGTAGCCGCGGACGAAGTCCTTCACCGCTCGCGCGCTCGTCAGGTTGCCGGCGGCGATCTTCTCGGCGAAGGGCCCGGTGAACGCGTAGTAGTCGAGCATGTACTCGTTGCCCCGCTGCTCGTCGCCGAGCGCGAAGTAGCCCTGGCCCCAGAGCCTCGGCTCGCCCGGCCGGCCTAGGTCCGACCAGGCCGCGCGCGCTCGTGCGGCTGCGCTGGCGAAGGCGCGCGGAGGGCCGCCGCCGTGTGCGTAGCCGTCGGCGTAGCGGGCCATGCGCGAGTAGGCCTGGCCGCTCTGGCCGCCGACGAGGATCTCGATGCCGTCGCGCGAGGGGCCGACGCGGTCGCCGTCGACGTTGCCCCGGATGTAGGCCAACTGCTCGCCGAGCCGCTTCCCACGGCCCTTGTGCTCGACGCCCGCTGCGTCGAAGTCCTCGGTCCGAGCGCCGACCGCGAGCCCGAGCGTCAGCCGGCCGCCGGAGAGCCCGTGCACGGACGCCGCCTGCTTCGCGAGCATTGCCGTCGAGCGGAGCGGGCCGATCGCGATCATCGTCGCGAGGCGAATGCGCGAGGTAGCCCCGGCAGCCCCGGCGAGCGTTGCGAAAGGCTCGTAGCTGTCGTAGACGACACGGTCGAGCACGGCGACTGATGAGAACGGCCCAGCGTCGGCGCGGCGGGCCCAGTCGAGCAGCAGCTCGCCCGTCGCGCCCGGCACCGTCGTGGGGAGTCCGACTCCGATGTTCACTTCCGCCCTAAGCTTCACACTTCGCGACGCGATGCGAGAAATCCAGCCGTCCCCCTTCGACCGCCATTACGGGCTCGAGATCGACGAGGCAACCGACGAGCTCGTGCGTGGACACGTTCCGGTCCGCGAGCACGTCCTGCAGCCGGTCGGGCTCGTTCACGGCGGCGTCCATGCGTCGATCGCGGAGGCGCTCGCCTCGGTCGGGACGAACGTCGGCGTCGTGCCGGAGGGCAGCATCGGCCTCGGGATGTCGAACAACTCGACGTTCCTGCGCTCGATCCGTGAGGGCACGATCCACGCCACCGCGCGCCGCATCCATCGCGGGCGGACGACCTGGGTCTGGGACGTCGAGATGACGGACGACGACGGTCGGCTCTGCGCCGTCAGCCGCGTGACGGTCGCGGTGCGGCCGCTGCCAACGTGATTCGCGTCGTCATTCCGTATGCCGGGTCGCAGGGCAAGAGCCGCCTGGCGCTCGAATCGAGCGAGCGCGAGAAGTTGTCGGTTGCAATGCTCGCACTCGTGCTCTCCGTGGCGCTCGAGGTTGGCCAGACCTGGGTCGTGAGCCCGGATGAGCCACAGGACTCTGGTGCAATCTGGATTCCGGATCCGGGCGGCGGACAAGGAGCGGCTGTTGCGGCGGCGCTGCTCGAGATCGGCCCTGGGCCGGCGCTCGTCGTCAACGCCGACCTTCCCTCGCTGGCCGCAGACGACTTGCTGGCGCTCGAAGCGGCAGTCCCCGCGCCGGGCATCGCGATCGCAGCCGCGGCCGATGGGACGACGAACGCCCTCGGGCTCTCCGATATCGAGCTCTTCTCCCCGCTCTACGGCAAGGAAAGCGCCGCGCGGTTCCGTGCGCACGCCGAGCGCTCCGGCGTCGCGGCCGTCGACATCGCCCGCCCAGGGCTCCAAAACGATGTGGACACGCTGGCCGACCTGGTGAGCGCGTGAAGGTAGTCGTCCTCTCGGGCGGCGTGGGCGGCGCGCGCTTCGTCCAGGGCGTCGTGAGCGCGGTCGAGCCGAGCGATGTCACCGTAGTCGGGAATGTCGGCGACGACCTCGAGGTGCTCGGGCTCCACGTCTCGCCCGATCTCGACTCGATCCTGTACGCGCTCGCCGGGCTGAACGACGAGCAGCGCGGCTGGGGGCGGGCGCGCGAGACCTGGAGGACGCTCGAGACCGTGCGCTTGCTCGGCGGAGAGGACTGGTTCCAGCTCGGAGATCTCGACCTGGGGCTTCACCTCGTGCGCACGCAGGCCTTGCGCGCGGGGGAGTCGCTCGCTCGCGTCACGCTTCGGCTCGCTCGCGCGCTCGGAGTCGAGACGCGCGTGTTGCCCGCTACCGACGATCGGCTGCGCACGTGGATCCGGACGGAGGCGGGCGAGTTCCCGTTTCAGGAGTGGTTCGTCGCCCGCGCGCACCGCGACGAGGTGGAGGCCGTTCGATTCGAAGGGGGAGACGCGGCCACGCCTGCGCCCGGCGTCCTCGACGCGATCGAGCAGGCGGAGCTGCTGCTCGTCGCACCGAGCAACCCCTACGTTTCGATAGGCCCGATCCTCGCCGTTGACGCGATTCGCGAGGCGCTCGCGGCACGCAGCGTCCCGGCCGTCGCCGTTAGCCCGCTGATCGGCGGCCGCGCGGTCAAGGGGCCGGCCGATCGGATGCTGACGCGCCTCGCCGGAGGGACGTCGCCCGCCCACGTGGCCGGCATGTATTCGGGCCTCATCGACGCGCTCGTCGTGGACGAGGCGGACGCCCACGACCTCGAAGGGCTCGCCGGGGTGCGACCTATTGTCACGCGGACCCTAATGACCGATCTGGAGGCGCAGAAACGGCTTGCCGAGGTCGCGCTCGGAGCGGTCCCCGCATGAGGGTCGCGGTGGTTGGCGGCACCGGCCCCTTCGGGTCGGCGCTCGCGCGACGGCTGGCGGAGGCGGGAACGGACGTGATCATCGGCTCGCGCGACCTCGACCGAGCCGCGGCCACGGCAGCGGAGGTAGGAGCGGCCAGTGGGCTCGCGAACGCAGAAGCCGTCGGCGGCGCCGATCTCGTCGTTCTTGCGGTGGCCGCATCGGCTGCGCTGCAAACCACCGCTGAGCTCGCCGACGCCCTCGGTGAGACGCCCGTTCTCAGCGTCGCGAGCCCCCTCCGCATCGCAGACGGCGCTGCTTTCCCGGACGAAGAGGCCCTGTCGCTGGCCGAGCGGAAGCAGCAGCTGCTTCGCGGCCCCGTCGTGGCGGGGCTCCACTCGCTCGCGGCCGGGTCGCTGGCAGCCGGGCAGGTGGAGGGCGACGCTCTCGTCTGCGGTGACGATGACGACGCCAAAGCGGCGGCGCTCGAGCTCGCGGCGACGCTCGTCACCGGCCGCGCTCTCGACGCGGGCCCGCTCGCAAGCGCCCGTGCTCTCGAGGGCATGACGGCCGTGATCGTCAACCTCAACCGCCGCTACCGCGGTCACGCCGGTATTCGGGTCGTCGGGCTGTGACCGACCTGACGATCTCTCCGCTTCGCGGACTGCCTGAGCTCCGCGAAGGGGACGACCTTGCGCGCCTCATAGTCGAGGGATCAGAGCTGCAGGACCGGGACATCCTCGTCGTCGCGCAGAAGGCGATCTCGAAGATCGAGGGCCGCATCGTGCGGCTGGACGACATCGAGCCCTCTGCCAGGGCGCGCGAGCTGGCCGAGGACGGAGACCCACGCAAGATCGAGGTGATCCTCCGCGAGGCGAAGCGCATTGTCCGCACCCGGGGCTCGCTGCTGATCACCGAGACTCACCACGGCTTCGTCTGCGCCTCGAGCGGCGTCGATGCCTCGAACGCGCCCGAGCCGGGCACCCTCGTCCTTCTCCCCGTCGACCCGGACGGCTCAGCGGAGCGCCTGAGGTCTGCATTGGCAGAACTGACCGGCCGCGACGTCGGCGTCGTCGTCAGCGACTCCTTCGGGCGCCCGTGGCGCCGGGGGACGACGGACGTCGCCATCGGTGCCGCCGGCGTCGATGTTCTGCTGGACCTGAGGGGCGAGCGCGATCCGAACGGCTACGAGCTGACGTCGACCGTCATCGCGATCGCCGACGAGATCGCCGGAGCGGCCCAGCTCGTGATGGGGAAGCTCGACCGCGCGCCGGTGGCGATCGTGCGAGGTCTCGACCCGGGCGGCAACGGCAGCGCGCGGGACCTCGTCATGCCGGCCGAACGCAACCTCTTTCCCTAAGCGGGCCAGCTCCCGTAACTCGGCCGCGCGAGAGGGCGTTACTCCACGAACAGCAGTGCGTCCGTCGGTGCGTAGTCGTCGGTCAGGACCGGCACGTCGTGCGTGTCCAGCGCTTCCTCGTACCGGTCCTGGATCGGACCGACGAGGTCGACGGCACGTGGCACGCGGAGCCGAGTCCGCCGCCAGCGGTCGACGAGCACGTCGGTCGCCGGCGCGGCGCCCTCGGATGCGATCACGATGATGTTCTGGAGCGGGCCGATCTCGCCTTCCGGGTGAACGGTCACGGTCGGAAACGCTGCGCGGTACGTCTTGTACATCGAGCGAAAGAGCGTCGAGCCCTCCCCGGTGACGGCGCCGATCAGGTTGCTCGCCACGATGCCGCCAGGCGCGAGGCGTGAGCGCACGAGCTCCAGGAACTCGACCGTCGTCAGGTGGAAGGGAAGCGAGTCCGAGAAGTACGCATCGATGACGATCGCGTCCCACTGCCGCCGGTCGCGCGCGAGGAAGCGGCGGCCGTCCTCGATCGCGACCTTGAGCCGCGGGCTGCGGGGGAGCTCGAAGTACCGATACGCCACGTCACGCACCTCCGGGTCGAGCTCGACGGCCTGCAGGTCGAGCTCCGGGAAATCGCGCCAGATGCGCTTCTGCGCGGAACCGCCGCCGAGCCCGATGAACAGGATGTTCTTGACCCCTGGGTTGTAGGCCAACGGCAGCTGCAGGAAGTCCGTGTAGCGATACCGCGTCCGGAACGGATCGTCTACGAACATGCCACTCTGGAACGAGCTCTCGAAGCGGAGGTGCCGCGTCTCACCATCGTCGACCACGGTGATGCCGTGATAGCGCGTGTTCTTCGAGTAGACGAGCTCATAGCCTCCCGGAGGAACCTGGATGCCCTGGGTCTCGCCGCGGAGCCGGTAGAGCGGCGACCAGTTCTGGGTCGCTGCGCCGGCCAGCCGCCCGCCTGTCTCCGGTGCGAGCGCCAGCGTGGCGAGGGCCGAGCCGGCGACCAGCGCGGCGACGACCACGCCGGCGACCAGCTTCCGTTCCCCGAGCGCGACGAAGCCGGCGGCGACGAAGAGGGTCGTTGCGAGCAGCCCGAGGAGCTGATTCGTCCCGAGCTCGGGGATCAGCCAGAACGCTGTCACGAACGTGCCGGCGATGCTTCCGGCCGTCGAGACGGCGAATAGCCGGCCCGCCGTCTTCCCCACGCTCGACACCGATCGTGCGCGCAGCCGCACCGCGATCGGTGTTGCCGTGGCAAGGATCACGCTCGGTATGCCGAAGAGCACGCCCGCCGCGAACAGCGGGTTCAGCCGCGGCCCCGGATCCCACTCGACGATCGCCTCCAGCACCGGGCCGTCGACCACCGGGATGAGCAGGATCGCCGCGGCGCCAAGAGCGAGCACGACGAGCAGAAGCTGCGGCGCGGGGATCCGATCCGCAAGCACCCCGCCGATCCAGTAGCCGAGCGCGAGGCCGGCGAGGACGACGCCGATGAGTGCGCCCCAGACGAAGATCGAGTTCCCGAAGAACGGAGCCAGGACACGGCTCGCCGCAAGCTCGACGCCGAGGAGCACGCCACCCGAGACGAACACGGCTGCGCCGATCGCCAGGCCGGAGCGCCGCTCGGCGGTCAGGAAATCTGCCATTGCCTTCCGAAACTATCCAAACGGTGGTGAGGTGCTGGGGAGCTACCGCGCGGGGGTCACGCGCGAGGCCTGGCCCAGTCCGCCGGAATGTCGGAACCGCCCTCCTCGGCCACGCGCGCGCCGAAGCGGACGAAGCAGGGATGCGAGACGATCTTCCCGGCGAGGAGGGCTTCGCCCTGCCGAAACGCTGTCGCACGCTCGAGCAGGCTCGGAGGAACGAAGGAGAACGTCTCGCCCACGAAGCCGAGGTCGGCGAGCGAGTTCATCCGCATCAGGAGGAGGTTGTCGCACTGGCTGAGGACGTTCTCGTGGACCTTCTGCGGCCGCTGCGTCGAGACGAGCAGGTAGAGGCCGAACTTGCGCCCCTCGGCGGCAATCCGCACGACATGGTCGGTCACGAGCGCAGTGACAGGATCGTCCGGCTTCTGCGGGCAGACGTTGTGCGCCTCGTCGATCACGATGAGGACGGGCTCGCGATCGGCGCGCCGGCGCCAGAGGGTCGCGAGCACGGCCTCCGCGGCGACGGCCTGCTCTTCGCGGGTCGACAGAGAGCCGAGATCGACGACGAGACAGCGGGCATCGCGGCTCTCGACATCGTCGACGAGCGACCCCGGCCGGCCGCGCGACCACAGCTGCCACCCTGGAATGCCGAGGTTCTCGGCTCGGAGGCGAAGCGCATGCGCGTGCGGCGCCTCTGACGTCGCCAGCTCTTCGATCGTCCTGCCCTCGCCGAGCAGCTCGTCCACGAGCGCGAACTCCTCCCGATCGGCCACCGGGTCGAGCGCCAGCGCAGCTGCGCGCGCGCTCGGGTCGAGCTGACCGATTCCGAGGTGGAGGCCGTCCCCGGCACGCCGGACGACGACACCCGCCGCGGCGTCTGCATAGCCTGCGGCGAGCTCCGCGCTTGCTTCCGCGCGCTGCTCGCCCAGCCTGACGTAGTCGGAGTTCGGATCGAGGATGATGAGACGGAGGTCCGTCTCGACGAGGAGCCGCTCCAGAACGAGCCCGAGCGAGTAGGTCTTCCCGGAGCCCGACTGGCCGCACAGAAACGTGTGGCGGTCGAACCCGCCGGCATCGAACGTGGCGGGCACGCCGGGCGCCAGCAGGAGCTCGCCGATCGGAGGCGTAGCTCTCGCCGGCAGGCTCGACGCCAGCCACTCGGCCACCTCGGCGGGATCAGCCGGCCGCGCGAGAGCATCGTGGAACGGCCGACCGTCGCCGTCGAGAACGACACCCTCGCCGCGGGCGACCCGGAGTGTCATCCGCGCGCGCATCTCGGACGAGCCGTCGCCGCTCGTCATCTCGGAGAAGTCGACCCGCTCCAGCTCGAGCGCCACGACCTGGCCGAGTCGGCGCCCGTCGTCGCTCTCGAGCACCACATAGCCACCGACCTGCAGCTCCAGGCCGTGCAACGAGGCCTGAAGCTCGAAGCGCCATCCGTCGACCGACGTCGTCAGCGGCAGAATCGACTCCTCGAGCTTCCGGCGCATTGCGCGGAAGTCGGCAGCTTGCTGATCGAAGCCAGCGCTCACATCGAGCGAATCTACTGAAACCCAGGTCCTCAGTTGCGTGCTACTCGAACATCGACAGTGCGAAGGCGAGGCCGAAGCCGAGCGTCGTCAGCAACCCGACGAGCTTGCCGCCGTGCTCGAAGGCCTCGGGCATCATCGTGTCGGCGAGCATGGTCAGGATCGCGCCGCCGGCAAAAGCGAGCATGAATGCGAGCGCGTCCGGGCCGGCCGAGTCGAACACGGCATACCCGAGCAGTGAGGCGACTCCGCTGACCAGAGTGACCAGCACCCACAAGCCCATGATCCGACGGGGCTTCCAACCGCCCGAGCGCAGACCCGTCGTGGCGGCCATCGCCTCGGGGAGATTCGAGAGGAACACCGCGGCCAGCACGGCGATGCTCACGCCTGCGCCTTCGAGCAGCCCGAGCCCGATCACCGCCGACTCGGGGATGCCGTCGAGAACGATCCCGAGCACGATCGCGAGGGCGGATCCCGCTCCGGCGGTCCGGCGCATCTGCTTGCGGCCGTCGCCTCCCATCCGGTCGATGACCGTGTCACCCGCGAAGAAGGTCAGGGCGCCGGCGGCAAGCCCGAGAGCGAGGCTGCCGTTCCCTGCGGAAGTCTCGAAGGCCTCCGCTACGAGCTCGTAGGCGACCGCGCTGATCAGGACGCCGGCGCCGAACCCCATGATCAGGCCGAGCAGCCGCTCCGAGATCGGAAGCACGAGAGCCAGGAAGCCGCCAATGATCAGGGACGAGCTGGCAAGAAGGCCCCAGCCGAGTGCCGCCCACATCAGACCGCCCCCTTCACAGCGTAGGGACAGTCCCTGTAACGGCGCCGGCGTAGGGACAGTCCCTGTGACGGCGCCGGCGTAGGGACTGTCCCTGTGACGGCGCCGGCGTAGGGACAGTCCCTGTTACAGCAGGCGCGCACGGTTTCCACACTCCCCGGAGGTTTGACTGCGTAGCCGGAATCACCGGTTCCGTATGATGACCCAGCGCGCAGCCGACGCGAGGCTGGCTGCTCGAATCCCCCGGTCGACGTCTGAGGAGGCTCTTTGATGTTGCTTGCTGCTGACTACCCGTTTCTTGACGTGATGTGGACGATGCTCGTCTTCTTCCTGTGGATCGCCTGGTTCATGCTGCTGTTCCACGTGATCGGCGATGTGTTCCGCCGGCGCGACGCGAGCGGGGCCAAGAAGACGGCTTGGCTCATCTTCGTGATCCTCGTCCCGTTCCTCGGCGTCTTCGCCTACCTGATCGCCAACAGCGACGACATGGCTAAGCGGAATGCTGCGCAAATGGCAAAGGCTCAGAGCGAGACGGACGAATACGTCCGGTCTGTCGCCGGCTCATCCGGCGCGGCGGGCGAGATCGAGCGGGCCAAGGGGCTGCTCGATAGCGGCACGATCACGCAGGCGGAGTTCGACGCGATCAAGACCAAGGCCCTCGCGTCGTAACAGAGGAGAAAAGAGCATGACCGAAATCCGGAAGATCCTGGGCGTCTGAACGGCGTGTGCCGCTGGCTCGCATACTCAGGTTCGCCGGTCCTCCTCGAGGAGCTGCTCCTCAAACCCAAGTACTCGCTGATCGACCAGAGCCTGCACTCTCGGCTCGGAGCGACGACGACGAACGGCGATGGCTTCGGCGTCGGCTGGTACGGCGCCGGAGCCACACCGGCCGTGTTCCACAGCATGGAGCCGGCCTGGAACGACCGGAACCTGCAAGAGCTGGCAAGGCACATCAGCTCGCCGGTCGTCTTTGCCCATATCCGCTCGTCCACCGGGACCGCGGTGCAGCAGACGAACTGTCATCCCTTCCGCCACGGCCGCTGGCTGTGGATGCACAACGGCGCGATCTCCGATTTTCCTCGTGTGAAGCGCGATCTCCAACTCGCCATCGACCCTGACCTCTACCCGGAGATCGAAGGGTCGACCGATTCCGAGACGTTCTTCTACCTGGCGCTGACGCTGGGCCTCGAGGACGACCCGCCGAAGGCCGTCCAGGATGCCGTCGGCTTCATCGAAGCGACTGGGCGTGAGCACGGCGTCGAGCATCCGATCCAGATGACCGTTGCGACCACGAACGGGGAGTCGATCTGGGCGTTCCGCTACTCGAGCGAGGGCCAGTCGCGGTCGCTCTTCTTCAGCACTGACTTGGGCACGCTGAAGCTGCTCTACCCGGACGACGCCCGGCTGCAGAGCCTCGACGACGAGTCGCGGTTGATCGTCTCAGAACCGCTCGGGGAGCTCGCCGGAGCCTGGAACGAGGTGCCCGAGTCGAGCTGGGGTGTCATCCAGCCGGGGCAGGACGAGATCCATGCGTTCACGCCGACGCAGGTCGGTGAGGCGGTGCCGTCCCGATGACGACCCGTCGGTTGCTCGTTCTCGGATTGCTGGCGGTCTCCCTCGCAACAGGGTGCGGCGGGGACGACGGAGGCAGCGGCTCCTCGGCCACCGAGTGGGCCGACGGCCTGTGCTCGTCGATCACGACCTGGACCGCATCGATCACGTCCACCGGTGAGTCGCTGAGGGGCGGGAACCTCAACGAGGACTCGTTGAAGAGCGCGGTCGACGACCTCGAGAGTGCCACGAACGACTTCGTCGACGACCTGAGGGGGCTCGAAGCGCCCGATACGGAATCCGGCGATCAGGCGAAGGAATCGCTCGACCAGCTCTCCGACACCGTCGAGGAGAACGTGTCGACGATGAGGAACGCCGTGGACGACGCGTCCGGCGTGAGCGAGCTCGTCGAGGCGGCCACCGCAGTGAGTGGGGCCCTGTCTGCAATGGGCACGGAGCTCTCCGCAACCTTCTCCGAGCTCCAACAGCTGGACCCCGGGGGCGAGCTGGAACAGGCCTTCAGCGACGCCGATTCGTGCGACGAGCTCGCGTCCGACGGATCCTGATTCCTTAGACCGCGGCGCTTACCGGCCCCTGGAGCGACCGCCGCCAGCCGGAGAGCACACCGTGAACCTGCTCGGCTCCGACGATCGGCTCGTCGGGGAGCGGGAAGCCGACGGGATAGAGGATGAACGCCTGTGTCTGAGGCCCGCCGAGCCCGCCGTGGAACGAAATCAGCTCCTCGAAGGCGCAGCCCTCTTCGAGATCCGGGTCGTAGAAGCTGCCGACCATGATGTCCGCCACGTGCGCGAACCCGTCCGTGCGCAGTAGGTGGTGAGGCGCGTTCGGCGAGAACCGCGCCAGCGGGTCCTCCCCCTCGACAGTTCCCTCAGCCAGGTAGTGGGCGCCGCGCGAGCCGAGTGCGACGGGACCGCGCTCCGAGGAGCGAACGAGGAGCCAGCCGACGTGTGGGTGCGCGCCGAGTGCCGGGATCAGCCGTGGGTGGCGCTCGTCGATCTCTTCGAGCGTGAGCCGGCGTGGCTCCTCCATTAGCGAGATGAGCCCGAGGTTTCCCGAGCCGAGCACGACGACGTTCCGGTCGGACACGTCGTTCTTCGCGCGCTTCCCGTCCGGTGTTTTCCCCGTCGCCTCACCGACCGCGAGCCCCACCATCGCGTGCTGCTCGTCGCCCCCCGCGACCTCTTTGACGGTTCCGTGGTCGAGCGAGCGCTCGACGAGCTCGTCGAGCCCGTAGCCGTTCCGCTGCTTGAACGTCGCACCTTGCGTCTGCCCGTGGTCCGAGAGCACGACGATCTCGTAGGGGCGCGGCGCGTAACGGCGCGCGCGGTCGATGCGGCCGAACTGCTGGTCGAGCTTACGCAGCGCTTCCAGCGTGTCGACGCGCTCGAGCCCCGAGTGGTGCGCGACCTCGTCGTAGCTCGAGAAGGTCGCGTAGACGGCAGGGCGGCCGCGCATCATGTCCGTGAGGACGCCGTAGACGATCAGGTCGCGGACGATCACGCACATCGCGCCGCGCAGGAACGGATAGATGCCGCCCCGGTGACCTCTCGGCTGCACGTCGCGGCGGATCGCCCGGAGCGCCGCCGTCCACTCGAGCAGAACTTCCCACGCGAACAGAACGAGCGCGCGCGTCACGTTGAACCCGTTGGCGAAGAACGCGCGATAGCCCGGATTGGCCTTCTTCTCGGCCTCCATGCGGCTGACGGTGAGGATGACCTCCTCGGCCTCGCCGGAAAGCAGGTTTCCACGGCTCGAGCCGCCGTCGACGAGCAGCCCGATGCCCGTGGCCCGCTCGCGCTCGATGCGCGCGCAGTCGTCGGGAGCCGAGCAGGCCGTGAGCAGGCCGCTCTCCTTGTCCACCCAGCGGAACGCGGGGATGTCGTCGTTCGAGCCGAGCAGGATTCCCGCCTGGCTCGCCCCCGTTTGCGAAGAGAGGTCGGTCTCCCACTCGGTCAGACCATGCGTTCCTTCCGCGACCCAGCGGGCCATGTTCGATGCGTTGCCGTCTCGCATTGCTCTCCGGAGCACGGGGAGCGCAAGGCCGTCGATCTCGAGGTAGATGATCCCAGGCACGTCCGTTCGGGTCGCACCGCCCTGGCGGCGGGCGACGCGCTGGACGACGCGCAGCGTGTAGGTGTCGTCGTCGTTCGTTCCGAAGATCACCTCGAGGACGAGGCTCACGAGGGCGACCAGGAGCGCGGCGAGCAGCGCCCAGCCGAAGTTGTCCACCGTAAAGGTGTTCTCCAACAGGTCTGAGGCGAGCTTCAGTACGACGGCGTTGGCCGCCAGGACGAGCAGGAAGCCGAGCGCGAGCATGAACGGCAGCCGCAGCGCCGCGAGCAGCGGCGGGAGCAGCGCGTTCAGGGCGGCAACCACGATGGCCACGAGGAACGCGCCGCCAACGCCCGCGATGTCGACACCGGGCAGGATCGCCGCCGCGACCCAGAGCGAAGCCGCGGTCAATGCCCACGACAGCACCACCCGGAGCGGCTTGAATCGTGGCCGCTCAGGGTCCCAGGCGACGGCCTCTCCGTACGAGGCAGGCGATGGCGCCGTGGTCACTCCGCGTCCTTCCCGGCCCGCTTCGCCTCCTTCTTCGCCTCCCTCTTCTCCGCCCGCTGTGCCTTCTGCTCGGCGACCTTGACCTTCGCGTCGCCGTATGCACCGCCGACGAGCACCTTGCCGCCGGTCCAGCCGAAGACCAGCACCGCGAGCACGAGCGCCAACACGACGTTCCAGGCCGTGACGATCAACTGCTGCGCACTCGAGTAGGCGACGGCCGTCTCGTTTGCCACGTCACAGCACGTGTCCAGCGCCAACGCGTTCGTCGCCTGGGTGATGCCCACGGCGCCCGGGGTGAAAGAGACGACGTTGGCGAGCGAGCCCGAGCCGGTGACCCACATGACCGACTCGAACGTGACCGGGATCGCGAAGGCGGCCAGGAAGATGCCGATGACGGTCAGCTTGCAGAGCCAGGAGGCAAGCGACGGGAGGAACGCTCTGGTCAGGTACCGCTTCGGTGTCGCGAGGATCACTCCGCCCTGCTTCGCCTGCGCCCACAGCTTCTTGACCTGCCGCCAGAAGATCCGCGCGACGACCACGATCAGGAAGCCGCCGCCGGCCACGATCAGGATGGTCCTCCACGGATGCTCGGAGATGTTGCCGAGGTTCGCGTCGAACGAGCCGGGAACCGAGAAGAAGAGGTAGAGGTAGACGAACGTGCCCACGATCGTGAAAAAGATCTTCTGCACGAGGTAGGCGGCGAACGAGCCCCCGACCGTCGCGCTCGGAATGATCGCGACGAACATGAGCAGCGTGACGAAGGTGCCGATGTTCGCCGGCAGGAACCCGTTCATGGCCACGCCGACCGCGTAGGCGGCGACGATGGGCGCTAGGGCCACCTCGCCGGGGTACGCGGCGCTGAGGATGCCGTAGTACGAAAGCCCCGCGAAGAACGTCTGGCCCGTCTGAAAGACGAGCCCCGCAACGATGTAGCCGACCGGAACCTCCTTGATCTGATCCCAGAGGTCTGACAGCCACCCGCGGACGTCGACGCCGAGAAGATCGAGCACGGCCACTACCAACGCAGTGCCGACGAGCCAGGCAACGACCTTGACGATCCGCCGCCGGCGCGAGGGGTCGCGGAACGGATGGATCAGCGACGGGTGCTGTTGCTCAACCGCGGTTTCGGTCATCGACAAAAGGGAGTCTCGCGGTAACGCAATGCTCCCGACGGTTGAACCGGCCAACACATCAGTTCGGCGTGAGTTTCAGCGGGTTCTCGCCTCAAGCACGCTCCTCGTCGAGGGCCTCTACCTCCACCGTGAGACCGTCCACTGCGATCACGCGCACGCGCGAGCCAACGGGAACCTCCGTGCTCGAGCGAGCCCGCCAGAGCTCACCCAGGACGCGGATCTGGCCTGACGGGGCGAGGCGCTCGGTCACCTCGCCGATCGAGCCGACGAGATTCTCGACGCCTGTCTGCACCTTCTCGCGCCGCATGCGGCGCTGCCAGTACCCGACCTCGACGAGGCCGAGCGCGAAGCTCACGGCCCCGGCGATGAGGTTCCACGGCGAGGGCAGAACGACGAGAAGCAGCAAGGCGATCAGAAAGAACATCGGGCGTCCATCCGATCATTGCACTGACTCAGAAGCTCAGGACGCCGCCTGGTTCTAGGACCCGGACCTCGACCTGGGGCGCGAGCTCGGCTGCATGCCGGCGGAAAGCCTCGGTCGGTTCCGCCGACGCGGTTCGGTTCACCGGCGAGAGCGTTCCCCAGTGGATCGGGACGGCTATCCGCGGGCTCAACAGCCGGAGAGCCTTCGCCGCCCGCAGCGGGTCGAGATGTCCGGGCCCGACCTTCGATCCCCAGCCCGCGATGGGCACGAGCGCGACGTCGAGCGACCCGGCGAGCGCGGACATCCCCTCGAAGAGATCCGTGTCGCCGGCGAAGTAGATGCGCCGCGAGCCTGAGACGACGAACCCGAGCGCCGGTGCAGACCTGAGCGTGAGGCGCGTGCTGTGGTGCACGGCAGGCGTCGCGTGAACCGTCACCTTGCCGACACGCACCTCGTCGCCGACGTCGACCTCGCGTACGTCCGAGAAGCCCCGGAGCAGCCGGCTGGCGCCAACGGGCACCACAGCCGTGACGCCGGTGCCGAGCATGCGCAGCGAAGGCCGGTCGAAATGGTCGAAGTGAACGTGCGAGAGAAGGGCGGCGTCGATCCCTCCGAGGTCGAAGGCCTCGAGCGGCACGCGCCGCCTGAGGTGCCACAAGCGCTGGCGAAGAACCGGGTCCGTCAGCAGGCGCACCCCGTCCAGCTCGATCAGGACGGTCGCGTGCCCGACGTACGTCAGTTCGGCCACGGCCGGGTCGTGTTGGATCGTCGAGTGCTGACGGCTAGAAGCGCCCGCGCCCGGTGCCGCCGTGGCGCCTGCGCGCGCGCTGAGAGGGAGCATCGGTCAGCAGAGTGGTCTCCTCGGCCTGCCGAACCCCTCCGTTCTTCGTCACGCGAAAGGTCACCGCGAGCCCTGCGCAACGGCCCTTGGGCCGCAAGCCTCCAGCAAAGCCGGTGCCGGCGACGTAGAGACGCTCGCCGCCTTCGGTCGAGATGTAGCCGTGGTCCTTCTCTTCGTTGAACCAGATCATCGTCCCGCGTGTCTCCTGCTCTTCTCCCTCTCGGTCGAGCACGTGCTCAGGTACCAGTTGCGTCATCGGTGACTCCCTCAGGTGTTTGTTCGGGCAAATCGGTGTCCGCAGGCGCTTCCTGCGAATCGGTGTCCACAGGCGCTGCCGCCAGACCGTTCTCACTCAGCGGGCCGTACAGCTCGACCTCTTCCGGCGGCGCGTTACGAGCGGCCGCTGCGGCGTGCTTCTTCGCAAGCTTCAACTCGCGTTTTTCCCGGACCGCCTGTTCGCGGTTCCTCTTGGCCATTGTCTGTTGTCGTTTGGAGCTCGACGCCATCAGTTCCAACCTTTCAATCGAAGCTTAAGCTTGTCAGTTCGCGGCAGGGGCGTGCACCGGGGAACGACGCTCTGATCCAGCGCACCAGCCGCTTGCCATGCACCTCCCAACGAAGTCGGAGGGCGCCGCGCGCCACCGGTTTCGCATTAGACAGGCCTACAGTCTAGCGGGCGCCGCAAGCGACCCCTAGCTCCGGTTTCGCCTTTCAAAATGGGGTTGGTGCTACTGTGAGAGCACGGAGCGGCAATCGTGCCGTCCGGTGAGATGAGCTTCTCGTTCCTCCTTCGGGTGTTTCGAGGTCAGCAAGTCTCGAACCCATAAGGAGTCGAACTACATGTCCAAGCAGTCTTTTCGCGAACTCGGCGTTTCGCAACCCGTCGTCGCCGTGCTCGCAGCCAATTCAATCGACCACCCGTTCCGGATCCAGGAGCTCGTCCTTCCCGATGCGCTCGCAGGACTGGACGTCCTCGCTCGCTCGCCTACGGGATCGGGCAAGACGCTCGCCTTCGCGCTTCCGATCGTCGAGCGGATACTGCCGGGCGATCCGTGTCCGGCGGCCCTCGTGCTCGTCCCGACACGCGAGCTCGCGGCCCAGGTGACCGCAGAGTTCGAGCGTCTCGGAAAGCCCAAGGGCCTCTCGGTCTCGGCTGCGTACGGCGGGCTGCCCCTCCGGGCACAGGCGAACCGTGCCAAGGGCGCGCAGATCCTCGTCGCAACTCCGGGGCGGCTGGAGGACCTCGCAGAGCGACGCCTCGTCGACCTGTCCCGAGTCCAGACCTTCGTCCTCGACGAGGCCGACCGGATGCTCGACATGGGGTTCAAGCCCCAGGTCGACCGGATCGTCCGTCGTCTCCCGCAGAACCGGCAGACGATGTTCTTCTCGGCCACGCTCGACGGCGAGGCCGGGGAGCTCGCGCGCGCCTACACGGACAGCCCGTCGCGCTTCGAAGCCGACCTTCTGCCCAACGATCCAGGTGAGATCGAACATCGCTTCGTGGCGGTGACCTCGGACTCGAAGGTCGAGACGCTTGTCGAGCACATTCGTTCCTCCGAGTCCACACTCGTCTTCGTGAGGACGAAGCGCGGCGCGGACCGCCTCGTCCAGAAGCTCGCGCGCCACGACGTGCGGGCAGCAGCGATGCACGGCGATATGTCCCAGAAGGCCCGGGAGCGGGCGCTGTCCGAGTTCGAGCGGGGCAAGGTGACGACTCTGGTCGCAACCGACGTCGCCGCCCGCGGCCTCGATCTGGACGACATCACGCACGTGATCAACTTCGATCCCCCGGAAGAGGACAAGGGCTACGTGCACCGCACCGGCCGCACCGGCCGAGCGGGCCGAAACGGCACCGCGATCACCCTCGTCCTCCCGGAGCAGCAGGCCGATACGAGCCGAGTAGCCCGCAGGCTCGGCCACGGCGACCAGTACGAGCAGTCCGGGTTGGTCTCCGCGCGCGCGAAGCTCCTGTACACGAGCCGCCGCGGCCGCCGCTCGAAGTGGTAGCAACGACTAGCTGACGCGTGCCCGGCTGAGGGCGACCAGGCTGACGAGCATCCACGCAGACAGGTAGAGGAACGCCGCGCGCGGCGAGACGAGCGTCCAGATGGCGCCCGCCATGACGGAAGCGGCGAGGTTGCCGAAGCTCTGGATCGCCGCTACCAGGCCAAAGGCGGAGCCGCGGAGGTCGACCGGCGCCAGCGCCGCGACAGCGGCCTGCTGCGCGGTCTCGACGAGGCCCTTGCCGGTCCCGGCGAGCAGGAAGACGACGACCAGCAGGAGGAGCGTCCCGCCTGTGAGCGCGAAGCCGAGATAGGCGAGGAAGAACGCCGTCACGCCCAGCGAGAGCACGAGGACGCTCCCTCGACGGTCGTGCAGCCTGCCCGGCCGGCAGGCTCGAGACGGCCGCAGCCAGGTTGTAACCGGCATAGAGCCCGAGGCCGAGCTTGACGGCAGTGCCTTGGCCGTGCCCGGCCGAGAGCTCGTCCGTCGCCCGCAGGATGAGCAGCGTCGCTGCGGCGTTTCCGACCTCGAACGCCGTGATCCCGTAGAGAAGGCGGCCGAGCGGGCCACGAAGCACGGGGCGCACGCGAATTCGCAGCGGCCGGCGCTCGTGCGCCTCGAGCTTTGGAGCGGCCTTGACCGCAAGGAGGATCGCGCCGGCAGCAATGAGCCCCGGCACGACCGAGAGCAGGATCGCCGTCCGAACTCCCACGACGGCGACGAGCCCCAGCGCGAGCAGCGGCCCGCCGATCGCGCCCAGGTTGTCCATCATCCGCTCGAACCCATAGGCACGCCCGTAGGCCTCCGGCGGCGCGACGTCGGCGAGCAGAGCGCTCCGGGCAGGCCCCCTCAGGCCACGCGCGACCCAACCAGCCACCCGCAGCGCCGCGACTTGCCAGACCGCGGTCGCCACCCCGATCATCGCGGTCAGGACTGCGGTTGCCGTGTAGCCGCCGACCGCCGTCGCCCGACGGCGCTTCGGGTCGTCTGCGAGAGCTCCTCCGGCTAGTCGAGCGACGCCTGCAAGACCGTCAGCCACCCCTTCGATGACGCCGAGCGCCGCGGCAGGCGCGCGCAGAGTCGAGGTGAGGAACGAGGGGAGCAGCGACGTCGGCACCTCGTACCCGAGGTCGGCGAAGAAGCTCGCGCTGCCGATTGCGCCGACGCCACGGTTGAGCCAGCGCGGGCGGGTGATGGCGCTAGCGGCGGCCGACTGTCAGGTTCACCTTGGTGCCTCTTGCCCGCACCGCTCCCGCATTGGGGCTCTGCGAGAGCACCTTTCCGACACGACGCGAGCGCGCACGGCGTACCCGGCCGACCTTGCAGTTCGCGCGCCCGATCCTCGTCCGGGCGACCGCCAGCCGGAGGCCGATCACACGTGGGACGCGGCAGCGCACCACCGCCCGCGGAGAGGACGAACGGTTGCGATCGTGGAGGAAGACGTCCGTGAAGTCATTCGAATCTCCGACAACCAGGTTCGGCGCGTTGGACTCGAAGACGACGACTCGGCCGTCCGCGCTGAGCGCCGGCCTCAGGCTGTCGCCATTCGCCTCGACCCCACCCCCGGCGACGCTCACTCGCTTCTCGGCACCGCTCTGCCGGTCGTAGATGAGGACGTCGGAAGCGCCGTTCGTATCCCCGGCGACGAGGTTGGCGGCCTCGGTGTAGAAGGCGACGTACCGGCCGTCAGCGCTCAGCGCGGGCCTGAGGCTGGCGCCGTCGGCCTGCGTCCCGCTGTCATCGACGCTGACCCTCGTCGTCACGCCTGTGTCGCGGTCGTGGACGAAGACGTCGAAAACGTCGTTCGTATCCCCCCAGGCGAGGTTCCACGCGTCGGAGTCGAAGGCGACGATGCGGCCGTCGGCGCTGATCGCAGGCCTCAGGCTGTCCCCTTCTGCCTCGAAGCCGCCCTCGTAGACGCTGACCCGCGTCGTCGTCTGCCCCTGGAGGTCGCGGACGAACACATCGGAGCCTTCGTTGATGTCGTCGGCGACGAGGTTGAAAGCGAACGACGAGAACACCACGAAGCGCCCGTCGGCGCTGAGCACCGGCGTGAAGCTCTCGAGGTTCGCCTCGGCGCCTGCGCTGTCCACACTTGCCCGCGTCGTCGTTCCGGTCTGGCGATCGACCACGAACACGTCCCGGAGCCTGTTCAGGTCGTCCGCAACCAGGTTCGACGCGTCCGAGAGGAATGCGACGAAGCGGCCGTCGGCGCTGATCGAGGGGGAGGAGCTACCTCCGTTCGGACTGACGCCACCGGGGGCCAGGCTGACCCGCACGGTCGTGCGGTCCTGGCGATCGCGAACGAACACGTCGTTGACGCCGTTTGCGTCTCCGTCGACGAGGTTGGACGCAGACGAGTAGAAGGCCACGAAGCGGCCGTCGGCGCTGATCGCGGGCGAGAAGCTGTCCGCGTTGCCCTCCGCGCCGCTTCCGGCGACGCTCACGCGCTCCGTCTGGCGAGTGCTGCGTTCGTGGACGAAGACGTCCTTTGCGAAATTCGTGTCCCCGGGGACGAGGTTGGACGCATCGGAGTGGAAGGCGGAGTAGCGCTGGTCGCCGCTGATCGCGGGCACGGAGCTCCGGCCGTCGCTCTGAGCCCCGCCGCTTGCCACGCTCACCCGGAAGGTGGCCCCGGGCGCCGCACCTGCCGCCGGCAAAAGCAGCAGCGCGACGATGATCACGCCGGCAGGAAGCGCCAGAGCTCTGATTCGTCTCGCCATGCCCAGTTTTTAGCGCCTGAGCCGGGAAAAGCCTAGGCCGATAGCCCGCGTTTAGGTGACGTCAGCCGGCCGCCGCCTGCCGTAGGGCAGGCGTGCAGGTCGATCGGCCGCGCTTCTCGAGGTACTGCTGGTGGTAGTCCTCGGCGGCGTAGAACGTCCCCGACGGCTCGATCTGGGTCACGACCGGCTGCCGGTGGCGCGTCTGCTCCTGCGCCTTCGAGCGGGCCGCGGTCTCCTCCTGCTCGGCGTCATGCGTGAAGATGACCGACCGGTACTGGTCGCCCACGTCCCAGCCCTGGCGGTTGATCTGCGTCGGGTCGTGCTTGCCCCAGAACACTTGCAGTAGGTCGTCGTACGAGATCCGCTCCGGGTCGTAGGTGACCTGGACGACCTCGGCGTGGCCCGTCGTGTGGGAGCAGACGTCCTCGTAGGTCGGGTTGTCCAGTGTTCCGCCCTCGTAGCCCGCCTCGGTCTTCGTCACGCCGTCGAGCTGTCTGAAAGCAGCCTCGACTCCCCAGAAGCACCCTGCTCCGAAAGTTGCTTTCTGCTCCACTACTCCTCCTCCAATTTGAGTGCCGCAGAGTTGATGCAGTAGCGCTGCCCCGTCGGATGCGGCCCGTCCGGGAAGACATGGCCGAGATGGCCGCCGCAGTTCGCGCACATCACCTCGGTGCGCATCATCCCGAAGGTGACGTCCGTCTCCTCCTCGATTGCCTCCTCGCTCGCCGGCGCGTAGAAAGCCGGCCACCCGCAACCCGAGTCGTATTTCGTGTCGGCGACGAAGAGCTCCGCCCCGCAGCCGGCGCACTGGTAAGTGCCCGGCTCGAAAACGTGGTCGTACTCACCTGTGAACGGGCGCTCCGTGCCCTTCTCCCGGAGCACGTGGTAGGCCTCGGGCGTCAGCTCGGCGCGCCACTCCTGTTCTGACTTCTGAATCTTTGGCATCACAGAACAGTCTGCCTGACGCGCGCTCCGTTACAGAAACAAGATAGAAACCGGCTCCAGCGCAGCGCGCCTCAGAACCCGAGGCCGACGCTCGAGTCCACGACGCGCCGCGCGTGCGGCCTGGCGCAGGCCGAGCATCCCCACCGGCCTCTCGGCCTCGACGACGGGTAGGTGGTGGATGCCGTACTCGGTCATCAGAGTCACCGCCACTTCGACTGGCGCGTCCGGGGAGACGGTCGACGGGCTCGGCCGTCATCCACGCCCGTGCCCGCCCCTCGCTCGGATGGACGCGGCCGGCGAAGGCGCGCAGCAGGTCGCGCGAGGTCAGGATCCCGATCAGGCGCCCGTAGTCGGCGACCGCAGCCGAGCCGACGTCGCGGGCGCGCATCTTCTCCGCGATCTCGCCGAGCGTGTCCTCGGGGGCGACGACCAGCGGCTCGACCGACATCACCTCGCCGACGCTGCGCCCGTCGTCGTCTACGTCTACCGGCGCGAAGCGGCGCGCCGACAGGGAGTCGAGCTCCGCGTCGAGCTCGACTTCGACAGCCAGTGCGCCCGGCCCCGCCGGCGCCTCAGCCGGGGTCTCGACGCCGGCGAAGGCGCCCAGGAAAGGCGCCAGATGGCGGCCCGACGATCTTCGCCGGCGGCCACCACAACGGCTCAGGACTGGCCGTTGCGTCCTCGCCGGCGCCGCCGGCGAGCTCATGCCGCAGGTAGCGCGGCTGGGCCCCGGTCAGGAGGAGCCCGCGCAGAACCGGCCGAAACGGCTGCGGAATGAGGTCGGCGCCGGCACTCGCGGCGATCGCCTCGGCGGCCGCGTCAGCCTGCTGGGCGGCGATTCCGCCCTGCTTGACCGGGAAGCTGGTGATGTCGCCGGCGGCGAAGACGTCGGCAAGTCCACGGACGCGGCCCTGGGCGTCGATCGGAACGAAGCCGTCGAGCGTCTGCGGCAGGCCGTCGAGGCGCAGCCCTTTGAGGCGCGGCAGCGCGACGACGCGGTCGACCGCGATCCGCCCCTCCGGCACCAGGTGCAGCTCGCCGCCGATGACCTCGCTCGGATACGAGCCGGCGTGGACGGCGATTCCGCGCTCGTCGAGCAGCTCGCGCACTGCCTCGCTCCCGGCTTGACCGAACAGCTGCAGCGGCTCGTCTTCGGGGGTGACCAGCGTCAACTCGACGCCCTCGATCTGACGGGCGGCGAGGTGCGCCGCCGTCATCAGCGCCAGCTCGTAGATCGGCAGCGACCAGACCGCTCCGCTCGGAACGACGAAGGCGACCCGCTTCACTGCCCCGGCCGCGATCTCGGCAAGCAGCTGACGGATCTTGTCGCTGTCGGCCGGCCCGCGGAACGTCAGCGCGCCGGGCACGGCTGCGCTCGGCACGGCGCCGCAGGCGACGAGCAGCACGTCATACGGGACGTCGCCGACGGACGTCTGCGCCTCGTGGCCGTCGGCGTCGACGCCCAGCAGCGTCCCCAGAGTGAACGTCGCCCTGGCGGCTGTGGCCAGCTCGGCCAGCTCGAAGTGTCGCGCCTCACCGAGCCCGAACGGCTCGGCGACGGCGAGCGGCCGGTACCAGAACTGCGGCTCGGGCCCGATCAGCTCGACGCTGACGCGCTCCTCGGCCAGCACATGAAGGGCCAGGGCAGCCTCGAGAGCGGCCACGCCGCCACCGGCGATGAGAACTCGTGTCTGGTCGGCTCGCTTGTTCATGGCTCGACTTCGACCTGAGTCTCCCGAGCGCACGCCGCCCGTCCATCCGTGTCGGGCCGCCAAACCGTTGCGGCCTATCCGCGATCTTTGCTGCGTCGCTACTCGACGAGCACTACCGCAAGCGCAAGCGTCGCCTGCGATACTCGCACGCGCCCCGCCCTGGACCTGGGGCCAGAGCCGACCGAGGCATCCTGAAGCTCCTCCTCGACTGTGACAACGGGCCTTGATTGGGTGGGCGCGTATCGCCAAGGCACTACCACACGGGAGGTAGTAGGAGCATGAATACTCGCAGGATTCTCGAGTTCGGCGGAATCGCCGCCGGCGTCGTCATGATCGCCTTCGGCATCGGTTCACTCGTCCTGGGCATCAACGCGCGCAACACCGTGGCGGACGAGCTGAAGCGGGAGTTCATCGTCGGCTCGGAAGACATGAATCCGGCCGATACCGAGGCGGCAGTAGCGGAGGCCGGTCTCACCGATGTGCCGATTCCGTCGTGCGACGTGGCGGAGAAGGAGATCAACAACGGTAGCGACGCCCGCTGTTTCGCCCAGTACATGCGCATCCACGCGCTCGAGTCGTCGGGCGGCAACACCTACGCGCAGATGGGACGCTATGTCGCCGCAGCGGACCCGGACGACCCAAAGGGCACGAGTGACGAGGAGGCGGCCGCGAAGGACGAGGAGGGACAGCCGATCTCGAACAGCGCCCGCAACACGTGGGTGACCGAAACCGCCCTCGCGACGGCGCTCAACGTCTCCTACATGGCGGAGCAGATCGCGTTGTTTGGCGTCGTCGTCGGAATCGCGCTGCTACTCAGCGGTATCGGCTTCATAATCCTGGCCTTCAGCGTCCTCGGGGGAGGCCGCAAGCCCGCGGCAACAAGCTGAACGAGTCTGCCGGACGCGCCCCTCGTTACAGAAAATGAAAGAGGCGGCCCGAGGGCCGCCCCTTCTCTTCCGAGCGGAGTCGCCGCTCAGACTGTTGCTGCTGTCGCCGAACGCGGTGCCACTTCTGTGGCAGATGCCGCTTCTGTCCGGCCCAGCGCGCCTCCCAGAGTGAGGATCAGGAACCCGATCCCCGTCAGCAGGAGGGCAATGCCCATCACGATTCCGAACACTCCGACGCGCTCGCCTAGGTAAGCCATGTTGAGCGCTGTTGTGAGTGAGGTCTCTGTCACCCACATGTTGCGCAGACCGTTCTCGACTGGCTGGCCCGTCGTCGGATTCTTGGCGGCTAGCGCCTCATCCGAAGTCGGGTTGCCCTTTGCGTCGAGGAAGCGCCCCATCTCGGCGTACCTCTGTCCCTTGGTTGCCTCGAGCGTGTGATGTTCGCATCACACCGGCGAATGCATGAGCCTGAGAGCCCGTCTTCACCTGCTTGCCCGACTGGGAAGCGGGAACGGCCGGATCCTCGGCGGCGTCGCCGAAGAAGATCTGCTCTTGCTTGAGGTTGTCCCGAACGGTGCTGACTCCCCAGGCGCCGATCCCGATGGATCCGATGCCGAAGGCGATGAGAACTACGCTGGCGGCAATACCGCCGTACTCGAATAGCTTACGCATGGCGACTCCTTTGTCGTGACTCTTACTCATGGCCAGGAGTCTCGCCCGGTGCGCAGGATCCTCCATCGGGGCCTGCCCGGTGATCTGGTGCGGGTTTGCCGTAGCAACGATGGGGGACGAGCCGCGACAATAGGCCTGTGGCCCGCGGGCTCCTCGGTCAACGTGATTTCCGCCTGCTTGCCGGATCGGTCGGCGTCTCCGCCCTCGGCGACTGGCTGGCGCTGACCCCGCTCTCGCTGCACCTGCAGGAGACGACCGGCTCCGGGCTCGCCGTCGCGGCGCTTTTCATCGGCGTCTGGTCGCCGGCGATCCTGCTTGCCGGCGTCGCCGGCGTGCTCGTCGACCGCTTCGAGACTCGGCGGCTGCTGGCCGCCGTCTCGCTCGGGCAAGCGGGCATCGCACTCGCGTTGGCGTTCACGACCTCGACTGGAGCGATCCTCGCGCTCGCCACGCTCCTCGGTGTCGGTTACGCGCTCGCTCAGCCGGCCGAGTTCTCGCTCGTTCCCGCTGTCGCCGCGGAGGGCGAGCTCAGCCAGGCAAACGGATACGTCGAGACCGCGCGCTATGCGGGGTTCACGCTCGGGCCGTTGCTCGGCGGCGCCCTGGCCGCTACCGGCGGGATGACCACGGCCATGCTCGTCAATGCGGCGAGCTTCGCGGCCGTCGCAGCGGCTGCGTTGCTCATCCGTGCCCGACGCGAGCCTCAGCCCAGCGGCGGCGAACCGGCACGCGCACGCGATGGAATCGTCTTCCTGTTCCGCGACCGGCTGCTCGCCCTGGTGATGACGATCGGCTTCATCTCGTTGCTCTTCATGACGGCGTCGGTGCCCGCCGAGGTCTTCTTTGCAAAAGACGTGCTGGAAGCAGGCGATCTCGGCTTCGGCGCGCTCATCTCGGCGTGGACGATCGGGATGGCATTGGGAGCGCTCGTGCTCGCCCGGCGGTACCGAACGTCGCTCGCCGGGGCCGCTCTCGTCGCGATCGTCGTCCAGAGCCTCGGGCTCGCTCTGCCGACACTCTGGCTCGTCCTGACCTTCGCGCTCGTCTCTTATGGCGTCGGTGGCCTTGCGCACGGGCTCAAGAACGTCCTGATCCGGACCCTGATCCACGAGCGCGTCCCCCAACGGCTACACGGTCGGGCTTACGCGGCCTACAACGGCTTGCGAAACGCCGCCGAGCTCTTCGCGATGGCGTGCGGCGGGCTGCTCGTTGTCGCGATCGGCGCGCGATGGACGCTCTTTCTGGCCGGCGCGATCCCTGCGGTGGCAGGTCTCGCTGGGATCGTGGTGTACCGCCGCCTGCGCGTGCTCGACGTCAGGGCAGTCGCCCAGCCCGCGGACACGGTTTAGATGCGGAAGATCGCCGGTTGCGGGACGCTCGTCAGGACGGCCGCCCAGAACTTGGTGTGACGCCGCGCGGTCGGAAGCGTACGCCGTGCCGATGGCGAATCCCTCGGGGGTGCCGGCGGCGAGGACTAGGACGAGGATGTCCATGCGAGCGAGCCGGCCGTGGCCGGGCTCTCCGAACCTACGCGACCTGTCGGGCGCCGCCCGCCTGCTTGACGACGACGACCGGGCGGTTCGCGTGCTGCGAGACCGATCGGGAGACGCTGCCGAGCACGGCGCCCGCAAGCGGGCCGTATCCGCGCGAGCCGACGACGATCATGTCGGCGTCGCGGTTGTCCGCCAGGCTGACGAGCTCGTCTCCCGGGTCGCCTTCGAGGATCTCGGTGCCAGCCTCGATCCCCGCGTTCGTCGCCCTCTCGACCGCCACCGCGACCGCACGACGGGCACGACCGATATCAGCGCTGAGAGCGCGCTCGTAGAAGGGGTCTCCGAGCAGCCGAGGCGGGGGCTTGCGCACGAAGACGAACGTAACGGTCGCATCGAGGTCGGCGGCGAGCCGGAGAGCCTCGTCGATAGCGGCGCAGGCTCCCTCCGAGCCGTCGACTCCGACGATTAAGGACTTCTTTTTCATGGTCCAAGCATCGCTCCAAGGCATCGCTTGCCAATCCGGGGCGCAACCGATCTCGGCTTCGGGAAATCCGCAACTCGTTCAGGCCGCGCCCTGATGCCACATTCGGCCGTCGAAATGGACACTGCTCCCCATGAACGATCGACCGACCCGGGTCCTGGTCGCAGGAGCGGGAGTAGCCGCCTTCGAGGCGGCCTTGGCCCTTCGCGCTCTGGCCGTAGGCCATGTCTCCGTCGAGCTGCTCGCGCCCGACGACGATTTCGCATACAGGCCGCTGTCGGTCGCTGCACCCTTCCGCGTCGGCGAGGTGCGCCGGTTCCCGCTGCAGCAGCTCGCTGAAGCTGCAGGAGCGAAGCTCAGGCACGGCGCGGTCCAAACGGTCGACGCTTCCCGCAAGATCGTCACCACCACCGCAGGCGACGAGATCTCTTACGACGCCCTCCTGCTCACGCTGGGCACTCGGCCTGTCGAAGAGATCACCGGTGCCCTGACTTTTCGCGGCCCTCAGGACGAAGGCGAGCTCGTGCGCCTGCTCGAGCAGGCGCGATCGGGATGGGTCAAGAGGATCGTGTTCGCGATGCCGAGCAAGGCCGCCTGGCCCCTTCCTCTCTACGAGCTCGCGCTGCTCACGCAGGCGCATCTCTCCGACCGAGGCGTCGAGGACGTGGAGATCGAGATCGTCACCCCGGAGCGCGCCCCGCTCGAGCTCTTCGGAGTCGCCGCGAGCGAGGCGATACGGGAGCTGCTCGAGATCCGCGGCATCCGCATCAGGCTGGGCACCAGCGCGACGGCGGTCGAGGACGGAAGCCTGCGCGTGGCCTCCGGCCTGCCGATGCGAGCCGACCGCGTGGTTGCACTGCCAAGGCTCGAAGGACAGCCGATCGACGGAATTCCGCAGACCGAAGAGGGCTTCGTCGCCGTCGATGAGCACGGCCTCGTCCGAGGTCTCGACAACGTTTGGGCGGCCGGCGACTTGACCGACTTTCCGGTCAAGCAGGGCGGCCTCGCAGCACAGCAGGCCGATGCCGCGGCCCAGTCGATCGCCGCGTTCGCCGGAGCCGGCGTCGAGCCGAAGCCCTTCGAGCCTGTCCTGCGAGGGCTGCTCCTGACGGGCCTCCTCCCGCGCTTCATCGTCTCCTCGTCGAAGGACAGGCAGCCCGCCTTCGACACGGAGCCGCTCTGGTGGCCACCGGCCAAGATCGTCGGGCGCTACCTCGCTCCGTTCCTCGCGGCGCAACTCGGCGAGTCGCCGGATGAGCCGCCCTTGACGGGGACTCCCGGGGTACCGATCGAGGTCAGCCTCTCGCCACCAGGCGGCTCGACTCAGTAGAAACCCGCGAAGGCAACCCGAGCCTTCCCCGATGGACGGTTTCGAGCGCCGCACGATGATCTGGTCATGAACACAACCTCATGCCATCTGCTCGCAGCGGTGGACGTGACGGAGCCCTGCCCGGAGGAGCCCTGCCCGTTCTGGGAGAATCAGTGCCTCCTCATCGGGCTACGGAGCGAAATGAGCACGAACCCTCCTCTCGTGCGATTCCTCCTCGGGCTTCGCGAAGATCTCGAGGACGGCAATCGAACCTTCCTCGAGCACGCCCACGGGCTCAACTAGGTGCGGCAGAGCGCAGAGAGGCCTCCCCGGGCCGGGGGCCAAAGCTCCCGGCCCGCTCCTCCCCCCGTAGTCGACGTCATCCTCCGGGACGGCGGCACGCTTCGGCTGAGAGCGCCTTGCGCCGCGGACGCAGATCCGCTCGTGCGATTCCTCTCGGACCTCTCGGTGGAGAGCCTCTACTTTCGCTTCCACGGTGCAGCCAGGCCTCGGCTGAAGCTCGTGGAGCCGTTTCTCGACCCTGATTGGCACGAGAACGGTGCGCTGATCGGCACCTTGAGCGTGGATGACGGGGAGCAGATCGTCGCGCTCGCGAGCTACTCGAGGCTGCGCGATCCCGCGTCGGCCGAGGCCGCTTTCACGGTGGCAGACGCCCACCAGAGACGAGGGATCGGCACGAGGCTGCTCGAGCAGCTCGCGGAGCGGGCGGCGTCTGTCGGCATCGAGCGCTTCGTGGCCGAAGTGATGCCGGAGAACAGGGCCATGCTCGGGGTGTTCGAGGCCGCGGGCTTCACCGTTACACGCGTCCTCGACAGAGGGACGATGGAGGTCGCGTTCCCGATCGCACCGACGGAGGAGTATCTCGCCCACGTCGACGAGCGCGATCACCTCGCGGTCGTCGCGTCCCTGCGCCCATTCTTCGCACCGACGAGCGTCGCGGTCGTGGGCGCGTCGCCCCGGCCCGAGTCGATTGGCGGCCGCCTCTTTCGCAACGTGCTGGACGCCGAGTTCGTCGGGGCCGCCTATCCCATCAACCGCTCGGGCGAGCCCGTCGGCGGCGTGCGTGCCTACCGCTCTTTCGAGGAGCTTCCGGAGATCGCAGACCTGGCCGTCATCTGCTTGCCCGGAGCGCACGTCCTCGAATCGGCCGAGGAGGCACTGGTGGCGGGCGTGCGCGCTCTCTGCGTGATTTCCGCCGGCTTCGCCGAGACGGGCAATGAGGGCCGTGAGCGCCAGGATCGCCTGCTCGCGCTCGTGCGCGCCCACGGGGGACGTTTGATCGGCCCCAACTGCCTCGGTCTCGCCGTCGCTGCCCCGCGCCTGAACGCGACCTTCGGGCCACGGGCCCTGCCGCCCGGCCCGATCGGCTTCTCCTCGCAAAGTGGTGCTCTCGGGCTGGCGCTGCTCGAGAAGGCGGCGGAGCGCAACCTCGGCCTCTCGGCATTCATCTCGATCGGCAACAAGGCCGACGTGTCGTCCAACGACCTGCTCGAGTACTGGGAGGACGACCCGGAAACGAAGCTGGTCCTGCTGTACCTAGAGTCGTTCGGAAACCCGAGGCGCTTCGCGCGGATTGCGACCCGGCTCGCCCGCAAGAAGCCGATCCTGGCCATGAAGAGCGGGACGAGCGGGGCGGGCGCGAGGGCTGCCGGCTCGCACACGGCCGCGCTCGCCGGCTCGGAAGCCGCCGTCGAGGCCCTCTTCCACCAGGCGGGCATCCTGCGCGCCGACACGCTGGAGGAGCTCGTCGACGCCGCTGCCCTTCTTTCCTCGCAGCCTCTTCCTCGTGGCCGCCGGGTCGCACTGCTGACGAACGCGGGCGGCCTCGGCATCCTTGCCGCCGACGCGTGCGAAGGCGCAGGGCTCGAGCTCTCCGAGCTGAGCGAGGAGACGAAGACCGCCCTGGCGGCCGTCCTCCCCGCCGAGGCGAGCCTTGCGAATCCGATCGACATGCTCGGCTCGGCGACAGGCCCGACCTTCGAGGCGGCGCTCCCCCCACTCCTCGCCGACCCGCGGGTAGACGCGATCATCGTGCTCTTCGTCCCGCCTGCGATGGCGGGAACGGAAGAGGTCGCAACCGCAATCAGCCGCGTCCTCGAGGAGCATCCGGTCGACAAGCCGGTTCTCGCCGCTCTGCTCAGCGCCGGTGGAGCCCCGGCCGCGCTGCTCGAGGGCAAGACGCCGGCCGCGTTCTTCCCCTATCCGGAGTCCGCCGCTCGGGCGCTCGGCCTGGCGGCCCGTCGCGCCGACTGGCTACGCCGGCCGGCCGGAACCCTGGTCACCGTCGACGGCGTGGATTGCGACGGGGCCCGGGAGATCGTGACCTCGGCGCTCGGCAGCCGCGACGAGGCGTGGCTCTCCCCCGCAGAGACGCGAGCCGTGCTCGAGGCATTCGGGATCCCGGTCGTTCCGGAGCGGGTCGCAGAGACCGAGGGCGAGGCCGTTGCCGTCTCGGCCGAGCTCGGTTTCCCGGTCGTCCTGAAGACGGCCGAGGCGGGCGTGCATAAGACCGAGACCGGCGGCGTCGCGTTGAGGCTCGCCAACGACACGGCTGTCCGTGAAGCAGTCAGGCGCATCGGCCTGCCGGTCCTCGTTCAGCCCATGCTGGAGAGCCAGACGGAGTTGCTCGCCGGCGTCGTTCAGGATCCGACGTTCGGGCCCCTCGTCGCCTTCGGCCCCGGTGGCGTGTTGGCCGAGCTGATCGGAGAGGCGACCTTCAGGATCGCGCCGTTGACCGATGCCGACGTCGAGGAGCTCGTGAGCACCGGCAAAGCCGGCCGCCTCGTCGCGGGCTATAGGGGCGCGCCGGCGGCGGACAAAGCCGCGCTCGCCGACCTGCTAGGGCGGTTGTCGCGACTCGGCGAGGAGCTGCACGAGGTCGCCGAGCTCGACCTGAATCCGATCCTTGCCGGGCCGGACGGCTGCGTCGCGGTCGATGCCCGGATCCGCCTTCGCCGACCAGAGCAGGCCTCGGGCCTGAAGACCTGGTAGCGGCCGGCTTCAGTTCGGCTGAGCGAAGATCACGAGCACGCTCAGGCCCTCGTAGCCGGTGAACCGGTGATCGGCACCTGCCGGCACGAACGCGGCTTGCCCTTCGGTTAGCGCCGTCTCCTCACCCTCCACCGTCAGCAGGCCGCGTCCTTCGAGCACGACGTACACCTCATCGTCCTCGTGCGGCTGCTGGTGATCCGGCTCCGGCGCGACGAGCACGTAGACCCCGACCTCGAGCCCCGGTGAACGGTGCACGATCTCGTAGCCGCCGGTCCCCGCCGCGAGGCGCTTCCGAACCGCTTCGACCTCGATCGCCTGCACGAATCCGAGCCTAACCGACCTACGGGGCGAACACGTCTCCGCCTTCGCTGTCGCCGGGGCCTGGAGTGGACGCGAAGAAGACGTCCTCTGAGGTGTGCGCCCTGATCCAGGAGTAGACGTCCTCAGCGAGGCGAGGTGGACCGGAGACGAGATCGCTCCACCCAGCGATCGCAGACCAGAGTGTTTCGTCGGAGGCGAGCCGCTCTACGGCATCGGGCGCGTCGGCGTCGAAGACGAACACGGCCTCATCGTCGGTTAGGAAGACGTGGTGGCGCTCGAGGCCGGCAGCTTCCGGATCGAAAGGCGGCCCCTTTCCGAGCAGTGCCCGAGCGCGATCGCCAACGCCTTGGTGCAGCGGAACGACGATTACGAGACGGCTCATGTAAGGCCTTTCTCCTGTGCGGAGGGCGGTCAAGCTCTCGGCCAACTCCGAGATGATGCCCGGTTGCGCAACCCCGGCGATTCTGAGGGGCGTCGCGGACCGGCGGTCGACTACGAGTGTCTGGTGGCCGGAAAGGCGTTCGCCCGGGGTGCGCGCGATCTGGACGCGGGTCATCTCGCCGTAGGCGATATCTCGCCTCTGCGGGGACCCTGAGCCGCCGGAGCCTTCGAGGACGAGGGCGGCCGCGCGAAGCTCGAGCTTGCCGTGTTGCACCGGCCCGGCCCCTTCTTGCCACGTCACTGCGTAGCTCGCCTGCACCGACACAGTTTCGGCGAACCAACTGCATGGCGAATCGGGCCCAGCCCCGAGGAGGGCTGCGGGAAACCCGCATGGTTCCCCCTTGACGCGGTCAGGGAGGTATGCGAAGGTTGGTAGGTCAAGTCCTGCGGGCCCTCGGGTTTGCAGGACTTGGCGTTTCTGGGGTCGGATTGCACAGCTCAGGCCCCGGTTATTGCACGCACGGCGCGCGCGATGACGAGCTCCTCCCGCGCCGGAATCACCTCGATAGCGAACTCGCCCAGGAAGCTCAACCGGCTGACGATGGCATCTCTCACGTCAGGTCGGTTCTCGCCCACACCTCCCGAGAACGCAAGGGTGTCGAGACCCGCGAGCGCCATGGACATCTGCGCGACTGCGCCCGCGATCCGGTACGTATAGACGGAAAATGCGAGCGGGTCGTCGAGGCCGCCGAGGGCGGCAAGCCCAGACTCGTGCTCCAGCGCTCCGTCGAGCTCTTCGAGCGTCAATCCGCGCTCACGGAGGAGGTAGATCAACGCGCCGGGATCGATCGACCCCGAGCGGGTGGCCATGGGCACTCCCTCGAGGGGACTGAAGCCCATCGTCGTGTCGACTGATCTACCGTCGAGAACGGCTGTCACCGAGCAGCCCCCGCCCAGGTGGCAGACGACGAGCCGCTCGACCTCGAGCTGAGAGGCGACGGACTGCACGGCGATTCCATGGAACCCGTACCTGCGTATCCCCCACTCGTCGCGCCAACGGGTTGGCACCGCATAGGTAGCCGCCTCCTCGGGGATCGACGTGTGAAAGGCCGTGTCGAAGACCGCGACGTGCGGCACGTCAGGAAGAGCTGCACGGGCCGCCCTGATCGCACGCAGAGCAGGCTCGTTGTGGAGTGGGGCCAGTGGCGAGAGCGCCTCGATCGCATCCTCGACGTCGCTGTCGATACGAACGGGGGCCGAGTACCTGTCTCCGCCATGAACGACGCGGTGTCCGACGGCCGCTGCTGGGACGAAGTCGTCGACTGGCTCGGACTCCTCACCGTCCACGACGTGGAGCTTGAGGCTGGTCGAGCCGGCGTTGACGGTGAGGATCGAGGTCAACCGCTCAGTGGGGCCAGGTCCAGTCACGCACTGCCGGATCGTCGTCGCCGTGCTCGCGCGTCCACGCCCGGCAGCGCAGGCGCTCCTCGACCATTTCCTGTCGCAGACCCGCAGCCTTGCCTGCAAGACCGGGCACCCGGTCGATGACGTCGATGACCAGATGGAAGCGGTCGAGTTCGTTCAACATGACCATGTCGAACGGTGTCGTCGTCGTGCCTTCCTCCTTGTAGCCTCGCACGTGGAGGTTGGCGTGGTTCGCCCGCCGATAGGTGAGCCGGTGAATGAGCCACGGATACCCGTGGTAGGCGAACACGATCGGCCGGTCAGTCGTGAACAGCGAGTCGAAGTCGGCGTCGGGAAGGCCGTGAGGATGCTCGCTATCGGGCTGCAGCCGCATGAGATCGACCACGTTCACGACGCGTACCTTGAGATCGGGAAGGCGCTCGCGCAGGATGGCGGCGGCCGCAAGCGTTTCCAGCGTCGGAATGTCGCCGCAGCACGCCGAGGACGACGTCCGGTTCGCCTCCTTCGTCGCTCGAAGCCCAATCCCACGCACCGACGCCGCGGGTGCAATGGATGATCGCGTCGTCCATCGAGAGGTAGTTCAGCGCGGGCTGCTTGCCCGCGACGATTACGTTGACGTAGTTACGGCTCCGCAGGCAATGGTCGGCCACGGAGAGCAGCGTGTTCGCGTCCGGCGGCAGGTAGACGCGGATGATCTCCGCCTTCTTGTTCACGACGTGATCGATGAACCCGGGGTCCTGGTGGGAGAAACCGTTGTGGTCCTGGCGCCAGACGTGCGAACTGAGCAGGTAGTTCAGCGAGGCGATCGGCCGGCGCCACGGGATCTCACGCGTCACCTTCAGCCACTTCGCGTGCTGGTTGAACATCGAGTCGATGATGTGGATGAAGGCCTCGTAGCAGTTGAAGAGGCCGTGTCTGCCGGTGAGCAGGTATCCCTCGAGCCACCCCTGGCAAAGGTGCTCCGAGAGGACCTCCATCACTCTTCCGTCGGGCGCCAGCCCTTCGTCGGTCGGTACGGTCTCGGCCATCCAGGCCCGGGCCGTGACCGAGAAGACGTCGCCGAGGCGGTTGGAAGCTGTCTCGTCCGGACCGAAGAGGCGGAAGTTGTCCGGGTTGCGGACGACGATGTCGCGTAGGAAAGCGCCAAGGACTCTCGTCGCCTCGTCGAATGTTGTGCCTGGCCTCGAAACCTCGACCGCATAGTCCCGGAAGTCCGGCATGACGAGGTCGCGGAGCAGCTCCCCGCCGTTTGCCTGCGGGTTGGCGCTCATGCGGCGCTTGCCCTTCGGCGGCAGCTCGGCGAGGTCCGGCACAAGCCGACCCTGAGTGTCGAAGAGCTCCTCGGGCCGGTAGCTTCGGAGCCAGTCCTCGAGGACCCGAAGATGCTCGGGGTTCTCGCGCACGTCGGTCATCGGCACCTGGTGAGAGCGCCAATTGTCCTCGACCGGCAGGCCGTCGAGCGTCTTCGGCCCGGTCCACCCCTTGGGCGTCCGGAGGATGATCAGCGGCCACGTAGGCCGGGGAGGCTCCGTGTCGCCGCGTGCCTCGTCCTGGATGCTCGCGATCTCGTCGAGCGCCGCGTCGAGCGCGGCCGAGAAACGCTGATGCACCGCGGCCGGGCCCTCGGCGTCGAAGCCGCCGCTGACGACCAGCGGCCGGTAGCCGTAGCCCTCGAAGAGGGCAACGAGCTCGTCCTCGGGGATGCGGGCGAGCACGGTCGGGTTTGCGATCTTGTAGCCGTTCAGGTGCAGGATCGGCAGGACCGCGCCGTCGGTCCGCGGATTGAGGAACTTGTTCGAGTGCCAGCTCGCCGCCAGCGGGCCCGTCTCGGCCTCCCCGTCCCCGACGACACAGGCAACGATCAGGTCGGGGTTGTCGAAGGCGGCGCCGAACGCATGGACCAGCGAGTAGCCGAGCTCTCCTCCCTCGTGGATCGAGCCCGGTGTCTCAGGCGCGACGTGGCTAGGGATACCGCCCGGAAACGAGAACTGGCGGAAGAGGTCCCGCAGTCCTGTCTCATCGAGTCCGATCTGGGGGTAGACCTCGCTGTAGGTGCCTTCGAGGTATGCATTTGCGACGAGGCCTGGCCCGCCGTGCCCGGGCCCCGTCACGTAGAGCGCGTTCAGGTCGCGTGCCCGGATCGCCCGGTTCAAGTGGACGTAGATCAGGTTGAGCCCCGGCGTCGTACCGAAGTGGCCGAGCAGGCGCGGTTTCGTGTGCTCGGGCTCGAGCGGTCGGCGGAGAAGCGGGTTGTCGAGCAGGTAGATCTGCCCGACCGACAGATAGTTGGCAGCTCGCCAGTAGGCGTCGATCAGACCGAGCTCGCCGTCCTTCAGCGGCCCTTCCACCGGTTGTCGTCGTGCAGCGGGAACGCTCATGACAGCAGTGTTTCGAAGACGCGAGCGTACTGGGCCAGATGCCGATCGCCCAGAAACTCATCGATCGCCCGCGCACGCGCGTTGAGGCCAAGGCGCTCGGCCTCGTCCGGGTCGCGCAGCAGGCGCTCGACTGCTGCGCCGAACGCCGGGAGATCGTGCGGATCGTCGATCAGCAGCCCGTGCTCTCCGTCGACGATCTGGTCTGCGATCCCACCGACCGCGCTGCCCACGACGGCGCGCGACTTCCACATCGCCTCTGCGACCGTGAGGCCGAATCCCTCGGCCACGCTCTTCTGAACGACGACGGATGCATGGCGCTGGAGCGCGTTGACGATCGAGGCAGCCTCGTCGGGGTCGTGCATCGGCACGCAGGCGAGGTGAATCCGGGTTCGGAGCGCATGTGGCAGCGCACGCCAGCGGGTGACACAGTCGTCGAGGATCTCCGCCGCCTCCGGATCGTCGGTGACTCCTTTCACAGCGGGCCCCGCGAGGATCAGGTGTGCGCCCAGAGAAAGGTCGACGCGCTCGGCAAACCCTTCCATGACGCCCGCCATGTCCTTCATCGAATCCCAGCGAGACGCCTGAAGCACCAGCGGCGCGTCGACGGGAACGGCAGGACCGAGCTGGATCAGGTCGACGCGGTGAGTGAGGTGACCGGGCGAACCGTCCCGGCGCGAGAACGGGACGGCAGGCGGGTCTCCGCCACCGGCGAGGAGGCCCACGTAGCCGAGGGCCAGTCGGACGTTCCGGGGCGACATCGGCTCGTTCTTGGCCGAGAAGGGATCGATCGAGGGCGGAATCACGTGCGTCCTCGCTGGCTCGGCCCAGGAGGGGGCAAAGGTGGCTCGCGAGAACACGAAGGCATCCACGTCGGCGATGTAGGGGCGGAGGAACTCCCACGAGCGCTCGGTCCATTCGTTCGAGTCGTCAACACCGACGTGGCAGCGCCACACGACGTGGACGCCGGCCTCGCGAAGTAGCGGGGCGATCCCTGCGGTCTGGGGGTCGTGGAGGACCACGACGTCGCCGCTTGCCAGCGGCGCCAGCAGCTCCTCGCCATTCCGGCGAGCAATCAGCTCGTAGTGCTCTCGTTCCGGCGGCCCTAGCTCACCGCCGTCGCCTGTTGCGCCGTAGAGCCCGTTGTGGATGCGCTTTGTGATCGCGAAGAAGGCCGGGTCGCCCTCGATCACCTGCCAGCGGGCGTCGACACCGGCTCCGCGCGCGTAGGCGAGAAGCGTTTGCAACATCTCGGCGACGCCGCCGCCGACCGCGGTCGAGTTGACGTTGACCACGGGCCTTCCGTGGAGGGCGGTCCGCACGACGTCGGCCGCCCGCTCGAAGCTTTGCATCCGGGCGGGGCCGACCAGCGGCTCGAGGCGGGCGGGCTCGAGAGCCTGTACCTCGACCTCCTGCAGCCGGGTTGGAGCCGCGATCGCCATCACTGGTAGCGCAACGCTTCGGCGGGAAGGATCCTAGAAGCTCGCAGAGCCGGCGCGAACGTGGCCGCGAGAGCCACCGCGTAAACGACCAGGAAGACGAGCCCTAGGTTCATCCACGGTACGACGAGCTGCAGGTTTTCCCAACTGGCCAGCTTGCTCGAGTCGCGGACGATGTTCCCCGCGAGAACGAGGCCGAGCACGGTGCCCGCGACGATCGAGGTGAGCGCTATGAACGAGGACTCGATCAGGAAGACGGCCTGCACCATGCCTCGCCGGAATCCGATCGCGCGCAGCACGCCGATCTGCTGGCGCCGCTCGACGACCGCCCGGGCGCTGATCACGCCGAGGGCGGCGACGCCGACGATCAGGCCGAGCCCCATGAAGCCTTGAATCAGACGGTTGAATGTCTGGTTGGCGGCAATGGCGTCCTCGACCACTTGCTCGATCGACTCGGCCTGCATCCCGTTCGGCAGGAACGCGGACTCGAGACGCGCCGCGGTCGCCGGCGCATCGACCCCCGGCGCGAGCGCGAAGTAGTGAATCGTCGGATGAAAGCGGCCCGGGAACGCTCTCTCGTAGGTCGCCTGCGAGCTCGAGATCCCGACCATCTCGAGGGGCGCACCGTCCTTCAGGATCCCGATCACGGTTAGTCGGGCTTTTCGGCCGGTCTGGGGATCCTGCACCGTGATCGGCACGGGGTCGAAGACGCCCTTTTCATACGTGAAACCGCTCAGCCGGAAGTCTGGAAGCACCAAGAAGCCGAAGTTGTCCCGGTGCGGCGCAACGGTTGCGTCGACGACCGCAAGGCCTGGACGGGTCGCAAGCGCATGCCACACCTCACCGGCCGATGAGTAGCCCCGCGCCATCGCGCCGAGGCCGAACGTCGTGTGGTCGAGGAAGGAGCGGTCGAGGCCGCGCGCGGCGTAACTCTCTGCCGGCCGCTCCGTGCCGACCTGGCGGGCCTGCACCGATAGGACCGACTGGCTGCCGACCGCGGTGAAGTCGGCGGAGTCGATCTCGGGGGCGCGTCTAAGAGCCCCGCTCAAGTCGTCGAGCGGCGCGCCGCCCGAGGTCCCGGCCCGCACCTGGAAGCCGCCGCCGAACTCGTCCACGTTGTTGAACGCCTCGGAGAAGGAGTTTGGGGTCGCGGTGCCGGTGACCAGCGTAAAGACGACCAGGGTGAACATCGCGAGCGTCGCGCCTGTTCGGAAGCGAGCCTTCAGCGGATATGTGACCGCCATGCGCACAACCGGAACGAGCACTCCGAAGCGCGACAGAACGAGGCTCAGGCCGCGGAGGATCAGGTCGGCGTTGTAGACAATGACCCAAACCGCACCGATCACGGTCATCAGACCGGACGCGATCCACGTCGAGAAGTCCATCGAGATCTGGCCGAAGACGGACTCCCAGATGCTCCAGGGAAGGAGCATGGCCACCGCAATCGCAAGCCCGCTGCTCGTAAAGGCGAGCCGCTCCGAGACGCCCGCCAGACGCAGAATCGGGACAAAGCCGACCAGGACGAGACACACCCCGACCATGAGCGGAGTGGCCGCCTCGCCGGTGGCGCCGCTGATGATCAGGAGAGCTCCGAGTGCGATCCCGATGAGCCCGAGAACGAGCTGCCGGCGGCGACGAGACACCGGGGGCTCGGGCAGGTTCCGGATCGCCGTCGAGATCGTCATCACGCTCACGCGCCAGGCGGAGAAGGCGACGACGAGCAGGGTGAGGAGGCCACCGATCGCAAACGCCACGAAGAGGCTGCGCGGCGACACCGAGTACTCGACCTGGAGGCCCGTATCAGCCGTGCTCAACGCGCTGGCGATCGCGATCACCATGCCGTAGGCGATCGCCGCTCCCAGAAGAGCTCCGGCGGCCGCGGCGATGAGGTCGTAGGTGGCGCCCTCGAACGTGAACATCTGGACGAGATGCCCTCGACGAGTGCCCACAGCGCGGGCAATGCCGAGCTCGCTACGCCGCTCGGCTGCGAGCATGACGAAGATCAGGAAGATCAGGAGGATGCCAGCGGCGATCGAGAAGGTTCCGAAAGTCGTGAACATCGCCATGAAGGCATTGCCGGCCTGGTCCGCGAGCTCGAGAGCGTCCTTCTTGGCCGTGGCCGTCTCGAGACCGAGCGGACCGACGGTCGGCTTCAACGTTTCGACGACCTCGTCCGACAGCGCGACGGCCGCGTCCCCGTGGCCGCGGTTCGAGATCAGGACCCCCTTCACCAGACCCGGCTTCCCGTACAGGCGCTGAGCCTCGGAGAGAGGAAGCAGGATGGCAGAGTCGGTCGTGCCGGCGCCCTCGAAGCGAACGATCGCGCGAGTGTGCATTCGTACCGGGCGCGCACCGACGTACACCAGCAACGGATCGCCTGTCTGCACGTGCAGCGCGTCGGCGCCCTCCTCGTTCAGATACAGCTCCCCGGGCCGAAGCTGGGCGAGCAGGACCTCTCCACCGGCGACGTTTCTGATCGGTGCGAATCCCTTCATCTGCGACGCATCGACCGCAAAGAGAGAGATGCTCGGCTCCGTCTGCCGCTGGACCGGCGCCTGAACCGCGACGTCCTCGCGGATGCCGCCCGCAACGCCGTCGGCCAGGTTCGAGCCGGCGAGGACAGCGCGAACGCGTTCCACGGTTCCCTGAGAGAAGTAGCCGGTGCCGGAGGCCTCTCCGAGCTCGCCGGGAATGTCCTCGACGGCGCCCTTGGCGGAGACGATCTCGTCGGTCTCGCCCATGGCCTGGGTCGCGGTCGACCGAATCGTGTGACTCATCGTGTCGCCGGTAGCGAGGGCCGCCGCGATGATCGTGGTTCCGAGCATGAGCCCGACGACGATGAGGGCCGAGCGCGCGCGGCGACGACCGACGCTGCGGACGCCGAGCCTGAGAAGCACACGGTTACGAACAGCCAGCACGCCGATAGCGCCGGCCACCGCGGCAATCGCGATCGCAAGGACAACCACAAGCGTGTCCATCGGGATGCCGAAGAGCTCGTTCATCTAGACGACGCTCGGTTCGTCCGCCAGCACGACCCGGTACGTCTCGCGCCCGGGTGGCGCGCGATAGAGCGTCACGAACTTCTCGACCTGCTCGTTGTAGAACCGGCTGCCCACGACGCCCGCGTCCGCATCCTCCTCGCTCGCCCAGAAGGTCAGGACCAGCGCCTGTCCCTCGGGCGAGAGGAGCACGTACACGCCGCGGTAGCCCGTCTGCTCGTGCAGCGCGGGAACGACGGAGTCGCGGAAGAGCTCGACTCCCTCATCGATGCTCATTCTCACGGTGTCGATCTCGGCCATTGTCGCGCGGGCAACCATGGTCACCTCACCTCCGGGGTTTCTTCGCTCACGATCCGGCCGTCGACCATCCGCACGATCCGGTCGGTCTTGCGTCCGACGCCGATGTCGTGCGTGACGATCAGGAAGGTCAGGTCGTGCTCTCGGTTGAGTTGTCTCATCAGGCCGACGATCTCGTCGGCGTTCTCACTGTCGAGGTCGCCGGTCGGCTCGTCGGCCCAGACGATTGCCGGGTTGTTGACGAGCGCCCGTGCGATGGTCACCCGCTGGCGCTGTCCACCGGAGAGTTCGTCCGGCACGTGCTCGGCCCAATCGCCGAGCCCGACCAGGTCGAGCGCCGCGAGCGCCCTGCGACGAGCGTCTTTCGGTGAGACCCGCCCCACTAGGAGCGGCAGCTCGACGTTCTCGACGGCACTCAGCACCGGCATCAGGTTGTAGAACTGGAAAACGAAGCCCATACGGTGGGCCCGGTAGTCCGTCCGCTCGCGATCGGACATCGCGGCGAGCGACACGCCCTCGATAAGGGCATCGCCCTCGTCGATCGAGTCGAGCCCAGACAGGCAGTTGAGAAGCGTCGTCTTGCCCGAGCCGCTCGGCCCCATGATCGCGACCATCTCCCCGCGCCCGATACTCATGGTCACACCCTGGAGGGCATGTACCTCGACCTTGCCCGTGTCATAGGTCTTTTCGACGTTGCGGGCCTCGACGATCGGCTCGCGCGCCTGCTTCGCAGGGGGCGGCGCCGGTCGCGGTCGCGCTTCAACCTGGACTGCCATCTCACACCCCTTTTCGTCGTTCTGAGAGACAGACTCCTGGACCGAATGGACCAAACCATCCGCGGCGGCCGCCATTCGGGGCTCGGGAAAATACTGATTTGCCGCGGCCGCCTTAGGCCTCCCAGCGCCTGATACGGGGCCAAGACTCGGGTACGGTTGAGAAATGGCAGCCAAGCCACAGGTCGGCCGGCCGCCTGGAGCCGGAACCGCCGAGATTGCCGACATCGCAAAGGGCCTCGGCCTCGAGGCCGGCGAGCTCATCCCATACGGGAGTGACAAGGCGAAGATCGAACTCTCGGTGCTCGAGCGCCTGGATTCGGCTCCAGACGGAAAGCTGATCGCCGTTACGGCCGTCACTCCGACCAAGGCCGGCGAAGGGAAGACGACGACGGCGATCTCGCTCGCCGACGGGCTCGGCTACATCGGAGAGCATCCGATCGTCTGCCTCCGCGAGCCGTCGGTCGGGCCGACGCTCGGCGCGAAAGGCGGCGGCACCGGCGGCGGCCTGTCACAGGTCGTCCCCGGTGGCGACATCAACCTGCACTTCACGGGCGACCTGCACGCGATCGCCGCTGCGAACAACCTCCTCGCGTCGGCCGTGGACGCGCACCTCGTTCATGGGAACGAGCTCGGCATCGACCCCGCCACGATCTCCTGGCGCCGGTGCCTCGACATCGAGGACCGCTTCCTGCGGCGGATCTCGGTCGGGCTCGGTGAGGACGGGCCGTTCCCGCGCGAGACCGGCTTCGACATCACGGCGGCTTCCGAGGTGATGGCGGTGCTCGCGATGGCCCGCGACCGCAAAGACCTCCGACGCCGTCTCGGCTCGATCACGGTCGCCGCAACCTTCGACGAAGCGCCTGTGACGGCTGAGGACGTCGACGTTGCCGGCGCAATGGCCGTTCTCCTCAAGGATGCGCTGAAGCCGAACCTCGTGCAGACGCTCGAGGGGCAGCCTGCGCTCGTGCACGCGGGTCCGTTCGCGAACATCGCCCACGGCAACAGCTCGCTCGTCGGCGACCTCGTCGGCCTGAAGCTGGCCGACTACGTCGTCACTGAGGGAGGTTTTGCCAGCGACCTCGGCTTCGAGAAGTTCGTCGACATCGTCTGTCGTTCTGGCGGCCTGTCGCCGGCTGCGGTGGTCCTCGTCGCAACGACGCAGGCGCTGAAGCTGCACGGCGGAGATCCCGACGGGGGCCTCGCGGCGATCGAGCGCGGCGCGGAGAACCTCGCCGCTCACCTGCGGATCGTGAAGGAGTTCGGCTTTGAAGCTGTCGTCGCCGTAAACCGCTTCCCCGGAGATTCCCAGCTCGAGGTCGAGGCCATTTCGGCGCTGGCGCTCGAGCGAGGCGCCTTCGGCGCCGCCGTGAGCGACGGGTACGAGAGTGGCGGCTCCGGAGCCAGCGCCTTGGCGGAGCTCGTCGTGGCGGCGGCCGGGGGGAACGCGCACGCCCAATTCGCCTACGAGCTAGACGATCCGATCGAGGCCAAGCTCAATGCGCTCGCTCGCCGAATCTACGGCGGAACGGGCGCCGAGCTCTCGCCCGCGGCGCACGAGACCCTCGAGCGCCTGCCTGCAGAGCTGCACCGGCTTCCGGTCTGCGTGGCGAAAACACATCTCTCGCTCTCCCACGATCCCGGGCTGGCGGGTGCGCCATCTGACTTCGTGCTCCCGGTCCGCGAGCTCCGCCCCTACACCGGCGCCGGCTGGATCGTCGCCGTGTGCGGCGAAACGCAGACGATGCCGGGTTTGCCTGCGCACTCGGCGGCCGAGAGGATGGATCTCGACCTCGAGGGCCGGGTCGTCGGGCTCGCCTGAGCTCAGACGAGCCCGAGCCCAGTGCTTTACGCGACGATCTCCAGTGCGCGAGAAACTGGCCGAACGACGACTTCGACGTGAACCGGTATGTCGAGAGCCATCGAGACGATGCAGCCCGCTCGGCGTACCGGGCGACCTTTTCCAGGCCTCGAGGACGCCCCTCGGTCCGCACGGATCACCGTCAGCTCGATTGCGACAAATCCGAAGTGACCGTCGTCCTTGGCGCGTCAGATGCCCCGTGCCGCTCACGTGTAGATCGTGGAGCGGCAGGTCTCGCTTCTCTGCGACGGCAGCCAGCGTGACGGCGTAACACGATGCGACCGAAGCGACGAGCAAGTCCTCCGGGCTCCAGACGTTCGGGCACGCCACCCTTGAACTCCGGCGGCGTGGCGACCTCGAGCTCCGGCTTACCGGGCGAGGAGACGCTCGTCATCCGGTCTCCCTCCCATGCGACGCCGACCTTGTAGCGATAGTCCTTGGTGATGCTCATCGGAACCTCCAGTGTTTGCGTCGCTCCGACTGTGCTTCGCGGAGTGTGCGGACGCATCGGTGCCGGGGCTGATCGCGCTTCGGGTTTTCCGCAAGCCCCCGCGCAGACGGGCAGGGGCGATGAGATCCGCACGGCAGGTTGCCTGCCGCGCGCAGAACGGGTTTGCGTGGTCATCGATCGCCTGCGCGCGTCTTGCCTAGTGCTGCTTGCCCGCGCCTGCTAGGAGACCCGTGGCGCGCGGAGCTCGAGAATTCCTTTGAACACCTCGAAGTCCAGACGATCCATGTCGGCCTCGGGCGGAAGCCCGAGCCTGTGCCGAAAGCCGCCTGGGCCCGTAACGTTCACCGCGTGATCGACGACCTCGAACGAGAGTCGCTCGAGAGTCGCACACGGAACGCGACACGTGATGACGATCGTCGCGCGGGGCTCTTGGGTTTCGGTTGTCACTGTCACGAACTTCTCTCTGTCGGTCAATGACCATCGTCGGGGCTGCCCGAGCTGAGGGCATCCGAAGCTAGAAGCAGATCGAATCCGTATTTCCCCGCGCGCGAGATCGGCGAGGCGCCCGATGCGCTGTGGCACCGAGGGCGGGCACGATCTCACCATGCAACGAGTGGCAGTCATCGCCCACCTTCGGGATGGGGCCGAAGCGGAAGCCACGAAGCTCATCGGCGCCGGGCCCCCGTTCGACCTGCGAGACGCTGGATTCGAGCAGAATTCGGTCTTCGTAGGGAACGGCCTAGTCGTATTCCTATTCCAGGGAGACGACCTCGAGCGACAGCTCACGGAGGTCGTCAACGACCCCGTACGTGCTGCCGGCTTCGGCGCCTGGGCGTCTGTACTCGCGGAATCGCCGCGAGTAGCCCACGAGATCTTCCACTGGAATCGAGAGGAGACAACGATGAAGAAGATCGTCATCGCAATGGATGGTTCACCTTCGGCGCTCGAAGCTGTCGAGTACGGACTCGAGCTCGCAGCCGATCAGGGCGCGAAGCCCGTCTTCGTCCACGTCGCTCCGGCCACCGAGGTACTTCCTGTCGCCGGTTACGGCATGGGCGCGGCCGCGTCGGTTCCACACGAGCCGGACGAGAACGACCGCACATCGCTCGACGAGGCCCTCGACATCGCCGCGCGGAAGGGACTTGACGCCAAGGCCGAGCTCCTTGTGGGCAATGCCGCTCACGCGATCGTCACGTACGCGGATTCCATCGACGCCGATCTCATCGTCGTGGGCTCCCGAGGACACGGCACGATTGCCGGCGCGCTGCTGGGAAGCGTCTCGCGAAGCGTGCTGCACGAGGCAAAGCGTCCCGTGCTCGTCGTGCGCGCGACAGTCGACCGCACTCAGGTCGTCGCCTGAGGTCGGTTGCCCTCGGCTCCGCTCCATTCGCGGCAAACCCGCAGCGGCATTCGGTGAGGGCGCTGATTTCGCCGAGGCGCGCGCGAGTAACAGTCGAGGCGAACGAAAGGAGCAACGATGAAGGCTCTCATCTTTCACGGACCAGGCCAGCGCGCCTGGGAAGAGACACCCGATCCGACGATCGTCGACCCGACTGACGCGATCGTCCGCATCGACTCGTCCACGATCTGCGGAACAGATCTGCACATCCTGAAGGGCGACGTCCCCGAAGTCACGCCCGGCACCGTTCTCGGGCACGAGGCCGTCGGCACGATCGTCGAGGTTGGAGACAGCGTCACGAACCTTCTAAGAAGGCGACCGCGTACTGGTCTCCTGCATCACCTCATGTGGTAGGTGCAGCTACTGCAGGGAGGGTCGCTACGGCCTCTGCACAGGCGGCGGAGGCTGGATCTTCGGCCATCTGATCGATGGGCTTCAGGCCGACTACGCGAGGGTGCCCTTCGCGGACACCTCGCTTACAAGGTGCCCGAAGAGCTGAGCGACGACCAGGTCCTGTTCCTCGCCGACATCCTGCCGACGGCTTACGAGGTCGGCGTGCTGAACGGCGAGATCAAGCCCGGCGACTCGGTCGCCGTCGTTGGCGCCGGACCGATCGGCCTGGCGACCATCCTCACGGCGAAGCTCTACACGCCGAGCACGATCATCGCGATCGACCTCGCCGACTCCCGCCTGGAGAAGGCGGTCGAATTCGGCGCGGACGTGACGATCAACAGCGGCCGCCAGGATGCACTCGAGGCCGTCATGGAGCTGACCGGCGGAAACGGCGTCGACGTCGCGGTCGAGGCAGTCGGTGTGCCCGAGACGTTCGAGCTCTGCACCGAGCTGATCCGGCCCGGCGGCAGAGTGGCGAATGTCGGCGTTCACGGCCATCCCGCGACGCTCCACCTGGAGACGCTGTGGATCCGCGACGTCACCATCACCACAGGTCTCGTCGACACGAACACGACTCCGCAACTGCTGAGGCTTATCGCCGAAGGCCGGCTCGATGCGACTGCATTCGCGACGCACAGGTTCCCCCTCGGGGAGACGATGTCCGCCTACGACACGTTTGCAGCCGCGGCGGAGACGAACGCACTCAAGGTCGTCCTCGAAGCGAACGCGGACGGAAGCCGAGGCAGAATCGAAGGAGGCGCCGCTTGTCGGCTAATGTTGGGTAAGGCAGTGGAGCAGGAAGGAGTCTTCGACCGGATCGTCTGCGGGATAGACGAGTCGCCGCAGTCGCTCGAAGCGCTGCGGCAGGTCGATCGACTTCGCCCGGCCGACGGAAGCCTGCACCTCGTGAGCGTCGCCGAGCTCAGCCTCGCGGTTCACGCCGGCGGCCTCGCCGCGGCGCACCTGCTCGAGGAGATCGAGTTAGGCGCTCAGCGCGCGCTCGATCAGGCGATGGAGAGCTGCAACGCCACCAGTCACCGGCTGATCGAGGGCAGCCCGGCCGGCGCTCTGCTGCAGGAGATCGAGCGCGTGCGCGCCACGGTCGTCGCGCTGGGCAGCCACGGGACGAGCACGGGCGGTCGGGATCCTCGTCGGGACGACCGCGACGACCCTCCTGCACAACGCGCCCTGCTCGGTGCTGTTGGCGCGTGCCCCGGCCGATCGGGAACGCATTCCCCTCCTCGATCGTCGTCGGAGTCGACGGCTCGTCCGCAGCTCTCCGTGCGTTCGAAGCTGCCCGTGAGCTCGGCGAGCGGCTGGGCGTTCCCGTGCGGGCCGCTGGCCGCGAGCGGCGGCAAGCCCGTGCAGGCCGACGGCCTGCGGAGCATCCCGGGCCTCGAGTGGGACGAGCGCAAACCGCTCGACGCACTTGTCGACGCATCGGCGAGCGCAGATCTGCTCGTGGTCGGAAGCCGGGGGCTCCACGGTCTCGCCGCGCTCGGGAAGCGTGAGTGAGCGCGTCGCGCACCAGGCGGCCTGCTCGGTGCTCGTCGTCCGCAGCGAGCCATGAGCCGGACACCAGTTGCGGCTCGGCCTCGCCCGCTCGGAGCCGAAGCGGGCTCAGCGGCGCTCGGGCTCTCGGAAGCCGAAGCCGCGCGCCTGCTCGCGCAGCGCGCCCAGTTCGAGCCGCCGGCGACGAGCCGCTCCTACGCGAGCATCGTCCGCGCCAACGTCTTCACGGTCTTCAACCTGATCCTGCTCGTCTTCGGCGCGGTCACGCTCGCCTTCGGCGACTGGCGCGACGCGCTCTTCCTGGGCGTGCTCGTCTCGAACTCCGCGATCGGCATCGTCCAGGAGGTCCGAGCGAAGCGCGCCCTCGACCGCCTGGCCGCTCTCGTCGCGCCCACGGCGACGGTCATCCGAGACGGCAAGGAGCGACGCGTCCACGTCGAGGAGACTCGTCGTCGGCGACCTCGTGCAGCTTGCACCCGGCGATCAGCTCGTCGCGGACGGCACGCTGGTAGCGAGCGAGGTCCTGAGGCTCGACGAGTCGATCCTCACCGGGGAGTCCCGCCCGGTTGTCCCTGAGCCGGGTGACCAGGTTCGCTCGGGCTCGTTCGCAGTCGAGGGCTCGGGGCGCTTCAGGGTCGAGGCTGTCGGGCCCGAGAGCTACGCAGCCCGCATCGCCGGCGAGGCGCGCGCCTTTCGGCATCCGCGTTCGCCTCTCGAACGGGCGCTCAATCGACTGCTCCTGACGCTGCTCGTGGTGATGGTGCCGCTCGGTCTCGTCCTCGGGGCGGCCTTGTGGGAGCGGCAGACGCCCCTCGAGGAAGCTGTTCCGACCTCGGTTGCGGCAGTCGTCAGCCTCATCCCTGAAGGGCTGATCCTGCTGGCCAGCCTCACCTATGCGGTAGCCGCCCTACGCATGGCGCGGAAGGGGGCTCTCATCCAACAGCTGAATGCGGTGGAGTCGCTCGCTTCGGTCGACATGGTCTGTCTCGACAAGACCGGCACGCTGACCGAGGGCGGCCTTCGTCTTGCCGAGCTGGTTCCAGCCGAAGGTGTCGTCATCGATGACGTGCGCAAGCAGCTCGGGGTCTTCGCGGCGTCCTCGGCTACACGTAACACCACTCTCGCGGCGATTGCCGAGGAGCTCTCGCGGGGAGGCGCTGGAGACCGAGGGCTCGGTACCCTTTTCTTCGCGCTGGCGCTGGAGCGGGCTCTCGTTCGAGGGGAGGTCATTCCTGCTTGGAGCACCGGACGGCTTCGAGCTCGGAGCGCTCGCAGAGCGTGCCGCGAACGAGACTCGCCATGGGCGACGCGTGCTCGCGTTCGCCGAGACGGACTGCGCACTCGACCCGGACCAGGCCGAACACGGCCCGCCTCGGGCGGAGGTTCTCGCCCTCGTCATTCTCGCCGAGCGCCTGCGGCCGCAAGCCCGCAGCACAGTTGACTACTTCCGGCGTGAGGGCGTGGCCCTCAAGGTTCTCTCCGGCGACGACCCAGAGACCGCCGCGGCGATCGCCCGAGACGCGGGCATCGACGGAGGGCCACCGCTCGACGGCCGTGAGCTTCCCGAAGACCCCGAGGAGCTCGCTCGAGTTGCGGAGCGAGCTTCAGTGGTCGGACGGATCTCGCCCGAGGGCAAGCGCCGGTTCGTGGAGGCTCTCACCTCGTCCGGCCACTACGTGGCGATGGTCGGAGATGGCGTCAACGATGTGCCCGCCCTCAAAGCGTCACGGCTCGCAATCGCCCAGGGCGGCGGGGCCCAGATGGCGAAGAGCGTCGCCGACATGGTGCTGGTGAGCGGCGACTTCGCCGCCTTGCCGGCCATGGTCGCCGAAGGGCGCCAGATCCTTCGAAACCTCCAGCGAGTCGCCAAGTTGTTCGTGACGAAATCAGCGTTCGCCGCCTTCCTGATCCTCTCGATTGGCTTGACGCCGACGGCGTATCCGCTTCTTCCCCGCCACCTCACCCTCGCCGCCTCGCTGACGATCGGGATCCCGGCGTTCTTCCTCGCGCTCGCTCCGAGCTCGGGAGACTTCCGAGCCGCGGGCTTCCTGCGCAACGTCTCGGGCTTCGCGCTCCCGGCAGGAACGGCAACGGGGCTCGCCGTCTTGTCCAGCTACGCATTCGCGCTCCACGTCCTGGACATGCCTGTCCTGGATGCTCGGACCGTGGCGACGACGACTCTCGTGGCCATGGGCCTCTATTTCGTGCTGGTGCTGGAAGCCGCCGGTCGTCGACGAGGATCGATGGTCTTCGGCCTGTGCGTGTTGCTGTCAGTCGCCTACGTGTCGATGCTGGCTATCCCGTCCACGCGAGAATTCTTCGCCCTTGCTGGACCGAGCGCCCTCATTCTGATTACGGCCCTGTGTGGCGCAACGCTCGCTCTCGTCGGCCTCTGGCTATCCGACGAGCGGTTCGCGCCCGGCGCCGCGCATGATCCATCTCCCCGCCGTTAGTTACGCCTGCCCTTCCTCGCGCTCTCGGTCGGAGAACGGATCCGCGTCTGCCCGAGCACGTTCCTCTGCGTCAGCGGGCTGCGGGCTGCGGGCATTTTCGGGTTTCCCACCTTTAGGCTCCGTAGGCGATGCGGATGCGCCCACCGGCTTCCTCGCCGATGTTCGGAACATGAGCAGAAGCAGTCACCTACGGGATCGTCGGCGCAATCGCGGCTCTCATCGCCGCAGCGCTGATCGCGGCGAGCGTCATCGGCGCCGGTGGGAAAGAGCCCACCGCCGCTCCGCCCGCGACGGTGTCAGGTGCCGATGCCCAAGCCTTGCTGGCTCGAATCCCTCAGCAGGGCCTGGCGCTCGGCCGGCCTGGCGCACCCGTGACGCTTGTCGAGTTCGCCGACCTCCAGTGCCCGTTCTGCGCCCAATGGTCGCGCCAGGCGTTCCCCGCCATCGTGCGCGACTACGTCCGGACCGGGAAAGTACGCATCGTCTTCCGCGGGCTCGCATTCATCGGGCCGGACTCGGAGAAGGCGCTCCGCTTTGCGGACGCGGCCGGGCTTCAGGACAAGCTCTGGCACGCGGTGGATCTCCTCTATGCCAACCAGGGGCCGGAGAACAGTGGCTGGGTGACGGACAATCTGCTGGCCGGCATCGGCGCCGCAATTCCCGCCTTCGACCTGCAGCAGGCGCTCGCCGACACATCCTCTGCTCGAGTCGAGGCAGAGATCAGCGCGGCACAGCAATCCGCTGACCGGCTCGGCGTGCGGTCTACCCCGTCGTTCGCTGCCGGGAGGACCGGTGGGAAGCTCACGCTCGTCACGCTGACGAGCCTGAGCGCAGACGCTCTCCGCCCGACGCTGGACTCGCTCCTCGCTCGATGAACGATCGGGCGCTGCGTGCCGCCGTCGCCGTCCTCGCCGCGGCCGGCGTGGCAATCGCGGCCTACCTGACTTACGCACACTTCACGCATACGACGATCGCCTGCACGACCGGCGGGTGCGAGGCCGTGCAGAGCTCCGAATACGCCGAGCTGGCCGGAATCCCAGTGGCACTCCTAGGCCTGAGTGCATACCTCTTCCTGCTCCTCACCGCACTGTCCACGTCGGAGCTCGCGCGAACCGCCGGGGCGGCGGTGGCCGTTGCCGGTGCCGCCTTCAGCGCGTACCTTGTCTATATCCAGATCGCCGTGATCGACGCGATCTGTCAGTGGTGCATCGCAAGCGACGTCCTCATGCCGGCGCTCGCGATCCTGTGCGTCCTGCGAATGATCCGAGGGACTGATCCTGGGTAGATGCCCCGTAATTGGAAAGGAGCCGCAAGATGCTGGGCTGGATAGGCGATATCGAGAGGGAGACACTGGACAACGGGACGTTCAGGACGGTGCTCTTCACCGGCGACCACACGCAGCTGACCGTGATGAGCATCGAGCGCGGAGACGACATCGGGAAGGAAGTGCATCCTGATCACGATCAGTTCATCCGCATCGAGCAGGGCGTGGCCCGGATCGAGCTCTCGGCGAACGAGGACAGCGTCGACGAGACGCATGACGTGGAAGCCGACTGGGCGGTGATCGTCCCCGCCGGCATCTGGCACAACATCGTCAACACCGGAGACGGCGAGCTGAAGGTCTACTCCCTCTACTCGCCGCCCGAGCACCCGGACGGCACGATCCATCGCACCAAGGCCGACGCGGTCGCGGCCGAGCACTAGCCTGCGGAAAAGCCGCACCTCGCTTCCGTCCTTGCCCTGATGTCGGGGCGCGCATCGTGGCCGAGCATGTAGTCATGGCAACCGCTGAGGATGGAGCATGCTGACTTCATTGCCGCACGCCGCGAGCGCGGACAACGCTCCGGCTCTGCACCCTTCGGCCTCGTTCAGCGGGACGATGCGTGTACGCCTGGAGAACCATCCGGGCGCTTTCGCCTCGCTCGCAGCGGCGATCGGCGAGGCTGGCGGCCTGCTCGGCGCGATCGACCTCGTGCGAGTCGGCCACGGCCACAAAGTGCGAGACGTGACGTTCCTCGCCGCAGACGCCGCCCACGTCGAACGGATCCTTGCTGCCGTGGAAAACGTGCACGGCGTCGAGGTCGAGCATGTCTCCGACCGCACCTTTCTCGCGCACCTCGGGGGCAAGCTCGAGGTGACCCCGCGGATGCCGCTCAAGACCAGAGACGATCTGTCCATCGCGTACACGCCCGGCGTCGGCCGCGTCTCGTCGGCGATCGCCGAGGACCCGGCCAAGGTTTGGTCGCTCACGATCAAGAAGAACACCGTCGCAGTCGTCACCGACGGCACCGCGGTCCTCGGGCTCGGCGATATCGGCCCGGAGGCAGCACTTCCAGTGATGGAAGGGAAGGCCGTGCTCTTCAAGGAGTTCGGAGGAATCGACGCTTGGCCGCTGTGTCTCGCGACGAAGGACGTGGACGAGATCGTGCGCACCGTGACCGCGATCGCACCCGTGTTCGGCGGCATCAACCTCGAGGACATCTCGGCGCCGCGCTGCTTCGAGATCGAGCGGCGGCTTCGCGAGGCGCTCGACATCCCGGTGTTCCACGACGACCAGCACGGGACGGCGATCGTCGTCCTCGCGGCTCTCCTGAACGCTCTTCGCGTCGTCGGCAAGCGCACGGAGGACGTGCGCGTGGTCGTCACCGGAGTAGGGGCAGCGGGCACGGCGGTCACGAAGTCGCTCGTCGCAGCGGGCGTCCGCGACATCGTCGGCTGCGATCGCGAAGGCGCCCTGTATCGAGGCCGGCCCGGACTCAGTGCCGTCAAGAAGGAGTTCGCAGCTGTGACGAATCCGCGGAACGTGCGCGGGTCCGCGAACGAAGCGCTAGAAGGCGCCGACGTCTTCATCGGGCTCTCCGCGCCCGGAGCCGTGACGGCCGAAGCGATCCGTCGGATGGCGGAAGGCGCGGTGGTCTTCGCGATGGCGAACCCGATTCCCGAGGTGATGCCCGAAGAGATCGAGGACTTCGTCGCAGTGATCGCGACCGGTCGCTCCGACTACCCGAACCAGATCAACAACGTCCTCGCTTTCCCCGGCGTGTTTCGAGGCGCACTCGACGTGCGTGCGCGCGAGATCACCGGCGAGATGGAGCTGGCCGCCGCGCAGGCGCTGGCCGCAGTCGTCAAGCCGGATGAGCTGTCGCCTGACTACATCGTCCCGAGCGTCTTCAACCGCAACGTCGCACCGGCTGTTGCCGCGGCGGTCTCCGCGGTCGCGCAGCGCTCTTCCTAACTGCCGGCTTTCAGACCTGGTCGTCTTCGAGCAGGCCGGCGTCGATCGCGTAGCGCACGAGCTCGGCGCGGGTCGTGAGCCTGAGCTTCTGCATGATGTGCGCCCGATGCGTCTCGACCGTTCGCACCGACAGGTAGAGCATCTTGGCGATCTCCTGGTTCGTGTGGCCGAGGGCGAGGAGCCTCAGCACCTCGCGCTCTCGGTCGGAGAGCGGATCCGAGTCCGCCCGAGCACGCTCCTCAACTTCCGCTGCGACGAGCCGGGCCCCGAGCGCAGGATGGACGTACCGGCCGCCACCGGCGACCTCGCGAACAGCGTCCACGACTTCCGCGTCCGCCGCCTCCTTGAGCACGTAGCCCTGGGCGCCCGCCTCGAAGGCTTCGCGCACGTAGTGCGGGTCGTCCTGCATCGACAGCATGAGCACCTTCGCCGCAGGCGCCTCCTTCAACACCGCGGGCGTCGCCTCGATTCCACTCGGGCCGGGCATGACGACGTCCATCAGGACGACGTCCGGCTTCTGCGCCCTCGCCTCGAGGATCGCCTCCCTCATGTCGCCGGCCTCACCGACGACCTCGATGTCGTCCTCCGCTTCCAGCACCCTGCGCAGCCCCGAACGGACGACGGCATGGTCGTCCACGATCAGCACCCGAACGGTCACGAGACCGGCACCTCGGCGACGAGCGTGGTTCCGCCGCCCTCCGACGACTCGACGAGCAGGCGCCCGTCGAGCAGCGAAAGCCGCTCTTTCATCCCCATGAGGCCGAGCCCGCCCTCCCGGCTCGCGTCCACGACGAAGCCTCGGCCGTCGTCTTCGAACACGGCCGAAACCGTGTCACCCCTGCGCGAGAGGACAATGCTCACGCGAGCCGCTTGTGCGTGCTTGACGACGTTCGTAAGAGCCTCCTGGATGATCCGGTAGAGCGCGGTCTCGACCTCGGACGGTAACCGTTCGTCGCCGAGCTGCGGCTCCATGATGACCTGGACGCCGGTCTGCTCCTGGAAAGTCTCCACGAGACGCTCGAGGGCGGGCACGAGACCGAAGTCGTCGAGAGCCTTGGGGCGAAGCTCGACCGCGAGCCGGCGAACGTCCTGCAAGGTGGCAACGACCAGTTCCCGCAGCCGCGTGGTCGCCTCGCTCACATCCGTCCCGCTGCCGGCATCCTCGAGCTCCTTCAGCCCGAGCAAGATCGAGGTCAGTGCTTGCCCGGTCTCGTCGTGCAGCTCCCTCGCCAGCCGCTTGCGCTCGAGCTCTTGGGCGCTGACGACACTCCGAAGCGCGTCGCGCGCAACTCGCTCGGAGAGGTCGACGGCAACGGCCACCCGCGCCGAGAGGGTCTCGGCCAGCCGCAGGTCCTCATCGCTGAAGCGTGGATCGCTGCCTTCCTTGTCGTGGGCCGTGACGATGCCGACCGGCCGGCCGCGCAGGAGGAGTGGCACGAAGAGGCCTGTCCTTGCGCCCATCCGCCTACCGGTTTCCTGATCGACCTCCAGGTCCTCGATCATCGAATCGACTCGCTCGCTGCGGGCGCGATCAAGGACACGGCCGGACTTCGAGCCGTGGCGTTCGAGCCGTGTACCGACGAGCTCTTCGCTCCCCTCGCCAGCGGCGGTGCGAATGACAAGGTCGCCACCCGGTAACGGCATTGCGATCAGGACGAGGCGGGCCCGGACCAGCCCGCGCAGCCGCGTTGCGACGAGCTCGAGCAGCTTGGGCAGCTCGACCTCCGCGAGGAGCCCGTCGACGATCTCGTTCAGCGACTCGAGCTGATTCAGCCAGCGCGTTGCCGATTCGTAGAGCCGGGCGTTCTCGACGGCGACAGCCGCCTGCGCTGCCAGCACCTGCGTCAGCTCCTCGTCCTCTTCGGTGAAGGGCCCTCCACCGGCCTTCTCCGTCAGGTAGAGGTTCCCGTACGCGACGCCGCGCAGGAGAATGGGCACTCCGAGGAAGGCTTTCATCGGCGGATGATTCGGCGGGAAGCCAACGGAATTCGGGTGCTCTCCCAGATCGTCGAGCCGAAGCGGCCGCGCATCCCGAATGAGCAAGCCGAGTACTCCACGTCCGTGCGGGAGCGCGCCGATAGCAGCCTGCATCTCCGCATCCATGCCGGTGACGACGAAGCTCTCGAGGCCCTGGCCGCTCGGATCGATGACGCCGAGCGCTGCGTACCGGGCCCCGGTCAGCTCGGCGGACGCCTCGACGATCTTCTGGAGGACCCCGTCCAGGGTGAGCTCCCGCGCGAGCGCGATGCCGACGTCGACCAGAGCCCGAAGTCGTTCGCGCGTCTCGGGCATGCCGGAATTATCGTTCAGTTGGCGCAGATGTCGACCATGTCTACCCGCTGGGGCATTGCCTGTTCAGCCGCCGCCTTGACGCCCTCTCCAAAGGTCGGGAACACGTGGTGCATCCGCGTCAGGTCGTCCACGGTGGCGTTGAGCCGCAGGGCCAGCGAGAAGCCCTGGACGACGTCGCTCGCATTCGGGGCAACGACATGCAGCCCGAGTAGCCGGCGCGAGCCCGGGTCGTAGAGAACCTTGAAGAGCCCGAGCTTCTGGTCCTTGTACGAGCCGCGCTGGACGTACTTCAGGTCGTGGACGGCAGTCTCGTGCTCGACTCCCTGCTCGCGCGCCTCCTGCTCGGTCAGGCCGACCCCGGCCAACTCGGGCTCCGTGAAGATTGCGGTCGGCAGGACCGAGTAGTCGGCTTCCGGCGCCTCGCCTCCGAACATGTCGTCGATCGCGATCCGCGCCTGGTACTGGGCAATCGGAGTGAACTGGTGCCTGCCGGTTACGTCCCCCGCGGCCCAGATCCCTTCCACCGATGTCCGCATGTGCGCGTCGACAACGATCCCAGTGCGGTCGCGCTCGATCCCGAGCTCCTCCAGCCCCAAAGCTTCGACGTTCGGCACGCGGCCCGACGCCAGCAGCACATGGGTCACCCGCAGCTCGCGGGACCCATCGCCTTCCTTGGGGACGATCGTCGCAAGAACTCCGTCACCGTCGCGCTTGACGGCCTGCACGCGCGAGGAAAAGACGATCTCGATCCCGTCTTTCTCGAGCGCAGCCTGCAGGACGCCGGCGGCCTCCTCGTCCGAGCGTGGTGAGATCCGGCTCGGGGACTGGACGATCGTCACCCGCGAGCCGAACCGAGCGAAGATCTGGGCGAACTCGAGACCGACGGGCCCGGCGCCCACCACGAGCAGCGACTCGGGCAGCTCAGTGAGCTCGAGCGCGGAGACGTGGTCGATCCAGTCCACCTCGTCGATCCCTCGATCGGCGGAACGGCGGTGCGCGAGCCCGGTCGCGATCAGGATGCGCTCGGCCGTCAGCTCGTCCTCGCCCACTCTGACCAGGTTGCGCTCCGGCGAGGGTTGCCTCTCCCTCGTACGTGTCGAAGCCGTTGTCGTTCAGATCCTCGACCCATCTCGGCTGCGCTTTCTTCAGCGAGTCCTTCCGCGCCTTGACCCGGGCCAGGTCGATCCTCGCGGGCCCGACCTCGATTCCGAGCTTTTCGGCGAGCGTGTTGATGTCGTGAACGAGGTCTGCGACGACGAGGTAGGCCTTCGTCGGCTTGCACGCGACGTTAGGACAGCTCCCACCCCAGCGGGTGCTCTCGACGAGCGCAACCTTAGCGCCGCAGAGCGATGCCGCCTTGGCCGCGGCGTCGCGAGCCGCGGATCCGGAGCCGAGGACGATCAGGTCGTAGTGCTTCACGGAACCTCCTCCGTCAGCGCGCGAATGGAGACGTCAGTTTGCCGCAGAGCGTAGGTAGCGGAGCGTCCCGGCATCTATTGAGCGAGCCGGGTGACCTCAGGCTTCTTGCCGGCCAGCGCAAGTGCGGCATTGCGGCTACCGGTTTCAGTCCGGGTGTTGCTCGGCTCGTACCATTCCATGTAATGCGTACGGCTGCCCTCGCCATCCTGGTGCTCGTCCTCCCGTCCCTTGCCGCGGGAGCGAGCGCCAAGTGGAGTCGCGGGGCACCGCTTCCCCTGGCGCGCGGCGAGGTGGCGGCCGCCCTGGCCGGTGGGAAGATCTACGTCGTCGGAGGCTTCACCGCCAAAGGAGAAAACTCACCGACGGTCGACGCCTACTCCCCGACCCGAAACCGTTGGCGCCAGGTGGCCGATCTGCCGGTTTCCGTCGACCATGCGATGGCCGCCGGTTATCGAGGGCGCCTGTACGTCGCCGGCGGCTACTCGCCGGACCGGTCGCGCCTGACGACGCTCTTCTCGTTCTCCGGTGGGGCCTGGAACCGCTTGCCCCCGATGCCGGAGCCGCGAGCGGCCGGCGGAGCCGCGATCGTGGCAGGGAAGCTCTACGTCGTCGGCGGTGTCGCCTCGTCGGCGCTCGCAGCCTCCACGCTCGTCTACGACATCGCCCGCCGGCGCTGGTCGGCGATACCCGGCCCAACCCCGAGGGAGCACCTGGGCGTCACCGCGCTGAACGGACGCATCTACGCGCTCGGCGGGCGGCGGGTGGGCGGCGACACGAATCTGGCCGTCGTCGAGGTGTACGTGCCGGGGGCCGGAAAGTGGCGGCGTCTGCCGCCCATTCCTCGCCCGCGAGGCGGCACCGGTGCAGCCGGGGTCGGCCGGTGGATCGTCTCTGCGGGCGGTGAGACGGATTCGGTGACGATCCGGACGGTCTACCGGTACGACGTCAGGCGCCGGCGCTGGTCACGCCTTCCGAACCTTCCCACCGCGAGACACGGGCTCGGCGTTGTCGCGTTCGGGCGAAAGGTCTTCGTGATTGCAGGAGGAACGAGACCCGGCCTCTCGGTCAGCTCGGCGAACGAGTCCCTGACGCTTCCGTAGCGTCCCACGGCTCGAAGGGAAGGCCGTTCGCGACCGCCCTGCGACCGCCTGCCTGGTACACGACGTCAACGCTGTCGTTCTGCCGGTAGGTGCCGGCGATCCCGAGGAAGAGCGAGAGCCAGCGCCAGAACCCGAGCTTCCCTTCGCGGGCTAGCGGGCGCTCGAAGACGAGCGCCCGGCCCACGACGCGGAAGTCACGCCCGGCCTTCTGCGGAACCCCGTTCAAGAAGACCTCGTACGGCTCCGAGACCTCCGGAGGGATGGTCACCCGGGAGTGCTCAGGCATGCCACACAAGGATCAAAGTAGCCGCTCCCAAGGCACCCTCATAGAATGGCATCGCCTGTGCGCCGGAAGCTTCCTCTTGCTTGCCTAAGCCTCCTGGCGCTCGCCTTCGCCCTCGCAGGGACAGCTCTCGCCGGCAACGGCGGAATTGCCCCTCCGGCGGAGACGCCGCAAGCCGAGCGCATCCGAGATCTCCACTGGCTCCTGCTCGGGGTCACCGGCGTGATCTTCGTCATCGTCGAAGGCGCGCTCATCGTCTTCGCCATCCGGTTCCGGAACGCCGGGCGGGCGCGGGAGCTCGAAGGCCCACAGATCCGCGGCCACACACGGCTCGAGCTGATCTGGACGGCGATCCCCGTCTTCATCCTCGCGGTGATCATCGGGGCCGTTTTCTACAAGCTGCCGGGGATCAAGGACGTCCCCGATGCGACCGCGGCCGGCCCGAAGGTGAACATTCAGGTGGAGGGACGCCAGTTCTACTGGCTCTACACGTACCCGAACGGCGCGGTCTCGGTGAACGAGCTCCGCCTGCCGGCCGGTCGGCCCGTCGAGCTCGAGCTCACCGCGCCCGCAAGCGACGTCATCCACAGCTGGTGGGTTCCCCCGCTCGCCGGGAAGATGGACGCGATCCCGGGCAAGGTGAACCACCTCAGCTTCGAGGCTCCGACCACCCTCGGGGTGTACAAGGGCCAGTGCGCGGAGTTCTGCGGCGTTCAGCACGCGCTCATGCTCGCCAGCGTGCGGACCGTGCCGTCCGACGAGTTCGAGACGTGGGTCACCGCGCAGCTTGAGGACAGCGCCGACCTCGCCAAGCAGACGTACGAGGGTGCATGCGCTCCGTGCCATGGCCTGGCGGGCGAGGGCCTGATCGGGCCTCCGCTCGAAGGCAACGCGACGCTCGCGAATCGTGAGCAGCTCATTCCGCTGCTCGAGAACGGGAAGAACGCCATGCCCCCCGTCGGAAAGGACTGGAGCGATCACCAGCGCGACGCCCTCATCCAGTACGTGCAGAGGGAGTTCGCGAGTGGCGGTTAGCACCGGGGCAGCCCCCGGCTACCCAGTGCCGTGGTACCGCGGCCGGTTCGCGAGCTGGATCACGACCGTCGACCACAAACGGATCGGGATCCTCTACCTCGTCACGTGCCTCGTGTTCTTCGGCGCGGGCGGGATCCTCGCGCTGCTCATGCGCACGCAGCTCGCCCAGGCGGACCAGACCTTCCTGACGCGCGACTCCTACAACGAGGTGATGACGCTGCACGGGACGGCGATGATCTTCCTCGTCGTCGTCCCGATCCTCGCCGGCTTCGGCAACTTCCTCGTTCCGCTGATGATCGGAGCGCGCGATGTCGCCTTCCCGCGCCTGAACGCGCTTTCGTACTGGCTCTTCCTCTTCGGAGGGCTCGCCCTCTTCTCGAGCTTCTTCGCCTCAGGCGGCGCGCCGAAGACCGGCTGGACGATCTACGCCCCTCTTTCGAGTCGGCTGGGCGGAGAGGGCGTCGACATCCTGATCCTCTCGCTCCACATCCTCTCGATCTCGTCACTGATCGGAGCGATCAACTTCGTCGTCACCATCCACCGGCTCCGGGCGCCGGGGATGTCCTGGATGCGCGTCCCCCTGTTCGTCTGGTCGATCGAGGTCTATGCGGCCCTCCTGATCGCCGTGCTGCCTGCGCTCTCGGCCGGTTTGACGCTCCTGCTGCTGGATCGGCAGGCCGGCACGCACTTCTTCGATCCCGAAGGCGGCGGGAACGCGGTGCTCTTCCAGCACGTCTTCTGGTTCTTCGGACACCCGGAGGTCTACGTGATGATCCTGCCGGTAATGGGGATCGTCTCCGAGGTCATCCCCGTCTTCTCGCGGAAGCCGATCTTCGGCTACACGGCGATCGTCTTCTCCACGGTCGCGATCGGCTTCTACTCGATGCTCGTCTGGGCGCACCACATGTTCACGGTCGGTCTCTCGACCCCACTGCTGGGCTTTTTCATGATCTCGTCGATGATCATCGCCGTCCCGACCGGCGTGAAGATCCTCAACTGGATCGCGACCACCTGGCGCGGCAACCTGATCTTCCAGACGCCGATGCTGTTCGCGCTCGGCTTCGTCGGGTTGTTCACGATCGGCGGCCTCTCCGGGATCTTCCTCGCCGTCGTCCCGTTCGACTGGCAGGCCCACGACTCGTACTTCGTCGTCGCCCATCTGCACTACGTCCTCTTCGGCGGCTCGATGTTCGGGATCTTCGCGGGCCTCTACTACTGGTGGCCGAAGATCTTCGGCCGCATTCTCGACGAGCGGCTCGGGAAGTGGCACTTCTGGCTCCTGTTCATCGGATTCAACCTCGCGTTCTTCCCGCAGCACATGCTCGGTCTCCTGGGGATGCCGCGGCGGATCTACACGTACGGCGAGACCTCATGGGAGACGTACAACCTGATCTCGACGATCGGCGCGTTCGTGATGGCGGCCGGGATCATCGTCTTCGTGGCCAACGTCATCTGGACGAGGAAGCGAGCCGGAGTCCGGTCCGGAAACGACCCGTGGCTCGGTGACACGCTCGAGTGGTACACGACCTCGCCCCCGCCCTCGCACAACTTCGACAAAGTTCCGTACGTGACCAGTGCGAGGCCACTGCGCGATCTGCGACGCCGGATCTGGGAGCGGCGCGTATGAGACCCGGGCCCTGGCTCCGGCTGACCGCGCTCGGGGGAGCGGCGGCAACGCTACTTGCCGTCGTCTCAGGCTCGGCGCACCTCGGGACCGGCCACAACGTGCTCGCCGCCCTTGCTCTCCCTCCGCTCGCCGCTGTTGCCGCCGCCGCGTGGGTCAGCTATCGGCACCTGCTGGCTCCGGCGCTCGCCGCTCTCGTCCTGTTCGGCCTCGCAGCAGCGGTGACCACCCCGGGCCTCCACCTGGCCCTGGCCGCCATGGCGTTCACAGCCGCCCTCGTGACCGCAGCGCAGTCGCGGCGCGGGACGCCTCAGACTTTGCAACAGACTGTTGCTAAGTCTCGAAGGGAGTCGGTTCGCGACTACGTGACGCTCACGAAGCCGCGGATCATGACGTTGCTCCTGCTCACGGGGCTCTGCGGAATGCTCATCGGAGCTCGTGGGCTCCCGCCGATCTCGCTTGTTGCGGCGACCATGGCCGGCCTCGCGCTCGCCTGTGGGGGAGCGAGCGCGCTCAACCACGTGCTGGACGCGGACATCGACCGGCTGATGGGCAAGCGCACGCGCTCTAGACCGATCGCCGCCGGCCGGGTGTCCGCCGCATACGGCCTCGAGTTCGGGCTAGCTCTCTCGGCGCTCTCGTTCGTGCTCCTGGCCGGGTTCGTCAACGTCCTGACCGCCGTGCTCGCCCTCGTCGGCAACCTCTTCTACGTCCTCGTCTACACGCGTCTCCTGAAGCGCTCCACGCCGCAGAACATCGTCATCGGCGGCGCGGCGGGCGCGGTGCCACCGCTCGTCGGCTGGGCTGCGGCGACCGGGAACCTGACGCTGCCGGCTCTCGTTCTCTTCGCGATCGTCTTCCTCTGGACGCCCCCTCACTTCTGGGCTCTCGCCCTGCTCATCAAGCGCGACTACGCGGCCGCCGGGGTTCCGATGCTGCCGGTGGTGCGCGGCGAGGACGAGACCGCCAGGCAGATCGTGCTCTACACGGTGGCTCTCGTTGCCTTCACGCTTGCGCCTGTGCTCTGGGGCCAGTTCGGCGCCGTATACCTCGTGGCCGCTGGCGCGCTCGGCGCCTGTTTTCTCTGGCTGGCGTGGAGGCTTCGGCGCGAGCGGACCCCCGCCCGTGCGGCGTTCCTGTTCCACTACTCACTGGCGTACCTCGCACTGATCTTCGTCGCCATGGCAGCGGATACGGTGGTCGCGTGAGCAAGCGAGACGCATCCGGCGCGTTGGAACGAACAGCATCCGGCGCCATGCGAACGATGACCGGCACATTCGTCGCGCCGGCCGAGGCGGAGCCACGCGAGCCCACTCCCGAGGAAGGGCGCAGCAACTCGCTCTTCGGGCTCGGATTGTTCGCGATCTCCCTGCTGCTCTTCGCCGGAACGATCGGAATCGCGATCGTGTACCTCGCGCTCGACTAGACCTTCGCCGGCTCCGGGTCAGGCCGCACGATCACCGTGTCGGCGACCGGGATGATCTCGTCGACTGGCAGCATCGCGCGCGTGGCGTGATCCCTGATCGCTTCCGGGCTCGTTGCCTGGTAGATGCAGACGGTTCCGACCGAGCCGCCGTCCTCCTCGAGGACGTAGGAACGAATCCAGCGAACGTCGTCCGCCATCTCCTCGCCCACCCTGCTCGATTGCCCGGCGGCTTCCTGGAGCTCCTCAGGCGATTGCCAGCCGCTTCTGCGCAGAATCACGTACGTGTCCACTTCCGCCTCCTCTGCTCGGGAACCGGCCGATCCTATCCCTCCGGGAATCTTCCTGGCGAGGCCAGAATCGGTCCCGAACGGCGTGCGCCTCGCCGTCAAGGACATCTTCGACACGGCCGGCCTCGCGACCACGTACGGCTCGATCGTCTACGCCGACCACGTGCCGCAGGAGACGGCCGAGGCGGTCACCCGGCTCGAAGCGGCCGGCTACGCAAACGTCGGGAAGACGAACCTGCACGAGTTCGCCTACGGGATCACCTCGGTGAACCCCCACTACGGAACCGTGCCGAACCCGGCGTTCCCGGGTCGGATGGCCGGCGGCTCGAGCGGAGGCTCTGCTGCCGCTCTGACGGCAGGACTCGCCGACGCTGCCCTCGGCACGGACTCCGGGGGCTCGGTCCGCATCCCGGCGGCCTGCTGCGGGATCGTCGGCTTCAAGCCCAGCTACGGGCTCGTCTCGCTCGAAGGCTGCTTTCCGCTCGCACCGAGCTTCGACCACGGCGGCCCGATGGCGCGAACGGTCGGCGGCTGCGTCGAGATGATGCGCGCGCTCGCCGACGGCTTCGAGCCGCTCGAGCTCGAGTCGCTCGGGGACGTCCAGGTGGGGATCACGTGGCTCGACGACGCAGATCCTCTTGTGCACGCGCGTGTACGCGAGGCGGCCGCCCTGGCTCCACGCAGCCGTGAGATCGATTTTCCGTTCCTGAGCGAGGTCGGCGTCGTCTTCATGCGCGAAGTCGCGGATGTCCACCGCGATCTCTTCGCCGAGTTCCAGGACTCCTACGGGGACAACGTGCGCACGAAGATCGAGCGCTGCCTCAAGGTGACAGATGCCGACTTCGAGCGAGGCGTGCGGGCGCGAGCCGAGTACACCGAGCGTGCCCGGGCCGCGCTGGGGGACGTGGATCTCCTGCTGACGCCCACGCTCGAGTTCGTCGCGCCCCCGCTGCCCGCCGACGACCTCGAGCTCCGGGAGCGAACGGTCCGCCTCACCTTGCCGTTCAACGCCCTGGGCTGGCCGGCTCTCGCGCTTCCGTGCGGCACGCGCCGAAGACGGGCTAGCCGCGTCGCTCCAGATCGCGGGGCCACCCGGCTCGGATGCGCTTGTCCTAGCCGTTGGCGAGTTGTTCGAGTCACTCGTTCGAGTGACGCTCGACTGAGCGAACCTGCCGAAGAACTCTCTTGCCATGCCTGTCCGACTCACTGTCGCCGGAGTTCTTGCGCTGCTCGCGCTCACTGTGGGCACCCAGACGGCCATGGCCGCGACGCCCAAGAAGCCGACGGGCCTGAAGGCCTTCCTGCTGCGGGTCAACGAGCCCGAGTCGCTCAACAACCGGAGCTTTCCTCGCACTCCTGCGTTTGCCTGGAAGCCGGTTTCGGGCGCCAAGAAGTACGAGTTCGAGCTCTCGACGAGCGAGCGCTTCGCCGAGGGCGCGCTGATCTGGTCGAGCCTGAGCTCGCCCGTGAAGCTGACGAGCCCGGCGGCGACCGTCCCGATTTCCCTTCCGTGGATGACCGGCAACCCCTACGCGCTCTATGCGCGCGTTCGCGGCATCTCCCCGAAAGGCCAGGAGGGCCGCTGGAGCGCGCCGTACGGCTTCAACATGCGCTGGCGCGACCGCCCGAGGCCGCTCGACCCCCAGTTCCCCGGCCTGATCCGGTGGACGCCGATCGAGGGCGCGACCATGTACCAGGTCTGGCTCGAGGGCTCGACCACGTCCTTCTTCACGACCACGAACGTCGCCGACGAGCGCGAGTTCTACGCCTTCCATACGCAGCCCTGGTGGATCCAGTCCGTGAACTGGCGCATCCGAGCCGTCCGCAAGGTCTACGGGGAGATCCCCACGGGAATGCCGCGCGTCAGCTACGGCGCCTGGAGCGACTGGTTCACGAACGTCAACCCGCCGTTCAACGTCGACTTCAACCCGCCGTACGACCAGACACCGGCCGAGATCGCACTTGCCGGCACCGTGTCCGGCGACATCGTCAGCACCCCGGCAAGCCCTCAGGCGCACGAGCTGCTCCCCGCCTTCCGGTGGACAGGCAACTATCGCTCCTGGGGCAATCCGGGCTTCCTCGACACAACGACCGAGCTCTTTCGCGTCTACGTCTACACAGACAGCGAATGCGTGAACCGCGTCTACACGGGCGCGATCGTCGGCGGTCCCGCCTATGCGCCGCGGCTCGGGCAGACGCTCGCCTATCCGGGGACGTTCGCCAACATCAACGCAGCCCGCTCGGACTGGCTCAAGTACGGCGCCGAGGGCACGAGCGTGATGTGGGACGGCACTCCGGTGACGGCAGCCGATTCGGCGCTCACGGGCATCGACCTCTGGGACACCTATTGGCCGAGCGGCGGCTACTACTGGACCGTCGTGCCGGTCTTCCCCCGGCCTGACCCCATCGACGGGTCGAAGATCATGGAGTACCGCGACATCCAGCTTCCCGAGGATGTCTGCCGCGCCGGCGGCGCAGCCCGCTTCGGCAAGGTGAGCAAGCCCGTGCTCGTCGGCGACAAGGCGCCGTATGCGTCCGGTCTCTCCCCGGCAGGAAAGCTCGTTCCGGCCACCCGCACCGTTCCTGCCTTCTACGGAGCCCCGCTCGTCGCCTGGGAGCCCGTCCTCGGCGCCCACGAGTACGAGGTGCAGTGGAGCCGAAAGCTGAACCCGTGGCGCACCGAGCCCACCCCGCTCAAGACGGGCGCTACCTCAGCCGTACTGCCGCTGACCGTGGGCCGCTGGTACTACCGCGTCCGCGGCCTCAACTACATGCTCCCGGCCAAGCCGGAGATGACGTGGTCGAAGGCCGTCAGCGTCAAGATCGCGAAGCCTCGCTTCAAGATCGTCAAGCGCTAGCCCGCAGCGAGCGCGGCAGCCTCGTACACCGGATCTCGCCCGAACTCGTCGAGCTCGGACGACAGGAGATCGCTTCCGCTCGGCTGCTCGCGGGGGACCGGGCACACCTCGCGGTCGACGGCGACGTGCTCGATCTGCTCCGCGTCCTCGTGGGCGAGGCCGATCTTGCGATCGAGCCGCGAGCGCAACCAGCCGGCCAGCAGCGACGCCTCGGCCACGGGGCCGGTGACCTTCAGCTCTCCCGCCTCCTCGACCCCCGGCCAGAGACCCGCCAGAGCGCGTCGCCACGGCTCGGTGCGCCGCCAGGCGATGTCCGAGCACGCTGTGCGATCGAAAGGGAGATCGCTGTAAGCCGCCGGCACGTCTGGCCACTCGCCGGAGTCGACGATGAAGCGATCGCAGACGTCGATCAGCTGCTCGACCGCGAGCTCGCCGAAAGGCGGCCTCCCTCGCCAGCGAAGAAAGACCGGGAGCCCGGTGACGAGCAGCGGCATGACGATGCTGGCCGGCGCCTGCGTCCTGCCCCCGCGTAGGTGCAGCTCGATCACTTCGGCCGCAATGTGCCTGCGCTGGTGCGAGAGGGGGAACGCCAGCACCGAGACCTTCGCGTCGATGCCGTCTCCTCCCGACTCCTCTTCCGGAAAGAGCAGGATGCCGCGCGAAGGATGGCGCTCACCCAGCCCGGCGAGCGTCTCGACGGCCGCCTCCTGCCACTCGGGAGGGACCCAGGCGAGGTGCGTCATGACGCTCGTCCGCAGATCCGGGCCCTCGGTCTCGCCGGCGGACTCGTTCCGCAGCCGGTCGAGGGCACTGACCACATCGCCGATCGAGACGTCCTTCGCGCTCCACTCAGCGGCCTGGACGTCGGTTGCGCTCAATGCCGGAGCCACTCCCTGCCGTCGCGGCGCATTAGCTCGTCGGCGGCTACAGGCCCCCACGTGCCCGCCGGATAGTTCGGGAAGGCGGGGCGGTCGCGAGCCCAGGTCGCGACGATCGCGTCGACGAGCGCCCATTGCTCCTCGACCTCGTCGGAGCGCGTGAAGAGCGTCTGGTCGCCCAGCATGGCGTCGAGGATCAGCCGCTCGTACGCCTCGGGCAGGTCGGTGCGGAAGGCGCCGCCGTACATGAAGTCCATGTGCACCGTCCTGATGCGCATTCCCTGCCCGGGCACCTTCGCACCGATCGCGAGCGAGACTCCTTCGTCGGGCTGGACGTGCACGAGCAGGAGGTTGGGGCGCAGCTCCTCGGTCGCCGCGTCCTCGAACGGCGGGTGCGGCGCCCGTTGGAACTGGATCGCGATCGTCGTCTCGCGCCGCGCCAGGCGCTTGCCCGTGCGCACGTAGAAAGGCGTGTCGGCCCAGCGCCAGTTGTCGACGAAGAGCTTCGCGGCAACGAACGTCTCGGTCATCGAATCCGCAGCGACGGCTTCCTCCTCGCGGTATCCCGACGCCTCCTTCCCCTCCACATAACCCTGCCCGTACTGGCCGCGCACGATGTGCTTCGGGCCGGGCGTATGAATGGCCTTCAGCACCTTCACCTTCTCGTTGCGCACCGAGTCGGCGGTGAAGTCGATCGGCGGCTCCATCGCAGTCAGCGCGACGAGCTGGAGCATGTGGTTCTGGACGATGTCCCGGATCGCGCCCGCCTGCTCGTAGAAGCCGGCCCGGCCCTCGATCCCCAGCGACTCCGCGACCGTGATCTGGACGTGGTCGATGAACTGGCGGTTCCAGATCGGCTCGAAGATCCCGTTCGCGAAGCGAAGGGCGAGCATGTTCTGGACGGTCTCTTTGCCGAGGTAGTGATCGATCCGAAAGACCTCCTCCTCGGTGAAGTACCGGCTGATCAGCTCGGTGAGCTCTCTCGCCGAGGCGAGGTCGTGGCCGAAAGGCTTCTCGATGATGAGCCTGATCCAGCCGCCGGCCTTCCGCCGCTTGCCGAGCGCCTCGACGATCGTCGGCATCGCCGCCGGAGGGACAGCCAGGTAGTAGACGCGGTTGCCTCGCGTACCGCGTTCCTCGTCGAGCGAGCTCAGAGTCTCGGCGAGCTGGTCCTCACCGCTCTCGTCGGCGAAGTCCATCGAGTGGAAGCGCGTCGCCTCCGCAAGACGGTCCCAGACGTCTTGCTTGAAGTCGTCGCGGCCGAACTCGCGCACGGCGTTCTCCATCCGATCGCGAAACTCGTCGTCTGACCAGTCGCGCCGCGCCGCGCCGACGACGGCAAAGCGCTCCGGCAGCAACCGCCGGCAGGCGAGCGCGTAGAGGGCGGGAAAGATCTTGCGATGAGTGAGATCGCCGGAAGCGCCGAAGAGGACCATCGCGCATGCCTCGGGGGTGCGGTGCGGCCCGAGGCCCAGGAGCAGCGGGTTCTCGACGAGCTCTGTGTCGGTCATTGCGTCTTCACCGCGTGGCCGCCGAACTGCTCCCGCAGGGCGGCGTTGACCTTCGCTGTAAACGACTCGTCCTGTCGCGAGGCGAAGCGCGCGTAGAGCGCGGCCGTGATCACCGGGGCGGGAACGTCTTCGTCGATCGCCGCGAAGACGGTCCAGCGACCCTCGCCGGAGTCCTCGACGTAACCGGCGATGTCCCCCAGGTCGCTGCCGTGGGCGTCGAACGCGTCGTGCAGAAGCTCGAGCAACCAGGAGCGGACGACCGAGCCATAGCGCCAGATGCCGGAGATCTGCGCCAGGTCGAGCTCGAACTCGGACGCTCGCATGATCTCGAACCCCTCGCCGTAGGCCTGCATGAGGCCGTACTCGATCCCGTTGTGGACCATCTTGGTGAAGTGGCCTGCGCCGGCTGGGCCGACATGGGCCCACCCGTCCTCGGGGGCAAGCGTCTGGAAAGCCGGGGCGAGCAGCCCGACGGCTTCGTCTGCGCCGCCGGCCATCAGGCAGAAGCCTTCCGTCAGCCCCCAGATCCCGCCGGAGACGCCCACGTCCAGGAAGTGGATCTCTCGTTCCGCCGCCTCCCGGTTGCGCCGCTGCGAGTCGCGGAAGTTCGAGTTGCCGCCGTCGACGATCGTGTCGCCCGCTTCGAGGATCCCGAGCAGCTCTTGGAACACTTTCTCCGTGAGATCGCCAGCCGGGACCATCACCCAGACGGCTCGGGGCGGCTCCAACTGTTCGGCGAGCTCCTGCAGCGACGACGCGGTCGACTCGACTTTCGGGTCGTACGTCTGCACGTCATGGCCGTCGAGGCGGAGCCGTTCCGTCATCCCGGAGCCCATCCGCCCGAGGCCAACCATTCCGAGCTTCATAGCTCGTCCAGTTTCACACGGCAGACGGTCCGGCCCTGTTCCTTGAGCGCCTCGAGGTCGCCCGCGGCCTGAGCGGCGATCAGCCGCTTGAAGCCGAAGTCACGGCCGGGGATCTCGAGCTCCTCTCCAAAGTCGTCGACGACCTGGATCGCGAGGATCGTGTTCGGCCCGCCCTTGTGCAGCTGACCTGTGGAGTGGAGGTAGCGAGGGCCGAGGCCCTTGGTGACGACGCACCCGGTCTCCCGCGCCCTGTGGACGAGTGGGTCGAGCTCGCCTTCTCGCTCGGGATCGATGAACGCGTGGATTGCGATGTAGTTCGGCGGCTTCGCCTCCGCGAGCAGGTCGTCCAGCGATCCCTCGAGGCTCGTCTCAGGGGCAGGGCCGGAGAGAATCGCTGTCGTCCGGTCCTTCGCCGCCTGGACGTCCGGCTGGTCGAACGGATTGATGCCGAGGATCGCGCCGGCGACCGCGGTCGCGAACTCCCAGCGGAAGAACTCGGCTCCGAGGTCGTAGGGATCGTCGAACCGCACGTGCCCGTGCTGGCGGTCGGGCCCCGCCTGGGGGTCCTCGCCCGGAGCGGGCACGAGCCCTTTGCCCTCCTTGCCGGTCGACTCGGCGATGAGCTGCTCCGCCCAGAGGCCGAACCCACCCGGCGTCTCGTCGATGCAGATCTTGTCGCGCCCCTCGCTCCAGCCCTCGCCGAAGGCCAGCCCGAACGCAAAGCCCGGATTCTCCTCGCCGAGCCGGCACCACTGGGCCATCGAGTCCGCTCGCTCGAGCAACATCCTGATGTCGAGGTCCATCAGCGCCGCCGGCACCATCCCGAACGGCGAGAGCACCGAGTAGCGGCCGCCGATCGTCGGCTCTCCGCTGACGACCCAGGCAAAGTCCCGCTCCCGCGCGAAGGCCTCGAGCTCGGTTCCCGGGTCGGTGATCGCGCCGAACGAGCCCTTGCCGCGCTCGAGGAAGTAGTCGAGCTGAGAGCGTGTCTCGAGGGTCGAGCCCGACTTCGAGGCTGCGACGAAGAGCGTGCGGTCGGCATTGATCTGCTCCCCGAGCCGGCGAATGGCGGTCGGGTGGGTCGTGTCGAGCACGTGTAGACGGTCGATCCCGAACGTGCGGCGGATGACCTCCGGGCCGAGGCTCGAGCCGCCCATGCCGAGCAGGACGACGTCGTCGAAGTCGCGGTCGAGCGCCTCGAGCTCGTCGACGCGCTCGAGCATCCGTCCGGGCTCGTCGAGCCAGCCGAGCCAGTGCGCCTCGTCGCGACCGGTCCAGACGGACGGGTCCCGGGCCCAGATCCGGACACGCTCCGCAGCCCACGGAGCTCTCCGGGCCCGTATTGCCAATACTTGCCCTCCGGCCCCGCACGCGCAGCGGCGCCGAGGAACGCGCGAATACTCGACATCAAGCGGGAGCCAGCTGACCCCGTTTGGACTCGATGCCCTCGAGGAGCTCGGTGAACGAGTCGCTGAACTTCTGGACGCCTTCGCGCTCGAGGGTCTCGCTGACGTCGTCGTAGTCCACGCCCGCCTCCGCGAGCTGCTCGAAGAGGCGATGCGCCTCGTCGAGATCGGCCTCCATCGTGAGCGCGACCTCGCCGTGGTCCTGGAATGCGTCGACCGTCTCCTTCGGCATCGTGTCCACGGTCTCGGGGCCGATCAGCTCCTCGACGTACATCACGTCGCGGTAGTCCGGGTTCTTCGTCGAGGTCGAGGCCCACAGGCAGCGCTGCTTGCTCGCGCCCTTCCCGGCGAGTGCCTCCCAGCGCTCGCCCGAGAACGCCTGCTTGTAGTTCTGGTAGGCGAGCTTCGCATTCGCGATCGCAAGCTTGCCCTTCAGCTCCGGCTTCCCGACCTCGTCGAGCCGCCTGTCCGCCTCCGTATCTACGCGCGAGACGAAGAAGCTTGCGACGGAAGCGACCGTGGACGGATCGCCACCGGCCTCGACGAGCCGCTCGAGCCCCTTGATGTAAGCCTCGGCGACCTCCTGGTGGCGCTGCAGCGAGAAGATCAGCGTCACGTTGATGTTGCGGCCACGCGAGATCATCTCCTCGATCGCGGCGAGACCCGGCTGGGTGGCGGGGATCTTCACGTGGAGGTTCGGCCGGTCGACCCACTCGTGGAACCGGGCGGCCTGTTCGATCGTCGCCTCCGTGTCGTAGGCGAGATTGGGATCGACCTCGAGCGAGACATACCCGTCCTGGCCCTTCCCTTCGTCCCAGACGGGACGGAAGAGATCGCATGCATCCTTGATGTCCTGGACGGCAAGCTGGAAGAAGATCTCCGTCGTGTCGTCGTGCTCCCGGACGACCTCCTTCAGCTGGTCGTCGTACCAGTCGCCTTCGGCCATCGCCTTCTGGAAGATGGTCGGGTTCGAGGTGACTCCGACGACGGCGTCCTCGCTCATCATCCGTGTGAGCTCGCCGGTCTTGAGCCATTCCCGCGAGAGCGAGTCGATCCAGACGGACTGACCCAGCTCGGAGAGCTGATGGAGTCGTGAGTTACCCATGTGCCTTCTCCATTTCTTCGATCTTCTCCAACCTACGCACGTACCGTTCTCCGCCGTCGAACTTCGCGCCCAGAAAGGCGCGCACCAGCTCTCCGGCGAGCTCGGCGCCGACTATCTCGGAGCCGAGGCAGATCACGTTCATATCGTCGTGCTCGACGCCCTGGTGCGCCGAGTACGTGTCGTGACAGATGGCCGCGCGGATCCCGTCGACTTTGCACGCCGCGATCGAAGCCCCGACGCCGGAGCCGCAGACCAGGACACCCCGCTCGGCCGCACCCGTCTGAATCGTCTCGCCGATCTCCCGGGCCTTGTCGGGATAGTCGATCTTCGGCTCGGGTGCATTCGTGCCCAGGTCAACCGGCTCGTGGCCTGCGCGGACGATTTCTTCGAGCACGCGCTCGCGGAGCTTGACGCCTCGATGGTCGAAGGCCGCAGCGACCTTCATGGGATCTGCACTTGCGCACCCTCCACAACCCGTTAGGTTAACCCGATGAGCGACTCAGAGCTATGGCGCGAGCTGGGGCAGCAGCTCCGCGTCGACTCGGTGAGGGCAGCCGCTGTCACGAGCTCGGGACATCCCACCTCGTCGATGTCTGCAGCCGACCTGATGGCCGTGCTGTATGCGAACTACCTCCACTACGACTTCGACACCCCCGACGACCCGAGGAATGACCACGTCGTCTTCTCCAAGGGCCATGCCTCGCCTCTCGTCTACTCACTTTTCAAGGCCGCAGGAGCGATCACGGACGAGGAGCTGCTCAGCTTCCGCAAGTTCGGCAGCCGCTTCGAAGGGCATCCGACGCCGATCATCCCCTGGGTCGACGTCGCCACCGGGTCACTCGGGCAAGGTCTTCCCTTCTCCGTCGGCATCGCGCTCGCCGGCAAGCGGCTCGACCGTCTTCCGTACCGGGTCTGGACGCTGTGTGGCGACAGCGAGATGGCGGAAGGCTCGATGTGGGAGGCCTTCGAACACGCCGCCTACGAGAAGCTCGACAACCTGACGGCGATCATCGACGTCAACCGGCTCGGCCAGCGCGGCGAGACCATGCACGGGTGGGATCTCGACTCGTACGCGAAGCGGGCCGAGGCCTTCGGCTGGCACACGATCGAGATCGACGGACACGACGTCGAGGCGATCGACCGGGCCTACGCGGAAGCGATCGCGACGAAGGAGCAACCGTCGGTGATCGTCGCGAAGACGGTCAAGGGCAAGGGCGTGAAGGCGGTCGAGAACCAGGAGAACTGGCACGGAAAGGCTCTCGACGATCCCGAAGGCGCAATCGAGGAGCTCGGCGGCATCCGCAACATCGTGATTGACGTCGCCAAGCCAGAGATCGAGGGCGAGCCTCACGTGTTCGAGACCGGCCCGCTCGAGCTACCGACCTGGGAGCTCGGCGAGGAGGTCGCGACGCGCAGGGCATACGGTGACGCACTCAAGGCGCTCGGCGACGGCCGCGGTGATGTCGTGGCGCTCGACGGCGAGGTCTCGAACTCGACCTACGCGGAGGTCTTCGCCAAGGCTCACCCCGATCGGTACTTCGAGATGTTCATCGCCGAGCAGCAGCTGGTCGCGGCGGCCGTCGGAATCCAGGTGCGCAAGTGGAAGCCGTTCGCATCGACGTTCGCCGCGTTCTTCACGCGTGCCTACGACTTCGTGCGCATGGCGGCGATCAGCCGCGCGGAGATCAAGCTCTCCGGCTCGCACGCCGGCGTCTCGATCGGCGAGGACGGCCCGTCGCAGATGGCGCTCGAAGATCTGGCGGCTTTCCGGGCCGTCCACAGCTCCACGGTCCTCTATCCCTCGGACGCGAATCAAACGGCCAAGCTCGTCGAGGCCATGGTCGACCTCGGCGGGATCTCGTACATCCGAACGACCCGTGCCGCCACGCCGGTCATCTACGGGCCGGACGAGGACTTCCCCGTCGGCGGTTGCAAGGTCGTCCGCTCCTCCGACAATGACGAGGTGACGATCGTCGGCGCCGGGATCACGCTGCACGAGGCGCTGAAAGCCGCGGACACGCTCGCCGAGGAAGGCGTCAACGCCCGCGTGATCGACCTCTACTCGGTGAAGCCGATCGACGTCGACACGCTTCGCGCGGCGGCCGAGGCCACCGGCGGGCGCTTCGTGACCGCCGAGGACCACTGGCCCGAGGGCGGCCTCGGCGAGGCCGTGCTCTCAGCGTTCGCCGACACGGACGAGCGGCCACGCGTCGTGAAGCTCGCCGTGCGCGAGATGCCCACCTCGGGGAAGCCGGAGGAGCTGCTGGCAGCGGCCGGCATCGACGCCGAGCACATCGTGGCGGCGGCGCGTCAGGTCGTCGAAACGGCTCGGAGCTGCCGTCGCGTCGAGCTGAGCTTTGGCGGCTGCGACGAGCGCGTCGGGCGTGAAGCCGAACTTCGTCTGAAGATCCTTGAGCGGCGCCGAGGCGCCGAACGTCGTCATGCCCACCATGTGGCCGGACAAGCCGACGTAGCGCTCCCAGCCGAAGGTCGAAGCCTGTTCGACCGAGACGCGCGCCGTCACTTGCGGCGGCAGCACCTGGTCGCGGTACTCGACCGGCTGGCGCTCGATAGAGCTCCCAGGAAGGCATGCTCACGACGCGGGCGCGCACACCCTCGGCCACGAGCTGCTCGTAGGCGCCGACCGCCAGGCCGACCTCCGTGCCGGTCGCGAGCAGGATGACCTCGGGCTCGTCGTCTGCGCCGGCGAGGACGTAGGCGCCCTGGCGCAGCCCCTCGGCCGAGGCGTACTTCGTGCGGTCGAGGGTCGGCATGTTCTGCCGGGAGAGTACGAGCGCGACGGGATCGTGCTGGGTCTCCATGATCAGGCGCCACGCCTCCGCGACCTCGTTCGCGTCGCCCGGACGGAGCGTGATCAGCCCCGGCATTGCGCGCAGCGAGGCCAGGTGCTCGATCGGCTGGTGGGTCGGACCGTCTTCCCCGACCCCGATCGAGTCGTGAGTGAAGATGTAGATGGCAGGGATCTCCATGATCGCCGCGAGGCGGATCGGCGAGCGGCCGTAGTCCGAGAAGATGAGGAAGCCGGAGCCGTAAGCCCGGATCTTCGAGAGCGAGAGCCCGTTCACGATCGCGCCCATCGCGTGCTCACGGACGCCGAGGTGCAGGTTCCGTCCGCTTGGGTCCTCCGCTGAGAAGTCTCCGGCGCCTTCGAAGGTGAGCCGCGTCTTCGTCGACGGCGCGAGATCGGCGGCGCCCCCGATCAGCCAGGGGACGTTCTGGGCAATCGCGTTCAGGACCTGAGCGGACGCGTCGCGCCCTGCCACCCCCTTCTCGTCGGGCTCGAACTCAGGCAGATCGCTGTCCCAGCCGTCAGGGAGCTCGCGCCGCTGCATCTTCAGAAGCTGATCGGCGAGATCAGGATGCTCGCTCGAATAGGAGTTGTAGAGCTCGAGCCAGTTCTTGCGCGCGTCCTGGCCGCGCTTGCCGATGCCGTCGGCGAAGTGCTCCAGCACGCCGTCTGGGACGAGGAACTGGGCGTCCTCGGGCCAGCCGTAGTTGCGCTTCGTGGCGCGGATCTCGTCCTCGCCGAGCGGTTCGCCGTGCGCAGCGCTCGTGTCCTGCTTGGAGGGGGCGCCCCAGCCGATGTGACTGTCGACGATGATGAGCGTGGGCCGCTCGTCCTCCTTCTTGAACGTCTCGAAGGCGCGGGTGAGCATCTCGAGGTCGTTCGCGTCGCCGACGCGCGTGACGTTCCAGCCATAGGCGATGAAGCGCGTGGCGACGTCCTCGGAGAACGCGAGAGCCGTGTTCCCCTCGATCGTGATCTTGTTGTTGTCGTAGATCCAGCAGAGGTTCGAGAGCTTGAGATGCCCGGCCAGCGAGGCGGCTTCGCTGGAGATGCCTTCCATCATGTCGCCGTCGCCGCCGAGCGCGTAGACGTCGTAGTCGAAGAGCTCGTACCCCGGCTGGTTGAAGTAGGCGGCCTGCCAGAGGCCCGCGATCGCCATCCCGACCGAAGTCGCGACGCCGGCGCCCAGCGGGCCAGTAGTCGTCTCGATCCCCGAGGTCCACCGGTACTCGGGATGTCCCGGGCACTTCGAGTCGAGCTGGCGGAACCGCTTCAGGTCGTCGAGCGGGACCGTGAGCTCGCCGAGGGTCTCGTAGGCGGGATTGACTGCCTTGACGGCGCTCAGGTGGAGGAGGGCGTAGAGGAGCGTCGAGGCGTGACCCATCGAGTGCACGTAGCGGTCCCGGTTCGGCCAGATCGGGTCGTCAGGATCGAAGCGCAGGAACCGTTGCCAGAGCGTGTAGGCCACGGGCGCCATCGCCATCGGCGTCCCCGGATGGCCCGAGTTCGCCGCCTGGACGGCGTCGATCGCCAGCGTCCTGATCGTGTTGACAGACAGGACGTCTAGGTCGGTGCTCATGGCCGCCGAAGCTTCACATAATCCGGCCCACGCGCGCGAGCCGGCCCAATATCCCCACCCTGGGTGGGGAGAGGTCCACCCGCCACCCGCTGCGAGCGTACCGCGGCAGTTGAGGCACGTCTGTGCCGCCTTCGCGCCAGATCTGCGAATCCGCACCTCTACGCTTAGGGAATGGCCGTCGTCACAGCAACCAACCTCCGCAAGGAGCTCTCGGGCGACCCGCTCTTCGACGGGGTCTCGTTCAAGGTCGAGCGACGCGACCGGGTCTCGCTCTCCGGGCCGAATGGCGCCGGGAAGACGACCCTGCTCCGGATCCTGAACGGCGAGACCGAGCTCCACGGCGGCAAGCTCTTCATGGCCAAAGGCACACGGATCGCCCTCCACGACCAGCGACCGCCGGCCGAGAGCAACGCGTCATTGCGCGACTACGTGCTGTCGGGTGCCGCCGATCTCACCGCCACCGAGCAGGAGCTGAGACGGCTCGAAGAGGCGATGGCCGCAGGCGACCACGAGGCGGCGACGCTGCGCAACTACTCGGAGACGCAGGCCAGGCTCGAACACGCCGGCGGTTACGCCTGGCGCGAGCGCCTCGACTCGGTCACGCGCAACCTCGGCTTCTCGGCGGCGGACCTCGAGAGGCCGCTGACGACCTTCTCCGGCGGAGAGCTGACCCGCGCCTCGCTGGCCCGGGCACTCGGCGGGGACCCCGACCTGCTGCTCCTCGACGAGCCGACCAACCACCTGGACGTCGCAAGCCTCGAGTGGCTCGAGCGCGAGCTGCAGTCGATCGACGCCGCCGTCGTCCTCGTCGCGCACGATCGCTGGTTCCTGGAGGCGGTGACAACCGCGGTGCTGGAGCTCGAGGCCGGTCGCTCGACGTACTTCGCCGGTCCCTGGCACAACTGGCGGCGCGAAAAAGCTGCGCGACTCTCCGCTGCGACGACGACGGCGCACCGGGTCGACGTCGACATCGCCCGCCTCGAGCGCTTCGTCGAACGCTTTCGGTACAAGAAGAACCTCGCGAAACGCGCACAGGCCAAGCTGACGCACATCGGCCGCCTGCAGAAGGAGCGGGCAGAGCTCGGAGGTGAGATCGCACTCCTCACCCGCCGCGCGAAGAGCCTCGGGTTCGAGTTCCTCCAGCCCAAGCGAAGCGGACGAACGGTTGTCGAAGTCGACGCGGTCGAGCTCGCCGCAGGCGACAAGCACCTCCTGTCCGAGGTCTCGTTCGCCGTCGAGCGGGGCGAGCACGTCGCGCTCGTCGGCCCGAACGGCTCCGGCAAGACCACCCTCCTGGAAACCCTGCTCGGGCGCCGAGAGCCCGTGGCGGGAAAGCTGAAGCTCGGCCACGGAGTCGAGGCCGCGTACTTCTCGCAGCACGAAATCGAGCTCGACGAGAGCCGGTCGGTGCTCGCGGTCACGCAGAACGCAACCGGCCTTCAGCGCCCTCAGGCGCAGAACTTGCTCGGGCGATTCCTCTTCACGGGCTGGGAGATGCACGAGCGATCGGTCTCGGTCCTCTCCGGCGGGGAGCGGCGTCGGCTCGCACTCGCTCTCGTCGTCGCCTCCGGCGCGAATCTGCTCCTCCTCGACGAGCCGACGAACCACCTCGATCTCGAGAGCCGCGAGGCGCTGGAGGGTGCACTCGACGCCTTTCCCGGCACGCTCGTGCTGGTCTCACACGACCGCGCTCTGCTGGACGGGATCGCCGACCGAACCCTCGCGCTCGAGGACGGCACGATCCGCTCCTACGACGGGGGCTGGGCGGAGTACGTGGCGGCTCGCGACGCCCGCCTCGCAACGCCCGAGCCCGAGCCGGCGAAGCCGAAGAAGGCGAAGGCCCGGCCGCCGAAGCGGGAGAGGCCGTCGGAGCTCGAGGCCCTCGAGGCGGAGATTGCCGGCCGGGAGTCGGAGATCGCAGAGCTCGAGCGGCGGCTTGCAGACGACTGGGCGAACGTGGACGTCGTCGCCGCCCACCGCCGTGCGCGCGACGAGCTTCAGGACCTGCTTTCCCGCTGGGAGCAGCTCTTCGACCGCTCCGGGGCGTAGCTAGAGGGTTAGCGCTCGGCGCTCGAGCGGAGGTACGCCTGGTGCGCCCGGCGGTTCCGGTACCACACGCCGAACACGATCAGAGCCGGGACGACGAAGATCAGAGACAGCAAGCCGAGTGGAAGAGCCCACCAGTAGCCTCCCAGCCGCCCCTGCTCCGGGCGGAAAGGCTCTGCAGTGCGGGCTCGGTCCCTGGGCTCCGCCCTCGCGGCGCGCTTGGCCTCGGCGGCCGCCTTCTTCTCCTCCGCTGCCGAGAGGTCGGGCGGGCCGTGAAACCTCTTCGGCAACCAGTAGTCGACCTTCCACTCTCCGTCCTTCGTCCTGACGAGCTCGACGTCGGCCGTCACCGCCGAATAGCCGGAGTCGGGCTTAGGGAAGAGGAAGACCTCGAGCCCCACCGCGTCCGTGTACGAGTACTGGACGAGGCTCCAGGTCCCCAGGCCGCGGTCCGCGGCGGGAAACGGCACGACGGGCAACTGGCCGCTGTTCCACTGCCTCCGCGTCAGGCCCTGCCTGAGGCTCGGCCCGGCGAGGTCCCACGAGCGCGAGACATCCTCGCGCGCGACGGCCGACTTGATGAACTCCCTGAGCACCGGCCTCACCGCCTGTCGCTTCGCAGCAGTGAAAGGCGCGGTCGTCGGATCCACCGGGAAGGAGCCCTCAGGCCCGGTGGGATTGCCCGGGTCACCCGGGTTCGAGTAGTGCACCCCGAGGTAGACCAGCGGCACGATCAAGATCGGGATCGACAGCCAGATGAGCCGGCGGCGCCAGCGAGGTGAGTGGAGGATTCGCACAGCGTGTCATTGTCGCTACGCCGTCAAGCATCCGCCCCGAGGGTCGCAAGCACCGCCTCGGCGACGACCTTGAGGGGCCTGCCAGAGACCTGGCTTGCCTTGCGGAGCCGGGCGAAGGCCTCGTCCTCGGACAAGCTCTCCTTCGCCATCAGCAGCCCCTTCGCCCGTTCGATCACCTTGCGCGCGGCGAGCGCCTCCGAGAGCGAGTCCGCCTCCTCGCGAAGCGCGGTCAGCTCGTCGTGGCGGGCGCGGGCGGCGTGGATCGCGGGTAGCAGGTCCTGCTCCCGAAACGGCTTGACGAGGTAGCCGAAGACACCGGCCTCGACGGCCCGCGAGACGAGCTCCTCCTGGCCGTAGGCGGTCAGCATCACGATCGGGATCGGGCGCTCGTCCAGGATGCGGCGAGCCGCCTCGATCCCGTCCAGGCGAGGCATCTTCACGTCGAGCACCGCCACGTCGGGCTGCTCCGAGCGCGCGAGCTCGACCGCCTCTTCGCCGTCGCGCGCCTCTGCGCAGACCTCGAGCCCCGCGCGCTCGAGGAGAGCCTTCAGGTCGAGCCTGATGATCGTCTCGTCCTCGGCGATCAGGACGCGCATGGCCTTCAAGACGATAGTGCTCCGCGCTTTGTCCACCAGGTCATGACCTCGACTGCCATCCGTCCCGCTTTGACCGATGGGTCGGACTCGGCGAGCCGTCGCGTCTCTTCAAGATCGGTGCGGTAGAGACAGAAGCCGCGCATCGCATCGTCCCGCTGGTCGGAGAACGGCCCAGCGAGGACGAGCGCACCCTGGTCGCTCATCGCGTCGAGATGCGCGAGGTGCTGCTTCTGTAGCCCCTCGAGCTCCTCGTCGGAAAACTCCGAGGCACGCGGGCCGCGCTTGAGCAGGACGAAGCTGTAGCTCTCGAGCTCCATCACGCCGGAAACACCACCTCGGCCCGCAGGCCACCGTTCGAGCTCAGCTTCAGAGTGCCGCGCAGCTCGTCGCGGACGAGGGCACGCACGATCGAGAGACCCGTCCCTGCTGCATCCTCGGTGATCCCGCTGCCGTCGTCTGCGATCGCGAGCACGACTTCGCCGTTTCGCTGAGACAGCTCGACGCGGACGGCGTCACCGCCGTGTTCGAGAGCGTTCTGCAGGAGCTCGCTGAACACGAGCGCAAGCGCGGTCGCGCGTCCGCCGGCGAGCGAGACTTGCGCGAACGCGGTCTCGACGTGCTTGTCGGCGCCCAACCCCTGGACGAGCATCGAACGCAGCCTGTCGAGGAGCTCGTCGAGCTCGACCTCCTCGTCGCGGCGCTCGGTGAGCACCTCGTGCACCGCGGCGATCGCGAGGATCCGGTTCACGGAGTCCTCGAGAGCCTTCTTCGGATCGACCTCGTCGGAGTTCGCCTGCAACCGCAGAAGCGACGCAACCGTTTGCAGGTTGTTCTTGACCCGGTGATGGATCTCCTGAGCCAGGACGCCTCGCATCACGGCCCGGCCGTGCTCGAGTGCCACCGCGGCGTGGTGAGCGATCGACGTGAGGAGCGCACGCTCTTGCTCGGTGAACGGCGTATCGCGATCACACACGAGCTCGCCGATCGCGCGGCGCTTCCAGCGAAGCGGCAGCCTGATCGCGTGCGCGCCCGGCCGGCCCTCGGGCCACGCGATCCCTCCGTCCTCCAGGACGAGAGCCGCTCCGGTCGCACCGACGGCCTCCATCGTCGTCGTCACGATCGCCTCGAGCGACTCCTCGAGGTAGAGCGATTCCGAGACCGCCTCGGAGATCTTCGCCAGCGCCTCGAGCTCGGAGACCCGCGCCTGCGCGTCCGCGTAGAGCTTCGCGTGCTCGATCGTCTGGGCCACCTGCGCCGCGATCGCGACGAGGAGGTCGATCTCCGCGTCCGAGAACTCGCGCGGCTCGATCGTCCGGACATTCATGGCCCCCTGTAGCCGAGTGGTGACCTCCTCGTGTTCCTGGGGCGCCGCTGGCGGTGCGGGGCCGGAGGGAACAGTGCTCCCTAGCACGGGCCCGGAGAGCCCCGTGCCGCCAGCGGCGTCAGGCGGCGGCGGAGCCGGGCTCTGCCCGGCGGGAGCCGACGCCGGCCAGGGACGCGAGGAGAGGATCGGGACGGCGAGGATCGATTCGTACTCGTCCTCGGGCAGGTTCGGGAAGGCCTTGAACCGCTCGTCGAGATGCGCCTGGCCCGCGATCATGATCGGCGAGCGCTCCTGCGCAGCCGATCCGGTGATTCCCTCTCCCGGCCTCATCCGCGGCGTGCGCGTCATCTCCTCGACCCGGGTGCCGTGCGTCGCGCGCAGGACGAGCTCGTCCGCCTGCTCGTCGTACAGGTAGACGAAGCACGCGTCGGCCTCGAGCGCCTCCGCCACCTTGCGGGCCACGAGCCCGAGAACCTCCTCGAGGTCGAGCGTCGAATTGACCGCCGCGATCGTCTCGGTCAGAAGCTGCAGGTATCGGGCCGGAGCATCCATATGTCGATTGTAGGAAGAGGGTCTACCCGGCCCGAAGAAGGGAGCCGGGGAACCTGGTCGAACCCGGGCCGAGATGATTAACAATTCCCTTACGAGCTACGAGTTTTTCCGTCACAGCGCCTGGGTAGGTTGCAACTGATGAGCCCTGCTCACGCTGACCTCCTCCGCACGATCGGCTACCTCGTCGCCGACGTGAAGGGACGCATCGTCGGAACCGTCGAGGCGCCGATGTACGGCAGCACGCCGGATGTCCCGGACGCCATCTCTGTCCGCTCTTCTGGATTCCTCTCGCGCCGCCGCCGCCTCGTGCCGGCCGCCGCCATTTCCGAGATCGACTCATCGAGCGGCGTCATCGGCCTGAACGTCGACCGCGACGCCGTCCTTTCGTTCCTGTAACGACTACGAGCTGCCCTAAGAGCAGCCCGCAGTCGGCCGTCAGCGGTCTCTCGCGGCTCGCCTAGCTGCGAGGACCGGTGAAGGCTTTGATTCTCCTACTTTTTTACAGCACGCTCAAGTAGCGGTCCATCTCCCAGTCCGTGAGCTGGACGCGGTAGTCGTCCCACTCCTTCCGCTTCAGCTCGATGTAGCGGTCGAAGATGTGCGGGCCGAGCGCCTTCTTGGCGAGCTCGGACTCCGCCAACGCGTCGATCGCCTCGCCGAGCGTTTCCGGGAGCGAGACGATGCCGCGCTCCTTCCGCTGCTCAGCCGTCAGGTGGTAGAGGTTCGTCTCCATCGGCTCGGGCAGCTCGTAGCCCTGCTCGATGCCCTCGAGGCCCGCATGCAGCAGGGTCGCGAAGGTGAGGTAGGGGTTGCAGGCGGGATCGGGACAGCGAATCTCGGCGCGCGTGGCCTGCTCCGAGCCGGGCTTGTAGAGCGGGATCCGGATCAGCGCCGAGCGGTTGCGTCGTGACCAGGCGACGTAGACCGGCGCCTCGTATCCCGGCACGAGCCGCTTGTAGGAGTTCACCCACTGGGCGAAGATCGCGGAGATCTCCCGCGCGTGGCGGAGCTGGCCGGCGATGAACGCCTTTCCGACCTCGGAAAGGTTCCACGCGTCGTCGGCGTCGAAGAAGCTGTTGCGACCGTCCGTGAAGAGCGACTGGTGCGTGTGCATGCCCGAGCCGTTCTCGCCGAAGATCGGCTTCGGCATGAAGGTGGCGTGGAAGCCGGCCTTCTTCGCGATCTCCTTCACGATCAGGCGGTAGGTCAGCGTGTGGTCGGCCATCTCGAGAGCCGGCGCGAACTTGATGTCGATCTCGTGCTGCGAGGGACCGACCTCGTGATGGACGTACTCGACCGGGATGCCCATCTGCTCGAGGCCGCGAACGGTCTCCTGGCGCAGCTCGCTGGCGGCGTCCAACGTCGTCATCGCGAAGTAGCCGCCCTCGTCGAGGGTCTCCGTGCCCGTGTCGTCCTTGAAGAGGAAGTACTCCAGCTCGGGGCCGATGTTGAAGGTCTCGAAGCCCATCGACTGCATCCGGTCGAGCGCGCGGCGAAGCACGTAGCGCGGATCGCCCTCGTATGGCTTGCCGTCGGGCGTGACGACGTCGCAGATCATCCGGCCGACTCTCGTCTCGCCCTCCTTCCAGGGCATCATCCGATAGGTGCCGGGGTCCGGGATCGCAACCATGTCGGACTCCTCGATCGCGTTGAAGCCCGTGATCGACGATCCGTCGAAGCCCATGCCGTCGTCGAGCGCGCCCGGGATCTCGCTGGGCGTGACCGCGAAGCTCTTCAGGTGGCCCTCGAGGTCGGTGAACCAGAGGAGCAGGAACTCGACCCCGTCCGACTTCATCTTCTCGAGCGCGTCCTTGCGAGCCTCCTCGCTGGAAGTGGCCCGGTTCTTCGACTCGACCTGTTCCGCCATGGAAAAAACCTCCTCAGAACGCAAAAAGCCCCGAGCGATCTCTCGCCCGAGGCCTCGTCGCCTCTTACGACCCGGACAGTCTACACGGGCTCGGCCAGCTCCTCGAGCTCGGGCTCGCGCCCCTGGTGGGCGATCGCTCGGCCGTAGAGCCACAGGGCCGGCGCGATGGCGAGGGAGCCTGCGGTGAGCGCGGCACGGATGCCCCAGACGTTGCCGATCACACCCAGCACCGGCCCACCGCCGGCCTGGCCGATCGCGTCCGCCTGCCCCGAGATCGAGAGGACCGTCGCGCGCACGCTCGAATCGGTGATCTGCTCGTTGAGCCAGATCGTGTAGAGAGGCCCCGCGAGGTTGCGAGCCATGAAGACACCGAGCAAGGCGCCGATCGCGAGCCAGGTCGACCCCGTCAATGCGAAGACGAGCATCGTCGCCATCTGCATGACCGTCATAGCAAAGAGCCAGCTCGTGACGACCTTCCGCCCAACGCGCTCGAAACGCTTGATCAGCCAGCCCGTCGCCACGAACCCGAGCGCCATCCCGACGAGCCAGAAGATTCCAAACCAGATGACGGGGTCGAGGTGCCCGATCGCCGGCAGCCCGACGTCGCGCAAGAAGTGGGCCTCCTTCAGGCGGTCGAAGGCCTCGCTCGACATCCCCATGAAGAAGGAAACGCCGACGAGGAGCAGGATCACCGGCGCGGCCCACGCGTACCGGAAGCCGCTCGCGGCGGTCGTGCGCAGCTCGGACAGCGCCGAGCCCCGCTCGGCACGTGGCCGGCGCTTGAAGCCCGTCTCCGGCATGAGCAGAAGGGCGAGGATCCCGGCCAGGACAGTGACCGCTCCGCCCGCAATCACTCCGGCCCGCAGCGAGTAGACGCCGATCGCGACCTGTAGCAGCAGCCCGCCTACGGCACCGATATACCCGATCCGAGAGCCTTTCAGGAAGACGCGGCCCACCTTGTCGACGCCTACCTCGTCGGTGATCCAGGCCTCTTCTGCGCCGCTCGTGAAGGTGTACGCAAGGCCCCAGAGCGCCCAGAGCGCGATGATCGCGGCCGGGGCCGAGACGAGTGCAACGGCCATCCAGGCGATGCCCATCCCGAGGTAGCCGATGATCAGTGACATGCGTCGGCTGTAGGTATCGGCGACGACTCCGGTCGGGATCTCGAAGAGGAACACGGCCGCCTCCATCGCCGTGCCCATGAGGATGAGCTCGAGCGGGGACAGGTCCAGCTCCTGCACGAGGTAGACCGCCATGACGACCCACGTCGGCACGTTGAGAAGCACCTGAAGGACGTAGTAGAGCCGGGTGGCGTCGGCGCGCCTCACGAAAGCGGCACTGCGCCCATCATCTTGTAGGCGATCGTCCGGTAGACGTAGCCGAGCCGCTCGTTGACCGCGCGCATTCCTTCGTTGCGGCGCTGCGTCCAGGTGAACACCCTGGTGAAGCCGTGCTCCGCGGCCCAGCGCGAGCTCGAGCTGCTTCAACGCGCTCGCAAGCCCGCGGCGGCGCCAGCCGCGGGCGACCACGGTCAAGCCGTCCTCGGCGATCCCCGGGTTGTCATGTCGCATGAGGCCGGAGAAGCCCACGATCCTGCCCTGGTCGAGGGCAACGAAGGAGCCGCCGGGCAGCGTCGCCTCGTCACGGAGCCAGTCGTCGAGCTCGACAACGACGTCACCGTCGATCGCCAGGTCCGAGTAGCCCTCGTCCCGCGCGAGCGAGTACGCCTCTCGCAGCAGCTCCGGCCTGTAGGCGATCGAGACGACCTCGACGCCGTCCGGCATTGGGGCCTCGGTCGGCTCGGCTGGAAGCGTGATTACCTGCTCGACCTCGCGGTCGACCTCCTCGAAGCCGAAGTGCTCTGCGAATGCGCGCGAGCCGTCGTCGTCGACCGAGGCCCACGCCTTGTCGAAGCCGAGGCCGGAGACGTGCTCGGTCAGCCGGCGAAGCAGGGCCGTCCCCACGCCGAGGCGCCGAGCATCCGGGTGCACGCGCGGCGCGACGAACCCGCGACCCTGAACGTCGGAGCGGTCGGCGAGCCCGGCGCCGACGATCTCCCCGTCGAGCTCCGCGACGAGCACGAGCCTGTCGGGCGCGTCTCGCTCCCGGAACTCCTGCACGGTCCACGCCGACTCGTTCGGGAGCACGGCCCGCTTGACGCGGATCCAGCCCTCGAGGTCCGCGTCGCTTTCGGCTCGGCGGACCTCGATCATCAGCCCGAGCGCTTCAGCTTTCCGTGCTGCTTCGCGTAGCGCTCGCCGCGGCGGAAGACCTCGAGCCCGAGCGGAATCGAGACGATCCCGATGATGATCAGCGGCCAGATGTTCGGCCACATCTCGCTCACGCCGGCGCCGTCGATGATCGCGTCCCGCATGCCGTCGAGCGCGTAGGTGGCAGGCGAGATGACGGAGATCCACTGCATCCACTCGGGCAGGACGCTGACGGGGTAGTAGACGCCGGAGACGACGAGCAGCAGTCCCTGTGCGACGAAGCCGAGCTGCGTCCCCTTTTCGGGCGAGATCAGGGGCAGGACGGCGGTCATCATCCCGATCCCGATGAACGAGATCGAGGCGACGAGAAGGACGAGCAGGGCTGCGACGAAATCGGCCCCCGCGAGGTCGAGGCTGAAGAAGAGTGCGACGACGCCGAACAGGAGCACCGCCCGAATGACGCCGTAGACGATCGCGAACGCGCCCATCCCGAACAGGTGGATGGGCCGCGAGAGCGGCGCCATGAACGTGTACTCGATCGTCCCCTCCCAGCGCTCCCAGGCGACCGTCTCCGTGAGGATCTCGAAGATGATCCCGAGGTACGCCCAGACGACGGCGCCGACGAGCAGCGTCGTCGTCACGCGATCGACGTCGATCTGGCCGCCTGTCGCCTCGATGCCCTCGGCGATGAAGACGATCGTCAGGGTGTTCGCGACCGTCCACAGGAAGAACGCGACGTCCCACCAGATGTAGCGCTTGACGAGGTAGACGTTCCGCTCGAAGACGCCGGCGAGGCCGATCAGCTCGTGGCGGAGGGCTGCTGCTGCGCCCGGCATTACTCGTCCTCGTCCTCTTCGCGCTTCTCGTCCTCGAACGCCTTGCCGGTCGCCGCGAAGAACGCCTCCTCGAGCGTCTCGGCGCCGTAGCGGCGCTTCAGGTCGGCGACCGGCTCGAGCGAGAGCAGGTTGCCGTCGTCGAGGATGCCGATCCGATCCGCGAGCGACTCGGCCTCGTCGAGATCGTGCGTACAGAGCAGGATCGTGGCGTCGTGGATCTGCCGGATCTCGCGGATGAAGTCCTGGACCTCGAGCTTCGAGCGCGGGTCGAGGCCCGTCGTGGGCTCGTCGAGCAGGAGCAGGATCGGCTGCGTCAGGAGCGCACGCGCGAGCGCGACCTTCTGCTGCATCCCGCGGGAGAGGTCTTCCATCGCCTCGTTGCGACGCGCCGCGGGGAAGCCGACGCGCTCGAGGATCCGCGGGATCTCGTCGCGCGTCTCACCAGGGGTCATCCCGTAGAAGCGCGCAGCGTACGAGAGGTTCTCGGTCGAGGACATCTTCTTGAAGAAGGACGCCTCCACCGAGACGCGGTTGACGAGCCGCCGCACCGCCCTCGTCTCCTTGAAGACGTCGTGCCCGAAGACGTGCCGCGCTGCCGCCGTCGTGCAGCAGCAGCGTCGAGAGCAGCCGAACGAGCGTCGACTTGCCGGAGCCGTTCTGGCCGAGGATCGCGACGCACTCACCACGCGCGATCTCGAAGCTGACGCCGCGCAGCGCATCCACCCGCTGGCGACGGCGGCGCAGGCCGGAGCGCTTACCGTCGCTGCGGCGGAACTCCTTGCGCAAGTTGTGGACTTCGACTGCGTGCACGTGCTGCTCCAGACTCGACTCGAGGGGACACGGAAACGGCGCACCTCCCCGCTTGTCGGGTGGTGCGCGCAGAAACCGGATTCAGCCGAGGCGCAACATCGCGCGCCCAGACTAGCTGCCCCGGAAGACAAGGCGCAAGCAAATCTGGGCGCGCGATTGAACCGAACGGCTTAGGCCATCGTTCGGAGGTACTCGGCGAGCCGGTCGTAACTGATGGCTGCGCCGTCCTTCATTCCCGTCGCCAGGGCCGCGTCGCGGGCTTCCTCCGACGGGTAGAGGACCGTCTGCGTCATCGTCGTCTTGCCGTCCTCCTCGGTGAGCTCGAGAGTGACGATCGTCTCGGGCCAGTCGCCGCCCCACGCCTCGGTCGAGACCAAGCGCTCGGGCGGTGTGATCTCCCTGTATTCGCCTGTCATCTCCATCTCGCAGCCCTCCTCGCGGTGCCAGACGAAGTGCCAAGCACCGCCCGGGCGAAGATCGATCTCGCAGACGGGCATCGTCCAGCCTTCCGGGCCCAGCATCCACTCCTGCAGGTGCTTGGCGTTCGTGAAGGCCTCGAAGACGAGCTCGCGCGGCGCGTCGAACACGCGCGACATCGCGATCTCCTTGTCCGAGGGCGTCGTGAACGTGGTCTCGCCGACGCTATTTGCGGTGGTCATGTGCCTTCTCCTTTGCTTTGAGGTCTTGTAGGTAGGAGTCCAGTCGCTCGTAGCTCGCGTCCCAGAAGCGCCGGTAGTTCTCAGCCCAGTCGGCGACCTCCTTGAGGGGAGCTCCTTCCAGCCGGCAAGGACGCCACTGCGCCTTCCGGCCCTGCGTAATGAGCCCGGCGCGCTCGAGCACCCGAAGGTGCTTAGAGACAGCGGGCCCCGTCATGGCAAACGGCTTCGCGAGCTCCTTGACCGTTGCCTCACCGTCGATCAGACGGGCGAGGATCGCCCGCCGGGTGGGGTCGGCGAGGGCGGAGAAGGTGAGGCTCAGTTGATCCGTTGCCGTTGCCATATAACCCTTCGGTTAGCTAACTAAGTGGTTATATACACTACTAAACCCCGGATGTCAACGGCGGCGCTCCTTGGTCGAGGCTACTTTCGCCCGACGACGAGATTGACACGGGAGCCCCGGCGCAGCACCCGGCCTGCCCGAGGCGATTGGGCGACGACGATGCCCTGGAACCGCCGTGCCCGAACCCGCCGGATTCGGCCGACCGAGCAATGCGCTCGCCGAATCCTCGTCCGGGCGGTCGCCAGGCGTTTGTGGACGACGCGCGGCACCCGGCACCGAATCGGTGGCGGCGGTGCAAGCGGCCCGAGCTCGATGCCGATCGCCAAGACGTGTTCCGCTTGGCCGTCGCCGTCGGACCCACGCCCGACCTGGACGAGCCGATCCGTCGAGCGGCCGGATCCGGCACCAGGTTGAACGGCGAGCGCCCAGCCGAAGTCGTGCCCGGCCAGGAGGTCGAAGGTTCGGGTACCTCCGTTACCGAACGAGGGGTCCAGCGAGCCGTCGAGGTTGTAGCGCGCGACGGCCAGCTCGTCGAAGCGCCCAATCCCCTCGGCGCGAGTGTTCCCGCCGGCGATCACCTTGCCGTCTGCCTGAACCCACACGGCGTGCGCGTCGGCGTACAGGGTGCCGATCTGCGTCGAGACGATCCCCGCCCGGCCGAAAGTCGGATCGAGGGCGCCGGTCTGGCAGATAGCGCGCGAGCCTGAACGCCCGATCCGCGTACCCGGCAACGACGATCCTGCCGCTCGCGGTGAGAGCAAGGGCGCGGGCGACCTCCTCCCCCGGCTCCCGTGTCACGACAATCCCCTCGAGGCCGAAGCTCCGATCGAGCCGGCCACTGGCGAGGTAGCGGACGAGCGCGAAGTCGGTCGGGAACGGATAGTCGTAGTCGGCCGTTCCGGCCACGAGAATCCGCCCGTCCGGAAGTAGGGCGACCGCCGAGCCTTCGTCGCGTAGGGAGGACTCGCCGAGGGGCGTGTCGACGATTCCGCCCGAGCCGAACGTGGGATCGAGAGACCCGTCTGCCTGCAGCCGCACGACGGTGAAGCCTGTTCCGCCTCTGCCGGTTGCGACGACCTTCCCGTCGGGCTGAACCACCACGCCGGAGACCGAGTCGAACATCCCGACATCTACGGTCTGAATGCCGTCTCCCGAGAAGCTCGAGTCGAGAGCCCCCGACGACGTGTACCGGACGAAGGCGAAATCACGTTGCCCGGCGGGAGTGATCGCATCGCCTCCCAGGACGACCGTCCCACCCGGGCCGGCGGCAACCGCCCAAGCGATGTCGTAGCCGCTGTTACCCAGATCGATCGGAGTCCGCACGAAGCCACCGGCCCCGAACGAGGAGTCGAGCCTGCCGTCTGCGTTCAATCGAACAGCGAGGAAGTCGCCGCTCGGTGCGCGCAAGCGATGCGGCGCGGGCGGTGGCGGCGGTGGGGGCTCCTGGTCGTCGACCAGGCCGGCCAGAAGCACCTTGCCGTCCGGCTGAACCGTCGCCGCAGTCGCATATGACTCGATCCCTGGCGAGAGGATGACGCGGCCGTTCACTCCAAATGTCGGATCGAGGTCTCCGGGCGCTGCCAGAGCCGCCAGCGCTACGGCCAAAGCGAGCACAGACGCCACGCCCAGCGGCCCGATGCGAAGCAGGGGCTGCATTCGCCCGACACTACAACTCCGGCTTCGTAGCTCCAAGGAGGACATCCGGTCGAGCTTTTAGAGTTGTGGCAGGTGCTCGCCGCAGAAGGTGGGCGCTGAGGCAATGGAGCCTCGGGACATCGGCTGTCCCGGGGCTTTTCGCATTTCTAAGACCAAGGAGGCAGGGATGGGCGAAGCGGAGACCAAGCACTACATCGCGAACGGGAGCAAGGAAGCCCCCGCCGCGCGCGAGGCGCTCGAGTGGGCCGGCGAGACCCAGGCGCAGCTCGTCGACCTCAAGTTCTGCGACCTGCTCGGTCGCTGGCAGCACATGACGCTGCCGCTGCGGGCATTCGACGAGTCGGCCTTCGACGAGGGCCTCGGGTTCGACGGCTCCTCGATCCGAGGCTGGCAGGGCATCTCGGAGTCGGACATGCTGCTCATGCCCGACCCGGCGAGCGCGATCCTCGACCCGTTCACCGAGGCGCCCACGCTCTCGCTGATCTGCGAGATCGCCGACCCGGTCACCCGCGAGCGCTACGCGCGCGACCCACGCGTCGTCGCCCGCCGCGCGGAGGCGTATCTGACCGAGACGGGCATCGCCGACACCGCCTACATGGGGCCGGAGTGCGAGTTCTTCGTCCTGGACGAGGTCTCGTACGACCTGGGCCCGAATCACGCCCACTACGCGTTCGACTCGGCCGAGGGCCACTGGAACTCCGGCAAGCCCGGGCTCGGGAACACGATCCGCGAGAAGGAGGGCTACTTCCCGCCCGCGCCGCACGACACGCTGCACGACCTTCGCTCGCAGATGGTGCTGATGCTCGAGAAGCTCGGCATCCCGTGCGAGTTCCACCACCACGAGGTCGCATCCGGCGGCCAGTGCGAGATCGACCTGCGCTACCAGCCGCTGACGCGGATGGCCGACCAGGTCATGACCTACAAGTACGTGGTCAAGAACGTCGCCCGCGCGGCCGGCAAGGTCGTCACCTTCATGCCGAAGCCGCTCTTCGGCGACAACGGCTCGGGGATGCACACGCATCAGTCCCTCTGGAAGGAAGACACGCCGCTCATGGCCGACAAGTCGGGCTACGCGGGGCTCTCGCAGCTCGCCCGCTCCTATCTCGCCGGCCTGCTCGAGCACGCACCCGCGCTGCTCGCGTTCTGCGCTCCGACGACCAACTCGTACCGCCGGCTCGTGCCGGGCTACGAGGCGCCGGTCAACCTCGTCTACTCGCAGCGCAACCGCTCGGCGTGCATCCGGATCCCGATGTACTCCGACTCGCCGAAGGCGAAGCGGATCGAGTTCCGCTGCCCGGATGCGGCGGCGAACCCCTACCTCGCCTTCGCGGCGATGCTGATGGCGGGAATCGACGGCGTGCAGCGCGGGCCTGGAGCCGGGCGAGCCTGCCGACTACGACCTCTTCGAAGAGGAGAGAGGCCCGATCGCGCAGGTGCCGGGCTCGCTCGCGGAGGCGCTCGACGCGCTCGAGGCCGACCACGAGTTCCTGACTCGCGGCGGCGTCTTCTCCGAGGAGCTGATCCGGACCTGGATCGACTGGAAGCGGGAGAACGAGGTCGACCTGGTGGCGCTACGGCCCCACCCGGCCGAGTTCGCCCTCTACTTCGACGCGTAGAGACAGTTGGAGATCAGGGAGCTCAGGCAGGAGGACTGGCCGGCGGTGCGCGCCATCTACGAGCAGGGCATCGCCGGCCGGAACGCGACCTTCGAGACCGAGGCTCCCGACTGGGAGACGTGGAATCGCTCGCAACTCGACGGCCATCGCCTGGTGGCCGTCGAGGACGGGCGGGTGGTCGGCTGGGTCGTCGTGCATCCCGTGTCGCCGCGACCCTGCTACGCCGGCGTCGTCGAGCACAGCGTGTACGTCGCCGACGACGCGCAGGGAAAGGGCATCGGGCGGGCCCTGCTCGAGCGGCTGATCGCGGACACGGAGCAGGCCGGGATCTGGACGATTCAGACGGGGATCTTTCCGGAGAACGAAGCGAGCCTCGCGCTGCACGTGAAGTGCGGGTTCCGCGTGGTCGGGACGCAGGAGCGGCTCGGACAGCTCGACGGCGTCTGGCGCGACGTCGTCGTCCTCGAACGACGAAGCAAGGAGATCTGACATGACCAAGGTGGAGGCTGTGGTCACGCGCGAGCGCGTCGAGACGGTGATCGATGCCGTCGAGGCCGAGACGGGGCACGTGGGCGTGACGGTGGTCGAGGCGATCGGGCACGGGCGCCAACGCGGCGTCACGCATGAATATCGGGGGCGCGTGTTCGAGTCGCGCTTCCTGCCGAAGGCGCTGCTCACCTTCGTCGTCGAGGACTCGCTCGCGCAGGCGGTTGTCAGCGCAATCGTCGACGCCGCACGTTCGGGTCACGAGTCGGGCGACGGCATCGTCTGGACGACCCCGATCGAGAACGTCAGGCACAACCGCACGGGCCTTGCGCTGGGCGAGGTGGAAGTCGCATGACCGACGCAGAGCTCCTGATCGCGGTCAACACCGTCTGGGTCGTCCTCGCGGCCGTTCTCGTCATGTTCATGCAAGCAGGCTTCGCGTTCCTCGAGACAGGCCTGACCCGCATGAAGAACGCGGCTCACATCGCCGGCAAGAACGTCCTCATCTTCGGCGTCTGCTCGATCGTCTACTGGGCGGTCGGGTTCGGCATCGCCTTCGGTGACGGCAACTCGGTCATCGGCACGAGTGGCTTCTTCCCGTCGACGGACGAGTTCCTCTCGATCGGCGCCGCCCCGTTCAGCTTTTTCTCGACCATCCCCGCCGCGGCGGGTTATCTCTTCGAGGTCGTCTTCGCAGGCGTGGCGCTCGCGATCGTCTGGGGCGCGATGGCCGAGCGCGCGAAGCTCTGGGTCTACTTCGCCTTCGGCGCCTTCTTCACCGTCCTCTACTCGGTCGTCTCGCACTGGGTCTGGCACTCGGGCGGCTGGCTCTTCTCGCTCGGCATGCAGGACTTCGCCGGTTCGACGGTCGTCCACTTCCAGGGTGCGCTTGCCGCCCTCGCCGGCGCTTTGCTGCTCGGCCCGCGGATCGGCAAGTTCGGCCACGACGGGCGCGCGAACCCGATTCCCGGCCACAACATGCCGTACGCCGTCCTCGGGACGTTGATCCTCTGGTTCGGCTGGTTCGGGTTCAACCCGGGCTCGACGCTGGGCGTCATCACCGGTGAGAACATCGGCTACTTCGGCTACGTCGCGCTGATCACGAACGTCGCTGCCGCCGCGGGAGCGCTCGGCGGGATCGGCGTTGCCTGGCTCGTGCTGCGCAAGCCGGACGTCTCGATGATGCTGAACGGCGTCATCGCCGCGCTCGTGGCGGTGACGGCGGCCTCAGGCTTCGTGGCGCCGTGGGCGGCGGTCGTGATCGGCGCAGTCGCAGGAGCGATCGCGGTGGTCGGAGTGCTGTGGGTCGAGCGCCTGGGCATCGACGACCCGATTGGCGCAGTCGCCGTGCACGGAATGGCCGGGGTCTGGGGAACGCTGGCCACGGGCCTGTTCGCCGTCCCTGCGCTCGCGTCGAACCTCGCAACCGGCTCCGGCGGCCTCTTCTACACGGGCAGCTTCCACCAGCTCGGCGTCCAGGCGCTCGGGCTCCTGGCGGTCGGTGGGTTCACCTTCACGGCGTCGTTCGGCTGCCTCTGGGCGCTGAACAAGCTCTGGGGCATCCGCGTCGAGGAGCACGTCGAGACGGCGGGCCTGGACGTCGCGGAGCACGGAATGTGGGGCTATCCCGAGTTCTACATCCCGGTCCCCGGCGGCTACGGGACCGAGTCGCACAACCACCTGCTTGCCCACAGCCACCCGAAGCGCGAACGAACCCGTTCCCGAGCCGGTCGCGCGAGGAGCAGGCCGCCTGTCCGAAGCCGTTGCCGGCTGTGCCGTGGCAGAGACCCGCGCCTCTATTTGAGCCGTGGGCTCCGGCCTGCCAGACGAGCTCCGCGCCCGCCAGCATCAGGTCCTCGTCCAGGTACGGGGCAGCCGTCGTGACGACGCCCGGCGAGCCGTGGCACCACTGAAGCCGGATCTCGCCGTCGCGAGGAACCAGGTCGTCGCCGGGGTGGGCGACCCAGTTCGCGAGGCCGTCCTCGATCACGACGCATGCCCGAAGGACAGCCGCCGTTTCCTGCTCCAGGCGCTCGTCTCTGCCCCGCTGCAGGAGCGCGTGGACGTTGCCGAGCATTCCGTGGACGGGGCCGTTGTCGCGGAACTGCGAGCCGTGGAGGGACGTCGTCCACATCCCGTCCTCCTCACGACGCGATCGAAGCACCTCGGCGCTCTCGTTCCACACCTGGGCCCAGCGCTCCTCGCCGGTCCACTCGTGCATGGCGTGCGCCGCGAGCATCGTCCCGGGAGAGCCCCACCGCTGCCTATCGTCGCACGAGGATCCGTCTTATCGCGCGCAAGAGCTCGAGAAGCACGACTCCGAGGGCGACGCCGCGAGGGTCGAGATTCGACTCACAGTCCGCCGGGCAGACGTCGAGCGCCCCACGACGCCCCCGATCTTCATACGATCTCACTTGCGCGAGATCTCCCGAGTCCCCTGGGCACGATCGTCTCGACGCTCGTCGGCTCGGTATCCGCGTCGCCAGCGATCCCGCACGCACGTCCCAGGCCTCGTCGATCAGCGGCTCGGCTCACCCGGGCAGCCAGCCTTCGCGGTAGCGCGACGGCACCGATTCCGGCCAGTCCGCTTCCGCGTCCTCTGAGTCCTTGGCGCTCGCCCCGTACTTCGCTGCAACCTCGTTCGGCGGGTACTCACCGTAGGGCCCGAAGGCCTGGTTCTCGCGCGAGCTCATCGCCAGGACGATGCACGGGCCGTCGCCGGCTCCGACGAGCACGTGCTCTGTTTTCGGCGGCATATGCACGAAGTCCCACTGGCGCAACGGACGCTCTTGGCCCTCGATGATCAAGAGCGCCTCGCCCGAGATCACGAAGAACGCCTCCGCCTCCGTCTCCCAGTGGTACTGCGAGTTCGGCTCGCCGGGCTCGATGACGGCCAGCTGGACGCCGAGCATCGGGAAGAACGTGTCGGCCTCCCACTCCGTCTTGCCGGTGAACTCACGCTCCGCCGCCCGGGTCGATCGTTCCACCGCGCGTCACGCGCGTTGAGGACGAACCAACCCGGGCGCCACGCCCACGAGCCCGTTCTTCTCGTCTTCGCTTCGGGCCATGGCCGGACTAGAGCGGCGCAATGTCCTCGACGCTACGCCGCTCGGAAGCTGGCTTCGATCACGTGATCGCGAATGTCACCGTGACGCTCGCCTGCACGTCCTGCGTGCCGGGCTCGATCGGGGCGGCCTTGTCCAGGACGGCTCGCTCGGCGCCGCCCGCGTAGTAGGGCTCTGGGCCACCGCTGAAGCCCTCGGAGATCGCCGTGACCGAGCCAAGCTGCACGCCGGCTGCCTTCGCAAGCGCTTGGGCCTTCCTCCGGGCGTCGTCGACCGCGTCGCGGAGCGCGTCGGCCTGGAGCTTGTCCTGATTGGATCGCGAGAGCATCGGGCCGTAGACCTCGTTTGCCCCCGCGTTCGACGCTGCATCGAGCACGGCGCCCGCCTTCGACAGGTTCTCGATCTTGACCGAGACGGAGTTCCTGGCCGTGTAGCCGTCGATCTCACCCTCGTCCCGGTACGAAGGCGACACCGACACGTCCTGTGTCTTGATGTCGCTGCGGTCTACGCCGGCCGACTTCAGAGCCGCGATCACCCTGTTCATCTGACCCGAGTTGGAGGCAAGGGCCTCGCGGGCCGTCGCGCCTTCACTCTGGACGCCGACTGTGAACGTGGCCTCGTTCGGCACGGATGTGACGGTGCCAATGCCGGTGACGGTGATGCCGCCGGCCGGCTTCGAGGCGCCGCCAGCCGTCTCGGGACGGCCGACACCGGCGAGGGCGACAACCGCGGCGCCGAGGGCAACGAGGACTGCGATCCGCATCAATTTCATGACCTGCTCCTTTTCGAAGGTTCCGACTAGATACGGCGCAGGACCGCCTGCGCGTCACAATTCCGGTATGCGCTACCAGTTCGTCGACTGCCGCTGGCAGCTCGGGAGCCCCGGTCGCGGGCGTGAGCTCTACCTCGCCGGCCACATTCCGGGTGCGTCGTTCCTCGACGTAGACGAGGACCTGTCGGCCCCGCCTGACGAGCGTGGGCGGCACCCGCTACCGGAAGCGGGCGACTTCGCCGCCGCGGCCGCGCGAGCCGGTATCGAGGAGGGAGTCTTCGTCGTCGCCTACGGGCCGTTGGGCGGCGGCGAGCGTCTCTGGTGGCTGCTGCGCCACTTCGGCCACGACGACGTCGCCGTTCTGCGCGGCGGCATCGAGGCCTGGCGCGGGCCATTGCGCGAGGGCGAGGAAGAGATCGAGCCTGGCCGATTCGAGCTCCGACCGCGCGAGGGCGACACGATCGAGGCCGCAGAGCTTGCTTCCCGCCTCGAGGACCCGGAGCTGCTCGTGCTCGATGCCCGCATCCCCGAGCGCTTCCGCGGCGAGCCGAACCCGATCGACAAGGTGCCCGGCCGGGTTCCGGGCGCGCGAAATCTCCCTTTCACCGCCGATGAGCCGATTCCCGAGGACGTGCTCGCCGCGGAGGAGATCGTCGCGTACTGCGGGTCGGGCGTGACCGCCTGCGTCACCCTGTTCGCGCTGGCCGAGGCCGGCCGGCCGGACGCGAAGCTCTATCCAGGCTCCTGGAGCGAGTGGGAAGGGCTAGGTCTGCCCGTCGAGCGCGGGTAGATAGGGACGCCAGCCGTGCGGGATCTTCGGCGCCGCTAGGCGAATGAAGAGCACGGGCTGCGGCGGGCGCGGCTGATGGACGAGCGTCATCCGCGCCTCCTCGAGCGACCGGTTCCCCTTGCGTAAGTTGCAGGGCGCGCAGGAAGTGACGACGTTCTCCCAGACCGAGTCACCTCCGCGACTTCGGGGGACGACGTGGTCGAGTGTGAGCCGGCCACTCGTCGTGCTGCAGTAGACGCAGCGCCAGCCGTCGCGGGCGAAAAGCGCCCTGCGGGAGATCTTGCGCTGCACGGCGCGCGGCACCCGCACGTACTGGACGAGCCGGATCACGTGCGGCCACGGGTAGGTGTCGCTCGCCGAGCGGAGCGGCTGGTTGAGCTCCTCGAGCACCTCCGCCTTGCCCTTGAAGACGAGCACGTGCGCTCGTCTCACCGACGTGACGTTCAGGGGCTCGTAGCTCGCATTGAGTACCAGGACCTGCGTCATGACCCCAAAAATGTAGCGACTCGCGCCCAGATCACGGCATCGCTTCTAGGATTTCCTCTCGATGGGGCTCTCCGCCGCTGCCTGGATTGCCATCGGCGCGGCCTGCGCGGCCGGGGCAGCGCTTGCTGTCTCGGTGTACCTCGTTGTCCAGATCCGGCGGGTCCGTGCGAGCCAGCTCGTCCTGCTCGGCGGCGGCAAGGCCGACCTCGTCGACTTCGCGGTGTCGCTCCAGGCCCGCATCGACGACCTGCATCGTGCGGTGGACGAGGTCGCGGCCGCGCTCGCTCGAGTCGACCGCCGCGTCGACGGCTCCGTCACGAACACCTCGCTCGTCCGCTACGACGCCTACGAGGGCGCGGGCGGACACCAGTCCGCCTCGATCGCGCTCCTCGACGCGGGCCGCTCGGGGATCGTCGTCACCGCCATCCAGGGCCGCGACTACGCGAGGATCTACGTGAAGGAGCTCGACCGCGGAACGCCGAACGTCGCGCTTTCACCCGAGGAGCAGCAGGCCGTCGAGAAAGCGATGGCGGGCTAGCCGACCGAGAACTGCACGGGGTAGCTCGCGGTGTTGTTGTCGACGCTCTGCTCCTGCGGCACCGGGTCGACCTCGACGGTCAGCGATGTGCGTTGATCGAAGCGCGGCAAGTCGATGTCCCTGAACTCGACGGTCGTCTCGTCCCCGGAGTTGAGCAGGGCGACCGTCGCCTGCTTGGTGATCGGCTGCGTCTGCTGGATCGTGAGCCTGACCTTCAGGCCGACCTCCTGTGCACAGCCAGAGTTCTCGATCAAGACGGCGAACCCAAGGTCCGTCGACGCCTGAATGGTGTTCGTCGTCGTCGTCGAGAGCTCCCGGCCCGCTGGAAGGACCTTCGTCGAGACGATCCCGGTGCCGCGCGGAGTACACGTCTCGGTACCGGTCTCGGCGCCGTGTATCCGCTGCCAGACGGCCTTCATCGAGGCCGTCGTCGCGATGTCGGAGTTCGGGAGGAAGATCGAATCCGGCACGTTGACGCCCGTGATCTTCAGGGCGTCGAGTGCCGTCTTGGTCGGCTCCTTGAACTGGTCCTCCCAGATGACGTCGCTCGCCACGAAGCGCTTCATCTGCAAGGCAAGCTGCGCGCCGGCCTGATTTGCGTTCCTCGAGGCGGCCGTGCTCTTGAAGGCGTCGTTCATTCCGGTCAGGCCGTTGAAGCGGAGGTCGAACGAGTCGAGCATGTGTGCGTGCTGGGCTCGCAACCGGCCGGGCACTTCGAGCTGGCGAGCTTGCTCGGCGATCTGGCTCTGCTGCTCCGCGAGCCCCGACAGCTCGTTCTCGACGTCCGATTCTTTCGTGCCCCGTGTCGTGAGGAGCGTGTTGAACTGCTTACCGAGCTGCGATGAGCTCGCCGCGAGCCCGGCGACTTTCTGGACGTAGTCCCTGTAGGCGTCCTTGCGCTGATCCTCGCGACACCCGTTCACCCAGAGGATGAGCAGGAGCACGATCACGATCGCGAAGCTGATCAGCCCGACGAGCCGCAGGAGAGGCGTGAGGCCGGTGGGTGGCCGGACGGGAGGCCTTGGCCCTCGGCGACGCGGCCGCTCCTCCTCGGCTGATTCTCGGGTGTCCGACTCCTCGAAGAAGTCGAACTCGATGTCGCTCTCGTGGTCGCTCATCAGGGTTCGGCAGGGCTAGGAGCCGGGTCACCTTATCGCGTTCCCCGGCTAGTGCAGGAGTTTTGGCTGCGGACGCCAAATCGAGCGGCGGATGTCGAGCGCCGTCGAACCCATGGACCCAAGCGGCCTCGTCCTCGGCCGCTATCGCCCTCTGCGCCCGCTCGGGAGCGGTGGGTCAGGCACCGTCTGGCTCGCGCGCGACGAGACGTCCGGCCTGGAGGTCGCCCTCAAGATCATCGCCAAGGAGGGAAGAGCTGGGCCGCGCGCGGAGCGGGAAGCCGAGGCCGCGACGCGCCTGCGCCATCCGCACTGCCTCCGCGCGTACGGCCTGGAGTCCGACGACAAGCACCTCTATATCCCGTACGAGTACGTGCCGGGCTCGACGCTCCGGCAGGCGCTGCGTACCGGCGAGCTTGGAGACGACGGGGCTGTCGAGGCGGCTGCTCAGGTCCTCGAAGGCCTTGCCTTTGCCCATGCGCGCGGGATCGTGCATCGCGACGTGAAGCCGTCGAACGTGCTCGTGACGGACGAGGAGCACGTCTCGGTTCGGCTGTTCGATTTCGGACTTGCGCAGCTCGCCGACGCCGAGACGCTGACTGCTGCCGGCGACGTGCCGGGAACGCTCGCCTACATCTCGCCGGAGCGCCTACTCGGTGAGACAGCAGGCCCGCCCGCCGACGTCTGGGCCGTGGGCGTGCTGCTCTGGGAGGCGCTCGCGGGCCATCACCCGTTTTGGCGTGCCTCGCCGCTCGAGACGGGAGAGGTGATCAAGGCCGGAGCTCCCTCGATCGGCGAGGCGCGCCCCGATCTTCCAGAGCCCCTCGTCGCCGCCGTCGACGCCGCGCTCTCGGTCGATCCCGCCCAGAGACCCTCTGCGGCGCGCCTCTCGAAGGCGCTGCGGGCCGCGTGGCTGGAGCGGATGCCCAACCGCGCCCGGCCAAAGCCAAAGGCCCGGATCCGGATCGATCCGAAGCGGGTGCTCGCGCGAGGGGCCGCCCCCGCTCTGGCAGCACTCGCGGTGGGCTGGACGGCTGCCGCACTTCCCTTCTACCCGGCTTCCTGGCCGCTTCTGCTCGCCGCGGTCGCCGCGGCGCTCACCGTCGCGCGCGCTCGGCTCGGGCTTGCCTTCGCGTTGGCCGTGCCCCTGTTCCCGCTGGGCAACGTGTCGCTCGGCCTAGCGTTCGCGTACGCGGGTCTTGCGGTTGCGTGGCTCGCGCTCATGTGGGGCGATCCGCGACGCGGCCTGCTCTTCGGCTCCGGAATCGTTCTCGGCCCGATCGGCCTCCTCGGGCTCGTACCGCTCGTGGTCATGCACGTCCGGAGCACGGTGCGGCGCGATCGCGCTCGCGCTGGCTGCGGTGCTCCTGGCCGGCGTCGTCGTGGGCGTCCACGGGTCGGCGATCCCGTTCAGCGGCTCGGACCCGGCCTCTCTGGGCGTGGCCGGAAGCGAGCACCCGATCGGGGTTCTCGAAGCAGCCTGGCAATGGCTTCTGGGCAACCCTGCGCTGGGAGCAGAGGCGCTGATCCTTGCCGTTGCTGCCGGTGCGCTCCCCCACGTGACGCGCAGGGCCGACCTCTCGATCGCCACTTTCGCGGCCGTGCTGCTCGGGGCGACGCTGCTCGCGGCCCCGCGGGCCGGGGCGGTGGCACTGGTCTTCACAGGCTGGCTCACGTACCTCGCTCTCACGGTCCAGTCGCGGCGGCTGCCCGATCGCGCCGTTGCGCCACGCCGTTTCGGTGCATATCTGACACAGACACGCGCGCTTCTCCTGGATAGGCTCAAAGCGGCGGGTGGTCCGCGGTGGCCCCGCGTACAAGGGCGATTCCGTCAGGCAGGCGCTCGGTAAACTCGCCGGCGGGGTAAGGACCCGCCCGTGACCGTGCTTCGAAACATCGAGCAGAAGATCGAGGCGCTTTTCGAGGGCGTCTTCGGCCGCGCGTTCCGTACCAACGTCCAGCCCGTCGAGCTGGCGCGGAAGCTCGCGAAGGAGATGGACGACCACCGCATGATCTCGGTCTCGCGCGTGTACGCGCCCAACGAGTACTCCGTCTACCTCTCGCCCGGCGACCGGGAGCAGTTCGACAGCTATGAGGAGTCGCTCCTGAGCGAGCTCCAGGAGTACCTGGCGGAGCACGCGCGCCGTGAGTCGTACGTCCTCCTCAGCTCGCCGAAGGTGCTCGTGAACACCGACTCCGACCTCGAGGTCGGCGAGTTCGGGATCGCGACGCGCATGGTGCAGCCGGAGCCCGGCCAGGGGCCTTCCGACGAGCCCTTGCCGGAGGCGCCTCCCGGCGCGACGATGGTCTACAAGCCCCAGGGCCCTCCGACCGAGGCGGCGACGCCGGGCGAGCTCGGCGTGGAGCCCGAGGTCGTCACGCTCGACGAGAACGGCACCAAGCACGAGATCGACAAGGGCAGCGTCGTCATCGGCCGCTCGAAGGAGTGCGACATCCGGCTCTCCGACCCGAACGTCTCCAGGCGTCACGCCGAGCTGCGGCAAGAGGGAACCGCATACTGGATCCTTGACCTCGGCTCGACGAACGGGATCACCGTCAACGGCCGCCGCCAACAACGGGCGAAGCTCGAAAACCGGGACCGGATCACGATCGGCTCAACCGATCTGGTCTTTCAAAGAACGGGCTCATGATTGCCGCCTCGGTCGACGTCGAGGGCGCGCTGCTCATTCTCAAGGCCTGCTTCCTCTTCCTTCTCTATGTCTTCATCTGGCGCATAGTTCGTACCGCGAGCCGTGATCTCCGTCTCCCACAAGAGAGCTTCGTGCTAGGCCCCCAGGAGGCCGCGGCCGTCGGCCTGCGACCCGAGCCCCCGCTGAACATGGGCCGCCTGGTCGTCCTGAAGAGCACCGCGATCGACGAGAACACCGAGTTCGTGCTCGACTCGGCCGGCATCTCGATCGGCCGCGGAGGGCCGAACGAGGTCCGCCTCGACGGGGACGACTTCGCGTCCGTGCAACATGCCCGCGTGGAGCCGCGCCGCGACGGAGTGTGGATCGAAGACGTCGGCTCGACGAACGGCACCTTCGTCAACGGCGTGCGGCTTTCGAGAGCGCGCAAGCTCGCTACCGGGGACCTCGTTCGCGTCGGCGAGACCGACCTGAGGTTCGAGACATGAGCGTCTTTCTCGGACGAAGCACGGGCCTCTCGCACCCGGGGCGGAAGCGTCGCCGCAACGAGGACGCCTGGGTCTGCCAGCCACCGCTGTTCGCCGTCGCGGACGGCATGGGTGGCGCCCGGGGCGGCGAGATCGCCTCCCGACTCGCCGCGACTGCGCTCGGCGAGACCGTCGACGGGAGCGGCGAGGAGCGGGTCGTCGCGCTCATCCAGAAGGCGAACCAACAGGTCTACGAGCGCGCCCGTGACGATGCCGACGCCTCTGGCATGGGCACGACGATCACGGTTGCGCTCGTCGAGGACGGCGTCGTCGCGATCGGTCACGTGGGCGATTCGCGCGGCTACCTGATCCGCGATCAAAAGGTCGAACAGCTCACCGAGGATCACTCGCTCGTCGCAGAGCTCGTCCGCAGCGGCAGGCTCTCGCCGGAGGAGGCCGATACGCACCCTCAGCGCTCGGTGATCACCCGGGCCCTCGGCACCGACCCCGACGTCGACGTCGACTCCTTCTCGGTCGAGGCGAAGCCGGGCGACGTCTTCCTGATCTGCTCGGACGGGCTGACCTCGATGGTCGGAGACGACACGATTCTCGGCATCGTCAATGAGCGCAGGGACAACTTCGACGCGGTCGCGAAAGAGCTCATCGGCGCAGCGAACGAGCAGCGGCGGCGAGGACAACATCACGGTGGTCTTCTTCGAGATCACCGACAAGGCGCCCGAGCCTGTCGCCGAAACGAAGACGATGCCCGCTGTCCAGCCCCCTCCACCACCCCTGACGCGGACGAGGACACGCTCTCCGGCCTCGAGGACGTACCGACTGTCCAGACGATGGTCATCCCCCCCGAGCAGATTCCGGGACTCGCCCAGACGGACGGCCCACCGACGGGCAAGGGCTCCGGAGGAGCCGCCGAAGGAGCGGTTCAGCGTCCGGGCCGCGCGGCTCGTGGTCGCTCTCGCCGTCGTCGCTGCGATGGCTCTCCTCGTGTACTGGCTTCTCGGCCAGAGCAGATGAGCTACCGGAACCGCGAGCTCGTCAACCTCGTCGTCGTCGCAGTCATCACCGGCCTCGGCTTTGCGAGCGTCTACATCGCGCGCCAGGACATCGTCTCGACCGGATCGCTCTCCTACGCGCTCTTCTTCTTCGCCATCTTCCTCGCCGCGCACGTGATCGCCCGGCTGGCGGTGCCGCAGGCCGACCCGTATCTGCTGCCGATGGCCGCGCTGCTGGCGGCGATCGGCGTGACGGAGATCTACCGGCTCGACCCGGACAACGCGTTTCGACAGGGCCTCTGGATCGTGGTCGGAGTTGCCGCATTCGCCGCGACATTGCTCCTCCTCCGTCACGACTACCGGCGGCTGGAGAGCTACAAGTACCTCTTCGGCCTGACCGCGGTGGGCCTCCTCTTCCTGCCCGCTCTCCCGCTGATCGGAGAGCAGATCAACGGCGCCCGGCTCTGGGTGCACGTGGGCGGGATCCAGTTTCAGCCGGGCGAGCTCGCCAAGATCATGCTGATCGTCTTCCTCGCCGGGTATCTCCGCGAGAAGCGCGAGGTGCTCGCCCAGGGTCGCCTGAAGGACTTCGGCCCGCTGCTGGCGATCTGGGGCGCGGCGATGCTCGTGATCGTCCAGACGAACGACCTCGGGAGCGCGCTTCTCTACTACGGGATCTTCCTCGGCGATGCTGTACGTGGCCACCGCGAAGGCCTGGTTCGCCGCCGCGGGGCTCGCCCTCTTCGTCGCCGGCTCCTCCTTGCTCTACCAGGTCGTCCCACGGGTCGAGGAGCGTGTCTCGATCTGGATCGATCCCTGGGAGCAGAGCCACACGTCCGGATACCAGATCGTCCAGTCGCTCTTCTCGATCGGGAACGGGGGCTTCGCCGGCACGGGGCTCGGGAAGGGCGTGTTCGCGACGACCAACGGCCGAGACCTGATTCCCCAGCTCAATACCGACTTCATCTACTCGGCGCTCGCACAAGAGCTCGGGCTCATCGGCTCGGCAGCACTCGTTCTCGTCTACATGCTGATCTGCCTGCGCGGCTTCCGGATCGCGCTGCTGGCGCAGGATGGCTTCTCCAAGCTACTTGCGGTCGGGCTCACCTTCGGCTTCGCGCTCCAGACATTCATCATCGTCGGCGGTGTCCTCCGTCTGATCCCGCTGACCGGGATCACGCTGCCCTTTGTGAGCTACGGGGGGTCGAGCGTCGTCGCGAACTTCATCCTCCTCGCGGGCCTCCTCCTCGTCTCCCATCGAGCGAACTCGTTGAGCCAGATCTCGATGGAGGGCCGTCCGTGAACCGCCAGATCACCCGAGTGGCAGTGGTCGGCCTCGTCCTGCTCGCCGCACTCGTCGTTGGCACGACCTACTGGCAGGCCTGGGCTTCGAGCGGGCTCGCCGACCGGCAGGACAACTCGATCCAGCTCGTCGCCGAGTTCGCGGTGAAGCGCGGAAAGATCTTTGCGGCGGACGGGCAGACGGTGCTCGCCGACAACGTGAGGCGCAAGGTCGGGGGGCAGAACCTCTACTTCAGGAAGTACCCGCAGCGCGGGCTCGCAGCCCACATCGTCGGCTACTCGACCCAGGTTCGCTCACGGGCGGGCCTCGAGGCCTCGCAGAACGATTTCCTGACCGGCTCGAACACGAACCTGAGCACCGTGCTCGACACCACCTTCGACAAGCTCAAGGGCGCAACGATCAAGGGAAACGACCTCCACCTCACGCTGCATCCGGAGGCACAGCGAGTCGCGCTGAACGCACTCGGCGGCAGATGCGGCGCCGCCGTCGCAATCGAGCCGCGAACCGGCCGCGTGCTGGTGAGCGTGTCCAGCCCGACCTATGACCCAAACCTGGTCGAGCGCAACTTCGAGCTCGCCTCGAGACCCAAGTTCGGCTGCCCCCCGCTCCAGAACCGCGCGACCGCGGGCCTCTACACGCCTGGCTCGACGTTCAAGGCCGTCACGGCCGCCGCGGCGGTCGACTCGGGCGAGTTCACGACGAGCTCGACTTTCAACGACCCGGGCTACTGCATCGAATACGGAGCGCACGTCAACAACTACGACACTTCGTCGCCGTTCGGCAACGTCACTCTCGGAACCGCGATGCAGAATTCGATCAACTCCGTTTTCTGCAACATCGGCAAGGCCCTGGGCGGGCTGCGCATCGTCGAGCAGATGAAGGACTTCGGTTTCTACTCGGTCCCGCCGCTCGAGACACCGGTGAATGAACGGGCGGTCAGCGGTCTCTTCAACAGCAAGAGAAGGCTCGTCGACCCGAAAGAGGAAAGCCAGATCGACCCCGGGCGGCTCGCGTTCGGCCAGGGTCCCGAAACGGGTGAGCCCCAAACGACACCGCTGCAGATGGCGATGGTCGCGGCTGCGATCGCAAACGGCGGGCTCGTCATGCGGCCATACGTCGTCGAGAGGATCACCGCTCCGGACGGGACGGAGGTCACGAAGACGAAGCCCGACATTCTCGGTCGAGCCGTAAGCGCCAAGACCGCGGCGGAGGTCACCGCAATGATGGAATCGGTCGTCAGCGGCGGAACCGGCACCGCGGCGCAGATTCCGGGCATCTCGGTCGCGGGCAAGACCGGGACGGCCGAGGGCGGAGTCGCCGGTCGCAACACCACCTCGTTCGTGGCCTTCGCACCGGCCGACAACGCGAGGGTCGCGGTCGCGGTCTTCCTCGAGCGCCAGAGTGGCACGGGCGGGACGACAGCCGCCCCGATCGCCAAGGCGATCATGGAGGCGCTGATCCGGTGAGCCCGAACGTACCCTGATTAGGACATGGCCTACGTCGACACTCTGATCAACACCCTCTTCGACGGGCGCTACCGGATCGTCCGGAAGCTCGGCTCGGGCGGGATGGCCGACGTCTACCTGGCCGAGGACGAGGAGCTCGGTCGCCGGGTCGCGGTCAAGATCCTGAACGACCGGCATGCGAACGACGAGTCGTTCGTCGAGCGCTTCCGCCGCGAGGCGAAGAACGCCGCGGGCCTCTCGCACCCGAACATCGTCTCGATCTACGATCGCGGCGAGGCCGAGGGCACGTACTACATCGCGATGGAGTTCCTCGACGGGCGGAGCCTGAAGGAGCTCGTCGTCGCCCGGGGCCCGCTGCCGATCGGCGACACGATCGAATTCACCCGCCAGGTGCTCGGCGCGCTCCGCTTCGCGCACCGGAAAGGCGTTGTCCACCGCGACATCAAGCCGCACAACGTCATGGCCGACGCCGACGGGCGCCTGAAAGTGACCGACTTCGGGATCGCGCGAGCGGGGGTGAGCCAGATGACCGAGGCGGGCTCGATCATCGGCACGGCGCAGTACCTCTCGCCCGAGCAGGCCCGCGGCGCCGCGGTCGACCAGCGCTCCGACCTGTACTCCGTCGGGATTCTCCTTTACGAGATGCTCACCGGGACGGTGCCTTTCACTGGCTCCTCGCCGGTCGAGATCGCGATGAAGCACCTGTCGGACACGCCGCGGCCGCCCTCGCTACAGCGCCCCGAGATCCCGCCGGACCTCGACATGGTCGTACTTCGTGCCCTGGCGAAGAACCCGGACGACCGCTTCCAGACCGCCGAGGAGATGGACGCTGAGCTCGACCGGGTCGCACAGGGCGTGGGCGTGACCGCCGTGACGGCGGATGCCGCGACGGCGGTCCTCGCGGGCGCAACGCTCTCGAACGCCCCGACCGCGGTCGTGCCTCCTCGCCGCCCGCCCGCCGCCCGTCCCTCGTATCGCTATGCCGATCCTCCGGCGCGAAGGCGTCCGGTCTGGCCCTGGCTGCTCGCATTGCTCCTCGTCGTGCTCGCGGGCGTCTCCGGCATGTATGCGTACGGGCAGATCCAGGATTCGCTCGGCGGCTCGGCGACCACCTCGGTGCCCTTCGTCGTCGGTCAGCGCGAGGATCTCGCGATCGTCAACCTCGCGGAGAAGGAGCTCGGGGCCACCGTGCACCGCGAGCCGCACGAGACCGTGAAGCTCGGCCGGGTCTTCAGGCAGGACCCGTTGGGCGGAGTGCGGCTGGACAAGGGAACGAGAGTCGACGTCTACGTATCCCTTGGGCCCCCGAAGGTCGAGGTGCCCGACGTGAAGGGCGACTCGCGGGACGAGGCGATCAGCACGCTGTCCTCGCTCGGCCTGGAGGTGAAACCGCGAGACGTCTTCTCGAGGGAGGAAGCGAACACGGTGATCGCACAGTTCCCGCTTCCGGGCACGAAGGTGAACAAGGGATCCGTCGTTCAGATCAACGTCTCGAAGGGCATCCAGCCGCTGACGGTGCCGAACGTCGTCGGCCAGCTCTACGACAGCGCCGCCGGCCAGCTCCAGGGTGAGGGCTTCGCCGTGGCGAGGAGAGACGTCGACTCGGGCCAGCCGAAGGACGTCGTCATCGACCAGGAGCCGGAGGGCGGATCAGACCTCGCCCGCGGGGGCACGGTCACGGTCTTCGTCTCGAAAGGACCGAAGGAATCGACGATCCCTGATGTGACGAGCCAGGACGAGGCGTCAGCGACCCAGACCCTCGAGCAGTCGGGCTTCACCGTCGACGTCCAGGAGCAGGAGACCACCGACCCGAACCAGGACGGGATCGTCCTCTCGCAGGACCCGCCCGGCGGGACGAAAGCCGAGCCGGGCACAACGGTGACGATCATCGTCGGACGCCTGGTAGAACCGCTCGAGTGATGCCGAAGCTCCGCGTCGCGGTCGTCATGGGGGGCCGTTCGAGCGAGCACGAGGTCTCGCTCGCGTCGGCGCGCTCGGTGCTCGAGGCGCTCGACCCCGCCCGCTACGAGGCGGTGACGGTCGAGATCGGACGCGACGGTCGCTGGGAGCTCGGCTCCGGCTCCAAGGGGGAGCTCGAGCGGCATCGGCGCTCTGCCGCGGAGACGCTGCCGGTGACCACGTCGAGCGTTCCGGCGACCCTCGCGGGCGTCGACGTCGTCTTCCCGGTCCTGCACGGGCCCGTTTGGCGAGGACGGGACCGTCCAGGGCCTGCTGGAGCTGGCCGACGTGCCCTACGTGGGCGCAGGCGTGGCCGCCTCGGCGCTCTGCATGGACAAGGATCTCTTCAAGGCGATCCTGCGAGACAAGGGCATTCCCGTCACCCGGAGCGTGACCCTCCGGTCGCCGAACGGCTTCGAGAACCCGTTCGGCTTCCCCGTCTTCGTGAAGCCGGCGCGGCTCGGCTCGTCGGTCGGGATCAGCAAGGCGCGCGGCGAGAGTGAGCTCCGCGCGGCGATCGAGCTCGCCTTCCGCCACGACGAGAAGGTGCTCGTCGAGGAGTTCGTGACGGGTGTCGAGGTCGAGTGCAGCGTGCTCGGCAACGAGGAGCCGATCGCGTCGATTCCGGGCGAGATCGTCGCCAACTCCGACTGGTACGACTACTCGGCGAAGTACGACGAGGGCGGCATGGACCTCGTGATCCCGCCGCGCATCCCGCAGGAGTCGATCGATCGCGTGCAGGAACTCTCCGTCGAGGCGTTCAGGGCGACCGAGTGCGAAGGGATGGCGCGCGCGGACTGCTTCGTGCGAGCCGACGGCGAGGTGCTGATCAACGAGCTGAACACGATCCCCGGGTTCACCGCGACGAGCGTCTACGCAAAGCTGTTCGAAGCCTCGGGAATCCCGTACGAGGAGCTCCTAGAGCGCCTTGTCCAGCTAGCGCTCGACCGCCACGAGCGCCGGGCGAAACTCAAGTTCTAGTCGAGTCTTAACGGGGTCTGACCCCGTTAACCTTTACAGGGTCTGACCCCATGATCTTTACGGGGTCTGACCCCGTTCGCCGTTCGCGCGCTCAGGTTCTGGCCGTCACCTCGTAGATCTGGGCCTGGCCTCCGCTCGTCGGAAGCCGCAGCCAGACCACGTAGTAACGAAAGTCCTGGTCGCCGGTGTCGATCTTGAAGTTCTTACGGGCTCCGACCTGCTGGAAGTCGCCCGAGACGTCCTTGAAGCCCCTGTTTGCCGAATTGCTCGCCTGAATCTTCGCCTCGAAGCCGCCACCACTCAGGAGGGTGATCCTCGACAGGGCGACCGGCCTCGGCGCGCTGACGACAAGGCCGACGCCCGGCTTGCTGAAGTCCTGGTACTCCTCGGTGCTCCAGTCGGTCGTTTCGTCACCGTCCGTTGCCAGCGGCGCCTCGTCGTCGTGCTCCTGGGCATTGTCGCCGAACGGGTCGGATCCCGAGACGCCGAGGAGCTTGACCGGCTTCGGCGACGGCGAGCCGTCGGGGATCACGCCTCCACCACCGTTGTCGAAGAGCCAGAACGCTCCGATCGCGACCGCGGCGGCCGCCAGCGCAGCCAGGGCGATCGGCACCAGCGGCAACTCCCGCCGCTGACGAGGACGCTTCGGTCGCCGCTGCCGGGCAGCAGGCACGATCATCGTGGCGCCCTCGTCATCGCGCCCGTCGAGCTCCGCATGGCAGGCCTCGAGCTCGTCCACGAAGGCAGCCATCGACTCGAACCGATCGTCCGGATCCTTCGCCATCGCACGCTGGATGGCGAGGTCGAGCCGCGTGGGACAGTCGGGCCGGCGCTCGATCACGCTCGGCACCGGCTCGTTCACGTGCCGCATCGCGACGGCGACGAAGTTGTCGCCGGAGTAGGGCACGTCCCCGATCAGGAGCTCGTAGAGAACGACCCCCAGCGAGTAGATGTCCGTCTTCGGATCGACCTTCTGCCCCCGGGCCTGCTCGGGCGCGATGTAGTCGCTCGTCCCGAGCACGGTGCCCGTCTGCGTGACGCCGTGCACATCGAGCGACCGGGCGATCCCGAAGTCGGTCACCTTCGCCTGGCCATCCTCGTTGAGAAGGACGTTCTGGGGCTTGACATCCCGGTGGACGAGCCCGCGCTCGTGTGCGAAAGAGAGGGCGCGGGCGACCTGGAGCGACAGCCGGATCGCCTCGCGAGCATCGAGCGGCCCCCGATTCGAGAGCTCCTTCAGGTTCTCGCCGTCGATGTATTCGAAGACGATGAACTGGCGGCCCTCCTGCTCCCCGCGATCGATGACGGTGACGATGTTCGGATGGGTGAGCTGCGCCACCGCGCGCGCCTCGCGGCGGAACCGCTCGACGTAGTCCTCGTCGCGGGTGTACTGCTCGTGGAGGATCTTGAGCGCCACGGTTCGCTCGAGCAGCCGGTCGTGCGCACGGAAGACATTGGACATGCCGCCCGACCCGACCAGCTTCTCGAGCTCGTACCGGCCCGCAATGAGCTCACCGACCACGGAGTGCAGTTTCCCTGAGAAAGGGCGAACTAAGCGCCGATAGCGGCCGCGAGCGCGTCTTCCCAGACGCCGAGAGCCTCGTCCAGCTCCGCATCCGTGATCACGAGCGGGGTGAGCACGCGGATGCAGTTGCCGTCGGTCCCGGACTTGATGAGCAGCAGCCCGTTCCGGAACGCCTCGTCGATCACCGCCGAGGCGAGGTCGGGCGCCGGCTCCTTCGTCTGCGGATCCTTGACGAGCTCGATCGCCAGCATCGCACCCAGGCCTCGCACGTCGCCGATCGCGCCCCAGCGCTCCTGCCAGGCGAGCATGCGGGACTTGATCGTCTCGCCGATCGAGCTCGCGCGCTCGACGAGGCTTTCGTCCTCGAAGACGTCCAGCACGGCCAGGGCGGCCGCCTGCGCGACCGGGTTGCCGACGTAGGTGCCGCCGATCGCGGAGTCGGGTGGCGCATCCATGATCTCGGCCTTGCCGATGACCGCAGAGAGCGGGAGCCCGCCGGCGATCGACTTGGCCACGGCCATCAGGTCGGGCTCGACGCCGCTCCATTCGATGCCCCACATCTTCCCGGTGCGGCCGAAGCCCGTCTGAACCTCGTCGGCGACGAAGACGATCCCGTGCTCGTCGCAGATCTCGCGCACGCCCTGCACGAACTCGGCCGGCGCGACGACGAAGCCGCCCTCGCCGAGGATCGGCTCCATCACGATCGCGGCGACGGTCTCGGCTGCGACCTGGGTCGCGAAAGCGCGACGGAGAGCTTTGAGCGCCGCCTCGACGTCGATCCCGCGATAGACATGCGGGAACGGCACGCGGTAGACCTCGGGAGCGAACGGCCCCAGCCCCGCCTTGTAGGGATGCGTCTTCGAGGTCATCGTCATCGAGAGCATCGTGCGGCCGTGGAAGGCGCCCTCGAACGCGATCACGGCGGGCCGCTTCGTGTACGAGCGGGCGAACTTGATCGAGTTCTCGATTGCCTCGGTTCCGGCGTTGAAGAAGGCTGCCTTCGCGGGCCCGGAGAACGGGGAGACCGCGATCAGCCGCTCGGCGAGCTCGACGTAGATCTCGTACGGGACGATCGTGAAGTCGGTGTGCGCGAAGCGCGCGAGCTGCTCCTGCGCCGCCTCGACGACTCGCGGATGCGAATGCCCGACGTTCAGGCAGCCGACTCCGCCGGTGAGGTCGATGAACGTGTTCCCGTCGACGTCGGTGAGCGTGGCGCCACGGCCCTCGGCCGTGAAGATCGGATGGACGAGCGAGAGCGGAGCCGCGATGACGCGCTCCTTGCGCTCGGCGATCTCCCGTGAGCGCGGGCCGGGGATCTCGGTGCGAATCTCGATTGAACGCGTGACCGCCATCGCGGTGAAGATACAGGATGGGACGGCTTGCTGCATACATGAATAGAGTTCATACATGAGCCTCGCCCGCGCCGATCTCGACTCCGATCCGCTGCGCCAATTCGAGCGCTGGCACGAGGAGGCGGGCGGCCCGGACGCGGTTGCCCTGGGCACGGCGACCGAGCAGGGAGCGCCTTCGGTTCGCATGGTGCTCCTGAAGGGAGCCGACGAGCGTGGCTTCGTCTTCCACTCGAGCTACGAGGGGCGGAAGGCCCGGGAGCTGGCCACGAACCCTCGCGCCGCACTCCTTTTCTACTGGCCGGAACCGGGTAGGCAGGTTCGTGTCGAAGGCGCGGTCGAGCGCGTCGGACCGGACGGAATCGGAGGCGTACTTCCGAACCCGTCCGCGCGGTGGCCAGCTCGCCGCCTGGGCCTCCACGCAGAGCGAGGTGATCGGCTCGCGCGAGGAGCTCGAGGAGCGCTTCGCCGAGATCGAGGACCGCGTACGAGGGCGAAGAGGTGCCGCTACCGCCCCACTGGGGCGGCTATCCGACTCGTGCCGGAGTCCTACGAGTTCTGGGAGCACCGCGACAACCGGCTGCACGATCGCTTCCAATATCGCCGGGACGGCGGAGCCTGGACGATCGAACGGCTGAGCCCGTGACTACCGTAGTGGCGTGATCATCGGTCACCTCGATCTGGACGCGTTCTTCGCCGCCGTCGAAGAGCTGGAGAGCCCGGAGCTGCGCTCGAAGCCACTCGTCGTCGGAGGTGATCCGCACGGGCGGGGAGTCGTCTCAACGGCGAACTACGTGGCGCGGAAGTTCGGGATCCACTCGGCGATGTCGTGCGCCGAGGCGGCGCGCCGGTGCCCGCAGGCCATCTTCGTACGGCCGAGGCACGGCGTCTACAAGGAGTACTCGAAGGCGGTTTGGAGCTCGGTTCGCGAGGTGGTGCCGACTGTCGAACGAACCGGGATGGACGAGGGCTACCTCGAGCTCGGTGAGATAGCGGCGAGCTTCGGCGAGGCTCGAGCGCTCGCGGAGGCGGTGCAGACGTCGGTGCGAGGAGCGACGAGCCTCAGTGCTTCGATAGGCGTCGCATCGAGCAAGGTCGTGGCGAAGGTCGCGAGCGATCTGCGCAAACCCGGTGGGCTGACCGTCGTCCCGTCTGGGAAAGAGGCGTCGTTCCTCGCACCGTTCGACGTCCGCAAGCTGCCCGGCGTTGGGCCCCGTTCCGAGGCGCGCCTTCGCGCCGCAGGGCTCGAGACGGTCGGCGCCCTGGCGGCTCTCACCGACGCTGACCTCACACGGCTCCTGCCCGGCAAGGTCGGAGCGCTCCTGCGCGACCGGGCGCGCGGCATCGATCCCCGAGGGCTCGAGACATCGTCGGAGCGGGTCTCGATCAGCCACGAGGAGACGTTCGAGCGCGACATCGCCGACCGCGACCAGCTAAAGGACGAGCTTCGTCGCATGGCAGCCAGGCTCGCCGAGCACCTGCAGCGCTCCGGAGAGACCGCGCGCACGGTGACGACGAAGGTGCGCTACCCGGACTTCTCGATTCGCAGCCGCTCCACGAGCATGCCGGTGGGCACCGACGACCCGGAGCGGATCGGCGAGCTCGCGTGCAAGCTCCTCGACCGGGCACTCGACGACCGACCGGGGGCGCTACGGCTCGTCGGCGTCGGCGTCTCGGGCTTCGAGGCGCACCGCCAGCTCTCGCTGGTCTAAAGCCAGCGAAAGCCGACCGCGTCCGGACTCGGCTCGAGCGGGCTCGGCGGCAGGCCCGATGGAGGCGCGGAGGCGTTGTAGCCGCCGGGAGCCACGTCGTTCGGCGTGTCGGGGTGAAACAGCGAGGCCAGGTACTGGATGTGCCCGCGGCCCGGGCCGAGCTCCCACTGACCGCCGCCGTACGCCGACATCTCGCGTGACTCGCAGTAGTCGTAGGCGTCGAAGAGCCGCTGCACGCTTCCGAAGCGCGACGGCTTGATGTTGATCGTGCGCGGCGGCCAGGGAGCGTCCTCGATGTCCTGAACCGAATGGATCGGCGCATCCCAGGTCACGCGAGCCGAATGCTCCTCCAGGACCGGCCTCGTCTCGTCGGTGACCGCCGGATCCTCGATCCAGGCGCCGGGGAACGCCTCGGCCGTACGCCGGTACAGCTCCGGGTCGGGCGGCTGGTCGACCGGCGTGCCCTTGTACTGCCCCTTGAAGTCGAGCGTGTCGACGACGCCGAGGCTCGCGAGCTCATCGATCAGCGAGTCGCTCCAGTCGCTGGCCGGATCGAGCTTGAAGCGAAGGTCTGGATACGCCTGGCGCCACTGGAGCAACGGTTCGATCGAAGGGGACTCGCCAAAGTGCATCGAGGAGACGAAGGTCACGGGGCGGGCCTCTCGGCCGACGGCTTCGGCCAGAGACCGCCCGGCCTGCCGCAGCGCCAGGTCGAGCGCCGCACTTTCGAACGCCCAGCGGCGGTAGTCCCGCGACGCCTCCATCTCCGGCTCGCGCGCAAAGAGCTCGAGCCCGTCGAGGAGCTGTGAGAACGAGTCGAGGGAGTGCGAGCCGGCGAGCGGCAGGTCGTCCGGCGGTGGATGGTCACCGGCCGTGTATGTGACGTCCTCGCCGATCCCCTCCTGCGCGCCGCCCCGCAGGTGCACGACCGTCGTCACGCGCGTGAACTCGCTCGAGACCTCGAGCTCGAGCCGTTCGAGGGCATAGTCGGCTACCTCGAGCGGTAGCTCGCGGACAGCGTCGTAGAGCGGCACTCGTCCGTTACGCGGCGGGTGGTGGCGGCTGGGCGGGTGGTGGTGTCGCCGTCGAACCGCCGCCCCTCAGGCCCAGCAAGCGCATGTCGTGATGGGCGATGTAGGCGGCGAGCAGGAACACGAGCAGGGCGCCGAGACCGTGAAAACCGTGCACCCAGCCGCTCATTCGATCGTCGCTAGGCGGGTACAGGCCAATCTGCACCGTGCCTAGGACGAGGAGCAGGGCGCTCCAGCCGACCCACTTCCAGATGCCCCAGAAGGCGACCAGGGCGGAAAGGAGGACGACCGCTTCCGACGCGTGGACGAGCCCGCCGACTGCTTTGTGCGCGTCGAGCGCGCTCGTGCCCGCCCCGGAGATGTACGAGGCGATGAAGTAGACCTGCAGCGGGACGCAGATCACCACGATCGTGGCGAAGACGAAGTTGATCCAGGTTGCTATGCGGTTTTTCATGCGCGTGACATTAACCGGGTCGGTCGGACGACGCTAGGGTGACCGCGTGGTCCTCTCCGACCGGACGATCGAGCGACTCCTCGACGAGGGTCGGATCGAGATCGAGCCGTACGATCCCGCGCTGCTTCAGCCGTCGAGCGTCGACGTGCGCGTCGACCGCTTCTTCCGGGTGTTCCACAACGCGCGCTACCCGTTCATCGACGTCAAGGAGCCACAGGAGGACCTGACCGAGCTCGTCGAGATCGACGACGAGCGGCCGTTCATTCTCCACCCGGGCGAGTTCGTGCTCGGGTCGACGCTCGAGCGAATCAAGCTCCCGGACGATCTCGTCGCGCGCCTCGAGGGAAAGTCGTCGCTCGGCCGGCTCGGACTGCTCATCCACTCGACCGCCGGCTTCATCGACCCGGGCTGGGACGGCCACGTCACGCTCGAGCTGTCGAACGTCGCCAACCTCCCGATCACGATCTACTACGGGATGAAGATCGGCCAGCTCTCGTTCGTGCAGCTCACCGAGCCTGCGCGGACCCCGTACGGCTCCGGGGAGCTCGGCTCGAAGTACCAGGGCCAGCAGGGGCCGACGCCGAGCCGCTACTGGCAGAACTTCGAGCGCGAGCCCGTCAAGTGATCCTCGTCACCGGCGGGACGGGATTCGTCGGAGGCCACGTCGTGCACGCGCTGCGTCAGGCGGGGAAGCCGGTCCGCTGCCTCGTCCGCGACCGGCGCAAGGCGGCGACGCTGACCACGCTCGGCTGTGAGCTCGCCGAAGGCGACATGACCGACGCTGCGAGCCTGCAACGAGCAGTCGACGGCATCGACACGGTCCTCCACCTCGTCGCCATACGCCAGGGGAAGAAGGAGCAGTTCCAGAGGATCATGGTCGACGGAACGCGCAACTTCCTCCGGCACGCGAAGGAAAGCGGTGTCAAGCGCTTCGTCCACATGAGCGCGCTCGGGACGACTAGCGAAACGAAGGACCTGGTCCCTTACTACGGCGCGAAGTGGGAGCAAGAGCAGGACGTGCAGCGGGCCGGCATCCCGTACGTGATCTTCCGGCCCAGCTTCGCCTTCGGTCGCGACGGCGGGATCCTGCCGACTTTCCGCCGGCTCGCGAAGCTCGCGCCGGTGACTCCGATCATCGGCTCCGGGCAGCAACGGATCCAGCCGATCTGGGTGGACGACATCGCTGCGTACTTCGAGAAGGCGGTCGACCTCGAGGCGGCGACCAACCGCACGTTCGAGCTCGGCGGACCGGACGTCGTCGCGTGGAACGAGTTCTGGGAGCGATTGAAGCGCGCGCTGGGCGTGCGGCGGCCGAGCGTCCACGTTCCCGTCGGCCTGATGAAGATGAACGCGTTCGTCACCGAGCGGCTCCCGGGCAACATCCCCCTCACTCGCGACTTGCTCAAGATGCTCGAGCTGGGCGACAACGTCGCCTCGAACGACGAAGCCGTGCATGACCTTTCAGCTTCCCCTCGTCACGCTCGACGAGCAGCTGCGCCGGGTTGCCTGATGCCCGAGCCCCAGATCGTCGCGATGGGCGGCCTCGGCGAGGACCAGGAGGCGGGCACGCTCATCCGATTCGTGCTCGGGCTCACCGGCAAGGAGCGACCCCGCGTTTGCCTGATCCCGACCGCAGGCGCGGAGAAAGCGGAGTACATCGTCCGGTTCTACGCCGAGCTCAACCGTTTCGCCGATTGCTCACACGTCACGTTCTTCCCCTGGCCGCCGGAGAACCTGCGTGAGCTCGTCCTCTCCCAAGATGTCCTGTTCGTGAGCGGAGGCTCGACCGCGAACATGCTGGCGGTCTGGCGCGCCCACGGGTTCGACCAGATCGTCCGCGAGGCCTGGGAGCAGGGAATCGTCCTCGCCGGCTCGAGCGCAGGAATGATCTGCTGGTTCGAAGCCGGTGTTACCGACTCGTTCGGCCCGCAGCTCGAGGGCATGCGGGATGGACTCGGCTTCCTTCCGGGAAGCGCCTGTCCGCACTACGACGGCGAAGAGCTGCGACGTCCTGTCTACCAGGAGCTAGTCGCGAACGGCTTTCCGCCCGGGATCGCCGCAGACGACGCCGTCGGGCTGCACTACGTTGGAACAGAGCTTCGGGAAGTCGTGACGTACGCGAGACGCTTCGCGCGCCTACCGCGTCGAACCGGGCGAAGAGACACCCCTCGACGTGACAGTCCTCGGAAAAGAGTAGGGGCCACCCAAAGAGAAGGTGGCCCCCAGTCCGGTTACCAACGTTGGATTAGTAGAGGCGCTTCCGGCCGACTCGCTAGCAAGTCGGCGGCGCGAAACGCGAATCCCCTACGCTGGCTAGACGATTCCCCGTAGGTCCCGGGGACACGCCTCTACCCGCTGGTACCTCCACTGCCCGTACTGGAATCTGTCAAGCCGGACCACCTCCTTTCCGCGGTTGACCAAACTGTAGCCGTTCGGAAAGGACGTCCGCCACCCATCAGCCGCGTTCGGTCAAAGCAACCGAGAGCTCCAGGCCTCGGTCGAGCGGGACAGTGACGCTCTCGAGAGTCGGGTCGGCTTGCCGCGCTGCCGAATAGGCGGCGAGCGCGTCCGCATGAGAGAGCACGTTGTCGGCGACGAAGAGCGCACCCGGCTCCACCTTGTCTCGCGCGAGCTCGAACAGCCGCTCGTAATCCTCCTTCTCCGCGTCGATGAAGACCAGGTCGAAGACGTCGTTGATCTCGGGCAGCCTCTCGAAGGCGTCGCCCTCGACGAGCTCCGCCCAATCCTCGAGCCCCGCCTCGGCCACGTTGCGGCGCCACGCCTCGCATTTCGCCGGATCCGCCTCGAGCGAGAGCACGCGACCACCGAGGTGGCGCACACCCGCGCCGAACCAGATCGACGAGTAGCCCCGCGAGCCGCCGATCTCGAGCACCTCGCAGTCCCACTGCGGAGCCACGAGAGCGAACAGGAACTGCCCCGTCGAACGTGCGACCTGCCGTGCGCGCTGCTCGCGCGGGACGCCCTCCTCTCGTTCTTTGGCGTCCTCCTCCTCGAGCCGGGCGAGCACCGCTCTGACCTTGTCGTCGAGCATCAGCGGATGTCGACTTTCACGATGCCGTCCTCCACGGTCACCGGGAACGTCTCGACCGGAAAAACGGCCGGCAGAGAAAGCGGCTTCCCCGTGCAGATCTCGATCCGCGCGCCGTGGCGCGGGCAGACGGCGACGCCCGCATCGGCGTCGAACTCGCCCTCGCAGAGCGGCCCGTTGTCGTGCGAGCAGCGATCCTCGAGCGCGCACAGCTTCCCGCCCAGGTTGTAGACCCCGACCGAGATCTCGCCGGCGTGCACGATCTTCACGGAGCCAGGCGGAAACTCCTCCAGCGGTGCGACCGTGACGAGCGCCAAAGCGCTACGTGATCTCGAGCTCGTTGGCGAGCCCCGCCCATTCCTCGGGCAACGGCGTTCCCTTGGCCCGATGAAGAGCAACCTTGAGGACGCCGAGGCCCAGCAGCGCGCACTTGAGCCGGATCGGCGTCAGCGGGATCCCGATCTCCTCGAGCAGCTCGTCCTTGTTGAGCGCGGCCACCTCGGCAGCCGAGCGGCCCTGAACCAGCTCGGTCAGCATCGACGTCGCCGCCAGGCTGATCGCGCAGCCGCGGCCCTCGAACATGACTTCATCGATCGTCTCGCCGTCCTCGCCGAGCGCGACCGAGATCGTGACCTCGTCGCCGCAGAGCGGATTCAGGCCCTCCGCAGTCGCATCCGGAGAGTCCATTGCCCCGTGCCCGCGCGGGTTCTTGTAGTGATCGAGGATGACCTCTCTGTAGTAATCGCTCACGACTCTGAGCGTACCCGCTCGGCCTTACGCAAAGACCTTGCGCGCTTTGTGCAAGCCGTCCACGAGCCGATCGACCTCGTCGGGCAGCGTGTAGAGGTAGAAGCTCGCGCGGTTCGTCGCCGCGACGCCGAGCTTTTGCATCAACGGCTGGCAGCAATGGTGACCCGCTCGAATCGCGACGCCTTCCATGTCGAGAACCTGGGCGACGTCGTGGGGATGGATGTCGCCGAGGTTGAACGAGACGATCCCCGCGCGGCGCTCGGGTGGCGGGCCGTAGAGCTTGATCTCGGGGATGTCGGCAAGCCGTTCGAGCGCGTAGGTGACGAGCTCGTGCTCGTGCTGTTCGATCGCCTCGAGCCCCGCCGCGGAGATGTACTCGACCGCGGCGCCGAAGCCCACGGCCTCGGCGATCGGCTGCGTTCCCGCCTCGAACTTCGCCGGCACCTCGCCCCACGTCGTCGTGTCGGCACGCACCGCTCGAATCATGTGCCCGCCGAGGTTGAAGGGCTCCATCGCGTCGAGCAGCTCCTTCTTGCCCCAGAGCGCACCGACGCTCGTGGGCCCGCACAGCTTGTGCGACGAGAACGCCAGGAAGTCGCAGCCCAGCGCTTGCACGTCGATCGCCCGGTGCGGGGCGGCCTGAGCCGCGTCGACAACCATGATCGCGCCACGGGCGTGCGCCCAGCCGGCCAGCCGCTCGACGGGATTCACGGTGCCGAGCGAGTTCGAGACGAGGTTCGCCGCGACGACCCGGACCGTCCCGTCCGCTCCGACGGCCTCGAGATCGCCCAGATCGAGCTCGCCGTGGTCGTCGAGAGGGAGCATCCGGAACTCGGCGCCTGCCCTGCCCGCGATGTACTGCCAGGGGACGAAGTTCGAGTGATGCTCGAGCTCCGTCACGACGACGATGTCGCCCGGGCCCAGGTTGTGGAGGCCCCAGGCGTAGGCGACGAGGTTCAGGCTCTCGGTCGCATTCCGCGTGAAGATGATCTCCTTCGAGGAGGGCGCGTTGACGAACTCCGCGAGCGTCTGCCGCGCACCCTCGTACGCCGCGGTAGCCCGCTCGGAGAGCTCGTAGACACCTCTGTGGACGTTCGCGTACGAGGTCTCGTAGAAGTCGCGGACGGCATCGAGCACCTGCCGGGGCTTCTGAGCCGTCGCTGCCGAGTCGAGGTAGGCGAGCGGCTTTCCGTGGATCTGCTGCTGGAAGATCGGAAAGTCGGCGCGAAGCTTTCGCGCGTCGAGCTTGGGCGGGCTCGTCACGGCCACGTGCCTATCGTACTTGCGGGGGCTCGAGCCCTTGCGCGTCTCTGACGAGATAGAGAGGCCGCCCCTTGACCTCGTCGTGGATCCGCGCGATGTACTCACCGACGATCCCGAGCAGGAACAGCTGGATCCCGCCGAGGAACGCGACGAAGACGGCGACCGACGCGAGGCCCGGGACCGAGTACAGCCCGAGGATCTTCGAGACCAGGAACACCGCTCCCATGAGGAACGAGAGGCCGGCAACCGCGAACCCGAGCTTCAGCGCCAGTCGCAGTGGGGCCGCGGAGAAGCTCACGATCCCGTCCGTGGCGAACTTCACCATCTTGCCGAGCGGGTACTTCGTCTCCCCGGCGAAGCGCTCCTCACGGCGAAACGGGACGCCCGTTTGCCGAAATCCGATCCAGCTGAACATGCCGCGCACGTAGCGGTTCGACTCGCGCATCGACCTGAACGCGTCGAGCGCGCGGCGATCGACGAGTCGGAAATCGCCGACGTCGAGCGGCACATCGACGTCGGTCATGCGGCGGAAGGTGCGGTAGAACAGCTTCGCGGTCGCGCGCTTGAAGGGGCTCTCGCCACGCCTCTCCTCGCGAATGGCGTAGACGACGTCGAATCCTTCCCGCCAGCGCGCCGCCAGGTCGAGCGCGACCTCGGGCGGATCCTGGAGGTCCGCATCCATGACGATCACGGCGTTGCCCGAGGCTGCGTCGAGGCCCGCGGTGACCGCGATCTGATGGCCGAAGTTCCGTGACAGGCGGAGCAGCTTGAAGCGGGGATCCTTCTCGCGTGTCTCCGCCATGAGCTCGTAACCGCGGTCGCTGCTGCCGTCGTCCACGAGAATGACCTCGCATTCGCCGTCCATCTTTCCGAGCAGGAGTGCGAGTCGGCGCAGCAGCTCGGGGAGCGTCTCTTCCTCGTTGTAGACCGGGACGACGAGCGAATACTCGGGGGGTCTCTCGTTGTCCATTCAGCTCATATTGAAGCTGCGGGCCGTCAAACCTCCCAAAGAGTCGGTACAGGCTTCGCTCCGGCTGGCCTTTGCGCTTCAATGTTCGGCATGCAGCGCCTCGCACCGATTGCCCTCGCGCTTGCCTTCCTCGCGCTGGCGATGGCCGGCTGCGGCGGCGGAAGCTCGGACAGCGACGGAGACGGAGACGGCGGCGGATCGCCGGGCGCGAAGATCTTCGCCGAATCCGGCTGCGGCAACTGCCACACGATGGCGGCCGCGGAAGCGACCGGAACCGTGGGGCCGAACCTCGACGAGACGAAGCCGAACAAGGAGCGCGTCGCCGAGCAGGTACGGACGGGGGGCAACGGCATGCCCTCGTTCGCCGACAAGCTGAGCGCGGCCGAGATCGACCAGGTCGCAGGCTTCGTCGCGACCGCAGCCGGGTCCGGCCAGGCCGGCAAGATCTCCTTCGAGCCCGACGACAAGAAGGTCGAGGACTGCACCGGCGACGGAGCCTGCTTCCAGCAGGCGTTCGGCAATCTCGCATACGACGAGGGCCCGAAAGCCGCGCTCGAGAAGCTCGCCGAGCTTTCGAGCACGGATCCCGTCGTCCAGGGCGGCTGCCATCCAATCGCCCACAAGATCGGGGCGGGCGGGCTGCTCCACTTCGAGGGCGACGTCGGAAAGGCGTTCGCCGACGGCGACGCGACCTGCGGCTCGGGTTACTACCACGGCCTGCTGCAGTGGAAGCTCGCCGGCGTCAGTGCCGACGAGGTCGGTGCCGTCGCAGCGTCGGCGTGCGAGGACGACGAGATCAAGTCGAACGCATTCATCTACTACCAGTGCGACCACGGCCTCGGTCACGGGCTGATGCTGTACACGAGCCTCGATCTCCCGAAGGCCCTCGACTACTGCCACCAGCTGAACACCGAGTTCGACAAGGTGGCCTGCAGCGGTGGCGTCTTCATGGAGAACCAGAGCTCGTCGTTCGGCCTCAAGACGACGTGGTTGAGCAACACGAAGCTTCTCTACCCCTGCAACACCAAGCTCGTCGAGCGGCGCGACAAGCTCTATTGCTATCTGCTCGTGACCTCCCACATCCTCCCGAACGTCGGGGGAGACTGGGTCAAGACGGCGGACTGGTGCCGCAAGAGCGAGCCCGCGTGGGTGGAGACGTGCTTCGAGTCCTACGGGCGCGACGTCTCGGGGACCGCCGTGCAGAACCCCGATCGAATCCGTGAGCTCTGTGCCATGGCGGGAAGCGGACAGGAGTCGTGCCTGTACGGCGCGGCTCGTGACATCCTCAACAACAACTCGCGAGACTTCGGGGCGAAGGAGCTCTGCGAGGCCGTGCAGCAGAAGTTCCGCTCACGCTGCTTCTTCGGGGTCGGCTCGATTCTCGGGACACAGCATGCGGACGTCCCCGGCAAGACCGCCGCCTGCGAGGAGTTCGCAAAGGGCCGCGACCTCCAGGACTGTCTCGACGGCGCCGGCGCCCGGTTCTAGCCGGGAACCTCGAGGACGACGCGCGTGCCGTCCGGCGTGACGTTGCGCAGGCGGCCCAGCGGATACCTGTCGGCGAGAACGGCCCCCCCGAATCTCCATGCGCCGCGCCTCATGAAGAGCGCGAACGGCGGTCGCGCGGTGAAAGCCAAAAGGCTCCCCGGTTCGATCGTGCCGCCCAGCTGAGATCGATCGCGGACGAAGAGCGCAATCCGGTAGTCGGTCTCGCCCCAGACGTAGTACCTGAAACTGTCGCTGTCGTCCTGGTTGACGAAGTAGAACCGCTGGCCCGGGATGTCTCGATGGGCGTCCACGTAGCGCGCAGTGCTCCCGATTGGCTCACCATGCTTGCGCCCTTCCTGGATGAAGTCCCAGGCGATCGCGGCGTTCCAGACGACAACCGCGGAGATGATCCCGCCCGTCACCAGCGCCGGGCCGAAGCGGACCGTGGACCATCTCCCAGCCAGCCAGCGAGCTCCTTCGGCCACCAGGTAGGCGACGAAGGGGAGGATGATCAGCATCCGGGTGTACGCAGGCGCCTTGTTGACCAGAAATGCAAGGGAGAGCCATAGGGCGACGAAGCTGCTCAGGGCGAGCAGCGACGCGAGATCTCGTCGGTGGCGCCGCACGAGGCCGACCGTCACGACACCGGCTCCGACCCAGAGCAGGATCCCGGTCAGCGGGTCGACGAAGCTATGGCCAGGGTTCTCGTAGATCCAGGAGTTGTCGAGCTCGTTGTTGTTGAAAGCGCCGAGGCCGTGCACCACGTTCGTCTTGTAGCCCTCCCAAACGCTGTCCGCGGAGATCCATGCCCTCTGGAACTCACGAGCCTCCGCGTGGACTAGCAGGACATCGCTCTGAGGACTGTCGGTCGCTGGGATCTTGGACTCGGCGATCAGCAATGGTCCAGCCATCAGGACGAAGCCCGCCGCTGCGATCGCTCCGAGCCGCACGAGCTGCCGACGCGGGAACCGATCCCGCCGGACGAAGGCGCAGAGGACCAGGAACAGCACCCAGAGTGGAAAGACCGCTCTCCCCGGCACGTACACGTACATGCCGATGGCGGCCACGAATCCACCGGCAAACGTCGCCAGCTCGTGATCTTTCCGGAGGCCCCAAAAGAGCAGGGCGAGCGCGACGACCTCGACGAGCACGGCGGTGTTGTCATGGATCGCCATCCGGCTGATCATCCAGCTGGCGTGATTTGTTCCGACGAGCACCGTGGCGAAGACGGCCCAGCCTCGTGGGAGCAAGAGACGGAGCAGCGCGTACGTAGCGGCGATCGTAAGCAGGCCGAAGAGGCCGTGCAGCACGCGCACGTTGTAGAGATCGACGCCGCCCATGAGCTCGGCCAGGTTCCCCCAGAGAACGAAGAGACCCGACGGGCGGGCGAGATAGTTGCTGACCCCGAATGGATCGACGCCGGAGGCCGCGCCGTACTCCTTGATCACCGATGTGATCACGATCTCGTCGGAATCCACCTGAGCAGGCCACCTGAAGAGGGCCATGAGGTACAGCGGCGAGAAGACGAGAGCCAGCCCAATCGAGATCGCGATGTCGAGCCGCGCGATCCGAGGCACTGACCTGGATCTCGACCAGAAGCAGACGCTCAGGGCCGCGAGGGCGGCCAGCCACAGGACGAGCATGCCGCCGCCGTAGCCCGAGCTGTAGTAGCGCAGGAGCGCCGCCGCTCCGAGCGCGAGGCCGACTCCAAGGCCTGCGGTCTGCAGACGAACGGCGGGCAAGCTCCCCAGACCTACGAAGCTGGGACCTCGAGGACGACCCGCGTTCCGTCCGGCATGACGTTGCGGAGCCGACCCTGCGGATACCTGTCCACGAGATAGCTCGACCCGCTGTTCCACGCGCCCCGCCTCATAAAGAGCGCGAACGGGGGGCTCGCCTCGAAGCCGGAGAGAGCCGACGGATCGATCGTTCCGCCGAGTTGAGAGCTATCGCGGACCGATAGCGCGATTCGGGAGTCCGGATCGCCCCACTCGTAGTACCTCAAGGATCCGTTGGTGTCCTGGTTCGCGAAGTAGAAGCGCTGACCGGGGACGTCTCGATGCGCCTTCACGTAGTTCGCTGTGCTGCCGATCGGCTCGCCGTGCTTGCGCCCGTCCTGGATGAAGTCCCAGGCGATCGAGGCGTTCCAGACGACGATCGCGGACAGGAGCCCGGCTGTCACCAGGACAGAGCCAAGACGAACCGTCCGCCACCTGTCGGCGAGCCAGCGAACCCCTTCCGTCACCAGGTAGGCGACGAAGGGAAGAATGATCAGCATTCGGGGATAGGACGGAGCCTTGTTGATCAGGAATGCAAACGAGAGGTAGAGGACGACGAAACTGCCCAGAACGAGCAGGGCAGCAAGGTCTCGCCGGCGTCGCCGCACGAGGCCGACCGCGACGACACCGACCCCGAGCCAGAGCAGGATCCCGGTCAGCGGATCGACGAAGCCGTGACCGGGGTGCTTGTAAATCCACGCGTTGTCCTCCTCGTTGTTGTTGAAGGCGCCGAGACCGTGCGAGATGTTCGTCTTGTAGGCCTCCCAGAAGCTGGGTGCGAAGACCCAGCCCTGCTGGAGCTCACGAGCCTCCTTGTTGATGAACAGGACGTCGCTCTGAGGCGTGTTCGTCGTCGACGGGATCTTCGACTCGGCAATCATCACGGGGCCCGCCATCAGGACGAAGCCGGCCGCCGCGATCGCCCCCAGGCGTGCAAGCTGCCGCCGGGGAAAGAGATCCCGCCTAAGGAAGAGGCAGAGGAGCAAGAAGAACACCCAGAGCGGAAAAACCGCTCTCCCCGGCACGTACACGTACATACCGAGGGCGGCCACGAGTCCGCCGGCAAACGTCGCCAGCTCGTGATCTTTCCGGAGGCCCCAGAAGAGCAGGGCGAGCGCGACGACTTCAACGAGCACAGCGGTGTTCTCGCGCATCGCCAGGCGGCTGATCATCAGGAACGCGTGATTGATGCCGACGAGTGCGGTGGCAAAGACGGCCCACCACCGCGGAAGGAGCTGGCGGAGCAAGACATAGGCGGCGGCGATCGTGAGCAGCCCGAAGAGGGCATGCAGCACCCGCACGTTGTAGAGGTCTACCTCCCCCAAGAGCTCGGCCAAGTTTCCCCAGAGCACGAAAAGACCCGAAGGACGCGCGAGATAGTTGCTGATCCCGAAGGGATCGACGCCCACCCGGGCGCCGTAGTCCCTCGCGACGGACGTGACCACGACCTCGTCCGCGTTCACCTGCACCGGCCAACGGTCGAGGGCATGGAGGTACAGCGGGGCGAAGAGGAAAGCCAGGCCACCTGAGATCGCGACGTCGAGCCGCGCGATCCGAGGCACTGATCGAGATCTCGACCAGAAGAAAACGCTCAGGACGCCGAGAGCGGCGATCCACAGCGAGAGCACGCTGCGGCCGTAGCCCGAGCCCTCGTAGCGGAGAAGCGCTCCCGCGCCGAGCGCAAGCCCGATTCCGAGAGCTGCATGCGGCAGAAACCGAGCGGCCGGACGGCTCCGTAAGCCATCGATCGCCTCTCGAGCGGTATGTCCGCCTATGACCCCCACGCCGGGACCAAGGGTAGTCAGTCGTTGAAGAAATGCCTAGCCGAATCGGCTCCCGCACCCGGCCGGCACTAGGTTCTAGCGCGGGACCTCGAACACGACGTGGGTCCCCTCGGGGACGACGTTGCGTAGACGACCCTCCGGATACCTCTCGGCGAGGAAGGGACCCACCATCGACCAGACCCTGCGTCTCATGAAGAGCGCGAACGGCGGGCTGCCGTTGAAGGAGCTGGCGAGCTGAGTCGGGTCGAGGGCGTTGTTCACCTGAGCGTCGTTGCCCGCGAAGATCCGAAGTCTCCCCTCCGCGGGGCCGAAGCTGAAGTAGCTCAGATCGCCCACGTTCGCGGCGGGAGTGGTGACGAAGAACTCCTGGCCGGGAGTGTCACTGTGAGACTGGACGTAGCGCCCCGTGCTCCCGATCGGCTCGCCGAGGTCGCGTCCTTCCTGGACGAAATCCCACGCGATCGCCACGTTCCAGACCACGATGGCCGTCACGATCGTGCCCGCGATGGCCACCGGCGCATAGCGGACCGAGCTCCACCTGGTGGCGAGCCAGCGAATCGCTTCGGTGACCAGGTATGCGACGAAGGGAAGCGCGATCAGCAGCCGCGTGTAGTTCGGAGCCTTGTTGATCACGAGCGCAAAGGCCAGCCAGAGTGCGACGAAGCCGCCGAGCATCAGGAAAGCACCGTCGTCGTCGCGCCGGCGCCAGAGAGCCAGGCCGACGGTCGCGGCCCCAAGCCAGAGCAGGATGCCGGTGAGCGGGTCGACGAAACCGTGGCCCCGGTTCGGGTAGATCCACGCGTGATCCACGGTCTTGCTGTTGAACGTCGCCAGGCCCGCTTTGACGTTGTGCTTGTACCCCTCCCACTCGGTGTCCTTGAAGACCCAGGCACGCTGAACCTCCCTGGCCTCCTTGTAGAAGAGGAGCGTCTCCTTGTTGGGCTGCTGGCCGCCCTCCGGGATCTTCGATTCGGCGATCACGATGGGCGCTGCCATCAAGACGACACCGGCAACGACGATCGACCCGTGCACGAGGAGCCTCCGCCGCGCAAACCGCGACCGGTAGAGAAGCGCGAGGCCAACCAGGAACAGGATCCAGAGCGGAAAGGCGATCCGGGACGGGAAGTACACGTAGAACCCGAGCCCCGCGGCGAGGCCGCCGAGGAACGTCGCCAGCTCGTGGTTCGAGCGAATGCCCCAGAGAAGCAGTGCAAGCGCAACGACCTCGGCGAGGACGGCCGTGTTCTCGCGCATCGCGAGCCGGCTGAGCATGAAGAACGCGTGAGACGTGCCGAAGATGAGCGTCGCGACGAGGGCCCAGCCGCGAGGAAGTACTTGTCTCAGGAGCGCGTACGACGCGGCGACCACGAGCAATCCGCAGAGCGCGTGCAGAAGCCGCATGTGGTAGAGGTCGACTCCACCGAGCAGGTCGCCGAGCTTCCCCCAGCCGATGAAGAGGAGCGCGGGCCGGCTGAGGTACCAGCTGACTCCAAACGGGTCGACGCCGGTCAGAGCGGCATACGACTTCGCAGCCGCCATGACCTCCACTTCGTCGGAGTTGACCTGCACCGGCCAGCGGTACAAGACGGCGAGATAGAGCGGAGAGATGGCGGCGACCAGCCCCGCCGGCAAGACGACGTCGAGCAGTTCGATCCGCGGCCAAAATCTCGACCGGCTCGCAAAGAACGCGGCGAGCAGGACAAGGCTCGCTGACCAGAGCAGGAGCATCCTGCGGTCGTAGCCTGACCGCTCGTAGTAAGCGAGCGACGCCAGGCCGCAGGCAAGACCCAGCCAAAGCGGCAGGAAGCGCATGGAAAGGGCGTCGGGACGGCGCGCGATCGCCGAACGGGCGGAATCTCTTCCCATCACCCCCACGGCAAAAAGCGTAGCCCGAGAACCGGCAGACGCCTAGCTCATGCGGTTCGAAACTCGACTCGTGTCCAAGCTTCGGCTTCAATGTGACGAGTGGGTCGAGTTTCGTTCAGGGCAGTTCTTCTCGTCGGGGCGGCGGTGGTCGCGGTCTCGGGCTGCGGCGGCGACGACAAGCCGAGCGCCTCGGACACCAACTCGCCGGGCGCGAAGGTATTTGCCGACGCCGGTTGCGGGGGCTGCCACACGCTTTCCGCTGCCGACGCGACCGGGACTGTCGGCCCGAATCTCGATCAGAGCAAGCCCGAGAAGGAGCGAGTGGCCCGGCAGGTGCAAAACGGCGGTGTTGGGATGCCGTCGTTCTCGGACAAGCTGAGCGCGCAGGAGATCGACGACGTCGCGGTGTTCGTCGCCGACGCCACACGGAAAGCGACCGGCGGCGGCTCCGTCGCCGCCGGGTTCGAGCCTGACGACACGAAGCTGGAGGACTGCGCGGCGGGCGACAACCGCTGCTACGAACAGGCCTTTGCGAACATCGCGTACAACGATGGCCCCGAGGCCGCGCTCGATCTCTTCGACGAGCAGATCGCCCAGCCCGGCCCGATCGAAGCGGACTGCCACCGGATCTCGCACGCGATCGGTGGCGGAGCGCTCAAGCACTACGACGGCGAGGTCGGCCAAGCGTTCGTCGCCGGTAGGCCGAGTTGCACGTCTGGCTACTACCACGGCATCCTCGAGCGAGCCTTCCTCGGGATCCCCCAGGAGGAGCTAGGGGAGGCGGCGAGGACGTTCTGCGCGGATCCGAAGATCCGGAAGACCGACTTCATCGCCTACCAGTGCGTTCACGGCCTCGGGCACGGCTTGATGATCTACACGGGCTACGACCTGCCGGGCTCGCTGAAGACCTGTGACGAGCTCCAGAACGGGTCGGATGGGCTCTCGTGCACCGGTGGCGTCTTCATGGAGAACTACGCGTCCTCCTATGGAGTGAAGTCGCGGTGGCTCAAGGACGACGACCTGCTCTACCCGTGTAACTCGGTTGCCGAGCGGCACAAGTTCTTCTGCTACGACCTGGTGACCGCTCGCATCCTGCCGGAGGTGAACTACAACTGGAGCAAGGCGGCCAAGGTCTGCCGGAAGGCTGAGCGCAACTGGGTGAGGATCTGCTTCCAGTCGCTCGGGCGCGACGCTTCGGGCTTCACGCGCCTGGACCCAGCCCGGATCCTCGACATCTGCAAGGTCGGTGGAGACCTTGCGCGCGAGTGCATCTACGCGGCGTCCAAGGACATGACCTACACGGATGTGAAGGCGGACCGTGCGAAGGGGCTCTGCAACACGGCTCCGCCGAGCACGCGCGACTACTGCTGGCAGGGAATCGGCGAGATCCTCGGCTCCCTGGACCCCGATCTGAACAAGCGTAAGGCGCTCTGCGACGGAGCGACGCGCAACCCGAGGCACCTCCAGGCGTGTTACCGCGGCGCCGTGGTCACCTAGCGGCTAACGCCGGCTGACGCGCTCGCAGTTTCTTACGACTCGGTCGTGCCGGTCAGCGACGACTCTGTCGCGGCCGGGACCGCAATCGAGGCGGTCGTAACGGCCGTCGCGCGCGAGCAGGACGTCGTTTCCAGGTCCCCCGAAAAGGTCGTCCTCGCCGCCGAGGCCCGCGATCCTGTCGTCGCCGCCCAGGCCGTGAAGAAGGTCGCGGAGGCTCGTCCCTCGGAGATTGTCGGCTTGCGGGGTCCCTGCGATGCGACACCGGTTCGTCAGCCGCTTGACGGTGTGCCGAAAGACGTCGATCTCGAGGATCCCCGCCCGCTGGCACTTGCCGCTACCCGTTTATCAGCATCCGCCGGCCGTCGCTCAGCCAGGTCGCGCTTTCCGCCCGCGTGACCTGATGCAGGCCGCTTCCGTCGGGGCGGACGAGCGTCAGGTAGTAGCGATCCTCCAGGCGAGTCCGGACCTGCCGCACGAAGGCGATCCAGTTCCCGTGGGGGGACCACTCCGGTGAGATCCGCGTAGCCCTCGACGAGCCGTCGGACACTCGTGCCGTCGGCACTCGCAACGTAGATCATCGGCGGTCGGTACCGGCCGGTGTCGTTCTGGGCCATGAGGACGACGGCACTGCTATCAGGAGCCCAGGCCCCAGAACCGATCACCGGAGCTTCCTTCAGTCTCACGCGGCCCGTTCCGTCGACCGCGACGATCTCTGAGGCATCTGTTTCGCCGGTCAGGCTGAACGAGTATGTGAGCCGGGTCGAGTCCGGCGAGAAGTCTCCGACGTAGATCCAGCCCGACGCGACGGCTACCCGGCGCGCGTTCGAGCCGTCCGGCGACGAGACCCAGAGCTCGCCCTCTTTGGCGTATGCGATCCAGCGCCCGTCGGGAGAGAAGGCGGATGCGGGTACCGCCGGCCCGATACGTGTGCCGTCCTCCGGGTTCATGAGAAAGGGGGTCTCCCGGGCCGGCGCGACATGGAGGAGGTTGCCCGCCGTCCACTTCGCGTCGATAGAAACTTCGCTCAGGGGGACGAGCTCCCGCTCAGCTCGCCCTTCCGGGTCGACGATCCTGAGTGAGAGCAACGGCGGTGAGTAGCGGTTGGCCGAGGAGAAGTACCGGTCGAAGATGATCCAGCGCCCGTCCGGCGAGACCCGGGCGTTCGTGTCGAATCCAGGGCGGGCAGGAGTGGCCGCCGAGGCAGGCGAAGAGACGACAACGAGCAGAACGGCCAGGAACGCTAGGCCCCTAGCGACGGCTGACGCGCTCACAGTTCCCCGAGACACGGTCGCGCCGGTCGGCGATCACACGGTCACGCCCTCCTCCGCACGAGATGTTGTCGCGGCGACCGTCGTTCGCAGAGAAGATGTAGTCCGGTCCGGCTCCTGCCTGGACCGCGTCCCGCCCGCCCCTCGGGAAAATGCGGTCGGCTCCCTTGCGACCGCAGATTCGATCCACATAGCTGGTGCCCTTGATCGTTCCGCCGCCCGCAGTACGTGTCGAGCACGTGGGCAGCGAGTACCAGAGCGACTCCGACTCACGTCCCGACTCGAGGAGACCCTGTGCGGCGCTCACCGAGATCGGTGTTGTCAGCCCAACTTCTTCCGCAGGCTTCGGGTCATTGAGGTAGGTGACACGGCGCGCCTCCGCCACGATCCAGACTTGAACGCGTTCACCCCGGTCGAGACGCGGAATGCGGCACGAGTACGAGCCGGAGCGCCTCCGGCACGTTCCTCGACCCGATTCGACCTGTCCGGAGGTCAAGCTGACAACGCTTGCGCCCTGCGCGAACAACACGACATCGGTGAGCGTCTCGGTGCCCTCGTTCCCAACGACGGCCGTGATCCGGCCGGAGGAGGTCTCGATGCTTGCTTCGACCGACACTGCATGGCAACGCTTCGCCCCGGCTGAAGGGCCGCCGGGAATGGGCTGCCACGAGCCCGACCAGCCTTCGTCCTGATCGGGTACAAGCGCTCCTTCACAACTTCCGTCGACATTCATGGTGTACGGACGCGCGCGATCTGAATATCGCACGAAGAGGATTTGCTCACCGTCGGGCGACCAGATCGGGCCCGAGTCGGTCCAAGAGCGCGTCGCACCTTCCGTCAGCGGTCTTTCCCCGGAACCGTCGACGTTGACGGTGAAGATCTGTCGGCCCGGCCCGGCGTATTGTGAGTATCGAGAGTCCAACCACGTCGAAAACGCGATCCTCGCCCCGTCAGGCGACCAGGACGGTGCGTCATAGCCGCGGCCGAGGATGCCCGTCACCCGGTGGAGCTCTGTTCCGTCGGAATGAACGGTGTAGAGGCTGCGGAGACCGTTGACGTCACGGACGAATGCGACGACCTGGCCGTCGGGCGACCATGCCGGGTCCTCGTTCAATGTCAGGTCCGGACCGCTTTGCGTGATCTGAGTTGCCGTGCCGCCGCCCGCGTCGATCACGAAGAGCTCCGAGCGATTCTGCAACGTGCGCGAATACACCAGCTCCGAGCCGACCGGAGACCAGACCGGACGACCCGCGTCGCCGTTGAACGTCAGCCGACGAGCCGGCCCTCCGGCCGAGCTCACGACGTAGACGTCGTTTCCACCGCGATAGGCAATCTCCATCCCATCCGGAGACCAGGGCTGTGAGCCCAAGGCGGCGGAGGCGTCACCCGACGCCACGACGTGCACGTTGCTTCCGTCCGCATTGACGACGTACACCTTGTAGTCGTTCTCGAAGCTCGTGAACGCGAGCTGAGAGCCCTCGGGCGACCAGTGCGGGTTGCCGACATTGTCGCCCCGCCTGAGCTGCGTGAGCCCGGTTCCGTCGGGGTTGACGCTGTAGATGCCGACCCGGTTCGAAAACGCGATCTTGCCGTTGCCGACCTGTGCAGACGATGGAACTGCGACGGCGAGCCCGGCCAGTAACGCTGCCATGAGGGCTATCCGCGGCACGAGAACGACGATACGACCGAGTTGTTAAGCCGCCGTACGGAGTTCAGAAAGAAATCGCTGCTAACCCTGCGGAATTCGGGCTTCGAGCGCCTCGCCCAGGGCTTCGCGGACCGGCTCGAGCTCGATCCGGTCGAGCACGTCCTGGAAGAAGCCGCGCAGGATCAGGCGCTCGGCATCGGCCTTCGTCAGGCCGCGCGCCATTGCGTAGAAGAGCTGTTCGCGGTCGACCTGGCTGACCGTCGCCCCGTGCGTGCAGCGGACGTCGTTCGCCTGGATCTCTAGGCCGGGGATCGAATCGGCGTGAGCGTCCGGCGAGAGCAGAAGGTTGCGGTTCTCCTGGTAGGCGTTCGTCTTCTGGGCCTCGGGCTCGACCTTGATCATGCCCCGCCAGACAGCGGTTGCCCGGTCTCGCAGCGCGCCCTTGAAGGCGAAGTCCGAGGTCGTGTTCGGCGCGATGTGCTTCTGAAGCGTGTCGTAGTCGAGATGCTGGTCGCCGTCGGCGAAGTAAGCGCCCGTGACCCGAGAGGTTGCGCCCTGGCCGTCGAGGTCGTTCTCGATCCGCACCTTGCCCTTCTTCGACCCGAAGCCGCCCGCGACCCAGTCGAGCTCGGCGTCGCGCCCGACGCGGGCCCGATGCGAGGCGAAGTGCCACGTCTCCCGCGCCAGGTTCTGGAGGGAGACGTACTCGACCTTCGCGCCCTGCCCCACGAAGAGCTCGACGACGGCGTTCGAGTAGCCGGCGAGATCGGGGTCGGGAGACGCGAGCTCCTCGATCAGGCTGAACCGGCTCTCGGGCTCGGCGATCACGAGCAGGCGCCAGAAGAGCGCGCCGCCGTCCGGCGGGTTCGCGATCCGGACGTAGAGCGGCCGCTCCACGACCACGCCCTTCGGGACATGGACGAGCAGACCGTGCTGCCAGCTCGCAGCGTTCTGGGCGGCGAACTTCTCGTCGGGCCCGACGAGCTCTCCCAGCTGCGGATGGGAGTCGTCGAGGACCTCGAAGCGAATGCCGTCGGGCGCGTTCTCGATCTCGATGCCGCCTGAGTCGACGGAAGCCAGACCGGCCACGTCGATGTCCAACATGGACTTCCTGGCAACAGTCTGTTGCAAGGAATCGGCGCCGTTTGCGGTGAAAGCGTCCGGATCGAAGCCCTTGAGATCCGTGAACCGCCACGACTCCTCGGTCGTGTTCGGAAGAGGCATCTCCCGGTAGCGCTCCAGCAGGTCAGCCCTGGTCACGCTTCTCCTTTGGTGCATAGCGCCGGTGAAGGATCAGCACGTTGCCGTCGAGATCCTTCACGAAGCCCATGTGGCAGACGCCGCTGTCCTCGATGCCCATGACCTCGCCTCCGGCAGTGCGAAACTCCTCGACCGCGGCTTCCACGTCGGCGACGAGAAACGCGATGCCGCTCTCATTCGCGACGAACTGCTCACCCTGACTCTCCGGATCCCAGAACGAGAGCGTGACGTTCGGCGTCTCGATCTCGGCCTCGGTGTATTCGCTCTCGGAAAGCCCGAACACCTCGCGATAGAACTTGACCGCCCGGGCCGAGTCCCGAGTCGGCACCGACACGAAGTCGACCTGCTCGACCTCGATCATTCCGACGGCGCGTAGCGGCGATGCAGCATCAACGCGTTTCCCTCGCTGTCCGAGAAGAACGCCATATGACACACGCCTGTGTCGAGGATCTCTCCCTGGAACTCGACCCCCGCCTCTTCGAGTGTCTCGCGCGCGGCCGCGACGTCGGGAACCCGCAGGGCGATGTGGAACTCGTGCGCCTTGAACTCCTTGCCCATCTGCGTCGGGTCGACGAGATAGAGGCTCACGCTACCGGTCTCGAACTCGGGCCAGCCCTTGTCGAGATTCGGGCTGTGAATGCCCAGCGTCTCGCTGTAGAAGCGCTTGGCCCGCTCCATGTCCTGCACCGGAACGGAAACGAAATCCGCCCGCTCAACAGTGATCAACCGACGGAACCTTCCATCTGGAGCTGGATCAGGCGGTTCATCTCGACGGCGTACTCCAGGGGGAGCTCCTTCGTGATCGGCTCGACGAAGCCGGAGACGACCATTGCCGAAGCCTCGGCCTCGGAGAGACCACGCGACATGAGGTAAAAGAGCTGCTCATCGCCGATTTTGGACACGGTCGCCTCGTGGCCGATGTCCACGTTCGACTCGTCGATCCGGATGTAGGGATACGTGTCCGAACGCGAGTCCTCGTCGAGGATGAGCGCGTCGCAGACGACCTTCGACTTCGAGCCTTCGGCGCCCTTCGCCACCTCGAGCAGGCCGCGATAGCTCGCGCGCCCACCTCCTCGCGAGATCGACTTCGACGTGATGATCGAGGACGTGTTCGGCGCGACATGGACGCACTTGCCGCCCGCGTCTAGGTGCTGATCCTGGCCGGCGAACGCGATCGAGAGCACCTCACCGTGGGCGCCTTCGCCCATCAGCCAGATCGCCGGGTACTTCATCGTCAGCTTCGAGCCGAGGTTCGCGTCGACCCACTCCATCGTCGCGTTCTCGTAGGCGACCGCGCGCTTGGTCACGAGGTTGTAGACGTTGTTCGACCAGTTCTGAATCGTCGTGTACCGGCAGCGCCCACCCGGCTTGACGATGATCTCGACGACAGCGGAGTGCAACGAGTCGCTCGAGTAGACCGGCGCCGTGCAGCCCTCGACGTAGTGCACATAGGCGTCCTCGTCGACGATGATCAGAGTTCGCTCGAACTGGCCCATGTTCTCCGCGTTGATGCGGAAGTAGGCCTGGAGCGGCATCTCGATCTTCACTCCCGGGGGCACGTAGATGAACGAGCCGCCCGACCAGACTGCCGAGTTCAGAGCTGCAAACTTGTTGTCGTTCTGAGGGATGATCGTCCCGAAGTACTCCTTGACGAGCTCCTCGTGCTCGCGCAGGCCGGAGTCCATGTCGAGGAACAGGACGCCCTGAGCCTCCAGGTCCTCCTTCAGCTTGTGGTAGACGACCTCGGACTCGTACTGCGCGCCCACACCCGCGAGGTAGTTCTTCTCGGCCTCGGGGATACCGAGGCGGTCCCAGGTGTTCTTGATGTCCGGCGGGAGGTCTTCCCAGGATTTCGCCTGCTTCTCGGTCGGCCGGATGTAATAGAAGATGTTGTCGAAGTCGATCTCGGCGACATTGCCGCCCCATTCCGGGAGCGGGCGCGCCAGGAAGTAGTCGAGCGACTTGAGCCGAAAATCGCGCATCCACTGCGGCTCGTTCTTGTGCTCGGAGATGGCCGCGACCAGCTCGTGCGAGAGGCCTCGGCCCGACTTGAAGAAGTAGTCCTCGGGGTCGTGAAAGCCGTACTTGTACTCGGTCTTGATCCCGCCGACGACTTCGGTCTCTGTGAGAGCCACTAGGCCTCGCTTCCTACAACTGGTTCAGGCATGAACGCCTCGTACCCTTCGGCCTCGAGCTTGTGCGCGAGCTCGGGGCCGCCTTCCTCGACAATACGTCCGTCGACGAAGACGTGCACGAAATCGGGCTCGACGTAGTTCAGGATCCGCTGGTAGTGGGTGATGATGAGCGCGCCGGTCTCGGAGCCGACGAGCTCCTTGACACCGGTTGCGACGATCTTGAGCGCATCGATGTCGAGCCCCGAGTCGGTCTCGTCGAGGATCGCGATGCGTGGCTTCAGCATCGCCATCTGGAGGATCTCGACCCGCTTCTTCTCCCCGCCGGAGAAGCCGTCGTTCAGATACCGCTGCGCGAGCTCGCGCGGGATCTTCAGGTGCTCCATCGCGGCCAGCATGTCCTTGCGAAATTCTGGAACCGGCACGGGATCGTCCTCGCCGCCGGCGCGCGCCTTCCGGATCGCGTTCAGCGCCGAGCGCAGGAAGCTCGTGACGGTGACGCCTGGAACCGCGTGCGGGTACTGGAACGCGAGGAACAAGCCCAGCTGCGCACGCTCGTCGGCGCCCATCTCGGCGATCTCCTGGCCGTCGAAGAGCGCCTCCCCGCTGGTGATCTCGTAGGCGGGGTGGCCCATCAGCGCGTACGCGAGCGAGGACTTGCCCGAGCCGTTCGGGCCCATGAGCGCGTGGATCTCCCCCGGGCTCACGGCGAGGTCGACGCCCTTGACGATCTCGGTGCCGTCTTCGAGGGCGACGTGCAGGTCTTTCAGCTCGAGCAATGCCACTTTGTGCGGTCCAAAACCCTTTCCCGGAGCGGTTTTTCGCCCCGCTTTGTCCATCGTAGCTGACCTGTCTTTGACTACCCCCGCTGCTACTCTCTGAACGTGCCTTTTGGGATTCCGCTGTGGGAGCTGCTCCTCATTCTCCTGGTCGTGCTGCTCGTCTTCGGCCCCAAGCGCCTGCCCGAGATGGGGCGCTCGCTGGGCAGGGGGATGCGCGAGTTCAAGGACTCGGTGACGGGCAATGACGACAAGCCTGCGGAGATCCCGCCTGCACGCGAAGAGACTCCCGTCCCGGCCGCTCCGCGGCGCGACGACCCTCCTTCCTAGGGCCAGGAGATGAGGCTGCCACGGCGCCTTGGCCACGGCGAGGAGGCGTCACTCGTCGAGCACCTCGACGAGCTCCGCAGCCGGCTTCTGATCGCACTCCTGTCGCTCGCCGCCTGCTTCGTGGTCGCCTTCATCTTCCACGAGCAGCTGATCGAGTGGCTGAGCGTACCGCTGCCCGACGACAAGAAACCGATCACCTTCGGCGTCCTCGAGCCGCTCACGACGTCGATCAAGGTCAGCCTCTGGGCAGGGTTCGCCCTGGCGCTGCCGGTGATCCTCTGGCAGCTCTGGAGCTTCTTCGCGCCGGCAGTCGAGGAGCACGCCCAGCGAGTCGTCGCGATCTTCGTGGCCATCTCCACGCTCCTCTTCGCGGCAGGCATCGCCTTCGCCTACTGGGTCGTTCTTCCCCCGGCGATCAATTTTCTGACGAACTACGACTCGCACCTGTACCAGATCGAAATCCGGGCGAGCTACTACTACTCGTTCGCGGCCTTCATGCTCGTCGCGCTCGCGCTCGTCTTCGAGCTGCCGATCTTCATCCTGGCGCTCGTTCGGCTGGGCGTCCTGTCGACCGACGTCCTGCGCCGGAACCGCAAGGCAGGCTTCATCCTCATGTTCGTCGTCGCAGTCCTCCTGCCAACGGCTGACCCGGTGTCGCTCGTGCTGGAGACGATTCCGCTGCTCATCCTGTTCGAGCTCTCGATCTGGCTCGCGGTGTTCATGGAACGCCGCTGGAAACGGGCCGGAGTCGCCGGGCTCGCGTCCACGCCGTGACGTACCCCAAGATCGAGCTGCACGTCCACCTCGAGGGCACGGTCCGGCCGCAGACGCTGCTCGAGATCGCCCGCCGAAACGACTACGCGCTTCCGGTCGACACCGTCGAGGGGCTGCGTGAGCTGTACGAGTTCCGGGACTTCGAGCATTTCATCGAGGTCTGGGTGCTGACGACGAACGCTCTGCAAACGCGTGAGGACTTTCGCCAGGTCGTGGTCGACTACGCCGCAGAGGCAGCGGCGCACGGAGCGGTCTACCTCGAGGGGATCTTCTCCCCGGCGGAGCGAGTCAGGCGCGGGGTTGCGTGGGACGACATCTTCGCCGGCTACTGCGACGGGGCCGAGGAGGCTCGGGAGCTTCACGACGTCGAGATCAGGCTGACCCCCGACATCGTCCGAGGCTTCCCTCTGGAAGAGGCGGAGCCGGTCGTCCGCTACGCGGCGAAGTACAGGGATCGCGGCGTGGTCGGAGTGGGCCTGGGCGGCCTGGAGGCGCAGTTCCCGCCGGAGCCGTACGCAGAGGTGTTCACGCTGGCGAAGTCCGAAGGCCTTGGTTCGGTGCCCCACGCGGGAGAGGTGGCGGGGCCGGCTTCCATCCGCGGAGCGCTGGATGCACTCGGCGCCGACCGGATTCGGCACGGCTTCCGCGCCGTCGAAGACGAGGCTCTGGTCGCCGAGCTGGCGCGACGCGAAATCGTCCTGGACGTCTCCCCGGTCTCGAACGTCCGGACCGGCGCGGTCGCTTCTCTGACCGAGCATCCGCTACCGAAGCTCGTCGCGGCAGGCGTGCGCTGCTCGATCTCGACCGACGACCCCGCCATGTTCGACACCGATCTCACAGGTGACTACGACGCCGCGCGGTCACTCGGCGTCGATCCACGCTCGGCTTACGCGGCCGGAGTCTCAGGCGCGCTCTGCGACGAGGCGACTCGCAAACGGCTCCGGAGCCTCGGCAGAGAGTTCGACTGGACCCAACTCGCCCATGCGGAGCTAGTCTAAGAACGTATGGCCAGGTCAGGCGCCCGTCGCAACAAAGGTCCCACGCCCAAGCCGCAAGCGCGCGGTGCGGCCGCCCCTGCAAGCGCACGGCACGAGTTCAGCGCAGTCGAGGGCGACATGTTCTTCCCGAAGCTCCGACGCCAGGCGAAGTGGATGTTCGTCTTCCTCGCGCTCGCCTTCGGGATCGGCTTCGTGGCCTTCGGCATCGGCGGCACCGGCGGCAGCGGGATCAGCGACCTCTTCCAGCGCTCCGATGGCGGGACCGGCGGCCCATCTGCCAGCGACGCTCGAGAAAAGATCGAGAACGGCAACCTTGCCGCGTACAAGGACCTGTCCGAGGCTTACCGCAGCCAGAACAACTCGGACGAGGCGATCGCAGCCGGCGAGCGCTACCTCGAAGCGCGGCCGAAGGACTACGACTTCATGCGCACGCTCGCGAGCGACTACGAGGGGCAGGCCACGGCGCTCCGCGAAGAGGCGGCGCTCGTCCAGGAGGAACTGACCGCCACGACGGGCGGCACGGTGTTCGGCCTCCCGCAGAACACGCTCCTCGGGCGCGCGCTCGGCACCGGGAGAATCGACCAGGAGCTGACCACTGCGGCGAACCAGAAGCTCACGGAGCAGTACTCGGGCATCCAGACCGCATACTCGCGCGCGACGGAGCTGTACCAGGGGATCGCCCGCGCCGATCCCGACGACGTGCTCGTGCAGCTCCTCCTCGCCCAGGCGGCCTATCAGGCCCAGAACACGGCGGTCGCGGTCAAGGCCTACGCGCGGGTGGTCGAGCTCGCCCCGGACAGCGCCGAGGCGCAGCAGGCCAGACAGCAGATCAAGCTGCTCGAGTTACAGGCCAATGCCGGCCAGGTTCCCTCGGGTTAGACTCCTGCGGACTTGGAGGGGCCTGTGAACTTCGACGTGAAGACCGACAAGGTCGACGATGCCACCTACGTCATATCGCTGACTGGGGAGGTCGACCTGTACACCGCCCCCGAGTTCAAACAGCAGTTGCTCGACGTGATCGGCCAGGGCGGCAAGGACGTCGTCGTCGACTTCTCCAACACGACATTCATCGACTCGACGACGCTCGGTGTCCTCGTCGGTGGCGTCAAGCGGCTGCGCGCCCAGGACGGCCGGCTTGCGCTCGTCTGCAGCGACCGCAACATCACGAAGATCTTCGAGATCACCGGGCTCGACCGCGTCTTCACGATCTATCCGACCCGCGACGAGGCGCTCGCCAAGACCGGCGCCTCCAGCCAGTCCTCTTAGCTTGAGGCTCGTCCCGGGCGCTCTCCTGGCCGGGTTGCTCCTTCTCGTCGCGGGCGGCTGCGGCACCGGTGGGCCCACGGACGGCGGGAACGCGAGTACGGGAAAGAAGCTCTTCCAGGGGGAGGGGCGCTGCGGGCAGTGCCACACGATGAAGGACGCCGGCGCGAAGGGCGTGATCGGTCCGAACCTGGACTCGGCATTCATGCGCTCCAAAGAGGAGGGCATCAGGGAGAGCACGATCCAGAACGTCGTCCTCGACCAGATCCGGTTCCCCATCGAGGGCAGCGCGATGCCTGCGAACCTCGTGGAAGGGCAGGACGCGGAGGACGTCGCCGCCTACGTCGCCCAATGCGCCGCCGCGACGGCCGAGGACAAGGACGCCTGCCCGGGGGTCGTCGCCGGCAGCGGAGGAATGGGTCTCTATGTCTCGCTGGGCTGTCAGGGCTGTCACTCGCTCGACGGCTCGGCTTCGAGCGGCCCGACGTTCAAGGGCGTCGCGGGCTCGACCCGCAAGCTCGCCGACGGCAAGACCGTGATGGCAAACGACCAGTACTTGCTCGACGCGATCCTCGACCCCGACAAGCAGATCGTCGAGGGCTATCAGCCCGGCGTCATGAGCTCAGTCATCAAGAAGGGTCAGGTCACAGAAGCCGACGCGAAGCTCCTCGTCGACTTCATCAAGAACCAGAAATAATCCTAGGGGCTCGCCTCGGCCTCGAGGTCGACGACGACGTGGGTGACGGGAACTGCGAAGCGCTCGCGCGCTGCTTCGACGATGCCGCGCTCGAGCCAGTGCGAGCGGCCCACCGGATGGGTTGAGATGATGATCTCGTCGGGGCCGAAGAGCCGGAGCGCGTCCTCCATCGCCTGGAGGGGCTCGCCGTCGCCCACCTCGCCCTTTGCATCCACGCCGGCGTCGCGAAGGCGGGCAAGACTTGCATCCAGCCGCACCTGTGCCTGGGCTCGCGCGTCGTCCTCGTCTGATGCCCAGTGCTTCATGGGGGAGTTGAGCGCAGGGCAGACGACCAGCACGTGCTCGTCGAAGCCCTCCGAGCGGCGGCGGATCTCGTCTCGAAGCGGGCCGCCGCCGACTGTCTCGTTCGCGATCACGAGGATGCGCCGCTCGTTCTCGCCGCCACCCCGCGAGGCGACCGCCTGCCTCGGCGGCTCGGCGCGCCGCCCGCGAAAGAGGTAGACGAGGCCGGCGAGAGTCAGGAGCGCGAAGACGACGAGCCCGGCCCACTTCCCCAGCACCAGCGCGGCGATCGCAATCGCCGCGAAGTACCCCACCGTCAGCAGAAGGAAGCGATACGCCTCAGCCTCACTCCGGAAGGGATTGATCATGGCTAGAGGATGTAGACCGTCGTGTAGACCACAATCCACATTACGTCGACGAAGTGCCAGTAGATCCCTGGAATCTCGACGCCCCAATGCGCCTTGGGCGTGAAATGCCCGCGAAAGGCACGCACCGTTGCGAATGCGAGGAGCGTCAGCCCGACGGCGACATGCGCTCCGTGCAGGCCTGTGAGACCGTAGAAGACAGAGCCGAAACCCCCGTCGCTCGGCGCGAACCCGATCCGGGAGTACTCCCGCGCCTGGGTGAGCAGGAAAGCCAGGCCGAGGGCCAGCGTCAGCACGAGACCGGCCTTCATCCCTGCGCGGTTGCCCCGTTTGATCGCCTGCAGCGACCAGTGCATCGTGAAGCTCGACGTGAGGAGGATCAGCGTGTTGACCCCGGCCACGTACACGGGCAGGTGGAACTCGTGCGGCGGCCACTCTGGCGTGCCACTTACGACCCGAACGAAGAAGTAGGCCGTGAAGAACGAGCCGAAGAGCATGATCTCCGACGCGATGAACAGGAGCATTCCGAGCGTCGTCGAGTCGACACGGGAGCTCTGGTTCGCCGTGGGCGGGCCGTGATGAGCTTCTACGTGAGCTGTCAGTGGCCCTCCCGGTGATGCTGTCGAGCTTCTGGGTCGCGAGCACCAAGCCAGAGGCCGCACTCGCTCGCGGCCAAGGCTCGCAGCCTTGGCAAGAGCGAGGGTGGACTCTGGCGCCGCGTGATCGCGGGCCAGAAGCCGGCGAGGATTGCCGGGAGGGCCACTAGCCGGCGGGCTCCTCGGAGAGGACGACGTGCTCGACGGGCAGCTTCGAGTCCTTCTGCAGTTTCTTGACGAGGTCGCGCTTCATCCACGGCGAGTGCTTGGGATCGAAGGTCGAGACGATGATCTCGTCGATGCGCTCGTCGTGAACTGCCTGCATTGCGGCCGTATACGGGTCGGGGTGCGAGACCTGGCCGTGGGCGTCGATCCCCTGGCCGCGGAGGACCGCGAGTGCTCTACGCAGACGGCGCTCGGCCTGCGGGTGGTCAGCCTGGTTCGGATCGCTCTGAGGGCAGACGATGAGGAAGCTCGCGGGCGAGCGCGCCGCGCGTTCCTGGATCCGCGCGAGCAGCGGGTCGGCGACGACCGTCTCGTTCGCGATCACGAGCACGTTCGCCTCTCCACCCTCGGACGCTAGGTCGACGACGACGTGCTCGACCGGCAAGCCCTGAGCTGCATCGCGGATGCGATCGATCACTTTCCGTCGCAGCCAGGCCGAGCGCTCCTTCGGGTGCGTCGAGACGACGATCTCGGTCGGAGCCGGCTCGAGCATCGCGATCGCGTCGCGCACCGCGTCAGCCGGATCGGCCTCGACGACGAGACCGTGGGCCGCGATCCCCGCCTCGCGCAGCGCAGCGAGTGTCCGGTCGAGGCGCCTCCCGGCCGCCGCCCGACGCGTGTCCTCGTAGACGACGTAGGCCGTGTGCGGATGGCTCACCGGAGAGAGGACGGTGATCAGATCGACGCCGTCGGCGGCGCGGCGCTTCAGCGCCTCGATCAGGCTCGGGCCGGCAACCGTCTCGTTGGCGACGACGAGGACATGGCTCATGTTGTGTGCACCACCTCCTCTTCCTGCGCCTCCTCGACGCCATTGAAGACCGCGTGCCGCGCTCCGTCGACGCCGTACTCGTACGGGCCGCCGACGATCTGCGGGATCTCGTCGAAGTTGAAGATCGGCGGCGGCGAGGAGACCTGCCACTCCAGCGTCATCGCTCGCCAGGGGTTCGCACCGGCGGCGGGGCCTCGCTGCCAGCTGACGATCATGTTGTAGAGGAAGATGATGAACGACGCCCCCAGCGCGAACGAGGAGATCGAGATCACCATGTTCCACGTGCTGAACTGAGGGACGTAGTCGGACACGCGCCTGGGCATTCCCTGCACCCCGATGATGTGCATCGGGAAGAACGTGGCGTTGAAGCCGATGAACGTCATCCAGAAATGGAGCTTCCCGAGCCGTTCGTTGTACATGCGGCCGGTCATCTTCGGGAACCAGTAGTAGATCCCGGCGAAGATCGTGAACAGCGAGCCGCCGAGCAGCACGTAGTGGATGTGCGCGACGATGAAGTACGTGTCCGAGGTGTGGATGTCGATCGGGACCGCGCCGAGCATGATCCCCGAGAGGCCGCCGATCACGAACATCGAGACGAAGCCGAGCGCCCACAACATGGGCGTCGATAAGTTCAGCCGCCCCTCCCACGTCGTCGCCAGCCAGGAGAACACCTTGATCCCCGTGGGCACGGCGATCAGGAGCGTCGTGATCATCATCGGCACGCGCAGGTAGTCCGCCATGCCCGAGACGAACATGTGGTGCGCCCAGACCGAGAAGCCGAGGACGAGGATCGCGCAGAGCGAGAGCGCCATCAGCCGGTAGCCGAAGATCGGTTTCCTCGACATGACCGAGATCACCTCGGAGGCGATCCCGAATCCGGGCAGCATCATGATGTAGACGGCCGGGTGCGAGTAGAACCAGAAGATGTGCTGGTAGCCCAGCACGTAGCCGCCGTCGTGGAAGTCGAAGAAGTTCGTGTGCATGAGGCGGTCGAACATGACGAAGAACTGCGAGCCGGCGATGAACGGCGTCGCCAGGACGACGAGCAGTGAAGTCGTGAAGTTCGCCCAGACGAGCAGCGGCATGCGCCAGAAGGTCATCCCGGGCGCGCGCATGGTGATGATCGTGACCAGGAAGTTGAGGGCCGTCATGATCGACGACGCCCCGGCCCACTGGACGCCCATGTTGAACCAGACGTTGCCGTCGGTCCCGACGACCGAGAGGGGCGCGTAGCCCGTCCAGCCGGCTCCGAAGGCTCCGCCGGGAACGACGACGCTCGAGAGCATCATGATCCCGGCGATCGGCAGCAGCCAGAAGGAGAGCGCGTTCAGCCGCGGGAACGCCATGTCCGGCGCTCCGATCATCAGCGGGATGACGTAGTTCGCGAGGCCCGCGAAGGCCGGGATCACGAACAGGAAGATCATCAGCGACGCGTGGACCGAGATCAGGCCGTTGTACTCCTGGTTGTCCAGGAACTGCATCCCGGGCTTCGCCAGCTCGGCTCGGAAGATCATCGCCATCAGGCCGCCGGCCAGGAAGAAGAAGATCGTCGTCACGATGTACTGGACGCCGATCACCTTGTGGTCGGTGTTGACCCGGAAGTAGTCCCGCCAGCTGTGGGCGCCGTGGCCGGAGTGGTCCTCGGGCTCCGTCGGGTAGCCGAGGCAGTACTTGACCCAGTAGTCGAAGGCCCCGATGCCGGCCAGAAAACCGATCGGCGCCGTGATCAGCGCCGCGACCGTGACGATGATCAGCCAGTCCCAGACGGGCTCCCAGCCGGCGAGCGCCCGGAGGCCGACGACGATCCCGACCCCGATGCCGAAGAAGAGCGCCGTCATCCACGGCACGCGCAGCCAGCCCGGCGCGAGCACCCTCCGCCAGCCCGTGGGCGGCGGCTTGGACGGCGCGTGCTGGGTGTGGTCGACGAGGGTCACGGGGCGGTCAGATTACCCAGAGGTTCCTTCGCTCCCCTGCTGCTGCCGCGAGCGGGCCCAACGGTCGAACTCGGCCTCCTCCATCACGATCACCGGCGCCCGCATGAGGGCGTGCCCGAGCCCGCAGAGCTCAGTGCAGATGAGAGTGCGCTCGCCCGCCTTCGTGGGCGTGATCTGCAGGTCCGTGACGATTCCCGGAACGGCGTCCTGCTTCTGCCTGAACTCCGGGACGAAGAAGGAGTGGATGACGTCGAGCGCCCGGAGGCTGAGGTCGACCTGCCGGCCTTCCGCGAGCCGGAGCTCGTCCGACTTGAAGCCGCCGTACTGCGGGTACTCGAAGTGCCAGGCGAACTGCTGCGCGGTCACGTTCACCTTCAGCCGGTCGGACTCCAGCTTTCCGTTCTGCGCAAGGGCTACGGCGCTGAGGATGCCGATCGCGGTCACGAGCACGGTCGGGATGACCGTCCACACGATCTCGATCCCGGTATGGCCGTGAATCGGCGGGCCGTCGGAGTCGTCGTCGGGGCGCACCCGGAACTTGACGACGGAGTAGACGGTGATCGCCGCCACGACCGCGAAGACCGCGATACAGATCGCGACGACGACCCAGAAAACGAAGTCGATCCGGCCGGCCTCCTTCGACTCCTGGGCGGGGAGCCAGGGGATCAGAATCGCGACGGCTGTCGTTACTGCAGCCGCCAGAAGACCGATCGTTACGACCCTCACAATTGCTCCCCTGCGCACCGGGACCGAGCCTACTCAACGATCCGGTTCGATGCCGTAGTTAGTGTCGGGCTTCGGAGGGGTAGGAGGGGAGAAACAAGGAGGTTCGATGGGACTAGGAGCAAGCCTATTTCTGATTGCGGGCGGTGCGATCCTCATCTGGGGCGTGAACGCCGAGGTCGGCGGTCTCGATGTGGACGCGATCGGCGCGATCCTGATGGTGATCGGTGTGATCGGCCTCGTGCTCTCGATGATCTTCTGGTCGTCGTGGGGCGGGACGGGCGGCCGCCGGCGTGCGACGTACGTCGAAGAAGGCCCGCCACCCCCGGGGCCCGGCTACTAGGACTCGATCCGAGGGACAGTCCCCCGCGAGGGGCTGTCCCTCTAGAAGGCGGCCAGCGGGTCGACGTTCGCGCCGCGAACGAGCACTTCGAAGTGGAGGTGCGGGCCCGTAGATGCGCCCGTCGTGCCGACGAGGCCGATCGTGGAGCCTCCGCCGACGCGCGCACCGACGCGGACGTCGATGCGAGCCAGGTGTGCGTACTTCGTCCGAACGCCGGATCCGTGAGCGAGGACGACGAGGTTTCCCCAGCCGCTACCGGTGGGCCCGGCGAAGACCACGCGACCGCCCCGTGCCGCACCTACCGGAGTTCCGCTCTCCGCCGGGAAGTCCACCCCGGCATGGAAGCGCGAGCCGCGCGGGCCGAAGATGTCGCCAACGGGCGCGATCAACGGCCGGGCGAGACTGAGGGGTGAGCGAGGATCAGGTGCGCGCAGGGCAGCGACCGTTGCCGGGCCCGCCGTGCCGTCGGAGTTGATCCCGGCCCAGCGCTGGAAGCGGCGAAGAGCCGCGTCCGTGTGTGAGCCGAGGAAGCCGTCGAAGTTTCCGGAGGGGAAGCCGTGCCAGGCGAGCGCGAACTGGAGCGCCGCCACGTCCCACCCCCGTGCCCCGAAGGTCAACTGCCGGCGGCCGAGGGGGGAGCGCTTGCCGTAGCGACCGAGGGCCTTCCGCGTGCGAGGGCCCGGAACGCCGTCGGCGGCGAGGCCCTTGCGCCTCTGGAACCGGCGCAGCGCGGACTCGGTGCCGGGGCCGAGAACGCCGTCGACGGTACCGGCGTAGAGCCCTCTTCCCTTCAACCCAACCTGGAGCGCTGCGACCTCAGGGTTTCCGCCTGCGAGCGCTCCACTTGCGAGCGCGAGAGCGGTCAGCGCGAAGGTAGACAAGGTGGCGGCAAAGACCCTGGACATATGCGCAATCCCGGTATGAATCGGTCACCTGGCAGCCCCAAGCATCCCCCAAAAGGGGGAACTCGATCGAGGGATCGCATCCCTCTAATGAGGGACGCCAGCACGCCTGCGCTGCCCGATACTGAGACAAGCGTTCGGATCAAGCGGAGGAAACCTCCTTGCGGCACAACGGAGAACGGCAGGAGACCCCGACCGGGGTCGGCCTGCGCATCGGTCGATTGCTGTGCGTCGCCCTGCTCCTGGGGGTAGCTGCCTATGCCATCGAAGCGTTCCTCGGCACCGCGGGCGCCGTCGACCGGTTCTTCAACACGTGGGTCTACAACGGCCTGCTGATCGCCGCCGGCGGCTGCTGCCTCGTCCGGGCGGTCCTCGTTCGGGCCGAACGCCTTCCCTGGCTGCTCCTGAGCGCCGCGCTCCTCGTCTGGACAACCGGCGACCTCTACTACTACTTCTTCCTCACCGGCGCTGAGACGGTTCCGATCCCGTCGGTCGCGGACGCTTTCTACCTCGGGTTCTATCCGCTCGGCTACGCGGCGCTCGCACTCCTGGTTCGAGCTCGCATCCGTGGTTTCCAGGGCAATCTCTGGCTCGACGGCCTGATCGCCGCACTCTCTGTCGCGGCGGTGGGCGCAGCAATCGTCTTCGACCAGGTGCTGAGCACGACCGGAGGCAACTCGCTCATGGTCGCGACGAACCTGGCGTATCCGCTCGCCGACCTCCTGCTGCTCTCACTGGTCGTCGCCATGTTTGCCCTGACCGGCTGGCGCTTCGACGGCACCTGGGCATTCGTCGGTGCGGGCTTTGCGGTGTTTGCCGTCGCCGATACCGCGTACCTCTACCAAACGGCCGCCGGCCGCTACGTCGAGGGCGGCGTGCTCGACGTCGGCTGGCCCGCCGCGCTCGTCCTGATCGCCTGCGCAGCCTGGCAGCCGATGACGCGGCTCGAGGACATGCGGACCGGAAGCTGGCACGCGCTCACCCTCCCGACGTTCGCTCTCGTCGGCCTCTCGCTTCTCGTCTACGACCACTTCGAGCACGTCAACCTGGTTGCCTTCATCCTCGCCTCGGGCGCGATCGTCATGGTCATCGTGCGCGCGGTTCTGACCTTCCGGGAGCGAGTGCGCCTGTTCGACGCAAGCCGCGAGGAGGCGCTCACCGACGCGCTCACCGGGCTTGGCAACCGGCGCCGGTTCGTCTACGACCTCGAAGAGCGGCTCGCGGACCGGTCGGGTGCGTTCACGCTCGTCGTGTTCGACCTGGACGGATTCAAGGCCTACAACGACTCGTTCGGCCACTCTGCCGGCGATGCCCTCCTCGGACGCGTAGCCGGTCAGCTTTCGGAAGCAACCAAGGGGTACGGGCACGCATATCGGCTCGGCGGCGATGAGTTCTGCATCCTCGTCTCCGCCGACGACGTTGCCGCGCGGAGCGTGATCGAGACGTCGATCGCTGCGTTGACCGAAGAGGGCGAAGGCTTCTCCGTCGGCTGCTCGTACGGCTCCGTCCTGCTGCCGGCGGAGGCGGCGGAGCTGACCGAGGCGCTGCGAATCGCCGACGACCGCATGTACCTCCACAAGCAACGCAACCGCCCCGGAGCCGACCGTCAGAGCATCGACGTCCTCGTCAGCGTCCTCCAGGAGCGCGACTCGCAGCTTGCTCATCACCTGGCGGACGTCGCCGACCTGGCCGAGGCGATCTGCCGCCGGCTGCAGGTGTCCGGGCCGGAGCTGCAGACGATCAGGCAGGCGGCCGAGCTCCACGACGTCGGCAAGCTCGCGATCCCCGAGGAGATCCTGAGCAAACCCGGGCCGCTGACCGACGACGAGTGGGAGTTCGTTCGACGCCACACGTTGATCGGCGAGCGAATCCTCGGCTCGGCACCCGCTCTCGGAGCGGCCGCGAAGATCGTGCGCTCGACGCACGAGCGCTGGGATGGAACCGGCTACCCCGATGGTCTCAAAGGCTCCGAGAGCCCGCTCGGCGCCCGCATCATCTGCGTCTGCGACGCCTTCGACGCGATGACCTCGGACCGGTCGTATTCAGAGGCATTGACGCGCGAGGAGGCCCTCCGCGAGCTGATCCGCGGCGCGGGAACACAGTTCGACCCGGTGGTAGTGGAGGCGTTCGGGGCCGTGCAGTCGGACCTGAACACCGAGCTCGTCGCGTAGCAGGTCGGGCCAAAGGCCCTGGCTATACTCGGCCGTCTGGGCCGTTAGCTCAGTTGGTAGAGCAGGGGACTCTTAATCCCAAGGTCGAAGGTTCGAATCCTTCACGGCCCACCACGCTTCCCTGACCGGCGGGCCCTCCCGCCGGGCAGAGCCCGGCTCCGGGCCCGCCTCGCGCCGCTCGGAGCGACACGTCAGGAAACCGTGGTCGAGGAGAGCGCGCTTCGGCCGAGGGGAGCGGGGACCGAGCCGGACAGGAGCTCCGCGCGCTAGAGCTAGCTGAACATGCCGATCTGGCCCGCCTGGATGTCTCGTCCAGGCTCGAGTTCCTCGGCGTCATCCTGCTGCTCCGCCCATTCCTCGGTCATGCGCTCGCTCGCGCCGCCATCGTCGAAGAGCGACCTGAGCTTCTCCCAGAGCGTGCGGATCATGTGCCGAATGGTACTCGCAAGTGGATGGGGTTGGTCTGACCCACTACCTGTCCGGCTCTTTACAGAGCGATAACGGTACCGGACGTACGCTTCTGAGTAGACATGAAGACCCTGATTGCAATCGTCTCCGCGATGGCGGTGGCGGTCGCCCTGTCGACGTCCAGCGCTCCCGCGAGCCGCTCCGGAATGCAGGCCGATTGCTCCCTGTCGTCAACCGGCCTTGTTCCGCTCACGGACATGGGGCGCAGGCGCTACCGCGGCTACCGCGGCGGCCTCTATCCCGCCGGGCGAAACCGGCCGACGACCGGCTACCTGCGCAGGGGTCTCACCGCCTCGCGCTCGGTACGGCTGATTGACGGGAAAATCGTCCTGCTCTCGGTCGGGATGTCGAACGCGACAGCCGAGTTCGCCGCCTTCAAGAGGCTCGCCGACCGCGATCCCGCCAAGAACCCGAACCTGACGATCGTCGACGGCGCCCAGGACGGCTGGGACGCACGGCGCGTGAGAGCCGAGCCCGAATATTGGGACAATGTCGACGAGCGACTGGTAGCGGCCGGCGTATCGGCGAACCAGGTGCAGGCCGTCTGGCTGAAGGAGTCGATCGCCGGCGAAGACCGGCGGTTCCCGAAAGACGCGAAGGCGCTGCAAGCAGACCTGCGGGCGATTGTCCGCACCATGCGCGTCCGTTATCCGAACCTCCGCCTGGTCTACCTCTCGAGCCGCACCTACGGCGGCTACGCGATCACCGGCTTGAACCCCGAGCCGGCGGCCTACCACAGCGGCTATGCGGTGCGCGGACTGATCGGAGAGCGCATGGCCGGCAAGCTCAAGGGGCCGTGGCTCGGATGGGGGCCGTATCTCTGGACGGACGGCGTCCGTGGACGCAGGGACGGCCTCGTCTGGACCTGTGACGACGTGGACGACAACGGGACTCATCCCTCGAAGGCCGGCGTCCAGAAAGTGGCCAACCTGCTGGTCGCCTTCTTCAAGGCAGACCCCACGGCGCGGCGCTGGTTCGTCGCCCGCTGACTCTGAAGGCCCGCCGAACCCGCCTCTGTACTATCGCGGCGGTGAAGGGACCCGTCGGGATCGTCGGAGCCGGCTATGTCGGTCTCCCCCTCGCACAGGTCTTCGCGGAGGCAGGCCACCGCATCGTCCTGGTCGAGTCGAACCAGGAGAAGGTGGACGCCGTCCGCCGCGGCGAGAGCTACATCAGGGACGTCGACTCGGACGGCCTCGCGCGCCTCGTCGAGTCGGGCGCGATCGAGATCACCTCCGACTACGACGCGCTGAAGGAGACCGAGGCGATCCTCATCGCGTTGCAAACGCCGCTCTCGCCACAACGCGAGCCCGACCTCTCGTTCGTCCTCGGCGCCGTCGAGGACATCGCGCCGCGGCTCCAGAAGGGCCAGCTCGTCGTGCTCGAGTCGACGACCTATCCCGGCACGACGCGCGAGCGCCTGCTGCCGCTGCTCGAGCAGGGCGGGCTCCGTGTCGGCGAGGACTTCCACCTCGCGTTCTCTCCCGAGCGGGTCGACCCGGGCCGCGAGGACTGGACGACGAAGAACACGCCAAAGATCGTCGGCGGGATCACCCCCGCCTGCACCGAGCGCGCGGCCGAGCTCTACAGCCGCGCGATCGAGACGGTCCATTCGGTCTCGTCGCCCGAGGCGGCCGAGCTGACGAAGCTGCTCGAGAACATCTTTCGCTCGGTCAACATTGCGCTCGTCAACGAGCTCGCGCAGCTCTGCGACCGGATGAGCATCGACGTGTGGGAGGTAGTCGGGGCGGCCGCGACCAAGCCGTTCGGCTTCATGAGCTTCCAGCCGGGACCCGGGCTCGGCGGGCACTGCATGCCGATCGACCCCTTCTACTTGACGTGGAAGGCGCGCGAGTACGACTTCTACACGGAGTTCATCGAGCTCGCGGGCAAGGTGAACGAGAACATGCCCTACTGGTGCCTGGGCAAGATCGTGCGCGCCCTGAACCAGCACGAGAAGGCTCTCAAGGGCTCCAAGGTCCTGATCCTCGGCGTCGCCTACAAGTCGAACATCGAGGACACCCGCGAGTCCCCCGCGCTGAAGCTGATCGAGCTCCTGCGAGACGAGGGTGCCGAGGTCTCCTACCACGACGCGTTCGTCCCCGAGCTGAAGGAGCAGGGGCTCACGTCGGTTCCTCTCGACGCGGCCTCGGCGGACTGCGTCGTGATCGTGACCGCGCACTCGGGGATCGACTACGACGAGCTCGTGGAGCAGGCGCCGCTGGTCGTCGATCTGCGGAACGCGACCGGTGCGAACGGCACGTCGAACGGAAACGTGTGGAAGCTGTGACGCCGTTGCGCGTAGGCCAGGCGGGGCTCGGCTACTGGGGACCGAACCTGGCCCGGAACTTCGGCGAGCTCGCTGACCTGCGCTGGCTCTGCGACCTCTCTCCAGACCTGCTCTCGGAAGCCTCTGCCCGCCATCCCCACGCGCAGACGACGACCGACTTCGAGGAGCTCCTGGCCGACCCGGAGCTGGACGCGATCGTGCTCGCGACCCCGGTCGTCACGCATTACGAGCTCGCAAAGCAGGCGCTCACCGCCGGCAAGCACGTCTTCGTCGAGAAGCCGCAGGCCCAGACGACCGCCGAGGCGGAGGAGCTCATGACGCTCGCTCAGGAGCGTCGGGCTCGTCCTCATGCCCGGCTACCTCCTGCTCTACCACCCTGCCGTCGCGAAGTTGAAGGAGCTCATCGACGCGGGCGAGCTCGGGGACGTCCTCTACCTGTACGGAAACCGCCAGAACCTCGGCCAGATCCGGCGGGACGAGAACGCGCTCTGGTCGCTCGGTGCGCACGACCTCTCGGTGATGTTGCACCTGATCGGCGAGGAGCCGGTCGAGGCCTGGGCACGGGGTGAAAGCTTCCTTCGCAACGGCATCGAGGACGTCGTCTTTTGTTTCCTGCGCTTCCCCTCGGGGGTCGTCGCCCACATGCATGTGTCGTGGCTCGATCCGCACAAGATGCGCAAGCTGACTGTCGTCGGCCGGGACAAGATGGCCGTCTTCGACGACATGGAGCCCGAGCGGAAGGTGACGGTCTACGACAAGGGACCGGTGCTGCGGCCGGCGACCGAGTGGCAGGTGCGGGAAGGCGACATCCACATCCCCAAGCTCGCGCGCGAGGAGCCGTTGCGCCGCGAGTGCGCGCACTTCCTTTCGCTCGTCTCGGGAGAAGGGGATCCGCTCGAGCCGAGCCGCCAGGGGCTCGCCGTGATCCGGACGCTCGAGCTCCTCCAGGAATCGCTCCAGACAGCCGCCGTCTAGTGGCCCACCAGGCTGCCGAGACTGCGGTCATCTACCCGGGCACGGTGATCGGCGACGGGTGCGTGATCGGCGACCACGCCGTCGTCGGCAAGCAGCCTGCGCTCTCGCCGCGCTCGACCGCACCCCGCGAGGAGCTGCCTCCACTCGAGCTGGGACCCGGAACGGTCGTCGCCGCGGGCGCAATTGTCTTCGCCGGGACGAGGATCGGCGCGCGCGTGATCGTCGGCGACCAGGCCTGCGTCCGCGAGCGTTGCGAGATCGCTGACGACGTCGTCGTCGGCCGCGGGTCCCTGGTCGAGAACGACACGAAGATCGGGAAGCTGACGACGATCCAGGCCAACGCCTACATCACCGCGTACTCCACGCTCGAGGACGAGGTCTTCATCGCGCCCGGCGTGACGACGACGAACGACAACTTCATGGGTCGGACGGAAGCGCGGCACGAGCTGCGACGAGGCCCGACGATCCGCCGCGGCGCGCGTATCGGTGGCGCGGCCGTCCTCTGCCCGGCCGTCGAGATCGGTGAAGAGGCGTACGTCGGCGCGGGTGCGGTGGTAATCCGCGACGTTCCCGCGCGAGCAGTCGTCGTCGGCAACCCCGCGCGACAGATCCGCGAGGTGCCTACGGAAGAGCTTCTGGGCGGACCGGCTGCGGGGGACGCTTCTTCTTCTTGAAGTTGAGCGAGTAGCTGCCGGCTCCAGGAGTCGTGACCTTCACCTCGAGGAAGTGCCAGCCGGTCTCTCGCGCCCGGACGCGAATCCGCTCGGCCGAACCCGGCGACTTGGACTGCGCGGCGAGCAGGCGACGATCGGCCGTTGACCCTACGACGCGGCGGGTCCCGGGCTTCCAGAGGAAGAGATTCACATTGGTTCCGACCGGCCCCTTGAGCCGCGCAACCAGTCGCTGGCCGCGCCGAAGCTTGACCCGGTAGACGTCGACCTGGTCGTCCCAGTAGTCGATCGTCGCGCGGATCCGCTGGCCCTTTCGGCCCCAGATCCAGGCGGCGTTCACGGCCTCGTCGTTGCCTTCGTAACGGTCGGGTGCGGGGAGGGCGCTCCGCAGCGCTTGAACCGCGCTCTCCACGTCCAGAACACCCCACCCGGTCAGCGCGTCGCGGCCGGGCGAGCAACGGCTACAACCGCTGTCGGGATCCGCGTCTGCGGCCGAGCGCGTCAGCAGGGATGCAACCTGGTCGGCCTGCAGCTGCGACCGGCTGCCAAACAGGAGGGCGGCGGCCGCGGACACCTGCGGCGCGGAGAAAGACGTGCCGTCCCCGCGGCGGAACTCGACCGGCCCGCAATCGGAGTAGCCCTGGAGCAGGCAGCCTGGCCGTGCGATTGCCGTGACCGACCGTGGCAGCGTCGAGAAGATGGCCTCGCCCGGAGCGGCAATGTCGGTGTAGAGCCGGTCTCGGTTCGAGAAGGACGGCACCGAGCCGTCCCGGGCGACGGCGCTCACGCCCAGCACGTGCGGAAGCGCTGCCGGGTAGCCCGCGTAGCCCCATGGTTCCTCGGGAGCCCCGTCCGCGTTCCCGACCGCCGCGACGACCAGGACGCCCTTGCTGACCGCGTAATGAACCGCAGCTGCCTCGAGCGGCGAGTACGTGTCGCGCGACTTGTCGTGCGGGTCTCGCATCCCGCCGAAGCTCAGGTTGATCACCTCCGCGCCACGGTCGACCGCCCAGCGGATCGCCCTTGCCTCTGCTTCGGGTGAGATCGTGCCGTCGCTCCGCACGACCTTGGCGATGAGGAGGTCGGCGGGAAAGGCGATGCCCGCGATCCCTTGCGCGTTGTTCATCGAGGCGCCGATCTCGCCGGCGACGAACGTGCCGTGGCCGTTCGTGTCGTTCTGCCAGGAGCTGGGGACGAAGCTGGCCCCGGCGGCGATCTGATGCTCCAGGTCCGGATGCTCCGCGTCGATGCCGGAGTCGATCACCGCGACGCGAACGCCAAGCAAGGACGGGAACGTGGGCCAGGCGTCGAACGCATGGATGCGGTTCAGGTGCCACTGACGCACGGCAAGCGGGTCGTTGGGCGAAAACGAGAGACGGCGGGAGCCGCGGACGCGCTCGACCCATGCGACGCCGGGAATCGAGGCGAGCCCTCGAGCGTGAGGCTTCTCGAGGGAGAGGGCGAAGGGGCCGATCGTCGAGACACTCCGGCCCGTACGCGCCTCGACTCGCTGCGCGACGACCTCCGGCGATACGCCCTTCTCCACCCCGACGGCGTAGCGAGCCCCCATCGCCGGTGCAGGCACGGCAAGCGAGGCAAGGAAGACTGCGAGCGCGAGGCGTCTCATGCGGGCCCCACTCGGAGCGAGGGGCTCACGCCTGGCACGAAACCGCGTCCGGGGGCAAGCCTGGCCCGGTAGTCGCCCGGGTCCAGGGCGAGGCGAGCCCTGAAGTTGCCGCTCTCGTCGATCGGCGCACGGACGATGGTCGTCCACCTTGTCCCGTTCAAGCGTTGGACGGCGACGGTCAGCCCGGGAAACACCGGGCGGGTGTACCCGCGCAGGACGGAATTGCCTCTCACACCACGGAAGCGTACGAGCGGAGCGACCGCAACGTGAGCGAGCCTGCTGCGAACGGCGCCGCTCGCAAGCCTGTAGTCGGTCGGCACCTTCGGCTTGGCCGCAATCCGTACCGCGCCGTTCGGCCCACGCGCGACCGGCCCCATCGGCCGCCAGGCCGTTCCGCGCTCTCGTTGTTCCAGCTTCACGGACGGCAGGCTCCTGGCGACGCCGTTCAGCGAGACCCGCGCGCCGAAAGTCACGGGTGCGCTCGGGCGTCGCGAGCGAGAGCACGCCGATTCGGAACCAGGTCGAGCGCAGGCCCAGACCGCGGCGCACGTCGGCACCGGCCACGCTCGACTCACCCTGCGAGCCGATGGCGGTCACGGTCCCGACGCGGCCCGAAGGCCCGATGGCGGTCCGCACGTCCACCAGCCGCCCCGGCGCCCTCAGGAACTTGTCGAGGCGTGCGGCAGAGACGGCGAACGGCCCCCAGCGGTGATGAGGAGAGATCGTGTCGTGGGGGTCGTCGACGGATTGCAGATAGGAAACCGGCGGCCCCTTCCAGACCTCGGATGCCGCTGAAGTACGCCCGCCCGAGCTCGAGAAGAAATACGTCGTCGCGAGACGTCCTTGGGAAAGAACGACCTCGCCCGCAGTCTCCTGGATGGCGGCCGTCGTCGAGGGCGCCTCGCCGGCGATGCCGAGGTAGACCTGGCTCCGAACGTCGGGATAGACGTCGAACCACGACCCGGTCTTGCGCTTTGCGAGCGCGTAGGAGCGGGCCGCGACTGCCTGTGCCTTCAGCGCCTCCGGGAGCCACGTGCGGGGCATCTCCGACGGGACGACTCCGAAGAGGTACGGCTCGAGCCCCACGGAGTTGACCGCGCGCAGCGAACCGTCGGCCACAGACACGATGAGCTGCCCGCGATAGGGCCGGCCGGCAAACCGGAGCGGAGAGGACCCCGGCAGGAAGGTGAGCGGAGCGGGGAGTTGCTGCGGCTGCTGGACGTCTGTCGTCCTGATCAGGAGCCCGGGCCCGAAGGTCTGATCTCCAGCAGCGAGGTGCCAGAGCTGGCCGATTCCGTCTCGCACGGTGAACGCAGCCGTCGAGCCCACCGTCAGCTGCCGGCGCGCAGCGGCCAGCTGGACGCGGATGCGCGCCAGCTGCGCCGGCCCGAGCGTCGTGCCCGTGTAGTAGTGCGCGAGGATCTCGTCGTAGGTCGCCCCTTGCTGAGCGAATCCGTATGCGCCCCACTGGGCCATCCCGACACCGTGCCCCCAGCCGCGTCCGCTGATGACGAAGGTCGGAGTCGCGGCGGAAGGAGCCTGCGCGCGTGCGTCCGCCCGGCTCGACGAGTACCCGAATACGGAGCCGGCCAGAAGCGAGGCCGAAACGGATGCAGCGACGAGAAGCCTTGAAGGAGTCATGCCGACAGTTCTTCGGCGCCCGAACTCGGCTTCCCGAGCCGGGTGCACAGTCATTTGAGGCTAGCGCATAGGCCCACAGACAGCATCCTTCTTTACAGGAACTTCAGGAACATGCAGGTAGCAGGTGTTTCTCCGACTCGTCCTGGGGCAATCTGACAAGAACTCGGTCTTTTCGCCGATCCCCTGTGCCACACGCCAACGACATCCTTCCCCCTCGCTACTCCGACCCGCAAAGGATCGGCCACGGCGGCATGGGGGAGATCTTTCGTGCCGAGGACGAGGTACTCGGGCGCACCGTCGCCGTCAAGATGCTCGCCGAGCGGTATTCGCGCGACGAGTCCATTCGCGCGCGGTTCACGCGTGAGGCGCTCGCCGCAGCACGTCTCTCGTCCGAGCCGCACACGATCACGATCTTCGACGTCGGTGAGTGGCGGGAGCGTCCGTTCATCGTCATGGAGTACCTGGAAGGCGGATCGCTCGAAGACCGCCTGAGGGTCGGTAAGCCCTCGGCCGGGCAGTCGCTCCGCTGGCTCGAGGAGACGGCCGAGGCCCTGGACGCAGCGCACCAACACGGCGTGGTGCATCGCGACGTCAAACCCGGAAACCTCCTCCTCGACAACGACGGGGCTGTCCGCGTTGCGGATTTCGGGATCGCGAGCGCCGCCGGCATGGATTCGCTGACGATGACCGGCACGGTGCTCGGGACGGCGGGCTACCTCGCGCCGGAGCAAGCCCGGGGCGAGCGCGCCACGGCGGCAAGCGACCGGTACGCGCTCGCCGTCGTCGCCTTCGAGCTCCTCGCCGGCTCTCGACCGTTCGAGTCGGAGAGCGTCACGGCCGAGGCGGCAGCGCACGTGCACGCCGAGATCCCATCGATCAGTGAGCGCGCGGATCTTCCCCGTGAGCTGGATCGTGTCTTTCAGCGCGCCCTCGCAAAGGAAGCTGCGGACCGCTTCGATTCGTCGGCTCAGTTCGTGGAGGCGGTCAGAGGAGGGTTGCGGGGAGGCGCGACAACTACCCGCGAACTTGCTCCAACGGCTCGGCGCCGCTCCTCACTGGTGCCACTCGCCGCCGCGTTCGCTGTGGCCGTAGGGATCGCAGGTGCCGGGCTCGCGGCGATTCTCACGGACGGAGACGATGGGCCAAGCGCCACCCCGAGTGTCGTCGTGCGAACGCGGACGCTCCAGGGGACGACCGTTCGGCAGACCGTCACTCAGCAGCCCACCTCATCTGCGGTGCAGACACCACCGCCGCCGCCTGCCGTCTCGGGCGGAAACGGCGTCGCGCTCACCGATCAGGCGACGCGGCTGATCCAATCCGGGGACTTCGCGGGCGCGGAGCGCGTCGCCCGTCAGGCGGTCGCGGCTCTCCATGGAACCGGCCAGGTCTACGAGGCATACGCGGAGTACAACCTGGGGGTCTCACTGGCCCAACTCCGCCGATGCAGCGAGGCGCTACCTCACCTCGCCCGATCGGAGAGCATCCAGGGGCGGCGCACGGAGATCGACCGGGCGCGGCGGATCTGCGGGACAGGGGATGACGGAGGGGACGACGACTGACGCGTACGATGGCGCGATGCGAATTCTCGTCACCGGCGCGGCGGGCTTCATCGGCTCGAACTTCGTGCACTACTGGCTGGAGCGGCATCCCGGCCACAATGTCGTCGCGCTCGACCTCCTGACCTACGCGGGCAACCGGGCGAACCTCGAGTCCGTCGACGTTCCCTTCGTCCAAGCGGACATCGCCGACCTCGACATCGTCGAGAACGTCCTGCGAGAGCACGAGATCGAGGTCATCGTCAACTTCGCGGCCGAGTCGCACAACAGCCTCGCCGTCATCGACCCGGGGAGGTTCTTCCACACGAACGTCCTCGGGACGCAAGCCCTGCTCGAGGCGGCGCGCCGGACCGAGGCGAAGCGCTTCCATCACGTCTCGACCTGCGAGGTCTATGGCGATCTGCCGCTGGATTCGGACGAGTCGTTCACGGAGGATTCGCCGTACCGGCCGCGGACGCCGTACAACGCATCGAAGGCCGGCGGAGACCACGCCGTCCGCGCCTACTTCGAGACGTGGGGCCTGCCGATCACGATCACGAACTGCTCGAACAACTACGGGCCGTTCCAGTTCCCGGAGAAGGTGATCCCGCTCTTCGTCACGAACGCGCTCGACGACAGGCCGCTCCCGATGTACGCGTCGACTCAGAACAAGCGGGAGTGGCTACATGTTCTCGACCACTGCCGGGCGATCGAGCTGGCGCTCGAGCAGGGCGCTCCCGGGGAGACCTACAACGTCGGCTCGGGAGTCGAGGCGTCGATCGAGGAGATCGCCGACCGGGTGCTCGAGCTCACCGGGAAGCCGCAGTCGCTGAAGACGATCGTCCCCGACCGCCCCGGCCACGACCGCCGCTACCTGCTGGACGCGTCGAAGATCGAGCGAGAGCTCGGCTGGCAGCCTGAGATCGGCTTCGAGGATGGCATGCGCGAAACCATCGAGTGGTACGAGGCAAACCGAGCCTGGTGGCAACCGCTGCGGGAGCGCCTCCAGGTCGAAGAAACCGCTTGGCGCTAACAGCCATGTCCAGGGGTCAGACCCTGTAAAGGTTTACGGGGTCAGACCCTGTTAAGACGGGCTAGGCAGGCTCGCAGGCCTTCTCGCCAGTGGGGTAGTCGCGGAGCATCCGGATGTTCGCTGCGGAGGACCGAATTGGCCGGTCTCGGGGCGGGACGGCCCAGCTCCTCCGTGCTGATTGGACGGACGCGGCAGGCCAGGCCGGCGTCCTCGAAGATGGCCTCGGCGAACTCGGCCCACGTGCAGTCGCCCTCCGCTGCGACGTGGTAGATGCCCCGCGGCAGCGCGATCAGCTCCTTCGTCGCCTCGGCCAGATGGCCGACATACGTGGGCGAGCCCCGCTGGTCGTCCACCACCGACACCTCGTCGCGCTCCTCGCCGAGCGCGAGCATCGTCCTGACGAAGTTCCTTCCCCGCCAGCCGTGCAGCCACGACGAGCGCACGATCCAGCCGTCGAGCACCTCGCGCTCGCCTGCGAGCTTCGTGCGGCCGTACTCCGAGACCGGGCTCGGCTCGTCCGACTCCAGGTACGGCTCTCCCTTGCGACCGTCGAAGACGTAGTCCGTCGAGAAGTAGGCGACCGGAGCGCCGAGCGCAACCACGTTCCGCGTGCCTTGGATGTTGACCCGTGCCGCGCCCTCCGGATCTGCCTCCGCCCCGTCGACGTCGGTCCAGGCTGCCGCGTGCAGAACGAGGTCGGGCAGGTCGCCGAGCATCAGCGGGCTCACCACGTCGAACTGCGCCCGATCGCGCGCATCCGCCTCGGGGAAGACCTCGGCGAGCGCGGCCCCGAGCTGCCCGCCGGCACCCGTGATCAGGATGCGGCCTGGTCCCGTTCCGACAGGATCGGCGATGTCGTGCTCCAGAGGTCGACGACGCGCGGGTCGTTCCAGGGAATCTCGTGCTCGTCCGGATCGGCGGGGTCGTACTCCTCGGTCACGTGGTAGATGAAGACGAGGTCGGTGAGGGCTTCGAAGCCGTGGGCGCAGCGGCCCGGCACGTAGATCGCGACCGGGTTCCCGTCGCCGATGTCCTCGGTGAACGTCTCGCCTGACTCCAGGTCGAGCACGACGACCCGAGCCAACCCGTCGAGGCAGACGAACAGGTCGTCCTGGCCCCGCTCGTGGAAGTGCAGGCCGCGGATGACGCCCTTCTTCGAGAAGGAGACGTTCGTCTGCTTCATCGCCTTCTCCACCCAGCTCGACCGGTGGATCTCCGCGAACCAGCCACGCTCGTCCTCGAAACGCTGCAGCGGAATCCGCCGGAGGCCCTCGATCACTTGTTGGCGCCGTTTCGGCGGACGAAGTCGTTGACCTCGTAGTAGGCGTCGATCGACTCGCCCGCGTCGCCCCAGAAGCCCTCGGCCACGTCGTACTCCATCGTCCCCTGCTCGACGAACCAGTTGTTCACGTCCGTGATCTCGAGCTCGCCGCGCGCCGAAGGCGAGAGCGAGGGCAGAAACTCGAAGACCGACGAGTCGTAGAAGTAGAGCCCGGTGACCGCATACTCGCTAGGCGGCTGCTCGGGCTTCTCGACGATCCCGGTGACACGGTCGCCATCGAGCTCGGCGACTCCGAGATGGCGGAGGTGCTCCGGCTCCTCCACCTTGGAGAGGACGATGCGCGCGCCCCGCTCCTGCTGCTGGAAGTTGTCGATCGCCGGCTTGATCGACCGTTCGAAGATGTTGTCCGCGAGCATGACGAGGACGCGGTCACCGCCCGCGAACCGCTCCGCCAGCCCGAGGGCGTCGGCGATCCCGCTCTCGCGCTCCTGGTAGGCGTACTGAAGGCCCTTGACTCCGTACTCATGTCCGTCCCCGAAGAGCCGAAAGAACTCACCCGCGTGGGTGCCGCCGGTGACGAGCATCAGCTCGTTGATGCCCGCGGAGACGATCGCCTCCACCGAGTACGTGACCATGGGCCGGTCGTAGATCGGCAGCAGGTGCTTGTTGGTGATCCGCGTGAGCGGATGGAGGCGGCTACCCGTACCGCCGGCGAGGATGACGCCTTTCATGTTCGCGGGATGCTACGACAGCCGCGATCCGCGGTTGACCCGGGGCGAGGGCACCCCGCTACCATCCGGCCGTGGCCAAGGACCCCATTGACCGGCTTCGCGGCGAGATGGAGGAGCTTTTCGCCGATCTCTGGCAGGTCCCCCGCTTCACGCGCAGGCGCGGTGGCTTTCGTCCCCAGATCGACTGCTACCGAACCGAGCGGCCGGCCGCGCTCACCGTGGTCGTCGAGCTCCCCGGCATCGACCCGACGAAGATCCAGATCTACGCGGACGAGCGAACGCTCGTCGTTTGCGGCGAGCGCCGCCGGCCGGGCGGCACCGGCCGCATGTACCAGCAGATGGAGATCGACTACGGGCGCTTCACGCGCCAGGTCGCGCTGGGCACCGACGTGGACGTCGCAGGGTCGAAGGCGAGCTACAAGCGCGGGATCCTCACGATCGTGCTGCCGCTGGCAAAGAAGCCGGTCGCGCCCGAGCGCGTGACGATCCCGATCAGGAGCGGGAGATGACCGACATCCTCGAAGAACAGCTCGACATCGACGAGCTCGAGCTCCCGTCGTCGCTGCCGGTCCTGCCGCTGAAGGACACGGTCGTCTTCCCCGACTCCGTGCTCCCGCTCGCGATCGGCCAGGAACGGTCGATCAAGCTCGTGGACGACGTCGTCTCACGCGACCGGCTGATCGCGCTCGTGGCCTCGAAGGACCGCGAGATCGAGCAGCCCGGCTGGGACGACCTCCACGAGATCGGAACCGCCGCCGTCGTGCAGAAGATGATTCGGGTCCCCGATGGCTCCCTGCGCGTGCTGGTTCAGGGCATTCGGCGGATTCGCCTCGCCGAGCGAGTCAAGGACAAGCCGTATCTCGTCGGTCGTTTCGAGGAGGTCCCGGACGTCTTCGAGGAATCGCCCGAGACCCAGGCACTGATGCAGAACGTGCAGACCCTCTTTGCGCGCCTGATCGGGCTCATGCCGTACCTGCCCGAGGAGCTTGCGCTCGCCGCGGCAAACGTCGACGAGGCGAGCGCCCTCTGTCACCTCGTGGCCTCGACGCTGCGACTGAAGACCGAGGAGAAGCAGCAACTGCTCGAGCTCGACAACGTCGAGAAGCGCCTACGCGCGGTCCTCGTGATCCTCAACCGGGAGCTCGAGGTTGCAGAGCTCGGCTCGAAGATCCAGTCGCAGGTGATGTCCGAGATGGAGTCCTCGCAGCGCGAGTACTTCCTCCGGCAACAGCTCAAGGCAATCCAGGAGGAGCTCGGCGAGGGCGATCCGGAGCAGGCGGAGCTCAAGGAGCTTCGAGATCGCGCCAACGCAGTCGACCTTCCGGAGGAGGCCCGCAAAGCGGTCGATCGGGAGCTCGCGAGGCTGGAGAAGCTGCCAACGGCGGCGGCCGAATACGGCGTCATCCGCACCTACGTGGAGTGGATCCTCAGCCTCCCATGGGACTCCACGACCGCGGACAACCTCGACTTGAAGCACGCGCGAAAGACCCTCGACGAGGACCACTTCGACCTCGACAAGGTCAAGGAGCGGATCATCGAGTACCTCGCCGTCTCGAAGCTGAAGGACGACCTCACGGGTCCGATCCTCTGTTTCGTGGGACCGCCCGGAGTCGGCAAGACCTCGCTCGGCCAGTCGATCGCGCGCACGCTCGGACGCAAGTTCGTCCGCATCTCGGTCGGCGGCGTCCGCGACGAGGCCGAGATCCGCGGGCACCGGCGCACGTACATCGGAGCCATGCCCGGAACGATCATCCGGGCCCTCCGAGACGCCGAGGCGAAAAACCCCGTGTTCCTGATCGACGAGATCGACAAGATGGGCGCCGACTTTCGCGGTGATCCCGCAAGCGCCATGCTCGAGGTGCTCGATCCCGAACAGCACTCGAGCTTCCGCGACCACTACCTCGACCTCCCGTTCGACCTCTCCAAGGTGCTCTTCATCTGCACCGCGAACCAGCTCGACACGATTCCGCCGCCGCTCCTGGACCGCATGGACGTGATCCAGCTCTCGGGCTACACCGAAGACGAGAAGCTCGGGATTGCCAAGCGCTACCTCGTCGCGAAGCAGCTGAAGGCACACGGGCTCAAGCGCAAGCAGCTCACGTTCACCGACAAGGGGCTCCGCGTGATCGTCCGCGAGTACACCCGTGAAGCGGGAGTGCGCCAGCTGGAGCGGCAGATCGCCGCTGTCTGCCGAAAGGCGGCCCGCCGGATCGCCGAAGGTGGGACCGAGAGCATGAAGGCGGACGACAAGCTCGTTCGCGAGTGGCTGGGGCCGCGTCGATTCCTCGCCGACGTCCGCAAGCGCACCTCGGAGCCCGGAGTCGCGACCGGGCTTGCCGTAACCTCGGTCGGCGGAGACGTCCTCTTCATCGAGGCGACCGCGTATCCCGGCGACGGGCGCCTGAAGGTGACGGGGCAGCTCGGCGACGTGATGCAGGAGTCCGCAGAGGCAGCGCACTCGTGGGTGCGCACGCACGGGCCCATGCTCGGGATCGACCCGATCTGGTTCGGCCAGAACGACGTCCACGTGCACATCCCCGCCGGGGCTGTGCCGAAGGACGGACCCTCGGCCGGGATCACGATGGCGACCGCGATTGCGTCGGTGGCCACGGGCAAGCCCGTGTCCGAAGAGGTCGCGATGACGGGCGAGCTAACCCTCTCCGGCCAGGTGCTGCCGATCGGGGGCCTGCGCGAGAAGGCGCTTGCCGCTCAGCGCGCCGGGATCCCGAAAGTGATCTTCCCGAGCGAGAATGCGTCTGACCTCGAAGAACTGCCCCCGGAGACGCGCAAGGAGATCGAGTTCATTCCCGTCGACTGGATCCAGGAGGTTCTCGACGTCGCGTTCAACGGCGCCTTGCCGAAACCGGCCGCCGCCCGGCCAATCGCCCGCACGCGCAAGGCAGCAGCCGCTAAGCCCGCCAGATAGCCCGCGTAGCCGTTTGAGGGCTCGGTGTGGCGGGTAGAGTCGCTGAGACACGATCCGAAAGGAATCTGAGATGGCCAAGCTTCAAGACAGAGCTAAAAACAGGGCGAGCGACGCAAGGCCCTACATCGAGCGTGCGCTCAAGGACGAGAAGGTCCGCGACGACGTCAAGAGCGCAATCGCAACCGCCCGCGACATCTACGACGAGTTGCTCGGCGGACGCGCCTTCGGCGCCGCAGCGGCCGAGGGTTGCCACGGACAAGGACATCCAGCAGCAGCTGCGCGACGCGATCGAAGACCTTCGCGACGCCGCTGACCGGGTGCAGGGCAAGAGCGCACACGGTGGGCGCAACGCGACGCTTCTCATCGCCGGGATCGCGCTCGGCCTGCTCTTCAACCCCGTCACCGGGCCGGGCACTCGCCGCTGGCTTCAGGACAAGGTGTTCGGCGAGGGCGAAGAGTTCGAGTACCGCCAGGACAACGCCAAGTAATCCCCTCGCTTCCCTGACCGGCCCCCTCCTGCGAGCGGCCCGTGCGATCTAGCACTGTTCCACTCGCATACGGGGTCTGAGCGACACGTCAGGAAACCGAGGAACATGATTTCGGGGTCCCGGCTCAGTTAGCCGCGCGGCTCGCCCGCTTGCTCGAGCGCACGTTCGAGCGAGCCCGGGTCGAGCCCGTCGGCCGTCGAGATGTCGGCTGACGAAAGCAGGATCGCGCCAGGCTTCGGCGCAGTGCTGACAGAAGTGACGGGCGCGGCAAAGCCCGCGATCTGAGCGAACTTCACGTCCTCTACTCGCTGCCACGCGTTCAGGTACTCATCGGGATTGACCGCGCCGTCGTAGCCGAGATAGAGAAGGCCAACCGGGTGGATCTCGAAGTGCAAGTGATACGGGGTGCCGTTTGCGTCGCCGGTGTTTCCCACGTACCCGATCACCGTGCCGGCCTTGACCTCCCGGCCGTTGACGGCGAATGGCGAGTACGCCGAGAGGTGTGCGTAGTAGAACTCGTTGCCTTCGTGGTCGCGGAGCCAGAAGCGATAGCCGCCGACCCTGTTCCAGCCGACCGAGAAGATCGTGCCATCGGCGACAGCGAGAATCGGGGCGCCGAGCGGAGCGAAGATGTCCGCGCCGTGATGCCAGCCTGAGGCGATCGTCCCGCGCGGCGCTCCGTACGTATCGCCGTAGGAAGCGGTCCCATACACGGGGAAGACGTAGCCGCCGGCTGTCAGCCGCGGCGTAACAGCCTGCGGCGGCCGGATCACGAGGCCCGGCCGCTCGGCACCGATCCCGGGTCCCCGCACCTTCGTGCTTTTCGTCGACTTCTTGCTCTTCGGCTTGGTGGGCACCGGCTTCTGCCGGGGCTCCGGTTCAGCGGCGGTGTCGACCTCGGCCGACGCCTCCGCGTAACCGATCATCACCTCGGTGCCGGCGGGCAGCCCGTAGTGGTCGGCCGTGAGCCGCACCTGCAGGCCGGTGATGAATGCCCGCGCCCCCTTCGTTTCCGGGGAGTCGAGGGAGGCCCGCCCTTCCTGGAGCGTCACCACATATCCCCAGTCGCCGATCGGGAACTGCGTGCCGGCACCAGGAGTGATCGGCTGTCCCTGGATGGCGAGCCCGGTCACGGCCGAGCCCGCGGAATCCGACGCCGAGGAGCGCGAGTTGGCGGAGGCCGCCGCCTTGACGACCACTGTGGAGACGGTGACGTCGCCGCCGAAGATGCTGACCGTCGAGATATCGGAAGTTGCGTTCGCGCTCGCCGAGGAGCCGGGCGAGGTGAATGCGCCCGAGGTCACGGATCCAGCGCTGACGACCGAGCCGTCGGCCGGATAGGCGAACGAGCCGGCCAGGACGACATCCGGCGGAGCCGAGACCGAAGCGGAGGAGCCGCCGGCCTGCCCGGGGACCGCCACCTGGACGGCGAACCCTCTCGCGGAGACCGTCGATTCTTCCGCGGACCTCACCGCCCCCGCCGAGCCGACGGAGGAGACGAGCAGAGCGAGCCCTAGGGCAACTGGGGCGAACTTGAGCACGCCCGCCATTATCAAGCATCGGCGCGACGACCGAAGCAAATCCGACCGCCGTCATTTTGATAGTGAGAATCATTTTCAGTAGAGTGGGCCGTCGATGGCACGGGCGGCACAGCGGGACAAAACGCACCGAGGCCTAGTGCTCCCGGACGGAACTCGACTGACCCCCCAACGTCGAGCCGTCCTCGATGCGATCGAGGCCACGAACGGCCGCTTCACCGCCCTCGAGCTCTTCCAGCGCGCACGGCGGTCTTCTCCCCGGCTCGGCCTTGCAACCACCTACCGCACGCTCGAGCTCCTTCGCCAGACCGGCTCGCTTCACGCACTCACCGGCGAAGGTCGCCCGGCTTACGTCAGGTGCAGTCCCGAGCATCACCACCATCTCGTCTGCTTGAACTGCGGCTCGGTGGAGGACACCGAGCTCTGCGCCACACCAAGCCAGCGAGATCTCACTCGACGCCACGGCTTTCGGGCAGAGTCACATGAGCTCGAGATCTACGGAACCTGCCGGCGCTGCGCATGAGCTGGGTCGCAATCCCACTCGCAGCGCTCACAGTCGTCTCGACCTTCGTCGGCGGAGCGGTTGCGCTCAAGCTGCAGCGCGAGCTGACGACCCTGATCGCGCTCACCGGCGGCATCGTGGTCGGGGTCGCGATCTTCGACGTCATGCCGGCGGCGTTCGACGCGGTCGGCGATTCGCACCGCGTTGCCATGCTCATAGGCGCCGGGTTTCTCGCCTTCTTCCTCGCGGAGCGGCTGCTCGTCCTTCACCACCGTGACGAGCCGGAGCAGGCCCGCGGCCATGCCCAGGTCGGCGTGTTCGGCGCGGCGGGCCTGTCCCTGCACAGCCTCATTGACGGACTGGGCATCGGGCTCGCGTTCGGCCTGGACGTGCAGACCGGCCTGCTCGTCTTCCTTGCCGTCATCTCACACGACTTCGCGGACGGGATGAACACCGTCAGCTTCATCCTCAGCCAGAGCGGCGACCGGCGAAAGGCGATGACCTGGCTGACGATCGACGCCTTCGCACCGCTGCTCGGAGCGATCATCGGTGCGTCGCTCACGATCTCCGAGTACGCGCTCGGCCACCTGCTTGCGCTCTACGCCGGCTTCTTCCTGTTCATGGGCGCAACCGACCTCTTACCGGAGGCTCACCAGCACCCATCTCGCCTTCGAGTCGCGCTCACCGCGACCGGCTTCGTTGCGATCTTCGTGGTCTCGCTCCTGGGTACTTAATCGTCGAGCTCGCGGCGGGCGAACTCGCGAAAACGCTGGCGCGCCGCGTCGTCGGGACCGAGAGCTTCGTCCAGCTCGGCCTCCGAGAGCTCTTTCGCGACCGCACGCACCTCGGCGGCGATCTGATCTCGATGGGCCGGGTTCCGCAGCAGGCGCTGAACCCACGTCTCGGACCCGTCGTAGGCCGCGACCTCGTCATCCATCAGCAGCTGGCCTAGCACGATGCCCACGCGAATGCTCGAGAAGGTGCGAAAGGCCAGGAGCTTCTCCGGAGAATCGACGAGAGCGGAGAGCTCCGGATCCTCGGCCTCGAGCTTGCTCACGATCGCCGCGATCGGCTCGTCGGCAAGCAACCAGAGATTGTCCTGCTCGGTCACGGGCTCAGAATACTTCGTCTCGCGCGCCAGGCCAGTTGCGCGGCGACGCCCAGGACGAGGACGCCGAAAAGCCGGCGCAGCATGTCTTCCGAGATCGCCGTCGCCGTGAGCACGCCGAGCTCTACGCCGACAACCGCTGTGGCCCCGACCACGGCGGCCGCCCGCCAGCGAACGTTGCCGTAGGAGTGCTGGCGCCAGGTGCCGGCGGCAACCGTTGGCAGGATCGCCAGAAGCGAGGTGGCCTGAGCCTCGACCTGCCCGAGCCCGAACACGAGAATCAGCGTCGGCACGAACAGGATGCCCCCGCCAACCCCGAAGAGCCCCGCGAACACTCCGGCGATCAGGCCGAGGACCAGTGCAACGACGATCTCCATCAGATGATCAGCCAGATTCCGACCGCCGCCAGGAACGCGGCGAAGCTGAGCGTGACGACGGGCGTGGTCAGCCGTTGCTGGAGCGACGCGCCGGCCACCGCCCCGAACGCGGCGGGAATCCCGACGACCATTGCGTAGCCGACGTGGACGTCTCCGCGCACCGCGTAGGAGACGGTGCCGACGAGAGCGATGAGCCCGATCGCGGCGAGCGACGTCGCCATGGCGGGACGCTCCGAGAAATAGGCGACCAGGATCAGCAGTGGGACCAGGACGATCCCGCCGCCGACGCCGAACATCGCGCTGAAGAAGCCGGCGACGAGCCCGATGAGAACGAGCCGCACGGCCATATCCTAGGACGCGTGAGCCTCGATCCCATCTCCGCGCTGGCCGAGGCGCCCGAGCGCGCCGCGATCCTGCTCGACATCGACGGGACCCTCGCGCCGATCGCTCCGCGGCCGGGAGACGCACGCGTCCCCGACGACGCGCGGGCCGAAGTCACGCGGCTCGCCGGGATCTACGCGCTCGTCGCGTGCATCAGCGGCAGGACGGGAGAGGACGCACGACAGCTCGTCGGAGTCGAGGGGATCCCTTATGTCGGTTCGCACGGCCTGGAGCTCGAGCCCGAGGCGGCGCAGTGGCGCGAGCGCATCCGTTCCTTCGCGGCCGGCATCGACTGGCCCGTCGAGGACAAGGGGCTGACGGTCTCCTTCCACTACCGGCAGGCCGGCGACGAGGAGGCCGCTCTGTCCTATCTCGAGGAAGTCGCCGAGCGCGCGCGTCAGGAAGGGCTCGTGCCGCGCTTTGGCCGGAAGGTGCTCGAGATCAGGCCTCCCGTTCACGCCGACAAGGGCACTGCAGTCGGGCAGCTTGCTCGCGGAAGCAGGTCTTCAGCGCGCCCTTTATGCCGGCGACGACACGACCGACCTGGACGGGTTCCGCGCCCTCGAATCCCTCGAGCTCGGAGTACGCGTGGCCGTCTCGTCGGACGAGGCGCCCGCGCAGCTCGTCAGCAGCGCGGACATCGTCGTCGGCTCTCCGGCCGAGCTGGTCGTGCTCTTGAGACGCCTTTGAGACTTCACTTCTTGAGGAGCTTCTTGACCTCGCCCCACGGTCGTGTGTTGAGGATCTGATCCGGCCCGAGCCACGCCCGTCGCGCCTGAGCGACGCCGAACTCGAGGTTCGAGAGCGCGCTCATCTGATGCGCGTCGCTCGAGATGACGATCTTCACTCCCGCCTCGCCGGCGAGCCGCGCATGGGCGTCGCGCAGGTCGAGCCGGTCCGGTTGCGCGTTGATCTCGAGGAACGTGCCGGTCTCGAGCGCCTTCTCGACGACGCGTTCCAGGTCGATGTCGGCAGGGCCTCGGCGGTTCAGCTTGCGGCCGGTGAGGTGTCCGATGCAGTCCACGTGCGGGTTCTCCATCGCGGCCAACACGCGCTCGGTGAGGTCGTTGGTGAAGCCCGAGTGCACAGAGGCCATCACCCAGTCTCGGTCGGCGAGCACCTCGTCGGGCACGTCAACAGATCCGTCCGTCTTGATGTTCACCTCGACGCCCTTCAGGAGCTTGAATCGGCCGAGCTTCGGCTGCAGCTTCTCGATCTCGCGGTTCTGCGCCTCCATGCGGCCCTCGCGAAGGTAGTGCGAGTGGTCGGTGACGACGATGTACGTACGGCCTAGGCGACGGGCTTCGGCCGCCATCTCCTCGATCGTGTTCCGCCCGTCAGAGGACCACGTCGAGTGCGTGTGCATGTCGCCGCGGATGTCCCCGAGCTCGACGAGCGCCGGAAGGGATCCCTCGCGCGCGGCCTCGAGCTCGCCCATGTTCTCCCGGAGCTCGGGCGGGATCCAGGCGTAGCCGAGGCGCTTGTAGAGGCCCTCCTCGGTGCGGTCGGTGTGCACCTTGCCGCTCTCCACGTCCTGGACTCCGTACTCGGAGATCGAGAGCTTGCGGCGCACGGCCTCCTCTCGGAGCGCGACGTTGTGCTGCTTCGAGCCGGTGAAGTGCTGGAGCAGGTTGCCGTAGCTCTCCGGCGGGACGACGCGCAAGTCGAAGCGCAGACCTTGGTTCGACACTACCGTCGCCTTCGTCTTGCCCTTGGCGATGATCTCGTCGACCCAGGGGAGCTGCGTGAAGTACTCGATCAGCGCGGAGGGGTCTTTGGCCGTTGCGATGATGTCGAGGTCGCGCACCTGCTCTTTCAGGCGACGGACGCTCCCGGCCTCGCTCACTTGCTCGGCCGTAGGGTGCTCCCGAAGCACCGAGACGACGGCTCGAACCGCGGGCAGTGCCTGGCCGAGGAGTGGCTTGCGCTCGATCTCCTTGCGCGGCGTGGCGAGCGCCTTCAGGACGTTCTCCTCCGTCTTCGGGCCCAGGCCGCTCAGCGTGCGCAGCCGCTCCGACTCCGCGGCCTGCTTCAGCTCGTCCATCGTCGAGATGCCGAGCTCCTGCCAGATGCGTCGCGCCGTCTTCGGCCCGAGACCGGGAAGATGCATGAACGCGACGACATCCGGAGGGACGAGAGCTTGCCGCTTGGCGAGCGCCTCGATCGTGCCGTCCTCGACGATCTGGACGATCTTCTCTTCGATCACCTTGCCGATCCCGGACAGGTCTTTCGCGCGGCCTTCGAGTGCGAGCTGCGCGATCGAGCCACCCGTCTCGCGCATCCGCTGGGCGGCGCGGCGATAGGCGAGCGGCCGAAACTGGTCGCTGCCCTCGAGCTCGAGGAAGTCGGCCAGCAGGTCGAATTGCTCTGCGACCTCTGCGTTGCGCGGGAGTGACTTCGCCACCCCGGCGATGATAGGGGCCGTGCGCCACCTGATCTGCCTCCCCACCTACAACGAGCGCGAGAACCTCGAGCCGATGGTCGAGGCGCTTCGCACCCTGGACCTCGACGACCTGCACGTGCTCGTGATCGACGACAACTCTCCCGACGGGACCGGGGAGATCGCCGATCGCCTCGCTGCCGGCGACGACCACGTCCACGTCTTGCACCGCGAGCACAAGGAAGGCCTCGGTCCCGCTTACCTCGCGGGCTTTCGACGCGCGCTCGAGCTGGGCGCGGAGCGCGTTTTCGAGATGGACTGCGACTTCTCGCACGACCCGGCGGATGTGCCGCGCCTGGCCGCGGCGGTCGAGGACGCAGACCTGGCGCTCGGCTCCAGGTACGTGCAAGGTGGCGGAACCCGGAACTGGGGGTTCCTGCGCCGCTTCATCTCACGCGGAGGCTCGTTGTATGCGCAGGCGCTTCTACAGCTCGGCGTCCACGACCTCACCGGCGGCTTCAAGTGCTACCGGCGCGAGGTGCTGGAGACGATCGACCTGGACGGCATCTCGTCACTCGGCTACGCGTTTCAGATCGAGACGACCTACCGCACGTTGAGAGCGGGCTTCCGCGTCGTCGAGGTTCCGATCACGTTCGCCGATCGGGAGGTCGGAGGATCGAAGATGAGCAAGGGGATCGTCCTCGAGGCGATCTGGAAGGTCCCGCTCCTGCGGCTCCGCGCGCTCGGCGGGCGCCTGTAGCCTCCGATCGATGCGCGAGCTGACCGACGAGACGTTCGAGCGCGAGGTGCTCCAGGCCGATCGCCCGGTCGTCGTCGACTTCTGGGCTCCCTGGTGCGGGCCGTGCAAAGCGGTCGAGCCGATCCTCGCCGACCTCGCCGAGGCGACGGCGGGCCGCGTCGAGTTCGCCAAGCTGAACATCGACGAGAACTTCGAGACCGCAGCCAGGTACGGCGTCCTCTCGATCCCCACGGCGATTCTCTTCGAGGGTGGTGAGGCACGCGAGAGCGTCGTCGGCGCCCGTTCCCGCTCGCACTACGTGGAGGCCTGGGCGCCCTGGCTCGGCCCTACGGCCGCGGCTGTGTGATCTGGGCCCCCGGCCGGAAGCGCCAGCGAGGCACTTCCTCCGCCGCCAAGCTGCTTTCGCGCACTTGACGGAACCGCGGGTCGATCACGCGATAGACGACGTCGGCAATCGTGTTCAGGAGCGTGATTGCAACGCTGACGACGAGAACCACGCCCATGATCACGGGCAGATCACTGCTGAGAAGCGCCCGGTAGAGCACCTGTCCCATCCCGGGCAGCCCGTAGGCCGTCTCGATGAAGATCGCGCCGGCGAACGCGAGGCCCAGGTCCATTCCGACCATCGAGATCACCGGTAGAAGCGCGTTGCGCAGAGCGTGGCGCTGAAGCACGCGCCGCGTTCCCGCTCCCTTCGCCCAGGCGGTGCGCACGTAATCCTCGCTCAGCGCCTCGAGGACGCCCGCTCTGATCATCCGTGCATAGAGGGCAGCGAACAGGAGCGCGAACGTGATCCAGGGGAGGACCATGTGGTAAGCCCAGTACTTCGGGCCGCCGCAAATGCTCGATCCGTCCGAGTGGTAGAAGAAGTCGCAGTAGCCCGCCACCGGGAACAAATGCAGCTTGAAACCGAACACATACGAAAACACGAGCGAGAGCCAGATCGGGTGAACGGAGATCCCGACCAGAGCGAAGACCATCAGTCCCCTGTCCAGAAGGGATCGCGGCTTTAACGCCGAGAGCAGGCCGATCGAGAAGGCGAGCACGAGCCAGATGATCGTTCCGCCGATCACGAGCGAGGCCGTCACCGGCAGAGCCTTGGCGATGATCTCCCGCACGGAACGTGGCTGACGGATCGAGTTGCCGAAGTCGCCGCGCACGACGCGTTCGAAGAAGACCCGGTATTCCGCGACGAAGGAGCCGCGACCAGCGAGGTCGAACTGCACCTGCAGGTTCGGCGCGACCTGCCCCTGTCGATTCGAGCCAGCCTGGTTGGGCGGAAGAGCGAAGAAGAGGGCGAACGTGATCAAGCTGATCACGAACACCAGCATCACCGCCCACAGAAACCGCCCGGCTACGAAGGCCAGCACTGCCGCATAGCCTTGTCGCTCCTGCGGATCAGCGCAAGTTCCCTGCTCCTTGCCCGCGGAAGTGGTCCCACCCCGACAGAGCTACGGCATTCCCCTCGAGACGGATTTCGAGCCCCGCCCCTTCCTCACAGCGACCGATCACCGCGAACTCCAGCGGATCGGTGGTTGCGGCGAGGAGCTCGTAATCCTCGCCGAAGCCGAGATCGTCCACGGTCGCATCCGGCGCAAGAGGAACGCGCTCGAGCTCGATCACGATCTGACAGCCGGAGCGAAGGGCGAGGTGGCCCGCATCGACGGCGAGCCCGTCCGAGACATCGATCAGGGCATGTGCGACGGCCGCGAGCCGGCGGCCCTCCTCCAGCCGAAGCGGGGGTCGCGCGTGGCGGCCTTCTCGGAACGCTGCGCCGGCCGCTCCGAGAGGCCCCGTCACGACGAGCAGGTCCCCGGGGCGCGCGCCGTCTCGCCCCGGCACGCGTTTCGACCGGCCGAGCGCCGTGACGGAGAGGTACAGCGACTCGGCGCGCGTCGTGTCGCCGCCGACGACCGGGACTCCCGGCTCGTTCAGGCCGGCATAGAGCTCGAGCACGTCGTCCAGCTCTGTCTCCTCCGGCGCGCCGAGGCTGACGAGTAGCGCCTCCGGCTCCGCGCCGGACGCGGCGAGATCGCTCAGGTTGACCGCGGCAGCCTTGTAGCCCAGGTCGCGGTAGGTCGTCCAGTCCAGGCGAAAGTGGACGCCTTCGACGAGCGCGTCCTGCGTGACCACGAGGTCGCCTTTGAGCTGCGCCGCGTCGTTTGCGATGCCACGGGCAAAGCCTCGACGCTCGAGCTCGGCCAGGAGGCCGAGCTCACCGAGCTCCGAGAGCCTCACTGACAGCCTTCGCATCGGTTGCTGCTCTCACGACCGCAACTCCGGCGGCGCCCGCGGCCAGGCAATCGCCTGCGTTGGACGCGTCGATGCCTCCAATCGCGACGACGGGAATCGACACCGCGTTGCAGATCGCCGCAAGGCCAGCGAGGCCGATCGGCGGGTCGGCATCGGTCTTCGACGGTGTCGCCCAGACGGGGCCGGCGCCGACGTAGCCCGCCCCAGCCGCCTGCCCGGCTCGAGCCTCCTCGATGCTCGAAGCGGAGAACCCCAGAAGCAGGCCCGCTTCGACCGCCCGCTCCGCGCCGTTGTCGTCCCGCCCCAGGTGAACGCCGTCCGCGCCGAGTGCGATCGCCGCCTCAACGTCGTCGTTGACGACAAACGTCGCGGATAGGTCGCGAAACTGGCGGCCCGCGTCGACGATCTCCTCGGTCGTCGCCCCCTTCAGCCGCAGCTGAACGACGGTCGCGCCGCCCTCGACCGCAGCGCGAGCCGTCCCGAAGTCACGAACGATTGCGTGCAAGATCACAGTTTCTTGTCAGGGACTGTCCCTGCTCCAGCGCGTTGCCAGGGACTGTCCCTGCTCCAGGGGCGTCACGATTCGTCCACATGGGCTCTCTCGTCGAGGGCTTCTGGATTCAAGTTGTAGAGGGCGTCGTAAAGCGCGGCGTGGAAAGTGCCCGGCCCCTTCGCCCCCTTCGCGGCTTCCTCGCCCGCGACGCCGAAGGCGACGAGCGCCTCCGCGGCCGCCTCTAGCGGGCGATCCGCCGCGATCGCGAGAAAGCACCCGGTGATCGCCGTCGACATGCACCCCGTCCCGGTCACGGTCGCGAGCAGCTCGTGGCCGTTCGCGACCGCGATCACGCGCTCTCCGTCGGAGACGTGGTCGACGGGCCCTGTGACGGCGGCGACACAACCGAGCACCGAGGCAGCGGCTTTCGCAAGCTCCGCGCCGGAATCGCTCGCTCCGATCGACTCGACGCCGCGGATCTCCGCATCCCGCCCGGCCAGCGTCGCCACTTCAGCCGCATTGCCGCGCACGACTGCGATCTCAGCCTCGTCGAGGATCCGCTTCGCCGTCTCCGTGCGGAGCTTGGTGGCCCCGGCGCCGACCGGGATCGAGAACCACCGGCACGCCCGCCCGATTCGCGGCCCGGGCGGCAAGCAGCATCGCCTCGATCCAGGGCTGCGAGAGCGTCCCGATGTTGAGGACGAGCGCGCCGGCGACCGAGGCCATCTCCTCGACCTCCTCAGCGGCGTGCGCCATCACGGGCAGGGCGCCGAGAGCGAGCGTCGCGTTCGCCGTCTCGTTCATGACGACGTAGTTCGTGATCTGGTGGACGAGCGGCTTGCGCTCACGGATGGCTGCGAGGTCTGCCCCGGTTCTCATGCGAAGACGTTCACCGGCCCTTCCCCGGCCCCGATCTCCACGAGCCCGTTTCGCACTGCCTCGGACGCGATGTGCGCAGCCCCTCGCGCGGCCTCCTCCAGGCTCTCTCCGCGGGCAAGGAGCGCGGCCAGCGTCGCCGAATGCGTGCAACCCGCGCCGTGGGTGGCTCTGACGTCGTGCCGCTCGACGTCGATCTCGATGTGCTCGCGCCCGTCGAAGAGGTGGTCCACCGCGTCCTCGCCGTGCCCGCCGGTGACGATCACCGCAGGAGCGCCGAGCTCGTGCAGGCGCTCCGCGAGCTCGCTTCGCAAGCCGCTGTGGCCGGTGAGCGCCTCGGCCTCGGGGAGGTTCGGCGTCACCACGGTCGCGAGCGGGAACAGCCGCTCGACGAGGACCTCGACCGCGTCGTCCTGCAGAAGCTTCGCGCCGGAGGTCGCAACCATCACCGGATCGACGACGAGTGGCACCGGATGCCCGCCGATGAAATCTGCCACCGTCTCGATCAGCTCGCGTGAGAAGAGCATGCCCGTCTTTGCCGCATCCACGCCGATGTCGTCGAAGACGGCGCCGAGCTGCGCCAGGACGAACTCGGGCGGGAGCTCCTGAACGGCGGTGACTCCGAGAGTGTTCTGCGCGGTGAGCGCGACGATCGCGCTCGTCCCGAAGCAGCCCGCTGCAGCGAACGCCTTCAGGTCCGCCTGAATCCCGGCACCGCCTCCGGAGTCGGAGCCTGCAATCGTGAGACAGCGTGGAATGGACATGACCTCCCTTCGCCGGCATGACCCGGATCAGGTTCAGCGGGTGTGTTCTCAGCCTCGCGACGAGGCACCCCGGTAGGCAAAGGGTACTCTTTTCGGCTGTGGCAACGGTCGCCTCGACAGCCGTGGCAGAACGGTTCGTGCAAGCCCTCGAGGCGCGAGACTTCGAGCGCATCGCTTCGTGCTTCACGCCGGACAGCCGCCTCCGCGCGCTCGTCCCGACGAGCCGTCCGCGAGGACGAAGGCGGCGCTGCCGTCGCGGAGCGCTTCCGCCTCTGGGTCGGCGAGCTGGCCGACTTCGCGGTCAGCGGACATCGTGGTGGACGACTTCGTCGACCGCGTCCACGTCCGCTATCGCATGCGAGGAATCGACCCCGAGGACGGGGCCGGTGACGTGCTGAGCAGCATGCATACCTCACCCTCGAGGGCGACCGCGATCGCTGCGATGAACCTCGTTTGCTCCGGCTGGCGCCCGGCCGCCTAGCCTCGAGATGACGCTGCAGGTCACCGCCTGGAGCGACCTGCTCCACGGTGAGGAGTTCGCCTACCTCGGCACGGAGCCCGCGCGGGAGGCGAAGGCTGTCCCTCTGCCGGAGGGCCTCCCTGACGCACTTCGGGAACGGTTGGAAACGAGCGGGATCGACTCGCTCTACTCCCACCAGGCCGAAGCCTGGGAGGCCGCCGCTCGCGGAGAGAACGTCGCGATCACAACCGGCACCGCGAGCGGCAAGAGCCTCGCCTTCAACCTGCCCGTGCTGGCAGCCATTGCCGACGACCCGAAGCAGCGTGCCCTCTACCTCTACCCGACCAAAGCGCTCGCGCAGGACCAGGTCCGCGCGCTCGACGAGCTGAAGGTCAAGCGCATCCGGCCGGCGATCTACGACGGCGACACCGAGAGCGAGCGCCGCTGGCAGATCCGCAAGTGGTCGAACCTGATCCTCACGAACCCGGACATGCTCCACGTCGGTGTCCTGCCGCACCACGATCGCTGGGGGGATTGCCTCTCGAACCTTCGCTACGTCGTCGTGGACGAGGCGCACGTCTACCGCGGCGTCTTCGGCTCTCATGTCGGAAACGTGCTGCGGCGCCTCCGCCGTCTCGCCCGGATCTACGGCTCGGATCCGCAGTTCCTGCTCGCCTCGGCGACGATCGGCAACCCCGGCGAGCTCGCCAGCTCACTCGTCGGACTGAACTTCACCGTGATCAGCGAGGACGGGGCGCCCAAGGCCGAGCGCACGGTCGCGCTCTGGAACCCGCCTCTCCTCGACGAGGACCTCGGCGACCGCGGCAGCGCGCTGGCCGAGGCTTCGAAGCTGATGGCCGATCTCGTGGAGCGAGGCCTGCGCACCCTGGTCTTCGCCAAGAGCCGCCGTGCGGCCGAGCTGATCCACAAGTTCACGGCCGATCGGATCGGGGACGCGTCCGCGCTCTCGCCCTACCGCGCCGGCTACACACCTGCGCAGCGCCGCGAGATCGAGCAGCGCCTCTTCGCGGGCGAGCTCCGAGGCGTCAGCGCGACGAATGCGCTCGAGCTCGGCATCGACGTCGGCGCGCTCGACTGCGTGATCTCGGTCGGGTTCCCCGGCACCGTGGCGAGCCTCCGCCAGCAGTGGGGCCGGGCCGGCCGGCGTGAACACGGGCTCGCAATCCTCGTCGCGAGCGAGGACGCACTCGACCAGTACTTCATGCGGGAGCCCGAGACGCTGCTCGGCCGCCGCGTCGAAGCCGCGATCCTCGACCACGAGAACACGCGCGTTCTCGACGGGCACGTCGCAGCCGCCGCATTCGAGGCGCCGATCGACGAGGCAGACGGGGAGATCCTCGGCTCCCTCGCGCTCCGTCGCGCCGCCGAGCATCCCGAGCTCGAGAAGACGAAGGCGGGCTACGTCTGGGCGGGACGCGACTACCCGGCGGGGCGCTTCGGCCTCCGGTCGACGAGCCCGGATACCTTCACGGTCGTCACCACCGACACGGGCTCCGTGCTCGGCACGATCGAGCGCGAGCGCGCCTACTCAACCGTCCACGAAGGCGCTATCTACCTCCACCTCGGAGAGAGCTATCGCGTGGTCGCACTCGACCTGACCGCGCGGAGCGCCCTTGTCGAGCCGTTCGCCGGCGACTACTACACGCAGACAAAGAAGGAGACGACGACCGCGATCGAGGAGACGCTGCGCACCGAGCCGCGGCTCGGACTCGAGCTCGCCTTCGGGCGCGTTAGCGTCACCGAGCAGGTGATCGGCTACCAGAAGAAATCGATCCGCGACCAATCCACGCTCGACCTCGTCGCACTCGACCTGCCCGAGACGACGTTCGAGACCGAGGCGGTCTGGTACGTGCCGGAGCCCGAGCAACTGGCCGAGCTCGAGCAGATGCCACGCCTGCTGGGCACGCTGCACGCGGCCGAGCACGCGATGATCGCGATCCTCCCGCTCTGGGCGATGTGCGATCGCTGGGACATCGGAGGCCTCTCGACGAACCTTCATTTCCAGACCGGCCGGCCGACCGTCTTCGTCTACGACGGTCACTCCGGCGGCGTCGGGATCACCGAGCGCGGCTTCGAGGCCTTCGAGGGCTGGGTCGAGGACACGGCAAAGATGCTCTCGGGCTGCCCGTGCGAGAGCGGCTGTCCTTCCTGCGTCCAGTCTCCAAAGTGCGGGAACCTCAACGAGCCACTCGACAAGGTTGGCGCCCTGACGCTGCTTCAGCGGATGCTCGCTTCACGCTGAGTGTCGATTTCGGTGCTCCCCGTTCGTCGTCCCTGTGCCAACGACGAAAGGAGGAGTGATGAAGTGGGTGCGGAGGCCACAGAGAGACCTCGTGGAGAGCGAGACGGTAAGGCCACGCGGGATCACCGCCGAGTTCCGCCACCACGACCCGTTCTGTCCATCCGACGACGAGCCCGTCAGCGAGGCGATGCTGGCGCGGCTGCGGACGACGTAGCCTGAGAGCGAGCGAAAGGAGTACGACTTGCAGTACCTAGCACTCATTCACGCGGACGACGAGCAGTGGGAGTCGATGAGCGAAGGCGATCGCCAGGAGGTGTACGCCCACTACATGGAGTTCGCGAAGGGCGACAAGGTCGTCGGCGGAGCCGAGCTTCAGTCGACGAAGACGGCGACTGCCGTGCGCGTCCGAGACGGCGAGCGGCTCGTCACGGACGGCCCGTACGCCGAGGTCAAGGAGGCACTCGGGGGCTACTTCATCCTCGAGTGCGGCTCGATCGACGAGGCCTGCGAGCTCGCCGCGAAGATTCCGGCGGCGGAGCATGGCGCGATCGAGGTCCGACCGGTGCACGTCGAGGAGGCGAGCTGAGATGCGTTACGCCCTGATGATCTACAGCGACCAGTCGACCTGGCAGGACCTCTCCGAGGAAGAGACGGCCCAGGCACGCGCAGAGTCGATGCCCCAGTGGATCGCGCTCTTCGAGGAGCTGACGAAGGCAGATCCAGCCGTCGAGGGCAAGGAGCTCGACGAGGCGACGACCGCGAAGACGGTCCGCGTGCGGGACGGCAACGTGCTCGTCACCGACGGGCCATTTGCGGAGACGAAGGAGCAGATCGGCGGCGTTTTTGAGGTCAACCTGCCCGATCTGGACATGGCCTTGGCCCTCGCGGCCAAGATCCCGACGGCCGCGCACGGCACGATCGAGGTTCGCCCGATCGTCGAGCGCGAGACGGAGGCCGGCGCATAGAGACAGTCGATCGCGTCTTTCGGGAGGAGTGGGGACGTGCGGTCGCAATCCTCATCAGCGTCCTCGGCGACTTCGACCTCGCCGAGGATGCTGTGCAGGAGGCGTTCGCCGTGGCCCTCGAGCGCTGGCCCCGCGAGGGGGAGCCTCGTAATCCCGGCGCCTGGATCGTCACGACCGCCCGCAACCGGGCAATCGACCGGATCCGCCGCGACCAGACGCTGGCCAGAAAGACCGAGCTGCTCGAGCGCCTTGCCGAACTGCCTGAGACGGAGGACGAGCTGAGCGCAATCCCAGACGAGCGGCTCGCGCTCGTCTTCACGTGTTGTCACCCGGCGCTCGCTACGGAAGCCCAGGTGGCGCTCACTCTCCGCGAAGTGGCCGGATTGACCACGACGGAGATCGCGCGCGCGTTCCTCACCGCCGAGCCGGCGATGGCGCAGCGCCTCGTTCGAGCGAAGCGGAAGATCCGAACGGCCGGAATCCCGTTCCGCGTCCCGGTCGACGAAGAGCTCACGGACCGCCTCCATGCCGTGCTGGCCGTGCTCTACCTCGTCTTCAACGAGGGCTACAGCGCAACCGCCGACGACCACCTCGTTCGCCGCGATCTCTCTGACGAGGCGATCAGGCTCGGCAAGCTGCTTGCGGTCCTGATGCCCGACGAAGCCGAGGTCCTGGCCCTGCTCGCGCTCATGCTCTTCCAGGACTCCCGGCGGGAGGCCCGCACCAGCCCCTCCGGCGAGCTCGTCCTGCTCGAAGACCAGGATCGCTCGCTCTGGGATCGTGACCGGATCGACGAAGGCGCTCGCGTGCTCGACCACGCCCTCCGGCTCGACCGGCCTGGCTCCTATGGGCTGCAGGCGGAGATCGCCTCGGTGCACGCGGCGACCGAGCGACCGGAGGAGACCGACTGGGGCGCAATCGCTGCTCTCTACGGTGAGCTCGGGCGCCTGACCCCCTCACCGATCATCGAGCTGAACCGAGCGGTCGCGGTGGCGATGGCGGATGGGATCGAGCAGGGCCTCGATCTGATCGCGGCGATCGAGGGGATCGACGATTACCACCTCTTGCACGCCGCGCGGGCGGACCTCCTCCGGCGACTCGGGCGACGGGACGAGGCCTCGAGCGCGTACCGCAGAGCGTTGGAGCTCGCTCCCAACCCGGTCGAGCGGGCCTTCCTCGAGCGGCGGCTCGGAGAAGTGGGCTGACGCGGCCGTATGCTCGGCCCGTGACCCACGGCTCCCAGAGCATGACTGCCACGCTACGCCGCGTCCTCGTCCGGCCTCCCGGCACGGACTTCTCGCGCTGGCGCGAATACGGCTGGCTCGCCAAGCCGGCTGAGAAGCAGATCGCGGAGGAGCACGAGGGCCTGTGCGCGACTTTGGCGGAAGCGGGAGCCGAGGTCGTGGTCGCGGCCGCCGACGCCGACCGGAATCCCGACGCCGTCTACGTCTTCGATCCGGCCTTTGTTACCGATGCCGGCGCGATCCTTCTCCGACCCGGAAAGGAGGCCAGGCGAGGCGAGGTTGATGCGATCCGAGCCGATTTCGAAGCGGCAGGCGTTCCGATCGCCGCAGAGCTGACCGAGCCGGCCCTCGCTGAGGGCGGCGACGCCTTCTGGCTGGACGAGCGGACGCTGGTCGTCGGTCTGGGCTACCGGACGAACGTCACGGGTGCCGAGCAGCTCGGAATCGCTCTCCCAGGCGTCGAGGTGATCACCGTCGACCTGCCGCACTTCCATGGGCCCGAGCACTGCATGCACATGCTGACCCTGATCAGCCCGCTCGACACCGACCTGGCACTTGTCTACCTACCGTTGCTGCCGGTTCGCCTTGTCGAGCTGCTCGAGGAGCGCGGCGTCGAGCTGGTCGAGGTCCCTGACGAGGAGTTCGAGTCGATGGCGTGCAACGTCCTCGCGCTCGGGCCGCGCAAGGCGCTCGCACTCGAGGGCAACCAGGAGACGAGGCGGCGCATGGAGGCGGCGGGCGTCGACGTCCGCGTCTACCGAGGAGAGGAGCTGTCTCGCAAGGGCGAAGGAGGGCCTACGTGCCTAACCCTTCCGCTCCAACGCGGCTGAGCGCGATGTCAACGGCCTCTTCGGGGCTCGAAGCCCGAGCGACGCCGTCCAGCTCCCAGCCGGGCCCGAGAATGACCACTGGACGGCCGAGTCGCAATGCAAACGCGATCTCCGCAAGCGTTCCCCAGCTGCCGCCGACGGCGATCACAGCATCCCCTGACGCGGCGACCGCGAAGTTCCGCGCATGCCCGATTCCGGTCGCAATCGCGTGGTCGATCCACTCGTTCGCATCCTCGCGCGCCTCGCCGGGGAGAATGCCGATCGTCGTGCCGCCCGCGCCTTTCGCACCGCGAGCCGCTGCAGCCATCACCTCGCCGAGGCCCCCGGTGACGACCGTGCAGCCGCGCTCGGCGAGCAGGCGGCCCACCGCCTCGGCTCGGGCCTCGTGCTCGGTCCCGCTCCCGATCACCGATACCTGCACGGGCCGATGGTAGAGCCGCGCAGGGCCCGGGGCGGGACCCTCGTCCTCGGCGGCGGCTTCGCCGGCTCGTATGTCGCCCGACTGCTGGGGCAACGCGGAGCGACGATCGTCAGCCTGGAGAACTTCATGCTCTACACCCCGCTCCTGCCGGAGGCCGCGTCGGGAACGCTCGAGCCGCGCCACGTCGTCGTGCCACTGCGGTTGATGTGCCCGCACGCCGAGCTCCTGCTGGGCCGCCTCACCGGATTGGACGCAACGCAGAAAACGGCGGAGGTCGAGACCGAAGCGGGCACCTTCGAGGTCGGCTACGAGCAGGCGGTGCTCGCACTCGGCTCCGTCGCGCACGTGCTTCCGATCCCCGGTCTGGCTGAGCATGCGCTCGGCTTCAAGGACCTTGCGGACGCGATCAACGTCCGGAACCACGTACTCCGTCAGCTCGAAGCCGCGATGGCCGCGATGGACTCGGCGCGGGCCGAGGCACACCTCACGTTCGTCTTCGTCGGCGCGGGTTACGCGGGCGTCGAGGCTTTGGCCGAGCTCGCCGACCTCGTCCGAGACGCGCTCCGTCATTATCCGGAGCTTCCGCGACACCGCACGCGCTGGGTCCTGGTCGACGCCGCTCCGAAGATTCTTCCCGAGATTCCATCCCGGCTCGGCGACTATGCCGCGAAGCAGCTTGCCGGGAGAGGCGTCGAGATCAGGACGTCGGCGACGCTCGAGTCGGTTGGGCAGAGCTTCGTGGTTCTCGCCGGAGGAGAGCGCATCCCTTCGCACACGCTCGTGTGGACCGCCGGCGTCAGCCCGAATCCACTCATGGCCGAGCTCGGCCTCCCACTCGACGAACGCGGGCGAGTGCAGGTAGACGCAACGCTGCGAGTCGAGGGCCGCGAAGGGCTCTGGGCGCTCGGCGACTGCGCGTACGTGGCGAACACTGCGACGCCGGGCGTGCCGGATCCTCCGACCTCCCAGCACGCATTGCGCCAGGCCCGCCGGCTCGCGAAGAACCTGTGTGGCTCACCGAAGCCCTACCGCTATCGCTCGCTCGGGCAGGTGGCGACCCTGGGGCGGTACAAGGGGATCGCGCTCGTCTTCGGAGTCCCTCTGCGAGGGTTCGTGGGCTGGTTCGTGACGAGGAGCTACCACCTCTACCAACTGCCACTTCTCTCTCGCAAGCTCCGAGTCGTCACCGATTGGACCGTTGCCGTCCTCTTCCGCCGCGACATCGCCGAGCTGAGCATGCTCGGTCACCCGAGGAGGCTCGGCGATGGCTGAACGCGAGCGCGTCGTCGAGTTCATCCGCGACCTCGGGCGCAGAGCAGCCGGCCGGGAAGAGCCTTTTCCGTTCGGCGTCGCGCACTTCCACGACGAGCTTCCTCGCGTCTGGAGCCGGAACTACCTGCTTGCCGAGCAAAATCTCGAGGCTGCGACCGCTCCCCTGCTTGCTGCCGAGGCGGACCGCATCCTGGGCGGTGTAGGTCTCGCGCACCGGAAGATCGAGGTGAACGACGAGGCCCAAGGCGCGCGGCTCGAGCCCGAATTGAAGAGCCTCGGTTGGGACGTGCACTGCGACGTGCTGATGGTCGCGCGCCGAGAGCCGGACCGGCCGACCGATACGTCCAACGTCGAGGAAGTCGGCGCGGAGGAGCTCGACGCAGTGTGGACGAAGGGGATCCGCACGGAGCCCCATGGAGGCGACGACGACGTCGTCCGCCAACTCGTCGCCAACAAGCGCGTGCTCATAGAGGCGATGGACACGAGGTTCTTCGCCGCGCGGGTCGACGGCGCTGTCGCAAGCTACTGCGACCTCTACTCCGACGGGAAGACCGGCCAGATCGAGGCGGTGGGGACCCTCGAGCAGTTCCGCAACCAGGGCCTGGCGCGGGCGACAGTCTCACGCGCGTTGCAGGCCTCGCGCGAAGCCGGAAACGACCTGACGTTCCTGATGGCTCTCCGGGACGACTGGCCCAAAGAGCTGTACCGGAAGCTCGGCTTCGACGAGATCGGCCGGGTCTACGAGTTCGTGAAGCCCTCCGGCGCGTAGCAATAGCCCCGGCGTCCCTCATTCGAGGGATGGGAGCGACCGCCAACAGTCCGATCTCAACGAAGTATGCGGCGCAGCACCACCTTGCACGTCCTCCCTGCCCTGGCGGTGGGAGCTGGAGTCGCGCTCATTCCGTCGGTGACGATCAATGCCTTCGCTCACCGCCACATCATGTTTCCGGGCCAGGTGCACTTCAGCGGAGTTGGGCTCACGGCCCTTGCTGCAGCGTTCGCCGCGATCGCTCTCACGATTGCCGGCGCTCGGCGGAATGACGGACGGGCGGTAATCGTCGGAACGGGCTTCTCCGTGATGGCAGCTCTCTTGGCGCTGCACGGCTTTGCCACCCCGGGCTTCCTTGTCGGGATGAACGGCGTCGTCGGCCTCACCGGTGGCGCAACGCTTCCGGTCGGCGCTGCGGTGCTCGCACTGTCGGCACTTCCGGCGCTTCGGCGACCGCGCGACGTCAGGCCGCTGATCGTGCTTCAGATCGTCTTGCTCGCGGGCGTCCTGGGACTGGGCGTGCTCGGGATCCTCGTGCCGAGCGCAGTGCCGGGCGTGCCCGAGCCTCGCAGCTGGGAGGCCTACACCCTCTTGGCCGTTGGGCTGGTCCTCTTCGCCCTCCTGACGCTCCGCGCCCTCCGGACCTTCTTGCTCACTCGCCGCCGCGCCGACCTCGTGGTCGCAGTCGGGATCTTCTGGCTGGCCTCGGCTCTGCCGGCCGCGATGCTGCTCACGTTCATGGAGCTCGGCTGGTGGCTCGGACACGGGTTCGAGCTGCTCGGGATGTTCATCGTCGGAATCCCGGTCGCGCTCGACCTTCGGCGCACCGCCCAGTCCCGCCCGCTCGTGGGCGATGTCACGGGAGCGGATCTCGTCGCCGCCGAGGAGGCGTTCCTGGGCGCACACGTTCGCGCGTTGACTCTCAGTCTTGCCCGCAAGGACGAGTACACCGAGGAGCACACGCGCCGCGTCGCTCTGCGGGCGGTTCAAGTGGGCGAGGAGCTCGGGCTCACCGGTACTCGCCTCCGCGCACTCGCCACCGGCGCGCTCGTCCACGACATCGGCAAGCTCTCAGTTCCCGATTCGATCCTCCAGAAGCCCGGCCCACTGACCGACGAGGAGTTCGACGTCGTCAAGGAGCATCCCCAGACGGGCGACAGGCTGCTCGTCGACCTCGGGTTCGGCGACGAGGTGAGACACCTCGTGCGCAACCATCACGAGCGACTCGACGGCTCCGGCTACCCCCACGGGGCAGAGAGCTCGCTTCTTTCCTTTGACGTGCGGATCCTCGCGGTCTGCGACGTCTACGACGCGCTCATCTCACGCCGTGTCTACCGAGAAGCGTGGACACATGAGCGGGCGGTGGCGCTGCTCCGCGAGGAGAGCGGGACGACGTTCGACCCCAAGTGCGTGGCAGCTCTCGAGCGGGTCCTCGCGGCCGAGCGAGCCCCGGCCGAAGTCGCGGTCTAGCGCAGCGCTTTGAGCGCCACGGAGAGCGACTGCTTGTTCTTCAGCGCGCCCGCAAAGAGATCGCCGTGCTCCTTGACCCGGCCGAGGACGACCTCCATCGTGAACGCCGCCGGGTCGAGGCCCTCGTTCACCTCGTCCCAGCGGAGCGGCGTCGAGACCGGCGCCCCCTCCTTCGGACGGACCGAGTAGACCGAGGCGATCGTCTTTCCCTCACCGTTCTGGTTCGAGTCGATGAGCACGCCGCGGCGCTTTGCCTTCGACCACTCGGTCGTCACGAGCCCGCGGTGCGTCCTCGCGAGGGCGCCGGCGATGATCGCCGAGAACTCGCGAGTGTCCGTGTACGAGTAGCGGCGAGCGATCGGGACGAGCACGTGGATGCCGTCCGCCCCGCTCGTCTTGACGAAGCTCTCCAACTCCAGAGCATCGAGCGCCTGCTTCACGAGCTGCGCTACCTGCACCGTCTCGGGGAAGCCGACGTCGGGAGACGGGTCGAGGTCGAAGAGCACCCAGTCGGGCCGCTCGGGCTTCTCGATCCGCGAGTACCAGGTGTTCAGGTCGATGCAGCCCATGTTCACCATCCAGAGGAGCGCGAGCTCGTCGTTCACGATCGGTGCGTCGATCCGCCTTCTCACCCGCGGCTTATCTCGCGTCGAGACGACGATCGGCGCCGTCGCAAGCCACTCCGGAATGCCCTTCGGCGCGTCCTTCTGGAAGAAGAACTTCCCTTGCCAGCCGTCGGGATAGCGCTTCATCGTGAACGGCCGGTTCTTGAGGTGGGGAACGAGGACCGGTGCAACGCGGCGGTAGTACGAGAGCAGGTCGCCCTTCGTGATCTGCTCCTCCAGCCAGAACGGCTTGTCGAGGTTCGAGAACTTGAGGAGGCGCTTGCCCTTGCGAATCTCCGTCGGAATCGACACGGGCTCCTCCTTTGCGACCTCCTTCGGGTCCTTGTCCTGCCGGAGACCCTTGTAGGAGGGCGCGCGCAGCCGGCCGTCGTGCGTCCACTCGGCGAACTCGACGTCGGCGACGAGCTCGGGCTCGACCCAGACCACGTCGCCCTTGCGCACTCGCGGCATCGTGGGGACGTTCTTGAAGGGTGACGTGTCGCGCTCGAGCGGCTTCAGCAGCTCGAGGAGCCGATCGATCTCGTTGTCGTTGAACCCGGTTCCGACGTTCCCGACGTAGACGAGCTCGTCGCCCTCGTGCATCCCTAGCACCAACGACCCGAGCGTTCCCCCACGCCGTCCCTTGCCGCGCGTATAGCCGGCGACCACGAGCTCCTGGCGGCCGTGCCCCTTGATCTTCAGCCAGTCACGCGACCGCCTGCCCGGGAGATAGCGAGTCCCCAAGCGCTTCGCCATGATCCCCTCCAGACCCTGCTTGCCGGCCGCCGCGAAGAGCGCCTCACCATCGTCGAAGCTCTCCGAGAAGCGCACGGTCTTCGACCGCTTGTCGAGGAGCTTCTCCAGGCGCGCGCGGCGCTCCTCGATCGGCAAGTCCACGACCGGCTCTCCGTCGACTTCGAGCAGGTCGAAGACGTAGTAGACGATCGGCGTGCCGGGCTTGCCCTGCTGCATTGCGGAGAAGCTGGGCCGCCCCTGCTCGTCGAGAGCGCAGACCTCCCCGTCGACGACGCAATCGGGCGTCTTCAGCGCCTTCACGAGCTCCTTCGAGACGTTCTCGAAGCGCTGGGTGTAGTCCTGGTCTCGCCGGGATCGCAGCTCCGACTCGCCGCCGGCGAGCGTTGCGATGATCCGGTAGCCGTCCCACTTGATCTCGTGGATCCACCCGTCCCCTTTCGGCACGTCGCCGGTGAGCGTCGCGGACATGGGCTGATATCTACGCGGCTTGCGCGTGACCGGGGCCGACGCCTCATCGTCGCGCTTGCGGATGATCAGCCAGTTCTTCTCGTCGCCGGAGAGATGAGCGGGAACGAGCGCGTAGGTGCCGTTCAGCCGTTTGCCGTGAAGCCGAACGGTGAGGCCGCCGTTGGGCTTTTCCTCGACGAGCTCATAGGTGCCCCTGTCCCAGATCTCGACGGTGCCGGCACCGTACTGGCCCTTCGGGATCTCGCCCTCGAAGCTCCCGTACTCGAGCGGGTGGTCCTCGACGTGGACGGCGAGGTGCTGCTGGCCGGGCTCGAGCGGGACGCCCTTCGGAACTGCCCAGCTCGCGAGTGCGCCGTCTCGCTCGAGCCGGAAGTCGTAGTGGAGCCGGCGCGCGTCGTGGCGCTGAACGACGAAGATCGGCGCCTTCCCACGCTTGCGCCCGCCGAACGGCTCGGGCGTCTTGGCTGGGTCGCGCTTCTTCTTGTAATCGGCGAGCTTGGCCACAGGCCTAGCTTGCCTTGCGGGGGACTTGGCTGAGACCCGAGCCGGATGTTTCAAGATTGGCGGGCCGGACAAACACAATCCACAAACAGGACAACTATGTCCTGAAAAACTCATCCCTACACCAGGGGGTCAGCGTCCGAGGCCGGCTTTTGAAGCCGGCCTCGACGCATCTAGAGACGGGGAAAACACTGTGGACGCTGTGGATATCGATCCACTACGCCCTGTGGATAAGTCTCAGGAACCGGGCTGGAGAGCGGGCTCGGCCATTTTCGCCGTGTAGATGCCCAGGCGGCGATACCGGTCGCGGCGCTGTGCGCGGAGCTCCTCGCCCGGCACCGAGGCGAGCTCCTCGAACGTTCCCTTGAGCGCTTCGCCAAGGGTCCGGGCGGCCTCGTCCGGGTTGAGATGAGCACCACCCTCGGGCTCCTTCACGATCGAGTCGATCACGCCGAGCTCCAGGCAGTGCACGGCATCGGGCTTCAGCGCCGCGGCCGCCTTGACCTTCTCGGCGCCGTCGCGCCAGAGGATCGCAGCACAACCCTCCGGTGAGATGACGCTGTAGATCGCGTTCTCCTGCATGAGCACGCGGTCGACGAGCCCGATAGCGATCGCACCCCCCGAGTTTCCCTCGCCGATGATGCATGCCACGAGCGGCACAGTGAGCCGGGCCATGAGCGCTTGTGAGCGCGCGATCGCACCTCCCTGACCGTGCTGCTCGGCCGCGACACCGGGATAGGCGCCCGGCGAGTCGAGAAAGGTGACGAGCGGGAAGCCGTGGCGCTGCGCGATCTCCATCACCCGCATGCCCTTGCGGTAGCCCTCGGGATGCGACATCCCGAAGTTGCGATGTGTGCGCTCGTCGATGTCCCGGCCCTTTTGCTGCCCGATGACCGCGACCGTCCTGCCGCCAAACCGGCCGAGACCGGTTACGAGCGCCGGGTCCTCGGCGCGCGCCCGGTCGCCGTGTAGCTCCACGAAGTCCTCGAAGAGCCTCTCCACGTAGTCCAGGGTGTACGGCCTCTGGGAGTGACGGGCGAGCTCGACTGAGCGCCAGATCTCGTCGTCGGTCGAAGGCGCCTCCGCCTCGATCCGGTCGAGCTGCTTTTGCAGCCGCTCGACCTCGCCGGACAGCCTTGTCCCTCGGAGCAGCGGCAGGCTGCGAAGACGGCGGAGCCGTTCGCGCAGATGCCGCTCGGCCTCACTTGGCATGGCTGAAGAGTCGCAGAACCCGTCCGAGGAACGGCTTGAGCTCCGTTCGGGGCACGATCGCGTCCAGGTGGCCGAAGCGGAGATTCGCCTCGGCGAGGCCGAAGTCGTCGGGAAGCTTCTCGCGAGTCGTCTGTTGCACGACCCGGGGGCCGGTGAAGGCAAGCAGCGCACCGGGCTCGGCGACGATCACGTCGCCAAGGCTCGCGAAGCTCGCAAGCACGCCAGCCGTCGTCGGATGGGTCATCACGCTGATGAACCCGCAGCGCGCGTCGCGCAGGTCCTCGATCGCGCAGACCGTCTTCGGGAGCTGCATGAGGGAGAGGATGCCCTCCTGCATGCGCGCGCCGCCCGAAGCCGTGACGGCGACCAGAGGCACCCCGCGCTCGATGGCGTCGTCACACGCACGCGAGAGCTTCTCTCCCACGACGCTGCCCATCGAGCCGCCCATGAAAGCGAAGTCCATGACCGCCAGTTCGCACGCCTGCTCCTCGATCGCGGCACGGCCGATCAGAATGGCGTCGCCGAGACCGGTCGAGACCTCGGCTTCGGCCAGGCGCTCCGGGTAGGGCCGTAGGTCGAAGAAGCCGAGCGGATCCTCGGACCGCAGCTCGGCCGCCTCCTCTTCGAACACGCCCCCGTCTACGAGCTGCGCGATCCGGGCCCGTGCTCGCACGGGGAAGTGATAGCCGCACTGGGGGCAGACGCGGAGGCTCTGCTCGAGCTCGTCGTCCCGGTAGTGCGAGCCGCATGACGGGCAGGTATTCGGATGCGCTTTGCCGTCCTGCGGCTCAGTCGGCAGGTTCTTGTGCTCGATGGAGACGTCGATACGAGAGTTGGCCAAGGCCCTCGATTATCCCTCAACCTTCTCCAGCATCAGATTCTTTCGGGCAACGTGCATTCCTGCGCGCTCGTAGACGCGTACGGCGCCGGTCGGGTTCTCGGCGTCGACGCCGAGGCCGACGCGCGCGAGGCCGCGCCGCGCGTGCTCACCGAACGTATGACGCAGTAGCGCCTGCCCGAGCCCTCGCTGCCGGAACCCCGGCATGACTCCGAGAATTCTCACCCATCCCAGGTCGAGCTCGTTCTCGGATACTCGAGTGAGCGAGATGCCCGCCAGGTCATCGCCCGCTTCGGCCAGAAACCAGAGTGAGGGATCGAAGGCGGTGTCCTTCAGGAACCAGTGCGACCAGAGCTCGAAGGGCTCCCGCTCGAACATCCATGTATCGGCAAACGACCCCATGTGGGCCTCGTAGACGCGCTGCTCCTCGCCAGGGCTGAAGGTCCGAACCGAAAATCCCTCCGGCCACTCCGGTTCCGGAGCCCCGCCGGCGAGGCTGATCTCCATGCGGTACGAGTGGCGTGTGACGCGGTACCCCGCCTGGTCGTAGAGGTCGCGTAGGAGCTGGTCCGACTCCGAGGTGTACCCCATGAGGGCGGCACCCGGCTTCTTCTCGGCGGCCCTTGCTTCGATCCGGTCCAGAAGAGCTCGCAGAGGCTCTGGCTCCCGCCCTCTCACATCCAGCCACACGTGCTTCCCCTGCACACCGAGATCGGCGTAACCGACCAAAGAGGCGTCTGGCCCTTCGGCGACGAGGACGTCCCGCTCGAAGTCCACGTCCGGCGACTCCCAGTACTGGCGAAGCTCCGAGGCAGTTTGATCGTCGACGCCGTGCAGCTCACGCGAGTGCTCGTTCAGGAGCTCGGCCGCTGCGTCGACCTCGTCCATGCGGGCCGCGCGGATCGTGAATGCGCCCGTCATGCCGGCACCAGCTCGTCGAGGACGTCGGGCAGGCTGGAGAGGTCCGAGAGCTCACGGTCGGGCACCGGGTCGGCCTCCTCGCCCAGTCGGTTGATCCAGACCGAGCGGAGGCCGAGCTCCTTGGCGGGGGCGATGTCGTGGAAGAGACTTGCGGCGACGTGGACGTGTCGGCTGCGGTCGGCCGTCGTCGCCTCGAAGAAGTGCTCCCAGTGCGCGTGCGCCGGCTTGTACGACTGGACGTCCTCGGCGACGACAGCGAGGTCGATGGGCACTCCGAGCAGCCGCTGGGAGGCCGCGATCAGGTCGCGGTCGGTGTTCGAGAGGATCGCGAGCAGCCAACCGCGCTCACGGAGCTCGGCGAGAGCGCCGGGCACTTCGGGGAAAGGGGGCCAGTCCGGCAGCGACTGAGCGAGTGCGCCCGCCTCTCCCTCGGGAAGGTGAAGCTGCTCTTCCTGCGCGAGCCGCTCGAGCGCAAGTGAGAGCACTTCGCGATAGCTGCGGAAGGGCTCGGCCTGGACCTCAGGCTCGATGGCGTGATAGCGCTCGAGGAGCCGCGGCGCCTGCTCGACGCCGAAGATGCGTTCGAGTTGGGTACGAAGGCCGAGGTTCCAGTCGATCAGAGTCCCGTAGCAGTCGAAGGTTGCGTAGCGGGTCGCGGCCATGACGCTGAAGCCTAGTTACGGCACAGCCAACCTCCTCCCCACGACGAGCATATCGTCGAGATTCGTACGCGTCTGTGCCGGCTTTGCGCCGAAACTCCGGCGCCGGCGGCTTACTCGTCGACGACTTCGCGGAGCACGATGCAGGCGTTGTGCCCGCCGAATCCGAACGAGTTGGAGACGGCGACCTTGACGTCGGCCTCGCGCGGCTCGTTCGGGATGTAGTCGAGATCGCACGCGGGGTCCGGCGTCTCGTAGTTGATCGTCGGCGGCAGCACGTTCTTGTTCACCGCGAGGATCGAGAAGATCGCCTCGACCGCACCTGCTGCGCCGAGGCAATGCCCGGTCGCTCCCTTGGTCGAGGAGACCGGTGTCTTCCGGGCCGCCTCTTCGCCGAGCGCAAGCTTGATCACGTTGGTCTCGCTCGCGTCGCCGAGCGGAGTCGAAGTGCCGTGGGCGTTGATGTAGTCGACCTCGTCCGGTGAGATGCCCGCGTCCCGAAAAGCCATCTTCATCGCGCGGGCCGGGTTCTCACCTGTCGGGTCGGGCTCGGTGACGTGCGCCGCGTCCGACGAAAGGCCGTAGCCGAGCAACTCGGCGTAGACCTTGGCGCCACGGGCGCGCGCGTGCTCGAGGTCCTCGAGGACGATCACCCCGCCGGCTTCGCCCATCACGAAGCCGCTGCGGTCGGCGTCGAACGGCCGACTGGCCTTCTCGGGCTCCTCGTTTCTTCGTGCGAGGGCCCGCATCGCGCTGAACCCGGCGATCCCGACCGGAGTGATGCCCGCCTCGGTCCCGCCGGCGAAGACGACGTCGGCTCGGCCGAGCCGGATCATGTCTGCCGCCTCGCCGATCGCCATGTTGGACGCGGCGCACGCGGTGCACTGGGACGACAGCGGGCCGCGGCTTCCGAGCTCCATCGACACCCAGGCGGCGCCCATGTTGGGGATGATCTGCGGAATCGAGAATGGGTTCACCCGGTCGGGCCCGCGGTTGAGCAGGACGTCGTAGCAATCCTGAAATGCCTGCAGCCCTCCGATTCCGGTGGCAATCGATGCACCGACCCGCTCGGCTTCGGGCTTGACGTCGAAGCCCGAGTCGGCCTCGGCCTGTCGCGCAGCGGCGACGATCATCTGCGCGAAGCGATCCATTCGCCGTGCCTGCTTGTGGTCGATCCAGTTCCTCGGGTCGAAGTCCTTCAGCTCGCAGGCAAAGGTGACGGGATACGCGCTCGCGTCGAACTGCTCGATCGGCGCTGCGCCGGAGCGCCCGGCCAGCAGGTTGTCCCACGTCGTCTCGATGTCGTTCCCGAGCGGCGTCACAGCGCCGATTCCGGTGACGACCACGCGGCGCCGCCCATTTTGCGAGTACTCGCTCACATTCCTAGCCCTCCGTCGACGAGCAGCACCTCACCCGTTATGAACGAGGCCTCGTCAGAGCACAGGAACCGTACCGCTCCGGCGACGTCCTCCGGATCTCCGAGCTTGCCGAGCGGCGTATTGGCGAGCATCGCGTTCTGCGCCTCCTCGGGCAGCACGTTCGTCAACCGGGTGTTGATGTACCCCGGAGCGACGACGTTTGCGCGAACGCCGCGGCTGCCGAGCTCGCGGGCAAGCGACTTCGTGAAGCCGATGATGCCGGCCTTGGACGCTGCGTAGTTCGTCTGGCCCCAGTTACCCCGCAGCCCGACGATGCTCGACACGTTGACGATCGAGCCGGCGCGTCGCTTCATCATTCCTCGCGCTGCCGCGCGACACGTGTAGAAGACGCTGCTCAGGTTCGTATCGATCACCGCGCGCCAGTCTTCGTCGGTCATCCTCGCAAGCACCCCGTCGCGGGTGAGCCCCGCGTTGTTGACCAGGATGTCCAGATCGCCGGCCTCCTCCACGAGAGCGCGTGCCTCGTCCGGGCTCGAGACGTCCGCCTGGAGCGCGCGCCCACCGGTCTCCTTGGCGACCGCCTCGGCTTCTTCCGCCCCTGAGCGGTAGCCGATTACGACCGACGCGCCAGCGTTGCCCAGCTCGACCGCGATCGCTCGTCCAATGCCTCGCGAGCCCCCGGTAACGAGGGCAGTCCGCCCTTCGAGCGAGCAGAAGGCGGGCGGGTCATTAGGCAGCGGGGAGTGTCTCCTCGGCGTTCTCCAAGCCTGCGAGGTTGTTCACCGAGATCGCCTTCGCCGTCCGGTCGATTCTCTTCACGAGTCCCGCAAGGACGTTGCTCGGGCCGACTTCGACGAAGGTCTTCACGCCTTCCTCCATGAGCCCTCGCGCGGCCTGTGTGAAGCGCACGGGGGCCGTCAGCTGCTCGACGAGCAGCGACGCGAATCGCTGCGCCGGCTCGATCCTTGCCGTGACCGTCGACATGAACGGCGCAATCGGATCGCGGAAGCGAACGCGCTCCACTGCCGGGCGGAGCCGATCGGCGGCGCGAGCGACGAGCGGGCTGTGGAACGCGCCCGACACCTTCAGCTTGATGGTGCGCCGCGCGCCGAGCTCCTCGGCCTTCGCGCAGACCTCGGTCACGGCGTCCTGGGCGCCGGAGACGACGATCTGACCCGGGCAGTTGTAGTTCGCCGGCCAGACGTTCTCGATATCCGCGCAGAGCCGTTCGACGACCTCGTCGTCGAGGCCGAGAATCGCGGCCATCGATCCGTTACTGACGCGCGCCGCGTCGGCCATGGCAAGCCCACGCTCACGGACGAGCGCGATCGACTCGGCCGCGGTCATCGAAGACGCAGCCGCGAGCGCCGCGAACTCGCCGACGGAGTGCCCGACGACGTAGTCGGGCTCGTAGCCGCGGGCGCGCAGGGCTGCGAGCATCGCCAGGCTCGTCGCAACCAGAGCCGGTTGCTGGACCTCGGTCTCCACGAGCTCCTCGATCGGAGCTTCGAAGCAGAGCCGCTTGAGGTCGAGCCCCGAAGCCTCGCTGCCCTCACGGAAGACCTCCATCGCCTCCGGAACCGCTTCGGCGATCTCCCTGCCCATTCCGACTTCGAGGGACCCCTGGCCCGGGAAGCAGAACGCGACCTTACTCATGCTGTGCCACCTTTCCCATTCGCCGTCCATTCGATCAGAGCCGAGCCCCACGTGAGGCCGGCTCCCATTCCGGTCATGAGCACGAGCTCGCCCGGGGCGAGCCGACCGTCCGACTCCGCATCGCCGAGGGCAAGCGGGATCGAACCGGACGAAGTATTGCCATAGCGATCCACGTTCACGACTGTCCGCTCCTCCGAGATGCCCAGCTTGCGCCGTGCATGCTCGATTATCCGCACGTTTGCCTGATGGGGAACGTAGACGTCGACCTCGTCGACCGCCACCCCGCATTCGCTGAGCACCTTCTCCGCGGAGTCGACGAGCACACGGGTCGCGAACTTGAAGACCTCACGGCCGTTCATTTTGGCGAAGTGCTGCCCTGCTGCAACTGTTTCTGCCGTCGCAGGGGCACGCGAGCCGCCCGCCGGCATGTACAGCTCGGGCCCGCCGGAGCCGTCCGCGCCGAGCTCGAAGCCGAGGAAGCCTCCCTCGTCGACCCGCTCCAGCACGACGGCTCCCGCGCCGTCGCCGAAGAGCACGCACGTGCTGCGGTCAGCCCAGTCCACCACCTTCGAGAGCACATCGCCGCCGACGACGAGCGCATTTCTTGCGAGGCCGCTCGCAACCATGCCGTGCCCCTGGACGAGCGCGTAGACGAATCCCGTGCAGCCGGCGGACAGGTCGTAGGCGGCGGCGTCCTTTGCGCCCAGGCGGTCCGCGAGGATGGCGCCGGTCGACGGGAAGAGCATGTCCGGCGTCACGGTCGCGACGATGATCAGATCGATAGCCGAGGCCTCGAGGCCCGCCTGTTCCAGAGCAGCCTTCGCAGCGGGCAGCGAGACGTCGGAGAGAGCCTCCTCCGGACCGGCGACGCGGCGCTCGCGAATCCCGGTCCGCTCGACGATCCACTCGTCCGAGGTGTCGACCATGGCCGCAAGCTCCACGTTGGTCATCACGCGTTCCGGTGTGTGCGAGCCGATGCCGGTGATGGAGATTCGGCCGTTCGCGGTCGCGGTCGCGATCAAGACTGCTCCACCGCGAAGGTCAACGTTCCGCGGGCGGCCAGCTCGCCTCCGACGCGCGCCTCCGCCTGCCCCTTGCCGATCGGACCGCGGGCCCGGCCCAGGTCGCACGTCAACAGCAACTCGTCACCGGGCTCGACGATCCGCTTGAAGCGGACACCGTCGATGCCGGCAAACAGCGCGAGGCGTCCGCGGTTCTCCTCCTGCGAGAGCACGGCAACCGCGCCTGCCTGCGCCATCGCCTCGACGATCAGCACTCCCGGCATGATCGGGCGACCGGGGAAGTGCCCCGCGAAGTACCACTCGTCCGCGCGAACCCGCCGGCGCGCGACGACACGCACCCCTGGCTCCAGCTCGAGGACCTCGTCGATCAGCAGAAACGGGTCGCGATGCGGCAGGATCGCCTCGATTTCTGCCTTCCCAAGCGGGGCCTTGGTCTCCACGAGCGGCAAAGTGTAGTCCGGAGTGACCTCGTCGCTGTCAACGGAGTTCGTGGTCCCGCGCCTGCGCGGCAGGTTCGGGCGGCCGTATCTCTACGTGGAGGTCTGTCCCTCGACGCAGCGCCTGCTCGGGGAGGAGCACTCCGAGGGCGCGGTTGCCGTCGCCGAGGAACAGACCGAGGGACGGGGGCGACTCGGCCGGCAGTGGCACTCGCCGCGCGGCGTGAGCATTCTCTGCTCGATCCTTCTCGAGCCACCGGTCGAAACTCGACTCCTCCCGGAGCTCTCCCTCGTCGCCGGCGAGGCGTGCGCCGAGGCGATCGCTTCTGTGACGCAGCTCGAGCCGGAGATCAAGCTGCCGAACGACATCCTGGTCGGCGGCCGCAAGACCGCGGGCATCCTGGCCGAGGCGCGAGACGGGCGCGTCGTGCTCGGTCTGGGGATCAACGTCAACGTCCCGCGGGAGGGGCTACCCAGGGAGCTCGAGCCGCCGGCGACCTCGCTGCTCGTCGAGACCGGCGGCGACGTAGACCGTGCAGAGCTGCTCGTGGAGCTGCTCGCCAGGCTGGAGCGCCGTTACGACGAGTGGGTGGCCGACATCAGGGGTAGGTGATTGCTCGGCCGTCGTTTCCGACGAAGTCCCGGGCGACAGCGCGGAACGTCGAGAACGCACCGCCGGAAGAGATCGTGATCCGGCCCGGCGTGAGGCGACGGCGCGTGACCGTCCGGCTCCCGTCGAACACGACCGTCACGTCCGCCGGCTCATTGACCGAGAAGGTCAGCGTCGACGAGGAGACGAGCCGTAGCCTCGGCCCGGTCCGGTCGACCGCGAACATCACCGTCTGCCGGGTCGTGGCCACGGGCGAGGTCGCGTGAAGGTCCGCCCGGTACTCTCGCTCACCGACGGCGCGCCGAAAACGGCCGTTCCACTCGATCGACTGCGGACCGGCTGCAAGCTGGCCGGTGAAGACCTGGCCGAGCGTTTTCTTGCCCTGGCGAATGACCAAGGCGAGGCGCGCGGGCCCGTTGAGCTGGAAGTTGAAGCGAGTCGTCTCGAGACGGCCGTCGCCGTTCGGCGAGAAGACCTGCGGTACGACGCGCAAGGCCGCCAACGTGCGGTCGACGACGACGGCAACGGTTGCTGTCGCCTCGATGCCGAGTGCGTTCCGCGCCGTCAGCACGATCCCGTAACGGCCGTCTGCCAGCCCGAGCGCATCCCAACGGAACTCGTACGACCCCGTGTCCTTCTGCTCCACGAAGAGCGTCGTCACAGGCGTGCCTGCCGAGTCGACGACACTGGCCGTGACGAGGCTCGGCTCGCGTAGGCGATAGCGGATGGCTGTCGCGTCGCCGCGTCGGTCGCCGTTGGGACTGATCAACGCGGGACGCGCCAACGCGGTCACCGAGGCCTGCGTGGAGGTGCCGGCGACGGCGCCGGTCACCGGCCGAACCGTCGGCCCGGCATCGATGGCGTAGAGATAACGCCCCTCCGGGACCGTCCTGGCGTCCCATGTCCAGGCCACGTCCGGACCCATTCCCTGTCCGGTCCCAACGATGTTGCCATCGGGCTCCGACACGATCACCGACCAGGGAACCGCGTCGGTGAGAGTCGCCGTGAAATCTACGAACTGACCCGGCGCGCCGGTCACCACCGGAAAGTAGATCTTCGGTAGCCCGATTTGGGAGACGCTCCGAGTCAGGGCCGGCAGCTCTCCATAGAGGCGGCCTCCCGGGCACGCGGTGTAGCCCGTGTCACGGTGACCGGAGATCGTCCGCAGCGTGACGTTCCGGCCTGCCGGGAAGCGCGGGTTTCCGCTCGAGCGCCAGCTGAACGTCGAGAGCGGATCGACGTGAGCGACGTCGAGGCGCCACGCGAGCAGACGAGTCAGCGCGGTACGGGCCGCGGGCGAAGGCGGATTGCCCTCGTAGGTCCCGATCAGTGCGATGCCGGTCGAGCCCGTGTTGAAGCCCTGGGCGTGGGCGCCGACGACGTTCCGCTCGACCCCGCCGTAGCGGCCCTGGAAGACCTGGCCGTACTTGTCGACGAGAAAGTTGTAGCCAACGTCGTCCCAGCCGTTCGCGAGCACGTGGTAGCGCTGGATGGCGCGGACGATCGACGCCGACTGGGCCTTGGTGTACGAGTTCGAGCCGACGGTGTGATGGACGATCGCGTAGCGGAGCGAGTCTGCATAGGTGGGCCGGCCGCGCCGGATCCGCTCGTTCGCGCCCCAGCTCGTCCGCGAGAAGATGAGCGGCGAGCCGGCGATCGAGAGCGCACGCGCAGGGCGAGCCTTGACCGGGCTCCGCACGTAGTGGGCGCGCACGCGGGTGACGCGCCCGGAGGTCCTCACCTCGATTCGGTTCGACGGCCCCGTCCAGTAAGGGCTCCCGAGCTGCCAGCCCCGGGCCCGAAGCTCGTGGTTGCCCTTGTCAGGGCCATCGTCTTCGGGAGCCGCATCGCGCCACGTGCTCCACCGGCCGGACACGCGCCGAGTGCGGAACGAGACGGACCCGCTCCCCTTCCAATGCAGGCCGACGAGATCGAACCGGGCGGGGGCCTTGTTCACTCCGCGCGGGAGATCGCGTGTGACCATCGTCGTCTCCGCGGCAAAAGCGCTGCCGGGAGCGAGGAAGAGAAAAAGCACGGCGAAGCGGATGAACCTCATGGGCGGCCCTTCCTACGGAAGCAGAGACCGGGGCGACCCTCAAGGCGAAGGCCCGGTCCCAGATAGAATCCTTACAAGTGAAAGGGCCGCTTCTGCGGGTATTTCTTCTCTCGCTCACCGCGATCCTCCTCCTCTGCACCACTGCCTCAGCCGCAACGTCGCCCCCGCGCGTCTTGGCGGTGACGTTCGAGAACGACGTCAACCCCGTAACGGCTGACTATGTAACGAGCGAGATCCAGCGGGCAAACGACGAGGGCTACGACGCAGTCGCGATCCTGCTCGACACTCCCGGCGGGCTCTCAGAGGCGATGCGCGACATCTACAAGAAGGAGCTCGCTTCTGGCATACCGGTGATCGTCTACGTCTCGCCCGAAGGGGCCCGGGCCGCCTCCGCCGGGGTCTGGATCGGCCAGGCGGCCGACGTCCTGGCGATGGCGCCGCAGACCAACCTCGGCTCGTCGACGCCGATCTCGTCCGGCGGCGAAGACATCCCGTCCGATCTCAGGCGAAAGGTGGTCAACGATGCGGCGAAGTCTCTCCGTGGCCTCGCCGAGGAGCATGGGCGAAACGGCGACTGGGCCGAGCAGGCCGTCCGTCAAGGCGCGAACCTGACCGCGCGCGAGGCGCTGGAGATGAACGTGATCGACGCCATCGCGCCCAGCCTGCCGGCGCTGCTCGAGCAGCTCGAGGGCTACACGACCAAGCCAAAGGGTCACGAGCTGCACCTCGCCGGCGCCGCGATCGACACGGTCGACATGTCCCTCTGGAAGAAGATCCTGGACACGCTGATCGATCCCAACCTGATCGTCCTCTTCATGTCGATCGGGACGCTCGGGCTGATCGTCGAGCTGTGGAACCCCGGGCTGATCTTCCCCGGGACGGTCGGCGCGGTCTTCCTCATCCTCGGGCTTTTCGGGCTCCAGGTGCTGCCGATCAGCGTTGCCGGACTGCTGTTGATGGTGCTGGCTTTCGCTTTCTTCGGGGCGGAAGCGTTCGTTCCGAGCCATGGTGCGCTCACGGTCGCGGGAGCAGTCTGCTTTGTTCTCGGCGCGCTGCTCCTGTTCGACCCGGCAGGCGACCTCTACCAGGTCTCGCTACCCGCGGTGCTCGCGATCGCAGCCACGATGACGGCGGCCATGGCGGTCGTCGCCTTCAAGATCGTCCAGGTGCGAAGAGCACCGGTCGTCACCGGAACGAGCGAGCTTCTCGGCCAGGTCGGCGTCGTCCGCGAGACGCTCGACCCCCAGGGAATCGTCTTCGTCCATGGAGAGCTCTGGCAGGCCCGGACGGACGGCGATCCGCTGCCACCCGGAACCCCGGTGCGGGTCGAGCAGATCGACGATGGCCTCGTGCTCGACGTCGAGCGCGCTGAAGACCCGGCTGCAGTGGCATAGGATCTGAGTCGTGGCCGGGCTGATTGCTGTCGGAGTAGTCGCAGTCCTACTGCTCATCTTCCTCTCGTCGGCGGTCCGTGTCGCCCGGGAGTACGAGCGCGGAGTGATCTTCCGGCTGGGCCGGCTGAAGTCGCCGCCGAAGGGCCCGGGCCTGTTCCTGCTGATTCCGATCATCGACAAGATGGTTCGCGTCGACCTGCGCACGGTGACGCTCAATGTCCCGCCGCAGGAAGTGATCACGAAGGACAACGTGCCGGTCCGCGTGAACGCCGTCGCCTATTTCCGGATCATCGACCCCGAGAAGGCGATCGTGCAGATCGAGAACTTCATGGTTGCGACATCGCAGATCGCGCAGACGACGCTGCGAAGCGTTCTCGGCCAGCACTCACTCGACGAGCTGCTTTCCGAGCGCGACAAGATCAACACGATCCTCCAGCAGATCATCGACGAGGCGACTTCGCCCTGGGGCATCAAGGTGTCGATCGTCGAGGTCAAGGACGTCGAGATTCCGGGCGGCATGCAGCGCGCGATGGCCCGCCAGGCCGAGGCCGAGCGCGAGCGGCGCGCAAAGGTGATCGCGGCCGAGGGCGAGTTCCAGGCCTCCGAGCGCCTGAAGGACGCGGCGCAGGTGCTGTCCGAGAACCCGATGTCGCTCCAGCTCCGATTCCTGCAGACGATGCTCGAGATCAGCTCGGAGCGATCGTCGACGATCATCCTGCCGCTGCCGATCGAGCTCTTCCGGCCTCTGATCGAGGGCTCGTCGGGCTACAAGCAGCAGAGCTGACGCCCGAGATCACGCCCGAAGTCCGCACCGACCCGATCTCCGGCCGGACCGTCGTCATCGCTCCGGCCCGCGCGCGGCGACCAGGCGCAAAGCGCGGCGTCTTCGAGGCACCTTCGCCCGAGGAGCTCGAGCAGTGCCCGTTCGACGAAGGCCGGGAGGACCGGACGCCTCCCGAGAGCTTCGCGGTCGCGCCTTCGGGGCGTGAGCCGGACACCCCCGGCTGGCAGGTCCGAGTAGTCCCGAACCTCTACCCGGCGTTCGAGCGCCAGGAGGTGATCGTCCACACGCCGAGGCACGTCCGCTCGGTCGCCGAGCTCACCGACGACGAGCTGGCTCCGATCGCGGCGGCCTGGCACAGCCGGCTCGATGCAGCGCGCGACGCCGGGTTTTCGCACCCGTACCTGCTGATCAACGAAGGTCGGGAGGCCGGCGCCAGCCTTCCGCACAGCCACTCCCAGCTCGTCTGGCTCCGGGAGGCGCCCCCGGAGGTGGCCGCAGAGCTCCCGCGGCTGCAGAAGGGCAACTGCGCGCTCTGCGGGCTGCTTGGGGACGAGTCGCTGGAGATCGCGCTCGACGGAGGTCTATCGCTGCGCGCCGCGACCGCCGGCCGTGTCCCATACGAGCTCTTGATCGCCCCACGCGCACATGGGGCCGATCCCGCGGAGGACGACCTCGCCGCGATGCTCACTCTCCTCCGGCGCGCTGTCCTCGCGCTCCGCGAGCAGGAGGGACCGGTGCCGCTGAACGCTTGGTTGCACACCGGTGCGCACTGGCACCTCGAGGTCGTGCCCAGGCTGACCGTCTTTGCCGGGCTGGAACTCGGAGCCGGGCTCCATGTGAACTGGCTGCCGCCCGAAGAGGCGGCCACTCGCTTGCGGGGCTAGGAGGGTTCCTTCGAACCGTCGCCGTCCGTCGAGCCGTTCAGCTCGCGGAAGCGCTGGGCGGCCTCGATCGCAGCGCCGAGGTTCAGTCCCTTGTCCTTGGCCTGCTTGATCAGCATCACGGTCTCGAGCGCGTCCATGTCGTAAATCCGTTGCTTGCGACCCTGCGTAGGAATCTGTGCCTTGTTGGTCCAGTAGTCGAGCTGCATCTTGGAGATGCCCGCGATCTGGCACACCTGGCCCAGATACAGCTGGACCTTGTCCAGATGCTCCGCGAGATCGATTGGCTCTAGAAGATCGACTTGTCTGCTTGCGGCCATCACTCTCTCCCGGAGAAAACGGAACCCCTCGCGGTCAAGATATATCGCTCTTGGCCGATTTTGTGAAGGGTTTCATCCCGAAACCGCTTGAAATTGCGGGTTATTGGGCGGGGTCGACGGCCGGTGCGACCGGCGCCTCGACCGCCAGGTCGGGGACGTCATCGTCTTCCGACTCGACCACTGGAGCGAGCGCCGAGACCTGCTCGGCCTTGCGCAAACGCATGACGATCACGCCCTGAGTCGACCGTCCGAGGCGCTTCACGTCCTCGACCGGGATCTTGATCACAGTGCCGCCATTCGAGATCAGCATCACCTGGTAGCCGTCCTGGACGATGCGCGCACCGACGAGCTGTCCGCGCGCTTCGGTCAGCTGCACGGTCTTCACGCCGAGCCCCCCTCGGCCCTTTCGCGGATAGTCCGCGAGCTTCGTGCGCTTGCCGTAGCCGTTCTCGGTCACGACGAGCAGGTCGCCCTCGTTGATGCCGACCACGTCGGAGGTGATCACCTCGTCGCCCTTCCGGAGACCCATCCCCTTGACGCCACCGGTGTCGCGGCCCATCGACCGGGCCTCCTTCTCGCTGAACCGAATGGCCTGGCCCTTGCGCGAGACCATCAGGATGTCGTCGTCGCCCGTCGAGTGACGAACCGACACCAGCTCGTCTTCGCCGCGCATCTTGATCGCGATGATCCCGTCCGCCTTGAGCGGCGTGTTGTAGGCGGCAAGCTCGGTCTTCTTGACGATTCCCTGCTTCGTCGCGAAGACGAGGAACTTCGACTCCTCGAAATCGCGCGTCTGGATGACCGCGCGCACCTGCTCGCCCTGACGGAACGGCAGGAGATTCTGGATCGCGCGGCCCTTCGACTGCCGGGACCCGAGCGGGAGCTCGTGCACCTTCAGCCGGTAGACCTTGCCCACGTTCGTGAAGAAAAGGACGTAGTCGTGCGTGGAGGCGACGAAGAGATGCTCGATGTAGTCGTCTTCCTTCAGGTCCATCCCCATCACGCCCTGCCCGCCCCGGCGCTGCTCGCGATACGTCGTGACCGGTAGCCGCTTGATGTAGTTCGAGCGGGTGATCGCGATCACCATGTCCTCTTCCGCGATCATGTCCTCGAGTGAGAACTCGCCCTCGGCCGCGATGATCTCCGTCCGGCGCTCGTCGTTCTTGCCGTAGATCTGCTTGATCTCGAGCAGCTCCTCGCGGATGAGCGCGCCGATCCGAGACTCGTCGCCCAGGATCGTGCGGAGCTCGCCGATCCGCTCCACGAGATCCTTGTGCTCGTCCTCGACGCGCTTGCGCTCGAGCGCAGTCAGCGCGCGCAGTCGGAGATCGAGGATCGCCTGGGCCTGGATCTCGGAGAGGTCGAACTCCTTCATCAGGCCCTCGCGCGCGGCGTCGGCGTCGTCGGCACTGCGGATGAGCGCGATCACCGCGTCCAGGTTGTCGAGGGCGATCAGGTAGCCGAGGAGGACGTGGGCCCGAGCCTCGGCCTTGCGCAGCTCGTACTTCAGCCGGCGGGTGACGACCTCGCGCTGGAAGTCGAGGTAGTGGCTGAGCAGATCGCGGAGCGCGAGCGTTCGCGGGACCCCGTCGACGAGCGCGACCGCGTTGTACCCCCAGGTCGCCTGGAGCGCCGTGTGCTTGTAGAGCTTGTTCAGGATGACCTGCGGGATCGCATCGCGCTTCAACTCGATCTGGATGCGCATGCCGGTCTTGTCGGAGAGATCCTTGACGTCGGAGATCTCCGTCAGGACCTTGTCGTTGACGAGATCCGCGATCTTCTTGATCACCCCGGAGTCGCCGCCCTTCTTCACTCCGTACGGCAGCTCGTTGACGATGATCGCCGTCTTGCCGCCGCGCAGCTCCTCGATGTGGGCGCGTGCTCTCATGACGATTCGGCCACGGCCCGAGCGGTACGCCTCTCTGATTCCCTCGCGGCCGACGATGATCCCGCCGGTCGGGAAGTCGGGGCCTTTGACGTGTTTCGTCAGCCGGTCGACGTCGATGTCGGGCTCGTCGATCAACGCAACGAGCGCGTCGACCACCTCGCCGAGGTTGTGCGGCGGGATGTTGGTCGCCATGCCCACGGCAATCCCCTGCGAGCCGTTGACGAGCAGGTTCGGGTAGCGGGAGGGGAGAACGCTCGGCTGCCGGCGCGACTCGTCGTAGTTGGGGACGAAGTCGACGGTGTCGGAGTCGATGTCGCGGAGCAGCTCGGTCGCGAGCTTCGTCAGCCGGCACTCGGTGTAGCGCATCGCAGCAGCCGGGTAGTCGTCGATGTTCCCGAAGTTGCCCTGGCCGTCGACGAGCGGATAGCGCATCGAGAACGGCTGCGCCATGCGAACGAGCGTGTCGTAGATCGCGACGTCGCCATGCGGGTGGTACGAGCCCATGACGTCGCCGACGACGCGCGCGCACTTCAAGCGCGGTCGGTTCGGCTGCAGACCGGCCTCGTGCATCGCAAAGAGAACCCGGCGGTGCACCGGCTTCAAGCCGTCGCGCACGTCCGGAAGGGCGCGCGAGACGATGACGCTCATCGCGTAGTCGAGGAAGCTCGAGCGCATCTCCTGCTCGAGCTCGCGCGGCTCGATCCGGCCGGGGCCGAGCGGCTCAACCGACGACATTCAGGCCTCCCTCACCGATCAGACGTCTAGGAACCGGACATCCTTTGCGTTCGACTCGATGAACTCACGGCGCGGCTCGACCTGATCGCCCATCAGCATCGAGAACATCCGATCGGCCGCCGCTGCGTCTTCTACCTCGACCTTGATCAGCATCCGCTTCGCGGGATCCATCGTCGTCATCCAGAGCTCCTCGGGGTTCATCTCGCCGAGACCCTTGAAGCGGCCGACGTTGATCCCCTCCTTCGCAAGCTCGAGCGCCTCGTGTCGAAGTTCCTCGAACGTCTCGGCGGTGCGCTCCTTCTTGCCAAGGGTGAGCTGGAAGGGTGGCATGCCCAGGAACTCGACGAGCCGCGCGTAGGAGCGCCTCAGGTTCGCGTAGACCGGCGAGGCGAAGAGCCCGGTCGGAATCGTCACGTGGCTCGCAGCGCTCGTCTCGACCTCGACGATCTTGATCGTCGTCGACTCGTCCGTCTGCTCGAGAATCGAGAGCTCGTGGCCCTCCTCGCCGACGGAGACGAGCGTCTTCGCAAGATCCTTGCCGGCCGCATCGTCGATGTCGACTTCGACGAGCCGGTGACCGATCACGAAGCTCGCCGCCGCGGGGCCGAAATCGGCACGCAGGCGCTGTGTCCAGCCCTCGAATTCGTTCAGCGCCTTCGTGAAGCGCTTGTACCGCGCCTCGGTCAGAGTCTGAGGCTCTCCTTCACGCGCGGCGACAGAGATGTCCTTCACTCGCTCCCGCACGAGGATCTCCTCGAACTGAGACTCCTTCTCGACGTACTGCTCCCGGTTTCCGATCTTCACGCGGTAGAGCGGTGGGACGGCGATGTAGATGAAGCCGCCTTCGACGAGCTCCTGCATCTGCCGGTAGAGGAACGTGAGGATCAGCGTGCGGATGTGAGAGCCGTCGACATCGGCGTCGGTCATGACGATCACGCGGTGGTAACGGAGCTTCTCGAGGTCGAATTCGTCGCCGATGCCCGTGCCGATCGCGGTGATCATCGACTGGATCTCGAGGTTCGAGAGCACCTTGTTGATCCGGTTCTTCTCGGAGTTGATCACCTTGCCGCGCAGCGGCAGGATCGCCTGGAACGTCCGGTCGCGAGCGTCGATCGCAGAGCCTCCCGCCGAGTTGCCCTCGACGAGGTAGAGCTCGGCCGACTCGGGATCGCTGATCGAGCAGTCGGCCAGCTTGCCGGGCAGCGCCATGCTGTCGAGCGCGCTCTTGCGGCGCGTCAGCTCGCGCGCCTTGCGGGCGGCCTGCCGCGCGTTTCGCGCGGCGAGCGCCTTCTGCATGATCTGCTTGGCCTCGCCGGCGTTTTCCTCGAGGAACTCAGCGAGCTTCACGTTCACGGTCTGCTCGACGAGCCCGCGCACCCAGGCGTTGCCCAGCTTCGTCTTCGTCTGGCCCTCGAACTGCGGGTCCTGCAGCTTGACCGAGAGCACCGCGGCGAGACCCTCACGAACGTCCTCGCCCTCGAGGTTGTCGTCTTTCTCCTTGAGAAAGCCGTTCTTGCGCGCATAGTCGTTGAGCGTGCGCGTCAGAGCCGCCTTGAAGCCCGAGAGATGCGAGCCGCCTTCGTGTGTGTTGATGTTGTTCGCGAACGAGAACACCGACTCGACGTACGAGGTGTTCCATTGCATCGCGACCTCGACCTGGCCGCTGGCCGCGGCGTCGCCATTCGTGGTGCCCTCGAAGTAGACGATGTGCTTGTGGACCGGGTCCTTCGAGTCGTTCACATAGGAGACGAAGTCCCGGATCCCGCCCTCGGCATAGAACTCGTGCCGGTCCTCGCCCTCGCGCTCGTCGATGAGCACGATTCGCAGCCCCTTGGTCAGGAACGCGGTCTCGCGAAGGCGCTGGATGAGGGTCTCTTCGGACCACTCGAGCTCGTCGAAGATCTCGAGGTCCGGCAGGAACGTGATCGTCGTGCCGGTCTCCTTCGTCGGGCCGACCTTCTTCAGGTCGGTGGTCGGCTCGCCCCGGGCAAATTCCTGGTGGAAGATCTTGCCGTCGCGCTTCACGTCGACGTGGAGCCACGCCGAGAGTGCGTTGACCACCGAGACGCCGACGCCGTGCAGGCCGCCTGACACCTTGTAGCCCTCGCCGCCGAACTTGCCGCCGGCGTGGAGCTTCGTCAACACCACGGTCACGGCCGGGAGCCCTTGCTCTTTCATCATGTCGGTCGGGATGCCCGAGCCGTTGTCCGAGACCGTCACCGAGTTGTCGGGATGGAGGCGGACTTCGACGAGGTCCGCCCGTCCCGCCATGGCCTCATCGACCGAGTTGTCGACCACCTCGAAAACAAGGTGATGGAGGCCGCGAGGGCCCGTCGAGCCGATGTACATGCCCGGCCGGAGCCGGACCGGCTCGAGGCCTTCGAGGACAGTGATGTCTTTTGCGCTGTACGCAGCTTCAGTCATTAAAAAAAGCCCTGCAAATTTCCCCTTTTCGGGCTAAGTCAAGTGTACCAGACGGAGCGGCCGTCAGGACGGCCTTGCGAGGCTCGCCGCGACCGCTTTCGCAACGATTTTGCGAAGAGTTTCATCCTCGATCCCGGAGGCCATCGCCGCCGCCAGCTCGCGCTCTTCCGCGGTCGGCTCCCGCAAGCCCTTCGAAGCGTCGGCGTCGTCCTCCGGGGAAGGCTCCGGAAGCTTTCCGGGAGCAAACCTCAACCCCAGTGGAGCAACGTCCCCAAGTGCCTCTCGAAGGCGCTCGAGCAACTTCGGCTCGAGCTGGGCCAGCTCGAACGCCCACGCTGAAGACGACGTCGCGACGTGCAGCTTGCCGTCCCGGGAAATCCGCGCCGGCCACGCATTGCGCGCGATCTGCTCGCCCATCACGGCAGGCCACACGCGCACGATCTCGGTCATTCCCTCCGCCGGGCCGAAGCGCCCCAGCTCGCGCTGGACCTCGTCGCCGATTCGCTCCGGCTTCACGATGCAGCCCTCGCAAACCCGGGCTCAACCTCGACAAGCTGGCTGGGCTCGAAGGGAAGAGCCGATGCGCCGGTCGCGGTGATCAGCGTCTGTCCAGGGCCGCTGAGCCGCTCGGCAAGAGCGCGGCGCCTGCGTTCGTCCAGCTCCGAGAGCACGTCGTCGAGGAGAAGAAGCGGCGGCGCCGGGCCGCGATCGGTGATCAGCGCCGCCTCGGCGAGCAGGAGCGAGAGCACGGCCAGTCGCTGCTCTCCCTGTGAGCCGTAGCGACGAAGGTCGCGCCCGCCGGCGCCGATCCCGACGTCGTCCAGGTGCGGGCCAAGGCCGGTCGTCCCGCGGTCTAGATCCTCGTCCAGCCGCGCCTCGAGGGCTTCGGTGCTGGTCGGCTCGGCCTCGTACAGCAGCTCGGCGCCTGCGAGTCCCAGCTCAGCGGCCCGCTCGGCGAAGGGCGGCCGCAGCGCAGCGATCGCCTCATGGCGAGCCGTGACAAGCGCGCTTCCGAGCTCGGCCACGCGCTGTGTCCACGGGGCAACCGCGTCCCGTGACGACGCTCCGGCCATCACGCGCCGCAGCGCCGCGTTTCGCTGCACGACGGCCGCACCGTACTCGGCGGGAAGGGCTGCCCGAGCGGGTAGAAGCCGGCCCACCGCCCGGTCGAAGTACGCGCGCCTGGCTGCCGGGCCGCCCTTGACCACGACGAGCCGGTCCGGGGTAAAGACGAGCGTTGCGACCTCCGCACGGAGCTGCTCCGCCGCGCGCAAGGGGGCGCCGTTCAGCTCGGCCCGCTTGGCCTCGCCGGGCCGAAGCGTGAGCTCGATCTCCAGCTTCCGGCCGCCAAGATCGCCTGCAAGCTCAATCCGCGCCGCGTCGGCGCCGAAGCGCACGAGCTGCGCGTCGTTGCGGCTTCGCGGGGAAAAGCCCTGCGTCCCGACGTGCAGCGCCTCGAGCAAGTTCGTCTTACCGGCTCCGTTGTCGCCCACAGCCAGCACCAAGCCCGGCTCGAGGCTCAGCTCGAGCGAGGCGTAGGAGCGGTAGTCGCGGAGCGTGAGCTTCTGGACGATCAGCCCTGGAACTCAGCCAGCGAGCCGGATCGGCATGATCAAGTACGAGAAGTTGTCGGCTTCGGAGTGAATGAGACCGGGCCTCAGCGGGCTGATCAGCCTCAGCGCGATCTCGTCGCTGTCAACCGATTCCAGGCCGTCGCGGAGGAACTCGGGGTTGAACCCGATCTCGAGCGGCTCACCTGAGAACTGCGCAGGGAGCGACTCCTTCGCTTCACCGACGTCCGCCGTCTGTGCCGAGACGGTCAACTCCCCCTCCGCGAAGCGCAGACGGAGCGGCGAGTTGCGCTGCGCCATCACCGAGGCGCGCCGCACCACCTCGAGAAGCTCTTCGCGGTCCATCTTGACCTCGTGCTCGAACGTCTCTGGCAAGAGCTGCTTGTAGTTCGGGAACTGCCCGTCGATCCGGCGAGTCGTTAGCCAGACCTCGCCCGCTCCGAACACGACATGGTTCTCCTGCACGCCGATCCGCAGGTCGCCCGCCTCCTGTGCGATCCGCGAGAGCTCGGTGAGAGCGCGCGCCGGGACGATTGCCTCGAGGTCGGCTCCTTCGCCGCCGGCCAACTCGGTCTCCTTGACCGAGAGCCGGTACGAGTCCGTCGCCGCCATCACGAGCTTCCCGGCCTCGAAGCGAACCAGGATGCCGGTGAGCACCGGACGCGACTCGTCCCGAGAGGCCGAACGGGCGACGCGCGACACCGTCTCCAGGAACGCGCCACGGTCAACCGTGAATGTCTCTGCGCTCTCGGCGTCCGGAAGCTTCGGGAAATCCTCAGCGCTGTAGGTGTTGAGCTTGTAGCTCGCCGATCCGCAGGTCACCTCGAGCGCACCCTGCTCCGGCCTGTGTTCGAGGACAACGTCGCCCTCCGGCAGCAACCGCGCCAGATCGACGAGCAGGCGACCCGGCGCGACCACCGCGCCTTCACCTTCCACCTGGCAGTCAACGATGAGACGAAGCGAGAGCTCCATGTCCGTCGCCGCGAGCTCGACCTGACCATCGCCGGCGCGCAACAGCACACCGCCGAGCACCTGCACCGAGGCGCGCGACGAAACTGCCCTTCCGACAACCGAGAGAGCGCGGGTGAGCTCGTCTTTTGAGCAAGTGACCTTCACGGCTGCTTCAACTGCGGTTTCTATCTCTGTCATCTATTTAGAAAGATTTTGTAGTAGCAGTAGTAAGGGGTGTGGACTCTGGGGATGATGCCCTATCGCGGTTAGTGGCGGGCGTTTGCCCTGGGGATGCGTTTTGTGGGGAAGTGGTCCTTTTGCACATGTCAGAAGGGGCGTTGTTCGACTGTCCCCAGATCTACCGGGTTTGCTTGATGCGCGCGGTCAGCTCTTGCACCAGGTTGTACACAGAGCGGTCCTCGCGAATCAGCCGCGCGATCTTCGACGTCGCGTGAATCACCGTCGTGTGGTCGCGCCCGCCGAACTCCCGGCCGATCTTCGGGAGTGACGCGTCAGTGAGCTCGCGCGAGAGATACATCGCGACCTGGCGCGGATAGACGATGTTCTGCGACCGTCGCTCGCCGCAGAGCTCCTCCATCGAGAGCCCGAAGCGGTCGGTCACCGCCGTTTGAATGCGCTCGATCGAAACTTCGGGAGCCTCGCCCTGCGGGAAGACGTCCTTGAGCACGTCCTGGGAGAGATCGACGGTCATCGGCCGGCCGGTGAGGCTCGAGAAGGCGACAACCCTGGTGAGCGCGCCTTCGAGCTCGCGGATGTTGGTCGACACGCGCCCGGCGATGAACGTCAGCACCTGCGGGTCGGGGATGTGGATCCCGTCGGTCTTCACCTTCTTGCGGAGAATCGCGATGCGCGTCTCGAGGTCGGGCGGCTGGATATCCGTGATCGAGGCCCCACTCGAATCGCGAGCGGAGCCGCTCCTCGAGGGTCGAGATCTCGCGCGGCGGCCGGTCGGAGGAGATGACGATCTGCCGGCCCGCCTCGTAGAGCGAGTTGAACGTGTGGAAGAACTCCTCCTGGATTCGCTCCTTGTGCTCGAGGAACTGAATGTCGTCGATCAGAAGAAGGTCGTAGGTCCGGTAGCGCTGCTTGAACCCCTCGATGCGCTTGTCGCGCAGCGAGTTGATGAAGTCGTTCATGAACGTCTCGCTCGTGATGTAGCGAACGGAGAGCTTGCGCGAATGCTCGCCGACGTACTGGCCGATCGCCTGCAGGAGGTGCGTCTTCCCGAGGCCGGTTCCGCCGTAGATGAAGAGCGGGTTGTACGCCTGGGCCGGAGCCTCCGCTACGGCCAGCGCGGCCGCGTGCGCGAAGCGGTTCGACGAGCCGATCACGAACGAGTCGAACGTGTACTTCTGGCTCATGTCGAATCCGGTCCTGACCCGGTGTCTCCGGCTCCGGGATCGGACCTGCCGACTCGACCTCGTGCTGCTCGACCGAGAGCCGGATCTGCCGGTCTGCGCCTGTCGCGTCGCGAACGGCTGCCCCGATCAGGTCGAGGAAATGCCCTTCGATCCACTCGCGCGTGAAGTCGTTGGGAACAGAGAGGACGAACGTCTCGTCGGTGAGCTCGTGACTGGAGACATCACCAAACCAGGTGCCGAAAGTTGTGTCGTTCAGCGCCTCTTGGAGGCGGCCCGAGACTTCGGTCCACAGACTCTCTGCTGTCAGCTCTTGCTGGCGCGCCACGACGCCGGACCAATCTCCTCGGTAGGGGGAACTAGTGGCGAGCATAACAGCGTCGTCCCGGGCACTCAATGGGAGACACCCGTGGGCAAAAAGAGTACGTTTTGCAGGGTTTTCCTGCTACTCCACACCTTCGTCCACAGGTGTGGAAAGTCGGGCCGAGCTCGAGGCGCGCAGCCCCGGTAGTCACCTCCTCGCAGCGATTTTTCAAAGCTGTAAACACCTGCTCGGCTGTGGATAACCTAGCCTCGAGGCACTCGTCTATACTGGCCTCGCGCTCTGGGAAAACAGCGCTCGTTCCTCTTTTTCTCTCACCTCTCACCGTGAAGCGGACCTATCAGCCAAACGTACGCCGCAGGAAGCGACGGCACGGTTTCCGCGCTCGCATGTCGACGCGCGCCGGCCGGGCGATCCTGAAGCGACGGAGGGCCCGGGGACGCAAGCGGCTCTCTGCCTGACCTCGAATCTCGTGCATCGCCGGCACCGCCTCTCCCGTTCCCGGGACTTTGACGCCGTCTACCGGCACGGCCGCTCCGTGTCGACCCGCTTCCTCGTTCTCTACTGGTTCCCGCGGGAAGATGGGGAGGAGCCGCGACTCGGCATCGCAGTACCGAAAGGCACCGGCGGCTCGACCGTCCGCTCCAAGATCAAGCGGCAGCTCCGAGAGACGTGGAGCTCCCGGCTCGAGACGCTGCCGCCGGGTTGTGACTACGTGCTGATCGTCCGGCCCGGGCTCGTGGACGGCACTGAGTCGAAGGGCTTCGAGTGGCTCGGGGAGCGTGTCGACGAAGTGCTTGGGAAGGCGACGGCATGATGCTTTCGACTGCCGGCCTACCTGGGGATCGGCCTCGTCTACGCCTATCGCTACACCTTCGGGGTCCTCTTCCCGGGCGGCTGCAAGTACCACCCGTCCTGCTCGCAGTACGCGATCGACGCGCTCCGCCAGTACGGGTTTTTCCGAGGCGTCGTGCTTGCAGGCTGGCGGCTTGCTCCGCTGCAACCCCTGGAGCCATGGCGGTGTCGATTACGCCGAAAGATCAGAGGCTCTTCCGATGATCTTCATCGCGAACCCGCTCACTCCGCTCGAAGACATCCTGCGGGCCGTCCTCGAGTGGCTTGGCCCGCACGGCGCGATCGGCCTTCCCTGGGCCTGGTCGATCGTGGCGCTGACGATCCTCGTCCGGATGCTGCTCGTCCCGCTGACGGTCAAGCAGATCCACTCGATGCAGTCCATGCAGGCGCACATGCCGGAGATGAAGGCGATCCAGCAGCGCTACAAGCACGACAAGGTCAGAAGCGCAACGAGGAGCTGATGAAGTTCTACCGGGACAACAGCGTGAACCCGGCGGCTCCGTGCCTCCCGATCCTCTTCCAGCTCCCGGTCTTCTTCGCGCTCTACTTCGTCCTGCGCGACCCGGACGAGCTGCTCGCAGCCGGGAGACACGATCAGCTGGCTGGGCTTCGTCCCGGACATCACGGCTCACGCGAACGCGCACTGGTCCGGATACGTGCTGCTCACGATCTACGTCCTGAGCCAGCTCGCGTCGACGTACTTCATGTCGGCGACGATGGACAAGACGCAGCGCACGCTGATGATGGTGCTGCCGGTCGCGTTCGTGCCCGTTCTCGTCAACTTCCCGGTCGGTCTCGTCCTCTACTGGGTGACCACCAACCTGTGGACCGTCGGGCAGGGAGTCGTGACGCGGAGCCTCGTTCCGAAGAAGCCTCCGACGCCGCCGAAGCGCTCGTCGCGCACTCCACCGAAGGGGGAGCCGCCACCTGCCGCGGACGGGGACGGAGAGGCGCCTGCGGCGTCTGCAGAGCCGCCCGCCAAGCCGGCTCCACCCAAGCGCGTGAAGCGCAAGAAGAAGAAGGCGTCGAGGCGATGAACGGAGGATCAGCGCCAGGTCGAGGCGAGTGGCGAGACCGTCGGGCGAAGCCAAGTGGGCGGCGCTCCGGGAGCTCGAGAAGCTCCATCCCGACCTCGACAAGGCCGCTGTTCAGTTCCAGGTCGTCTCCGAGGGAGAGCGTGGCCTGCTCGGTGTCGGCTACGCGCCGGCGCGGGTGATCGCCTCGGTCGACCACGACGCGATCGTTGCCGCCGGGCCCGCGGTTGCCGACAGTGACCTCGCGGGTCAGGTGCGCGATCTCGTCGAGCGGATCACCGCGGGAATCGGCGTCCGCTGCCGGATCGAGATCGAGGAAGACGACGAGGCTCTGACCGCGACCTGCTCGGGGTCGAACCTCGGGCTCCTGATCGGAAAGCACGGGCAGACGATCGACGCGATCCAGTACCTCGTGAACGCAATCGTCTGGCGGTCGCGGCCCGACGACCGCAAGGACGTCGTCGTCGACGCTGCCGGCTACCGCGAGCGCCGCCGCACGGCTCTGGAAGCGCTCGCCGTCCGAAGTGCCGAGGAGGCACTCGCGACCCACTCGCGGATCGAGCTCGAGCCGATGACGGCCGTCGAGCGGAAGACCATCCACGTGCGGCTGAAGGAATTCGACGGCGTCGAGACGGGAAGCGAAGGCACCGAGCCGAACCGCTTCGTCGTCATCTTGCCGCTCGCTTGACCGACCCCCGGCTCGAGCGCTGGCTGCAGGAGCTGCTGGCCACGCCGGGGCTGACGGCGATTCGCGACCGGGACGAGGCCTGGGCGATGCTCGTGGAGGATGCGCTCCGCGGAGTGGACGTCGTTCGGGAGATCTCCGGGCCGATCGTCGATGTCGGCTCCGGCGGCGGGTCGCCGGGGATCCCGCTCGCGGCCGCACTTCCCGACCGTGAAGTGACGCTGCTCGAGGCGAATCTGCGCAAGGCGGCGTTTCTCGAGCGCGCGGCGGCCGGCTTTCCGAACGTGACCGTCATCCGGGGCCGGGCCGAGGAGCAGGAGATAGACCGTTTCGGCGTTGCCGTCGCGAAGGCTCTCGCCGCGCCGCCGGTCGCGCTCGAGTGGACGCTGCCGCTCGTTCGGCCGGGCGGCGCGGCGGTTCTCTGGCTGGGCCCGACCGCGGATCTCGAGCAGCTTGGGCGAGCGGCCGAGCAACTCGGCGGAGGCCTGCCCGAGGAGCGGTCGGGCCTGGCCGTCGTGCCCAAGATCGGGCCGACTCCTGCGGGGTTCCCCCGCCGCCCGGGCGTGGCCCGGAAACGTCCTCTCGCCTGACTAGAGTGGCCTGGTGCCCCATCCAGCAATACATGCCGGCCTGGCCCGCGATCACGCGGCGCCAGAGCCCACCCTCGCCCTTGCCAAGGCTGCAAGCCTTGGCCGTCGAGTGCGGCCTCTGGCTTGGTGCTCGCGACCCAGAGCTCGGCGGCATTACTGGACGGGGCACTAGTGGCCGCCGGGCGCATCTATGCCGTCGCGAACCAGAAGGGCGGCGTCGGCAAGACGACGACTGCCGTCAATCTGGCGGCGTGCCTCGCGCACGCCGGAGAGCGCGTGCTGCTCGTCGACCTCGATCCGCAGGCGAACGCGACGTCAGGCCTCGGCGAGCGCGCGAACGGCAGTTCGAGCTGCGACCTCCTCGACGGCGCGCCTCCGAGCGAGCTCGCGAGAGCGACGCGCTTCGAGAACCTCGACCTGATCCCGTCGAAGCCCGATCTTGCGGGAACCGCCGCGGAGCTCGCCCGGCGCGGTGACGGGGAGCGGTTCCTCGCCGAGACCCTCGCCCCCGCCGCGGACACGTACGGCTTCGTCTTCGTCGACTGCCCGCCCTCCCTCGGCCCACTGACCGTGAACGCGCTGGCCGCGGCGAGCCGCGTCCTCGTGCCCGTGCAGGCCGAGTACTACGCGCTCGAGGGGCTCTCGCAGCTCGTCAACTCACTGGGCTTGATCCGCACGCGGCTGAATCCCGAGCTTGCGCTCGCCGGCGTCGTCCTGACGATGGTCGACGGGCGAACACGGCTGTCGGCTGACGTCGCCGCGGAGCTCGAACGACACTTCGGATCGCTGCTGTTCAGGGCGCGGGTGCCGCGTTCCGTGCGCATCGCGGAAGCGCCGAGCCACGGCGAGCCGATAATCACCTACGACCCGCGCTCGGCAGGTGCGGAGGCCTACTGGAAGGTGGCGATGGAGCTTGTCGAGCGTCCCTAGCGAGAGGCGTGGCCTCGGCCGCGGCCTCGAGGTCCTGATCGGAGGAGCCGGCACGAGCGATCTGGCTCAGGTTCCCGTCGAGCTGATCCACCCGAACCCGCGCCAGCCGCGCAAGCGCTTCGATCACGAGGCGACCGCGGGCCTGGCCGAGTCGATCCGGATGCAGGGGATCATCCAGCCAGTCGTTCTGCGACTCCGGCCGGCCGGCGGCTACGAGCTGATCGCAGGCGAGCGGCGCTGGCGCGCTGCGCGCGAGGCAGGCGTGGCGCTCCTTCCGGCGCTGGTTCGCGACGCGGACGACCGCGACTCGCTGCTGCTCGGCCTCATCGAGAACGTGGCGCGCGAGGAGCTCTCACCGGTCGAGGAGGCCCGTGCTTACGCGCTCCTGACTGACGAGTTCGGACTCTCGCTGGGCGAGATCGCCGAGCGCGTTGGCGGCTCGAAGCCTGCCGTCTCAAACCGAGTGCGGCTCCTGGAGCTCTCCGACGACATCCTGTCCATGGTCGAGCGTGGGGAGCTGACCGAGGGCCATGCCCGCGCAGTTTTGGCCGTTCCGGACAACGAGGGCCGGCGCCGCCTTGCCCGCAAGATCGTCCGCCAGGGCCTTTCGGTGCGCGCGGCGGAGCGCGAGGCGCGCTGGTCCGGCGCGAAGGTGAAGCGCAAGCGCCAGGCGCCGACCAACCCTGAGCTTGCAGTCCGCGTGCGCCGTGCCGCTGAGGCCCTGACTGGATTCTCGGCGCGGGTCACCGCCCGCGGGCTCGAGATCCCGGTCGAGAGCGAGGTCCAGCTCGAGGAGCTCGCCGAGGCCCTCGAACGGGCGGGATCCGTACCCAATGGTGGCAGCTCCGCGTTGCAGGACTGATGTTCGGCGAATGGATGCAGGATCTCGAGTCGCTCGAGGCGATCTCCCAGGACGCGGAAGCGCGGCAGATCTTCCTGCGTATGGCCGCAATGTCCCAGGAGGGCCGCCTGGGCTCGTTCCTGGTCGAGCTAGCCGGCACGTCCGAGCTGGACGAGTTCACCAAGGGCACGCTGAGCGAAATCGCCCGCGACGAAGGGTTCCTGCTGGTCGTGGACGACTACCTGCACCGCACGCGGGTTCTTCACTAAACGCCGTCGGGGCGGGCTTTGCCCGTCGCGGCCCGCTTACGCTCGAACTTCAAAGCGAAACCGATCGAAGTCGTCATGGCTTCGGCGGAGCCGAAGCCGGACTTCGATCGGGTGAGGTGGGCGATCGTGGATTCGAACCACGGACCTCCGCCTTATCAGAGCGGCGCTCTAACCAACTGAGCTAATCGCCCGGGGGCGCTCGATTCTAGCCACGCCAAGCTACTCCTTGGGGGGACGGAGCCGCCGAGGCACCGCGCTAAGATGAATCGAGGACTGTCATGCAGGAAATGGTCATCTACGGGGTGAGCTTCGACTTGGGCAGCAAGCAGCCCATCGTCTTGCTGAAGACGGCCGACGGCAATCGGTTCCTGCCGATCTGGATCGGCCACCCTGAGGCGGCCGCCATCCTGATGAAGCTCCAGGGCGCCTCGACGCCGCGGCCGATGACCCACGACCTCGTCACCGAGATGCTCGACCAGCTCGAGGCACAGGTCGTCCGGATCACCGTCACCGAGCTCAAGGAGAGCACGTTCTACGCCTCGATCACCGTTCAGCAGAACGGCTCGGAGGTCGAGATCGACTCCCGGCCCTCCGACGCGATCGCACTTGCCGTGCGTGCCGACGCGCCGATCTTCGCCGCTGACGACGTGATCGAGGAGTCGGCCATCGAGTTCGAGGGCGAGGAAGTCAACGAGGACGAGATCGTGGACGAGTTCAAGAAGTTCCTGGACAGCGTCTCGCCCGACCAGTTCGCGGTCGAGGGCGAGGAAGAGAACACCTAGCTCACCTGCCGACCCAGTCGATGTAGACATCGGGCCGGCGGTTCGGCCAAACCCTCCCTAGTAGTAGACGTAGATCGTCCCGCCGTAGCGGCTCGAAGCGAACAGGCTGGGCGCGATCCACATCGGCGTTCGCACGCAGCCGTGCGAGGCCGGATACGGGGGCACCGACGGATAGCCGTGGATCGCGAAGCCGCGGAGGAAGAAGGACGAGTAGAACATTCCGCTCGGGAGGAACCCGGGCACCTTGCTGTAGACGCGCCACCGGCCGATCGGCGTGTTTCCGGTTGCGCCCGTGGAGACGTGTACAGCCCTCTTCACGCGGCCGTCCTCGACCTCGAAGAGGACTTGCCGCGTCTTGTCCACCTCGGTGTGCGTGCCGCCGAACCGAGCCCACGGCACCTGCGCCGTTTGCAGTCGCCGCCAGACCGTCGGACTGACCCGGCCGGTTCGGACCAGCCCGGTCACCTTCTGAAAGGCCAGGACCGCGTCGCGGGTGTCGTACGAGAAGTAGGTGTCGACGCCGCGCAGCGCGTACCGAAGCTCTGCCAGCCGTCGCTCGAGGACCCGGACGCTCTGCCCGCGGCTGCCGATCGAGAGGTAGGGCACGAGCACGCTGGACCGGACGGTCATCTTCCGACCTCTGAATGCCCCGTTCGGCGCGACGGCGATCCGGACCTTGTAGTCGGCGACCTTGCCGGTGTTCAGGCGGAGAGTGGCGCGATCGTCGAACGTTCGCCTGCGCAGCTCACGTCCACTCCGCCAGATTCGGACGGCCAGCGTCCCGCTTCCCCGAGGCCGAACCGCAGCACGAAGGACGAGAGCCTGCCCGACCGTGCGCGAGCTCGGGAGCGCGACGTCGAGGGCAGGGCGGAGGGAAACGGCGGACTGGTTGGAGACGACCGAGCCAAAGCGAGCGGTAAAGGTGCTCGAGGCCCGGAGGCGCAGCCGGAAGCTGAAGCGCCCCTTCTTGTCAGCCTTGCCCGATCGAACCTCCGCCTCATCGGCGAAGAGCGAGATCCTGGCGCCTCGCAACGCAGGCACGACCCGGCCCTTGAAGACGGCTCGCCTCCCGTAGGTGCCGACCTTCGGGCCGGTCAGCGCCAGCCTGAGAGCCATGATCGTGACGGACGCTTGGGCCTGCGTTCCGTCGGCTCCCGTCCCGGTCACCGTCGCGGTGAATCTTCCCGCTTCGTACCGGTGCTGGACGACCGCCCCGTCGGCCTGCGATCCGTCTCCGAGATCCCAGTGGTAGGAGACGGCGTCGCCGGCTGCGGTGAGCGTGACGTCGAGGGGCGCCTGGCCGAGTGTTGTGCTCGCCGCGACCGTGATCGTGGGTGCCGCGTGCGCCGGCGCGGCCCAGATGAGGAACGCCAGGATCGGGAGTAGGCGCCGCATTGGACAAAAGGCTAGCGTCAGGTGCTGATGCCGATGGCGAGTCCGGCCGCGTTGAAGCTTGCGTGGAGGAGGATGCACGGATAGATGCTGCTGGTTCGCATCCGGAGATAGGCGAGACCGATGCCGAACGCCGCGATTACCGGGAAGCCTTCGACCAGGCCGTGCATGAGGCCGAAAGCAATCCCGACGGCGACCACGGCTACCCAGCGCCCGTACCGCTCGAAGAGCCCGTAGCCCACTCCTCGGAACAGGAGCTCCTCGACGATCGGCGCGACCACGATCACGAGGACGGCGAACGCCACGAACGGAGCGATCCTGTCGGGGTCGAAGCGCTGAGGGATGAGGCCCTGCTCCTCCTCGGGGTTTCCGAACGGTGCGACCGCGGCTCCGACGGCCATGACGGCGACGATCACGAGCGCGGAGATGCCGGCCGCGCGCGTCCACGAGGTGGGACGCCGCAATGCGAGAAACTGCCGGCGGTCGAGGCCTAACGTGAGAAGGAGGACGACGCCGAAGAAGATTACGTATGCGATGAGCCCGAAGATGCTCGACTCCCACCGGTACGCGACGTCATCCGGCGGCCGGTCGCCGCTGAGGAGGGACGCATAGTTCAGGGCCGCGAAGAAGCCGACGATCAGGCACCAGCCGATGAGGCGCCCGCTCATGCGACCCATTGCCAGAGGGCCCAGATCTCGACGGCTGGGCTGCGCGCCGGCTTGCCGGGCAGGTCGCTCGCCTCGACGTGTGGCTTGCGAAGCCGTTGACCTGTGCTCACAACGGCGGGGATCATACGGGCGTGGCGACGCGCTACTTCACACCCGACGAGGCGAACGAGGCGCTGGAGCAAGTGCGGCCGCTGACCGCGGAGCTGGTCGAGCACCGGCGCGCGCTCGTCGAGCTCCAGGAGCGCCAGGTGGCGCTGACGACCCGGATCGCCGGCAATGGAGGTGACCTCGAGCCCTGCGAGTTGCAGGACGTGCAGGAGGCTCTCGACGAGGAAGTGGAAGGCATCGCGCGCTGCGTAGCGAGAATCCACGAAGCGGGCGGGCTCGTGAAGGACCTCGACGCGGGCCTGGTCGACTTTCCTGCCCGCCGGGAAGGCGAGGACGTCCTGCTCTGCTGGCGCCTGGGCGAGGACGAGATCGGCTTCTGGCACGGCCTCGACGAGGGCTTCTCGGGCCGAAGGGAGCTCCCCTTCTAATCCCCACCCGGGTGGGGAGTTCTGTCCACCCGCCACCCGGCGTTCACGCTACCGGCGAAGTGGTCACGCGGCTGTGGCGATTCTGCGCCGAGTTCGGCTTGCGTCGGGCTTTGAGGATCGCTCGCTCTCCCGTCGAATAAAGCGCGCATGGAGCTCTGGCAGCGTTGGTTGATCGTCGGTGGGATCGTCGCTTCCGCGATCGCGCTGGCGAAACTCGTGGATTGGCGGATGTCGCGCCGCGAGCTACCGCCTGGGGCCGTCACTCGTTACAAGGTGCTGCGCCGCGGCCTGATGACGGCGATCATCTTCGTCGGCATCCTCTCCGCGCTCCTCGCCGTTCCGCAGGTGCGCGCGGTTGCCGCGGGGCTCCTCGCCTCGTCCGCGATCATCGGCCTCGTCGTCGGCCTAGCCGCGCAGCGCCCTCTCGCGAACTTCGTCGCCGGGGTCGTGATTGCGTTCACCCAGCCGCTGCGGCTCGGCGACCTCGTCACGGTCGACGATGTCGAGGGCACCGTCGAGGAGATCGGGCTCACCTACACGTTCATCAAGACGCGCGACAACGCCCGGCTCGTGATTCCGAACGAGAAGTTGGCCTCGGATACCATTCGCAACTCCACAATTGTCAGTCGGGAGAAGCTCGCCCAGGTGACCCTCCAGGTACCCCTCGACAAAGATCTTGATGCGGTGGTCGACCTGCTGCGCAGCGAAACGGCAGGCGACCCCCGCGCCGCCGTGCTCGTCACCGGGCTGGACGACGCTGCGGCCGTGACCATCCGCACCTGGGCCTCCGACGCAGTGTCCGTCGAGCAGGTCGAGAGCGAGCTCAGGCTGCGCGCCGCGCGCCGGCTCCGGGAACAGAGCCTCCTTTGAGCGCGCCGCCTCCTCCCAACGGTCCCCGCCGCCGAAGCCGGGGGCTCGACATGCCCGGCAGGAGGCGCCAGCGCCGCCGTTCGAGAGCCCGCCGCCGCCGCAAGCTCGCGATCATCGCGTTCGTGCTGGTTGCCGCCGCGGCCGCGCTCGCCGTCGTCGGATTCAGCGGTGCGACCTCCGTGGGCCGCGACTGCAATCTCGGTGAGCTCAAGCCCGTGACGAACGGCTCCAACTCGTTCATCTATGCCGCCGACGGCTCGACATTGGGCTCGATTCCGGCTGACAAGAACCGGCAACCCGTGACTCTGGCGCAGACGAGCCCGTGGATGACGAAGGCGACGGTCGCGATCGAAGACAGGCGCTTCTACTCTCACGGCGGGATCGACCTCGAGGGGATCGGGCGAGCGTTCGTGAAGAACGTACGCGAGAGACGCACCGTCGAGGGTGGCTCGACGATCACGCAGCAGCTCGTCCGCAACCTCTACATCCGCAAGAACGAGCGCACGCTCAGGCGGAAGGTCGTCGAGGCCTGCCTCGCGGTCAAGCTCAACAGGAGCTGGAGCAAGGACAAGATCCTGGCCGAATATATGAACACGGTCTACTACGGCAATCACGCCTACGGCGTCGAAGCGGCGGCGCGCACGTACTTCTCGCGGCCGGCAAGCAAGCTCTCCGTTCTCCAGTCGGCCCTCCTGGCCGGTCTGCCACAGGCGCCCTCGGTCTATGACCCGTTCAAGAACCCGGAGCCGGCCATCAGGCGACGCAACGACGTGCTCGAGGCGCTCTATACGAGCGGCAAGATCACCCTTGGGAACTACCAGGAGGCGATCCAGGTCACCGACCTCAAGCTGAGGCCGGGGCGGATCTACACGACGATCCGCGAGCCCTACTTCTTCGGCTACGTGCGCGACGAGCTCGTCAAGAAGTACGGCGCGGGAACCGTCCGGTCGGGTGGCCTCAAGGTCTATACGACGATCGACAGGCGGATGCAGCGCGCGGCGAACAAGGCGATCCACGACACGCTCTTCTACGACACCGACCCGGCGTCGGCCATCGTTGCCATCGACCCGCGCAACGGGGCGATCAAGACGATGACCGCGGCCACCCCCGGCCGATCGGGCAACCAGTTCAACCTCGCTGCGCAGGCCCGGCGACAGGCGGGATCGACGTTCAAGACGTTCGTGCTGGCCGAGGCCATCCGTGAGGGCGTGAACCCCGATACCACCGCTTATCTCTCAGCGCCTCTGCATTACCAGCCGGATCCGTACTCGGAAGCGTGGGACGTAGCGACGTACTCGCATTCGTACTCGGGCTCGACCTCGCTCACGCGTGCGACTCTGGCCTCGGACAACACCGTCTTCGCCCGGCTCACTCTCGATCTCGGCCCCGAGGAGGTCGCGAAGACGGCGCACGAGCTCGGTGTCGTGTCGTCGCTGAAGACGAAGGAGGGCGCGTACGTCCCTTCGCTCGGCCTCGGCTCGATCGGCGTCTCGCCCCTGGACATGGCTTCCGCCTATGCGACGATCGCCGCGGGCGGGGTCTACTCGAAGCCGATGGCGATTCGCAAGGTGGAGTTCCCCAAGAAGGATGGGTACGGCTGGGTCAAGGACGAGGACGCTGGGTGGGGCGAGCCGAAGCGCCGCCGTGCGGTCGAAGACTGGGTCGCGGCCGAGTTGACGAGGATCCTCGAGATGAACATCCAGGGCGGGACCGGGGTCGGAGCGAGCATCGGGCGGCCGGCGGGCGGCAAGACGGGAACGACCGAGGACCACGCGGATGCCTGGTTCTGCGGGATCACGCCCACGCTTTCGGCGACCGTTTGGGTCGGCTACCCGCAGGCCGAGATCCCGATGACGAACGTCCACGGCATCTCCGTTGCGGGCGGAACCTTCCCGGCGACGATCTGGCGACTGTTCATGGAGCAAGCGATCGGCCCAACGCCGGAGCGCGATTTCCCCGAGGCTCGGTCATCGCCGGTCTGGCGCGAGTTCACCCGTGGCCAGTACGCGGGAGAGGTCGCACCTCCCCCCGCCAGCGTGCCGACCACGACTGCGGCCACGACGCAATCGAACAAGCCGCGGCCCCCGCCACCGCCGGCGCCTTTGCCCCCACCGCCTCCGGAGCCCCTTCCGCCGCCACCCCCTGAGCCACCGCCGCCTTCGCCACCGACGGAACCTCCGCCCCCGCAGCCGCCCCCGCCCCCGCTGCCTTGACCGGCCGGAAGGCTCCGGCGAGCTGAGGCGCGCGGCGCGGATCGCCGGCCTGGCGGCGCCCGTCTTCCTCGCGGCCTGCGCGGTTCCCGACGGAGGCCTCTTTCGGGGCGCGCGCTTCCGGGACGTTCATCTGTACGGCGTCTACGCCGATCGGTTCCTTCGCGGCGATCTGCCGTATCGCGACGTCTTCGTGGAGTATCCCCCCGGCGCCTTCGTGGTCTTTCTCCCACCGGCGATTCTGCCCGCCGGGGCCTACAACTTCGCCTTCAAGAGCCTGATGGCGCTTTGCGGGCTGGCGGCGATCTTCGCGCTGGTGCTCGTGCTGGAGAAGCTCGGCGTCCAGGGGCTACGCCTCTACGCCGCAGCCGCGCTTCTTGCGCTCTCGCCGCTCGCGGTTGGGCCGATCTCGCTGAACACCTACGACCTCTTTTCTGCGGCATTGACGGTCGGCGCGCTCGCAGCGCTCCTGTCCCGCCGCGACCTGCTCGCGTTCGGTCTTCTCGGGCTGGCGGTGAGTGCGAAGCTCTATCCGCTCGTGCTCGTTCCGCCCGCGGCCGCCTACGTCTGGGCTGTCACGGGCCGCCGCCGCGCGCTGGAATCCCTGCTCGTTCTCTGCGGAGTCGTTGTGATCGTGATCGCGCCGTTCGCCTTGCTCGCGCCGGGGGGCCTCTGGGACAGCTTCCAGTCGCAGTCCTCGCGGGGGCTGCAGATCGAGAGCCTCGGCGGGTCCCTCCTGCTTGCCGCCCACCGCCTCGGGCTCTACGACGCGACAGTCGTACGGGGCTCGACCGGAGCCGCGACGCGCGACCTCGCCGGATCGCTGGCCGGCTCGATCGCGACGCTCATGTCCGTTCTGCAGGTTGCGGCAGTCGCGCTCGTATGGGCGCTCCACGCACGCGTTCGCCGAGATCCGGAGGCGCTCGTGCTCGCGTTCGCCGCGGCGGTCGCCGGTTTTGTCGCCTTCAACCGCTTTCTTTCGCCTCAGTACCTCGTCTGGCTTCTACCCCTCGTCCTGCTCGTGCCGGGGCGCGCCCGTCTGGCGGGGGTCTCACTTTTAGCCACCGCGCTCGTGCTCGGGCAGATCTGGTTCTTCCACTACCGCGACGTGTTCGCGCTCGAGCGGATCGTCTGGCTTGTCGTCGCGCGAGACGCCTTGCTCGCCGCGCTCTTCGCGGTGCTCGTCATACGCCTCTGGAAGACGAGCACGCCGTCCTCCGAGAAAACGAGTCGCCAGCGGGGGTTGCGGCGGAGCCGGGCGAGCCCTGTGGCCGTGGCCAACGGGTCCCAGCGGTCGGCGTAGCCCGGGTCGGACTCGTCGGCAGCGATCCACCGCGCGTCTTGGACGTAGGGGAAGCTGAGGAACCGCCTGCGGGCCGAGAGGTGTGAGCCCAGCGAGTTCGTGGCGCTGACCACCGCGTCGTCGGGAATCAGCCGCACCGCTCGCTTGGCGACGCGGTCGTGGGCCGAGACGTGCGCTGCGGAGGCCTGGTACGACCCGGCTCCCGGCAGCCCCCGCCATAGTGGGAAGGCACCCAGGCGATAGTTGGCGGCGAGAGCCACCACGACGGCGAGAGCCGCGAGCGTCACACCCCTGCGCCGATCCCCACGGGAAAGCCTGCCGGCGCCGAGCACGGAGGCGGCGAAAAGCGGTGGAATCAGCCCGGCGGTGTAGTGGTGGTAGATCTCGGTCTGGGTGTTCGTCGCCGAGAGCAAGTTGAGCCCGAGCTCCGGGATCGCGGCAACGAGAAGAAGCGGCGCAGCAGCGAATAGAAGTGCGAGCGGAAGCAGAAGCTCGGCGAGATAGCGGATCCCCTCCCAGTCGAACGCGATGCTCAGAAGCCGGTCGGGACGGGTGAAGACGGTCTCGAGGATCCCCGCCGGCGAGCCGCCGATCTCGCCGTACCGGCCATAGAACTCGGAGGAGGCGCCGTCGTTGAAGTACGGCAGGAGGAGCCCGACGGAGACGATTGTGAGGAGCACGCCCGCGGCGGCGATCGCACCGCCGGTTCGGAATCGCCGCCGCGAGAGCGCGTACCAGATGCCCATTCCCGCTATCACGAGCGGGATCTGCTCCTTCGTGAGCGCCGCCATCGCGGCGAAGGCGGCGAAGGGGACGAGGCGGTCTTCGTCGAGGTACCAGAAGGCATAAAGCAGGAGGGGGCACGCGAGCGCGACGGGATGGAACTCGTTCAGGGTCAGCCACTGCACGGCCGGGTAGAGCAGGTAGGCGAGCGAGAAGCCGAGGGCCGCCCGGTCCGAGCCCACATGTTTCTTGGCGAGCCAGAACACCGGCAGCGCGCCGAGCGCGATGGCGACGGCCTGGGCGGTGAGGAGCATGCTCGGGCTCGGCCAGATCCACCAGAGCGGCGCGAAGAGGACGAGGATCGGGTCGATGTGCGAGCCGAGCCTCGAGACCTGGTCGCCCTGGAGGTTCGTCACAGCCAGCGGATGCCCGTGCGCGGTCGCCCACACGGCCTGGGTCATGTTCCCTAAGTCGAAGCGCCCGGTGTTGAACGCGTGGTAGCGAAGGACCGAGAGAGCACCGAAGCCGCACGCGTAGGCGGTCATTGCCACCCACAGGAGCCCCTTCGGGCTAATCCTTCCTAGAGCAGCTCTTCGATCAAGGATCGCCACCTCGCGCCGAGCACCTCCTCGCTCGCCTGCTCCTCGTAGACCTTGCTGCCGCCGGTGCTGAGGCGCTGCGCGAGCTCGGTGTCGGTGGCCACCCGCCGCATCGCCTCCGCAAGCGCCTCGGGGTCTCCCGGCGGAACGAGCAGCGCGTTGACGCCGTCGGTTAGAAGCTCGCGCGCGCCGGGCGTGTCCGCCGTGATCAGCGGCGTGCCGCAGGCAATCGCCTGAAAGGCCTTGTTCGGGATCACGCGCTGGGCCTTGTCGGAGAGCCCGAAGATCCCGAGCGCGCAGCCCGCTCCCCAGTACTCGTACGGAAGCTGCTCGTAGTCGATCCAGTGCAACCACTCGACGTTTTCCGGCCGCTCCTCCATGACTGCCTCGAGCTGGCCGCTCCCGATGAGCCGGATCTGGAGCTCCGGCGCGAGCCGGGCAGCCTCGAGGATCGTCTCGAGCCCGTGGAGCGGGATCATCTTTCCCACGAAGAGGGCACGGAAGGGCTCGTCCGGGCGCCAGCCCCGGTGGAACAGCCTGTCTTCGGCGCCGACGAAGCACACGCGCACGCGCTCCCGGGGAATTTCCCCGAGCTCCGCGAGAAAGTCGGCGTTCGCCTCTGTGTCCGCGACGACCATGTCCGGTAGTCGCAGTGCTCGGCGATCGACCGCCGCGAGGATCCGGGCTGCGAACCGCCCATGCCGGAAGCGCGCACGATCGGAGACGAGCGTGTCGTGGAGCGAGACGAGCGGGTTGAAGAGGAGCGGCTTCTTGCCGGCGATGCGGCGCGCGCGCGGGACGTCGAAGTGGCCGGGGTAGCCCACGACGATCGCGTCGAAGGAGTCCTTCGGGGAGAAGCGCAGCCGGAGCTCCGCCACGCCGAGGCGCAGCGCCAGTCCCCAGCGCGCCGCCCAGTTGTCGCGACGTCCCTCCCAGACGGGCGTGTGCCGCTCGATCACCTCGACGCCGGCGCCTCGCAGCGCGGACATCACCTCGGCGTTTCTCGGATAGTCGCGCTCGTAGGTCCCGAAGTAGAGGACGCGCAAGTAGTGCCCCGTCAGCCGAGGATCTCTTCGACCTGCGCGCCCTCACGCTGGGGTGCGCCGGCCCGTTCCTCGTGGTGGCTCGTGACCATCTCGCTGATCAGGCCGAGCGAGAAGAACTGGAGACCGACCACCACGAGCAGCACGCCGAGTGTGAGGAGGGGCCGCTGGCCGATCGCGGCACCGGTCGCCTTGAGCACCGTCAGGTAGGTCAGGATGACCGTTCCGAGCAGGCCCAGGACGAGCCCGAGCCCGCCGAAGAGGTGCAGCGGCCGGTGGCGATACCGGCCCATGAAGGTCACCGTCAGCAGGTCGAGGAATCCCCGCACGTAGCGCTCGAGCCCGTAGCGGGAGCGGCCGTGCGGTCGCGGCCTGTGGTTCACCGGCACCTCGGCGACCCGATAGCCGCGGTAATGAGCGAGCACCGGGATGAAGCGATGCAGCTCGCCGTAGAGCGGCAGCCCCCTGACGACCTCTGCGCGGTAGGCCTTCAGGCCGCAGTTCATGTCGTGCAGCCGGAGACCCGAGACGCGGCCGGTGACGGCGTTGAAGATCTTCGACACGAGCCGGCGGCGCCAGGGATCGTGCCGGCGCGCCTTCCAGCCGGACACGAGGTCGAATCCCTCGTCGAGCTTCGCCAGCAGGTGCGGGATCTCCGCCGGGTCGTCCTGGAGGTCGCCGTCGATCGTGACGACCGTTTCTCCCTGTGCCTGTGCGAATCCGGCCGCGAGTGCGGCCGACTTCCCGAAATTGCGGCGGAGGCGGACGACCCGTGTGTTCGGCGTCCGCGCGTGCAGTCGCGTGAGCGCCGAAAACGTGCCGTCCTCGGAGCCGTCGTCGACGAAGACCGCTTCCCACGGCTCGCCAGTCGGCTGGAGAGCAGCCTCGAGCTCTTCGTAGAGCAGTGCGACGCTTCGCTCTTCGTCGCGCACTGGAACGACGACCGAGATCACGCCGGGAGCCTAGCCGGAGGCTAGGGCGATGGCGGAGGCGGTGGCAACGGCTCGGTCGTGGTGGCTGCGGTGGTCGTGGGCGGAGGCGGTGGCTCGGGCGGTGGCGGAATCGGAGGCGGTGGCTCGGCCGGAGGTGGCTCGCCCGGCGGTGGGAGCAGAGGGACGGTGACAGTGGTCGCGGTGGTCGCTGTCGTGGCCGTCGAGGCTGTGGGAGCGGTTGTCGGTGGGCCGGTCGTCGTCGCTTGGGTTGACGAGGTCGAAGGGGGAGGCCCCGTGGCGCTCGGGGCGCCCGGCGGGGGGTTCGACTCGCCTCGCGTCGCGAACACGGCCAGAGCGACGCCGCCCGCTGCGAGGATCGGCAGCGCAATGAGAGCGACGAGCCGCGCGTTCAATCGTCGTGAGGAAGGGGGCGCGCAGCACCTGAGTGACCGCTGCTCCCGCGAGCGTCGCGGTTCCGGCACCTCCCAGCTGGCCGAGGAGCGCTCCGCCGTCCGGGGGCCGGTCTGCCGGGTCCTTCGCCAGCGAGCTCTCCGCAAGTGCTGCGAGCGCGGGAGGCGCATCGGGGCGAATCGCGCTGAGCGGCGGCGGCGCTTCGTGCACGTGGCTGCGAAGCACGTCGACAGCGCTCGGAGCCTCGAACGGCAGGCGCCCGGCGAGCATCAGGAAGAGGATCACGCCGAACGAGTACACGTCGCTCGCGGGCGTGGCCGGCTCTCCCGAAGCCTGCTCCGGAGACATGTATGAGGCCGTTCCGAGGAGTGTCCCCTCCTCCGTGAGCGTGTCCGCGCCGCTCATGCGGGCGATCCCGAAGTCGGTGATCTTCGCGTGGCCCTCCTCGTCGAAGACGACGTTCGCGGGCTTCAGGTCGCGGTGCACGATCCCGCGCTCGTGTGCATGCGCGAGCCCGGCGGCGATCTGGCCCGCGATCGCCTCTGTGCTCGCATCGTCCAGCGGCTCGCCGGCCGTGAAGCGCTCCTCCAGCGTTCCTCCAGGGAGATGCTCGATGACCATGTACGGTCGCCCGCTCTCGCTCCCGTAGTCGAAGAGCCGGCAGATATTCGGATGGGAGAGCGACGCGATCGCCCGCGTCTCTCTGTCGAAGCGCTCCGCGTCCGCACGGGGGCCGAGGAGCTTCAAGACGACCGAGCGCTCGAGCTGGAGGTCGTGCGCAAGCCAGACCTCGGCCATTCCGCTCGCACCGAGCCGATCCTCGAGGCGGTAACGGCCCGCGATCGTCTCGCCCATGACCCGAGTAGCTTATGGCTGGATGGAGGTGCCCACGCGGAGTCTCGTCTCGATCGTGGAGGCCCAGCGGCTCGTCCTCGACCGCGCTCGGCCACTGCCCTCGGAGTCCGTCGCGATTGGCGAGGCGGGCGGGAGGGTGCTGAGCGAGCCGGGTCAGGCCGCCGTTGACCTGCCGCCCTTCGACAGCTCGGCTATGGACGGCTTCGCCCTCCGTGCTGTGGACAGCCCGGGGCGGCTGCCGGTCTCGTTTCGAATCGCGGCCGGCGCTCCCGCGCCGCGTGCGCTCGAGCCCGGCGAGGCGATGGGGATCGCGACCGGCGGTGTTGTTCCCGCGGGTGCGGATGCAGTCATCCCCATCGAGTATGTTGTCGAGAGTGACAACGCAATTGAGCTGGCGGAAGCCGTGCCCATCGGTGCGAACATCCGTCCAGCGGGCGGAGACGTGCGCCGCGGCGAGGTGGTGGTCGACGCCGGAGCGCGCCTTGGACCGGCGCAGCTCGGCGCTCTTGCGGCGGCGGGCCTCGCGAACGTGCTGGTCGCCCGGAGGCCGCGCGCCTGCGTGCTTGCCACCGGGAGCGAGCTCCGTCAGCCCGGAGAGCCGCTCGAGCCAGGCCAGGTCTACGAGGCGAACGGGCTACTCCTCGCCGCGCAGCTCGAGTCGGCGGGCGCCGAGGTCGAACGTCTGAGCCCGGTCGCCGACGACGAGACCGCCCACCGCGAGGCGCTCGCGCGCGGGCTCTCGGCGGACGTCCTCGTCACCTCCGGGGGCGTCTCGGTTGGGCCACACGATCTCGTCCGAAAGGTCGAAGCCGAGCTCGGCGTCGAGGAGGTCTTCTGGGGAGTCGCGATGAAGCCCGGAAAGCCGATTTCGTTCGGAGTGCTGGACGGACGGCTCGTGTTCGGGCTGCCCGGAAACCCGGTGTCGGCGCTCGTCGGCTTCGAGCTCTTCGTCCGCCCGGCTCTGCTTGCCCTCCAGGGGGCGGCCGATCCGCTTCCCCGCTTCGAGCACGGTCGCCTGGCACACGCTCTCGTGCCGAATGCGCACCGGGACGAGCTCGTCCGGGCGCGTCTGCTTCTCGAAAGCGATGGGCCGCTGCTCGATCCGCTTCCCGGGCGCGAGTCGCACATGATCGTCCGGGCGGCTGCGGCGGACGCGCTCGTCCTCGTGCCGATGGGCGAGCACGAGCTCGCGCCGGGCGACGCGGTCGAGTTTCTCCGTCTGTAGCCAGTTAGCCGACGGCGCGATCACGCTCGCTCGTTGCGGTTCGGCTTCGACGAGCCGTGAGCAGGACCCGGCTGACGAGGCGCCGCCCAGGTCCGAGCCCCGGTCGCTCGGCAGCGCTCGGATACGGCGCATAGCGGCCGGCGACGATGGCGGCCAACTGAGCGGCGACCGCGCACCAGGCGCAGATCACGAGCAGCGACGGAAACGGCACGTAGCCGATGGCGGCGAGCTGCGCGAGATACCACGGCGCGTCGAAGCCGAGATCGAGCCGGACGGCGAACGAGCCGACGAGCAGCAGCGGCCCTCCGAGCCCAGCCGCGAGCACGGCGGCCTGGAGAGCGATCGACCGGCGCCGCAGCTGTGGCAACCAGATCCAGGCGTGGAGCGAGGGGAGGATGAACAGAACGGAATACGGATTCAGCGCCACGAGCACGAGCGAGATGACAGCGAGGGCGAGCAGCGCGGCGATCTGGCCGGCGAGTGCCTGCTCGTCGCCGAGAGGTCGGCGTGGCATGAGGCGGTCGCGCGCGAAGAGCCACGCAGCGCCGAGCACGGCGAGATAGAGCGCCAGGCCCGTGACCGGCCAATCGGTTCCCGGGGAGAGCTCGGGCGCGAGTGGTGCCGCGTCGCCGGTTTCCCAGATCCCGATCACCGAGAACAGCTCGAAGAGCAGCACCGCGAAGACCCAGAAGCCCAGGCGGCTCCGGAAGCTTCGGAGAGCCGGAAGCAGCGGGACGTGCCGCCGGCGCAGGCGCGCGAAGAGGTCGACGATCACCGCGAGGCACGGCAGAAGCGCCGCGCAGAGGACGAAGACGATCGCCCAGCCGCGCACGACGCGCGAGCCGAGATACACGTAGCTCGATGTGCCCCGCTCAAACCCGGGAGCGTCGTCGAGCGACCCGAGAAGCGCCTGACCCGACCGACCGATCGCCGAGAGCCGCCGTTCGTTCACACGGCTCTCGGAGAAGCCGCGCGGTGGCCGGTCGCCCGCGGACGTGAGCGTGATCGCCGTGACCCCTGTGTCGAGGAAGGGCGCTTGCTCGTACAGGCTGAACGGGAATGCGAGGTCGAGAAGCTGTCCCAGCGCACTCGCCCGCGCCGGCTCGGCGCCCGTCTGCTGGGCGATGCGTGCGGCGGCCGTGCGGACGAGCTCCGCCGAGGGAGAACGGGGACGATGGGCGGCAAAGACGAGGCGCGGCCGGCCGGTGCCTGCGATCGCGTCGAGGTTGATCGCCGCCACGACACGGTTTCGGTACGGAGACCGCTTGGCAAAACGAGCCGCTCCAAGTCCTCCGAATGAGCCGCCGTCGGTTGAGAGGAAGAGGATTGTGTGGTTCGGCTCAGGCGGGCGGGGCGCCGCTCGCGGTATCGCATAGGTACGGGCGAGCTCGAGCAGGGCGGCCGTGCCTGAGGCATTGTCGTTGGCGCCCGGCCCCGCGCCGGAGTTGTCGCGGTGCGCGATGACTGCGATCACCTCATTCGAGCGGCCCTGGCGGAACGCCAGCAGGTTCTCGAGCTCTACGCGACCGCGGCCGGGGATTTTCGCGTGAAAACGGTCGATTTCCGTCCGCAAGCCGTACTGGGAGAGCCTCTCTCCCACCCACGCTCGTGCCTCGGGCGCCTTGTCCGACCCCGGTGTTCGGGCCGGAAACTGCCTCGCGAAGTCCTCGGCCTGCACGGTGGCCGCAGCTCCGTCGAACTCCGGCGGCAACACCGGTGCGGGGAGCGGTACCGGCCGCCAGACTGAAAAAGCCGCAATCAGCAGGGGAATCCCGACTAGAAGCCAGGTTCCGCGGTACATACGGCTGTTGACCGGACGGTCGACCGAGCCCGGGCGCGCCCGGTGCCGCTGACGGGAGGGCCGGTGGGCGGCCATGCGTGGCTATAGTAAGGACGGCCCTCCGCAAGGCGCGCTCAGGCCGAAATGCCCGATTCCTCGACCATCCTCCTCGTAGACGACGAGGACTCGGTTCAAAGCCTTCTCACGTATCCGCTCGAACGTGATGGATTTCGCGTTGTTTCGGCCAGGGACGGCGAAGAGGCGCTGCGTCTGTTCGCCGCCGAGCCCATCGACCTCGTCGTGCTCGACATCATGCTTCCCAAGCTCGACGGGCTCGAGGTGTGCAAGCGGCTCCGCGCCGAGAGCTCGGTGCCGATCATCATGCTCACGGCCCGCGACGACGAGTTCGACACGGTGCTGGGACTCGAGCTCGGGGCCGACGACTACATCACGAAGCCGTTCTCGATCCGTGAGTTCAGGAGCCGGGTACGTGCGCTGCTCAGGCGCGCAGGCGCGTCTCGACGCGATGCGGCGGAGGCGGAGCCGCTGGTCTCCGGCAACGTCTCGCTCGACCCGGAGCGGCGGGTCGCGACGGTTGACGGAAGGGCGCTCGACCTGACGTACGTCGAGTTCGAGCTCCTGCGGACGCTCGTCGCGCAGCCGGGCAGAGTTTTCAGCCGGCGCGCGCTTCTCCAGGCGATCTGGGGCGACTCCGCGTATCGCGAGCCGCGGACGATCGACGTCCACGTTCGCCACCTGCGGGAGAAGCTCGAGCGGGACCCGAGCGAGCCGGAGCTGATTCTCACTGTGCGCGGCGCCGGCTACCGGCTGCGAGAGCCGTGAGCTTCCTCCGCACGGTCGGGGCCCGGCTTGCGCTCGCGCTGCTCGCCGTGGTCGCGGGTGTGCTCGCGTTCGTGTACCTGATCGTCGTCCCGTCGCTCGAGAACCGGCTCGTGGACTCGAGGACCGACCAGGACGCACAGGTCTCGTCAGGGCTCGTCGACCGCCTGCGCGTCGGTGACCCCGTCTCGCGCGATCTGGCGCAGGGTTTCGCCTCGGCCTCGAACACCCGCGTTGCGATCTTCGAGATCTCGAACCGGACGCCGCTGACACTCGACCTTCTCGTCGACGAGGGGGGAGGCGGCACGGTTGCCGGGATCGAGGCGGATCCCGTCGCGGAAGCGGCGGCCCGGACCCTGGCTCCGGCGCGCGGAGTCGTGACACGCGGTGGGCAGAAGTACGCGGAGGCGGCGCAGCCTTCTGCGGATACGAAGTACGTCGTTCTCGTCTCGAGCTCGCTCGAGGACTCACTGTCGAGCGTCGCCCTCGTCAGGGGTCGCCTGCTGATCTCGGCGTTGATTGCTTTCGTCGCCGCTCTCCTGCTCGGCTACGGGGGCGCCCGCATCTTTGCGCGGCGGATCCGCCGGCTCGAGCAGGCGGCGGAGCGGATCGCGGGCGGCAAGTTCGACGAGCCGATCGAGGACTCGAGCCCGGACGAGCTCGGCGAGCTCGCCCGCGCGTTCGATCGCATGCGCCAGCGCCTCGCCGGCCTCGAGCACGCCCGCCGTGAGTTCATCGCAAATGCCTCTCACGAGCTCCGGACGCCGCTCTTCTCCCTCGGCGGCCACCTCGAGCTTCTTCTGGACGAGGACCTCGACGAAGCGACCAAGCGCGACTTCCTGGGCCGGATGCGGGAGCAGGTCGACCGCCTGACGAAGCTCGCCGGCGAGCTGCTTGACCTCTCTCGCCTCGACGCGGGCCGCCTCCGAGTCGAGCGGGAGCCGGTCGATCTCTCTCGGGTCGCGGAGCTCCTCGCCGAGGAGTTCGAGACGCGCGCGCAGGGGAGCGGCCACCTCCTCGAGCCCCAGATCGACGGCACAGCGACCGGTCTCGGCGACGAGCAGCGGGTCCTCCAGGTCGGCCGCGCCCTCGTCGAGAACGCTCTTCGCCATACGCCCAGCGGCACCCGCGTTCGCCTGCGTACGAGCCTGGCCGGTGACCGGGTCGCTCTCGTCGTCGAGGACGACGGTCCCGGGATCGCCAGGGACGCGTCGGTCCACGTCTTCGAGCGCTTCTACCGCGGGGACGGAGCGGGACGGGCCTCGGGGAGTGGGCTCGGCCTCGCAATCGCGCGCGAGCTCGCGGAGGCCATGCAGGGCGAGATCGCGCTCACGTCCGAGCCGGGGCGAACTGTTTTCACGTTGTCGTTGCCTGCCGCCTCGCGCACCACCTCCCTGCCGGTCGAGTAGGTTGTCAGTATAGACAACAAGCCGGACGACAGCGGTTCGCCTGCGGCTGGCTACAGTGAGACCATGCGCAGGAACTCCGCCTTGGCTCTCGTCGTGCTCGCGGCCGCCGTTCTCGGCGGGGCAGTCGCCCTCGCCGGGGCGAAGGTGACGGGGCTCGCGGACGGCGGGACGAGCACGGTCTTCGTGCCGACGACGCGCAGCGTCGCGCCCGGCCCGAACGAGCCCGTCGCCGCGGCCGCCCGGCCGTTGCTCGGGAACGGGTTCGATCCCTCCCGGATCTACGCGGCCCGCTCGGCCGGCGTCGTCACCGTCTTCGCGTTCTTCGACAACACTGACCGGCACGCGGCCCAGGGCTCCGGCTTCGTCGCCTCGGAGAGCGGCTACATCCTCACGAGCGCCCACGTGATCACCGACGCGGGCGAGGCGGAAAAGACAAGCGAGGCCTCGAGCGTCTTCGTCGGGTTCAAGAACGGAGACCGGGTCAAGGCGGAGATCGTCGGCTGGGACGTCTACGACGACGTCGGGCTGCTCCGCGTGGCACCAGGCGAGCACAAGCTCGCGCCCCTACCGTTCGGCGACTCCTCGCGCGTCCAGGCCGGCGATCCGGTCGCCGCCATGGGCAGCCCGTTCGGGAACGAGGACTCGATCGCGGTCGGCGTCATCTCGGCCACCGAGCGCTCGATCAGCTCGCTGACCTCGGTCTACCGGGTCGTGGACGCGATCCAGACCGACGCGCCGATCACGCATGGAAACTCGGGCGGCCCTCTCTTCGATGCCCGCGGGCGCGTGATCGGGATCAACGCCCAGATCCGCAGCGAGAGCGGCACGGCCGAGGGAGTGGGCTTCGCGATACCGATCAACGCAGCGCAGCGCTCGATGCAGCAGCTCGCCGCAACCGGCCGGGTCGTGTACGCCTATCTCGGGGTCACGACCGAGGACTTGACGCCCACTCTCGCGCGCCACCTTGGCTATGACATGAGCAGGGGCGCGATCGTCAGCTCCGTTCGGGACGGCAGCCCCGCCGACCGTGCCGGGCTTCGTGGAGGGGACAGCGAGGAGACATTCAACGGCCAGCCGATCACCAGGGGCGGCGACGTGATCGTCGCGATCGACGGCCAGGCCGTGCGAAGCGCCGACGACGTCGTCCGCCAGGTGGCAGCGAAGCTTCCCGGCGAGATGACGGCGCTGACGACCATCCGGAACGGGGAGCGAAGGGTTTTGAGGATTCGGCTCGGCTCGCGACCTGTGGCGCCGGAATCGAGCCGATGAGGCCTCGAGTCGTGGTTAGGAACCTCGGCGCGGGGTACAACGAAGCCGACTGAGCTCATGTCTCTACCAGCACACTCGCTTCCGGACGGGGCCGAAGGTCCGACTGTCCGCCTGACCATTCCGGCCAAGCCCGAGTACATCACGCTCGTGCGCCTGGCTCTGAGCGGCCTCTCCCGTCTGCGCCCACTGAGCGAGGAGACCCTCGGCGACATGAAGCTCGCCGTCACGGAAGCGTGCTCGAACTCCGTCCGGCACGGGTATGCCGACGCCGAGGGGACCGTGGAGGTCCTCTACGAGCTCCGGGCGGACAGGCTCGTCGTCGAAGTGGCCGACGACGGACCCGGCTTTGACGTGGAGGGAGAACGGGCCGGCGAGGAGAATCTCGAGGAGGGTGGCCTCGGGATCGCGATCATCAAGGCTCTGTCGGACGAGTTCGAGGCCGGCGAGCGCAGCAACGGGCGCGGCTCGCGGCTCCGGTTCGTCAAGTTCCTCGACAGTTAGCCGCTCCGCCTCGGTATCGTGCTGAACCGCCCCGGGGTGCCTCCATGCTCCAACTCGTAGACGCCGGCAACAAGGCCATCGCTGACTACGCGTCGCTGGCTTTGCGTGGAGTGTTGGAGGAGATCCGGTCACTCGCGGAGCCGCTCAAGGGGAAGCGGGTCGTTCACCTGTCCGCGACCGCGTTCGGCGGCGGCGTGGCCGAGATCAACTACGCGCTCGTGCCTCTGATGAAAGACATCGGGCTCGACGTCGAGTGGCGGATCATCAAAGGCGACGACGAGTTCTTCGGCGTGACGAAGGCGATTCACAACGGGCTCCAGGGCGACCTGCATGGCCTGACGGCTGCACAGCAGGAGATTTTCCGCCGCTACAACGCGCTGAACGCCGAGGAGTTCGTGGACGACTACGACTTCGTGCTCGTCCATGACCCGCAGCCCGCAGCGATGATCGATCACTTCCCCGATTCCGCGGCGCACTGGATCTGGCGCTGCCACATCGACCTCTCCACGCCGAACGAGTCGGTCCTCGACCTGCTCGCCCCGTCGCTCGAGCGATACGACGCCGCCATCTTTCACATGGCCCAGTACGTGCCGCAGCACGTCGCCTTGCGCCAAGCCTTCATCTGGCCGCCCGCGATCGACCCTCTGACGCCGAAGAACATGGCCCTCTCGGCCGAGGACGCGGCATACGTCGTCGACCAATTCGGCATCCATCTCGAGCGGCCGTTGCTGACGCAGATCTCGCGCTTCGATCCCTGGAAAGACCCGCTCGGGGTGATCGATGCGTATCGACTGGTGAAGCAGGCGCATCCCGACGTGCAGCTCGCGCTCGTCGGCTCGATGGCCCACGATGACCCCGAGGGCTGGGACTTCTACAACCGCACCGTCGCCCACGCGGCCGGCGACCCCGACATCTTCATTCTCTCCAACCTCAACAACATCGGCTCGGTCGAGGTGAACGCTTTCCAGGTGCACTCGGCCGCCGTCATCCAGAAGTCGATTCGCGAGGGCTTCGGGCTCACCGTCACGGAGGGGCTGTGGAAGGGGCGTCCGACGGTTGCGGGGCGCGCGGGAGGAATCGTCGCGCAGATTCGCGACGGCGAGACGGGCTGGCTCGTCGATACGCCCGAGGAGTGTGCCGGCGCCTGCCTCGAGATCCTCGACAACCCTGATGCAGCTGCCGCTCGTGGCCGCCGCGGGAAAGAGGACGTGCGTCAGCGCTTCCTCATGCCGCGATTGCTGCGGGACTGGCTCGCCCTGTTCAACCGTCTCGAGGGAAACGATCTGGGCGAGAGCGCCCTCGTGACCGTCGAGACGACAGCATCTACGCGGTAGCGCGCTAGGGTCCAGCCGATGGTTGAGCGCCGACGGCTGATCGTCGTCTCGAACCGCGGCCCATCCTCGTTTACGCGCGACGAGGACGGCAAGCGCGTGGCCCGACGAGGCGGCGGCGGGCTCGTCACCGCCTTGCGCAGCCTGGTCGCACACCACGACGTGACCTGGATCGCGAGCGCGATGACGGAGGAGGATCGCGCTGTCGTCGACGAAAACGGAGGCGAGGCGATCGAGGAGCTGGCGCGCGACGGATCGCCGTACCGGCTGCGGCTCGTTGCTCACGACCCGGCGGCCTACGACTGGTTCTACAACGTCGTCGCCAACCCGACGCTCTGGTTCCTCCAGCACTACCTCTGGGCTCTCGCGTACTCCCCGAACATCGACGCCGGCCTCTACCACGCCTGGGACGGGGGTTATGTCCCGGTCAACCGGGCCTTCGCGGACGCGACGCTGGCCGAGCTCGAGGCCCAGCCCGACGCGGCCGTCTTCTTTCACGACTACCACCTTTACCTGGCACCGCGCTATGTCCGCGAAGCGCGGCCCGATACCGCGCTCGCGCACTTCGTCCACATTCCATGGCCCGAGCCGAACGTGTGGAGAGTGCTGCCGGACGCGATTCGGCGCGCGTTGCACGACGGCCTGCTTGCGAATGACGTGATCGGCTTCCACGCCGACCGTTGGCGCGAAAGCTTCCTGCGCTCGAGCTACGACCTGCTCGGCGCCGACTGCGACTTCGAGCGGAGCATCTGTTCGCACGGAGACGGCCGGACCTTTGTCGCGGCGCGACCGATCTCGGTCGATTCCGCCGAGTTCGAGGAGCTCGCCGTGAGCGAGTCGGTCCTGCGGTTCGAGACCGAGCTCGCGGCCAGGCGGCCGGAGTTCCTCGTGCTGCGGGTCGACCGCACCGACCCGTCCAAGAACGTCGTCCGCGGGTTTCGGGCGTTCGAGCACTACTTGCAAGCCCATCCGGAGATGCACGGGCGGGTGGGGATGCTCGCGCTGCTCGACCCGTCGCGGCAGGACATCCCCGAGTACGCCGAGTACCTGGGCGCGATCCAGCGGGCCGCGCGGGCAGTCAACGACCGGTACCAGCGCGAGGGGTGGACGCCCGTCGATCTCCGCATCGAGGACAACTTCCCGCTCACGGTGGCCGCCTACAAGCAGTACGACGTGCTGCTCGTGAACGCGATCTACGACGGTCTCAACCTCGTTGCGAAGGAAGGCCCGCTCGTGAACGAGCGCGACGGCGTGCTGATCCTCTCGGAGAATGCGGGCGCGCACGAGGAGCTGGGGCCATGGGCGCTTTCGGTGAACCCCTTCGACATCGAGGCGCAGGCGCAGGCGATCCATGCGGCGATCGAGATGCCGCGCGAGGAGCGCCGGGCACGGCTCGGCGCGATCCGGGAGCACGTGCACGCTCACGACGTCGCCGCCTGGCTCGAGACCCAGCTCGAGGACCTCGACCGGTGGTCGGCGCACGCCGCGACGTGAGCGACCTCTCTCACATCGACGAGAGCGGCGGAGTCCGGATGGTGGACGTGGGCGGCAAGGAGGTTTCGCGTCGGCGGGCCGTCGCGCAGGCGAGCTTGCGCATGGCGCCCTCGACGGCACTGCGCCTGCGAGAGCTGCCGAAGGGAGATGCGCTCGCAGCCGCGCAGCTCGCCGGGATCATGGCCGCGAAGCGGACGAGTGAGCTCATTCCGCTCTGCCATCCGCTTCCGCTGACCCACGTGGACGTTTCTCTCTCGGTGCAGGAGGCGTCGGTAGAGATCACGGCTTCGGCCGAGACGACGGCGCAGACAGGCGTCGAGATGGAGGCTCTCGTCGGGGCCACGGTCGCCGCGCTGACGGTGTACGACATGGCGAAGGCGGTCGACGACGGGATGGAGCTTTCGGAAGTGCGCCTCGTCGAGAAGACGAAGGAGCCGGCGTGAAGGCCGCGGTCCTGACCGTCTCCGACGGCGTCGACATGGGGACGCGCGAGGACGCCAGCGGCGACTTGCTCGAGGAGCTCCTGCGCGGGGAGGGCTACGACGTGGTGCGGCGTGTCGTGCCCGACGAGCGGGACGCGATCGCCGAGGGAATCGAGGAGCTCGCCGCCGAAGCGAGCCTCGTCCTCACCACGGGCGGCACCGGGCTCGGGCCGCGCGACGTGACGCCAGAGGCGACGATGACCGTCCTCGAGCGCGTCGCACCGGGAATCGCCGAGGCCATCCGCGCGGACTCGATCGCCAAGACGCCGCACGCGCTGCTGTCCCGGGGCGTCGCCGGTGTTCGCGGCCGGACGCTCGTCGTCAACCTCCCGGGGTCACCCGGCGGCTGCCGCGACGGGTTCGCCGTCCTTCAGCCGGCGCTCGAGCATGCCCTGCAGCTGCTTGCCGGCGAGGAAACCGCGCACCGCCAAACGTGATCGCCGCGGAGTATCCAAAGCGGTTCGCCTCGCTCGTGAAGATCGAGCACACGGTCTTCGCGCTCCCGTTCGCCTACGTCGGAGCTTTCCTCGCGGTAGACGGCGTACCGGGCGCGCGCGACCTCCTGTGGATCACCGTTGCGATGGTCGGCGCCCGCTCGCTGGCGATGGGCCTCAACCGGCTGGTCGACGCCGGCATCGACGCCCGCAACCCGCGCACCGCAACCCGCGAGCTTCCCGCCGGACGGCTGACGGGGTGGCAGGTCGCTGTGTTCTGCGTTGCGTCGCTCGCGGTCTTCTTGCTCGCCGTCTACCAGCTCGATCCGATCGTTCGCTGGCTGTGGCCGATCCCGGTCGCAGGCTTCGTGATCTACCCGTATCTGAAGCGGTTCACGTGGCTCTCGCACCTCTGGCTCGGAGCCGTGGACGGGCTCGCCCCGGTCGGCGCCTGGGTCGCGATCACGGGCGAGTTGCCGCTAGAGGCGTGGCTCCTCGGCGGGGCGGTTGCGTGCTGGGTTGCGGGGTTCGACCACTTCTACTCGCTCCTGGACGAAGAGGTGGATCGACGCGAAGGGCTGCATTCGGTGACCACAAGGTTCGGGGCGAGCGGCGCCTTCTGGGGCGCGCGGCTTCTCCATCTTCTGACCGTGGTGCTGCTCGCGGCCGCGGGCCTGGGGCTCGAGGTGGGCGTCTTCTATTGGCTCGGCGTCGTCATGGTCGCCGCGCTCCTCGTCTACGAGCACTCGATCGTCCGTCCGGGAGACCTGCGCCGTCTGGACACGGCGTTCTTCACGATGAACGGTGTCATCGCCGTTGCCTTCCTCGCGTTTGTCGTGGCCGACTCGCTCTAGCTAGGGAGGCCGAACCCTCCGGACTACACTCGATGCCGTGATTCGGGCACTGAACCTGTCCAAGCGCTTCGGTGACAAGCGCGTCCTTCACGGGCTCGACCTCGACGTGCCTCGTGGGGGATTCGTGCTCGTGACCGGGCCGAACGGCTGCGGGAAGACGACGCTCCTTCGGCTTTGTGCCGGGTTGGCCGCGCCGACCGACGGCGAGCTCGAGGTCGCAGCGCCACGCGGCGCGATCGGGTTTCTCGCGCACGAGTCGCTCCTCTACGGAGAGCTGACGGCGCTCGAGAACCTCGATCTCTACGGGCGCCTCTACCGGCTGCCCGAGCGGCGCGAGCGCTCTGGCGCGATGCTCGAGCGCTTCGGGCTCTGGCGGGCGCGAAACGAGCGCGCGGGAACGTTCTCCCGAGGAATGCTGCAACGCCTCGCTCTCTGCCGGACGTTCCTGCACGATCCCGATTTGCTCCTGCTCGACGAGCCGTTCGACGGGCTCGACGCGGAGGGCGCTGAGCTTCTTCATGCCGAGCTCGCGCAGCGAAGTGCGACTGCGCTCGTCGCGACGCACGATCCCGAGGCTCTCGCGGCACGGGCAACCGCCCGGCTCGCCCTCGCATGAGCGCCTACGCCGCAGACGTCGCCGCCCTCGCTCGCAAAGACGTCCTCCTCGAGCTCCGCTCGCGCGACACCCTCCCGGCGATGCTCCTCTTCGTCGTCTCGGCTCTGACGGTGTTCCACTTCGCCTTGCCGGCCGGCTCCTCGGCCCGCGCCGAGACAGGGCTTCTCTGGATCGCGATCGTCTTCACGGCGCTCCTGGGTCTCACTCGAGCGTTCGCCGCCGAGCGAGAGCACGGAGCCCTCGACGGCCTCGTGCTGGCACCGGGCGACCGGAGCGCGATCTGGCTCGGCAAGACGATCGGTGTCACGGCGTTCCTCGTCCTCGCCGAGCTCGTCGCGTTGCCGGCCTTCGCGCTCTTCTTCCATCCGATCTCGTGGGAGCTCGTCGCCGCGGTCGCCCTCGCCGACGTGGGAATCGCCGCCATCGGCACCTTGCTCGCCGCGATGGCCGCCGCAAGCCGGGCCCGCGAGCTGCTCCTGCCGCTCATGTTCCTGCCGCTCGTGATCCCGGTCGTGATCGGCGGCGTCGGAGCGAGCGTGTCCGCGAATCCCGCGTCTTTCCTCGGCTTTCTCGCTCTGTACGACGCCGTTTTTGTGATTCTCTGCTGGGCGAGCTTTGAGTACGTCGTTACGGAATAGTTCCGCCGCGCTTGCGATCGCGGCCGCCGGCCTTCTCGTGGGGGGAATCGCCCTCGCCTTCTACTGGGCGCCCGAGGACGCCAACCAGGGCTTCAGCCAGAAGATCTTCTACATCCACGTGCCGATCGCATTGACGGCGTATGCGTGCTTCGGCGTCGGTGCGTGGAAGGCGCTGAGGTTGCTGTGGACGCGAGAGCGCCGCTACGACCTCGAGAGCTACACCGCGATCCACATGGGGGTCATCTTCGGCCTGCTCACCCTCGTCACCGGCTCGATCTGGGGCAAGATCTCGTGGGGCCACTGGTGGACGTGGGGAGAGCGCCAGCTCGTGCTCTTCCTGATCCTGTTCCTCTTCTACTCGTCCTACTTCATGCTCCGCTACTCGACCGACCCGGGCCCGAGGCGGGAGCGCAACTCGGCGGTCTACGCGCTGTTCGGCGTCGTCCTGATCCCGGTCAGCTTCCTCGCAGTGCGGATCGCAGGGACGATCCTGCACCCGACGATCTTCACGCACGAGGGCGCGAACCTGCCCAACTCCATGCTCTTCGCGTTCATCGTCTGCCTGGCCGGGATGCTTGCGCTTGCGGCCACGCTCTATCGGGTCGAGCTTGCCGGGAAGCGGATCGACGCGAGCCTGCGCGAGCTGAGGGAGCTGCTGGCGTGACGACTGCCGAGAAGTACGTGACCGCGGCCTACCTCGTCCTCTTCGGGACGCTGCTCGTCTACCTCCTCATCATCGCGCTCAAGGTCGGAAGGCTCGAGGAGGAGCTGGCGGAGCTGACCCGCCGCGTGAAGGAGAAGCGAGGTGGCTGAGCTTCTCTTCTGGCCGGCGCTCCTCGCCTATGGAGAGGCGGCGTTCGCCTACGCGGGCGACGCCCGGCACCCGGGCTCGATGGGGCGCTTCGCGACCTGGGGCGTCCGCATCGGCTGGCTCGTGCAGACCGCGCTACTCGTGGCCCAGGCTGCGCGGGCGGACGGCTTTCCCTGGGACACGTGGGCCGGCTCGCTGAACCTCTTCGTCTGGCTCGTCGTCGGCGCGTACCTGATCTGGGGCTGCCGTCCTCGGTATCGGCTGCTCGGCCTCGTCGTGATGCCGCTCGCCGTGCTGCTGCTCGCAGTTTCCTACGCAGCCGGTGGCGTTGCCGCATCCGGCAAGAGCGGCTACTCGACGCTCTTCCTCGGGCTCCACGTCGGCCTTCTGCTCGCGGGCTTCGCGGGCCTGACGCTCGCGGCGGCGCTCGCGGTCCTCTACCTCTGGCAGGAGCGGCAGCTCAAGCGACGCAGCTCGACGGTGCTGCGCTTCCGCGCTCCGTCGCTCGTCAGCCTCGATTCGCTCGTCGCGCGAACGGTTGCCTTCTCGCTGCCGGTACTCACGCTCGGCATGGCCGCGGGTTTCGCTCGCGTGCGGCACGGCTCCGACTTCGATCCGCTGATCGCGCTGACCGTGCTGACGTGGACGGTGTACGGCGCGTTCCTGATTCTCCGGTTCGGGATGGGCTGGCGGGGTCGCCGTGCGGCATATGCGGCGCTGGCCGGCTTTGCGCTGCTCGTCGCCCTACAAGTCAGCCTGCAGACAGGACACCTGGCATGAACCTCGTTCTCGTCGGCACGTCGCATAGGCTCGCGCCGGTCGAGGTGCGGGAGCGGGTCGCCTTCGATCTCGACGGCGCGGCCGAGCTCGCTTCGCGTCTTGCCGACGGAGGCGAGGCTGTCTGCCTTTCGACCTGCAACCGCACGGAGCTCTACCTCGCTCATACCGATCCCGAGCGTGCGGAGAGCTTGGCCGGGGCCGCGCTGGCGGAGGGTGAGATCGAGCTCTACCGCCTTCGCGACGAGGCAGCGGCGCTTCATCTGTTCCGGGTTGCGGCCGGGCTGGACTCGCTCGTCCCCGGCGAAGGCGAGATCCTCGGCCAGGTGCGCACCGCCTATGAGGCCGGCGCGTGCGGCCCAGTGCTCGACCGGCTCTTCCGGCAGGCGCTGCACGCGGGCAAGAAGGTTCGTTCCGAGACCGCAATCGGCGAAAGTCCCGCATCGGTGTCCTCAGCGGCCGCGGCGCTTGCCCAGCAGGTGTTCGGCGAGCTGGAAGGCTGCCGGGTGCTGCTCGTCGGCGCGGGCGAGGTGAGCGAGCTCGCAGCACGGAGCCTCGCCGCTCGGGGAGCTTCGATCGCGGCTGTCACGAGCAGGACGCGGGGAGGGGCCGAGAAGCTGGCAGCGCGCTTCGGCGGGCAGGCCGTTGCGTTCGAGCAGGTCGGAGAAGAGCTTGCCCGCGCGGATGTCGTCGTCTCGTCGACGAGCGCGCCCGGATTCGTCCTGACGGCGGACCGCGTGCCCGACCGTAAGGGCCGGCCGCTGTTTTTCATCGATCTCGCGGTCCCGCGTGATGTCGAGCCGTCGGTCGCCGACCTCGACGACTGTTACCTCTACGACATCGACGACCTGCAGGCGGTCGTCAGCGAAAGCCTCAGTGGGAGATGGCGTGAGGCCGCGCGCGCGGAGTCGATCGTCGCGCACGAGGCGGACCGGTTCCGCGACTGGCAGGCCTCGCTCGACGTCGTTCCCGCAATCGCGTCGCTCCGCGAACGCGCGGAGAGCATCCGCTCGGGCGAGCTGGCGAAGGCCCAGAGCCGCCTGGAGGGCCTGTCCGAGAGCGAACGCCAAACCGTCGAGTCGCTGACGTCACAGATCGTGAACAAGATCCTGCACGTCCCGATCGTTCGCTTGAAGGAAGCGGCGGCAACCGAAGGGTCGGGATACGTCGACGCGGCTCGGCACCTGTTTGGTCTCGGGGAGGACGAGCGTGCTGATTCGAGTCGGAAGCCGCGGAAGTAGGCTCGCGCTCACGCAGGCTGCGCTCGCCTGCGAGGTGCTGCGCGGGCCCGGGATCGAGATCGCGCTCGTCCCGATCACGACGGCCGGTGACCGCGATCGGACGAAGCCGTTCGGCGAGATCGGGGAGCGAGGCGTGTTCGTGAAAGAGCTCGAGGAGGCGCTCCTCGACGGGCAGATCGACGTTGCCGTCCATTCCGCGAAGGACATGACCTCGACGGACACGGACGGGCTTGCCGTCGGGGCATACCCGCCGCGCGAAGACCCGCGGGACGCCCTCTGCGGCGCCGACGGAATCCGCCCCGAGATGCGGATCGGAACCGCCTCGGTGCGTCGCCGGGCCCAGCTTCTCGCACTCGAGCCGACGCTGTCGATCGAGCCGCTGCGCGGGAACATCGACACCCGCCTCCGCAAGCGGGGTGAGCGCGGCCTCGACGCAGTCGTTCTCGCCGCCTGCGGGCTCGACCGGCTGGGGCTCGGCGCCGAGATCGGCCACCGCTTCGAGCCCGACGAGCTGCTCCCCGAAGCGGGCCAGGGTGCGCTGGCGCTCCAGGTTCGCGTCGGAGAGGAGGAGCTCGTCGCCGAGGCGAACGATCCCGAGACGCACCGGCGGGTCGCAGCCGAGCGGCGCTGCGTCGGCTTGATCGGTGGCGGGTGCCTCGCGCCGATCGCGGCATATCACGACGGGGACTCTCTGACCGGTCTCGTCGCCGATCCGGACGGCCGCTGGATCGAGCGGCGAAGCGGCGATGATCCCGACGCGCTCGCCGCCGAGCTGCTGTCGCTGGTTCCCACGTGAAGGTGATCGTCACGAGGCCGCGGGACCAGGCAGGCCCGCTCGTCGCCCGCCTGGAGGAGCTCGGCCACGAGATCGTCGAGTGCCCGCTGATCGAGGTCGAGCCCTTTGTGGAGCCGGTCGACGTCGGCGGATACGAGTGGGTGATCGTGACTAGTCCGAACGGCGCTCGCGAGCTCGTCTCCCGGGTGCGGGGCGAGTTGCCGAAGGTTGCGGCGGTCGGGCCCGGCACCGCCGAGACGCTGCGCGAGCTGGGAGTCGAGCCCGCGTTCGTTCCCACGGTCTCCTCGCAGGACGGGCTGCTCTCCGAGTTCCCACGGCCCGAGGGGCGCATTCTGTTCGCAGCCGCCGAAGGTGCCCGCCGCCGACCGATCGAGGAGCTCGGCGCCGACTTCATCGCTCTCTATCGCACGCATCTGGTGCGCCCCGCGACGCCGCCGGACGGCGACCTCGTCGTGCTCGCCTCTGGCTCGGCGGCCCGCTCGTTCGCCGAGCTCGGAACCGACATCCCGGCCGTCTCGATCGGCCCCCGGACCACCCGGACAGCGCAGGCCGCCGGTCTCCGAGTCGCCGCAGAAGCCAAGACTCACGACCTGGAAGGCCTCGTCGCCGCCGTCAGTGGGTTAGCGTCGCGCTGAGAATGTTCGTCACCTTCCTGACCGACTTCGGGCTCGAGGACGACTTCGTCGGCACCTGTCACGGCGTGATCAAGCGAATCGCGCCCGAGATCGAGATCATCGACATCACGCACGGGATCCAGCCGCAGGGCGTGCTGCAGGGCTCGCTCGTGCTCGCGAACACGCTCCCGTACCACCCGGAGGGGGTTCACCTCGCGGTCGTCGACCCTGGAGTGGGCACGGAGCGGCGGGCTCTCGCGCTTCGGAGCGGCGACGGGCGCCTCTTCGTCGGCCCCGACAACGGCTTGCTGATTCCCGCCGCCGAGAAGCTCGGTGGGATCGAAGCGGCCTACGAGGTGACGAATCGCGACTACGCGCTCGAGCCCGTCTCGGCGACCTTCCACGGCCGAGATCTCTTCTCGCCGGCTGCCGCGCACCTCGCGAAGGGCGTTGCGATCGAGGAGCTCGGGCCGTCGATCGAGCCCGCTTCGCTCGTGCGCCTCGACGTCCCACAGCCCGAGACGACGGCGAAGCGTGTTCGCGCCGTCTGCCTCTACGTCGACCGTTTCGGGAACATGCAGCTGAACCTGACACGGCAGCATCTCCAGCGGCTCGGCATCGAGCCGGGCGTCCAGGTCGAGCTCGAGCTGGGCTCGGAGCGCTACTACGCGATCGCGGCGCGGACGTTCGCCGATGTGCGTCGCGGGGAGATCATCCTCTACGAGGACGCCTACGAGAACATCGCGATCGCGATCAGCGGGGGCAGCGCCGCCGAGACATTCCAGGCGCGTCCGGGAGTGGACATCCGGATCAGGATCGCCGAATGAGCTCGCTCGAGCAGCTGGGCCGCAAGTTCGCGCGGTTCACGACAAACCAGGTCGTGCGCCGACCTTGGGCCTGGCGTCTGCTGCGACCGCTGACGCGGCTTCAGTTCAACCGCATCGCGCCTGCCTGGGACGAGCGGCGAGGGCCGGACGCCTTCGCCTCGCTTGAAGCGGGGCTCGACTCGATCGAGACCCCGCCGAAGCGCGCGCTCGACCTCGGAACCGGGACGGGCAGGGCGGCCTTCATCCTGGCGAGGCGCTATCCGGAAGCCGAGGTCGTGGGGGCGGATCTCGCCACGGCGATGCTCGACGATGCGCGCAGCAGGACGCCGCCCGAGCTTGCCGACCGCGTCCGGTTCGAGGAGGCCGACGCGGAGCGGCTGCCCTATCCGGACGCGTCGTTCGACCTGGTCTCGCTCGCGAACATGATCCCGTTCTTCGACGAGCTTGCGCGCGTCACGGCTCCCGGCGGCACAGTCGTCTTCTCGTTCTCAGCCGGGCCCGAGACGCCGATCTACGTCCCGCCAGAGCTCCTGCAGAAGGAGCTGGCGAAGCGGGGTTTTGCGGATTTTGCAGACTTTGCGGCGGGCGGTGGAACGGCGCTCGTTGCCCGGCGAGCCGGCGGCCGCTAAATTCCCTGCCAAGAGGGCGTTCGCGACACGGTAGCACCGGTCCGGACGTCCTTTTTTCGCGCCACCGCTATAGATTCCTGACGTGGAAACCGGCCGGCGCAACAGGAGCAAATGGCTGAGGCATCTGGCCGCGCTCACGATCGCGGTCGTGTTCGTTCTCCCGCTCTTCTTCATGCTCAGCGGCTCGTTGCGGGAGGCCGGCCTCCCGCCGCCGCGGTATCCCGACTTGATCCCGTCACCGCTCGCCTGGAGTAACTACGAGCGCGCCTTCGACCTCGTCGACATCCCTCGCTACACGCTCAACTCGCTGATCGTCGTGGCCTTCGCCGTGCCGCTGACCGTGCTGACGGCATCGTGGGCCGCGTTCGCCATGTTTCGGCTGCCGCGACGCTGGGCCGGTGCGCTCATCGTCACCTCCCTCGTTGCCCTGATGGTCCCGCTGACGGCGCTGCTCGTCCCGCGCTTCGTCCTCTTCAAGTACCTCGACCTGATCGGCAATCCCGAAGGCTTTCCTTACATACCGCTGATCGCGCCGGCGATCATGGGCACCTCGCCCTTCTACGTGCTCCTCTACTACTGGAGCTTCAAGCGGCTTCCACCCGAGCTGTTCGAGGCAGCGCGGCTCGAGGGGCTCGGCCCGCTCGCGATCTGGCGGCGGGTGGCGATGCCGCTCGTTCGGCCGGTGACCGTCGCGGTTGCCGTGCTCGCCTTCGTTTTCACCTGGAGCAACTTCCTCGACCCGCTCATCTTTCTCTCCGCCCAGGAGACATTCACGGTACCGCTGGGGCTGAGGGCGCTCTCGGTGCTCGACCGGACCAACTTCCCGCTTCTGCTCGCCGGCTCGGTGGCGGCCACCCTGCCCGTCGTCCTTGCGTTCCTCTATGTCCAGCGCTACTTCTTGCAGGAGTTTCGCGGCGCCGGCTGGCTGGGGCGCTGACGCTTCCCGTTTGACCGGGTCCGCTCGGGCGTGGCACGGTATCCGCTCTGATATCGATTGGCGGGGAGGAATCGTGAGGAAGGGATTGATCGCGCTCTGCGCGCTTCTGCTTCTGGCCGGCTGCGGAGGCGACAGCGGCAACGGAGATGCTGGAGGGAAGGTTTCCGGGGACGTCGAGTTCATGGTCTTCGGCGATCCGGAGGAGATCCAGGCCTACCGCGAGGTGATCGCCGCGTACGAGAACGAGCAGCCGGACGTGAAGGTGAAGCTGATCGAGGCGAGCGACCGCGACGACCTGATCGCACGGTTGTCGACCTCGTTTGCAGCCGGAACGCCACCCGACCTGTTCCTGCTCAACTACCGCTTCTACGGACAGTTCGCCGCGCGAGGCGTCCTCGATCCCATCGAAGAGCGCGTGGACGGCTCGGACGTCTTCCAGCAGGAGGACTTCTACGACCAGGCGATGGACGCCTTCCGCTTCGACGGCAAGCTCACCTGCCTCCCACAGAACATCTCGAGCCTCGTCGTCTACTACAACAAGGACATGTTCAACGAGGCCGGCGTCGCCGAGCCGAAGGAGGGCTGGAAGCTGGGACGACATGGTCGCCGCTGCGAAGAAGCTGACGAAGGACTCGAACGGCGACGGCAAGGCCGAGGTCTACGGCCTCGGAGTCGAAGCGTCGATCATCCGCGTCGCGCCCTTCGTCTGGTCGAACGGCGGCGAGGTCGTCGACGACGATGAGCAGCCGACACACTTCACGCTGGACACGCCCGAGGCCGAGGAGGCGCTCGAGCGCTTCTTCCAGCTCCACATCGTCGAGAAGGTCTCGCCCGGTGACGAAGAGGTCGAGGCCGAGGACGACGAGACGCGTTTCCAGAATGGCCGAATGGCGATGGTGCTGTCGTCGCGCCGCGCGACGCCGACCTTCCGCACGATCCAGGACTTCGACTGGGACATCGCGGCTCTCCCGCAGCACGCCGAGCAGGCGGGCATCCTCCACTCCGACGCGTACTGCTTGACCAAGGCCTCCGAGAACAAGGAGGCGGCCTGGAGCTTCATGGAGTACGCGCTCGGCCCGGAGGGTGCGCCGATCGTGGCGAAGTCGGGTCGCACGGTGCCGTCTCTCAAGTCGGTTGCCGAGTCGGATGCCTTCCTCGACCCGACTGCGAAGCCGGCGAACTCGCAGGTCTTCCTCGACACGATCCCGGTGATTCGCCAGGTGCCGAGCATCTCGACCTGGCCCGAGATCGAGGATGCGGCCAACCCGATCCTCGAGGAAGGCTTCTACAAGGGCGAGGGCGTCCCCGCGGTCGTCGGGGAGCTGCGCGCCGCGACGGATCCGATCTTCGCGCGGGCCGAGGGCTAGTGCCTCACTGATGGCAGAACTGAGGTTCGCGGGCGTCCGGAAGGACTACGGTTCGATCCGGGCGCTCCGCGGCCTCGATCTCGACGTGGCCGACGGGGAGCTGATCGTCCTCGTTGGCCCCTCAGGCTCGGGCAAGAGCACAGCCCTGCGAGCTGCTGCCGGCCTCGAGGACGTCACCGACGGCACGATTCACATCGGCGGTCGTGACGTCACGCGTGTCCCGCCGGCCGGCCGCAACATCTCGATGGTCTTCCAGAGCTACGCGCTCTTCCCGCACCTGACCGTGGCCGAGAACATCGGCTTCGGCCTGCGGGCCCGAGGCGTCGCGCGCGCAGAGGCCGCCGGCCGGGTCGAATCGGCCGCGAAGGTCGTCGGCTGCGGCGAGCTTCTGGAGCGCAGGCCGTTCGAGCTGTCGGGCGGGGAACGCCAGCGAGTCGCCTTGGCCCGCGCGCTTGTGCGCGAGCCGGATGTCTTCCTCCTCGACGAGCCGCTCTCGAACCTCGACGCCCAGCTGCGCGTGCAGATGCGCGCCGAGCTCAAGCGCCTCCACCAACGCCTGGAGGCGACGATGATGTACGTCACGCACGACCAGGTCGAGGCTCTGACGCTCGGCGACCGCGTCGCAGTCTTGAACCAGGGTGAGCTGCAGCAGCTCGGCCCTCCCGACGAGATCTACAGCCGCCCTGTCAATCGCTTCGTCGCGCACTTCATCGGAAGCCCGGCCATGAATTTCTTTCCGGGTCAGTTAGAGGACGGAGCGCTCAAAGCTGGGCCATTCCTCTTCTCGCCTGTGCCCATGAGCGACTCCGTCCGGGGTCGCGAGCTCGAGGTCGGAATCCGGCCGGAGCACGTCCACGTGACACGCAGCCGTGGCACCCGCGCGCAAGTGCAGGTTCTGGAGGTCGCTGGAAGCGAAACCTTCGTTCATCTGGTCGCGGATGGGAAGGCGCTGATCGCGCGTGTGGCGTCCAACCGCCGCCCGGAGGCCGGCGAGACGGTGCGGGTGAGCGCCGATTCCGAGTACGTCTACGTCTTCGACGCGGCGACTGGCGAGAGTCTGGGCTAGAGGATGCTGCGCGACAAGGAGCGCCGCGAGTACGCCGTCATGCTCGCTCCCTACGTCATCGGCATCTCGGTGCTGATCGCCCTGCCGGCGGTGATCACATTCGGTCTCGCGCTGACCGAGTACGACCTGATCCGCTCGCCGCGGTTCATCGGCCTGGAGAACTTCCAGGAGCTGTGGGGCGACGACATCTTCAAGACGGCGATGCGGAACTCGCTCATGTTCATCGTCTTCGCGGTGCCGCTACGTCTGCTCGGGGCGGTCGTGTTTGCCTTGCTGCTGCACAAGCGCTTTCGCGGCGTCGCCGGCTATCGCACCGCCGGCTATCTGCCGACGGTCGTGCCGGACGTCGCCTTCGCGCTGCTCTGGCTCTGGATCTTCAACCCGCTGTACGGGCCGCTGAACCTGGCCCTTGGCGCTCTCGGAGGGCCGACGCCGTCCTGGCTGACCGACCCGCGGGCAGCCCAGTGGGCCGTGATCATCATGAGCCTCTTCACGATCGGCGAGGGGTTCATCGTCGCCATGGCGACCCGCCAGGGGATCCCGTCCGAGCTCTACGAGCTGGGCGACATCGAGGGCGCGCGGCCGCATTTCATGTTCCTGCGCATCACGCTCCCTGTGATGGCGCCCACGCTCCTGCTGCTCATGTTCCGGGACACGATCTACTCGTTCCAAGCGAACTTCGTGCCCGCGTTGATCGTGACGGAAGGAGGCCCTCATCCTTACGCGACGACCTACCTGCCGCTCTTCATCTACCGGAACGGGTTCGAGTACCTGCGCTACGGCTACGCGGCCGCCGCGACGCTTACGATGTTCGCGGTCGACGGCGCTGATCATCTATCTGCAGTACCGCATCATCAAGCGCTGGCGGCACGCATTCGTCGTCTAGGAGGGGTCGCTCTTTACACCGCGAACGACTGGATCGCGTCGAGGACCTTGTCGACCTCGCCCGAGGTGTTGACCAACCCGGGCGCGAGCCGGGCATACGAGGGGCTATAGGGCGTTACCGTCGCGACGATGTTCCGCGCGCGAAGCGCCGCGACGACTCCGGATGCGCTCATGCCGTCGACCATGAAGCACACGATCCCCGCGGAAAGAGACTCGGCAAGCGGTGTCTTCAGCGTCACGTGATCCATCGCGGCGAGTCCGCTTTTGAGCCGCAAGGCGAGCGCATGGATGTGCGCCTCGACCTTCCCCTTTCCGATCCCGAGGTGAAACCGGAAGGCCTCCCCGAGCGCCCAGCGATGCTCGAAGGAGTGGAAGCCGCCAGGCGTGTTCGCGGCGCCGTGAGTGCCCCCGCCGAACGCAGGGATCGTCGGGCCGGCATAGGGCCATGCGGTCGGGTCGCCCCAAACGAAGCCGGTGCCACGCGGCCCGAACAGCCACTTGTGAGTACCGGCGGCGAAGAAGTCACAGCCGAGATCGGACATCGTCACGTTCTCGACGCCGATTCCGTGCACGCCGTCCACGCAGAGCAGGATCCGCTCGCCGCCTTCTCGCGTTTCGTTGATCTCGCGGAGACCGTCGGCGATGCCGCGAACGGGGAGCTTGACGCCGCTGCTCGAGTGGACCCAGGTGATCGCTACGACGCGCGTGTTGGCGGCTACCGCGCCCAGGAGAGTGGCAACGATCGCGTCCTCGGACGCGTTCTCAGGCTCGTTGTAAAGCCGGACGCGGCGCACGGTCGCCCCGCTGCGTTCCGCCTTCAGCCGCAGCGCCTCGTGCGTAGCGAAGAAGTCATGCTCGGTCGTGAGCGCTTCCTGCTCCGCTCGAAGGTCGATCCCGTTGTAGAGCAGGCCGAGGCCCATGGTCGTCGAGTCGGTGAGCGCGATGTCGGCCGTGCTGCCACCGAGGTATTGCGCGGCTGCCACGAGCACACGGGCCTCGGCCTGGGAGCCGTTCGCCTGGAGGTAGTGAACAGGGTTGCGGTCGAGGCCCAGTCGGTGCTGGTCGATCGCATCGCGGACGGACCTCGGATGCGACGTGAGGTAGAGGAGGCCGAAGTGCAGATAGCCGGGGCTGAGGAGAAACTCGTCGCGGATCGAGGCCCAAGATTGGCGCCCGAGGGGCCTCGCCTCGGCGACCCACTCCTCGGCGAGCTCCCACGCGACTCCGCTCGCCGCCAGAGCGAGCCCGGTGCGAGCGAGAAAACGCCTGCGATCCACCGCCCTGGAGCGTACGTGAAGGTGGCGAGGGCCGGAATCGAACCGGCGACCAGCGCCCGCGAGTCCGGCCCGCCTGGCGGCGGGCCATGACGATTCGCAGTCGCATTGCCTCATGGCCAGCCGATGTGGGCCGCACCGGGCAAAGCCCGGCACGGCGACCATCCGTGAGTGTGGCGAGGGCCGGAATCGAACCGGCGACACCACGGTTTTCAGCCGTGTGCTCTACCAACTGAGCTACCTCGCCGCGGTGGCCAAGTGTAGCTAGGAGGGTTTGGCGCAAAACAGCTGAGCCCCCGGGCCGCGCTGCTCGCCCCGAGGGCGGGTCCTCAGTCGCACCCAGGCTGACGAGCCTGGATGCTCCCTGCGTCCGCGCCCTCGGAACGACCATCGCACCCCGGGGACGAGCAGTTTCCCGCCAAACCCTCCTAGGCCAACTCCACCCCTTTGTTGTGAGAGCCGCTGAGTCGGGCCAGCTGGAAAGGGAGGAGCGCTAGACAGGCGAGCTCGCGCGCGAGCGGGAGAGCGGGGCGCGATCGGCCTGCTGTGGCGACCGAGAGCCGTATGCCGCTTCCCCGCATCGCCGCCCGCAGGAGGACGTTCGCGCGGGGTCGATGCCACGGCGATGTGACGACGACGAGCTCCTCGGCGCCTAGAGCGCGAACCGCGGCTGCGATGTTGACGGCGTTGTCAGCCGTCGAACGAGCTTCCGGGTCACAGATCAGACGAACGGTGGGCCCAGCCCAAGCCGCACGCATCAGCTCGGCCTCGGGTGTCGGCCCCGAGCGGCGGGCCCAGCCGGAGAGAATGACGGCGCGGGCTCCCATGGCCAGCTTCTCGGCGTGCGCGAGTCTTTCGGCGCAAACCGGGTGCAGGCCCGCACCGCGACCACCGGAATAGCCGAGCACCGCTACGACTCGGCCGCCCTCCGAGTCGGGGTGCTCCGTCATTGTCCGCGCCGCCGCCGCAGGTACTCGGCCGACACCAGCGTGCCCGCGACGGTCAGGACAAGCATCAGCGCCTTGCTTCCACGAAGCTTCGACTCGCCCGTTGCCCGCTCTCGCATCTGAACCGGGATCTCGTGCACTCGCAGGCCCTCCTCGTCGAGGCGGAGAACAGCCTCCACCTCGGGAGCTCCGCTCGTGTACGGGCGGGCAAGGATCGGGATCGCGCGCGCGTTCGCTGCATACATTCCGCTCGTGGCGTCGTGGAATGGCCGGTCGAGGACGACCTCCATCGATCGGCGGAGAAGCCCTGTGCCGAGCCTCCGCGCAGGGCTGGACTCGTAGCGCTCGCGCGAGAACCCGTCACCCTTCTCCACGGCAAAGCGCGAGCCAACCGCGACGTCGCACTCTCCCTCGCGCACGAGCCCGAGCAGGGTTCGCAGCTCATGCACCGGGTGCTGCCCGTCGGCATCGACTCGACCGCAGTAGGCGTATCCATGTTCGGCGGCGAACCCGTAGCCGGTCGCGATGGCAGCCTGAAGCCCGCGGTTCTCAGGGAAGGAGACGACCTTTATGCCGTGCTCGCCGGCGACTGCTGCCGTGCGGTCGGTCGAGCCGTCGTCCACGACGAGGACGTCGACCTCGGGGAGCTCGCGGTGGAGCTCGTCGAGCACGGCCGGCAGGTTTGCCTCCTCGTTCCACGCAGGCACGAAGACGATCGTGTCGCTTGGTTCGCCCACTCCCCCAGCCTACTGTCGGCTAGGCAGTAGCCCGGGCCGCAGTCAGGCGTTCGACGAGGCCGTCCACGAGTTGCGTCTTCAGCAGGACGTCGTCGGCGCCCGACTCCTTCGCCGCGCGGTGAAGCGCCGGCGCCCCGTCGCCCGTGAGCGCGATCAGGCAGAGGTGCGGATGGTCTCGCCGCAGCCGGGCGACGGTTGTCACTCCGTCGAGGAGTGGCATGTGCAGGTCGAGCACTGCAGCGTCCGGCCCGAGTTGGTCCACGAGCTCGATCGCGGCCAGGCCGTCCGTGGCGGTGCCGACGACGGAGAGCTCAGGCTGGTGATCGATCAGCTCGCAGAGGGAGACGAGGAAGACCTCGTCGTCATCTGCCAGCAGAACCCTGATTATCCCCTCGGAGGCCTGCGTCGGCACAGGGCCAGTCTCACCGGTTCTGCAGCACCGCGTCAAGCAACATCGGAACGACCTCGTGCCACTCGCCCGCGAGCGAAACATCCGCCACCTCGGGGACCGACGTGCCGACGTTCACGATCACGCCGGACTTCACGGAGCCCGCCCAGTGCTCCGGCTGGTCGTCGACCTCGACCGCGACGTAGAGGCGTGGCGCGACGGGTCGACCGAGCAGGCCGATCTGTCGGCTCCGAGGGGCGCCCGAGCCGAGGGTCCCGCCGACTGAGGCTCGATGGGGCGCTGCGATCCTCTCCAGCTCGGCCAGGTCCACTCCGAGGCCCGCACAGACGACGACGTCCGCCTCGTCCAGCACGCCTGCGTTCTCCGAGGCGCGCCGCTCGACGAGTCGCAGCCGGGGAACGGGCGGGGTGCGAAGCTCCACCGGTCGTACCTCGGGTGCCGCATCGTCCCGGGGCTCGAGCGGTTCGTACATCCTGGGACGCACCGTTGCGAGCTGCGGAGTCGTCGAGCCCATGATCACCGAGACGATGTTCCCGCCGAAGGCGGGCTTCTGCTGGAGGAGGCGCCCCGCCTTGGCGATGTCGACGGCGACGCAGTCCCCGGTCATGCCGAGCTCGAGCTCGCCGGCCGCACGTGGCCCGAAGTCGCGGCCTTGCGTGGTTGCGGGAATGAGGAGGACATGCGGGCTGTGCCGTGCGAGGACGTCGTGCAGGACTGCCGACCAGAGCTCCGGGTGGTAGTCGGCAAGCGCAGAGTCGTCCGCGGCGTACACGACCTCCGCGCCGTGGCGTCCCAGCTCTCGAATCGCGTCGTCGAGGCCGTGGCCGATCACGAGCGCGACGTTCTCGCCTCCGAGCTTCCCGGCCAGCTCGCGCCCACGCGCGAGTAGTTCGAGCGAGACCCGCCGCGGCCGTCCGTCCGCGAGCTCGACCACCGACCAGCAGTCGTACGAGGCACCGGGGATCTCGGCGATGTGCCCGGGCTTCTCCCACGAGGGTGGCTCCGGGGTGCGCTCAGCGAGGAGCTCCGAGACGACGCGCGCGGCTTCGCTGACGTCGTCCGTCTGGAGCCCCTTGCGCTCGGGCCGCGCGTCGCGGACAGCCAGCACCCGGGTCGGCGACCCGGTCTGGCCGAAGCGCTTGTCGTTCGGGCGAACGTCCTCCACCAGGTCGGAGGCCTGCCAGACGTCGATCTGGCCCTCTTTCGAGGTTGGTTCGCCCTCGGGGGGAGCCGAGACCGAGAGCACGGCCGGTGCATCGACCTCGAACACCTCCTCGGCGTCGTCCGTCTCCCGTGTGACGCGCAGTCCGGGCTCGATCGCGACGACGCTCGTCAGGTGCGGCCAATCGAGGAACGCAGCGACCTCTAGCGGCACCTGCCACGTCTCGGAGTCCGTCGTCTTGCGGCCGCAGAGGACCAGGTCCGCGCCCTCCTTGCGGATCGCAAGCGCCAGTGTCCTGGACGTGCCCAAAGTGTCGGCGACCGCGAAGACGCGGTCGGAGAGATGGATGGCACGGTCGGCGCCGAGCGCGAGGCATTCGCGCAGCGCCTCCTCCGCCTGCGGCGGGCCCATGGTCATTGCGACCACCTCGTCGCCGATCGCGGCAGCGTGTCGTACTGCGTAGCGGTCGAAGGCGTTCAGCTCGAGAGGAACGCCTTCGCGCTTGAGCGTCTTCGACTCCTCGTCGAACTCGATCGCACCGATCTCGGGCACTTGCTTGACGAGGCAGATGATCTTCACCGGTGCGACCATATCCGGGGTGCTCGGAGTCCTCTACGACATCCACGGGAACTTGCCGGCCCTGGAGAGCGTGCTCGACGAAGCCCGGCAGCTCGAAATCGACCGCTGGCTGCTCGGCGGGGACTACGGAACGCCGAGCCCATGGGCCGAGGAGACGATCGCCCGCCTCCGGGAGTTGCCGAACGCGACGTGGATCCGGGGCAACGGCGAGCGCTGGCTTCGTGAGCCACCGCTCGACCGGCCGGAGGTGATGGAGGCCTACGAGCTCTTCGGAGGTTTCTATCCGGAGGAGCTCGTGGAATGGCTGTACGCGCTACCGACAGAAGCCGATCTCGACGGTGTTCTCTACGTGCACGGCTCGCCGCTCTCGGACGTCGACAGCTTCCCCGCGGAGCCAGGCGAGGGCGACGAGCGGATGCTCATGGGCGTGCGCGACCGGACGGTCGTGTTCGGCCACAGCCACCTCCAGTTCCGGCGTGCTGGCCCGAACGGCACAGACCTCGTCAATCCGGGCAGCGCGGGCATGCCGCTCGACGGCGACGTGCGCGCGGCCTGGGCGACCTGGGACGGCGACTTCGAGCTCCACCGCACCGAGTACGACGTCGCCCGGGCTGCGGCGGGCTATCGCTCCCTGGGAGGCGACTTCGGCGAGTTCGTGGCGGTGCGGATCGAGAAGGGATCGGATTAGAGAAGCGCCGCGTCGAGGGTGACCTCGACGTTGCCCTTGAGCGCCTGCGAGACGGGGCAGTTTTCCTTCGCGCCCTCGGCGGCCTGCTGGAAGCCCTCGTCGTCGATCCCTTCGACCTCGCCGCGGATGCTAACTCGATCTTCGTGAACTTGAAGCCCTCTCCGACCTTGTCGAACATCGTCCTCGCCTCGGACTCGAGCCTGGTCGGTGGCGTCCCGGCCTTGGCCAGCCCGCCCGCGAGAGCCATGAGGACGCAGCTCGCGTGAGCGGCGGCGATCAGCTCCTCGGGGCTCGTGCCGCCTCCTTCCTCGGCGCGGTCCTTCCAGGTGACCCTCTGATCGGTGACTGCTCCGCTGCCAAGGCTGAAACGGCCTCGGCCCTCCGCCAGCGTGCCCTCCCAGGTCGCGCGCGCAGTCTTCTCAGTCGCCATCGTCTCCCCCTTCCTCGCCTGAACCCGACGGGCGATAGTACTTCTTGCCCCTCAAGGCTCGGGCAGATTGTCCACCTGGAACCCGCTCGGGTCCGAGTGGGGATAGATGTAGCCCTGGCCGCGTCCAAGCTTCTTGGCGCCGAAGTAGTGCGCGTCGCGGAGAGCGTCCGGCGGCCGGATGTGACCGTGCTCCTTCACGTCGGCCTGGGCATCGCTGAGCGCGGTGATGACCGCGTTCGACTTGGGCGCGCGGGCAGATAGATCGCCGCTTGGCGAGGTTGAGCTGCACCTCGGCAGGCCGACGTGCTCGACGGCGTGGGCCGCGGCGACCGCCACTAGCAGCGCGCGCGGATCGGCGTTGCCGACGTCCTCGGAGGCGAGGATGACCATGCGGCGCGCGATGAACCGCGGATCCTCGCCGCCGGCGAGCATCGCGGCGAGGTAGTAGACCGAGGCGTCCGGATCCGAGGCGCGCATCGACTTGATGAAGGCCGAGACGAAGTCGTAGTGCGCATCGCCGCCCTTGTCGTAGACGAGCGGCCGCTTGCGGGCCGCGTCCTCGACGTGCTCCTCGGCGATTGGCTGTCCCTCCGCACGTGCCGTGTGAAACGCAGCTCGAGGATGTTGAGCGCGTTTCGCGCGTCGCCGCCTGCGCGGCGGGCGATCAGCTCGACGAGCTCGTCCGAGACCTCGGCCTCGAGCTCCTCGGCGCCCCGACGCACGATCACCTCGAGCTCCTCGTTCGTGAGCGGGACTAGCTCGTAGATCTGGCTCCGGGAAAGTAGAGCCGAGTTGACCTCGAAGTAGGGGTTCTCCGTGGTGGCGCCGATCAGGGTCACGGTTCCCTCCTCGACCGCCGGCAGGAGAGCGTCTTGCTGCGCCTTGTTGAACCGGTGGATCTCGTCCAGGAAGAGGATCGTGCGCTGACCGTTTGCGCCAAGACGCTCTCGACCGGCCTTGAGGATTTCGCGCACCTGGGCCACGGTTGCCGACACGGCGGACAGCTCTTCGAACGCTGCGCCGGTCGTCCGTGCAATCACCCTCGCGAGCGTGGTCTTGCCGGTTCCGGGCGGCCCGTAGCCGATCGAGGAGCCGACGCGGGCCCTCCTCGATCGCGAGGCGCGAGAGCCGAATGCTCGCCGAGCACCTGCTCTTGGCCGACGAAGTCTTCGAAGCCGCTGCGGCCGCATCCGCAGGGCAAGCGGAGCCGTCTCCGGCAGGCGCTCGTCTGCCGCGTCCGAGAACAGGTTTCCCACAGGACAGAAGTATGCTTCTCGGAGCTGAGCGAGCTCTAGATGGAGGAGGATGAGCAGCGGCCAGATCGCAGGCCGAGGTACTCCAAGCCCGTTTCGGCCAGTTTGATCAACGCCTTTGCCCGGTCACTCACCAGATAGAGCACCCTGACCCCCAGTGTCTCCAGCCGTGCCTTGACCAGCGTGTGCCACGTGTCATAGCTACGCTCCTCTGCCACCTCTTCGAATAGCAGGTAACCGCTGACCAAGTCCATGAACACCAGCATCATGCGCGCCAAGAAGGTTTCGTCCACCGCACCGATGATCGGTCTGGTCTCACCATGGGCAATCCCATCCTGCTCCCAAGCGGTTGTCGTCTCCAGAATGGCTTGCTCCACTACGTCCATCACACCTCGTAAAGCGCTGGGTGAACAGCCGACATGGGCCTCAAGGCGAAGCCGGCAGAAAAACTCGCTGAGGCTGTCGGCTCCCACGCCGCTCTTCAGGCCGAAAATATAGAGGGTAGCCACCACCAAGCGCAGAAGCCACCCGTGCCCTTCTGCGGTTTCCCACAACCACGACTCTGGGTAGCCATCTCGGCGTTCCATCGCCTGTTGGGCGCCGATGCACGCTGCTCTTGGAAAGCCCAGTGTACTGGGCAATGCGCCGCACACTCTGCCGGCCGTTGTCACAAAGACACTTGAAAACTCGAAGGCTTTTCGCCCAAAATCCCATGTCGGTCGGTCCTCTGGTAGGTGCCTGAACTCTTGGCGGAATTCAGCCCCTCAGGTACCTGACCGACACCCAACTGTCCCGGCTTAAGTGGATACTCGGTCGCCCCGCCGGCGCCAGCCTGGCCGATAGCGCGTCGGCTGGGGGGCTGGAGACGTGGGTGCCATTGCTGCGCCGCTATCGGACGGTGGCGCTTGGCGATGGTCAAGCGTGCCGACCAGGGGCAAGGCTGCTGAGTCGACCGTCGACACGGTGCGGGCCTGGATGCTGGAGCTGACAGAGGTGGAGCGCCGGATGGGCGCACGCTTGGCCCGCCGGGACGTGCGGCGGCGTGCGAGGGCGTCTCTGCGGGGCTTGCGCAGTCCAGTAGAGCGGAACAACGGCTGGCAACTGGCCGCAGGCAATGGCGATGATACGCCGTATGGGGTGCAGCATGTGTTGGGGCGCGCCCGGTGGGATGCCGAAGCTGTGCGGGATGATTGGCGCGGCTATGGCATGGAGCCTCTGAGCGTTCCCCCTGGCATCGCTCGTCATCGACGAGACGGGCTTGCTCAAAAGGGCCGCCCTTCGGCGGGTGTTTCTGGTCTAAGTCATCGTAAATAAATAACTGGCCGCTTTTGTGTATTCATACTACATTGATGACATGATAGACACGGGCATTATAGAAGTCCTGAGAAGAAAGTTCACCCGCCTTGCGTCTGAGCTGAATGAGCGCGGACGCCGCCGCTGGGCGGCCAGCGAAGCGCTCGAATTGGGGCACGGCGGGATCAAGGTGGTGGCCCAAGCCACGGGCTTGGGGGAGCGGACGATTCGCCGTGGGTGTCAAGAATTGCGTCACGAGCAGGCGCCAGCGAGTCCTACCGGCCGGCGGATTCGGCACGCGGGAGGCGGGCGCAAACCGCTCCAGACCCATGATCCTGCCCTGGTCTCCGCGTTGGAAGCGTTGGTGGACCCGACGACACGGGGCGATCCGATGTCGCCGTTGCGCTGGACCTGTAAGAGCACACGAAAATTGGCCAGGCGCTGACAGGCCAGGGGCATAAGGTCAGCCATACCACCGTGGCGCAGTTGTTAGCAGACTTGGACTATAGCTTACAGGGCACGCGCAAGACATTAGAGGGGGCGGCGCATCCCGATCGGGATGCCCAATTTCGCTATATCAACCGCTGTGTGAAAGTGTTTCAGCGTGCGGGGCAGCCGGTCATTTCGGTTGATGCGAAAAAGAAGGAACTCGTGGGCCCGTTTGCCAATGGGGGACGGGACTACCAGCCGCAAGGGCAGCCGGAACGCGTACGTACCCACGATTTTCCGGACAAGCAGTTGGGCAAGATTTGTCCCTATGGGGTGTACGATCCAACGCACAATCGCGGCTGGGTGAGTGTGGGGATCGATCACGACACCGCCCAATTTGCGGTGGAATCCATCCGGCGCTGGTGGTGGCATATGGGCAAGGTGGCGTATCCTCAGGCCCACGCGGTCCTCATCACGGCCGATGGCGGGGGGAGCAATGCCAGTCGCAATCGGTTGTGGAAGGTAGAACTCCAAAAGCTCGCCGATGAGATCGGGATCGCGATCTACGTCCGGCACTTTCCTCCGGGGACCAGTAAGTGGAATAAGATCGAACATCGGATGTTTTGTCATATTACCGAGAATTGGCGGGGGCGGCCGTTGATCAGTCACGAGGTGGTCGTCAATTTAATTGGTCATACCACGACCAACACGGGTCTCACCATCCAAGCCGAGTTGGATAAGAACGCCTATCCCACCGGTATTAAGGTCAGTAGTGAGGACATGAAGCGCCTGAATCTCTCGCCAGCGAAGTTTCATGGCAAGGATTGGAACTATGCCATTAAACCGCGCCAGCAGAGATCGTAGAAAACGGCCAGTTATTTATTTACGCCTCCTATGCTAGTGCGCGAGGGCACGCCTTGCTTGACCGGGAACGCTCTCTGCCCCAGGCGTGGACGCCGGATCGTGAGCCCTGCGCCTGGGCGGGGATTCCCGCCGAGCGACCGTTGGCCCCGACGCCGACGCTGGGCCAGCGCCGGCTGGAGCAGGCCTGCCAAGCGGGGGTGTCTGCCACCTGGGTGACGGGCGACAGCGTCTATGGCGATGATCGGCGGCGGCGGAGGTGGTGGGAGGCGCAGGAACGGGCCTATGCCCTGGCCGTCTCTGGGAAAGCGGATGTCTGGCTGGGGTGGCAGCAACGGCACGTCAAAACGGTCCTTGCGGCCGTGCCCACCGACGGCTGGACACGGCACAGTGCGGGTGCTGGCGCCCAAGGCCCCCGTGGGAGGACTGGCCCTGGCTGCCCTTGGCCGCCCCGAGGCAGCCGGCGTGGCGCCGCTGGCGGTTGGGACGGCGCAGCGTGAGTGCCCCCACGGCCCTGACGGCCTTGGTCGTCTTTGCCCCGCAGAACCGCCACACTGGCCGAGGCCGTGCACGTGGCCGGCCCCCGCTGGCTGATGGAGAGCAGTTTTGAAGCCGCGCAAGGCGACGTCGGCTGAGAGCACGATGTAGTCCGCCGTTGGACAGGGTGGTAGCGGCAGATCACCTGGGCGATGGGGGCCTAGAACGCTGATCAAATCGTTAGAACCTTGCTCAGCCACATTGGCGTGCTTCCTGGGGGATGCTGAGGTGTCTACCCCATCGACTGGATAACGTGCATGAAATGTTCCACGCTCTCAGCGCCCATCCCCTTGCATTTACGGGCTTTCTGAGAGCCAGTGTTTAAGCAATTGATCAGTGTTCTAGGCGTGGCTAGCGGTAGTGCGGGCACGGCCCCGGCAGGAGCGCCCGCTGCCAAAAAAAATGCTGGGCCAGGTGACGCCCAACAGTCTAGCCGCGTTCAAAGCGGCGCGGCGCCGTGGGTCCCATTGCGTGTGTCCGAGATTCGCCGCCTCTGCTGGCGGCTCGTGCTGGCCACCAAGCAGACCATTGGCCAGAGGCTGGACTGGTCAGCATGGCGGCGCTGGCACCAGGGAATGGCGCCATATTATCACTATAAACGGCGGACAGTTCCATAAACTACAACTGTAGTACTAAGGGGGGCGCCTTGCCCCTGGCGTGGCGTGTGCGCCACAGTCCCCAAGGGCATGGCCCCGAGGCTCTCCCCCTCGCGATGGTCGAGCAGATGCGCACGCTGAGCCCCAAGGGGACCAAGGGGGTCTTGCGAGGCGAGGGCGCTGCAGGACCCACTGCACGAGCGAGGCTCAGTAGTTGAAAATGGTGATATGGCAAAATAAAGCTATAAAAAACAAAGGACTCTCCGATAACGAGAGGAAGAAACCAATTCCCTCAAGCCAATCGGAGAGCCCCTATGACGACCTATCCTCAGTATACCTTGAAGAGCCAAGACGTGTACACTTTCACCATCAACACGCTCGACACCTTGCCCTTGGAGATGCCCGGTGCTATTGAAAGCCGGGACCTGCTGCGGGTCCTGGTCTTTGCTGCCGCCTCCAGGCTCTCGGTCCATCAGGCCTGTGACCAGCTTGAACGTGCTCCGTCGGGACCGACCGTGCTGGGCACCCTGTCGAGCCAGTTCCGCGACCTGGATGCCCTCGAAGGCCATCTCAATGACCTCCTGGCCAAGCTGATTCCCAAGGGCTTGGGGAAACGTGGACGCCAGGTGGCCATGGATTTGGTCGCGCTGCCCTACCATGGGACGGTAGAGGAGGCCCATCAAGACGAGGTCTGCCGCAGCAAAGCCAAGGGTGGCACGACCCACTTTTTCACCTATGCCACCGCCTATGCCGTGATCCGGGGGCGCCGCTATACCCTGGCGATGTGCCGCGTGCGGGCCAAACAGACCATGGATCACGTGGTACGAACCCTCCTTACCCGTTTGGTCACGTTGGGTATTCGGATTAAGCTCGTGCTTCTCGACCGCGGCTTTTACAGTGTACGGGTGATTCGCGATCTGATCACGGCGGAGTTGCCCTTCATCATGCCCGCGGTCAAACGTGGGAAAAAGCCCACCACGGCGGGAGGCCCCACCGGCACCTATGCACTGGCGGCCATGAAACAAGGTCAATGGACCCCCTATACCTTGAAAAGCCCTCCAGAGGGCCACGTCGACTTTGACCTGGCGGTGGTCTGTCACAACACGCGGGGCCAAAGGGGGCGTCACCAGCGAGAAGCGCTGCTGTATGCCACCTGGGGCGTCACCGCATCGCCCCTTGATTGGATGCGCGCCACCTATCGCTGTCGTTTTGGCATTGAGTCGTCCTACCGGCAAGCGCATCAAGCCCGCATGCGCACCAGCAGTCGTAAACCGGCCTTGCGTCTGTTGTTTGTGGGCGTGGCGTTCGTGTTGCGCAATGTGTGGGTGTGGTTGCATGCCGAAGTCATGGCGCAGCCCCAACGTGGGGCGCGACAACTGCGGCCGCAAGCGCTGCGCTTTGCCCGCGTGCTGTTGTGGCTGATGATGGAGGTTGCCAGACATTATCGACTCTTACGGAACATTCCTGTTTATCACGACTTATACGAGAGGGCTCAGGCCTTTGGTATCGTTTTCAACTACTGAGGCTGGTCCTCCGGATGCCGTACGGCCATGAGCACGACGGCGACGTGGGAGGGCGCACCCGGGCGCCTCGATGCTTGAGGCGCCTGTCTCCGGCCGGGGAGGCGGCTGGCGTTAATAGAGGCCTCTGGCACACGCGAGGCGTATCGTCCCGTCATGGGACTGTGGGGTTGGGCCAAGGGGTAGCAAGAGCCCCGGGAGCGGGTGAGCAATCTGGCGACAGCAGAGGAGGCGTGTCGCTGGTATCAAAAGCGATGCCGCAGCGAGACTTTTTTCGCCGACCAGAAAAGTCGGTAGTCCTGGAGAACAGTAACGTGGCACAACTGGCGTCTGCTCTGTATCTTTTGGTCCATTCCCTGCCACAGGAGGACCGCTATGATACTGACGACGCCAGCGCCAGAGAGATAGACCCGTTTCTCGTGCCCGCAGCCACACTGTGCACAGTTCAATCGCTCCGGCAGAGGCAATATCGCGCATCGCTCCTGGACCGGCAAGGCCAGACACCTCGAACGCTTGCGCTGCCCCCTGTGCCACCGGGAGTGCTCCGAGCGGGAGGGCCCCTTGATGGCGCGGAGCAAGCGGTCAGTAGCGACCGCGGACCAGTTGCTGCAATGTCAGCGGCGGGGTGTCTGTGATGAGGGGACGGCGGTCATTTGTGCCGTGGCGCTCAAGCCAGTCCACCACTTCCAGCGTGTCGCGGCCCACCGCGCGCAGACCCATCATCCGCAGGCCGTGCAGATGGAACGCTGGTATGGTACTTTGCGTGGGCGGGGGGCACCCCTGCGTCGCCGCACCCGCTGCTGGTCTGGGATTGCCCCCCGTCATCGCGGACGCATCGGGTTGCTGGTCAGCCTCTACACCTTTGTGAAGCTGCCCAAGAGCCTGCGCCAAGGGCGCACCCGGCGTACCCCGGCGATGGCCATCGGGCTGACCGACCATGTCTGGAGCTAGCGGGAGTATATTTGGCTGCCTGTGCATGCAGACCCTGTCCTTGCCAAGCAGATGGACGAACGGCTTGCACGGCTGCTGAGCCCGGCTCTCCAGGACCAACCTCTTGGCAGGCCCCAAGCACCCCCTCCTGTCGAGGTGATATAGATGTTCAGGTTTGCTTTTGGCAGTCTAGGCGGCCTGTTGAAGTTCCAAACCGCTTTCCTCGCAGTAGCGCCCAAAGAGCCCTAACACCGTGTCGGGATGCGTGGCAAAATACGCCAACGCTTTCTCGACCGAGACCGTTAGCTCGGCAAACTCTTTAAAGTATTTGTTGTGGGTCGCCCGTTGTTTCGTCTTCTTCCACAGGTACGCAATCGGGTTGTCATCCGGCGAATACGATGGCAAGGGATATGCTGTGAGGCGAGCCTTATGCGCCGCCAAAAAGGTCGTGGTCGAGGCACTCGTGTGATACCGGGCCCCATCGTGGATCAAAAACACGTGCTCGGTGGTTTGCGCCATGATTCGCTGCAAAAACGCTTGGGAACTTTCCGCATTGAAGCGGCCCTCGATGCCTTGAGAGAACAAACGCCCCGAAAAATACGCGATCGCCCCAAAAACCTTGGAGCCTTTGCGCTTGCCACTGGTCGGCACCTCCGGCTGGTGGCCACGGCGCGCCCAGGGAGAACTCAAGGAGCCCCACTGCGCAAACCTGGCCTCGTCTTCAAACAGGATTAACCCTTTGCAACGCTTGGCTGCCCGTACAAGCGCTGGCCATTGTTCTTGCAGCCACGCCAGGCGCTTGACCGCGTCGAGATGGTCCGAGACAAAGCGCGCCTTCTGAAACGAAAACCCCAAGTTGTGGAGCAACGTACACACATAATGACGGTGATAGAGTACGCCAAACTCGCGCCAAATCAGCACCCGGAGCAAGACCGAGTTCCAACAGGCCGTCTCCAAGCCCACGACGACTGGACCGGCCTCAATCAACGCGACCAAGCGTTTCCGCTACGTGGAGGTCAACTTCTCTGGGCGCCCCCCGCCATGGCGATAGACCAAGCTATCCATGCCCCGCAGCAGAAAGGCCTGACGCCAGTGGTAGAGACAGGAGGGGCTGAGGCCCCAGCGTTCACTGAGCACCTCCACGGGCACCTGGTGCACCAGCAGGTCGAGCCACACCGTGATGCGCCGTGCCAAGCGCACCTCATCGCGTTGATAGGCATGCTGCAGACGGCTGTGCAGCTCTTTGACAGTTGCACGACTGAGCTGTATCCGGAGGCACACGGGTGGCTCCTCCTCGTGGGTTGTTTGGCATGTGTGCGTGGAGAGATACACCCGTATGCTCATGAAAGCCAGCCTGGAATTTCCAATTCATTTTCGGAAGATCTACTCCCATTTTACCAATTCACGCAGCCTTCCGTCGCCGCAAGTCCTTTCTCTGGAAACCTTTTGGATTTTTTCGATAGTTTCTCAGTGCGATTCCTTCAAGGGCAAGAGTCGCAAAATGCCACGCATGGAGATCGAGATAGTTCGCTAGGCGACCCGCCGAACGCACGGGCTGGCGATCCCACGGGCCCATCGCTTGCGGCGCGCAGACCGCCGCGATGGCTTGCAACAGCGACCCGGCCAACAAGGCAAACTGATCCGCCGCTCCAGCGCTGTTTTCGTCCACGCCCGCGGCATCTCCATAGCGGGAGTGTCTTGTGCCACAAAGAAGTTCGTCTCCACCGGCCACCGATGCTGGTAGCCCACCCAACACTCCTCACTCGTCAGCTCACATGCCGTGGTGCCTACGAGCAGCGGAGCATCATAGGCGGGATCATCAATCCGCACCACATCCACCCGGATGGTAGGGCACTCCTCATAATGCAGCAAATGCCAACGCCGGAGCCGGATGAGCCCGGCCTCCCCAGGGATGTGCCGCTCCACGTCCGGTGCCACCTCTGACACGTCGCACCCGGGATGGATCACCTCGCCGTGCACGGGGCGCCGCCCGCGTTTGCCCGTGGGGGGTGGAGGAGCACACCGCAGCTTGACGTTGATCCGCAGGCGCCCCAGCAAGGCGTCCTGTTCGGTCGCCGCGGCAAACTGCTCCTTTGGTGGCAATGCCTGCATCCACGACCAGGAGCCGTTTCCCTGGGGTGGGAGGGAGAGCATCGAACACGCGGGCCACCGCGTCCTGGCAGCTGGGGCCAAAACGGGTGCGGCGCACCAGTCCCACGCGTACCCCCTGAATCATCACGACTGAGGTCAAGGCAGCCACGCTATTGGCCCGCACGGCCCGGGCGTGGCCGCTGCTGCGGCGCGGCGCGCGCTGGTGGCCTGACCGGGAGATCGTCTGGGTGGCCGACAGCAGTGTTGCGGTGCTGGAACGGCTTGCCAAAGTCAAGACGTTGCGCCGTGGGAGTGTCATCACGCGGCTGCGTTTTGACGCGGCCCTCTCTGATCCCCCGCCCCCGCGTGCCCCGGGGACCACGGGCCGGCCCCGGCTCACAGGCCCGCGCCGGCCGACGCGGGAGGCCGGGTTGGCGGATGCGCGGCCCCCATGGCCCCCACGGCGCGTTGCGCCGTGGGAGGGCGCGCAGGGCCGCGTGAGGTGGAGGTCGCCACGGACACCGCCGGATGGTATCACACGGGGGCCCCCCCGGTCGCCCTCCGCTGGGTCCTGCTCCGCGCCCCGCCAGCGTGCTGCACACCACAGGCCTTGTTGTCGACCAATGTGGCGCCTGCGCCTGCGCAGCGGCTGACCTGGTTTGTCCGTCACTGGCCTCTGGAAGTGACGTTGGAAGAAGCGCGGGCGCATCTGGGGATGGAAACGCAGCGCCAATGGCATGCGCGTGCGATTGCTCGCACCACCCTGGCGCTGCTGCGCCTCGACACGCTCATCGCACTGACGGCCCAGCTGCGGATCGCGCAGGGAGCGACCTGCGTGCGCCGCACGGCGTGGTAGCGCACAACGCGCCCCACCTTTGCAGACGCGATGGCCTTGGTGCGGCGGCAGTTGTGGGAGCATCTCCCTTTTTCCACGTCCCCCCAGGCAACCGACACGATAAAAATGCCGCGCGCATTGTTCGAACGCTTCATGGATGCGGTGTGCTATGCCGCATAATTGGATAAAGTCGAGCT